>NZ_JAKEDY010000001.1:0-2235000 GCF_021462425.1 Afifella sp. H1R
TTTATTTTCGCGAGCGAAAGGAAGTCGCGGAACGGTTCATCCCCGCGTGTGCGGGGAACACAGGCACTCTCCATCCGGCAGCCCTGGGCATGGCGGTTCATCCCCGCGTGTGCGGGGAACACTCCTTTTGGAAGTTATTGGAATGAGGGCGGTTTTTCCAGCGTCCTAAAACTACCGATCCTCAGCCCTCGTTTTGACTGCGGAGGAAGCCGTGTACGGGGTCATAAGCAAAGTGGTCTCCCGAGGGATTCGCGAGGGAAAGGTTGCCGTCCTCATCGACGACGACGAGCACGATCTTCGCCTCCCATTCCGGCCAGTCGGCACGCGCCGCATTCGCTGCGGCATCGTGAAGAGGCGCTGCCTGGCGCAGGAAGGCGGCCCGTACGCGACATTCCGACAGGGCCCAGGCCTGCATCGTCGTCGGCGCGTCTGCCCAGGGAACGACCTCTGCGCCTTTCCGCCTCGCGAGCCGCAACGTCACGGTGGCTTCGCCGAGGCGGGTGCCGATCTCCTCATCGTTGCGCAGATCGCTTGGCAGCCCTCCATACCCCTTGGCGAGGTCGACGACGTTCCAGCGGCCCATCGCATCGTCCGCGCGGGCAATGCCTTCGCCCTCGCGCTGAGCCGCCTCCAGGCATTCCGGGACACGATCGCTCGCATAAACAGCCTCGATCAGATGCCGCAGGCGGTCTGGCGCCACGATCCGGCCCTCGTCGAAAAGGAGTTTTGCCGAACGCCACATGATGCCGGCATGCTGATAGACGAAAGCCGCACCGCCGAGCGCTGGGCGCAGCCAGTCGGCGGCTGTGACCGCATCAGGGTCCGGCGAAATCACCTGGATGCGGGGCGCCGCGATGGGGCGGCCTGCGGCCGGCCGCCGGTCGAGATGCCGCCAGATCCGGCCTGCTCTTTGAATGATGAGATCGATCGGCGCGAGATCGGAAACGAGGACGTCGAAATCGACATCCAGCGATTGTTCGACGACCTGCGTGGCGACGAGAATGTGGCCCCTGCGGCCCTCGTCGGGGCCATCGGCTCCGAAGCGGGCAAGCACCTCCGCCTCGATCGCCTGACGGTCCGTCTGGGCGAAGCGGGCGTGAAAGAGATGCACTTTCTCCGGCTCCGGCATTTCGGAGACGAGGGCCTCATAAAAGGTGATGGCTTCATCGACGGCATTGACGAGAACGAGCACGGCGGCGCCGTCTTTCGCGAGTGAGAAGGCGATCGCGCGCGCTTGTTGACGATCCTCCAGCCGCTCCACGCCGATTTCGCGCGCCAGGCTGGGGGACGCGGCGACCGGACGCTCGCACGTGGTCTCGCGGGATGCGATCGTCACGAGTGGATAGGCGCTCGACGTGACGCGCGGCGGTTCGTCAGCGCCCAGCCCCTCTGTGAAGGCTTCGATGAGCCTGCGCCGCTGCTTCTCGGCGAGGGTGGCGGAGAGAACGATTGCCGAGCCGCCCTGCATGGCATGCAGGCGCAGCAGCGTCGCAAGCTCCCGGCTCATATAAGCATCGAAGGAATGCGCCTCGTCGATGATGAGGATACGGCCCGCAAGGCCATATTGGCGAAGCGTCAGGTGCTTCTTGGGCAGGATGGAAAGAAACGCCTGGTCGATTGTGCCGGCCCCGACATCGGCAAAGAACGCCTTGCGGCGATCATCGGCGATCCAGGCGGCACAGAAGGCGCCTTCGGCCGTGTCCTCGCCGCGGCTTTCGCCGTTGGAGAGCGGGAGAGAGGCGAGGAAGGCCTGCGTGTGCCGGGCATGGCCGTGCGCAAGAACGAGTGAGGGGGAGCCGCCTTCGAAGAGAGCGCGATAGAACGCGGCAAGTCGGCCATGCATCGCATTGGCCGTCGCCTCCGTCGGCAGCGCGAAGTAGATGCCTTCTCCCTTGCCCTCCGTCATCATGCGGGCCGCGACGAGAGCCGCAGCCTCGGTTTTGCCGGCGCCTGTCAGATCCTCGATCACGATAAGACTGGGACCTTGCTGCAGCGCAAGACGTCCCGCCTCGGTCTGCAAGGGACGGGGCGCTGCGGCTGCGTGTGGGGCAAGACGGGCGAGACTGGGCTTTGCGAAAACGGCGGGCGGCACGAGGCCCTTTGCGTGGAGCGCAGCTTCGGCCGCCGTAAGAGCGTGCTCCCAATAATCCTGCGGCGGCATCTCCGGCGGATGGAAGCTGAAGGAGGCGACATCGGAGCCGATCCAGTCGGCGAAGGTGATCAGCCCGGAAAGCTGCCAGGACCAGCGGCAAGCCCCCGTATTACGCAACGCCGGAAGCGGCTCAGGCCGGATGATGTCCGCCAGGAGGCGTGTCGCTGTTGCGGCGGCATCGACGCAGATCGGACCGATCGCCGGGTGTCGTTCGGCGTCTGTCTTGTCGGCCCCCGCTTCGAGGCTCTCCGTCGGGCGACCATGGTGGCCGGCGACAGCCGCGATGATCGATGCCCGCCGGCTTCCTTGAAGTCGCGGAAACAGCGGGTCGAGGAGGAGTGCAATGGGCCCGGCATTGAGAAGAAGAGCGCTCGCCCGCCAGTGGGGCAGGGGAACTGCCGGGCTGAGCGGCCCCAATTGCTCTTGCGGCCAGAGAGCGGGCTGCAAAGCCTGGAATGATTTGGAAAACTTCCCCAGATCGTGAAGTGCAGCAAGAAAGGCCGCGGTGCGCGCAAGTGATTCCGGATCCACGCCGAGGAGATCGGCCATGCGTCTCAGACGCGATGGGACCGTGCGTTGCGCGACGAGCGCGACGGCGCCGACGTCCATGAGATGATGCAGGACTGGTTTATAGGCGCCGTCATCGTTTGAATGCGACGCGGGCGGAGGCGTCTTGCCCCAGAAGGGAATGACGCCGCGCCAATCGTCCTCTTGCCCCATGACCCCCTACCTCTCATGCATGTTTGCGGACCTATGGCGGGGTCGGTCAAGTCATGCGTCCGCGCAAATCCTGGCGGTTCTCCGTCGACCCCCGCTGCTAAGGGTATCCCGCGCGTCTTTCTGACTGGCAGACCGGATTATAAGCTCATGAGCGGATGTTCATTGGCGCGTCGAGGATGCTTCAACGTTCTCGAGGAAGGTCTCGAGTGCGCAACGCTATGAGCTGACCGATTTCCAGTGGTCGACCATTCAGCCTTTGCCTTGCTAGGTCCCGTTGGTCGGAGTTTCGACTCCATGAGCTTGGGAATGAGACGTCGGATTGTCCCGGTATCGAGCACGGCACCGTCTCCGACGCCTGCCATCTGTCACGCACCAGGAGGAGGTGCTCCGAGAATCGCCGGAGGGCGCGGATGGAGCCGCCGGGCGACGCCGTCTGCACGGCCGCCAACTCTTTGCCTTGCGCGAGAAAGGGGTAAACGGCGGCGCCACCAATATACGGCGCCGCGGCGATGGACGTGCTGAATCGTGTCACGCTCAAAAGTCCTCCGGTTGAGGACGGGAGCGGTTAGACATCTCTGTGAGACAGGTCCGTGTGAATCGGCCTTGCGGCCCGCGAAGCGCGCAAGAATATCGATCACTGAGGGGTGATTGGCTGGGGAACCTGGATTCGAACCAGGACCGACGGAGTCAGAGTCCAGGCAGCGTATGCTCTAAGCTGTTGATTGTCTTCGATTTGTGGCATGATGACCGTGGGTCTGTGCCGTCTTTTGTGCCGAGGCTTCGAGGTCGAGGAAGGCATAGCTCTTCTCGGTCACCTGCACGGATGAATGGCCCAGGAACCAGGATACCTCCTCCATCGAATAGCCGTCGCGTTGCAGCCATCGGCATCCGGCCGTGCGCCGCAGATCGTGCCATTTGAGGTCGGCAATGCCCGCATGCCGAGCTGCTGTCTGGAACGCCTTGATGGTGCGGCCGTAACGAGTGCCATCAGCGTGGCAGATGACGTAGGGGCTCTGAAAATGCCGTGGGCGCTGTGCCAATATTTGTGCCGACCGGGGCAGGAGCGGAATGACCCGGGCCTTGCCGGATTTGGTCTTCGTGGTGGTCCGGACGAGGCCGGCGTCGAAGTCGATCTGATACCATTTCAGGTCGAAAATCTCCTGATCGCGTAGACCGGTGTCGATCGAAAGAATGGCGGCCGTGCGGCAAGGCTCTGACATGTGTGCGAGCAATGCCTCTTCTTCCGCGGGGGAGAGATAGCGTGTGCGTGGCGGGCTCTCCTTCAGACCGCGGCGGCGCATGCGACGCATGAAGGTCGGCACTGGATTCGAGCCGGCTTCGACCCATTCCCACTCCTCGCAGTAAGCGATGATCAGCGACAGGCATGTGAGATCGCGTCGGATCGATGCGCTTGTGACTCCGTCTCCTCGGCGCATTGCCACGAAGTCGCTTAAGAGCGCTGTCCCGACGTCCTGAATTGTCTTGCCGTCAAGGACGCGAGACAGGTTCTTCAGGCTGACGCCATAGCGTGTCAGGCTCGACCGCTTGATCGTCGGGGCGTGCTGCTCAAGGAAGTGCGGCCACACGTCTTCCCATCGCCTTGCCGGCTTCTCCCCCCATTTGAGCTTGTCGAGCTGGTTCAGCCAGTTTCGGAGACGCGTTTCAGCCACGCGTCTATCCTGGGTGCCGAGGGACTTCCGATGTTCCTTGCCGGCCCGGGTGGCGCGGCCCCACCATATCTTTCCGCGGCGATAGATGGCTGCCATCGATCAGTGGTCCTGCGCTGTGAGCGACGCCATACGGCGAATTCCTTCGGGTCGAAAAGCCATTTGCCTCCAGCCCCGCCGGGTTGCCATGCCCCAGGTATCTTCCCTGCTGCAGCGAGCCGCGTCCAGTGCCTCGGTGACATGCCGTATTCTGAGGCGAGTTCGGCTGCTGTGACGTGACGAGGCATGATTAGGCTCTGTCGCGCGCGGCCTGCATGTCGGACGGCAGGACGCGGAGGGTTTTGAGGTCGGTTTCAGTCGTCATCCCCGCACGCCCATTTCGTCCAGAATCGCTTCCATGCCAGCCGGCTTCTCGCCCGGGGTAGCGTTCGCAATGATGCGCTCCCAGAATTTGTCGAGCAGCTTCTCCATCCGCGTGATTCTGCTGTAGTCGCGGTTTTGAGGCATGCGACGCCGTTGGCCGGCATAGGCGCGCTTTACGGCCTTCCACCGTCTTAGAAGCGACGGCGGAGACATCTTAAGGTGTTGCCTACAGATCAGATCACAGCCGAAATTCTCTGGCCGATACGGCCACGATTTATTGCAGCCTGGAACGCAGCACTCCTGCCGCGGCGGGATATGGTCTGGGAACGGCACCTCACGAACGTTTTGCATGTCGTTTACCCTTCCTCACCCGGCCGCGGCTTGCGCCCGGGTCGCGGCGATGGCGCGCACGCGGTCGAGCGCGTCTTCGCGCTTTTCCAGGGCGGCGCATTCGCGGTCGAGCCGGTCAAAGATCGGCAGAAGCTCCTCGCCATGGCGCAGCACCAGCGACGCGGCGAGCGCGCGCGCCCGCGTCAGCTTGCGTTGCCGCTCAGTTATTGCCGGTAAGGGAATACGCTCTTCGGTGTTCATTGGGGGCTCCACAATATCTTTCCAGAGACAGTCTCGACCCGAAGCGTGCCGGGGTTCACCTCGGCATGCTCTGCGGCTTGCCCGAAAAGGCGATCAATGCGCGCCGTGGCGCTTGCAGGGCAGTAGTGCGTGTGGGCCGAACTCATGGGAGTTCAGTCTCTCTCATGACCTGATCTCCTTAGCGCCTCATCCCGCGCGCGGTTCAATTCGGCCATGGCCGTTTCTGAGCCGCCAGGCCGATCTGGATGCAACTCTGCCGCTTTGTGGCGATAGGCAGCTTTGATTTCGGCTTCTGTCGCGTCTTCTTTCACGCCGAGGATGCGCCACCACTTCGCGCTTTCCGCCTGACCGGGCGGTGGAAGAGCCTGAAACCCCTTGAAGGTTGCCCGAACCAAGGCGAGCGTTCCGTGCCGAAGCTCGGTTCGCCGCGCCTCGATGACGTGGTGGATGGCCTGCAGGTTGTGCTCGATCAGCAGGTACCGGTCGACGGGGATGCAGACCTGCATTCCATCCCACCAGAACCATACGGCGACGCCAGGGTCGGAAGGCCGGCGATCACCGAGCGAATAGTTCGATGAGATCACCAGGTTCTCGACCTTCTTGCCGCTATCAGATGCGAACCGGCGGATGCTGTCTTCGACGTTCTTTAGGGCGTTCGGCAGCGTTGTCTTGAAGCGGCCTCCTTCGCGCCTCGACGCCCGATCGATGTGGTCTGGCCACGTTAGTGGGAATGCGGCAACGCTCATTGTCCCACCCCTGGCGCATAAAAAAGTGCATCATAATGCACGATTTCGCTTGTCATCACGAGCAAAAGAGTGCATATATATGCACATAGAAAGGGGCGGGGACGATGGAACAGCAAACGGCAAAGATCATCAAACGCCTTGAGAAGGACGGTTGGTATCTTGCCCGGAACGGATCGAACCACGACATTTACCGCCATGATGTCATTGAAGGCGTCATCACGGTTCCAAGACACAAAACGGTGTCGCCGGGTGTCTGGCGTTCGATAGCGAAAAAGGCGGGCTGGCCAGTTTAGGCCAGCCTCCCAGGCTGTTCCCGCGTTTGCCCTGATTGTGTTGAGAGGATGTGAGCCATGAACCGTTATCCTGCGCTGATCGACGGCGAAAAGGGCGCTTACGGCGTCGTCTTTCCGGATCTTGATGGCATCGTCGCTATGGGGGAAACCATCGACGCGGCGATGCTGAATGCCGAGGAGGCTCTGCGCGACGCGGCCCTGGAAGCGGAAAAGGATGGGGCCGCCTTGCCGGCGCCCTCCGCGCCTGAAGATGTGCACGTGCCGGATGGAGCGACGCTTGTTTCCGTGCCGCTGATTGCGCTCTCCGGCAAGTCCGTGCGCGCCAATCTCACGCTGGA
The DNA here is from genome assembly GCF_021462425.1 of Afifella sp. H1R. NCBI lineage: Bacteria > Pseudomonadati > Pseudomonadota > Alphaproteobacteria > Hyphomicrobiales > Afifellaceae > Afifella > Afifella sp. H1R. The sequence continues at coordinate 6,871 of NZ_JAKEDY010000001.1, forward strand.
CGAGGACGTGCTCGCATTTATCGATGCCGAGTCGAAACGACGCGGCATGACCCGCACGGCCTATGTCAACTGGATGGCGCGGCGTGTGGCGCAAATGGGCGGCTGAAGTGAGGAGAGGTCGCGTCATGCCACGTCTTCCTTCAGATTGTTCTTACCGGCGCCCTGGAAGCCCCAAACCGAGATCCCTGAGCATCGGAAGACAGACGCCCCGGCGGCCACCTCCGAGCCTCGATAGATGACACCACTCATCGGCTTGATGATCCGACGAGCTTTCAGCGCATCCTCTTCTGTGAGCACGAGTTCGGCTGCAGCGGCATCGATCCCGGCAACTTTCAGCGAGTCGTGCAGGATCAGAAGTGCATCGTTGAGCGGGCGGGCGTGGTCGTTCATGCCACTTCCCTCGCCACGATCTCGTCGACATTCGCGAAGAGCGGATCGAAGCTGACGACGGCGACCCATGGGTTATCCTCCCATGTGCAACCGGGGCGCTTGACGTTGATTGATTGCCACAGGTCTGCAAAGGCCAGCCTCTCGATCGAATAAGGGGCTCCGGCCGCGACCTTTCGTTCCGCGTTGTCGTAGAAGTCCGTTTCACGGACGCCTTCTGCTACGGCATCCTCTTCACTGATGCCCTGTAGTCGTTCCACGCGCACGTCGATGACGCGGAGCGTGATTCGACTCGCCCATCGCGGCATGTGGATGGATGGGCGAGATTTTCGCCCGATGACGCCGGCATTGTCATTGCAATCGCCGGCGTCAAACCAGAGTCGCGACCACGGGGCTATGTCCTTGATTTTTGCGCCATCATATCCGCGGCCAGCTCGCCACGTCTCCCTTACCCAGAGGAGATCGCCGACGGCATATGGCACGCGGACCGGAATGTGCGGCAGGCCGCCTTCACCAGTCCACTGCCAGCCGGTCGGCCCGAGGCGATCAAGATGCATGCCTTCAAACTGCGGCTTGAGCACCCGCCGCGTCTGCGTCTTCCTCCTCTCGAGGATCTCGTGCACCATCGGCCCGCCGAAGAGAATTGGACGCACATTCATCGCGTGGCCTTCCGATCGAGAAGAATGTCGCCGGGCGTCACGCCGACGATCTCGGCAATGCGGACAAACCTCACCGTCGGCATGGGGCAGGTGCCCATCTCGTATCTGTGCACTGTCGCCTTCGTGACGCCGATGCGGCCGGCAACCGAGGTGAGACTGAGGCCGGCGGCCTCTCGGGCTATCCGGATGCGACCGCCGATTTCCTGAGCCATGGTGCGCTCTGCGTAGGTCGTAGACATCCTCACTCCGCTTCGTCTGGGTCTTCGGACGGCAGCGCGGCTCGCTGAGCCGCGGAGAGCCCTGCGAACCACTCGGCAAACGCCTGCATCCCTGCCTCTCTTTTCTGGGCAGCGATCTCGGCGAGGGCTTCTGCCTCTTCGTTCGAGATGTCGCCGGTCCCGCCCTCAGCGGAGGACGTATGGGCGGGACCGGCTTCGCTGGCGGCCGGACCAGCGTTCTTGGAGGTAGTGTTCTTCGGCTTTTCGTTCTCGGGCGCTTCGGTTTTGCCCGTGTCGGTCGCCGGCGAACCAAACTCCTGCAGCGACTTCGCTGGCGCTTTGCCGGGGGCGGGTTTCTTCGGAAACATTTCCTCGACGGTAGCTTCGCCGCTCTTCAGAGCGGAGTGCATGCCCATCAGCGTTGGCATGTGCTCCAGCGTGATCTCCTCCATCCCGGCGATGCCAAGAGCTTCGAAGATCTGTTCCGGCGTCACTCCAAAGGTCGCGAACGCCTTCATCGCGTTGTCGCGACGCTCGGCGAGAGTTTTTACGTCTCCAGCAACGACGGACTCCACAGCATCGTAGGAGCGTCGCCAGACAGCCTTTGGCACGGCACCGAGGATCGCATTGCGCTTAGCGATTGCACACGCTGCATTGCCGGTGACGACGATCATATCGTCGTTCAAGAGGCGTCCGTGCTTGTCGGAAATCCGGCGCCGCACCCGCGACGTGGTGGCGACGTTGGTCTCCAGATCGTGAAAGATGCCTTCTGCTTCGACGTACTTCTCCAGCCGGTCGACGTGCACGACGCGCGCACCGACGCGGCAGTTGCCCCACTGGCCGGCGATGATCTCGGCGAGGCGAATTGACGGGCCTTTGATCGGCTTGCCGCCGCGTGGGAGTGCGTAGACGCATTCCTCGGCGCTGCGCTCATCAAGCGTCGCAAGAGACAGGATGTTGTCGACGGCGCGCTTTACCGAGCGCGGCATCGCGCGGGCTGTGGCGATCTGCTGATCAACCTCGGCTCGCGCCAGGCTGACGGCTAGGCTCTGTGTTGCCTCACCATATGCGGCGGGGAGACCGGCGACGAATTCGCCATCGTCGGTAACGTGCTGCATTTCGTGCTTGGTCATGCTGCCCTCTGCTTCAGGTGATCGTTGCGCGTGAAGAGCTTGCTCTCGGTCATCACTCCTGCTCCTCGTTCAGAGCCGGCGACGGCGGGGCGTATGCAACGCCTTCGAGCGAATGAAGTGGGGCCTCGAAAATGACTGTCTCACCGTCGAAGACGCGAACCCGCTCCATGTTGCAGTGGAGGCCGGGAAGGTCGTCCGTGACGGTAATGCGAGACACCACGCCGACGTCCTCCCAGGTGTTGCCGACAGGGCGCCTGTACTTGGATCCTAGCTGGTAATAGATGCCCTCTTCGCCGTCCTGTCCCCAAGGTATTCCCGTGACGATAGTGGCTTCGCGAGTGCTCATGCTGCTTCCCTCTGCTTCAGGTGATGGCGGGCATTCGCCTTCACGTCTCTGCTCATGTCGGATTTGTCGGCGAGCCAACGGAGGTAATCCGTGGGCACGTCCTGCCACTTCGCGCCCTTGTGCTTGCCGAACGTGACCTTCGGCAGCAACGCCGGACCGCGCGACCAGCGGATCATCTCTTCCGGGTCGGCACCGGCTTCCAGAAGCGCCTTCAGGAGCCACGCCGTGACATAGGCGTCCGGTCCGGCGCGGTGCGGCGGCAGGGCGAGCTCGGCATCAAGCTTCAGATCGTGGTGGTACCGCAGCACCTGGTTGCTGTGAGACGGCGCGTCGGGCCAGACCCGGAGCGCGCTCTTGTAGGTGCATATCCAGGGCACATCGCCGCCCCCAAAGAACTCTCGCTCAAAGTCGGCGTTGTGGGCCACGAAGACCGTAGTCCGGTCGTCCATGCCGTCCATCAGGTGCCGAAATCCGTCGGTCACGTCAGGGGCTGCCGCACATTGCGCATCAGTGATGTGGTGCACTGCCAGAGCCTCGATCGATATCGGGCGGTGCGGATTGACCAGCATCGCTGCCGGAGGCGCCACGACGCGCCATGCCGTGTCACCGACGGGGAGCACGTCGCACCACCCGATCTCACAGATCGCATGCCGTTCTTCGTCCGTGGGGGTGCCTGTCGTCTCGAAGTCGACCACGCGGAAGAGCGTCCTCATGTGCGTATCCTCAAAACCGAATAGTGACGTTGGGGACGCTGCCGGCAGCTATCGCCGCGACGATTAGCTTGGCCTTCGCCTCGGAGATTGTGCCGGCTTCCATGACCGCTTCTGTCGAGGCTGCCATGACCTTGGACCGGTGTTCGCGGTCCCGCTGGCGAGCTTCCGCAGCCTCGCGCTCTCGGCGTTCGGCCTCCGCTTTCTCTGCGGCTTCTCTTTCAGCCTTGCGCCGCTCGGCGGCACGCTCTTCCTCTATCCGTCGAAGCTCGGCAGTGTGACGCTCTTCGGCCTCGCGCTGCGCACGGGCTGCTGCCTCTTCAGCAAGACGAGCTTCGGCTGCCGCGCGCTCGGCCTCATGACGTTCGGCGTCACGCCTTTGCGCCTCTCGAAGCGAAGCGAGCGCCTCCTGGCGAGCGGCTTCCACCTCTCCCGCGAGGTCACCGCAAGCGTCGTCCACGACGAGCTTTTCTTCCAGCTCACGAAACAGGATCACGTACGGATACGGAGTTCCGTCGATCATGCCGAGGGCGCATTGCTTGCAGTGCTCAATCAGCCGCCTCGCGTAGTCACGCCTTTGTTCTCGCTCTTGCTCGGCGGCGATGCGCTCTTGCTCCTTGCGGTCCCGTTCGGCGGCCTCAGCTCGTAGACGCTCCAGCTCCGCGCGGTCGGCTTCCTCTTGGCGAATGCGTCTCAGATTGGCTGTCAGGATTTCAACTGCGCTGTTGCGCAGGCGTGCCGCATCTGTGTGAAATTCCTGGTAGGTCTCGGCGTCAACCCGAAGTGTACCAAGTGTCTCAAGACGCGCGCTAATTGTCTGCACGGTGTCATCGGGGTCGACGATGGCAGCGACCTCTATCTCCGCCAAGCCACGCTTCAGCGCTTCAATGCGAGCCTTCTCCGCCTCTTCCCATTCCGTAAGCGGCTGCCGAACCTGGTCGCGGAGTGCGTCCAGGCGAGCGCGGACATGCCGCCGGGATTCATCGACCTTGTTGATGCGCTGACGGGCCTCTTCATTGAGGCGCTTGCCAGCGTCGTCGATGGCTGTCTTCGTCCGCGCGACCTTGTAGGCGAGGGATCCAATCGCTTTGCGTCCGGACGGTGTCGACGTGTCAGCGACGAACGCCTCTACCTCCCGCAAAATCTCGGCGTAAAATACTTCGAATTTCTCGCTGTCGATGAGGACGAGCGTAGGGTTCGCCTCGACGTGTTTGATGATATCCGTCGAAGTCTCGACGGCTTCTGCAAGCGCGCTCATGCCGCTTTCCCCCATGCTTTCGGTGTGTGGATGCGAAGGACGCGGAACGACGTCGCAGCGAGCGTCACTTCTTTGCGGTGTTGTGTCTTCCACGAGATGGACCGGCCATCGGCGAGGATGGCGCGCTCGGCATCTCCGAGCTTCGCCTTGATCTCGTCATCGATCGCGTCTCGACGCTTCTTGTCGGCACTCTGTCGCGACGTAATCTCGGCGCGCTCATCCAGGAGCTCAGGAAGCATGTTGTCGCCGGAGAGGTCGATTTCTTTGCCGACCGTTTCGCGTGGATAGAGCGCCGCAAGAGCGGCCGCGTCTTCGCCGTACGTTGCGGGCGGTGGATCCTGGTTCTCTAGGCGCTTCCAGAAAGCGGCGACGCCTTGGAGAACCCGCTCTTCCGCAGCGGCGACACGCTCGATCTCGAAGATGCGCAGATCGGCTTTCCAGCCGTCGACAACGAGGGCCGCGATCCAGCACTTCGGCTTGTCGAGCAGAACCGCCTGGGTCAGCGCCTGCAGCTGGTAGTGCAGCGGCGGCCCGTCTTCCCATTCTGTTTCGAAGACCCGCGGGGTTGGCGCCTTGACTTCGACCGGTTCACCATCGAAGCCGTCGGCGATCAAATCCGGCGTTGCGCCGAGTCGAAGCTCGGTATCCTGCACGAAGACACCAGCAGCTCTGCACTGCATCTCTGGTCGCTCGTCGGCAAGCGCGGCGAGGGCGGCTGCCTCAAGCCAGCGGCCCCTCTGCAGGAGCGCGTTGTCGTCGATCTCACGGCCGTTGATCTTGGCGAGATAGAGATCAAGCGGCGTCATGAACGGGGAAACACCGAAGACCGCCGCGACCTCGCTGCCATTGATCGAATGCCGACGTTTGGCGAGCCAAGTGGCTCGATCCGTGACGGGATAGGTGACCGCGCTCATGACCACCACCCGATGAGATGGCCGATGCCCGAGAGGATGAGACCCGCGGTAGACAGGGCAGCCAACGCGTCGGCGACCCAGGCAGAGAGGCCCATGTCGGTCGCACGCCGCAAAAATGCGTCGGCGTTCGCCAACCGGCCGCGTGCGCGGAGGAGGGGGAGGTCAGACATTGCCGGCCTCCTTGAGGACGGCACGTGCCTTATCGCCCGCATCCTTATCAGCCGCTGACAGAGCATAGCCAGCAGGCGCCTCGCGGACGTAATCCCCGCAGCGGACAGCTGTCGTTACATCGGCGCCATCTCCAGTGCTTCTTTGCTTCGCACGCTGCTGTTCGATGGTCAGCTGCGTCCAGGAAGCGATATCGGCATAGAAGCGGAGGGCTTCTTCGGCTCTCTCAGCCCGATCGCGGAGAGAGGCGATGTCACACTGGGCGGACCGGAGCTTGTCGTTGGCCATGCGGCAGGCCGCGTAAACATCCTCTTTTCCCGCATGCCGCCGGATCATGTGCCATTCCCACTCATCCATCTCGAGATGGAGATCGCGGAGCTGATCGGCTTGATTGGTGCTGGCGAAGTAGACGCGGTCGCCTTCATCCTCCAGCGTCTGGACAGTTGAACCGACCACAACTTCAGCATGACGCATCGTGCGCGCCATCGACGTCAGTTCCGCTTGGAGCTGCCTGGTTGCGATACGCAGCTTCTCAATCTCGGCTTCTTTGGTCCTGTCTGCCATCACGCGGTCTCCCTCGTTGCTGCCAAGCGATCGCCGTCGTCCGGGAGCATCGAGACAAGACGAATGGCTTCGTCGAGCGCTTCGGCACGACCACGCATTTCACGGGCCCATTCAGTGAGGCGTGACGCCTCATCTTCGGCTTGAGATTTCTCCGCGGCGCGCTTCGACGCCTCGAGACAGGCGAGAACCTGTTCGCGGGTCATGCCGCCCTCCTGAGCTTCTTGCCGCTTATCCGGTCTAGGCGAGCTGCAGCCGCTTCTCTGCGATCCTCGGCATAGGCATCGGCCATTCGCCGCTCGGCTTCGTCGAAGTGCGGGACCGTGCAGACTTCGTGATATTCATTTCGTGCGTCGGCGCGCTGGACCTGCCAGTCGCCGCCGGAGGTCTCCACGATGCAGTAGCCGTGGCTGTAAAAGTGGGCTTCGCCATCCTCGTCCGTCCAACAGCCGCGGAAGTAGGGAAGGGTCATGCTGCCCTCCCTGTGCAAAGGGCGTCGCCTAGCGCCTTCATGACATGCTCGACTGCGCACCGGCCGTTCTGGTTCAGGTGACGCTGCCAGGCGCCAGCTGATGGAGCCCATCGAAACCCCCGGCTCTTCAGGAGTGAACGCGTGGCCTCATCCGGCTTGTCCGGAAAGAACAACTGGATACGGCCTGCTTCCGGGTCTTCGACGATGCGAACATCTCCGGCTGCCGTCTCCTTTGTTTTCTCCACCTCGCCGCGGTCGACCTGAGCGGATATCGCATCGATGCGTTTGTCGATCCGGCGGATTTCTGCGCCGAGGCTCTGGAAACGGAAGCCCTCGGCTCCGCGCTTGCCCATGTAGTTCGGGGTGATGAAGGTCCTGGCGGTGCTTTGTTTCCAGCCCATGGCTGCCGCCACCGCCGCGGCCATTTCTGCCTCGTCGGCGCCGGACCGCTCGGCCTTGCGCAAGACAGCGTTGGCGGTTTTCAGAGCGTCGCGTTCAGCGATGAGATTTGCGCGCTTCTGTGCCAACAGCGCCAGCGCATCGGGATTGTTCGATCGGATTGCCTTGCCAGGCGCACCATGCGGAAAGGCGCGACGCTTGGCTGCGTTCTTCGATCGCGCGACATGGTCGCTGATCTCGGCGCCGCGCTTTGCGGCCGTGTCCATTCGTTTGCGATTCCGCGCGATGGGGAAGTTGGCCGGCCCGCAGATGAAAGAGGAAGCGCAGCGGCTTTCGGCGGCCCAATAGGCGCGGGTCAACTCGACATGCTTGCGGGCGAAGCGCTCGCCTTCGGCAGCAGCCTTGAAATCCGCGGTGGCCGCTTTCGAGGCTTCAAGCTTTTCGAGATAGGCGCCGAAGTCATTCAGACGCTCGCAGAGCCCCACGAGTTCGAGGCGTGCGCGCCTTTCGGGATACTGCGAGAGTGAGTTCCAGGACGAGGCGATATCGGCGACAGAGATCGTCGTCGTGAAGTCGCCGGCGGAGATGCTGAGGGTGCCATCTGTGATCGATGCGAACGCCTTCAGCGAAGGATGCGCCGCGCTGTCGTTCTCGCCAGCTTTGGGTGCCCGCTCATGCAGGGATGTCGTGTTCATCGCGTCCTCCGATCGATGAGGAGGACAATAAGTCGGATATCTCCGATGTGCAACAGGAAAAGTCGGAAGTGTCCGATTTTTTCTTGACGCGGCCGAATGCGTGCCGCTACAAGCGAAGCGACCCCTGCGCGGAACACGGTAAGAAGATGAAGTCGGCGCGCGGCTCAGAGACTCAGGAGTCTGTGGAGAGGGGAGCGCATAAAGCGCGACCCATCGACTCGCTGAATCTCCCTATGCACAGAAGTTGAGATTCTGAGTGAAGAGCCGCGAGGCAGAAAACTGCTTGCGCGCTCGCTTGCCCTTGAGGGCGCGAGCGCTTGCTCAGCTCACCGAGGCTTCATGTCGAGCACCTTCGCTGCCCACACCACGTGGGCATCGAAAATCGGCTCTGCATTTTCCGATAACAAGTGAAACCGTCCAACTCGTTCGGACGAAGCAAGCTTCTTCACGAGGACCCGATCGTCGTCGAGGCCGACGACGCAAAGACTTCCGATCAGATCCGGGGTCACTGGCGCGCGAACCTCGTCGTAATAGGCGCGCCAACCGTTGAAGATGCTACCCAGGCTGTCGCCGCGTATCTCGACTGCGACGGTGTGTTCGGTGGCTCCAGATGGCGCTGGAACGTCATCGAACGGGCCCTGGCCAGCTCCGAACAGGTGAGCTTCGCCGCCTGCGCCGACAAAGCCGACAAGCGGAACTGCACGTCTAGGATTGTCGTCTTCCGACAACCTGCCGAGGAGCCACGCTTCGCTTGTGTTCAGCCCCCGAGCGAGCTTCGTCAGGCTTGTGTCGCGGATCGATCTCTTCCGACCCGAGAGGAGGTCGTTGATGAAGTTCCGCTCCACGCCTGCGCGACGAGCGGCCTCGAAGGGATTGATCCCGAGATCATCAAGCCGTTGGCGCACCCGTTCTTTCAAGCCGTTCTCCATGTCGGGTTTATCCGACAGAAACTAAAACGACGCTATTCGGAGATTTCCGATTGACATGGTCGGAAACGTCCGACTATCTTCGTCGCCATCATGGAAACCGAGCTAGCCCAAAATCTCATCTCCTGTGCCGAGGCTTACTGCCGCGAACGCGGGAGGAAGCGCTCCACGATCGGCCGGCTGGCCGCCGGTGATTGGCGGTTCTTCGACAGGCTTGCCGATGGGTCGAGCTCCTTCACCGCGCGAAAATACGACGAGGTCATGACCTGGTTCTCAGCGAATTGGCCGGACGGGCTGGACTGGCCCGCCGGCGTCCCGCGGCCACAGACAAGCGAGGCCGCGGCATGACCTCACTGCTTTCCGGCGCGTCGGATCCGGCGCTCGATATCGGCGACCAGCGCTACCGCATCGATCTCGGCCGCCTTGGCGAGACGCTCGGCGGAACCCCGCGAGAAGCCAGGGAAGGCTTCCGGGCGCGCGGCTACCGCAATATGTCGCTTGAGCCCTTCGAGTTGTTGCATGGCCTCGGCGTCGTCGGGCGGAAGCGTCGCTTCGATGAAGATGCCGATCAGGAGCTTCAGGCTCGCGATCTGGGCAAAGAGCTGCTCGGTGACGAGATCGTCGACTTTCTGCTTCATGGCCATTCTCCGCTGGGGTTGTCGGTCAGCATAGCGGACCGGGGGCGGGAATGACCGCCGCCAATCTGATACTCGCGCTCATCGTTCTCGCGTTCTGCGTCTCGTCTGCGCTCGTCTTTATCGGTGCGCGGCGCGGTTGGTTCGATGGGGAGGATTGGTGATGCGCGATCTTCACCTCCTTGACGCCTATCGGCAGACCGGCTCCGAGATCGTTCGGCGGTTTGGCGGCATTGGAGATGGCGGCTGCGGCATGTTCGAGGTTGCGTCGCCGGTCGATCGCGCCCCGATGCGCGTCGTCGCGTCGACCGGCGGGGGTTGGGACCATGTCTCGGTGTCTCGGCCCACCCGGTGCCCGCACTGGTCTGAGATGGAGTACGTCAAGCGGCTCTTCTTCTGCGACGATGAAACGGCGATGCAGTTGCATGTTCCGCTGTCTCAGCATGTGAATCATCACCCGCACTGCCTGCATTTGTGGCGACCTCAGCATCAGGACATCCCATGTCCCCCGGCGTGGATGGTCGGGCCCAAAGACGAGGCGGTCTGATGCCTTGCTCCGACATCTCGAGCGATGCCTACGATCCTGAGCTCGCATCCGATCCATATCTCGAGGCCTGCGCTTCTCGGCTATCGCCGCCGGCGTTGCCGGCGGGCTTCGATCGCAGTCCGTTCACTCTGTTTTTCGGCCTGACGCCATTTGACGTCAGCATTTCGACCAGCCGCCCGACGAGGGCTCCCAAAGGCTCCCATACCCCGGAGCTCTCGTGATGTCGGCTGTCTCTGCACACTTCGCATCCTCCCTAACCGTGATGACTGGTCCAAGATCAGCCACGGAGAACGGGGTGTCTGCGTACAACGCTACGGGAAAGTGCGGAAATCGATCCGTAAAGTCACGGGTTGGGCTCGATATGGAAGGCCTGGCGGCCTTTCTGCGGCGCATCCATCCGATCAGCACAGCCATGAACGTCGAGGCCGACACCGGCATTTCGGCGCGCACGATCGAGGGGTGGTTGGAGCTCCGGTCGCGGCCGAGCTTCGCGAATGGCCTCGTCATGGTCGGGGTTTATGGCCCTGAGTTTCTTGCTGCGGCCGCGCACGGCGCCCCCGATTGGCTTTCCGAGGCCGGACGGCAGCAGCGCATTGACCAGCTCAAAGCCGAGGAAGAGGCGCTTCGCGAGCGGCGGCGCGCTTTGGAGGGCGCATGAAACGTCTGCTGTGGGCGGTCTGGTTCCGCGTCTGTGAAGGTCGAGCGTCGCGGCATTTCGAGCTTGCCCGTGCGTGGCGGCGACGCGCCGAGGCTGCGCATGGAAAGGTGAGGTCTCAGCGATGACATTGCCCGTCCGCAACGTCCGCCTGAAGAAACCGTGGTCGCGGCTAAGCCGAGCTGAAAAGCGCTCGCTGGTGCGCGCGGGACAGCAGATGGGCATGACGCTTCGCGAAATTGCGTCCGCGCTGCATGTCGAATGGCACATGGTGGCCCTTGCCGCGGCGGATGACGATGAAGAACCGCGTCGGGAGGTGTTCCCAGAGCCTGCTTCCTCCTGCGCCGGCCAGGAGCCCGACAGCGGGCCGGCAAGAACTCAGAGTGGGGTGTCGACGTCCCCATTATTGTCCTCGTCTGCCGGGCGCGAGGCTGAGAAAGCCCCGGCAACCATTTCGATCGCGGCTCCTAAGGTGCGCCGCGGGGCGACAGCGGCAGCGGCCCCAATAGACAAGCCCGCGCCCGCAAAGACCGCGAATAAGGGGCCGTCCGAATCGAACGGCTCCGGGGTGGCGCAAGCGACGGTAGGGTCGACCTCCGTCACCCCGTCCAATTCCCGCCGACGCGACGTCAGGCGGGAGAGCGAGGGTCGCTCAAAGCCCCGAGCCGGTGGGAGGCCGGCGCCTCAGCCGGCCGGCGCTGACGAGCTGCACTTCGCCCCCATTCACTTCGAGGCGTCTGGTTCGCGGCACTGCCGGTGGCCGATGTGGGATGAGCTAGCCGATTACGCCGAGAAGGCAGTCTGCGGCTGCCCTCGCGTTCCTGGCAGCCCGTATTGCACCACGCACGCCGCGATGGCGGCCGGCGTGGGCACGTCGAGTGAGCGCCGCGCCGTCTCCGACCTCAAATCCCTGGCGAAACAAGAGGCTATGGCATGACGGCGGAGCCGACCAAATGGGTGCCGGGTCGTGTCGATCGGCTCAAGCAGATGATCCGTGACGGGATGAGTCGCGACGAGATCGCGCGGCATTTCGGCGTGTCCCGCGGCATGATCAAGAAGGTTCTTGAGCGGCACGTGTCACCGCCTTTTGATGAGGATCGGCGCTTCGTTCCCGGCACGAAATGGACCCGCCAGCAGCTCATCGACATGAGCAATCGGTCGCTTGCAGCGATGGCAACCGCGCATCCCAAGCATCCTGCGGCAGCTCAGATATTCGTTGCGGCTGCAGCTTTTAAGCAGGCCTCAATAGAGGCTCAGGTCGGTCGCGAGCGCTCAGATTCTCCCTGGACGAGCGACCGGGTCGAGCGGCTTAAGGCAATGCACGCAGCCGGCGCCTCCGCGCAGCTGATCGCCGATCGCCTCGGTCTCTCCCGCAACTCCGTGATCAGCAAGTCCAAACGTCTCGGGCTCAGGAAGAGGCCGGCAGCATGACGCCGACGCCGCAAGGAAAGCTCTCAACCGGGAAGGAGAACACGCGAATGACAGAGACAGAACCGAGGGCGGGCCATAACGGCTTCGATCCGCAGAAGTGCCAGACCTTCGTCTCGCAGATTGAGCGCATCTTCGCCGAGATGGAGACGAAGAAGGGCGAGTATATGGCGTGGTGCCAGGGGCGCCGCGAGCTCATTTCGGGCGTCTACGACAATGCCAAGGATGCTGGGATTCCGAAGAAGGAGCTGAAGGCGAACGTCAAGCGGCGTCAACTGGAAGCACAGATCGATGCGCTCCGCGAGGACATGGAGCCCGATCAGCAGGACACCTACGACAACATCCGACTTGCTCTCGGCGATCTTGCGGATACGCCGCTGGGGGATGCGGCCCTGGCAAAGTCTTCAGCTGGCACTGGCGGAAATGCCAAGCAGGAGCCGAAGGATGTCAAGCCGTCTGATGCTGATGTGAAGGCGGCCACAGCCAAGGAGATGGCGGAAGCACCCGAAGAGGTGACGACGTCCTACGCTGATCGACTGCGCAAGCAGAATGATAGCGTCGACAAGAAGCTTCGCGGCTCCGGTTTCCCGGGCGCTGATGCGCCGGGATCGCACAAGGTCAACTGAGCCGTGTCCGACGAGCGCATCATCCTCACGTTGGACATCGCGACAAACACCGGCTTCGCGACGGGGCAGCCCGGTGCCCTGCCGCGGTCAGGTGTGGTGCGCCTCAAGAAGCGTGACGACGAGCCGATGCGGGCGCCACGAAATCTTGCCTGCTGGCTCCGCGATCAGTTCGTCCTGAGCCTGCCGCACATGGTGATTTATGAGGCCCCCATGGCGACTGGAGCCATGCTGGAGGCCGGCAACGCCAGCCGCACGGCCGATCTCACATGGATGCTCGTCGGAGCCGTGGAGGCCGTGTGCGGCGCCTACGGCATCCCGAGCAAAACGGTGAACGTCCAGACGGTTCGGAAGCACTTCACTGGCCGGGCTCGGTGGGGCGATCGGCAGAAAGCCAAACGGGCTGTAATCGAACGCTGCCATTTGCTCGGTCTCATCCCCGGCGATTGCCGAGATGACAACCGCGGCGATGCCTGCGCGATCTTCGATTGGGCGAGTGCGACGCTGTTCAGGGCGCCGCTGCCGAGCTTTGCGATGTTCCAGGAGCCGGCAGCATGATCCCACTTTCCGAGCTCATCGCGACGGCGAAGGCGACAGCGCAGCTCGCCGAGCACAATGACGAGATGTGGGGGCAAGAGTCGCGCCGCGCGGTGCAATTCCGCGCGATCCAGAGGCTGCTGGAGCGGATCGCCGAACGGCCGGACCTGCATGCGCTGCTGGAAGGGGAGCCGGCGGAATGAGTGAGAAGAAATTGACCCGCCAGCAAGCCGCAATGCTCAGCCGCCTGCGGGATCACCCAGTTATCATCCCCGTCGAGGGTGTGTTTACGGATATCGGTGGCAACAGGCTCAACAAGCGCGTGGTCAAGGGCCTCATGGCGAAGGGCTGCGTCACTGCGCAGGGCGATGCCTTCCTGGGTGCCCCCCCCCCAGTCGTACCGAGTGGGGTCGCCTAAATGAGCTGCGAACTTACTCAGACCGAACCCCGCGCGAAACACGCCAAGTTGTGGGATCGTGACCCGTTCGATTGGTACGTCGAGCCGGAATGGGTTTCTGAACGACTGTTTCAGGTCGAGCCGTTCGACGGCATGATCATGGACCCAGCGTGCGGCCTTGGACGCATCGTAGACGCGGCGTTTCGGTCCGGCCTTACCGCTTTCGGCACAGACATTGTCCGCAGGTCTGATAATTGCGCCGAAGAATGCGATTTCCTCACAAGTTATGATGGCGCTCGCAACATTGTCTCTAACCCACCATTCGGGCTGTGTGATCCCCGGGACAAGAGCCGGTGTTTCGTCCGGCATGCGCTGAAGGTCACACAGTACAAGGTCGCGCTTCTGCTGCCGACTGTGTGGCTCAATTCTGCAGAGCGAGGGGCGTGGCTGGAGACAACGTCTCTCTACCGTGTCTGGCTGTTGGGGCCGCGCCCGTCCATGCCGCCTGGTGCAGTTATCCAAGCAGGAGAGAAGCCTGGGAACGGGACGAAGGACTTTTGCTGGGTCGTCTGGCTGAAGGGGTTTGACGGAGCGCCATCGCTTCGTTGGTTGCGGAGGATGGGCAAATGACCCACCGCCACCCGCACAATACGCCGCCAGGCTCGCAAGTCTGGCTGACGCCTCCACACGTGCTGGCTGCTCTGGGGGACTTCGATCTCGATCCCTGTGCTGCCCCAAACCCGCGGCCGTGGCCTACCGCTGAACGTCATTTTGTGGAGGCTGACGATGGGCTTGCTCGGGAATGGTTCGGGCGAGTTTTCTTAAATCCGCCTTATGCCCGAGCTCTCATTCAGTCGTGGATGGCGCGAATGGCAGCCCACTGCCGCGCGGGAGGCCGGGGAGTTGCGCTTGTCTTCGCTCGTACGGACACAATCTGGTTCCAGCGGGACATTCTTGGGGCGGCTGACGCGGCGCTATTCCTTGATGGGCGGCTTCACTTCCATCATCCAGACGGCCGGCGCGCCGCTGCTAATGCAGGGGCGCCGAACGTGCTCGCTGCCTACGGTTGTGATGACGCTGAGATCCTAGCCGGGTGCGGGCTCGCCGGCCATTTTGTGCCGCTCAGATTGCCTCGCTTCCTGCCGATTCTCTTGAGGCGCCGGACTTGGCGAGAGGCGGTGCTTGAAATCCTGGCTGCCGAAGACGGGCCAGTCACGATTGATGCGCTTTACCGGGCCCTCATCGGCACAGCGACGGCTCGCGACAATCGGCATGTGCGTGAGAAGATCCGGCAGACGCTTCAGCGCGGGCCATTCGAGCGCATCGAGCGTGGGGTGTGGCGGCTGCATCCGGGGGCCACATGACTTCCGACCGCCTCTCCTGGTGTAACTCCAAGCTCGCCCGGGCCGCCTATCTCTGCGGCAGCGGCATGTCCTGGGATGAGATTGGCGCTGAGCTTGGCTGCTCCGGCGACGCCGTCCGCGTCCATCTCGGCAGATACGGACTGCGACGCCGGTCGCGTGACCCGAACTCGATTGGTTGGCCTCTCAATCGGCTGGAGCCCGCTGCCAGGGCGCGCGGCATATCTGTGACAGATCTCGTCGCCCGAATTGTCGGCGTGCTTGCTGCGGATCTGGAGGAAGGTCGGACCACGGTCGACGCCGTCTTGGATGACGGGGTGTCGAGCCTGATATGAGCGCGGACGCCCTCGCATCGGCACTGCCTGCGCTCGCTCGCGATGTTCTGGGCGACAAGTTTAATGCCGCCCTATCATCCAAAGGGCGCGAGGATCGCTATGGGCGCAAGGGCTCGATCGCGGTCGATTTGCAGAAGCACACCTGGTACGATAATGAGCAGAACGAGGGCGGAGGCACGCTGCAGTTCTGCGCTCGCTTTCTTGGTCTCGACAAGGGGGCCGCCCTCCAAGAGCTCGAGCGGCGGCACTTGATCCCGCCTCGTGACGATCGAAACGGAAGCGCCCATAACGGCCATTCCAACGGCTACGCGAATGGCGGGCCGAGCTTCTCCTCCCCCTATGTGCCGGATGAGCCGCCGCCGTGGGAGCCCGAGGAGCCGTCTTCATCGCCGAAGTTTGATGCCAGCACTGGGCCGATCGCGACCTACCGCTATGAGGACGAAGCCGGCGAGCTGCTCTACGAGGTTCTGAAGTACCCGAAGGATGTGAAGCCGCGCTTCCGACAGCGCAGGCCGGCGCCGGATGGCGGCTGGGTATGGGGCCTCAGCGCCGGGGAATACGGCAGGACTCGCGCCGGCGACTGGTACAAGGCGAAGGACGGTAAAGACTATTCAGAGCGCCGCGCCTTCGACGAATGCCGAAGGGTGCTCTACCGGCTTCCGGAGGTGCTGGAGGCGATCTCGCTCAGCCGGCCCGTCGTTCTGACGGAGGGCGAGAAGGATGCGCTCACGGTCGTCGAGTTCGGCGCCGTCGCGACCTGCAACGCCGGCGGCGCCGCGTCATGGAAGCCGGAATACACCGAAGCGCTTAAGGGCGCCGACGTCATCCTCATCGGTGACAACGATGATGCCGGGCGCAAGCACATCCTGACCATTGGCGCAGCGCTGAAGCCCGTCGCCAACTCCGTCCGCCATCTCGACCTGAAAGCTATCTGGTCAGAGATCGGCGAGAAGGACGATATCACCGACTGGAAGGAAAAGGCGGGCGGAACGGCGGAGCTCTTCCATCAGGCGATTGCGGATCATGCAAAGCCGTGGGTGCCAGGGCCACCACCGAGCCATTTTAAGGCTCGCCTCTGGTCGCAGCTCGACTTGCCCGGGCCAGAGCACGAATGGCTGATCGAAGATTTTCTCTCGGTCGGTGACCGATCGATCATCGCCGGGCCGTCGAGGTCCGGGAAGAGCTTCTTAGCGATCGATGCCGCGATGTCTGTCGCGCAGGGCAAGACGTTCTTCGGTCGCGACGTTCAGCCGGGTCTCGTCATCTATCAGGCCGGCGAGGGCGCGCGGGGCATCCTGAAACGCCTTAGGGCCTATCGTCAGCATTACGGACTATCACCCAAGGCCGATTTGCCGTTCGTTCTCCTTTCGTCGCCCGTTGATCTCTACCACACCGATGGCTCGACCGGCCCTTTGATCGAGGAAATTAAGGCATGGGCCGCCTACTGGGACCTGCCGCTGCGCCTCGTCGTAATCGACACCCTGTCGACCGCCACTGCGGGTGCAGACGAAAACAGCGGCAAGGACATGTCGACGGTGCTGGCGAACATCGCGCGCATCTCCGAAGAGTGCGCCTGCCACGTGTCGCTCGTGCACCACATGAACGCGGGCGGCACTAAGCTTCGCGGCCACACGTCCATTCTCGCCAATGTCGATCAGGTCATCGAAGTCGCCAATTCCGACGGCACCAGGACCGCGACGCTGACGAAGCAGAAGGACGGAGAGGACAACATCTCTTTCCGGTTCGGTCTCAAATCTGTGCGCATCGGCACAGGCTGGCGAAAGGACGGCGCCGAGAAGCCGATCACGTCCTGCGTCGTCGACCCGCTCTCCGATGGGCAGGCGATAGACCGCCAGCTGGAGCGACAAATGTGGTCGCCCAATGTGGTCGAGCGCCGCGTCCTTGTCGCCATGTTTGAGGCGCTTAAGCGGCATGGGCACTTCCTGAGCGAAGGCGAACGCGAGGAGCACAAGGGTGTGCCGCCTGGCACTATGGTGCTGCACTACGATCATTATCGCGCCGTCATGAAAGAGATGTCTCCCGACGACGAGCGCACGGCAGGTGCCATCAACAAGGAGTTCCAGCGTGCGCGCGACAAGCTGATGCCGGCCAACGTCCTGGGCTGGAGCCGCCCGTACATGTGGCACAAGGGGCGCCCGGTTCGGGGAATTCCTGAGACATCCAAGGCGATGACGAAGCGTGGACAGATGGCGGACGCGGCTGACCCGGCAAGCGGACAGAGCACCGACACTGGCGCGACAGAAGGTGGACACGACAGTTTCGGATGTGGTGATGACCTCGACCCGACAGCCGAGCTTCCTTGGTAAGGGGAGAGGTCACGATGTCCCGCCTGTCCCCACATGTCTCGCTGCTTGTCTCCCGAGCCGAAGCTCTCGTCGCGGCTGTGGTTGACGATGAGAACCTGAGCGGAGGGCTGCTCTCGAGAGAGACAATCCGCAAGGCGGATGAGCTGCGGATCGAGATCAATCGAGCCAGACGAAGAGCCGCAGAAGAGGAGAGGCGGATGGAGGAGTTCCTCGCCACGATTGATGCGTTTGCGCCAACTATGGGTGAGGAGGGCTGATGCCGATCATTGCCGAACCTGCCGCGCGGGCTGAGGATCTGCCGGACGAATGGACGCCCGAGCACGTCGGAGAAAAGCTCATTGAAGCTTTCAAAACGCTCCGCCGGATGCCGTCCGATATCGGGCCGGCCGGCTACGGATCGAACTGGCCGGCCTATCTCCACGACTTCGCGGATCTCCGGAACCAAGTTGAGGGGATGTCCGCCAAGGAGCCCACACGCCCGCGATGGCGCACCCGCGGCGCTAAGATCCCGCCGACGCCTGCAGAGATCAGCCGCATGCTTGCCGCTCTCTCATGGAGCATCGAGCTTTTGCCGACATCGGATCACGACTTCCGCCGGCAGGTTCAGGTTTGGGCGATGGCGACCGCCTGGGGCCTCAATCGGGAGCGGTTGCAGGAGCTCTTCGGCTGGGAGCGGAACATGTGGCGCCGGCGGAGGATGCGGGCCCTCGAAATCATCTCCGAACGGCTCAACGCGAAGAAAGTCGGCGTCTTCTAAAGGCTCCTTTGAACAAGTCGCGAAGAACCGTTAATCCAAAAAATGGCGCTGCGCCTGTGCCTTGTGACAGTGAGTTAAAGCAAACTCTTGTTCAAGTCACAAAACGTGATCGCTTGACGTGAGCAGAGTGAGCAGTCCAACGTGCGCGCGTTCAGCCCCCCTTGCATCCTCTCCAACGCCGGCACTCGCTGCCGACCGCTTGGAGGGCCGGCGCCAAGCCGGACCCGACAAGCCGAGTTCAAGCTCAGAGAGATACGGCTGGGGCATATCAACAAACTCAGAAGTAAAGAGCCGCGCGCGGAAAATCGCGTCGGTCTGAGTGTCGCGCATCGAAGGTGTGCCGGTCCAAAAAATAGCTGGGTGGAGCAGTCCGGTAGCTCGTCAGGCTCATAACCTGAAGGTCAGAGGTTCAAATCCTCTCCCAGCAACCAACGCGTCGGATGAGATCATGACGGGACGTCCATCTTCGTTCACACCGGAGATCGGAAACGAGATCTGCGAACGTATCGCTTGCGGGCAATCCCTCAAAAGCATCTGCCGTGACGAGGAAATGCCACCTGAGCGCACCGTAATGCGGTGGCTCCAGGTGAACGATGCCTTCCGGCAGCAATACGCGCGAGCAAGATCGGAGCAGGCCGACGCCGATGCTGATGCCATCGGCGACATTGCGGAGCGTGTGTTGCGTGGTGAGGTCGAGCCCAATGCTGGTCGGGTCGCGATCGATGCGCTGAAATGGTCTGCGGGCAAGCGCAAGCCGAAAAAATATGGCGACAAGCTTGCGATCGGCGGTGATCGCAACATGGACCCGATCTCGACGGTAGACCTGACGAACCTTTCGGATGAGCAGCTCGCAGCCCTCAAAGCCGTCTTTGGCCCGCTTGCAGGTGGCGCCAATGACGATGATGCGCCTGATTCGGCAGGAAGAGGCTCGGAGGCAAGCTGACCGGGAGCGGGAGCGCCTTGCGCGCGATGCTGAGCGTATCCGCGCACGCTGCAGGTCTCTGCGCGGCTTTGTTGGGGAGGCTTGGTCTGTCCTTGAGCCGAACGCTGCCTTCGTTGGAAATTGGCATATCGATGCAATCTGTGAGCACTTGGAGGCGATCACAGGAGGGCAGCTCAATCGCCTCCTGATCAACATCTCACCGGGTTCGTCGAAGTCTCTGCTGACGTCGGTTTTTTGGCAGGCGTGGGAGTGGGGGCCGATGGGGCTCGCCTCGCTCCGCCATTTGACGACGAGCTTCAATGACGGGCCGGTGAAGCGGGACACGCGAAAGACCCGCGATCTCATCCTGTCGGATTGGTACCGGCAACTCTGGCCTGAGGTGGACCTCGTCAGGACTGGCGAGACCAGCTTTGCCAACTCGGCGACGGGCACCCGCGAGGGCGTTGCTTTCGGCTCTCTGACATCTCAGCGCGCCGATAGGCTCGTGATCGACGATCCGCATTCGACGGAGACGGCGGAATCGCCTGCGGAGCGAGAGCGCACGACCAGGAAGTTTCGCGAGGGTGCGCAGAACCGACTGAACGATCAGCAGCGGTCGGCGATTGTGGTCATCATGCAGCGCCTGCACAGCGATGATGTTTCCGGCGTGATCGAACGCTATGGCATGGATTACGAGCGGCTCATGATCCCGATGGAGTTTGAGCCGGAGCGGCATTGCCGAACGTCTATCGGCTGGTCCGATCCTCGTCGCACCGATGGGGAGCTCATGGATCCGGTCCGCGTGCCGCGTGCGGAAGTCGAAAGGCTCAAGCGCGACATGGGCTCATACGCTTGGGCCGGACAATACCAGCAGCGCCCGATGCCGCGCGAAGGCGGCATGTTCAAGCGGCAGTGGTTCGAGGGGAAAATCATCCAGGCCGCTCCACAGGGAACGGTTTGGGTGCGCCATTGGGATCTGGCGGCCACCAATAAAGTGAACGCTGCGCGAACGGCTGGCGTGAAGCTTGGGAAGACTCCCGACGGACGCTTTGTTGTTGGTCACGTCGTTCTTGAGCAAGAGGAAGGTCCAGTCGTCCGGCGGCTGATAAGGGCCACTGCTGAGAGTGATGGCTTCGATGTCGAGATCAGCCTTCCACAAGATCCGGGACAGGCTGGCAAGGTCCAGAAGAGCGACATGATCGCGATGCTGGCCGGCTTCTCCGTGCATGCTGAGCGCGAAGGTGGCAACAAGGAGACTCGTGCGGAGCCATTCTCCGTCCAGTGCGAAGCTGGCAACGTCTATCTCGTGGCCGGGACTTGGAACCAAGGCTATATCGATGAGCTGTGCCTCTTCCCGGGCGGCTCATTCAAAGATCAGGTCGATGCGAGTGCCGGAGCGTTTGCGCGGCTGATCATGAGACCATCGGCTTTCGAATGGTACGTGGGAAACTGAGCGGAGAGGCTGAGCATTTATGGCATCGCTCAATCCGCTGAGATGGTTCGGCCGTGACGATTCGGCACCAGCACTAGCTACACGTCAGGAGCCGCGGCTTGAGCTAAAAGGCTCCGCCGCGGGCGAAGCGATTTCCGCTGTTACGATTGGTCAGCCGGTTTGGACCGATCGCCGCTTCGATGCTCTGGCGGAGGAGGGGTATGCTCGCAACGCAGTGGCCTATCGCTGCGTGCGCATGATTGCGACAGCCGCGGCAACCGTGCCGTGGTTGCTCTATCGCGGCGACCAGGAAGTCGAAGAACACGACCTGCTGCGTCTGCTCGCGAAGCCGGCGCCGGGTATTGGCGGGCATTCGCTGTTTGAGGCGTTCTTCGCCTACCTGCTCTTGAGCGGGAATGGTTTTCTGGAGGCTGTCGGGCCGGATCAGAGACCTCCGCGCGAGCTGTGGACGCTCCGCCCGGACCGCATGAAGATCATTGCGGGGCGAAGCGGCTTACCGGCTGGATATGAGTATGAGGCCAATGGCCGTCGTATCCGTTGGGATGTTGATGCGGTGACTGGGAAGTCGCCTATCCTGCATATGAAGGAATTTAATCCGCTCAACGACTGGTATGGCATGTCGCCGTTGGAAGCTGCGGCTTATTCAATCGATCGCCATAATGCTGCGGGCGCCCATAACGTGGCGCTGCTCCAAAACGGAGCGAGTCCCAGCGGGGCGCTGGTGTTCAAGCCGGTGTCGGTTGGTCAGGGGGTGGCCCCTCAATATGCGCCGCAGGACGTCATCAAAGCCGCTGAGGATCGGCTTGAAAGTCGCCACCAAGGGGCGGTCAATGCGGGTCGGCCGATGGTGCTTGGTGGAGATATCCGATGGGAGCCGATGGGGCTTGCTCCGAAGGATATGGATTTCAACGAGGGCAAGCTGGATGCGGCGCGAGACATTTGCCTGGCATTCGGCGTCCCCCCGATCCTGATCGTTGAGGGGCAATCGACGTACAACAACGTCCGCGAGGCGAAGCTTGCGCTCTACGAGGAGACGGTTTTGCCGCTCCTGGACAAGTCCACCGATCATCTTAACGAGTGGCTCGTGCCGCAGTTCGGGGACGATCTCCGGATTGCGCCCGATTTGGACGAGGTGCCGGCGCTGGAGTCGCGCAGAGAGAGTAAGCGCAACTCGGTGCGGGATCTGTACAAAGACGGACTACTGACACGAAGCGAGGCGCGGGCGGCACTGCAATACGATGAGCTCGATGAGACGTTCGAAGGGGCTCCGGATGCCGCGGTTATCACGGCGCTGCTCAGCGCATACGACCAGG
This sequence comes from Afifella sp. H1R, assembly GCF_021462425.1. Classification (NCBI taxonomy): domain Bacteria; kingdom Pseudomonadati; phylum Pseudomonadota; class Alphaproteobacteria; order Hyphomicrobiales; family Afifellaceae; genus Afifella; species Afifella sp. H1R. The sequence goes on from NZ_JAKEDY010000001.1 coordinate 29,007, forward strand.
GCGCATCGACGGTTCAGCCGCTGCGGCGATATCTCGTCGCGATGGGGCTCTTGGATGCATCCGTGACCGACGAGGACATGATCTCAACCGCCCGCGGCATCGCCAAGCAGCTGGAGGTGCCGGCCAAGCGCATCAACATCGCTCAAGCCGCGGCCATGACCGGCGAGGTGAGCGGTGAAGCCCTCGGGCGCGGGATTGAGCTTGTCTTGGCGGGTGATCGCGTCTTGCCAGATTTTGAGAAGGCCTTAGCGGACGCAGCGGATGAAGACGCGATACGATTTGGCGGCGATGGCGAGGGAAAAGACCCGGAAGCGTCAGATCGTCCTCCGCAAGATCGAGCATCGCCGAGCGGCTGAGGAGACCTATCGCAAGGCGCTTTACGCCATGATCAGGGCGGCGGCAGCAATCGTCCGTGCCGAGGTTCTGCCAGCTGCGGCGAGTGCTGCGGCTCAGATGCAGGGCAAGTCGGTCGGACAAATGGAATGGGCACTGAATATACTCAGGGAGGCCCTGCAGTTTCGTCTGTCACGAATTGCGGAAGAGACAGTGGATCGCGTGCTGTCAACCGAGAGGGATCGGCATACCCGCGTCTTTGCGGAACGTGTCCGATCGGCTCTCGGTATCGACCTGACTGCAGTTCTTGCTCAGGATGGGCTTGAGGACGAATTGGCTGTTGCTCTTCGCCGCAACGCCGCTTTGATCAAATCTCTGTCGGACGAAACGGTGAAGCGGGTTGAGAGCGCAGTTAGCCGATCGGTGCTTGCCGGTGGCGGACACCGCCAACTGGCGAAGACCATGACGGATGAGTTCGGAGTGCTGCAGAGCCGGGCGAGATTGATCGCCCGGGATCAGACGTCGAAATGGAATTCCGACCTCAACCGCATTCGGCAAGTGCAGGCAGGTGTCACTCAGTACCGTTGGCGCACTTCGCGCGATGAGAGAGTGCGTCAGACGCACCGCGAGAAAGAGGGCAGGGTCTACGCCTGGGCAAAACCGCCGACGGATACCGGTCATCCCGGTGAAGACGTTCAATGCCGCTGCACCGCGGAAGCTATTCTCGATCTGTTTGAGGACTAGGCCGGGCGAGAGCCTCTTTCATGGGGAGATTGTCCGTGAACATGGCGGCAATGTCCTCTGTCGAGATGGGTTTCGCCAGGAGGCCAGCCTCTTCGGCAAGATCGGCAAGAAACTCTGCGTCGGCTGCCGACGCGCCCTGAGCGCGCATTGCAGCGATAAACATGTCTCGGGTCATCGGCCCGACCTTACACCATCGAAGAGGTGCAAGCCTATGATCGGCTTCGAGCGGAAGGAAAGTCGCTTCGAGGGCCATATGAGTGCCCCGGTCGAGCTCGAAATGAAGCTCCTCTCCGAGGAGGGGGAATTCGAGGGTTACGGGTCGATTTTCAATACGGTTGATCATGGCGGCGATATCGTCATGCCGGGTGCGTTTTCCGCGTCGATCGGCAAACGTGGTGCCGCGGGTATCAAGATGCTGTTTCAGCACGACACACGCGACATCATCGGGAAGTGGCTGGAAATCCGTGAAGACGCGAAGGGGCTCTACTGCAAAGGTAGGCTGTTTCTCGGTATCCAGCGCGGGCGTGAAGCCTACGAGCTGATGCGCGAAAAAGCCCTGGACGGTCTTTCGATCGGGTTTCGCACCATCGTCGATCAGTGGGATCGCGAGGACGACGTGCGGCGATTGATCGAGGTCGACCTTCGAGAGATTTCGGCGGTGACGTTCCCGATGCATGAGGGAGCGACTGTCTCGCTGGTCAAGGGCGATCAGCTTCCGACTGAACGAGAATTCGAGCGCTGGCTTGTGCGGGATGCCGGGTTCAGCGCGCGTCAAGCCAAGGCAATTGTTGCCTCTGGCTACAAGTCACTCCAGCGCGAGCGGGATGCCGGAACGGGTGACGAAACTGGTCTTTTGGAGGCCATTCGCGGGCTTCGCAGCTCTATCGCGGCGGCCTGACCCAACCTGACATCAAGGAAAAGATCATGACCAAGCACTATGGTCGTCAGTCCTTCGCCCTGGAGCGCAAGGACGAGGGCGGCGGTAATCGTAATTCCGTGGTGGATGAAGTCCGCCGTGAGGTGAAGTCGTTCGGCGACGACTTCAAGCAGCTCAATGAATCCATGCGCACCGACCTCGAGGCCGTGCGCAAGCTCGCCGAAGACGCGAAGAACGCAGCAGAGCGTCCGGAAATCAAGTCGCAGATTGAGGCGCTGACGACCTCGGTCTCCGAGAAGCATGCGGCGCTGGAAGACTTGATCAAGAAGGCGAACGACCGATCCGAAGCGGTCGAAACTGTCTTGAAGCGATCACCGGTTGGTGGCGGTCAGGATGAAGCGGATCATGTCAAGCACGCCATTCGCTTCTTCGAGACGAAGGCGGCGGCCTCTGGCAACCTCGCCTGGCGTAGCCGGCCGACGCGGGAGAGCGTCGACATGGATGGCTACAAGGCGTGGGAAGCCGAGTTCGGCACCTATCTTCGCGCCAGTGACGAGCGGCAGGTCGAGGCGAAAGCCCTTTCCGTCGGCTCCAATCCCAATGGCGGCTATCTCGTGCCGACTGCCACGTCGCAGCGGATTATCGCCAAGGTCTATGAGACCTCGCCGCTTCGTCAGCTTGCCGCGATCGAGACGATCGGTACCGAGGCGCTGGAAGTTCCGGTCGACACCGATGAGGCCGGCGCCGGCTGGGTCGGTGAGGAAGAGGCTCGCTCCGAGACATCCACGCCACAGGTCTTCATGCAGCGCATCCCGGTGCACGAGATCTATGCCAAGCCCAAAGCGACCCAGTCGTTCCTCGAGGACGCATCGGTCAACGTTGAGCAGTGGCTTGCGACTAAGGTCGGCGACAAGTTCTCTCGGGTCGAAGCTGCGGCGTTCATCGTCGGCAACGGCGTCAAGAAGCCTCGTGGCATTCTGACGTACCCGGCCGGATCGTCTGGCGCGCGCGGCACCGTCCTGCAGTACGCATCCGGAGCCGCGACAGCAATCACGGCCGATGCCATCGTGGCGATGCCGTTTCAAGTAAAGGCGGCATATCTCGCCAATGCGCAGTGGCTCATGAAACGCTCGACCGTGCAGGCAGTGATGCTGCTGAAAGATGGGCAGGGTCAGTATCTGTGGCGCCCCGGACTGCAAGCCGGCATGCCCTCCGTCCTCAGCGGATACCCGGTCACCATGGCGGACGATATGCCGGCAGTGCAGGCCGGAGCTTTGCCGATCGCCTTCGGCGACTTCCGCCGGGCTTACACCATCGTCGATCGTCTCGGCATCACTACGCTTCGCGATCCTTACTCGGCGAAACCCTTCGTCGAATTCTATTCGCGCAAGCGCGTCGGCGGCGATGTGGTCGACTTCGAGGCTTATGCCCTCATGGTCGTGTCGGCGTAACGGCGGCTCAGGAAAGGAAACCTCCCATGCACATGAACTTGCTTCATGACGCCAAGATCGTTCCAGTCGCGATCGCCGCGGCGGCCGGGCAAACTCTGCTCACCACCGACGTGGTCGATACGCAGGGCTTTGAAAGCGTCGCCTTCGTCGTCCATCTCGGCGATGTGACGGACACTGCAGAGCTGACCCTGACGGGCTTCACGAACGAAACCGAAGACACGGTGGAGCCGACTGAGCTCGCCGACAATGTGACGTTCACGGCCGGGGCGACCGACGCTGACAACAAGCTGTTGGTCCTGGATCTGCACAAGCCGCGTGAGCGGTATGCCTACGCCACACTTGCCCGCGGAACGGCCAACGCGGCCGTGAATGGCATCATCGCTGTGCTCTACAACGCTCACCAGAAGCCTGTGGCCCAGGCCGCCGAGGTGATTGCGTCGGCGCATCTCAACGATCCCGATCCCGCGTAATCCCCCAACGCGGTTTTGACAGCCGGCCGGGACTAAGGCCCCGGCCTTCAAATTCCAGGAGGCGCGACGATGCTCTGCAAGGTCCTCAAAGATTTCCCATTCAGCCGGGATGGTTTCACGACCGTGTCTGCGAAGGCAGGCACATCACCGGATGTTCCCGATCGTCTCGTGGCGGGGCTGCGGCGTGAGGGGTACCTTTCGTGCGTTGGCGACAAGTCGCTCGATGCAACGGCTGAGAACAAAGCGGTTCTGAGCGCTGAGGAACAGCAGGTCATGCCGGCGTTCGAAAACAAGGCTGAAGGAAGCTCCTCAGTGAGCGCTGCAGGCGACGAAAGCGATGATGTCGGCAGCACCCAACAGGCCTCTCCTGAGCCTCCTGTGGCCGATGATGCGAGAAATTTCGAGGCTCGGGAGACCGGGCGCGGCTGGTTCGCTATCGGTTCGCTCGCCGTGGACGGCTCGTGGGTTGAAATCGAGCCTCTGAGAAAAATGCGAGAGAGCGACGCTAAGACTTTCAACGAGATGTCGCCGGCGGACCAAGCCGAATACGTTAAAGCGGAGCTCGAGAGCGAGTGACGCTCGTCGTCGAGGACGGCACCGGCATTATCGGCGCTGAGAGCTATGCCAGCGTTGCTGAGGTCTCAGCCTATTGGGGCAAGCGCCCGCATGATCCGCTGGCGACATCATGGAGCGACGGATCCGCGGCGAACCAGGAGGGGGCCCTGCGCGAGGCCACGGTTTTCCTGGATGCGAATTACGGTGGCCGATATCGCGGCATCCGGGCCTCTTATTCGCAGGGGCTGGAATGGCCGCGATATGAGTTGGACGATTCCGGCGACAAGGTTGCGGTCAAAGATCGAGACGGCAACGAGCTGCCGGACCTGCCGGCGCAGCTGAAGAGTGCAACGGCCGAGCTTGCCGTGCGGGCACTGAGTGAGCGTCTGGTCATCGAACCCTCATCCGAGGGCGTCATTGGGCGCGAGAAGGTCGGGCAGGTCGAAACCGAATATGCCGTTGCCGCCGCGGGGGCGAAATCGTTCGCATCGGTCGATGGCATCCTGTCTCAAATCATCGGCGCGTCAGCCAATTGGTATTGGCGCTGAGGAGTTCGATATGACCGCAGCCAATGTCACGAGCCATCATGATGCGCCGTTGCCGCTGCCGGGCGGAACGCTCCTTCGGCCGGGCGCTACGGCGCGCGTCGAGAATTGGGATGTGGTCAAGGCGCATCCCACAGTGAAGGCCTGGCTCGCGGCCAACGCGATTTCCGCGGATTTGATCAAGGCCAATGTCGCGAGCGAGCCTACAAAGCGCAGCGCCCGCAAGAAGGGAGCGCCAACGGCAGAGAAGGGTGCGGGAAGCGCGTCCTGATGTTCACGGCTAAGGTCATCCGCAAGAAGCGGTTGGATATCGGTGAGATCAATTCTCGGCTGCACGGGCCGGCTCGGGTCAAGGTTGGGCTGCCGGCTGGCAACTCGCCTGGCGCCGTGCTCGATCGTGCGTTTTGGAATGAGTTCGGCACGGCGCGCATTCCGGAACGTCCGGCGCTGCGGAATGCCATGCGCGCCAATCGCGGCAAGTATCAGTCTGGGATGCGTAAAGGCGCAAAGATGATCCTGAACGGATCGGCGTCGATGCGCACGATCCTGTCGCAGCTCGGGATCAAAGCGCAGGATGACATGAAGGCGGAGATCGTTTCGCTCGACAGCCCTCCGAACGCGCCCTGCACGGTTCAGCAGAAAGAATCGAGAAATCCATTGATCGATACCGGAGAGTATCGCCAGAGCATCACGTGGAAGATCGACGAATGAGCGTCGCCTCCGTCATCGACCGCAAGGGGCGCATGGTCGCGCTCGTGACCAAGACTGGCGGCCATTACAGCACCGACCCGGACAATTACGGCGAGTGGGTGCCGGGTGGCGAAGCGACGAAGCCGATCAAAGCTTCGGTGCAGCCAGCTTCGGCGACGCTACTCAGGAACAAGCCTGAGGGCGTGCAGGCCGAAAGCCGGCTGATTATTTGGACGCGGGCTCAGATCTCGGAAGACGACATCATCGAAGATGACGGCAAGCGCTACCGCGTGCTCGACCGTGAGAACTGGAGTGCCGACGGGGGTTACTTCGTCGGGTATCTGGGATCGCTGGGGGCGACGGATTGACTGAAGCTGAAGTGCAGTCCGCGTTGAACGCGTGGCTCGCCAGCGTCACGGGTGTCGCGACAGTTATCAACGCGCATCCCGACGCGCCGCGCCCGGCCAAGCCCTATTGCATGACCAATCTGACCATATCGGGCGCGGTCTACCTCGATCCGATCGAGGACGAATTTACGGTCGAAGGCGAGGGCGAGGAAGACGAGACGATCACACAGGCGCCGGTGCGTGACTGGTACTGGCGCTTTTCCGTCTTCGCTTATGGCGATGCGCCCATGTCGACGCTGCGCAAGATCGACACGGCCTGGAAAGTGCCGACTGCGCATGGGGAGCTGTACCCGCTGACGATCTTTGAGGCGAGTGCGGTGCGCAACGTTCCAGAGCTTGTCGAGAACGCCTGGGAAAAGCGGGCGAATATGGACATCGAAGTTCGGGGCATTGTCCGCGACGGGCTCGTGGTCGATGTCATCGAAGAAGTGCCAGTTACGGTTCAGCGCGCATAGCCGCGCCCCCTCCATCTGAATTCCATCGCAATTTGCCCGGCGGCGGGCTTAACGTGAGAGAGGACACTCGCTCGTGGCGAAAAACCCGTATTCTCGCGTCGTCAACGTCTCTTTGACGCGAAGCGACGCCTATCCTCAACGCCGGGGCTTTGGCGTCGCCGGTCTTCTGACGTCGACGACGATCGCCGGTAAGCTCGACAGCTCCAACCTCACTCGCGTCTACGGGTCGATCGACGAAGTAGCGGCGGACTTCGCTGACGGCGACGCCTTCTATGCTGCCGCACAACAGGCCTTTTCGCAGAAACCGAGGCCGCTGCAGGTCAAGGCCCTATGGTACGACACCGCCGCCTATACCGCGGCCGCTGACGACGTGGCGAAGGGCTCGGTTCTCTCCGATGCACTGGATGCGATCCAGGACGCCGATCCGAACTTTTACTGGCTCGATGTCGAAGCCGGCCTTCGTGACAAGGGTGCTCTCGACGCCGTCGTGGCCTGGCTGGAGGCACACAACAAGATCGGCATCTTCACGTCGAACGATGCAAAGCTGAAAGACGCTACCGACACGACGAACATCGCCGCTCGTCACAAGGGCACGGTGGAGCGTTCTGCTGGCTTCTATCACGAGACGGCAGAGCTTTACCCCGGCTTCGCCCTCGCGGCCAAACTCGGCACCTTCAACTTTGACGACACGAACTCAGCTTACACCGCCAAGTTTAAGAAGCTGCAGGGTGTCACGGCGTCGAATATCCGTTCTGCCGAGGTGCAGGCCATCACCGGCTTTGTGCCGGCGCTCGGGCAGGACACAGACAGCGGGCATTGCTGCAACTGCTACATCGACATCGGCGATCAAGACTTCGTCGTCGAAGGCTCAACGTTCACGCCCAACGTCTTCATCGACGAGATCCATGCGACCGACTGGATCATCGCCCGGACCGAGGAAGAGGTTCTCGGCATTTTCCTGAACAATGCCCGTGTGCCTTACGACGGCGGCGGCATGGAGATGATTGCGAGTGCGGCGCGCACCGTCATGGGCCTCGCCGATCGCGCTGGGCTCATCGCCAACGACCTTGATGAAAACGGGGACTACTCTCCAAACTTCACGGTTACGGTGCCGAGTGTCTTCGACGTCACAGCAGCGCAGCGCAAGGCCCGTATCGGCCCGAACATCTCCGTTCGGTTCCGCTATCGCGGGGCGCAGCACTATACGACCATCAACTACATGATGACCTTCTGAGGAGCTGATCGATGCCCCAGGTTTCCAGTTATGGATGGGAGGCTGTTTCGGCCACTCTTGATGGCCAGGCCGTCTCCGGCTTTTGGGAAGGCGACGATGCTGTCGTCGTGAGTGAGCGCGACGATGTCGGCACGGAAATCGTCGGCGTCGACGGCTCGTTTATCTTTTCGCAGAATATGAGCCGCGCCGCGACCATTACCATTCGCCTCCAACACACCTCGCCCACGCATCGGTTGCTGATCCAGAAATGGAAGAGACAAAGGGCTCTCGCCGGTGGCGCTGGGTTTCCTTTCGACTTCAACGACCGATCGAGTGGCGAGGGCGGATCGACGCCATCGGCATTCATCAAGACGGCGCCGGACGATCAGAAGGGGCGCAACGCTTCGGTTCGGGTTTGGACGCTCGTCTGTGGTGACTGGAACCGCCTGGTTCCGAATGCGTGAGGTGATACGTGGCTGAGAAGAAGATCAACGGCCGCACCTTCAAGGTGGAGCCAATGCTGGCTTATCAGGCCATCACGTTGCAGGCGCGATTGCTCAAGGCTGCCGGTCCGGCTCTCGACAAGTTACCGGCCATCTTTGGCGGGCTCGGCAAGGGCGAGACGGCTAAGGTGGAGGCCAACGTCAGCGCGATCGCTGCTCTCTCCAGTATTCTGGAGAAAATGGAGCCGTCACAGGTTGCCGATCTGATGCGTGATGTCGCCGAAACGGCAAAAATCGAGCGGGCCTCCGGGCATTATGAGCCTGTGGATTTCGACGGCGACTTTTCCGGCCGCCTTGGTGACGTCATCCCCGTCATGGCCTTCGTCTTGAGGGAGCAGTTCGGCGATTTTTTTCGCGACGCCCTGGGGAGTGGCAGCCCAGCGACGGCAGCAGGTTAACCGAAGCTGATATCCGCAGGGCTGCGCCGACGCTCAATCTCTTCCTTTGGCGTCCGATTTTGTCTGAGCCGCCGATCTATACGCAACGCGATCTCAAGGAATGGGTCACGTTGTGCGACGTGCTGGACGCGCACGAAGCTCTCGATCTGAAGGCGATGTTTGCGGAGAGGTCGAGGCAGAAGGATTAGCTCCGAATAAGCTTTGGATTTAGTCGATGTCCACCGTCACGAGGGGTGATTGAAACGCACCACCCTGCAGTCCGCAGATACAGCTCCTTCGACGGTGCCAATGGCCTCGCCCACAGCTTGGGTGCCTGGCGCGACATTGTTGATCCAGCCTCCGGCGCGTCCGACGCCATTGCCTTCATCGTCGTATAAACTGCACCGAACGCTTACGTTTGCCGGCTCCTGCATGTCGTTCTTTACGAGAAGAACGACCCGGACGAACCCGCCTGGTGTATTGTCGAGCGCTTCAGTTTCGAGCGTCAAACCGGCAAATGTTGACGTCGCAGAGAGGGTTTGATTTGGGCGGGCCTTGGATCTTGAAGTCCGCATTACTTTAAGAGCTTTTATGGCCGCTTGCGCCACGAACATCTCGGGATGCTTGGAGCAAAGTTCAAGGACAGCATTCTCATAAGCGATAATTTCTTCCTCGTCTCCGAGAACAAAATCGCGCTTTGTGTCGCCGAAATAAATTCCTGTGACAAACCCCATGATGTGGGCGGTTTTCGCGGGAATTTTTTCGATGCTTGGCGTGGGCGATGCCGCTTTCAGCGCCGTAAATTCGTCGTGGTATTGGGCGCAAAGAATAGGGTCTGCCGCCGCCGTATGCGTGCCGACGATAAGAGACCCGGCAAGCACTAGGCCAACTAGCCTCACAAACATTGATGATGCCCTCCAGTTCTGAGTGTCAGCGTAACCAGCGCTACATGAAAAGAGCAACAACATGATCATTGACGAACTTGTCGCACTGTTGGGTTACGACGTCCGTGGTGAAAGCGAACTTCGGAAGTTCAACCAGGGCCTTGACGCTGCCGAGCGAAACGCGCGTGGCCTCGCTGCCGGCATGGCGAAAATCGGGCTGGCGATTGCTGGCGCCGTCGCAGCGATGGACGTTGGGCGACGCTTGGTTGGCTTCGTTAGCGATATCACCGCCGTCAACGCTGAATTCGAGAGTTATGAGGCGACGCTGAAAACCATCACCGGATCGGCCGACGAGGCTGAAAAGGCGATGAGTTGGATTTCTGATTTCGCCCAGACAACACCATACGATGTGGCCGGTGTTACTCAGGCATTCATCCGGCTGAGGGCATATGGCTTGAACCCTGTGGACGGGACGCTTCGTACCGTTGGGGATGCCGCCTCAGCCATGGGTATGGACCTTATGTCGGGGGTGGAAGCCATCGCGGATGCGGTGACTGGCGAAAACGAACGACTGAAAGCGTTCGGCGTCACCACGTCTGTAGCCGGAAACAAAATCACATACTCTTGGCAGGAGAACGGCAAGAAGCTCTCCAAGACGGTTCAGAAGAGCGCGCCGGAGATCCAGAAGGCATTGCTCGCGATTTTCAACCGGTTTCAGGGAGCGATGGACGAACAGTCCAAGACCTGGGTCGGGATGACATCCAATTTAGAGGAAAACTGGACCAAGTTCCTCCGCAAGATTGGCGAGGCAGGATACTACGACGACATCAAGCGCCGAATGCAGGGGTTGCTCGACTGGACCGAGCGGGCCTGGGTCGATGGACGTATTCAGGCCGTGGCTTTGGCAATTTCGGATGCTCTCGTGCAAGGTATGCGTTTGGCAGAGCACCTCGCCACGCAGGCGTACCGCATCGGTCGTGGCTTCTATTACGCTGCAGACGGCATTGTTTCTCTGACGAGCCGCCTCACTGGCATGTCGAAGACGATGGCGGGAGTGGGGCTTGGTGGTGCCTTGATTGCATCGTCCGCTTTCGGCAGGCGAGCACTCATGGCCGTTGCGCGCAGAACACCGCTCATCGCTGCTCTTCTCGCCTTCGACGACATTATGGCCGGCCTCAGCGGCGACAAAAGCGTCGTTGGTTCGCTTGAGGGCGGACAGGAGGCGCTGAACAATCTCAAGCAATCATTCGACGAAGTTTACGAGTCCTTGGAGCAGTTTGCCGGCGCGCTCAACGAGTTCTTCGGCAACCAGATGCCGGCCGGTGCCGACATGTCGCAATTCGAGCTCCTTTTCGAGGGGCTCCGAGCGTGGGCGTCAAGCGAGGTCGTTCGCGGATTTAAGGAGATGGCGGAGTCCATGCGAGAGATCGCGGGGGCGGTCGACTTCCTTCGCAGGGCACTCGAAAACCCCGAGGCGATGTGGCAGCGCTTCGCAGATGCTGCGGTGTCTGCAATCGATCGCGTCGTTGCCGCTCTTGACGAGCGTCTTGGCGGGGCCTTGAGCCGTTTTGGTCTGGTTGGCGGTGGTGCCAACACGATGGCGCCCGTCCAGGTCGGCGGTGGGGCACCTTCCGCGCCGCGCACATCACCGAACTTCACGCCGGAAGCGCGCGCTTATCTCGACCGCTTGCAGGTGGAGGAGGGGTTGAAAAATCTGCGGGGCAACCTCGCGAGGATGGACGCTGCACCGCAGGCCGCGATCGGCACGGTGACGAACAACAACCAGCGCACGATCAACACGACTGTCGATGCTCCGATCACGATCAACCAGCGCATCAACCAGGCCGTTGAAGCAGCTCAGTCTGCGGCTCAGGCGACGGGCAATTCGGTTCGTGCTGCGGTTCGTGACGCCGCCCGGCTGCAGGCCTCCGAGGCTGCGGCGCCGTGAGCGTTATCGTCGTCAACCGTGTTATCGGGCCGGTCGCGCTTGACGTCATCGTGCGCGAGAAGCACGAGAGCGAGCTGGAAATTGCGCAGTCCCCGATCGAGGCCGGCGCCGACATCACCGATCACGCCTTTATGCGGGGCAAGCGGTTGGTTCTTGACGTTGCCGATGGCGCCGCTGCCGTCACCTTCAACGCCCTTGAGCGGTTCCAGGCTTCGCGGGTGCCATTCACGATGGTCAGCGGGCTCTACGTCTACCGCAACATGCTGATCAGGCGCCTGAGTGCGGAGCGGGATCAAAGACATTCGCAGATACTGAACTGCATCTGCGAGATGGAGGAAGCGATCATTGTCGGCACCGCGACCGTCCTTGTGGGCGGTGAGGGCGCCACGGAGACGCGAGGCGGGGCAGCAGAGCCAGGCGGTAAGGGAAGTCGCAGATCAGCGCGGCCAAGCACTGAGCGCGCCACAGACGCAGCTACGGCCGATCGCGCCGCCGATACTGTTGCCCGCGGCGACAGCGCGTCGACGCCTGTCGATGCCAGCAAGGGCTCTAGCATCCTTTACGACCTGACTCACTGATGCGCGAATTCACGATCATCGACGCCGCAGATCAGAAGTTCACTGCCATCTTCGGCAATCGGCGCGCAACGATCCGTCTGCGCTACAGCGTGTTCGCCAAGAGATGGGCAATCGATCTCTCGATCGATGATGAGCCGGTCATGCACGGCCGACGGTTGGTGCTCAACGTGGACGTCCTGAAAACGCTCAGTCTCGGCATTGGGGCGATTTTCATCGCGGCCGAAACCGATGGGGCTGAGCCCAATCGCGAGAACCTGCCGGGCGGGCTGGTGCGAATGTACCACGCCACGGAAGAAGAGGTGGCTGCGGCGGCGGCGCTAGCCTGACGATGTGGCAGTATCTTCGCAAAATCCGGGTCACCTTCAACGGTGGTGCGCTGGTCGTGAACCCTGGCAGCGAGACAGATCGCCAGCTTCGGGTGCGATTCAGCGTGTCGAAGGGAATCAGCGGCGTCGCTAACACGGCCACGATCGAGATCTTCAATTTGGCTAAAGATCGCCGCAAGGCAGTCGGCAAGGAGTTGGATGACGTGCTGCTGGAGGCTGGTTACTGGCCTCCGACCGGCGGCAACAATGTTGGGATCATCTTCAAGGGGCAGATGCGTGATGTCGAGCACCGCTACGAGGGTGCAGACATCATTACCAAGCTGGAATGCGGCGACGGCGATAGGGGGCTGCGGCGCGCGACCATCTCGAAGACGTTTCCAGCCGGAACGCCGGTCAAAGAGGTCGTGGAGGAGTTGCAGCGCAAGTTCGAAGAGCATGGCATCGACCGCGGTGAATGGAGGGGCCTTGATGACCTCCCGCCCTATAAGCGGCCGTATTCGATGTGCAGCACATGCGATCGCGAGATGGATCGGATCGCGCGGTCGAACAAGCTCTACTGGTCCATCCAGAACGGCGCCATGGAGATCATCACGAGCGACGGCTTTATCGAAAGCGCCGTCTATCTGACGCCCGAGACTGGACTGATCGGCGTCCCCACATTGACCGACAACGGGATCAGGTGTGATGCGCTGCTCAATCCGGAGGTTCGGCCCAACCGCAAAGTCGTGGTGCAGTCGAAAACCCTGGAAATGAACTCCGAAGGTGGCGTCTACCGTGTCTCGCAAGCCGCTTACACCGGCGACAATCGTGATGACGGCCCGAACTTCATCGTAACGATCGCTGGTGAGCGCATCGAAAGCGGCAAGGTCGATGAAGGGGTACGGAGATAATGCCGGCCGGGCATGGATACGTCGGCAAGACGACGAACACCGAACGGGACATCTCCGGCGCCCACCTTCAGGCGGAGCGCGAGGACATGTGGGGCGAGATGCCCGGCAAGATCGTCTCTTTCGACAAGGACAAGCAGACGGCGACGGTCCAGCCGCTCTACAAGAAGCGCCTGAACGGCGAGCCGACGGCGCTGCCGGAGCTCCAGGAAGTGCCGGTGCGCTTCCCGCGGGTCGGCGGCTTCATCATGACCATGCCGGTCCGCGCCGGCGACCGTGTCACGTTGAGGCCGCAGATGCGCAACAACGAGGCCTATCACGAGGAAGATCAAGAGTACGCGGCCAATGATGCCCGATCCTTCTCGCTCTCGGACTACGAGGCCTTTTTGGACGGTGGCGAAAGCCTGGCAACGCCGATCGAGAACTTCAATGCCGATCGCCTGGAGATCCGTTCCGAAGGATCACCCGTCAAGGTGGATATGGCTGATGATGTCGTGCGCCTGGTGAATGATCAGGTCCGCGTCGTTGCGAGAAATCAATACGTGCAGCTCAAGGCAGGCGAAATGCATCTGACGATCGATCTTGTGGCCGGGCAGATCGTGTCGTCGCATCCGATCGTCCTTGGCCCTGATCCGCACCCAGAGGACTGATCCATGGTCGTATCGCGCATCGGTCTCGCTTTGGCGTCGCCTGCGGCAGGCGCTCCCCATGACCTTTATCTGCTCCCGGACGGTAATCTCGCCGTGGTGCGCGATGCAGAAGCAGTCGGGCAGCACGCCAGGCAGCGCACGATGGCGTTTGCTGAAGAGTGGTTTTTGGATTCCGACGTCGGCATGCCGTGGTTCGATGATATCTTGGGTGGGCCTTCTGACTTGCCGCTTGCTGAGGCGCTGATCAAAGCCGAGATCATGGACACGGATGGCGTCACGGGGATCGAGGATTTTTCGATCCGCTATCTTCGCGGAACGCGCGGTGTCGATGTGACCCGCGCCGTGATCGGCACTGAATATGACGAGGTCGCCTCGGTATGAACGCCTATGGCCCGACTTCCGCAGGCTTCAATCGCAAGCCCCTCTCGGTCATCCTCTCTGAGCGGGAGCAGGCCAATGTCTCGACATTTGGCGAGGGAGTCATCCAGGCTGCCGCCACGCCTCTAGGGCAGATCAATGGGCTTGCCGCGGACTTCGCCGGCGAGCTGTGGGAGCTGCTTCACGAGGTCTATCTCTCCTTCGATCCGGACCAGGTCGAAAAGCTTCGGCTCGATCATATCGGGCGAATTACCGGACGACCGCGTGGAAGTGGCATTTCGGATGACGATTATCGCCGCATCCTGACCAATGACGGGGCGGCGAATATCAAGGTCACGGATGCGCTTTCAGCCATCCAGGGTGTCGAGGGTGTGTCATGGTGCTCCATGACGGAGAATAGCGGCGATTATGTGCGTGAGAATGGGCTGCCGGCGCATAGCTTGGCGTTCGCCGTGATCGGAGGCGCCGATGCTGACGTCGCGCGCGCCATCTATCTCAATACGGTGTCAGGGGTTGGCCTTTATGGCCTCACCTCAGTCGAGGTGGCCGCGGACGGATACTGCCGTCAGATCAACTTCATTCGCCCGGATGATGTCGAGACCTTCGTGGATCTCACTTTGCGCAAGATCGACGGTTGCGGCTGCACCAATGCCCAGCCCGGAGATATCGCAGAGGCAATCGAGGATTACGCGCTGACGAGCTGCGGCTTTACCAACGGTATGGCTTTGAGCGAAGGGCACGTCGCTGACGCGCTCTCGAGCGCCGGGTTCGGCGGCCTCGAAATGGTCACGACATTGTTCGGTATCGATGGGGCTGATCTCTCAGAGGGGCCGCTGCAATTCGACATTTTCAGTCGTCCGGGCATCGTCAGAAAGAACATTTCGGTTCGCTTCGTCACCTGACACCAGGCTTCTCTGCCGTCATTTTCGAGCCCGCGTTATGCGGGCTTTTCTATAGGATCGCCCATGTCAAAGAGCGCTACCTTTGCCGATGATCTTCTCGCCTTAATCTTCAACGCGACGCCGATTGCCAATATCGCAGACGACGCCTCCTCGTCGCCGCTCGCCAGTCTCTATATCGCGTTGCATACGGCCGATCCTGGCGAGGGCGGCACGATGGCGACGAGTGAGTGTGCCTACACCGGGTATGCCCGAATGGCCGTCGACAGATCATCGGATGAATGGCTTGTCGAGAATGGCCGCGCGACGCCCGTCAACAACATCGTTTTTCCGGCGGTGACAGGCGGCAACGAAATTGCCCGCTATTTTTCGGTTGGCGTCGGCGCCACGGCCGGCGGTGCCGACAAGATCCTCTACAGCGGCGCTCTAGAGAATGAGATCGCGATTTCGTCGGGTGTCATACCGCAGCTCACGACGGCAACGAGCATTTCCGAGGACTGATCCGTGGCGACTTACGGTGTTGCCGCAGGTTCATCGACCACCACAGGCTATGGCGGCACGAATATCAGCGCCGGCACGGCGGCTGGTCGTGCAGCGGTGTCCGGTGCGCCCGGACCCATCGCGTCCACCGCCGCCACGGCCGCCGGATCGTCTCGGGTCAAAGCCTTTGCTCCACATGCAGGCGCGGCGATCGAATATGATGAGGCTGCGGCGCTTGAGCAGCGCGTTGATCGTGTTCTGACGCAATACCGGGAGAGCCCGAAGCTTCTCGGGCTGATCCGGACGCAGCTTGGCGAAATTGCGGAAGTTGCCGCGGCGGCGAAGGTGCTGCCGTCGTTCTTCGACATTGAAACAGCGTACGGCGATACGCTGACGATCATCGGCAAATGGCTCGGCTGGCCCCGCACCCATTGTGAGGGGCAGTTGGTGCCGGTGTTCGGCTATTCGCGGGGCGGTCGGCAGGAGGGGTGCGGAAGCGCAGTCCCGACGCTCGGCTATTGCGAGGGCGCCTACTACGCTTGTCCGGAAGGTTCGAAGTATCGCCCCTATACGTTCGGCGATGACGATGTCTACCGCCGCTATCTCAAGGCCCGCCGTATCAAGCTTCGCCGGGATTTTCGGCGCGAAGCCTTTATTGAGGCCACTCAGGAGCTTTTCGGCGACGATGCTTTGATCATCCGGGAGAGCCCTGGCGTTGTCATGGCGTCGCCCGGGCGGAGCTTCTCGCCAGAAGAGCTGTCGGTTCTGCATCTTGCCGAGCATGTCTTGCCGGTAGCGCCTGGCATCCGCCTGGAATGGGCAGAAAGTGGTCCGGCGCCGTTCGGCTATGGCGAGGGATGGGGAGGATACTGCGACAGCAGTTTCTACCGGATCATCACGAGGCCGGAGCAGACAGAGCTCCACGATGAATTCGGCTATGGCCCGAAATATCGGGGCTACGGCTACAGCAACTGGCTACCCACACATTCGTGAGGACGTAAATGGCAGTCCCCTATGACGTGCTCTGGGCTCAGGGCAACGCGAACAAGCGCGCCCCTACGACCAGCGAGCTTCTGAATGGTCACGCGTGCGGCCCGGCCGATCCAGACCTCGAGGATTATCTCAAGCACCAGCTGCAGCAGACGCAAAACAACTTCGCTCTGCAGCTCACCTATGCCGCTTCGCAGCTCGGCCTCGGCTATGATCCGGCAGGGGAAGATCAGCTCTACAGGATACTGCAGTCCTACGCCGACATCATCAAGCAGGACATGGCGATCTCGGTTCCGGAGGATTATCCGACCATCATCGACGCCATGAACTACCTCTCGAATTACCGCATCATCGAGGGCGTGACGGTCGTCATTTCGGTGGCCTCCAACACCTACAATCATGGCGATGCGGTCATCCCGGGCCATCCTGACGGCGATAAAATTCTGGTTCAGGGAGCGTCATTGCCGCTTGGTATGGTCTCTGCTGGCGACTTCGCTGTGACGGGCGCCGATGCAAGCTCTCGCAACGCCGATCGGATCACCAACGATGCGATGCTTCGCGCCCGTTTCCCGACCAGGATTGTTACGTCTGGAGACGCCGTCGCGGTCGGCGGCAATCATATTCGCCTTAAGAACCTTGTCTTCATCGGCGATGGCGACAGCGACGGCTTGAAAGCCTCGGAAGGTGGCTCGATCGAGTGCGAGAATGTCGCCGTCCATTACTACGCCAACGGGATGCTGACCGACGACGGTGGGCGCATCGACGCCCCGTATTGCAGCGTGTCGGGGTGCACCGAGAACGGTGCGACGACATCCCGCAATGGCGTCATTGTGCTCGACAACGGGATCGCATCCGGGTGCACGGGGCAGGGCATTCAGGCCTCCTTCGGGGGCCATATCAACTTCATCCAGGGCATATCGAAGGGCAATGGCTCGACCGGTGTCTTGGTCAGCTTCGCCGGGTCTGTTCAGGCCTTGAGTTCCGAGGCCGATGCAAACGGTGCGATCGGCTACTCGGTGTCCAATGGCGGGATCATCCAGGCCAAGCAGTCAACGGCCACGGCCAATCCTACGATCGCTTATTTCGTCAACGGCAACGGCACGATTAACGCTATCGAATCGACCGCGACCGGCAGCGCCACAGCCTACAAGGCGCAAGAGAGCGGCTACATCGAGGCGACCTCTGTTGGCGGGACGACGACCTATTCGCCGACCAAGAATGCCGTCGGCAACGGCAACGCCTACATCAAGGGCTGATCCCCATGCAGAAAACGATTGTGACCTCTCCCGAGGGGCAGATCATCGCAACACACGACGTCGCGCAGGGTGTCACTCGCCAGGACTACGAGGCTTTCGGGCTCGTCTATGTCGGGGCGATGGACGCCGGCATGATCAGGCGCGGCGAGACAGGATTCGTGTGGACGGACGCGGCAGAGACCTTCGAGAATACGAAGAAACTGGCACTGCAAATGCTTTCCGCCGAGGGCGCCGACGAGGATGCAATCGCCGCGGCTGAGAAGACCCGCAAAGCATCGACGTTGCGCGGTGCTCTGGAAGAGGCGCTCGGCTGATGGGGCGCATCTGCAACTGGCAGGTCGATCCGCCTCGCCAGCGCAGAATTGGGCGCGCCGCTGTCGCCTCAAAAGGGGCGTTTGAAAGCGGCGCGATCGCGCACCTCAATTTCACCCGCGGCGTCTACATGGTCGAGGGCAGGGTCTATACCAACCCCGCCATGGCCGTGACGGTGAATTGGGCTGGTCGCGAGCTTTATATGGCTCAGCCGGATGGGATCGATATCCGGGGCGGCAAGGCGCGCCTGCTGCTGCCACCTGGGACTTACGACATCCTGCAAGTCGACCCTGCCGGCGGTTATTGGCGCAACGGCGTCACCGTTCCCTATGACAAATCGATAGAGCCGCGGCCAGGCACAGCCTTCGTGCAGCTCGTTCTCGTCTTTCCGGCCGGGCTTCTTTCCCAAGCAGAAAAGGATGCACTCATCATGCCGCTGAACGTGCAGGCAGATTGGGACGTCTCCGACAGTGAATCGACGGCATTCATCAAGAACAAGCCGAGCGTGGTGACGAAAGTTGAGCTGGAAGGCCGCGTCATTGCCGAGGTCGCCGATCGGCTCGCAGATTACGTCACTCCGACATTCAGCTTCCAGGCGGGGGAAGAGGGGATCGAGATTGCCGGCAGTTGGGCGCCAAACGACTACATGCCCTTTGTCGACTACGATCTCATCCGTGGACAGGCGGCCAAGGCCCCGATTAGTTGGTCATCCGTCGACACTGACGGCGGCGAAGTGGCGGATGTCGATCAGGCCTATGTCTTTGAAAACAGGGTGTGGCGTGCCCTAGCGGCGACGATCGAGGATCCATCCGAGGTATCCGCGGACTGGGAATTTCTCTATCACGTCTATGTCCCGGCGCGTGCATGGAAGAGTGGCGTCACGACAGCGGAGCCGTTCGGGCAATATGCTTTCGACAACGCTGTTTGGTTGGCGTTGGTCGAGACAACAAATGATCCGGCCGAGGCCTCGGGAGATTGGGAGTTTCTCTACTCCGGACCTTCGACGACGCATAATCACGATGACCGCTATTATACCAAATCGCAGCTCGATCGCGTCGCGCTCGCCGGCATTCCGGCCGTGTCGGACATCGTTCCGATCGAAGGCGTGACGCCCGCCGGCTATGTGCGGGCCACGACGACGAGCCGGACCGATCCTGCTGGCAATGCGCAAAGCGTGCCGGCGGGCGTGATCCCTGTCGATTACGACGCGACCACGGGGGCTCTTCTCGGCTGGCTCTTCGACGATGCCGATGACACGTGGTCCGTGCCGCTTGAGGCGACATTCGATGTCGGCGAAGGCGCGATCTACATCCGGGGCCGGACCGGGTCGCTCACGGGTCAGAAGGCGTTGTGGGTGCTCGATGACGGCACGTCCGACAATTACATCTATCTGGCTCACTCCAGTGGCAATTTCACTCTAGGGATCAAGGCTGGAGGCACGACGGCTCTGAATGCCACGTTGGGTGCGGTCGCGACCGACACCGATTTCGCGCTTGCAATCGCGTGGGTCGGCACAGCTGTCAAAGCGTCGATCAACGGCGCGGCGTTTACGAGCCACACGGCGGCGGGCCTTCCCTCCGGACTGACGACGGAGCGTCGCGGGGAGATGCCTGCGGGAACCTCGGGTGGCCTCCATTGGGCCGGGCACGCCAAACACTTTGCCCGCTTCGCGCGTGCGGTTGATGGGGCAACGCTCCAGGCCATAACGGGAGGCCTCGCATGAGCACGATGAACGCACTTTTGCGACGGGCGATCGACAGCGGCGCCATTCCGAGCGGTGCCGGAAAGCAGACGATCGCCATCCCTGCGTCGGCATGGGATGAGGACAAGAGCGCTCCCCCCTCTTACGTGCCAATGACAGGCGACGGTAGCCAAAAGCTGGCTAATGGGTCGTGGGAGTTCTCCGAAAGCTCAATTCAACGCATCAACACCCCGATATTCATGCCTAAATCGTGGGATGGCGGGGTAATTGGGGTCCGGTCAATATGGTACAGCTACTCTGGGGCCAGCGGGGACGTATTGTGGGCATATACAGCTCTCAATCGCGTTGAGGGCGACAGTGTTAGCTCAGGCTCTTTGTTGTCGTCGGTGAACGCAGATGACGCTGCATCAACAGTCGACACCGCGGCTGACGCAACGCTGCGCGTCGCAGATAGGGTGGAGCTGGACTTAGGCGCCGCCGCTGAAGCGTTAGTCGGCATGAGAGCTGTGTGGGTGCAGGTGGAGCGCACAGCGACATCTGGGTCGGACACACTAAACAATCCGGTTAGATGGATCGGCGCTCTTATCGACTACACCACGACAGCAGCGACGGACGACTGACATGGAAAAGATAGAACTCGCACTCGTCAGCGGATCTGGCGAGGTGCTCGATACTGCGCGCGTAACGCTGGCGCAGGCTGTCGAATGCTATGGCTGGGTCGAAGGCGAAACGGCCACGGCGCCAAACGGCAAGGGCAATCGTTGGATGCTCGTTGTTCGCGACGATGCGCCGGTGAACCCCGACACGGAGGCGGCGACCGAAGAGGTCGTCACGGTCGAAGCCGATCGCGTCGTCAAGGCGCGCGGGAAGCGGGCGCTGACCGTCGACGAATTGATGCCCCGCTATGGGACGGCGATCCAGGCTCATCTCGATGCTGTGGCGGCCGAACGCAGGTACGACGGGATCCAGACCGGCGTCTCTTATCGCGACGATCCGAGGCCGAAGTTTGCCGCTGAGGGCGAGGCGCTCTTTGCCTGGCGCTCGGCCGTGTGGGGCTATGCCATGGACGAGCTTGGCAAGGTGCAGGCCGGCGAGCGCCCCGTCGTGACGCCGGCCGAATTCGTTGCCGAACTGCCGTCCTTCGTCTGGCCTGAGGCGAGCTGATGGCGCTCAATGGGGCCGCGCTGACGCTGATGGGCGGGAGACGGCGGGGCGGCGCCAACAACTTCTTCGGCGACCTGCAATCGCTTGGCCTCGACACCGGCCTGGTCCGCTGCGTCGATGCCGGCGCGGCGGAGAGCTATCCCGGCACGGGGCAGACCTGGGCCGATCTCAGCCCGGCCGGCAACGATCTCTATCTCGGCTCGAGCTCCGGTGCCGACGCGGCTGATCAGGCGTTCACCGGCACGGCCGGGGAGGTCGGGCCCGACACGTATTTTTCGTCGGATGGCGGAGATTACTTTGTCGAAGCCGCCGCGGTGATGACGGACTGGCACAAAAACAACGGCCTGTTTTCGGTCGCGGCCCTGATCTACTACACCGGCTCCAACACCATCATCGTCTCCAGTCAGGGGTCTGTCAGCCAAGGCGTCCGGCTCGCGATCGTTTCCGGAATTTTGAGGCTGCAGTGTTACAATGGCAGCGGTTTGGCTTTGGATGCACAGCATCCCGGCACACCAACACCGAACGCATGGAATTTTGTAGCCGTCGGCGAAGATGAAGCGGCAGAAACCTGCCGCCTTTGCCTCAATGGGGCAAATAGTTCCGTGGCAGGCACTTATACCAGCCCCTCAGCATCGAATCCCGCCATCGCCATGGGCGCTGTCGGTGCGCTCAACAACGGTTTTCTTCTCGCCCCCGCCGGCACCCGCTTTGCCCGCCTCGCCATGTGGGACGGGGTGGCGCTCTCCGCGGCCGATCTGAGCGCGATCTACGCCAAGCAGGCGGAGCTGTTCACCACGCTGCCGTAGCGCCCCGACGGGCGATCCGCCGGAATCATCCAACATCGGAGCCCACCCATGAACCTCGCCTGGAACTGGCGCAGGGTGCTGCGCCATGCCTAGTGCCTCAGGTCTGATCTTAAGCGTCTATCCATCGATTTCTGCTGCTACTAACGCGTAACAGCTTATTCGAAGTTACGCGGGAGTAAATCTGGTGGTTGGATTCCTCAGGACTAAGTCCCTGCGGTTCTGGGTTGCGGTTGGAATGTGTCTTGCCTTGGCGCCGCTGATCATTTCCGGCGTCGGAGGATATTTTCTGCTCCAGCGTGGTGTCATTGTGCCGTTCGAGGACGTGGCGCATCGGCAGCGTCATCAGATCGCTCCGGTGCAGCAATTGCGCTTCCTCATGTGGGAAACCCTCAAGCCGATCGATGAATATATCCAGGAGAATGATCCAACCCATGTTCCGGCCTATCGTGATCTCCGCAGACAAATTGAGGCGGGCTTTGCCAGCCTCTTTGAAGTGCTGGACGGCAAGCCTGCTGTTCAAGCGCTGGTAGAGAGGGCGGGGGCTGACTGGTCTCAGGCAGACGTTCATGCCACCGAGTTGCTCGCAGCAACTCCGAACACAGATGGCACGATAAACCCGAGAACCTTGCGGCTTTTTCACGCCAACATTTTGGCTGCGAATGATAAGCTGGCTGGCGCCTATCGAGAGCTCGCTACAGAGATCGAGAGCGACCACGATATAGCTCTCCAATCTTACCAGAGATCTCTATGGATCTCCGCAATTGCAGGCATTATTTCGCTCATCACGCTGATAGGTGGCGTAATCATCATTGGGGGCATTCTCAAGGCGAGCGTTGACCGGCTTGTCGATGGCGCCATCCGCTTTGCGGAAGGCGACCGAATCCATCGCATCAAGGTGCAAGTGCCTCCGGAACTTCGTCGCGTAGCGGACGAGTTCAATCACATGATTGGGCGTATCCAGGAATCCGAGGCTGCCTTGTCGGAGATGGCACATCGAGACAGCTTGACGGGGCTTCTCAACCGAAGAGCGTTCGACGACGCCTTTCCGAAGCTTCAAGCGCGCATGCTACGCTACGGGGAGGTCGCAAGCCTCTTGGCTCTGGATATTGATAAATTCAAACGAACAAACGATGACTACGGCCATGCAGCGGGAGACGAAGTTCTCCGCATTGTTGCTAGGCTGATGTCACAGCACGTGAGGGTTTCAGACAACGTCTTCCGGCTCGGAGGAGAGGAGTTCGCTGTTCTTCTCTCGCACACCGATGTGAAAGAGGCGCGTCAGACGGCAGAACGGCTCCGTCAAGCATTCGCTGCTACGCCAATACATTACGAAGACCAAGAGATCAGGATAACCGTCAGCATCGGTGTGGCTGAGATCCTAGCGCGCTTTCCTCAAGAAGCGACGATGAAGGTGGCTGATGCCGCCCTCTACCTAGCAAAGACACAGGGCCGAAACCAAGTTGTGATCGGGTAGAGACGAGCGGACCTGCACATCCCCTTAGCAGGCGCAGCCCGGGCCTTTGCGGCAGGTTTTGTCACGCGAGATGCAGCTGTCGCCGCAAGGCTTGCCCTTGCTGCAGTGCTTGCAGCAGGCGGCCGGCTGGGCGGGGACTGGGGTCATCTGAGCGGAGGTTGGGGCCTGTTTGAGTAAAGCCGCGAGATCCAGCATCGGTGCGGCTTGGGCCGTTGTGGCCATAGCCGCGATCAAAAGGGCTGCAACCAGGCGCATGATATCCTCCCGTATATGCGCGTCTTGCGAGAAGAATGCGCAGCACGCCCGCATGAGTCGAGACGCCTGAATGCCGCGGGATAGGTGGTGGGCGAACTGCTGAACCAAACGCACCAACCGGAAGCGCCGGGGGCAGATCCCCGAGCCTGAACGCTGAAACGCCCGTCCCGGTGGGTCTGCCGGCGGCCCGCGCACTGTGAGCAGCCGGGGCGGGCGACATCAACATCACAAGGAACATTGTCATGCTGACTGAAGCACAGCTTCGGGCGGTCGTTGGCCGTCGTGCGTCTGCGGCGATCCTGCGAAAGGTGGCGGCAAGCGGGGATATTCTCGCGCGCTTCGATCTCGCTCAGTCACATCGGCTGGCGCAATTCCTTGCGCAGATCGCTCATGAGAGCGCGCGGTTTCGCACGACGACGGAATATGCAAGCGGCGCCGCCTATGAAGGCCGCGAGGATCTCGGCAACACGGAAAAGGGCGACGGCGTCCGTTTCAAGGGGCACGGGCTCATCCAGACGACCGGCCGCTACAATCATCGCAAACAAACCGCGTGGCTGCGTGCGAACGGTTTTCCGAGCTGTCCCGATTTCGAGGTTGAGCCGGACAAAGCGTCCGACTTTCCCTGGGCGCTTCTCGGCGCAGTCTGGTATTGGCAGAGCCGCGACCTCAGCGCCTATGCCGATCGCGGCGACATCGAGATGATCACCCGGCGCATCAACGGCGGGCTCAACGGCTATCAGGATCGCATCGACCTCTATGTGCGCTTCGCGCTCGTCATCCTCGGTTATGAGCTGACGAAGGGGGCGGTGAAACGCTTTCAGGCCGCCCGCGGCCTCACCCCCGATGACATCGCCGGAGCGAAGACCCGCGCCGAACTTCACAGACAACTCGTCATCCTGCCGCCCGTCGCGGCGGCGGAACCTGTGCAGGAGACTGATATGCCGATTGACGAAAGCATCTACAATGGCGAGCCGAACGACGTGGTTCGGGCCGTCCAAGGGCAACTCAAGGCCAAGAATTATCCCGTTGGCTATGTCGATGGCCGATGGGGCAATCTCACGCGCGACGCGGTCAGGGCCTTCCGTGCTGACAATGGTCTTGCCGATGGACGACTCGATGCGGAGCTGTTGGCGACGCTCGTGACGGCCAAGTCGCGGCCTGTGAGCAACGATCGCGCGGCCGCGACGGAAAGCGAACTGAAGAAGACGTCGCGCATCGCGTGGGGCTCTTGGGTCGGCAAGATTGGCGCCGCGGTGACCGGCATCGTCGGCGCAGGCGGGCTCAGCGCGGAGGTCATTTCTATGGCCGGAGATCAGATGTCCAATACGGACATCGGCGCGGCGATCGATACCGCAAGGACAATCGGCACCGCGACCGCTGAGCTCGGCCCATGGGGCCTGGTTGTTGCTGGCGCCGTGCTGGCGTTCCGAGTCTTTGCGATGGTGTCGAAAGCGCGCCTGGACGACGAGCGCACCAGCAGGACTGCGTGAGCGCATGAGTAGGACAAGAATCATGGGGCAGGGTGTATGAGCCCACAGACTGTCTACGAGGACGCCAAGGGCCGTGCTAATGACCTTGCCGACAACGTCATCCTGCGGCTTCTAGCGCGCCTGTCGATGCTGTTTTGCATGCCGGTCGCGATCTGGTTTGGCAGCCAATTTATCGACGTCCGCGATAAGGCCTTGATGCTCGCGAACACGGTGAACGCGCTTGCCGACCGGATCGACGAGCGAACGGCCGATCGATATCCGGGATCGCTTGCGGCTCGTGATTGGGCAGAGCAAGCGCGCCGCGACACGCAGCAGGACGCGGCGATTGAACGGAATCAGACGCGCATCGACAGCAATGACGTGAGGTTGCGCAAGCTGGAGATCGAGGGGCGGTAAATCAACTCGGTACCAAATTCGATTGTCTGCTTGAGGGGTGCTTCATGAAAACCTGACATTAACCGTCATTTCGGCATTCTAGTCGAGCAATCGAGGGGGGTGGTGTGAACAAACTGTTCTTTGGAGACAACCTCGACGTCCTCCGCGAGCATCTGGCGGATGAATCCGTCGACCTCATTTATCTCGATCCTCCTTTTAATTCCGCGGCTAACTACAATCAGCTTTTTAAAGAAGTTGGCGGTCAGCCTTCCGAGGCACAGGTGGAGATTTTCCGCGATACGTGGACCTGGGGCGAGGTCGCTGAAGCGTCGTTTGACGATGTTATGGCTGCTGGCGGTGATCTCGCGGTCTTGATGCGGGCGTTGAGAAGCGTTTTGCACCAGACGCCAATGATGGCCTATTTGACGATGATGACGTCACGGCTTCACGAGTTGAGGCGTGTTCTTAAGGCTAATGGGAGCCTTTTCCTGCACTGTGATCCCAGCGCGAGTCATTACCTCAAGATCGTGCTCGATCAGCTTTTCGGACCAGACTGCTTTCGGAATGAGATCGTTTGGCGGCGTTCCACCGGAAAATCACTGATGTCGCGGCGCTTGCCCACGAACCATGACATCGTCTTCTTCTATGCTGGCAGGGATGCGGTCTGGAATGTCGACAATGCTTTCATCCCGTATGACGAGGCTAATCTCCCGGTCAAGACGGCCAGAAAGTACTCTCACAAGGATGCCGACGGTCGGCGCTTCAGGCTTGACAGCCTCATAAATCCAAACTTGGACCGACCTAATCTGACTTACGAGTTTCTTGGCGTCACGCGAGTGTGGCGGTGGACGCGCGAGCGAATGCAGGCGGCCTATGAGGCTGGTATTGTCATCCAAACCGGTCCTGGTCGCGTCCCCGCTCTAAAGAGGTACCTTGACGAGCAGCGTGGTCTTGCGATTGACGATGTCTGGATGGATATTCCTCCGCTGAATTCTCAGGCTGCGGAGCGGCTCGGTTATCCCACTCAAAAGCCTCTTGCCCTCCTGGAGAGGATAATCTCCCTAACCAGTAAGCCGGGGGACCTAGTTTTAGATCCTTTTTGTGGATGTGGCACTACCGTCGAGGCGGCTGAGTCTTTGGGACGAGAGTGGATTGGCATCGACGTTGCTCACTATGCGATCTCCCTGATTGAAGCTCGTCTGCAGGCAAACCATCCTCAAGCGCAATACTCGGTTGACGGCCGTCCGACCACGTTTGATGGAGCTCGCGAGCTTGCTCGCCGCGATAAGCACCAGTTCCAGATGTGGGCAGCGTGGAGACTTGGAGCGCAAAGCTACAGAGAAACGCGGAAAGGCCCTGATAGAGGGATCGATGGTCGTATCCAGTTTAAGAATGGTGCTTATGGTTGGGGCCAAATAATCATTTCGGTGAAGGGCGGAGAAAACGTTGGCGTTTCTGCCGTGCGCGACCTCCGCGGCGTCATTGAACGAGAGGAGGCCGAGATGGGGGTGCTTGTTACCTTAAATGAGCCCACCCGGCAGATGGTGAGCGAAGCGGCGGCCGCCGGTTTTGTGAGTCGTTCAGCCCATGGACGGCTTCCCCGGCTACAAATAGTAACTGCAGAAGAGATTGTGGGTGGAGCCATGCCGTCGCTTCCTCCGATCCCGCAACCTGTGCACGCTGCGGTCCGTCGACCACGGAAGGGCAGGAAGACGTCCAGCGCTCAGATAGAGATGCTTCTGCCAATCGGCGACGGGAAAGCTCCAAAGAGGGTGGAGAACGAGGTGGTGGATCCCCGTTTCATGGATCTCACTGGCTAGAGACCACTGGCGTCCCGCCTAAAGTCGCTCATTCGCAATTGCCGTTACTGGTGGGAGCTCTCATGCTCGCACCACCGATTGCCTTCATTCGGCCATCGCTGCGACAGGCCTTCCTGGATCAATACCTTTCCTGCATCGCGACCGTCTGACAGGCGGATGGTCGCCAGCTCCCGCCCTAAGCTTCCCCGCCGATCCGCCCACTCGATCGTGTAGCCACCGGCCATGAGCTCTCGCAGGCGGTCGCGCGCACGCTCTCCAAGCTCCCGCTCTCTGTCGCACTCTGCATGGCTGATTTCAGGGGTGTCGACGTCGATCGCGCGCCACTTGATGCCGGATTCCCACCCGGTGTCGCCATCCACAAGGCATGTCACCTTACGAGCCGCTCGGTTTCCGCCGGAGCAGATCGGCAGCATCTCGCCAGCGACGGCACCTGATGTGGTGACGATGGAAAGAGCGAGGCTCAGCCACCTCCGGCTAAGGCTCATTTGCTTGAGATTCATTGGTGGATCGATTCTCCCAGGTGGGCGTGTAGACGGGCGGCGGTTTCGTAGAGGGAGTTTAGTTAATTGCTCAGAGACATGACTATATGTTGTCCTCGCCCTAAGCGTTAAAAAGCCATAAACGAAAATTTACATCAATTAATATTCTGTCTTCGATAACATGACCTCGTATAAAACATGCGCCTGGGGGTTTTATGATTATCTTTACAACGGAAGAACATTTTCCTGCGGCGGCGCCGGCCGGACAGATTGCCGAGGTACTCAGTGAAATCATGGAGTTATCGCAGTCGCAGGGTTGGTCATTTCTGGCCTATCTCGTCGATATGGCCCGATATGAGGCTTTGATCATTGAGGCATTGGCGAGCGAGTCAGGCGAAGGGTAGAGCGCCTAGGGAAGGCGGCGGGGCGCCGCCGGACTGACGCGGCGGACGTTGGCAAAGCTTCTCGGGCGACCGGAGATCACCGTGTCGCGTCAGTTGCTGGATCGATGAGGCGGAAAAGGCGAAGGCCGAGGAGAGCGGCGAGGGCTAACGATGGTTATTCCATCAGAGCTCGCCAGATTACAAGCGCTGGCGCGACAATATTAATCCAGCAAAAGGTGGCGAGAACAGCAAGGCCGACGACCCATAGAAGCGCGGACGCAAGCCGCTCTCTTGAGGTTGTTTTCAGTTCTCGTTTGGGAAGGAGCGCCTCTTCGGCCATTCGGGCCGCCTCAATCTTGCTCGCCGAAAAACCACTTCCCAGCGGAGTCGTTCGGCTGGCGCACCAATACCAGCTCCGATCGCCGTCGTGATAGGTCCGGTAAATGCGGCCGACGCCATCAGCCGCATCTTTGGCGGTGAAGTCGGGCCCTCGCTTCGGCCATGTGTGACGCCAGGCGAGCCGGAGGGGAGAACGCTTGTTCTCCGTCATCTCGGGGTGTGCCGAGTTTTGCGCGTCCGATGTGCGCCGTTCGTTCCGGGATGTCTGGTTTGTCGAGCAGCCCAACAGCTTGGAATGCCTGGGTTTTGATGGCTGGGGAACCTGGATTCGAACCAGGACCGACGGAGTCAGAGTCCGCTGTTCTACCGTTAAACTATTCCCCAACGGGCCGAACGGCGTCTACCTAAATTCCGCTTTCGCGCTTGGCAAGGCCATTGCAGCGATTTTCTGCTGGCGCGACAAGCCATGCACAGGCTTCAGGGCAGCCAGAATGTCGTGCCGCCCCTGGCGGATGTCGTTCGGCCGGCCCCAAACCTGGAGGGCGCCGCCCGGCCGCAAGATCCGGCGAACCGGAATAAGCGCCCGCGAAGAGGCCATCGAAGGTCAAAGATCTTCGCCGGCCCGCACGCTGTGCGGCCTTGACCGTTTCCCTTTGCCGGCGACGCTGTTACTCTCTCCTCAACGAAAGCGTGGTCTCAACCAGGAGACCGCGCGAGGAGAGCATATGACCAAGGGCACGAATGCGGTGCGACCCGCATTCCTGCCCGGTCCGACGGAGCCGCTGGCGCGCGCAGCATCCTTGCGCGAGGCGGCGGTTGACGCTGCAGGCGCTGCGCAGCCCTCCCATCGGCGGATGGAGCGCGAAGGTGCCGAACACAAGAGCGGCTCCCGTCGATCGGGCACGAGATGGCGCGGTCGCCATGGCAGTTTCGAGCGGGGGCCTTACTATGCCGCGCTCGATCTCGGGACGAACAATTGCCGACTTTTGATTGCCGAGCCGCGGGGTGAGCATTTTCGCGTCGTCGATTCGTTTTCGCGCATCGTCCGGCTCGGGGAGGGGGTCGGTCAGAACGGCTGCCTTTCCGAGGAGGCACAATCGCGCGCCGTGGAAGCGCTGAAGGTCTGCCGGCAGAAGCTCGAGACACGGCCGATCGCACGAACCCGCCTCATCGCCACCGAAGCCTGCCGTCAGGCGACGAACGGCCGTGATTTTCTGGAAAGGGTGCAAAGCGAGGTCGGTCTCCGGCTCGAGATGATCGACCGGCGCACGGAAGCCCATCTCGCGGCGGCCGGCTGTGCCCCGCTTTTGGATCCCGCGACAGAGGGGGCCGTCCTTTTCGATATCGGTGGCGGCTCTTCCGAAATCGTCTGGCTCGACCGGCGGCGCGGGCGCCGCCGCGGTCTCGTACGCGCCTGGGCGTCTCTGCCCGTTGGCGTGGTGACGCTCGCCGAGCGCTATGGTGGCGTCGACGTAACGCCTGCCGTCTTCCAGGCGATGGTGGACGATGTGCGCAAGGAATTTTTCCGCTTCCGCGCCCGGTCCGCCCTGCAGAGCGCCTTGCGTGAGCGCCGCTTTCACCTCCTCGGCACATCCGGAACGGTGACGACGCTGGCCGGCGTCTATCTCGATCTGCCGCGCTATGACCGGCGCTCCGTCGATGGTCTGTGGATGGAAGCGGCCGACATCGAAGCGATGATGACGCGGCTGCGTGCCATGGATTACGCGGCCCGCATCGCCAATCCCTGCATCGGCCGCGAGCGTGCGGATCTGGTGCTGGCCGGTTGCGCCATCTTCGAGGCGATCCGCTCCGAATGGTCGTGCGAGCGTCTGCGCGTCGCCGATCGCGGTCTGCGCGAAGGGATCCTCATTCAATTGATGCGCGCCGACGGACATCTGAAGCCGCGTCCGGATCAGCCACGCCACGACCAACACCGCCGCGGTGACATGAAAGGTGGTGAAGGGAGAGGTGGCGAGGCGAGGGCTTGCGAGGCGAAGGGAAAAAGGCGCGGCCGGCCCGACATCTCCGGAGACGATGCATGACACCGCCAGCGCTTTTGCACATAGGCCGCCCGCGCAGGCGGCTCGGGCGCGGCGTGCTGCACACGCGTGCTGCGAGCCTTATGGAAGACGGTAAGGAGACGCCCGAATGGCGCGGCTGACAAGCCACAAGAAGCGCAAACCCTCGTCGCGCCGCTGGCTGGAGCGCCAGATCAACGATCCTTATGTCACCCGCTCGAAAGCGGAAGGCATGCGCTCGCGCGCGGCCTACAAGCTTCTGGAGATCGACGAGAAATACGGGCTCCTGAAGCCGGGGCTGCGGGTCGTCGATCTCGGTGCGGCACCGGGTGGCTGGTCGCAGGTGGCGGCAAAGCGGGTGCAGTCGTCAGACGAGGCGCCCCGCGTCGTGGCGATCGATTATCTGGAGATGGACGCGCTTGCGGGCGTCGCCTTCCTGCAGAAGGATTTCCTCGACGATGACGCGCCGGATGCGCTCAAGGCGGCGCTGGGCGGGCATAAGGCCGATCTCGTCCTGTCCGATATGGCCGCGCCGACGACGGGCCACAAGCCGACCGACCATTTGCGCATCGTGGCGCTTGTGGAGACGGCTGCCGCCTTCGCCGACGAGGTTCTGGCGCCGGGCGGCGCGTTCCTGGCGAAAGTCTTTCGCGGCGGCACCGAACATACACTTCTGGCCGAGCTCAAGAAAAGCTATGCCAAGGTCGTCCATGTGAAGCCGCCGGCGAGCCGCTCCGACAGCCCCGAAACCTATCTTCTGGCGACGGGATTTCGCGGGCAGCCGGACGAGGCATAGCGGGGGAACCTCAGCGCTGGTGCGCAGTCGCCGTGACTTTGGCTGGCGGGGAGGTGGGTGCAGACCTTTCCGGTCGATGGCTCGCATGCCATATTCGCAGCGGGCCTGAGGCCTCCCCCCGTCAACTTCGAAAAAGGTATTTCATGCGCATCATCCTTGCTGCCGCGTTCGCTCTCGCTGCTGGCACTGCTTTCGCACAGACGATTCCCACGACCGCCGAGCAACCCGGACAGGCGGAACCCGCCCGTATCGAAGCCGGCACATATCAGGTCGATCCGGCCCATACGCAGGTCTCCTGGGCCGTAAACCATCTCGGCGTCACGATGCTGGACGGCCTGTTCGGCGCATCGGAGGGATCGCTCACCATCGATCCGGACAAACTCTCCGCTGCAAAGGTCGATGTGACCTTCCCGATCGAGGATGTCCGCGTGACCTTCGCCGATTTCGCCGGGCATCTTCAGTCGGAGAGCTTCTTCAACGCGGCTGAATATCCCACCGCTCACTTCGTTTCGACATCCGTCACGCCCGCCGACGGGAATACGGCGACGATCGTCGGCGATTTGACGATCAAGGATCAGACGAAGCCGGTGACGATTTACGCAAAGTTCGTTGGCGCGGGCACCAATCCGATGGATGACAAGCTGAATGTCGGATTCTACGGCACCGCGACGATCAAGCGAAGCGACTTCGGCCTCGACGCATACGTGCCCGCCGTATCGGACGAGGTGCATCTCGAAATCAACGCGGCCTTCATGGCGCCCTGAGCTTGCGTCGGAAGAGTGGTGCGTTTTTCGGACCGCTCTTCCGCCCGGCGCCAAGGCTGCCCAGCGTGAAGGCTGTGGCGGTCAAGGGGATCTGGGACGGATCGCCTGTGCGCTCGCACAAAATCTTGCGCAAAGATCAAGCCGGGCGGGGATCCCATCCCGCGTGCTGACCTCCGTGCCGAGTGAGCGGGAGGGAACCTCGCCGGCTTCTTTTCTCTCTGCAGGGCAGCCGTGCAAAAGGGGAAAGGACTCTTGAGGGCATTTGCAAGCCGTCACCTGCGTGTTAATGACCCGCGCCAACCTCACTTACGCCCAGTCGCACCGTTGCGATCCCTCTCGGAGGTGGCATGCCACAAATCATTGATGTCTCGACCGGTCGCGAAGCTCTTACCTTCGACGACGTGCTTCTGCGTCCCGCCCACAGCCAGGTGCTGCCGGGCGAGACCGACCTTTCAACCCGTCTGACGCGCACGATTTCCCTGAAGCTGCCGATCATTTCCTCGGCCATGGATACCGTGACGGAGGCGAAGCTTGCCATCGCCATGGCGCAGGCCGGTGGCCTCGGCGTCATCCACCGCAATCTCAATCCGGAAATCCAGGCCGAGCAGGTGCGGCAGGTCAAGAAATTCGAATCGGGCATGGTGGTGAACCCCGTCGTCATCGGCCCGGACGCGACGCTTGCCGACGCGCAGGCCCTGATGAAGGCGAACGATATTTCCGGCATTCCGGTGGTGCAGAATGCCGGCACCGGAGGCACGGTGACGGGCCGCCTCGTCGGCATCCTCACGCATCGCGACGTGCGCTTCGCATCGGATCCGAACCAGCGCGTCTACGAGCTGATGACGCGAGAAGATCTCGTGACGGTGCGCGACAATGTCAGCCAGGAAGAGGCCAAGCGGCTTCTGCACCAGCACCGCATCGAAAAGCTGCTCGTCGTCGACGAGGCGCACAATTGCATCGGTCTCATCACGGTCAAGGACATCGAGAAGGCGCGTCTGCATCCAGATTCCGCCAAGGATGCGCAGGGCCGTCTGCGGGCCGCCGCCGCCACCAATGTCGGCGATGCCGGGCTTGAGCGCTCCGAGCGCCTCATCGATGCCGGCTGCGACGTCATCGTGGTCGACACCGCCCACGGCCATTCCTCACGCGTTCTCGAAAGCGTGACGAAGATCAAAAAGCTCTCCAACGAAACGCAGATCGTCGCCGGCAATGTGGCGACGGCTGAAGGCGCCAAGGCGCTCATCGATGCCGGTGCCGATTGCATCAAGGTCGGCATCGGGCCGGGCTCGATCTGCACGACACGGGTCGTGGCCGGCGTCGGCGTGCCGCAGCTCACCGCCATTCTGGAGACGGTGGAGGCAGCCTCGAAAGCCGACATTCCGGTGATCGCGGATGGCGGCATCAAATTCTCGGGCGATCTGGCGAAGGCGCTCGCCGCCGGCGCGTCGGTCGCCATGGTGGGCTCGCTTCTCGCCGGCACGGATGAAAGCCCGGGCGACGTCTATCTCTACCAGGGCCGCTCCTACAAAGCCTATCGGGGCATGGGCTCCGTTGGCGCCATGGCTCGGGGGTCCGCCGATCGCTATTTCCAGGCGGAGGTGCGCGATTCTCTGAAGCTCGTCCCGGAAGGCGTCGAAGGCCAGGTGCCCTATAAGGGGCCGGTCGGTGGCGTTCTCCACCAGCTCGCCGGCGGACTTCGCGCCGCCATGGGCTATGTGGGCGCACAGAACCTGGAAGAATTCCGCAACAAGGCGCAGTTCCTGCGGATTTCCGGCGCGGGCTTGCAGGAAAGCCATGTGCACGACGTGCAGCTGACCCGCGAGAGCCCGAACTATCCGGGCCGCTCGTAGGCTGCCTCGACGTCGTTTCAAAGGCGCTGCCAGCCGACGGTAGCGCACCACGTATCGTGCCGGGCGGCTCCCACCGTCCGGCCGATTTTTTCAAAGAGGCAGAAGCCATGCGCCTTCCCGGGCGGATCGATGCGGCCATCGCAGTTTTGACGGATGTGGAGGAACGCCATCGGCCCGTGGCGGAGGCACTCAAGGATTGGGGCCTGTCGCATCGTTTTGCGGGGTCCGGCGACCGCGCGGCGATCGGCGATCTCGTCTATGATGCGCTGCGCCGACGCGCCTCCATCGCCTGGCGGATGGGGGAGGAGACGCCGCGCGCTTTGGGGCTCGGAGCGGTGGTGTTCCACTGGGGCGAGTCTGCGGACGGTTTGAATCAACTTTTCAGCGAAGACCGCCATGCCCCTGCGAAACTGACGGAATCGGAGCTTGAGAGACTTCAAGCAACATCTGAGGAAGGCATGCCGGAGGCCGCCCGCGCGGATGTTCCGGACTTTGCCGCAAAAGAGCTTGAAAGGGTCTTCGGGTCTGCCTGGGTCGAGGAGGGCGCCGCGCTTGGCGAACGGCCGCCGCTCGATCTGCGGGTCAACACGTTGAAGGCGGAGCGGGACAAGGTGGAGGGGCAGCTTGCGCGTTTCGGCGTGGAGAAGACGCGCCTGTCGCCCGTCGGTCTGCGTGTGCCGCCGCGCGAAGGCGCACGCCGGCATCCGAACGTTCAGGCCGACGAGGCCTATCAGCGCGGCCGCATCGAGATCCAGGACGAGGCGAGCCAGCTTGCGGCGCTTCTCGCCGCCTCAGCCCTCGATGAGGGTGGTGGGCAGATCCTCGATTTCTGTGCCGGCGGCGGCGGCAAGACGCTTGCTCTGTCGGCGGCGCTCGCCAATCGCGGGCAAATCTACGCTCATGATGCGGACCGCCACCGCCTGGCGCCGATTTTTGAGCGATTGAAGCGCGCGGGTGCACGCAATGTGCAGGTGCGGCAGCCGGGCGAGGGTGCGCTCGACGATCTTGCAGGACGGATGGATGTCGTCCTCGTCGATGCGCCGTGTTCCGGCTCCGGGACCTGGCGGCGCAGGCCTGACGCCAAATGGCGCATGAAAGAAGATGCGCTGCAGGAGCGCGCCGAAGAGCAGGAAAAGATTCTTCACGAGGCGTCTCGTTTCGTGCGGCCCGGTGGCGTCCTCGTCTACGTCACCTGTTCGCTGTTTCCTGCCGAAAACGGCGAGCGCATCACCGCCTTCACCGGGGCACAGCCGGAGTTTCAGACGCTCGACCTTGCCCCGGCCTGGGACAGGGTGACCGCGGGGCCACTGCCGCGCTGGGCGACGCCCGCAGGCCTCGTTCTCACCCCGGCCTCGACGGCAACCGACGGTTTCTTTGTCGCGGCGATGGCGCGGCAATCTTAGGCTGAGGCTTTGCATGGCGGCCCTTTGCGGTCGTCATGCAGCGCTTGTCGAGGGCCTGGGCGCGACTAGCTATGGGCACGAATGCAAAGGAGTGTTTCATGGCAGAGCCCGCCCTTCAGCTCTATTTCTGGCCGACGCCCAACGGCTTCAAGGTAACCCTGTTCTTGGAGGAAGTCGGCGTCCCCTATGGCGTCAACTTTGTCGATATCGGCAAGGGCGAGCAGTTTCAGCCGGACTTTTTGAAGATTTCTCCCAACAACCGAATGCCGGCGCTGATCGACCATGACGGGCCGGGCGGCGAGCCGATCTCGATGTTCGAATCGGGTGCGATCCTCATGTATCTCGGCCGAAAATTCGGCCGCTTCTATCCGACGGACGAGAGACAACGCGTGGAGGTGGAAAGCTGGCTGATGTGGCAGATGGCAGGCTTCGGCCCGATGCTCGGCCAGAACCACCATTTCCGCAATTATGCGCCGGAGAAGATCCCTTACGCCATCAAGCGCTACGAGGATGAAACCGATCGGCTTTACGGCGTTCTCGACCGCCGGCTGGAGGAGCGCAGCTTCGTCACCGGCGAAGAGCTGACGATCGCCGATATGGCGATCCTGCCCTGGGCGCGTTCTCCCGAAAAGCAGGGTGTTGATCTGGCGGATTTCCCCAATGTCGCGCGTTGGCGCCAGATGCTGCTCGCCCGTCCCGCCTTTGAGAAGGCCTTCGCGGTCGGCCTGGACAAGCAAATGGATCTGTCCAGCGACAAGGACGCGCAGGCGGTGCTCTTCGGTCAGCGCACGCGGCGATAGGCCTACAAGCGACTCTTTTGCAGTGGGAGGCCATCTGAACCTCTTGCTCACCATCCGCCATTAACCCCCGGAAGCCGCCGCGCCACAATCTCGTGGCGGCGTCTATGGCCCGCAAGCGGCCCAACCTCATCTGCACTTTCAGGGATTGGGAAGCCCGTGCCTGTGCCGGCTCCGGAATGGGCGTCTCGCGAGCGGCCGGCCGGTCTTGTCGACGGCAGCGTGGGCGCGAGCATGCAGGTGCAAACAGAGCCAAAAGCCTTTCCGGCAAGAGACCCGGTTGACGCGGGCCGCGAAACCGGCCATTTCGGGAGGTGGAGAGGTGGCCGAGTGGTCGAAGGCGCTCCCCTGCTAAGGGAGTAGACGGCTTAAACCCGTCTCGAGGGTTCGAATCCCTTCCTCTCCGCCATACCTAAGCCATTGATAAAAGCGCAGAATTTCGCGGATTTGGGTTTTTGGTACCCACCAATGTACCCAGGAGCGAAGGATGCGTCTCGCCCGCCGCGGCGCCGTCTGGAGATTCCAGATTCGCGTGCCGCGTGATCTGGAGCCGGTTCTCAGCGCCACCCCCATCCGCATTCCGATCGGCACTGCGACAACTCGCGAGGCCCAAAGCCAGGCGCGTTTACTCGCTGGAAGGGCGGAATCCGCATTTCTCGCTTTAAAAGCCAGGGGCGGCAGAATGGGCGAGCACGAAGATCCACGCGATGAGCTGATCAGGATCTTGAAAGCGAACACCGAAGAGCTTCGCGAAGCGCGTGCAGAAGACCGAAAGCAATGGGCGGAGCTCGCGGGGGAGCAAAGGCGTTTCCATGCCGAATAGCTCCGCGTCATCGAGCAACGCTACAAAGACGAACGTGCCGACGACGCACATGTACTCCGCAGCGCGAGTGAGAAGGCCACCGAACTTGCCGAGGGCGGAGGAGCCGGCGTCGGTGGCGAAGGAGCCACTGCAGGCGGTCAGCTCGAGCAGCTCGTTGCGTTGCTCAAGAAGGTCGGACTCGAAAAGAGCGAGGAGAAGAAGGCGCCGCTCTTAAGCGAGTTCATCGAGGACTATGTCGCCGCGAAGCAGAGGCGCGGCGTCGACGATAAATTTGCGCGTTCCATCCGCAACCGGCTCTCCGACTTCATTGCCTTCGCGGGCGACAAGCCGCTCGATGAGTACATCTTCTCCGATCTCCAGGATTTCGCCGACATGCTCGCGAACCTGCCGACGAACTGGACGAAGAAGGAGCTCTTCAAGGATCTGAGCCTGAAAGAGGCGGCCGAGAAGCATCGCCAGCTCCTAGAGGAGGGACGCCATCCGCTTCCCCGCTTCGGCCGCAAGACGATCAAGGACAATTACATCGGCATCGTCCGAACCGCCTTCGCGGAGCTTTGCGTCAAGCACGATTGCCGTCACCCCTTTGAGCGCGGCAGGATCTATGTGCCTACGGAGGCAACCGCCTCGATAAAGCGCGAGGCCTTCACGGTGGGAGCACTCAATCGCTGGTTCGCTCTCGCCGCAGCGGAGGACCGACCCGATGATCGCTGGCTGCCGCTTCTCGGCACGCTGACAGGAGCCAGGCTTGCGGAGCTCATCTATCTGCAGGGCAAGGACATCTACGAACTGAAGAAGGGGCTCTGGGTTGCCGACCTGACGAAGAAACTGCTCCTGCAGGATGGCAGGGAGAAGCGGCGGGCGATCAAGACGGAGACGAGCATCCGCATCTTCGCTCTGCATTCGGTGTTCGAGGAGGTCGGCTTTCTCGACTACGCCCGCAGGAAGAAGGAGGGGCAATGGCTCTTTCCGGCGCTGCACAGCGGCGTCGCCGATCCGCCGAGGACGGCCTCCAAGCGCGTCAACTACCGCCTGAAGAAGGCGGGCATCCACCGCCCGCGCGAGCTTGTCTTCCACTCATCGCGCCACACCTCGAAGGACCTCATGCGCATCGCCCATGTCGACCCGCGCACCATCGACAGGCAGACCGGCCACGCGCCCACAAGCGTCGGCGACCGCTACGGCTCCAAGCACCTGCGCGAAGACGAGATCGCGGTTCTTGCAGCCATCCCGCTGCCGGAGGGGCTGGATCTCGGGCCGTACCTGAGGAGACGCGAGGCGGAGCTGGAGGGGCGGCGGAAATGATTTCCGCTCGCGGATGAGTGCGTAGAGCTTCTGTCCCTAGTCTAGCACGCTACGCTTGAGCTCCCTCGCGTGTTCTATCGACGTCTACAAATGGCGCCACTCAGAGACAAATGGCCCCACGCACAGCCGTGCCAACTGAGCCCAGCGCAGTTCGAGGATCAACGCGCCCGCAAGAGGCAAAAGCGGATCCTGATTGTGTTCATCCGCGGGGCGGCACTCCATCACGTTATTAGGAATTGAGCCTTTCCGCTTGGGTTGCAGCTTCGGCCCTCGGTCGCGTGCGAACGGAGCGTCTGAATAAGGCTGTTGCGCTGATTGCAGAAGAACTTTTCCCGTCTGCGAGAATCTCCTAACCTTGGGACACCATGAGTGAACCGGCGAATCCGCTGCAAGGTCCGAGAATCGCCGAGGTTCTCGCCTCGGCATCGTGGAAACATGCGCTATTCACTACCTATACGCTTAGTCTGAGCTACTTCGAATCTGAAATATTGCGGCCGTTGCTGCGCGGCGGCTGCAGTGACATCTGGCTTGTGGCTGATGTTGTAGGCTATCGGGCGTCTCTACTCGAGCGGCATTCCGCCCGAATTGGGCAGGACTACCGACTTATCCCGGCCGCGTTGCCTGACGGCGTGTTTCACGCGAAGTGTATCTATCTCTGCGGCGAGAGCGAAGACGTCCTGCTCGTTGGCAGCGGCAATGTGACCTTCAGCGGTCATGGCCGGAATCTCGAGGCCTTCGAGGCTTTCAGCTCAGCGGAGTCGCCCTGGTTATTCGAGGAGTTTGCGCTTTTTCTCGAGTCGCTGGGTTCGCGTCCGGATATCCAATTTGCGTGCAGCGAATGGGTTGATGATTTCGCCGAGCATGCCCGGCGCGTTGCCAGACGCGATGGCGGCACGACAAAACCGCCGATCAGTCTGGTGCACTCGCTCGACGAACCGGTCAGTAGCCAGCTTTTTGATGTTCTGGCGCCCTATGGCTCGTGTATGCGTGCGACGCTAATGTCGCCCTACCACGACGCAGACGGCGAAGGCGCGAAGAGCATCATCGCTTCTTTATCGCCCGCCGAGGTGGATATCGCCGTAACGAGCAGAAACGATGAGAGTGCGTTTCCTTTCGCGAAGGCCGCCACCTGGGGTATTCCTGTCCAGCCGGTGCGCTTGGAACACCGGGACACGCGTTTCGTACACGCGAAGTGGTACGAGTTCCTCTTCGAAGACGCGTGCCTGCTGCTGACCGGCAGCATCAATGCCACACGCAAAGCGCTCACAACGACCGGCAATGTCGAGCTCGGAGTGCTGCGGGTTCTGAAAGCGGGAGAGGGCTTCCTCGCGTGGGAGCAGGTTGGGAGACCGGAGTATGCTCCGCAGGCCCGCATGCGCTCCGGCCTTGGTAACACGGAGCTGGTGTACGCTAGCTTCGACAGCACTGCGCAAGACCGTCTTCGGGGTCAGATCGTGAGTCTGCAACCCCTCTCCGGAACATGGCAGGGCTGCCTCGTTCATGCGGACGGAGATACCTTGACTTTCTCTGCTGTGGTGAATGCCGAAGGACAGTTTGAGGTGCGCGAAAGAGAGCTTGAGGCGTTCGCCACTCTGCCTTCGATGCAAATCGTGATGAGCCTCGCTGACCGGACCGCTCGAGGCTGGGTTCACAACGACATGCTTCTTGGGATGGGCACGCGGGGCCGATTGTCGGCGGGTGCACTTAGCCGTCTTGTCCGGCGGGTGGGCACCGACGACGACCTTCAGGCTTTGCTCGATTACCTTAGCCAGCAGGCCGAAACGCATCTCAGGCTCTTTGAGGGTGCGATCGGGGATAAGGACGGAGAGAGGTCAGGTGAACGCGGCGAAAAACGGACGGTCATAGTAGCCATTGAAGAGCTCGCCCCGCTTGAAGCCGTTCCGAGTTGCACGGGAGAGCACGGTCATAGCGGCGACGCTACTGGTGATAGCTTCCAGTCGATCATGGCGCAGCTACGGCGCGTTCTGCTCGGCCACGGGCGGAGTTGCAATCCCGCGGCCATGAACGGGCTGGACGAGAAGGCCAGCGAAGTTCCGGAAGACTCGCCGGAAAAGGGGCTGACCGCGGAGGAAACGGCACGCCATATCGGTCTCGTTGACTTCGAGGTCGAGATGGATCGCATGATCGAGGATGCCGAGGGTCGACCCCAGATGAGGAACGGGCTCCTCAGCATGCTCCTTGAGGTAAGCATGTCGATGCGGCTGTACCGCCTCAATGATCGTGATGGCGCCCACGAATTCCTTAGCAACTGGCTTGGCGAGGCATCTCATTTCGGCACGTTGGATCGAGAAACACGTTCGTCCCTGCCGCAGCACGTGGTGACTGCAGCCGCGATACTTTACCTCCTTGGCGGAACCGGCGGTGCGAGAGCCGTTCTGGTAACCTCCCTGCACGATGCGCTAGAGACGTTCTACGGCGGCACTGTCGATTGGGATCATGCACGCTCGGTGTTGATCGCTGACCCACAAGCCGGGTTTGCGACGCCGCTAGTTGGCGAGCTCGAAGCTCACGAGCTTCGCCGTGCGCTTGACAGGATCTCTGCGACGCCGACCCGCCGCAAGCAGCTGGATGACATGCTGGCGAGGATAGCGCGCGGTGAGGACGTGCCTTCTGACTGGCCGATCTTTCAGAGCCCCCTCGGTCAGAAGCTCTGGAAGGCACTGGAGCGTCCTGATCCCGAAAAGCGTGTTAGGCGGGCAGCTTTCCAGGGAAGCGCGTGCGCGTTTGACTATTACACCTTCGCGCCACAGGAAATGGCGCAGTTCAAGCGTCAGCGCATCGGTTATTGCATTCACT
This sequence comes from Afifella sp. H1R, assembly GCF_021462425.1. NCBI lineage: Bacteria > Pseudomonadati > Pseudomonadota > Alphaproteobacteria > Hyphomicrobiales > Afifellaceae > Afifella > Afifella sp. H1R. The sequence continues at coordinate 70,072 of NZ_JAKEDY010000001.1, forward strand.
GCCACCGGTTCACGGTAAATACTGCGATATGAATATCCCTCTTCCCCAATCGGCCTTCTTTCTGCCTCCTCGCATCGGTGAAAACAACGGGGTGGACTTCCTTGGGTTGCGGCAGGCAAATCTCGATCTCATGGCTGAAATCATCCCGGCGACGAACAACGTTACCGACTATGTCAGACCCTTTTCGTTGCTGTGTTGGATTTTCTGGAAATTCCACAAGCTGTGCGAAGAAGAGGAGAAAACAGAGGTAGATGGCCGCGAGCTGCAGATTTTTCGCGAGCGCATCGAGGTGCTCTTCACGTGGGGCGCCCGTCTTGCGGATTTTCCGCGACTACCAGGAAAACGGGCGACACCTCCACCCATATCGGAAAAGGGCGCAGCTCTGACATTCAAGGATTGGGGGCGCTCACAGGACAGCACTAGTCTCATCGCGGCGCTGTGGTACGGTCCGGCCGCAAAGATGACCGGCCTCCGCTTCCTGATGCCTGTTCCGGGGAAGAGCGGTTTCTTTCGCACCGTGGAGCATGGCATCTCGCTTGCGGAGGCGCTTGATGAACGGCTGCAAGAGGATGCGGATCGCTATATCCGACTCCTCTCGACGCTCAAGATTGTCACAGCCACTGAGGAGGATGCGCAGGCGCTCTGGGACTCATGGCGACCCGACCGCCTGACCACTCAAGAAGCCGATGCGTTTCGGCTCGCGCTCTTCGATGCGCGAAGTGTCGGGAGCTACAAGTCTATGTTGGGACGCCGCAGCAGCATGCTCTCCCTCGTTCAGCTGCATCTGCAACACGAGGACGGCGCTGTCTCTGCCGATCAAGTGCGCAGCGGTGTCTTTCTGTCTCAAGGCGCGGAAGGCGACCCCTATGAGTTGCCCGAGCAGCTTCAGGAAGCGCGGCAGAAATGGATCATACTCCAGATGCGCCAGCTCCAGCGCTACTCTCTTGAGAATCTTCTTGGGTGGGTCGAGATGCAGCTTCGAGAGGGGGCACAAGACACGGAGGCTCTAGTTTCCGCCTTGATTGATGAATGGACGGAGATGGAGTTTCCAGGGTCGGAGACTTCTACTCTCGATGCCGCGCTCGACGAGACTTCGGAGCACTTCTGCTCGCTCGAGGAGTTCATTGCCGCTTGCCGAAGCGGCGACATCGAAACGCCCTTCGCCCTGATCGAGCGCATCTATGAAGGGATAAGCGACGAGGGCGGCGGCGCAGCAGCTTGCCTGCATGGTTTGTTTCTCTGTGCAGAGTTTACTGCATGCTTCCCTGCCGATCATCAGGGGATCCAGACCGGCGGGCCGCAACGTTTGTCGCTCTTTCATCTGCACAAGCGCTTTCGTGCACTCGGTGGCATGCCTATGAGCGAGGCGATCCGCTTCATCCTTGAGGCGATGGTGATCAGCCAGCACTTTGCGACGGCAGTCAATCGCTTCGACGGCCAGAGTCAGCGCTTGCGATTGGCAATTGACGAGAACGGGCTTGCGCGGCTCGTAGACGAGCCGTGGGCGCCCTCAGTTACCGAGGATCGCTTGCCCACGCTCCTTTCCCTTGCCGCCCAAGCCGGTCTCGTCGGCCGCGACGATGAAGGGCTCTATCTTCCGGCAGAGAGCGGTCAATAGAGATGGCAATTCGTTCTGAAGCTTCGGACTAGTCACTTGCGCTAGGCTCTGCCCGCGAGAATGCAACAGGCTGCCTCAGTCGACGGCGCCTGTCCCTGGCTTCAAGCGAGAGCAGTTCTTCTGCCCCGGCCATTCTCCAACGTTGAACAGAAGCTTGCGGCCGCATGTCCGGCGTCGCGGAAATTATTTCCGCGCGCATTGAAGAGCCAAGTTGCCGGACGGCAGGAGAGGGTAGGCACAGCGGGAACGCAATCTCGCGCCCGCCATGGCGTGCTCGGACGGCAAAAAGCAAGAATTACTCGCGAATGTTGCCGCAAGCTGGCTCGCAAAGGTCGACGGCTCGGTGAAACTGAATTTGAAGAGCGTTTTGAGCAGCGCCCTCTCCGCCTGGTGCTCGCCGGGAGCGGAACGGATCGGGGGGCGGTTGAGCTTTGGCGGCGGGGTCAGCACAGGTGCTGTTCCGAAGTCTGAAATACCCTCGTTCTGTGCCATTCGAGGAAAGCCCGGTGTTGATCCGTGAGGCGCAACGGCCTCTCGTAGGCTAGAGCTAAGACGGCCCGTTCGCCTAACTCCGCCGAGAACTGCGGATGTCCGTTGTCGTCGAAGGTCACAAGCCCTCCGTCAAACGCAGCGTCCCAAAGTGCCGAAAGCAGGAGGCCGTTGTGCACATCGAGGCGCGCTTCGTCGGTTTCACAGTCCCTCCACGGCTGAATATGAGAGGCGCGAAGCAGTGCGGGATGATCGATGCCCGTCAGCGGACAGCGCCCTTGCCAGTACTTCATCAGGCGTTCCCGAAAAACGCTCTGGCCGACGCGCTGAACCAGAAGCCGTTCCGCCTCGGTTTCCTTCGGCAGATCGCGCGTACGCTGCAGGAACTCTCGCAGCGGCGCGTCCGGGAGGCTGATCGCAAGCTCGTAAACGCGTGGCATTGAAGCGTAGAGCGTGCCCAACGGTCCGAATCGGAATCGCGAGAGACCGGGGCCATTCACTTCAGCGGGTTCAATTCCGATTTCGGCGACCACACCGGCGTGGTCGATCGCTAGCATCCAGCCCGCGTCGCCAGATGCCAACCAGATTGAGCCCTGCGCCGTGGTCGAGCTGTAGCGTCGCCAGCCGTCGGTTTCTCCATGAGGCCTGCGGAAGCCGTGCTGAAACGCGACCTTGTCGCATTCTTGGCGGGTTACGAAGGATTGGGGCGCTTCGATCATCACAAGTCCATCCGGAAGAGGCGCTGCTCCGCTGGGGTCGAACTCATTTGCAGGCGTACGTACTGGTCGTTGTGCAATTCCTCCGGCGGAGCGGTGGTTGTCGTAATGATGTACTGGAAGCAGGGCGGTCCGGCTTCCTCCTCCCAACATTGCACCAGTCGGAACAGGCGGGCGTACAGGGTTCCATCCAGATCCGCCTCGCGGGGACTGTCATGGATGAGAAATGCGGGCAGATCCGCCTTTTCTTCCACTGCCAAGTGCAGCGCTGCCAGGTCAAAGGCGACAATCTTCAGAGAGTCGAGCGCGGCCGTCGAAACCTCGCCCCGGCCGGAAAATTGTGCGTCGACCTTTAGCCCTTTGCCGTCGAGCTTTATCGCGCCATCCACCCCTTCAGGAAGCCAGGTGGACATTATCCCCCGATACCGGTCTTCCAAGGTCTGGATCGCCTGCTGCGCACGTTTCCTCCCCTGTTCCAACTGCGCACGGGCGGCGTCCAGATCATCTGTCGTGAGAAATGCAGGTGCTGCAGTAACTGAACTCTGCCGAACGTCTCGCGCGTCGTCGAGTAGACGCCTTGCTTGATAAACCCGGTCCTGGATGTTTGCTGCCGCTTGTTGCGCAGCTCGAAGGGCGATATCGGCGCCCTTCGCTTGTCCTTCGGCGATGCGTATTTCCTGATCGATCTGCGTGATGATGGCTGCTATGCGTTTTGCTTCGCTTTCGGCTCGCTCGGCTTCCTGATCCAGATTTGCTGCCTTCTTCTGTTTCGCTTCGATCTCAGCTTTGATGGCGGCGACGTCGCATCGCTCCAGCGAAATCCCGCACCCCTGCGCCAGTACCTGATCTATTGAAACTCGGCAGATCGTGCATACCCGAATACGGCCCTGGGTGATATCGATCTCGCCAACGCTTGCTTCGCTGCGGAGGTGTTCTGCCTCAAGTCGCTTCCGCTCAGCGTCTCTCTCCGTTGTCTGTCGATCTTCAACGTGCGCTGCTCGCCGGGTGTTGAGATCTCCCAAGCGATCGAAGAGCGCGCTGACATCAGGAGGTGCCGGCAGGTCTGCCCGCATTGCCTCGGCGAGCGCCGTTTCAGCAAGTGATACGAGCCCCTTTTGGTCGAGCGTGTCGTCGAGCCCGATTTCGTCTTCCACACCCAATGCACTGCGAAGAGCACCTAGCCGATCGGCCAGTCGTTGCTCATCGTATGCATGTTTCCTGCGCTCTTCCTCGGCAGCGCTCGCCAGCTCCCGTTCGCGCGCGGCGGCCTGCTGTTCCTCCGCGTCGAGCGCGCGCAGGGCAAGACGCACCATGGTCAGTTTCGCGGTTTCGCTCAAAACCTGCGCGCGCGAGCGCGTCTGCGTCTTCGCTGTCCGCCAAGCCAAAATGTCGCCCAAGCGGCACTCCTGATCTCGCGAAAGCCATGCCCTGAGCACGTCCCAGATGTGTTCGTCTCCGACCTCTTGGGGCGAGCGCCCGTTGAGGCCGGAGAAAAAGGCCCTTGTGACAATAGGATCGAGTGACGCTGCATCGCCTTCCTGGCGCCCCCTTGCCAAAGCGTCCTCGACGCTATCCGCTCGAGCGACGAAACTGCTGCTTCCAAGCCCTAGGTAGCGAACGGCGATCCAGCAGTCTCCATCGACGATGACCTCGGCCGCCACCAGTCCATTCGGTAGCTTCGCCATGAGGCGGGTGCGCTGGCTGTCTGTTGCGTAGTCGGGCTCTCCGAGGCAGGCCGCTGAGCAAGCGGCAGAACGTCGTCTTCCCGCTTCCATGCGCCAGCGCCGACTGGCCACTGACGGACATGTCGGGCGTCCACACGATGTTCAGACCGGGCTTGAGCGGGATGTCCCGTTTGATGGTCTCCGGATCCTCGAACAGGGCCAGACGGCGTACCCACAAGCGCGGCTCGCGACTCCCGCCTGGAGCGATGGGCGGCTGTAACTGAGGCGCAAAGAGGTCAGGCCCAACCATGCCCGAACCTCGCCCAGACGATGTTATCCTCCTGCGCGACGGCTTGGGCAACTCGGCCTTCATCGAGCTGCCGGATAGCTCGCAGAGCGAACGCTGCCCGCTGGGCTTCGGCAGAGTCGGCCCTCAACCCGGTCGAGTCGAAATGCTCGCCCCGGCACCAGTCTCCGCCGTTCCGTTCCTCGAGTTGGCCGGACGAGATGAGTGTTTCGAATGCGGTGCGCCATGCCGCATTTATGGGCGGACGCAGGCGGGCAACGCCTTGCGCCGGTCGCGCTTCCGCACCCAGCAGTCGGATCCACTGCACGCGATCCTCTTCGCTGAGCAGCGGGGTCAATAGGGAAGGTTCGGCCAGGCAGGCGACGAGCACCCGCATGCGCGAGGCATCTTGAGAGGGATCGCTGATCCAGAGCGCGTATTGAGCCGCATAGCGCAGCCTCTTTTGCGGCGGGGTGTGTACCGGCCATCCCCATGCTCCGTCGCGCAAGAATGCAAGCACCGGCGGTTCGATGCGCGGCGTCTCCCCCGGCGTCTCCACTTCGGCACCCAACCCCATCGCCGCGAATTCACCGCCCGCCTCCATGCGGTCCCAGGAGGCGAGGGCGAGGCGGCGGGTGCGGTATTCGCCGTGTTGGCGGATTTCCTTTTCCTTGAGGACGCGGAAGGTTTCCGAGGGGTAGTCGGTGCCCTTCACGTCGGCGGGGTCGAGGATGTAGCGCAGCTCGTCGCGGGTCAGGCCGTAGGCGCGGGCGTAGAAGGCGTCGAGCTCGGCGCGAAGGAGCGCACGGCGGTCCTCGTCCCAGGCGAAGGGCGGACCAACGTGGCCCAGATCGCGGGCGAAGGGGGCGAGGCTGTGCGAGGTGTAGGTGAGTTCCAGCACCCTTGGAGTTATGAATCCTCGCCGCGCAGTAGTGTAGAACTCTGGTGGGAGTATTGGAAACTGTTTGAGATACCCAAAGGTAAGATGAGTTCCGCCAACCGATTGCCGGGCTACAAAGTCGAGAGCAAGTGAACAAAGGCAAGCGAGAAAACCGGCGATGGCATCTGGTTCGAGATCCAGAAATATCAACGGAGAAGTATGCCCGACAGCAGACTTCGGAAAGACGGCGGCGATTGTTGTCCTTTCATTCGTAGCGTTCGTGATATCACGCCAACCCATTAGCCAGTCGCGTGTCCAGTTGCGATCTCTTAGCCGCTTTGTGACCTCAGCCTCGGGCACCCAATATCGGGCGGTGGGCTCGAATGACGCATTTCGTTTTTCGGACAGCTGCACGTCGCGTGCGTTTCCGCCTTGGTCATAAGTGGCCCATCGATGATCGAAATGATGGAACATCTTCGCTTCATACAGCGGTGCGAATCGTTGTGGTCCTCGCGGCCCAGCGTCGTGAAGATTTAGGACGCCTGCACCTGAGCCTTCGACGGATAGAGCGCCTTGCCTTGTACGTGCACCCTCGGCCACCCATGAAGTTCCATTCTTGACATAGCCCGCGTCAGACAAGTTGGAGGCGGTGCGGAACCATTCGGAATCCTCCGCCATGTGCCAAATCCGAGAGTGCAAGCTAACGTTCCAAGGGTTGCCGATCGAACCCTTGCTGTCTTCGATCAGGACCGGAGCCCGAGTGTAGATTTTTGCTGTCAGTTCGGCGTCCCAACGAGATCGGAACACAGGCGCCGTTTTGGTATTTGGATTGATGGCGGCAATTTGCTCAGGACTAAGCGTGAAGTTTCGCTCCGCTTCCGCCAACTGTGCAGGCTCAGTGAGGAAGAAGGCAAAGCGTGCTGCTGGTTCGTTGCTTCCGATTGTAAGCAAGCAAAACTTCATACGGCTGTCGACTGCCGGGAATAACCCTGCTCGGTTCTCGAAGTCCACTAAGCTTGAAAGGCGTTTTTCTTCAACAAGATGAGAGAAAAATGGAGCTGTCGTGGCGTCTGTAGCAATGCCCGTGGGAACAATCACACCAGCGCGGCCTTCAGGTCCAGCTAAGCAGGAGAACAGCTCGGCAAACACCTGATATGTGTTCACATCACCCGCACCTGTGAAAGGGAAGCGGCCGCCATCTTGGCCGTCGACACGAGCGAAAGTTGAGATGGCGTCAGAGAAGCGTTTCTCTGCCTGAAAAGCATCCCAGAGCGCTCTTTGCGGAGTACCTTCTTCAGCGTCTCTCAGCTCATTAATTTTTCGTGTTCGAGCAGCTGCGTTAGGTGCAGATGCAATGTCTGCGTCACGTGCAGCGAAGAATTCTTTCTCTTGAAGCTTGATCCGTTCCCAAGGTGGATTTCCAAGCACCACATCGAAGCCGCCACGCCCGATGATATCCGGAAACTCCAGGGGCCAATGCAACGCACGTGCCTGCGTTGCGGCCCTTGCGTTCTCCATGATGGGTTTTCGCCCTTTGCCTTGACCCACAGCCAGCCAGACATCCTGCGAGGTCGGTACGGTCCGCTCGGAGTCTCCGCTCGGCACCTCTCCGGTCTTCGGCAGCAGGAAAGCCGCAGTGTAAAGGTTGCAGCCCATGCGCGCCCGCAGGAAGGCGTCCTGCTTGTGGAGCGAGCGGTAGGCCTTCGCCTTGGCCTCCACATCCGCGACCGTGTCCTCCGGCAGGTCGCGCAAATCGGAGAACTCGGCCGAAAGCGGTGCAGTGGGCAGGTCGGATCGGCCACCGGTGAAGTCGAACGCACCCTGGCCCTTCTTCGCATCCTTGTTGGCGCGGTCGTAGAACTTGGCGACGTCCTTGTCGTCGCCCGTCAGCGGCTTGTAGGCAGCGTCGGGAATGCCGTCCTCCAGCACCTTCAGGTCGAAGACGCCAAGCAAGGCGTCGCCGCAGCGGATCTGCGCGTCGAAGAAACCGAGGGGAAGGCCGGGGTCCACCGTCTCGATCCAGAGGGCGACCTTGGTCAGTTCCACCGCCATCGGGTTGCGGTCCACCCCGTGGATGCAGCAGCGCGCGACATCACGGAGTGCATGGCGGAAGTCGGCGAGCGAGGGCGTGCCCTCGGCCCGGATACGCGCGAGCCGCGTGGCGATACGGCGGGCGGCAGCCAGCAAGAAGTGGCCTGAGCCGCAGGCGGGGTCGATGACGGAGAGCTTCAGCAGCGCCTTGGCGGGATCGTCCGCCTCGGCCTCGGTCTTGTCGAGCACGGGGTCGAGCGCTGTGTCGAGCAGCGCCTGAACGAGGCTGTCGGGCGTGTAGTAGGAGCCGGTGGTCTTGCGCTGGTTGCCCTTCTGCTCGGCCGCCTCGGAGGCGAAGACCAGCGTCTTGCCGTCGTCGCCCAGCTGCGGCTGCAATTCGAGGAGGGACTCGTAGACAGAGCCCAGTTCCTCGGTCTCCATCGCGCGCCAGTTGACGGGGACCATGCCGGATTTGTCGGCGAGCCAGGAAAGGCGGTAGAGCGCCTCCATGAAGGCCCGGTTGCGCAGGCGGGCGGTTTCGAGGTGGGGCAGCCTGTCCTCGGCGAAGAGGCCGCCGAGCGCCGGGAGGGCGAGCGCCTCCTGCCCGTGGGCAAGCGCGCGGAAGACGATCTTGATGCCCTCGTAGCGGTCGTGATGCTTGTCCTAGGTGGCGGCGCGGTAGCACTGCTTGCGCAGCGCCGCGAGGCTGTAGCCCTCGGCGTAGAGCGCGCGGGCCTCGGTCTTCGACTTCGCCGGGTGGAGCAGGTTCCGATCCTCGGCGACCATCAGGAAGATCAGCCGATAGACGAGGCGGAGGAGCTCGTTGAACCAAGTGGTGAGGTTCACCTCGCCCGATTTCAGCTTGGCCGCGAGGTCTGGGTTAGCCTCGAGGAAGCCCGAGCCCAGCACCTTGAGCGCGATCTGGACCTGGTCCGCCAGGCGGTCACGCGCGGTCTCGCCCTCGCGGGAGCCTGCCTCGCGCCAGCGCTCCAGCGGGCAATCGGTGGCCGGGGTGTCAGCTGCGCCGAAGCGGGACCTGTGGATCAGGAGCCAGAGCGCGGCGAAGGACGCGATATCCTCGGTCGAGAAGATCTGGGCGAGGTCGGCTTCGATGTAGGCAGGGCGCGTAAGGGACGCGTTGTCCCGCATGAGGCGCAGGTGAGTGCCGTTGGTGACGATGCCCCACAGCGCGTCGTCGGAGTCGTTGAGGTAGTCCTGAAGTGCGAAGGCGGGCGAGCGGGAGCGATCGACCGACAAGGTCGGGCTTCGGCGGTCCAGCGTCTCGCTCGGCGGCACCACAACCACAGGAACCCGGCCACTCGCGATCATGGCGAGCGGGGCAGCGGCGGGCGCCAAGTCGTCAAAGCCGAAGGTCTCTTTGAAGAAGCCGGCAACGAAACGGCGGGTTGCATCCTGGGAGGGCGCCTCGAGTTTCGCGAAGGCGTCGAAGTGGGACTGGCCGACCCGGAACGCCGTGGAGATTTCTTCGCGGATCGTGAGACCCTTGCGGACGGCGTAGTCCTCCGGCGCCTGTTCCGGGGCGTCCCGTTGGTCGATCCTGGCGATCATCGCGGGCGCGATCAGGTTGCCCTCGAGGCTGAGCGAGGGCCATGCGGACATGTCGGAGATCGGTTTGCGCGCCATGATCACACCTCGCCCGGCATGAGGACGAACAAACCGATCACGTCGGGCGGAAGGACCGCTTCGACGCTGACGCGGGAGATGGATCCGGCCGCGGCACGCAGTCTCGCGTGATCCTCGACGAGTTCCGCTGCACGCTGCTTGACGAAGTCTGCCAAAGGTCCGGCAAGCAGGTCGGGAAGTTCCGCCTTGGCAGCATTGATCATCCGATCTCGCGCGATCGCCGCGAAGTCGGCACTGGCGGACGTGCTGAGCATGTTGCGGACGTCTTCACCGGTCGCCACGACGCTCTTGCCCTGGAGGGCCACCAGCGCCGCTTCTTCGGCCAGAAGGAGCCGCTCCTTTCTGGCGTGGATCGTGAGCTTGTACCGGACGCGCAGGAGGGCGACGCGTGTCATCGCCGAGACCGCTGTTGTCGGCCATGCACCGACACGGCCGATGCCGAGGTCCGGAAGCGCCTCCTGATCCAAGGACGCCTCGACAAGACTTTCGGCAAGCGATGCCGTCAGCGGGTGGGTTCTCGTCAAGAGAGACGTTCCAGAGGGAGCAGGCTCTGAGGTGGCGAGCCGGACGGACTTCTCGAGTCCGCGCTGTTCAAGCTTCTCCTTCAGGGCCGGCTGGAGCGCGTGAACGTGAGCAACGTAGGCGTTCCGCTTTCTCTCAAGCGGCACACCGAACCGCGACATCGCGCGCTCGACGAAAAGCTTCGTGTCCTGGGGCGAACCAAGGAGGCTTCTGACCTTGTCCCACTCCGGCGCTACCTCTGCGGGCTTCATCGCATTCTGGGCGAACCTGGCTCGCGATTTCTTCTCGTTCTCGCTGGCATCGCGCCAACGCGCTTCCATGACCTTGGTGCCATCCTCGAGGCGAAGGTCGAGCGTGAGCTGCTTGTGCCCTCCTCGGCGGAGCATCATTGCGGACATCAAGGCGTCTGTGACCGGCCCGCGCTCGTCAGGCAGAGGAACCGTCACCCCGGTTGCCTTCCTGATTTCCTCGGCTTTTCGCAGGATCACATCGAGGACGGCACCATCGATGGCGCTTTCCGGCGAGAACATCATGATCGAGCGAACAAGCTCCGCCGGCTGGCCGAAGCGGTCCACCCGTCCCTCACGCTGCTGATGTCGGGTCGGATTCCACGAGAGATCGTAGTGTACGACCGTGTCGAAAAGCTGCTGCAGATTGATGCCTTCTGAGAGGCAGTCGGTCGCCACCAGGATTCTCTGCGCACCTTCTTCCCCATCTCCCAGCGCCATCTCCGCGACGCGATCGCGGCGTTCGTCCGGGGTCAACTCTCCAGTTACCGACTCGATGATCAGCTTCGTGAAAGCTTTCCGCAGGCCTGACTTCACGTATTCGGCGGTGGCCAAATACCGGCAGAAGACGACCGGGTTGGCACCACTCTTGATCAGCGGCTTGAGCGCACCGACGAGGGCATCGAGTTTCGGATCTTTCGCTTCAAGTAGATCGCCAGCCTGATCGATGAGAGCACGAAGCACGGGATCATCCGAGAAAGCCGTACTCGGTTCGATGTCGACGGCATCTTCGTCCTCGCCGTCTTCGTCATAGATCTGCGGTTCGAGACGGTCTGCTTCGTTGGGGGCACGATTTCTCAGCGCACTCAACTCCGCGGCGGGCGAGGAACCGACGCAGCGCATGAGAGCGAGGGTGCCCCAGAGCGCAAGGCGCTGATCTCTCTTCTGCTATCCCGCTTTCGAGACCACCTCGAGGCAATAGTCCAGAACGGCCTCCTGGAACGCCAAGTGCTCGGGCGAGAGGCGGTAGGCGTGCTCTGTCGTTTCGTGTTTCGGGAATGATCGGTCCTCCTGCCAATCACCCTCGACGAGATCTACGCGACGCCGTTGGACAAAGTGCCTGGCAAGGCGCTCTCGATATCTCGCGCTGTCAAAGTCCAGCGTTGCGAAGTCTTGGTCGATCAGTGAGAGCAGTCGTGCGAATGCTTCCTCGTCGCCCGAATGGGGCGTGGCCGTAAGCATGATGATCCGGCGTTCCGTGTCCTTCGCGAGCCCCTGCAGCAACTCGAAACGCTGCTGTTTGCCTTTGTGGGTGCCCACACAAGCGTGGGCTTCATCGACGATCACAAAGTCGGGACAGGCCCGCGCGAACCCCTCCCGGCGCTTCTCGGCCTTGATGTAATCGAGGCTGACAACCGTGTAGGGATAAGCGTCGAAGAGAGTATGAGCGAGCGGCAGATTGCGTTCGAGGCGTGCCGCGGTGCCGGAAGTTACCGCCACCGCGTCGATTCCGAACCGATCCTTGAGCTCGATGATCCATTGATCCACGAGGTGGGGCGGGCAAAGAACCGAGAAGGCATCGATTTCACCGCGGTCCATGAACTCCCGCAGGATCAGGCCCGCTTCGATGGTCTTGCCGATACCGACATCGTCGGCGATCAGCAGTCGCGGCACCTGGAGCCTCAGTGCCATCAGCAGTGGCACAAGCTGATACGTTCGAGGTTCGAAGGCGAGCTGCGCGGCAGATCGGAAGGGCCCGGCGCCGCGGCGAAGCGTGAGACGCAGTGCATCCGCCAGGAGCGCAGCCTTGGCCTGGACAGTAGTGCGCGCGTCCTCGGGGAGATCGAACCGCGCGGTTTCGACCGCGGAAATCTCCAGCGCGGGATCCAAGACAACGGTGTCGTTCTCGTTGCCTGACAGCGGTCGTAGCGCAAGAACCCCGTCGCGTGGCGCTGGGAGAGCCACCCATTCGCGGCCTCTGGCTCGAACCAAATCGCCAGGTGCGAAACTCAGCACGATGCTTACCCCCGCAATAGATCAAGTAGCTGTTTGGGGATGCCGCCCTCGGCCGATGCTGGCAGCGCTACGAGCTCCCAACCTTTGCCGGCTGCTTCATTGGCCATGTCTGAGGAAACCCCCTGGCTGGTGGCAGCTACAAAGTGGCCCCGCCATGCAAATTCGGCTTCCTCACCGGCAAAGCTGACGCCGATGGTGTCGACGCGGGGGAGACCAGCAGCCTCAAAAGCCTCCAGCCACGGCGACGAGGCCCCGTCGGGCGCAGCTCGCCTCTCAACGACTGTGTGACCACGCGCGAGATCAACCAACAGCTGGGTAACTTCCCCGCTGCCGCGGTCGATCTGCTCGTGGTCCGGCTGGTTGAAGTATGACAACAGACAGCGGTAGCAGCCTCTGACGCAGGCTTCGTCTGGCTTCTCGGTCAGCAGTTCGGCATCTCCGCTTGCGATTGCCGCGTCGATGTTCTCGAAGTGCATGAGCCCGAGAGCTGTCCGTGCGACTTCGCTGATCGCCTCCGGATCATCCATCAGACGAGTAAGCACACCGGCGCCGCCCTCCGTTGCTTCGTAGGCAAGAATGGCGCGGCGGTTGTCGCGGGCTGGAAGCGGCTCGCCGAGGATCTCACCCTCTTCAAGCTGGTAGACGACCTCGATGCCTCGCAAAAGCGCATGCTGAACGGTCGTAATCGTGCTCTGGGCAAAGTTTCCCGGTTTCTTGAAACGGAAGAGGAGCGCGTTCTTGCGGTCTCTCACGATCGGCACGATCCGAACTGGTTTGACCACGTCTGGTGGAGGGTCTGTCTCAGTATCCTCGTCTTCTGATTTCGCCCAATAGCCGGTACGTGGATCTATGTTGAAACCGAAGACCGTCTGATCCTTCCGACGCTTCAAGCCCTTGTTCAGACGGCTTATCTCGGCGCTGTTGGCGTACTGCAGTGCGAGCAGGGAAGTCTCGCCGCATTTGAATTCCGCGTTCGTGACCTGGAGCTGATCGTCCTTCTTCGGCCAAGCAAATACGGTCTGGATGTCGAAGCCCTGCCGCACGCGCTCTTCATCGTTCGCCGTGATGCGCTCCGTGGGCGCGGCCTCGACGTTGTTGATGCGGAGCGTCCGTTTAATCGGTACTTCGCCGGCCATGTGCGCATCGCAGCCATGGCAGCGCTCCACCTCTCCCTCGTGGCACGCTCCGCAGTTCGCACAGATGTAAATGTCCTTGGTAGCGAGTTCTGCGGTCGCCACCAAGATCGAGGATGTCCGGGATGTCCGGCGAGAGGGCTAGGCGACTCTCAGCGAGCCAAACCGCGTGCAAGTGCGAGCGGACCAGTTCTTCGTTCGTGATGTCCAGAGCAGGCGGGCGCACGATACCTGCCACCATGTCATTGCGGCGCTCGAAGAAGTACTGGTCGTGTGGAGAACCCGATGCGCAGTACGTCACCACAACCGCTGCCTGGCCGGACCGGCCCGAGCGGCCAGCGCGCTGCGCGTAGTTGGCGGGCGTGGGCGGGACGTTTCTTAGGTAGACCGCATTGAGAGCAGAGATATCGACCCCCAGCTCCATCGTTGGTGAGCAGAACAGCGCAGGGAGGAACTGGTCGGATTCCCCGGTCGCCTTGATTTCTGTTCGGTACTCCGAGGTGCTGAGGTTCTCCAGATCATCATCTTCACACCTGAAGCGCCACTCGCGCCATTCCCGCTGCCTTTGGGAAACCTGTGCGGTGTGCTCACGACCTTCCAGTCCCCAATAGGCGCTATGACCCGATGCCAGATCGTGCGCAATTGAAGCGTATAGCTTATGGAAGTATCGGTTTCCCCGTTTGCTCTCGTCGGAAAGCGCGGGCCCGGGCACAAGGCGGACGGCAGAGGGGGTCAGCCGCCAGCCTGCGAGATCAGCTTCTAGTTCAACCGGGACAATCAGGCCCTCATCAGCGAACAGCTCAAGCAGGCGTGAGAAGAACTCAACATAGTCATCCCGCCCGAGCTTCGTGCCCAGCAGACTCTTCTTGTTGATCAGCCGCGCAATGCGCGAGTTATGGCCGGCGCGAAGGAGGGTCTGTTCCTCACGAAGGCCCACGGCGTTCTTTCCGGGCGCACGCAGAAGCAGCGACGACCGTCCGCGCGGGTTCTCCTTGGCATCTATCGCCCACGGAGCGCGCAACAGCGAACGTGATTTCTGCGCGACACCATCCAGGACAGTCAGATCCAGGGCTTCCGTATTGACGGCCAGCCCTTCGAGCATTGCGCCCAGCACGCTCTTCAGCAGAATGGCTCTCTGCTCTTCTGCTTGATTGCCGAGCTCGGGCAGGACTGTCATCAGCCTTTCCCGGTCTGATGCCATGTCGGCGACGCCGACGAACTCAACACCGAGAAGCTTCAGAACGGAGAGGCTGGGGTTGGTGTAGCGCCAACCCCTGCGGAGGTCAGTCCACACTCGGTGAGCCAGAACCTTTGCGAGTGCGCGCTGGGCGTCTTCCTGAATGACGGCGCCAGCCGATGGATCGAGCATCCAGTGGGCGCGCGCCTCCTTGTTTGCAGACGTGAAGCCAAGCGCCTTGACGACGCTGAGACCGAACTCATCCTCGGTCAGGCCCTCGGGCCCTGCTGCAATTATCGCCCGGAGAATGGCCCCACGTAGAAGGCTCACAAACAGAAAGTCGTTGAAGTGGCCGGACTGAAGCGCAGCATCTTGCCGATTGTCAGTGAACCCCAGCAATTTTCGCTTCGTTTCTGGAACGCCGCTCGTCGGCTTGTTCATCCACTCGAGAGCACTGGATACGAGAAGCGTCGTCGCGGAGCTCCGCCCTTCCCCGGACAGGCCGGCTAGCTTGCTGCGCTCGCGCATCCCCTGATTGGGCTCGTCTTTGCAGCAGAGGCAGAATGCAAACTTTCCAGGGATGAACCAGAACTCTCTGCCACCAGCGCCATGGCGACCGTCTGGCGTCACCACATAGGAGATGGGCGCGCGCTTCTTGCGATAGGATCGAAGCCGCTCGATGCCGTTGCGCTCTTCCAGCCAGCTCTCAGGATAGCCGCTCAAGTCACCATCGAAGGCGAAATCGAAATCATTGGCCGGAACCGGACAGAGATATCCCGCCACATCATCATCGTCTTCGGTTTCCAGCGGTGTATCGTCGATGTTGCGAGGGAGAAACCTGATGTGACCGTCGTCTTCGTTCTTCGTGACGACGTGGTATTCGTGTCCGCAGTTCCTGCAGAAGCGTGTTGGGTAAAGCCGATTTCCTGGAGCGTCGGGGTCCTCGAGCTGACCCTCGAACAGTACGGTGCGTGGCTTGTCCGTAAGCGTGGTGAAGATCTCACCCGCGCCGGAAATGAACCTGTGCAATTTGAAGGCGAGGAACGCTCCCTCGCCGGTCCCACCGCGCTGATTTTCTGGAAGGCTTACCAGTGTCAGGAAGCCTTCGAGCTGATTCCGACACAGCTCTGCATTGAGCCCGCTGTCTTCGGTAAGCCGTTTGACGGCGTCCTCGAACGGGATAGGCTTCTTTCGCTTCAGCTCGAGCCCGTCATCGAGTCCGAGCGCAAGCTCTGCCCATACCGCGAGCGGATGCTTCTTGAGCTGCTCGTCGTCCAAGTTTGTCGGAATTGGATGTTGCAGCGTATCAGCGAGCGCAGTGGTCGCTTGTGCAAGAGTGATGGTGTCGTCAGTCGCTCGCTGAAGGGACTCGTCGATGACTGCGTCTGGACCGATCTCGGAGCCGAAGAGCTTGGCTGCAACTTTTGCCACGGCAACCGCTCGGCTTTCCTCGGTTCCCTCCGAAGCCATCGTCGCCGATGTGCCGATACAGATCGGAGCTTTGTTCGGGGTACATCGATCCCGTAGCCGTCGAACGAGTACCGCCACATCTGCACCTTGGCGACCTCTGTAGGTGTGGAGTTCGTCCAGGATGATGAATTCAAGGCCGGTCGCGTTTTTGACGACCTGGGCGTCTAGGTCGTCTTGGCGGGTCAGAAAGAGTTCCGCCATCATGTAGTTGGTGAGTAGGATGTCTGGCGGACTGGCCGCGATTCGTTGACGCTCCTCTTGGCTTTCCTGGCCTGTGTATCGTTTGACAACCGGTTTCAGTCCGTTAGGTAGCCCCGACTGTCCAATGAACTTTTCGATTTCCTTCAGCTGGCTGTTTGCCAGTGCATTCATTGGATAGACTATTATTGCTCGGGTGGTTCGCGGTTTTCCTGCGCGCAGCGCGCGTATGATTGTGTCCACGACCGGCACGAAGAAGCACAGCGACTTACCGGAGCCTGTCCCTGTCGTGACGACAAAGCTTTTTCCGGATTTTGCCTTTGCAATCGATTCCGCTTGGTGCCGGTGAAACCTCAAAGGTTCTTCGCCAAACCGGAATACCCGCCCAACCCCTTCGTCGAGATCTTCCGAGGCGACGAGGTCATCCACGCTGGGACCTGAAAGGTATCTGGGGTTCAAGGAGAGGAGGGTATCAGGCCAGAACCGCCCTGCATCATACTGTGCGTCGATTGCTGCACTGAGATCCGTCGAACGAACGGTGCTAAAGGAGCGTGAGAACCGTTCGTACGAGCTGACTAGATGATGGTCAAAGGCAAATGCTTTCATGGAAAATTCCTGCAGTGGGAGCAATAGCCGCCGTATCGGGCGGTAGCTTTGACCAAGTCCGCTCAGTCAGGTCTAGGTGCATAAATCGGTGTGAAGGCTAGCACGAGGATCCCGATGGTTGTACCAGCGACCATCGCTACGAAGTGTCGTGGCGCTTCGTTCAGCCCCTGATGTTGATATCAAATGCCCACATGCGCTGCGTCGTCCGCAGAGTTCCGACTCTGCGGGACTACAGTGCGAGATCATCAGTATGCGGACAAAGAGCCGGTTCCGCCGCCGCCGGCAGAGGTGGTCGTCAAATCAAGCGTGTCCGCCCGACAGTCGGAGGGAGCCGCGGCCGAGTTTCGGTAACGGCCGCAGAGAGTGCCCGAGTGCTGCAGTCGGCGAGGTGCAAGCCAGGGAAATCAGTTGCTGCGAAGCCTGAGCACCGCCCATCGTTGAGACGCGGGCGGCTTGCGCCGCCCGCCGGAAGTGATCACGCAGCGGCGGTTGCCGCCTCGGCGTTGTCGTTCTTCGCGCGCCGCGTCCAGGTCTTCCGGGTAGGCGCTGCCGACTTCGCCTTCTCGGCCGGTGCTTCGCTGTCCGCATCTGCCGCCTCGGGCTCAATGTCGATAGGCATCTCAGGCTCCGTCGCGGGCTGAGCGATGGTTGCCTTGCCCTTCGCGGGCTTGCGCTTCGCTTGCGCCTCCCGAACGGCTTCGACAGTTTCCAAGGCGTGCCGCTTCAGCTTCTTCGGCACGCCGCCGTCGAGTGCCCACAGAAGCTGGGGCACCACCTCGTCCACGAGCCAGGGAACAAGCTCCGTCACGCCCGGCCACTTGTCCTTGCCGCCGAGCTGGTAGACCAGATTGTGGAACCTGCGCCACGCATCCGACGCGCACTCCTTGTGCCCGACGCTCACGCCATAGGAGGCAAGGAAGCTCTCCGTGCTGAGACCGCAGAGGAGTTCCTTCATCTGGCGATTGGCAAGACGGGCGAGGATCTCGATCTCTCCAGCGAGCTTGCCCTTTTCGACGCGCTTTTTGTCGGTGGCTGGCTCAAGCGCCGTCACCACGGCTTCCAAAATGGTGAGCAGTGCGCCGGTGACGACGTCCGCCTGGGAGCGAGCGTGTTTCGTCGCGTGGTCGCGCAGCGCCTTGACGCCGCCGGGATCGCCATCGTCCTCGGCGGCGGGTTCGCCGGTCTGCAAGAGCACTTTCACCTCGTCGACTTTGAGCGGGTTGCCCGCCTCGAAGGAAGCGACGACAGTCTCCACGGTTTCTGCCGGCGCGCTGGCGATATTGTAGAGCACCGTGGGCGGAACGGCCGCCTCGATCACCCGCTTGCAGTAAGCGCTGAGATTGCGCAGGACCGCGCGGTAGTTCCGCTCGTGCCGGGGGCAGATCTCGCATTCGTCTTCGATGAAGCGGGCGAACAGCCGCGTCCTGCTGCCGTCCGCGTCATTGCCCTCGCCGAGGATCAGCCTTTCGGCTTCCTCGATCGTCTCGGCCCGCTCGAACACCTCCTTCGTGTTCGCCCGGCCCATGGAGCGGTTCTTCTCTTTCAGCTCACGCAAACGCTTGGCCTCCTTGGAGGAGAAGAGGCCGTATTCGAACTTGGCATCCATTTAGAGATACTCCAATAAAAGTGAAAGATTTTGTTTGGTCGCATTCTAATTTTTCGCGGCTCATATTCTAGGGGTTGACCCCATGGGGCTGTGTGAGCTTGTCCGAGATAGTCATTGACGCTCTGTGAGATAAATATTCGTGCAGTTTAATTTTAATTTTCCACATGGCATCCGCGTCGACGCACGCCTGCGGGCGCGGAGGAACTGGGCCCCGAGACTTTCGATTCAGAACCCCGGGACATTTGTTTAGTCGGGCCCCGAGATTTTTGATTCAGAACTCTGCGCATTTGTTGCGAAACCACGGAGTAATGGGGGGAATCGATCACGCGCCAAGAAAGTTGACGGCTGGTCCAGGCGCTCACGCGCAGGGGCGAGGGCGCCCGAGCAGGGAGCGGGGAAACGAGCATAAGGAACGGGGAGGCGGGGCCGTCAGCTACAAGGTGACGAACGGCGCGAGGAGGGGCGCCAGCAGATGCGCTTCGTAAGGAGGAGTACCCGGAGCACGCCCCCGGTGAGGGACTGACACGCTGCCGGTTAAGTCAGGCGATAGGGCCAGCCCACCCTGCCAGAGCTCCTCGGCACCTCCGGGACGAGGCGCCTGCCCAGCCGGTGAACGGCTCTGCGGTCCGGGGCTCGCCGGAGCAGGGATTCGCCACGCAGCAATCGCCTCGCCGCAAGGTGACCGTAACGTGCCCGTAAATTATCATGCTTTACCAGCAAGTTGTGAAACGAAAGTCTTAGGGAAGCGGAACAAATGCGCAGAGAAGCGTAACAAATAGTTGGAATCTTCGAATCAAAGATGCGGAGATTCTGAATCTTTTGCCTCGGGATCGTGAAACGCATGTCCGCAAGTCATCCTGAGTTGCAGGCACGTTATCCGGCTTCCGCGGCGGATTTTGGGAACCCTCAGCCGGTGGGCGGAGCGCCTGATCCTGGCGCCCCTCACTGCACTTCCTCTTCCGCCTTCCATCTGTCACGCGCCATGAGGAGCCGCTCTACCATCCGCCGCAGGACGCGGACGGAGCCGCCGGGCCATGCGGCGCGGAGCGCCTCCAGCTCTTCGCCGTCGAAGGGGATCGCCCAGCGCCGGTCCAGTCCGCGCTCGACGATGATCTCCGCCATCAGCCGATTGGCGAGAGGAATGAGGTGCTCAGGTCCCGGCTTCGGGAAGCGGAACACCCGGAAACGATCACGGAGCGGGCCCGGGAGACTTCGGAGTTAGTTCGCGGTGGCGATCCACACGACATGAGACAGGTCGACGGGCGCCTGGATATATGGGTCGTACCAGTGCGCTCCCGACAGCGGCTCGAGCATCGGCAATAAGGCATCGAGGGCGTTCCCGTTATGACAACCGGTGCCCACTTTCTCGATCTCGTCGAGAATGATGCCGGGCGAGGCGTGCCGGAAACGCCGGATGAGGCTGACCGGGAGGGAAGGCTCCGCCGACATCCAGCGCCTTGCCGTTCCGCCGAGCGCAGCGTCGCCGACACCGCCGCAGGAGTACGTCTCGTGTGGGAGGGAAAGGGCATCGCAGAGCCGCTCGGCAAAGCGGCTCTTGCCTGCGCCGGGCTCGCCGACCAGAAGGATCGGCCGGAGGCGGACAATGTCCAAGGGCACCAGCTCCGACGGGATCGCGGAAATAATTTCCGCGGCATGCGGAAACTCGTCCGCGAGAGCTTTTGAGACGGTTGCCAGATCCGGTCGTCGGGCAAGTCGCAGCCGCTTGTTCAGGAGCCTGGCGAACTCCCTTCCGACGCGTTGCGACGTTTCCATGTTGCCGACCGTCCGGAACACGACGAGCCCGGCTCTCCCGGCCGGAGGTCGCCAGCTCCGGCGTTGCCGGTGCCGGGTGGCGATGAAATGCCGACCCTGTCCGGTTCGTAGAGCTGCTTGAAATAGGTCTCGACGCGCCGAAAAAGGCGCCGCTCGCGTTCGTTGAGAATGCGCTCCAGGAGATCGAGGCCGAGATCGGTCGCGTCGGCCCGGAAACTCGATCGTGGTCGGGAAGGCTGCCGGGCAAGCCGGTCGGCCGAAAGAGGCTCGTAGCGCCCAGCATGGAGCAGCCAGCCGACCGCCGCAATCGCGTAGTCCAGCGCCTGATCCTGCGGCGTTTTTCGGTCATGCGCGCGAGATCGCCTCTCCGGCAATGCGCCATGGCGTGTGCCGGTCGCCCACACATGCCAGGTAATAGTCGAGCCGCATCGCTGCTTCCGCCTTGTCGATGCGCTTCAGCTTCCCGGCCCTGCGGAAGGCTTCGGAAGCTTCCTTGAGATCGTAGAGGCTCGCGGAGACGGTCAGGATGATCAGATGCTCGCGCAGCGCCTGATGATCACGGCGGTCGTCTTCCGGGATGAGTGTGTAAACGCGCTCCGCCCAGGTTTGGACGTCGGCGGGAAGGTCGTTGCCGAAGAAGGCCATGCCTAGGATCAGCTCTGCAAGGTCGAGAAGATGACGCCTCTCCGTGGTGGCCTTTTCGCGCCGGAATCACCTTCGCTCTCGCCGCTCCCGTCCTTCCGGATCCGGGTCGGGCCAGACCGGGGAAGCCGGGTCGTCATCATCGTCATCGCGACCGGGACGGTTGGCGAAGTCGGCAAGCGCGCTTTTCTTCCCTTTCTTGTCGTCGCTCATGAGCCGGTCTCCGCCTCGTCGGCGGGCAGGCCGAGGCAGTAGTACCGGGAGAGCGTCCTCACGAATCCATGTCCGGGTGCAGCGACCCAGACGGCGGAAGTCAGGACTTCGCGCGTGCCGGGAAGCGGATGGCCGAAGACATGGCCGATGAGCGCCGTGCCGGGGATCGTGACGAGCGACCACCGGTCGATCAGCGGCGCGTTAATGAGGTCCTGCGGCGTCGGAATCCGGCCTGCATGCAGGGCACGGAGGTCTGCAACGAGACCCTCGGCGCGTTCCAGATCGCGGCCAAGCGGCGTGGTGAAGCCCTGCGGTTCGAGGATATACATGGCAATGTCTTTCGGAAGAGGAGACGAGCTGTTCCTGCCGGACCGGGACAGCCGGTCCGGTTCTGTTCTCGTGCTGTGGAGTGTTGGGGAGTTCTAAGACGCGACCCGATCTACTCAACGACTTCGAGAGACCGCCAGGCATGGATCGGGCGCCAGACATTGCTTGGCACATGCGATCCGGCGAGCACCCTGGCGGCGATCGACTTTGACCAGAACGCCACTGCGGAATTGAGCCGCTGCCGGTCCGTCACTCCCGGAATCGGCGTCATCACGCCGCGCTTCTCCAGAATCGCGCGGCGGGTCCGGACGCTGCTCTCCTCGTTGCCGTTTTCGCCCAGAACGCGGACCTCCGAGCCGGGCAGCACGATGAAAAGACCGTCGCACTCAAGCCCCCGGCCGAAGAGATCGGCGTAGGCGAGCTCCATCATCGGGCGCTTCGCCTGTTCGGGCGAGACCAGGGCGGGATCGGCAGCCTCCGCATCCACGATGCCGAGCGCAGGGTGGCGCAGTGAGGGCTCAAGCAAAGGGCACCCAAGGTCCCACAAGAGGGGACGTTCCTGATCCAGGAGCGGCTCCGCAATGGCCGCGAAGACGGGCGGAAGCTCTGCTGCCTCCGGCGGCGCGCCGACGAGTTTTGCCCGGCCGGAAGCGGCGATGAGGCCGCATATTTTGCCTGCCGGTGCCGAGCCAGATCCTTGGAGTTCAGGCCGCTCTTCGAGGTGACGACGAAGACCATTTCGGCGAAAGCTTTCTGCTTATCGTGCTTGTGCCGGTCCAGGCGTCTCATGAGGTCGCCCGTCTCGCCGACATAGGCGAGCGTCTCCCCGTCCTTGCGACCGACGAGGATGTAGGTCACCGCTTCGCCGGACCTGACACCAAATTCGCGCAACGCTTCGAAGTGCCGGAAGGGCACGGCAAAGGCGCGGGCCGTGCCGACCACGGTCTCTGCGGAGCGTGCCGAGAGCGGGCCGGACATGGCGTCCAGCCTGCGGATCACGCTGAGACTGCCGAGGTCGGCAGCACAGAGCGACAGCGGCGCCAGATCTTCGGCGCTGAGGTTGAGAACCCCGCCTGCCGGATCGTACCCGGATTCGGGCATCCCCTTGGCGTCGGTGCTGGTGGGAGCGCCGACCGGCTGGACATCGGAAATGGCGGTCGCGGCCGGTGCGGCATCAGTCGTTGCCGCCTCCTCGGCGATCCCGTTGCTCGTTGCGGCTTCGGCGGACGGGGGATGGTGTCCGCAGCGGATCACTCAGAACACGCGCAGCCGCCGCCGTTCCCGGCCGCAGAGGTGGTCGGGTGGAGGGCTTCTGCAATGTCCGAGGAATCTGCCGGGCGTCAGCCGTCTGCTGGCCGCTCTCGTCCGATCGTCAGATCAAAGGGGAAGCTGCGTCAGGCGCGCAGGTGGGTGCGGCCCGGCGACGCCGAGGAAGCCGCGCCGGGAGCCGTCGAGGGCATTCCGTGCAAGCGGACACGTGACAAGGGGATTTCGAGAAAAGCCCATCTCGGGCTAAGAAGGCTGTCAGCCATTGCAAGCACCTCAACTGCTTGTGTGGTCAGGCCGCCGGTCGCTGTTGGCGCAGCGCCGGGGCCGCTCATTCCGCTCCCGTCTATCGAGAGCAAAAGGAATGTAGCAGCTCCGATTTTGTACGTGAGCTCAGTACGTTAGTACGTGGTTAACGGCCAGCGATCGACAAGTCGTCGGCCGGAGAATTGCTGCCGAGGACCCCCTATCGATGCGCCGCTATGCGGCGTCTTCTTCGATTCGAGCAAAAACGAAGGGATTGTCACCCCACTGGATGGGAGACCCTTGGCCGACCCGATCAAGGAGCGCGCGGCGGCTCGGATTTCCTCTGCGGAGGGATGATAGCAGGATTTCTTCGTCATTCAGTTCGCGGCATACCAACCGCTGAAGAACGGCCAGCATCTCCTTTTCCGTCGTCTGTGACGGCATTTCGCCGATGAGTGACTGTGTCTGTCCGTCCGAGCGATAAACCCTCCAAACGTTTTTCATTGGCCGCCTCTCGTCGATCTAAAGGGCAACGAACACGCAATGATAGATCGGCCTTCTGTCTTTTGACCATGCAGCGTAGTGACCCCACACGCCCCATTCTGTTGACCGAATGTACCCGTTTGTGTGCCCACTTGTGTCCCCAGTCACGAAAAAATTCCGCATCTAGGTCAAATACTTGAGTATGTTTTGGGAGAGGTTCGCTTCCTCTCCGCCATACCTAAGTCATTCATAAAATTTCAGAATTGCACGGTTTCGGGTGTCGGCGTCTGCCAAAGTGCCCGGAGCGAACGAGGCATGGCGTCTGGTGGCAGGCCGTGAGGGGCACGGACGGGCGGTCCGAGATTCGCGTGCCGCGTGGTCTGGAGCTGCTTCTATGCGCCCATCCGAATTCCGACCGGCCCTGCGACAACACGCGAGGGTTATGTCGTGAACTCGGCTGGCAATGGGGTCGCCCCATCCGCTTGGACCGGGAAATCGGTCCGACATGTTGCCTCGCAGATCTTGGCGGGGCAATCCACCCGATCGTAAGCCGCCGTCTCCGGCCCGCTTATCGGTCAATGACCTTCGAGGCGTGTATGCCACGCGGTCCAGAAGAGGCTGGCGAAAAACCTCTTAGGGATAGAAAACCCGGCCTCGCCGAGAAGCGCGGCGACGGCCTCCTCGGATTCCGGGGGGACGGCCCCCGCTTTGATGCGCGCCAGCTTGACCTCGACGTCCTCCTCGGAGGCACCGTGAAGGCGCCAGCGGTTTGCCCAGGCGGCCTGAAGCAGCGGTTCACTGTCATAGGCCCTGCAGTTTCCGGCAAGGACGAGCGACCCGCCAGCAACGAGCCTGCCGGCAATGTCAGCCAACAGCCGTGCCTTGTCTCCGCTTTCAGGGATATGGTGCAACACGCCGATCATGAGCGCGGCATCGTATTGAGGTTCGCGCGGGAGGGCGGAAACCTCCTCGCGAACGAAAGCGACGCGATCTCCGATTCCCGCAGCGTCGACCTGCGATTGCGCCAGTGCGAGCATCGGCTCCGACGGATCGACCGCAACAAAACGCCAGTCCGGTTCAAGCCGGGCGGCGGTGATGATCTCACCGGCCGTGCCGCCTGCTCCCACAACGAGCACGCGTCGCTCCTTACGCCCGCTCAAGGCGGCCGACAGGATGCAGGCGCAGAGCTCGTGGCAGGCGTCGTAGCCGGCAAGCGCGATCCGCGCCTGTTCCCCATATTCGCGAGCCCGATCCGGATCGAACTTGGCGTGGGATGAGGATGTCATCGGTCGAGCCTCTTCATTTCGGGCGAGCGTCTGTGTCGCGCGCACCGGGATAGGCGTCGACCGGGAAAAGGTGAAGACAAAATTCAGGATCGACAGCCCTCGGGACACTGGCTGTCTGCGTGAGCGCGTGCATGCGGAGACTGCGACGGCAAAGCTCCGCTGCACGTACGCGGCTGACGCCGAGGGGCTCGTGCGTCAGGGGTCGACCTGCGACCCACCTGTGCCGAGGCGTTGCGCATGTTGCAACGCCTTATCGAGTCGTGTCCGCGATGAGGCGGAGAGCCTGTCGACGCCGATGGTGCGTGCGAGGGCGAGCGCCGGATCGACTTCTGCGAACACCGCAGGAGCCGCGAGGATGAGATCGGCGAGCTCTGCGAGAGAGATTTCCGGAACTGCGCGGCGGTGTTCCGGCCCGGCGGGGGCTCGGTAGGGCACACGTTGCGAAATCTCTGTCTTCCACAGGAAGGGCACGTCGTCCTCTTCGGTCCTCATCTGGGTCTTCAGATGCTTCGCGATCTGCTCCCGGATCCGTCTTCCGGTCCGCAGCCAGCCATGCGCGCGCGCAATGCGCTGCATCAGAATGTCCTCGCGCACCGGAGCTTCGGCCTCCAGAACCGCGTCGACCATCGCCTGAAGCTCATCGCGGTAGTCGAAATCGAAGAATCTGTTCGGATCGGCATCGAAGACTGAGAGATCTCCGACGTGGAAAAGGGGCTCACCCGTCTCTCGTACCGCGTCAGGCCCTGCAAAGAGGCTCTCTTGTGGCGTGGCCCCGCCGGCGAAGCGGTCGGCATCGTCGCTGGCGGCGTCCGAAAGGTCAGTGGGCTGCTCCTCCGTCACCACGGATATCGCACTCGCCACAAGCGGCTCGCGCATCGCGCCCTCCGTCTCGGCCATCTCCCAATGCGCCGTCTCTGAAGGTTCCGGGATGGGGGCGGGTTGCCGCGCGAGGAGCTCTTCCAGGGCGTCATGCAGTCTGGAGGCCGCTTCGGTGCGATCGAACCACCAGTCGGTCGACCAGACACGAATGATCTCCCAGCCGAGCCCACGCAAAACCTGTTCGCGCACCTTGTCGCGGTCGCGGGCCGTGGCGGAGCGGTGATAGGTGGCGCCATCGCATTCGATGCCGGCGAGATAGGCGCCGGGGCGCTCCGGATGCTTCACCGCGATGTCGACCCGGAAACCGGAGACGCCGACCTGAGGCACGATATGCCAGCCGCGGTCACGCAGCTCATCGGCGATCTCCTGTTCGAAGGGCGATTCGAGTTCGCCCTGAGACCCGGTCTCCACCGCGGGCAAAGCCACGGCGCCTCTTTGCGCATAATCCAGGAACGCCTTGAGGTGGTGGACGCCTGCGGCCTTGGTGCGGCTGAGATCGATCTGGTCGGCGGTGATCCCGGCGAAAACGAGGAGCTCCTGGCGTGCCCGTGTGACGGCGACGTTCAGCCGCCGCTCGCCGCCGTCGCGGTTGATGGCGCCGAAATCGACGCTGAGCTTGCCCGCGGCGTCCTTGCAGAAGGTGATGGAGAACAAGATCACGTCGCGCTCGTCGCCCTGGACGTTTTCCAGGTTCTTCACGAACACCGGTTCGACGCGGTCGTCTGCGAAGAACCATTCGATTTCGTCGTCTGCGCGCCGCTCGTCGTCGAGAAAATCCAGGATGAGTGCCTGCTGCTGGCTGTTGAAGGTGATCACGCCAATGGTCGGCCGCTCGCTCTCCGGCAGTCTCAGCCAGTCTTTGAGACGTGTGGCGACCTCTCTCGCGATCGCCCGGGCTTCCTTCTCGTTCGTGCGGCTCTTGCCGCGGTCGTAGACGGCGTCGGGCACGTGCCGGAACGACACGGCCCTGTCCTCGGTGACGGGAGACGGGAAGGTGATGAGACGGTTCTGGTAATAATTCCAGTTGGAGAAGGCGATCAGGGATTCGTGCCGGCTGCGATAATGCCAGCGCAGATCGTGAATGGGCAGACCGCAGGCTCTCGCTTCGTCGAGGATGCTCTCCAGATCTTTTTCATACTCTTCGAGATCCGCATCATCGGCCTCGTTGCGGCCGAAAAAGTTGGTCGGAGGAAGTTGTTTTGGATCACCGACGATGATCGTCTGGCGTCCTCTCGCGACCGCGCCGACGGCATCCCAGGTCGTGATCTGCGAGGCCTCGTCGAAAATGACGACATCGAAGAGGGCCTGGTCCGGCGGCAGATATTGCGCGATCGACAAGGGGGACATGAGGACACACGGGGCGAGCCTTCCGAAGCTCTCGGGCATTTTGCCGATCATTTCGCGAATGGAACGGCTTGGGCGCTTCAGCTCCAATTGATGCCGGAGATGTCCGAGCTCGGATTTCCGCGGGACCGTGTGCGCCGCTGGCAGATCGTGCTCGACGGCTCTGACGACGCGCGTGGAGGCGGCCTTGCGCACGAGATCGTCCAGCTCGCGGAAATCGTCGATCGCATGCTCGTGCTGAAAGCGCCGGAAACTGCGCAGCGTGGCATCGTCGTCGATGGCGAGCGGCAACCACCACCTTGCATAGGCGAGGCGGAAGATGTCCCGCGTGTCATGGGGCTCGATCAGGCTTTTTCCGAGATCCTCGACGAATGGCTGAAGGCCGTGGGCAATGGCCCGGTTCCGCACGCTGCACCACGAGGACCAGTTGCGCAGGAGGGGACGGCTCTCCTCGATCTCGCGCATCGCCTTCGAGATGGAAGCGAGGCTTGGCGTTGCTTCGAGGTCAGTCGGTCTCTGGCCTGCCGCCGCGCCAAATTCCGCTTCCGCCGAGAGAAAGGCCGCGTGTCGTTCCAGAAAGCGCGCTGCGGCTCTGATCAGCGTGTCGCCTTCGCGCCGCCCGTAGATGATGGGCGCGACGCTCTCGACGACGGTTTTCATCTCGCCCACAGTTCTGAGAAGCCCGAGGAAGGCGCCGCGCAGCTGCCGGGCTGCCTCGAGATGCGCTCGCAGCTTTGACGTGTCCGTGTCGAGCCCGGCGAAATGGCTTCGTTCGACGACAAGTGGGCTTTGAGCGATCGCTGCAGCGGAGTGTTGCATCCGCCGGATCAGCGGCAGATCGTTCTCCGGGTCCACTTTGCCGGAGCGTGCGTAAGTCTGCAGGAGCTTGCGGCATTTGCGCCGCCGCAGCCATGAGAGCGGCCAGTTCGAAGCCTTGGCCTGCCGCCAGTCTTGTTCGATCGTATCGACCGGAATCCGGCCAAGTTCCTCGCGCTCGAAGATCGCTGAAAGCGCGCCCGCATCGGAGACATAACTCTGCAGAGCGCGCTCCAACTCGTCCATCGCGGCTTGGATCCGCTCGAATTCGCGGTCGAGAGCGATGGCGTAATCACCTTCGGCGCTTTTGCCGATGTGGCGCGCAAACTCCGCATAACTCTTCAGCGACGTCCGATCCGCATCCTCGACGGCATCGAGGCCGAGCTCGTGCCGGAGCCGACCGAGAGCTTCCAGAAGATCGTCCGTCGCATCCCGGCAGATGCGAGAGGCCGCCAGCATTTTGTCTTCCCATGCGGACGACCATTCCTCGATGTCGAGGAAGGCGAGCGAAGGCCGGTATTCCACTTCCGCGAATGTGCGGCCGAGTTCCGCCGCCAGATCTTCGAGCTCGAGCAGGCTCTCGCGATCATGCGCATCCTTCGAGGGCCAATGGAGAGCCGGCGCGTAGCGCGTTTTGCCGCGCAGTGTGCGACCCATCGCGAGGTAGGGCGTGAGCCCGTTCGCCGCCTGACGGTGGAGCGCGTCGACATAGGCATTGAGCTCATCGCGGCGGATCCGGAGACGATCGTTGAGCTCGATCCATTTTGAGGCAGCCCCTGCCTTGCCGCTTTCCCAGGCGTCGCGCAATTGGCTGAGAAAGTGCCGCCGGTCGGCATTGCTGGAGTGCAGCTCCAGACACCGATGCGCGAGCCCGTGCTCGCGCAGGCGCCGGTAGACAACGTCGAGAGCCGCCGTCTTCTCCGCCACGAAGAGCACGGTCTTCTTCTTTGCCAGGCAGTTCGCGATCATGTTGGCGATGGTCTGGCTCTTGCCGGTTCCCGGCGGCCCGACGAGGACGAAATCCTTGCCTTCGGCCGCGGCAATGCTTGCAACCAATTGAGAGGAATCGGCGGGAAGCGGGGTCACGATGTCGGCCGGGGCGAAGACGCGATCGACGTCGCGTTCCGGATGGAAGGCCGTGCCGTCGCCGGAGAACGGCTGCTCCGGCGTATCGATGAGATGCCGGACGACCCGATTTTGGCGAAGCGAATCGGTCCGTTCCACGAGGTCCTTCCACATCAGGAACTTGGCGAAGGAGAAGGTGGCCAGCGCCGTCTCGTCGACGACCTCGAAGCCCGGCACGTCGCGCACGGCCCTGCGCATGAGCTCCAGAACGAAGGGCACGTCGATACCGCTCTCGTCGGTCGGAAGCTCGCCCTGGAGCGACGGAATTTTGAGATCGAAATCCCGCTCCAGAAACTGCAGGAGCGTGGCGTTGAACCGGACATCGTCCTCATGGTGGAGCAGGCGGAACTGCGAGGAGGCGCTGCGCCGTTCGAGCTTGATCGGAATAAGGAGGAGTGGGGCGCGATAGGTCCGCTCGTCCTCGGGTTTTTTCTTCCAGCGAAGGAAGCCGACGGCCATATAGAGCGTATTCGCGCCGCCTTCCGCGAGGTCGCTTTTGGCCTGCCGGTAGAGCGTTGTCAGCCGTGCTTCCAAAGACTGGGGTTCGAGCGGAGACGCGATTTCGTCGCGGTTCAGGGCGTCGAGAGCGAACTCGCGTTGGATGTCTTTGCCACGGACCTCGCGGTAGAGCTCGGCATCCCGCTCGCCGAGCGGGTTCTGTTCGGGCAGCGAGATGATGCGGATCGCCTTTCCGTCGGCGAGCCGATCTTCCAGGAAGGCTGGGTCTGGGCAGAGAAATGCGACGGTCGATTTCGATCCGACGAAATTCAGAAGCCGGTTGCGCAGCGAAAGGTCGAGGAGTTTGCGCTGCCAGCGGTCGATGCGGCCGGCCGGCGTGGCGGGCGTCTCTTCCACTTTATCGGGCATGGCATCGAAGTCGGGCACCGGGGGCAGCGGGACCTCGCCGGCCGGCTCCTCTGTCGCGGCGTCTTTCGCGGTCAACCGCTCATGCGAAGCGAGCGGTGTGACACCGCTGCTGCGGGAGCGGGCAACGTCGACGGCCGCGACGAACGACAGCTCGTGTTCTTCGCCGAGACGCTCTCCAGCCGATAGACACGCCTGATTGAACATCATCGGTGGGCGATGAGTAACGCCCGTCGTCTCGAAGACCAGGAGCTCGCGTGCTGCGATCGCCTTTCTGATCTCGCTGGCGTCGTTTTCGACCGTGTGCGGCAGCGTTCGTGGCCGCAGCCAGACGCCCGTCGTCGCATGGTCGGCAAAGAGCACGATGATCGGATGAAGGCCCGCCGCCTCGAGGGCTGCCGCGAAGAGGAGGCTCGTGTCGAGACAGGTGGCGAGACCTTCGGCGAGCACGGTGCTCGGACGACGGACCTTTTGGCCCCGCCGTTCGAAACTCGCCGGCGGCAGGGCGTAATGGAGGCCAAGGCCGGTCACCGCCGAATAGATGGCGGCGGCCAGCATATAGGCCCGCTTCGGATCGCCGCTCTGGTAGCCGTCCATGCCGGAATCGTGGCCGTGACGCGCAAGGCTCTCCGCTGCCGCGCGCAGCACCTTCGAAATCGCGCCGTCGTTCGGCATGACGAAAGCCGGAAGGATCTGGGCCATGTCTGCGACGCCGCCCCATTCGTCGCGGGCGAGCAGCCGCACGGGAAAAATGCGCTCCGCGAGCGTCTCGTCGCCTCGTGTCAGCCGGAGGGTGATGTCGCCGCGCTCGGCTTCGTTCAACCCGGCAAGATAATCGGCATCGAGGTCCACCCGACGTTCAAGGATGGTGAGTTCGTCTTGTCCGGCGATCCGGTCGATCTTCCAGGTCTTTCGCCGAACGAAGGGCGGCGAGGCCGACAGCGACAACTCGGCGTTTTCGATCGGCTCTGGCGCGCGGTTCACCAGTCGCAGAGATCGGAGAACCGGGACCGAGTTTTGATAAGAGGCGTATGTGAAGCTTGGCGAGATGTCGGCCGAGACGACGATTTCCGTGCTCCCCGTATCGCTCAGGGGAGCACCTTCAACAGCGGACGTCCGCTCCATTCTCTCACTCCGCCGCCTGGATCTTTATTCTAAGAAATACTTGAGAGAGCAATAGATCAGATAATCTGCCGGTGCGAAAGAAGCCGCCGGGACGCACGTTGCACATGGGCAAACATCATCCTTCGAAGGAATGCAGACACATTCTTCGCCGGAACCGTCAGGCGGCCTGCGCCTGCTGTGCCTCTTCCTCGTCGTTCTCCGCGTCTAAGCCTTCCTCCCGCTCTTCGCCCCGATAGGCGGCCTGGCGGCCGATCAGCTTTTGGTTTTCTTCGCTTTCGGGCGCTTGGTCGGTTTGCCGTGGGGTGGGCCGCCGGCTTCTTTGAAGCCTTTGCGCTTGGGCTTGAAAGCCTTGCGGTCGTCGTTGGGACCGTTTCGGCCCATCGGCTTGCCACGGCCTCCCGGCCCGCCGCGGCTGCCAGGCGCATCGGATTGCGAGATGGTGATGTCGTCGCCCTCGCTGTGGGCCGCGGTCTCTAGAAAACGCCCGGCGACGCTCTCGGCGATCTCGAACTTGGTTTCCCGGTCGAAGATCTTGATGGCCCCGATCTCCTGCCGTGTGATCTGTCCGCGCCGGCACAAAAGGGGCAGCAGCCATTTCGGGTCGGCATTGTTGCGCCGTCCGACGTCCATGCGGAACCACAGATAGGGGCCTCCGCGTGCGTGTTTGGACGAACCCCTGTCGTCGCGGTCACGGCCGGGCCTTCCCGCGGCCGGGTCGCGCCCGAAATTCGGGTCGAAGACGTCTTCCGGCGCGGGCAGCTCCGAGCGCCACTGGCGCACCAGCATTGCAGCGAGAACCTCCGGTGAGTACGCGGCAAGCAGCCGGGCGGCGGTTGCTGCGTCCTCCTCGCTCGGCTCTTCCTTGAACGCCGGATCGGCGAGCAGGCGCTCTTCGTCGGCCACGCGGATTTCATCTGCCGAGGGGGCAGCGCACCATGCCGCATCGATGCGCGCTTCGGCCAGAAGTCGTTCTGCCTTGCGGCGTCGCGAGATCGGCACCAGCAAGACCGAGACACCTTTGCGGCCAGCCCGGCCGGTACGTCCTGAACGGTGCTGCAGGGTTTCGGCGTCGCTCGGCAAATCCGCATGGATGACGAGATCGAGGCTCGGCAAGTCGAGACCGCGTGCCGCGACATCGGTTGCGACGCAGACGCGCGCCCGGCCGTCGCGCAGCGCCTGCATGGCCTGGTTGCGCTCCGCCTGACTGAGTTCGCCGGACAAAGTGACGGCCGCGAAGCCGCGTTCGATCAGGCCGGAGGAAAGGTGGCGCACACTTTCGCGGGTGTTGCAGAAGACGATGGCGTTTGGCGCTTCGGCGCGGCGCAGAATGTTGACGATCGCATGCTCGGTCTCGTTCGGCGCGATCCGGACGGCGCGATACTCGATGTCGGCATGTCCCGTCTCGCCGCGCGCCACCTCGATGCGGAGCGCGTCCTTCTGGTAGCGCTTCGTCAGCTGCATGATGGTTTGCGGCAGGGTTGCCGAGAACAGGAGCGTGCGGCGGGACGCCGGCGTGGCCTGCAGCAGGAATTCCAGATCCTCGCGGAAGCCGAGATTGAGCATCTCGTCGGCCTCGTCGATGACGAGGGCTTTCAGATTGCCGATCTGCAGCGCGCCGCGCGTGAGGTGATCGCGCAGCCGTCCCGGGGTTCCGACGACGATGTGGACGCCTTGATCGAGCCGGCGGCGCTCGGCGCGCGGATCCATGCCCCCGACCAGTGTCACGAGGCGGGCGCCGGTTTCCGCAAAGAGCCAGGTGAGCTCGTTCGTCACCTGCATGGCGAGTTCGCGTGTCGGCGCCACGATCAGAGCCATCGGCTCGCCTGCTTCGGGCAGTCTTTCTTCTTCGCCGAGGAGTGTGGGGGCGAGGGCGAGACCATAGGCGACGGTCTTGCCGGATCCGGTCTGTGCGGAAACGAGCAGGTCGCGCTCGTCGGCTTCAGGTTGGAGGACGGCCGTTTGAACGTCGGTAAGGTCGGTATAGCCACGGCTTGCAAGCGCGGCGGCGAGCGGCGCGCTCGTCGTGATCAAGGGCATTGGGTATCCTAATTGGGCGGAATGCGGGCCGCGCGGATATGCGCGGCGGCTCCGAAAAGCGGCGACATGGTGCCGTGGCTGTTGCGGGCTCCATACCAAGGATTTGCCGGCAAGCCAATGACGTGTGGTGCGGCTGCGTCACTCGCCCGGCTGTTCACGCTCTTCGGCCCGGGCAATTCCTTCCAGCACGGAGCACGTCTGCAAACATACTCTTGGCTAAAAAGCTCATATCTCTGGTGCCGGACGCACAATTCTACTTATGTTGTTCGTGGGGGGCGGATCACACGCGTAAGCGAGTTGTGCGATGCAGAGTGCGAAAAGCGCCGATGGGACGCGACCAAATTGAACCTCAGATCTCATGTGCAAATGCCGGGGGCCGATCGCCCGTCGGTTCTTTTCGTCTGTCTCGGCAATATCTGTCGGTCGCCTTTGGCCGAGGCCGCCTTTCGTGAAGAAGCGGAAGCGCAGGGGATCGACGTGGACGTCGATTCGGCCGGCATGGGCGACTGGCATGTCGGCGAGGCGCCCGATCCGCGGGCGCAGGCGGTGGCGCGCCGCCACGGTGTCGATGTCACAGCCTGCCGCGCGCGCACCGTCACCCGCCAGGATTTCTACCGCTTCACCCATATCGTGGCGCTCGACCGCGAAAATCTGGCCGCGCTTGAACGGCTTGCGCCCCCCGACGCGACGGCGAGGCTGAGCCTGCTCCTCGACCATGTGAAAGGCCGTGAGGGCGAGCCGGTGGCCGATCCTTATTTCGGAGGAGACGAGGGCTTCGAGACCACGTGGTCCGATGTGAGCGTCGGGGCTCGCGGTTTGGCGCAGCATCTCAAGGTGCGGGTATGAGCCTCCTCGGGAAGGCCGGGGTGGAGCTTCTTGGCGGCGTTCTCGTTTCGGAGACGGTGCTGCATGGCGGCGACATCTCGCAACTCGCGCACATCAAGCTCGAGGATGGGCGCGAGGCCGTCGTCAAGAATGGTCCTTCTCCCCGCACAGAAGCGGCGATGCTCGCCGCGATTTCCGAAAGCGGCGCTCCGGCGCCGGCGGTTCTGGCAGCTGACGAGCATGTTCTCGTCATGGAGGTTCTGCCCGACAGCGGCAGTCTCAGAAATGCGTGGGCCGATCTCGGCATCGCGCTTGCGACATTGCACGCGCGCCGCGCCGGCCAATATGGCTGGAGCGAGGATTATGCCTTCGGTCCAGTCGCGATCGTCAATGATCGTGCCGAGGATTGGGTCGCATTCTGGGGAGACAAGCGTCTCCTCGTGAACGTGCCGCATATCGACGGCAGGCTCGCGCGACGTATCGAACGTCTTGTCGCCGATCTTCCGAACCGAATTCCCGGGCGACCTGCCGCGGCGCTCCTGCACGGAGATATGTGGGGCGGAAACATCGTCGTGTCCGATGATCGGGTCTCCGGGCTGATCGACCCGGCTTGCTATTTCGGCCATTCCGAGGTCGATCTCGCGATGCTCAATCTCTTCGGCCGCCCAGGCGGCGCTTTTTACGACGCCTATGGTGCGCTGGAGCCGGGCTATGAGGAAAGGCTCACCATCTATCAACTCTGGCCGGCGCTCGTGCATCTGCGCCTCTTCGGCGGTGGGTACCGGCCGATGGTCGAAGGTCTTCTCCAACAGCTCGGCGTCTAGAATCCGGCATCGCTCGAGGAGTTCTCCTCTTGCGACCGTCGACATGGCTGCCGCAGCCTGTTGCAACGGGAACCGTCAAAGGATTCCGAAGTTCCCTGGCTATGCCGACTTACGAAAAGGACGGCCGCAGCCTTGAGATAAGCGAGCCGGCCAGGACGCCGGGTCTCAGCACTTTCCTCGGCTACGGTGCAATGCTGCCGATCGCCGTAGGCGCGCTCGCTGTCCTCGTGCTACCGGACGATGCGGCCGAGGTCGTGCTGTCTCTGACGACGATCTGGGGCGCCGGTGTTTTAATCTTTCTTGGTGGCGTGCGCCGAGGCCTCAGTTTTCGCACCGAGGCCGGCCCGACCATGACGCAGCTCGCCATGACTTTCTGGCTCTTCGGGCTCGGGCTTCTGTCTCTGCTGCTCGGGCCAGGATCAGGAGCGTTTCTTTTGCTGTTGGCCGGCTATGTGAGCCTGGCGATCGTCGATCCGCTCAGCGCCAGGAGAGGCGAAGCGCCGCTCTTCTTTGCGCGTCTGCGTCCCCTCCAGATGCTCGTGCCGATTGCAAGCTTTGTGGTTCTTCTTCTCTGGGTCGATTGAGGCAGGCGACGAAGCCGTGAGCCGGCTTGCAAACTGTGTCGAGGCAGGCATTGTGGCCGCTATCTTCTTTGATTCCCGGCCCGCCCATGACCCTCTACGATCTCAAGCCGGCCTTCCAGGCTCGCCTGCGCCCATATGTCGACCGCCTCGCCGAAAAAGGCGTGACGGCCAATCAGGTGACGCTTGCTGCCGCCGCCATCTCCGTTCTCGTCGGTCTTCTGGTCATGGCGGCCGAAGTGCGCCCACTCTTCCTCCTCATCCCCTTGTGGCTCGGGCTGCGGATGGCCTTCAACGCCGCCGACGGCATGCTGGCGCGCGAGCATGGGCAGAAGAGCAGGCTCGGCGCCTTTTTCAACGAGCTCGGTGACGTCGTCTCCGACGCGTTCCTTTATGCGCCCTTCGCGATCCTGCCGGCCTTTGGCCCGGGGCTCGTCGCCTTCGTCGTGCTTCTCGCCATTCTGACCGAGTTTGCCGGCGTCCTGGCGCAGGCGCTGGGTGCCAGCCGCCGATATGACGGCCCGCTCGGCAAGAGCGACCGGGCGCTCGTTTTCGGCGTTATCGGGACATGGGTCGGCTTCGGCGGGCCGTTGCCGGATTGGAGCGCGCTCGCTCTGTGGGCTGTGGCGATCCTGCTCGTCGTCACCATCGTCAAGCGGGTGCGCGCGGCGCTTGCCGAAATGCCGGTAAGGGCAGGCGAATGAGCGATTTTCCGCCCGCCGCGTCGGGGTTCATGGTCGATGCCACCACGACGGCGCTGATCCTTGCGGCGCGAGTCGCAACCGGTGTGCGCGCGGAATGGCGCGGCTGCGATCCCACCACCCATCGCCGCATTTATTACGCCAACCATGTGAGCCATGGCGACTTTGTGCTGTTGTGGTCGGTGCTGCCGCCGGCGCTGCGGCGCGTGACACGCCCTGTTGCGGCCGCCGATTACTGGCGTGCGACGCGGATGCGCCGCTATATCTCTGAAGAGGTGTTTCGCGCCGTCCTGATCGAGCGCACCCGCACGGAAGAGACCCCCGATCCGATCGCCCTGATGGCGGATGCATTGTCCGGCGGCGCCTCCCTGATCCTGTTTCCGGAAGGGACGCGCAACACTGGCGACGAGCGTCTCCTGCCGTTCAAGAGCGGCATCTACCGGCTCGCCGAGAAGCGTCCCGAGATCGAGTGCGTCCCGGTCTGGATCGACAATTTGAACCGTGTCTTGCCGAAAGGCGAGATCGTGCCGGTGCCGCTCTTGTGCACCGTGACGTTCGGCGCTCCGGTCAAACTGGGTGAGGGAGAGGAGAAAGAGGCGTTTCTGGATCGCGCCCGCGCGGCGTTATTGGCGACCGCTCCGGCCAACGGAGAGACCCACAAAGATGGCTGAGCCCAATCTCCTCACTCTGGCGGCCGGCGTCTTTGCCATTCTGGCCGTAGCTTCGCTCATCGGGTTCATCCTGAAGCGGACGATCAGCTGGCAAAAGCCGCACGCGGTGATCGACAATCTCAACGCACGCATCAAGGCCTGGTGGGTGCTCGTCGCGCTGATGCTCATCGCCTTCCTGTTCGGCAAGGCGGGTGTCGTCCTTCTTTTCGCCTTCGCCTCCTTTACGGCATTGCGCGAATTCATGACGCTGACGCCGACCAGACGTGGCGATCATTACGCGCTCGCAGCCAGTTTTTTCATCTTTCTGCCGGCGCAATACGCCCTCGTCCTCGCCGACCAGTATGGCATCTACTCGGTTCTGATCCCGGTCTATGCCTTCCTGGCTCTCCCGATCATCGCGGCCTTCCGCGCCGAGACCGCGCGATACATGGAACGTGTCGCACAGGTGCAATGGGCGCTGATGATCTGCGTCTTCTGCCTGTCGCATGTGCCGGCGATCTTGAACCTCGACATCCCGGGTTTTGAGGGCGGAAATCTTCTTCTGATCGCCTTCCTGATCATTGTCGTGCAGGCGAGTGACGTTCTCCAATATGTGTGCGGCAAGCTGTTCGGACGCCGAAAGGTCGCGCCGAATTTGTCACCGTCTAAGACCTGGGAGGGGCTGATCGGCGGCGTCGGGCTTGCGACGCTTCTGGGCGCCGGGCTGTGGTGGTTGACGCCGTTTACGCCGCTTGTTGCGCTCGCCATGGCGGCGTTGATCGCCATCATGGGCTTCTTCGGCGGTCTCGTCATGTCGGCGATCAAGCGCGACCGTGGCGTCAAGGATTGGGGACAGATGATCGAAGGTCACGGCGGCGTGCTCGATCGTATCGACTCGCTCGTCTTCGCCGCGCCGATCTTCTTCCACTTGACGCGGTTCTTTTTCTCGGTGAGCTGACCGGAGCAGTTTTTCGGCTAAGTATTGATTAGGACGAAAGGTGCTCGAAAGGCTCGTCGCACGAGCAACCTCGAATTCATTCTGCTTTTCAGCATGATGTCCGTAGGCGCCGTGGCGATCGGCGTGTTCTTCTATTTCGTATCACGTCACCAGGACCGACCCCGCGATCGCAGGCATCCGGGCTGAGCGCCCGCGGCTCTCACGCCGCGGGTCATGTTCAGGCCGCTTCCTATTCCCCGGGGCGCACCGGCCATGTCTCGAGCCGGTAGGCTGACTCCCAGAACATCCATTCAAGCTGCACCGCCCGGTCGAAGGCATCATGCGCCTTGGCCTGAACGGCGGGCGCCGCCTCGGCCACGGCCTCGTCGGTGGTGGCGATCATCGTCTTGACGGCGTCCTGAAACTCCTCACCGGCATAGGTTTCGATCCACGCCGAATAAGGATTGGGCGACGCGGCGCGGGCAAGGATGTCGTTGCCGACCTCGGCATAGATCCAGAAGCAGGGCAGGAGCGCCGCCAGCAGCACCTCATAGGGCTCGCTCCAGGCCGTCGCCGTGATGAACGACACGTAATGGTGGCAGGCGGGCGACAGCGGGCTCGCTTCGAAGACCTCGGGTGCGATGCCGTAATCGGCAAAGAAAGTGCCGTGCAGCGCCCGTTCCACCACGATCGCTCCTTGCGCGGAATTGGCGAGCTGCACCATGCGCTCGGGATCGGGTGCCTTGGCCGCGGCAATGGCGAGGCCCTTGCCGAAGCCGATCAGGTAATGCGCATCCTGGGTGATGTAATGCTTGAAGCGCTTTTCAGAGAGCGTCCCGGCGGCAAGCTCGGTGTTGAACGGCATGTTGCGGATAGTCTCGTAGAGCCCGGCATTGCGCGCCCAGGCTGCTGCGGAAAACGTGCTCATCGCGATCTCCTTCCCATTCCCCGGCAAGTAGCCAGAACAGAGGGAAGCGTCTACCTGTCGAAGGGCTCTTTCGACTTAAGCTTTACGGGGATGTGCCGCTATTTCCGTCACAATCTGGTTTCCTTCGGCCTGTTCCGACAGCTATGGTGCGGCCCATGCGGGAGGCTTCGGGCCTCCCGTGCCAGTTCACGAACATGGGAACAGAAGATGACATTCATGCCATCCAGAAAGCTGATCGGGGCGGTGATCGCAGTTGCCGGCCTGGCGCTTGCCGGGACCTCCTTTGCGCAGGACGTAAAATTCTTCCGCATCGCCACCGGCGGCACGTCCGGGACGTATTTCCCGATCGGCGGTCTCATCGCCAATGCCATCTCCAACCCTCCGGGCTCGCGTCCTTGCGACGAAGGCGGCAGCTGCGGCGTGCCGGGCCTGGTGGCGACGGCGATCGCTTCCAATGGCTCCGTTGCGAACGTCAATGCAATTAATTCCGGCGGTGTCGAATCCGGCTTTTCGCAGTCGGACGTCGCCTATTGGGCGCAGACCGGCACCGGCGTCTTTGAGGGCAAGGGCAAGGTCGAGAAGCTCCGTGCGATCGCCAACCTCTATCCCGAGAGCATCCATCTCATCGCCAGCAAATCCTCCGGCATCAAGTCGGTCGCCGATCTGAAGGGCAAGCGCGTCTCTCTGGACGAGCCGGGCTCCGGCACCATCGTTGATGCGCGTCTGATCCTCGGCGCCTGGGGCTTGAGCGAGGACGATATCGAGGCGGATTATCTGAAGCCGAACCAGGCCGCTGACCGTATGCGCGACGGCGCCATGGACGCCTTCTTCTTCGTCGGTGGTTTCCCGGCCGGTGCCATCGTGGAACTGGCCTCCAACACCGACATCACCGTCGTGCCGATCGCCGGCGACGAGGCCGACAGCGTCGTCTCCGATTACGAGTTCTTCGCCGCCAACACGATCCCGGCGGGCACCTATGAAGGGCAGGACGAGGACGTTGAGACGCTCTCTGTGGGTGCCCAATTGGTGACGAGCGCCGATCAGCCGGAAGAGCTGATCTACGAGATCACCAAGGCTTTGTGGAACGACAACACCCGCAAGCTCCTCGACAGCGGTCATGCCAAGGGCAAGGTGATCACGCTCGACACGGCTCTCGACGGTGTGGGCATCCCGCTGCACCCGGGTGCGAAGAAGTTCTACGACGAAGCCGGCGTCTCCAAGTAAGCCGGATTTCAGCAATGCAGGCGGCGGTTTTCCGCCGCCTGTCTGATTGTGGACGTTTGAGTGTGGAAGGCCGGAAGGCCCAAAAGACGACAGGTTCGGATGCAGGAAGAAAAAGAGATTGATCCCGCCGCGGTCAAAGAGCTCGAAGAGCGGTTTGATCCGGAAGTGCGTTTTCGGCCGCTCGGGCGCTACGCGGGATATGTCGCCGCGACGCTCCTCTTCTGCCTGTCGCTCTTTCACTATTACACGGCGGGCTTTGGCCTTTTGCGCGAGGTCAACCATCGCGGCGTGCATCTCGCCTTCGTCCTGTCCTTGATCTTCATCGTTTTCGCCGCGACCAAGAAGGGCCAGGATACCCTTTATCCCTCGAGCCTGTGGCGGCCGCTCGGCCTGCCGATCTACGACTGGCTTTTCGCCCTCGCGGCGGCCGTAGCCTCGCTCTACGTCCCGTGGATCTTCAACGATCTCGCCTTCCGCGTCGGCAATCCTCTGCCGATCGACGTCGTCATGGGGACGGTCATGATCGTCGTCCTCCTGGAGGCGACGCGCCGATCGATGGGCTGGCCCTTGCCGGTGATTGCCATCATCGTCATGGCCTATGCGATATTCGGGCAAAGCGCGCCGGGCGTCCTCGTCCATCCCGGCAGCGATTGGAAGACGCTCGTCAACCACCTCTATCTGACGAGCCAGGGCATTTACGGTCTGCCGGTCGGCGTCGTGGCGACGTACGTCTTCCACTTCGTGCTCTTCGGTGTCCTGGCGACGCGGATCGGCCTCGGGCGTCTCTTCATCGATTTCGCTTCGGCCTTTGCCGGCCGTTTCTCCGGCGGCCCGGCGAAGGTCTCCGTCTTCTCGTCCGCTCTTCTCGGATCGATCTCCGGCTCGTCGATCGCCAACACGGTGACGACCGGTGCGCTGACGATCCCGGCGATGATCCGCATCGGCTATCAGCGCCATTTCGCGGCGGCCGTGGAAGCGGCATCCTCGACAGGCGGGCAGATCACGCCGCCGGTCATGGGCGCCGCCGCCTTCCTGATGATCGAGTTTCTTGGCGTCTCCTATACGACCATCATCACCGCGGCGATCGTGCCGGCGGCGATGCATTTCTTCGGCGTACTCTGTCAGGTGCATTTCGAGGCGAAGCGTCTCGGCCTGCGTGGCCTGACGAGAGAAGAGTTGCCGAAGGTCGGCGTGATCCTGAAGCGCGACTGGCCGACGCTCATCCCGCTCTTCCTCTTGATCGGCATCCTCCTTCAGGGCTTCACGCCCTATCTCGCCGCCTTCTGGGGCATCACCGCCTGCATCGTCATCGGCCTCGTCAATCCGCTGAACCGCATCAGAGTGAAGGACGTCGTCGACGCTTTCGTGCTCGGCGCGAAATATGCGCTTGCCGTGGGCGCGGCGGCCGCGACCGTCGGCATCATCATCGGTGTCGTCACGCTCACCGGCGTCTCCTTCAAGATCGCCTATATGGTGACTTCGACTGCGGGGCAGTGGGCGGAAATGATCGGCCCGTACATCCCCTTCGGCGTGATGGAAGTCTCGACGCTGACGCTGCTCATCACCCTCATCCTGACGGCGATCGTCTGCATCGTGATGGGTTGCGGCATCCCGACGACGGCGACCTATCTGATCATGGTGTCGGTCGCAGCGCCGGTTCTGGGGCTGCTCGGGATCGCGCCGATCGTGGCGCATTTCTTCGTCTTCTATTACGGCGTTCTGGCCGACATCACGCCACCTGTGGCGCTTGCCGCCTATGCCGGGGCGGGGATCGCCAATGCCAATCCCTTTAAGGCCGGAAATACCGCTTTCCGGCTCGGCATGGGCAAGGCGCTGGTGCCGTTCGTCTTCGTCTTCTCCCCGTCGCTGCTTCTGGTGACCGATGGCTTCACCTGGCAGGCTTTCGCGCTCGCTTTCACCGGGACGGTGGTCGGCATCACGGCGCTGTCGGCGGCGTTTGCGGGCTGGCTGTGGGGACCGCTCTATCTCCTCGAACGCTGGGTTCTGGCCGTTGCGGCCATTCTTCTGGTGGCGCCGGAGTTCACCTCGACGGCGATCGGCCTCGGCATTCTCGCCCTCGTCCTCCTGCGGCAGGTCTTCTTCGGCTTTGAGCACGTACCGCCGCGGCGGACCGCAGAGAGTGAGGCGTCGACCTAGCTGCTGGCGCTCGCCGGCGTAAGCGCCACGCCTTTGACCTGTGCATAGAGCTTCTGGCCGACCTCGAGTTCGAGGTGGTGCCAGGAGCGTTGCGTAACGCGCGACAGAAGCTTCGCGCCTCCGCCATTCTTACCAAGGCGGAGGACGAGAAGGGTTTCATGCGCGCCGACGGGCGTTTCTGAGACGATCGTCACCGGCAGGATGTTGATGATGGTCGTGTCCTCAGGCGGACGGCGGGTGAGGCTCACATCGCCCGCGGCGATGCGAATCCGGCGGCGCGTTCCGGGCGCCCCGGCGGCGGCCGGGATCTCGAAATGCCCGCCGGCGACGGCAAGCCGCGCAAGCCCGAAAGCGGCATCATAGCTTTCCACGATCGCATCGAGGCTGACGACCGCCTCGCGGGAGGCGGCAAGCGGCAGGTTCGGATCGGCCTGCAATTCCGCGAGCGGCCCGGCGGCGAGAACCTTGCCCGCCTGCATCAGGACGAGATGGTCGGCAAGGCGCTCCACCTCGGCGATGTCGTGGCTCACATAAAGGACGGGCATGGCGAGGCGATCGTGCAGACGCTCCAGAAACGGCAGAATGCCGTCCTTGGTCTGCCGGTCGAGCGCCGAAAGCGGTTCGTCCATCAACAGGAGCTTCGGCTGCGAGAGAAGCGCCCGGCCGATGGCGACGCGCTGGCGTTCGCCACCGGAGAGATTGCGGGTCGAACGCCCCAGGAGATCGCCGATGCCCAAAAGCTCGATGACTTCCTCAAAACCCGTGCCGCTGGCGGAGGAGGGCGGCCGTCTGCCCGGCGCGCCGTAGAGAAGATTCTGACGAACGCTGAGATGCGGGAAGAGGCTCGCTTCCTGAAAGACGTAGCCGATCGGGCGGCGATACGTCGGGCGGAAGGTTTTGTCGTCCTGCCAGATCTCGCCGTCGATCGAGAACGTGCCCTCTAACCTGTTGAGGCCGGCCGCGCAGCGCAGAACCGAAGTCTTGCCGCAGCCCGACGGGCCGAACAGGCCGGTGACGCCTTTTGCCGGGACCGAGAACGAAGCGTCGAGCGCGAAGTGACCGAGGCGACCTGAAAACGTAGCCTCGATCGTGTTTCCTGCCATCGGCGGAGGTGTCTGAACCGTCATTTCCCGGGACGCGCCACGCGCTTTTCGATGAGTGTCATGGTCAAGATGACGATGAAGGCGAAGACGACCATGCCGGCCGCCAGCACCGTCGCCTCGGCCCAGCGCAGTGTCTCCACATAGTCATAGATGGCCACCGACAGGACCTTGGTCTCGCCCGGAATGTTGCCGCCGATCATGAGGACCACGCCGAATTCGCCGACGGTATGGGCAAAGCCGAGGACGGCACCCGTCAGAAAGCCGGGCCGTGCGAGCGGCAGGGCGACGCTCCAGAACGTGCGCAAAGGGGAGGCGCGGAGCGTTGCGGCGACCTCCAAAGGTCGTTCGCCCATCGCCTCGAAGGCGTTGCGGATCGGCTGCACGACGAAGGGCATGGAATAGATGACGGAGCCGATGACGAGGCCTTCGAAGGTGAAGGCGAGCGTGCGCCCGCCCCACAGCGCCGCGAGCTGCCCGCCCGGCCCGGAGGGGCCGAGCGCAACGAGAAGATAAAAGCCCAGAACCGTCGGCGGCAGGACGAGGGGCAGCGCGACCACGGTCGCGACTGCCTCCTTCCACCAGGCGCGCGAGCGCGCGAGCCACCAGGCGATCGGCGTGCCGACGAGGAGCAAGATCACCGTGGTGATCGTTGCAAGCTCGATCGTGAGGCGGATCGCCGAGACGGTTTCAGACGAAAGCTCCGGCACGAACGATCAGCTTCCAGCAGCGGTGCCGTAACCGTACTTCTCGATGATGGCGCCGGCTTCCGGTCCCTTCAGGAAATCGAGAAAGGCCTTTGCCGCCTCGCTCTCCTCGCCCTTCTTCAGAAGGACGGCGTCCTGCTTGATGGGCGTGTAGAGATCGGCCGGAACCTCCCAGCGCGAGCCCTCGTCACTGGCCGCAATCTGCGACAGGGCCACGAAGCCGAGCTCGGCATTGCCGGTTTGCACGAATTGGAATGCCTGGGCGATGTTGTTGCCCTGGACGATTTTCGGCTCGAGATCGTCGTAGACGCCGAGCGCCTTCATGGCCTCCACAGCCGCGGCGCCATAAGGGGCGGTCGTCGGATTGGCGATCGAGATCTTGTCGAAATCACCCGATGTCAGAGTGTCCTCGCCGGTGACGAGGTCGGCGTCGGTGCTCCACAAGACGATCTTGCCGATCGCATAGGTGAAGTCGCTGCCTTCGACCGCATAGCCTTCGGTGATGGCTTTGGCCGGCCGCTCGTCGTCGGCGGCAAGAAACACCTCGAACGGGGCATCCTGGCTGATCTGCGTGTAGAGCTGGCCGGTCGAGCCGAACGACAGAGCCGCTTCGTCGCCGGTCTTTTCCTTGAAGGCGGCGGCGATTTCTTTCGCCGCTTCGGTGAAGTTCGCGGCGACGGCGACATTCGTTTCGGCCGCCGCAGCCATCGAGGCAGGCAGAGACACCGCGGCCACCAGAAGCCCGGCCGCAAAAGAGCGCAATGACATCATTTCAGTTCCCCCAATGATCAGTCGATCGCAAGAATGACATGCGCTGCGTCGAAGAGAGCGCATGCCGGCTTTCCGGGTTCCAGGCCCAGAGATCTGGCACTTTCGGCCGTGATGGTTGCGGCGAGGCTTTTCTCGCCGCCGATGTCGAGGACGACTTCTGTCGTGACTTCGGAGGGCGTCAGCCGGCGGACCGTGCCGGCGACGCAGTTGCGCACCGACAGGGGCGGAGCGCTTTCGCCCGGCGCAATGATGACGAAGGGTGCCTTGATGAGGGCGACCGCCTCGCGACCGACGCACAGGCCGAGCATTTTGAGGCTTT
Source organism: Afifella sp. H1R (assembly GCF_021462425.1). Classification (NCBI taxonomy): domain Bacteria; kingdom Pseudomonadati; phylum Pseudomonadota; class Alphaproteobacteria; order Hyphomicrobiales; family Afifellaceae; genus Afifella; species Afifella sp. H1R. The sequence goes on from NZ_JAKEDY010000001.1 coordinate 114,505, forward strand.
CCTGCGTGACGACAGCGTAAATCGTCGTGGCCTCGTTGACCTTGACCGCCACTTCGCTTGCGACCGCATCGGAGATGATCTGGGTGATCGTACCTCTCAGCGCATTGCGGGCCGAGGTCTTCATGAGCACTCCCGAGACGAGGTTGAGCGGAGAAATGCCGGTGCCGGAGAGATGCGGCTCGAGGGAGCGCACGACACGTGCCATCTCCGTCTCCAGCTTGTGGTAGGCCTCGATGACCTTGATCCCCGTAGGCGTCAGCGTCGCCCCGCCACCGGCACGTCCGCCGGTGCGCTTTTCCAGAAGTGGCTGACCGAACAGATTGGCCATGGCATCGAGCGCATCCCAGGCGGCCTTGTAGGTGATGCCGGCCGCCTTCGCTCCGGCCGTGATCGAGCCCTCCCGCGCCACGGCTTCGAGCAGTCGGATCCTGTCGCGACCGACGGCCGGCGATTCCGAGCTGCGCAAAGACACAAGGGCTTCGATTTCCATGGCCGAGGGACACTCTCCTAACGTCGTATAGTCAAACTACATAACGTGTCATTAGTCTCATAGATAGTTCGACGTTTGGGGGACAAGGATATGAAGCTCAGTGCACGCAATCAGCTCAAGGGCACGGTCGTTGAAGTGTTGAAGGGGGCGACCACTTCGCATGTTCGCATCGATATTGGCGGAACGGTCATCACCTCATCGATTACCAACGAGGCTGTCGATGAGCTGGGCCTTAAGGTCGGTCAGGAGGCTTATGCGGTCGTGAAGGCTTCCGACGTCATGGTCGGCGTCAGCGACTGATATGAGCGGGCGAGACGCCGCCGATGCAAGGGAGCGCGCCGTTGCGGCGCCTCCGCCCGTCGATGCGGGCCTCGTCTTTATCGGCCGTGCCCGCACGCCTTGGAGATCGCGGATGGATTGTCCGCGCATGGGGCGGCCGGACGGGCCGCTGTGCCGGTTGGAAATCTTTGAGCCGTGGACCGAGGCGCTGCGGACCATCGCGCTCTACGAGCGGCTCGAAGTGCTCTACTGGCTGCACCGTTCCCGCCGCGATCTCGTCCTGCAGAGCCCCAGAGGCGGCGGCGAGGCGCGCGGCACGTTTGCGCTTCGCTCGCCGGTGCGGCCAAATCCGATCGGCTCCTCGATCGTCAGGCTGGTTGCCGTAGAGGAGGGGGCGCTCCTGGTGCGCGGCATGGATTGTCTCGACGAGACGCCGCTCATCGACATCAAGCCCGATCGTTGTCTCTATAAGCCCGCTGGACCTCCGCATCCGGGCGATTTGCAGGTGGAGAGCGATTTGGCCGGGCGTTCAGCCCCTTAAGCCGCGGGATACGGCGAGGTCGACCGAGCTTCTCGGGATTGCCGTCATGTCATGACGTTCGGCCGAAGCCGTCGAGGCGCGCGGCAGGCGTTCCGCTTAGGCAGTGCTAAGCATTGTTCACGGGTGAAAATTTGTTACAGAAGTGGCATTGCTCCTGCCCACGGACCGGACAGTGCCAAAGGACAAGCTTCTCAACCCGGCGCGCCAGCGCGCGGCCTTCGAGCGGGTGCGCAAGGCGCACCAGTCGGAAGTGGCGGAGGATTACGTCGAGCTGATCGACGACTTGATCGCCGTCCGTGGAGAGGCGCGGGGAACCGACCTCGTGGAGCGCTTCGGGGTGACGCACGCCACCGTCAACCGGACCATTCAGCGGTTGATCCGCGACGGACTCGTGCGCTCCGAACCCTATCGCTCGATCTTCCTGACCGATGCCGGCAAGGCCCTTGCTGAACGCGCACGCGAACGTCATGCGCTGGTACGCGATTTCCTCCTGGCGATCGGCACGAGCCGCGAAATCGCCGAACAGGATGCCGAAGGCGTGGAGCACCATGTCAGCGACGAAACGCTGGCGGCATTCCGCAATTTTCTCAAACGCCAGAATTGAGCGCGCGGCGCTGAACGGGGTACCAGGGGCCCGGACCACCCTTTTTTATGAGCCGGGCAAGGGCTCGACAGCTCGCCTTGATGGCCGCGCCGCGGCGTCCGAACTCCAAGTGGTGTGGGCACCTTCGGCCCCGTCCGGGTGGTTCACCCTTGGGCGCCGACGCGCAACGTCGCATCCCTGGCTTGCAGCATGGGATTGTCATCCGGCGCCGATATTGTGACAAGATCGACGCAAAGCGCACTCAGGAGATGGGATTGTCATGAAGATCGCGGTTTTAGGAGGCGACGGTTTCGTCGGCTGGCCAACCGTCTTGCATTTGTCGAAGCGTGGGCACGAGGTCCATATCATCGACAATCTGAGCCGTCGCTGGATCGACACCGAGCTCGGCGTTCAGTCGCTCACCCCGATGGATTCCATCCAGGAGCGCTGCCGGGTCTGGCGTGAGCTGACGGGAGTGGCCCTGCGCTTCCATCTGATCGACGTTGCCAAGGAGTACGAGCGGTTCAAGAACTGGCTGGATGAGAATCGTCCCGCGGCGATCATCCACTTCGCCGAACAGCGTGCGGCGCCTTATTCGATGAAGTCGGATCGTCATAAGACCTACACCGTCGACAACAACGTCAACGCCACCCACAACATTCTGAACGCCATGGTTGCGGTCGACCTCGACGCGCATCTCGTGCATCTCGGCACCATGGGCGTTTATGGCTACGGCACGGTCAAGGCGCAGATCCCGGAAGGTTATCTGCCGGTCAAAATCCAGAGCCAGACGGGTGAGTGGGAGGATCGCGACATCCTCTATCCGGCCAATCCGGGCAGCGTCTATCACATGACGAAATGCCTCGATCAGCTGCTTTTCCAGTTTTACGCCAAGAACGACGGCGTGCGCGTCACCGACCTGCATCAGGGCGTGGTATGGGGCACCAACACCGCCGAAACGAAGATGCACGAACAGCTCATCAACCGTTTCGATTATGACGGCGATTACGGCACCGTCCTCAACCGCTTCCTGATTCAGGCGGCCGTCGGCTATCCGCTCACCGTGCACGGCACCGGTGGGCAGACGCGGGCTTTCATCCATATTCAGGATTCCGTGCGCTGCATCGAGATCGCCCTCAAGAATCCGCCGGCATCGGGCGAGCCGGTCAAGATCTTCAACCAGGCGACGGAAACCCATCGCGTGCGCGATCTCGCCGAGCTCGTCGCGAAGATGACGGGTGCCAAGATTGCCAACCTGCCCAATCCGCGCAAGGAGGCGGACGAGAACGAACTCTCCGTCTGCAACGAAAAATTCCTGGCTCTCGGTCTCGATCCGATCCGGCTCGAGGAAGGTCTCCTCTCCGAAGTGATCGATGTGGCCCGCAAATACGCTTACCGCATCGATAAGACGCGCATTCCATGCGTGTCTGGGTGGACGAAGGAGCGGAACAAGGCGATTAATACCCATCCGGGCTCGCCGAAACTGACAGCGATCTCCTAGAATTCATAGAAAGTCTCGGCCGTATGGCGAAAGTGGCCTATGCTACCCTTGCCGCTAATCCTGACTACTTGATCGGAGCGACGGCGCTTGCGCGCTCGTTCCGCATGACGGAATCGGAGGCGCCGCTGCTTGTCCTGGCCCCGGAGGATCTTCCGGGGCTCGATCAGATGGAGGCGGAAGGGGTGAGCGTGGTTCCGACGCGTCCACCGGAGGTGTCGGAGGCATTTCGTGAACGCCACAGCCGGGCCGCACAGCACCGCGAAGCGCCCTTTACGAGGGGTGAGAAGCCGAGCTTCCACGACCCGCTTCTCAATTTCGCCAAGCTGCGGCTATGGGAACTCGATGAATATGAGCGCATCGTCTTCGTCGATGCCGATGCGCTCTTTCTGCGCAATTGCGACAAGCTCTTCAGCTATCCGGGATTTTCCGCGGCGCCGAACGTCTATGACGCGCTCGACGGTTTCCATCGGCTGAATTCCGGCGTCTTCGTAACCAAGCCCGACAAGGCCACCTACGAGACGATGATGCTCGTCCTCGACGCGCCCGACGCGTTCTGGCCCCGCACCGATCAGAGCTTTTTGCAGGATTACTTCGCCGACTGGCACGGCCTGCCGTACATCTACAACGTCCTGCAATACGTCTATTTCCGGCTGCCGCAGCTGTGGAACTGGGACGCTACCAAGATCCTGCACTACCAATACGAAAAGCCCTGGCAGGAGGATCATCCGAAGCGCGCCGAACTCGGCCCGCTGATCGATCTATGGTGGAACGTCATGGAAGGGCGCGGACTGCCGGAATCGCTCGATCCGATTGCGCCGGCAACCTGAGAGCCTCTCTCCGCGCATGAGCGAAAAGCCACCTCTCGTTCTCGTCACCGGGGGGACCGGTTATGTCGGCCAGTTGATTGCGCGCCATCTGGCCGGCCATGGTTTTCGGATCAGGCTCGCCTCGCGGCAGCGGCCTCCCGAGGGGCGCTTCTCCTTTCCTTTCGAATGGGTGCCGTTCGAGCTCGATCCGCAGGCCGATTTTGGTGCGGCCATCGCGGACGTCGATCATGTCGTCCATGCCGCTTTCCAGCATGTGGCGGGCCGCTACCGCGGCGGCGAGGGCGATGATGTCGAAGGTTTTTACCGCGCCAACCGCGACGCCTCTTTGCGCGTCCTGAGAGAGGCCAAAGCCGCTGGCGTGAAGCGGGCAGTCTTCTTGTCGAGCCGTGCCGTCTACGGGTCTCTGGAGGGCCCGCTCGATGAGACGATGGTGCCCGAGCCGGACACCCATTACGGCCACGTCAAGCTCGCCGTGGAGAGGGGGTTGCGCAGGCTCTGCCTTGACCCGCCGGAGACTTTCGCGCCGCTCGCCGTACCGGCCGTCACGCCCGCCATGCCGTCCGTGGGCTTTGCGGGAGCCTCGCTCAGAGTGACCGGGGTTTATGGTCTCGTCGAACCGCTGGAGCGGACGAAATGGATGAGCATCGCGCGCCAGATTCTTGACGGGACTCTCGAGATTGCGCCTCGCGTCGCGACGGAGGTTCATGGCGAGGATGTCGGGCAGGCTGTCGCTCTCCTTCTCGATGCGCCTGCGGAAATGGCCACGGGGCAGATCTACAACTGCTCCGATCTTCTTCTCAGCAACCGCGAGATCGTGGCGGCGTTGCGCGAGGCACTGGCCCGGCCAGGATCGCTGCCGGAAAGGGGCGACGAAAGAAGTGTCGCCATCATGTGTTGTGATCGCTTAAGGAGACTTGGCTGGCAGCCGGGCGGGCGGGCGCATTTTGCCGGCACGATCGATGCGCTTGCCGGCGTTTGTGGAGCCGAAGCGAATGAACCCACAACTTTTCCGTGAGCATCCGCAGCGGGAATACCTGATCCGTGAGCTGCATGCGCGGCCGTCGGAGCCGATGCGCGCGCCATTGCGAATCTCGCAATTCGCCGCCCTGTCGGGCGAAAAGAGCCTGGAGGCCGATCGCGAGCATCTGGCGCGCCTTTGCGCCCGTCTCGGTGGTGCCGCGCCCTCGAGCGAGGCGAAGCACCATACGGCCGAGTTCGGCGGTCTCACGGTGAAATGGGAGCGCCATACGGAATTCTGCTCCTACACCTTCTTCCGGCGGGCGCATTTCACCCACCCCTTCGAAGACACGATCATCGAGGAGCTGCCGCGCGACTGGCTGGCAGAAGTGCCGGGAGAGGTCCTGTCGGCGGTGCATTTGGCAATCATCCCGAAAGAGGTGGAGATGCCGAGCCCGGAGGAGATTTCGCTCCGGCATTTCAATGGCAATCCCCTGATCGGAAATGCCGTGGCTGGCGGCAAGGCTCTGGTCTGGGCCGATTTCCGCCTGCATTCCGACCATTTCACCCGCATCCTCATTCAGGACAAGGGGCTCGAGGAGCGCCATGCCGGCCGCACGGTGCAGCGGCTCGTCGAGCTCAACACCTATCGCGCGCTCGCGCTTCTCGCTTTGCCGATTGCCCAGGAGGCGACGCCGCGGCTGCGGTCGGTCGACGAGGCGCTCGCAGATATCAGTGCACGCATGGCTGACCGGGCCGATCAGACGAGCGACGCCGATCTCCTTCGGCACCTGTCACAGCTTTCGGCCGAGATCGAAAGCGTGGCGGCACGCACCAGCTATCGCTTCGGCGCCTCGCGCGCCTACTACCAGCTCGTCAAGCAGCGACTGCGCGATCTGCGTCTGGAGCGCATGGACGAGGTGCTGACCATTGATGGCTTTCTGGACCGGCGCATGGGACCGGCGATGGCCACCTGCGAATCGGCCGAGGAGCGCCAGGAGGCGCTGGCGCAGCGCGCCGCGCGTGTCGGCAGCCTTTTGCGGGCACGTGTCGAGGTGGAGCTCGAAGAGCAGAACCGAGACCTTTTGAAGAACATGGACGAGCGCGCGCGCGTTCAGCTCAAGCTGCAGGAGACGGTCGAAGGTCTGTCGGTGGTGGCGATCAGCTATTACGCCATCGGTCTCGTCGGCTATCTCTTCAAGGCAGCGGAAAGCGCCGGCACGCCGATCAATGTTGGTCTGGCGACGGGTCTTGCGGTGCCTTTTGTGGCAGGTCTCGTGTGGTACGGGGTCCGCCGGGCACGGCGTGCAGCTGCCAAAAAGACTCCCGATTAGACCACGACCTGAATCTCAAATCGACGTTCGTCGACGGCACGGGCTCGCAGGCAATCCCATCATTATCTGCGTCGTGCCGCGGCCAGTAGCCCGGGTCGCCACGCCTGGCGGGTGCGAGCTTGACGAGTCGCGCGAGGCCGCAGTTTGGCGCCGCCGCGTAATGGCGCAGGACAATGGTTGGCGGCAGGTGAGGCTGCACAAGAACGGCGAGGAAGCCCGCGAGAAAAGCCAGGATAATGAGTGCGACGAAGGGGAGCCGACGTTTCTGAGGTGTTCGATACAGACCGGCGGCTTTGGAAATGCGCGCGAAGCGCTGGCGCAGTTTCTCTGCCTCTTTCTCTGCAAGATCGGGAGGCAGACGGGGGCGCGCCGCCGCCGCGGCTTCCCCGTGCCCTTCGTGACATTCCGATCCACCCCTAAGGCCCGGTTGGTGATCGGTCTCGCGTCGTGTATCCCCCGACATGTTTTGCCACCTACGCATGAGGGGTTAACCTTAGGTTGCGAGGGGTGGACAGCGCACGCACAGCGGTGCGGCTTTCTGAAGCTGAGCTCTGCCGGCGTTACTCGCTCGCCTGCGCCTGTTCGGCAAGGCGCGAGGCGATCTCCGCGCCGTTGGTGCCGTTGCGGGCGCCGATCGTGCTGAGCGTGTCGCCGAGCGAGGCCTTGATCCCGGCCTGGTGCAGCATGTCCAGTGCGGTCTCCGGTTCCAGCCCGAAGGCGGGGGCGGCCTTCTCCAGAGGCGCGTTCGACAAGACCTGAAGCACGGTTGTCGGGCTCACATGCTGAGCGTTTCCTGTCATCCCGGTGAGCGCCACCGATGCCATGAGGGCGATGCCGAAAGCGCCCCGGCCTGCACTCCGTTTGAAGGACCGGGCAACGGCCCGCCAGTTGCTGAGGAAAAGCCAGAGCGCGGCGACGATGAAAAGAACGCTCAGCCATTCATGCGCAAAGCGAACAAGATCGCTGTAGCGATGCGTGAGCATCATGATCCCGGTCACGCCCGAGACGACCAGGAGCGCGACCATGGCCGGCTTCACGATCGTGCCGGTCGGGTCGCTGCCGAGCGAGGCCATGTTCGCGTTCCTTGAGCGCAGACGGTGGAGAGGGAAGGGCGGTGCGTCCCGCCCTTCCGGAAGAAATCAGTCGCGCGGCGGCAAGAAGGTCTTGTTCGCGCGCCAGGCATCGGCGCTCCACGGGCCGGGACCGGCGAAGACGAGATAGAAGAACAAGAAACAGAAGAGGATCGCCGCATCGCCGCCATTCAGCACGGGATAGAAGGCACGCGGGAAATGCGCGAGGAAATAGGCAAAGGCCATGAGGCCAGAGAGAACGAAGGCGACCGGCCGGGTGAACAGACCGATGACGAGGAGCGCGCCCCCGCACATTTCGAGAATGCCGGCGTACCAGCCGAGGCTGAAGGCCGCCGTGACGTGATCGGCCGGTGGGAAGCCCAAGAGCTTCTGCGTGCCGTGCTCCATGAACAGGAGTGCGGCGACGATGCGCACGACACTGAGGACGCGTGGTGTCCAGATTGTCTCAAGATCCTTGGTGGTCATGGGAAATTTCCTTCTTGACGATCGCCTGGATCCGCGAGCCTCGCCCGCAAACCGCCCCGGCCGCTTCGTTCGCCCGCACGCGGAGAAAAACCGCTTCCCACGGGCAATGACGAACGATCAGCCTGCCGGAGAAAGCCACAGCATGGCTTCTCCCGCAAATTAACAGCTGGTAAGTCAGGGGCTTAAGAATGGACTCAGATGAGTCGCATGAGGAGACCGTGGAGCTAAGTTATAGGTCCCGCAGGGTTTTCTTTGGTCCTGCACACGCTCTTCAATCTGCCGTGACCCTCTCGCACAAGGTTTCGCGCGTGATCTCTGCCTCCACGGGTGCCGGAGCTTTCCTGTCTCATGCACGAGGTTTGTCGGTGTCGTCCGGGCAGGCGGCGAGGGCGTGTCCGCCTGAAACGCGGCCACAAGAAGGATGCAGGAGAGGTTTCCCATGACGCGCCTCCTGGCGATCGATCTCGGGGGCTCGGCTCTCAAGGCATGTCTGTTCGAGGCGGACGGGTCGGTCGTGGCAAGTGCGAATGTCGAAACGGGTTTCGAGGAACGGGCGCCGGGGCATTCCGAGCAGGAGCCGGCGCTGTGGTGGGAGGCTCTGAAGAGCGCCTGCGAACGGATCTCAAGCGAGAGCGCGGGTGGGCTCGGCGGCATTGCGGCGGTGGCGCTGTGCGGTTTCACGCGCACGCAGGTCTTTCTCGATCAAGCGGGGAAGAGTGTGCGCCCGGCGCTCGGCTTCCGCGATTCGCGCGCTGAAAGCGCGCTGGCGATGGCGCGGAGGGACGAGGCTCTCGACGCCGACGGAGTGTTCGCAGGCCTCAATGCCTTCCATCCGACCGCACGTCTTCTCTGGTTGAAGGAGAACGAGGCGGAGAATTGGGAAAGAACGCACCTCGTTCTGGAGCCTAAGGATTATCTCAATCTGCAACTGACGGGCATCGCCCGTTCCGACCACGTCTCGCAGCATTGGCTGGCGCAATCTTTGGCTGGCGGCGACGCCTCTGTCGCCGCCCGCCTCGGCCTTGAACGCGCTCTTCTGCCGCCGCTCGGGCAGCCGGAAGATATCGTCGGCCAGGTGCGCGAAGGGCTGCCGGGGGCGCTGAGCGCCCTTGCCGGAGCCAAAGTCCTGTGCGGTTCCAACGACAGCTGGACCGCGGTCGCCGGTCTCGGGGGACTCAAGAGCGGAAGCGCCTATTGTATTTCCGGCTCTTCGGAGGTCTTCGGCCTGCTGTCGCATCGGCGCGGCGAGGCCGAAGGGCTGATCACCATCCCCTGGGGGGAGGAACTCTGGCATCTGGGTGGGCCAGGCCAGAACGGCGCCAACCTTCTCAGTTGGATCGTCGATGGGCTCGATGCGACGCGTCGACCGTTTCAGGAACGGCTGGCGGCGCTTCTGGGCGAGCCTGAAAATCCGCGCCCGCTTCTGTTTCACCCGTATCTGCACGGAGAGCGCACACCGTTCTGGGACGGAGACCTTGCGGCCTCCTTTCTCGGCATGACGTCCGGCCACGGCCGGGGCGACCTCGTGCGTGCCGTCATGCAAGGCGTCGGCTTCCTCAACCGCACCGTGCTGGAGCGGGCGGAGACGGCGACAGGCCTTGCCGCGGAAGCCGTTCGCATGGCCGGCGGCGGCACGAAAAGCCCGCTCTGGAATCAAATGCGCGCCGATATCCTCGGCCGTCCTGTCCTTGTCTCCCGCCACGCCGAGATGGGGCTTGCCGGCTGCTTTGCCCTTTGTCGGGTGGCCCTTGGGTTGGCCGAGAACATCGGCGCGGCCGCACCCGAGGAGGACTTCACCTCCTACCTGCCGAACGCGGCGCAGCATGCGCATTACGATGCGCTCTATGCCCTCTTCACCGAGATGCATGAGCCGGTGGCACATGCTGCCCGGTCTCTCGAGAAGCTTCGCCGGAGGCCGAGTTGAATGCATCGTCGGGGAGCGACATGCGGCTTTAAGAGCAAAGTGCCGATCTGGCCCTTGACCTTACGCCGCATTCTGCGCCACGCGAACGTTCACGCATAATGTACTGAAATGACTCTTGGATGCAGTATGGGGCAAAGGATGAGGCATGGCACACCGCTGCGAGCGCATCGGGGCGCATCGAGATGAGCGGAAAACCGGTCGTACTCATCACCGGGGCCAGCGGTGGCATCGGCCGCGCGACCTTGTCCGCCATGCAACGTGATGGTTGGCGGATTTTTGCCACCGATCTCGATGACGGCGACAGACTTGCCGATCTGTTGGGAGAAGACGACGGCTACGCGTCGGCCGATCTTCTCGACCGGTCGGCGCCGGAGGCTCTGGTCGATGCCTGTCTCGCCCGCTTTGGCCGCATCGACGGGCTCGTGCATTGTGCCGGGACATCGCATGTCGCGGCCTTTCCCGATCAGGACGACGAGGGCTGGGAGAGGGTGATCGACGTCAATCTCTCGAGCGCCCATCGTGTCGGCCGGGCGGTGGGGCGCGCCATGCGTTCTGCCGGAAACGGCGGCGCTATGGTCTTCGTCTCATCGATCGCCTGGCTTTCGGGCGGCGCCAATCCGGCCTATGGCGCGGCCAAGGGAGGCGTCAACACTATGACCTTCAACATCGCCCAGTCCTTGGGGCCGGACGGCGTGCGTGCCAATGCGGTGGCGCCGGGGATCATCGCCACCGAGATGGTGCGTGGGGCTTTCCCGGGCGATGCCTTCGGAAAACTCGAGCGGGCAGCCTCGGCGCGGACGCCTCTGCGCCGTCTCGGTCGGCCTGAGGACGTCGCGGAGGTCGTCGCCTTCCTCATGTCGCCGCGCGCCGCCTTCGTGACGGGCGCCGTCATTCCCGTCACCGGGGGGCTGGAATTGATCCCGCCGATCGGCAAGCTCGCGGACCAGGCCGGGTGAGAGATTTCATCGCCAAATACGGGACGGCGCTCGCGGGGCTCCTCGTCTTCGTCTTCCTGCTCGTTTTCGCGCGCAATTTCGCCTCCAGCGCCAATCTGCTGAATGTTCTGAAGCAGACGAGCTTTCTGGCGATCCTTGCCACCGGCTTCACTTTTGCGCTGTTGACCTCCGAGCTCGATCTCTCCTTCGCCAATCTTGCGAGCCTTGCCGCCGTCGTCACCGGCGGCCTCATCGCCGGAGGCACGTTTTGGGGGCTTGCCGTTGTCGCGGGTCTTGCCGTCGCCACCCTGGGCGGCTTGGTGAACGGGTTCCTCGTCACCGGCGTGAAGGTGCCCTCTCTCATTGCCACACTCGGCACGGCCGCGATCGCCAATGGTCTGACGTTCATGATCACCGGCGGCGTGGCTTTTGTCGGGCGCTGGGATCCGATGTTTCTCGCCCTCGCGCGCGGCGAGATCTTCGGCATTCCGGTCCTCGTCGTGGTCATGGCGGCCGTCGTTCTGAGCGCCTGGTTCGTGACGCGCAAGACGCGGCTCGGCACGCATATGCTGGCAACCGGAGAAGCGCAGGAGGCGGCCCATCGTGCCGGCATCGCGACGCGGCGCATGAAGCTGATCGGCCTTACGCTCTCGGGGTTTGCGGCCGGTATTGCGGCCGTTCTCCTCGTCGCCAATCTGAGCTCCGCCTCGCCGCAGATGGCGGGCGATTATCTCCTGAACGGTATCGCCGCGGTGCTTCTCGGCATGACCATGTTCGAGCCCGGACGCCCGAACATCGCCGGAACTTTCGTCGGCGCCCTGATCATTTCGGTGCTCGCCAACGGCCTCGTGCTTCTCGGCGCGCCCTATTACCTGCAAGATATCATGCTGGGCGTCATCGTCATCGCCTCGGTGAGCGTCTCCGCCAGCGTTCTGAAGAAGGCCGCATTTTCCGTATGAAGCGCGCCGAAAAAGCCGCGCTCTGCCAACGACAAGAGGGATGAACATGAAATTCAGATTGCTGCTTTCGCTTGGCGTCGTCGCCTTCGCGGTGACGCGCGCGATGTCCGCGCAGGCCTTCCAGCTCGGCGTCGTCGCCTTTCAGATGTCGTCGGAGACGCATGCGCGCGTCGCCAATGCCGTCGAGGCCGCCGCGAGGAAAAAGGGCTGGGATGTCGTCATGTTGAATTCCAACGGCACGCTCCAGACGCATGCGGAGCAGATCGAGAACCTCGTCCAAAGCGGCGTCGACGGCATCGTGCTCGCCATGTCGAAGCCCGTCGAATTCGATGCGCAGATGCAAGAGGTGAAGGATGCCGGCATCCCGCTGATCACGGTCATGAGCGGGGCCAGCCCGAATGCGCTTTTCGATATTCAGGTCAATGAGTACGCCGTCGGCTCTGAATCGGCGCTCTATCTTCTGGGGCAGCTCGGCTATGAGGGCTCGATCCTGACGGACCGCTTCGAATCCAATGTCGGCACGCGCATCCGCGGCAAGGTGCTCGACGTCGTCTTGAGCGAAAACCAGGCGGTGAAGGAAGTGGGCAGCCATTCGATGGCCCGCACCAAGAGCTGGCAGGAGGATGTGCGCAACGGCATGAATGCTCTCATCATGCAGAATGCCGGCAGCTTCGACGGCATCTGGGCATCCTTCGATGGGCAGGCCTTCATCATCGACGATCTCCTGAAGCAGCAGGGCATGCAGAAGGGCGATGTGGTTCTCGTCTCGACCGACGGCGGGCCGGAAACGTTCCGGCGCATCAAGTCGCCCGATTCCATGCTGATGGCGACGGTGGCGATCCCGTTCGAGGCGATGGGCGAGGCGGCTGTCGACGCCATGCAGAAGATCGCCGTCGAAGGTGCGGAGAAAGAAACGATCACCTCCGGCCCCTATCTCTACATGAAAGCCGATCTCGTCGATCAGTCGAACGTCGACAATTTCATCAAGGAGTAGGCGAGGGGTTCGGCGGGCGAGCCGCCGGCCACTTTGGAAAAAAGATGAGCGACATCCTCACCGTCCGCAACGCCCGGAAATCCTACGGTGCCGTCAAGGCGCTGCGCGGCGCCGATCTCAGCGTCGCGGCCGGCGAGGTGCACGCACTCTGCGGCGACAATGGCGCCGGAAAATCGACGCTGATCAAACTCGTCTCCGGCGTCGAACGCCCCGATGTGGGCGACATTCACGTCCGCGGCGAAAAGGTGCGGCTTGCAAACCCGCATGACGCGCTCGCGGCCGGCATTGCGACCATCCATCAGGATCTCGGTCTCGCGCCGCGCATGATGATCTATCAGAACATTTTCATGGGCTCCGAGCTCGAGAGGCGGGTCCTCGGCATCAAGGTGCTCGACCGCGCCGCCATGATCGCCCGCTCGCAGGATTTTCTGATCTCGCTGAATTCGGTGATGCGCGACATGACCGCCAAGGTGGAGAACCTGTCCGGCGGGCAACGTCAGGCCGTGGCGATTTGCCGGGCGCTTCGCTGGAAGGCGGAAATCATCATCATGGATGAGCCGACCGCCGCGCTCGGCGTGCGCGAAACGGAAGAGGTGATGAAGCTCATCCGCCGGCTGAAGGAAAACGGCGTTACCGTCATCCTGATCAGCCACAACATGCACGACGTCGTCGCCGTCGCCGACCGGGTGACCATTCTGCGCGGTGGCCGGACCGAAGCATCGCTTTCGACCGACGGCCTGACATCGCAGGCTCTGTCGGAGCGGATCATGGGCGGCGACTGAGCGAACAAGAAAGGCGGAGAGCGGCCGCCATCCGTGCGGGGTGAGGCCGCTTCGCACCGAACGCTAAGCCCACCGCAGATCCGACGGACGCTGAGAGCGAATATCGTCCGTGTCCTTCATGCCGGCCGAGCAACGCACTTGACTTCGTCGCACAGTGAGAGTTTATGCGCTTAAACGCATATGCGCAAAACCGTGAGTTTGTGATGGACGTGTCTCTTGTTCTCTCCGCCTTGGCTGAGCCGACGCGGCTTGCCGCCATCCAGATCGTCTGGGACGGCGGGGAGCATTGCGTCTGTGAGCTGATGCAGCGCTTGGAGGCAACGCAATCGCGCATGTCGCGGCATATGGGGGTGCTGAAAGCTGCGGGGCTCGTCGTCGACCGCCGCGATGCGCAATGGGTTCGCTACCGGCGCAATCCTGACCTGCCGCAAGAGCTTGCGGCGATCGTCGATGCGGCCATGGTCGCGCTCGATGGCGGGTCGAGGAGGGCGGCTGCATGAGCGCCTCCGGCTTTGCAGACGGCACTGCGCCGGGATCAGGCCGGCGCTCCTCGCCACTCCTGTGGTATCTTGGCACCGTCGCAGCGTTCGCGCTGTGGGTCGGCGTTTATATGGGCCTCAAGCCGGCTGCCGAAGCACTTACCGGCTTGCTTCCAGTCGCACGGGAAAGCCGGCTCGGCGAGGCGCTCGCCTTCTTTCTCTACGACACGCCGAAAGTGCTGATGCTGTTGGCGCTCGTGGTTTTCGTGATGGGGGTGGTGCAGTCTTTCTTCTCGCCCGAGAAGACGCGGGCCTTTCTGTCGGGTCGGCGCGAGGGGGCCGGCAACGTCATGGCGGCTGGGCTCGGCATCCTGACGCCCTTTTGCTCCTGTTCCGCCATTCCGCTCTTCATCGGTTTCGTTCAGGCCGGCATCCCGCTCGGCGTTACCTTCTCCTTCCTGATCGCCGCGCCGATGGTGAACGAGGTGGCGCTTGGCCTTCTCTTCGGTCTGGTCGGCTGGCAGGTGGCACTCCTCTATCTCGCCTTCGGACTTGGCGTCGCAATCGTGTCGGGTTGGGTCATCGGCCGCCTGCATATCGAATCCTGGCTGCAGGACTGGGTGCGCGAGTTGAATGCGACCGGCGGCTGCTGCCGCGTGCCAGAGGACGAGATCACAGGCGTTGAGCGTCTCCGCGAGGGCCTTGCCTCCATGAGGGAGATCGTCGGCCGAGTCTGGCTGTGGATTCTCGCCGGTATCGCTGTCGGCGCCGGCATTCACGGCTATGTGCCGGCGGAGCTGATGGCGCGCATCATGGGTGCGGAGGCCTGGTGGTCGGTGCCGGCTGCAATCGGCCTCGGCATTCCGATGTATTCCAATGCTGCCGGTATCATCCCCGTGGTGGAAGCGCTTCTCGATAAGGGTGCGGCCCTCGGCACGACACTCGCCTTCATGATGGCGGTTCTGGCGCTCTCGCTGCCGGAGATCGTCATTCTGAGAAAGGTGCTGAAGGGAAAGCTCATCGCCGTCTTCGTCGCCATCGTCGGGACGGGCATCTTCAGCGTCGGCTTCCTGTTCAATTTCCTGTTCGGATAAATCGGAGGTATTTCTGAGATGAAGGATGTGAAAGTGCTCGGCCCCGGCTGCAAGCGCTGTGAGACGACAGAGGCCATGGTGCGCAATGCTGCCGGGAGGCTCGGCATTGAGGCAAAGGTGCAAAAGGTAACGGACTACGCCGAGATCGCTCGATATGGCGTTGCCTCCACTCCGGGCATCGTCATCGACGGCAAGCTTGTCCATGCCGGAGGCCTGCCGCGGGAAGACAAGCTGGAGGAATGGCTGACGGCGTGAGCTTGCCCTTCGCCCTCGTATCCGATCGCAGAGAGAAAGAGTTTCGCCGACCATGAACGTCGTCATTCATCACAATCCCGACTGCGGCACTTCGCGCAATGTTCTGTCGATCATCGAGAAGGCCGGCTATCAGCCGACCGTCATCGAGTATCTCAAGGAAGGATGGACCCGCCCGCAGCTTCTGGCGCTCTTCGCCGCGGCCGGACTGACCCCGCGCGAGGCACTCAGGACGACGAAATCGCCGGCGGAGGAGCTCGGCCTGCTCGATCCCGAGGTCAGCGACGAGAAGCTCCTGGAGGCGATGATTGCGCATCCTGTTCTGGTCAACCGGCCGATCGTCTGCACGACAAAGGGTGTGCGGCTGTGCCGGCCGAGCGAGATGGTGCTCGACCTTCTCGATCGCCTGCCGCCCGGGCCGCTCGCCAAGGAGGATGGCGAGCCGATCATCGATACGAACGGACGCAGGGTCGCGTAACGAGCGTGCTCGCTTACATTTCTGTAACCCGTTGATTTGCCTCAAGCGCGGTATCGCCGGATCTGCTAGATTGCAGAGGATGCTCGCCACTCGGATTCCACGTCTGGCATCGCTGCTTCTCGCGCTTCTCCTCGCACTCGTCGGCGGGCAGGCGAGCTACGTCTCGGCGCATGGCCCGAAGACGGTTTCGGCTGAAATGTCGGCGATGCGTCTCGTGGCCGAGCCATCGCATGATTGCTGCCAGGAGGCGCCGGTGGAAAAGGCCGGCTGTATCGCAATCTGCGCCGCAACCCTGCAAGCTTTCGCCACCACTCATATGCCGGCTGTGCCTGCGCCACGGAGCGATGTCGCGGCCGAAATGCGGCCTGATGCGAGGGTGCTGGTTGCCATAGATTCGGAAGCGCTGTCGCCTCCGCCACGAAGCATCCTTTCCTGAAAGAAGCGGGCAAAGCTCGCAACAGACTGAATCGCCGGGTGAAACCCGGCCCATCTGCACTTTGGAAAGATGCTTCCGATGAAATCTCGTTTTCTTCTCGCTGGCGCTGCGTTTGCCGGCATGCTCGCCGTTTCTTCCGTTCATGCGGAAGGACTTCCGGCCATGACCGTCTACAAGGACCCCTCCTGCGGCTGCTGCACGGCCTGGGCGGACAAGATGCGTACCGAGGGCTTTGCCGTCGAAGTCGTCCCGACCGACGATATCGGCGCCGTCAAGCAGCAGTTCGGCGTGCCCGATGAACTCGCCTCATGCCATACGGCCGTTGTGGGCGGCTACGTCCTGGAAGGTCACGTGCCTTCGGCGATGGTTGCGCGGCTCCTCGATGAAAAGCCCATGACGGCCGGTCTCGCCGTGCCGGGCATGCCGGTCGGCTCGGAAGGCATGGCCATGCCCGGCATGGAGCCGGACACCTATCCGGTCGTTTCTTTCGGAGCTTCCGGTCAGTCGACCTATGCCCGCTATCGCGGCGAGGAACGCCTGTCGGATTAAGACACTTGATGAAGAAGAAAGGGCGCTCACCCTTTGCGGGGTGAACGCCCTTTCGACTGGCTGGAGGTGCCAGGCTTTCTCTTGTCTATCGGTGACGGGCGGGCAGCTGGGCGTTCATGATCCACGCCAGCGCTTCCCGGGTCTCTTTGGTGGAGCTCTTTGCGTCGAGCTTGCGAAAAATCTCCCGCGCCTCGGCGATCTGATGCACGTGGTAGAGGGCCCAGCCTCTGAGCATCATCATGCCGCGTGACTTGCCGTCGAACTCGTCGAGAAGCGCCAAGGCCTCGCGATAACGCTTCGCTCCGAAGAGATCGTTCACCCGCTGCGCAACCCGCGCCGCCCGCACCTGTTGCGTGCGATCGACGGTCGAGGCGGTCCGCGTCGGGCGCTTGAGCTCCGGTGCGATCGCAGCGACGCTCGGATAGTCCGGCGAGAAACTCTTCAAAAGATCGGCGAGTTCGGACCATTGTTTGAGATGGAAAGTCGCAAGAACGAGGCCGAGTGCCGTCGTGTCCTGCGGCTGCCAGGCCATCGCCTGTCGGAACCAGCTCTGCGCATCATCAAACGACTTGGTGTTGTAATGGTACCAGGCGAGCGCCTGCGCGCCGTCGCCGGATTGCGTCTCTTCGATAGCGTTGGCGAGTTTGACGAAGTAGTCGCGGGTGAGATCGGGCGGGGGATCCATGCTGAGCCGCGCCGCACCGAGGCCGAGAAAGAGGCTGCGCACCTCGGCCGATTCCGCTTCCCATTTGGCGGCGATCGCTTCCGCCTCGTCGGGCTTCTCAAGCGCGCTCAGCGAAAGCACGGCGCCTTCGGCCGACTTCACGTCACCACCGCGATCGAGCGACGTCTTGAACCAGCGCGCCGCATCCTGCCAGTCGTTCTGGCCATAATAGAACCAGCCGAGAAGTGCCGCATCGGACATCGCGCTCTTGTCGGCTTCTACGCCGTCTTCGAAGCGCACGAGTTCGCTCCGAGAGACCGTTCCCACGTCTTCGCCGGCGGCGATGGCGCCGATGCGGGCGCGCAACAGATCGTCTTCGACGATCTCGAATTCGTTGCTGCCGTCCGGATTGGTGCGGCCGAGGGAGATCAGCGTCTCGACCTCGCGCACAGGCAGGAGCCCGAGCGCCTTCTGTATGGTCCCGAGCCGCTCGCCCGAATTTGAGGAATCTTGCAGGATCTTTTCGTAGAGAGCGAGCGCTTCCTGCTCTGCATGGTTGTGTGCGTCGGCTTCCGCCACCCGCCACATGACGTCGACGTCTGCCGTGCTCAGGACGATGTCGCCGCCTCCGGCGATATCGAGAACCTTGCCCCATTGCTTGAGATCCGAGGCGTTGACGAGGCGCTGGCGGGCGCGCTTGTAGGCGACCTTGCTCCTGAGGTCCTCGGACGGCTGCCAGCCCGGTTCGGAATGTCGTCGCGCCTCGATGGCGGCTTCGAGATCATCGAGCCGGTCGGCTGCGAAAAGCTCCCAGAATTCCGTTTCGTCGCTGCCGCCGGTTACCTGGGTGAAGAGGTCGTCGGGCGGTGTCCAACCCGGATGCAATTGCTGCAGCCGGTGGATTTCGGCCTCGACACGGTCGAGCTCCTGGTTGCGCGCATAGTAGCGCAAGGCGCTCTCATCGACTTTTGTAATGGCGGCGCCCGACATGTGGGCGGGCGCCTTGATGGTGATGGTCTGGGCCTGTGCGGGTGCGATCCAGGCCGCCCCTGCGAGGAGGAGAAACGGGAGCGTTTTCAGCGACATCCGGAATATGCCTCCTGTGCTGCGACGACAGAAAGGGCCTGTAGGGCACTCGGATAGTAGAGGTCGGGAAGGCTGTTGCGCGCCGAGGCAGGGAAGGGGGTGCCTTGGCGTGCGCAGGCGACGAGCCCCGCGACCGCCGCATAGCCAGGGCCGCCCAGAGGCTGGACTGCCCGCCCCGACATGACATCGACGGTGCTCGGCTGCGTCCGCTCCCACAGCGCCTGATAGGGGGCGAGGTCGGAGCGATCTCCGGCCTCAGCCCAGGCGGCATAGAGGGGAACGCGGATTGCATTGTAGGCAAAGGTCGGGGGAAAGCCGTTGGCCGGTCTCGGCTTCTCGCCCGAAAGCGAGATCCAGTCGCTCGGCAGATTGCTTTTGCCGAAACGGGAGGCCCGCATCAACGCCACGCCGCTGTCTCGCAGGGCATCCCAATCGTATTGCGGAGCGGCCTTTGCGAGAGCCGGGAAGGCCGGAAACACCCAATAGGAGAGGTTGATGACGGGCCCGTCGCGACGATCATCGGCGCGGAACCCGTGAACGCCCGGCAGGATGATGCGGCCGTACGCGCTCTCTTCCGTGGTTTTCTCGTAGATCGCTGCTGCGATCTCGGCGGCGGCCTTGCGATATTCCGGTTCGTTGAAGCGGGCTGCACCTTCCATCAGTGCCCAGGCGATCAGGATGTCGCCGTCGGTGGCATTGTTGGGGTCCGTGATGTGCGGATCGGCATCGGGCTCCCAGCGCCAGGCGGCAAGGCCGTCGTCGCGGATCAGGAGCTCGGTGACGGTCCAGTTCCACACGCGGCGAAAGGTGACGGGATCATCGGCGAAGGCCGCGAGCAGCAGGCCGTATCCCTGGCCTTCGCTGTGGCTGATTTTGCCATTGCCGTCGTCGATCACGCGTCCGTCGTCGCCGATGAAATTGTCACGGAAATTCGCCCAGAGAGGCGCAGGCAGATCTGCCTTCGTCGCACCCGCGTTCGAGCCGGCTGCGCTGCCGGCAGCCGCGACTTCAATCGGCGTCGAAACGGGTGTGCCTGTGGCTGCGGCCGCAGGCACCGGGTCGAAGGTTGTTTCTGCGACATGCGACGCGGTTTCCCCCGATGCCATCGGCAGGCGGAGGGCGATGTTTTGAGGAACGGCGCTTGCCATTGTGGCGGCCCTCTCACCCGGCTCGCAGGGCAGCGCGGCCTTCTCCGAGGGGCTGTCGTTCAAGAGCGCCGCGCCAGCCGAAATTGCCAGAAGGGCGGAGAAGGACGCCACGATGGCGGTGACGGAAACGCGCGCGCTCATGACGAATGCCCCACGCGCCGCAGAAGGGCAGTCGTCGCGAGGCCGAGGCATGCGCAGGCCGCGATGAGGCCGAGGACGTAATAGACGATATTGAGCGACATCCATCCCGCTGCGACGAGGCGAATGTTCTGGAA
The DNA here is from genome assembly GCF_021462425.1 of Afifella sp. H1R. Lineage (NCBI taxonomy): Bacteria > Pseudomonadati > Pseudomonadota > Alphaproteobacteria > Hyphomicrobiales > Afifellaceae > Afifella > Afifella sp. H1R. The sequence goes on from NZ_JAKEDY010000001.1 coordinate 134,628, forward strand.
GGACAGCGGCTGCGTCGTCACGTAGTAGAAGCTGCCGTTCGTGGCCCTGGTGATGTCGCCGTCGTTGCGGCCGAATGCGAGCGCCCGCCCGTCCAGCCGGTAGAGCAGCGACGCCGTGTTGATCTGCGCGACGGAGGCTGCGAGCTCTTCGCTCGTTGGCGCCGTCACCACTGTCCAGGTGCGCCCCTCGTTGGCCGGGGCTTCCGCTTGGGCAAGGACGAGTGTGCTGCCCGGCTTGACCCGCAGCGGATCCGGTCCTTCGCCGAGGCCGATATTCCCGGTGGCGCTCCCGACCTGATCCTTGAGCCAGGAGATCGCCCGCTCGAACGGTCCGCCGAAGCCACCATTCTCGCGCATCTGCTCGGTCCAGTCGTCGAGCGAGACAGAGGGTTGCATGAAAAGCCGTTGCGAGACGCGTTGCGGCGCCGGATCGTCGCGGCCGGTCGAGCCCGTGTAGAGCGGTGCTTCTCCAAGTCCGGCTCTGCCGACACGGCTGTTGAGCATCTGCGAACGCCAGGCCTGGCGCATGCCGGCGGCGTCGAGACCGACAGCATCGGCGACAGAGCCGGGCAGGGCCTGCGCCGCCGCCACGACGATCGAGGTGCCGGCGTCAGCCGGGGGTGCGGAGAAGGCGACCTCGAGATTGAGCGGCGCCCCGCTGACCGCAGCCAGATTGGCTGCGAGCGTCCCTGCGGCGGAAAGCGTGTCGGCGTCGGGATCGGGGATGTAGGCGGCTGTCGTTTCGCCTTTGGCGTAAGGGAACCCGCCGCTGAGGGTCGAAGCGAGATTGGGCATGCGTGCGATGCGCGCGACCGGCGGGAGATAGAACTCGCTCGTATCCATGATGAGGAAGCGGCTCGGGCTGGAGAGCCCGGCAAGCGTGTCGCAACTGCGATCGCTCTGAGAGCGGAGCTGCGCCTCGATCTGCACGCGGTTGATGCCGGGATGCAGCACTTTCAGCGGGATCGGGATTTTGCGTCCCCGCATCAAGGCACCGTCGTCATCCAAGAGTGGCAGCACGGACGCCGTCTGATCGTTCACGCGCACGAGAAGCTGGCTCTTGGGATCGAGCCGTGGCGCAAAGCCGGCCGTCAGCCGAATGACCGCCTGGCTGTAATCTGCCGACAGAAAGTCATAGGGCATGCGAATGTTGAAGGAGGTGCGGTAGAGGCGACCGTTGAACTCCTCGGAGACGACGCCGAGGTCGCGCAGGCTCACAGAGCTTCCCGGCGGCACGAGGTGGCCGAGGGCGTTTTCAGCGGCGCGCAGCCCGGACGGCGTTCCTTCCGAAGGCTCCGTTTTGCTCCCGGCTTCGAGACTTGCGAGCGCTGCGTCGATGGCGGCGTCGCTGCCTCCCACGATCCAGATGGATACGCGGCCATGGATCAGATCCATTTCGTCGGGAAGGATGACGGAGACGCCGGGCTGCGCCGTCTCGCCGGGCTTCAATACGCCGAGCCGACGCAGTTCCTCCGGCGTTCCGATCGCAATTTCGACGCCGGGTCCCGAGGCAGGTCCGGTGTCGAAGCGGACTTCGCTGCGGGGTGCCTTCGTCATGATTGCGGCGATCTCGGCCACGCGCAAAAATCTCTCGGTCGCCTTCGGCGTTGGCGTCTCAGGCGCCCGCACGCTGATGCTGACGGCGCCGTCGAGACCCGGATTGACGGCTGCGAGATCGCTCAAGCGCTCGAAACCGGCGCCGGCCCCCGCAAAGGCAAATCCCGTGACCCCAGGATAGATCTGGGTCCACAATTCGTAGGTGCCCTCGAGAGAGCAATCGACGCGGTGCCGCTGCTGCACCGAGATGCGCACGGAATTGTAGCCAGGCTGGAGGAGACCCGGGGGAACGGAGAGGCGCGTGCGGGCGAGCTCGTCGGGCGATGCAATCGGGATTTCACCGATGCTGACTTCATTGACCGTCACGGTCAGCGTCGAACCCTCCGACATCACCGACACGCTGTTGATGTAGCCGAGCTGCATCTCCGCCCGTGAGGCCGCCTGCGTCCTCGTCAGATAGACGGGCCATTCATGACCGGCGGTTTCGCCATTGAAATGCAAATCGCTCAAGGCTGCGGGAAGGCGACGAAGATCCGGATCGACCTCGGCCACGAGCGGCACGCCGGTGTCGGAGAGGGCCATTTGGCTGGTCGTGGGCTGCGCCCTGACCGGCGCTGCCGACCGAACCTGATCGAGAGACAGGACGACCTTGCCCGCCTGGGCCTGCGGTGCGAGCAGGAGGAGTGCAAGGCCCGCGGTTGCGAGATTTCTCATACCGCATACTCCCAGACGTCATGACCGAGCGAAGCGGTGGCAGCCGTCGATGTTGAGATGGAGCGCCGGCGTTGCGCCTCGCTCGGCTCTGCTTGCTCGACCTGGGGCGTGGCGACGCCGACCGCCGCCGTGCTTTGGGCGGCAGGAGCCGCCGCAGGGGCGGGAACAGATGTCGTTCCGGCTTCGACCGGCATGGCTGGTGCGACATGCAGATGGGACTGAACCCGCGGCAAGGCAGGCTCCGATCGCCCGATTTCGACGCCGAAACCCGTTTCGGCGCTCGCAAACCCTTCCATGTCCGTTGCGGCAGGCTGATTGCGCCTGAGACCGATCCGGAAGGCCCGTAGCGTGTAATAGAAGCTCCAGGAGAGGAAACCGATCGTGGCTCCGATGACGCTCCGCGATTTCCGCCGCCGGCTGCGAAATGCCTCGAAGACATTGGCGCTGCGGTAGAGGAGATCGGCGATGAGCTTGTACTGCGGCGCGGTGAGCTGGATGAATTCCATGCCGAGGAAGCGGCCGCGGTCGTCATTGCCGGCGCGGCGTAGAACGACGGCGATTGCCTCTTTGGTGACGGTGCCGTCGTCGTTGACCAGACGCAGCATGGCGATTGTGGCGCCCGCCTTCATCGGCGGCAGTGCGTCCTCCAGCGGGCGCACCCGCACGCCTGAAGTAGAGACATCCTCCACCGAGACGGCGATTTCGCCGACACCGACGATCTCGAGCACCGCGCGCCGCACGACGGCGAGACGTTGCGCCCGGCGCCGCTCCGGCATCTCCGATACGACGCCGAGCGCAACACCGGCGATGACCAGATTGATGGCGTTCCACACGCCGCAGATCATCAACAGGTCGTTGCCGGCAGGCTCCGTAAAGTAGCGCCAGGCGGCATAGGCGCCGGTGACGGCAAGGACGCCGAAGATCGCGAAATAGGGGCCGGCAAGGGCCGAGAGCTGCTCTTTATCGCTCGTCTGGCCTTTCGCCGTGACGTTGAACGTCGGCGCACGCGGATTGACGACGACGCTCAGGATCGCTCGGCCCAGATAGACCGACTGCACGTATTCGTAGAGTTCCGACACCCAGGGCCAGCGGAGCCTGCCGTAGAGATAGCTCTGCAGCATGATGTTCACCGCCATATAGGCGACGGTGTAGCCGACGAACTCACGGAAGCTCGCTTCGTAAATCTGCAGCGAGAAGATGATGTAGAGCAGCGGCGCCAGCATGAAGGTGAGGCGCGTCAGCGGGAACAGCCAGAAAAGCGACGAGGAGAGGTAGGCGATACGCTGTTCGAAGCGAAGCCCCCGCTTGAAGAGCGGGTTCTTCAGCATCAGGATCTGCACCATGCCGCGGCACCAGCGCGAGCGCTGACCGATGAAGGAGACGAAGTTTTCCGGCTGCAGACCGGCGATCAGCGGAATGTCGACATAACGGCTGTTCCATCCGCGCGAATGCAGTTCGAGCGCCGTCTCGCAGTCTTCGGTGATGGAAACGCCGGAAAAACCGCCCGTCTCCTCGAGCGCTGCTCGCCGAAGCACGGCCGCCGAGCCGCAGAAGAAGGCCGCGTTCCACTTGTCCAGACCCTTCTGGATCACGGAGTAGAACATCTCATTTTCCGACGGCATCCGCTCGAAGGTCGAGAGGTTCCGTTCCAGCGGATCCGGATTGAGGAAGAAGTGCGGCGTCTGCACCAGGAAGAGACGCGGATCGTCGGCGAAATGACCGACGGTCTCGCGCAGGAAGGAGCGGACCGGGCCATGATCGGCATCGAAGACCACGATGAGATCGGCGGTGGAGCAGTCGAGACCGTTGTTGAGGTTGCCGGCCTTCGCGTGTTCGTTGCGCTCGCGGGTGAGGTAGTGGGCGCCGAGCTGCGCGCACAGGCGCTGCAGTTCCGCCCGCCGGCGCTTGGCGGGGACTGAGACGTTCGGGTCGGGATTGTTGACCTTCTGCTCGGTGCCGCCGTCGTCGAGCAGCCAAACCTGTCTTTTCTCATGCGGATAATCCATCGCGAGCGCTGCCGCGATGGTTGTGGCGAGAAGGCTTTTGTCTTCGTTGTAGGTCGGAATGAAGATGTCGACGGTCGGAAGCTCAGCATCGCGCAGCTGGCGCGCCCGCTTCCGTTCCAAAGGGTCGGCCGTAATGAACAGGCTGATGAAAAGCATCAGCACTGAAAACATTTCCATGAGGTAGACGAGAAAGCCCGGAACGAAGTTGATCGGTTCCGAAATCGGCGGCAGCGTCGAGGTGGTGCGCCAGTAGACGTAGCGCAGCACCACGGCCGTCGCGAGCGCCAGAAAGACCTGGCGCCAAACGCCTTCCTTGCTGAACATCCACACGGCCGCCATCCCGCCGACGGCCGCCACGCCCATGACGAATTGCGCCTCGATGCTAATGGGCTGCATGATCAGCAGCAGCGTGGCGGTGGTGGCCAGAAGCCACAACACCGCCAGCGGCATCGTTTTCGACATGACGCCTCTCCTACCCCTTGTTGCGGGGATATTGAGCCGACGCCCGTGTTTAAAAGCTTAATTAAATTGCGAACACGCCACAGTTTGGGCGGCATGGTTTCACAAAAATTAATCAGATCACAGAAGGGCTTGGAATAGGTCCTTCATTTAAGCTGAAAAGGTTGCGTGCGATGCAACTACAAGAGGTTACGTCACGGCAGGGTGGAACGGCTCTCACCCTTCACGGCCGTCGCAAAAGGTAGGCATCCATGATCCAACCGTGACGCGCGCGCGATGTCTCGATCGTTTCGGCGATTTCGTCCGCCTTCTCCTTCAGCGGTCCGGCGATGAGGATTTCTTCGTCCATGCCGAGATAAGCGCCCCAGTAGATATAGAGATCGCTCTCTTTGAAGCGCAGGAAGGTGGCGCGCCCATCGAGCATCACGAGGGTGTTGGAGATCGTCGCGGGCTCGGTCTCGGCCAAGAGCCGTGCGGTGGTGACGGTGATTTCTTCGCCGATGCGGTTCAACGGAATGCGGTGACGGGCGGCAAGGGTCTGCAGGCTCGTGATGCCGGTGACCACCTCGAAGTCGATCTCGAATCCCTCGGCGGCGAGCTCATGCAGGATCTGCGTGGTGCCGTCATAAAGCCCCGGATCGCCGATGATCAGAAAGCCGCCGGTCTCCTCAGGACCGAGCTCCGACAGCATCTCGCGAAAGATCCGCCGCCGCTCGCCGCGCCACCAGTCGATACCCTTTTCGTAGTCTCGGCCGTCTTTCGGTCGTTCGGGGCTGGTGGCATGGATGCTTCGGTAGGAGGCCTCGGGAACGGCCCGTGCGAGCACCTGCTGACGGAAGGCGATCAAATTCTCTTTGCCGGCCCCGTCCTTGTCCATGAAGAAGAAGACGTCGACGGCCCGCATCGCCTCAATCGCCCGCAGCGTGAGGTCAGACGGATCGCCGGCCCCGATCCCGATGACGTAGACTTTCTTCATCGCCGATATCCCATTCTTCTTCTGCGTTCAGGTGTCTTGCAGCTTGCGGTCGGGCCTTCTTAGGACGAAGGTTACGGCGACCCAAGACACGACCGACGCGAAGCGGGGATGCGCCACAGACAAATTGTCTTTCGTTGCGTGGCGTGAACAAAGCCGCCGTGCCGACGCAGCGTCACGGATCTGTCATGGGCCGGTTCTAGTGGACGTTCGGCTTGGCGACTCTCTTTCGAATGGGGGCCGAGCCACAGCACGGAGTCGCATAATGAAAACCAAAACTCTATTCGCTGCCTCGGTATCCGTCGTCGCTTTGCTAGCCACGACGATGACGGCGAGCGCCGAGACGGACCTTGATGCGCTGTACAAAGCGGCCAAGGAAGAGGGGCAGCTCACCACGATTGCGCTGCCGCATTCCTGGTGCGGCTATGGCGATGTGATCGACGGGTTCAAGGAGAAGTATCCTGGCATCCAGGTGAACGAACTCAACCCGGATGCGGGTTCAGCCGATGAGCTGGAGGCCGTCCGCGCCAACAAGGACAACACCGGCCCGCAGGCGCCCGACGTTCTCGATGTCGGCCTCGCTTTCGGCCCGCAGGCCAAGGAAGAAGGCCTCATCGAGCCCTACAAGGTCTCCACCTGGGACGAGATTCCGGACGACGCGAAGGATGCCGACGGCTACTGGTACGGCGATTATTACGGCGTTCTGTCGTTCCTCGTGAACACGGATATCGTCGGTGAAGCGCCGTCGAGCTGGGCCGACCTCCTCGACGAAAAATACGCCAACGCCGTTGCTCTGTCAGGTGATCCCCGCGCCTCCAACCAGGCGATCCAGGGTGTCGTCGGAGCCGGGCTCGCCGAAAACGGCGGTGATCTCGATCAGGCTGCAGAAGCCGGGCTGCAGTATTTCAAGCAGCTCAACGAGCGGGGCAACTTCGTTCCGGTGATCGGCAAAGCGGCCTCGGTTGCACAGGGTACGACGCCGATCGTGGTCGCCTGGGACTACAATTCGCTCGCCTGGCGCGACGGTTTTGAGGGCAACCCCGCCGCCGACGTCGTCGTCCCGTCCGACAGTGTCGTCGCCGGCGTCTACGTCCAGGCGATCAGCGCTTACGCGCCGCATCCGAACGCCGCGAAGCTGTGGATGGAGTATCTTTATTCCGACGAGGGTCAGCTTGGCTGGCTTGCCGGCTACTGCCACCCGATCCGCTTCAATGCGCTCGCCGAGCAGAAGAAGATCCCGCAGGAGCTTCTCGATGCGCTGCCGCCGGCGGAAGCCTACGCCAAGGCCGTGTTCCCGACCATCGAGCAGCAAAATGCCGCCAAGGCCGTGATCACGGAGAAGTGGGATTCCGTGGTCGGCGCCAATGTCGCCGAATAACGGCAAGCCGCTCGCGCTTCCGACTGAAACGACTGGCCCGGATCACTCCGGGTCAGTTGCCTTGCCTGCGCGGAAGCGCCGATTTTCGCAGATGTTCGCCGAGTTGAGGCTCGGGGAAGCGATCGCCATCCTGCCGTTTCTGGCGTTTGCGATCATGTTTCTCATCCTGCCGACTCTGGGCCTGTTCGCGACGGCTTTTTCCGACGGGCAGGGCGGTGTGACGCTCGACAATATCGGTGCACTCTTCACGCCGCAGATCCTGCGATCTTTCTCGATTTCGATCCGAATCTCCTTCGCTTCCGCCGCACTCGGCTGCCTGATCGGGCTCGCGATCGCCCTGGCCGTCATTCGTGGGCGTCTGCCACCGGTGATCCGCTCCACGCTTCTGACCTTTTCCGGCGTCGCCTCCAACTTTGCGGGCATCCCGCTGGCGTTCGCCTTTCTCGCGACGCTCGGGCGCGTGGGTCTCGTGACCATCATTTTGCGGGAGGTTTTCGGGCTCGACCTCTACCGCGCCGGCTTCAACATTCTCTCCTTCTGGGGCCTGACGCTCACCTATCTCTATTTCCAGATCCCCTTGATGATCCTCATCATCACGCCGGCGATCGATGGGTTGAAGCGGGAGTGGAGCGAAGCGGCGGAGACGCTCGGCGCCTCCACCTGGCAGTTCTGGCGGTATGTCGGGCTGCCGGTCTTGTGGCCGAACCTTCTCGGCACGCTCTCCTTGTTGTTCGCCAACGCATTCGGGGCGATTGCGACAGCCTATGCGCTCACCGGTTCCTCGCTCAACATCGTTCCGATCCTGCTTTACGCGCAGATCCGTGGCGACGTGCTGCAGAACCAGCAGCTCGGGGCGGCTCTTGCCGTCGGCATGATCGCGATCACCGCTCTTGCCAACGTCGTCTATCTGGTCGTGCGCACCCGCGCTGAGAGGTGGCTCAAATGAGAGGCAATCGCTTCTGGTCCTGGGTCGTCTTCGGTCTCGGCGCGGCCTATTTCCTGCTGCCGCTGCTCGCGACGCTTGAGTTCTCGCTGAGCATCCGGCGCGACGGATATACGCTCGACGCCTATCGCAATGTCTTCGCCGATCCGGGCTTCCAGCAGACCTTCACCTATTCGCTGGTGATCGGCCTTTGCACCATCGTCGTCGGCATCGTCATCATCATGCCGGCCGCTTATTTCGTGCGGCTCAGGATGCCGCAGATCAGGCCGATCGTGGAATTCCTCACGCTGATGCCCCTGATCATCCCGCCGATCATCCTCGTCTTCGGCTATATCCGGCTCTACAACTCGTCGTCTTTTCTGCCGCTCACCGGTTCGGTGATGGGCACCAATATCCTGCTGACGCTCGGCTATGTGGCGCTCGCCATGCCCTATATGTACCGGGCGATCGACACGGGTCTCAGGACCATCGACGTGCAGACGTTGACGGAGGCGGCGACCATTCTTGGCGCCAGCCGCCTCAGGATCCTGACACGGATCATCTTTCCGAATGTCATCACGGCCGTGCTGTCGGGTGCCTTCCTGACGCTCGCCATCGTCATGGGCGAGTTCGTCCTGGCGAGCCTGCTCAACCGTCCGGGCTTCGGCCCTTACATGCAGAATATCGGCGCCAACCGGGCCTACGAGCCCTCGGCGCTCGCAATCATCTCCTTCGTCTTCACCTGGAGCGCGATGGTCGCGATCCAGCTCCTCGCGCGCTTCGCTCCGAAGAGCACGGCCAGAAAAGATTGATATGGCAGAAGAATTCCTCAATCTCGAAGCGATCACCAAAACCTTTGGCACCAATACGGTGATCAAGGATCTGGACCTCTCGTTCAACAGCGGCGAGTTCGTGTCGCTGCTCGGTCCGTCCGGATGCGGCAAGACAACGGTGCTGCGCATGATCGCGGGTTTCGAAAAACCCACGAAGGGCCGCATTTTCGCCGACGGGCGGGAGATCACCCACCTGAAGCCCTCGCAGCGAAATGTGGGAATGGTTTTCCAGTCTTACGCGCTTTTTCCGAATCTGAATGTGAGGGACAATATCGGCTTCGGGCTGAAGGTCGCCGGCGTGCCGCGGGCGAAGGCGCGCGAGCGTGTGGCCGAGATGCTGGAGCTCATCGGTCTGCCCGATCTCGGCCGGCGCTATGCGTTCGAGCTGTCCGGCGGCCAGCAGCAGCGCGTGGCGCTTGCTCGCGCACTCGCGCCGAGCCCAAGGATGTTGCTTCTCGACGAACCGCTCTCCGCACTCGATGCGAAAATCCGCGTGTCGCTGCGTGAGCAGATCCGCAACATTCAACGCGAGCTCGGCATCACCACGATCTTCGTGACGCACGATCAGGAGGAGGCGCTGTCGATCTCCGACCGGATCGTGGTCATGAATTCCGGGCGCATCGAGCAGGTCGGCGCGCCATTTGAGGTCTACAACCGGCCGGCAACGCCTTTTGTCGCCAACTTCGTCGGCACGCTCAACCGTGTCGAGGCGCGGGTGAGGAATGCCGCTGCGCAGGAGGTGGCGATCGGTGAGCAATCCGTGGTCCTGAGAAAGCTCCCGGCGACCGCCCGTGACGGAGAGCCGATCGTGCTGGCGCTCCGCCCCGAGGCGCTCAACCTCGTCAACGGCGCCGATGACGGCATCTGCCTCAACGCCCGTGTCGAAGCGGTGAGCTTCCTCGGCTCGGTGATCCGCATCGGGGTCGCGGTCGGCGACACGCGTCTCCATGTCGATCTCTTCAACGACCGTCGCTCGGCACCGCCGCAGCCGGGGGAGACGCTGCGGGTCGGTTTCAAGGACGAGGACGTCATTTCCGTCAGCGCGTGAGGTGCACCGATCGCCGGCGCGGAACGTGCGCGCCGGGCAGTGGCTCACCAGAATGCGAGAAAGGCGACCCAGGCCGAGAGCGCGAGCCCCGTCACGACGACATAAAGGCCGTTCCAGACGAGCCCGACATAACGGGCGGTGACGCTGCCGAAACCGCCGACGACGAGCGTGCTTGCCGTAAACGGCGAACTTGCGGCGGCAAGCGCCCAGCCGGCGGTCATCGCCACGGCAATATCGCTTGCATCGATCCCGACCTCGCTGGCGGCAGGCAGGAGCGGCGCGATCAGCGAGACGGCCAGGATTGGGTTCATGCCGAGCTGGCCGGCGGCCGGAATGATCCAGAGAAGCCCGACGAGAAGCAGCCAGCCCGGAAGCGAAGACAGATCGAAGCCGGCGCCGAGGACGAACGGGCTCAGAAGATGTCCCCCAAGGCCGCCGATGAAGCCGGCCATGGTGAGGAGGACGAGCTCGTTGCGGTAGCCGAGGAGCTGGCGTGTCACGAAGAGGCCGGTGCGCTCGCGCACGTGGCGCATCGGGGCATCATCCCTGTTCTGAAAGGCGATCCAGGCGAGTGAGATGATCGGCACGACCAGAATGACGGCGGCGGTCGCCCGCACGCCCGTGGCGAGATGAATGCCGCCGACGCTCACCCCGAGCACCACCAGAAGGACAGGAAGCGGCCAGATGCTGGTCCAGCTCAACTCCGTCACCACGGGCGTCGACGGCGAGGCCGAGACTTTGGGCTTGATGAGAGTGTCGAGAAGCCAGCCACCTACAGCCAGGATGAGAGAGCTGACGAGGCTCGGGCCCAGAATCTCCTTCCACGTCGTATCCGGCACGAACGAGATCGAGATCGCCGTGGCGAAGGCGAGCGGCGACCAGGTGAGGGCGGAGGCGAAGCCACGCTGAATGGCGAGCAGCATGCGTCGCAGGCGAATGGCGCGGATATGCGGGTTGTCTTCCCGGCGGGAGCTCTCTTCCGCGAGCGCCCCGAGAAGCGCGATCGAGCCGTAATTGAGGACGAGCGTGAAGAGATGTCCGCCGGTTGTCAGCGCCAGGTAACGCCGGCCCGGAGGCTGCTCGGCGAGAAGGCGGCCACATTCGATGACCGCAGGTGAACTCGTGGCGGCGTAACGGAGCGCGGTCGTCGCGGTGAAAAAGGCGGCGATGAAGGCCGTCGTTTTCAAGGCCGATGTGGTGAGCGTCAGCCAGTCCGCACGTGTCGCCAGCGTCGCGATAAGGAGGATGCCGGCGACCGAAAGGAAGACGGTCTGCATGCGACCCGTGCGGCGTGCCAAAAGAAGCACGGCAGGAATGACGGTGACGATCTCAGCGCCGACCAGGATGCTCTCGCCCGACCATTGCGCCAGGAAGACGAAAAAGCACGTGGCGATCAGCAGCCAGCCGGCGAGACGGTCGGGAAGGGGGGAGGTGTTCATCGACAAAATTCTGCGGGCGATGAACCCACTTTAAGCTCCGACGGGGTGATGAACAGCCCACTCCGTCGATCGATCAGCATCGTCCGTCCAGACGAGCCTGGAAACCACCTATGCGGCCATTTGCAGGGAGGCCGTCATCGGATGTGGCAATTGCGCAGGGAGCAAAGTCCGTCATCGGCAGTTGTGCTCCCCAAAAGCGAAGATCGTGACGGGGAGGTTCGACATGCCCGAAGATGGCACCTTTGCAGGCAAGGAAGCACCCGTCGTTGTTTTTGGCGGCGGCGGTTTTCTTGGGCACCGGATCTGCCGGCGCCTGCTGGAGAAGGGCAGGAGCGTGCGGGCGGTCTCCCGCCATCCGAACAAGATCACGGACCTTCTCGGGAGGCCGGCCGGGCTCAGCGTCGTAGAAGGCGACATCGAGCGGCCGGAGGATGTGGCAAGGCTTGTCGAGGGCGCAGGTGCCGTCGTCAACGCCGTCAGTCTCTATGTGGAGCGGGGTGGCAAGACTTTTCGCGACATCCATGTGGAGGCGGCGGGACAGCTTGCTGCTCTGGCGCATCGACACGGCGTACCGCTTCTCGTCCAGCTCTCTGGCGTGGGCGCTGATCCGAACTCTCCTTCCCGCTACATCGCGGCGCGGGGTGAAGGAGAGATCGCGGTTCGCCGGGCCTTCGGAAACGCTGTCATCGTGCGGCCGGCCGTCATGTTCGGTCCGCAGGACGGCTTCATCTGCACGTTCTCCGATCTTCTGCGGAGATATCCCGTCTTTCCTCTCTTCGGGAGTGGAGAGACGCGGCTGCAGCCGACCTTCGTCGGAGATGTGGCCGAGGCGATCGCGTGTATCGTGGTGGCGGGACCGGCTCCCGAGCCGCGCACCTACGAGTTGGGCGGCCCGCGCACATACACCTACCGCGAACTCGTCGGGATCGTGGCAGACGAGGTCGGTGTTCGGCGCTTGCTCGTCCCATTGCCGATCGGCATTTGGAAAGGCCTGGCGGCAGCAGCCGAGCGGCTGCCGAAGCCGCCGGTGACCTCCACGGAAGTGGAATTGATGGAGGCGCCCAATGTCGCGACCGAGGAGCCAGGCTTTGCGGCCTGGGGCGTGACGCCGACTTCCGTTGAAGACTTCCTGCGGGAGCGGGAGGACCGAAAGGCGGCGCAGGCCCGGCATTCGGTCGAATAGCCGGCGGCAAACGCCGCGCGGCCGCAGTCGCAAAAGGGCTGCGGCCGGAGACTGATTCAATACAGTGGCCTCAAGACAGCATGTCGCCAAACGCGACCGTCTTGATCTCGAGAAAATCGTCCAGACCGAAGATTCCGCCTTCGCGGCCGTTGCCGGATTGCTTGTAGCCCCCGAAGGGGCTGCCCTGTGCGAAGGGGGCACGGTTGACGCGCACCATGCCTGCCCGCAGCTGCAGCGCGACGTGGCGGGCGCGCTCCGTGTCCTGGGTGCTGAGATAGGCGGCGAGGCCGTAGGGCGTGTCGTTGGCAAGGCGGATCGCCTCCGCCTCGTCCTTGAACGGCGTCATCGCAAGCACCGGTCCGAAGATTTCCTCGCGCCAGATGCGCATCTCGGGCCTGACATCGGCAAAGACGGTCGGTCGGGCATAATAGCCGCGATTGAAGCCGGCCGGCCGGCCCGTCCCGCCAGTGACGAGACGCGCGCCTTCCGCAATGCCGGCCCCGATCAGATCCTGTACCTTGTCGAACTGGGTCTGCGAGACGAGCGGGCCGATATGGTCGCCCTCCTCATGCGGATCGCCGACGGCGACCTTCTCCGCCGTCTCCTTGGCGATCGCGATCGCATCCTCGTAGACCGAGGCTTCGATGAGCATGCGTGTCGGCGCGTTGCAGGACTGGCCGGTGTTTTCCATACAGAAGCGGACGCCGCCCTCGACCTGTGATGCGAGATCGCAATCGGAAAAGAGAATGTTCGGCGACTTTCCGCCGAGTTCCAGCGTCACACGCTTGACCGTGTCGGCGGCGGCCTTGGTGACGGCGGTGCCGGCGCGCGTCGATCCTGTGAACGACATCATGTCGACATCGGGATGCGCCGACAGCGCCGCGCCGACGCCCGGCCCGTCTCCATTGACGAGATTGAAGACGCCAGGCGGCACGCCTGCGGCGTCGATCATTTCGGCGAAGAGGAGCGAGGAGAGGGGGGCTATTTCCGACGGCTTCAACACCACCGTGCAACCGGTGAGAAGCGCGGGCACGACCTTGAGCGTCACCTGGTTCATCGGCCAGTTCCACGGCGTGATGAGCCCGCAAACGCCGATCGGCTCCTTGATGATGCGTTCGCTCGGTGCATCGGCGCGCAGCGGCCGCTCCCATTCGATCTCGTGGATGGCTTTGAGAAACCCTTCGATGTGCCAGTCGCCGGCGCCGACCTGTTCGTCGCGTGAGAACGACATCGGCGCACCCATTTCGGTGCTGATCGCCTTGGCCATCTCCTCGGCGCCAGCCCGGTAGATCGTCAGGAGCCGTTCGATCACGGCGATGCGTTCGGTGACGTCTGTCGCGCTCCAGGTCGGAAAGGCGGCCCGCGCCGCCGCCACGGCCTTGCCGATATCGGCGGAACTCCCGAGCGAGATCTCGGCAATCTCACTTTCGGTCGCCGGGTCGATGACGGGAAACGGGTTCGGCTCGGCCGGGCCCACCCAGCTGCCGTTGATGTAGAAATCGGTCTTTTTCGGCATTGAGATCTCGTCGGTGTGCGCTCGTGCTCAGGCCCGGCTCAGAAAGGCTTCGGCGAATTCCGTCCAGAAGGCGACGCCGGTCGCCAGAATATCATCGTTGAAGTCGAAGGACGGGTGATGCAGCGGCGGATCATCCGGCCCGCGCCCGGTCCCCAGAAAGAAATAGCTGCCCGGACAAGCCTTCAACATATAGGCAAAGTCCTCCGAGCCCATAAACGGACGGGCGAGGTCGGTGACATTCTCGGCACCCGCGAAACGGATCGCCTGGGCGCGGAGGAAGTCCGTTTCCGCCGGATCGTTGATGGTGGCGTCGTAGCTTCGGAGATAGTCGACCTCTGCGCGCGCGCCAAAACTCTCCGCCTGGCGCGTCGCGATCAGGCGGATCTTCTCTTCCAGAAGGTCGCGCGTCGCATCGTCGAAAGAGCGGACGCCGATGACGAGTTCCACGCTCTCAGGGATGATGTTGCTCGCCGAGCCGCCGTGGATGGAGCCGACCGTGACGACGGCGGGATCGATCGGATGCGTGTTGCGGGCGACGATCGTCTGCAGGGCCATGACGATAGAAGAGGCGGCAACGATCGGATCGATCGTGTCCTCGGGATGTGCCCCATGGCCCCCGCGGCCTGTGACGACGATCCGAGCCTCGTCGACGGCCGCCATGATCGGCCCGTCTCTGAGCGCGAACTGTCCGAACGGAAGCTGCGGCTCGTTATGAAGTGCAAAGACGGCGTCGCAGGGAAAGAGCTCAAAGAGACCTTCGTCGACCATCATCTTGGCGCCGCCGAAATTCTCCTCCGCCGGCTGGAAGATGAGATGCACGGTGCCGTCGAAGTTTTTTCGCTCCGCGAGCCGCTTCGCCGCGCCGAGAAGCATGGCGGTGTGGCCGTCATGGCCACAGGCGTGCATGCGATCGGCAATCTCGCTCTGATAGGGAAGGCCGGTCTTTTCCTGGATCGGTAGGGCGTCGAAATCGGCGCGAAGGCCGACCGCGCGCTTGCCTGTGCCGTTCTTCAGGGTCGCGACGACGCCCGTCTTCGCAAGCCCGCGATGCACCTCGTAGCCGAGAGCCTGGAGTTTTTCGGCCACGTAGGCGGACGTCCATTCCTCTTCGAGGCCGAGCTCAGGGTGACGATGCAGCTCATGCCGCATGGCGACGATGTCGGGCAGATCGTTGCTGAGGTCAGGGGCGATACCCATTCACACTCCTCGGGTGGGGATTCGGTTTTCGAGATGGCGGAAGCCCGCGACGAGGAGGCCGGTCAGGCAGAGATAGATGAAAGCCAGAAAGAGAAGTGGCTCGTAGATGATGTAGGTGTCCTGGCGCACGTCGCTGATGACCGCATAAAGGTCGATGACGGTGATCGTCGCCACAAGCGGCGTCGCTTTCAATTGCAGCACGATCTCGCCGTTCAAGGTCGGCAAAGCGCGCTGGATCGCGCGCGGCAGCCAGATGCGGCGTAGCACGGTGAAGCGGCTCATACCGTAAGCGCGGGCGGCTTCGAGCTCACCTTTCGGTACGCCGGCAAGCGCCCCGCGCATCACCTCGCCCTCATAACCCGCAAAGGAGATGGTGAGCGAGGCGAGCGCGTAGGGCCACGCCTCGCGCAGATAAGGCCAGATGAAGGAGCCGCGGATCCACGGGATCTGGGGAAACAGCGAGCCGAGCCCATAATAGAGAAGCCAGAGCTGCAAGAGCAGAGGCGTGCCGCGGATCACGGTGCAGAAACCACGGGCCGCCCAAGCCAAGGGTGCAGGCCCCGAGACTTGTGCGAGGCCGAGAGGCACCGCCATCGCGAAGCCGAGGATGCTGCTGCCGACGAGAAGGGCGAGCGTCACCCCCAATCCGCCCAGCATTTCCGGCCAATAGAGCGGCAGCCAGTCCCAGCGCATATTGAACGCCATGAGGGCGACCATGAGTGCTGCCAGAAGCAGCAGCACGATGCGGTGCGGCTTCAGCCAGTTTTCGCTTTTCGCCTCTCTGTCCTTCTGCGGGTCGATGAGGTCGGCCATGGCATGCACGGCTTCGGCATTGTCTTCCCTCATGAGGAGAAACCCGGCATGCCGCGCCTTGCCCGACGCTCGATGAGGGCGATGACGACATTGGAGACGAGGCTCACCATCAGATAGAGGAGCCCCGCGGCGCAGAAGAAGAGCATGTATTCCCGCGTTGCCCCGCCGGCCTGCCGCGTCGCGAGCGTGAGTTCCGTAAAGCCGACGACGGCGAGAAGGGCCGTGTCTTTGGTGGCGATCAGCCAGAGATTGGCAAGTCCCGGAATGGCGTGCGGAAGCATGGCGGGCAGAGTGATGCGGCGCATGAGGAGAAACGGCGGCATGCCGTAAGCGCGCGCGGTCTCGATCTGGCCGGCCGGTACGGCCTTGATGGCACCACGGAGCACCTCCGTCGAGTAGGCGCCCTGGACGAGGCCGATGACGGCGATGCCGGCCGCCATGCCCGAGACGTCGAGGCGCGCATAGCCAAGCGCTGCCATCAGACGGTTCAAGAGGTCGGTGCCGGCGTAATAGACGAGGACGATGAGGACGAGCTCGGGAACGGCGCGGATAATCGTCGTGTAGGCCTCGAGGAGATCGCGCAGGATCGGCCCGCCGTAGAGCTTTCCGAAAGCGCCACCGACGCCGATCAGAAGCCCCACAAGATAGCCGCCGGCAGCAACTTCGAGCGAGGTCAGGAGAGCGCGCAAGAGGACGCCGCCCCAGCCGGGCGGAGAAAAAGCAAGAAGTTCTAAAGGACCCATTACATTACGGTTGGACGTGGCGCATTGATGCTGGCGCGGCCGCGTGACCGCACCTGGCTTCTAGCAAGCGGCGTGCCTTTTCAGGCGCCGAGCGACCTGCGTGGACAGAAGCCGGGCGGAAAAGGGGAGGGGCGGTTGCCCGCTCCCCAAGCTGCGAGCGAGCCGCTCACTTTCCGTAGATGTCGAAGTCGAAGTATTTCTCGGAGATCTTCTCGTAGGTGCCGTTCTCGCGGATCGCGGCAATCGCCTTGTTGAGCTTCTCCTTGAGCTCGGTGTCACCCTTGCGGAGTCCGACGCCAACACCCGGTCCGAGAATTTCCTCGTCGGGCTCAACTTCGCCCTTCATGTCGCAGCACGCCTTGCCGGAATCGGATTCCAGGAAGGTTGCGAGTGCGAGGGAATCTGCCTGCACAGCATCGAGGCGGCCGGCCACGAGATCCTGGTTGGCCTCGTCCTGTGTCTGGTAGGTTTTCACTTCGGCATCGGGAAAATGCTTGTGGACGTAGTTCTCATGGATGGTCGAGCGCTGCACGCCGAGAAGCTTGCCAGACAGGCTTTCATTCGTCGGCTCGATCTCGACATCCTTGAGGCCGATGATGGCCGTCGGTGTGTTGTAGTACTTGTCGCTGAAATCGATCACCTTGAGACGTTCTTCGGTGATCGACATGGAGCCGATGATCATGTCGATCTTGCCCGAGGTGAGGGCCGGAATGATGCCGTCCCACGCTGTCGGCACGATGGTGCAATCGAGCTTTGCCTCCTCGCACAGCGCATCCATGATTTCGATCTCCCATCCGGACCAATTGCCGGCGGCATCCGGAACCGTGAATGGCGGATAGGGTTCGGCCGCGATGCCGACCTTGGTCTCGGCGCTGGCCGCGCCCGCTCCGAGGACGACGACGGCCGCGGCTGCGGCGAGGCGTGTGAGAATACGGTGCATGAGGAGTTCCCTTCTTGCTTGATGCGATGACGGCCGGCGTGAAGCGCCGGCACATTGCCGCTATTGAATTGATCCGATGAACTTTTGCAGACGCTCAGATTTTGGATTGTCGAAGATGGCTTCCGGCGGGCCTTCTTCTTCGATCTCGCCGTCGGCAAGAAAGATGATGTGATTGGCCACCTCACGCGCGAAGCTCATCTCGTGAGTGACGAGGACCATCGTGCGGCGCTCATGTGCGAGGTCGCGAATGACGGACAGAACTTCGCCGACGAGCTCCGGATCGAGCGCTGAAGTGGGTTCGTCGAAAAGCATCACCTCCGGCTGAATGGCGAGCGCGCGCGCGATCGCGGCACGCTGCTGCTGACCACCGGAGAGAAAGGCCGGATAGACGTCTTCCTTGTCGCTCAGACCAACGCGATCGAGGAGAGTGCGGGCTCGCTCCACGGCTTCGCCTCTGGGGACGCCGAGAACGTGGACGGGCACTTCGATGACGTTGCCGAGAAGCGTCATGTGCTGCCAGAGATTGAAGCTCTGGAAGACCATGGCGAGACGCGTACGGATGCGCTGCACCTGGCGCCGGTCGGCGGGCATGAGGCCGCCGTCGCCGTTGCTCTTCATGGCGATGGTTTCGCCGTGCACGCTGACGCTGCCTGCGGTCGGGTGCTCCAGCATGTTGATGCAGCGAAGAAGCGTCGATTTTCCCGATCCCGAGCCGCCGATGATGGCGATCACGTCGCCTTCGTGGGCCGTGAACGAAATCCCCTTCAGAACTTCGAGGCTGCCGAAGGATTTGTGCAGGTTTTCGACCCGAACGACCTCGGAGCGCTCCGCGGACGGCGGCGCAGTCGTGGCCGCTGCTGGCTCTTGTTCCTGGATCACTGGCCTGTTCCCCAAGCCGCATTCGAGGCGGGGATCAGATCTTCAAACCGGGGCGGCGTCAAATGCCGAAACCGCCGCGAGGCCCATATGAACGCGTTCGAGAAGCCAGTGATTGGTCCATTCCTTTCGTGAGAGATCGGAGTGTGTCGCGACCGAAGCCGAGGGCCGAATTGATACACTTGCACGATAGTTATGCAAGTGCATAAATGTGCTCATGGCCAAACGGGCGGCGGTGGATTCGCCGAAATCGACATGTACCGGACGGATAAAATTGCGCTCTTCACCCAGGATGGGGCGGCTCGTGACGGCGATAGCGCGCCCGTCGGTGGCGAGGTCTCGGAGCCTTCCGGCAAGCGGTCGGGCCCCATGACCCGGCGAAGCTTCAGGCGTGGGACGCAGGACGAACGGCGCCATGCCTTGATCCAGGCGACGCTCGATCTCATCGCCGAGAAGGGCCTCAAGGGGATCACCGTGCGCGAGGTCGCAGCCCGCGCCGGCGTCACCAATGGCCTCATCCGGCATTATTTCTCCGGCAAGACCCAGCTGATCGAAGCGGCCTATCAATCCGTCATGGAGGGGATGACGGAAGCCGCGAAAGCCGCGGTCGCCGACACCGAGGGCGACGCGAAAAGCCGGCTGCGCCACTTCATTGCCGCCAATTTGACGCCCCCGGTCGCCGATCCGCGCGCCTTGTCGCTCTGGGCGACGTTCATCAGTCTCATCCATGTCGATCCCGCCATGGCGGCAATTCACCGGGCCGGCTATCTGCAGTTTCGCCGCGAGCTGGAGGACCTCATTGCCTCCTTGTTCGCCGAAATCGGACGCGAAGCGGAGACCGCGGAGCGTGTGCGCCTCGCGATCCAGATCAATGCCGTCATCGATGGGCTTTGGGTCGAGCGCTGCCTGGCGGAAGACATGTTCGCCGATGACGAATTGGTCGCTGCCGGTGTCGAAGCCGTCGAGGCTCTCCTGGGCCTCAGCCTCGCTCAGTCATGACACCAACAAGTCAGCCTTAACTTCAACCAGAAGGTAGAAACGACATGCGCTACGCCTCCATCACGGAGCGGCTCGCCGATCTCGGCTCGGGCAAATGGGCCGTCCACTTCCGCGCTCGGGCCATGGCGGCAGAAGGTGCCGAGGTTCTGGAGTTGACGATTGGCGAGCCTGACATCCCGCCGGAGAAGGAGCTCTTGGACGAATGCAGCCGTGCCATGCATGCCGGCCGCACACGCTATTCGGCCGGGCGTGGCGATCCGGCGCTCCTCGACGTCCTGGCAGAGAAATACACAAGAAGGTCCGGACGTACGGTCACGTCGGAAAACGTTCTGTGCTTTCCGGGTACCCAGACGGCGCTCTTCGCGGTGATGACCGGGCTCGTCGAAACGGGTGACGAGGTCCTTGTCGCCGATCCGCTCTACGCGACCTACGAAGGGGTTATCCGGGCAAATGGAGCTGAGCTGCGCTCCGTGCCGCTTTATGCGCGCAACCGCTTTCACCTTGACCCGGCGGATCTCGAAAAGGCGATCACGCCGCGCTGCCGGGTTCTCCTTCTCAACTCGCCGCACAATCCGACGGGTGCCGTTCTGAGCCGCGACGAGCTGAAAGCGATCGGCGAGGTCTGCCGCCGCCACGATCTCTGGATCGTCTCTGACGAGGTCTATGAGGAGCTCGTCTTCGAAGGCGCATTCGCCTCGCCTTTCGATATTCCCGAACTCGCGGAGCGCACCATCGCAGTCGCCTCGATTTCCAAATCGCATGCCGCGCCGGGCTTTCGCAGCGGCTGGGCGGTGGGGCCGCAGGAATTCTGCTCCCGGCTTCTGCCGGTTTCCGAAACGATGCTTTTCGGCGGCCAGCCCTTTATCGCCGATATGACGGCCTATGCGTTGTCACGCCCGTCGCCCGCGGCAGCACGGATGCGCGAGGCGTATCACCGCCGGGCGCAATTCGTGACGACCTTCCTCGGGAATACGGCCGGTGCGCGCCCGATCATGCCGGAGGGTGGCATGTTCATCCTCCTCGACGTGCGCGACAGCGGCCTGACCGGCGAGGATTTTGCCTGGGGGCTCCTGGAGAGCGAAGGTGTGGCGGTCATGCCGGGGGCCTCGTTCGGCGAGGAAGCGCGCGGCTTCGTGCGTGTGAGCCTGACCGTGCCCGACGAGCGGATGGAAGAGGCCTGTGCGCGTATTGCCCGCTTTGCCGCGAATGCGGTGGCACCGAAAAGGGCAGGCGGTTGGGCATGAACGCTGGGATGACGCAAGACGCGATGGAAGCAAGCACGGGCGAGGCGCTGATCGCGCTTCTCGAAAAGTACGACGTTGATGTCGTCTTCGGCATTCCCGGTGTCCATACGGCCGAGCTCTACCGCGGACTTGCCGGCTCGAAGGTCCGACACGTGACGCCGCGCCACGAGCAGGGCGCAGGCTTCATGGCGGACGGCTATGCCAGGGTCAGCGGCAAGCCCGGCGTCTGCCTCGTCATCACCGGGCCGGGCCTGACAAATACCATCACGGCGATGGCGCAGGCCCGAGCCGATTCCGTCCCGATGCTCGTGATTTCCGGCGTCGGCCGCCGTGGGTCGCTTGGCCATGGCCGCGGCGCATTGCACGAATTGCCGGATCAGCGCGCGATGATGGCAAGCTTCGCGCTCTTCTCCCACACGCTTCTGTCGGCCTCCGATCTTCCGGGCGTCATGGCGCGTGCTTTTGCGATCCTCAATTCCGGCCGGCCCGGACCGGTCCATATCGAGATTCCCGTCGATGTCATGCAGGAGAGGGTTGCGGCGCTTCCGGCTCGCGTGTCGGCCCTGCCGTCACATCCGCATCCCGGGCGGGGCGAGCTTGAAGCGGCTGCGCGTCTCTTGTCCGAGGCGCGGCGGCCGGCAATCATCGTGGGCGGAGGGGCAAAACGCGCCAACGACGACGTGACAGCGCTGGCGGAACGTCTCGACGCGCCGGTGGTGACGACGGCGAATGCGCGCGGGCTTCTCGCCGGCCACCCCTTGCGCGTGCCGGCAAGCCCGAGCCTCAAAGCCGTGCGCGCCTTCCTGGCCGAATGCGATGCGGTCCTGGCGCTCGGTTCCGAGATGGGACCGACGGATTTCGACGTCTATGAGGACGGCGGCTTTCCCGCTCTCGAAGGGCTCGTGCGTGTCGATATCGATGCGGGTCAGCTCGCTCGAGGGCCGCAGGCCGAGATGGCGATTCTCGGAGATGCGCGCGCCACCGCGGTCGAGCTTTGCAGTGCTCTCCGCGCGGCAAGGATCGGCGGCGAGCGAAGCGGTCGTGACATGGCGCGCAGGCTCCGAGCGGCAGCCTTCGAAGAAATCGGAGACGCCTATCGGGGAGAGGTCGCGATCCTCGATGTGATCCGCGAGACGTTGCCGGGCGCCCTTTTCGTCGGCGACAGCACGCAGCCCGTCTATGCCGGCAATCTTTATTGCGACATCGACACGCCCGCAGGCTGGTTCAATTCCGCAACCGGCTTCGGCGCTCTCGGCTATGGCGTACCCGCCGCGATCGGCGCCGCGATTGCGGATCCTGAGCGGCCGGTTGTGGCGCTTCTGGGCGACGGTGGTCTGCAATTCTCGCTCGCCGAGCTCGGCTCCGCCATCGATGCCGGAACGCCCGTCATCCTCATCGTCTGGAACAATTTCGGCTTCCGCGAGATCGAGACGTTCATGATCGAGCGTGGCATCGCGCCGGAAGGGGTGAAGCCGACTCCGCCCGATTTTGACTCCGTCGCAAAGGCTTATGGCCTCGTCTTCGAACGCCCGTCGAAGCTTTCAGACCTGCCGGCATCGCTGCGGCGTGCCCGCGACAGCGGCCGTGCGGCCCTTATCGAGCTGCGCATGCCTTTCGACATGTGAGGGGCAGTGCCCGAGCGATCCGCTCGCTCGGGCACGCTCGTTCCTGTTGAGCGCGACTCAACCTTTCGCCTGCAGCCGCGAGGAGCGCCGGCGCAAAAACTCCGCGGTGAGGAGGAGAAGCACGGCGAGCACGATCATGATGGTGGCGGCCGCCGCGATCGTCGGCGAGATGTTTTCGCGGATGCCGGAGAACATCTCGCGCGGCAGGGTCCGCTGGTTGGGCCCGCCGATGAAGAGCACGGTGATGACCTCTTCGAGCGAAACGGAGAAGGCGAAGAGCCCGCCGAAAATGACGCCGGGCGCAATCAGCGGAAAGACGACGCTTCGGGCCACGCGGACCGGCGAGGCCCCGAGGCTGAGGCCCGCGCGGATGAGCGTGCGGTCGAAGCCGGAAAGCGTCGCGGTGACCGTGATGACGACGAAAGGCGTGCCGAGAACGGCATGAGCCAGGATGAGGCCGGTGAAGGTCGCCGTCAGATCGAAGGGCGCGAAATAGAAGTAGAGCCCGACCGCATAGATCACCATCGGCACGATCATCGGAGCGAGCAGGAAGGCGCTGATGAAGCGCTTGCCCGGGAAATCCGCAAGCCAGAGCCCGGCGGCCGCAAGCGTGCCGAGAAAGGTGGCGATCGTGGCGGCGACGATGCCGATGATCAGGCTGTTGCGGATCGACGACATCCACGTGCCGGAGAAGAAGAAGTCCTCATACCACCGCAGGGAGACCCCGCGCAGCGGATAGGTGAGGAACTGGCCGTCGTTGAAGGAGAGGGGCACGATGGCGAGGATCGGCGCGACGAGAAAGAAGAAGCCGCCGATCGCCACCACATAAAGGACGACACGCCACGCCTTTTCCGTGCCGGTGACAGCGCCGCTCACATCACCCCCCGAACGCCGCCGACGAGACGGCTGTAGATCGCATAAAGGATGAGCGTCGCGGCGAAGAGGCCGGTGCCGAGCGCCGCGGCGAGCCCCCAGTTCACCGTGTCGGTGGTGTAGAAGGCGATGTAGTAGGAGATCATCTGGTCGGCAGCCCCGCCCACGAGCGCCGGTGTGATGTAATAGCCGAGCGCGATGATGAAGACGAGGATCGAGCCGGCGGCGATCCCGGGCATCACCTGCGGAATGTAGACGCGGCGGAAGGCCGTGAAGGGCGGCGCGCCAAGCGAGCGGGCGGCACGCATGTAATCTTTCGGCACCGTGCGCATCACCGCGTAGAGCGGCAGGATCATGAACGGCAGAAGCACGTGGGTCATGGAGATGATGACGCCGGAACGGTTGTAGACGAGGCGGATCGGCCCGTTCGTCAGATGCAGGAATTGCAGCATCTGGTTGACGAGGCCATGCTCCTGCAGGACCACGACCCATGCCGCGGTGCGCACGAGAAGCGGCGTCCAGAACGGCAAAAGGACCAGGATCATCAGAAGGTTGGCGAGGTTCTCCCGCAGCCCTGCCAGGAGGAAGGCAATCGGAAAGCCGATCATGAGGCAGAGAAGCGTGACGGTGAGCGCGATGGCGAAAGTGCGCGCATAGATCTGCAGATAGACGGCGCGCTCCGTCGGCACCGGCACGATCGAGCCGTCGATGTCGCGCTGGCGGTCGACCGTCTGCAGGAGGAAGAAATCGGTGAGGGGCCCTGCCGCACGGCGCACGGCAGCCCAGGTTTCGGCGCGGCCCCAACCTGGCTCTGTCTCGATGAGCGTGTCGCGCCAGGAGGCAGGTGGCTGATCGAGCCGCGCGATCTTTCTCGCCGTTCCCATGACCAGGGAACGCCCACCCGAAATATCGTAATTGAGACGCCGGGCAACGGCCGCTGCGGTGCGGTCGTCGTAGGAGCGGATGAGGTCCTGCGCGAGCGCCGAAAAGACCGCCTCGTCGGGCACGGCGTCTTTGTCCCAATCATAGCCCCGCACGGCCTCGGCCGTCTTCGGCCAGGTCTCCATGAGGTCTGTGTCGACGACGCTCCGCTCCAGCATGCCGGCGATCGGCGCGACGAAGAAGATGAGGACGAAGACGATGAGAGGCAGGACGAGCAGGAAGGCGTTGCGCTTGCGCTTGCGTTCGGCGCGCGCCAGATCCCGCTTCAGGGACCGCGTTTGACGCGGCCCCGCGAGCATTGTCTCGGCCATTGGATCGCTAATTCGTAGAGGCCCAGCGGCTCCAGCGCTCGGTCAACCGATCGATGTTGTCGAGCCAGAAGGTATCCGAGATCTTGAGCGCATTCTTCATGTTCTCGTCCGCGGTCGGCAGCTCCTTGAGGCGCTCCGGCGCGATCATGCCGCTCGCATCGGGATTGGTGACACCGTATGCGATCTTCATCGGCAGCTTGGCCTGATTTTCCGCCTCTCCGACGAAGTCGAGATATTTGTAGGCGGCGTCGAGGTTCTTGGAGCCGGCGAGGATGACCCAGGAATCGAGCGTATAGAGGCTCTCGTTCCAGACGATGCCGAAATTGCGCCCGTCCGCCTTGTTGGCGGCGTCGACGCGGCCGTTGTAGATCGAGGTGAGGGCGACTTCGCCGGAGGCGAGAAGCTGCGGCGGCTGCGCACCCGCCTCCCAGAAGACGAGGTCCGATTTGATCGTGTCGAGCTTCTTGAACGCCCGCTCCACGCCCTCGTCTGTGGCAAGCACGTCATAGACTTCCGCAGGCGGCACGCCGTCGGCCATCAGCGCGATTTCGAGATTGGTCTTCGGCCCGTTCCGGAGTGCGCGCTTGCCCGGGTATTTGTCGAGATCGAAGAAATCTTCCCAGCCGGCGGGTGCATCCGAGATCTTGTCCTTGTCGTAGCCGAGGACGAAATTGTAGACGATCGCGCCCACGCCGCAGGGGCTGACGGCGGCTTCAATATAGCGATCCTTGCCGCCGATCTTGTCCCAGTCGAGCTCTTCGAAGAGCCCTTCGTCGCAGCCGAGCTGCAGCTCTTCCGATTCCACCTGCACCACGTCCCAGGTGGCGTTGCCGCCTTCAACCTGCGCGCGGAGCACGCCGATGCCGCCGTCCCAGCTCTCCTCGACGAGATCGATGCCGGTCTGCTCTTCGAAAGGCTTGAAATACACTTCACGCTGAGCGTCCTGATAGGCGCCGCCCCATGAGGTGACGGTGACCTGCTCCGCGGCCGCCATGCTGCTGCTGGCCATCAAGATGACGCTCAAAGCCGCGGCGACTTTGATTCTGGACCTCATATTCCCCTCCTGTGCCTTGTTCTGGCTCGAAGCGTTAACCGCTTCCTACCAATGGTTGCCGAGACAAAAGGCTTTTCGCAATGGGCTTGAAGTCGTAGAGAGGCAACTTCTTCGAATTTCTATAAATTTTGCTCTCGCGTCAGCTCCTGAAAGCTCCAGGTCGCCGGTCGATGAGGCGTGCATCTAAACGCAGCAAGCCCGAAAGCGCGCACTGATTTTGCGCTGCACTTTTTAGCCGTTCAAATCCAAACTTTCTGGTCAAGCTCCACTCAAGCCCCGGTCGTTAGGCAACCCCCGCAACTGGCGAGGGAGCCGCGATGTTCTTTTCAAGCGACGAGATGGGTTTCGCCGCGACGGCAGAAACGGCAGGCAACGGGACGGGCGGAGGCGTCGCATCAGCGACCAGCACTGCCACCATTATCGACCAGCTCCAGACCTCCTGGACGCACGAAGCCTCGCCGAGCCCGATCTCCTGGCTGGGCGACACCATCACCTACACCATCCTCTCTTCGGCATCCGGGGGCCGCGAGGCCGAAGGCTTCCAGCCTCTCTCCGCCTACAAGGCGGCAATGGCCGACCAGGCCTTTGCGCTCTGGGACGATGTCATCGCCCCCGATATCGTGCGCACCGCGTCGGGGGGCGGCATCTCGATCGGCGAGAGTTCGACCACCGCGGGCAACGGCACCTACACCTCCTACAGCTTTCGCTTCGACGGTGTCAGTGCCGGCCATGATTCCTTCATCAGCGCTGATGTCTGGCTGAACAGCTTTTGGAGCAGTCTCAACGACGACAGCGACATCACCTACGGCAAATACGGCTTTCTCACCTATCTCCACGAGATCGGCCATTCGCTGGGGTTGAGCCATCCTGGCACCTATGATGCGGCCCGCGGGGCGGTCACCTATGCCGATGGCGCCGAATTCGCTGAAGACACGCGCCGCTTCACCATCATGTCCTATTTCGATGCCGACGAGGACGGCAGCGGCACCGACCATGTCGGCGCCGATGGGCTCATGCATTACGCCCAGACGCCGATGCTCTACGACATCCTCGCCATCCAGGACCTCTACGGCGCCGATTATTCCACACGCGCCGGAGACACGACCTATGGATTCGGCGCCTCGGGCCTCGGTTCCTATGACGCCGTCTTCGACTTCACCCTCAATCCCGAGCCGATCGTCACGATCTGGGACGGCGGTGGCATCGATACGTTGAATGTGTCGGGCTTTGCCGACAACACCGTCATCGATCTGCGCGAAGGTGCCTGGTCGTCGATTGGCGGCATGAGCAACAATCTGGCGGTCGCCTATGGCGCCGAGATCGAGAATGCCGCCGGCGGTGCGGGCGATGAGGTGATCAACGGCAACGGCCTCGACAACGTGCTCCTCGGGGGCGGGGGATCCGACATCCTCTCCGGCTTCTCCGGCGACGATCTCCTCTTCGGTGGGCGGGGCGCCAGCAACGACACGCTTTATGGTGGCGATGGCGACGACAAGCTTTTCTCCGGCGGCGGCGACGACCGGGTCGACGGAGGCGCCGGCAACGATTTCATCGGCTCCGGCGTCGGCAGCGACATCGTCAACGGCAATGCCGGCAACGACACGATTTTTGGCGGAGCCGTGCCGGGCAGCGATCGCATCGACGGCGGCGACGGCGACGACGTGATCTGGGGCGGGGGCGGCAACGACAGCCTTTATGGCCAGACCGGCAACGACGAGATCGGCGCCGGCGGCGGCAACGATATCATTGACGGCGGCGCGGGCGATGACACGCTCTTCGGCGGTGCCGGCAACGACACCGTGACGGTGGGGGCAGGGCGCGACCTCGTCTACGGGTCGGGTGGCGACGACGTCTTCATCTTCGGCGACGACGGCGAGCGCGATGTCTATGCCGCTGTCTCCGGCAACGGCCACGACGCCATCGATGGGTTTGAGGTCGGCACCGATGTCCTCGACGTGTCTGCTTATGCCGGGAGTTTCGCTGAACTCGATTTTGCCGATACGGCGGCGGGGCTCGTGATCACGCTCGCGCCCGATGCGAGCGTGACGCTCGATGACGTGACGCGCGCCATGTTGAGCGAAGAGAGTTTCGTCTTCTGACCATCCATTTTTGGATTGTCGGCCGATCCATCCTGCCCTGACCCGAAAAGGCCGGCCGCTTTGGGCGACCGGCCGGGGGATTGGGGCGGCGCGCGGCCGCCCCGGCGTTGTCCCAAATCCTCAGAAGAGGAAGTCGGAGGCGTCGAGCTCGGAGGCTGCGACGCCGTTGAGCGTCAGGATATTGCCGCCGCCGAGATCGATCGTGGCGTTGCCTTCGCCATCTTCTCCGATCGTCAGCTCGGCAAACGAGGTGAAGCCGTTCGCCCGAACGTCGAGATGGTCGGTGCCGTTCTCGAAGCCGAAGACCACATCGGTACCGTTGTCGGCCACGGAGGCATAGATGTCCGCCGCGCCGTCATTGTCGCCGAAATAGATCTGGTCGTTGCCGCTGCCGCCATAGATCGTGTCGGCATCGGCCCCTCCATAGAGCATGTCGTCGCCGGCACCCCCGTAGAGGAGGTCGTTGCCGTCGCCGCCGCCGACCGTGTCGTTGCCGCTGCCGCCGCCGACCGTGTCGTCGCCAGCGCCGCCGGTCGCGATGTCGTCGCCGTCGCCGGCATAGCCCTGATCGTCTCCGTCGCCGGCATAGAAGGCGTCATTGGCATCGCTGCCGAGGCCAGGCTTGCCGCCGAAGAGAACGTCGTTGCCGGCCCCGCCGATGATCGTGTCGTTGCCTTCGCCGCCGCCGAGGAAATCGTCTCCGTCGCCGCCGTCGATATCGTCGTTGCCCGTGCCGCCATAGGCCTGATCGTTGCCGGCCCCGCCGGTGACGACGTCGTCGCCCGCGCCGCCGAAGACCATATCGTCGCCGTCGCCGCCATCGACCGTGTCGTTGCCTTCGCCGGAGAACAGCGTGTCGTTGCCGCCGCCGCCTTCGATCTCGTCATTGCCGCCGCCGCCCGACATGGTGTCGGCGCCGTCGGTGCCCGTGAGCGTGTCGTCTTCCTCGCCGCCCGTGCTGCCGCCGCCGGTGTCGCCATCATCGCCACCGCCGCTACCGCCGCCGGAATCCGGCACCGTGAGCGTCACGTCATCGACCTTCAGGCCGCCGTCGACCGAGATATCGGTGAACCAGAGATAGCGATTGCCGCCGACCTCAGTGTCGATCGAGTCCGCCGTTGAGCTGCGAACTTCGGAGAAGACGAAATCGCCGGCTTC
The DNA here is from genome assembly GCF_021462425.1 of Afifella sp. H1R. Classification (NCBI taxonomy): domain Bacteria; kingdom Pseudomonadati; phylum Pseudomonadota; class Alphaproteobacteria; order Hyphomicrobiales; family Afifellaceae; genus Afifella; species Afifella sp. H1R. The sequence goes on from NZ_JAKEDY010000001.1 coordinate 163,530, forward strand.
ATCGTAGACGTTCATCGCGACTTCGAGGTTGCCGTCCTCGTTCTCGTAGAAGTTCCAGTCGAACGTATACCAGCCCGACGTGCCGATTGTGGCGTGGTTTTGCAGCTCAAGGTTGTCTTTCGGTTTGAAGCTCGAGTTGTTGTCCGCGCCGACGAGTAGCGTACCCGTGTCCTCATCCTTTGTGACGTGGAAGATGAAATCGCGCTGGTGAGCACCGTCCTGACCGTTGGCCGCGACCGACACGTCAAACCCGTCGCCTGTGTCCCAATTCGGGTCGAGGTAGATCTTGGCGGAGACCGTGTAGCCGTCTCCGAAGTCGCTGCTGTAACCGCCGAGTTTTGTGTAGGCGGAGGAACCGTCCGCCGCCTCGGCGAAGAGCCCATAGGAATCGCCGTCGCTGTAAGCAACGGAAATAACCCCTGTAGAGGTGTCGCCGTTCACAAGAAAAGAATCCGTTGCCTTGCTGTCTTGAAAGTCTTCCTGGAAGATAACTTTGCTGTTGGCATAGTTAGGGCTATTGGCGTCTAGCTCATAAATGATCTTGTCATTGCCGAACTGGATGCCTTCAATGCCCGTCAGCGTGTCGGCCCCGTCGTTGCCGTCACCATCGGTTGTATCGGTGACCGTGTAGCTGCTGTTTTTGTTTTGCGTGATCGTGTAATCGTCGCGGTCCCCGCTGAAGAGGGCCACGTCGTCGCCTGAACCGCCCACGAGTTTGTCGTCGCCCGCACCGCCGGAGAGTGTGTCGGAAAGGTCAGATCCTGTCAGTTTGTTGGCCTCATCGCCGGCCTCCCAGTAGACCGTTGCTCCGTCGCCGCTGATTGCAGAAATATTTTGGATCTCGCCGTTGCCGACGATTTGGACGGCCGATTCCGACACGCCGGTGAAGGTGTTGCCGGCACCGAAAGTCACCTTGCTCGTGTCGTTGTCGAGGTAACCGACGGCGACGCCGAGGCTGAACCCCTCGAAGCTATTTCCGGTAATCGTGGCTTCAGAGCCGTCGCCGAAATAGGTTGTGACAAGAATGGCTGCCGATCCGGATTGGTCGGTCGAGGCCACCCCGGTGATCTTCGTGAAACTGTTATCCGTGATCGAGGCGTTCGCGCCGCTTTCCACTTCGACGCCGTAGTCGAGACCGTCGACGTCACCCTTGCCGGTATAGGTATTGCCTTCAAAGCTGCCGGTCGCCTCTTCGCCGTAATAAGCGCCGATGCGGCCGATATTGGTGAAGGTGGAATCGCTGACATCGAGGACGGCATCCGCACCACGCGCCGCAACGGCGGTGCCGAGGTAAGTCGAATAGTGGATGTCCTCGAAGGCACTGTCGGTTACGTCGAGATCGCCGTGCGTGCGGATCGCCTCGTAGACCTGGTGTCCTTCGCCATCGACGGTGACGTCGCTGATGTCGACCGCGGCACCCTCTTTGACGAGGATCATCGCCCGCGCGTCGCCGCTTGATCCCGTATTCGCCGTGGGCACGATCACTGTCTTGCCGACACCCGCCCCCGTGATGGTGATGTCGACGTCGATTGTGAGCTGGCCGTTCGCGTTACTGCTGTCCTCGGTCGACACCGTGCCTTCGCTGAGCTCGATGCGATAGCCGTCGCTGCACGCATTCACCGCCGCTTCGAGGCTGGTGTAGGTCTCACCGACGACCTGATTGTTGTCGTCGTAGACCGTGATGGTCGCTGCCATTTTGGTAATCCCCCATACTCAACGCCCCAGGAATTCGCCTGACCGCCCGTCGGGAAAATCCCTAACGAAGGATTAATGGTAAGCATGGGGTTTGAATTAATGGCAATGAGAGTTTGAGCCGCAAAGTTAACGAAAGCAGTGGGGTGGCCGCGATGCTCTGGAGTGAGTCCGCAGAAACCCGCGATTGTTGCGGTGCGAGAGCGTGGAAAGAAAAATCCTCTTGCGACGTTCTGCTGCAGGGTAACGCGGTGTTCTTCGTTAACAAAAATGTGCCGGATGGAGGTGGGGCCGGACGAGGAAGCCTGCATCCTGGTGAGGGGTCGAAAGATGTGTCGCCCCGCTGCCTGGCCGCGACTTGAAAAGCCGAGAGGAAAGCCGATCCATCCTGCTCTGACCCGAAAAGGCCGGCCGCTTTGGGCGACCGGCCGGGGGATTGGGGCGGCGCGCGGCCGCCCCGGCGTTGTCCCAAATCCTCAGAAGAGGAAGTCGGAGGCGTCGAGCTCGGAGGCTGCGACGCCGTTGAGCGTCAGGATATTGCCGCCGCCGAGATCGATCGTGGCGTTGCCTTCGCCATCTTCTCCGATCGTCAGCTCGGCAAACGAGGTGAAGCCGTTCGCCCGAACGTCGAGATGGTCGGTGCCGTTCTCGAAGCCGAAGACCACATCGGTGCCGTTGTCGGCCACGGAGGCATAGATGTCCGCCGCGCCGTCATTGTCGCCGAAATAGATCTGGTCGTTGCCGCTTCCGCCATAGATCGTGTCGGCATCGGCCCCGCCATAGAGCATGTCGTCGCCGGCACCCCCGTAGAGGAGGTCGTTGCCGTCGCCGCCGCCGACCGTGTCGTTGCCGCTGCCGCCGCCGACCGTGTCGTCGCCAGCGCCGCCGGTCGCGATGTCGTCGCCGTCGCCGGCATAGCCCTGATCGTCTCCGTCGCCGGCATAGAAGGCGTCATTGGCATCGCTGCCGAGGCCAGGCTTGCCGCCGAAGAGAACGTCGTTGCCGGCCCCGCCGATGATCGTGTCGTTGCCTTCGCCGCCGCCGAGGAAATCGTCTCCGTCGCCGCCGTCGATATCGTCGTTGCCCGTGCCGCCATAGGCCTGATCGTTGCCGGCCCCGCCGGTGACGACGTCGTCGCCCGCGCCGCCGAAGACCATATCGTCGCCGTCGCCGCCATCGACCGTGTCGTTGCCTTCGCCGGAGAACAGCGTGTCGTTGCCGCCGCCGCCTTCGATCTCGTCATTGCCGCCGCCGCCCGACATGGTGTCGGCGCCGTCGGTGCCCGTGAGCGTGTCGTCTTCCTCGCCGCCCGTGCTGCCGCCGCCGGTGTCGCCATCATCGCCACCGCCGCTACCGCCGCCGGAATCCGGCACCGTGAGCGTCACGTCATCGACCTTCAGGCCGCCGTCGACCGAGATATCGGTGAACCAGAGATAGCGATTGCCGCCGACCTCAGTGTCGATTGAATCCGCTGTTGAGCTGCGAACTTCGGAGAAGACGAAATCGCCGGCTTCATCGTAGACGTTCATCGCGACTTCGAGGTTGCCGTCCTCGTTCTCGTAGAAGTTCCAGTCGAACGTATACCAGCCCGACGTGCCGATTGTGGCGTGGTTTTGCAGTTCCAGGTTCTCATCCTGGCCAAAGCGCGCATTGTTGTTCGCGCCAACGAGAAGCGCGCCCGTGCTCGTGTCCTGCGTGACGTGGAAGACGAAATCGCGCTGGTGCGCGCCGTCCTGCCCGTTGGCCGCGACCGAGACTTCGAACCCGTCGCCGGCCTCCCAGGTCGTGTCGAGGTAGATCTTGCTTGAGACCGTGTAGCCGTCGCCGAAGTCGCTGCTGTAGCCCCCGAGCTTGGTGTAGGCGGAGGAACCGTCCGATGCCTCTTGGAAGACGCCATATGTGTCGCGTCCGTCGTAAGCCACGGAAATAACGCCGTTAGACGTGTCTCCGTTCACAAGGAACGTGTCGGTCGCCTTGCTGTCTTGGAAGTCTTCGTTGAAGAGGACCTTGCTGTGCGCATAATCCGGGCTGTTGGCATCGAGCTCGTAAGTGATCGTGTCGCTGCCGAACCGAAGTCCTTCGACCCCCGTCAGCGTGTCGGTCCCATCGTTGCCATCGGCGTCATTTGTGTCGGTGACCGTGTAGCTGCCGTTTTTGTTCTGGGTGATCGTATAATCGTCGCGGTTTCCGCCGAAGAGGGCCACGTCGTTGCCAGAGCCGCCGAGGAGTTTGTCATCGCCTCCGCCTCCGATGAGCGTATCGTCACCGCCGAGGCCGTTCAGCGTGTCGTCACCGCCATAATCCGTGTAGGTGGGCGCGTCTTCGTCCGGCGCATTGAGCACATCGTCACCCGTCGTGCCGGTCAGTGAATCGTTTGATTCCGTACCCCGCACCAGGGCGTCGAACGCATCCGAGTTCTGGTTGTTGATCGTAACGCCCGAGAGATCGAGGCCGATGTCATCGGGGCCTTTCGTATAATCGCCGGTGCCGCCCGAGCCGGCGTCGCCCATCGGATCGACGAACAGCAATTCTCCCCAGTTGGAGGAGCCATTGAGCGTGACGTCCGGCATGGAGAGGCCGGACACGTCGTTGTAGCCCTGGATCATGATCTGGGATTTCTCGAACGCGCCCGTCACGCTGACATTGTCGAGGGTGACGTGGCCGATCGGAGAGGAGACGTCATGATTGCCGCTGTCGTCGAAGCCGGCGATCTGCAGGGCGTTTCGGCCTCCCGTGGTGGCCCCATCGGTTGCGCTGATGTCGACATCTGTGAGGTTCGCGTCGCCCGTGAACTCGAACAGAACGATGTCGCCGTGCCCGCCGTTGGTCGTTCCATTGTCGGAGAAGTTCGAACCTGAAATTTCGACGTTCAGGTTTTCGCCCCCGCCGTTGACCAAAATCCCCTGTGCCTTGAAGCCGGAAATGTCGACGTTGCTGATCTGAAGATCGAGATCGCTGTCGCCATCTAGGTCGTCCTTAAAGAGGATGCCGCGAGCCGCAGTCCCCTGACCTTCGATCTTGAACCCTTCAATCGCGACCGTCTGGGACACGTCGTCCGCGATTGTAATCACATTTCCGGATTGAGATGTAAGTATTGTTGGTCCGTCACCTGCAGCTTTTAGTGTAATATCCCTATCGATGTTGAGGTTAACATCATAAGTCCCGCTATGTACGGTGATCGTGTCGCCGCTAGCGGCGCTATTTATTGCGTCTTGAATGCTCTCGTAGCCGTGGTCGCCGATAAAGACCGTGTAGTCGTCAGCCATCTTCGTAATCCCCCATACTCAACGCTCTGGGGATTCGCCTGACCGGCGTCAGGAAAATCCCTAACGAAGGATTAATGGTAAGCATAAGAGTTCAATTAAGAGCAATGCCAATTTGCGGCGAAAAAAGCGATGCACGCGGAGGTCGTTGCGGCCGGGGTGGCGAGGACCTTGCGGAACCGCAAAAGCGGTTCGGCGAGCGCGACCCGATTTTTTTTTGCCTTCGACGACGGGTTGCAGGAGAGCGTCGTGAGACGGGTTTTGAGACGAGGCCGCTCCGCCCGGCGTGCTCGATGTCCCGTCGAGGACCGTCATTCCTGTCTGTGGTCGACCTTCCAGGCGGTGGGGGACGGACGTCCCCGGTGATTTTTCCCGTCACCGCTTTCTCGCCATTGTCGCCTGGATATTCGGCGTCCGCGGCCTCGCACTAACCTGCTTTAGTGCCGTCCCGGGGACGATCGCGGAATTCTTCGCCGTCTGCCGGGGCTGTCGGGGCCGCCTGCAGGAATATGAAAAGGTTCAGGAAAGATGCTGGATGACGCCTACAATCCGGCCCGAAGCGCCGTGTTCGAGGAAATCCGCCGGGTGGTCGCCGAAGCGATCGAGAGCGGCATTTGCGTCGATACTGGCAGTCAGGCCGAACGGATCGACCGCATCTGGCCGCACAGCGGCTTGAGCGCCGATGATATCGCCAGTGCACTTTCGGAAGCTGCGGTGAGCGCGCGCATCGCCGTCAAAATGAGCCGGCCGCGTCCGCATTGATCGCCATACGGATCGAAAGATCGATCCCGAACGGAGGATTGTTTCCCCAAAGGCTGGCCGAAGCCGGTCGCCGCGCCTGAAAACGGCGACCAGACACGAAAAGGCGCGAGAAGGCTCTCGCGCCCGATCTGAAGGTTTTTCGCCGAGAGGTTTCAAGAACGCGGGAAGCCACCCAAAACCGGCTGGCGGCGGAGAGCCTCAGGCTTTCAGAGCTTCAGCCGCATCGATGAACGGCTTGCCGAGTGCTTCCGCAACGGCCCGATTGGTGACCTTGCCGCGATGCACGTTGAGGCCGGCGAGAAGATGCGGATCGGCGGTCAATGCCGCAAGGCCGCGGTCGGCGAGCGCCAGGCCGAAGGGCAGGGTGGCGTTGTTCAAGGCATTGGTCGAGGTGATCGGAACGGCGCCCGGCATGTTGGCGACGCAGTAATGCACGATCCCTTCCACCTCGAAGGTCGGCTCCGCATGGGTGGTGGCATGCGAGGTCTCGAAACAGCCTCCCTGGTCGATGGCGACGTCGACGAGAACCGCTCCCTTCTTCATGCCCGACAGCATCTCGCGCGTGACGAGTTTCGGCGTCGTCGCGCCCGGAATGAGGACGGCACCGATGACGAGATCGGCTGCGAAAACGGCCTCTTCGACGGCCGTCGGCGTGGAGAAGGCGGTCTTCACCCGACCCTCGAACAGGTCGTCGAGATCGCGCAGGCGCGGGATGGAGCGGTCGAGAATGGTGACGTCGGCCCCAAGGCCGAGTGCCATCTTCGCGGCCTGCTTGCCGACGACGCCACCGCCGATGATGGCGACGCGCCCGGAGGCAACGCCTGCGACGCCGCCGAGAAGCACGCCCCGCCCGCCGCAGGCTTTCTCGAGCGCGCGAGCGCCGGCCTGGACGGAGAGGCGGCCGGCGACCTCCGACATCGGCGCAAGCAGCGGCAACCCGCCATGGGCGTCGGTCACCGTCTCGTAGGCGACGCCGGTGACGCCGGAGGCGATGAGCCCTTCCGTCTGCTTCGGATCCGGAGCAAGGTGCAGGTAGGTGTAGAGGATCTGGCCTTCTTTGAGCTGCGCCCACTCGCTGGGCTGTGGCTCCTTCACCTTCACGATCATCTCGGCTGCGGCGAAAACCTCTTCGGCCGTGGCAGCAATCGACGCTCCGACCGCCGCATAATCTTCATCGGAGGCATCGATGCCGGCGCCGGCGCCGCTTTCGATCATCACCTGATGGCCATGCGCCACGTATTCGCGCGCCGCCGCCGGTGTCAGGCCGACGCGATATTCGTGGTTCTTGATTTCCTTGGGACATCCAACACGCATTGTTCTCTCCTCTTGGTGGGAAGGAAAAGAAAGCGCAGCAGATGCGCAATGTCTTTGCAGAAAGGGGCAGGCAGTCAGCCCGCGATGCAAATATCTTGCAGAAGAGGCTCAATCCGCGCAATCATCCACACATGTACGAGGTTGATCATTTTGATCTTGCCATCATGCGGGCGCTGGAGCGAGAGGGGCGGCTCTCCAACACGGCACTGGCGGAGCGCGTCGGGCTGTCGCCCTCGGCATGCTCGCGGCGTCTTGACCGTCTGGAGAAAGAGGGCGCCATCAAGGGCTACCACGCCCGCCTGTCGCACCGCCATCTCGGGCGGCCCGTCACGGTTCTCGTCAATATCGCGCTTTCCGGCCAGAGCGAACGGCATCTGTCGGAGTTCGAAGCCGCGGCGCGGCGCTGCCCGAACGTGCTGTTCTGTTTTCTGATGTCGGGGGAGTACGATTATCTTCTGCGTGTTGCGGCGCGCGATCTCCAGGATTTCGAGCGCCTTCACAAGACGGTGCTGTCGGCCTTCCCGCATGTCGCGCGGCTGAACTCGTCCTTCGCGCTGCGGGAGGTGGTCGACCGGCCAGTGCGTTTCTCCGATTTCCTGGACGGCGACGATTGAACGGCGCCGATAGGCCTGCCGCCGCGTTGGGGCTAGATTGCCTCCGAGGTGACGAAGCTCACACCGGCCGCAGCCATTTCGGCGCGCGCCTTGTCCAGTGAACCGTCGAGATCGATCGCCCGGCACGCATCTTCCACGAGCACGGCCGTAAAGCCTTCCCGGCGGGCATCGAGCGCCGACCAGGCGACGCAGAAATCGGTGGCGAGGCCTGTGAGAAACAGGCGGGCGAAGCCGCGCTCGCGCAGATAGCCCGCAAGACCGGTCTCCGTCGTCCGGTCGTTTTCGTAGAAGGCGGAATAGGAATCGATGCCGGGGCGAAAGCCTTTGCGCAGGATGAGCTCGGCCGGCACCGTATCGAGCTTGGGGTGGAACGCCGCGCCGGCGCTTCCCTGCACGCAATGCTCAGGCCACAGAACCTGTTCGCCGTACTCGGCAGAAAAAGTCTGGAACGGGTCGCTTCCGGGATGCGCGCTGGCGAAAGACTGGTGCCCCGCCGGATGCCAGTCCTGGGTCAGCACGACATGCTGAAAACGTGGCATCAGCGCGTTGATGACCGGCACGACCGCGTCGCCATCGGGCACGGCGAGCGCGCCTCCCGGACAGAAATCGTTCTGGACGTCGATGACGAGGAGCAGGTCCTGTGCCCCGATGCTGAAATCGCCCATGTTGCTGTCTCCGTTCCTGCCTTCACTGTGGCGCGGCGCCGGGCGAACGCAAGGCCTGAGTGTCAGGTGCGTGGGAGAGACGGGGGACGCAAAGGAGAAATGCGTCCCCTGAAGTTCGTCGCCTCAGCCCTTCACGCCGCCCTGTGCCAGCCCGGAGACGAGCGCGCGCTGCAGGAGAATGCCGATGATGAGCGGCGGCAGCGCCGTCAGAATGCCGGCGGTTGCGAGCAGGCCGTAATCGGAGACGCGGCCGCTGGCGAGATTGGCGATCGCCACGGTGAGCGTCTGGCTGCGGTCGTCGTTGGTCAGGATGAAGGCGTAGAAGAATTCGTCCCAGACGAGGAGGATGGAAAAGAGCACGACGGTCGCGAGCGCCGGCTTTGCCATCGGCAGCGTGACGCTGCGCAGGACCGTCAGCATGCTGGCCCCGTCGACGAAGGCGGCTTCTTCGATCTCATGCGAGATGTTGTCGAAATTGCTCTTCAGAAGCCAGGTGGTGAAGGGCAGGACGATGGAGCAATCGACCAGCATCAGCCCGGTCTTGGTGTTCAAGAGGCCGAGGCCGTTCAAAAAGGCGAAGAGCGGAACGATGAGAGCGACCGGCGGCAGCATGTAGGTCGCGACGACGACATAGAGAAGGTTGCTCTGCCCGCCCTTGGAGCGGGAGAAGGACCAGGCCGCAGGGACCGCCGCGCAAAGCGCGATCGCTGTCGCGCCGAAGGCGACGAGGGCCGTATTGCGCATGGCGTAGAGGAACATCTCGCCGCGGCTGTTGGGCTCGAGCGTCGTGAGCTTGGCGTAATTGTCGAAATTCAGATTCTCGGGAATCCACTCGAAGGGGAGGGTCGTCAGATGCGTCGTCGTGCTGACGCTGACGAGGAGGAGCCAGAGGATCGGCGCCAGGATGATGACGGCGACGAGGATCGCCAGAGCATGCAGGACGACGCGGAGGGCAAGAGGTTGTTTCATTGTGCCCCCTGGCGGCGCAGGAGCGCCACGTAGACGTTGATGAGGATGAGGCTGACGAGCACGATCAACAGGCCTTGCGAGGCGCCGGATCCGGCCCGGAAATTCGAAAAGGCTTCCTGGTAGACCTGAATGCTCATGGTCTTGGTGCTGTTGGCGGGGCCACCCCGAGTCATCACCCAGACGATATCGAAGACCTTGACGCCCTCGATGGTTCGAAGGACGGCCGCGACCATCAACGGTCCGACGATCGCCGGCATGGTGACGGTCTTGAAGCGCGACCATGGCGAGGCGCCATCGATATGGGCGGCTTCCAGCTGTTCGCGCGGCACGCCCTGAAGGGCGGCGAGCGTGATCATCGCCACGAGCGGCACCGTCTTCCAGATGTCGGCGACGGCGATGGCGTAGATCGCGGTCGCGGGCGAGCCGAGCCAGCTCTGATAGGAATCGAGGAGGCCGATCTGCGTCAGAACCGCGTTGAGGCCGCCGAAATCGGGATTGTAGATCAGCCGCCACGACATGGCGTTCACCACTGTCGGCAGCGCCCAGGGGAGGATCAGGAGCGCGCGAAAGAAACGCCTGCCGTAAAGCGGCTGATCAAGCAGCAAAGCCACCAAGACGCCGAGAACGAGTTCCAGCGAAACGGTGAGGGCGACGAAGAAGATTGTCGTCGCAAGCGCGCCGCGAACCTGCGGCGAGCGGAAGGCTCGGATGTAATTGTCGAGGCCGACCCAGTCGCCTGTGTACTGGGTCAGCTGTGCCGAGGTGAAACTCATCCATATCGTGTCGAGGAACGGCCATCCGACGATGATCAGGACACCGACCGCGAGAGGCGCGATCATGAGCCAGGCAGTCAGACGCTGCCTGGAATGATACGATAGGGATGAGCGCATCGAAGGAAGGCCTTACTGGTCGGTCAGGGATTTAAGCTGATCGGCGGCCGAGCCGAGGGCGTCTTCCGGGGAGGAGGCGCCGAGAAGGGCTTCCTGGATCGACACCTGCAGGATGTTCGACGCTTCCTGGTAGTTCGGCAGGGTCGGACGGGCGATCATCGCGGTGAAGGCGTTGCTTGCGGCCTTCATGAGATCCTCGCGGCCAGAGATGACCTCGGAATTCTCGAAAGAAGCCTTCCAGATCGGCAGGCTGCGCTCTGCGTGGCTGTTCTGCATCTCCGGCGAGGACATGTGCTGGACATACTTCCAGGCGATGTCGGCGTTGTCGGTGTTGGCGGTGACGCCGAGACCCATGGAGCCGTTCACGCCGGACGCTTCGGTGCGGTCTTTGACACCGAGCGGTGCCATGACGCCGACCTTGCCGCTGATGTCGGATTCCTTCGGATCGTTGGCGAGGTTGTACATATAAGGCCAGTTGAGAGCGAACGCGGCCTGGCCGCTCGAGAACACCCGGCGCACATCCTCTTCGAGATATTCCGTCGAATTCGGATTGGTGATGCCGTCGTCGAGCGTGGAGACCATGAACTTCAACGCTTCGAGGCCCCCATCCTCCTGGAAGACCGGAGCGCCGTCCTTGTCGAGGAACTTGCCGTCGAAGGCGTCGAGAAGCACGGTGTAGTCGCAGATCACGGCTTCCGCCTGCGCCCAGCTCCACACGATCGGGTATTCGACGATACCCTGCTCCTTCATCGCCTTGGCCTGCTCGACGAGTTCGCTCCAGGTCTGCGGAGCGTGATCGAAGCCGGCCTTCTCGACCATTTCCTTGTTGTAGAAGAAGAGCTTGGAGCTGTTCGTCCACGGCATGCCGTAATAGTGGCCGTTATATTCCACGGTCGTCCAGGCGCCGGGGAAAATCTCGTCTTTGACCTTGGCGGAGATGTTGTCCGTCTCATCGGCGAGGATGCCGCGCTTGGCATATTCCGCGGTCCAGATCACGTCGAAGAGGACGACGTCGTAACCCTGGCTGGAACTGCTGGCGAGGAGGGTCTTGTCGCGCAGGCCTTCGTAGGGGACGAACTCGAGATTGACTTTGACGTCCGGGTTCGCCTTCTCAAAGGCCTCTGTCATGCTGCGGACATCGGCCTCGTTGTAGGAGGCTTGCGACATGTAGAGAGCATTGATGGTCGTCTCCGCCCAGGCGGGGCCGGCCATGCCCAGGCCGAGCGATGATGCGACCAAGGCGGTGGCCGCACTGAGGCGTAAAATGTTCATGCACTTGGACTCCATTTCAGTTGCGGACAGTTCCAGCGACATCGAAACCGCAAGGATTAATAATTCAAATTGTTTTGCTAAATAGATCAAGGGCAAAATTGTCTGTCAACGGGCGTTAGCCTGGCCTGTCGCCCTTATTGCACTGCAAAAATCTGCCGATAGGGCCTGAGTAGGTGCACCCTTTGGACGGCGGAGCGCACTCTTTCGAGAGAGGTGCGAGCGCCCGTTCCGAGCCCCGCACAGCGCTCCACTTTGGCGCTCAAAGCGCTCCGAAAAGGCCGGCTCCTGCGGCATTCTCCAGCTCTGGCCCGTCTTCCTTCGCAAGCGGATGCAGAAGGCGCGACATCGGCAGAGCTGCAGCTCCTGCCGCCGGCGTATCGAAGCGCACTTCGCCCTTGATGAGCCGCGCGCCTCGGGTCCCTGGATCCGCCGCGGAGCTCGGCAACAGTGGAAAAGTCTTCTCGACGAGGGCGGTCAGGATCGGGTCGGGAAGCAAGCCACCCACGACGATGCCGTTCGGATCGAAGAGATTCTCAAGCCCGTTGACGGCGATGCGCAGATAGTAGGCGGCGTCGTCGAGCCACTTTGCGAGCGCGTTATTGCCCGTCTGAAAGGCTTTCAGGAGCAGGTCGGGGCTTGCGCCCTGCCATTCGTTCTCTGTTTGAAGGATCGCCTCGTAGGCGCTGTGCAGCGAGACGTAGCGCTCCAGGCAGCCCCGATTGCCGCAGGCGCAGGGCTTGCCGCCGGGATTGACGATGAGATGGCCGAGTTCCGCCGCTCTTTGCCGCACGCCGGTAAAGGGGCGTCCGTCGATGACGATGCCGCCACCGAGGCCGAGGCCGAAATAGATGTAAATGAAGGTCGGATGGGTCTGGCCGAAGCCGTAGAGGCTTTCGCCGATCGCCGCGGCTGTCGCGTCGTTGTCCACAAAAACCGGCAGGTTGAGACGTTCGGAAAGCTCCTGGGCGAGCGGAAAATCGAGCCAGCCTTCCATCGTGAGGGGGCCGCGTGACGCGAAGGTGCCGCTCTCGAAAAAGCCCGGCATCACCGCGCCGAGCCCGAGAAGGCGCCGCCGGATTTCGTCGTTTCCGTTGACCAGGCCATCGACGGCCCGCTCCACGAGCGGCAAGACCTCGCCCGGATTTTGGCGGGCGATCGGAAGCGCGGTGCGTGCAACGATGTGGCCCAGAACGTCGACGAGCAGGCCGACCAGCTGGTTCTGATCGAGGTGGATGCCGATCGTGTAGGCGCCCTCGTCGTCGACCACATATTCGGTGGCGGGCTGGCCCTTGCGGCCGAGGCGACGCCCGGTCTCCTTGATGAGGCCGAGTGCGATCAATTCCCCGGCAATGTTGGACGCGGTCTGCGAGGTGAGGCCCGTCATCCGGGCGATTTCTGAGCGCGACAGCGGGCCGTGTTTCAAAACCGCTTCAAACGCCACGCGGCGATTGCGTCTTCTCGCATGTTCGAGGTTTGTGCCCTGAAGCGACATCGCACTCCGTTTCTGTAAATGGTTGAGTTTTCCAAAACGTTTTGATTAATAGGGACCCATCACGTCAATCAACTTCCTCGATACGGACCCTCAGGCTGCGTTATGACCATGAAAATCAGTGACTTTATCGCCCAACAACCGGCGACGGTCGAGAAAGTCCTGTCCGACTTGCCGTCACAGATCGAAGCGGCGCTCCCGGAATCGGAGCCTGAACGCGTCATTTTGATCGGCACCGGCAGTTCGATGAATGCGCTCCTTGCCGCCTCCGACAGCTTTTCCGGTCTCCCTGCCGAGCTTGCGCTGCGCAGCCCGCTGACCTTCCTGGCCGAGACCGGCGAGCGCCGGGTCGCCAAGAGCCTTGCCATCGTCTTGTCCCAGTCGGGCAACAGCAGCGATACGATCGCAGCGACGAAACAGGCCCGCAAAGAGGGCATGGATGTCATCGTGGTGACGGCCGGACGAGAGGCGCCGCTTGCCGCCTGTGATGTGAAGCTCGTCTGGCTTCCGGTCGAGGACGAAACCGTCGGGCCGAAGACCAAGGGCTACACGGCGAGCGTTCTGGCGCTTCGCTTGATCGGCATGGCGCTGAGCGGCAAGACGATGCCGACAGCGGCGCGTGGTTTCGTCGAGGGTTATGCACAGCTGATCGAGACGGCGCGCATCTGGTCGACCAACATGGCGCCGAAGCTCGCCGGTGCCGACGTGATCGCAGTGCTGGGGCAGGGCCGGCATTACGGTTCTGCCCTGGAGGGCTCGTTGAAAGTGGCGGAAATGGCCGGCATTCCCTCCTTCGGCCTCGAAACCGAGGAGGCGAGCCACGGCCGTCTGCACGGCCTCACCAAGAAGAGCGTGACGATTGCGCTTGCTTCGAACGCGGACGAGCTTGATCTGGCACGCCGCGTCGTGGCAGCGATGGCGCATTACGGCCTGACCGGCTTCATCTTCGATCTCACCGGCAAGGAGCCGGAGGGGATCGTCTGGCCGGCGTCGGAAGAGCCGACGCAAGGTCTCGATACCTTGAGCGCCGTCGTGCCGTTTCAGTGGCTCGCAGTCGATCTTGCTGCGGAACGCGGTCTCGTGCCGGAGGATATGCCTTATCCGGGCATGACGCAGCGGCTCGGCATCAAGGTCGGAGAGGCCGTTTGACGCCCGAATTCCTTTTTGCGGTCGATGTCGGCGGATCCTCGGTGAAGCTTGGCATCGTCGACGGCAACGGCGTCGTCGTTGCCAAGAGCGCACTTCCCTTTCGTTCGCTGGCAAGCTTCGAAGCCCTCGTGGAGGGGGCTGCCGAAAGCCTCGATGCCTTGGCGCGTACGGTCTCAGCCGCGCCCGAAGCGATCGGGATCGCAGCACCGGGCTATGCCGATCCCGCCACCGGCCTGCCGCTCGACGGTACCGGAAATGTTCCGCTTCTTAAGGGCGGCTCGCTTGCGGCTGAGCTCGCCAGACGTCTGAACGTGCCCGCGGCAACGGACAACGACGCGATCTCTGCCACGCTCGGCGAATTGGAGTTCGGTGTCGGCAGGCGCGTTTCGAGCTTTGCCCTCATCACGGTGGGCACCGGTATTGGCGGCGCCCTCGTCATCGATCGGCGTATCGTGCGCGGCCGTGATGGCAAGCCACCGGAATTCGGTGCCATGGTTTTGGAGCCGGGTCATCCGTATGAACGCTATGGTCTTCACGGTACGTTTGAGGATCTCGCCGGTGGCAAGGCCGTCATCGCCGCCTATGCCGCGGAGACCGGAGAAGCGGCCGAAGATCTCAACATGAGCCTTTTACGCGAACGCGCTCTGGCCGGTGATGCACGAGCCGACGCGGCGTTCGAGACGATGGGGCGCTACATCGCCCAGGCATTCGGGACGATGATCAACCTCACCGCCATCGAGCTTTGCGTCGTCGGCGGGGGCATCTCGCTCGCCGGAGGCTTTCTGCTGGACCGTATCCGTCGCCACCTTCGGGCAAACACCTGGCCGTATCTGTTTGATGATGCCCGGATCTTGGCGACCGAGCATGGTAACGATTCCGGCCTCATCGGAGCTGCGGCCATGGTGCGCCGCCGTCTCAATCCTGTGGCGGGCGAAAACGTCCCCGTCATCAAACCATCGGCATTCGGTTGAACGAGGTGACCGCCATGGCCCGAGAGCTGCAAGTTGAACTTCGAGGCGTGCGTAAGAAGTTCGGGGCCGCGGAGGTGATCCGCGGTGTCGACCTTGGTGTCGAGCCCGGAGAATTCGTCGTTTTCGTCGGACCGTCTGGATGCGGGAAGTCGACGCTCCTGCGCTTGATTGCAGGGCTGGAGGAGATCACCTCCGGCGACCTTTTGATCGAGGGGCGTTCGGTGAAGGATTTGTCGCCTGCCAAGCGCGGCATCTCGATGGTGTTCCAGTCCTACGCGCTCTATCCGCATCTGACCGTGGAAGAGAATATGGGCTTCGGCCTGAAGCAGGCGAAGGTCGAGAAGTCGGAGAT
The DNA here is from genome assembly GCF_021462425.1 of Afifella sp. H1R. Taxonomy (NCBI): domain Bacteria; kingdom Pseudomonadati; phylum Pseudomonadota; class Alphaproteobacteria; order Hyphomicrobiales; family Afifellaceae; genus Afifella; species Afifella sp. H1R. The sequence continues at coordinate 178,932 of NZ_JAKEDY010000001.1, forward strand.
CAAGCGGCAGGTCACGGAAGCGGCGGAAATGTTGCGCCTGTCGGAGCTTCTTCAGCGCAAGCCGCGGCAATTGTCCGGCGGACAACGCCAGCGTGTCGCCATCGGTCGTGCGATCGTGCGTGATCCGAAGGTCTTCCTGTTCGACGAGCCGTTGTCCAACCTCGACGCCGCTCTGCGCGCCCAGATGCGCATCGAGATCGCGCGTCTGCATCGCGACATGGACGCCACGATGATCTACGTCACACACGATCAGACCGAGGCGATGACGCTGGCCGACCGCATCGTGGTGTTGAACGAGGGGCGCATCGAGCAGGTGGGCACGCCGCTCGAACTCTATGGCAAGCCGAAGACCCGTTTCGTGGCGAGCTTCATCGGCAGCCCGCAGATGAACTTCCTGCCGGTGCGCGTCGCCGGAGCGGCGGAGGGAGGTCCTCGCCTCAAGCTCCCGAACGGGGTCGAAATGGCTTTTCCGGAAGCGCCGGCGGCAGCGATCGATCGGGAGGATGTCGTGCTCGGCATCCGCCCGCATGAGATCAAGTTCAGCCGCGAGAAAACCGAAGGTATTGCGGCCGAGATCGTCGTCGTCGAGACTTTCGGCAACCACACGCTTCTCTATGCCAATATCGGCGAGGATGATCTCGTGACCGTCGAGACGGCTGGGATCAGCGATGTGACGACGGGCGAGCGCGTTTGGCTGAGTTTCGATCCCGCCCATTGCCATTTCTTCGACAGGGATGGTCAGGCTCTATAGTTCGGGCCGAGGCTTTGACGGCATCGGCCACCCCCGTGCTCGAAGGGGTGGCCCGGAGGAGGCGACCCCGAGGAGGTTGCTGGACGGCACACGGGCAGTCCGCCTCTGTTGCAGAAATCCTGTACTGAAAGGCGCTATACGTCCCGCGGCGTGGTGCCGCTGAGGCCAGGCGAAGAGGGTGTCGAGGCCCGGCAACGTGCGGCATTATGGCCGGATCGGGGCGCGAGCGCCTGTAGAAATCGTCATACATCGAAGTATTATTCTCCAATTCCGATGTAAATATTACGAATATTGGAGCTTCGAGTGGCCGTTTTATGGCAGATAGCAACCTGCACGCGCTAAAAATAAACCGAAAATAGAATTTTCTCCTATTGCCGGTGGGTAACGAAAGCGTTAGCGGCCCTGCCGACTTGACATAAGCCGCCGTTGGCGCCAGTAAAAGCCTGTTACCGGTTTCCGAGCGTGAGAGCGCGAGGATGAAAAGGGAATACGGTGAGGCGTACCCAAAAGGGTCCGAAACCGTAGCTGCCCCCGCAACTGTGAGCGGAGAGCAGGGCTGGGAGTGCCACTGGCGCGTGAGCGCTGGGAAGGTAGCCCTTGCTTGGTGCCGCGAGCCAGGAGACCTGCCGGTGATGTGCGTCGGGCTGTGTGGGCTGTCGGCGTACAACGAGGGATGTCGGGGTCTGCATCCAGCGACGAAAATCACGGCGGGCAGCGCTTGCGCTTGCTTGTCATCTTTCGGCGTTGGGCGGGTCGGTCATCCTGATGGAAGAGCATTTCCCAACTCATAAGTGGCGGATCCAGGACTTCGTCGACGTCCCGACGTTGCAGCGGATCCAGGATACTTTTGCCAAGGCCATGGATATGGCCGCGGTGACGGTTGATCGCGACGGGGTGCCCGTCACCAAAGCGAGCAATTTCCAGCCTGTGTGTCGTTTGATGCGCTCCACCCCCGAAGGGTTGCGGCGTTGTCATGCATGCGATGCCTGCGGGGGGCTCGCCGCCTACCGCTCAGGCCGGCCGGCGACTTATGTCTGCCATGCCGGGCTCGTCGACGTCGCCGCGCCGATCATCATCGAGGATGAATATCTCGGCTGCCTCTTGTGCGGCCAGGTGATGCTCGAAGACGAGCGCGAGCGCACGATCAGCAACGTGCTCGACCGAAACCATTCTCTCGGCATTGCTCCGGCAGAGCTTGAGGAAGCCGTCTATGCCATGCCGGCGGCCGATCGAGATCGCCTCGATTCCGCCGTGGAGATGCTGATGCTGGCGGCGAGCCACATCATCGAGATTGGCAAGACGAACCTGATCCAGGCGCGTCTCCTCAAAGAGGTGAAAGCCAAAGCCGCCACGGAAAAGGCGCTGCAGGATGCCCAGTTGCGGGCGTTGCAGGCGCGCGTCAATCCGCATTTTCTGTTCAATTCTTTGACGCTCATTGGCTACACGGCCTTCGAGGAGAAGGCGGTGAAGACCGAGGAAGTCGCTTACATGCTGAGCGACATCCTCCGCTACAGCCTGCGCAATCTCGCCACTTCGGTGCCGCTCAGCGAAGAATTCGACATGATCGAACGCTGCTTGCGCCTCCACCAGCTTCGCTTCGGCGACCACCTGAGCATCGAAGTCGATCTCGACGAAAGCCTGCGCAATTGGCCGGTCCCGTGCATGGTTCTGCAGCCGCTTGCCGAGAATGCCATCGTGCACGGGGTGGAAGCGCTCTCGCGGCCGGTTCGCGTGCGCGTCTCGGCGCGGAGGGTGGACGATCGCGGCTTGATCGAGGTCTATGACAACGGCGCGGGGATGAGCGAGGCTCAGGTCGCCGCGCTCAACAACGATCGTTGTGTCCTGCAGCAGGCGGAGCGCAGCCGCGCGGCTCTCGGACTGCAAAGTGTTATCACCCGGCTCGACAGCGAGTACGGCAACGACTTCGATCTCAAAGTAACAAGCAGATTGAATGAGGGAACCCGAATTGAGCTTTCCTGGCCACTCGGCGACTATGCGCAGCTTGAAAATGCTTGAGCTCGCACGCACTGAGCGTTTTGCGTCCATGTTTCAAGGCGCTTTTCAGCAGGAGTCCTCGGTTCGGCCCGGCCTTCTGGTGGCCGACGACACGCCCATCATTCGCTCGACGGTCAGCCGCGTCGTGGCGGCTGAGGCGCTCGACTTCGCCAATGTCTGGGAGGCCAAGAACGGCTCCGAGGCGGTGGAGCTGGCGCGGCGCGAGCGGCCAGAACTCATTCTGATCGACATCAAGATGCCCGGCGTGGACGGGTTGGAAGCGGCCGCGATCATCAAGGCCGAGCTGCCGCGCACGCGGCTCATCTTCCTCACGGCTTATGATGAATTTGCCTATGTGCAACGCGCTCTCAAGATCGGTGCGCTCGACTATCTTTTGAAGCCGATCCGTCCGGCGAAGCTTGGCGAATTGTTGCGGAAGCTCCACGGTGAGATTTGCACCGAACTGAGTGCATCCTCGTCCGCCGCCGATGCGGAGATCGCGCGGGACGTGACGTCGGCTGCCACGCCCTGTGCGCCGGAGAGAGATCCGGTCAAGCGTGCGATCGCCTTCATTTCCGAAAACTATGCCGATGAAAACATGTCGCTCTCGGCTGTCGCCAACGTCGCGCATCTCAGCCCGTCGCACCTTGCGCACCGTTTTCGCGAATGTGTCGGCATCAGCTATAAGCAGTTTCTCACCGAGAAGCGCATCGAGGCGGCCAAGGACCTGCTCTTGACGACCGACACGACCAACGAAGCGGTCGCCGAGCAGGTCGGCTATGCCAACGTCACCAATTTCTATCGCCTGTTCCAGCGTGAGACGGGGATGACGCCGGCGCAGTTCCGCCGAAGCGAGAAGGAGCCGGCGTCCGACGCGCAGTGATCGCGCGGCCGCCTATTTTTGAAGCGGCGCGCTTTTTTTGTCTTCGCGATCATGCATGGCGATGCCAATCGGCGTCACGAACATCGGGTGAGACGGCAGCTTCGTCGGGATTCCGGTCATCTCGGCCACGATGTCGGCCATGCCGGGCATCCCGCTCGTGCCGCCCACCAGATGGATGGTCTTGACGTCGTAAGGGGCGATGTGGCGGGCAACGATGCTGCCGACCTTCTGCATCACCGGTCTGACCAGCGGATAGAGTGAACGGGCCCTTTTCGGGTCTTTCTTGATGTCCTCCGCCTCCTCGAAGGAAACGCCGAGAGCGCCTGAAAGCACCAGCGTGAACTGGGTCCCGCCGGTCGCCTCGTCGGCCGTATAGACGACTTCGCCATCCTTGAAGATCGCAACGCCCGTCGTGCCACCGCCGACGTCGACCACCGCCCCGTCCTTGATCTGCAGGAGGGCATTGGCCGCTGTCGGCTCATCGACGAAATGCTCGCATTCGAGCCCCGCACCGATGACGACATTCTGCGTTGCCTTCACCTCTGCCGGCGCAACGCCGGGAGGGTAGGAGGTCGCCGCACTCTCGAGCGCGAAGCCGAGATCCGCCTCCACCTCAGCCTTCATGCGTGACAGGATCTGCATGGCGCCGATGAAATCCACCACGAGGCCGTCACGCACGATTTGCGCGAACTGATACCGCCCGGCGAGAGGCTGTCCGTCCTCGTCGAGGACGACGAGAACGGTGTAGGCCGTGCCGAGATCGACCCCGACATGGACGCGGCCCTTGTAACCCTGTCGGGCCGGCGTCTTGTTGAAGACGCTGACTGCTCGGGCGAGGATGTCGTCGGCGTGGCTGTTCATCGTTTCGGCCTCACGCGGCTTCCGCTCTGGCCTTTTCGGTCAGGCGGAGTGTGTCGATGGCGATCATCTTTTCCTCGTCGGTCGGGACGACCATTGCCGCCGTCCTGGAATCGCGGGTGCTGATCCGCCCGTCGTCGCCCGGCGCCTCGTTGGCGTCGCTATCGATGGCAATGCCGAGAAAGCCGAGCTTCTCGCAGATTCGCGCCCGCATCGAGGGGCTGTTCTCGCCGATGCCTGCGGTGAAGACCAGCGCATCGAGCCCGCCCAAGGCGGCCGCATAGGATCCGATATATTTCCGCGTCATGTAGGCGAACATCTCGAGCGCGAGCTCGCAACGGTCGCAGCCACCCTCGGCGCGTTCCTCCACTTCCCGCATATCGTTGCTGATGCCCGAGACGCCGAGGAGGCCGCTCCTTTTGTAGAGCATGGCCTCGATATCGCCGAGGCTCATGCCGAGTTGCTTGTTGAGATAGAAAATCAGCCCCGGATCGACGTCGCCGGAGCGTGTGCCCATCATCACGCCGGAAAACGTGGCGAAGCCGATGCTCGTATCGATCGAGCGTCCGTTCTCGATCGCGTCGATCGTGACGCCGTTGCCGAGATGGCAGATGACCATTTTGAGCTCATCCACCGGTCTGCCGAGCATGTCCGCCGCCTTCTGATTGACGAAGCGGCACGACGTTCCGTGGAAGCCGTAGCGACGAATCCGGTGCTCGCTATAGAGCTCGTAGGGCAGGGCGTAGACATGCGCATATTCGGGCATGGTCTGGTGGAAGGCGGTGTCGAAGACGACGACCTGCGGTACGTCCGGCAGCAACTTGCGCGCCTCCACGATGCCGACGAGATTCGGCGGGTTGTGAAGCGGGGCGAGCGGGACGCACTCTTCCAGCTTGGCGATGACTTCGTCATTGATCACCGACGATTTGACGAAGGTGTCGGCGCCGTGAACCGCGCGGTGGCCGACCGCCGTGACCTCGCTGATGTCGTCGATGACCCCGACCTCGGGATCGAGCAGGAGGTCGATCATGGCCGTGAAGGCCGTGTGATGGTCGGGCACGGGCATCACGCGGACATGTTTCGATCCGTGAGCGGTATATTCGATCCGTGAGCCCTCTTCGCCGATCCTGCTGACGAGACCTTTGGCGGTGACGACCGCGAGATCGGTCGTGTAGAGCTGGTATTTCAGCGTCGAGCTGCCGCAATTGATAACCAAAATCACCGGTGAACACTCCGCAAGCATGGCCGCACTGCCTCTGCGAGGCGTGGGGCGCCGGTTTTCGTTGAGCCGTGCCGCATCGCGGCCGTTGGCGAGGGATGTCAGAGGCTGGCCAGGACGCGCCCCACGATGTGGCGAATGAATTCGTTGTCGTTGGAAACGTCGCTGCCAGCTTTCTTGGCCGCATCGGTGGAGAGGACGACCTTGATTGCCTGCTCCTCGGCCGCGTTCTTGAAGATCTCGTAGGCGTCGAGGATCTCGTTGATGTGGAAGTGGTGAGAGACGAGGCTCGTCGGGTCGAGCCTTCCCGCCTGGACCATCTTCAAAAGGACCGGCACCGTGCTGTTGTCGACGACGCCCATGCGCAGCGTGATGTTGCGCGTCCAAAGCGTTTCGGCGTGCAGTTCGGTGCTCTTGTGGAAGATGCCGATATTGGCCATGCGGCCGCCGGCGGCGAGGATCTCCTGCGCCAGCTGGAAGGTCGCCGGATTGCCGATCACCTCGATGACCGCGTCCGCGCCGCGCCCTTCGGTGAGCGCCATAACCTTCTCGCGCGCCTTGCCGTCCTTGTTGTTGATGATGTCCGTGGCGCCGATTTCGAGAGCCTTGGCCAGGCGATTGTCGTCGAGGTCGATGGCGATGATCCGCGCCGGCGAGTAGAATTCCGCGGCGAGGATGGTCGCCAGTCCGACGGGCCCCGCGCCGATGACGACGAGCGTGTCGCCGAGGCCCACCTCCGCGCGTTTGACACCGACTTCGAGGCCGGTCGGCACAATGTCGGCCAGCATCAAAGCGGCTTCTTCGTCGACCCCGTCCGGAATGCGAAAGAGGCTCGAATCGGCAAGCGGGATGCGCGCGTATTCGGCCTGCACGCCGTCGATCGTGTTGCCGAGCAGCCAGCCGCCGCGTTCGCAGCTCGAGTGAAGCCCCCTGCGGCAAGGCTCACAACGCCCGCAGGACGTGTTGCAGGGAATGATGACGTGATCGCCGACCTTGAGGTCCTGAACAGCGGCCCCGACCTCGGTGATGTAGCCGGTGGCCTCATGGCCAATCGTGCGGCCAGGCTGAACGGTGGGCACGCCGCCGCGCAGAATCGCAAGGTCGGTGCCGCAAAGCGTCGTCTTGCTGATCCGGACAACGACGTCCGCCGGGTGCTCGATCTTTGGGAGGGGTTTGTCTTCCCAGGAGATCTTTCCAGAGCCGTAATAGACTAAAGCTTTCACAGTAGACGCTCCAGATGGGCCCATTTGTTCGCGGCTCGGCGCAGGTTCCACGGATCGCGCCGCGCATTGTCCGGCCTATAACAAAACCGGCAGCTATCTCTGGTTGTATTGCTGGGGCAGAAAATATCATCGGCCATTGCTGGCGTAATCGGCACCCTCACGCACAACACAACTGGCGGCCGCAAACCCTTATGAATGCGACAGAACCGGCTTTCTTAGCTGGTACTTTCTTATGGGGCGGGAGAGGGCGCGGCAATGCAATTAGCCGCTATGGTTGTGCACTTTTCGGCTGAGTTCGTACACGATCGAACGGAACAAAAGCCGATTTGTGGAGTGCATCCGCCGGTCCGTGCATTGAAGGCGTGACCCCCGCCGTCTAAAACCGCGACTGTCTTAAAAGGAAGAACAACTAAGCATGTCGCGGACACAGTTCGACCAGGAAGAAGTATCGACACGTATTATTCAAGAATACGTGCCTGGCCGGCAGGTAACGATTGCTCATATTATCGCAAATCCGGACGCCGCTTTGTGTCAAAGGGTCGGCCTGGAGGATGCGGAAGCGGTCGGAATCCTAACCGTGACGCCGGGCGAGGGCACGATCATAGCGGGCGATCTGGCGATGAAGGCGGCTGATATCAGCATCGGTTTCCTGGACCGCTTCAGTGGCACGCTGGTGGTGTGCGGCAGTCTGGACAGCGTCGAGGTCGCCGTCGAGGCGGCCAATCGTGGGCTCCAAAGTGTCCTCGGCTTCTTCCCGGCCAAGGTCACACGGACATGAGGCGGGGCGGAGTAGCAATGGCTGCAGCGGAAACTCCCTCCGAGCGTCGCTTCATGGTGCTCGGCTCCGTCGGTTTCGGCAAGACGACCCTGCTGCGCGCTCTTGAGGGTGCGGGCGAGGCTGCGCGCAAGACCCAGATGGTCGACTACGCCGGCTGGGGCATCGACACCCCCGGGGAATATTCCGAGATGGGGATGTTCCGGAACCATCTGATCACGACGGCGAACGACGCGGCCGTGCTCCTGGTGATCCAGGATGCGACGCGGGCGCGCTCCAGCTTTCCGCCTGGGTTCTTCCTGATGTTTTCCCAGACCGTCATCGGCCTGGTCACAAAGATTGATCGTCCCGACGCCGACATCGCTCATGCCTCACGGCTGCTTCGCGATGCCGGGGTGCGTGGGGACATCTACCCCGTCTCTGCGGTTGAAGGCACCGGCATTGAGGAATTGCGCCAACGTCTTCTTGCCCTGGGACTGGTTCACCACAGCGCTTCTAACACAGAGGAGTGAAGCAACATGGCAAATACACCGGGTGAAGCCCTTGGCCTGCTGGAGACGAAGGGTCTTGTCGCGATGGTCGAGGCGGCCGACGCGATGGTCAAAGCGGCCAACGTCACGCTGATTGGCACGGAGAAGATCGGCTCTGGTCTCGTGACCGTCATGGTCCGTGGCGATGTCGGCGCCGTGAAGGCCGCTACCGATGCCGGTGCCGCTGCGGCCCAGCGCGTCGGTGAGGTGGTTTCGGTCCACGTCATTCCGCGGCCGCACATGGATACGGAAAAGCTGCTGCCGAAGCTTCCGGGCGCCGCCAGCTGATCTGTACGCACTAGTCATTAAAGGATGACACGCCATGGACGATAAACTCCTCGACCAGATGGTGCAGCAGGTGATGCAGAAGATCGGCGGCAACGCCGGTGCTGCTCCGGCTGCTCCGGCTGCGTCGCAGCCCGCCACCAAGCATCCCGGCCTGACGGAATTCGTCGGGACTGCGGTGGGCGATTCGATCGGCATCGTGATCGCCAATCTCGATCCGAAGCTGCACGAAATGCTGGGCTACGATCCGAAGTACCGCTCGATCGGCATCCTGAGCTCACGCACGGGCGCCGGCCCCCACATCCTCGCCGTCGACGAGGCCGTGAAGGCCACCAACACCGAAGTCATCTCGATCGAGCTTGCTCGCGACACGAAGGGTGGGGCGGGCCACGGCTCCCTGATCATCCTCGGCGCCGAAGAGGTGTCGGATGCCCGTCGTGGTATCGAGGTTGCCCTTAAGGATCTGCAGCGCACGTTCGGCGACGTCTATGCGAATGACGCCGGCCACATCGAGCTGCAGTACACGGCACGTGCCAGCTACGCCTGCAATAAGGCCTTCGGTGCCCCGATCGGGCGCGCGTTCGGTCTTTGCGTCGGTGCTCCCGCCGGTATCGGTGTCGAGATGGTCGATGCCGCTGTGAAGTCGGCAGACGTCGATCTTCTGGGCATTTCTTCGCCGGCCAAGGGCACGTCTTTCTCGAACGAGGTCATCGGCTTCTTCAGCGGTGATGCCGGCGCGGTCCGCCAGGCGGTCGTCACGGCGCGCGAGATCGGCGTGAAGCTCCTCGGAACGCTTGGCTCGGAGCCGAAGACGGACGGAACTCCGTACATCTGATCGAGAGCCAGCCTTAGCGAGGAATAAAAGTATGGCCAAAAGGCATAAAAGATTTGAGGCTCTGGAGAAGCGGCCCGTCAACCAAGACGGGTATGTGACGGAATGGCCCGAAGTCGGCATGATTGCCATGGGCAGCCCGAACGATCCGAAGCCGAGCATCAAAATCAAGGACGGTGTGATCGTCGAGATGGACGGTCGCACGCGTGACGAGTTCGACTTCAACGAGCTCTTCATCGCCAAATATGGCATCAACACCAAGGTCGCCGAAGAGATGATGGCGATGTCGGCTGTTGATATCGCCAGGATGATCGTCGACATCAACGTGCCGCGCGAGAAGGTCGTTCGCGTCTTCTCGGGTCTCACGCCTGCCAAGATCGCAGCGGTGATCGACGAGCTCAACGTCGTCGAGATGATGATGGGTGTGCAGAAAATGCGTGCCCGCCGCACCCCGGCGAACCAGGCTCACGTGACCAACACTCAGGACAATCCCGTCCTGATGGCGGCCGACGCGGCCGAGGCGACCTGCTACGGCTTCGCCGAGATCGAGACGACCGTTGCGGTGTTCAACTATGGCCCGTTCAACGCGCTTGCGCTTCTGATCGGTGGCCAGGTCGGCCGTCCGGGCGTCCTCTGGCAGGACTCTCTGGAGGAATCGATCGAGCTCGAGCTCGGCATGCGCGGTCTGACCGCCTATGCGGAAACGGTCTCGGTCTACGGCACGGAGCGGGTGTTCATCGACGGCGACGACACGCCGTGGTCGAAGGGCTTCCTGGCCTCTGCCTACGCCTCACGCGGCATCAAGATGCGCTTCACCTCCGGTACCGGTTCGGAAGTGCAGATGGGTTACGCCGAAGGCAAGTCGATGCTGTACTTGGAGATCAAGTGCATCATGCTGACCAAGGCGGCCGGCGTGCAGGGCCTGCAGAACGGCTCCATCTCGTGCATCGGCGTTCCGGCCGGCGTCCCGGGTGGTATCCGTGCTGTCCTCGGTGAGAACCTCGTCACGGCGTGCCTCGACCTCGAGAACGCGTCGGGCAACGACCAGACCTTCTCGCATTCCGACATGCGTCGGACGGCCCGCCTGCTGATGCAGTTCCTTCCGGGAACCGACTTCATCACCTCTGGCTATTCGGCCACGCCGAACAAGGACAACATGTTCGCCGGTTCCAATGTCGACATCGACGACATTGACGATTGGCTGATCATTCAGCGCGACCTCAAGGTCGATGCTGGTCTCGTCCCGAGTTCGGAAGAGAAGATCGTGGAAGTCCGCAACAAGGCCGCCCGCGCCATGCAGGCTGTCTTCACGGAACTCGGTCTGCCGGCGATCACCGACGAGGAAGTCGAAGCCGCGACCTACGCCCATTCGAGCGACGACATGCCGTCGCGCGATAAGGTGCGGGACACCAAGGCTGCGCAGGACATCCTGAAGCGGGGCATCACCGGTCTCGATGTGATCAAGGCTCTTGCCAAGCAAGGCTTTGCGGATGTGGCGAACTCCGTTCTGTCCATCCAGAAGCAGCGCGTGGCGGGTGACTACCTGCACACTTCGACGATCTTCGACACCGACTTCAACCCGATCGCTGCCGTCAATGACCTGAACGATTACCAGGGCCCTGGCACTGGATATCGGGCCGAAGGCGAGCGCTGGAAACAGTTGCAGACGATCCGTCAGGCCATTCGGCCTGAAGATCTCTAAGCCGCGGTCAGGAGATAGACAGAAATGGCACAGATCACAGAAGCAGCTGTCCGTGACGCGGTTCGGGAAGTCCTGGCCCAGATGCAGCTGGCGGAAGACAAGAGTGCGAAAAGCACTCCGGTTTCCGCCTTTGCACCGGTCGACAACTCCGCCGCCAAGATGACACTGCGTGAGGTCGGCCCTGCCAAGCAGGGTACGGAGCCGAACGAAGTCGTCGTGGCTCTTGCCCCGGCCTTCGGCGACAAGCTGAAGGAACAGACGATCACTGGCATCCCCCACGCCAAGGTGTTGCGCGAAATTCTCGCCGGCATCGAGGAAGAGGGCTGCAAGGGACGCGTCATCCGGGTCAAGCACACCTCCGACGTCGCTTTCGCCGGCAATGTCGGTGCGAAGCTCGCCGGTTCGGGCATCGCCATCGGCATCCAGTCGCGGGGCACTTCGGTCATCCACCAGCGAGACCTGTTCCCGCTCCAGAACCTGGAGCTGTTCCCGCAGGCGCCGGTGCTCGACCTTGAAACCTACCGCTCAATCGGCCGCAACGCTGCGCGCTACGCGAAGGGCGAGACGCCCGATCCCGTGCGCCAGAAGAACGACCAGATGGCCCGGCCGAAATACCAGGCCATCGCAGCGGTCCTCCACATCCGTGAAACCAGCTTCGTCGATCGCAATGCGAAGCCGGTCGATCTGGAAGTGAAGTTCAGCTGAGCGGACAGGGAGAAAAACAATGTCACAGCAAGACCTGATCAACTCCATTGTTCGCGAAGTGCTCGCGGAGCTGGGCAACGGCGGTTCCGCCGCTGCCCCCAGCAAGGCATCGGCAAGCGGAAAGCTCGACCACACGAAGGACTATCCGCTCGCCAAGCATCGCCCCGAGCTGGTCAAGACGCCGGGCGGCAAGTCGCTCGAGGACATCACTCTTGAGGATGTGCTCAACGGCAAGATCGGCCCGAACGACATCCGCATCACGGCTGATACTCTGGAATACCAGGCTCAGATTGGTGAGAGCGTCGGTCGCCCGCAGTTTGCGGCGAACCTTCGGCGCGCTGCCGAGATGACCCGGGTTCCCGACGACCGGATCCTGCAGATGTACAACGCTCTGCGTCCGAACCGTTCGACGAAAGCCGAACTGCTGGCGATCGCGGACGAGTTGGAAAGCAAGTTCGACGCGAACATTTGCGCGGACTTCGTTCGTGAGGCGGCCGACGTTTACGAGCGTCGCGACGTCCTCCGTAAGGACTGACGAAAACGGACCGACCAAACTCCTGCACGTTGCTCCCCCTTGGAGTTTGGTTCTCTGCGAAACGGCGGGTGTACCCCCAATTGGCCCGCCGTTTCGCACCTTCCTCACAGCAAACCTATTGGAAGAAAAATGAAGGTCGCGGGCGTCGATATCGGAAACTCGACCACGGAAGTTGCCCTGGCCGAATTGGGCGCACCAGGTGGAGTGCCGAATTTCCTGGCCTCCAGCCGCATGCCGACGACGGGCATCAAAGGCACCCTGGCGAACGTGCCGGGTGTGGTGCGGGCGCTCGAGACGGCTGTGCAGCAGGCTGGGCTCGCGCTGGGCGACATCGACCTCGTTCTTCTGAATGAAGCGACCCCGGTGATCGGCGATATCGCCATGGAAACGATCACCGAGACGATCATCACCGAATCCTCGATGATCGGTCACAATCCGAATTCTCCCGGCGGGCTCGGCATCGGTGTCGGCGTCACGCACGACATCAGTGAGCTTGAGACAGCCCCGAAAGACGAGGCGATCATCGCCGTCGTCCCGAAGACCTACGATTTCACCCGCGCCGCACAGATGCTGGCAGCGGCCCTGGAGCGCGGCGTCGATGTGACGGCCGCGATCGTGCAGGGCGACGACGGCGTTCTGATCGCCAACCGCCTTCCGAAGAAGTTGCCGATCGTCGATGAGGTGAAGCTCATCGATCAGGTGCCGCTCGGCATGCTCGCGGCTGTCGAAGTGGCCGATCATGGCCAGGCGATCCAGCAGCTCAGCAATCCGTACGGCATTGCGACGCTCTTCAAGCTGACGCCGCAAGAAACGACGATGATCATTCCGATCGCCAAGGCCCTCATCGGCCTGCGCTCGGCCGTGGTCATCCGCACCCCCGCCGGCGACGTTCAGACGCGGCACATCCCGGCCGGCTCTCTGAAGCTGATCGGCGAGCGGCGCACGGTCGACGCGCCGATGGATTCCGGCGCTGACGCGATCATGGATGCGCTCGCCCAGGCCTTTCCGCTCAAGGATGTGGAAGGCGAGTCCGGCACCAATGTCGGCGGCATGGTGGCGCGTGTGCGTCAGACCATGAGCAACATGACGAAGAAGCCGGCGTCGGAGGTGCATATCCGCGACGTGCTGGCGGTCGATTGCCTGGTGCCGCAGCGGGTTTCGGGTGGCCTCGCTCAGGAATTCTCGATGGAGAATGCCGTCGGGCTTGCGGCCATGGTCAACACTGACAAGCTTCTGATGGAGCAGCTTGCCGAAGGTCTGCACAAGGAGCTCGGCATCCAGGTGCAGCTCGGTGGTGTCGAAGCCAATATGGCTATCCTCGGCACGCTCACCACGCCGGGTCTCGATACGCCTTTGGCGATCCTCGACCTCGGTGCCGGCTCGACCGACGCCGCCATCCTCGAAAAGGATCGTGACGTGCGCTCGGTCCATCTTGCCGGCGCCGGCGATATGGTGACGCTCCTCATCCAGCGTGAGCTCGATCTGCCGGGCGGCAACGAGACGGATGTCGCCGAGCAGATCAAGCGCTTCCCGCTGGTGCGTGTGGAAAGTCTGTTCCACGTCCGCCACGAGGACAACACCGTGCGCTTCTTCGAGGAGCCGCTCGATCCGAAGCTCTTCGGCCGTGTCGCCCTGATCACCCCGGACGGGCTCTCGCCGATCCCGACGCACCACACGCTGGACCGCATCCGCGAGGTGCGCCGCGAAGCCAAGCGCCGCGTCTTCGTGCGCAATGCCATGCGGGCGCTCTCCGCGGTCGCGCCGGCCGGCAACATCCGTGAGATCCAGTTCGTCGCCGTCGTCGGCGGTTCGGGGCTCGACTTCGAAGTCGCCCGCATGCTGACCGATCAGCTCGCCCATTACGGCACGGTGATCGGCACCGCCAATATCCGCGGCGCTCTCGGCCCGGTGAATGCCGTGGCGACCGGCCTCGTCCTCAGCCATGCGCGGCGTCAGGGAGCGGTCTGAGCTATGGCCGAGAAGTCCGAACGTCCCACCATCAACGTCGCGGTCGTCCGCGGAGCAACGCCGTCGCTTTACGAATGGGTGTTGATCGGCGCTGAGGAAGAGGGCGTCCCGACCAAGCTGGCCGAGGCGGCTTCCGGAGATGTCGTGGATGCGGCGTATGCGGCCGCGATCAGTTCGCGGATCGATATCGGTGTCGCGATCGGCACTGACGCGATCGTTCTGCACGAACGGCACATGCCTCCGCAAAAGCCGGTGCTGACGATCCCGTATGAAGGCAAAGCCGAAGCCGTGTGTCGCCGGGCCGGCGCCAATGCCGCCCGCATGGTGGCGCGCCTTCCGCTGCTTTTCGAAGACGCGGTCGAGGATGTCGACGAGCGCGTTCGGCCGGCCTCCGAACGACGCGCCGCAGCACAATCGGCTGCATCCGTTCCGGCTAAGACTGCCGCCGCCCTTCGGGACGGCAACGGCGGGGGCGTCCCGACACAAAGCCAGGCGCGCGCCGAAGGCGGTGCCGGGCGCAACTGCACAAATCAACAAGCGGCTGAGACAGCAAGACGGCCGGCCGGCGAGGCCTCCCCCGAGCTTGCTCTGAGCGAGGCCGACATACGCAAGATCGTCAAGATCGTCGTGGCGATCATCAAAGAACGAGGAACACAATGGCGCTGAAGGCTCTGGGATTGATCGAGGCCATTGGCCTGCCGACTGCGATCGCAGCGGCGGACGCGGCGGTGAAATCCGCCAATGTCGTGCTGCTCGGCTCCGAGACCGCGAAAGGCGGTGGACGTATCACCATCAAGCTCGCTGGAGACGTCGGTGCGATCCGCGCCGCGGTGGCGGCGGGAACGGCCGCTGGTGCCAAGGTCGGGCGGATCGATGGTCAGCTGATCATTCCGCGCCCGCACGACACGCTCGAAAGCCTGATCCTGCAGGCCGGCGGCAAGCCGAAGTCGGAGGCGCCAAGCGAGGCTGCTTCCGCGACGCCGGCGGCAGAGCCCGCGGCCTCTGAAGCTGCGCCGGAAGAGGCGAGCTCCGAAGCCGCCGGTTCCGAGGACAGCGCCGAAGGCGAAAGCGACGCCGAAGACGACCAACCCAAGGCTTCGGAGGTGACCGCGCCGGTTGCTGAAGAAGCCCCCGAGGTCGAGACGTCCGCCGCAGCCGATGCAGCCCCGCAAGAGGAAGCCCCGTCCGAGGCAGCGGCCGATAGCAACGATGAAGCGTCCGACGAAGCAGGTGATGAAGACGCCGATGACACCTCGGATGGCGAGACGGGCGAGACGAATGCGACCGGTGAGCACGCGGCCTCAAACGGCCGGCCCCGCAAGGGACGGCGCTCCAGAAGAAAATACTGACGGTCGGTGAAGACCGGGTCGCCGACGATTGGAACGGACGAAGAAGACCGCGCCGAAGGCGCGACTGAGGAGTAACTCGATGGAAATCACCGCCGAAACGATCGAAGGGGTCACCAAAGAAGTGGTCCGGCGTCTTTCGCAAGCGGGAGCGGGCGCGGCTAAGACGACGGCGAGTGCACCACCGGCTGCGGCCAAGACCGAGGTGGCGCCGCCCAAGCCTGAGGCTGCCCAGAGCGAAGTGCCGACGAAGCCGGTCATTCGCAACGGCAATCTGGAACTGCCGGTCTACACCGGCGTCTCCGTCCGCCACATCCATCTCTGCGACGAACACGTGAAGGTGCTCTTCGGTGAAGGCTACGACCTGCAGGTCTACAACGAGCTTTATCAGAAGGGTTATTTCGCGGCGAAAGAGCAGCTGATCGTCGTCGGTCCGAAGCGGGCGATCGAAAAGGTTCGCGTTCTCGGCCCGACCCGGGCGTTCTCGCAGGTCGAACTGGCGCAGACGGATGCCACCAACATCGGCCTGAAGCTGCCGGTTCGCACCGAAGGCAGCGAAGAGGGCACGCAGCCCGTCACCCTCGTCGGGCCGCGGGGCACTGTGCGCTTGCCGGGCGGCAAGGGCGGCGGTGCCTTCCAGGCGCGGCGCCACATTCACCTCAGCGACGATGTTGCCCGCGAACTTCGCGTCAAGGCCGGTGACCTTCTCGATCTGCGGGTCGACGGTCCGAAGCCCACGACGCTGCACGGCATCTTTGTGCGCGTGAAGGCGGGCTGGCGCACCGAACTGCACGTCGACACGGACGAAGCGAATGCGGCCGGCATCCGGACCGGCCAGATGTGCACGCTCATCATTCCGCGCTGAGGAGGCTGAAGGGAGAGGGCGATGGACGAGGCAATCGTCGACATGGTCGTCGCCAGAGTGATGGCGCAGCTTGAGGGCGAGACGATCGACACCTCGCCGCGGCGCGTCGTCATGCTGCTGAGCGGGGCTGCGAGTGGCTTTTACGCCGCGCGCGAAGGCATCCGCCGCCTGAGCGCCTCCAAGCACGAGCTCAAAGTGCTGATGACGCCGGGTGCGCAGCATGTGCTGACCGAAGATCTGGTTCGCCAGGAGGGTGCAAAGACGATCCTCCCGTACGATCCCTGGCTCGACGTGCCGGAGCTCATCAAGGCGTGCGACCTGCTCCTCGTGCCGTGCCTGACGATGAACCTTGCCGGTCGTCTTGCCCTCGGGCTCATGGATTCTCCGGCAACGACGCTCTTTCTGGGTGTGCTTCTTGCGGGCAAGCCGGTCATTGCCATTCGCAACGGCGCCGATCCTGCCGACAAGCGCGGCGAGGTCATGGGGTCAAAGCCGGACGGTTCGCCCGTTCTCTGGTCGCTTCTGCAGGAATACCTTGCTCGGCTCGCCGCCTTCGGCGCGGAGATGGTCGACAAGCAAGACTTCTTGATGCGGATGGAGCGCCACCTCGTGACGTCGCGCCACGTGACGGAGGCGCCTGCTGTTGTTCCGCAGCATTCGGCGACGATCGCCGCTGGGGTATCGAACGCGGTGACGCCAACCTCGAAATTTGTGACCGCCAATGAGCTTCTGGGCCTTGCGCCTGGTTCTTCAATCAGCCTCGCGCCGGGGCAGGCTTTGACGGCCCAGGCCCGCGATGCTGTCGAGCGCCTGCATCTCAAGCTCGTTGCCGCGTGACAGTGAAAGGACGACTGAAATGCAACTTGCAACCGTAATCGGAACTGTCGTCGCCACGCGCAAGGACGATGCGCTCGTTGGCTACAAGCTCCTCGTCCTGGAACTCTCGGACGGCTCCCGCATCGTCGCGATCGATCTCGTCGGCGCTGGCGGCAGCGACACGGTTCTCTACGTCACTGGCGGCGCTGCGCGCGTCAAACTGGATAAACCAAGCCCCGTCGACGCGGCCGTCGTCGGCATCGTCGATACGGTGGATGTGCGGTCATGAGCGTCTACACAAAAGGCGGAGACAAGGGCGAAACCTCGCTTCTCGGCGGCCTGCGTGTCTCCAAGGACAGCTTGCGGGTGGAAGTCTACGGGACCCTCGACGAGGCCACGTCGGCGATGGGCCTCGGGCGCGCCGCCTGTGAAGATGACGAGCTGCGCGGCGACCTCCATTGCCTGCAGCGCGAGCTGATCGACGTGATGGCAGAGGTCGCCTCCGGCTTTGACCCCGACAAGCCGCGCAAAGGCAAAGTGTACCGCGTCGAGCCGCACCAGGTGGAACATCTGGAGAAACTGATCGACGCCTACCAGGAAGAGCGTGTCCCCCAGAAGGGCTTCGTGACGCCTGGCGGCACACAGGCGGCGGCAGCCCTCGACATGGCCCGCACCTTCGTGCGCCGCGGCGAGCGCCGTCTCATCGCCCTCGGCCGGGAAGAAGAGATCAATCCGGTTCTCTTCAAATATTTCAATCGCTTATCTGACTATCTTTATATGGCGGCGCGCATCGACGAGCAGCGTGCGGTCGTTCGCGAAGTCACCAAGCAGATGAAGAAAGCCAAGGCCGAACCTGAGGAGGGGACGATGACGGAACTCTGCCTGTCAGATTGCGATCGCCTGGTGGAGGCCGGCATTGCCCGCGCGGACGCCATTTCCGTGCCGATGGTGCTGGTCGTCGTCGACGCGGCCGGCGATCTGATCGAGCTGCGCCGCATGAAGGGTTCGCTGGGCGTGAGCCTGAAGCTTGCGCCGCACAAAGCCTATACGGCCGCTGCCGTGCGCTCGCCGACCCATGAGATCGCGAAACTATCGCAGCCCGGCGGTCCGCTGTTCGGCATCGACAGCAACATTCCGAACTTCACGCTGGTTGGCGGAGGCCTGCCTCTCGAGCGTGGTGGCCGCGTCGTCGGTGCGGTGGGCGTGAGTGGTGGATCCGTCGAGGAAGATATCGATGTGGCCCGCGCGATGGTCGCGGCGCTGTAAGAATTCTGTGAAAGGAAAAGACACGCTATGGCTGTAGAAGACAACACAATCAGCGAGATCGTTCGCCGGGTTCTCGGTGAGATGGGTGGACGGCCGGATGCTGACAGCTCCGCTTTCCGGCCGCAGCCGGTCACGACCGGGCAACGTGGCGTCTTTGCGAATGCGGACGATGCCATCCTTGCCGTCGAGCGTGCCAATGCGGAATACCGTCGCGTCAGCCTTGCCAAGCGCAAGGCAATCGTCGACGCGTTGCGGGAAGTGACCATCGAACATGCGCAGGAACTGGCTCAGATGGCCGTTTCCGAAAGCCGCATGGGCCGCGTCGAAGACAAGGTGAAGAAGCACCTGGCGGTGGCTGAAAAGACCCCGGGTGTGGAAGGTCTGCCGACCAACGCCATGGTCGGTGATTTCGGCCTGTCGACGGAGGAGCCGGCACCGTTCGGCACGATCCTCGCCGTCACGCCGACGACCAACCCGACGGCGACGCTGCTCAACAATGCCATCAGCATGCTTGGCGCCGGCAACACGGTGTATTTTGCGCCGCATCCGCGTGCCCTGAAGACCTCGCTGCACTGCATCGACCTCATCAACGAGGCCGTGGAGAAGGCGGGCGGCCCGGCCAACACCTGCGTGACGACGAGCTCTGTCGATCTCAAGGTGGTTCAGGGCCTGATGCGTCATCCGAAGATTGCGATCTTGTGCATCACGGGTGGCACCGGCGTCGTGAGTGAAGCGATGACGAGCGGCAAGCGCGTGATCGGCGCCGCTGCGGGCAACCCGCCGGTCGTGGTCGACAACAGCGCCGATCCGGCGAAGGCCGCCCGCGAAATCATCGCCGGCCATTCCTTCGACAACAACCTGCCGTGCATCGCCGAGAAGGAAGTCATCGCGACCTCCGGCATTGCCGATAACCTCATGGCAGCCTTCGGCCGTTGCGACAACGCCGTCGTTCTCGGTGCAGACCGTCTGCCGGAGCTCGAGCGCATCGTGCTCAATGAAAAGCGGACGGGTGGTGCGCCGAAGATGATCGGCCAGAACGCCAACGTCATCCTCCGCGAGCTCGGCATTGATGCGGGCGACGACATCCGCGCCATCATCGTGGAGACCGACCGGAAGCATCCGTTCGTGGTCCACGAGCTGATGATCCCGGTTCTCGGCGTCGTGCGCGTCGGCAACTTCAAGGAAGCGGTGGATGTCGCCGTGGAGCTCGAGGGCGGCAACCGTCACTCGGCCATCATCCATTCCTCCGACGTCTATCACATGAGCGAGTTCGGCAGGGCGATCAACACGACGATCTACGTCAAGAACGCTCCCTCCTATGCCGGCATCGGTATCGGCGGCGAGGGCCATACGGGCTTCACCATCGCTGGGCGGACCGGCGAGGGCATTGCGACCGTGCGCACCTTCACGCGTGTGCGCCGCTGTGCGCTCGTTGGGGCGTTCTCGCTCTAGACAAGACTGCGAAAATGCATGCGAGAACGGCATCGTATTCGCCCGCTGAAGGGCTTCGCGACCGGGGCTGGGGCACAAAGGCGCCCGGTCGCTGAACCGTCTTGCAACCGTTGCCAGCCCTCAACGCGAGGGCTGGCCGCGGGTGGCCGCCGCGACGCCATCGGCGTAAGCGGATGGTGTGTGGAGGCTTCCGCCTCAAAGCTCGGAAGCGAAATCAGAATCTGAAACAACGAAATCTGCCGGAAACGGCGGAGCGGGAAAGGTTTTCCCAAAAAACTGCAGGCCGGCGGGGGATTGAGAAGCAAAGTACATCTTATGGAGCTCGGTATGGCAAGTGGCGGCAGCTTCATTCGTGCTTCGACTTTTGGCCAAGGCTTGGATCTTGTGAAACAGTGACGACCTCTTGGAGGGCAAAATGACGGTCCTAGGAATAATTGCCGCATTTGGCGGGGGGATATTTGGAGCTGCCATCGGCGCCTTGCCGGCGTTCGAGATGGTTGGCTTCCTCGTGATGATTGGTGTGGCGGTGCAGCTCGGTGTTGCGCCGGAGGCTACCGACTTCTTCGGTCTGCCGTTTGGCGTCTTCGGACCCCATGTCGGCGGCTTTGCCTCAGGTGTTGCTGCAGCGGCCTATGCCGCGCGCCGCGGCAAGTTCGACTCGGGCAAGAACATCCTTGCCGGGATGATGGGTCTTAAGGCGCCGGATGTGCTTCTCGTCGGCGGCGCATTCGGTATCTTCGGTTACATCGTCCAGTATTATCTCGCTCTGGTGCCGGCTTTCGGCGAAGGGCTGGCCTGGACGGATACGGTCGCTCTGACGGTCGTCATCAGCGCCATCGTTACCCGCCTCATGTTCGGCAAGGCTGGCCTGTTCGGAACGCCGAAAGAGGGCACGACGCGCTGGAACCCGGGAGAAGCCGATCGCTGGCTGCCCTTCCAGAGCACGCTCGGCCAGCTCGTCGTGATCGGCCTGGGTGTTGGCATCTTCGGCGGATACCTCGGAGATCTCTACGGTGGCGCTGGATGCTTCCTCGCCTTCGGTATCTCCGCAGCCTCGTTGATCTTCCTCCAGTTCGGCGTTTCCGTTCCGGTCACCCACCACATCGCTCTGCCGGCTGCTTTGGCGGCTGCGGGCTCGGGTAGCCTGCTGTGGGCGGCAGTCGTTGGCGTGATCGGGGCGCTGCTCGGCGAGTTCTTCGCCCGGCTCTTCCACGATCATGGCGATACGCACTTTGATCCGCCGGCAACGACGATCGCCACCATGACGCTCACGGTGAACTATCTGTTGTCGATCGGCTTCTTCAGCCTGGTGCCGCTGCCCTACTAAGGTCAGCAACGAAAGCACCCGAATGACTTTGCCCTCCCGCCGGAGATCGGCGGGAGGGCTTTTTTGTGGGAGAAGAGACTGTGTGCCCGGTTCCAGCTTGAGCCGAGTGAATGCACACGCAAAATCGTCGGGGGTGAGGTCGGGAAAATGCCCGAGCACGAGCCTCACGCGAAGATGAGCAGAATGATTGTCAGATCTCGGGCGGCTTGACGGTGATCGTCGCCGTCAGAGCGAGACGCCGGGCAAACAATGCGCCGCTCCCAGCCCCTCTATGTCGCGAGAAGACCCCGAGCCCGGAAAATGTTGCGCACCCGCTCCGTCTCTTCGAGCTTCGGTGGCTGTGTGCCTGCCAGACGATAGGCCTTGTCCAGGCGGGGCCATTTGTAGGCGCCGAGGTCGTGATAGGGCAGGACGTCGACCCGCTCGACATTCTTGAGATCGGCCACATAGCGGGCGAGGGCTTCGATCTCTGCCGTATTGTCGGTGAAGTCCGGCACGAGGACGTAGCGAAGCCACACGGGCTTCTTCATGGCGGAGAGCCGTTCGGCGAAATCGAGCGTCGGGCGTAGTCGCACGCCGGTCACATTGCGATAGGTGGCTTCCGAGAACGCCTTGATGTCGAGGAGAACGAGGTCGACATCCTCCAGGAACGCGTCATCGGCGCGCGCACCGAGAAAGCCGGATGTGTCGAGCGCCGTGTGCAGGCCGAGCTCTTTCGATGCCCGCAGGATCGCCCGGCAGAATTCAGGCTGCACAAGCGGTTCGCCACCCGTCAAGGTGACGCCGCCGCGCCCGCGCTTCAGGAAGGGCGCGAAGGAGGCAATCTCCGCCGCGATGTCGTCCGAACTCTGCAGCTTCCCCTCGCGCATGTGCCACGTGTCGGGGTTGTGGCAGTAGCAGCAGCGCAAAGGGCAGCCGGAAAGAAACAGCACGTAACGCAGGCCCGGCCCGTCGAGCGTCCCGCCCGTTTCGAGCGAATGCACCCAGCCCTTGACGCAAGGCGTCGTTGCGGCCTCGGGTGCTTCGCTCTGCGTCACCTCCTGAACGAGGTCAGTGGCGCTGGTGGAACGTGCGGCTGATGACGTCAAGCTGCTGCTCCCTGGTCAGCTTGATGAAGTTCACGGCATAGCCCGACACGCGGATGGTGAGCTGCGGATAGAGCTCCGGATGATCCATCGCGTGCAGAAGCGTCTCCTTGTCGAAGACGTTGACGTTCATGTGGTGACCGCCGGCCGCTACGTAGCCGTCGAGCATCCCGACCAGATTTTCCGTCCGCTCGTCCTCGGTCGGTCCGAGCGCGGATGGGACGATCGTGAAGGTATAGGAAATGCCGTCCTGGGCATGTTCGTAAGGCAGCTTCGCGACGCTCGCCATGGAGGCGAGGGCGCCCTTGCTGTCGCGGCCGTGCATCGGATTGGCGCCCGGCGCGAAAGGCTCGCCAGCCTTGCGGCCGTCGGGCGTCGACCCTGTCTTTTTGCCGTAGACCACATTGGAGGTGATGGTCAGAACCGACTGCGTCGGCGTCGCTCCGCGATAGGCCTTCTGCTGGCGCAGAATGTCCATGAAGGTTTTGACGACCCAGGAGGCGATGTCGTCGACGCGTGCATCGTTGTTGCCGAACATCGGATATTCGCCGTCGATCTCGAAGTCGGTGGCAAGCCCGCGCTCGTCGCGGATGACCTTCACCTTGGCGTGCTTGATGGCCGACAGACTGTCCGCCACCACGGAAAGACCGGCAATGCCGCAGGCCATGGTGCGAAGCACGTCGCGGTCGTGCAGCGCCATCTCGAGGCGCTCATACATGTACTTGTCGTGCATGTAGTGGATGGCGTTGAGCGCGTTGACATAGACCCGCGCCAGCCATTCGATCATGGGCAGAAACTTCTCCACGACCGTGTCGTAGTCGAGCACGTCGGCCGTGACGGGCGCGAAAGCCGGCACGACCTGCACGCCGGACTTCTCGTCGCGGCCACCATTGATGGCGTAGAGCAGGGCCTTTGCGAGGTTCGCGCGGGCGCCGAAAAACTGCATCTGCTTGCCGATCTGCATGGCCGAGACACAGCATGCGATGCCGTAATCATCGCCGTAATACGGCCGCATCAGATCGTCGTTTTCATATTGCAGCGAGCACGTCTTGAT
Source organism: Afifella sp. H1R (assembly GCF_021462425.1). Taxonomy (NCBI): domain Bacteria; kingdom Pseudomonadati; phylum Pseudomonadota; class Alphaproteobacteria; order Hyphomicrobiales; family Afifellaceae; genus Afifella; species Afifella sp. H1R. Next base: position 202,404 of record NZ_JAKEDY010000001.1, read on the forward strand.
GGACGTCTCGGCGCAGAATTCCTTGAAGCCCTTGGGCAGCTTCTCCGACCAGAGGACCGTGAGATTGGGCTCTGGCGCGGGGCCGAGGTTGTGCAACGTCTGCAGCATGCGGAAGCTCGTGCGCGTGACGAGCGTCGAACCGTCGAGAGCCATGCCGCCGAGAACTTCCGTGACCCAGGTCGGGTCGCCGGAAAAGAGGGCGTCATATTCCGGCGTCCGCAGGAAGCGGACGAGACGCAGCTTGATGACAAACTGGTCGATGAGTTCCTGTGCCTCGGCTTCCGTGAGGGTGCCTTCGGCGATGTCGCGCTGGATATAGATATCGAGGAAGCTCGATACTCGGCCGAGCGACATGGCCGCGCCATTGGCTTCTTTCACGACCGCCAGATAGGCGAAATACGTCCACTGCACCGCTTCGCGCGCATTGGTTGCCGGCTGTGAAAGATCGAAGCCGTAGACCGCCCCCATCTCCTTGAGTTCGTTGAGGGCCTTGATCTGCTCGGCGATCTCCTCGCGCAACTGGAGAATTTCGGCGTCGAGCGGGCTCACCTCCAGCGAGGTCATCTGCTCCTGCTTGTCGGCGATGAGGCGGTCGACACCGTAAAGGGCGACGCGCCTGTAATCGCCGATGATGCGGCCGCGCCCGTAGGCGTCGGGAAGACCGGTGATGAGACCGGACTTGCGGCAGCGCAGGATTTCATCGGTGTAAACGTCGAAAACGCCGTCATTGTGCGTCTTGCGGAGGCTCGGGAACACCTCTTTGAGCTTGGGCGAAGGCGTAAAGCCATAGGCTTCCAGACCCTTCACGACCATGCGCCAGCCGCCGAACGGCATGATCCCGCGTTTCAGCGGCTTGTCGGTCTGCAGTCCGAAAACGACTTCCAGATCGCGGTCAATATAGCCCGCGCCATGCGAGGTGATGGAGGAGACCACCTCGGTGTCGGCGTCGAGAACGCCGCCCTTGGAGGCGCGTTCCTCTTTCAGGAGTTCGGCAACCTTGTCCCAGAGGGCCTTCGTCCGTTTGGTCGAGCCGCTGAGGAAGGAGGCATCGCCCTCGTAAGGCGTGATATTGTCGAGGATGAAGTCGCGGAGGTTGACTTCGTGCTGCCACGCGCCGGGCTTGAAGCCACGCCACGGGTCGTTCGTCGTCGGGAAGTCGTTGAGATCGACGCGAGAGGACATCACTATGGCGTTCATTGTCACTCCTTGTGAAAAGGGCGCTGTGGCGTGAACCTATCATATTTCTGATGGTTCTGCCGGTTGGATTGGATCCGTTTCACGAACCGTTGACTTTCTGTAGTTTTACTACACAAATGGGTATGGTTGAAGGGCAAAAGAGCGAGAATCGTACCTCGCTCGAATTTTCCCCAAGGGTAAAAATACAAATTCGTCAGAACGTTAGTCTTAATCCGGGTCGGATTTGCGGTGTGTAGCATGCTGTCATGCGTACCACGCAGGGCTTGTCTGTGTTGGCCCCCGTCACGGATGACCGCTTTCGCCGCCTGACGCAACAAAAGAGGGCGGAAATGCTGGGAAGAATCACCTCGGTCAAGGATCAGATCCGACCGTCTGAGCGCAAGCTTGCGGACTTCGTGCTCTCGCATCCTGGCGAGGTCATCAATCTGTCGATGGCCGAAGTGGCGCGCCGCTCGGAGGTGAGCGAGCCGACGGTGGCACGCTTCTGTTCTGCGCTCGGCTGCAAGGGATTTCGCGAGTTCAAGATCAAGCTGGCGCAGGATATCGCCGGCGGGATGCCGTTTCTCGATCAGGATGTGCTGCCCGACGACGGCGCCAGCGGCATCGCCGGAAAAGTCTTCGATCGCACCATCAACACGCTGATCGGCGTGCGCAACAATCTCTCTGCCTCGATGCTCGACAAGGCCGCGGACATTCTGGCGTCGGCGCGGCGCATCGAGTTCTATGGCTCGGGCAATTCCGGCACCATCGCGGAGGACGTCCAGCGCCGCTTCTTTCGGCTCGGAATGCCGACCGTGGCCTACAGCGATCCGCACGTTTACTTCATTTCGTCGCTGTCGCTCGCACCGGGTGATGCGGTCGTGGCCGTCTCGAATTCCGGGCGCACGCGCGATATCCTGGACAGCGTGCAGAATGCGCTGACGGTCGGCGCCGATGTCGTGGCGCTGACCCGCTCCGATTCTCCGCTGGCCCGCCTCGCGACGGTGAGCCTTCTGACCGACGTTGCGGAGGAATACGACGTTTATTCGCCGCTCACCTCCCGCATCAGTCACCTCGTTTTGGGAGATGCACTCTCCATCTGCGTGGCGCTGCGCAAGGGACGGACCCTGCATGAGCGCGTGGAGCGCAGCAAAGCGCTCTTGAAGGAAAACGGCGGGCTGCGGGACTGACGACAAGATATGCAAAGCCGTCGGCACGTGCTGTCAGAAGTCGCCGAGCGCGCGTGCGACATCATGCATGAGCCGGTCTGCGACCTGCACCGACAGCGCCCGGTCGTCCGGATCCATGCCGAAAACGGGCTCGCTGCTCGCCAGAAAGGTCTCGCTGCGGCAGGTCCAGGCGGACTGGCCTGAGACGGTCATCTCATAGCTGCGGGCGTCTTCGTTGAAAAGGCACTGAACCGTGAGGCCTCGCGCGTCTTTGGCGGTCCACATCAAGCTCTTGCTCATCGTCTCGTTCCTTCTGTCTCCGGCGACAAATCTTGGAATTGGTTGGCGCCGGAGTTGATCTGGCGGGTCCGCTTTCTTCGGGAGGAGGGGTGAGAGCGGACCCGCCAATGCGCCGTCATTCGGCGGCAAGAGAGGCTGGGGAGGAAGCCTGCGTCTGGTCTTCGGCTTCGAGCGACGGCTCGACCCAGGCCCGGCCGTAATAGCTGTCGAGAAGGAGCTGCTTCAGCTCGCTGACGAGCGGAAAGCGTGGATTTGCGGTCGTGCACTGGTCGTCGAAGGCCGCCTCTGCGAGGCTGTCCACCTTGTCGAGGAAATCCGCTTCCTTGACGCCGAAAGCCTGGATGCTCTCCGGGATTTCCAGCGCTTCTTTCAGCTCGTCCACCCAGGCGATAAGGCTCTGCACCCGCTCGTGGTCGCGCTCGCCGGAAAGGCCGAGATGGCGGGCGATCTGCGCATAGCGTGCGACGCCTTTCGGACGGTCGTACTGGCTGAAGGCCGTCTGCTTGGTCGGAATGTCGGCCGAGTTGTAGCGGATGACATTCGAGATCAGGAGCGCATTGGCGATGCCGTGCGGAATATGGAATTCCGCGCCGATCTTGTGCGCCATGGAATGGCAGACGCCGAGGAAGGCATTGGCGAAGGCGATGCCGGCGATCGTTGCTGCATTGTGCACCTGCTCGCGCGCCTTCGGATCTTCGTGACCTTTGCGGTAGGCCGACGGCAGGTAGTCTTTCAGGAGCTTGAGGGCCTGCAGCCCCTGGCCGTCGCTATATTCGTTCGCCAGCACCGAGACGTAGGATTCGAGCGCATGCGTCACCGCATCGATGCCGCCGGCCGCCGTCAGGGACTTCGGCATGTTCATGACGAGGTTGGGGTCGACGATCGCCATGTTCGGCGTCAGCTCGTAATCGGCGATCGGGTATTTGATGCCGGTTTTCTCGTCGGTGACGACGGCAAACGGGGTGACTTCAGAGCCCGTGCCCGAGGTGGTCGGCACCGCGACGAACTGCGCTTTCAAGCCCATTTTCGGGAATTTGTAGATGCGCTTGCGGATATCCATGAAGCGCAGCGCGAGCTCTTCGAAGGCGACGTCGGGATGCTCGTACATCACCCACATGATCTTCGCCGCATCCATCGGCGAACCGCCGCCCTGCGCCAGGATCACGTCCGGCTTGAAGGCATTGGCGAGCGAGGTGGCCTTGCGCACCGTCTCGAGCGTCGGATCGGCGTTGACCTCGTAGAAGACCTCGACCTCGAGACCGAGATTCTTGAGGAGGCTGATGGTTTCGCTGACGGCGCCGCTTTCGAACAGGAATTTGTCCGTGACGATCAGGCAGCGCTTGTGTCCCCGCAACTCTTCGAGCGCGAAAGGCAGGCTGCCACGGCGGAAGTAGATGGATTTCGGAAGTTTGTGCCAGAGCATGTTTTCCGCTCGCTTCGCCACGGTTTTCTTGTTCATGAGATGCTGGGGGCCGACATTTTCGGAGATCGAATTGCCGCCCCAGGAGCCGCAGCCGAGTGTCAACGAGGGAGCCAGCCGGAAATTGTAGAGGTCGCCGATCCCGCCCTGCGAAGACGGTGAGTTGATCAGGATGCGCGCCGTTTTCATGCGGTCGCCGAATTGGCGGATGCGCTCTTCCTGCTGATCCTGCTCGGTGTAGAGGACCGAGGTATGGCCGATGCCGCCGAGCGCGACGAGGTCCGCCGCGATATCGCAGGCATGGCCGAAGTCCTTCGCGCGGTAGAGCGCGAGCGTCGGTGACAGCTTTTCATGAGCGAAGACCTCTGTCTCGCTCACTTCACTCACTTCGCCGATCAGAACCTTGGTGAAGGGCGGCACCGAAAACCCGGCCATTTCCGCGATGGCGGCGGCCGACTGGCCGACGACACGGGCATTCAGCGTGCCGTTCGGCATGATGACATGGCGGACCGCGTCCGTCTCGTCGGGGGAGAGGATGTAGCCGCCGTGCTTGGAAAAGCGTGCGCGCACCGCGTCATAGACCTGATCGACGACAATCGCCGATTGCTCCGAGGCGCAGATGACGCCGTTGTCGAAAGTCTTCGACATGAGAATGGAGGCGACGGCGCGCTTGATGTCGGCGAATTCGTCGATGACGGCCGGCGTGTTGCCGGCGCCGACGCCGATTGCCGGCTTGCCGGAGGAATAGGCCGCCTTGACCATGCCCGGCCCGCCGGTCGCGAGAATGAGGTTGATGTCCTTGTGGCGCATGAGCGCGTTCGAGAGTTCGACCGTCGGTTCCTCGAGCCAGCCGATGATGTTCTCAGGCGCTCCGGCCGCGACCGCCGCTTCGAGCACGATGCGGGCGGCCTCGCAGGTCGCGTGGCGCGCGCGCGGATGCGGCGAGAAGATGATGCCGTTCCGCGTCTTCAGGCTGATGAGCGCCTTGAAGATGGCGGTCGATGTCGGGTTGGTCGTCGGGACGATGCCGCAGATGAGGCCGATCGGCTCGGCAATGGTCAGCGTGCCGTACTCCGGCTCCTCGGAGAGGATGCCGCAGGTCTTCTCGTCCTTATATTTGTTGTAGATGTACTCCGACGCGAAGTGGTTCTTGACCACCTTGTCTTCCATCACGCCCATGCTGGTCTCTTCGACGGCGAGCTTGGCAAGCTTGATGCGGGCGTTGTTGGCCGCCAGTGCGGCGGCGCGGAAGATCCGGTCGACCTTCTCCTGGGAGTAACCCGCATAGACCCGTTGGGCCTCCTTCACGGGAGCGATGAGAGCGTCGAGGCTGGGGAGCGTATCGGATGTCATGGCTCTGGCCCTTCCAGGAATGCCGGTTTTCTGCGCGCTGCCCTAAGAGTGGAACCCGAGAGAGCAGGGATGGCTGTGCCGTTCGCGGACTGATGCCGGGATGGTCTGTGTTTTCCGGCCGAGCGATCAGCTTATGTAGTAAAACTACACTATCTACTACAAGCGACTTTAGCAAGCGAAATCGAGCTTTTCGTGACGAAGTTTCGTGTGGCCAATGCGGTCGTTCTGGTGCCGCGCGAAGCCCCGTCCATGCTCGCCAGAATGTGCTTTCAACGCGATGAGGCCGGCGTTTTTAGCGCCGGCCTCTGCCTGGGTTCTTGCGGGGGGAGGGCAAGCTCCGCAGGCTTATTCAGCGGGTGCCAGAGCCGGCGCAGTAGCCGCTATCGGCTTCTTGAGAAGTCGCAGGAGCACCGCGCTCACCACCGTGCCGACCAGGAGCGCCACGATGTAGCCGCCGAGATGGGTGACGGCGTTCGGGATCGGCAGGACGAAAATGCCGCCATGCGGAACCTTGAGCTCCGCACCGATCGCCATCGAGATGGCGCCGGTCGTGGCAGCACCCACCATCATGGCGGGGATCACCCGTAGAGGATCGCGAGCCGCGAACGGGATGGCGCCCTCCGTGATGAAGGCGATGCCGAGCACGGCTGCGGCATTGCCGGCTTCCCGCTCGTCCGCGGTGAAGCGGTCGGCGAAGATCTTCGTCGCAAGCGCCACGGCGAGCGGCGGCACCATGCCCGCGGCCATCGCGGCCGCCATCGGCGTGTACACCTGGCTGGCGATGAGCCCGGTGGAGAAGGTGTAGGCCGCCTTGTTGACGGGGCCGCCGAGGTCGAAGCCCATCATCGCTCCGATGATGAGGCCGAGCATGATGGCGCTCGAGCCCTGCATCGACTTCAGCCAGTTGGTCAGGAAGGTCATGGTTTCGGCGACGGGCGTGCCGATCACGTACATCATCAACAGGCCGGTCAGGAGCGTGCCGAGGAGCGGCAGAATGAGAACCGGCTTCAAGCCTTCAAGGTTCTTGTGCAACTTGATGTGGCGATTCATGAAATCGGTGCCGTAGCCGGCGATGAAACCGGCGACGATGCCGCCAAGGAAGCCGGCGCCGACATTGGCGGCGAGAAGGCCGCCGATCATGCCGGGTGTGATGCCGGGCCGGTCGGCGATCGAATAGGCGATATAGCCGGCAAGGGCCGGGACCATCAGTGCGAAGCCGCCCTTGGCGCCGATCTGGAAGAGATTGTAGGCGAGCGTGCCTTCGTTCTCGTAGGCGTAGATGCCGCCGATCGCAAAGGCGACCGCGATCAGCAAGCCGCCCGCCACGACGAAGGGCAGCATGTACGAGACACCGGTCATCAGGTGCTTGTAGGGGCCCGTGCGGGACGCCGCGCGTTCCGCCTTGCCTGCGGCGACGCGATCGGCGAGGCCCTGGCTGCCGCCCTGGATCTCGGCTTCCTTGAAAGCCCGTTCAACCAGCGCCTTGCCGTTGTTGATGGCGGGTTTCGTGCCCGAGAGGAAAACGGGCTTGCCGGCGAATCGGCTCAAATCCACCTGCGTGTCGGCGGCGATGATGACGAGATCGGCCTTTGCGATTTCCTCGTCGGTCAGCTTGTTCTGCGAGCCGACCGAGCCTTGCGTCTCCACGCGCGCGGAGTAGCCGAGCGCTTCGGCGCCCTTCTGCACGCCTTCGGCCGCCATGAAGGTATGGGCGATGCCGGTCGGGCAGGAGGTGATGGCGACGATGTGCTTCTGTCCGCCCGATGACGCGGCCGGCGCCGCATCCGTGGCGGCACCAGCGTCTTGAACGGCCTGAGCGAGGACGCCGTCTGCATCCTCCAGGACCGCCTCGATGGTCGCGGTGCTTTGCTTCAGCGCGCCGAAACGGCTTTCCTCGTGCTCACCGGGGCCGACCAGGAGAAGGGCGACGGCGTCACCTGCAGCCTTGCCCGAAATCGAATTGCGGATGCCGAGGTCGGAGCGCACCTCGATGTCGATGCGATGGCCCAGATTGTCGGCCGCCTTGCGCAGGGCCTCGGCCGCCAACGCGGCCTGGGTCGTGAGGTCGCCTGCCGATATGACGGCAAGAACGTGTGTCATGGGTCCTCCTATGCTTGTTGCTTGAGGTCCCGGCCAGCCGGGAGCTCCGTCACGACGACCGCCCGCGCAAGACGCTGGACCTCATCTGCATCGGGCAGGTGCGGCCCGATGCGGCCGAGCTTCGCGGCGGCAAAGGCGTTGGAAAGGCGCGCCACGTCCTCAAGCGGCGCATCCTCTCGAAAGGCGGCGACGAGGCCCGCCACCATGGCGTCTCCGGCCCCGACTGTGCTCAAGGTTTCGACGGGCTCGCTTCGACCCATGAGAACCTGGTCTTTGGTAACGAACAGAGCTCCCTCGGCGCCGAGGGAAACCACCACGATTGCGATGCCGCTCGCCTGAAGGGCTTGGGCGGCGGCGAGAAGATCCTCGCGGCCTGCCAAGGACTTGCCCGCCCATTCTTCGAGTTCGTGCTGGTTGGGTTTGACGCAAAAGGGGAGATCCTGGGCTGGTGCCGAGAGGGCGGCCCTGAGCGGTGCCCCGCTGGTATCGACAACGACGCGTGCACCTCGTTTGCGCAATGCCGCTGCGAGGCGGGCAAGCGTGTCGTCAGGAAGCCCGGCCGGCAGACTGCCGGCGAGCACGACGAGGCTGTCGGGCGCGACCGTTTCGTTGAGAACGGCTTTCACCCGCTCGAGCGCAGCTTCGTCGGCCACCGGTCCGGGGAGGTTGATGTCGGTGGTTTCGTTGCGGGTGGGATCTGCGATTTTGATGTTCGTGCGCGTTTCTCCGGGAACGCGCACGAAGAGATCGCGAATGCTCTTGGCGCTGAAAAGCGCCTCGAAGGGGCCGGGATTGCCGCCGCCCAGGATGCCCGTCGCAATCACGGGCACCGACCAGTCGGCGAGGCAGCTCGCGACATTGACGCCCTTGCCGCCTGCATTGCTCTGCACGGACGAGGCGCGGTGCACTTCGCCGAGCGTCATCCCTTCCACGACGACCGTCTGATCGATCGCCGGGTTCAGGGTGACGGTGACGACGGGGAGGGGCGAGGTTTTCACGATTCCTCCCGATCCAAGGCATGCACCTCGGCCGCCGTCTCGCAGTCCAGAGCTTTGTCGGCGAGGGCTTTGAGCGCGGTCAGGGACGTTCCGCGCAGGGCCGCTTTGACGGCGGGGATGTCACGCGGCGTCATCGACAATTCGTTGACCCCGAGGCCGGTCAAGAGAGAGGCCGCGAACGGTTCGCCGGCGATGCCGCCGCACACGCCGACCCAGCGGCCATGCTTTGCGGCGCCCTCGACGGTCATGCGGATCAGGCGCAGGACGCAGGGATGCAGGGCATCCGCCTCTGCGGCGAGTTCCGGATGCTGCCGGTCGATGGCAAGCCCGTATTGCGTGAGGTCGTTGGTTCCGATGGAGAAGAAATCGACATAGCGGGCGAGGATGTCCGCCCCGATCGCGGCGGCCGGCACCTCGACCATGGCGCCGAGCGGCACTTTTGGCGCATCGAGTTCATCGCGAATGCTGTCGGCGACGGCCCTGAGGCGTTGCATTTCGCCGACGGAGGTAATCATCGGGAACATGATCGAAAGACCGCTGCTCTCGCCGTCACGGGCCGCGCGATAAAGCGCACGCAGCTGCGTGGCGAGAAGGTCGAGGCGGCGCAGGAGAAGCCGCGAACCGCGCACGCCGAGGAAGGGGTTGGCCTCGCGCGGGAGGTTGAGATGCGGCACCTGCTTGTCGCCGCCGATATCGAGTGCCCGCACGATGAGCGGACGGTCTTCGAGACCATCGAGCATGGCGCGGTAGGTCTCGTACTGCTCGTCTTCCGTCGGTGCGGAGCTGCGCTCCAGGAACAGAAACTCCGTGCGCATCAGGCCGACACCTTCGCCGCCTTGCGACAGTGCGAGCTCGATCTGGTCTGGCCGGTTGATGTTTGCCGCGATCTCCACCTGATGGCCGTCGGTGGTGCGCGCGGGCAGGCTGCGCTCGGCGATCTCGCGCTTGTGCTGCTCTTCCTGCGAGGCGAGCCAGTCGCGCGCCGAAGCGATGGCCGAGGCGGACGGCTTCGGATAGAGGCGGCCGGCCTGTCCATCGAGAATGACTTCCGTGCCGTCTTCGAGATCGAGCAGAGCCTCGCTGCCGCCGACCATCGCCGGCAGGCCGAGCGTGCGTGCCAGAATGGCAGTGTGTGAAGTCGGTCCGCCCTGAACGGTGGCGAGCCCGAGCACCCGCTCCACGTCGAGGCCCGCCGTATCGGACGGCGAGAGGTCGCCGGCGAGGAGGATGCACGGCTCGGCCGGCAGGGGATCGCCGTCTCGGTTTTCGAGCGAGGGGTCGATCCGCGCCAGGACGCGCCGCCCGACGTCGCGCAGATCGGCGGCACGTGCGGCCAGCACCTCGTTGTCGTTGGATTCGAGATCCCGGGCCGTGCGTTCGATCGCCTCGTTCCATGACCAGGCGAGACCATGCCCTTCGACCATCAGCTGACAGGCGAGGGTGATGAGATCGGTGTCGTGGAGGAGTTCGGCCTGGGCGCGGAAGATGTTCGCTTCCGCCTCGCCGAGACGGCGCAGCGTGTCGTCGGCGAGGACGCGCAGCTGCGTCTGCGTCACCGTCAAAGCCTCATGCAGCCTGTTGCCGCCTTCGTTGAGTGGCGTTGGCGTATCCGCAATCGCGATATCGGCGGGCGCATAGACGTGGATCGGCCCGATCGACAGGCCGGGGCTCGCGCCGATGCCTGCGATGACGGGCATCTCTTCGGGCGGCGTCCAGCCCTTGACGGTCGGCTCCGGTCCCTTCGCCGCCTGGGCGTCGGCTTTTTCCTGGGCGCTGAGCTCGGTGACGGTTGCCTGCATCCGGTCGATTGCGGAGCCCGCATCGGGGCCGTCGGCGGAAATGACGATCGTGTCGCCCTGGCGCAGACCGAGCCGCAGAAGCGACACGAGCGCCTTGGCGTCGGCCACCGCGGCGCCTTTGCGCACCTGGACGGAGCCGCTCGCCTTGCGAGCCGCAGCGACCCATGCCGAAGCCGGGCGGGCGTGAAGGCCCGAAGGATAATCGACCACCCATTCGAAGCGTTCGTCGAGGTCTTCCGCCGGAGCCCCGCCCGTCTCGGGCTCGGCGTCGGCCTCGCTCAAAGCATTGATGATGTCGGAGGTGTCGTTCGTCTTGAAGAGCTTCTGAAGCTGCTCCTCGTCTTGCAGGAGGTTGGTGAGACGCCTCAGCGTGTCGATATGCGCGTCCGATTCCGCGGCGATGGCGACGACGAGATGCACAGTCTGGCCCGCGTTCCATTCGACGCCCTCGGGCACCTGCAGGATGGCGAGGCCGTTGCGGCGAACCATGCTCCGATCTTCGACTTTTCCGTGGGGGATGGCGACGCCATGTCCGAGATAGGTTTCGGCCACGTCCTCGCGCCGCATCATGCTGTCGGCATATTGGGGATCGATGCATCCGGCCGCGATCAACAGCTGCGCGGCTTCGCGGATGGCAGCCTCTTTGTCGGCGGGGGCGGCGCCGAGGCGAACCAGATTGGACGGTGGCAGGATGTCGGGCTGGGCGTTTGTCATTGGTCCATTTCCTCCGTACCAGTTGATTTACTGAAAACGATTACATTCTAGATGTCAATCGTGACGATGCCAAAAATCCATGTTTTGCAGCGCACAATGGTTGCCTGTGCGCACGCAACGTGGCATCGTTCGGGTGTAATGTCTGAAAACGATTTCTGAAAATGTCCATCAGCATCAAGGACGTCGCCGAGAAGGCAGGCGTATCGGTCGCCACAGTGTCGCGGGTCCTCAGCGAGGGGCCCGTGCGCGCGGACACCAAAGAGCGCGTTCACGCTGCGATCAAGGCGCTCGGCTACCGCCCGAACCTCTCGGCTCGGCGCCTGCGCACGCAGCACGCACAGACGATCGGTCTCATCGTCTCCGATATCCGCAATCCGTTTTTTACGGCCGTAGGTCGCGGCGTCGAGGATGCCGCTTATCGGGCCGGCATGCGGGTGCTCCTGTGCAACACCGATGAGAACGTCGAGCGCGAGCGCATGTATCTGCGCCTGATGCAGGAAGAGCGTGTGACCGGCCTCATCCTCGCGCCGACGCTCGCCATGCTCGATCAGCTGCAAAAGAGCCCGCTGCAGTTTCCGGCCGTCCTCATCGACCGGGCCGGCGCGGGCGGCCTTTACGATTCCGTCGTTCTCGACAACCGCGAGGCCGCGAACACGCTCGTGGAGCATCTTTTCGACGAGGGCTATCGCCGCATCGGCGGCGTGTTCGGCCAGACGAGTGCCACGGGTTTGGAGCGTCGCGACGGCTATTGTGCCAGCATGAAGGCGAGGGGCCTCACCCCGGATCCGCGCCTCCTGCCGCCGACCGTCGATGCAGGCGAGAAGGTGATGAGCGAATGGCTGGCGGGGCCCGATGCACCGGAGGCGATCATCGCCAGCAATGGCCTGCTGCTCATGGGCGTCGTCAAAGCGGCGCAGCGGCTGGGGCGCGCCATCCCGCGCGATCTTGCCGTTGCCGGCTTCGACAATGAGGACTGGACGGAAGTGGTCGGGCCGGGGCTGACGGTGATCGAGCAGCCGGTCCACGACATCGGCCGCAACGCCATGTCGCTCCTCTTCGACCGTTTGCAAAATCCGGGTTTGGCGCCCCGCAAGGTGGTCCTGTCCGGTCGCTGTATTGTGCGCGGTTCGACCTTGGCGTCAAAACCGGCGGCTCTTGCGGAAAACAGATCCGCACCATTGGCTGCGGAGGCGATGAACCCCTGAGCGTCGGTCGGGCCCGGGCTCAGGTGGGTTTGCGTGCCACGAGGTCGATCAAGGCCGAGAGGCCGGAATGTCCCTTGCCCTCGTGGATCTCGCTGTCGTGCTCCGCAAGGTGAATGATTTCGAAATCGGAGAACGCCGCTTCGATCAAAGAGCGCGTATAGAGGTGGTCGGGATCGGGCGGTCCGCCTGTGCCGTAGCCGATCTGCTCGGGCCTGTAGCCTTGCAAGAGCAGAATGCCGCCCGGCATGAGGGTTCGTTTCATCGCCTCGAAGAGCTCGGCGCGAAGCGTCGGATTGGCGAACTGGACGAAGATCGCCACCACGCCGTCATAGGCGGAGGAAGGCCATTCCCATATGGCGATGTCCGCGTGCACGTGGGCGAGGGACACGCCGCGTTCGGCTGCGAGGCGTTTCGATTTTTCGATCGCCACCGCTGAGGCGTCGATCGCTGTCACCTCAAGCCCCCGTTCGGCCATCCAGACGCCGTTGCGCCCTTCGCCGTCGGCCACCGAAAGAACCCGCATTCCCGGGCTCAGCAGGTCCGCATGGGCGGCGAGGAAGGCGTTCGGCTCAGTGCCGAAGAAATAGCCGGGTTGGCCATATCTCTCGTCCCACATCACTCCAGCGCTCCTCGTCGCTCACATTGCCGCTCGTTTCTATCTATCGCGGCGCGGCGGGGCTGCGAGGTGTCCGGCTTCACAGCGCCATTCGTCCGCCGAGCGAAGCGTCGCCCTTCCAGCCGAGCCCTTCGGAAATCCGCCCCGCCGCCTCGGAAACCAGACGAATGAAGCGCTCGATGTCGGTGTCGTCGGTTCGGAAGGCCGGCGCGGCGATATTGATCGAGGCAAAGACGGAGCCGTCTGCGGAAAACACTGGCGCCGACACGGCCACGAGCTGGTCGCTCACTTCCCCGCGGCTGATGCAGATTCGCGTCTGACGGATTCGATCGAGTTCGGCAAACAGGCGAGAACGGTCGGTGATCGTGTTGCCGGTAAAGGCTTTGAGCTCCTGCGGCAGAACCGATTCGCGTTCGTCTTCTGGGAGATAGGCCATGATCGCCTTGCTCGATCCGGCATAGAGCGGGCGGCGTCGGCCCACCACCGCATGCACGCGAAGATCCCGCGAAGGCTCGTATTTGGCGATGCACAGAGCTTCGCTCTTGTCGCGCAGGCGCAGCTGAACCGTCTCGTTCGTTTTGAGCCCCAGATCCTCCAGAATCGGATTGGCGAGTTTGACGAGATCGATCTGTGAGGAGGCCGAAGTGCCGAGCACCAGGATGGCGTTGCCGAGCCGCCATCGCCCGTCCGGCTCCTGCGACACCAGTTCTCGCCGTTCCAGTGTTCGCAACAATCGGAAGGTTTTGGCCTTTGTCACTCCGGCTGCGCGGGCGATCTCCGACACCCCGGCTTCGGGATGTTCCGCAACGGTCATGAGAATGTTGATCGCATCATCAACAGACTGAACAACATAGCTTTTTTCGTGTTCTGCCATGGCCTGATCCCCCTTCGCTCAACAGCTTTGCGGCAATCTGCCTCAAATTCCGGTTGTGGCACTCGCCTGTCTCATACAGTGAAACATAGTTTCATTCTTATTGACAGCCCTCCGTTGCGCATGCGTTCCTGGTCAGCGTTCAAGCGTGGTCAAGGCATGGGCATCGCCGCCTGGCGTGGCACCGGCCTTGTCGAACAAGAGGGGATTAATTCTTGGGTATCTCGACAATGGGATGGATCGGCCGGGGTGCTGCTGCCTTGGCTTTATGCGCGGTCGCTGCCGGAACGGCATCGGCTCAGGACAAGGAGCTGACGGTCGGCATGGCGTCGACGTTCGCGACCGTCGATCCGCATGAGGAATCGAACTCGCCGCACAACGCGATGAGCCGGCATATTTTTGACAGCCTCATCTATCGCGGCGGCGCTGCCGAGAACGAACCGCAGCTTGCGACCTCCTGGGATGTCGTCGACAACACCCATTGGCGGTTCCATCTGCGCGAAGGGGTGAAATTCCACGACGGCACCGATTTCGACGCCGAAGACGTGATCGCCTCTGTGCTGCGGGCGCGCGACAAGCCGAGCCAGGCTTTCGCGTCCTACACGCGCAACATTACGGACGTGACGGCCGAAGATCCCCACACGGTGGTGGTGGAGACGAGCGTCCCGGATCCGATGATCCTCAATTCGCTGAGCCGCATTCGCATCATCAGCTCCGAGCACGCCGACGACGATGTCGCCGCGTTCGACAACGGCACTGCGGCGGTCGGCACCGGCCCGTTCAAGTTCGTCTCGTACACGCCTGGCGACCGGATCGTCATGGAGCGGAACGACGACTATTTTGGCGGTGCCTCCGAATGGAGCAAGGTGACTTTGCGCATGCTGCCCGACAACGGCGCACGGCTCGCAAGCCTGCTCTCCGGTGACGCAGACCTCATCGAGACCCTTCCTGCGGAAGGCGTCGAGCGGGTGAAGAATTCCGACAATCTCAAGGTCATTCGCGGCCAGTCGACCCGCATCGTCTATCTCGGCACGGATGTCGCCCGCGATCAGACGCCTTTCATCACGGCAAAGGACGGCTCCAAGCTCGACAAGAACCCTCTCAAGGACGAGCGGGTGCGTAAGGCGCTCCTGATGTCGATCAACCGGCAGGCGATCGTCCAGCGCGTCATGCAGGACAACGGCACCGTCGCCCATCAGTTCGTCGCCGAGGGCTACTTCGGCCATTCGGACGATGTCGAAGAAGTCTCCTACGATCCGGAAGGTGCCAAGAAGCTTCTGGAGGAGGCGGGTTATCCCGACGGCTTCCGCCTGACCCTGCACGGACCGCAGGGACGTTACGTCAACGACAGCGACGTGCTGCAGGCGGTCGGCCAGATGTTCGCCCGCATCGGCATCGACACGAAGGTCGAGGTGATGCCGTGGTCGATGTATGCCGACAAATACTCCAACGGCGAATACTCCGTCTTTCTCGGTTCCTGGGGTGTGAACACCGGTGAAGTGTCGAATCCGGCGATCGCCATCGTGGCAGGGCGCGACGAGGCAAAGGGCACCGGCCGTTACAACGGCGGTGGCATCGACGATCCGGAGATCAACAAGCTCCTGGATGAGGCGACCTCGACGCTCGACGAGGACAAGCGTGAGCCGATCCTTCAAAAGGTCTCCGAGCTCACCTTCAACCACCACTATCTGCTGCCGCTGCACTACGAGAACGTCGTGCTCGGGGCCAGCAAGAACGTCGACTACAAGCCGCGTGGCGACAAGTATCTCCTCGCCTACGAGGTGAAGTCGGCCGAGTGAGCCCCAAGGCTCGCCTTTAAGTCACCGGGCGGGGCGCCTCTGCGCCACGCCCGCCATTTCTCCCCTTTCAGGACATAGGAATGCAGGAACTCGGCACCAGCGCTGCCGCTGCCCGCGCGCGCGCCATCTACGACTACGGCCATACGGCAATCTTTGCCTCCACGGCCGACCCGCGTTTTCACATGCTCTTATATGTGCCCCCGGCGGCGGCCGACGGTCGCCCGGTCGACCTCCTGGTCGCCGTGCACGGAACCGGCCGTACCTCCGCAATGGAATTCCGCGACGGTTTCGCCGAGTTCGGTCTCTACAACGACTGCGCCGTCCTGTGCCCGATCTTCCCGATGAATGTGCGTGGAGACGGCGCGCGCTCGGGGTACAAATATCTGATCGAGGGCGATATCCGCTACGATCTCCTGCTCATCTCCATGGTCGAGGAGATGGCGGCGAAATACGCGCAGGACTGGTCGCGTTTTGCGATGTTCGGGTATTCAGGCGGTGGACATTTCACCCACCGCTTCGCGCTCGTTCATCCGGAACGTCTCTGGGCCGCATGTGTCGGTGCGCCGGGGTCGGTCACGCTGATCGATCCAGAGCGTGACTGGTGGGTCGGCACCCGCGATCTCGCGGAGAAGTTCGGCAAGCCGTTCAATCTCGAAGAACTGGCGAAGCTGCCGGTGCAGATGGTCGTCGGCAAACTCGATCTTGAAACCTGGGAAATCACGCACAAGCCTGGCTCGGCCTACTGGATGGAAGGGGCGAACGATGCCGGCGAGACGCGTCCGGAACGCCTGCGTTCGCTCGCGCGCTCCTTCGAGGCCGTCGGCGTGAACGTCACCTTCGACGAAGTCCCCGGCATTTCACACGACCGTATGAAGGTGCTTGGCCATGTCAAAGCCTTCCTGACACGCACGCTGGCAGAGAGGCGCAGCTGATGAACAACGCAACCATCGTCGCCCCGCAGCCGGAGGCTGTGGAGGCGGGAGCCAATGTCCTGGCGCGCGGCGGCAATGCCGTCGATGCGGCGCTCGCCTGCGCGTTCATGCAGGGCGTCGTCGATCCGCAGATGGCCGGTGTCGGCGGTTTCGGCTCGATGCAGATCTACATGCCGGGCCGAGGCGTGCACGAGATGCTGGAATTCTACGCGCTCGCGCCGGCCGCGGCCACGCCGGACATGTGGCTCGACAAGCTGCTCGGCCAAAGCCGCGACGGCTTCGGCTTCATTCTCGAAGGCAACATCTCCGAGATCGGCTATCTCGCCTGCTGCACGCCGGGCTCTCTCAAGGGCTATGAGACGGCCCTTCGCGATTACGGCACGTTCGATTGGGCCGATCTGATCACGCCTGCGGCCGAAGTCGCGCGTACCGGCTTCATGATCCGCCCGCACATGCACTGGTACTGGTCGAAGGACCAGTCGGGAGACGGGCAGGCGAACACGATCGACAAGCTGCGCTTCTCCAAGACCGGTCGGAGCGTCTATTTCCACGAGGACGGAAGCCTGCGTGCCGTGGGCGAGCTCCTGCGCAATCCCGACCTTGCCAACACTCTGGAGCGGATCGCGCGAAGCGGCGGCTCGGGTATCTACTATCACGGCGAAATCGCCGAAGAGATTGCCGCCGACTTCAAGGCGGGCGGAGGCCTGATCGGTCTGGAGGATCTCGCGCAATACGAGGTGACCAGATCGAAGCCGGTCTGGGGGCATTATCGCGGCCACAAGATTTCCACGAGTGCGCCTCCGGCATCCGGTTTCCCGATGCTGGAGATCCTGCACATCATGGAGCATTTCGATGTCGGGGCCATGCAGCATGCAAGCACCGAGCATGTGCGTCTTCTCTTCGAGGCGATGAAGCGCATGACGATCGACAAGGACGCCCATATGGGCGATCCGGCCTATGTCGAGGTGCCCGTCGAGCGACTTCTCTCCGACGAGAATATCCGGGCCCATGCCGAAAGCATCCGTCGCGGCGAACGCGCGAATGTGGAACGCCTCGACCTCTCGCAGCGCGACACCACCCATATTTCGGTGATCGATCGTGAGGGGAATGCGGTCGCCATGACCCACACGCTCGGCAGCCCCTCCGGCGCCATCACCGACGGCCTCGGCTTCATGTACAACGGCACGATGAGCCGCTTCGATCCGCGTCCTGGACGTCCCGGCTCGATCGCGCCGCGCAAGCGTCGGGCGAGCTCGGCCGCGCCGACGATCGTGTTTCGCGATGACAAGCCGTTTATCGTCATCGGCGCGCCCGGTGGCAGCTATATCGCCCCGACGGTCGCTCAGGGCATCATGAACATGATCGATTTCGACATGTCGATTCAGGAGGCGGTGACGGCACCGCGCATCGTCGGCGTGTCGAACACGATCGACATCTGCAACCGCATTCGCCGTTCGGTGGAGGCGGATCTGCGCGCGGATGGTTACGAGGTCGAGCGCTCGCCGCAGACCTATGCCTTTGCGGCTTTGCACGGCATCCGGATCGACGACGGCGTGTCGAAGGGAGCCGCAGATCCGCAGCGGGATGGTATGGCCATCTCGATCAGCTAGGCAGGCGGAGAGGCTGAATGGTCACTTCCATTATTCGGCGGTTCATCCAGGCATTGTTCGTCATCGTGGCGATGACGGTGATCGTCTTTGTCGCCGTGAACGTCATCGGCAATCCGGTCGACATTCTGATCAACCCGGATGCGAACCAGGCCGAGCGCGCACGCGTGATCGCGGAATATGGCCTCGATCAGCCTCTCTGGCGCCAGTACATCGACTTCCTGGCGGGGCTGTTGCGCGGCGATTTCGGCAACAGCTTCGTCTACGGTCGCTCCGCTCTCCAGGTGATTTTGGAGCGTTTTCCGGCGACGCTGGAACTCGCCCTCTCGGCGCTGGTGATCGCGCTCATCGTCGGTCTGCCGCTCGGCCTTTACGCCGGACTGCGGCCGCGGAGCATCGCCTCGCGCATCATCATGTCGGGCTCGATCCTCGGCTTTTCGCTGCCGACATTCTGGGTCGGCCTCATGTTCATCCTCTTGTTTTCCGTGCAGCTCGGATGGCTGCCGTCGAACGGGCGTGGCGAGACCGTGGAAATCCTCGGCATGCGCTGGTCGTTCCTGACGGAGGACGGGTTGCGGCATCTCTTTCTGCCGGCCCTCAACCTGGCGCTCTTCAAGACCTCGCTCGTTCTGCGCCTGACCCGGGCCGGCGTGCAGGAAGTGCTGCCGCAGGATTACATCAAGTTTGCCCGAGCCAAGGGACTGAGCGAGCGCCGGATCATTTCCGTGCACGTCCTCAAGAACCTGATGATCCCGGTCGTGACCATCGTCGGCCTGGAGTTCGGCTCGCTCATCGCCTTCTCCGTGGTGACGGAGAGCATCTTCGCCTGGCCCGGCATGGGCAAGCTCATCATCGACAGCATCAACCTTCTCGATCGGCCTGTGATCGTCGCTTACCTGATGATGATGGTCCTGATTTTCGTCGGCCTGAATTTCATCGTCGATCTTTGTTACACGCTGCTGGATCCCCGCGTCCGGCTCGATGCCAAACGGTGACGCCATGGACCCTCAGCTTGTAGATCACATTGAAAATGCGGTGTCGGAGACGGAGACGCTCACCTCCGAGCGCGGCCGCAATCAGCTTCGGGAGTTCTTTCGCTCTCCCGGCGCCGTGCTGGGGCTGCTCACGCTTTTCGTGATCATCATTGTGGCGGTCCTTGCGCCGCATATCGCCCCGCAGAATCCTTACGACCTTTCGCAGCTCGACATCCTCGACAGCAGGTTGCCGCCGGGCTCGGAATCCTTCGCTGGCGTGCCTTACGTTCTCGGTACCGATGCGCAGGGACGCGACATCTTTTCCGGCATTCTCTACGGGCTGCGCGCCTCGCTGATGGTGGGCGTGCTCTCGGCCTTCGCCGCCGCGATCATCGGCACCTCGGCGGGCCTCACGGCTGCTTACATCGGCGGACGGGTTGAGAGCCTCATGATGCGGATCGTCGATCTGCAGCTGTCCTTTCCCACGATCCTTATGGCATTGATGATGCTCGCCGTGCTCGGCAAAGGCCTGGTGAACGTCATCCTGGCGCTGATCATCGCCGAATGGGCCGTCTATGCCCGCACCGTGCGCGCGACGGCGCTCGTTGAACGTGAAAAAGAATATATCGAGGCGGCGCGCTGCCTGCGGCTGCCAGGCTGGCGAATCCTCTTCCGCCACCTTCTGCCGAACTGCCTCGCGCCCGTGATCGTCATCTCCACGATGCAGGTCGCCCGCGCCATCAGCCTGGAGGCGACCTTGTCCTTTCTCGGTCTCGGTGCATCCGTGACGGAGCCCTCGCTCGGCATGCTCATCTCCAACGGCTACCAGTACCTGCTCTCCGGCCTCTACTGGATCAGCTTCTATCCGGGCATTGCCCTGCTCGTGACGATCGTCGCGATCAATCTCGTCGGTGACAGGCTGCGTGATGTCCTCAATCCGAGGAACGTGTGAGATGGCAGCTTTGCTGGAAGTGAAGAACCTCGTCACCGAGTTTCCCCGTCATGGTGCAGCGCCCGTCAAGGCGGTCAACGACGTCTCCTTTTCGCTCGAGAAGGGAAGGGTGCTCGGACTTGTCGGCGAAAGCGGCTCGGGAAAATCCGTGACCGGCTTTTCGATCATGGGCCTCGTCGATGCGCCCGGGCGTGTCGCTTCGGGTGACATCTTCTTCAACGGTGAGAACCTCGCCGATCTCAATGCGGAGGAGATGCGGCGCCTGCGCGGACGCCACATCGCGATGGTCTTTCAGGATCCGATGATGACGCTCAATCCGGTCCTGCGGATCGAGACGCAGATGACCGAAACGCTCCTCGCGCATGAGAAGATGGATCGTGCCGAAGCGCGGGCGCGGGCGCGCGATGCGCTGGGCATGGTCGGAATCCCAAGCCCCGAAGAGCGGCTGTCCGCCTATCCGCACGAGTTTTCGGGTGGCATGCGCCAGCGCGTCGCCATCGCGATTGCGCTTCTGCACAGCCCCGAGCTGATCATCGCGGACGAACCCACGACGGCGCTCGATGTGACCATCCAGGCGCAAATCATTTCCGAGTTCCAACGCCTGGCCGAGGAGAGGGACACGGCCGTGATCTGGATCACCCACGACCTTGCCATCGTCTCGCGGCTCGCCGACGACATTGCCGTCATGTATGCGGGCCGCCTCGTGGAGACCGGCCCGGTCGCCGAGGTGCTGACCGATCCACGCCATCATTATACGCGCGGGCTGATGGATTCCGTGCCGAGCCAGAACACCCGCGGCGCGCTTTTGAAGCAGATCCGCGGCATGACGCCGAGCCCGGCCAATCTTCCTTCCGGATGCAGCTTCCGCACCCGCTGCGGAGGCGCTGACGCGCTCTGCACGAAGCTCCCGCCCGAGATCAGGGAAGGGGAGAGGAGCTATCGTTGCGTACATCCCTTGGGCGCGCGTGCCTTGGGCGCGATCACCGGGGAGGCCGTATCGTGAGCGAGACGAACGAGGTCATGGAGAACACTCCAAAGATGCCACTCGTCGAAGCGCGCGACGTGACGCGCCGCTTCGGTGCGACGCCCGATCTTGCCGCCCGTATTGCCATCAGCGCAGGCGCGGCGGAACCGCCGGCCGTCGTCTATGCGCTCGACGACATCAACCTCTCGGTTGCCCGCGGCGAAGTCCTGGGGGTTGTCGGCGAGAGCGGCTGCGGGAAGTCGACGCTCGGCCGCATCGTGGCGGGCATTCTGCCGCCGACCGAGGGAGAAATCCGCTGGAAGGGCGAGCCGCATCACAAGCTGAAAGGTCGGGCGCGCAAGGCCGCCGATCTCGCCGCGCAGATGATTTTCCAGAATCCGATGGCGGCGCTCAATCCGCGTATGCGCATCGAGAGCATCGTGGCCGAGGCGCCGCGCGCTCACGGTCTCATCGAGGGAAGCGTCTCCGATTATGTCGATGAGCATCTGCGCATGGCCGGCTTCGATCCGGCGATGAAGAAGCGCCTGCCGCACGAATTCTCCGGCGGCCAGCGTCAGCGTGTGAACATCGCGCGGGCTCTCGCCGTGAAGCCGGAATTTCTGGTTTGCGATGAAAGCGTCGCTGCCCTCGACGTCTCCATTCAAGCGCAGATCATCAATCTCTTCGTGAAGCTGCGGGAAGAGCTCGATCTCACCTATATGTTCATCAGCCACGATCTCGGCGTGGTCGAGCATATCTCCGACCGCGTCGTCATCATGTATCTCGGTCGGATCGTGGAAGAGGCGCCGGTGGAAGAGATCTTTGCCCGCCCGAACCATCCCTATACGCAGGCGCTGCTCGCCGAAATTCCGCGCATCGAGCCGCGCAAGCGCCGCTTCGAGGCGATCAAGGGTGAGATTCCGAGCCCGTTATTTCCGCCGAAGGGCTGTCACTTTCATCCCCGGTGCCCGTTCGCCCATGAACGCTGCCGGGTGGAGGTGCCGAAGCTCAAGCCGGTTGCCGGCGGCCATCTCTCCGCCTGCCATCTGAACGACGAGGCCGCCGCCGGGGCGTGACGATCGACTGACTTGACCTTCCAGTGGCTGGAAGCTCCAATTAGGGTGCGATCAGCCACGAGGATTGGTCTCATGAACGAGATTGCACCCGCCGCGAGCCGCCGCGAAGGCTCGTCTTCGCGCCGATACAGGGTCGAGGGCATGACCTGCGCCTCGTGCGTGCGCCGGGTCGAGCAGGCGATTGCGGCGCTACCCTCTGTCGACAAAGCCAGCGTCAATCTGGCGACGGAGACGGCGGAGGTCATCTTCGTTGGTACGCCTGAGGATCGCCCCGTCATCGCCGCGATCGAGAAGGCCGGCTACGACGTGCCGCGCGAGAATTTTGAGATCGCCATCGAAGGCATGACCTGCGCCTCCTGCGTCGGCCGGGCCGAGCGCGCGATCAGGGCTGTGCCCGGCGTCGACGAGGTGTCGGTCAATCTGGCGACCGAACGCGCTTCGATTTCGGCCCGGGGCGGGCTTGATCGCGGGGTGGTCGCGGCGGCGATCCGCGAGGCGGGCTATACGCCGCGCCTGATCGAGAATGACGGTGCTGGAGCGGACCGGCGCGCCGAGGTCAAGGCGCGCGATTATGTGGCCCTGAAGCGCGATCTCACCATTGCTGCAATCCTGACGCTGCCGGTCTTTCTGGTCGAGATGGGTTCGCATGTCTCGCCGGTGATCCATGATCTCGTGCAGCGGATGATCGGTTCGGGCACCAATCATCTCGTGCAGTTCGTCCTGACCACCCTCGTTCTCTTCGGTCCGGGATTGCGATTCTTCCGCAAGGGCTTGCCGGCGCTCCTTCACGCCGCGCCTGACATGAATTCCCTGGTCGTTGTCGGCGCCAGTGCCGCCTGGGGCTATTCGACGGTCGCGACCTTCGTGCCGCAGGTGCTGCCGGCCGGAACCGCGAATGTCTATTTTGAGGCGGCGGCCGGGATCGTGACGCTCATTCTCGTCGGCCGCCTTCTCGAAGCACGCGCCAAGGGCCGCACGGGCGAGGCGATCAAACGCCTGATCGGCCTGCAGCCGAAGACCGCCCGGGTCGAGCGGGAGGGCCGTTTCGTCGAAGTGCCGCTTGAAGATGTCGTCGTCGGCGATGTCCTGCAGGTGCGGCCCGGGGACAAAATCGCCGTCGACGGAGTTGTGCTGAGCGGCATGTCCTATGTCGATGAATCGATGATCACCGGCGAGCCGATCCCGGTGGAAAAGGCTGAAGGCGCCGAAGTCGTCGGCGGCACCATCAACAAGACCGGCAGCTTCACCTATCGCGCCGAGAAGGTCGGCAGCGATACGATGCTCGCCAATATCATCCGCATGGTGGAGGCAGCGCAGGGCGGCAAGCTGCCGATCCAGGCGATGGTCGACAAGGTCACGCAATGGTTCGTGCCGGCGGTGATGAGTGCCGCGCTGCTGACCTTCGTCGTCTGGCTGGTCTTCGGTCCGGAGCCGGCGCTGGGCTTCGCCCTCGTCAATGCGGTCGCCGTCCTCATCATCGCCTGCCCCTGCGCCATGGGGCTCGCAACGCCGACCTCGATCATGGTCGGCACAGGCCGGGCGGCCGAGTTCGGCGTGCTGTTCCGGCGTGGTGAAGCGCTGCAGACGCTGCGCGAGGCGGGCGTGATCGCGCTCGACAAGACCGGCACTTTGACGGAAGGCCAGCCCGAGCTCACCGATCTCAGCGTCTCTGAAGGGTTCGACGAGGCCGAGGTTTTGGCGCTCGTGGCGGCTGTCGAGGCAGGCTCCGAGCACCCGATCGCGGCGGCGATCGTGGCTGCGGCCGAAAGCCGTGGACTGGGGCTGGCGAAGCCCGAGGCTTTCGAGGCGATCCCCGGTTTCGGCATCACGGCACGCGTTGCCGGCCATGATGTCATGGTCGGGGCCGACCGATTGATGGCGGAGCACAAAATCGCTCTCGATGGCTTTACCGAGGACGCAGAACGTCTCGGCGCGGAGGGGAAGTCGCCACTTTATGCCGCGATCGACGGAAAGCTTGCCGCGATGCTTGCGGTCGCCGATCCGGTCAAGGCGTCGACGCCGGCTGCGATCAAGGCCCTGCACGATCTCGGGCTGAAGGTGGCGATGATCACCGGCGACAACCGCCGCACGGCAGACGCCGTTGCCCGCCGTCTCGGCATCGATGAGGTGGTCGCCGAAGTGCTGCCGCAGGGCAAGATCGACGCGATCAAAGCCTTGCGCTCTGGTGGTCGGAAGGTCGCCTTCGTCGGCGATGGCATCAACGACGCACCGGCGCTGGCGGAGGCCGATGTCGGTCTGGCGATCGGCACCGGCACCGACGTGGCGATCGAAAGCGCCGATGTGGTCTTGATGTCGGGCGATCTCGGGGGTGTCGCCAATGCGATCGCTCTCTCCAAAGCGACGCTTGCCAACATCCGTCAGAACCTGTTCTGGGCCTTCGCCTACAACGTCGTGCTGATCCCGGTGGCGGCCGGCGCGCTTTATCCGTCGACCGGCGTGCTTCTGTCGCCGGTTTTCGCGGCCGGAGCGATGGCGCTCTCAAGTGTCTTTGTCGTCACCAATGCCCTGCGGCTGAGGCGGTTTTCGCCGCCGCTCGAGGTGACGGGAACACACACGGCGCCCATCGCCAAGGCTGCGACGAGTGCCGACCCGGAAACACTGTCGGCGGCAGCACAATCTGTGTCCCAAACCCCGGCCATGCCGGCCGATGTTATGTCAGAAAAGGAGATTTCGATGCTGAAGCTCAAGGTTGAAGAGATGTCGTGCAAGCATTGCGTGGCAAACGTGGAGAAGGCGGTGAAGGGCGTCGATCCCGAGGCCAAGGTCGATGTCGACCTCGATGCCGGCACAGCCGCGATTGAGAGCTCGGCCGACGAGGCGGCGATCGAAGCTGCGATCCGTGAGGCGGGTTATCCGAACGAGAAGCTCGCCGCCGCCTGAGCGAGCTTTTTTCATCTTCCGGCCGGGCGGAAGCGCGAGACCCGACCTGGCCGGAACCCATACCTGCCTTGGTGCCGCCTCCCATCTGGCCCGTCTGGTGGCCGGCGAACGCGGCTTGACATGCGAAAGGCGATCTCGGTATCGATACGATATGTTATAAAATTACATATCGCGAGGCGAGATGCAGCAATCCAAGTCCAATGACGGGCGCCTGCCTGTGACCGTGCTGTCGGGTTTTCTGGGCGCCGGCAAGACGACGCTCCTGAACCATGTGCTCAACAATCGCGAGGGCCGGCGCGTCGCCGTCATCGTCAATGACATGAGCGAGGTGAACATCGATGCCGACCTCGTGCGCGAAGAAACGGCGCTGAACCGTGCCGAAGAGAAGCTCGTCGAGATGACCAACGGCTGCATCTGCTGCACGTTGCGCGACGATCTCCTCACGGAGGTACGCCGTCTGGCCGAAGACGGGCGCTTCGATTGCCTGCTGATCGAAAGTACGGGCGTTTCTGAGCCTTTGCCTGTCGCTGCCACGTTTGAGTATCGCGACGAGAACGGACGTAGCCTGTCCGACATCGCGCGCCTGGATGCGATGGTCACCGTCATCGACGCCATGCGTCTCCTGCAGAATTACGGATCGTCCGATTTTCTGGCCGATCGCGGTGAGACGGCGGGCGAGGGGGATGAACGCACGCTGGTCAACCTGCTGGTCGATCAGATCGAATTTGCCGACATCATCATTCTCAACAAGGTATCGGATGCGGAGCCTGCCCATCTCGAGGCGGCCCGTGCGATCGTGCATGGCCTCAACCCGGACGCAAAATTGATCGAGACCGATTATGGCCACGTCGCTGCCGACGACCTCTTCGATACCGGATTGTTCGATTTTGACCGCGCCCACCAGCATCCCATGTGGTTCAAAGAGCTCTACGGCTTTGCCGACCATGTGCCGGAAGATGCCGAATACGGTGTGACGAGCTTTGTCTGGCGCGAACGTCGCCCGCTCATTCCCGAGCGCTTCAACGAATTCCTGCAGACACCGTTGCCCGGCGTCATCCGCGCCAAAGGGCATTTCTGGCTGGCCACCCGAGCTCAGATCGTGGGCGAATTCAGCCTCGCCGGCGCGGCGGCGACGGTGAGACCGCTCGGCTTCTGGTGGACGTCGGTGCCGCAGTCGCGATGGCCGGATGATCCGGAATTCCACAAGCGTATCCTGAGCTTTTTCGACCCCGTTTACGGGGATCGGCGCCAGGAGATTGTCTTCATTGGCATGCTGGGCGAGATGAACCGCGAGCGCATTACGGCGATGCTCGAGCGCTGCCTTGCAGAACCGACCGAGGATGGTCGTTTCGATCCGAATGCCTATCGCGGTCTTCCGGATCCTTTCGAGGCGTGGGGATCGTCGCAGGCCGCCTGATGCTGGCCCATTAAAGTGACACCGCTTCCTGAAGCGGTGTCACTTGATGTCGAGAGCCCGCCGTTTCTCGGGCGGTGAAGCGCCCGTTGTCGCGCTCAGCCGAAACGCTCACTCGGGGCCGCGATTTGAGCGAGAAAGTCCCGCCGCAAATCGGAATTGTCCTTGAACGCGCCGACAAAGCGGCGGGTCACCATGCTGACGCCGGGCTTCCTGATGCCGCGTGTGGTCATGCACATATGAGCGGCCTCGATGACGACAGCGACCCCGCGTGGCCGGAGAACCTCCTCGATTGTGTCGGCAATCTGCGAAGTCAGCGTTTCCTGGATCTGCAGCCGTTTCGCATAGGCTTCCACGAGCCGTGCAAGTTTGCTGATGCCGACGACACGCCGGTTCGGCAGGTAGGCGATATGCGCCTTGCCGATGATCGGCACGATGTGGTGCTCGCAATGCGATTCCAGTCGCATGTTCCGAAGCACGATCATGTCGTCGTAATCGTCGGTCTCTTCAAATGTCCGGGCGAGAAGCTCGGTTGGATCGGTGTTGTAACCTTCGAAGAACTCCTCGTAGGCGCGCACGACGCGCGCGGGCGTGTCGATCAGGCCTTCACGATCCGGATCGTCGCCGGCCCATTCGATGATGAGCCGGACTGCGGCTTCGACGGCGGCGCGATCGGGACGCGGCCGCCCGAGTGTCTTTTCTTGCGGCATGGCCGCGGGGGATGATGTCATGTCTCTGAGGATAGCCTTGGTGATCAGGGCAATTATTTGAAACGTTATAACATCAAAATCAAGAATGATCCCTCGATGACGCCCGCCTTGCGAAGGTCCTCAGGTGAGGTGGATCGAATCCCCATCGGTGGGGAGGTTGCCCTGGCGCGAGCGAGCAGGCATTCTCCGCGCGATTTTTACGTATCTTTTGGCGGTTGCGGCACGGGCATCCCGCCGAGAGCGGAGGCGTCGGTTATCGTAAACGAAAGCATAACGAGCCTCGGCGTATAGAGGAGCGAACCACAGTCCGGAGCGCGCATGTGCCGACGTCCGGTCTGAGTGGGAGTTGCGGTTCGCTCGCAGGGGCAGGGGAGAAGCTTGTTGATGAAGCCGAGCTTTGATGCGCGTCTGTTGACGGCGCGGAGACGCCTGAAGGGCTCCAAGCCTCTGCTCTTTTTGAGCGCCGTTGCCGGCATGGCCGCGTTGGTAGGGACGACGCCGCTCGTCGCCGAGGGCGTCGTACAAGCCTCCGCTCATCTCATCGCGGCCGGAGAGGTTTTTTCGGCGCCGATGATCGGGGAAGACGCGCGGCTCAAACCCGCCTCGCGGGGAGACCGCCTGTCCTCGGTCGCTCTGAAGCAGGATCCCTCGAACCGTCTCGGACAGCGCAGTCCAACGGTGGAGCGCAACCTTTTTGAAGACCCCGATGTGAAGGGCCCGGCGACGGGCCTTTTCGACTCGCAGCGTTTCGCCTGGCAGCCGAGGGTGGTGCACTTGCCGGAAGTCGTTGCGGGCTATCCGGGGGTCCTGGTGCCGGCCAACGAAAGCGGCGCCGTACGACTGGCGACGGCCTTGACGATGGCCTCCCAGACAAGCGCCCAAGTGTTTGCGAACCGCTGGATGTCTGAAACTTTCGAGCCCACGGCCGGAGCATATCTCGCCGCTCTCGTCGGGAGCGAGCAAGTTCCATCGCCTGACCAGATGGTCCCAGACGCGGTGGCCGGCCTCGACTTCGTCCCGGCGCCGAGGCCAGATATCGGCGAAACGGAGATCGCCAGCCTGGAGCCCAATGCCCGCCCGGCATCGACGGTGGGTTTTGACGAGGCTCTCGATGCGCAGGCCGTTTTGAAAAAGGTGGCCGTGCCGGCATCCCGGCCCACGCCGGGCGTCGTTGCGAAAGGCGGGCGTTCGCCCGCAAGCCTTGCTTATGCGGCGGTCGAAGAGCCGACTGCAACCGATTCATCTGACGGCTTTTTCAATAAGCTCTTTGCGCCTGCCAGCAGGGCTGCGCTTCCGGGACGGGACAGCGGCATTGCCGTCTATGAGATTCAATCGGCGACGGTCTATCTGCCCAATGGCGAACGTCTCGAGGCGCATTCCGGCCTTGCCAGGATGCAGGACGATCCCCGCTATGTGCGGGAAAAGAACCGCGGCCCGACCCCGCCGAACGTCTACGATCTCGTCATGCGCGAAAGCCGCTTTCACGGCGCGGAGGCCATTCGCCTGCTGCCCTCCGACGGTCGCAAGAAATACAATCGCGACGGGCTCCTGGCGCACCCTTACATGTATGTCGGCGGCGGCTCGCGCTCTCAGTCCAACGGCTGTGTGGTCTTCGCCAATTACGAGCGCTTCCTGAAGGCTTTCAAGAAGGGGCACATCACCCGCATGATCGTCGTGCCGCGGTTGAAGGACCTCAACACCTATATGGCCGCGCTTTAGGCCTGCGTGGGCCCGTTGGCTGAGCCACCAGGCTGGTGGGTGAGGGTGCCGGCGCAGTGGATACCGAGATGGCAGGCTGGCGCGCAGCTGCGGCCAGCTGCGTTTCCGGCTCGGTTGGCAGGTGACTTCCGCGCCAGCCCGGCTGTGGCTAAACTTCTATAAAATCCGACAGCCTGTCGGCGCGATGGGAGGGCGAACGATGCGTCACACAATCTTTGGCCCCGTCCTTGCCGCCATTCTTTGCACGAGCCCGGCATTGGCGATGGCCGCCTCGGCCGGCAACGACTATCCGAGCGAGGCGATCGCCGAATATGTCTATGCCTGCATGAAGGCGAATGGCGAGACGCGGCCGGTTCTCTCCGCCTGCGCCTGTTCGATCGATGTTGTCGCTTCGCTCCTGACCTACGAGCGCTATCTGACCGCCAGCACCTTCTTGAGCATGCACCAGCTGCACGGCGAAGGTGCCGATATCTTTCGCAACAGCCCGCGTTCGAACGCGTCGATCCAGGATCTGCGCCGCGCCCAGGCCGAGGCGGATGTGCGCTGTTTCAAGGGCAACTAAACGCCCGAAATCACGGCTTTCTCTGGTCTTTTTGGCCTTGGGTGCATCTAAGTGCGACAAGGAGTCATAAGTATCCTTGCCGAGAGCCCAGGATACCTTTACAGTACTCATTAGGTTTTCGACAAAAAAAGACTCCAACCTGGGAATTGGATTCTGTCGAAGGTTAGTTCGAGCGCGCCAATGCAAGCGTAGCTCGATGTCGTGGCGTATTGTCGAAAACCCATTTCAATAAGCGTTCGTGCGTGTGCCAGAGGCTTTGCGTAACGAAACCATAGACGACGCTAATGTCGCAATGGGAGGGTCTAATGGGTCGCATCTTGACGGCGCTGTGCGCCGTGTTTGGGCTCGTCATATTGATGGGGCCTGCTTTCGCAAATGAAAAACTCATCGAAATGGAGAAGAACGCGAAAGAGTGGGTCATGCCCACCGGAAACTACGCCAATCACCGCTTCTCCGAGCTCAATCAAATCAACAAGGACAATGTCGGCGATCTCCAGGTCGTCTGGACGTTTTCCACCGGCGTGCTGCGCGGTCACGAAGGCGGACCGCTCGTCATCGGTGACACGATGTATGTGCACACGCCTTTTCCGAACATCGTCTACGCGCTCGACCTCAACAACGATGGCGCGATCAAATGGAAGTATGAGCCGGTTCAGGATTCGGGCGTGATCCCGATCATGTGCTGCGACACGGTCAATCGCGGCCCGGCCTATGCGCCGGAAGGTGAGGGCCATCCGGCGATGTTGATCCTCAGTCAGGCTGATACGACGGTCGTGGCTCTGAACGCCGACACCGGCGAAGAGGTGTGGAAGGTTAAGAACGGCGACCCCGGCAAGGCCGAGAGTGCGACCGCAGCGCCCCTGGTCTACAAGGACAAGGTGCTGATTGGCGTCTCCGGTGCCGAGTTCGGTGTGCGTGGTCGCGTCACCGTCTACAATCTCGCCGACGGTTCGGTCGCCTGGAAGGCGTTTTCCACCGGTCCGGATGAAGACATGCTTGTCGATCCGGAAAAGACGATGGCGCTCGGCAAACCGATCGGCAAGGATTCCAGTCTGCAAAGCTGGGAAGGCGATCAGTGGAAGACCGGTGGTGGCACCACCTGGGGCTGGTATGCCTACGATCCGGAGCTCAATCTCATCTATTACGGCACCGGCAATCCATCGACCTGGAACCCGAACCAGAGGCCGGGCGACAACAAATATTCGATGACGATCTTCGCACGCGACGCCGATACGGGCATGGCGAAGTGGCTCTATCAAATGACGCCGCACGACGAGTGGGATTACGACGGCGTCAACGAGATGATCCTCGTCGATCTCGAAATGAACGGCGAGATGGTGAAAGCGCTCGTGCATTTCGATCGTAACGGGATCGCCTACACCATGAACCGCGAGACGGGCGAACTCCTGCTCGCCAAGAAATATGACCCGGCCGTCAACTGGACGAGCGGCGTCGACATGGACAAGAACAGCGAAACCTACGGTCGGCCCACGGTGGTCAGCGATTATTCGACCGATGCGCAGGGTGAGGACACCAACGTGGAGGGCATCTGCCCGGCGGCTCTCGGCACCAAGGACCAGCAGCCGGCCGCTTATTCCCCGAAAACCAAGATGTTCTATGTCCCGACCAACCATGTCTGCATGGATTACGAGCCGTTCCGGGTCAGCTACACCGCCGGCCAGCCCTATGTGGGCGCGACCGTGTCGATGTATCCGGCACCGGACAGCCATGGCGGCATGGGCAACTTCATCGCCTGGGACGCCACGACTGGCGAGATCGTCTGGACGATCCCCGAACAGTTCTCAGCCTGGGGCGGCGCGCTCGCCACGGCCGGCGACGTCGTCTTCTACGGCACGCTCGAAGGCTATCTGAAGGCGGTCGATATCGAGACTGGTAAAGAGCTCTACAGGTTCAAGACGCCCTCCGGCATCATCGGCAACGTCAACACCTATGAGCACAACGGCAAGCAGTACATTGCCGTGCTTTCGGGTGTCGGTGGCTGGGCCGGCATCGGTCTTGCCGCGGGTCTCCTGTCGCCTGAATCGGCTGCCGGTTGGCACGAGGCTGTCGACCAGGGGCGCGAGCAGGGGGACACGGAAGCTCAGGTGGGTACGGCCGGCCTCGGCGCCGTCGGCGGCTATTCGGGCCTTGCCAACTTCACCAATCTCGGTGGCGTGCTGACGGTCTTCGCGCTTCCCGATTGAGACTGACGAGCCGAAGCGGGAGCCCGGCTTTTGGCCGGGCTCTCCACCGATGCCCTCATCAATCAGTCAGGAGTTACGATGCTCGCTCGCAGCATGGTTGCGCTCGTCTTTGCTGTCGTCGCCGGATTGCCAGCTTCTGTCGCCGTCGCGCAGAACGATACTCCGGGAGATCCCGCAATCGCGGAGGAGCGGGACGGAAAGTATTTCGACGCCGACGGGACCCCCACCTTCAAGTTCGAGAATGGGCAAGTCGACTGGTACACGTTCTCCGGCTATCGCCGCTATCACGCCGCCTGCCATGTGTGCCATGGCCCCGACGGTCTCGGCTCGAGCTATGCGCCCGCGCTCGCCCACTCGCTCGAACATCTCGATTACGCGAATTTCCTCGCCGTCGTCGCGGGCGGACGCGAGAACGTGTCGAGCTCGCAGAAGAACGTCATGCCGTCCTTCGGCACCAATCCGAACGTCATGTGCTACATCGACGACATCTACATTTATCTGAGGGCGCGTGCGCAGGGAGATCTGCCGCGCGGCCGGCCGCCCAAGAAGGAAAAGAAGCCGGATTCCTTCATGAAGGCGGAAAACGATTGTCTCGGCACATGATGCCGCCTCTTACCCGCATCCGCTGGGCGATCGCAATCTCGACCGCCATCCTCGGGGTCTTTGCGACACCCTGGCCGAGCCTGGCTCAGACGACCGGCCTCGGCGAGGCCATCGAGCTCGTCGATCCGAACGTCTTCCGCGTCTGCGCCGATCCGAGCAACATGCCTTTCTCAAATCAGGAGGAGGAGGGCTACGAGCAGAAGCTGGCCGAGCTCTTCGCTGAAAAGCTCGGGAAGACGGTCGCCTATACCTACTTTCCTGAAGTGATGGGCTTCGTCCGCCATACGCTCGGCGCGTATGAATGCGACGTCATCATGAGCTACGCGCAGGGCGATGAATTGGTGCAAAACACCAACGCCTATTATCAGACCGCCTATGCGCTGGTGACCATGCCGGGCTCCGACGTCGGAGACGTTACGACGCTCGCCGATCCGCGCCTCAAGGACAAGCGCATCGGTGTCGTCGCGCGCACACCGCCGGCGGCCAACATGGCCATGTACGGGCTGCTCAAGAAGGCGAAACCCTATCAGCTGATGGTCGACACGCGGCAGGGGACGAGCGCCGAGGCGATGATCGCAGACCTGAAGAAGGGCGAGATCGACGTGGCGGCGCTCTGGGGACCGCTCGCCGGCTGGTTTGCGAGCCAGTCCGATCCGCCTCTCAAGGTGACCCCGCTTTTGAACGAGAAGGGCGGCTCGCGCATGGTCTACCGCATCACCATGGGCGTCCGGCCGACCGATCAAGAGTTCAAACGCACGCTCAATCGGCTCATCAGAGAGAACCAGGACGCGATCGACGCAATCCTGCTCGACTATGGCGTGCCCATTCTCGATGCGCACGAAAACCCGATCACGCATTGATCCGATGCGCTCCGGCTGGTGCTTTCAGCCGGAGCACCTTCCCTCGATGTGGGGATCTTCGGACGGGGAGGGCGCCGGGGCGTGGCGTGCGTCCCGCTCAATCCGGCAGCTCGGCCTGTATCACCCTTGCGAGCGCGAAGAGCCGTTGTTCGATCAGTGACGACACTTCGCAGACATAGGTGAGGGAATGTCGCCGGTCGTCGAAGATGCGGACCTGCACGAGTAGGTTGGTTTTGAGCTCCTGAGCTTGCGGAGAATGGGGCGAGGCCTGACGGACGTCACTCAGGCGCGATTGCTGCATGCGGATTTCCTCCGCCATCGCCTTCTGCCGCCGCGCATAATGCTTGATGCCGTTCATCACCTCGCTGCGCTCTGCGTTCAGCGTCGTGAAAATCCCGGCGAAGAGTTGGGTCAGACGCTCCTCTTTCCGGGATGGATCGAGCCGAGCTGAAAAGTCCCGGACTGCATCCTCCGCGTCCTCGATTGGCATGCGGCGGGCGCAGAGCCGCCGAGCCAGCCCTGCGATTTCCTCGTCGTCGCGCCACGCCGTCATCGCCTCATCGACCGAGGGGCCGGTCCACACCTGCACGACCGAGAGCGTCGGCACTTCGGGCTGAATGCACGGCCAGTCGGGATCTTTGCGTGGCTGGGCGATCGCAGGCGCGCCCGTCAGAGCGAGTCCCGTCAGAGCGAGCCCCGTCGGAGCGAGCATTGCAGCGACGACGATCAGGAAGCGGCATCCGGAGACGACCATGCAACCAGAATGCGCGTCGATGGGGCCGGCCGCAAGCCCATCAGGGCGATGCCGCCGGCCCCCGCCCCCACCCCTCATTTGACCAGGATCTGTGCGCCCTGGGTCTCCCCGGTGGTGTTGGGAACTCGCAATTCGAACCGGCCGGGCCGGATCGGCACGAAGGTCATCTCCACTTCGCCCGCAGCGTCGAACTCGATCGAATCGACGCCGAGCGGGCGGATTTCGATGTCGTTGATGACGATTTCGTTCACCCAGACATTGCGGAAGAAATCGGCACCATGCACGGCGAGTTCGGCCGTTCCGTCGGCCTCGATCGTCAGCTTGTACTGCTTGCCGGATTCAAGCTCGATCGGCGCCTCGACCAGCGGCTTGCCCGAGGACAGCGTGATCGGCCCAACAGCGATCGGCCGGGTCAAGAGCCCGGACTGGGCATAGGCGCCCACGGGCGTCAGCGCGCAAGCTGCAGCCGCCGCCAGAATGGCAAGTCCTGCGCTCCTCTTCATCTGCATGGTTCTTCCTCCCCTCGTTTTCGCCCTGGCGCTTTTCGACCGTGTCGTTCCGTTCCCTTTGTGTCGCAGTGTCTTGGCCTTTCCAGCCGGCGACCGCCTATTCCGGCGTCGTCACCACCCCCCAGGGCAGTCGCCCGACCTGAACGCTCTTGATCACCTTGCGATCGGCCACATCGATTACGGAAATGTCGTTGGAGATTCCGTTCGTCGAGAAGAGAAGGCTTTCATCGGGCGAGAAGGCGAGCTGCCAGACCCGCTGCCCGACGAGGAGGTACTCCTCCACCTCATAGGTTTCGGCATTGACGATGGCGACGCGGTTCGCCGGGCCGAGAGCGACGAAGGCGGTCTTGTCGTCGCCGGTGATGCGCACCCCGACAGGCTGGATTGCTTCGGGCCGCAGGCCTGGGATTTCGAAGGTGATCTTGTGGGTCACTTCATGGGCAGCCGTGTCGATCACGCTGACCGTCCCGCCGATCTCGGCGGAGACCCAGACCTCCGAGCCGTCGTGTTTGAACTCAGCGAAGCGAGGCCGGGAATCGACGAGCACGTTGTCGGTGATGTCGTGCGTTTTGGCGTCGATAAAATGCGCCATGCTCGTGGTTTCCGACGTGTTGACGATCACCGATCCGTCCGGTGACACGCCCATGCCTTCCGGCTCCACGCCGACCGGGATCTCGCTGACGAGCGAGCGGTCTTCGACGTCGACGACGGTCACGAGGTTGTCGTCCTCGTTGGCGATGTAGAGAAGGCGCCCCTCCGGATCGAGGGCGAAAAGCTCGGGATCCGGGCCGGAGGGGAGCGTGGCAACGACCTCATAGGTCTCGGAATCGATCATTTGCACGGTGTCGTCGTCACTCGCGCAGAGAAGCACGTATTTGCCGTCGTTGGTGATGGTGATGCCGCGCGGACGCTGGCCGACGGGCACGGTCTCGATCACCTCCATGGAGGCGCTGTCGAGCACCGTCATGGTGTTGTCGCCCTCGTTGGAGACGAAAATCTTGTAGGCGAAGGCGGGCGCCGGCAGCGACAGCGCCGTTGCCGCGAGCATCACCCCAACGAGACGGCAGAGCGTCTTGCGCTCTCTTTTCCGAGTGTCCTGTGTCATAGCCGGCACTCGCTCTCGGGTCGGTCGTAGCCGAGTGTGTCGAGTGTCGAGGTCTGGTGCAGGAAACCGTCCTGTGGCGAGACGGAGACGACCATGCGCCCGTCGGCGAGCAGGATCGGTTGCCGGAGCTGCCAGTTCCAGTCGCGCAACGTCAGCTTCTGTCCCTTGAAGGCTGCCACCTCGAACTTCGGTCCCTTGATGAAATCGGCCATCGTCGCGGCATCGCTACTGGATGCGCGCGTCGCCGCCTCGCCGATCATCCGGACGGCCGTCCAGGCGTCCATATCCTTTGCTGTCATTTGTCGGTCGTAGGCAGCGACGAAGCGGTTCTGGATCTGGATTCCAGCCCATTGGTCGTGAGCCGGCGACCAGCTCGTCGGCCTCAGCCCGGAGGTCCCGGCGA
Organism: Afifella sp. H1R; assembly: GCF_021462425.1. NCBI lineage: Bacteria > Pseudomonadati > Pseudomonadota > Alphaproteobacteria > Hyphomicrobiales > Afifellaceae > Afifella > Afifella sp. H1R. The sequence continues at coordinate 238,173 of NZ_JAKEDY010000001.1, forward strand.
CCGGCCTCGGATCCCAGGTGTGGTAGGGGACATAGGGCCCAAATATCTCGCTCTCGTCGGCGACGACGACCACGTCGTGATCAGGTGCCGACTGGGTGAAGACGGCCATCTGCGCGTCGACCTGGACGAGGCCGGAATCAGTGGTGCGGGCGCCGCCGGTATCGGTGAAGACGCGCTTTTCCACGATTCTGGCGCCGAAGCGTTTCGCGGCCCGTTCCACCGCGGCGGCATAATCCTGATCGGCTGAATGCGAGCCGACGAGGAGGAACAGCCGCGTCCATTTCTTGGTGACGAGATATTGCACGAGCGCGTCGGCGAGCATCGCCCGGCTCGGCGCCACATGAATGAGATTGGCCCGGCAATCGGATTCGCGCAGCCGGTCGTCGGCGGCGCCGATATTAAAGACGAGCGTATCCCGCTTCGCAGCCTCATCGGTGACGGCAAGAAGCGTGTCGGCAGGAAGGTCCGCCACGACAAAACGGACGCCCCCAGCGCTCATCTCGCCGAGGGCGTCCAGTGCCTGCTGCTGGTCGCTCGCAGTGGCATCTTCAAGTTCGTATTCCTGGCCGGTGAAGCGGCCGGTCGTGTTGTTGTCCGTAATCGCGAGGCGTGCGCCGGCGATGCCGTCATCCTCGCGCGGCCGCTCGCTCAAAGAAATGGGAAGCCAGTCCGGCAAGGGGCTACGCAGGTAGCCGATCATGACCTTGCCCTTACCATCCTGTGCCACGCCCGGGCTGGCGCTGCCGACGACGAGCGCGAACGCAACGGAAAAAACGATCGCGAGGAGATTGCGCGCAATGTCGATCCGCATGAAACGCCCGTTTGCCATGTCTCTACCTCACGTCATCTCGCGTTAGAGCGGAATTAAGCGAAGGTTAGAATACGGTGAGAACTCCAACGCATCCTCTTTTTGGTGTCCGGCCTGCATGCCGAGACTGAGAAAGATATGTTTGCGCACTTGCCGGGAAGAATTGAACGGGTAACATTCATCCGGCGCGACGAAGGCTCGTGAAAAAGAGCAAATAAAAAGCGCGAAAGGGAGGAGGCGACACTTTCGTGCCTCCGGACAGAGGGCCGGCATGCGGATATTTCCGCCGATGACGATCCGCACGCGCATCCTGGCGTTTCAGCTGATCGTCGGGGCCTGTGTCGTCGTCCTCATCGTCGGGGCGTTTCTGGCGATTCAGGCTTTTCACTTCTACCTTACACGCGGGGCGCTCGCCCACCGTCAGCTTGCTGCCGTCACCGCTCTGGCGCGCGACGTCGATCATTACTCCAAGGCGCTCGCCGCGTTGCTGATGACGGGAAAACCGGGGCTCGGCGAAGTGGTGCGCCTTCAGACCAGCATCGGCGCCGCCTTCGAAATCTTGTCGGAAGCGACGCGCGAGGAGACGGCCTTCCTCGACAGACGTGGTGACGCCCGTGGCCAGACGGAGGAGGCGACGCGGATCGCGCGCCTGAAAAGCCTCTATGACGACATGAACCGTCGCGGCGTAGCGCTTCTCGCGATGCAGAAGGTGGGGCAGGGAGAGGCCGCGGCGCAGGTTTTCTTCCGTGCGATCGATCGCCGGGACGACGAGGAATTCTCCGCCCTCATCGATATGGCGATGGCGGACGAGATCGCCGAGATCGAGACGGCCGACCGCGAGGCTCGTGCGCTTCTCGCCCGGCTCGGCTGGGGGATCGCGCTTGTCTCTGCGGTGCTTCTGGCGGGGGCGTTGATCGCCGGCTATGTGCTGCATCGCTCGCTGGTGCGGCCGATCGGGCGGCTGAGTGCGGGGGCCGAAGCGATCGGACGCGGCGAGCTCTCGTTCCGGCTCGGGCCGCTCGGCGATGATGAGATCGGCGTTTTCGCCCGCCGTTTCGATGCGATGGCGGCTCGCATCGAGAAGCAGCGGGCAGAGCTTCTGAAAGCGCGAACGGGCCTCGAGGCGGAGGTTGCATCGCGCACGCGAGAGCTTGAAGAGGCGAATGCCGCCCTCTGCGAACGCGACCGGTCGCGGGTTCGCTTCCTTGCCGATGTGAGCCACGAATTGAGGGCCCCTCTGACCGTCCTGCGCGGGGAGGCCGAAGTGACCTTGCGGACAAAATCTCTGCAGCTCGCCGATTGCCGGGAGACGCTTCAGCGCGTCGTCGAAGAGGCGGAGACGATGGGGCGGCTCGTCGAGGACCTGATGGTGCTTGCACGCTCTGAAACAGACGAACTGGCTCTCGCCTCTGACCAGGTCGACATGAAAGATGTCGTGGAAGACGTCGTGCGGGAGGCGGCGAGCCTTGCGCGGCCGCGGGCCATTCGGATCGCTTCGGAGATGACGGCCGCGCCGATCGTCATCGGCGACCGGCCGCGGTTGAAGCAGGTGTTGATGATCCTGCTCGACAATGCCGTGAAATACTCAAAGCAGGGAGAAACGGTCCACCTCAGCCTTGGCTGCAGCGACGGCGCGCTCGAACTCGCCGTCGTCAATCGCAGCGGTCCGATCGCCGAGGACGAGCTGCCGCGGCTCTTCGACCGCTTCTATCGCGGGCGCGATGCAGCGATGGCCGGTTCCGCCGGCAGCGGTCTCGGCCTCGCGATCGCGCGGTGGCTGGTGGAGAAGCACGGCGGCACGATCTCTCTCGATCGATATGGCTCAGACAGAATCAAGGCCGTGCTGCGCCTGCCGGCAGCCGCGATCGAACGCGACGGCACGGCTTCCTCGCGCCCGATCGAGGCCCGGGAGACGGGCGAGTGGGAGCCGGCCTATCTGCCGGCGGCAGAATGATCGACATGCGTGAGGGATACGGGCCGATGAACGGATGGAACGGGGAGCGGAGATCATGACGAGGCTTCTCCTGGTGGAAGACGATCCGCGCATCTCGGGTTTCGTGCGTCGGGGGCTGAAAGCGGAAGGCTATGTCGTCGATCTCGCCGAAAATGGCCGGGAAGCCTTGGCGCTCGCCTCCGAGGCGGCCTATCCGCTCATCATCCTCGACCGCATGCTGCCCGGTGTCGATGGCATCGAAGTTTGCCGAGAGCTCCGAAAACTCGGCCTGCGCAGCATGATCCTGATGCTGACGGCGAAGGACAGCTTGAAAGATAAGGTCGACGGATTTTCGAGTGGCGCCGATGATTATCTCACCAAGCCCTTTGCCTTCGACGAACTTGTTGTGCGTCTGCAGGCTCTCTTGCGCCGCGGGCCGCATCTCGACGAGGAGGGGCCGCTCGTCGTCGGCGACCTGACACTCGACCCATCCGGCCATTCTGTGCGTCGCGGGGGGCGAGACATCGCGCTGACGGCGCGCGAATTCGCGCTCCTCCACTATCTCATGCGGCATGCTGGCAAGGTGGTGAGCCGCACACGTCTTCTCGCCAATGTGTGGGGCTACAGCTTCGAACCGGGGACGAAGACGGTCGACGTCTATATCCGCTACCTGCGGCGCAAGATCGACGAGGGAGAGGCGGAACCGCTGATCCAGACGGTGCGCGGCTTCGGTTACAAGCTGTCCGCGGGCGGCACAGGCGCCGGCCGGACGGTGCCACGCGAACCGTTGCCGTCTTCCGCCAGAAATGCCGGGTGTCTCCCATGAGGCTGTCCCACCTGGCTCTCTGTATCGTCTTCGCTCTTGCAGGTCTCTCGGCAGAGGCCGCGCCGCTGAAGATCGCAGTCTTCGATTTCGAGCTGATCAACACCACGACCAGCGACCCCCCGAACGCAGCCGAAAAGCAAAGGCTCGTGATGCTCTCCGATCGGCTGCGCGCGGCGCTCGACGCCGACCAGACATTCAAGATCGTCGATATCGCACCGGTTCGCGAAAGGGTTGCTGAGACGCGGCTGCAGGCCTGTGGCAATTGCGATCGCAACTTCGCTGAAAGCCTCGGCGCCGACCTCTCCATGGTTCCCGTCATTCACAAAATGTCGGAGCTGATCCTGAACATCTCGATTGCCGTGCGCGACGTGAAGACGGGCAGGATCATCGCCGGTTTCAACGCCGATATCCGATCCAACACCGATCGTTCCTGGCAGAAGGGGCTCGATTGGCTCCTGGCGAACCGCATCCTTCCGAAGGGTCTGCCAGAATGACGGCGATCATCAGGACAGGATCGGTGCACGCTGGTCTTACCGCGGACCAATCCCGCCATATTTACAACCGCGCGTCGCATCAGCGGCGTTTATCTGCATGGGCCGAAGTGACCGTCGCAGGACGGATCCGAGGACCTTCCCCGGGGGGCACCGGTACGAGAGGAGATGACATGGACGTCGTCGATCTGGTCCTCGCCGTGTGTCTGGTGAACAGCCCCAATAGCTGCCACGAAGAGCACCTCTACTACCAATCGAGCGGGCCGCTGAAGGCCTGCCTCTGGGAGGCGATGCCGACCATGGCGCAATGGGCGGGCGAACATCCGAAATGGCGCATTGCCGGTTTCCATTGCGCCTGGGTGAACGACAGGGAAGAGAAGATCTGAGCGATGGTGGTCCTGCGGGCGGTCTCGGCGCAAAGCGACCTTCTCGGCGAGGTGCCCGTAAAGGCCGAACGGCAAGCCCTTCTTCTGGAGCATCTCTCCTTCTCCTACCGCGACAAGCCGGTGCTCGATGATGTCGGCTTCGCCGTGGAAAAGGGACGATTTACGGCGCTCCTCGGTCCCAACGGCGCCGGCAAGACGACGCTTTTCTCGCTGATCACAAGGCTGCTTGCGACGTCGCAGGGGCGCATCCTGATCGCTGGCCGTGACACGCGAGAGACGGGCGCGGCAGCGCTTGCGCCGCTTGGCATCGTCTTTCAGCAGCCGACGCTCGATCTCGATCTCACGGTGCGTCAGAACCTTGCCTATTTCGCGCGGCTCCGGGGCCTTTCCCGGAGAGAGGCGGGCCGGCGGATCGACCGCGAACTCGCCCGCTTTGACATGGCCGAGCGGGCCCGAGAGACGGTGCGCTCGCTCAACGGGGGGCATCGGCGCCGTGTGGAGATCGCCCGCGCGCTCCTGCATGATCCGGAGCTTCTTCTGCTCGACGAACCGACGGTCGGGCTCGATGCGCCTTCGCGGAAGGCGATCGTGCGCCATGTGCATGCGCTGGCGGGCGAGCGTGACGTCGGCATTTTGTGGGCGACGCATCTGATCGACGAGATCCAGGATGAGGATGCGCTCGTCATTCTCCACGCGGGCAGGGTGGTGGCGCGCGGCACGGCGGCCGATATCATCGTGCGGTCTGGCACCGGCTCTCTCGATGCTGCCTTCACCATGCTGACGATGCCGGCGTGGGAAAGCTCGGTGGGAGGGAGGGCGTGAGCCTCTATGCGCGCGCCTTCACGGCGATCGTCTGGCGCGAGATCATGCGCTTTCTCTATCAGCGCGAACGCTTCCTCGCGGCGCTGGTGCGGCCGCTCGTCTGGCTGATCGTCTTCGCCGCCGGCTTCCGCGCCGTCCTCGGCATCTCGATCATCCCGCCCTACGAGACCTACATCACCTACGAGGTCTACATCGTGCCGGGGCTCATTGGCATGATCCAGCTCTTCAACGGCATGCAATCATCGCTGTCGATGGTCTACGACCGGGAGATGGGTTCGATGCGCGTGCTTCTGACGACGCCGCTGCCGCGCTGGTTTCTTCTGGTGGCGAAACTGACGGCCGGAACCGCAGTCTCGCTCCTTCAGGTCTATACGTTCCTTGTGATCGCCTGGCTCTTTGGCATCGAATTCGCTCCTCTCGGTTACGTTTTCATCCTGCCGGCGCTTGTCGTGAGCGGGCTGATGCTGGGCGCTGTCGGCATGTTCATCTCCTCCACCGTCAAGCAGCTGGAGAATTTCGCCGGCGTGATGAACTTCGTCATCTTCCCGGCCTTCTTCCTGTCTTCGGCTCTCTACCCGCTGTGGCATATGCGCGAGGCGAGCGTCGCGCTCTACAGGATCTCCATGGCGAACCCCTTCACGCATGCGGTCGAACTCGTGCGGTTCGCGCTCTACGGCAAGCTCGCACCTGTCTCGCTGATGGTCGTTCTCGGCTGCCTTGCGGTTTTTCTCGTTCTTGCGATCTGGGGCTACAAGCCGGCGCAAGGGATGGAGATGCGGGCCCGGCCTGCGGAGGCATAAAGATACCGATCACTTCGGCCGGGCGCGACAACAGCTTGGCAGCGGCAAAGATACTGCTAAATTCATAGAAAAATCCGCTCCCGCATGTCTGCGGCGGGAAAAACGGCTGCGATTTGGAGGAAATGATGCGCCATCTAGTCTTGGCGCTCTCGGTGTCGTCCGTCTTATGTCTTGCCATCCCCCAAACGGGGGAGGCAGGCGCGGAAGAAATCGTGCGCGTTGGCGTCTTGAAGTTTGGGACCGTCAACTGGGAAATCGACACCATTACGAACAATGGCTTCGACGAGAAGCATGGGTTCAGGCTGGAACCGGTGGTGCTTGCCGGCAGCGATGCCGGCCGCATCGGCATCAATGCCGGCGAGATCGATGTCATCGTCAGCGACTGGCTCTTCGTCTCCCGCCAGCGGGCGGACGGCATCCCGCTGACCTTCGTGCCTTATTCGACTTCGGTCGGCGCCATCATGGTCCCGGATGACAGCATCGCGAAGACACTGGCAGACTTGAGGGGAAGTCGTGTCGGCGTCGCCGGAGGCCCGCTCGATAAGAACTGGCTCATGTACCGCGCCGTCGCGGAGGACAGATACGGTTTCGATCTCGCCGAGGAGACAGAGCCTGCGTACGCTGCGCCGCCGTTCCTCGCGGAGAAGCTGAAGGATGGCGAACTCGCTGCCGCGTCGAATTTCTGGCATTACAACGCGCGCTTGGAGACGGAAGGCTACCGTGAGCTCCTGAGCGGTCAGGACGCTGCGACAGCCCTCGGTGCGACGGGACCGATCTCGGCGATCGGCTATGTCTTCAATGAGGAGTGGGCGGCCGAGCACAAGGACACGATGCTCGGCTTTGTGGCCGCCTCGCGCGAGGCGAAGGAGCTTCTCGCCTCCTCGGATGCTGCCTGGGACAAGCTCCGCCCGAGCATGAATGCGGAAAACGACGCCGTCTTCCACAATCTCGTCCGGCGCTACCGCGAGAGCATTCCGAGCCGGCCGATTGCCGAGGAAGAGGCCGATACCAAGAAAATCTATCTGAGGCTCGCAGCGATCGGCGGCGAGAAGCTGGTCGGGTCGGCGAAGACCTTGTCGCCCGGCACCTTCTGGTCGGCTCTGAAGGATGCCCAGTGACCACGGACGGGCCAATCCCCCCGCAAGATGCGCGTGTCGGCGCAACGGTGCTGCCCTTCCATGCCGCCTTGCATGCGCCGTTCAATCCGCTGCTTGCGGCCAAGGCGCAACGTGACGCCTTTTCCGTTCACATCGCGGCCAAGCGCTTCAAACGTGCGAACGGTGGAGAGGTGGAGGTCATCCGCGACCTGTCCTTCGCGCTGGAGCCGCAGACCTTCACCTGCCTTCTCGGCCCGTCGGGATGCGGTAAGACGACGACGCTGAAGATCATGCTCGGCCTCGACGGCGACTTCTCCGGCGCGGTTTCTTCAGCGCTCATGCGCGCGCGGTCCGCCGCTGTCTTCCAGGAGCCGCGGCTTCTGCCCTGGCGCAGCGTGGAGGACAATATCCGTCTCGCTCTGCCGCCGGAGATGGCGGAGAAGGATCTGATGCCGGTGCTCGACGCCGTCGAACTCACGCATGTTCGCAATGCTTTTCCCTCCGAGCTGTCGCTCGGCATGGCGCGCCGCGTGGCGCTGGCGCGCGCTTTCTCCGTGGAGCCGGAGGTTCTGCTCCTCGACGAGCCTTTCGTATCCCTCGACGAGATGACGGCGAACCGGCTTCGCCACCTGCTTCTGCAGCTTTGGCAATCCCGGCCCGTCACGGTGCTCATGGTCACCCACAACATTCGCGAGGCGGCACGGCTCGCCGACCGGCTGATCGTCCTCTCGCCGTCGCCCGCACATGTCGCCGGAACGGCCGAGATCTCAATCCCCCGTGCCGATCGCATCGGCGCAGCGCTTGGAAGCCTTCTCGTCGATCTTGCCCGACGCTTTCCGAGCCTTGCGCTGGAGTGAACGAGCCGGCTTAATCGCTCGACCCACAATGACAGGAGCGGCGCATGAGGTCCTTCCTCGGAGGGCCGGTCGGGCTGCGGGCGATCTCGATCGCAGCCTTTTTCGCCGTCTGGACCACCGCCTCCTACGCTTTTGGTCCGCGCCTTTGTCCGGGACCTGCCAGCGTCTTCGCTTTTGCGGCGGAGGAGATCGTCTCGGGCGAATTGCCCTATCATCTCGCGATCACGCTTCTCAGAGTGATCGCGGCCTTCGCAATCGCCATGTCGATCGGTCTGGCGACCGGCCTCATGATGGGACGCAGCCGGATCGCCAACGATCTCGGCGAGCCATGGCTCATTCTTTTCCTCAACGCGCCGGCGCTGATCGTCATCGTGCTTGCCTATATCTGGATCGGCCTCAATGAGAGTGCGGCGATCCTGGCGGTCGCGCTCAACAAGATCCCGAACGCCACCGTCACCATTCGCGAAGGGGCGAGGGCGCTCGACACGCAGCTCCTGGAGATGACGCGCGTCTACGGTTTTGGGCGCATGAAGACGCTGCGCCATGTCATCCTGCCGCAATTGCAGCCCTATATCGCCGCGGCGAGCCGCTCCGGCCTGGCGTTGATCTGGAAGATCGTCCTCGTCGTCGAGCTTCTCGGCCGCTCCAATGGCATCGGCTTCCAGATCCACCTGTACTTCCAGGTCTTCGACGTGCGCGCCATCCTCGCTTACACGCTCGTTTTCGTCTGCGTCATGCTCCTGATCGAACTCGCTGTGGTGCAGCCACTCGAACGGCACGCCAACCGCTGGAGACCCAAACCGGCGTGAGGCTCGCAGCGGATGCGGCAGTCTCTGGAGATGGCTTCGCCCGGGCCAGATGGGCCGGGCCGGTCGTCAGCCTTCCAGATACTCTTCCACCGCCTTCTGCAGATGCTCGATCATGCTGTTGCGGAAGCGCGACCACGGAAGCGTTTCTGACAGAAGCAGATTGATGGGCAGAGAGAGGAGGGGCCGGAACGGTCGCCAGTCGACGTTTTCCGGTGCCATCAGCATGGCGAAGCGGTCGACGATGGCGACCCCCGACCCCTGGGCCACCTGTACGGCCGCAACGATCGACATCGTCGCCTGGATGTCGACACGTCGGGTCTCGTCGTACTGCAGGAAGGCTTCGTCGAGGAGCGCGCCGAAATGGTTCAACGAGTTGAAGGAAATGAACGTCTCGTCGGTGAGGTCAGGCGGCGTGACGTGGCTGAGGGCCGAGAGCCGGTGTCCACGCGGGAAGATGCAGATCATCTCCACCTGACCGAGGCTCCGCATGGTGAGCGTGTGAAGATCCTGCGGTGACAGGCAGAGGCCGAGATCGACCTGATGTGAACGCACCATCTCCGCGGTCTCGGCTCCCGGCAGGAGATGCGAGACGATCTTGACCCGCGGATTTGCCGCACGAAACGATGCGATCGCGCGCGGCACGATCGCGGCGGCGAGCGAGGAGGAGGCGGCGATGCGCAGCACTCCGCCCGAGCCGGCGCGCAACTCCTCCGCAAGAAGCCGCAACGCTCCGAGATCTCGAAAAACGCGGTCGGCGTCCGGGAAGAGCATCTCCGCCTGCGGTGTTGGATGAAGGCGGCCGCGGATTCGCCGAAAGAGCCGGAGACCGAGTTGATCCTCCATGTGATGGAGGATCTTGCTCACGGTCGGCTGCGACACGTTGAGAAGCTTGGCCGCGTCGGTGACGCTGCCTGTCTGCATGATCGTGCGAAAAATCTCGAGCTGGCGCGCGTTCATGGGTCTCCGGCCGGCTTTGTTCTGCCAGCCTATAGCCGCAGGCTATTGTTTGTCGACACATCGGAATTTGATCTCGTCTGTATCTCGCTCTTCAATCGCGACAACGAGACGCAGCGGTTTTGCATGTCATGGACGAACAGTCGCTCTTTCTTCGTGTCGCCGAACAGAAACGTGAGATCGTGCCCTTCTTTGTGAACGGACACCCAGCGACGGCGCTGTCTGGGGACACCGTACTGACGGCGCTCCTGACCCATGATCACGAAGTGCGTCGCAGCGAGATCCTGCAACAACCGCGAGCGGGCTTCTGCCTGATGGGGGCCTGTCAGGACTGCTGGATTTGGACTGAAGACGGCAAAAGAGTCCGTGCCTGCTCCACGATGATCGAGCCGGATATGCGGTTGCGGACGCGTTCGCCTTTCAACGGAGCGCGTCCGGAATGAGCTCGTCTCGGGTCGTCGTCATTGGTGCGGGGCCGGCCGGAACGCGGGCGGCGGAAACGCTGGTCGCCGCCGGATTGCGACCGGTGGTCGTTGATGAAGCACCGAGGAGCGGCGGCCAGATCTATCGCCGCCAGCCGCAGGGTTTCAGCCGCCCCTTGAAGAAGCTCTACGGGTTCGAGGCCGACAAAGCCGCCCGTCTGCACGAAACCTTCGACCGTCTTCAAGACAAGGTCGACTATCGTCCGGGGACGATGGTCTGGGGCACGGAGGGCCGCAATCTCCACCTTGCCGACCGCGATGGCCGCCAAGACGTCGTCGGTTTCGACGCCCTCATCCTCGCCACCGGCGCCGTCGACCGCATCGTTCCTTTCGAGGGTTGGACGATGCCCGGTGTCTATACCTTAGGCGGCGCCCAGATCGCTCTCAAATACCAGGCCTGCCTGATCGGCCGGAATGTGGCGCTCGTCGGGTCCGGACCGCTCCTTTATCTCGTCGCCTACCAGTATCGCCGTGCCGGCGGCAAACTCGCCGGCATCTTCGATACGACGCCGCTCTCGCGTGAGCTTGCGGGTCTGCCGAGAATGGCGGCAAACCCCGCCAACACGGCGAAGGGGCTCTACTATTTCGCCTGGCTGGCGGCACACGGCGTTCCCATGCTGCATGGCGTGGCGCCGGTGCGCGCAGAAGGCGAGGGGTGTGTCGCGCGCCTCGTTTTGCGCGACCGCAAGGGCCGCGAGCGGACCTTTGCCTGCGATGCGGTCGCGACAGGCTATCATGTCCAGTCGGAGACGCAGCTTGCCGATCTTCTCGGCTGCGATTTCGATTTCGATGCCCGCGCCGGGCAATGGCTGCCCCGCCAGGACGAGATGGGGCGTTCCTCGGTGGACGGCGTCTATCTCGCCGGAGACGGTGCTTCGGTGCGTGGCGCCGATACGGCCGAGGCGACCGGCACGCTTGCCGCGCTCGCCTGCCTCGAGGATCAGGGCCTGCCACGTGATGCTGCCGTGCGCGATCAGGCGCTCCGGGCCATGCGGCGAGGTTCGGCCTTCGCGTCGGCGCTGCGTGATGCTTTCCCGTTTCCCGAGCATCTCTACGAGAACCTGGCCGATGAGACGATCCTGTGCCGATGCGAGGAGGTCTCGGTCGGCACGTTCCGCGCCACCTTGCGGGACAAGGGCGCTGACGAGGTCAATCGTGCAAAGGCGTTCTGCCGTGTCGGCATGGGGCGCTGTCAGGGGCGCATGTGCGGTGCTTCGGCCGCGCGTGTCGCCGCGCAAACGCTCGGTGTCGAACTCGCTTCCGTCGGCCGCCTGCGCGGACAGGCGCCGGTGAAGCCGCTGCCCGCCGCCATTCAGACGGAGGCCGGCGAATGACGGACGCGACGAAATACGACGTGGTCATCGTCGGCGGCGGGCTGATGGGCGCGTCCGCAGCCTTCTTTCTGGCGACACGCTACAAAGCCTCCGTGGCGCTTGTGGAGCGTGGTCGCGTCGGCGCTCAGGCGAGCGGCGTCAATTTCGGCAATGTGCGGCGCCAGGGGCGTCCCTTCATCCAATTGCCGCTCGCGCATCATGCCCGTGACATCTGGGGCCGGCTGCCGGCCTTGATCGGCGAGGATTGCGAATTCCTGCCGACGGGTCATCTCAAGATCGCCTTCGACGAGGAATCGCTTGCAGCCCTCGAGACCTATAACGCGGAGGCGCGAAACTGGGGCCTGTCGCTGACGCTCGTCGGTGTGAATCGGCTGCGTGCGGACTATCCGTTTCTCGGGCCCGGTGCCGTCGGCGCCTCGTTCTCGCCAGAGGACGGACACGCCAATCCACGGCTCGCTGCACCCGCATTCGGGCGGGCGGCACGGCGGGCGGGCGCGCATGTCCTCGAGCAATGCGAAGTGATCGGCGCCACGCGTCAAAGTGACGGTTTCATTATCGAGACGGCGGATGGACGCATTCTGCGCGCCCCGATCCTCATCAACAGCGCCGGGGCATGGAGCAATCGCTTCGCGGCCGGCTTTGGCGAACCCGTCCCGATGGAAGCCCGTGGCCCGCAGATGGGCGTAACGGAATCGCTTCCCTACTTCGTCTCGCCCGTGCTCGGGACGGGCGATTCCAGTTTCTACATGCGCCAGGTGAAGCGCGGCAGCGTCGTCTTCGGAGGCGGTGCTCATGTTGCGGTCGATCTCGCCGATCCGAGGCCCCGGCCGCGTCCCGCACATCTCCTCACACAGCTGCGTTCGCTTACGAGATTTCTCCCCTCCATGGCCGGCGTTCAGGTGGTGCGCACCTGGAGCGGCGTTGAAGGCTACCTCCCGGACAAGCTGCCGGCGCTCGGCTGGAGCGCGAAGGTCCCGGGGCTTCTGCACGCTTTCGGCTTCAGCGGTCACGGTTTTCAGCTCGGTCCAGGCGTCGGATCGGTCCTCGCCGATCTCGCCGCGACCGGCGACACGAACGTTCCGATCGAGCCTTTCTCGATCCAAAGGTTCGCGGGCAACGGTCCCGCGAAAAGCTCGCCCGCAGCGCCCTCTTCGGGCGGCGCCCGGTGAGATCTCCTCACGAGCAAGAAAAAGGGGAACGATCGATGAAATGGATGAGGATGCTGGCCCTCGCGGCCGGTGCATTCTGCGCAGCTTTCGTGGCGGCGACGCCGCCGGCGGCTGCACAACAGCGCGGCGGCACCATGGTGATCGCCTTGAGCGGCGAGCCGAGCGCACTCGTCGGCTTTCTGCACACCGATACCGGCGGGCACAGCATCGCCGCCAACATCTTCAGCGGCCTCGTCGGGCTCAATGAAGATTTTGAGCCGGTTCCTGAACTCGCCCGTTCCTGGGAGATCTCCGAAGACGGCCTCACTTACACCTTCCATCTCGATCCGAATGCGCGCTTCCATGATGGCGTGCCGGTGACGGCGGAGGATGTCGCCTTCACCTTCAACGACGTCGTCGCGAAGTACCATCCAAGCCGCGGCTCGTGGTGGCCAAACGTGGAATCGGCCACCGCGGAAGACGAGCACACTTTCGTCATGAAGCTGAAGAAGCCATTTCCACCGCTTCTCACGCTTCTTGCCTACCAGCTGCGGAGCGGCGCGGAGATCCTCCCGAAGCATATCTACGAGGGCTCCGATCCGATGACCAATCCGGCGAACGAGCACCCGATCGGCAGCGGCGCCTTCAAGTTCGTGGAATGGTCGAAGGGAAGCCATGTCGTTCTCGAGCGTAACGACGATTACTTCATGGAAGGAAAGCCTTATCTTGATCGGCTGATCTTCCAGTTTATCCCGGATCCGAACACCCGCATCCTCGCTTTCGAGCGCGGCGAGGTCGATTTCATCGATTATACGGCGGTGCCGCACAACGAGGTGGCGCGGCTTGCCAAGGATCCGCGCTTCAAGCTTCTGACCGGCGCGGATGCGATTGCCGTACAGGGCATGTGGCTTCTCAACGTCCGCAAAGGGCCTCTTGCCAAAAAGGAAGTGCGGCAGGCGCTCTCCTATGCGATCGATGTCAATGAGATCTCCGAAAAGGCGCTCTTCGGAGCCGGCCGGCCAGCCCACAGCTTCCTCAACAGCAATCTAAAATGGGCCTTCAACGGCAGCTACGACGTCTACGACCGCGATGTCGAAAAGGCGAACCAGCTCCTCGATGAAGCGGGTTATCCGCGCGGTGAAAACGGCACCCGCTTCACGATCAACATCCTCTGGGCCGCGGGTCGTCCCTATGACGGCAAGTCGGCGGAGATCATCCGCGATCAGCTTCGCGACGTCGGCGTCACTGCGGATGTGAAGACCTACGATCGGCCGACCTTCATCGAGAAGGTCTTCGATCAATGGGATTTCGATACGGCGATGCAGCTTTACAGCACCGGCCCCGATCCCGCGATCAGCGTGGTGACCCGCTATCACACCAAGCAGATCAACCATTCCCCCTTCACCAACGCCATGGGCTACTCGAACCCGGAGCTCGACAAGATCTTCGACGAGGACGCTTCTGAGGTGAGCGACGAGAAGCGCAAGGAGAATTGGGACGAGGCGCAGAAGATCCTGATGCAGGATCTGCCGGCGATCCCCGTCTTCGAGTTCCCCGACGGGCATCTCGCCAACGCCCGGCTGATGGACGCGGTGACCGGCCCCTACGGTTACTTCCAGAGCCGGCATAACGCCTGGTTCAAGGATTGAGGCGCGGGCGGATCATGGTCGAGGCCACCTCCACAGCAAATGGCGGCGACGCCGTCGCGACAGACGTCGCGGCGGCAGGGAAGGCGAGAGCCAAACGCGGCATTCGCTTTCGCTATGCCCGCTATGTCGTGCGGCGCCTTCTGCAGGCGGTGCCGATCATCGTTGTCATCGTGCTCATCAACTTCACGCTGATCCAGGCAGCTCCCGGCGATCCCGTCTATGCCCTGATCGGTCAAATGGAGACGACGCCCGAATACATCGCTCAGGTGCGCGAGGAATTCGGTCTCGACGAGCCGCTGCCGCAGCAATTTCTCTCTTATATCGCCAAGATCGCCACCTTCGATCTCGGCTATTCCTTCCGTTTCCGTCAGGACGTCTCCGGTCTCATCTTCGAGCGGGTGCCGGCGACGTTCCTCCTGATGGGCACGGCCCTCGTCATCAGCAGCCTGCTCGGGATCGGTCTCGGCGTCATCGCGGGTCGCCGTCCGTTCGGCTGGACCGACAATGCGGCGACGATTTTCGCGCTCGCCGGCTTCTCCATGCCGGTCTTCTGGCTCGGCCAGCTCGTGCTTCTCGTCTTCGCACTCAAACTACCCTGGTTCCCGGTTCAGGGCATGGTGTCGCTTCGCGCGCCGAGCCACGGCTGGGGCTATATCGCCTCGGTGCTCCACCATCTGGTGCTGCCGGCAACGGTCTACGGCATCTACCATCTGACGCTCATCTTTCGCATGACGCGCATCAAGATGATGGACGTGCTGGTGCAGGACTTCATCACCACGGCGCGGTCCAAAGGCGCGGGTGAAAGGCGGGTTCTTTTCGTGCACGCCCTGCCCAATGCCATCCTGCCGGTCATCACCGTCATCGGCTACAATTTCGGCTTCATGCTCGCCGGCTCCGTGCTCGTGGAGACGGTCTTCGGCTGGCCGGGCCTCGGGCGCCTCATGTACGAGGCGATCAACGCCCGCGACTACCCACTGCTTCTCGGCCTCTTCGTGGTGATCTCGCTCTTCGTGATCATCGCGAACGTTCTCACCGATATCATCTATGCGCTCATTGATCCGCGCATTCTGTACCGCTGAGAGGTGGCGATGACGATCGAGACATCCAGCTTCAACGTTGCCTCCCAGCCGAGCGGTCTGCGCATCTTCTTCCGCAACCGCGCCTCGGCGGTGGGCACGGCCGTCCTCATTCTCCTCGTGCTCCTGGCCGTGCTCGGCCCGGTTCTGTCGCCCTACGATCCCTTGAGCATCGGCGTCGGTGAGACGATGGCACCGCCGTCACTCACCCACCTTTTCGGAACCGACGAACTCGGCCGCGATATCTTCAGCCGGGCGAGTCTCGGTGTCGGCGTATCCCTCTTCGTCGGGTTCGTTGCGGCCGCCATGTCGAGCACGATCGCCATTCTGATCGGCTGCATCTCGGGCTATTTCGGCGCTTTCGTCGACGACGTCCTGATGCGCATGACGGAGATCTTCCAGGTCATCCCGCGCTTTTTCCTGGCGATCCTCCTCGTCGCCTTCTTCGGGGCGAGCATCGTCAACATCGTCATCGCCATCGGCCTCTTGAGCTGGCCGGAGAGCGCGCGTGTCATTCGTGCCGAGGTGATGAGCCTGAAGAACCGGCAATACGTCTCCTCCGCCCGCATCGCGGGCGCGAGCACCGCGAGCATCATCTTCGGCGAGATTCTTCCGAATGCGCTCGGTCCTGTCATCGTCAACGCCACCCTTCAGGTCGGTCAGGCGATGCTCCTGGAAGCCGGGCTCAGCTATCTCGGTCTCGGTGATCCGAACCGCATCAGCCTCGGTCTGATGTTGCATCAGTCGCAGGAGATCATGCGCACGGCCTGGTGGGCCACGGCGCTGCCGGGAAGTCTGATCTTCTTCGCCGTCCTCGCCGCCAATCTCGTCGGCGATGGCCTCAACGATCTTTTCAATCCCCGTGCGCGAGCGAGGTGAAGCCGTGACCGACGTCCTTCGCATCGATGATTTGAGCATGCACCTGGAGACCGAACTCGGCACGGTCCGTGCCGTGGAAAACCTCTCGCTCCGCGTGGACGAGGGAGAGGCGGTCGCTCTCGTAGGTGAATCGGGCTGCGGCAAGTCGATGACCGCGCTTTCCATCATGCGCCTTCTGCCGCCTTATGCACGCTTCCGGTCCGGCTCCATCCGAGTGGCGGGCAAAGACCTGGTGACGGCGCCCGAACGCGCCATGCGCCAGATCCGCGGCGGCACGATCGGCATGATCTTTCAGGATCCGCTGACCTTCCTCAATCCGTTGCGGCAGGTGGGCGAGCAGATCGCGGAAGCGGTCAGGCTCCATACTGGGGCAGGCCGGGCAGAGGCGGATGCGCAAGCGCTCGAGGCCTTGCGGCGCGTGCGCATCGCCGACGCCGAGAACGTCGTGCACAATTACCCCCATCAGCTCTCCGGCGGCATGCGCCAGCGCGTTTTGATCGCAATCGCCGTCGCGTGCCGGCCGTCGCTCCTCATCTGCGATGAGCCGACGACGGCGCTCGACGTGACCATCCAGGCGCAGATCATGGAGCTGATCGACAATCTTCGCCATGAACTCGGCACGGCGGTCCTGCTCATCACCCACGACCTCGGCCTCGTCGCGCAATATTGCAGCCGGGTCTATGTCATGTATGCCGGGCAGGTCGTGGAAGATGCCAAAGTGCGGGAGATTTTCCAGCACCCGCGCCATCCCTACACGCAGGCGCTCCTGCAATCGTCTCTGCGGCCGGATCGGGTGAGCGAGGATTTCGCCGTCATCGAGGGCCAGCCGCCGCAGCTTCTGGCGCCACCGCCTGGCTGTCGCTTCCATCCGCGCTGTCCCCGCGCGTTCGATCCCTGCCCATCGGCGATGCCCGGGCTCGATCGGGCAGGAGAGGGCCGCGCCAAGGTGCGCTGCCACCTGCAGGAGGCACATCAATGACCAACGCTCTCCTGACGATCCACGAGCTCAAGGTTCATTACGAAACGAGCGGTGGACTTTTCAGCGCCGGCAGCCTGCCCGTGCGGGCCGTCGATGGCGTGAGCCTCGAATTGAAACGGGGCGAGCTTCTCGCTCTCGTGGGGGAATCCGGCTGCGGCAAGTCGACGATCGCACGCACGCTCGTCGGCCTCACCGAACCGACCGCTGGCGACATCATCTATTCGGGGCGCAACGTCGGCAATTTCAATGCGCAGGAACGCCAGAATTTCCGCCGTTCCGTGCAGATGGTCTTCCAGGATCCCTTCGATTCTCTGAACCCGCGCAAAACGGTCTTCTCGACGATCGCGCAGCCCCTGCGCATCCACAAGATCGTCCCGCGCGCTGAGCTCAAAGCCGAAGTCATCCGTCTTCTCAACGCCGTCGGGCTGTCGCCTGCCGAAGCCTATCTCGGGCGCTATCCGCATCAATTCAGCGGCGGTCAGAGGCAACGCATCTGCATCGCCCGGGCCATCGCCTCGCGGCCGAAGGTCATCATCGCCGACGAGGCGGTGTCCGCGCTCGACGTGTCCATCCGGGCGCAGATCCTGACGCTGTTCCGCAAGCTGACGCGAGAGCTCGATCTCGCCTCGATCTTCATCACCCACGATCTCAGCGTCGTCCGTTCGCTCTGCGAATCCGTGGCCGTGATGTATCTCGGGCAGGTGGTCGAGCGCGGCCCGACTGAGAGAGTTTTCACCCGTCCGCAGCATCCCTACACGCGCGCCCTTTTGCAGGCGAGCCCGATCGCCGACCCGGATGTGGCGCGGTCCAGACGGGGTTTCCTGCTCGAAGGCGACGTGCCATCGCCGGCCAATCCGCCTGCGGGTTGTCGTTTCCATACGCGCTGCCCGATCGCGCAGCCGAAATGCGCCTCCGAGCCGCCGGCATTGCGGTCGATCGAGGGCGTGGAGGCAGGGTGCCATTTTCCGGAAGGCTGGCGGCAGACCGAAAAGGTCTCACGGGCGGAGGAGGCGGTCTCGTGAGGACGACGGCGCGCTTCTGTGAATGGGCTGCGGAGACCTCGCGAGACTGGCCGGCCGCCTGCCTGAAGGAGGCGCGGCTCTGCCTGATCGATACGATCGGCTGCATGCTTGCCGGATCTGTCGAGCCGGCGAGCGAGAAGGTCGTGACGACGGTTGCCGCCTGGGGAACGGGCGAAGCGACCGTCCTCGGAGGAACGAGGCGCTTGCCGCCTCCCTTTGCCGCCTTTGCCAACGGAACGGCCGCGCATGCGCTCGATTACGATGACGTTCTCGATCCGGCGATGGCGCATCCGAGCGCGCCGCTGACGGCGGCACTCCTCGCGCTCGCCGAGGAGGAAGATCTTTCTTGGGCGGAATGTCTGGATGCTTTCATCGTCGGCTTCGAGGTGATGGCGCGCCTCGGCGAGGCGATGAACCTCGCGCATTACAACAAGGGCTGGCACAGCACGCTCTCCCTCGGAGCCCCGGCGACGGCTGCTGCCGCTGCCCGGCTGATCCGGCTCGATGCGGCCCAGACGGCCTCGGCGATCAGCCTCGCAACCAGCATGGCGGGAGGCTCCAAACAGCAGTTCGGCACGATGGCAAAGCCCATTCATGCGGGGCTTGCCGCAAAAAACGGTCTTATCGCTGCACGACTGGCGCAAAGCGGCGTGACCGCGGCGGAGGAAGCCATCGACGGGCCGTGGGGGATCGTCGCCATGACGGCGGGCGAGGCGGCGCCGGGCACCAGAGTGATTGACGAAAAACTCGGCGGCGAGCCTGCGATTTCGGAGTATGGCGCCTGGCGCAAGCTCTACCCGTGCTGCGGTAGCACCCACCGCCCGATCGACGCTCTTCTTGCCATACGCGCGGAGGAGGGGCTGAAGGCCGAGGATGTCGCCGAAGTCGAGGCCTTCGTCTCGCTCGCAGCGGCCACCAATCTTCGCTACCGGCTGCCACAGAATGTGGCCGAGGCGCGCTTCAGCTTGCCGTACTGCGCGGCGGCGGCCCTGATCGACGGGCGGGTCGATACCGAGACGTTCACGCCCGCGGCGATCCGACGACGCGATGTCCTGGCCCTTGCCGAACGGGTGACGGTGACGCGCGACGAAGAGCTTTCGGAGATGGGTGCCGTCTCCGAAACGCCTGAGCGGGCGCGCGTGCGGGTGACGCATAAAGGCGGCCGTGTGAGTGAGCGCGTCGTCTCGGTTCCGAGCGGCCATCCGCAGCGACCTCTGAGCGAAGACGCGCTCAAGACGAAATTCCTCGCCTGCGCGGCGCGCTCGGCGATCGCCGTGGATGCCGAGGCGATCTGGCGCGCCGTGCACGGTCCGCCGGGCGAGGGACGCGTCGCGGAGATGATGAGGCATGTCCAAGTGCATCACTGACACCGCGCCAGCCCAGAAATTCGAGATGGATGCCGACCAGAGCGCCGGTCTGCCGAAGGGCGGGCGGCGAAGGGAGCGGCTTTGACGACAAGGAGACGTAACGATGAGCTATCGAGTCGGTGTCGATATCGGCGGGACCTTCATAGATTTCTGCTTTTTCAACGAGCAGACGGACGACATTTTCACCCTCAAAGTCCTCACCACGCCTTCGAAGCCGGGCTCTGAGGTGATGGAAGGGCTGAAGATCGCGCAAAGTCGCCACGGCATCGAGCCCTCCGAGATCACGAGCTTCGTCCACGGCACGACCGTCGGCGTGAATACTCTGATCCAGGGTGTCGGCGCGCGGCTCGCGCTCTTCGCCACCGAGAATTTCGAAGACGTTCTCGAGCTGGCGCGCCTGCGCATGCCGGAGACCTACAATCTCCAATCCTCACGCCCAGATCCGCTCGTGGCAAAAGACCTCGTCTTCTCCATTCGCGAACGCATGCGCAGCGACGGCAAGGTGTTGCGGTCGCTCGACCGCGACAGCGTCATCGCAGCCATTGAACGCGCTCGGGAGAAAGGGGCGGAGGGCATCATCGTCGCCCTCATCAACGCGTATCGCAACGCCGATCATGAACGCGAAGTGGTGCGCATCGTGCGCGAAGTGGCGCCGGAGCTCTTCGTCTTCGCTTCCACCGACATCTGGCCGGTGATCCGCGAATATGAGCGCACCACGACGGCCGTCATCAATGGCTACGTCCATCCGCGCGTCGCCCATTACATCTCCTCGCTGCAAGAAGCCCTGCGCGAGCATGCGGTGGAGCCGGAACCGCTGGTGACGAAGTCGAACGGCGGCATCATGAACGCCGAGCTCGGCAAGGAGAACTGCGTCAGCATGCTCCTTTCCGGCACAGCCTCGGGCGTCATGGGCGGTGCCTTCGTCGCCAGCCGGGCCGGCTGCATGGACGCGCTCACCATCGATATCGGCGGCACCAGTGCCGACGTCGCGGTGATCATCGACGGCAAGCCGCAATTCGCTGCCGGCGAGAAGGTGGGGCCACATTCCCTCTACGTCCCGGCAGTGGCGGTGTCCTCGATCGGTGAGGGCGGCGGCTCCGTCGCCTGGGTCGATGATTTCGGCGTTCTCAAGGTCGGACCCGAAAGTGCTGGTTCCGATCCGGGACCTGCCTGCTACGGGCGCGGCGGCACGAAGCCGACGATCACGGACGCCTTCGCCGTCTGCGGCCTCATCGGTCATGAAAGCCTTGCCTATGGCAGCATCTCCATCGACGTGGATAAGGCACGTGCGGCTGTCGGCACGATCGCGGACAGGCTCGGCTGGAGCCTGGAAGCGACGGCGCAGGCGATCATCAACGTCGCGATCTCCGGCATGTATCTGGAGATCAACAAGCTGATCGCCCGTCACGGCATCGACGTTCGAAGCTTCACGCTCGTCGCTTTCGGCGGTGCGGGCCCGATGCTGGCGCCCATGCTGGCACTCGAACTTGGCATCCGCCAGGTGCTCGTGCCGACGACGCCCGGTGTCGTCAGCGCGCTCGGCGGCCTTGTCTCCGACATCCGCAACGACTTCATCGCAAGCCATTATCTGACCGTGGCGCCCGATAATATGGAAGCGATCCGTGCGGGATTTGCCGAGCTGAAGAGCGAGGCCCTCGCATGGCTGCGCGACGAGCAGAAATTCAAAGGCGAGCCGACGTACCTGCTCTCCGCCGACATGAATTACGCCGGCCAATCCTTCGAAATCGAAGTCGACCTCGAGGCGAACTGGCTCGAGGGAGAGGACGTGACGGCGATCATCGACGCCTTCCACGCACGCCATGTGCAGCTCTACGACTTCCATGACGCCGATGCCGAAGTGAACATCGTCAATCTGCGTCTCGTCGTGACGGCCGCTGGCCCGCGTCCCGAGCTGAAGAGCGTGCCGGTCTCTCCGGCGCCTGCGGAGCCCGCACGCTACGTCCCATCGACCTTCGCCGACAAGAAGGTGCAGGCGGGCCTCTACCTCCGTAGCGACCTCGTTCCGGGACATTCTTTCGAAGGTCCCGCGATCGTCATCCAGTCCGACACCACGACCTGTGTTCCTGAAGGCTTTTCAGCCTCCGTCGATGGCTTCGGCAACATCATGCTGCAGGCGACTGCGGAAAAGACCCTCATCTGATCGGCCCGGGAGAGAAACATGACCGACAAGGCTACCCTGCAGATCCTCGCCAACCATTTCCGGGCCGCCTCGGAGAGCATGGCCTACACGCTCTACCGCACGGCTCAATCCGCCTTCGTCAAGGAGACGGAGGATTTCACCATCGCGCTCGTCACGCCGGAAGGAACGACTTTTTCGGTGCCCCTCGATTACGGTGCGACCTGGTATCCGGGGCTCGATTACGGGCCCGGGATCGAGCGGATTGCCGAATACAACGAGGGCGACGTCTGCCTCACGAACGATCCCTACAGCGGCTTTCTCGCCACCCACACGCCCGACATCCATATGTGGAAGCCGATCATCGTGGACGGAAAGCTCGTCTGCTTCGCTGTCGGCCACATCCACAACACCGATATGGGCGGCGCCGTCCCGGCCAGCCTGTCGCGGACGCTGACCGAGATCCACCAGGAAGGCATCCGCTTCCCGCCCTGCAAGCTCTACGACAAGGGAGTCCTCAACCAGGAACTCCTCGACATCATGATGACCAATGTTCGCCAGCCCGAGCAGAACTGGGGGGACCTCAAGGCCTTCGTTGGTGCGCTCAACACGGGCGAACGGAAGGTGCGCGAGATCGTCGCCAAGTTCGGCGTGGAGGCGGTGACGCAGGGCATGCACGACATGCTCGACTACGGCGAAAGCCAGGCGCGCGAGATCCTGCGTTCGATGCCGGACGGGGTCTATGAATTCTCCGATTATTGCGACGAGGATTCGCTCAACGGCTATCCCTGCCGGCTGGCCTTGAAGCTGACGATTTCAGATGGCGAAGCGGAACTCGATTTCACCGGCACCGACACCCAGCTCACCTCGTCGTTGAACGTGCCGACGGGCGGCAATCCGCGCCATACGCTGATGCTCGTCGGCGTCTATTACATCCTCTACAGCCTCAATCAGAACCTGATGCTGAACGCCGGTCTGACCCGGCCTTTCACCTGCATCTTGCCCGAGGGCAGCGTCGTCAATCCGGTCTTCCCGGCAGCGGTCGGCATGCGCAGTCTGACCTGCGGGCGGCTCCGCAGTCTGATCTTTGGAGCGTTTGCGCAGGCGATTCCGGAGCGGATGCCGGCGGCGCCTGCCGGATCGAGTTCGATCGTCAACGTCATGACGACGGAGCCGAAGACCGGGAGGCGCATCATCGCCGCGATCGATCCGATCGTCGGCGGCTCGGGCGGCATGCCGACGCGCGATGGAACGGACGGTTCCGGTGCGGACGGCGCCTACCTCAAGAACACGCCGGTGGAGATCAACGAAGCGGAGGTGCCGATCGAGATCATCCGCTACCGGCTTGCCCCCAATTCCGGCGGTGCCGGGCGCTGGCGCGGCGGGCTCGGCACGATGCTCGAGTTCAAGGTTTTCTCGCCCCACACCCGCATCACCATCCGCAACCGCGACCGCAGCCGCTTCCGTCCCTGGGGGATCCTCGGCGGCAAGGCCGGCAAGCCTTCGGATTCGATCCTCAATCCCGACACCCCCAACGAAACCTTCCTCGGCAACCAGGATTTCGTCATCGCCGAACCGGGCGATGTGTTCCGTATCTTCTCGCCCGGCGGGGGAGGGCGCGGCTCGCCTCTCGAGCGGGAGCCCGCCCGCGTCCTGCGCGATGTCGAACGGGGCTTCCTGTCGGAGAAACTCGCTCTTGAGGAATACGGGGTCGTCATCGTTGCCGGTGCCGTCGACGAGGCCGCGACCGAGACACGCCGCAGTGAAATGCGCGCGGAGACGGACGGGAGCGCCTTTTTCGACTTCGGCCCTGAGCGCGAGGAATATGAGAAGGTGTGGACCCGCGAAGCCTACGACGCGCTGACGGAGATCATGTTCTCCCTGCCGGTCGAATGGCGCTTCTTCATCAAGCATCGCATCTTCCGAGCGCTTGAAGAGGCCGCAGACACCGGGCACGGCAGTGCCGAACTGGTGCGGCGCGCTTATCAGGGGCTCCTCGAGGAGCTTCCTCAGATCCGGGAGGCGGTGCCCGCTTGAGCGGGCGAGGTTTGCAGGAGGCGGAGGGGCGGGCCAAGGCAAGCGAGGCGCCGCCCCCCGTCTGGCTCCTGGTCCTCGTCACGGCGACGGGGCCGCTCGCGCTCCATATTCTCGTTGGCGCAGTGCCGGGTCTGCAACGTTCCTTTGGCGGTGATTATGGGCGGCTGCAGCTCACGCTGACCGTCTTTCTCGCCGGAATCGGTGTCGCCCAGCTCGGCTACGGCCTCTTGTCAGAGCGCTTCGGACGGCGGCCCGTGCTGCTGGCGGGGCTCGGCCTTTACACCGTCGCGAGCGCCGCCTGCGCGTTCGCACCGTCGATCGAGATTCTTCTCGTCTGCCGGACGCTTCAGGCGGTTGGCGGCTGTGCCGGCATGGTCATGTCGCGGGCGATCGTGCGTGACCTGTTCGGACGCAGCCGATCGGCAAGCCTTTATGGCTATATCACCATGGCGATGGCGCTTGCGCCGGCTGTTTCGCCCACCATCGGCAGCTATTTCGACCTCTGGCTCTCCTGGCGCTGGTCGTTCGTGTTCTTGAGCCTTTTCGGGGTGGTGGCGACCGTCGGGGCAGCCTGGCTCCTGCCGGAGACACGGCAAGCCACTTCGGAGGTCGATCTTTCCGGCTGGTTCCGGGCCTATGGCCGTCTCGCCATCCGCCCGGCCTTCCTCGCATATTCGCTCAACACGGCCTTCACGATGGCCGCCTGGTACACCTTCATCGCCGGCATGCCGTTTATCCTCGTGGAAGTGGAGGGCCTGCCGCAATCGACCTACGGGCTCCTCGTCATGCTCGTGCTGTCCGCCTATGCGACCGGCAATTTCCTGTCCGGACGATTTTCGGCACGTTTCGGCAGCGATCGCATGATTTTCGGTGGTGGGATCGTGTCCCTTGTCGGCGCCTGTCTCTTCACCGCCGTCGCCGAGAGCGGGGCGGGCGGGCCGCTTGTCTGGTTCCTGGTCATGTCGGTCAATGTCCTGGGCAACGGGATAACGCAGCCCAACGGCATCGCCAGTGCCCTCAGCATCGATCCGCCACGCGCAGGCGCGGCAGCGGGGTTTCTCGGGCTCCTTCAGATGGCGGTGGCCGGACTCGCGACCGTTTTCGTCCTGCAGCTTGGCACGCCGAGCGTCCTGCGGCTCGCGGTTTCCATTCTCGTCCTGATCCTCGCGTCGCACGTGGCCTTTGCGGTCGCCCTGTGGACGGGACGAGGCACTCCCGACCTCTCTCATGCCGAATGAGGCAGGTTCTCCACTTTTCGATGGCATGCGCGTCATTATCCGCTTCGCGCAGCCCTCCTTGCAGAGGATTCTGCCAAGCATGCCGTCACTTCGTCATGTCCTGTCGGCATGGCTCGGCTAGCTTCGCGCAGCCCCCTGCCGTCTCCGCGAGGCCTCCCATGTCCCTGAGTTTTGATCCGGCACGTCTCCACGCAGGAACCGTGTGGATCCACTGCTATGACCGCTCGCAGGATCACATCCTGCCGACCGGCGGCTCAAAGGGCTCCGGCCTCGGCAAGGATCTCGGCCGCGAAGCCTTTCTCGCCAACCGACGAACGACGTCGGTGTTGATCGATCTTTGAAGGACGGAAATGACATGAGCGCAGCTAAGACCTACGACATCGCTCTGGTGCCGGGAGATGGTATCGGGCCCGACGTGACGAAAGCCGCCTGGGCAGTTGCCGAGGCTGCAGCCGCGAGAGACGGATTCGCTCTCGCTGGCACGACCTATCCCTGGTCCTGCAATTATTACCTGGAGACCGGGCGGATGATGCCGGAGGACGGCATCGAGACGCTGCGTGGCCACGACGCCATTCTGCTCGGCGCTGTCGGTTGGCCCGCGACCGTCCCCGATTCGGTGTCGCTGCATGGGCTTCTCCTGCCGATCCGGAAGGCTTTCGATCAGTACGCCAACATTCGTCCGCATCGGCTTTTGCCGGGCGTGGAAGGACCTCTCAAATCGAAGACCTTCGACATTCTGTGCATCCGTGAAAACACCGAAGGCGAATATTCGGGCGCCGGCGGCCGCGTGCATCAGGGCACGTCCGACGAAGTGGCGGTGGAGACGGCAATTTTCACCCGCACCGGCGTGGAGCGCATCCTGCGCTTTGCGTTCGAGGCGGCAAAGGGGCGGCGCGGGCGTGTCGCGTCGGTGACGAAGTCGAACGCGCAGAAGCACTCGATGGTGTTCTGGGATGAGATCACGCGTCTCGTCGCGGCCGATTATCCGGATGTGGAGGTGACCTCCTACCATATCGATGCGATGGCGGCGCGCATGGTGATGGCGCCTGAGACGCTCGATGTCGTCGTCGCCTCCAATCTCTTCGGAGACATTCTCACGGATCTGGGTGCGGCGATCCAGGGCGGTCTCGGCTTCGCCGCCTCGGCGAACGTCAATCCGACGCGCTCCGCCCCCTCCATGTTCGAGCCTGTCCACGGTTCGGCCCCGGACATTGCCGGGAAGGGTCTTGCCAATCCTCTCGCGGCGATCTGGTCGGCCGCGATGATGCTGGATCACCTCGGCGAAGGGCAGGCATCGGCGCGCATTTTGAAGGCGATGGAGGCCGCGACCGCTCGCGGCTTCGGCATTCGGCCGGGCGCCCAAACGACTGATGCAATCACGGACGCCGTTTTGACGGCAATCAACGAGGAATGATGATGGACGGCAATATCTCTCCGAGCCTTTTGCGGCAGGCGGGGCTCATCGACGGAGCTTGGGTCGAAGCCGATCAGGGCGCCACGATCGAGGTGATCGATCCGGCGACGGGCGCGGTCATCGGCACGGTCCCGGATATGGGGGCGGCCGAGACGCGGCGGGCGATCGAGGCGGCGGAGAAGGCCTTCGCTTCCTGGCGGCGTACGACGCATGCGGAGCGTGCCGACAAGCTCCTTGCCTGGTACGGGCTGATGCTTGCGCATGAGACGGAACTCGCCACGCTGCTGACCCGCGAACAGGGCAAGCCGCTTGCCGAAGCGCGGGGCGAGATCCGCTACGGAGCTTCCTTCGTGCGCTGGTTCGCGGAAGAAGCGCGCCGGATCGGTGGCGAGACGATTCCGTCACCGACGCCGGATCGGCGCATCCTGGCGCTGAAGGAACCGGTGGGGGTGGCCGCGATCATCACGCCTTGGAACTTTCCGAATGCCATGATCACCCGTAAGGTGGCGCCGGCGCTCGCAGCGGGCTGCACCGTGGTGGTGAAGCCGTCCGAGTTCACGCCATTTTCGGCACTGGCACTCGGCGTTCTGGCCGAGGAAGCGGGTATCCCGGCGGGTGTCATCAACATCGTCACCGGCATGCCGAAGGACATCGGCGGCGAGCTCACCGGCAGCGAGATCGTGCGCAAATTGAGCTTCACCGGTTCGACGCGCATCGGGTCGCTCCTGATGGCGCAGTCGGCCCCGACCGTGAAGCGGCTGAGCCTCGAACTCGGCGGCAATGCCCCGTTCCTCGTCTTCGACGACGCTGATCTCGATCTCGCGGTCGAGGGGGCTGTCGCCTCCAAGTTCAGGAACGGCGGCCAGACCTGCGTCTGTTCGAACCGCATCCTCGTTCAGGCGGGGGTCCATGACGCCTTCGTCGAAAAGCTCTCCCGGCGGGTTGCGGCGATGCGTGTGGGGTCGGGCCTTCAGGAGGGCACCGATATCGGTCCGATGATCAATCGCGCCGCCCTGGAGAAAATCGAACGCCACGTGGAGGACGCGCTCGCGCGGGGTGCGAAGCGTGCGCACGATCCTGTCGAGCTGCCGGACGGCCCGCAATACGTCGCGCCTCTCGTCCTGACGGAGGCGAATACGGACATGCTGCTCGCCTCGGAGGAGACGTTTGGGCCGATTGCGCCAATTTTCCGCTTCGAGCGCGAGGAGGAAGCGGTCGCGACCGCCAACGCAACGCCGTTCGGGCTTGCCGCCTATTTCTACACGCGCGATCTCGCCCGCACATTCCGCGTTGGCGAGGCGCTCGATTTCGGCATCGTCGGGCTCAACACCGGCCTTATTTCAACGGAAGTCGCGCCTTTCGGCGGCGTCAAGCAGTCGGGCCTCGGGCGTGAAGGTGCAAAGGTCGGCATCGAGGAATATCTCGAGACCAAGGCCTTTCACATCGGCGGCCTCGGCTGAAAAACTCTGAGAAGCGGGAGCCTCGCATGAGGCTCCCGTCACTGGATCCGGTCGAGAGCCCTGTAGTAGAGCCCGACGAGCGGCAGGAACCAGGGCTTGCCGAAATGGCCGGGCACGGCCTGCCAGTCGACGCCCTTCATCGGATTGCGGTCGTCACGACCGAGAATCACATCGGCCATGATGGCGCCGAGATGGGTGGAAAGCTGGGCGCCATGGCCGGAATAGCCCATCGCATAATAGACGCCGTCGGCTTCGCCGGCGCGGGGGAAGCGGTCCTTCGTCATCCCGACGAGGCCGCCCCAGCAATAATCGATGTCGATATCGGCGAAGTCGGGGAAAACCTCCGCCAGGTTCTCGCGCAGGATGCGACCGGACTTTTCGTCTGACGTGGCATCCGAGACGGCGGAAAAACGGGCGCGACCGCCGAAGATCAGGCGATTGTCGGGCGACAGGCGGAAGTAATTGCCGATGTTGCGTGAGGTGACGCAAGTCCGGTTGCCGGGCATGACCGCCTCTGCCTCGCCCGGGCTGAGCGGACGCGTCGCGATGACGAAGCTGCCGACCGGGATGACCCGGCGGCGGAAATAGCCGAAGGGCCCACTCGTATAGGCACCGGTCGCAAGGAAAACACGATCGGCCGCGAGCGTCCCGCGTGGCGTGGTCAGCAGGTGACCGGAGGCGGTCTTTGTATGGTCGCGGACCGGTGCCTCTTCGAAGATCATCGCGCCATGGCGGTGTGCGGCCTCTGCGAGGCCATGGACGAAGCGGCCCATATGCATCATGGCGCTCTTCTTGAAGAGCATGGCGCCATGGAAGGCGTCGGAGCCGATCTCGCCGCGAAGGTCGTCTTTCGACAGGAGGGCGGTTTCCGGGTCGACTTCGTTGTGCACCGCCTCGAAGTTCTTCGCGATCGCTGAGAGATGTTCCGGCTTGGAGGCGAGCTTCAGCTTGCCGGCACGGCGGAAGCTGCAATCGATCTTTTCCTCCGCGACGATCCGCTCGATCGTATCGATCGCATCGTCGAATGCGCGGTAGAGGGCTTTGGCCCGGTCCGCACCGAGCTCATCCTTTGCCGCCGGATAGGAATGGGCGAGGCCATTGTTGAGATGGCCGCCGTTGCGACCCGAGCCGCCATAGCCGACGTGCCGCTCTTCGAGGACGGCCACGGAAAGCCCGGCCTTCGCAAGGCTTCGGGCGGCCGACAGACCGGTAAAACCTCCCCCGATGACGGCGACGTCGTAACGGCCTTCGACTGGGCCTCGCGCGCCGCCGGAGAAGCGGGGCGCGGTTTCGTGCCAATAGGATTTGAGCTGCATCGTCGCGGATCCCGGGACGCGGCTCAGAGGCCGACCACAGCCGGCAGACCGGAAATGTCGGCGATCTCGGTGTAGCCGTAATAGGGATTTGCTGGTTCGTGGCCGCGGTTCACCCAGACTTTGTGCTCGATGCCGAGATCGTGCGCCGACATGAGGTCGTAGCGGAAAGACGATGAGCAATGCAGGATCTCATCGGGGCCGCAGCCGAGCTCATCGAACATGTATTCGAAGGCGCGGAAGCGCGGCTTGTAAGCATTGGCCTGCTCGGCCGTGAAGACATGGGCGAAAGGCGCGCCGAGCTTCTCCACATTCGACATGATCTGAGAATTCATGGCGTTCGACAGAACGACCAGAGGATATTCCTTGGCCACCTTCGCAAGGCCTGCCGGCACGTCCGGATGCGGACCCCAGGTCGGCACGGCTTCGTAGAATGAGCGGGCCTCCGCCAGATCGAAAGCGACGTCGTTGCGCTGGCAGGTGCGCTCGTAGGCGCTGACGAGCACCTCTTCATAGGGCTTCCAGTCGCCCATGATCTCGTCGAGCCGGTAGGCGGAAAAATTGCGGATGAAAGTGGCGAGCTTCTCCGGCGACAGCCTTTCTCTGAGGATTTCTTTGGCTCTCTCGGCCATCTGAAAATGGGTGAGCGTGCCATAGCAGTCGAAGGTGATGTATTTCGGGCGGAACACGGGCATGGCCTTTCTTCACTGCGACGAAAACGGCGCGTTGGGGGCTATCCTGATGTGAGCGTAGCGGCGATTTTGCGCGCGTTTTCGTGGTCCGCCCCGCAAGCAAAGCAGATTCTTCCGAATGCCGGTGTCCACACGGCAAGGGCTGCCGGTCCTTTTCTGCCAGTCTTGATTACGACGCGCGATCGTTTCCAAAGGATGGCGTCCTATTGCGCTCCTGCCGGGGAAGGCCCACCGATGTCCGCCGAACGTATGCTCTCTGCCCTTGTCGCTTTCCCCTCCGTCGTGGGAACGCGCAATGGGGCACTCATCGACTATATCCGCGACTATCTCGCCAGCTACGACATCGCCTCTGCGGTGATCTCCGGGCCGGAAGGCGACCGCTTCAACCTCTTCGCGACGATCGGCCCGAAAAACGTCCCGGGCTATATTCTCTCCGGCCATATCGATGTCGTTCCGGCGAATGAGACGGGATGGGCATCCGACCCGTTTCGCCTGCGCAATGTGGAGGACAGGCTCATCGGTCGAGGCGCCGTCGACATGAAAGGTTTCGTGGCGGCCGTGCTTTCCTCTGTGCCGGAGCTGGCGGCGTTGGAGCTGCAGCAGCCGATCCATATCGCACTCTCATACGATGAGGAGGCGGGCTGCCGCGGTGTGCCGCATCTCATCGAAAAGCTGCCGACTTTGTGCGCTCCACCTCTCGGCTGCATCGTCGGCGAGCCTTCGGGCCTGGAGCCCGTGCTGCGCCACAAGGGCAAGGCCGCGATCCGCATCCGGGCGGAAGGCGTCGCTGGCCACAGTTCCCGCCCAGATCTCGGTCAGAACGCCATCCACGCCTTGTTGCCGGCACTGAAGGCTGTCGCCGACGAAGCGGCGATCCAGGAAGAGCGCGGCCCGAGAGATCCGCATTTCGCACCGCCCTACAGCACCTTGCAGATCGGCGTGGTGTCGGGAGGCGAGGCGCTCAATATCATCCCGAGCCATGCGGAGGCGGATATCGAGGCGCGGGCGGTGCCGGGGCTCGATCCGTTGGGGTTGCTGCAGGGCGCGCTTGCGGAGGTCGAAGCGAGCGAGGCTCTCGCGGCTGAGGTCATCGCGAGCTATCCCGCGCTGTCGTTGGACGAGGACCATCCACTCGCCGCGCTCGCCTCGGAGCTTTCCGGGCATGCCCTGGTCGAAGCCGTCAGCTACGGGACGGAGGCCGGTCTGTTTCAGGCCGCCGGAGTTCCCTCCATCGTTTGCGGGCCGGGCGACATCTCCCGTGCGCACAAGCCGGAAGAATATATCACCGTCGATGAGCTCAACGGGGCCCGCGCAATGGTGCTCCGGCTCGGACGCAGGCTTACGGCGGGGGGCATATCCGAGGACATGGCGCGCTCTCTCTGAAACGTCTCAGAAAGCTCAGCGGTTGCGGCCCGCTCGGTAGAAGCTGCGGCAGCGTATCGGCGGGACGGCCGGATGTGTCGCCGGTGGCGGGCCCGCCGGGCACATCGTTCTCTCCTGTCCTGCTACCAATTGGGAGAACCGAGGATTCTGTTGCGAGAGATGACCGACATTCTGCTTGAGCCGTTTTCCGATGCGCATCTTGAGGCCGCCGTCCGCCTGTCGCAGGCCGAGAATTGGCCGCACCGAACCGAAGACTGGGCGATGGTCGCCGCAGTCTCGCAAGGCTTCGTCGCAACGAAGGATGGGCGCGTCGTCGGCACGGCTTTCAGCACACCCTTCGGACCGGATCTTGCAACGATCGACATGATCATCGTCGACAGCTCTTTGCGCGGTCAGGGGCTGGGACGCCGGCTCGTGGAAGCCGCGATCGAGACGTCCGGCTCGCGCAATCTGCGCCTTGTGGCGACGGAGGACGGTCTTCCGCTCTACAAAAAGCTTGGCTTCGGTGAGCGTGGCGGGATCGTCCAACACCAGGGCAAGGTTGCTTCCGCGACGCCTTCAGCGGACGTCGAGGTGGCACGCGACACGGATCACGACGCGATCATCGACCTCGATCGCGCAGCCTATGGGGGCGATCGCCGCGCGCTTCTCGGGCAGCTCTTTGCCGCCGGCGGCGAAGCGGTCGTTTTGCGCGACAAGGGATCTCTCTCAGGTTTCGGGATTTGTCGCCCATTCGGCCGCGGCCGGGTCATCGGCCCCGTCGTTGCCGCGAATATCGAGGCGGCCAGGAGCCTGATCCTCGCCCTCATTAAGCGGCACCCCGGACAATTCCTGCGCATCGATACGCGCCGCGACACCGGTCTCTCGTCCTGGCTCACGGATCTCGGGCTCCCCGAGACCGGATCCGGTGTGGCGATGGCGCGGGGCGAGGAGCCCCGCGCGATCCGCGACGGAGAACCAAAAACTTTCGCCCTTGTCTCTCAGGCCTTTGGCTGACGTTTCCGGAGAACGACATGCTTTCAAATTCATTGCTCGAGGCTGATCGCGAGCACCTGGTACATCCTTTGAGCTCCTTTCGCGGACATGAGCGGGAGGGCGTACGTGTCATGGCCTCCGCAAAGGGGGCGTGGCTGACGGACCGAGAGGGACATCGGCTTCTCGACGGCTTTGCCGGTCTGTGGTGCGTGAATGCGGGCTACGGACACGAGAGCATCGTTGAGGCCGCCGCCGAACAGATGCGCCGCCTGCCATACGCGACCGGCTATTTCGATCTGGGCTCCGAGCCGGCGATCAAGCTTGCCGAAGCGCTCGCCGAGAGGGCGCCGGGTGATCTCGACCATGTGTATTTCACGCTTGGGGGATCGGACGCGGTCGACAGCACGATCCGTTTCATCCGCTACTACAACCACGCGCGCGGCACGCCGGAGCGGGATCAGTTCATCTCGCTGGAGCAGGGTTTCCACGGGTCTTCGACCGCAGGCGCAGGACTCACGGCGCTCAAGGGCTTCCACACGGGCTTCGGCGTGCCTTTCGAGTGGCAGCACAAGATCCCGTCCCATTACCTCTACCGCAATCCGGTCGGAAGCGACCCCGAGACGGTGATCGCCGCCTCGGTCGCGGCGCTGGCGGCCAAGGTTGACGAGATCGGTAAAGACCGCGTCGCCGCCTTTTACGCCGAGCCGATCCAGGGCTCGGGTGGCGTCCTGGTGCCGCCGCCGGGCTGGGTGAAGGCGATGGCGGATACCTGCCACGAACTCGGCATTCTCTTCGTCGCCGACGAAGTCATCACCGGTTTCGGTCGTACGGGCCCGCTCTTTGCCTGCCTGGAAGAGGGCGTGGTGCCGGACTTCATGACGGTCGCGAAGGGGCTCACCTCCGGCTATGTGCCGCTCGGTGCCGTCTTCATGGCCGATCATGTCTATCAGACGATCGCCGATGGGGCAGGGGAGGCCGCGATCGGCCACGGCTACACCTATTCCGGCCATCCGGTGAGTGCGGCTGTCGGCCTGGAAGTCCTGAAGCTCTACGAAGGGGGACTTCTGGACAATGGCCGGCGGGCCGGGAAGCGGTTGATGGCGGGCCTTGAAAGCCTCGCCGAACACCCGCTTGTCGGCGATGTGCGTGGCCGCGGAATGCTGGCTGCGATCGAACTCGTCACCGACAAGTCGGCAAAGACGCCGCTACCTGCTGCGGCGGAAGCCGGAAAGCGCATCTTCGATCGTGCCTACAAGAACGGGCTGATCGTGCGTGCCTTCGCTCAGGGCGTCATCGGCTTTGCGCCGCCGCTTTGCTGCAGCGATGAGGAGATCGACGAAATCGTGGAGCGCACCCGCCGCGTTCTCGACGAAACCTTGGCCGACGCGGATGTGCGCGCGGCCATGAAGGGCGTCTGAGCGATGGCGCTGCTTTACCTTTCGCACAAAGAGCGTGCCGAGGTCTGGAAGCCGATCTTCGCGCGGGAATTGCCGGAACTGGAATTCTACGACGGCTTTGATGCGGTCCAAGATCCCTCAAAGGTCCGTTTCATCGCGACCTGGAACGCTCCGGCCGACCCGGTGAAGACCTATCCGAACCTGGAGATGATCCTCTCGGTCGGTGCCGGTGTCGACCAGTTCGACTTTCGCGCTCTGCCGGAGCATGTGAAGGTCGCGCGTATGGTCACGCCGAGCATCGCCGAAATGATGCGCGACTACGTCGTTCTCGGCGTTCTGGCGATGCACCGGCAATTGCCCCGTTACATTGCCCAACAGAGGGACAAAACCTGGAGCGCCGGCCGTGTCGATCTTGCGCGGAGGAAGACCGTCGGCGTGATGGGGCTGGGTCAGCTCGGAACGGCCGTGCTGGAGGCGCTTCGTCCCTTTGGTTTCAAACTCGCCGGCTGGGGGCGCTCGCCCCGCGCGCTCGACGGGGTGCAGACCTTCGTTGGGCGGAGCGAGCTTCCGGCGTTCCTGGCTGGGACCGATATTCTCATTTGTCTTCTGCCGCTGACGAAGGAGACGGAGACCATTCTCGACGCGCAGCTCTTTGCGGCTTTGCCGAAAGGCGCCACGCTTGTACATGCCGGGAGAGGCCGGCAGCTCGACCACGATGCTCTTCTAGATGCACTTGATACCGGCCATCTCGAAGGCGCTTTCCTCGATGTGACCGAGCCCGAGCCTTTGCCGGCCGAGCACCCATTCTGGAGCCATCCGCGCCTCGTTCTGACGCCTCATGTCGCCACCATGACGGATTTCGAAGAGGGGGCCTTGGCCGCAGTCGAATGCCTGCGGGCGCATGAGGCAGGGCGACCGATCCCCGGGCTCGTCGACAAAGCGCGCGGCTATTGAGAAGCGCATGAGCAAAATTCCGACTTGCCTCAAAAATCGACAGATTATGCTGTGATGTCGGTCGCATTCGGAACCTCATA
Source organism: Afifella sp. H1R (assembly GCF_021462425.1). Taxonomy (NCBI): domain Bacteria; kingdom Pseudomonadati; phylum Pseudomonadota; class Alphaproteobacteria; order Hyphomicrobiales; family Afifellaceae; genus Afifella; species Afifella sp. H1R. Next base: position 272,972 of record NZ_JAKEDY010000001.1, read on the forward strand.
GAGGGTTGAGCTGCGAGACTGCATTCCTGGAAAGAAAGCACATTACAGTCAACGGAGTACAAAACCGGGCTGATTTCTGACCAAAGCAATCGCCCGGCGACGTTGAGTGCATCGGTGCCCCATCGCGGAAGATTATGCTGCCGGGTGGCGGCATCTCTCGTGGGCGTTCAAGGCGGAGGAATGCGTGACCCGCAAGCTGGCGACTTTCAAAGTTCTGACTTTCGACGTCGTGGGTACGCTCATCGACTTTGAGACGGGCATCAAAAACGGGCTCGCCAGCCTTGCCGCAGAAGGAGGGGCGACGCTGGATGGCGAGGAGGCTCTGGCCATCTACCGTGAGGGTCGCCGGGATCCAGATGCCGGTCGATTCCCCGACGACGTCGCTCGCTGCTACGACAAGATTGCCGCGAAGATGCACCTCCCGCGAGGCGACGAATATGGTGCCCGGGTCGTCGCAGCCGTCGCCTCTGCACCGGCCTTTTCCGACAGCCGCGCAGCTCTTGCGAAATTGCGCCGTCGCTTCCGGCTCGTTGCTATGACGAATGCGCAGCGCTGGGCCTTCGAGCGCTTCTCGGACGAACTTGGGAAGCCGTTTCACAAGTCTTTCACGGTCGACGACACAGGGACCGAAAAACCGGACCCGGCCTTCTTCGAGGCGGTGCTCGCCGATTTGAAGGGCGAGGGGATCGAGAAGGCCGACATCCTGCATGTCGCCCAGAGCCAGTATCACGATATCGGCGTCTCCCGGCAGCTCGGCCTCACCAATTGTTGGATCGAGCGCCGTCACGGCCGGAAAGGCTACGGGGGCACGATCGCCCCTGAGCGGTTCACCGAGCCGGACTATCACTTCACTTCCCTGGCTGCATTGGCGGAGGCCGTCGACCAGCCCTGAACCTGTTTCAAACCGCGCCAAGACGGGATGCCACCTCTTTGTCACCGGAAAGGACCGACGCATGAGCCAGAATGACCGGACGAACTGGGACGTCACGAATTGGACGAGGCGCGACGATGCGATGGTCGAAGAGGCCATCCGACGAGGCGCGTCACGCCGTGATCTCTTGCGTCTGCTTGCGGCGAGCGGCGTGGCAATGGCGGCCGGAAGCGCCATCATGACGCGTGCGACGACCGCCTTCGCCGCAACCCCGAAACAGGGCGGTTCGATCACCGCGGCCGGCTGGTCGTCCTCGACCGCCGATACGCTCGATCCGGCGAAAGCCTCGCTTTCCACCGATTATGTGCGCGGCTGCTCGTTCTACAACCGCCTGACCTTTCTCGAGGAAGGCGGCAAGGTGCAGATGGAGCTCGCCGAGAGCATCGAATCCGATGACGCCAAGACGTGGAAGATCACCCTTCGCCCGGACATCACCTTCCATGACGGCAAGACGCTGACGACCGACGACGTCATCTATTCGCTCCAGCGCCATAAGGATGAATCCGTCGGCTCCAAGGCGAACGCCATGGCGCAGCAGATGGAGACCTTCAAGAAGGTGGACGACCGGGTTTTGGAGCTGGTGCTGAGTTCGCCGAACGCCGACCTGCCGATCATCCTCTCTCTGCACCACTTCATGATCATCGCCGATGGCACGACCGACTTCACGACGGCGAACGGGACCGGCGCTTTCAAGTGTGAGACCTTCGAGCCCGGCGTCAAATCGGTCGGCGTCCGCAACGAGAATTACTGGAAAGAGAAGCTTCCCTATCTCGATTCCCTCGAGTTCATCGCGATTCCGGATGAGACGGCGCGTGTGAATGCGCTTCTGTCCGGCGACATCGCGCTTGCCGCCAACATCAATCCGCGTTCGATCAGGCGCCTCGATACGATCGATACGGTGACTCTGTCGAAGACGACGTCAGGAAACTATACCGACCTCAACGTCCGCCTCGACATGGCGCCAGGCGACAAGAAGGATTTCGTCGACGGTCTCAAATCCCTCGTCAATCGCGAGGTCATCGCGCGCTCCGTCATGCGCGATCTGGCTGTCATCGCCAACGATCAGCCGGTCTCGCCGAATGACCGCTATTACAATGCAGAGCTGAAGCCGAAGGATTACGACCCGGAAAAGGCGAAGAAGCTCTTCGAGAAGGCCGGCGTTCTCGGGCAGTCGATCCCGATCGTCGCTTCGACGGCTGCGACCTCGTCGATCGATATGGCGATGGTGGTGCAGCAGGCGGGGTCGGAAATCGGCATGCCCTTCGATGTGCAGCGTGTTCCCTCCGACGGCTACTGGTCGAACTATTGGCTGAAGGCGCCCGTTCACTTCGGCAACATCAATCCGCGGCCGACACCGGATATCCTCTTCTCTCTGCTCTACACCTCCGACGCGCCATGGAACGAGAGCCGCTACCAGTCTGAAAAATTCGACAAGATGCTGGTGGAGGCACGCGGTACCCTCGATGAGGCCAAGCGCAAGGAGATCTACGACGACATGCAGGTGATGGTGGCAGAAGACGCCGGCACCATCATTCCGGTCTGGATCTCCAATGTCGATGCCGTGTCTTCGAAGCTGAAGGGCCTGCAGCCCAATCCTCTGGGCGGCATGATGGGTTACGCCTTCGCCGAATATGTGTGGCTCGACGACTGAGAGAGCTGAAGGCCGAGCATCCGGCATGCCGGGGTGCTCGGCCTATCGCGCCCCCAGAACGAAGGAGAGAGAGCCGCATGAATTCCACGATTGCCGGTCTTATTATCCGCCGCGTTGGGATTATGCTCGTCTCCCTCGTCATTGTTGCCTTTGCAGTCTTCGCGGCCACGGAGCTTTTGCCGGGCGACGTCGCACAGATCCTTCTCGGGCAGTCGGCGACGCCGGAAGCCGTGGCCGGGCTCCGCAAGGCGATGCATCTCGACCAGCCCGCGGTCCTGCGCTTCCTGCACTGGCTTGCTGGTCTTGTGACGGGCGACTTCGGCCGGTCCTACGCCAACAACCGAGACGTGGCAGACCTGATTGCCGGGCGTCTCGTGAACTCCCTGAAGCTCGGAGCCGTCACCACGCTCTTTTCGGTGCCGCTGTCGCTGTTTCTCGGTGTCACGGCGGCCATGTTCCGCGGTTCGTTCTATGACCGCCTCGTGTCGGTCTTCACGGTGACCGTGATCTCCGTTCCGGAGTTCATGGTTGCGACCCTCGCCGTTCTGATTTTCGCTGTCTATCTCGGCTGGCTGCCGGCGCTCTCCTTCGCCAATGAAGTGCACGGCCTGGGTGAGCTTCTGCGTGTCTATGCCATGCCGGTGATCACGTTGAGCTTCGTCGTCTCGGCGCAGATGATCCGCATGACCCGCGCTGCCGTGATCGATACGATCAACACGCCCTATGTCGAGATGGCGCTCCTCAAGGGCGCGACCCGGCGACGAATGGTCATGAGACATGCGCTGCCGAACGCGCTCGGTCCGATTGCGAACGCCATGGCCCTGTCGCTCTCCTATCTCCTCGGAGGCGTCATCATCGTGGAGACGATCTTCAACTATCCGGGCGTCGCCAAGCTGATGGTGGATGCCGTTGCGACCCGCGATCTTCCTCTCATCCAGACCTGTGCGATGCTGTTCTGCCTGAGCTATCTTCTTTTGATCCTCATTGCGGACGTGATTGCCATCGCCTCCAACCCGAGGCTGCGCCAGTGAAAGCTCTCGTCGCCTCCGCCCGCCGCCGCACAGGCTTCCACATCAATGCCGTCGGAACGATCGGGGCGATCGTGGTCCTGTTTTGGATCGTGATTGCAATCTGCGCGCCGCTTCTCGTGCCTTATCCAGTCGGCAAGATCGTCGATTTCGATTTCTTCGGACCGATGTCGCAGAAATTCTGGCTCGGCACCGACTATCTCGGCCGGGATATCCTCTCGCGCATCTTGATGGGCGCGCGCTATACGGTCGGCATCGCCTTCGCCGCGGTGTCGCTCGCCTGTTTCGTCGGCGTGGCGCTCGGCATGATCGCCGCCGTCGTGGGCGGCTTCTTCGACACGGCGCTGTCGCGTTTTCTCGACGCGCTCAACGCCATCCCTTCGCTCATGTTCGGGCTTGTGGTCGTTGCCGGCGTCGGCAGCTCCATCCCTGTGCTGATCATGACGCTGGCGCTCATCTATGCGCCCGGCAGCTATCGCTTCGCCCGCTCGCTTGCCGCCAATACCAACACGATGGATTTCGTGACGGTCGCGCGGGCGCGGGGAGAGGGCACCGTCTACATCATTCGTGAGGAAATTCTGCCCAACATCATCGGCCCGGTGCTGGCCGATTTCGGCCTGCGCTTCGTCTTCATCGTGCTGCTTCTGTCAGGCCTGTCTTTCCTGGGCCTCGGCGTGCAGCCGCCGAATGCCGATTGGGGCGGCCTGGTGCGTGAGAACCTCGCCGGCCTGCCGTACGGTGCGCCTGCCGTGATCTTTCCGTCGATCGCCATTGCGAGCCTGACCATCTCGGTCAACATGCTGATCGACAATCTGCCGACACGCATCCGCGATCGGAGCGCCTGATGGGCAATATCGTCGAAATTCGTGACCTTGCCGTCGCCGCGAAGACCGATTCCGGGCGCGTCGTGGATATCATCAAGGGCGTCGATATCGAGGTGGCCGAGGGCGAGGTGGTCGCTCTGATCGGCGAAAGCGGCTCCGGCAAAACCACGATTGCATTGACGCTTCTGGGGTACACGCGCCCGGGTTGTCGGGTCACCCGTGGCGAGGTCGTGGTTGCCGGCCGCGATATGGTGACGATGAGCGAGGCCGAACGCCGGCATGTGCGCGGGCAGCAGGTCGCCTATGTGCCGCAGTCGGCAGCGGCGGCCTTCGATCCCTCCCAGACCATCATGGAACAGGTGGTGGAGGTTTCCCGCATTCATCAACTGATGCCGCCGGAGGATGCGCGGCGTAAGGCCGTCGACCTCTTCCGGGCGTTGTCGCTGCCCAATCCGGAGACGATCGGCGCGCGCTATCCGCATCAAGTCTCGGGCGGACAATTGCAGAGGCTGGCGGCGGCGATGGCGCTGATGGGCGATCCCGAGGTGATGGTGTTCGACGAGCCGACGACGGCTCTCGACGTGACGACACAGATCGAAGTTCTGCGCGCCTTCAAGTCGGTCATCGCCGAGCGGAATATGGCCGGGATCTATGTCTCGCACGATCTTGCCGTCGTCGCGCAGATCGCCGACCGCATCGTCGTCCTGAAGGGCGGCGAAGTGCAGGAAGTGGCCGAGACGGAGAAAATCGTCCACGCGCCGCAGCACGCCTATACGAAAGAGCTCATCGCAGCCTTTCATCCCGTCGAGCGCGCGCCGGCGGATATGTGCAAGATGGCCCAGAGAAACGCCGTTCTGGAGGTGAGGAACCTCAGTGCCGGTTACGGACCCATCGGCTCCGACGGGCAGCCCGGCTTTCTCGCACTCAAAGACGTCACCTTCCGTCTGGCGGCAGGGGAGAGCCTTGGGATCATCGGCGAATCCGGCAGCGGGAAGTCGACCCTGGCGCGCGTCATTTCGGGCCTGCTGCCGCAATCCTCAGGCAGCGTGACGTTCGAGGGCCGGGAACTTGCGAAAAGTGTGAGCGGGCGCAGCCGTGAAGAGCTGCGCAAGATGCAGATCGTCTTTCAGCTCGCCGATACCGCTCTCAACCCCAATCGGCCGGTGCGGGCAATTCTGGGTCGCCCGCTCACCTTCTATCACGGTGTGAGAGGACGTCAGCGCGAGGCGGAGGTCGACCGGCTGCTCGATATGGTGCGCCTGCCAGCTGCCTTGAAACATCGTCTGCCGAGCGAATTGTCGGGCGGCCAGAAGCAACGCGTCAACCTGGCGCGCGCCTTGGCGGCGAAACCTGAGCTGATCCTCTGCGATGAGATCACCTCGGCGCTGGATACGGTGGTGGCGGCCGCCATCCTGAAGCTCCTCGATGAATTGCAGCGAGAGCTCGGCCTTTCCTACATGTTCATCAGCCACGATCTGTCGACGGTCGAAGCGATCTGCGACGAGGTCGTGGTGATGTATCAGGGAGAGAAGGTGGAGGAGATGCCGACGAACCGCATGAAGTCGGGTGCCGAGCATCCCTATTCCCGTCTCTTGATATCCTCGGTGCCTCAGCTCGACACCAACTGGCTCGACCGCCTCGAGCAGGACAACGAGCTGATGAAGGCCGTCGCCGGACGCTGAGCAAAGCTGCGGCCAGCGGCTTCCCTCAGGCGTGAAGCTTGTCGCGGAACAGCGATGTCAGCGGCAGATGCGGCTTGATGAAAGGCGACTTGATCACCACGAAGCTGAAGTACTTGTCGATCCCGATGTCGTCGTCGATGAGCTTTTCCATGATCGTCTGGTAATGCACGATGCCGGCTGTCACGAATTTGGCCAGATAGTCGTAACCGCCCGAGACGAGGTGGCATTCCACGCAGGAATCGATCTTCTCAATTGTCGCCTGAAAGCGCGAAAAGTCCGTATGTCGATGGTTTTTCAGGGTGAACTCGGTAAAGACGGTCAGCGTCTCTCCGATCTTGCTCACATCGATCTGCGCTGAATAGCCGGTGATGTAGCCGGCGGCCTGAAGCTTCTTCATCCGAGTCAGGCAGGGGCTCGGCGAGAGATTGACGAGCTCGGCCAGCTCGACATTGGTGATACGTCCGTTCTTCTGCAACTCGCAGAGGATTTTCACGTCGATCATATCGAGTTTCATGCGCGAATTGGTGGGCAGGGGGGCCTCCTCCGGCGTACACGGCATAAGATGCCGGCAGATTGCGCCGAGTTGAGCCTTCTGACAACCAGCCTGCACGTGCATGCTTGAAACACAAGCTGCCGCCGTCCGCATCTTTCGAAGCATCTTCTGCTGCTGAAGCTGGCGATTGCTACCGATCCGAACCGGTCTCGATGCTAGATTCGGAGCGATTGGAGAGATTCATGCCTGTTCCTTTGCTGAGCGTTCCCTCATCCCCGAAATTGCCGGCGGCCGCCGATGTCGTCGTGATCGGAGGCGGGATCATCGGGGCGACGGCGGCATATTTTCTGGCAAAGCGGGGCGTTAAGGTCGCTCTCCTGGAGAAGGGGATGATCGGCGCGGAGCAGTCGAGCCGGAATTGGGGCTGGTGCCGACAGCAAAACCGTGATGCACGCGAACTGCCGCTGGCGACCAGGAGTCTGGAGCTGTGGGACGAGCTTGTTGCGGAGTTCGGACCCGATCTCGGGTTCCGGCGCTCCGGCCTTCTTTATCTCTCAAACGACGAGAAGGAGATCGAAGGCTGGGCGGAATGGTGCCGCTTTGCCGCGACGATGGGCGTAACGAGCCATCCTCTCAGCCGAGAGGAGGCCACGTCGCGGGGCGCCATCACTGGAAAATCCTGGAAGGGCGGCGTCTTTTCTCCGTCTGACGGGATTGCTGACCCCGCGCGCGCGGCACCGATGATCGCCGAAGGCATCATGCGGTTCGGAGGCACGGTTCATCAATCCTGTGCCGCCCGAGGCATCGAAACAGAAGGCGGGCGCGTCTCCGCGGTTGTGACGGAAAAAGGTGTTATCCGGACGCGACAGGTGGTGATGGCAGGCGGGGCCTGGGCATCCTCGTTTTGCCGGCAGCTCGGCGTGGTGTTTCCGCAGGCGTCGATTCGCTGCTCCGTCCTTTCCGTGGAGCCGGGAGTGGAAGGGCTTCTCGACGCACTGCACACGGCGGAGGTGACCGTGACGCGGCGCGGAGATGGCGGCCACACGCTCGCGGTGTCGGGCATGGCGAAGACGGATCCGACTCTGCAGCAGCTTCGCTTCGCCCGGTACTTTCTGCCGATGTTTGCCAAGCGTTGGCGCAGCCTTTCCCCGGGTGATCTCACGGCGTTGCGCGCCGGACATGAGACGATCGCGCGCTGGTCAATCGATCGGCCGACGCCCATGGAGCGGATGCGTATTCTCGATCCCGCACCCTCCATGCGGGCGACGGACAAAATCCTGTCGCGGGCACGTAAGCTGCTGCCGGCTCTGAAACAGGTGCCCGTGCAGGCACGCTGGGCCGGCTACGTCGACAGCACACCTGATGGTGTGCCGGTGATCGACCCGAATGTGGGGCCGGGAGGGTTTCTGCTGGCCGCCGGTTTTTCCGGACATGGTTTCGGGATCGGACCGGGGGCGGGGCAGCTCATCGCCGACCTCGTCACCGGAGCGGAACCGAGCGTCGATTACAAGCAATATGCGCTGTCGCGCTTTGGACGCAGCGCCCGGGGGAAAGTCGCCGAATTCTGAAACAGGTTTGTGGTCGCCGCGCGACGGGCTGGGCCCGCCCGTCAGTCCTCAGCCGAGCCTGCAGATCCCCCGAGGATGCGCCTACTCGCCGTCCCCCCACCGCTTTTCGGCGCGCCACAGCGCCGTGCTGTCAGCATAGCCGAGCGCCTGCGCGAGCCGTGACCGGTTTCCGCCAGGGGCCGCGTTGTGCCGGCGCAAAAGGGACTTCCTGTAGTCCTGCACCAATTTGCGGATGGACGTGCCTTCGTCCGCGAGCCGGCGCTGAAGTGTCCTCGGTGGAATTCCGAGCTCTCTGGAGATTGTGGCGAGCGTGATGTTGGTGAAACCGAGATGGATGGCGATGAGCGCCAGGACGCGTTCGGAATAGGTGGTGGGAGCCACGGTTTCGACGAAGAGGTCGTTGATATGCCGCTCCAGGACGCTGGCGAGAGCGGGATCCTCTTTGCGATAGACACGGCGGGCGCCGGCAAGGTCCATCACCAGCCTGTTGGTCGACTGCCCGAACAGGACAGGTGCCTGGAAGATGCGCTCCAGCGGTTTCGGGTCGCGCGGGGCGCCGTGCTCGAAGTGCACCTCGAGGGGCCGCCAGCTGCTTGAAAAGCACTGCCTGACGAGATGGCAGGTCGTCGCCAGAGTGAACTCGCTGTCCTGCCTGCGCGGGGAGAGCGACGTGTCGGTGATTCCGTAGGACCATATCAGTGTCTCGTCTTCGCAGGAGACGGACGAATGACTGGCGCCCTGCAGCGCGGCCATCGAGCGGCACAGGCGCTTGAAAGCGGCTTCGATGGTCGAGGTCATCGAGAAAAGCATGCCCATCGGCCCGAGATCCGCGGGCTTGATCGACACCCCGAGCTCAGCACCGAGAAAAGGATCGCGAACCACGACGGCAGCCTCTTCGAAGGCAGCGAGATAGCGGGCGATCGGGACGACAGCATAGGGATCGTTGAGCTGAGCCCGCAATATACCGTGGCCCGCCAGTAAAACGTCGGTCTTGGCTGTGCGCTTGTCGAGTTCTTGAATGATCGGCGCCAGTGCGGAGGCACGAATTGATGCAATCACTGGCATGCGACTGTCTAAGTGTAGGGCATTTGCCGTTGACATAATCGTCAAACCCCCTCTCGGCGCGAATTATCGATTCATTGGCGTAACATGCAATATCGATACCAAATTCCCCCTCGTAGCTTTGGCGAATAGCAGTTCCAATGAGGGGTGATATGACGTTGGAAATCGCCAATCCCGTCGCCAGTCCGAGACTGGCAAGGAATTCGGTGGGGCTTGCCCATATCGTATTCTTCGTCGTCGCAGCCGCCGCTCCTTTGACCGCCGTTGTCGGAGCTTCACCGGTCGCTTTCGCTTTCGGCAACGGTGCGGGCGTTCCCGGCGCCTACCTTCTGGCGGGGCTGTTGTACCTGGTCTTCTCCGTTGGGTTCACGGCAATGAGCCGCCATGTGGAGGGAGCCGGTGCTTTCTATGCGTATATCTCTCAAGGCATCGGCCGGCCGACGGGCGTCGGCGCGGCCCTGATGGCGCTGATCACCTACAGTGCCGTGCAGATCGCCATCTATGCGCTCTTTGGCGTCTTCGTTGCGGCGGGGCTCGCGCCCTACGGCATCGAGATGCCCTGGTGGGTCTGGTCGTTCGCTGCCTTGGCCGTGGTCCATCTCTGCGGGCAGCGCAACATCGCGTTCTCGGGCAAGATCCTCGGTGTCTGCATGGTGGCGGAGATCGTCATTCTCCTGCTGCTCGATGTCGGGATCCTCCTGCAAGGCGGCGGGCCGGAAGGCATCGGCTTGACCTCGTTCGCACCCGCTACCGTCCTGTCGCCGGGGCTGGGGGCGGCACTCGTCTTCGTCATCGGCTCGTTCATCGGCTTTGAGGCGACCGCCATTTTCGGCGAAGAGGCTGAAAACCCTGAGACGACGATCCCGAAGGCGACTTATGTCGCCGTCCTTCTCATCACCTTGTTTTACGCGTTTTCGACCTGGGCAATCGTGCAGCATTACGGCGCCTCGCAGGTGCAGGCGGTCGCCGAAGCCGGGCTCGACAATTTCTTCTTCGCAGCCATGGATGCGGTACTCGGGCGCTGGGCCAGCGAGACCATGAACATCCTGCTGATCACGAGCCTGTTTGCCTGCGTGCTCTCGTTTCACAACACGCTCAACCGCTACTTCTTCGCGCTCGGCCGGGAAGGTCTGGCCATGCGGGCCCTCGGTCGGGTGCATGAAAAGCATCTGTCGCCGCATATCGCGGGCGTCTTCCAGAGCGTGAGCGCGGCCGCCATCCTTCTCGTCTTCGTCGTCTCCGGAGCCGACCCCTATGCCGTGGTCTTCTCCTGGATGTCCGCTCTTGCGGTGATCGGCATCTTGTCGGTGCAGGCTTTGGTTTCGGTGGCGATCATCCTGTATTTCCATCGCCATCCTGATCAGCATGGCCGCTGGACCACGCTCGTGGCGCCGAGCGTCGCCTTCGTCGGCCTGCTCGGGGCTCTTGCCCTGGTGATCAACAATCTTTCGCTGCTGTCAGGCAGCGAAAGCCCAGTGGTCGCTTCGTTCCCCTATGCGATCGCCCTGGTTTGCCTGGCCGGCATTCTCTTCGGCTATCGCATCAAGGCAAAGCGCCCCGATCTCTATGCCGGGCTCGGGCGCATGCTCGACTAGCCCTTCCGGAAGGCCGGCAGGCGTTCCGTGATTGGAGCGCCGTGCCTGCCGGCCTTCGCCTCTTCCTCTCTCCCTTCAATCCACCGTTTCAAGTCGCACGGTGCGCAGGCGCCTGCGCGACGCGAGCCCGAACACAAGGACCAAACCGATGACGGGTCTGCCGAAAATCGATTTTCTCTACCTCTCCGAACAAGACATGATCCGGGCCGGCGTGACCGATATGCCCGCCTGTGTCGACTGCATGGAAGAGATGTTCGCCCTGCTTCATCAGGGCGATTACCGAATGGCCGGTCCCAACAGCGACAGCCATGGGGCCATGGTCGTGTTCCCCGAAAACTCGCCCTTCCCAAAGATGCCGAAGCCCACGGCCGACCGCCGTTTCATGGCGATGCCGGCCTATCTCGGCGGCAATTTCTGCACTGCGGGTGTCAAATGGTATGGCTCCAACATCGCAAACCGCGACAAGGATCTGCCCCGCTCGATTCTGATGTTTACGCTCAACGACGCCGATACGGGCGCACCGCTCGCCTATATGTCGGCCAATCTGCTTTCCGCTTACCGCACCGGAGCGGTGCCGGGCGTCGGGGCGCGGCACCTTGCGCGCAAGGATTCAAAGATCGTTGGCATCCTCGGGCCTGGTGTGATGGCGCGCACCGCGCTTGCGGCCTTCATCGCCGCCTGTCCGCAGATCGACACCGTCCGGGTGAAGGCGCGCGGGCAGAAGAGCCTCGATGTCTTCATCGCCTGGGTGAAGGAGCATTACCCGCAGATCACCAAGATCGAGATCGTGAACGAGCTCGAGGCGGTCGTTCGTGATTGCGATATCGTCACCTATTGCGCCTCCGGTGAAGTCGGCGATCCGGAGACCTATCCGATCGTCAAGCGCGAATGGGTGAAGCCGGGCGCGTTCCTGGCGATGCCGGCCCTTTGCGAGATCGACGAAGGGATGAAAGCGCCAGAAGTGCGCAAGGTTCTGGACAACACCGGTCTTTACGAGGCCTGGTACGAGGAGGTTCCGAAGCCCGCGCATCGCACCATCCCGGTGATCGGCGTGAAGTTCATGGATATGCTCGCCGAGGGCAGCATGAAGCGCGAGGAACTGGAGGATCTCGGCGCGATCGTCGCAGGCGATGCGCCAGGCCGAACCAACGATGACGAGATCATCCTGATGTCGGTCGGAGGCATGCCGGTTGAAGACGTTGCGTGGGGCACAGTGATTTACCGCAATGCGGTGGAGAAGGGCATCGGCCAGAAGCTCAACCTATGGGACGAGCCGGCGCTGCGCTAAGGCGCCCCCAACATATCCGCCCGCCATCGAATAAAGCTCTGCACAAGATCGAGGGACGCCGGCTGGCGGCGTCCTTCCGTCCGATCGCGAGACGGCTCATAGCGTTTGGCCGCTGCACGGGGACGAGCCCCGGCAACGGTCTCTCAGAAGGATCTCCCCCATGGCCCCCACGATCACGCCGGTTGAAACGGCGCAGGATTTTCCGCCTCGCACCTCTGTCGTCATCATCGGAGGCGGTATCGTTGGCCTGACGGCTGCTCTGACGCTTGCCGAAAAGAACATCCCCGTCGTCGTTTTGGAGAAAGGACGGCTCGCTGGCGAGCAATCGTCGCGAAATCTCGGCTGGGTCCGCAAGACGATCCGAGCTGCGCCAGATGTGCCGCTGGCAATGGCCGCTGATCGGCTGTGGGCCGAGATGGCAATGCGGGTCGGGGCCAATGTGGGCTATGGGCGCACCGGCATCATGTATCTCGACCGCACCGAAGCGGATGTGGCCGGGCATGAGGACTGGCTGAAATCGGTGAGCCATTTGGGGCTCGATTCGGGCCTCGTCACGCCGTCACAGATCGGTGAATTGGTGCCGGGCGGCGAGGGCAAATGGGCCGGTGGCCTTTACACGCCGTCGGACGGCCACGCCGACCCGACCCTGGCGGCGAGCGCGATCGCGAAAGCCGCGATTTCGAAGGGTGCCATCGTCGTGGAAAATTGCGCGGTACGCACCTTGTCTTTGGAAGCGGGCAGGGTCGCCGGTGTGGTGACCGAGTGCGGAGAGATCCGCTGTGATCAGGTTCTCCTCGCCGGGGGGCTATGGTCGCGCCGCTTCCTGGGCAATCTCGGTATCAGCTTGCCGACCTTGCCACTCGTCTGTTCGGCATTTCGTTCCCCTCCGATGCAGGGGCCCTGCAAAATCGGTGTGGCGGGACCGGATTTCTCTTTCTGTCAGCATCACGACGGCAGCTTCATCATGACCCAGCGTGCCGCTCTGATGGCACCTTTGACGCTCGATCATGTGCTGATCGGCATGCGGTATCTGTCTCAGTTGCGTGGAAACCGCGGCATCGTGCGGATGAAGGTCGGGCGCGAAACGTTAGATGATCTGAAACTCCCGCGCCGTTGGGGACCTGCGGACGAAAGCCCCTTCGAAAAGCTTCGCGTGATGGACCCGCCGACGATCTCCACCTTCAACCGAGAGGCCGTCGCCAATCTCAGTGCGGCCTGGCCGCTCTTCAAAGGTGTCGAGATAAAATCTGCCTGGGCCGGCACGATGGACATCACGCCGGATACTCATCCGGTGATCGGGCCTGTCGCCAGCATTCCGGGGCTGACCTTGGCGACCGGCTTTTCCGGCCACGGTTTCGGCACGTCGCCTGCCGCAGGTCAGCTCGCGGCCGAACTGGTGACGGGAGAGACGCCGATCGTGGATCCCGCTCCTTATCGCTTCGAGCGGTTCTGATGCCGCGGGCTTAAGCGCCTGAGAGAAGAGTCTGAACGTGAGCGGGACGGACGCCTACCGGCCCGCACTGTCTGGCGCCTCGCAGAGCGTCGAGCGGATGAGGAAGCGGCGCTCGCGGCCATTGTCCAGGGAGAACATGCCGCCACGCCCGGCAACGACGTCCAGGACGAGATCGGTGTGCTTCCAGCGCTCGTATTGCGCCCCGCCGATATAAAAGGGCATGCCGTCGATCTCGCCGAGCTTCACATCCTGCTCGCCGATTAGAAATCCATCTTCCGGATAACACATCGGCGAGGAGCCGTCGCAGCAGCCGCCGGATTGATGGAAGAGGACAGGGCCATGGTCGGCAATAATCTCCCGCAGGAGCTCGCGTGCGGCTGGCGTTGCGGAGACTGAGCCCATCGCTTTCACCTTGCGAATTTCAAAGGGCGTGGCGGGAAGGTGGGGCAGCATTGCCGCCCCACCGAGCTGGTATCTCAGGCGGCGATCTCGATGACCGCGCGGCCGTCGATCTGGCCCTTGTGCATCTTCTCGAAGACGCTGTTGACGTCTTCCAGCTTCACCGGATTGACGATCGACTTGACCTTGCCGTGCCCGGCAAAATCGAGCGCCTCCTGAAGGTCGAGACGGGTCCCCACGATCGAGCCGCGAACGGTGATGCCCGCCAGGACCATGTCGAAGACCGAGATTGGGAAAGAGCCCGGCGGCAGACCGTTCATTGCGATCGTGCCGCCACGGCGGACCATGTTCTCGGCCTGCTCGAAGGCCTTCAGATTGACGGCCGTGACGAGAACACCGTGTGCCCCTCCGCCCGTCTCCTTCTTGATCTTCGTGGCAGCGTCTTCCTTGGCGGCATTCGCCGTCAGTGTGGCGCCGAGATTTCGTGCGAGATCGAGCTTGTGATCGTCGATATCGACCGCGGCGACGTTGAAGCCCATCGCTTTGGCATATTGCACGGCGAGGTGGCCGAGGCCTCCGATGCCCGAGATGACCACCCAGTTGCCGGCGCGGGCATCGGTCATCTTCAGGCCCTTATAGACCGTCACGCCGGCACACAGGATCGGGGCGATTTCGGTGAACCCGATATTGTCCGGCAGATGGCCGACATAATTGGGATCGGCCACGACGTATTCGGCAAATCCGCCATTCACCGAATAGCCGGTATTCTGCTGGGATTCACACAAGGTCTCCCAGCCGCCCACGCAATGCTCGCAATGCCCGCAGGCCGTGTAGAGCCACGGGATGCCGACCCGGTCGCCTTCCTTGACGCGGGTGACGCCCGCTCCGACACCGGAGACATAGCCGACGCCTTCATGGCCCGGAATGAAAGGCGGGTTCGGTTTGACGGGCCAGTCCCCCTCGGCCGCATGAAGATCGGTGTGGCAGACGCCTGAGGCCTGGATCGCGACCTGGATCTGTCCTGGCCCGGGTTCGGGAACCGGCACCTCATCCACGCTCAGCGGTTTGCCGAATTCGCGCACGACTGCGGCCTTCATGGTCTTCGCCATTGTCTTCCTCCCTTGGATTTTGTCTTGGAAAAGAAGCCCGGCGGCCCCCAAGTCGCCGGGCCTTCGTCGGTGGCTCGTTCAGAAAAAGCCGAGCTTCTTGGGATTGTAGCTGACGAGCAGATTCTTCGTCTGCTGGTAGTGGTCGAGCATCATCGAATGGGTCTCGCGACCGATCCCCGATTGCTTGTAGCCGCCGAAAGCTGCATGGGCCGGATAGGCGTGGTAGCAATTGGTCCAGACGCGCCCGGCCTGGATGTTGCGGCCGAAATGGTAGCAGCGGTTCATATCGCGGCTCCACACGCCGGATCCGAGGCCGTAGAGCGTATCGTTGGCGATATGCAGCGCTTCTTCTTCGTCCTTGAAGGTCGTCACCGACACGACGGGGCCGAAGATTTCCTCCTGGAAGATGCGCATCTTGTTGTTGCCGTGAAAGACGGTCGGCTGGACGAAATAGCCGCCTTCCAGCTCGCCGCCGAGATGGTTGCGCTCGCCCCCGACCAGAATGTCGGCCCCTTCCTGTTTGCCGATGTCGATATAGGAAAGGATCTTTTCGAGCTGTTCGCTCGATGCCTGCGCTCCGATCATCGTCTCCGGGTCGAGCGGATTGCCCTGCTTGATGGCTTTCACGCGCTCCAATGCCCGCTCCATGAAGCGGTCGTAGATGGAGTGCTGGATCAGCGCCCGCGACGGGCAGGTGCAGACTTCGCCCTGATTGAGCGCGAACATCACGAACCCTTCGATGGCCTTGTCGAAGAAATCGTCGTCTTCCGCGCACACGTCGTCGAAGAAGATGTTCGGCGATTTCCCGCCAAGCTCCAGCGTCACCGGGATGAGGTTCTGACTGGCGTATTGCATGATCAGCCGGCCGGTCGTCGTCTCGCCGGTGAAGGCGATCTTCGCGATGCGGTTGGAGGAGGCGAGGGGCTTGCCGGCTTCGAGCCCGAAGCCATTGACCACGTTGAGGACACCCTCAGGCAGAAGGTCGCCGATGACGTCCATCAACACCATGATCGAGGCGGGCGTCTGTTCGGCCGGCTTCAAGACCACGCAATTACCTGCGGCGAGCGCCGGAGCGAGCTTCCACACGGCCATGAGAAGAGGAAAATTCCATGGGATGATCTGGCCGACGACACCCAAGGGCTCGTGGAAATGGTAGGCGATCGTTTCGTGATCGATTTCGGAGAGCGTGCCTTCCTGCGCCCGCACACAGCCGGCGAAATAGCGGAAGTGGTCGATCGCAAGCGGCAGGTCCGCGGCCTTCGTTTCCCGGATCGGCTTGCCGTTGTCCCAGGTCTCTGCGGTGGCGAGGAGATCGAGATTCTCCTCCATCCGGTCGGCGATGCGATTGAGGATGAAGGCCCTCTGGGCGACGTTGGTCTTGCCCCAGGCGTCTTTCGCGGCATGGGCGGCGTCCAGCGCCGCCTCGATGTCTGCCGCATCCGAGCGCGCCACTTCGCACAGCGATTGGCCAGTGATCGGCGTGACGTTGTCGAAATACCGACCCGACTTCGGCGCCACCCATTTGCCGCCGATGTAATTGTCGTAGCGTGTGGCGAAAGGCAGCCGCGTTTCGCCGAACGGCCGTTCCAGTTGATCCATTGCTGTTCTCCCTAACCGGGCGCTCTTGGCGAGAGAAAAGCGTTTCCTCTCGGGCGCCCTGGACAACAGGATCGGTGTCGCCTGGAGGCCTGTCAGCCCCCCTCCAGCGGGAGAGAGGCTCCATCTGTCGCAGGAATGCGACAGGGAGCCGCGGGATCTTGTGTCGCCGCCTCCGGCCGTTTTGCGCCGAGTTTGCGATGGAAGGTCGCGCGCGAAATTCCGAGGATGCGCGCCGCCGCGGAGACGTTGCCGCCGGTGCGGGCGAGAGCGCGGGCAAGAACGGCCCGCTCCGCGTCCTCCAGACTTTCCGCGCCCGGGATGCTCAAGAGATCGGAGGCCGGCACGGGCGCTTTGGCGAGGTTGCCTTTGATCCCCAAGGCCACGCGCGCGCTGTGCGATGCGCCGACGGCGAGATCGTCGGCATTCACCGCGACGAGCGCCGCCGGATTGTGCTCCAGCCCCGAGACGGCGAGGATCCGCGCATGCGCAAACGTGCGCCGGAACGCTTCCGCTTCGATCCGCCGTGCCGCTTCGCGCACGCTGAGCGCGATGAGCCCGGCGAAGGTCTCGGTGAGGTCTGTGCGGCAGGAGGAGACGTCGAGAACGCCGGCGAGTTCGCCGTTGTGGTCATGGATGGGGGCCGCCATGCAGCCGAGCGCCCCGTTGCGCGCAAAGAAGTGCTGGTCGCGGTGCACGGTGACGGGGCGGCGCTCGATGACGCAGGTGCCGATGCCGTTGGTGCCTTCCGTTGCCTCGCTCCACAGAGCGCCTGGCCACAGTCCCCAGTCGTCGAAGATGGCATCGTCGCCGGCCTCGCCGCGACGCTCGACCGGCACGCCGTCGCTGTCGGCAAGGAGCACGCAACACCCCGCCGCGCCGACAGCGCTGAAGAGCTGATCAAGACTGGCTTCGGCGGCGCGAATCCATGGCTCCATCCGCTCGCGCACCAGGGCGAATTCGCTCGCCGTCAGCCGGTGAGGCGGGTGCCTGTTGGCCGGGTCGAGCCCATAGAGACGCGCCGAGCGGCTCCAGGACGCGACCATCGGCGATTGCGCGGCGGCCCCGGCCGCGATCGCAGAGTGAACCACATCGACGTGCGGACAAGTCTCGGACATCCCAAGTTTCCTCCCATGGGGTTTCGATGCACCTGCGCCGTTCTTTGTATTCGGCTTGTTTAAGCGCATCGTCCGATTCGAGTTTCTTGTGTTCTCCTTGTGTATTTAGAGATGCGACTAGAGCAGTCGCCTGATTGCGCCTGATATGATTGGTATGGCGTCTCGTGTTTTGCGGGGCGCAAGTATTCGACGAATGCGGAGGCAAACGCAAGAGAGGGCAAAATGCGTATAGGCAGCGTTCGCTGCCATCCAAAGAAAAAGCACCGAGTTCTCTTCGTTTTGCCGCATCTCGTTTGCGGCGCCGACACAAATCTGCCTGGCCTGACGCCGTATTGCCGGATACCGCGTTTAAGAGAGGGCGCGCGTTCCGAGATAGCTCTCTACCGCGGCAATGCCCGAGGCTGAGAGGGTTTCCTCGGTCGGCCCAACGGTGACGAAACGCCCCTTGTCGAGGAAGGCGACGTTGTCGGCGAAGCCCAGGGCATCCTCCGGATGATGCGTCACCATCAGCACCGTCATCGTTCCGGCCCGACGCTGTAGATCGCGCAACAACGCCAGCATTTCGCTGCGCAGGGCGGGACCGAGCGCGGCAAACGGCTCGTCCAGCAGGAGCAGAGGGCGCTGGCGGACAAAGGCGCGCGCAAGCGCGACCCTCTGGCGTTCGCCGCCGGACATCTCCCCCGGCCTGCGGTCTTCGAAGCCCACAAGGCCGACGGCCTCCAGCGCTTCAGCCGCCCGCTGCCGCTCGGCCGGGCCCAGCCGCAATCTCGGGGAAATTCCGAGCCCCACATTCTGCACGGCGCTCAGGTGGGCAAAGAGATTGTTCTCCTGAAACACGAAACTGAGCGGGCGTTGCGAGGGGGGCACGCCCGTCATGTCGGCGCCGGAGATCGTCACCCGGCCGCGCTCGGGCATCAGAAAGCCGGCGATGATGTCGAGGAGGGTCGATTTGCCGGCACCGCTTTGGCCGATGATCGCCAGCCATTCGCCAGGCGCGACCGTGAGGTCGAAGCGCATCGGGGCGCTTTCATAGGTGTATTTTAGGCCGTCCAAGACGAGGGCGGGCAGGGCGCTCATCGGCCTTCCTCCCGGCGAAACCCGCGCTCCGCGAGTGCCATCAGGGTGAGACACAAGACCCCGAGCAGCAGCGCCAGCCCGGCTGCGTCGGCGGTGCGATAGCTGCCCATGCGCTGCAGGAGCAGATAGGGCAGGGTGACGAAATCCTGGCTGCCAAAAAGCGCCACCGCACCAAGATCTCCGAGGGACAGGGCGAGCGCAAAGGCGAAGGAAAGGGCCAGCGGCGCTTTCAGCGCGGGCCATTCGACGTGGCGCAGCCGCGCCAGCCCGAAGAGGCCGAGGCTCTCGGCAAGGCGATCGTGTCGCTGTGCCGAGGCGGCAAGCGCCGGTGCGAGAATACGCACGATAAACGGCGTCGCCATCACGGCATTGGTGGCGACAACGACGACGGGTGCCGCCGCGAAAACGTCCGTCACCTGGCGCAGCAGAAGAAACCAGCCGGCGCCGATGACGATCGGCGGCACCACGAGCACGAGACTGCCCGACAGCTCGAAGAGCCCGCGCCAGGCTGCGCGACCCCTCGAAGAGGGAGAACTTTCCAATGCCTGTCGCGCCAAGAGGAGAGGCGCGGCGAGCAAGAGCGCGAGTGTCGCCACCGCGAACGCCACGACGCCGCTTGTCATCGCGGCCCGCTGGACGTTTGGATCGGCCAGCAGTGCGATCAGATCGGAGCGCAGACCGGCAACGATCGTGGCGATGAACGGCGAGAGGACGAAGGCGATCCCCACGGTCAGAACCGCGAGATCGAGCGCGCGAACGAAGCCCTGGTGAGGGTCGTAGCGCCGTGCCCGCCGCCCGAGTGTAAAGCCGCCGGGCGTTGTCTGGCCGAGCCGCAGCGTGACGGCGACCGCAAGGCCGGTCAGCACAATCTGTATCAACGCCAGGAAAACCGCGAGGCCCGGATTAAAATCGTAGCGCAGGGCCTGATAGATCGCGACTTCCAGGGTGGTGGCGCCCGGCCCGCCACCCAATGTCAGGACCAGCGTGAAACTGGTGACGCAGAGCATGAAGATGAGGCTCGTCGCGCCCGGCAGAGCGGTGCGGATTGCCGGCCATTCGAGGACGCGGAAGGTGGTGAGGGGCGTGAGAGAAAGATGCCCGGCGAGCTTCCAGCTTTCTGCCGGCACGCCGTCGAGAGCAGCGACCATCAGCCGGGCGGCGAGCGGCAGGTTGAAGAAGGTGTGGGCGATCAGGATGCCGGACAGCCCATAGACGTTGAGGCGATCGAATCCGAGGGTGGCGGCCAGATCCGAGACGACGCCGTTGCGGCCCCACACCGCGATGATCGCCAAGGCGCCGACCAGCACCGGCAGGGCTTGCGGTAGGAGGAACAGACGCAGGACGAGGCCGCGGCCGGGAAACCGAGCCCTGTGGAGGGCCACTGCAAGCGGCAGGGCACCGGCCACTGCAAGGAGGGTGGAAAGGGCCGCCTGTTCCAGCGTGAACAGCACCACCCCCCGCAAATAGCGGTCCGATGCCAAGGCAAGCAGGTCCGGCGCCGCATCGGCTTGGGCGAGCAAGGCGAAACATGCGCCGCCCAAAAACACGGCGAGCGCGGCAACGGCGGCAAGTCCTGCCGCGACACGCCAACGTCGATCTGTCGAACCTGTCATCGGACGCGCGGAGAGCCTCAGCGACCGAGCGCCTGCAGCCATTCCTGCGTCCAGGCGCGTCGGCTGTCGGCTACCGTTTGGGGATCGAAAGACAGGGTCTTATCCGGGGTCACCAGCTGCTCAAAGGCGGCGGGCAACGGCGAGGCGGTCGCTGCGGCCGGCAGCATCCAGTTGGTGGTCGGCAACGCGTCCTGCGCCGCGGGCGAGATCAGATAAGCGAGGAAGTCGCGGGCGAGATCTGGGTGCTCGGAGCTTGCGATGCGGCCGGCGACCTCGATTTGGATGTAATGGCCCTCATCGAAGGCTGCCGCGCGGTAGCGGTCGCTCTCCTCCTCGATCAGGTGATAGGCGGGCGAGGTGGTATAGCTCAGCACCATCGGGACTTCGCCGCTCGTCAAGAGCCCATAGGCTTCGCTCCAGCCCGGCGTCACTGTCAGGGTACGCTCGGAGAACTCTCGCCATTTCGCTTCGGCGCTGTCGCCATAGACTTTCTTCATCCACAAAAGCAGCCCGAGACCCGGTGTCGAGCTGCGAGGATCTTGGATGGCGATCTTCTCCTCCGGATCGCCGCTGACCAGCTCCTCCAGGCTTTGCGGAGGGGCATCGATCGCCTCACTGTCGTAGACGACGGCGAACCAGCCATAATCATAGGGCACGAAAACTGGATCGGAAAAGCCACCGGGCACGTCGACCGCAGATGTGTCGGTGCCATGCGGTGCGAAGAGCCCTGTCGCCCTGGCCTCAGCGGTCAGGTTGGTGTCGAGCCCGACCACGACCTCCGCCGATGTCGAAGCACCTTCGAGCTTCAAACGGTTGAGGATCGCAACGCCGTCCTCCAGCCCGACCCATTTCACCGTGCAGCCACAAACCGCCTCAAAACCGGCCTTGATCTGCGGCCCCGGCCCATAATCGGCAACGAAGCTCTCATAGGTGTAGACCGTCAGCGAGGGCTTCTCCTCCTGCGCTGCGGCGGGTGCGATTGCGCCGAAGAACAGTGCGGCGACGGCTGATGCTATGAAGATGGAAGGGGATTGCAGCGAGCCCAAGGGCGCCTCCTTGTCGTTTGAAAGCGGGAAGGGGCGCATTCGCGGCAACGAAAGCTCTCCATCCCTCCGCCGGTGCGAGCCGGATCAGGTTCAGCGGGTTGGCGGATAAGCCTCTCAGCCCGTATGGGCACCCCGTGTGAGCGTCTTCAGACCTAGTGGAAATGCGCCGGCCCGACAAGCATCGAGCGATGATCCGGGCCTTGGCGACCTCGATCTAAACGACGAAGGTTCCCACCAATGACGAGCACCCGATCCATAACCTCCCCGATGTGCTGGCGCCGATGACCCATGTGACGTCGGCGAAGCGGGAAGGCGCGGATGGATATCGAGGAATTTGCCAACGGCGTGCGGGAGTTGGGGCTCGGCACCTTCCCCTTCGCCTCAGATTCGGTTCGGGGGAGCGGCGGGCCTGCAAACCGATTTGGTGGCGTGATTAGAGCGTCTCAGCGGAGACGTTTTCGCCATGCGGCTTGTCTATCAATTGGTGGCGGGAAGACGATATTCAGGCGCTTGCGAGCTTGCGGCTGTCGCGTTCTGCAGCAAGCTGGTGCATCGCAGGAAAACTCGGCAGGTCAACGAAGAAAATCGTCCCGCCGCCCTCTGTGCTGCGGAAGTCGATCTCGCCGTTGAGGTGCTCGATGATCGCCTTGGTGATTGAAAGGCCGAGACCGGTGCCACCAACCTTCTGGTTGTCGGAGAAGTTGGCCCGTTCGAACTTTGTGAAGATGCGGGTGTGGAATTCCTGCGGGATGCCCGGCCCCTCGTCGCTCACGTAGATGCGGGCTCGGCCTGCTCGCTGTGCAATGCGTATGCGAACGGTGCCTCCTGACGGGGAGAATTTTACCGCATTGGAGATCAGATTGACGAAGGCTTGGCTGAGACGATCCTGATCGGCCAGACAGACGAGACCGGGAGCGGTCTCTTCGATCTCGATCGAGACTTCAAGCTCCGCTGCGTAAGCGCACAGCGCCTCGACGGCCGCTTCGAGGAGGGGGCGGATCGCGAGAGGTCGAATGTCGAAGTGCATCCTTCCGGATTCGATCCGCTCGATATCCAGAATGTCGTTGATGAGACGCACCAGTCTTGCGCTGTTGGCATAGGCGATCGAAACGAGGCTGTTGCCTTTTGCGCTGAGTTGACCTGCTCCTCCTGCAGCGACGAGCCCCAGCGCGCCGTGGATCGCGGTCAAAGGGGTGCGCAATTCGTGGCTCACCGTGGAGATGAAGTCGTTCTTCATCCGCTCGGAGCGCTTCTGGTCGCTGATATCATAGGCAAAGCCGTCCCAGACGATCTCGTCATCCCCGTAGCCCCGCGGTTCTGCCACAGCGCGCACCCAAAGGATCCGGCCTCTGGGATGCATGCATTGCGCCTCGAAAGCCCAGGGCTCCAGGGTCTCTGCCGAATCCTCCAAAACGAGGCGTAACTTTTCGCCGTCTTGGCGGGAAATCA
Source organism: Afifella sp. H1R (assembly GCF_021462425.1). Classification (NCBI taxonomy): domain Bacteria; kingdom Pseudomonadati; phylum Pseudomonadota; class Alphaproteobacteria; order Hyphomicrobiales; family Afifellaceae; genus Afifella; species Afifella sp. H1R. The sequence goes on from NZ_JAKEDY010000001.1 coordinate 295,954, forward strand.
GCCGAGTGAGTTTGGTCGGATCCTGGACGAAATCCTCCGGGTCCATGTCGAGGATGCGCCTCGCACCATCGGAGATATAGCGCAGGTCCAGCTGGCCATCCTGGCTCCGCGCGATCTGAAATAAGACCCCCGGGGCATTGTTGGCGGTCGCCTGCAAGCGCGCTTGCGCTTCGTTGTTTGCGGCCATCGCCCAGCGCCGCTGGTATTCGCGAATGACGAGTTGGCCCATCAGGAGGACAGCTACAAAGTTCACCGGGACGAAGAGAGAGGCCGACTTGAGAAAGATCTCCCAGGGCACGGCGGTCATCACGCCGATGACCAGGGCGGGCACGACGGCTGCGCTGAGCGCATGATAGAGGATATAGCGCTGCGACGCCTCGCGCCCGAGGTACTTCGTCCAGGCATACCAGAGAAGGCTGGAGCAGATCGCGGCAGAAGCGATGCTGGCGGCTCCGGGAACGGCCCCCACGCCACCGAAATGAAGGCGGAGCGCGATCATCGGAACGGCGGTAATGAGAGCGCATACCGGCCCGCCCAATGCTGCGGAGAGCGCCACCACCGCATTTCTCGGATCGGTGCGCACGCCATTCATCAGCTCGACCGGGTTGAGCATGACGAGGATACCGGTCGCTGCGAAGACGAGGCCGAACGCGATGCTCCGACGCCAGAAGGAACCCTCCAGGCGCTCTCCAAGAAGAGCGAGAAATATGATGGCGAGGATGATCGTGGAGGCTGCCTCGATCATCATGACTACCGCATTCATGTGTTCCTCAGCGCCTAGGCACAAGGCTCGGCGCGGCCGAGCCCGAGTTGGACCCTGTTCGACCTCGGTGCCTGTGCCCGCCGAGCGCTCTGCGCTCGGGCGTCAGGGGGAGTCGAATGTGCGCAAAAGTTGCATGCCGGGCTGTCCTCAAGCTTTCCTTGATCCTGCGGGCACCCGGTCGCGCTCCATTTCGCGGGCGTGAATGCCGAGGAGAAGCAACGCCGGCCACAGGAGATAGGCTTCGATCTCGATGTTCTCGCCGAAGCTCAGGATGATGAAGACGAGGACGATGCCGAGAGGGAGCCGTCCGCGGCGGCCTTTGACGGAATCGACCGCGACGATCCAGAACTGCCAAACCAGCGGGACGAGGAGAGCCCAGACTCCAACCAGGCCTTTGACGAACAGGAGGCCATACCAGGTGTGGTGACTCCCGATCGGCATGTACTCGACGACATGCGGCCCTGGCTGCACCGTGCCGTGTCCGAACCACACGGCCTCGCTCTGCCAGCGCTCATACGCGATGCGCTGCAGGGTCTCGCGGACACGCGTGCTATCGGCTCTGGCGCCCTTGAAGGCCGAAACCGCATCCTGCACGGCCTGCAGAAGATATGTGCCGAGCGCAGCCATCGATGCGGCGACGCCTGCGGCGAGCTGCCAGGCGGCGCTTTTGGCAAGAAGCGGCATCATGCGCGGGCCGACAGCGCATACGAAGAGGGCGACGAGGCTCATGCGCGACTTGGAAAAGAAAACCATCGCCAGGCCGGCGAGAATGCCCATCGCCATCCAGAAGCGGCTGCGGTCTTCGAGCGCGAAGAGAACCATGACGACGCCGAGGAGCCCCGCAAAGGGGGACCATGGCGCGTAGAACTGCCAGCGCGGCGTCCAGCTCGATGGATCGAGCGTATAGAAGTAGACGGAGAAATATTCCGGCCCCGGCCCGCCGACCGCCTTCAGAGGCGAAACGAAGATCTTTTCGGGCAAGCCGATCGACGGTGCGACGAGGAGGATCGGCAGGAGCGCCACCGTGCATGCGCCGACGATGCACTGGCTGCGGATGACGACGTCCCGGCGGATCTTCAAAATGGCCCCGGCGAAGGGAACGAGGGCGACCATCGCCCAGCCTTTTGCCCATCCGATCGAGGACTTGATCGTCTGGCCCATGCCGAGGCCCCAGTCGAAATGGCCGACCCACAAGGCGACCAGCATGACCAGCATGCCGCCAATCCAGCCCCAGATAATCGGCGGCACCGAGCCGGTGGGCCTGAGGTCCGGCCTGAGGCCGGGACCGAGGTAAAGCGACAGGAAGCCGAGACCGGCCAGGGACCAGGAGATCACTGGTCCCACCACGTAGAGCGCGCCGAAGGCGTAGAAGAACCAAGTCAGAGAGATCGTCCAGAAGACGAGATTCTCCGGCAGGTTACGCTGTGGCATCGGCGTTTTCATCGCCAGCTTCCTCGTTTTCCAGGAGACGGTCGATCAGAGGACGACGCATCCAGGCGAGGGCGAGACCCATCAGGAGGAAAAGGGAGCCTGCGCCCGCCGCGCCCAATGCGATTTTCTTGTTGGGCGAAGACGGCTCCCATTCGATCGAAGGCTGCTCGATCACCTGCACCATCGGATACGAGGCAAAGACGTCGTTGCGTGTGGTGTTCATGCGCGCCAGGGCGGATGCGAAGACAGCCTCGGCAACCTTGTAGTCGCGGTTGAGACTGTCGAGGCGCGACGCCGTCTCGACGAGATCCCGCACACGCTCTTTACCGGCTTCGTGTTCTTGCTTGAGAGCGGCAACCCGCGCGGCCAGGCCATCCCGCTTGGCGACGAGGTCGACAAGCTGGGAGAGGAGCGCCGACCGCTCGCCTTGCGAAGAGGGATCGACCTGCTCCCAGATGGCGACGACGGGCAGGCCGGTGACGACCTGTGCGCGATCATCCATGCGCGCCTTGGCGCCTTTGTAATTGTTGCGCGCCTCGACGACCTGGGGATGGCTCTGTCCGAAACGGCCGCTGAGGCTGGAGAGTTTTGCCGAAGCTTCTGCGGCGTTTTCCGAAAGGGCGGCGAACTCGATGTCCCCGTGCAGACGCAGCATGGACGAGGCGTTGTCGGCATCGACGTTGAGCATCGTCGAAAGGGCCACGACGGCCTCCTCCGATTCCCGCAGCTCCGACGTCGTGGAGACGACCTGCTGGCCCATCTGCTCGATCATCGTCACGAGTTCGAGATGCTGGTCCGCGCTCGCCAGCCCGGTCTTTGCCTGCAGCTCGCTGATTTTAAGGCGAATGGCCTCAACGGCCTTCTGGTGCTCGCGGACAGTGTCGATCGTGGAGATCTCACGGCTCTCCATTTCGTCACTGCGCAGCTGGTCCAATTCGCCGAGAAAGGCCGCGAGAATGGCCTCGGTCTTGTCTGCGGCTTCCTCCGGCGAGGAACCTGTCATCGACAGGCGGATCAGGCTCGTCTGATCGAGGAGCTTGATGCGCGGACGTCCGAGTTCCTGCACTTCGAGCTGCAGCGAACCCGCTGCGCGTTCAAGCACGCGTCGGGATTCGATCAGGCTCTTGTAGGTCACGGTCGGGCTGATGGAGGAGCTGGAATAAGGCGAACTCGCCGAGGTCGAGGCCTGGCCGATGTCGGAAAGGTTGACCGAGCTGGAAGAGCCGGCTCCCGGCATGATCATCGCTGCCTCGGACTGAAAGCGCAGAGGTGCGGTGGAGATGTAGAGGATGACCGGAGCCCAGATCGCGGCGAGGCCGGCGAAGATGACCAGCGCGTAGCGGGGCAGGCGCTGGAAGTCGCCGACGCGACCGCCGCGCAGCAGGCGCACGGGCGACAGTGCGGTGATGCGCGTGCGGGTCAGGCGGGGCATGAAGCGGGAAATACCGCCCGCCGCAGCGCCAAGGCGCGCGAACAGGCCCCGGCCACCGGTGCGTGCGTTGTCGGCCGCAGCCTCCTCTGCATGAGGGCTGTATGGGCCTTCCAGTCGATTGGTATGAACATTCATCACTGCACTCCTCGTCGTGACAAATGCTTAGCGGAAGGCGTTGCTCTTCGCGTGCGTGCAATGGTGCACTTAGGGTCTATTTCGCCGCGCGACCTATCCTTTGGAATAGCCCAATCTATCCGAAGGTCTCGAATGAGAGACCCCCTCAGAACATCCCCGCATCCTTGGCGATCATGGCAGCATGCGTGCGGTTGCGTGCCTGAAGCTTGCGGCAGAGCGTTTTGACGTGAAGTTTCACCGTGACCTCCTGCAAATCGAGCTCGCGCGCGATTTCCTTATTGGAGGCTCCACGGACGAGGCCGCCCAGGACCTCCGTCTCCCGCTTGCTCAATTTGGCGGCCAGAGGATTTTCATTTTCTTCGCTCGGTGCTCGCATGAAATCGAGCGGGGCATATTGCTCGCCAGCCACCATGAAGCGAACCGCGTGGATCAGCGACTTGGCGGCGATCGTCTTCGGCAGGAAGCCGGCGGCGCCGGCCGCCAGCGCTTCTTCCGCCACGCTGCGGTTGGCCGTGCCGGAAATGATGCCGACGGGGTTGCCCTTATTATGCTCCTTGGCGCGGGCGAGGCCTTCCAGACCGTCCATGCCGGGCATGTTGTAATCAAGGATGACGAGATCGAAGGGGCCCTGCGCATCGATCCGCTCGATCGCTTCGGCAAAGTCGCTGGCTGTGACGACGCGCACATCCGGCTCGCGTTCCAGGAATGCGCAGATCGTGTCTCGGACGAGTTCATGATCGTCAGCGATCAGAATATCCATCAACATCACCTTTCAGGCGAAACCGCACATTCCCCAAGCGGGCACTTCCGTCTTTTCTCCGGCTTTGCGATCTCCGCCGCTTTGCAGAAGGTCCGGGCGGTCTCACCAGTTTCAACCACTGGTGGACGTAGCGCATAGCATCCAATGAACGGTTAATCGAGGGCGTCGCCCGCGGGCACCCGCCCGATCACGGCGTGATCGGAGAGGAACCGCCTATCCTAAAGGGTAGGACTTGTCTCGATCGAGACTATACATGCGCTTCTGTGTAGTTTTGATATTCTACGGATGCTGTAACTGTTCCCTTGCTCGATTTATTTTCTCGTCGAGATGAGTATTGTTTGGCCAACGGATTTCTGGAGGCCAAAATGACTTCTCTCAACAAGATCTCTCTCTTCTCGCTCGATATCGTCAACGCAAAGACGGAAGACGCGCTTGCAGCGCTTCTGAAGGGCGGCGCCCGTCGCACTGCCGCGTTCCTCAACGCCCATTGCATGAATGTCGCCGCCAAGACGCCGATCTACCAGTGGGCGCTGAAGAAAGCGGATTACCTGCTGCCCGACGGCTCGGGTTTGCAGCTTGCTGCGAAACTGCAGGGCAAGCGCTTCGTCGAGAACCTGAATGGCACCGACCTGTTCGTCCCGCTGTGCCGCAAGGCTGCCGCTCTCGGCCTGTCCATCTATTTTCTCGGAAGTGCGGAAGGCGTTGCGCGGAAAGCTTCGGAGGCGGCCCGTAAGATCGCGCCGGCCCTGAAGGTTGCCGGCACTCGTCATGGTTACTTCTACTCGGAAGAAGAGGATCGCATCATCGACGAGATCAATGCTTCGGGTGCCGATATCGTGCTCGTCGCTCTGGGTGTGCCGCGTCAGGATGTGTGGATCGCCCGTAACCGCCATCGCATCAACGCACGGCTGGTGATGGGTGTCGGCGCGCAGTTCGATTTCTGGGCGGGCCGTGTGTCGCGGGCCCCTCGCATGCTGCGTAGCGCCGGGCTGGAATGGATCTGGCGGTTGGCAATCGAGCCGCGCCGCATGTTCCGCCGCTACATCGTCGGTAACCCGGAGTTCATGATGCGGGCGTGGCAGGACGCCCGGGCCAAGAAAGTGGTGCCGACGGCCGACGAGCGGGCCAAGCGTGCCCTCGACCTTTTCGGATCCGGCATGGGTCTGCTCTTCTTCGCGCCGCTGATGCTGATGATCGCAACGGCCATCAAGCTTGAATCCCGCGGCCCGGTCTTCTTCCGGCAGACGCGCATCGGGCAGGGCGGTCAGGCTTTCACCGTGTTGAAGTTCCGCTCCATGTACCGCGACGCCGAAGCCCGTCGGGCGGCGCTTCTCGAGAAAAGCGATCGCGCCGGCATCTGCTTCAAGTCGAAGAACGATCCGCGCGTCACCAAGATCGGTCGTCTCCTGCGGCGCTTCTCGCTCGACGAGCTGCCCCAGCTCTTCAACATCTGGAACGGCGATATGAGCATCGTCGGCCCGCGTCCGGCTCTGCCGCAGGAAGTGGAAGCCTATCCGCCTCAGGCTCTCGAGCGGCTGATGGGCAAGCCCGGCCTGACGGGGCTCTGGCAGGTGTCGGGTCGTGCGGAGATCGGCTTCAACAAGATGATCCACATGGACAGTGCCTATGTCCGCTCCCGCTCGGTTTTCCTCGACATCGCCCTCATCGCACTGACTTTCCGCGCCGTCTTCACCGGACGGGGCGCCTACTGAGACCACAACGAAGGGAGGATTATAACAAAGCGAAGACTTCTAAGACTGCGATTCCCCATCACAGTTCCGACCGGCCGCGGTTGCTCAGGCACCGCGGCCATTTTTTTGCGTTTCAGGTCGCCCGCCCCATCTGCACGAGCTGCCGATCACGTGCCCTCGAATGGCCAGGCTCTTTGGGGTGGACCCGACCGGCCTCCCAATGGATCAGCGCGCGCATCCGCCGAGACCGCCTGCCTTTGCTTCCGTGCACGTAAAGCTGGCGAGATCCGTGAAGCGTTGGTTTGCCACTTATCCGATCGTCCCTTCGCGATGTTTGCCTGGTTTGGTGCTGGGTCGATCTCGCCCGCGACGTCGTCGTTCGGCCTTTTCAGACAGGCCGGATCGAAAGCCGGAGCCGCAGATTTCTCGCTCCGATCGCAACCTCGTGCGAGCCGATACTACCCCCGGTTTCAAGGATGCAAGCGTCCCGCAAGCTTTGTGAGGCTTCCTTATGCCGAATTGACTTGCGCGGAAGATCGATCGTGAGGCGACTGCGAAAGTCGAGAAGAGTTTAACAGGAGATTGGGCGCGTTTCGGAACTCCGAAAAGGACAATGAAGTCCACCCGCGCATGTTCTCTTGAAGTTTCTCGGTTCACCGAGATAGAGGCAACCCGAAAGGCCGAGGCGTAATGGAAACGCGGGCTCAGAACATGCAGGATCTCATGAGATTGCCAGTCTTCCTTCTGATTCTCGGCGCGGATGCGTGGGCCTTGATGCTGGCCGTCATTCCGGGCGTGAATCTTGGCCATCATGGCGATGTTGCGCTGCATGCCTTCGGGACCTTCGTCAACGCAGCGGGCTTCGCCTTCGTCTTCGGCAATCCGTTCGGAGCGGCCATCGCGACGCTCGCTTTTTCCGGCTGGATCGAGCTTCTGCAGATGTGCATTCCGTGGCGGACCGCCTCGATGACGGATTTCTATGCGAACGTCATCGGCGCGCTCGGCGGCGCGACCGTCGCCGCGCTCTTCCAGTTCGGCAAGATGCGGGTGCGCTCGCTGTAGGCTTCACTCCCGAAGAATAGTTTCCGGCAGAAAAGTTCGCTCAGAAAGGCGCTCGCCGATCGAGGCCGAGGATTGTGTTGTGGGCGATTGTCTTCGGCTGGTCGCCGGCCGTCTCTGACAAGAGGCCCGATAGGAACGACAAAACCCGCGGAAGCTGAAGCTTCCGCGGGTTTTTTTCGGGTGCGGCGGGTGCAGGCCTGGTCAGGCCGCGCCGGCTTCCTCGTCCTCTTTGCTCAAAACCCGTCCGACGAGACTGCTCCAGGCCTTCGCGAAACGCTCACCTGCCTCGGCGGCGTGGGTGCGGGTCTTTGCGTTCGGCTCGCGCAACTCCTCGACGTCGAGCCGTTCGATCGCGGCCGCCCATCCGGTCACGGAATTCTCGCCAATATCGCGAGCCCCGGCCGCAATGTGGCCGACGAGGCCGTCATGACGCGGGCAGAGCACGGGCCGGTCGGCCGCCATCGCCTCGATAGCGACGAGACCATAAGGCTCCCAGCGCGAGGGGAGGGCGATGGCATCGCACGCCGCCATGGCTTCGGGGACGTCGGACGTGTAGCCCTTGAAAACGATCTTCGGGTTGTTCTTGGCGCGCGCCTTCAAGTCGTTGAGGTCCGGCCCGTCGCCGTAGAGATGCAGCTCCACGTCGGTGCGCTCGAGCACCTGGAAGGCGTCGATGAGAATGTCGAAGCCTTTTTGCAGGTCGAAGCGGCCGATCGCGCCGATGACGATATCCGGTCCTTCGCGATGTCCTTCGACCGCGAGGAAGGGCGCAAGCTCGACGCAGGGCTCAATGACCTTGAGGCCGCCCTCAGGGCAGAAGCCGCGGCGCAGCATCCAGGCGCCTTGCGTCTCGCTGACGGCGACAACTTCGTCGAAAAGCGCATAGGCGGTGCGCAGGAGCGCCGTGAAGCGGTCGCGCTTTTCGACATGCAGCGCAACGAAACGCTCCGAGTAGCTGTGTTCGACATGGATGATCGGCGTCGTCGGATAGGCGGCCCGTAGCGCCGTCAGCATGGGCAGGTTCGCCCAGTTGACCGACAGATGGGAGACGATCAGGTCGGCTCCGAGTGGCGGTGCGGTAAGCTGGCCGCGCCGGACCCGCACGATCCGATGATCTGCGATTTTCGCAAGATCCGGCGACGCCTCCATGTATTCGAGCATCCGGTTGATGCCGCCGAAAGATGCGTCGTCGATGAGATGGGCGATGGCGTGGATCATGGAGTTGCTCCCCCGGTTGTGAATTCAGCCTGCCTTGGACGAAAGAAGGCGCGCCTCGACGCGGTTGTAGATGCCGCGCCCGAAAAGGCTCAGAAGCTCTGCGGCGCTCCACGTCACCATGGTCTTGATCGGCTCTTCCCGCAGAGGGCGGCGAGACGCCCAGATCGAGCGGCGCATGAACCTGGCGGCACGCTTTCCGTCTCGGGAGGAGACAGCGCGACGGGCGAGGTAGCGCAGCTGGTAGGCGGTCGCCGCAGCGCCATGGCGGCGCACGAGCATCGGCGAGATGGCGGCGATTTTGTCCTTCATCCGGCACCAGGTGTCGTACTGCGCTTCGACATTGGCGGAGAGGGCGCCGGTGTGGATGCGGTAGAGTGTGAGATCACCCGGAATGCCTTCGATCAGCCAGTCGGAGGAGAGGATGAAGCGCAGCCACCCCTCGATGTCGTCCGACTGACGGAAATTCTCATCGAACCACCAGTCGCGCTCTTCTTCCCCGGCGGGACGGAAGGCGATGGCATCGAGAGCCGCGCGGCGCATGAGCGGCGTGCTGCCATTGCCGATCGGGTTGCGCTTGAAGACGTCGGCGGCGGTGATGCCGCGGAGCTTCGGCTTTTGGCTGATGCCGAGGCGGCGGCCATGCTGGTCGATCATGGCGGAAGTGGAGAAGCTGATGCCGACGTCCGGGTTCGTTTCCAGATGGGCGACGTGCAGCTCGAGTTTTTCCGGCAGCCACAGATCGTCAGCATCGCAGAAGCCGATGTAGCGGCCGCGCGCATGGTAGATGCCGGTGTTGTGGGCGCCGGCAAGGCCACGGTTCTTCTGGCTGATGAGCCGGATGCGTTCGTCGGTAAAGCCGTTGACGATCTCGGTGGTCGCGTCGGTCGAACCGTCGTCCACCACGATCAGCTCAAGATCGGAAAACGTCTGATTGAGGATCGAGCGCAGGGTCTCGGCAATCGTCGCCTCGCAATTGTAGGCGGGGACGACAACGCTGGCGATGGGTGTCGGGGTCATGTTCATGGTCGTTGCTCCTCGGAAGGCGGTGTCGTGAATTACTGAAAGCAGGCCGGCCGTCCGGCCGATTGCGGGAAGAAGGGAAGCGCGCAGGCGGCGGCGAGCGTGAGGAAGCCGCGCCGGGGATTGTCGAAGAAGGAGACGGGGCTCGTCCAAATGCCGCGCAGTGCGAAGCGCATGGGGGTGAAGCGCGATCCTTCGGAACGCAGGGCTCGGCGGGCGAGGTAGCGCAGATGCTGCGCTTCGGCAGCGCGGAGGTCCTTTTCCGCAAGCCCGATGTGCATCCTGCGAAGCGTTGCAAGACGCGACTGCCAGGCGGTGGCCATGGCCTCGATGTTGGAAGACAGGCTGCCGGGCGTGTTGCGGTAATAGACGAGCGTCTGGTCGACGCCTTCGATGACGCCGGACATGGCGACGAAGCGCACCAGCCATTCCAGGTCCTCGCCATAAACGATGGTTTCGTCGAAGCCGCCGGTCGCCGCAAAGGCCTTGCGCTCCACCACCAGGTTGGAGGTCGTGCAGAAGGGGTTTTCGGCGAGCACATCCCTCAGGAAGAGCTGATCCCGCCCCACATTTGTGCGGGACTGAGCGTCTTCCGGCGCGTTTGTGAAGAAGGCGACGTCGGCATAGAGCGCCTGAACGGCCACATCTTCGGCGAACCGCGCCGCCATGATTTCGAGCTTGTCGGCAGCCCACAGATCGTCGGCGTCGAGGAAGGCAAGGTAACGGCCCTTGGCGAGCTCGATGGCACCGAGATTGCGGGCGCGGCTCGGGCCGCCGTTCTCAACCGTGCGGTAGGCGATGCGCCGATCGCGGGCGGCAAAGTCGGCCAGGATCTCGGCCGAGCCGTCGGTGGAGCCGTCGTCGATGACGATCACTTCCCAATCGGCAAGCGTCTGATCAAGGACCGAGCGGAGCGTCGCGGCGATGGTCTTCTCTGCGTTCCAGCAGGGGATGATCACGGAAAACAACGGAGTGGTCATGTCAGCACCTCTGAGCGGAAAGGGTTGGGACGAAGCCGATGCTGGCGCGCAGGGCTGCCAGGATTGCCGGGGCGGATGCGATGACCTGCGAGGCGGTCATTGCCGCGAGCACGGTCCAGGCGACTGCGGTGAGGCCGAAGGATGCGGCAACCGCGGTGGAGACGAGGACGGTTGCGCCGATCGCCAGCGAATAGGTGAACTCGGTGCCGGCACGGCCGCCGGTCCGCAGCCATTGAGCCGAGGCCGACCACAGGACAGTCGGGATCGCCGCCAGGCAGAGGATCGCGACGAGCGGCGCCATATCCGCCCATTCGGAACCGAAGAGGACCGGGACGTAATAGGGGGCGAGGAGCGACTGAGCGATCGCGACCGGAACGATGATGGCCATGGACAGCGCGAAAGCGTGGCCGAGGGCGCGGTCGCGGTTTTCGCTGCGGCAGATATAGGGGAAGAGGACGGTCGACAGCGCCGTGCTGAATGAGGTGGTGATGCCGAGGCCGGCATTGACGGCAAAGAAGTAGATGCCAAGCGCATCGGCGCCCAGAAGGCCGCCGACGATCAGCTTGTCGCCTTGCATGCGCACGGCCTTGAGGAACTCGATGCCGATGACGGCGCTGCCGAAGCGTACGAACGGCCGCAGCGGAGCCGCCGCCACATCGGCAGGACGCCAGGGGCGCAGGCGGCGCATGGCGATCAGCCAGATCGGTGCGGTCAACAGGCGCGGAAGCACGATCGCCAGCGGATGCGGCCAGACAAGGACGAGAAGAACGGTGAGGATGTTGCCGGCGACGACCTGGCCGCCGGCTATGGCGGCCGTCTGTTTAAACTTGCCTTCGCGCATGGCGAGGGCGCACTGGGTCAGCCCGCCCGGCATGAAAAGATATTCGCCGGCGATGACGGCGATGAGCGCGAAGCCGAGCCAGTTGCCGGACACCCCGCTGACGGCACCAGCGAGGGCGAGCTGCAGGCCGAAGAGCCCGAGGCACCAGACCCAGAAGATCCTGTGGGCCGTGCGGCAGGTCGATTCCAGCTCGTCATCACGCGCAGCGATGATGCGCTGGCCGACGCCGTTCTCCGTCAGGCTCTTGAGAATATCGGAGGTGGCGATCGCGCCCGCCGCCAGACCAATGCTGAGCGGGTCCATGTAGCGGGCGAGAACAACGACCACACCGAGGCGGGAGAGCTTCGACACCACTTCGGACGCACCATAGGCCGCCAGGCCACCCGTCAGTGACGAGCCTTTAATCCGTCCCATCAATGCTTTGATCGCAAGTGCCATGATGCCTGAGTGCCTTTGTTCCGCCCGTCGGGGACGGCTGTTGTCCTGGCACTGCTTGTACGCGAGGCGCGGCGTCTCGTATCGCGTGCGCTAGCGTAGGAGCGCGCTCAGACGATGAGGCGACCTATCCTTTTGAGTAGCCATCGGAGCGACTGAATGGGTTCAAAAGATTCACCAAAAATGGAAGATTGGCCACCACTATGCAGCCAGTCGTTGAATTATGGGATAACCGTTGATGAACTGTCCGGCAAAGAGAAAGCGCCTGCACCCCTTGGTTCGGGCGCTCGTCGCCTTGGGCTGGGCGTTTGTTATTGCCGGCTGCGATCAGATGCATTCCATCAGCAACCGCGAAGCGGTGGCGGAGGGGCTGAGCTATCAGGCACAGTATCGTGCCGCTCCCACCTCGCAGAAGTTGCCGCGTTCGGCGTCCGCATATCTCAACCAGAAGAAATGTACTCTCGGGAGCGTGTCTCCTGTCAGCCATCAGGTGTCGACCGTCCTGCGCGATGACGAGAGGCTTTCTCCCGGGGATCTCGTCGACGTGCACGTCGCCGAAGACGAGACCTTCACCGGTTCATATGAGGTGTCGCAGGACGGCACGCTAAAGCTTCCTTATCTAAAACCGATACCGGCGATCGGCCGAAGCGTGGAGAGCGTCGAGGCAAGCCTTGCGCGCGCCCTCGTGACGGAAGATTTCTACGAGGAAGCGCCGCGGGTTTCGGTGCGGCTGGCGGACGTCGCCTCGGCGCGTGTCTATGTGGCCGGTGCCGTTTTCGACCCGATGGCCGTGACCATCGGTGGCGTCAGTGGCGATGACGTGGACACTGCCCGCCAGGCCGCGCTCGGAGCGATCGCCCGGGGCCGACGTTTGTCCAGTGCCTTGCAGGCGGCCGGAGGCGTGCGGCCGGATGCCGATCTTTCCAACGTCAAGATCCAACGAGCTGGCAAGACGATTTCAGTGGATGTGCGCGGCGCGGTCTTGGGGCTTGCGTATTCCGATGCGCTGCTGCTTGAAGGCGACCAGATCTATGTGCCGAGCCGCGGCTGTTTCCAGGAAGAGCTCATGGTGCCGTCCTCCATCACCGCGCCCGGTGTGACGGTCTTCATGTCGAATCTCTCGCAGCCGGCGAACGCGAATGCCCTCTCTGCAATTGGCAAGGATGCGCGGGAATTGCGCTACGGGACCCGCTTCATCCAGGCGGTTGCCGGTATGAACTGTATCGGCGGCGCGAGATGGACGAACGCCCACCGCACGGCGATCCTCTTCAGTCGCAATCCGATGACTGGAGAATCGATCGTGATCGAGCGCAGTCTGGAGGATATGCTGCAGCGTGCCGATCGCGACGAATACGATCCCTACATCATGCCGGGCGACGCGCTCGCGTGCTATGACAGCAACCTGACAAATGCGATTGAACTCGCGAAAGGCTTCGGCACGGTCTCGACCTCTGCGGCGCTTTTGCTCAATTGATCCCGATACGAGGGGCGGTGGTGATTGGCGGCGTGCCGGCGGAAGCGCCCTGGCCGGATCACGCAGCGGTGCGGTGCGGTTTGAGCGCCGCTGCTGTCTGCTGACCAAGGGCTTCAGCTTCGTCAATGAGGCCTGGTAGAGGCCCCGCATTCTTCTGAAAGCCCACTTCTTCGATTTCGAGCAGTACCTCGCGAAGCTTGAGGGCACCAAAGAGCGCGGCGGAGCCGGCCAGCTGGTGAGCGAGCTGGCGGATTTGCATGAAGGTTTCGTCCTGGCGCGCGGCTTCCAGGCTTGATCTGATAAATGCGAGCTCGTGGCAGAACTTGTCCATGTGATGTGCGAGCTTTTGCTGAGGCAGGACGTCTTTCAGATCCTGCACGACGCTTTCGTCGAGCAGCTCCGGTTCCTCCGACATCCCGTCAGAATCCGTCTCCAGGATCGCCTTCGCCCGCTCTCGGCTCGACAGCTCCCTGCCGACGGGTCGCTCCTTCAGGAGGGGGGCGAGGGCGGCGTTGAGCTGCTGCAGGCGCAGCGGTTTGATGAGGGTGTCCTGCATCCCCGCCTTGCGGAGCTTGTCTTGTTCTTCGGGAAAGACATGTGCGGTGAGGGCGATGATCGGCGTGTCGCTGGAAGGGCCGTCGCCTGCGCGGATGCGGCGGGTCGCACCAAGGCCGTCGAGCACCGGCATACTGATATCCATCAATATGACGTCGAAGGCCTCTTCGTTGGCCACGGCAACACCGACTTCGCCATTCTCCGCTTCCCGGACCCGGCAGCCGGCCTTGGCGAGCATCTCGCGCGCAACGAAGCGGTTGGTGGGATTGTCTTCGACCACGAGGACATTCAGGCCAGCCTTGCCGTCGAGGTCGTACTCCCTCACGTCTTCCTCCGGGCTCGCCTCGAGTTCTTCGCGGCTCGCGGGCAGCATCGGCAGGTGAACCCAGAAACGGCTACCCTGGCCGAGCGTGCTTTCAACGCCGATCTCGCCTCCCATCGCCCCGGCCATGCGTCGGCAGATCGCCAGGCCGAGGCCGGTTCCGCCGGTCGTTCGCTTGAACGAGGGATCGAGCGTGACGAAGTCTTCGAAGATGCGATCGATGTTGGCGGGCGCGATCCCGGTGCCGGTGTCGGACACCGTCAGCTCGACCAGAACCTGCCCATCCGCCTGGGAGATTTCGCGGGCTTCGAGGGTGATGATGCCGTTCTTGGTGAATTTGACGGCATTCGACACGAGGTTGATGAGGATCTGGCGAATGCGACGGCGATCGGCCTTCACGCCGAGCGTCTCGAAGGCGAGGCTCACCACGAGATGATTGCCGCGCGCCTCCGCAGCCAATGCATGCAGCTCGACGATCTCGTGCAAGAGGCGGCCGAGCTCGAAGGGAACCGGCCGCAGCTCGAAACCGCCGGCTTCCAGGCTCGAAAGGTCGAGAACGTCGTCGATCTGGTCTCGCAGCAGCTCGCCGGAGGCGATCGCCGTCTCCACGTATTGATTTTGTTTTTCTGTAAGCGTTGTGCCCTGGATGAGATCGAGCACGCCGAGGATGCCATTGAGCGGCGTGCGCATTTCGTGGCTCATCACGGCGAGGAATTGCGATTTCGCTTCGGCCGCCGCCAGGGCGCGGTCGCGGGCGCGCAGAAGTTCCTGGCGCGTGCGGTGCCGATGGGAGATGTCCCGCATATAGGCGATGAAGGTCGGGTTTTCGCTCTCGCTTGCGACGCCCAAAGACAATTCGGCGGGGAATTTGTCGCCATTGGCACGGATCGCCTGGAGCTCGATGCGATCCTGCCCGAGTGGCTTCGTATTGGTCGCGCGCAAATGACGTTTGATGAAGGTGTCACCGCTGCCATAAGGCTGACCCGGTGCGAATAAGCTCGAAATGTTGCGGCCAAGCGCGGCGTGACGCGAATAGCCGAAGGTCTGTTCCGCCGCCGGATTGAAGTCGAGGATGATGCCTTCGGCATCGGCGACGACGATAGCGTCGAGAGAGGCATTGATGGTGTTGGCGTAACGCTGGCTGCTGCGCGCGAGCTCGCCGGCGCGCGACATCGAAATCCCGTATTGTCGCCAGAGCACCAGGAGCGTTCCTGCAAGCGCGATGATGAGGAGCCCTGCGACGACGGCTGTCTGAATGAGAAGGAGCGTAAAGGCCCGGCGACGCTCGTCGGACAGGCGCGCGAACAGATCCACACTCTTCAGGGAGAGGGTGCGAATGGTGGAGCGCAGTTGCACCAGCGGTTCAGCGAGTTCGGCGCGGCGCTTGCGGAGGATTTCATCCGGCCCATCGATGATGGGAACGAGGTCATCGAGCGTATTCTGGATGCTGAGGAGAGCCGCATCAGCGTTTTCCGACGTGCGCAGCTCGGAGAATATGGTGCTGGTCTCAATCGTCGAGACGCGGCTGTAGAAAACGTCGAAGCGCTTGCGGAGCTCATCAATGTCGCCGGCTCCGCTGCCACCTTCGACGGAGCGCAGGAGTCTCAGAAGTTCGACTTCAAGCTGCGCGACTGTCCATTGGACGTTGTCGCGCGGGGCGTTGCGCAACTCTTTGAGTTCCTGTGAGACCTGCAAGCCCAAAAAAACGAGAAGTGCAGCGGCTGCAATCAAGACGGCCGCTGCAAGTCCATTTCGAAGTGCTCCGCCATGTCTGGCGGTTTTTCTCATATTTTTATTCATAAGCTAGACAATGAAAGTCAGTCGATCACTTCAATGCGATCAAGCTGCCAGATGCTGCGTGAATATATTGTTTCAGATTGGAAGCGCGAATTCTGATCGAAAGGGTAGATGATCCACAAGGGGCCTTTCCCCCGCCGCGACATCGGCTTGCCGTTCATTTCATAGGCGACCATGGGGCCGGGCGATGTGGCATCCGACACAGGCAGCTGAACCGCGTAATCGTTGATAGCCGTCGCCCGAAGTGTTTTGCCCTGCGCCTCGACTGCGGCCAGAAGGTCCTCAAGGCTCACGCCCGTGAAACTGTTCACACCCTCCGTCCAGATCGTGCTGGTCTTGAAGGTCGTCGCAGGCATTTTTTTCAGCATGTCGAGGTCGAAATGCGCTTCATCGCCGACATTCGTCGCGTTGATTTTGCCGGAGACCCGCAGAAGGACATCTCCTGTGGGCGTGGCCTCCAGCCGGGCGGCCCTGGCCGGATCCGGCTCCAAGCCAATCGACCAGACCGCCGCAAACCCGGCAAGGATCGCAAGACCGGCCATGGACAGTTTCAGCTTCGTCATAATCGTGCCGATCGACATGTCCTGTTCCCTGTAAGTTTGTTTGGTTGCCTTTTTTACCGAAACTTCGTCTCTTTCACCACGAAGCAAGAGGTCAGGTTCGACTATACGGAAGGATAGGTGACCGGATATGAAACCTCTGATCAAACGGGATTGTGCGAACTGAAGATGTTCCATTGAAAGCGTTGCATTTGCGTGCGGGGTGTCGCGGGGGTGCTGTGGAAACTTCGGTCAAGTCAGGAAGGGGCTCTTTGTGCAAGACGATCCGTTGCTGCGCCTCAAGAAGCGTTTTGCTGAGCGCTGCGGGAGTGACCTCGCGCGCCTCAGGGAGCTCAATCCGCATGCCGCGGAAGACATTCCGCAGATCATTGTCCTTGCCCACGGCTTAGCCGGCGCCGGCGGAACCTTTGGTTTTCCTGCCATCAGCGATCGGGCATCAGCGCTCGAAGATCTGCTTGGCCAGACGGCCAATGAGCGGGAAGATGTCTCTGGTGCCTATGACGACCTGTGCGAAGAACTTTCGAAGACGAGGCATCCTGCCGATTGATGTAAGCCCCGACCGTCGGCCGGCTTTAACTCGACCGCTCGTGAGTGTCTTACGCAGAGCCCGACTTGAATCCGATGCGCGTCATCTCGCCCCAGCTGTTATCGGAGCGGAGATACTGCCATACGCCCTTCAGGCGCCAATAATTGTTGATCTGGCGATAGCCGAAGTTCTCGATGATGGCGGCCATCGCCAGAATGAAAAGACTTCGGGGGGTCGGGAAGCGCTTGAGTTCGAGCTCTTCCAAAACCAGCGAGCCGACGCTGATGAAAATGCCGAAGACGAAGACGAGGGCGGTGTAGGCGAGGAGGTAGTCCACGGAGAGACCTCCGAGGAAATAGAAGGTGGGCATGAGGATATAGCCCAGCACTTCCACGATCGGGCCCAACACGTCGACGATGAACATTTGGCCGAAACCGAGAAAACCGATCCGACCGTAACGCGGATTGAAAGCCATATGACGGTAGCGAAAGAAGCATTCGAGCGCGCCCCGCTGCCAGCGCGCACGTTGCCGCCCGAGTACCGACCAAGTTTCCGGAGCCTCCGTCCAGCATACGGGCTCGGGCACGAAGGTGATCCGGTAATCCTGCTTCTTCTCGATCATGCTGCGATGCAGCTTGATGACGAGATCGAGGTCCTCCCCCATCGAACCCGGCGTGTAGCCACCGACTTCAATGACCTCGTGACGCCGGAACACTCCGAAAGCGCCGGAGACCAGCATCAGCGTGTTGATGCGGCTCCAGGCGACCCGTGCCATCAAGAAGGCGCGGATATACTCAACCACCTGGAAGAGCGGCAGAATGCGCTCAGGCAGGCGCACCTCGCTGATCCGCCCTGCATCGACGAGGGAATTGTTGGCGATGCGGATCGTCCCGCCGACGCCGATCGTGCGGTCCGGATCTTCGATGAAGGGCTGTGCGACGCGCATCAGAGCATCCGGTTCGACGATGGAATCGCCATCGACGACGCAGAAGAGCGGCGCGCGACAGAGATTGATGCCGGCATTCTGGGCATCTGCCTTGCCGCCATTTTCCTTGTCGATGACGAAAAGCCGGTCGTTGTTGCGTGAGCTGTAAATGTTGCGGATGGGCGCGTGGGGCAGGGCGGTATCGTGAGGACGCTGGAACTCCGCCATGTCAAAGGTTTGGAGAAGACGCGACAGGGTCTCGTCCTTGGAACCGTCGTTGACGACGATGACCTCGTAGCTTGGATACTCGATAGAAAGCAGCGAATAGACGGTCGAGATGATGTTGAGCTGCTCGTTGTAGGCCGGCACGATGAGGGCGATCGGCGGGGCGACATCGCTGTAGCGGTGCCAGAGGAGCGACGAGCGGGCGACGGATGGCCGCTGGTAAAAGGTCGCCCCGGCCATGACGAGCTGAAAGATATAGACAGCTGATTGAGCAAGGCCCGATGCGACAACGGCCCAGGCGATAACGCGGGTGCCCTGGAGCAGGAAGTCTGCGAGGACGAAGTCGCTCATGCCCGGCTTCCCTCCTGGAGCACCATGGAGGCAGTGCGCTGGCCGCGGGAGGCGGTTCCTTCGGCGAATGCGATAAGCCTGTCCCGCCCGGCCGTGCCGAGATTCCTCAGCCCTTTGCCCGCGGCATAGCGGACGGACCATTCCGGGTCGCTGAGGAGGGCAGCCAGAGGCTCGATCATGTCTGGCGACGGAAATGCTGCGGCCACTTCGGCGGCTTCATATCGCACCTGCCAGTCCGTGCTTTTCGTGGCGGCGAGCACCGTGGGCAGGACCGAAGGATGGCCGAAGCGGCCAAGTCCGCGGATTGCGGCAGCGACGATTTCCGGCTCATCTGCCGACGCGAGATTGGAAAAGAAGGGCATGAGCTGCGGATCGGCGCTATGGGAGAGTGCCTCGATCGCTGCGGCTCGAGAAAACGGAGGGGCATCTTCGCGCGCTGCGAAATCGACGAGCTCGGGGGCCTTTTCCTGTGGGATGGTGCGCAGCAATTCGACAAGGCGACGCGAGCGCTGGCCGCCGGCGCCGATCTTCTCCATCAGCTCGGCGAGCGCGGGCGATTGTCCCAGACCATTGAGCGAGATCGCCGCGGCGAGCCGTACCTCTCGTGTCCGATCTCCGAGTGCCCGGTTGAGCGCCGCAATCGTCGTCTCTCCAGGAAAGGACGCGAGAGCTTCGGCAGCAAAAATGCGCTCCGCCTCGTTGGCACGCCGCAAGCGGCGGCGGATGTAATCCGGCACGCCCGCCTCGGCAAAAACTGCCTCTGTGCGGGCGCGTTCGTCGCCACGCAGCATTGCCAGAAACTCAAAGCCGGCATCGAGGACAATGGGGTTCGGCGTTTCGGCGATGACGCGTTTGAGTGCGGTATCTTCACCATCCGCGGAGAAGCGGATCAGGGCGCTAAAGAAGCGTTTGCGTTGCGCAGCGCGGCGTGTGGCACGGCGCATGTCGACGACGCGCACCATGATCAGGCCTAGCAAGATGAAAATCGATGCGAGTGCAAGCGCAACGGAGAGGTTCCAGATTCCGTAAAGCATCGCCTAGAACCGGGTCGAAAAGTTAAGAGCGAAGCTGTTGCGCTCGAAGGCATCACGCCGCTCGTGCGCGATGGCGGCGTTGATCGTTACCCAATCCACCGGATCGAAGGAGACTCCGCCGAAGAACGTGCGGGTCTCGAACAGACTGCCTTCCGATATTTCCGGGGCGTCGGCATAGCCGGCGAAGAGCCGGAGCCTGTCTGTGGCGGCAAGATCGCTGCGCAAGATGTAGCCGTTCGCCACCGTGCGCTCGTCGTCGCGGGCATGCACCCAGGTCACTTTGAAGGTGAGGCGTTCGTCGCCGATAGCAGCCTTAATGGCGGGGAAGAGAGAGGTGACTTCGCTGTCGGCGAAGAATTCGTGCCGTGACTGCATTTCCAGAAAAAGTGGGCCGCCGGCCGGACCGTCTTCGACGAGGCGCCAGGTCATGCCGGCCCCGAGCGCGACGCGGGCCAGAAAATCGGCGCGCGGCGTAGCGGCGACGGAGGCGTTGGCCGAGAAGGCGTCGGAAAAGGCGTAGTCGACGCGCGTGGCGATCTGCAGGTCGGTCGAATTGTTGCGGGTGGCGAGCCGTGTCTCTCCCGTCACGGTCGCGGCGGGGGATAGGCGGTAGGAGAGCACCGCGACGCTGTCGGTCCAGTGCGGCCGGCCTTCGGTCAGGGCGCTGTACTCGCTTCCCGCCGTGAAACGCCAGCGTTTCGGCGGTTCACGCTGAAGCCTCTCTGCCGTCACGGGGTCGCCGGGAGCGATCTCATATGCTCGCTCGTAGGCGGTTCGGGCCTCGTCGAAGCGCCATTGCCGGAACCGGGTGTCGCCCAAGCCGACCATGACCTGGGCGTTGTCGTTGGTGCGCCGGGCGAGCGCCTCGTAGCGTGCATCCGCCGAATGAAGAGCGCCGTCCGCGATGTCGATGCGGGCGAGAAGAAGCTCCGCTTCGATGCTCTCCGGATCGCGCGCTTTTGCTTCCTCGGCAAGGCGCCGTGCTTCAGCGGTGTCGTCGGCGCGCAGGGCAAGCCGAGCGAGACCGAGCCTGGCATCTGTATAGGAGGGCGCGAGCCTGAGCGCTCGCCCGAAGAAATCACGGGCCTCCGCTAGCTTGTCCTGGCTCGCGGTCACGAGCCCGAGCGCCACCAGGGTGTCGGCATCGTCGGGCGCGAGCGACAGGGCCTGGCGATAGCGGGCCTCGGCCGGGGCGAAGCGGCCTTCAAGCCGAAGCCGGGTCGCCTCGGCGACAAGAGCCGCGAGACGCTGGCGCTTCGCCAACGCGATCTCTTCTTCCGACGGCCCTGTCGGTGCAGGTTTCGCCACTGGGACGGGTTCGGGGGGCGGAGAGGCTCTCGCGTTTTCAGCTTCCCGGGCGCGCGCGATGTTCACGGCAAGAGCCTGTGCATCCGCATTGTCCGGCTGTGCTGCGAGAACCTCGCTCACAAGGGATTGAGCCTCTTCGAGGTCGCCGTTGCGGAAGGCGGTCTGGGCGAGACCATAGCGTGCATCCCCGTAACCGGGCGACAGGACGAGTACGCGTTCGAATGTCTCGCGGGCATCCTCGTTCTTTCCCTGGGCGAGTTGAACGAAGCCGAGCTGCACCAGCGCGTCGACATTTTCAGGCTGCTGGTTCAAAGCCTCCTGCAGTGCGCGTGCCGCGTCTTCGAAACGGCCTTCGAGGCGGTGACGAAGCCCCTCCTCATAAAGCGTTTCGGGTTGCTGCGCTCCGGCCGGAGCCACGCTGCAAAAGGCCAGGGAGAGGCCGAGCAGAATGGCATGGGGCGGGGCGACGACCGGCATCACGCCCTCGGTGTCTGCCGGGCGATCAGCTTCGACAAGCGTGCCATCAATTCATCGGGAATGAAGGGCTTCACGAGATAGTCTTCGGCACCACGTTCCAGTGCCGAGACGATGTCGCGTTCGTTCTTGCGCGCGGTGAGCATCACCACCGGAATGTCCTTCAGCTCGGGATCCTGCTTGATGCGGTTGAGAACGTCGAAGCCATCGAGCTTGGGCATCATCGCGTCGAGTACGACGATCGATGGCCGTTCAGAGGACACTTTCGCGAAGGCTTCTTCGCCATCGGTGGCGGTTGTGACGGCATAGCCCTTGGCACGAAGACGGAACTCCATCAGTTCGATCAGGAGTGGGTCGTCATCGCAGATGAGGATGAGTGGCTGGGAGCTCATTGCTCGGGGATCCTTGCTTGTTCCGGTCCCTTGCGGCGCGCTTGCTGCAAATCGTGAATCGCGAGGCCCGCAAAGACCGGCCAGGCAGAAAGAAGACGCTTCAGATGCGCGCGCGCGGACGTGAGTTTGTTTGTGTCATTGAGGAAACTGATGCGCGCCATGTCCACCCGTACCTCGTGGCTGAAACGGTAGACGGGGGCATCCGACCTCTCCGGTACGGGTTCAGTAAGGAGCTCTGCCGAAGCTTCTTTCCCGCCAGACGCGAGTCGTAGCGTCCCCTCTTTCGCTCTCAGGTAGACCTGGTGGACCTCCTGCTCAAGGGGGCCGTTTTCGACGGCAATTCGGATCGGCACGCCGGAGCGGCCACCCCAGGCCAGCCAAGGCTCGCTGATCGCGACGATTTCACTGGCGTCGGTGCGATAGGCCATGACCGTAACAGCGGCGAGCGAAGCGGCTGTACGATCGAGAGCCTTCAGTCCGCCTTTCGACTCCAGCATCCAGAACGGCAGAACCACGCCAACCGGGCCATCCCATGCCTGCGAGAGGGCAAGGACCGTCTCCGTCCATGCGGTCCACGCCGCAGGGAGATCGCGCCCCAGAGCGGGCAGGAGGTAAGGCTCGATATCATATTGCAGGGCCGTCAGCGGGATCTTCGGCTCGATCTTGCGGAGGGCCTGAAGGCGCGCGAGAGCGTTCTGTCTGCCGGAAGGAAGGACCATCTCCGGATCGCCTTCGACGGCGATGACCGCGATGCCTGCCGCCGTCAGGGTTTCGTGTAGCCGATCCAATGCCGCCATCTGCGACGGAGATTCGATGGGAAGCGGCAGCTGAAGATAGAGCTCACTCAGTTGCTCGTTGCGCGCGAAAGCAAGCAGCGCATCCGGATCTTGGAGAAAGGGTTCGATGTCCCAGATCCATGTGCCGACCTGACCTGCGGCAGCCGAAGTGGCGGACTCGGCTTGTGGCGCTTGTGGCACAAGGGCGAATTCCTGAAGCGTCGCTGTCGCGGCGTTTTCAGGACAGGTGATCACGACGTCGCGCTGATTGGCCTCCGCTGCGGATTGCAGCAAGGGAAGGGGCAGTCGGATCTCGCCGGTGTGCAACTTTGCCTGTGGTATTCCCGGCGCATCCTCGCCCTTGGGCACAAGCGACAATCCGAAGCCTTGCCCGCCGGACAATGTGGCCACGGCGGCAAGGTGGAGGCCGCGGGGCAGGCGGGAATTCGGCGCAGACAGGACGAAGCCCGCAGGGCTCTGTCCTGCCTGGCAGCGCAGCTCCAGCTGAGATCCGTTCTTGTGCGACGTCGCGCGTTCCTCCTCGCCGAAAGGGCGAACATTCATTTGTCGAAGGAGGTTTGTTTCAAGTGCAAGCATGCGCGGCGGGGCCGACGATGCGGGCTTCGGAGTTTCGACGAGACGCGCCAGCCGCGGTTCGAAGCCGCTTTCCTCTTCGACGCCTTCGATGACGACGCGGGCTGGCGCTTCGGCGAACGGCGCGACGTTTTCGCGCCAGAGGATCGATGTGGTAGGTCCGCCTCCAGGCGCTCCCTCATCGGCCATGGCGATGCCCGCAGTCATGCATGCGCAGAAAAACCCGCAAACAACCGCCTTCAGCCTTTGCGCCGTCTCAGCCTTCCAAAACCTAGGCATCCGGCTTCTGCAGGTATTGCTGTACAAGGCCCGCAAGACCCATCGGGTCGAAGGGTTTGGCAATGACGCCTACGGCCCCGAGCTCGATGAAGTGCTCGACCTCAGATGTCTGCGTACGGGCGGTGATGAACACGACCGAGATGCCGCTCGTGTCGCCTTTTGCCTTGAGGGCTGCCAACGTCTGCGGCCCGTCCATTTCCGGCATCATCGCATCGAGCAAAATGAGATCGGGCTGCCACTCGCGCGCAGTCTCGAGCGCGTCCTGGCCGCAGGCACACGTCCGCACGTCCAACTGGGGGTCGAGTTCCAGGGACATGCTGGCGATTTCCCGGATGTCGGGCTCGTCGTCGACGTAAAGTATCCGCGCTCTTTTCAGGATATGCCTCTATCTGTTCAGGTCGGCCTTGCTTCACAGCTAAGTCTCAATCGCCGCGGTCCTCTTTACAGCACGACATATGTCTAGGCTCGTCACGAATTCGAAAGGAAAATCATCCGTACGATTTTCTTCGAAATCAATTTAATGTCTCATAAATATGTCTGGTCCGAATCGAGCAGCATTATTCTACCTCAATTTGGATTTTAGTCATGTAATTTCAATGGGTCGCGACGCGGGTGAATGCACAAGATGATCTCCCGATTCGGCTCGGAAGTTTTTTCTGTTGGGTAATAGAGCCGGATCGGCCCGTCCTGTTGATCAACGGCACGGGACCGGGGCGGCCTGATTTGCTGGATCGCTTGATCTTGAGGACGGAGAACAAGAGCTAAGAGGCGCCTGTCAGCTCATCGGCAGGGATGATGAAATCCCGTTTTAGCGAAGCATTTTCAATCATCACGCTTGAGTTGTGTCGCCAGCGACGCGCAAGCTAGGCATGCTTTATCTGCGACTCATGTCTCGAACCGACATTTACCGCGCGGCTGTCGCGGCCGTCCTTTATGCGCTTTTCGGTTGGCTCGGCCTGCGTTTGGCCGTGCCCCCAGGCTATGCGACGTTGATCTGGCCGGCATCGGGAATCGCGGTTTCTGCGCTTCTGTTTTATGGTCACCGGCTATGGCCCGGCGTGTTTCTGGGGGCATTCGCGGTAAATGCCGTAATTGGAAACGCTTTCGGTGTGCAGGGGCCCGACTGGTCGGCGCTGGGTGTTGCTGTTTGCATCGCCACCGGGTCGACGGTGCAATCGCTCCTCGCTGTCCAACTTCTTCGGCGGCGCTTCGGGATGCCCTTCGCCTTGGAGGGGATGCGAGACTTCATTCCGTTTACCCTGCGCGCGGCCCTTTTGCCGTGTCTCATTGGTGCGAGCGTCGGCGTAGCAAGCCTTATGGGGGCCGGTATCACCGGCGGATCGGCTGCCCTTTCCAATTGGATCACATGGTGGATCGGGGACGTTGCGGGAATCCTGCTCGTCCTACCCTTGGCCATGATCAGCCCTTTGCGCCCGTGGAGCGCCCGATACCGCGGACGCCCGCTCGCCCGGGTCAGCAGGCTGGGCCTCGTGGCGCTGCTGGTTCCCCTCGGATTAACGTTCTACGCATGGAAGTTCACCAACGAAGCGGCGTTCGAACAGGGGCTGACCTCGTTCAAGGCTCTGGCGGGAGACAGCGAACAGGCACTGCTGCACCGGCTGGACGCCTACAAGCAGGCGCTGGACGCCGGAGCGGGTCTTTTCAGCGGCTCCAGCTACGTTTCGAAGACGGAATGGAGGGCTTTCGTCAGCGAGTTCGGTCTCGAGGCCAATCTGCCCGGGATCAACGGCGTTGGGTTCATCGAGCCGGTCATGCCTGACGAGCTGCAGGCGTTTTTGATCGAGCACACGACACCCGGCGAAACCAATCTGACGATCAAGCCCGAGCCTTCCACGGATCGCGAGATGTTCGTGATCACGTTCATCGAGCCTCTTGCGACGAACGCGAAGGCGTTCGGGCTTGATATCGCGTTTGAGCAGAACCGTCGTACCGCGGCCGTCCATGCGCGCGATACCGGGCGTGCGACGATCACGGGTCGAATCTTCCTCGTGCAAGACGAAACGAAAAGCGCCGGCTTCTTGTTGCTTCGGCCGCTTTATGAGGCCTCCGCTCCTCTTGAGACCATGGAGCAGCGGCGAGATGCGTTCGTTGGCTGGGTTTACGCGCCTTTCATCGCGCCGCGCTTTATGGATCGCCTGACGGCAAGCCAGGGCACGCGGTTGAACCTCAGTGTCTATGATGGCGGCACCGCCGATCCTGACCAGTTGATCTATACAAGCTCTGAAGGCAACGCACACAATCCTGCGTTCCAGGTCAGCAAAGTGCTGTCCGTGATGGAAAAGACATGGACCGTCGTCTGGGAGAGCACACCCGCCTTTGAAGCGACAGCGGCGTCGAAAGAGCCGACGATCGTTCTGGCGGCGGGACTGGCCCTGTCCCTCCTCTTCGGCGTGCTCTTGATGTCTTACGCGCGTCGCGAGGAGGCGATCCAGGAGACGGTCGAATTGAAGACGCGGGAGATTGCCGCGCGCGAGCAGCAGAACCGTTCGATCGTCGATACGGCTCTTGCCGGCGTGATCGTGCTGGACGAGGACGGCATCATTCGTTCCGTCAATCCGGCAACGGAGCTGATCTTCGGCTATCGGGCGGACGAATTGGACGGGCAGACGATCGCGACTCTGTTTCCTGGGTCGAAAGAGGGCGCGGCAAGTGCGCAGAAGCAAGGAGAAGTCAGCCGGCTGGTCGAAACGCGGAACCGCAACGGCGACGAACTTTTCCTGACGCTGCAAAAGAACGAGTGGCGCACAGAGGCAGGCGACCTGCGCCATACGCTCATCATCAGCGATGTGACCTTGCAGCAAAAGGTGGCGCGCGAACTGGCGATCAGTGAGCAGCGCCTGCAACAGGCGATCGAGGCGGCGGCCATCGGTGTCTTCGATATCGATCTCAAAACTGGTCGCTCCGTGGTCTCGGGTCGATGGCGGGCGATGCTTGGCTTCGGCGAGCACGAAGATATCGACCCGCAGGAGGAATGGAGACAGCGAGTACATCCCGACGATCGCGCCGCGGTGGAAGAGGCCGACGCGGCATGTATCGAGGGCCGGGCTGCCCGCTCGCTGACGGAGTACCGTATTCGGCACAGAGACGGCCATTGGATCTGGTTGCGCTCGGAAGCGGTCGGCATCGAACGCGACAAGACCGGTCGAGCGATGCGCATGATCGGCACGCAAACGGACATTACGCACCTTAAAGAGACGGAGCTCGCGCTGCGCGAGAGTGAGGAGCGGTTCCGCCTGGCTCTCGAGAATGCACCTGTCGGCATGGCGCTGATCAGCGACGACGGGCAATGGATGCAGGTCAACGAGACGCTGTGCGCGCTTCTAGGGTACAAGCCGGAGGAATTCGAAGAGCTTGATTTCGCCAGTGTGATCCATCCCGACGACAGGTCAGAGCCCGGAAAGCTTCGTGACCTGCTCGATGGCGTTGCGGCCACCCAGCAGGTGGAAAGGCGCTTCGTCGCCAAGAGCGGACGCTCGATCTGGTGTCTCTTCGGCTTGTCGCGTGTCGAGGATCACCAGACCCGGAGTGGCTACTTCGTCGCTCAGTTCCAGGATATCGATGCCCGTAAGGAGGCGGAGCGGGCGAAGAGCGAATTCATCGCGACCGTCAGTCACGAACTTCGCACGCCTCTGACCTCCATTCGCGGCTCTTTGGGGCTGGTGCTGGGCTCGTCGGAGGTGCAGCTCGGGCCAAAGATCTCACATCTTCTCGCCATCGCGCTGAAGAACTGCGAGCGTCTCGTCGAACTCGTCAACGACATCCTCGATCTGGAGAAGATCACGTCGGGTGCGATGCAGTTCGATCGGCGCGTGGAAGATTTGAACGACCTCGTCAAGCAATCCGTCGAAGCGAACCAGGCGTATTTTGAGAAATTTGACGTAGCGCCTGTCATGCAATCGGATGGCGCTTATGCCGTCGAGGTCGATGCGAGGAGGTTGCAGCAGGTTTTCTCTAATCTCCTGTCGAATGCCGCAAAGTTCTCCCCGTCCGGGGGAACTGTGGAGGTTTCCATCGCCAAGAGCGGCGAGACGGTGCGCATCTCCGTCACCGATGAAGGCGCGGGCGTGCCTCCGGAATTTGAGAGCAAGATCTTCAACCGTTTCAGCCAGGCGGATTCCTCCGCCACCAGGCAGCAGGGGGGGACCGGCCTTGGCCTGCATATCTCGCGGCAGATCATCGAGCAGATGAACGGCTCGATCTCCTATCGCAACAGGCCGGATGCCGGTGCGGAATTCACGGTCGCTCTGCCATTGTCGACAAGCGCGCCGGAAAAGGTGAAGGGTCAGACGCCTGCCGGATCGGACGACGCGGCAAAAATCGACGCATCGCAAGGATCTCCACACCTTCCGCGTGCCCTGCATGTCGAGGATGATGCCGATTTTTTCGCGATCCTTTCCGCTCTTTTGAAGGAGCGCCTGGAGCTCTCGCGTGCGCCCACCGTCGCCGAGGCGCGCCGGCAACTGGCGGCGCAGCACTTCGACCTCCTCATTGTCGAGGAGACCCTGCCGGATGGATCTGGGTTGGACTTGCTCGACGAGATCGCGAGCCAGCGTCCCGATCTGCCGGTTGTGGTGGTCAGTTCTCGCGACATGCCGGAGATGGACGAACGCTCTGTCCGCGTCGTCGTCAAATCGCGGCTCAAGGAAGAGGAACTGGCACAGATCGTCCGTGAAGCCGCAAATGGCCATGGAAAAGGACCTGCTGCTCCTTAGTGAGCATGTGCCGGGCGAACCTGACTAGGAGCCGCCGAGGGGCGGCGATGGTCTGTTCTTCCCAGAAACGAGAGCGCGTCATCTCGAGATCCTTACCGATCGGCCAGCGCAAACTTCAACTTGGATCAAGCCGCGGGAGCGACGGCTCCGCGTAGTCTTCCCAGGCTGCCTTGGGCGACGGAGCGCTCGCGCACCAAGGCGATCCCGATACGCATTGTGGTGGGTCGGGAGAGCACGGGCAGTATCTGCACGTCGGCGGACGGCGAAATCCACAGCCATGTCCCCGTCTACGCCCAGCCGCATATCCATCGGATCTGACGTCTGCTGGAGCTGGTCCCGGACCGCAATCGCCGTGGCTTGAGCTTTTTTCTGTCCAGCCCCTTCATCGTGCTTTTAAGGTTGGTCAGTCTCGCTGCTTTGTGAAAATGAAACGCAGCGCTCGGGCGAGGCTCGCTGCCAGGACGCTTGCATGGTCCTCGTCGGGATAGGTCTCGAAGAGGGCTGAAAAGGTCGCGGCTGATTTCGTTAGGCGATCGCCGAGTTCGCGAAAATTGCTCACCATGCGTCGCTCGTGACGGATCGAGGTATAATGCGGCGATGCGAGCGTCGTGCGCTGCCACGGGGCGAGTTCCTCTTCCCATTCTCCAATCGCAGCGTAAAGGGAGCCCGCCGCCCCGATCGGGGGAAGTGCCTCCATCAGATGTGCGCGGTTCCACCAGATCGATGGGCTGATGGCGATGGAGCCGAAATAGCGTCCGGGGTCGTGGGTCAATCTGTCGAGCACGAAGAAGCCGGCAAGAGAATGCCCGAAAAGCACCGATTTCGCAGGATCGACCGGAACCTCGCCGGCGACATAGGAGGCGACGGTCGTTTGAAGGAATGCCGCAAAGAGAGATGCCCCACCAAATTTCGCCTCGTGCAGGCGTAGGAAGGGATCATTGGCTGGAGGGCCCTCGGTGAGATCGAAGTAGCGGGAGAGATCACGCTCCCCCTCGGGAAAGCCGATCCCAGCCACGACAAGAGGCGGAACGCCGGTGGCCGCTGGCCGGCGCGAAAGCCGCCGAACCGTCTCGGTCACGAGCAGGAAGTCCGTATCGGCGTCAAGCAGGAAGACGACTGGATAACCAGTCGGTGGCGCCGGTGCGTTGGGCCGATAGAGAAAGATATTGTAGGCCCGGCCTTCCTCGGAGATGAGGCGGCCACCGGTGCAACCGTCTGCCCGAACCACGGTGGGGGGAACTTGCGGCGGAGCCCAGGCGTGTTGTTCCCGTTTCATGTCGTCAGCGTTGCGCCGCCGTCGACATAGAGATTGGCAAGCGCGATATGGCCTGCCTCTTCGGAAAGAAGGAAGAGGACCGCATGTGCAATGTCCTCAGGCGTCGCGAGCTTCTGCAGGGGGATGCCTGTCCGATAGCTATCGAGTGCGCCGGCGATGACTCTCTCCTCGCTGTTGCCATCGGCCCAAAGGCTTGTTTGCATGGGGGTTCGCGTAGAGCCCGGCGCAACGACGTTGCAGCGGATGCCGAAGGGCGCGAGTTCCAGCCCGAGGCATCGTGTGAACATGGTCGCCGCTGCTTTCGATGCGGCATACGCCGCCATGTTCTGGCGCGGTATGCCGGCGGCGTTGGAGCTTACGGTCACGATCGTGCCAGACCTTTGCGGCTTCATGATCCGTGCGAGCGCGCGGCCGAGGTGGAAGACGCCGGACGTGTTGACAGCAAAGATGCGCGCCCATTCCTGGTCGCTCGTTTCGGCGACTGGCGCGAAGCCCAGAACACCCGCGACGCTCACGCCGAAATCGATCCCGTCACAGGTCTCTGCGACCTCGTTCACCAGAGCGTCGACGGCATCGCTCTGCGTGACATCAAGCTGTCTGGCACAAAGGCCTTCGGATGCGTTTTCAACAACCAGGGCGACGTCGACATCGGTGGCGATGACATGCGCGCCGCTCGCAATCAGCAGGCGAGTGATTGCAAGGCCGATCCCTCCGGCAGCACCGGTGACAAGGGCGGTCCGCCCGGCGATCCCGTTCAGGTTCATGGTCGGTTTTCCTTTGCCGGCGCGAAGATATCGAGCCATTGGCTCATGACGGGCACGATCTCGGTGAGCGCCTCTGCTCCCGTCATGTGCGCATGGATAGCCGCTACGTCATGGACGGTGACGTTCAGGGCGTAGGGCCGCCATGTCTGGGGATCTAGCGAGCGCTGGCCCGGCGTTTGCGTGGCGCGGAAATGCAAAATCGGTCCGCGGAAGAGCTCGTGGCGGTGTTCATGCACCAAGCGGTTATTGAGACCGACCGCCCGCACCATGCCGTCGAGGGCCTCGGCGGGAAGCTGCCCGAGCGGGCTACCGCTTTCCGTGAGAAAGGCCGTCACCGCCTCGCGCGTCAGCGGCAGATCGGGAAGTGCATCCGGGTCATGGCCCCCGATGGCGAGAAGCGCCTTCAGCTCCGCACCCGGCACGGGGTCGGGTTCGTCGCGCCAGCAATCGGCGGGATAGGAATCGAGCATGACGACGAAATCGACAGACATGCCCATTGCCTGGAGGCGAACCGCCACCGTTTGCGCGAGGATGCCTCCGACCGACCAGCCGCCGAGTGCGACCGGACACCCGCCCGTCAGAAAAGCGATGTGTTCGGCGTAACGCTGCGCCATAGCCTCGAGCGAACGCGGTGCGGGCATGTCGGGGGAGAGCGCCTCCGCCTGGATCCCCCAGACCTGATGGCACGGTGCAAGTGCGCGGGCGAGGCTGCCATAACACCATGAGATTCCGCCGGCCGGGTGGATGAGAAAGACGAACGGACAGTCTTCCGCTGCGTCGGACAGCTTTAAAAGCGGCTGGAGGCCGCCATGATCCTCGTCGCCTGCGTCGAGAGCGGCGGCAAGACGTGCCACTGTTGGATGCTCGAAGAGTGTTCCGAGACCGGGGTCGCGGCCAGCTGTCTCACGGAGATGCAGCATGAGCTCGACCGCGAGGAGCGAATGGCCGCCAAGGTCAAAGAAATTGTCATGTGCGGATACTTCACTCTCAAGGCTGAGAACACGCCTGAAAAGCATGGCAACGAGCCGTTCCGTTTCCGTCTCTGGCGGGCGCCCGCGCCCGCCTTTACGTGGCGGGGCCGGGAGCGCCTTGCGATCGAGCTTGCCGGCCGTGGAAAGAGGCAACTCCTTTACGATGAGGATCGCGGAAGGCAGCATATAATCGGGCACCTGCTCCCGGAGAAAATCGGACAGCTGCTCAGGCTTCACCTCGTCGCGGAGGGTGGCATAAGCGACGATGCGCGGATCGTTCCATTCGTCCTCGCGCAGAACGACGACAGCGTGCAGAACGGCCGGATGGGCAGCAAGAGCCGTCTCGATCTCACCGAGCTCGATGCGCAGGCCGCGCAGCTTCACCTGATGGTCGCTGCGGCCGAGATAGACGATCGCACCGTCTTCGCGAAGTCGCGCCAAGTCGCCGGTCACATACATGCGCTCGCCCGGATGGAATGGATCGGGAATGAAGCGTTCGTTCGTCAAATCCGGTCGACCGAGATATTCCCGGGCAAGCTGACGTCCGGCGATGTGGAGATGTCCTTCAACGCCCGGCGGGAGTGGGCGAAGATGGCGATCGAGCACATAGAGGCGCGTGTTCCAGACGGGCCTGCCGATGGGGACCGGGGCGGAACTGTCGTTTGCGACTGCCGGCCAATAACTGACGTCGACGGCGGCTTCTGTCGGTCCGTACAGGTTGTGGAGTTCCGCAACGATGTGCTGGTGAAAGCAGTCGCGGAGATCGGCGGTGAGTTCCTCGCCACTGACGAAGACGCGGCGCAGTTTGAGGCCGGAAGATCTCGGCTCGGCAAGGAACGACATGAGCATCGACGGCACGAAGTGCATGGTGGTCACGCCGTTGGATCGCACGAGGTTGATAAGTGCGACTGGATCCTTGTGGGTTTCCGGCGGAGCAACGGCCAACGTCCCTCCGTTGAGGATGGACAGGAAGAACTCCCAGACTGAGACGTCGAAGGTCATGGGTGTCTTCTGAAGAACGACGTCGTCTGCTGCCATGCCGTAAGCGTCGGCCATCCATTCGAGGCGGTTGATGATCGCCGCGTGCTCCACGACGACGCCCTTCGGTTCTCCGGTCGAGCCGGAGGTGTAGATGACATACGCCATGTCGCTGGGCGCGACTTCGGGCAGTGGGCGGCCGGCTCGCCGTCTCGGCCAGGAGGAGGGCGTCAGGGTCGTCACATGCTCGAGATCGTTTCTCCCATCTGCCAAGAGGGCGACCGGATGGGAGGATGCCATGATCTTTTCCAGTCGCGCACGGGGCTGTGTGACGTCGAGCGGGAGATAGGCAGCGCCTGCGCGCAGGATCGCGAAAAGAGCGATGACGAGCTCGATCGACCGTGGCAAGGCGACCGCGACGAGGCGATCGCGTCCCGCCCCGGCGTCGATCAGCCGTTCTGCTAGAGCTCCGCTGCTCTCGTCCAGTTCCCGATAGGTGAGGGAGGTCGCGCCGAAGCGCAGCGCCTCCTTGTCGGCAAAGCGGGTAAAAGCCGTCTCGATCGCTTCCGTCAGTGTTCCGGTCGCGACTGGGTGAGCGGTATCGTTGAGAGTCGAGACAAGCCATTCGTGCTCCGACGGCAGGACAGTCGCCACCTCCTTCAATCTCTGGCCGAGGCGCGACGCGCGGAGACCTTCGCGGATGAAGTTGGTAAGGCGTGCCGCGTGCGTCTCGCATTCGCCGGGTCCATAAAGGTTCGGGTTCGTGTCGATCTGGAGTGCGAGACGGCTTCTCGGATCGCCGCGGAACGAAATGGTGATGTCGTCCACCGGCCCTGTTCCAAGTGGGGTGAGCTCAGTCTTTACTCCCTGGAGCCGCGGGGCGGCGTCGAAGGGCAGAATGTTGACGAGAGGACCGTAGAGCCGATGCTGTGTTCCCGAGAGGCCGAGATCGCGTCGGATCCATTCCTGGCGGTAGCGGCCATGCCGTCGTGCCTGCACCATGCGAATGGTTGCGTCCTGCAGCCATTCGACGAGAGGGACGTCCTCTTGGACAGGCAGGCGGAGAGGCAGGATATTCATGAGCATCGTCGGCACGCGAGCGGCGGGTGAACCGAAGCGCCCCATAAAAGCGAGACCAAGGAGGGCTTCGTCGCCGTTCGTATGGCGCGCATAATATGCGCCCGAAAATGCCGTCAGAACGTCCGGCCAGGACAGACGATGCGTCTGCTCGATCGCG
Source organism: Afifella sp. H1R (assembly GCF_021462425.1). NCBI lineage: Bacteria > Pseudomonadati > Pseudomonadota > Alphaproteobacteria > Hyphomicrobiales > Afifellaceae > Afifella > Afifella sp. H1R. The sequence continues at coordinate 329,273 of NZ_JAKEDY010000001.1, forward strand.
ATGAGATCTGCGCAGACAGCCTCGTCCAGAAGGATCTGGGCGTGGTCGTAGCGTCTCGCCGTTCGTGCTACGCCGGATTTCATACCCGTGACGCTGTCCAGCTCCGCAAGCGTTTCTTTCCAGAAGCTGCTGTCGGCGTCACGCTGGGGTGAACCGCGATAAACACGTTCCGCATCAAGAGCGCGGCCGAGAGAGGAGAGCGGCCGGCCCTCGGGAATGCCGGAGACGGCGCTGTTGTAGAGCTCCGCGACGCGCGCTGTCGCAAGCTGGGTGGCAAAGCCGTCGGTGACGATGTGGTGCAGGCGCTGGTACCAAAGGAAGCGCTTGGTACCGAGCTTGTACAGACGTTGGCAGACCGGCGCGTCACGCGCGAGATCGAGCGGGCGATCCATGTCTGCGGCGATGCCGGTATGCGCGGCACGGCGCGGCTCAGCATCGTTCGAACAGTCGACGATCTCAAGATAGAGATCGTTCCCCTTCAGGACTTGGCGCTCGTGGTCGAGAACGCGCACTCTGAGTGCATCGGCTTCCTCGCCGAGGCCGGTGATGGCTCGATCGAAGGCGGCCACGTCCAATGGCCCGTCTATCTCCACGATCTGGCCGGTATTGAAGATCGGGTTTTCAGGATCGAGCGCTTGAGCGAACCAGAGCGCGCTGGCGGCCTCCGTCAAAGACACGATCTGGGAGGAGCCGAGGATCTCCTCTGGATCCTCGGAACGGGCGATCGACCGATTCATGCCGCGGCCTCCCTTCGTGGATGAAGATGGCGTTCGGCGATTGCCCACCATCCCGAAAGCGTCACCTCTTCGGCGAGTTCGGAGAAATCGAGCACCAGGCCGCGCTCCTGCCAGAGGAGGACGAGGTGCATCGCGCGCATGGAATCGAGCCCGAGATCCATGAGGTCGTCGTCGTCGCCCACTTCGTTGGGTTGCGTATGAATGGCGGCTGCGATGTCGGCGCGCATCGTCTCGCGGGTTAAACAGCCGCTCATGCTGCCACCCTTTGCGTGAGTGTGCCTTCGAGGCTCTGCACCGTTGCGATCATCCCGCAGGTGCTGGCGATATAGTCGAGTGCCTGCATGTGATGGGGGCGGGAGAAATCGGCGACGCCGTCGGCCACGAAGAACGGCTGGATGTCGCGCTGGAAGGCCTCGGCGGCCGTCAGCAGGCAGCCGATATGGGCATAGACGCCGCAGATGATGAGTTGGTCACGCCCGCGGGCCCTCATTAGAGCTTCCAGCGTCGAGCGTTGGAAGGCGCTGTAGCGGTGCTTGTGAAGCACGATTTCGCTCGCACCCGGGGCGATTGCATCGAGAATCGCTTCGTGTTCGGAGCTCCGATCCATCCCAGGCCCCCAGAGGTCCGCCTGCAGACCGCGGTCGCGGCGATCCTGGTCTCCCTGCTGGGCCGTATAGAAGACGGGAAGGCCAGCATGACGACAGATCGTGCGAAGGCGCGCGATGTTGTCTATGAACGGTTTGAACGGCGCCGCGCGATAGTCGAAGGGACGTAAGAAGTACGCCTGCATGTCGTGGATGAGAAGGGCGGCGCGCCTCGCGTCGACGTTCCAGCCAAGCCTTGAGCCTGGCAGCTCGTCTCGTCCTGGCAGCTCGTAGGGTGCGATTGTCGGCAATCCCATCGTCATGATCCCTCTTGCGATGTTTGCAGGTACTGATCGCGGAGCCGTCGTCTCAGCTCCGCGCGGCTCACCTTGCCGACCGCCGTGGTGTGGAAATCGTCCAACAGCACGATCTGGTCCGGGACCTTGAAATCGGCGAGACCTCGCTGGCGCACGAAGGTCTTGAGCTCGATCATGCGCGGCGGCTCACCTTCGGGAATGACGAAGGCACAGCTGCGCTCGCCGAGATACGGATCGGGCAAGGAGACGACGGCGGCGTCGAAGACATGGGGGTGGGCGAGAAGGTGATCCTCGATCTCCTCAGCGGAGACCTTTTCGCCTGCCCGGTTGATGTGGTCGACGGCGCGGCCTTCGACGATGAGATAGCCATCGGAGGTTTGTCGGACGACGTCTCCAGTGCGATAGAAACCGTCCGCTGTGAAAGAGATGCGGTTTGCCTCCGGTTCGTTGTGGTAGCTGCGGATCGTATAAGGTCCCCGCGTCAGAAGGTGGCCCGCGCTGCCTTCCGGTACGGGCTCGCCCGACTCGTCCACGATGCGAATTTCGTCATCGGCGGAGATTGGTCGCCCCTGCGTTGTCACCACGAGTTCTTCCGGATCGTCGAGGCGCGTGTAGTTGACGAGCCCTTCGGCCATGCCGAAAACCTGTTGCAGCCTGCAGCCGAGGGTCGGTCCAAGCCGACGTGCCACCTCCGGTATCAGCTTGGCACCGCCCACCTGAACGATTTGGAGGCTCGAGAGATCGCGGTCGCTCGATCGAGCCGCGCGCATCCAGTTGAGCGCGAGCGGAGGCACGAGGCCAGTGATGGTGACACGCTCTTCTTCAATGAGCCGAAACGCCGTTTCCGGTGCTGGTGAGGGCGCCATCACCACGAGGCTTCCGGCATAGAGTGCGCCGAACGTCCCCGGCGAGCTCATGGGGAAGTTGTGGGCCGCTGGTAGGGCGCAGAGATAGACGCTTTCCGGCGTAAGACCGCAGATTTCAGCGCTGGCGCGAAAACTGTAGATATAGTCGTCGTGAGTGCGTGGAATGAGCTTCGACAAGCCCGTGCTTCCTCCTGAGATTTGAAGGAAAGCGACGTCGGAGGGGCTCGCGGTGTGGGCCGGATGCGGCGGCCCTGGCGTATCGTCGAGAGAGACGAATTCCTGGCTATCGCCCAGGATCAAGATCCGGCGAAGCTCTGTTGCGGCGGCGACGTTGCGGGCGAGTTCCCGGTAGTCGAACTTCGCGAAACGGTCGATCGTGAGATAGCCCGCGGCCTCCGACTTCCGGACGAAGTGCACGATCTCTGCTTCCCGGTGCGCTGGCAGGGCGAAGACAGGAACGATGCCGGCGCGGAAGAGGCCGAACACGACGGACAGGAAGGAGGGCACGTTGGGAAGCTGCACGACGATGCGCTCGCCTGGCCGGAAGCCGAGCGCATGCACGCTCGCTGCAATGGCTTGCGTGCGTGCCAAAAGTTCAGCGTAGGTCCAACGTATTTGGACGCCGTCGTGACTGCCGACAACAGCCGGGCGATCGCGGTGGAGGTTCGCTTTCTCGGCGAGAAAGCCTGACATCGTTTCGCCGCGCCAGTAGCCCTTATGGCGATAGCGATCGATCAGTTCGTCTGGCCAGACCTGACGGAGGGGGAGCATCAGCCGCCCCTTCGCTCGAAAGCTTCGCTCTCAAGCCCAAAGGCGTGGAGCATAGCGGAGAATTTTGCGGCGGTTTCGGCAATTTCTCCTTCGGCGGTCGAGCCCGGGACGATGCCGGCACCTGCGTAGAGGCGGGCTTCTTCTCCCAGGATCTCCGCGCAACGGATGGAAACGAACCAGCGGCCGTCTCCGGAGGCGTCGCACCAGCCGACCGCGCCGGCGTAGAAGCCGCGGTCGTAGGGTTCAAGAGAGCCGATCGCGGCGTGGGCCGCTTGCCGCGGCAGGCCGCAGACTGCTGGCGTCGGATGAAGCAGTGCGGCGAGCTCCGCACAGCTCGTCGCCGGGTCGCGCAGGCGGCCAACGAGGCGTGTGCCGAGATGCCAGAGACTTGCCGTGGCGCGCAAGGTTGTACCGTCTGGTGCCGAGAGCTCAGTGCAATAGGGCGACAGCACGTCCATGATGGCTTGCACGACGAGGGCATGCTCGTGTTGATCCTTGGCGGAGGCCAGGAGATGTTCGCCGGCCGCACGGTCTTCTGCCGGATCTTGTGACCTGCGCGCAGAACCTGCGAGCGGATGCGAGACGACGCGATGTCCACGCTTGTCGAGCAGAAGTTCTGGTGTTGCGCCGATGAGGAGGCGCTTGCCGTCTTTGTCGGGAAGAGCCGTTATGAAGACGGAGGCACTCGCATCGCTTGCCAGCCTGCGCAGCAATTCGCCGACCGAGAAGGATCGGGCACCGCGGACCTTAAGGCAGCGGGACAGAACAAGCTTGTGAAGGCCTGACGAGGTGTCTTCCAGTGCCCGGATGGCGGCGTTCACCGCCTCGCCGAACGCACCTGCCGTCGGTTCCGGAGTGACGGAGATAACGGGAACGCGCATGACGGGTGCCGAGGCTGTTGCCAGACCTGGAATGCCTTCAATCTCGTGATCTCCCTGGACACGCAGCATGCGGGCCGGCTGGACGAGATGAGCCGAATGAGTCGGGTTGAAAGGAATTGCGCCGACGAGGATGCCCGGTCCGTCTCCGTGCTCCGCGAAATGGCGATCCACGCGCGCTGAAAAGCCATCGAGGGGACCGGCGGCCAGCTCGTGTTTGGTGCCGTATGCGAGCATGGTCTCATCCGCCATTTTGAGGATGAAGCTCGGCTGTTTTTCCGCCGCGGACTCGCTCGCCGGAACGATGTTCGCCAGAGCCGCAATCATGTCCATCAAGACCTCCTCTTCAATGACGCTCGTTCGTCCCGCCGCGGGCGCGACACGCGCAAAGCTTCGGTATTCTCAGTCTGTCCAGTAGTGGCCCTCGAGATTGATCGCGCTCATCTGGTTGAGGGCGTCCCGGCTGGCTTCCACGTCGAGATCGGAGAAGATCTCCGGATGGATCCAGCGTGCCATCAGCTCGAGCGCGAGGATGTCGAGAACGGGGTCGAACAGCTGTTTGGCCATGCCGTGGACGCGTCCGTTGCGCACGGCAGGAAGCTCGGCGAAGCCGGGTCGTGCGAGGAGGCGCCGCATCGCATCCTCCGTCCTGTCCTCGGAGATGCCGCTGCCGATGACGAGACCACCGCGGCTCGCCATATAGGCGCCCCCCGTGGCGATATAGACATCGGGCTCGGAGACCACGACATGCTCAAGCGAGATCTGGCCGAAGGGCCGCTCGCCCAGCACGTCTCCGATGTTTTTTGCGTGGAGAAGCGTGATGAAACGGCCGAGATTGCCTTTGCCGGGCGAGTTGCAGCAGGGCTCCTGGTAAGAGGCGTGGGTCTCGATATAGACCGTCGACGCGCTCAGTCCGTCGCTTTCGGCGATCCGGTCGCGGATCACATCCATGTGCTGGGTGCGGAAGTCGGTGATGGCGTTGGCCGCCTGCTCGCGGCCGATTGCGCGGCCGACGATTAAGAGGCTCCGGTCCGTATTGGCGAGCGGGTCCGTCAGGAAGTCGACGAAGGCCACCGGAATGCCGGCCGCGCGAAGCTGTTCGACCTGGCGCTGCGAAGCCCTGGAGAATAGCGAGAGGAGAACGAGGTCGGGCCTTGCCGCAATCATCGGCTCGACCGCCATGTCCTCGTTGTTGCCGCTGACCTTGGGCAGGGTGGCGATCTTCGGAAAGCGCGCCTTGAGCTGCGTGTATTGCGCTTGTCCGAGACGATTGACGTCATGCGGCCAGCCGGCGAGACGCGCGACCGGGTCAGGGGTCAAAAAGGAAAGCGCGATGATCATACGCGCATCGTCGACGACGACGTGGTGCGCTGGCCTTTCCAGCGTGACCTTGCGTCCCTTGATATCGGTGAAGACGATCTCGGCATGTGCGGGAGCCGGGAGGGCGACAAGAGCGAGGAGAGCGAAGCCGAAGGTTCGCAAGAGTGTCGGGGGAAGGCTCATGCGCGCCGCCGGACGAAGGTGGTGCCGTCGCCGAACGGAATGAGCGACATGTCGACCCGGGCATCGTCCCGGATCTTCAGGTTGAGACGGCGCAGCGCCACGGTGTCGGTAGCGTTGTCCTTCGGATCGGCGACGGAGCGTCCCCAGAACATGTTGTCGAAGACGATAAGTCCGCCCGGCCGCACAAGACGCAGGCAGAGCTCGTAGTAGGTGTCGTAATTCTCCTTATCGGCATCGATAGTGGCGAAATCGAAGGAGGCCTCGCCGCCCTCCGCGAGAAGGAGCTTGAGGGTCTCCGTCGCATCCCCAAGCTTCAAGGTGATGCGTTCGGCGAGCCCGGCCTCCTCCCAATATCGACGGGCTATGGCAGTCCACGCTGGGCTGTTGTCGCAAGCGACGAGCTCGCCGTCTTCGGGCAGGACGGCCGCCACGCTGAGCGCGCTGTAGCCGGTAAAGGTTCCGACCTCCAGGACGCGCCTTGCGCTGATCGTCCTGGCAAGCAGTGCTAGAAGCTGGCCGGCCGCTGGGGTGGTCGCCATATGGCCGTTCGGCAGGGCGAGTGTTTCTGCGCGAAGCCGCTTCTGGATCTCGGTCTGACGCGTGCCGACCTCGACGACATAGGCGCGGATCTGGTCCTGAGTGATATGCTGCATCTGCGTCTCTGTTGGCCGTGAGGAGGAGAGAACGGAGAGGCCTCGCCCTCCGTCCGCCGGTTCACCAGGTGTATTTGAGCCGCGCATAGGCCGTGCGCCGGGTCCCGTAGAAACAGGAGATGGAGCTGCTGCACGAGGAGACGTATTCCTCGTCGAGAAGGTTCGTGACGCTGAGGCTGAGCGACACGTCGTAAGGCGTGCGTGCGGACAAATCGTAGTCGGCCGCGACGTCGACCAGCGTCACCGGGTCGACGGTGAAGCTGTTGTCGTCGGCACCGTAGGTCTCGCCCTGGTAGCGGACACCGGCCCCGAGACCGAGGCCTTCCAGAGCGCCCTTCTGGAAGGTGTAATGTGCCCAGGCGGAAGCAGTGTGTTCGGGGACGAGGGCAGGGGTGTTGCCGACCTCGGCCGCGACGGCACTCTCGGTGATTTCCGCGTCGATATATGTGTAGGCGCCGGTCAGATCCCAGCCGTTGTCGAGGCTGAGTTTCGCTTCCAGCTCCACGCCTTTGGAATGCACCTCGCCGGTCTGCAGATAGTAACCCGGATTGGCTCTATCGCTGGAGACGGCGTTCTCCTGGCGCAGGTCGTAGACGGAGGCCATGAGGAAGCTGTCGAAGCCTTCCGGCTGGTACTTGATGCCGGCCTCGTACTGCTCGCCCTCGACCGGGTCCAGGACCCTTGCAGTGCCGCCGCTGATGCCAAGCCCTGAAGGCGGTTCGAAGGATGTCGAGTAGCTCGCAAAGGGCGCCAATCCGCTGTCGAAGAGGTAGGTCGCTCCGACGCGCCCCGTAAAAGCGGTGTTCTGCTGATAGCTGGAGGAAACACTGCCGTTTGCGATGGTCGTCGTGTCGGTGTCGATCGAATAATCGTCGTAGCGGCCGCCGAGAGCGATGTTCAGCCGACCGATCTCGATCAGATCCTGCAGATAGTATCCGAGCTGCTCGGTCTCCTGGTCGGTGTCGGTGGCATAGGCCGGGACCGCGATGCCGATGCCGTATTCCGGATTGAGATAATCGATCGTCGGTGCTGCGCCCGTGCCCATCAGCCGGTTCGCGCTGACATACTGGTAATCGACGCCGCCGAGCAGGCTGTTCTGGAACGGGCCGACGTCGAAATCGGCGGCAAGCTGGTTGTCGATGGCGAAAGTGTCGACGTCTTCGTCCAGATGTGCTGCGAGTCGGGTGATCGTGGTGTCGGCGATGCTGCGCCCGGTCAGGCCGAGATGTTCGCTGTCGATATGGGTGTAGCGAAGGTTCTGGCGAAAGGTGAAGACATTGCCGAGCTCCTGGCTGAACTCGTATCCGGCGCGCGCCACCCTGCGCTCGTAGGAATCGAAATCGGGATCCCCGACGTCGAAGTCGTATGGGATAGAGGCATAGCCGTTGTTTCGCACAGCCGTGCCGAGGGACGGCAGGTAGCTCGGATAGGCGCTCTTCGGATCCTGCGTGTAATTGAAGAGAAGCGTCAGATCCGTGCCGGGCGTCGGGCGGAAGGTCAGAGACGGCGAGACGGAGACGCGCTCTGATTCAACGTCGTCCCAGCGGCTCTCGTTGTAGCGGCCGGAGGCGACGAAGCGATAGAGCAGGCTGCCGTCGTCGGTGATCGGCCCGCCGAGATCGATCCCGGCCTTGCCATACCAGTCCGATCCCGCAGTCAGCGCCACCTCGTGGATCGGCTCCTCCGTCGGCTTCTTCGAAACGAGATTGACGAAGCCGCCGGGAGACATCTGCCCGTAAAGCACCGAAGCAGGACCCTTGAGCACCTCGATCCGCTCAAGATCGTAGACATCGACGGTCGGCTGCGAGAACGAAATGCCGCGCAGGAGCCGGAGCCCGTCGAGATACTGGACGAAGTTCTGATAGGCGCCGAAACCGCGCACCGGCACGATGTCGTAGCGGTCGTTGGGCCGCAGATCCGCCTGCACGCCGGCCGTGTAGCGCAGCGCTTCATTGATGGTCTGCGCACCCTTCTGCTCGAATTCCTCGCGATTGACGACGGAGATCGCCTGCGGCGTCTCGATCAGGAGCTTGTCCGTCTTCGTCGCCGTTTCGGCCCGGGTCGGGACGAAGTGCGTGTCCGTCTCGACCGTCCCTCCCTCGACGACAATCTCTTGCAGCGGGATGGCATCCTGCGCCAGCGCAGCATTGGCCGCCATCAGGCCGATCGTGCCCGCCGTCGCCATGAGAAGATGTCGAAATCCTGCCCCAGGAACCATTCCATACTCCAACAATCTGCCGCCTCCCCATGGCGGGATCCCCCTGATGATCGACTAAAATATGATTGTGACGATCATGATTTATTCTATAACCGGGGAGGTCTTCCGCAGCCACGGGCGAGCCTTTTGCGGGAGCACCAAAATCTTTTGCCTCACCGCAAAGAGTGGGGCGGCAGCTCCGGAGCCAGACGCGTGGACGGCCTGACAGCGCAGGAATTTGATCGCTTCGCGCAGAACGGAAGGCGGGGCTTTCGGCTACACACCCCGGACGTGCGGGGCCGCGACGTGGTGGTGCGCGGCGAGTTCATGAACATCGAACTGCGGCGGGGCCTGCATGTGCATCATTCGGATGTGGTCAACCAGCGGGATTTGGAGACGGAAGTGGAGCTGCCGGCGCATTTGAGCATCAAGCTCCTTCTGCGGGGCTCCACCTACGCCGCCGTGGGGCGCCACGTCCTGCCGATGCCGGAGGGGGAGGGCGGCTCGCAGCCGGTCGCGATCGCGCTGGCGCAGACGGAACCGGCGATCTTTCGCCGGCAGGGGCGCCAGGGGCAGCGGCTGCACCGCCTCAATATCGCGATCACGCCGGAATGGTTTGAATCGAGCGATTTCTTTGCGCAGTGCAACGCCCGCGAGGTTGAGGATTTCTGCAACCGCCACCTGGCATTCGCCGCCTGGACCCCCGGCCGTGCGATCCTTTCGCGGGCCGAGGAGATCGCAGCCTCCAGGGGGTTCCAGCCGTGGCTGCGCCGGCTGCATATCGAAAGCTCGGTGCTCGGCATCATCGCGGCGACCTTCGATTTTCTGGCGGGGGGAGGCGGCGAGGAGGAGGCGGCTTCCTTGAGCCGGACGGAACGCATGCGTCTGGCCCGAGCGGAGGAGATCCTGCGCGGCAGTGTCGGCTCCCTGCCGACTGTCGATGCCCTGGCGAGTGCGGCCGGCGTTAGCGAGAACACGCTTCAGCGCCTCTTCCACACGACTTATGGGACGACGGTCTTCAACTATGTGCGCTCGATGCGGCTCGACCAGGCGCGCCGCGCCCTGGAAGAAGACGGCATCAGCATCGACGAGGCGGCCTATCTCGCCGGCTATACGAGTGCGGCGAATTTCTCTACGGCCTTCAAGAGGCAGTACGGGATGTCGCCCGGCTGTTGCCGATGCCGCCTGGGCCGCAGCGTTGTGGCGCGCCGCCGATGACGATGAAGAGCGTGGCTGACGCAGAGAATTCGCGCTTTGCGCGGGAGGGTGTGATACGGCGCCACTATCGCGCACTCGTCGCTCGGCGCATAATGGTGCTCTTCGGCCTGTCGGCACTGCTCCTCGGCTGCCTCGTCTGCGATATCGCTCTCGGTCCGGCGAGTTATTCCTTCCGCGAGGTCGTCTCCGCGCTCTTTCGCCCGGATGATGTCTCTGCCCAGCTCAAGGTCATCGTCTGGGAGATTCGATTGCCGGTAGCCATAATGGCGGTGGTTGCCGGTGCTGCGCTCTCCGTCGCGGGTGCGCAGATGCAGACGATCCTCGCCAATCCGCTCGCGAGCCCCTTTACGCTCGGCATCTCCGCGGCGGCGGGCTTCGGTGCCTCGCTGGCGCTCGTCGCCGGCGTGGCCCTCGTTCCGGTGGCTGGGGATTGGATGGTCCCCGGTAACGCCTTCGTCATGGCGATCCTGGCGGCGCTCTTCATCCACTTTGCCTCGACCATGCGGGGTGTGAGCGTCGAGACGATGATCCTTCTCGGCATCGCGCTCGTCTTCACCTTCAACGCACTGATGGCGCTTCTGCAATATATCGCCAGCGAGCAAGCCCTTGCCGCCGTCGTTTTCTGGACGATGGGCAGCCTGACGAAATCTACCTGGTCGAGCGTCACCATCACGGCCGCGATCCTGGTCGTAACGCTCCCTCTCTTTATGCGTCATTCCTGGGCACTCACCGCGTTGCGGCTGGGAGACGACAAGGCGGCGAGCTTCGGCGTCAATGTGCGCCGCCTGCGTCTGGAGACCATGCTGACGGTGAGTCTGCTTGCCGCCGTTCCCGTTGCCTTCGTCGGCACCATCGGTTTCGTCGGTCTTGTCGGCCCGCATATCGCACGCATGCTGATGGGAGAGGACCAGCGCTTCTTTCTCTCCGGTGCAATGCTGTGCGGCGCCGTCATTCTCTCGCTTGCTTCCGTTATCTCCAAACTGGTCGTGCCGGGCGCCGTTCTGCCGATCGGGATCATCACAGCGCTTGTCGGCGTGCCGTTTTTCTTCTCGTTGATCTTCACGAGCCGGGGACGATCATGGTGAGCTTGACCCTGGATCAGGTCGGTGCCGCCTATGGGCGGCGTCGGGTTCTGTCTGGCGTTTCCGTCGGCCCCTTGCGCGGGGGCGAGGTAACGGCGGTGATCGGTCCCAATGCGGCCGGCAAGTCGACGCTTTTCAGGCGCATCCTCGGCCATGTCTCTGGGAATGGCCATGTGCAGCTTGAGGCCATGCGGCCTCCCCGCGAAGCCATCGTCTATATGCCACAGGACTTCAGCGCGAAGGCGGCTCTCAGCGTCTACGAAAGCATCATCCTGGCGGCGAAACAGAACGATCCCGGTTGGCATGTCTCCGATGCGAAGCTCATGCGCGTGGAGAACATCATGGCCTCCCTGAGAATTTCCGAGCTCGCCTTCCGCGGGCTCGGCGAGCTTTCCGGAGGCCAGCGTCAGCTTGTCTCCATCGCACAGGCGTTGGTACGCGACCCGGAGGTGCTGTTGATGGACGAGCCGACCTCGGCGCTCGATTTGTCGCGGCAGGTGGAGGTGCTCATCCATATGCACCACCTTGCCAAGAGCAAGGGACTTTTGGTGTTGATCGCGCTCCATGATCTCAATCATGTCCTGCGTTACTGCGATCAGGTGATCGTCGTCGCCGACGGCACGATGGTGGCGGCCGGAGCGGTGGAGAAGGTCGTTACCGAAGAGCTTCTAAGCAGGGTTTACGGCGTGCGTGCGCGTCTTGAGACCTGCAGCGAGAAACGGCCATTCTTGGTTATTGACGGCCTTTCCGGTCCGTCTCCTTCGGCCTGATTATGCGAACACGTAACCCTGGCGATTGTGTTGCATGAAGTGCGGGGGCGGGAGCGGTCAGACATCTCTGTGAGACAGGTCCGTGTGAAACGGTCTTTCGGCTCAGAATCACGCATGAATATCAATTGCTTGGGGGTGATTGGCTGAGGGAGCCTGAATTCTCGGGGGAGCCTGTAAGCCATTGAAATCAAAAGAAGCCCCGTCGGATGAGCATACAGTTTCGTACGACAGGATCCAAGCCGGTCAGATCGGGCTGAACGCGAAGACCTACCTCCCGCCCGACCGCGACACCTCCCTCAAGGCGACACAGGGGAGAACGGGGCGAACAGTGAGTTCAACCAGGCTCGTGCCCTCGTGGATTGCCCGGTAGCAGACCGCTTATGTCGTCTTTGGCCGAGCCCGTGCCCGAGTGCCAGCCGAGGGGAGACTAAAGGCAACGCGCGCATAGATCTGCTTCCACCAACCCGCAGCTCGGCAGTGGCGTGGAAGTTATTCTTGTATCCTCACTTTAGCCAGTGAGGGGGCTATCGGCTGCGGTTGGCCTCGACCGAAAACGCCCGAACCAGTCAAGGAGCTTGTAGCATCAACGGCAGAGTAGAGATTCGGTCGTAGACGCGTCGCCGTTGCCGGCTCTTGACCAAAATTGGTTCCAAGACAGAAGAATGGCCGATTTGATGCCAGGAAAACAAAAAAAGCGCCCGCCGGAGCGAGCGCCTTATCTGATGCATATCTCAGCTTGTTAACGGCTGGACTGCGATTTCTGAACGGCGTTATCATTGCACTTTTTGCGAGAGTGGTCAATCGCTCTGCTCTCGCAACGGGGGCAAGGGCATGGCGGATCTCATCACTACACTCGGCCTCGATATTGGCACGAACTCGCTTGGATGGGCGATCATCGAAACGCATGGCGAACCGGGCCGAAATCCCAACGGCCGGATTGTCGACTGCGGCGTACGCATCTTCTCGCAGTCCGATATGGCCGGACGCGACCCGCAGTCGAAGGCGTCGCTCGCTGTGGCACGACGGGAGGCCCGCGGGGCGCGGCGCAGACGCGACCGCTATCTCAAGCGACGGCGACGCTTGCTCGACGTCCTGACCGAATATGGCCTGATGCCGGGCGATCCCGAGAGCCAAGAGGCGCTTGTGTGCGACACGCAGGATGGCGAAGGCGGCGATCTGTCCTCGTCGGTCTACGCGCTGCGCACCCGGGCGTTGGACAAAGCGCTGACGCCGGACGAGATCGGCCGCGCCATCTTCCATCTCAACCAGCGGCGCGGCTTCAAATCCAACCGCAAGACCGATTCCAACGATCCTGAGCGCGGCAAGATCGCGGAGGGCATCGACAGGCTTGAAGCCAAGTGCATCGAGGACGGCGCCCGCACCTATGGAGAGTGGCTTTATATGCGTCGGCAGAAGGGCCTGTCCGTGCGTGCGCGGATGACCGCCGACGGCCAAGGTTACAACTTCTATCCCTCCCGCGCAGCGCTCGAGCACGAGTTCGACCGCATTGTAGACAGTCAGCGGCGCTTTCATCCGCACTTGCTGACGGCGGACATTGCCCAGGAGATCCGGGACGTCGTCTTCTACCAGCGTCCGCTCCGCCCGGTATTGCCCGGCAAATGCTCCTATAACCCGGCGGAGGGCCGCCTGCCCAAGGCGCACCCGCTGTTTCAGACATTCCGGCTTCTGAAAGAGGTGAACGAACTTGAGATCGTCGGCGAGGACCAGCAGCAGCGCAAGCTGACGCCGGAACAGAGAAATGCGCTGGTCACCGCCTTGCGGACCGGCTTGAACAAAAAGGGCAGGATCCCCTTCTCAAAGCTCAAGAAGGTGCTGAAGCTCGGGCAGGAAGCGCGTTTCAACAAGGAGAAGGACAACCGCACGGACCTTGAGGGCGACGTCGTCTATTTCCGCCTGTCGCAGCCGGAATGCTTCGGCAACGGCTGGGCGAAACTGCCGCTCCAGACGCAGGCCGAAATCACCGAGAAGCTGCGCACGGCGACCGCTCGCGCGGACCTCGTCATCTGGCTCCAAGTCGAGGCGGGGCTTGACAGAACTCGTGCCGAGGCCGTCGCCGATACGCCCGTGCCGGAAGGGTTCGGCCGAGTGGGGGCGTCGGCGCTGACCGCCCTCATCGATGAAATGCGCACCAAGGTCGATGAAGACGGCTTTGTCCTCACCGAGGCCGCCGCCGCCACCAACGTCTATGGCCGCACCAATTCAGAGGCAGACCCCGACCGCAAGGGCGCCGAGAGCCTGCCGAAATATCAGGAGGTTCTGGAGCGCCATATCCCGCCCGGGACCGGTGGCGAAGCCGAGGAGAGCGATCCGCATTGGGATGAGGTGAAAGGCCGGATCACCAATCCGACCGTGCACATCGCGCTGAACCAGCTCCGCCGCGTCGTCAACGCACTCATCAGGAAATACGGCAAGCCCGACCGCATCGCCATTGAGGTCGGCCGAGAACTCAAGCTGAACGAGCGGCAGCGCAACGAGGTCAATCGCATCATCGGCCGCAACACGCGCGAGGCGATCACGCGCGGCGAGAAGCTCACCGGAACCTATGGTCAGGCCGATACAGGCTACAACCGATTGCGTCTCAAGCTCTGTGAGGAGCTTAACGAAAAGCCCGAGAACCGTGTCTGCATTTACTGCGGCAAAGTGCTAGCGCCGCACATGCTGTTCAATGGCGAGACCGATGTCGACCACATCCTGCCTTATTCCAAGACGCTGGACGACAGCCAGGCCAACAGACTCCTATGCTGTACAGCCTGCAACCGAGAGAAGAAGAACCGCCCGCCTGCGGAGGTGCCGCAATGGCGGGCGCGTTATCCGGAGATCCTCGCACGGGCGACGACACTGCCCAAGAACAAGCAATGGCGTTTCGCCGAGGACGCCATGGAGCGCTTCGGCGACGAGGAGGGTTTCCTCGCGCGTCAGATCACCGACATGCAATATATCTCGCGACTGGCGCTGACCTATCTCGCCCATCTCTACGATTATGAGGAACCCGACCTCGATGGCATCTTCAAGCGCCATGCCCGCGTGCGCGCACTGCCGGGCCGAATGACGGAAATGCTGCGCCGACAATGGGCCCTGAACGAATTGCTGCCCGACCACAATATCGTTGGCGGCGACGTCCAGAAGTCGAAGAACCGGCTCGACCACCGCCATCACGCCATCGACGCCATCGTCATAGCCTGTACGTCGCGGGCCCTGATCCAGAAGCTTGCGACGGCATCCGGCGCCGCCGAGGAGCGTGGCGACGAGCGCGTGGTGGTGAAGGTCGATATGCCCTGGCCGACGTTCCGCGAGGATGCGCGTGCGTCGGTGAATGCGATCACCGTCTCCCACAAGCCGGACCACGGCACGGTGAGCCGTGCCGGTTACGCCGGGGGCAGAGGCCAGACGGCCGGCAAGCTGCACAACGAAACCGCCTATGGCCCGACTGGCGAAAACGACCATAAGGGTAACGATCTCGTCGTGCGACGCATCCCGATCAGTGACATCAAAAGCGCGGCGGACATCATGAAAATCCGCACCAACGTGCACGGCCATTCCGAACTGCGCGACCGGCTGTGGCAGGCGACCCGCGATCTCGAAGGCAAGGCGTTTGAGCAGGCCGTGGCCGCGTTTGTCCGCCGCGACGCGATTTTCGGCGCGAAGGTCTGGGCCGATCCTGAGACCGGCCAGGAGAAGCGGCGCGCCGGCATCCGTCATGTTCGGATCATCGAGCCGCTCAAGACGATCCCAATCCATGACCGCAAAGGGCGCGTCTACAAGGGCGATAGCAACCATTCCTTCGACGTCTGGCAATTGACGGACGGCAAATGGGTGACGGAGGTCGTTTCCACCTTCGACGCGCATCAGCCGGGATGGCAGTCGGCCGTGAGAGCCGAGAATCCGGCTGCAAGGAAGGTTCTTAGTCTCAAACAGGGCGACGTCATTGCGATCGAGGAAAAGGATGAGCGGCGGATCATGCGCGTCGCGAAGTTTGGTCTGAACGGGCAGATCACCCTCGTTGGACACACGGAAGCCGGGGCGCTGAAGTCACGCAATGCCGACAAATCCGACCCCTTCAAATACATCTCTCCAACCGCCGGAGGCCTTAAGAAGCTTCGTGCCCGGCAGGTTCGAGTGGATGAGATCGGACAGGTGTTCGATCCCGGCCCGTGGTGGGAGGGGTGTGACGGGTAACCAAGGATCAAGACAGGGCAAGCACACTTCGCGCAAGAGTGGCATTTTCATGCCATGCAGCGTGTGGTCGACCTTTCCACCGACGGCCTGCATGTGGCTGTCCATCGCGGCTTCCTGATGGTCTCCAAGGACCGTGAGGAACTCGGCCGCGTCGCGCTCGACGATATAGGGGGCGTCATCGCCCACGCCCACGGCCTGACCTGGTCGAACACCGTCTTCACGCGATTGTCTGAACGCGCGGTTCCGGTTGTGTTGTGCGCCCGCAACCACGCGCCCGTTGCCTGCATCTGGCCTCTTGAAGGCAATCATCTGCAGGGCGCCCGTCTCAATGCGCAGGTCAGTGCACCGAAGCCGCTGGCCAAGCGGTTCTGGCGTGACATCGTCGTGGCAAAGATCCGCATGCAGGGCGCCGTGCTGACCTCGGTCGGTGCCGATGCAGGTGGGTTCACCGTGTTGGCGCGCAAGGTGCGATCCGGTGATCCCGACAATGTCGAGGCGCAGGCCGCCCGGCGCTATTGGCGAGGGCTGATGGGGCCTGAATTTCGCCGTGACCAAGGTGGTGACGGCACCAACGCGCTTCTCAATTATGGTTACACGGTGCTGCGGGCCTGTGTGAGCCGAGGCATATGCGCCGCTGGGCTGCATCCATCGATCGGTCTCCATCATGCCAATCGCGGCAATGCGTTTGCGCTGGCGGATGATCTCATGGAACCCTACCGGCCGATCGTCGACCGCGCAGTCTACAATCTGGTCAAAGATGGCACGGCGGAGGTGACGGCGAATGCCAAACGGGCGCTGGCAGCACTGTCATCGCTTGACCTGCCGACGCCTGCGGGAATGAGTCCGCTTCATGTGCATGCAACCCGCCTAGCCCAGCAGCTGAGCGGCTTGTTCTGTGGCGAGTGCAACAGGCTGCCGCTCCCGGAGCCGCTGGACCCGTTGATCTTGAACAGCCTGACGCGCGCCAGCGCGACGGTATCATGACAACGCTTTACACGCAAAGAAGAGGAGAGCGGACAGAACCGACGCTTTTGTCCGCTTATCGGCTGATGTGGATGCTCGTCACCTTCGACCTGCCGGTGGACACAAAAAAGCACCGGGTGCAGGCTACGAAGTTTCGCCAGTTCCTGCTCGATCAGGGCTTTGAGATGAGCCAGCTCTCAAACTATCTTAGGCTCGTGAACGGGCAAGAGCAGTTTAACACCTATGCTCGTCGCATCGAGGGCAATCTGCCTGAGCGTGGTGATGTGTTCATCTTCCAATTCACCGATCGCCAATATGAAAATATCGTTCGGTTTAGTGATCAGAGCCGTTGGGCGCGGAACAAAAATCCAGAACAGATTGCACTTTTCTAGCCGCGATCTCTGGTTTTTTGTGCTCGTGCTGCCTCAAATCCCTTTTAAAACAGGGGTTTGAGACAGCATCGAGCCTAGCTGTTCAGAAATCGCAGGCCAACCGCAACGAAGCCGGGCAGGTGTAGAACGTTGCAGACAGCCTAGCTGTTCAGAAATCGCAGGCCAACCGCAACGATCCAGAGGATTGGGAAAAATTGAGCCCGAGCCTAGCTGTTCAGAAATCGCAGGCCAACCGCAACTCCAGGCGGGCGCGTTCGATGGCGCCGAGAAGCCTAGCTGTTCAGAAATCGCAGGCCAACCGCAACCACACGGTGGTGCTGCACTATCGCTCGCTCAGCCTAGCTGTTCAGAAATCGCAGGCCAAGCGCAACAGCTCCCGCAGGCGATTGTTGAATATCTGAAGCCTAAATAACGGCGCTGGCGGGCCGGCATGAGCATCGGGGGCGAAGCTGTTGCGGTTCCGCCTCGATAGCGCATCAAGCGGCCCGTGACCGAGAGATGGTTCCCAGTCGCCACGTTAAGAGAGGTGCGCAAACAATTGATTTTTCGTGACAAAAAGGCTGGTAGCGGAGGAGGGACTTTGTTCAGTATTGTCAACATACTTTGCAATAATAAATCGTTTCAAACATTTATACGTGTCTCTCATACCTGGTTGAATATGGGATATGTCTGTGCATGTCAACCATGAGTACTTAGTATGGGCGTCTGGTCGACTTGCAAAGGCCCGCCGTTGCGCCGCGCCCTGCCGTTGACGGGGAGGTGTGTCAGACTGCCCCGCTCGTACCGGGTCGCGCCGCCAATGGCTCTCCAGCGCCATTGGCAACGCCAGTCGCCGGAACCAGTCTTCGGGCTTGCCTTGCAGCGCTGGCCCAAGGGATTCGGCATCTGGTGGCTGACCTACGTTTCGGATGGGAACGTCAGGGTTGGTCACGTGCGACGAGGTTTGATCTTCAGGGAGGGAGATCGAGCGATTCGGACCTAGGCGGAAATGATTTCCGCCATGCCCCTATCCTCGTCGTTCACGTCGGCAGCGAAGTGTCCGAAAAGGGAGCATCCCTGCTAGCTTGTCTGCTTCGCAAAGGGGTTGAGAGCTGTGATGCGTTGCAGCATTGACGAGTAATGGGATCATGGAAACGATGATCAGGCACGACGCGCTCTGGGGGGGCCATGGCTATTGATATATTCTCGAGCTCTTCTGAGCTGGGCGATACCGCAACCTTGATTTCTGCATCTCCCCCACGTTCTAGGGGAAGTCGTTTTGCCCGGATTGTTCTCGGCCGTTCGACATACGCAATCCCGGGCCGCACACGCAGCGACGACGTCATGCCAAAGGCGCTTTGCGGGGCTAGGGCCATGGGTTGTGCGACCAAAGGCTATCGAGATGGAGCGCTCCTATAGTGGGGAATCTCGAAGAAATAGGCCGCCTTGGACGCGAGCTGATCCTTGAGGTCGCCTACCTGTTGACCCGGGACTGGGTACCAGGCTTCGTCTCATTCGTCATATTCGCGGCAGCCTTGTCGCTCATCATCCTGATGGCAGCACGCGCTCGGTGGCAAATTCGGGCTGTGCACCAACTGGCTGAACGAGTTGAAACGGCCCGAGAAGAGTACGACTTCGCGCTTCGGTTCCCGGAGATCACCACCGAACTGGCCGATCGGTGGTCGCGTTCTGCAGGACCTAGGCGGCGTCTCCATGCGGTCTGGATTGAGTACCGCGAGACACTTGTCGAGCCTGCCGAGGAGGGCGGCGTAATTCGTAATGCGATCCGGCCCGCGGCCTTTTTCAACGCCGGAAACCTAGGTTTCGGGCTTCGCGGGTGGCGCTTCTGGCCTGGGCTCTTCGTTTCGGTCGGGCTGCTTCTGACCTTCCTGGGCCTTGTAGCAGCGTTGCAACAGACCAGCTTCACGCTTGAGAGAGCAAGTCACGGCGCGAACGAGAGCGCCATGGCTGATGCCCTGAACCAGCTTCTTAGGGTGGCATCAGCGAAGTTCATAATGTCGCTGTCAGGGCTTTTCGCTTCGATCGCGATGATCGCCTCAATTCGGTGGTGCGACGCTGGCGTCGATAGGGCGATCAGCAGGCTCGCCAACGCACTCGAGGATCGGCTGCAATTCATCAGCATTGAGGCGCTGGCGCAACGACAACTCGAGGAAGCTGCCGAGACGCGGAGGCATATGGCCAAACTCAATACGGAGTTGATCGCGGCAATCGCCGAGCCTCTACGCACGGCGGCAGAGGCCGGTGGCTCCGAGGCCGCGCGAGTCATGGAGAGTGTCGGGCGCGAAATGTCGGCTACACTTTCCGAAACCGTGACCGAGGCGAGCAAGAGGATGGAAACGGCGGCGTCCGGCATGGCCAACACGACTGCCGGGCTCGATGCCGTTTCGCGGCGAATCGAGATGGTCGCGGGAGAGCTGGCGAAGGCCGGAGAAATCTTGGCCACGGCCGCTGCTCCGCTTGCCGAGAGCATCAGGGGTACGGGCGAAGCTAGTCGCATCATCGCTCAGTCGAGCGTCGAGCTAGTCGAGAAGGCTCGCGAAGCTCTGGCCCGCCAGTCGGATGCGATTGTGGTTGCGGGCGAAGCAATGCAGGCACAGGTCGAAGCCTTTGAAGACCGCGCGAAGGTCTATGATAGCGACATGGCGCGCGCGCTCGACAGCTATCGCCGCAATCTCGACGCCGCAGTTGAGAAAGTCTCTAGATTCTCCTCCAGAGTTCACGATGACTATGCGGATGCGTTGCAGCGGCTGCAAGCAGTGATCGATAGCGCTCGAGCCTTCGAGCCTGCCTCAGAGGAAAGCCGAGGCGACGCAGGGGACGTTCCACAATGAGGGGACATGCCGAGCCCCAGCTAGTTGAAGATCAGGAGGACGAGTCCGCCTTTGTCACGATGACCGACATGACGGTCAGCATCTTGTTCATCCTCCTGATCCTCCTAGCGTTCTTCGCGAGCCAGCTGCGGCCCAAAATCGATGAAGCGAAGGTTCTTGCAGAGAAAGACAGGCAGATCGAAGTCCTCTTGAAGGAAAACGCTGCGCTGAACCGAGACTTGGGCAAGCTGCAAGCCGCGAAGCGCGACAAGCTTGAGCAGTATAACGCCGAAGTTGCTGAGGTCAGGCGGCGCCTCCTTACTGTACTGCAAACGCGTATCGACACGGAGTTTCCCGAGCTTAGGGTCCGTTTGAGCCCATCGGAGGATGCGCTGCAATTTGTCGGCGAAGGACTATTTGTTGGAGGCCAATCGGATCTAGCGAATGACAAGTCAGCCAAGGTCCGCCGGATCGCTGAGATCATCGACGCGGTCCTTCCATGTTATACAATCGGGGCGCAGTCCGCGTTTTCTGAATCGTGCAACGCGGGCCGCGCCGTCATCGAATCGCTGCAGATCGAAGGACACGCCGATAGCGATGGCAGTCGAAGTTTAAACGTGAACCTCGGCGCTGCTCGAGCCCTAACGACCTATAACGTAATGACAGGGCATATTCCCCGGCTGATCGACCACCAAAACCTCGAACACCAGCCAGTGCTATCTGTCGCCAGCTACGGAGAAGACCGACCGATCGCCGGTAATACAACGCCCGAAGGAAAGAGCCTCAACCGCCGAATAGACCTGCGCTTTATCATGGTACGCCCAGCACGGGTCGACGACATCGCCAAAATCGATGCGGCACTGCGTGGCGGCGGAAACTCGCCATGAACCTGCGCGCGGTGCTGACGGGTCTCTCGGCCGAGCCGCCGGGCCACAAGGCCGATCCTGCGCGGCTGAAGCAAGTGTGCGTGTCCATCCGTGATCGTTATCCTGCGCCTTCGCTTGCTAAGACCGTCGAGCTCGACGTTTTGGCCCACCGCTGCGTAGACCGGATCAAGCGGCATGACTGGTCAGGTTCGACTGAGGCCGAGATCGCTCCTTTGATGCGCGCGGCGGCGTCAGGGCGACTCACGGAGCCGCCAATGCTGTTGGATTTTCTTGCGCGCGAGGCGTGGCTGACCGTGCGACCTGGGCTGCTTGTTGCTTTCTCGGAAGGTTTTCTCGAAGGCTGGCGACCCGGAGCTGCGCATACTGCCCGGACGGCTTCCATAGTGGCAGCGCGCGCAGCAGATTTGCCGCCGCCATTCGCCGATATTCTTGAGCGCGTGCCGGAGATAGTACGGCCCGACAGCGGCGCGCACGATCTGGCCGCGAGAGTGGTGTGCGCTGTCGATCCTAATGCGCGGATGAAGGAGCTCGGCTTTTCCGAACCCCACGCACCGGGGTTCGCCTCGGCGGTCGGCGACGAAATCCTGCGGCAATTTCCGCCGCCGGTAACGCTGGACTTGGCCGGGCGCATTATGAGTTGGTGTCGCCCCGAAGAAGGCCAGGGAATCGGAGATGTTGGACTGGTTCGCGCGCTCGATGTCCTGCTGGCGCCGTGGCGCGACCGGAATGCCCCTGAGGCTCTGCGCAGGGGCGTGTTGAAGTGGAGCTTGATACATGCAGGCGATCCAAGGCTGCCGGGCGGGTCCAGCCACTGGCTACGGGCGAAGGACTCAACTCGGAGGGTGGTTCTTTCTTGGCTCGCGGAGCGCAGTATCGACGCCTTCATGGAGGTTATCTCGACGGTGGAGATCGCCAAGCGCAACACTTGGCGCGAGCGGCGCTTGCTGTGGACCTCGCTCTATCGTGAGGGGGTGGTCACTGAGGCTTGGCCTGCGCTGCACCCGGCGGCGAAAGACGAGGCGGAGCGGCGGTTTCGCGCCACCGGCGACCCGGCCTACAGGGCTTTTGGACGGCAGGAGGGCGGGCGCAAGACGACTTCGCTGCTGGTGATGCGGGCAGGCGAACGGATCGTTGTTGAGGGGTCGCACGATTACCGCGTTCATGTGTTCGATCCGGGCTTTCCCGTCAGGCCGGAGCTTTACCGAGAAAGCTACAAAGACCAAGATATTACGCTTCCGGTCGAAGATCGCCGGAACACCAAGGCTCACCTCGGCAATTGGCAGCAATGGGTGCGCGAGCGGCTTCGATGACCGGACTAGTGTTTGTGGAGGCTACACCCACGGGGATCCTCCTGGCTCCTAGGCGTGGTGGCGCGGGGCTGTGGTCGCGTCTCCGTCGGAGGTCGGTTGCTGACTTGCGCGAGGCGCGGCAGGACGATCAAGAGCTGGCACTTGCACTCGCTCGGGTCCGGTCGCTGGACCCGGAAGGCGCACAAAGTGTGTTTCGCCCGACCAGCTTGACGCTCTCGCACATGCTTGTGGCCCGCATTGAGGAGGCTTTCGCCCCCGCTCTGGGGCTGCCGTCATTCGAACAAGATTTGGTCTTCGCGGCGACGATGAAAGGCACCCTTGGGAGCCCTGATGCCCGCCTTGCATGGCACTGGGAAAGGGCGGGACGAACCGAGATTGTGCCACGTCAGGGTGCAATTTTGTTCCCACAGGCGCCATCCAGGAGGCGCCGCATCCCCGCTTCTCTGCTCGACGCGATCGGGGTGGCCGATGGCTTCGACGCTGCCGCGCCGCTTCCCGAGCATTGGCGGGCACTCGCTGCGTTCCGTACAAGCCTTGGCAAGGCAGCGAAACATGCAGACCCCGACAGGTTCCTGCGCGACCTCAGGCTCGTACCAGTGTCGCGCATCGGCCTCGACGTCTGCGATAACGATCCGGCCGCTTTTGTGCCCGTGCCGATCGGCAGTGACAGCGGTGACGATGGCGAAGCCGGCCCTGTGCTTGAGGGCGAAGCTCTCGCGAGCTTTCAAGCGGCGGTGGCCAAGCGCGGCGCCTTGCCTGCCTATCGCCTTGCTGACGGAAGCTACGCGGTAATCGACGCTAGCGCGGCCCCTGTCCTCGAGGTCGTGGCCAAGGCCATGAAGGGGACGGACGCACAGCGTCGTGCGTTCATCGACCATGCGCCTCGCTTAATAGAGGAGGCACTTGAGCGCCATTTCCGCAAAGCAGGACGGATTGAAGATGGCACTGCGCCCGAACAGGCTGCCGAACTGGTTGCCGCAGCGTTGGAGGAGGGGTGGGCCGAAACCGATCGTTGGTCCGCACGCGTGACCGAGATCGGGCTCGTGGTACCGCTCGAGATGGAGCTCGGGCCGGGCTCCGGACTGCCCTGGCTGCCGAAGACGGTCGAGTTCACCTTAGGGGAATTGCTCGGGGCGATTGCGGACGTCGAGGTTGAAGGCGTGATCAACCAGATGCAGCGTGCGCTCCTAGCCGGTGAGAAGGTCCTCGCGCTAAACGTCGGTGACATTCCCGTCCAGCCCGTTGTCCTCGAGGCGTTAAAGCGCCGCCTAGCCATGCTGAAGGCAGCAGAGGATTCGACGATCGATCCCGCCGAGGCTTTTCTGCCGCTTATCAGGGATAACCTGCTCGACCTCGACTACTTTGCCAATGCGCGACCGCGTTTTTCGGGCGCCGCGGAACTTCCCGCGGCTGTCAGCTCTGGGCTGCGCGCCTACCAAAAGCGCACTTTCAACTGGCAGATTGCGGCCTGGAAGGCTGGGATGCCGGGTCTTCTCAATGCAGACGAGCAGGGACTCGGCAAGACGCTCCAGACGCTCGCGTTCCTCACGTGGCTAACCGAAGAGATGAAGGCGGGCCGAACGCCACGAGCGCCGATCCTGATTGTTGCGCCGACCTCGCTTCTGCGCAACTGGCAGGACGAGATAGAAATGCACCTCACAGCAGACGCCCTTGGACCCGTCCATCGGTTCTACGGTGGCACTATCTCCGAATGGAGAAAAGAGCGCGGACGCGACATCGGTGACGGTGAAGTGCACCTTGACGTTTCGCCGGTTGAGGGGGTGATAGGGGTGGTCATCACGACCTACCAGACCCTTGCCAACTACGCCGTTAGCTTGAACCAGCTTCACTTCAGTGTCGCAGTATTCGACGAGATACAGTTCGCAAAGAATCCACGGACGCAGCGGGCGATAGCTGTAAAGGGCGTCAACGCGGAGTTCCGAATTGGTCTCACCGGAACGCCGATCGAGAACCGAAGTCAGGATCTGTGGTCGGTCATTGACGCGATCGCACCGGGCGCCCTGGGAGCTCTTTCTGGGTTCAACCGCCTTTTTGAACGGCCACAAGGTGATCGACTGGATCAGCTTCGACGGGCCCTCTTTACGGCGCCGCCCGGATGCACGCCGCTTTGCCAGCGACGCACCAAGGTAGAGGCCGATCCCACGATCCCACCGAAGGTCCGTTTTCTGTATGCGCGCCCGATGCCGCCCAGCCAAGCCATCCGCTATGACGAAGCTCGCGCCAAGACCGGCGGTATCTTACCTGTGCTCCAGCACATCCGGCGGGTATCGGCACACCCGGGAATCATCGACAGCGAACTCACAAACGATTTCATCGGGGCCTCGGCACGGACAGAGGCGGCGCTTGATGTCCTGCGCTACGTCCACAGCAGGCAAGAACGTGCATTGGTCTTCGTCGAGAATCTCGACTTGCAAGCTTGGATGGCCGAACTGCTAAAGATCGAGTTCGATCTGCCTGAGGTCATGATCATCAACGGCGGCACATCGGTCAACGACCGACGCGAGATCACGCGGCGATTCCAGCGACATCTCGAGAGGGACGAGGGATTCGACGTTCTGCTGCTAGGTCCCCGCGCTGCGGGCACCGGACTGACTCTGACCGCTGCCAACCACGTCATCCATCTGACCCGCTGGTGGAACCCCGCTGTCGAAGAGCAGTGCAACGATCGGACGCATCGGATCGGGCAAACGCGGCAGGTCTGCATTCACTTGCCCTTGGCGATTCACCCTACACTCGGACCGGGATCTTTTGACTGTCTGCTTCATCGGCTAATTTCGGGGAAACGTCAGCTCGCCTCAAATGTCTTGCAGCCTTCGGATGTCTCGGAGGACGACTTGAAGAAGCTGCATGCCTCCGTGATTTCCGGTGAAGTTCTCGAAGAGGCGGAAGCACCACCGTTGGGTGAAGCGCTGCCCGGGCGAGACGACCTTTTCTTGGAGACGGTGGACCAGGATGTTGTGCGGATCAGAAGCACAGACTGGGAGGGCGCAGTCCTTGTGGCCAAGGGCCGAGAAGGTGCCCGCAATCTGGAGGCTCATCTCTCGGGTGATGTATGTCAGGCGATCGTAATTGCGTCGGATTCGATCCCTTGGCGATCAAATGTGCCTTTGAGCAGACTCACTGATTGCCGACTGTGGCCGTACTTCGGTTTGCCCGTTTGATTCTTGCCGCCTTCTCTTGGTGGGACAAAAAAATCTGAATATAGATTTGAATTCTGGCTCATCTGCGGATGCCTACAGAGCACCTCAGGGCTGAAAGCCATATTTTATTGAACGCTGTGATTCAATTCGCGCTGAGTGCTTGCGAAAAATGACGTTTCTCCCTGAAGTGGCCCTCGGTTGAAATCGACTCCATCGGAAAGAGACGGAGATGAATAAGAGCCGATACAGCGAAGGAGCAGATCACCGCGGTGCTGAAGCACCAGGCGGGGATCCCGGTGGTGTAGCTCTGCCGAAAGCACGGATCAGCGATGCGACGTTCTATACATGGCGCAAGCGGTATGGCGGGCCGTTAGCTTTCCGCCGGTTGCTGCTCTGAAGCTGATGATCTCCTCCCGGCCAATATCCCTCGCGGAAATCATTTCGGCCGACCGCCTTTGACGCTGATGACAATGTTCAGCAATGGCGTTAGCGGCCTGTCCGACTTCGGGGACCGACATAAGAAAGCTGCGTCGAATAATTGAGAACGTCGCCAGCCGCCGCTTCGCGTGCCGCGAGTTCCTCGCATTCTCATCGGTGGGGAATTCTCGGGACAGGGTCAGTGGGGATTCTGGGTGGAGCAGCACACTGAGTGCTCGACAACGGAAGTGGCGCGGTCGCCCTCAAGCTGGGTAATCCGATTGCGAAACCGTTCGTCGACACTTTTGGGAGCGGGTTCCATTGGCGATCGACAATGCCTCTGTTCAGATAGAGCAGAGATTCAGGTCGTTTGGCGACCTATCCGGGGGAGGGGGAATGTATCTTCAAAGAATCGGTTTGAATAGTTTTCGCTCGTTCGGTGAGTCCGAGATTCCCTTCCGCAAGGGTTTGACAATACTGGTCGGAGAGAACAACGGCGGTAAGAGCAACGCCATCGATGCGATACGGCTCCTGACCGCGCCGCTCGGCGGGCGACGCGAGCTCTATTGCGAGACGACGGATATCCGGTTTGGAAACGCGGACAGAAAATTCGAGTTGACCGCGACGTTCACCGAGCTGAATGCCGCGCAGCAGGGCCGGATGATTTCGGCTGCGACGGACGCTGCGATTTCCGGCTGCGTGTTCGGTCTCACATATGACGAAAGCACGGGCCGCTTCCCGGTGCGACCAGTCTTGTGGGCGGGGCACCAGCGGGGCAATCCAGAGCCAGGCTGCCACGAGATGGTCCGACACGTCTACCTACCGCCGTTGCGTGACGCGAAGCGTGCGCTCGCGTCGGGCAACCCGACCCGCATCTACGCGCTGCTCAACCACTTTCTCGAAGGCGGAGATCCGGAAGAGCTAGCCAAAGCGCTGCGACGTGGCGCGGAAGCGGAAATCCTCGAGAAGGTCAGTGGCGCGGTGGAGGAGGGACTGAGCGCGTTGACGGCCGGCGTTCGCCGTCAAGCCGCATCTCTGGGTTTTGCCAGCGACGAGAAACTCATCGATATCGCGCGCGATCTTCGCTTCAAGCTTTCCGATCACGGCGTCGAACCGGAAGACCTTCGCTATTCGGGGCACGGCTACGCGAACCTTCTCTACATGGCCACGATCGCGGTCGAGCTCGAGAAGGTCAATGCCGCCGACCTGACTCTCTTCCTTGTGGAGGAGCCGGAAGCGCATCTTCACCCACAGCTTCAGGCCGCGGTGCTCAGCTTCCTTGATGAGCAGGCCGAGAACTCGCGCAAGCAGCGTGTCGAAAGCCTGGGACCGGCGGGCGAGCTTCAGGTGATCGTTGCGACCCATTCGCCTAACCTGTCGGCATGGGTGGAAAGCGAGAAGCTCGTCTTTTTTCGCTCTTTTCTCCCGGCGACCGCATCGAGAGTCGGAGAAGACGAACCTGACGCGCTCGTTCCCGCTGAGATCGAGCCGAACTCAGTGATACCGGTGGGCGGGCCGAGGCGGGAAACGCGCTGCATCCCGCTCGCGGCGCTGGCGCTCGACCCTCTCGAACGCCGCAAGGTCGATCGCTATCTGGACGTGACCAAATCGGCTTTGCTGTTCGGAGGGCGCGTGCTTCTAGTCGAAGGCATTGCAGAAGCGCTTCTGCTTCCTGTCATTGCGAAGAAGATCGTCCTGAAGCATGATGCGGATAGTCTCCGCCTGTTCCGCTCTGCGGTCTTTGTGCCGATCAACGGCGTTGATTTTCAGCCGTACGTCAAGCTGCTTATTTCGGCATTCAATGAGGTCCGGATCGCAGACCGGCTTGTCGTTCTGACGGACGGCGACGGTGGCGAGGTGGCAGAAGGCGCGACGAGCCGGGGCATCAAACGCAAACGCGACCTCGAGGCGATGATCGCGACGCTCGGTGCAGGCGATTTCGTTGAGGTCGTCATCAACGACTATTCACTAGAGACGGAACTGGTCCGCGCGGGCAATTCGGCTCTGCTCAAGGAAGTCTACGTCAAGCTTCACCAACGATCAGCCGAGAAATGGGATGCGGCGGTAGCGCAGGCTGGGACTGCTCAGGCGGTGGCGATCCAGAAGCTCTTCGAGACCACCCGCAAGGGTGATTTTGCCCAGCTCATTGCTGAGGAAATCAACAGCGGCAAGGCTTTCACGGTGCCGACCTATCTGAAAGCGGCGATCAAGGCGCTTGTGACGTGATTGCTCGGGCGTTCAAACCGACTGATGAACAGCAGCGGGTGATCGATCATCCGGGCTCGGCGTTCATCGCAGCATGCCCGGGCGCTGGCAAGACCCGCGTGATGGTCGAGCGTGCACGTAAACTTCTAGGCGGACGACCGACCGGTCGCGGTATCGCCTTTCTCTCCTTCACCATCGCCGCAGTTTCCGAGCTGGAGCATCGGCTGCGTCGAGAGGGTATTGTCGAGACACCGGCATTCCCGCACTTCATCGGGACGTTCGACGCGTTTCTCTGGCAATTTCTCATCGCGCCGTTCGGCGTCGACGGCTGCGCTGCAAAACCGAGACTTATCCCGGATAAGGACCACCGTGCGATACAGCCGTTCGCCGGTGCACAGGCCTTGCCTCTGGAGTGCTTCGACCCTGCGACGGGGGGAGCGATCCCCGCCAGGATCCGGCGTTATGGATTTCGGGGGAAGGTCAAGGCGTACGAGACGGCGGCACGAAATGCGCGTGCGCGTTTCCTTCAGCGCGGCGAACTCGACTTCGCTGATGCGCGCTCCGTGGCGCTCGCCCGGCTGCGCGATCCGGCATGCGGCGCAATCCTTGGCCCGGCCTTTGCGGCGCGCTTCCTCGAGCTGATTGTCGACGAGGCGCAGGACTGCAATCCGGTCGACCTAGAGATCATAACGTCGTTCCGCGCCGCGGGCGTGCCGGTGAAGGTGATTTGCGACCCGAACCAAGCGATCTACGGCTTTCGGGGCGGCGTCACGCGCGAGCTTGGCCAATTCGCAGAAGAGTTCGGTGCGGATGAGCGCCTGCCGATGAGCGGAAACTTCCGCTCCAGTAGGCATATAACGAAAGGGATGGTTGCGTTACGCGCGCCCAATATGCGTGCCGCAATCGACGAAGCGCTGGGAGAGCATCGCGATGAACCGACTGCAATCCAGATCCTATCCTATTCGGGGAGAGGCGTTCCAGCCACTATCGGAACTAAGTTTCGGGAGCTCGTGATGGCGATGGGGCTTGAGGCGCGAGATTGCCCAGTTGTTTCGGCGACACGCCGGACCGGCGCAAATGCGCTCGGACATCCACAGGATTCCGGGGTGCAAGACCTCAGCTACAGGCTCGCCGTCGCGGTGAGCGATTTCCATTTTTCATCCGAACTTGGTGATCGGAAGGAGGCGCTCGTTGCGATCCATCGGATTATGCTCGAACTGGGTGGCCAGATGAGTGGCAAGACCTATCATCAGCATCTTGCGGACGCGGATGTCAGCCCGGACGCGTGGCGTCCCGAAGCACTCGCCCTGGCTCAGGCGCTCCAATTCACCCCGGAGAGGTTCGCGACTGTTGAGGAGTGGCACGATCAGGCGCGTCGGTTGCTCGCACCACTTCTGCCGCCTGGTGGCCAGTCCATCAACCAGCGTCTTCGTCGCAACGGCGATCTCGGTAAAGCTCTGTCGGCCGCGTCCCCATCGGGCCATGCCGCGCGCACGATCCATAGCGTGAAGGGCATGGAGTTTCCCGCGGTCTGCGTGGTGATGTCACCGAGCACCGCCAAGGGCATCCTCGATTTCCTTACAGGGGATGCCGCAGTCGATAACGAGGAAGCGCGCAAGATCTACGTCGGTGCGTCGAGGGCGCAGCGCCTCTTGGTGCTTGCCCTGCCGCGAACGCAGGCGGCGCGACTCAGGGATTTGATGGCGGAAATGGGCGGCGCGGTCGATTTGACGCCGCTCTAGCGAAGGGGCTGCGCGGGTACCGATACAGTTGAACGCGAGTGTTGCCTGAACATTGCCGGTCGCCTGCTTCGCCGCTGAGGTGCGGCCCGCGCGTTCACAAATGTCAGACGTTGGCCGGGAGCGAATCTTCCGAGCCACGAAGGACTGTTCCCCCAGCTTTCAGGTGGGCAAGAGCCGCGTTCCGAGCGCACTACGTGCGCGCTCACCTCAATGGTGTTGAGGCACTCTCATGAGAGAGCATGCGATTCAGATGGCAACGCCGTTAATCGGTGAATCGGAAATCTCGGGAACGTCGTTTCGGGTAGTAATGGGGGAGTCATGTCGGCATGTCATCGGGAGTGCCGTGAATGACCCTGCGAAGGTGGGGCTTGCCGCGGAAATCCCAGCCGTTCTCGTAGCGCTCCACGATCTCGTCGAAACGGCGCCTTGCTCCTTCTTCGGAGAACTCCTGCTCCTCCAGACGTTCGATCACGATCTTCCGGAGGCCCGCGAGTTGCTTCTCCTGTCCGGGCTGGAGGGCGCCAGTGATCGCCCAGTGCAGGACGATGCGGGCGACGTCGTCGCGCGAGGGGATCCGCTCCGCCTTCTGCCGGGCGCGGTAGGCCCTCTGCTTCTCCTTCTGGTCCGGACGGCGTGGCTTCGGCTTTCTCATGATCGGGTTCCTGCGGGACGGAGGTGCGTGGCCGAAGGGTGGCGCCTTGTCTGAGGGCTGTGCCGGTGGGCGCCTTGGCCGCGGAAATGATTTCCAGGCGGGCGGCCGAGGCCGCCCGCCCGGGAGAGCATCACGCTGCGGCGGAGGCCGCGTTCGTGTTGTCGTTCTTCGGCCGACGGGTCCGGCGCTTGCGCGGGGCAGGGGCTGCGGTCGGCTCCGGAGCCAGTTCGACGTTCAGGACAGATGCCTCCTCCGCGTCGGCTTCTGCCGGTTCGTGCGAAGCGATCTCGTCCGCAGGCTCTTCGGCGATGGCCGCCGGGTGGCCGGTCTCCGCTGCGCCTTCGCCCTCCAGCACGGCGAGGGCCCGCCGGTGGAGCTTCGCCGGGACCGCTCCCTCGGCAGCCCAGAGGAGAGCCGGGATGACCTCGCCGGTCAGCCAGGCATGGAAATCGTCGCCCTTCGGCCAGCTCTTCCGCTCCTGCAGGTGGAAGAGAAGGAGCGGGAGCTTCCGCCACTCCTCCGGGACGGCGGGGGCCGCCTCCCTGTCCTCGTCGGCCCGGTGGACCAGGTCAGTCGCCAGGAGCCCATGGAGGCTCCGTGCCGCCATCCCCGCCCGTGCGATGATGCGGTCGGCCAACTTGCGCCGCACGACGGCCCGGTCGCTGAGCTTCTGCTCCGCCGCGGTGAGGATCGGCGGCAGCGCCTCTACGAGCCAGCGCGCCGTCAGCTTGGCCTGGAACCTCGCATTGCGTGCCCCGATGTCGGCCAGCACCTTGAGACCACCGACCTCGGACGGATCCTCCTCGGCCGCGCCGCCGCGCAGGAACGCCTTCACCTCCGTCACCTTCATGGGCCGACCCTCCTCGAAAGAGGAGATCACGGCGTCGACCTTCTCCGCCGGTGCGGTCGCAACGGTGAAGAGAACCGTGGGCGGAATACCCAGCTTCACGGCCCGCTCCCTGTAGGCGCCCAGGTTGCGGTGAACGGCAACGAAGTTCGCGACATGCCTCGGGGTGAAGCGGACCTTCTTGTACCACGCCTTCGCGAAAGCCTTCTTCTCCTGGGGTTCGAGGCCGCTCGCTTCGGAGAGGATGAGATCCTGCGCCGTGGCGAAGGCCTCCCCGTAGGCGAAGGCATGCTGCGCGTCGGCGCGGCCCAGCTGACTGACGATCTCCTCTGCCTCGCGCAGTCCGTCTGCGACGCCCTTAGGGAGGCGAGAATAGTCGATTTCAACGTCCATTGAGGTACTCCTGACTAAATTAAGAGATCGTGCGCGCGATCGCGAGCACATGAATAATATGACATAAGCATTTATGATCGTCAAAACAGCAAATATATCGGAAAGCCGAGATATATAGTATATATATACACTGGATGGATGCCAGACGCGCCGATATTAATCGGGTTAACGATCATATGCTACGCGAATGCATTGTAATATTCTGTGATCGACTATGTTGCTGCCGGTGGTGTGCGCTAAACAATATCGAAAAACGAGGGGCAAGCGTGCGAGGGGACGCAGAGCAACGCCCAGAAGTACGCCGGTGTCACTCTGAGTTGTGCTGAAAAATCATTTCAAGAAACGGCGACACAACTCACGGATGCCCCGATGGATACCGAAAAACTCGGTCAAAGGGGCCTTGGATACCGTCGAAAAGCTCTGAGAGAACTGTACGCAGGCGATCCGGGGTGTGAGGGGCCGGTGAAGGCCAGCGGAATGCCCTCAGGGCTTCTTCTTCACGGCGCCCGGCGGGCTGCCGGTGCCGTGCTTCCCTCCAGGGAGAGCCGAACGTCGTTCTTCCGACATTCGATTCAGAACCCCGGGACATTTGTTTCGCCGGGCTCTGAGATTTTTGATTCAGAACTCTGCGCATTAGTTTCGCAACCATGGAGTAATGGGGGGAGTCTATCACGGGGCAAGGAATGTTGACGGCTGAGCCGGTGGACCGGAAACGTCAGCCGCGGGCGCCTGCTGGTGGGGCGGAGATCTGAGCGGTTAGGATCGAACCCGGCAGCCGAGAGATGGGAGCCCGTGCGAGAATGCTCGTCATCGCAAGCGTGCAGAAGCGAGATCAGCTTCTGCATAGCCGCGTCTTGGGGCTCGCCCGCCCCCAGCCGGTCACGCGCGTGTCACGGCGCATCCGGGGCCGCCGGTCGGGTTCGCAGATTGGGAAGAGGGGGCAGGCGCTCCCCAGGCAAGTCCCGGTTTCTGGCGCTCGGCTCGATGCGGCCGGTGAGGTTCCGGACTGCCATGCCTGTGAGAGAGGTCGCCTGTCGCATCGCAAGGTGCGCGCAACGTGCCCGTAATTTATTCTGCTTTGCCAGCAAGTGGTGAAACAAAAGTCTTCGGGAAGCGGAACAAATGCGCGGAGAAGCGTAACAAAGATCTGGGACCTTCAAAACGAATGTGCGGAGTTCTGAATCGTTTGTCTCGGGGCCCTGAAACGCATGCCCGCAAGTCATCCTGAGTTGCGGGCACGTTATCGGGCTCGCCGCAGCGGATTTCGGGAGGCCTCAGCCGGTGGGTGACGCGCCGGATCCTGAAGTCGGTCACTGCACTTCCTCTTCCGCCTTCCATCGGTCGCGCGCTGTCAGGAGGCGCTCCACGAGCCGCCGCAGAAGACGGACCGAGCCACCCGGCCATGCTGCGCGGAGCGCTTCGAGTTCTTCGCCATCGAGGGGGATCGCCCAGCGCCGGTCCAGCCCACGCTCGACGATGATCTCTGCCATCAGCCGGTCGGCAAGGGGCACGAGGTGCTCCGGTCCGGGCTCCGGGAAACGGAATACCCGGAAACGATCCCTCAGCGGAGCAGGCAGGCTTCGGAGCTCGTTCGCCGTGGCGATCCAGACGACATGAGACAGGTCGACGGGCGCCTGAATGTACGGGTCGTGCCAGTGCGCTGCCGACAGCGGCTCGAGCATCGGCAGCAAGGCATCGAGAACGTTCCCGTTATGACGACCGGTTCCCACCTTTTCGATCTCGTCCAGAATGATCCCAGGCGATGCGTGCCGGAGACGACGGATCAGGCTCACCGGGAGAGAAGGCTCGGCCGACATCCAGCGCCTTGCCGTTCCGCCGAGCGCGGCGTCGCCGACACCGCCACATGAATACGTTTCGTGCGGGAGGGAGAGGGCATCGCAGAGCTGCCCGGCAAAGCGGGTCTTGCCTGCGCCGGGTTCGCCGACCAGGAGGATCGGCCGGAGCCTGACGATGTCGAGGGGGACGAGTTCGGAAAGGATCGCGGAAATAATTTCCGCGGCATGCGGAAACTCATCGGCGAGAGCTTTGGAGACGGCCGCGAGGTCGGGCCGCCGGGCTAGCCGCAGACGCTTGTTGAGGAGCCGGGAGAACTCTCTCGCCACGCGCTGCGAAGTCTCGACGTTGCCGACCGCGCGGAAGACGACGACGCCCGGATCTCCCGGCTTGAGGTCGCCAGCTCTGGCCTCTCTGGCATCGGGCGGCGCTGCCATGCCGACCCTGTCCGGTTCGTAGAGCCGCTTGAAATAGGTCTCCACGCGCCGAAAAAGGCGCCGTTCCCGCTCATTGAGAATGCGCTCCAGCAGATCAAGACCGAGATCGGTCGCGTCGTTCCGGAAGCTCGATCGCGGCCGGGACGGCTGGTGGGCGAGTCGGTCCGCGGAAAGCGGCTCGTAGCGGCCCGCATGGATGAGCCAGCCAACGGCGGCAATCGCATAGTCGAGTGCCTGATCCTGCGGCGTTTTTCGGTCATGCGCGCGGGAGATCGCTTCTCCCGCAATCCGCCAGGGGGTGTGCCGGTCGCCAACACAGGCGCGATAGTAGTCGAGCCGCATCGCGGCCTCCGCCTTATCGGTGCGCTTTAGCTTCCCGGCTTGGCGGAAAGCTTCGGAAGCTTCCTTCAGGTCGTCCAGGCTGGCGGAAACGGTGAGGAGCGTCAGATGATGGCGCAGCGCCCGGTGATCGCCGCGGTCGTCTTCCGGGATGAGCGGGTAGACGCGCTCCGCCCATGTCTGCACATCCGCCGAGATGTCGTTGCCGAAGAAGGGCATTCCGAGAATGAGCTCGGCGAGGTCGGGCAGATGCCGCCTTTCCTTCGCGGCCTTCTCTCGCCGGAACCATCTGCGCTCGCGCCTTTCCCTTCCTTCGGGATCTGGATCCGGCCACACCGGGGAAGGCGGGTCGTCGTCATCGTCATCGCGACCGGGACGCTTGGCGAAGTCGGCGAGCGCGCTCTTCTTCTTGTCGTCGCTCATGAGCCGATCTCCGTCTCTTCGGCCGGGAGGCCGAGGCGGTAGTAGCGGGAGAGCGTGCGCACAAAGGCATGGCCTGGTGCGGCGACCCAGACAGCCGAAGTGAGGACTTCGCGCGTGCCGAGGAGCGGATGGCCGAAGACGTGACCGATGAGCGCCGTGCCGGGGATGGTGACGAAGGCCCACCGGTCGATGAGCGGTGCATCGACGAGGTCCTGCGGTGTCGGAATCCGGCCCTCATGTAGCGCGCGGAGGTCTGCGACGAGGCTCTCGGCGCGTTCCAGGTCACGGCCAAGCGGCGTCGTGAATCCTTGCGGTTCGAGAATGTGCATCTTGTCTTTCCTTGAAAGAAGACGAGTTCGTCCTGCCGGACCGGCGGTGCCGGTCCGGCTTTGTTCTCGTGCTGTGGAGTTATGGGGATGGAGCCCGGACTACTCGATGACTTCGAGCGACCGCCACGGGTGGATCGGACGCCACACATTGCTCGGGACGTGCGATCCGGCGAGCACGCGAGCGGCGATGGACTTCGACCAGAACGCCACGGCCGCGTTCAGCCGCTGCCGATCGGCGACGTCGGGGATCGGGGTGAGAACGCCCCGCTTCTCCAGGATCGCGCGGCGGGTCCGGACGCTGCTCTCCTCGTTGCCGTTCTCGCCCAGAACGCGGACCTCCGAGCCGGGCAGCACGATGAAAAGACTGTCGCATTCGAGCCCGCGCGCGAAGAGATCGGCGTAGGCGAGCTCCATCATCGGGCGCTTCGCCTGTTCGGGCGAGACCAGGGCGGGATCGGCAGCCTCCGCATCGACGATGCCGAGCGCAGGGTGGCGCAGCGAAGGCTCCAGGAGGAGGCAGCCGAGGTCCCAGAGAAGCGGGCGCTCCTGGTCCAGGAGCGGATCGGCAATGGCGGCGAAGACGGGCGGGAGCTCCGCCGCTTCCGGCGGCGCGCCGACAAGCTTCGCACGGCCGGAAGCGGCGATGAGGGCCGCATATTTTGCCTGCCGGTGGCGGGCCAAATCTTTCGAGTTGAGGCCGCTCTTGGAGGTGACGACGAAGACCATCTCGGCGAAGGCCTTGTCCTTGTCACAGCGATGCCGGGCCAGGCGCTTCATGACGTTGGAGGTCTCGCCGACATAGGCGAGTGTTTCCTCGTTTTCGCGGCCGACCAGGATGTAGGTCACTGCCTCGCCCGACCTGACGCCGAATTCGCGCAGCGCCTCGAAGTGCCGGAAAGGGACAGCGAAAGCGCGGGCAGTACCGACGACGTTCTCTGCAGAGCGTGCCGAGAGCGGACCGGACATCGCGTCCAGCCTCCGGATTACACTGAGGCTGCCGAGGTCGGTGGCGCAGAACGACAGCGGCGCCAGATCTTCGGCGCTGAGGTTGAGAACCCCAGCCGCCGGTTCATTCCCGTCTTCGGGCACCGCCTCAGCGTCGGTGCCGGTGGGAGCGCTGTTCGGCTGGGCATCGGAAGTGATGGTCGCGGCCGGTGCCACTTCGGCCGTGGCCGGTGCCGCTTCGGTCTCGGGATGAATGGCGTCGTCCTCAGCGAGATCGGTGCTCGCGGCGGACTCGGTGGCGGCGGTGGAAATGATTTCGGGCATGGGTGTCTTCCTTCAATCGAGGTGTGGTGTGTTGAGGAGACGAACGGAGAGAGCGGCCAGCGGACGGCTGACGCCGCGAAGGCGTTGGGGACGCGGGGGCCTTCGGTGGACGGAGGATGACGGAGGATGATGTCCGCAGCGGATCACTCAGAACACGCGCAGCCGCCATCGTTCCCAGCCGCGCTGGCGGCGGGGGAAGGCATTTGCAATGTTCGAGGAATCCGCCGGGCGTCAGCCGTCGGCCAGCCGCTCTTCCCGATCGTCAGATCAGATGAAGAAGCGGATCAGGCGAGGCGGCGCGCTGCGCCGGGCGACGCAGACGGCTGTCCGTGCAAGAGTACAAGCGACAAGGGGATTTCGAGAAGGGCCCATCTCGGGCTACGAAGGCTGTCAGCCATGGCAAGCACTCCTAATGCTTGTGGTGGTCAGGCCACCGGTCGCTGTTCCCGCAGCGCCGGTGGCCGCTTTAGTGCTCCCGTCATCGAGAGTAGAAGGAATGTAGCAGCTCCGATTTTGTACGTGAGCTCAGTACGTTAGTACATGGTTAACGGCTGCCCGGCGGCGCTGCCGGAGCCTCGGTAGAGAAGGGTCACGTTAGCGAGCGTTCGGCGGGAGCTTCGCCCAGTTCGCCTTCTTCAGCCAAGGCTTGAGCTTGGTAAGTTCGCCCCTATCCGCCCGCTGTTTCGGCTCAAGCAGGATCGGTCTCATCTTCTCAATGAGATCGTCGGCGGCCGAGGTGACGAGTTCCGTCTGCTTCGCTCCCAGCCGCGACTTCCGTCCGTATCGGCCCGGCATGTCGTTCTTGTCGGCGTGGCCCATGACGCGATTTCGCGTACGCGACGGCGCGTTCGTTTCGTCGAGCATCTCCGCCATCCAGTGGCGCGTGCTGTAGAGGGTGACATCTGACCTTCCGAGGTCGAGCCGCCCTTTCAGATACTGCCAGCTTTTCGTGATTGGCTGACCCCACCGCACCTCACCGGTCTTCTTCTGGTATGGGGCCCATTCCGGGAAGAGACGCACGCTTCCAGCTCTCTCGAGATCCTCGACCCGCTCCATCAGCCCAAGTTCGATGAGAAGCGGATGGACCGGGATGACACGAGCCGATGCATCGGTCTTGAATTGCCGGACTTCTTTCAGCGCTACGCGACCCTTCCTCGGATCGAATGGCCTCAGGTCGAAATAGTAGTGATCGCCGTGTTTGACGATATCCGATACGCGCAGCTGCCCGACTTCGCCCGGTCGCATGCCGGAGAGGAACAGGATCAGATAGCCCCAGTAGAGATGGTTCTGGATGAAATAGTCACCCGGCGTCCAGATCCACGTTTCGCTGTAGCAGCCGGTGAAGAGCGGCATGCGCACGATCTTGAGAAGCTCGTCGTCCTCGAAGGCGTCGCGGGGCAGGGAGGCGAGATTCTCTTTGCTCACGCAGTGAAAGATCGGCTTGGGCTTGGGAAACACGTTTGCGCCGATGGCCCAGCCGAAGAACTGGGAGAGGCTGGCATGGTAGCCATTGCGAAGGCGAGCCTCTGTCAGGCGCTCAAGCCCTTTCCAGCCGCGCTCCTTGGCGTAGGCGTATCGCGTGGCGAGCGATTTCTTCGCAGCCGGTGGAAGCCCTTTCCGGTTCGGGATGTCGGGCAGCATCCGGTCGATCTCCTTGAGCTCATCCAGGGAGACGTCGGCGAGGATCGGATCCCCGAGAGTGTCGATGAGGAACTGGACGATTAGTCCGACATGGCTCCGAGCCCGGTCATCGCCTTTCGTCTCGCGGCTGTGCTCCAGAAACATCTCCAGCGCCTCGGAGATTCGGACGCGTCTCAGCGAGGACGAAGACGCGGCAGCCGGAGCCGGTGAGACCTCGTCCCGCTTCGCCGGTGGGGGAGGCGTCTCGCCTTGCGCGTCCGTCCGGCCACGCTCATAGGCTTCGGCAAGGCCGCGGTCACGCAGCGTGGATTCGGCGCGAACGTTCTGCTGAGCGAACTGCTGAAAGAGCATGAAGTAGTCGGGCGCCACCACCGCCGGATGAGCGCCTTGCGCTTCGGCCCTTCGGTTGAGGTTTTTCAGCATCTCTTCAAAGGCGCGGCGCGCGAAGAGGGCGTCGTCGTCAAGAACCGACTGGCTCAGGTAATTGCGGATCTCCCGGAGGTTCCGCGCAAAGAGCTCTCCGTAGTTGATGTTGTCGTTCATCGAAAAGACCCAGGGCAGGCACTGGTGCAGTCGGCGCCGCGCGGTGCGGAAGTCACTTGTCTGCAGCGAGGTCCTCAAGAGTGTCTTACCGAGGAGCGGTGCTGCGCATTTCGCCGCACGCACCTGGAGGTAGTACCGGCCGCCTCGGCGTAGCAAGTAGGAGGTGCGCCCCATGGGTTACATCTTCCCGTACATGACCGGGAGATGTATCCCAGTCGCCACGTTAAGAGAGACACGTAACCGCTTGGTTTTACTGAATAAAAAGTCTGGTAGCGGAGGAGGGACTCGAACCCCCGACACGCGGATTATGATTCCGCTGCTCTAACCGACTGAGCTACTCCGCCGCCCGCAGGCCGCCTCGCGATGCAAGGCTAACGGACCGCGTGCGATATACGGTGGGGTTTTTTCACCGTCAAGCCGCGGCGCGCCGTTATCTCTCGGCCGCGCACAGCTTATGTGTTCCCGCCGGCGTCCCCGCCAGCATTGCCGTTGCGGGCTTTG
Organism: Afifella sp. H1R; assembly: GCF_021462425.1. Taxonomy (NCBI): domain Bacteria; kingdom Pseudomonadati; phylum Pseudomonadota; class Alphaproteobacteria; order Hyphomicrobiales; family Afifellaceae; genus Afifella; species Afifella sp. H1R. The sequence goes on from NZ_JAKEDY010000001.1 coordinate 368,101, forward strand.
CGGCTTCGCGCGAGCGCCTGCTCCCGGGCGCGTGCCTCAAAGGCCTCCACGGAGCGGGCATAGAGCTGGCGCACCACAGCTTCCTTGAAACCGCCAAGTCCCGCACCCACGAGGGCGAAGTCGACGCGCATCGTCACTTTGGTGCGGGCCGTTTCGATCGCCTCAAACCGCCATTCATGGCGCAGCGAACGAAACGGTTTGTCGTGGGAGGTGATCAGAAGATGGGTCGGGCGCGTCAGTTCGGCGCGGCTGCGAAATGAAATCGTCAGGCCCGGCAGCCCGACGCGCTGCATGACGAGGAGGGCATCACCGTCTCGCTTCAGGATGCGTGCCTCCAGAAAACCTGGAAGAAATTCCGGATAGCTCTCAACGTCGGCCACGAGGTCGAAGACCTCTTCCTGGGGCAGCGCGACGAAACGCGTCGTCTCAAGGTGTCGTGACATCTGGCCTCAAAAAGCTGCGTGGCCGACGCCATCAGAGACGCCGGCCACGTCGCATCACTTCTCAGAGCCAAGCACGTCGGTGAGCTCGCCCGCAAGATCTGCCATCTCGTTGGCCGGACGATGCGCGGCTGCGGCCGCCTGGTCGCCAACCGGGCCGTGGCCGATCCCCTTGTGGCAGGAGATGCAGGTGAGGTTTGCGGCTTGCGCCTGCGGATGGGCAAATTGTGCCGCCGGGCTCTGTTTCTCAAGCGCCATGGCGGCTTCGTCATGACAGGAGCGACAGGTCTCCGAATCCGTGCGTTCCAGATAGGCCCAGACCTGTTCCGACATCTCTTCGCGCTTGGCGTCATACTCCTCGCGCGTCGACAGTCTGCCGGTGAAGTGTCCCCACACGTCCTTGGCGCCGGCCGTCGCCTTGCCCCACAGATAATCGGTCCATGGGTGGCTATCGACATGGCACGTGATGCAGGGCGCGCGCACGCCTGAGGCGTTCTTGTAGTGCGCCTGCTGGGTGTAGGTCTCCTGCGGCCACGACATTTCGTGACAGGCCAGGCAAAATTCGTTGGTGCCGGTCTTCTCGACCACGGTGGTGGTCGCGCCTGCAACGGCCAGGCCGATAACGCCGCCAACCGCCACGAGGCCGAGTGCTGCCCATTTCATGAAGATCCCCCATTGACCGATCGGCGCGCCCGTTTGGGAGCGCCTTCATTGTCGGACAAAAGAGACTTAGGCGGCGGCGGGGGGAGGAAGAAGTGCGGCGCGCGGTCGCCTGCGGTCAGCCGGTCGCCTATTTCTCCTGCACGTAGCTGTGCAGGGCCTCGATCTGGGGCTCGCTCAGCCCTTCCACGACCCCGCCGAGCTTGGGGTGGGTGGCGATCTTTTCTTGAAATTGTTCGAGGTCGAGCTCTGCCATCGCGGCTTTGTTGGGGGCCAGCGTGCCGTGGCAGGTGGCGCATTTGGTCGTGAAGACGGAGGCGGCGTCAAAATCCTGGCTGTGTGCGGACCCTGTGACCGCCCCGAAAGCCACGGCAACCAGGCTGAACAACATCGCTCTTCTCATCATCATCTCCAACGAGGTCCACATCAAAAAGGCGGCGGCCGTGAAAGACCGCCGCCTCCTCGTTCTTGATATGGAAGACTGCGCCCCGCCCATCAAGCGAGGCGATGGTGCGACCGATCTACGCCGCCTCAGACATATCCCAGCAAGAGCATGATGATGAGGATGACCAGGATGAGGCCGACGATCCCGGAGGGGCCGTAACCCCAGCCACGACTATAGGGCCAGGCCGGCACTGCACCGAGGAGGATCAAGATCAAGATGATAAGAAGAATTGTTCCGACCGACATGGAGAACCTTTGCTTTGTCCGGCGCCCCCGTTGGGCCGGCTCTTTTGCAGCAAGAAACGCCGTCGGGATCGTTGCGGTTCCCGGCTTCTTCGGCGTGAAAAATGCGTGAAGGTCTGGCCTGGCTTCGCGCGGTCGAAGATTTGGATGCGATCAGTCGTCTGTTTTCTTGGTTTTGTGCAAGACGACCTTGGTGCGGTGTGGTGGCGACAACGCTTCGTGCGGCCCCTTCAAATAGTCGCGCTGCCATTTCTTGCGCGCGGCTTCAGAATCGGGCGAGGCGAGCTCTTCGTTGAAGCTTCGCCGTCCTTCCGCCCATTCATGATAGGCGGCCGCAAGCTCCGGGTCGTCGCCGAGGGCCCGACGGCGTGTTTCGAAGGTTTCGATCTCGCCGCGGCGGATCGGAAAGAACGCGCAGAACGGCTCGTCTTTGTCGAACGTGACGCTCGCACCGGGGCGCGTAAAGCGCCAGTTCATGGTGAAGGTGGCGGTCGCCCAATCCGTCTCCACCACACCGTTGAGGGCCTGGATGTCGGCCTTGATGAGGTTGGGTGGGCCCATGACCCAAAGATCATATCCCGGTGGTGTGCGGATCAGCGCCGGCACCGTGAACGTGAGAATGCCATGGCCGAAATGGCTCATCGCAGCATGCCGGTGCGTCTCTCGGTAGCTGATATTGATCGCCTCCAGCGCATCGGTGCCGTCCCAGCTGGCGGTGAATTTCGCAGGGTTCAGGATTTCCCAGCAATGCGCGTTGGCAATCGCGAGGGGCAGACAGCGATAGGCGAAGCGATGGCTCGTCTGATCCATCCATCGCCGCTCGCGCTGGGCAGGACGGATCACGATATCGCTGCCGTCGATCATGTAGAAATCGAGATAGTTCGTGCTCATCGAACCCCGCATGCAGACCGACCATAGGTCCACAACAGGTGGATTGTCATCGCCGCAGGGCAAGAGTGGGCCGCCCGGGGTTGTTTTTCTCGTCCTCTGCGGCGATCACTCGCTCAAGGCTCCGGGATGTCTGCAGCAGGATCGAAGGAGCGCGACAAGGAGAACTGAATGCGCGAAATCGGACATTTCATCGGCGGTCGCAACGTGGCGGGCAAGAGCGGGCGCACGGCCGACGTCTTTTTGCCGATGACCGGCGAGGTGCAGGCGAAAGTGGCGCTCGCCTCGCGCGCGGAAATGCGTGAGGCGGTGGAGAACGCCAAGGCCGCGCAGCCGGGATGGGCGGCGCAGAACCCGCAGAAGCGCGCCCGCGTTTTGATGAAGTTTCTCGAACTCGTACATCAGGAATACGACAGCCTTGCCGAGCTTCTGGCGCGCGAGCATGGCAAAACCGTTCCGGATGCGCGCGGCGATATTCAGCGCGGCCTCGAAGTGGCGGAGTTCGCCTGCGGCATCCCCCATTTGATGAAGGGCGAATTCTCCGAGAACGCCGGGCCGGGCATCGACATGTACTCCATGCGCCAGCCTCTCGGTGTCGTCGCCGGCATCACGCCGTTCAACTTCCCGGCCATGATCCCGATGTGGAAGTTCGCCCCGGCGATCGCCTGCGGCAACGCCTTCATCCTGAAGCCGTCCGAGCGCGATCCCGGCGTGCCCATGCGCCTCGCCGAGCTCATGATCGAGGCGGGACTGCCGGCTGGAATTCTCAACGTCGTCAACGGTGACAAGGAGGCCGTTGATTCAATTCTTGAGGATCCGGACATCAAGGCGATCGGCTTCGTCGGCTCGTCTGCGATCGCCGAGTACATCTATGGGAAGGGCTGCGCGGCCGGAAAGCGCGTGCAGTGCTTCGGCGGCGCCAAGAACCACATGATCGTCATGCCGGACGCCGATATGGACCGTGCGGTCGATGCCCTGATCGGCGCCGGCTACGGCTCTGCCGGTGAGCGCTGCATGGCGATTTCCGTCGCCGTCCCCGTCGGCGAGGAGACCGCTGACCGGCTCATGGAGAAGCTCATTCCGCGCGTGGAGAGCTTGAAGATCGGTTTGTCGACCGACCCCGACGCCGATTTTGGTCCGCTCGTCACGGCCGAGGCGGTGAAGAAGGTCCGCGGCTATGTCGATCTCGGTGTCGAAGAGGGCGCCGACCTCGTCGTCGACGGCCGCGGCTTCACCATGCAGGGCTACGAGAATGGCTTCTACATGGGTGGTTGCCTGTTCGACCGCGTCACGGCGGACATGCGCATCTACAAAGAGGAAATCTTCGGACCTGTCCTCTCCGTCGTTCGCGCCAAGGATTATCAGGAAGCGCTCGACCTGCCGACGAAGCACGAATACGGCAACGGCGTCGCGATCTTTACGCGCGACGGCGATGCCGCCCGCGACTTCGCCTCGAAGGTGGAAGTCGGCATGGTCGGCATCAACGTGCCGATCCCGGTGCCGCTGGCCTATCACACCTTCGGCGGCTGGAAGCGGTCCGGCTATGGCGATCTCAATCAGCACGGCCCCGATTCCATTCGTTTTTATACGAAGACGAAGACGGTGACCTCGCGCTGGCCGTCCGGCATCAAGGACGGAGCTGAATTCATCATGCCGACCATGCGGTAGGAAGCGGGTCACTGTTTGGTCCCGCCGCCGCTTCGGCAGCGCAGATTGGCCGGCCCTTGGGCCGGCCATGTTTGTTGAGCCGCCGATATCGGTCCGGCTCAGCCGACGCCCGCAAAGGCGCCTTTGATGACCGTCGGCGGAGCGTATCCGGCCGGCTTGTCGCCGATGGTTGTCCCGCCTGTGATGCCGCCCTGCAGCTCGGCACCGAAGAAGGTGTAGGGGAAGGGGGTGGCGGGCTGGCTCACCTGCTCGAGACGCGCCCGAAGCTCCGGTGGAATGACGAAATCGAGTGCCCCGAGCGTGTCGGTGAGCTGCGCGTGCCGAGTGGCCCCGAGGATGACCGAGGCGACGCCGGGCTGCGTCGCCACCCAGTTGATGGCGACCTGCGGCATCGAACGGCCGAGTTCGTTGGCAACGGTTTCGAGGACGGAGACGATCGAAAAATTCTGGTCGGTGAATTTCTGAAAACCGGGATTGGATGATCCTTTCAAAGTCTCGAGCCGTCCCGCAATCTGCTCTCCCGTCCGATATTTGCCGGAGAGAAGCCCCGACGCGAGCGGGCTCCACGCCATGATGCCGGCGCCGGTTGCAAGGCCGAAGGGCACGAATTCGTGCTCGATATTGCGCTCGGCCAGCGAGTATTCGAGCTGAAGAGTGCAGACGGGCTCAAAGCCCCTCAGCTCGGCAATGGCCTGTGCGCGCCCCGCATACCAGGCCGGAACGTCGGAGAGACCGATGTGCCGGACTTTGCCTGCCGCGACGAGATCATCGAGCGTGCGCAGCACTTCTTCGGCTGGCGTCAGCCGGTCCCAGGTGTGCAGAAGGTAGAGATCGACATAATCGGTTTTGAGCCGCTTCAGAGAGCCTTCGAGGGCCCGCAGGATATTCTTGCGGCCGTTGCCGCCCGTATTCGGATTGCCAGGTTCGGCGTTGTAACTGAATTTCGTGGCGATCACCGCGCGATCGCGAAGGCCCCGTTCGGCGATGAATGCGCCGAGCCATTCCTCGCTCGTGCCCTCCGTATAGAGATCGGCCGTGTCGAAGAAGTTGCCGCCTGCCTCCAGATATGTGTCGACGAGGGACTGTGCCGTCTCTCGGTCCGCGCCCCAGCCCCATTCCGTCCCGAAGGTCATCGTGCCGAGGGCGAGGCGACTCACTCTGAGGCCGCTTCTTCCGAGCGTGTAATAATCCATCGTCATCATCCCCTCCATCCGGCGCCGGGAAGCTCGCCGGGATCGGAAGAAGCATGAGCGATCGGGTTTCATGCGATAAGATGTTTCCCGCGCATGCACTGTGCGATCGGGTGCAGCAATGGAGCGTGATCTTGTCGGCCATCTGTTCGTCGTGGCGGCCGTCGCGAGGCGAAAGGGCTTCGCTGCGGCGGCCGGCGAACTCGGTATGAGCCCGTCCGCGGTGAGCCACGCCGTCCGCCTGGTCGAGGAGAGGCTCGGCCAGGCGATCTTTGCGCGCACCACGAGGAGCGTCGCTTTGACGGAAGCGGGAGAGGCTCTTCTTGCCGGCGTCTCGCCGGCGCTTGCCGATATCGCTGATGAAATCGAGCGCCTGCGGGCCGCGAAAGGGCGGCCGGGCGGCGTCTTGCGGCTCAACGCTCCGCGGCTCGCCTTGCCGCTGGCGCTCACCCGTATCCTGAAGGAGATGGTCGACCGGCACCCGGATGTGACGGTGGATATCACCGTCGACGAGGGCCTTGCCGATATCGTCGACGAGGGTTTCGATGCGGGGGTTCGTCTCGGCGAGATGATCGCGCGCGATATGGTGGCCGTCCGTCTCACCCCGCCCTTCAAGGCGATCCTTGTGGCCTCGCCGCATTATCTCGCAAGCCGTGGACGGCCGGAGATGATTGCCGATCTCGCCGCGCATCACTGCATCGGATTTCGCGGGAGCCGCTCGCGGGCTCTCTATCGCTGGGAGCTCTCGGAGAACGGCAAGGATGTCGCGGTGGAGACACGCGGCCCGCTCGTCGTGAGCGATGCGATGAGTGCGCTCGATCTTGCACGGGAGGGGCTGGGGATCGCCTACCTCTTTGAGCCGCTGGTTCGCGCCGACATCGCGGAAGGGCGGCTCGTGCAGCTCCTCTCGCACACCGCGATCGAGGAGCCCGGTCTCTTTCTCTATTTTCCGAAACGCGCTTCGCTCTCGCCCAAGCTGCGGGCCTTCATCGACACCGCGCGACGTGTCCAGCGTCAGGCAACCGAGGAGGCGGCATCAGTGCATCAAGCACGGTCATCGCGCGGGGGAGGCAGGGCTGCGCCGATCGAAAAGGGTAAAACGCAGTAGTGCGGCACGCACCAGGATTGGATCCTGTCGCGCGGCCGCTCGCGAGGCGAGGGCGCCTAAGCCTCTTCCTTGGCCGACGGCTTCGACGGCACGAGGCTGATCGGGGGCGGCCCGCCGGCATCGAGCGCCTCGTACTCGTCGATGCGGGCAAAAGCGTCGCGCAGCGCCTCAGACCAGGCATGCGAAAGTTTGCGGAAATATGGATCTTCCGCCTCGATGCGCCGCTGCTCGCCGATCGTCAGCGTGTCCTTGCGGTAGATGAGGAGGTCGATCGGCAGCCCGACGGACAGGTTCGAGCGCAATGTGGAATCGAAGGAGATGAGCACGAGCTTCGCCGCTTCGCCCATGCGCATCGGTGCCACCGTGACGCGGTCGAGGATCGGCTTGCCGTATTTGTGCTCGCCGATCTGGAAGTACGGTGTGTCCTTGGTCGCTTCGATGAAGTTGCCTTCCTGGTAGATCAGAAAGAGGCGGTGAATGTCTCCCTCGATCTGGCCCCCGAAGATGAAGGATGCGGAGAAGAGGCCCGGATTCTCCTTGGCGGCTTCGTCCTGGTCGGCGAGGGCTTCGCGCACCGTCTGCCCGACGAGGCGTGCCGCCTGAAACATGGTCTCCACCGTCATGAGCGATGGTTCGCTGCCATCGGCAGCAAGGTGCAGCCTTTCATTGAGGAGCGAGACGACAGATTGCGTGACCGAGAGATTGCCAGCGGACAAAAGCACGAGCAGCCGCTCGCCCTTCCGCTCCCAGATATGCATCTTCTTGAAGATGGAGACATTGTCGACGCCGGCATTGGTGCGCGTGTCGGAGGCGAAGACGATCCCTCGGTCCAGGCGCAGGCCCACGCAATACGTCATTTCCGCTTCTCCGGGGCAGCCCGCGCTCGCTATTGCTGCTGCTGTTCGACGACGACGTCTACGGACAGAATTTCTTCGCCCGCCTGTCGATGTAAGCCGACTATAGGCGCGGCGGCACGCGCGTCGAGGCCGCAGGCGAGACGGACATAATTTTCCGTTGGGCAGATGCCGTTGGCAACGTCGAAGCCCACCCAGCCGAGTTCCGGCACGAAGGCCTCCGCCCAGGCATGGTGTGCGACGGCGGGTGCCTCGTCGTCGAGCCTGAGATAGCCGGTCACATAGCGAGCCGGCACCTCTAGAGAGCGCGCGGCAGCGCAGAAGATGTGGGTATAATCCTGGCAGACGCCGAAACCGGCCGCGAAAGCATCCGCTGCGCTGGTCCCCGAATGGCTCGCATCGGTATCGAAACTCATGTGATCGCCGATCACCGACATCAGGCTGTGCAACAGGGAGAGGCGGTCGTCGCCTCTTGCATTGCGCGCGATCTTGCGGATCGGAGGGGAGGCTTCCGTACTGGCGGTGCTGCGCAGGAAAGACGCCGGATTGGCGGCTTCGGGCGGGCGCCCGGTCACGCCGCCGGTATCCTTCGTGACCACCACGCCTTCGGCAATGATGGACAGTGATTCAAGCGGCTGGTCCTGCGTGACGAGATGCGTGACATTGCCGAAGCCGTCCGTATAGCTCGCCGCCTCGTCGATGCCGGGAGCCTCGATGCGCCATTCCTCGACCATCTGTGAGGCATTCGCACGAGCCGTCAGGCGCAGCCGCTGGATGGCGTAGCGACCGGCGGCCGCGTAATGATAGTTGGTGACGTGCCGGATCTTGAGCCGCATGGTCAGGCCGCCTGCTCGAAGCAGTAATCGACCGCGAGGTTCCCGGTGACGCGGTTGTTGCGATCGATGAAGTCGGTGAGAAATTCGTGCAGGCCGGCTTGAAAAATATCGGCCATCTGGCTGCTCTTCAGAAGCTGATGGGTGCTGCGAATGAGCTCCGCGGCGCTGAGTTCTGGGTGTTGGCGTTCAATCAGCCCGTCGATCGTGACGTTGAGCCAGTCATAGCAGAAACGCAGGGATCGCGGCATTTCCGGCCGCAGGATCAAGAACTCAGCGACGCGCCAGGGGCGGTAATCCTCGTGGAAGACGTGCCGGTAGGAGCGCTGCGCCGAAACGGCTCTGAGGATCGTCTCCCATTGATAGGTGTCGATTGCCCCGCCAACCGCCTGGTGATCCGGCAGCAGGAGGTAATATTTCACGTCGACGATCCGTGCCGTGTTGTCGGCACGCTCCATGAAGGCGCCGAGCTGGCTGAAGTAATAGCCCTCGTCGCGCAGGACCGTGCCGAGAAGAGCACCGCGGAACTGCGCCGTGCGGTGGCGCACCCAATCCAGAAAGTCTGGCAACCGGGCATTCGTCATGGATTGGGGAGACACTGCCTGCAGGGCGATCCAGGTATCGTTCAACGATTCCCACATGTCGCGGGTGAGCTTGGTGCGCACGATACGGGCGTTGTTGCGCGCGGAGGTGAGACACGATTTGACCGAAGATGCGTTGCGTTCGTCGAACAGCAGGAAGTTGATCGCGTCCTCGCCGGTGATTTCATCGTAGATGGAGAGATAGCTTTCGAGGACGCCCGCGCTTTTGAGCGTCGAGAGCCATTCTTCCTTGTGGCCCCCGCCGACTTTCGGCGTGAGCGAGATGCGAAACCCTGCCTCGCAGAGGCGCGAGATATTCTCTGCCCGCTCGATATAGCGAGACATCCAGAAGAGGCTCGAAGCGACGCGGCTCAGCATGACGACAGATCCCTGGGGCGCTGGCATCCGGTGCGACGCAGGCGAGGGGTCCTCTCATTCATCGGTCAGCACCCAAGTATCCTTGGTGCCGCCGCCCTGGGAGGAATTGACGACGAGCGAGCCCTTCTTGAGCGCCACGCGCGTAAGTCCCCCCGCGACGATGCGCACACGGTCGCTGACGAGACTGAAAGGTCTCAGATCGACGTGGCGGGGCGCGACGCCCGATTTTGTGAAGGCCGGGCAGGCAGACAGAGCGAGTGTCGGTTGGGCGATGTAGTTCGAGGGCCGTGCCTTCAGAATCCGGCGGAACTTCTCGATCTGCTTCTTCGAAGACGTCGGTCCCACGAGCATGCCGTAGCCGCCTGACCCATGAACTTCTTTCACGACGAGTTCCGGGAGATGGTCGAGGACGTAGGACAGGGCCTCCGGCTCGGCGCAGCGCCAGGTCGGGACGTTCTGCAGAATGGGCTTCTGGCCGGTATAGAACTCGACGATCTCCGGCACCCAGGAATAGATCGCCTTGTCGTCGGCGATGCCGGTGCCTGGCGCATTGACGATGGTGACGGCGCCGGCCCGGTAGAGATCCATGAGCCCCGGCACGCCCAGAATGGAATCCGGCCGGAAGGTCAGGGGATCGAGGAACTCGTCGTCGATGCGCCGGTAGACGACATGCACCCGCATCGGCCCTCGGGTCGTGCGCATGTAAAGCGCCCCGCCGGAGACGAAGAGATCCTGTCCCTCCACGAGTTCGACCCCCATCTGGTCGGCGAGGAAGGAATGCTCGAAATAGGCCGAGTTGTGGATGCCGGGCGTCAGCACCACGATCGTCGTTTCTTCGGGCGCGACCGGCGACACGGCTTCGAGCGTCTGGCGCAGAAGCTCCGGATAATGCTGCACGGGCGCGACGCAATGGCGGGCAAAAAGCTCCGGGAAGAGGTGCAGCATCGCCTCCCGGTTCTCCAACATGTAGGAGACGCCGGAAGGTGTGCGCAGATTGTCTTCCAAAACGAAGAAATCGTGCGGCCCCGTGCGCACGATATCGGTGCCGACAATGTGGCTGAAGACGCCGAGTGGCGGTCGATGCCCGATCATTTCCGACAGAAACGCGTCGTTGCGCAGAACGATATCTGCCGGAATGCGGCCGGCGCGGATGATCTCCTGCCGGTTGTAGATGTCGAGGAGGAAGGCGTTGAGCGCTCGCACCCGTTGTTCGATGCCGCGTTCGAGAAGACGCCATTCGGACGCCGATATGATGCGGGGAATGAGATCGAACGGGATCAGGCGTTCCAGCGTGTCGTTGGAACCGTAGACTGCAAAGGTGATGCCGAGGCGTCGGAAAATCGATTCCGCCTCGGCCCGCTTGCGCCTCAGCTCCCGCGATGGCTGTTGTTCGAGCCACTCGGAGAGAGTCACGTAATGGCCCCGCGGTGCCCCTTCGGGCCCGATCATTTCGTTGAAGATGATCTCACGCGCTAAGCCGCGCTGGCCGACTGTCTGTTCCATGCTGTGCGATGAGGCTAGCCAATGCGTCGCGAGCCGTCACGCATAAAAAGCGCGCACACTTTGCCGAAAAGTGAGCTGTGCGACCTCAGCGTGTCACGCCCGGGCCGCGCTTCGCCTTCTTTGCGCTCGCTTAACGGTAGCAGAAATTGACTGCGCTCAGCACTTTGTAGGCATTAGAAATTGTGTCTAGACTGAGGCGAAGTGCGGCAAAGTTGTGGTGTGGCCGCCGTCTGGAGGGCGTGATGCGCTTTGCCGCTCTGATGATCGTGTGTCTTCTGGCCCTACCCGTTACGGCAGGGGCGGCGGGAGCGGGAGTGACCGCCCGCATCGATCTCTCTGCACAAAAGATGCGCGTCTATAGCAACGGGCGGCTCGCCTATACGTGGGCCGTCTCGACCGCGCGCAAGGGCTATCGCACACCCACGGGGGCATACCGCCCGCAGCGGATGCACAGGATGTGGTATTCGCGCAAATACGATATGTCGCCGATGCCGTATTCGATCTTCTTTCGCGGCGGGTACGCGATCCACGGCACCAACTCCGTACGCAGCCTCGGGCGCCCCGCCTCGCATGGCTGTGTGCGCCTGCATCCGGCGAATGCCCGCAAGCTGTACAATCTCGTCAAAAACAGCGGTCCGAAGAACACCCGCATCATCATCGACTGGTGAGGTCCTTTCCTGCGGCGGCGTCTTCCGGGCTTGGCTGAAAAGCGGTAAGCCCTTCGCAAGAAAAGGGGGAGGGGGCCGGAGAGATGTCGTCCTTGTTCGTGCGCCGGGTTGGACAGAATGATGGGATCCCCGTCGTTCTCTTGCATGGTTTTGCGGGTTCGCACCGGACGTGGGATGATGTCTGCGCCGAATTGGGGCGTGAGAGATCGATCCTTCTTTATGATCTTCCCGGGCATGCGGCGTCGCTCGCCTATCCTGAGCTCGGCCATGCCGTGACGGCGGCCCGCGCCGTGCGGGCGGACCTGGCCGAACGCGCGCCAGACGGCTTCCATCTCGCCGGCCATTCGATGGGTGGCGCGGCCGCGGCGCTCATCGCGCTGAAGGAGCCGGAAAAGACACGTTCCTTGACGCTTCTCGCCCCGGGTGGATTTGGTCCGGCGGTGAACCACCGCGCTTTGACCCATTATGCGGCGGCCCGCGGCTCTGAGGAGATGCGCCGGGTGCTCGAGGAATTTGTCGGCTTTCGTGCGGAGCTGTCCGAAGACCTGATCCTCCGGCTCTCGGCCGAGCGCGAGGTGCCGGGCGCGGGCGAGGCGCTTGTGGCGATTTCCGAGACGTTGCACGCCGGCGGAGCCCAGAAGATGCTGCCGCTTGAGGCGATCGCGGCTCTTCCTTGCCCTCTGAAGCTCTTATGGGGAGAACAAGATCGGATTTTGCCAGCGTCACAGGCCCGCGGGCTGCCGGGGGTGATCGGCGTGCACCTCTTTGCGGATAGCGGTCACATGCTGCCGTGGGAAATTCCGTCAGCAGCGGCGAGACTTATCTCGGAGAACAGCCGCTAGCATCGGGCAATCCTGCTGCTGAGTTGGCGAAGCAATGCGGCGCGTGAAGTCGAAATTCTGCGCCGCAATTCCGCCTTTTAGCGGCCGAAAAGTGGCCAAAACCCCGGAACGCGGCGGGACGGAGCGCGTTTGAGCCCTAGTTTAGCCGACATCAACAACCTCCCAGCTCTGCCTTCCCGCCATGAAAAAATTCTTCCCTGACCGACTGTCGTTATGGATTGGTCCGCTCGGCACGACCGCAGTTGCGGTCGCTCTTGTTGCCGTCATCGTGCTCGTCTCGGGCATCATCAATCTGGCCGCATCGATCCCTCATCCTGAGGGATGGGCGAACATCCTCCATTACGGCATGAAGCGGGCGGTCGCCTTTCACGCGGGGGATATGAAGGAGCCCGACGATTTCGATGCCGACTGGAGGGTCGCGCAAGGTGCCGCACATTACGGCCATGTCTGCGTGTCGTGTCACGGCGCTCCCGAGCTCGGCCAGAACGCTGTCGCCTTGCAGCTGCGGCCCCGTCCGCAATACCTGGTCGAGGCTGTTGATCAGCTGAGCAACAAGGAGCTCGCCTGGATCGTTCTGCACGGCGTCAAGTACACGGCAATGCCCGCCTGGACCGATGCCGACCGCGAGGATGAAGCCTGGTCGATGGCGGCCTTCCTGCGCAAGCTGCCGGACATGGATTACGCCACCTACCGCGATCTCGCCTACGGGCAGGGACGGTCGATCACCAAGAAGCTCAATGTAGAGTTCGGCGATCACTTCCCGGATACACGCTCGGATGCCGCGAAGCGGGCCGAATATCGCTCCAGCACCCCTGCCAGCGGATTTCTGGAATTCGCCATGCAGGACGCCCTGCTTCCGATGTGCGGTCGTTGTCATGGTGAGGATGGGACAGGGCGTGGCCTCGGCGCATTTCCGAACCTCGCCATGCAGAACGAGCAATACCTGAAGAAGTCGCTTGAGGCCTATGCGAGCGGCGAGCGCCACAGTGGCTTCATGCGTCCGGTCGCCACGCAATTGTCGCAGCCGCAGATCGAGGCTCTCGCCAAATACTATGCCTCGCAGCCGGACGTTGCCGCGCCGGGGGCGGACAAGCTCGATCCGGCGCTCGTCGAAAAAGGCCGCGAGATCGCCCATGATGGCGTGCCATCCCGGAAGGTCGCCGCTTGCCTCTCCTGCCACGAGCAGACGAAGTTCACGTCTCGCGTCTTCCCCAATCTGAGCGGCCAGTATGCGACCTATACGGAGAACCAGTTGAAGCTCTTCGCGAAGAACGATCGGGGCAATGTCGGAGATTACAATCCGATGGACGAGCTCTCCCATGCCTTGACGGATGAGGAGATGAAGGCTGTGGCAGCTTACTTCCAGACCGTGGAGCCGGGTTCTCTCGTCAACGACACCACGCAGCCGGAGGCTGGCGGCACCGGACAGGCTGGCTGACGCCGGTCAAGTGGGGAGGGGAGTGGTACGCCATTCCCCTCAATCCATACGGATCACCTTGGCGCCAGTCGCCTCTTTGAGCTTGTGCGGCGCGACTTCGAAGACGGCGTTCGGCGCGCCCGCTGCCGCCCAGACGGAATCGAAGGCGAGAAGGTCTTCATCGATATAAGTGGCGAGAGGAGAAATCGAGCCGAGCGGCGCCACGCCTCCGATCGCAAAACCCGTCAGCTCGCGCACGGCGCGCGCATCGACGCGCTCGAGCGCTTCGCCGAGCCGTTCCGCCATCTTCTTCTCGTTGACGCGATTCTCGCCGGAGACGAGGAGAAGCACCGGCTCGCCGCTTTCGGCTTTCTTGAAGATCAAGGATTTCACGATCTGTGCAACGCTCGTGCCGCAGGCTTTTGCGGCATCTTCGGCGGTGCGGGTCGTATCCGGCATGCGCTCGATGGAGATATCGATCCCGGCCGCTCGTGCTGCCGCTTCGACGCGATCGCTGCTTCTCGCCGTTGACGCCATTCCATTTGCCTTTCTTTAACCATAGATAGCAGTGGAGACTGCGTGTCGGTGCCTGCCGCCACGGAGGCTTTCTGGTAGCCTCCGCTCACAGTCCGCGAAAGGGGAGCGAGGATGAACACGGTGCCAGCGACCGGGGCGACCGTTCGGAAGCTGCAGGAACGCATTCGTGAGGCGCGGATTCGCGAATCGGACCGGATGGACGGAATCGTCGATCTGAGAGAGACGGAATGCGCACGCCTCGAGCTTCTCGCGGAAGAAATGGCGGGTGTCGCCGAGGAACTCCCCGAGCGCGACCGGGATCGCTTCCTGCTGTCGATTCTGCCCGGTGATCCGCCGCGCTACTGGGTCGATGCGACGAGCTTCGTGATGATGGGGCGCGACAAGCGCACCTTTCGTTTTCTCCAAGACACGCTGAACGGGCGCATTGTTCTGGCCGAGGCGAATGAAGCGGGGAAGATGGCGGACCGTGTCACCACGCATCTGGCGGAGCGCATCGTCGAGCGCGAACGCGCGCTGGCAGCCGATGATGTGGAGATGGCGCGTCATCGCAGGCTTGCGGATGCGCGACAGATCCAGAATCACGCGCGCTCCCGCCTGTCCGGGTTTTGGGTTTTTCTCGCCTTCATCATCGGCATCATTGTCGGCGCGTCGGCGCTTCTCGTCTATGCCTGGCTTACGGTCGCTTGATGTCGAACTGAACCCGCATCGCCTCCTTCACGCCGCCGCTTTCATCGAGACAGCGGTGAATGACCGTGAGGTGCCAGCAATCGGGGCTCTCCTCGACTTCATGTAAGGCGTAGCCGCCCGATTTCGGTCCCGCAGAGGGCCCGCTGCTGCCGGCCGGCACGCCAATGACGGGAACCGTGCCGTGCGGCCCGCGAATGGCGGTCACCGCGCGGATGTGATCATGGCCGTGGAGGACGAGTTCGGCACCGAAGCGCTCGACTGCGCGGCGCAGCCTGTATCCGTCCGTCAGTCGCCGAAGTGCCCGGCCTGGATCGATCAGCTTGGGCGGATGGTGCACCAGGACGACGCGGAAAAGCCTTTCGTCCCGAGCTTCCTGAAGCAAGGCTTCCAGGCGCGCCGTCTGTCTGCGGCCAAGGCGCCCGGTCGCCATGAAAGGCGCCGATGCGACCGCCGAGGACAGGCCGATGATGGCGACATTGCCCTTGCGCCGCATGAACGGGAAAATCGCCCGGTCGACATGTTCCGCGTTGTCCGTTTCGTCGATGTCGCCGCGCATCCATGGTGCCCACAGCGCGCGGTAGCGATGATGCGCGCGCGGCACATAGGCGTCATGATTGCCCGGAATGGCCGTCACCTTCGCTGGTGGCCCAAGCGCCTGCAGCCACAGCCGCGCGTTCTCGAATTCCTGCCGGAGCGCGAGGTTGGTGAGATCGCCCGTGACCACGATATGGTCGGGATCGGCATCGACGATGTCGGTCGTGAGAAGGTCGAGACTACCTTCGGTCATCGCCTGCTTGCGGTTCTGCCGCCAGTTGACATAGCCGATGATGCGCTTGGAGGCGAGTTCGCGAAGACGCGGCTGCGGCAGGGCCGGCAGATGCACGTCGGAGATATGCGCAAGGCGGAACATGGTTTCGCCTATCGCGCTATGAGTGTCTGTGCAATGGCTTGAAACTTTGCCACCGTCGGACGCGCATGCGACAGTTCTGAGAGGAGGTGACGATGACGAAGCGACGCCTGCCGCAGCTCAACATCATCCAGCAACTGGCCCAAAAGGCATTGCTGACCTATGGGCGAGTGTCTCGTGGTATGACGCTTGGTGTGCGTGCCGCGATGATCGCCGATGGACATGTCTTTCTCGTTCGCCACACCTACATGCCTGGCTGGTATCTGCCTGGCGGCGGCGTCGAATCGGGCGAAACGCTCCTTCAGGCTTTGACCAGGGAAGTGCGCGAGGAGGCTGGAGCGGAGCTCGACGGGCCTGCGGAGCTTTTCGGCATCTACCGCAATGCTCGTGCGCACCCGAACGACCATGTCGCGCTTTACGTCTGCCGCAGCTGGAAAGACCTCGGTGTCGATCCGAGGGGTGCTGAGATCGCAGACATCGGCACGTTTCCATTGGACAATCTGCCGGACAATACGACGCCCGCCACCCGTGCACGCATTGCCGAAATGGCAGGCGCCGTAGCGCCTGCGCAGGATTGGTGAACCTATAACGCCAGTCTTTGGGAGACGCGTCAGTCTTTCGGGATTCCTTCGCCGGGAAACCGGTCCCGATTATGCGGAGAATCGAGCACCAAAAGCGGTCCGAGCGGTACGATGCGCGTCGGATTGATGTTGGCGTGGCTGTAATAGTAATGCCGCTTGATATGCGTGAAGTTGACCGTCTCTTTCACGCCGTGGATCTGATAGAGGTCCCGCAGATAACCCGACAGATTTGAATAGTCGGAAATGCGGCGCTTGTTGCACTTGAAGTGGCCGTAATAAACGGCGTCGAAGCGCACCAGCGTCGTGAAGAGACGCCAGTCGGCTTCCGTCAGGCGATCGCCGACGAGGAAGCGCTGGTCGTCGAGGCGCTGATCGATCTCGTCGAGCGTGTTGAAGAGGGCTTTGTAGTTCTCTTCGTAAACCGCCTGTTTGGTCGCAAAGCCCGCTTTGTAGACGCCGTTGTTGACGGTCTCGTAGACCTGAGCATTGATCTCGTCGATCGCCGCCCGCTCGTTTTTCGGATAAAAATCGAGATCGGCGCGGGCCCCGACACCGTCGAAGGCCGAATTGAACATGCGGATGATCTCCGCGGATTCGTTGGAGACGATGGTCTCCTGTTCCTTGTCCCACAGGACCGGAACGGTGACACGACCGCTGTAATCCGATTTCGCCTTCAGATAGACCTCGTAAAGGCGCCTGAGGCCGTAGAGGTGGTCGGGATGCTCGTCGTCGAAGATCCAGCCTTCGGAGAGCATGAGCGGACTGACGATCGACACGCCGATCATGTCCGTCAGGCCCTTGAGGCGGCGGAAGATCAGCGTGCGGTGCGCCCACGGACAGGCGAGCGACACATAGAGATGATAGCGGCCGGGTTCGGCCTTGAAGCCGCCTTTGCCTGAGGGACCGGCTTCGCCATCGGGTGTCACCCAATTGCGGAAGATCGAAGCTTCACGCTCGAACTTTCCGCCGGTCTTCTCGGTGTCGTACCACTGGTCCTGCCAGACGCCGTCGACCAACAAACCCATGAATTTCTCCCGTTCCCCGCTATGGGGCATCTCTGCGTCTTAAAGAAGCTCGGCCGGATCGACCAGACGTGTTTGGCCATCGGCGCTGCCCAAACATGTGGTGCGGGGCCGGGAAGACAAAGAGCTTAGTTGTCCTGACCGGCTGCCTGCGGCGGTTGTGTTTGCACGAGAAGCCGGAGGTCTGCTCCGGCTTTGCCTGCTCACCCCGGACAGTGCGGCCGAAGGTTCGTTGTCTTTGAGGCTCGAAAACGCGGTGTTGCCCGCAGCAGCGCATTGCGAGAACTCGTTGAAAGGGTGCGAGGCGTGTGATAGAGGGCGCGCCCATGTATCGGACCATGTATCGGACATCGAAGATTCTGCGCCTCCGATGAGGCTCGTTCCGCCGCTCAGGGAGCGGCGGTTTCACGCTGCGCGATGAGCCGCGGCCATCCTCCTTCGAAAGCCAGCTGAGCCCATGTCCGACATTTTGATCCGGCCGGAAGCGCCGGACGACGATCCTGCCATCTCAACCCTTGTTGCAAACGCCTTCGGGCCGGGCGCCTATGCGCGGGCTGCGTTTCGCGTGCGCGAGCAGGCGCCGCACGATCCGGCTCTGTCATTCGTCGTCGATCTCGACGGAGAGCTCGCCGCTTCGGTCCGACTGACGCCGATCGTCATCGGCTTATGCGAAGGCAGGCTTCTCGGGCCCCTCGTGGTCGATCCACCTTTGAAGAGCCGCGGTTACGGCAAGGCCCTCGTGCGCCACGCCTTGGCGGAGGCTCGCACCCTCGGTATCCGCTATGTGCTCCTGGTCGGCGATCCGCCCTATTACGGTACGCTCGGTTTTGCGCCACTGCCACAGGGGCGGGTGAAGATGCCGGGACCATGCGATCCGCGGCGGCTCCTGGTCGCGGAGCTCGAGGAGGGGATCGCGGCCTCTTTGGCGGGCATCGTCGTCGGACGGCCCTAACGTGCCGCACGCCTCAGCAAGCAAAAGCCCGCCCGCAATTTTTGCGGACGGGCGATCGTTGAAAACTCTCAAAAATGACTGAGAGAGATCAGTCGTCGTCTTCTTCGACGGCTGCGGAAGACACCTGGCGTGAGATGTAGAGCTGCATGCCCAGCATCTCGATCAGGTCCTGCTGCTCTTCGACGAAGTCGACATGCTCTTCTTCGTCGCCGAGAATCGTCATGAACAGATTGAAGCTGCCGATATCCCCGGCTTCCTGGCACTCCCGTGCCGCCTTGTTGTAATACTCGATCGCCTCTTCTTCCATTTCGAGCTGCGTCTGGAAGATATGAGCGATGTCTTTCGGCTGATCGATCTTGTCGAGCGTGTGGACGTCCGGCTTGCCCTCCAGGAAGAGCAGGCGGGTGAGGAAGAGATTGGCATGCTCGCGCTCTTCGTCGATCTCTTCACGCATACGCTTCGCAAGGCGATCGACGCCCCAATCGTCCAGCTTGCGCTCCTGCAGGATGTAGGTGTTGACGGTCGTCAACTCCATCGTGAGAGCGCGCTGGAGATGCTTCAGGGAAACGTCTGGCCCTTTCATCGCAAAATTCCTTTCATGTGCAAATTTGGGATAGCCGTAGGGGGTGAGGCAAAACCGAACTTAGGACGCTTCGCCGATCGGCCAACGCCGAACCGGCAGACCGCGACGATCTGAGCCAGTTTTTTTGGCTCAGCGTCCTTCGCGCCACCACAATGAGGCAAAGACGCCAAGGAGAAGGGCAAGGCCCATCAAGCCGCCGAAGAGAGGCAGCCGATCGACGCTCTTCAGGATCGTTGCGTCGCTGCGCTTGAGGCCGATCCAACCGGAACCTGCGGCACTGGCCCGCCGAGAGACCGCGGCAATGCGGGGAATGTTGCCATTGTTGGAGGCAAGCCGGACGACACCCCCGTCCGTCGCTTCGGCGATCGGGGCGAGCTTGTCCGGTGTGCTGACGACCTCCCGGAATTCCACGGGGTCTGCGACGCCGATATGGGCGAGCGCACTCATTTTGCCGTCGCTGACCTTGTAGAGGCCAAGAGAAGCGTTATCGATGCGCCCCCGCCAAAGGCCGGGTTCCGCCTCGGTCATGGGGACCGGATTGGTTTTGTCGTCCGGTCCCGTCGCCGTGATTTCGGGCTTCTCGGAACCGAGCGTCTGTCGCTCCACGACCAGGCTGTTGCCCTCCGCGTGCGCTGTCAGCGCTTCTTCTTCAAGCTCCGGTTCGCCCATCAGCCAGTGCACGATCCGTCTGAGCAGCGCGCCGTGCGGGCCGCCGCCTTCGAAGCCTCGCGCCCAGAGCCAGGCCTGATCGGAGAGAAGCATGGCGATACGCCCTTCGTTCTCATGCGCGAGAACCAGGAGCGGCTTGCCGTCCTGGCCTTTGAGGGCGACATCGCCGGCCGTGACGTCCGTATCGATGAGGCGGAACCAGCGGCTCCAGCTCGGCGGGGAGGTATCCCCGCCGGGCAGGTCGCGGGTCACCGGATGCTTGCGTCCGAGCTCGGTGATCTCCGCCCGGTAAGGCGCCTCTGTCACGTTGCCAGTCGGGGCCGCCGGCAAAATGCCGCCGAGGGGCGTGGAATAAAGGCTCGCCGTCGAGGCGTAATCGGGCCCTGCCGCAATCAGCACCGCCCCGCCATCGCGCACATACCGGGCGATGTTGTCGAAGTAGAGGATCGGCAGGACACCGCGCCGCTGATAGCGGTCGAAGATGATGAGATCGAATTCGTCGATCTTTTCCGCAAAGAGCTCGCGTGTCGGGAACGCGATCAACGACAATTCGTGGATGGGCGTCCCGTCCTGCTTTTCCGGCGGGCGTAAGATGGTGAAGTGGACGAGGTCGACGGCCGCGTCGGATTTCAGGACGTTGCGCCAGGTGCGCTCGCCGGCATGGGGCTCGCCGGAGACGAGAAGCACGCGCAAATGCTCGCGCACCACGTCGATATCGGCGACGGCGACATTGTTGTCCGTGGTGAGCTCGCCCTCGGCCGCTTCGACCTCGAGTTCTACGATCGTGCGTCCGGCGTGCTCGATCGGAAGGTCGATGACCTGATCTTCACCGACCACCGCCATGTCGGTCGCGACCTCGCGCCCATCGATGCGCAGCGTCACGCGCACAAGACTCCCAAGAGAAAGCCGCGGATCGATGACACGGTAGGTGATGGTCTGGTCTTCGCCCAGAATCGCAAAACGCGGCGCCCGTTCAAGCACGATGCGCCGGTCGTATTCGTCTTCCTCGCCGGTGATGAGTGCATGGACAGGAGCGTTGAAGCCGAGGCTTTCGGGAGACGAGGGGGTGTCGTGGACGATGCCGTCGGTCACCATGATCGCGCCGCCGAGGCGATCGGGCGGCACGTCGTCGACCGCCTTGGAGAGAGCGCCGAAAAGCGCCGTGCCGCTGTCGTCCGAGGCATCGCCGACGTGGACTTCGCGCACGTCGAAGCCCGAGAGCGAGCCGATGCGCTCTTTGAGCTGTGCGACGGCCTGCTCGGTCTGCGCACGCCGCTCGCCGATCCCCTGGCTGCCGCTGTCGTCGACCACGACGGCCACGACAGACGGCAGGGGCTCGCGTTCCTCTCTCTCAAGGACTGGGTTTGTGAGAGCGAAGACGAGAAGTGCGCCGGCAAGAAGCCGCAAAAAGGCGCCGGACAGACGGCGAAACAAGACGTAGAGAGCGACGACGAGAAGAAGGCCGCCAAGCCCGCCAATGAGCCACCAGGGCAGAAGCGGCTCGAGGTGAAAGACGAAATTGTTCATTGGCCGAGGCGCTCCAAGAGCGCCGGAATGTGGACCTGATCGGCTTTGTAATTCCCGGTCAGGGTGTACATGACGATGTTGACGCCGGCGCGGAACGCCATTTCACGCTGGCGCTGGTCACCGGGAATGGTCGGATAGAGAAAGCTGTTGTCGGCCGAGATCGCCCAGGCCGCGGCAAAGTCGTTGCCCGTGATCAGGATCGGCGAGACACCGTCGCCGCCGCGGGCCGGCCGTCCCGTATCGTCCGGCTGATCGGCGATCGCCTCCACCCAGAGCTGCGACTGGTCCCAGCGGCCCGGAAACGTGCTGAGAAGATAAAAAGCCTTGGTCAGAACGTGCTCGGGCGGCACCGGCTGCAGGGCCGGCACGTCGATCTCGGACAGGATCTGCCGCAGGGCCTGCGTTTCCGGCGTGGCGCTGAGCGCCGAGTTTGGCATTGGATTGCCGGCGTCTCGCGTATCGAAGAGGATCGTGCCGCCGTTCTGCATATAGGCGTCGACCTTCGCCATCACCTCCGCCGAAGGTGGTGTCTGGCCCGCACTCATCGGCCAGTAGATGAGCGCGTAGAAGGAGAGCTCGTCGGTCGCGAGGTCGAGCCCAACCGGCTGCCCGGGTTCAAGCGCGGTCCGTCCAGCGAGGTATTCGGTCAGGCCTCTGAGCCCCGCCCGACTGGTTTCGTCCACGAGCGTGTCGCCGGTGATGACGTAGGCGAGCCTGGTTTCGAGCGTGCCGGCAAGTGCATCTTCGGCCGAGACTTCCTGCGCAGATACTGTGTTCGGTGCAGCGATCGCGACCAGGGCGGCAAGCGCGAGACCAGCGGTCACCGCGCGCCGGGGGATGAGGCGACCGGACAGCGCCAGGACCGCGAGACCGTCGAGCGCGGCAAGAAGGGCGGCAATGGCAAGGATCCACGGCCACAGGGGCTTCGCCCGTTCGGGCGTGAGCGAGCCGATACGCCCTGACCAGCCGATGGCGTTGGGATCGAGCGGGGTCAGATCCGTTTCGTCGGTCACCGTATTCAGGGCGCGAATATCGCCACCGCGCTCGTAGAGGCCCGGGGGCGTGATGGCGCTTGCGGTTGCCGCATCGATGTCCGCGACGAGAGCGGCCTTTGATCCCGGCGGGCGCAGGCGGCCGTAGCCGTCAAGCACCGAGGCGGGCTTCCAGGGCGAACTGCGCGAAGGCGCGCGTGCGGGCGTCGGCGCGATCTCGCCGGAGGCCATATTCTCCGGCGGCAGGCGAACGGCAGGCTCGGCCGTATCGACGATCGCACGCAGCATGTCCACGAAGGCGCCGGAGATCGGCAGGTTAGACCAGCGAGGATCTGCGGTCACATGGAAGAGGATGATGCGGCCCTGACCGCGTGTGACGGCCGTGATGAGGGGTGTACCATCGGAAAGCTCCGCCCAGGTCTCTGCCTGCGGCAGCGAGCGCGGTTCGGCCAGGATCTGGCGACGGATGCGCACATCGGCAGGGATTTCGATGGTACGGAAGGGGCTTTCCGGCGAAAGCCGACCGATTGCCTGCGGTTCCTCCCAGGACAGCGAACCCCCGAGCGCGCGCTCGCCTTCGCGAAGTTCAACGGGCAGAAGCTCAGGATCGCTCGCGCCGATATTCGGGCTCGCGAAGCGCAGCAGCGTGCCGCCGGCCGCAATCCACCGGCGCAGCTTGTCGACGGTCTCCGGCGGCAGATTGCCCGTCTGGGTGAAGACGAGCACGGAGACGCCTGTGGTCAAAAGCTTGTCGATCGCCTGGGGCGAGGTCTTGCCGCTTTGCTCTTTGATGTCCGTATAAGGCGACAAAGCCCGCTCCACATAGGTGAGGGGGGCAAGAAGCGGTTGCGCCGCATCGCCCGCTTCTCCGGCGATCAGGCCGACGGATTTGCGGCGCCAGCGTCCGTCGAGGAGTTGCACGGCACCCGCGCTCTCTGTGCCGACGATTTCAAACCGCGCGATTTCGTTGCGCATTTCCGTCGGAAGCTGAATTTCCACGTCCGTATCGGTATTGGCTGCAAGGTTCGTCTCAGTGTCGACGAGACGGCGGCCTTCGCTGTCGAAGCCGGCGAGTGTGATGCCGGCGGCCGGCCCGATGCGGCTCACGCGCACGTCGGCGCGGTCGGCAGCGTTGCGGGGCGGACGCAGGACGGAGAGTGCGGCGGGCGCCGTAATGAGGAGTGGATCCGCATCGATGGCCTTGAGGGCAGCCGCGAAACTGCCGCCATCGCCACCGTCGAGAACCGAGCCGATCCATACGACTTCCGCGGAATTGGCCGGAAAGAGCTCGGCGAGCCTGTCCGCAAGCGCCTGACGGTTGGCGGGGAAGGGCTCGGGTTCGATCGCGGCCAGGCGTCTTGCCGCCTCGCTTGGGGAGGTCGGCGCGAGATTGGCGTTGGCCTCGCCGGCACTTGCCGCGATCGCGACGGGGCGGTCGCCACGTCCGGCCTCGTCGATCAGCCTGGCGGCGACGTCGCGGCGCGTCGCGAAGTCCGGAGCGCTGTCCCAGCCATTGTCGAGGATGATGAGAAGCGGCCCTTGCCGGGTTTCGGCGAGATTGGCGGAGGGTTGCAGTGCGGGCCGCGCGAGAGCGAGGATGATGAGTGCGGCAAGCAAAAGCCGAAGCGCGGTCAGCCACCACGGTGTGCGCCGCGGTGTCCGTTGCTCTTCCTGGATGCCGAAGAGGATGCGCGTCGGAGGAAAGATCTCCCGCGTCGGCCGCGGCGGCGTGAGGCGCAGGATGAACCACAAGAGCGGCAGCGCGGCGAACGCTGCAAGCATCCAGGGTGAGAGAAACGCGAAATTGGCGATCATGCGCTCAAGCGTCGTTCGCTCGGGCCGGCCAGGCTCGACTGCAGAACGAGAAGCCCTTCCGAGGCGGGACGGTCCGTATGGTGCACGCTGAATGAAAAACCGGCCTGCTGGGCGAGGCGGGCGATCTCATGACGATGCGCAAGGAGACGGGCGCGATAGCCCTCCTTGAGAAGGTCGGCGCGCTCCGCGAGCCAGGTGCCGCCGGTCTCCGGATCTTCGAATTCGAGGCGCCCGCCATAAGGAAAGGTCTCTTCGGCCGGGTCGAGAATTTGCAGAAGGTGCAGACGGGCCGTCTTTTCGGCCGCGTGACGGAAGCGTTCGTGGATCGTCTCGGGATCGGTGAGAAAATCGCTGACGATGACGACGTCGGAAAGCGGTTTGATCGGCGCAGTCGTTGGCCAGTCGTCGGCGAGGTCGCCACGCAGCAGCGCTTCGGCAAAGCGCTCCGGCAGGTCGCGGCCGGGTCGGGCCGGGACAAGGCCAGGTATGCCGACGCGTTCACCGCCGCGCCCCAGAAGCTCGGCAAGCGCCAGAACCAAGATAAGAGCGCGCTCGGCCTTTTCCTGTGTCGCAAGCCGCGAGCGAAAGCGCATGGAAGGCGAAAGGTCGGGCCACAGCCAGACCGTCTGCACCGCCTCCCATTCGCGTTCGCGGACAAACAGGTGATGGTCGCGCGCGGACCGTCGCCAATCGATGCGCTTCGCCGGTTCGCCGGGCTGATAGGAACGGTATTGCCAGAAGGTTTCGCCGGTGCCCGGCCTGCGCCTGCCATGCGATCCGAACATCGCATTGGCGGCCACGCGATGGGCGGCGACCAGAAGGTCGGGCAGGCGTGCGGCAAGGCTTCGCGCGTCGGCGACCGATCCGGTGTGATGAGAGGGAGCGCCGGCTGCCATCAGCGTCAAAGGGCCTGCTCGATGGCCCGACGAATGATGTCCTGGACGCTCATGCCGTCGGCACGTGCCGCGAAGGTGACGGCCATTCGGTGCTGCAGGATCGGCAGAGCGAGGGCTTCGACATCGTCGAGCGAGGGGGCAAGGCGACCGTCGAGAAGGGCGCGAGCACGAACCGTCACCATCAGCGCCTGGCTGGCGCGCGGGCCCGGCCCCCAGGCGATTCGGTCGGCCATTTCGGGCTGGGCTTCGTCGGGGCGTACGGAGCGCACGAGTTTCAGGATCGCATCGATGATGCCGTCGCCGACCGGCATGCGCCGCACCAGCGATTGGATCGCCATCAATTGCTCGGCGTCGAGGACGGTCTCCGTCACCGCGTTGTGGGCGCCGGTCGTCTCAAGCAGCATCCGCCTTTCCGACTGAAGATCGGGATAAAGGATGTCGATCTGCATCAAAAACCGGTCGAGCTGAGCTTCGGGAAGCGGATAGGTGCCTTCCTGCTCCAGCGGGTTCTGCGTCGCGAGCACATGGAAAGGCTGCGGCAGGTCGTGGCGTTGCCCCGCGATCGTCACATGCTGCTCCTGCATGGCCTGCAGAAGCGCCGATTGCGTCCGCGGGCTGGCGCGGTTGATTTCATCGGCCATAAGGAGCTGAGCGAAGATCGGGCCGCGGATGAAACGAAAGGCGCGCCGTCCGTCACCACTTTCTTCCAGAACTTCCGCACCAAGAATATCGGAGGGCATCAGATCCGGCGTGAACTGAATGCGCCGGGCATGGAGCCCAAGCACGGTGCCGAGCGTTTCCACGAGCTTGGTCTTGGCGAGGCCCGGCACGCCGACGAGAACGCCATGTCCGCCCGACAGAAGCGTGATGAGGGCCCGCTCGACCACGACGTCCTGACCATAAATCACCCGGCCGATCGCCTCGCGCACCTGACCGAGCAGGTCGACGGTCTTCTCCGCCTCGCGGACGATCTCGTCCGGATTGGTTTCTGGCTGCGTCATTGCACTCATTAGGCCTGATCCGTGGTTGCCGGTTGCCGCATCTGCCCCACACCTTCGTTTTCATGGCCGATTGTGTCATGCCGGGGGCGAAGAGATCTCAGCCTTTACAGATTAAGAGATGGACCGGAACGGGGCGATGGAAAGAGGAACAAAGAAAGGTGAACTGCCGCCGGGCCTCGCCGAGCTCATGCGCCGCGCCGGTGAAGGAGCTCCTGCGCGTCCGGTGGAAAAGTGGGATCCGCCCCATTGCGGTGTCATCGACATGCGCATCGCCGCGGATGGAACCTGGTTCTATATGGGCACACCCATTACGCGGCCGGCGCTCGTCCGTCTTTTCGCCTCGGTGCTGAGACGGGAGCCGGACGGCGAATATGTGCTGGTGACGCCCGTGGAGAAGGTCGGCATCCATGTCGATGATGCGCCCTTTCTGGCTGTCGAAATGGCTGTGGACGGAGAGGCGGATGAGCGAAGGCTCACCTTCCGAACCAATGTCGACGACGTCGTCACGGCCGATGCCGCGCATCCCATCCGATTCGCCATCGAACCGCAGACGCTCGGTGTGAAGCCCTATGTGACCGTTCGGGCGGGACTGGAGGCGCTTCTCACGCGCGCGCTCACGCACGACCTCGTCGATCTGGCGCAGGAGCGAGAAGGCGCTCTTGGACTTATATCCGCCGGGGCGTTCTTCTCACTGCCGGAACTCCCCGAAGACGGCGCAGGATGACTTTTGTG
Organism: Afifella sp. H1R; assembly: GCF_021462425.1. Taxonomy (NCBI): domain Bacteria; kingdom Pseudomonadati; phylum Pseudomonadota; class Alphaproteobacteria; order Hyphomicrobiales; family Afifellaceae; genus Afifella; species Afifella sp. H1R. The sequence continues at coordinate 394,719 of NZ_JAKEDY010000001.1, forward strand.
AAAGAAACGATTCCCTATACAGCGGACGAATTCCGCCGGCGTGCCGAAAACGCCTTCGCGGCGGAGGCCCATGCCCCGCGCGAATATGGCGACCACAGCATCAATCCTGAGCTTGCGGCCATGTTCGCAGCGATGAAGCGGCGCGATGCGGCCGTCCTCGTCCCCGTCGTCGATTACCCGGGCGAAGCGAGTGTGATCCTGACCCAGCGCACGGAACGCTTGAGCAGCCATGCCGGGCAGGTGGCCTTTCCCGGCGGCAAGATCGATCCCGGCGAGACGGCCGAGGAAGCGGCGCTCCGTGAGGCGGAAGAGGAGATCGGCCTTCAGCCTTCGGCCGTCGAAGTGGTTCTGCGCGCGCCGGATTATCTGACAGCCTCCGGCTTTCGCATTGCTCCGGTTTTGGCGGTCGTGAAACCCGGCCAGCCGCTCAGTCTCAACCCGCATGAGGTGGCGGCGGCCTTCGAGACCCCGCTCGCCTTTCTGATGGATTCAAGCAACCACCGTAAGAAGAGCCGCATCTGGCAAGGCCGTGCGCGCTACTTTTTCGAAATGCCCTGGCACGACCGATACATTTGGGGCGTTACGGCCGGCATCATCAGGATGCTCGCCGACGAGCTTTATGGAGAGAAGATTTGAAACTGCCGAGCCTTGCCGGCCATCCCTTTCTCGACGCGCCGGCGCTGAAGCGGGTGATGCACGCTTTGAAGAGCGAGGAGGGGACGACGCGCATCGTCGGGGGTGCCGTGCGCAACGCGCTTCTGGGTGAGCCCGTCGGCGACATCGACATGGCGACGGTTCTGCGGCCCGAAGACGTCGTGACGGCGGCAGAAGACGCAGGGCTGAAAAGCGTGCCGACCGGCATCGAGCACGGCACGGTGACGGTGATCGCCGAAGGCCACCCTTTCGAAGTGACGACGCTGCGGGCCGATGTGGAGACCGACGGCCGCCATGCCGTCGTGCGCTTCACGGAGGATTGGGCTGAAGACGCAGGCCGACGCGATTTCACGCTGAACGCGCTTTACTGCGATGCGAGCGGCCACGTCTTCGATCCGCTCGGCGGCTATCCCGACCTTGCCGCGCGCAATATCCGCTTCGTCGGCGACCCCGAGGAGCGCATCCGCGAGGATTATCTGCGCATCCTGCGGTTTTTTCGCTTTTTTGCCTGGTATGGAGATGGGCGGCCCGATGCCGAAGGGTTGAAAGCCTCTTCGAGATTGAAGGCCGGCATTGCCGTGCTGTCGGCTGAGCGCGTCTGGTCCGAACTGAAAAGGCTGCTCGCCGCGCCCGACCCTTCGCGCGCCCTGCGCTGGATGCGCATCACCGGAACGCTCGACAAGGCGCTTCCTGAAAATTGGGGCATCGATGCGATCGAGCGGGTGGTTGCCGCTGAACGTGCCGAGGAGATCCCGCCCGATCCACTCCTGAGGCTTATGGCGATCATCCCGCCGCACCGCGCCCGCATCGATCAGCTGGCAAGCCGTCTGCGTCTGGCGCGAAAGGAAACGGAGCGTCTGGTCTCCTGGGCGGAGACGCCCGAGCCGGAGAGCGAGCTTTCTGAAGCGCTGCTGGCGCGCCGGGCGTATTCTGCGGGCCGCCGCGCGCTCACGGATCGGCTGTTTTTGGCGCTCGCCCGTGACATGGAGAAGGGGGACGAGAGCGCAGTCGCGGCGCGCAAGCGACAGCTTGCCTTCGTGCGCGATTATGAGCGGCCGACATTCCCACTGAGCGGCAAGGATCTGCTGGCCGCAGGCCATCAACCGGGCCCGGAGCTCGGCAAACTTCTCAACGAGTTGGAAGAGCGCTGGCTAGAGGTCGATTTCGCGATCACGCGCGAGGAGCTTTTGGCGCTGGCTCGCCGGCAATAATGCCCATAGCGGCACCGCATTCGGCCATGCGGTGCCGGGCCTCTCTAAGGTTTTGCTCGGGAAGGGTCGTCGTGTGGGGACGATTATTCCTCGTGCACCTTGGCTTTGACCTTTTCCACCATCTTCGGCGTCATCTCCATGCCCGGATGGGCACTGCGCACATGCTCGGAGACCTTCTGCAGAAGCTCCGCTTCCGTTTCAGCGCGGGCCTTGTAGGTGCAGCCGGGAACGAGTTCCCCACAGGTGATCGTCTTCATGGCTTCCTCCTTGCCTTGATGACATCGGACTTGCTGCCGACGCATTCTTCAATGTGAGCGATCGTTCGGCGGATTCAATGCCGCAAGACGTGCCTATGGTCGCATCTCGTCATCAAATGGCAGATCGCTGGAGGCAGAAGACATGGCCTGAAGGCCGCGCCAAGGGGCGTTACGGCCACCGGACCTCGGGTGGCATCGACGACAGGATGGAGGCGACGTTGCCTCCCGTCTTGAGCCCGAAAATCGTGCCCCGGTCGTAGAGCAGATTGAATTCGACATAGCGTCCCCGGCGAACGAGCTGCTCCTCGCGCTCGGTCTCGCTCCAGGGGGTCGCAAAGTTGCGTTCCACGAGCTTGGGATAAATGTCGGCGAAGGCCTGACCCACTTTTTGCACGAAGTGGAAGTCGGCTTTCCAGCCTTCATCACTGCCGCTGCCCGAATTCAGGTAGTCGAAGAAAATCCCGCCGATGCCGCGCGCCTCGTCGCGGTGGGGAAGGTAGAAGTAATCGTCGCACCACGTCTTGAGACGCGGATAATCGACTTCTGTGTGGCTCCGGCAGGCGACTTCCATGGCGGCGTGAAAATCGCGGCTGTCCGGATCATCCTGGCTGCGCCGTGCGGCGAGGACCGGCGTCAGATCGGCGCCGCCGCCGAACCATTGGCGGCTCGTCACCACCATGCGCGTGTTCATATGTGCGGCCGGCACATGCGGGTTGCGCGGATGCACGATCAACGAAATGCCGGACGCCCAGAATCGCGGATCTTCGTCGGCGCCGGGGATCTGCCCGCGAAACTCTGGCGCGAATTCCCCGAAGACGGTCGAGCAATGGACGCCGGCCTTTTCGAAGACGCGTCCGTGCATCACCGACATGACACCGCCACCTCCGGCCGCACCAGAATGGTCGCTCCGATCCCAAGGCGTGCGCACGAAGCGGCCGGCGGGTGCCTCGCCCGCGGCGTCGGCCGGCACGGCGTCTTCCAGGGCTTCGAGCCGGCTGCAAATCGTGTCGCGAAGCGCCTCGAACCAGGCGCGGGCTTCTGCCTTTTTGGCATCGATGTCGTCCGGCACGCTGAGAGCGTCGAGATCCGGCCGGTAAAGGTGCATGTTGCGGCTCATTGTCTCGCGCTTAAAGCATGGCTTTGATCGCGGCAACCGAACTGCGTGGCTTGAGTTCCTTCTGGCAACGAGAAGATATGGAGATTGCCATGTACGAAAGCGATTTTGGCGGGCTCGGCCCGAGAGACCGAGAAATGCAGGAAACGCTGGCGGAGCGCTGGGGCTGGCTCGTGGCCTTCGGCGCGATCGCTTTGATTGGTGGCCTCTTGGGCTTCATCGCGATCGTGACGGCGACGGTCGCCAGTGTCTATCTCATCGGCATCATGATGCTTCTCTCCGGCTTTGCCGAGGTGGCCCATGGCATCCAGTCGCGCCGCTGGTCGCGCTTCTTCCTGTGGATCCTGATCGGCGCGCTCTATGTCGTTGCCGCGGCGATGATTTTCGTGGCGCCGCTGTTCGCGGCGGTGATCCTGACCTGGCTTCTCGGCGTGGTGCTGATCTTCGCGGGCGGTGTGCGCACCTTCCTCGCCTTCTCGATGCGCCCGCAGCGGCGATGGGGATACGTTCTCGCCTCCGGTCTCCTCACCATTCTCATCGGTGTCGTCATTCTGGTCGGCTGGCCGGCCTCGAGCCTTTGGGCCCTCGGCATCTTCCTCGCCGTCGATCTGATCGTGATCGGCTCGGCCTGGATCGCCATGGGGCTTGCTCTGCGAGATGTCGCGTATCCACGGTCTGGCAGCATGTGACCGCCGCCTGCGTTCGTCTGATTCGCAGATGACTTTCCGCTGCGCTATATTGAGACCGGGCGTGGCCGAAGATCGGCGCGCTGGAGGTTGGCGCGATGAACGGCGACTTCTCGCATGGACGCAGCGCAAGGGGACCTGCACCCGAAGGTCTCGATATCTGGCGGCGGGAGACCTTCGTTCTGCCTCGGCCGCGGGCGCGAGAACGCGCCCGCGAATTCCTGCAGCGCTTTCCACGCGAAGCCTATCAGAGCGAGGTCGAAAGCTGGCGCGAGCTCGACAATGGTGACATCGAGTTCACCATGCGCCGGCTGCCGACCGCCGATTGACCTGATCCTCCACATGAGACTGGCGCACGCGGAAGCCTAACTGGAAGCGGGAAGGCCGCCGGTCTGCCTCAGCGCTTCGAACAGCGCGATCGAGGCGGCATTGGCGACGTTGAGCGAGCGCGTCGTAGGCCGGATCGGGAGGCGCAAAAGCCGATCGACCCGGTCGCGGACATCGCTCGGCAGCCCCGCCGATTCCCGTCCGAGAAGCAGGATGTCGTCGGCAGTGAACGCGAAATCCGGCAGGCTCTCGCGTCCATGTGTCGTCAGCGCGACGAGCCGCCGACCGGCTTCTCGCCTCCACCTCTCGAAAGCCGCAAAATCGTCGTGCTCGCGAAGGGCCGCGAGTTCCACGTAATCCATCCCCGCGCGCTTCAGATTTCTGTCGGAGAGAACAAAGCCGGCAGGATGGACGATGTGGACGGTCGCGCCGAAACACGCGCCGAGGCGAAGGATTGCCCCGGCATTCTGCGGAATGTCGGGTTGGAAGAGCGCGATATCGATCATGGCTGTGCGGCGAGGGGTTTGCGGATGGGCTCTGCAGAAGGAAGGCGAAGCGTGGCAAGAAGAAGCACGTCTTCTCGCCATCGCAAAGCCGCGCCATATTGGGATCCATGTTTCGCTTCTTCGAGCGCCTGATCGATCCCCTCAGGCCTGATTCCGCCCAACCTCCGGCAACGACGATGGCCTTCATCTGGCATTACGCCCGCCAGATGGGCTGGCCGCTGGCCGCATTGCTGGCGACGGGGCTCGGCTCCGCCGTGACCGATGCCGTGGTTTTTTCCTTTATCGGCAGGCTCGTCGACATGATCGGCAGCGCGAACCGGGAGACCTTTTGGTCCGACCATGGCCTGACCTTGCTGGGGATGGCGTTCGTGGTGCTCGTCCTGCGACCTGCCTTCGTCATCGCCAACAGTCTTTTGAGCGAGCAGAGCGTGGCGCCGAATTTCGCCAATCTGGTGCGGTGGCAGAGCTACCGACATGTTCTGCGCCAGAGCGTTTCCTTCTTCGCCAACGATTTCGCCGGGCGCATCGCCAACAAGGTCATGCAGACGGGGATCTCGCTTGCGGATTTCGTCACCGGGCTGGCCGAGACGCTTTGGACCGTATTGGTCTTCGCCATCACCGCTCTCGTCCTCCTGGGGCAGGCCGATCTTCGTCTGATGCTGCCCGTCATCGTGTGGCTCGGCGGGTACGTCGTACTCGCTTACGTGATGATCCCGCGGCTGCGCGGGGCTGCAAAGCGCGTTTCCAACCAGCGCTCCATCGTCAATGGCCGCATCGTCGACAGCTATACGAACATCCAGACCGTCAAGCTCTTCGCCGAAGCGGAGACGGAGGAAAGCTTCGTTCGCCAGGCGATCGGCATTTTCGTGGAGCGTTTGCGGGTCCTGACACGTCAGGTGACGACCATCCGCGCCGTTCTCACCATGCTGAATGCGGGTCTCGTCGTTGCGATCGCCGTGACGTCGCTCTGGCTCTGGCAGAATAGCGCCATCACGGCAGGCGCGATCGCCACCGGCCTTGCTCTTGCCACGCGCCTTTCGACCATGGCGGGCTGGGTGATGTTCCAGCTGTCCGCATTGTTCCGGCATATCGGCATTGTCCAGGACGGGCTGGAGACGATCTCCCGACCCCACGAGGTGCTCGACAAGCCGGATGCCAGAGATCTCGCCGTCAGCGGGGGAGACATCAGCTTCGAGCACATTCGCTTTCATTACGGTCGCGGTGGCGGCGTCATCGAGGATCTGTCGTTGCATGTGCGCCCCGGCGAACGCTTGGGTCTCGTGGGCGTTTCGGGGGCCGGCAAATCGACTTTGGTGAGCCTTCTCCTGCGCTTTTACGACCTCGAAGGCGGGCGCATCCTCATCGACGGGCAGGACATCTCGGAGGTGACCCAGGCCTCGCTGCGGGCCGCGATAGGTGTCGTCACGCAGGATACGGCTCTTCTGCATCGCTCGGTGCGCGACAACATCGTCTACGGGCGGCCGGATGCAGACGAAGATCAGTACGAAGAGGCGGCGCGTGCCGCCGAAGCGGCGGAATTCATCGACAATCTTTCCGATCATCGCGGCCGCTCCGGCTATGACGCTCTCGTCGGCGAGCGCGGCGTGAAACTGTCGGGCGGTCAGCGCCAGCGTATCGCGATCGCGCGTGTCCTGCTCAAGGACGCTCCGATCCTGGTTCTCGACGAGGCGACCTCCGCGCTCGATTCGGAGGCCGAGGCCGCGATTCAGGAAAATCTTGAACGGCTGATGCAAGGAAAGACGGTAATCGCCATCGCCCACCGTTTGTCGACGATCGCTGCTATGGATCGTCTCGTCGTCCTGGAGCGCGGGCAGATTGTCGAAACCGGCACACACCAGACATTGCTCCAAAAAAACGGTGTCTATGCAAAGCTATGGGAACGCCAGTCCGGCGGTTTCTTGGCGCCGCGTGAGATCAGCCTCGACGTTGCTTGACGCAAAAGTGGAGGATGAGGCGCGACATTGTGGCGTGTTCGTCTAAGCGTCACTGGACAAGCCTTGGGCAAGGGTGACAAATGAAACCAGGGGCGCTAAGAGGCCGCGCGCTTGGTCTTCGCTGGGAGCTGCGTGGAGCAAGCGGAGTCGGCTGGCTGTCGCGTCTTCGCGCTCTTCCAGTCGCAAATGGCCGTCCGACCTGCGAGGGTAGAATTCGTGTCCGCTAATACATATCCGACTACCGTTCCTGATTCCGCCGCTGCGCCAGATCCGCACAGCAGTGAACCGTCGAGGCGAGACTTTTTCGTCATCGCCACGGGCGCTGCCGCGGTCGTGGCCGTAGCTGGGTTGGCATGGCCGTTCATCGACCAGATGAATCCGGATGCCTCCGCCTTGGCGCTCGCCTCGATCGATGTCGACATCTCCGCCATGGAGCCGGGACAGTCGATCACGGTGATGTGGCGCGGCAAGCCCGTCTTTATCCGTTACCGCACGCCTGAAGAGGTGGAAGCGGCGAAGAATACGCCGCTGTCCGATCTGAAGGATCCGATCGCGCGCAACGACAACCTCGAGAGCAACGCGCCGGCGACCGATGAAAATCGCGCCGCACCGGGCCGTGAAGAGTTTCTCGTGATGGTTGGCATCTGCACCCATCTCGGCTGCGTGCCGATGGGCGAGGCGGGTGATTACAACGGCTGGTTCTGCCCCTGCCACGGCTCGGTCTACGACACGGCCGGGCGCATTCGTCATGGGCCGGCGCCGGAGAACATGTTGATCCCCACCACGGCCTTCAGCGACGACAACACAATCACGATCGGCTGAGCGGCGGAGAACGAGAATGCAGGGTACATCCGAATACCAACCGCGCACCGGCATTGAACGCTGGATCGATTCGCGCATGCCGCTCCCGCGGCTCATGTACGATTCCTTTATCGCCTATCCGATCCCGCGGAACCTCAACTATTCCTATGCCTTCGGCGCGATCCTGAGCCTCGTGCTTGTGGTTCAGATCCTCACCGGCGTGGTGCTGGCGATGCACTATGCCGCCAATTCCGCGATCGCCTTCACCTCCGTCGAGCAGATCATGCGCGACGTGAACTACGGCTGGCTGTTGCGCTACATGCACGCCAACGGATCGTCGATGTTCTTCATCGCGGTCTACATCCACATGTTCCGCGGCCTTTACTACGGTTCCTACAAGGCCCCGCGCGAAATCCAGTGGATCCTGGGCGTCATCCTCTTCCTCCTGATGATGGCGACGGCCTTCATGGGCTACGTGCTTCCTTGGGGCCAGATGAGCTTCTGGGGCGCCACCGTCATCACCAACCTGTTCTCGGCGATCCCGCTGGTCGGCGAAACCATCACCCACTGGCTGTGGGGCGGCTTCGCGGTCGGCAATCCGACGCTGAACCGCTTCTTCTCGCTGCATTATCTGCTGCCGTTCATGATCGTCGGCGTGGTCATTCTCCACGTCTGGGCGTTCCATGTGACCGGGCAGACCAACCCGACGGGCGTCGAGCCGAAGTCGCGCAGCGACGTGGTGCCGTTCACGCCGCACGCGACCATGAAGGACGCGGTGGCGATGGTCGCCTTCGCGCTGTTCTTCGCGTGGTTCTTGTTCTACCTGCCGAACTATCTCGGCCATCCGGACAATTACACGCTGGCCAACCCGCTGGTGACGCCTCCGCACATCGTGCCGGAATGGTACTTCCTGCCGTTCTACGCGATCCTGCGGGCCATCCCGTCCAAGCTCGGCGGCGTGATCGCGATGTTCTCCTCGATCATCGTGCTCTTCTTCCTGCCGTGGCTGGACAGGTCGAAGGTGCTCTCGGCGGCGTACCGTCCGCTCTATCGCATCTTCTTCTGGATCTTCGTGGTGGACGTCATCTGCCTTGGCTATTTCGGCGCCAAGCCGCCGGAAGGCTGGTACGTGATCGCTACGCAGCTCCTGACGGCGTACTACTTCGTCCACTTCCTCATCATCTTCCCGCTGCTGGGGTACATCGAGAAGCCGAGGCCTCGCCCGACTTCCATCACCGAGGCTGTGCTTTCCAAGCATAAGAGCGGGGGTGGCGGGACGCCGGCCGAAGCGGCGGCCTCCCCGGAACGACGCGGCTGATGCGAGACGGAACTGCGACAAACACCATGACGACAATGCTTAAATCCATAACGCGTCTTTCGGCAGCTGGCGTTCTCGTTCTGGCCGGACTGTCCGTGGCGGCAGCCCAGCAAGACGCTCCGGCGGCTCCGGAATCTCCGGAGGCGAAACCCGAAGAATCGGCACTGCCTCATTTCCCGCTCGAAGAGCCGGAAGAGATGGAGTGGAGCTTCGCCGGGCCCTTCGGCAAATTCGATCAGCAGCAGCTGCAGCGCGGCTTCCAGGTCTACCGGGAAGTCTGCTCGGCCTGCCACTCGATGAAGCTGGTGCCGTTCCGTGCTCTCGGCTGGGAGGGCGGGCCCCACTTCTCGGAAGAGGAGGTGGAAGCGCTTGCGGCCGAATACCAGATCCAGGACGGTCCGGACGACACGGGTGAGATGTTTGAGCGGCCGGGCCGGCCGTCGGACTATTTCCCGGCTCCGTTCCCGAACGATGAGGCGGCCCGCTACGCCAATGGCGGCGCGATCCCGCCGGACATGTCCGTGCTGGCCAAGGCGCGCGGCGTGGAACGCGGCTTTCCGCAGTTCCTGATCGATATCTTCACCACCTATCAGGAGGGCGGCCCGGATTACATCCATGCGCTTCTGACGGGCTATGAGGACGAGGCGCCTGAAGGCGTGACGGTCCTCCCGGGGCAGTACTACAACCCGCATTACATGTACGCTGCCGCCCTGGCGATGCCGCCCCCCTTGTTCGAAGATTTGGTCGAGTATGCGCAGAACCAGGACGACGATCCGAACAACGACGTCCCGCAGACGGTGGATCAGTATTCCCGCGACGTGGCTGCGTTCCTGATGTGGGCGGCGGAGCCGCACATGGAGGCCCGCAAGTCGATGGGCTTCACTGTGATCGCCTTCCTGCTCGTCTTCTGCGGCCTCGTCTACTACGTGAAGCGCAAGGTCTGGTCGAACGTGGAGCACTGATCTCCGCTCACTCCGATCGGATATTTTCGATGGCCGCGGCTCGTCCGCGGCCATTTCTTTTGGCCGCGCGCGAGGCCCGTGCTTCGGTCTCTGGTGTCAATTGCCTGCATTGATCGGCAGCCTTTGTCCGGCGGCAAGATGCCCATCTGGCCGTCGCGGTTATCCGGTGTTAAGCCACTGACCGTTCGCGCAAAAGCGGACGAAAGCTAAGGCAGCTGGGGCGAGGGATGAACAGCCTGATCGACACGCTCGAGAGCACCATCCGGACAATTCCGGATTATCCGAAGCCGGGAATCGCGTTTCGCGACATCACCACATTGTTGGGGGATGCGCGCGCCTTCCGGCGTGCGGTCGACGAACTGGTTCAGCCCTGGGCCGGCTCGAAGATCGACAAGGTCGCCGGCATCGAGGCCCGCGGCTTCATCCTGGGTGGCGCCGTGGCACACCAGCTGTCTGCGGGCTTCGTGCCGATCCGCAAAAAGGGCAAGCTGCCTTACGATACGGTCCGCATCGCCTACAGCCTCGAATACGGGCTGGACGAGATGGAGATCCACAAGGACGCGATTCGCCCCCAGGAAAAGGTGATTCTCGTCGATGATCTCATCGCGACGGGCGGCTCGGCGGACGCGGCCATCCGACTGATGCAGCAGATCGGAGCCGATGTGATCGCCGCAGTCTTCGTCATCGATCTGCCGGATCTCGGCGGGGCGGCCAAGTTGGAAAAGCTTGGTGTGCCCGTGCGCACGCTTGTGAGCTTCGCTGGCGACTGATGGGAGGGGCGCGGGCCCCTTTTTTAGCCCCAGCACTCTATCTCGCTTCTGAAGGCCTCTCACGCCGCACGAAGACCTTGCCGATGAAGGTATAGGCGAGCGCTCCGTCTTGCTTGTGGGCCTCATTGCGCATGACGACGAGCCCCCATTCCGGACGCGACGCGCTCTCCTTCTTGTCGATGACCTCGGTCGTGTAGGTGAGGGTGTCGCCGGCAAAAACGGGCTGCACCCATTTGAGGGCTTCAAATCCCGGGGAAGGACCGGCATTGCGCGGATCGAAGTCATCCCCGCGCTCGGCCTCTTCCTTGGAATAGGCGATCCACAGTTTCATGAAGATCGCGGCCGTGTGCCATCCGGAGGCGGCGAGGCGGCCGAATGGCCCGTTTTGTGCACCTTCTTCGCTGAGATGGAAATCCTGCGGATCGAAGGCTTCTGCGAAACGGACGATCTCCTCGCTCGTGAAATGATACGAGCCGAGCACGATGCGCTCGCCGATCTGGATCGCTTCGAACGTCTTCATGTCGCCGTCTCGCGGAGCCGGAAGGCGATTGGGTTGGTCATCGTCAGGACGAGCTGATCGTTCTGGTTGGCGACCCGGTGTTCGAAACGCACCACGCCGAGATGGGGGCGGCTTGCGGAGGGCCGCTTTTCGAGGACGAGCGAGACGCCGGTGAGGCGATCGCCGGGGCGCACGGGCCTCAGCCAGCGCGCTTCCTCGATGCCGGACGAGCCCATCGAGGCGGCCTCTTTCAGCCAGCCATCGTACATCATGCGCATGAACATCGCCGAGCTGTGCCAGCCCGACGCGGCAAGACCCCCGAGCATGCTTGATGCCGCGGCGGCTTCGTCGAGATGGAATGGCTGGGGATCGAACTCCGCCGCAAAGGCGATGATCGCCTCGCGGCTCACGGCATAGGGCGCAAGCGGCAGCTCAAGGCCGGGATGAAAATCCTCGAAGTGCAACATGCCCCATTCTTAGGGTCGGCAAAATTTCCTGTCGAGGCGTTCGTGCCCAGACGTTCAGGCCCAAAGGTTCAGGCCCAAAGGTTCAGGCGTTGAACTTGAAGAGGAGCACGTCGCCGTCTTCGACGACGTATTCCTTGCCTTCGTCGCGTGCCCGACCCGCCTCCTTGGCGGCCGTCTCTCCGCCGAGTTCGATGAAGTCATCGTATTTGATGGTCTGCGCGCGAATGAAGCCGCGTTCGAAATCGGAGTGGATCGTGCCTGCGGCCTGCGGGGCTCGCGAGCCGCGCCGGATCGTCCAGGCGCGCGCTTCCTTCGGCCCGGCCGTGAAGAAGGTGATCAGATCCAGAAGCTCGTAGCCGGCGCGGATGAGCCGGTCGAGGCCTGGCTCTTCGAGGCCGAGATCGGCAAGGTAATCGGCCTGTTCTTCAGCATCGAGCTGGGCGATTTCCGCTTCGATCGAGGCGGAGATGACGACGCAGGCGGCCCCTTCGGCGGCGGCACGCTCGGCGACACGAGCGGAATGCGCGTTGCCTGTGGCGGCTTCGTCTTCCGCCACGTTGCAGACGTAGAGGACGGGCTTGGACGTCAAAAGCCCGAGCGTGCGCAGGATCGCCCGATCCTCGTCGGATAGTTCGGCGCGGATCGTGCGCACCATGCGGCCTTCCTGGAGGGCCGCGAGCGCCTTTTCCATCACCGGCAGAAAGGCGAGCGCTTCCTTGTCTTTGGCCGTTGCCTTCTTGCGCATCGCCACGACGCGGCGTTCAAGGCTTTCGAGATCGGCAAGCATCAGCTCGGTCTCGACCGTCTCCGCGTCGGCCACGGGATCGATGCGGCCTTCCACATGGGTGACATCGCCGTCTTCGAAGCAGCGCAGGACATGCGCGATGGCATCGACTTCGCGGATGTTGGCGAGAAACTGGTTGCCGAGGCCCTCGCCCTTGGAGGCTCCGCGCACGAGGCCGGCAATGTCGACGAAGGTGAGGCGGGTCGGCACCGTTTGGGCGGATTTCGTGATCTCCGCAATGCGCTTGAGGCGCGGGTCGGGGACCGCGACTTCACCGGTGTTCGGTTCGATCGTGCAGAAGGGATAATTCGCTGCTTGCGCCGCGGCCGTCTTGGTGAGCGCGTTGAACAAGGTGGACTTGCCGACATTGGGCAGCCCGACGATGCCGCATTTGAAACCCATGGCGATGCCTGTTCGAAAGTTGGTGTGAGGGGGAGGGTGCGATTAGGAATCGCGCCGGAAGAGCCTTTTGAGCCCATCGGCAAGCGGTCCTGATCGGCTTTCTCCCGAGACACGCGAACTGGCGGGTGACGGAGGCAGAGGGGCCTCCTCGGCGGCGCGTTGCGCCGAGCCGTTGCTCGCCAGATGCACGCGGTTCATGAAATTGGCTTCATCGCCCTCTGCCAGAAGACCGATATTTTCCGCAATTGCCCGCAAGAGCGGCTCGCGCCACGCTTCGTCTTCCTTGGCGAAATCGTGGAGGACATGGGCGTTGACCAGTTCCTTGGCGCCCGGATGACCGATCCCGATGCGCATGCGGCGGTAGGATTTCCCGATATGCGCGTCGAGCGATTTGAGACCGTTGTGGCCGCCATGGCCGCCGCCCGTCTTGAGGCGAAGCTTGCCTGGCGCCAGGTCCAAATCATCGTGGATGACGAGCACGTCTTCCGGCTTCAGCTTGTAGAAGCGCATGGCGTCTCCGGCGGAGCGGCCGGATTCGTTCATAAAGGTCGCGGGTTTGACGATAACGACCTTCTCGTCGCCGATCTGGCCCTCGGCCGCTTCCCCCTGGAAACGCGCGCGCCAGTTCGAAAAACGATGATGGCGGTGGATTTCGTCCACCGCCATGAAGCCGATATTGTGCCGATGATGAGCGTACCGGCGACCAGGATTGCCGAGACCGACGATCAACAGCATCGTCCGACCTCCCTTGGTCGTGAGGGGGAGGATTACTCCTCCGTCTCCTCTTCCTCGTCACCTTCGCCTTCGACCTCGGGCTCTTCACCCTCGGCCTCTTCTTCACTCTCTTCGCTGACGAGCGACGCCGGGGCGGCGATCGTGGCGATGGTGAAGTCGCGGTCCGTGATGGTCGGCGTCACACCCTCGGGCAGGGCAACGTTGGAGATGTGGATGCCGTCGCCGATATCGAGACCGGCGAGATCGGCCACCAGATTTTCAGGAATCTGATCCGCCGGCACGTGCACCTCGACGGTGTGGCGCACGACATTGAGAACGCCGCCGCGGGTGAGACCCGGAGCTTCTTCCTCGTTGATGAAGTGCACCGGCAGTTCCAGGGTCAGCGTCGTGCCGCGCGAAATGCGCAGAAAGTCCACATGCATCAGGAAGCCGCGAACGGGATCGAGCTGAAAATCCTTCGGGATCACGCGCACCTTGTCGCCGTCAACGTTGATGGTTGCGACGGTGGTGAGAAAGCCGCCGGCATGCAGCTTCAAATTCAGTTCTTTGTAGTTCAGCGCGATCGGTGTGGCGGGCTTCTTGTCGCCGTAAATGACGGCTGGGACTTTACCCTCGCGGCGCACGGCACGTGCGGCCCCCTTGCCGCTCCGTTCGCGCACCTCAGCTGTGAGCTCGTAGCTATGGCTCATTGGTGCACTCCTAGGTTTAAGAAGAGAAAGAGCCGCATGGCGCGGCTCCTCGTACGTCCGGCCTCCAAGGGTGCCGGCACGTGGGCGCGCTTATAGGCGAGGCCTGCATAAAAGGCAATGCGGAGGCGGGACGGCGAGGAGGCGGCTTAGAGTATGACGGCCCCGACGCTGGCTGCCGCAATCACCACGCCCCATGCCGGCACACGTGGCACCAGAAGAGCCAGAAAGGCGCTTGTGGCGATCGCAAAGCTGTCGGGCGAGTTCACACCCGCGGTAAAGACTGGATCGTAAAGCGCGGCGGCGAGGATGCCGACCACGGCGGCGTTCACGCCGGCCAGGGCGCGGCGTGCGCCTGGTGCGTGCTGAAGCTCCCCCCAGAAGGGGAGGGCCGCGACGACGAGAAGCGCGCCTGGAAGGAAAATCGCCAACAGCGCGACGAGACCTCCGACCGCCCCGGCGAGAGGTGTTTGTGCGAGCGTGCCAAGATAGGCCGAAAAGGCAAAGAGTGGCCCAGGCAGTGCCTGCGCGGCGCCATATCCGGCGAGGAACGCATCGCGAGAGACGAGGCCCGGATCGACGACCTCCGTTTCCAGAAGAGGCAGAACGACGTGGCCGCCGCCGAAGACGAGAGCGCCGGCGTGGTAAAAATGGGCCGCAAGCCCAATGCCGGTCGGGCTCCCACGCAGCATGAATGCCACGAGAAGCAGGAGGACGAAGAGAGCGAAGGCCGCAAGGCCGAGGCGCCGCCCGACCTTTGTGTCGATGGCGGCTTCGGCTTCGCGCGCCTCGACCGCTTTGTTCGGGATGACCAAGAGCCCGAGGAGTGCGCCCATAAGAATGGCGCCAAGCTGCGTCCACGGCGTGTGCGTGACAAGAACGAGCGCGGCGGCCCCGGCCGCCATGGCAAGGCGACGGAGATCCGGCGTCAGCTTTTGCGCCATGCCGAGGAGGGCAAGAGCCACGACGGCAACGGCCGCGGCTTTGAGGCCGGCGATCCAGCCGGATCCGATGAGCGGCGAGAGAAAGCCGAAAGCCTCGGCGAAGCCGTACATGAGGAGGGCTGAGGGCAGCGTGAAGCCGACAAAGGCGGCCAGCATACCGAGATAGCCCGCGCGCATCAGACCGATCGCCATCCCGACCTGGCTGGAGGCCGGGCCGGGGAGAAACTGGCAAAGCGCGATCAAATCGGCATAAGCCGCGTCGCTCAACCAGCCGCGCTTCTTGACGAAGGCCTCGTGATAATAGCCGAGATGCGCGACAGGTCCGCCGAACGAGGTGAGGCCGCGCACCAGAAAGACCTTGAAGACCTCGAGGGCGCTGCCCTCGATCTTGACCGTTTCGTCTTGCATCGCGCCCCCCGGATTTCGTGCCAGCGGTATCTCGTCAATATGACAGCCGCTTCAAGGCGTGCCGCGTCGTCTCGAGGGGAGCCGAACCGGCTTGACAATTTGTCGAGGGAGCCACGAAGTGCGTGCGGGGTCGCGGCATTTCGCCGCTACCGATGCTTCGCCGCCATAGGCTCCCGCAATGCGCAAGTTCGGGCGGCGTGGAGACTCAGAGATGCGGAAAGTTGGGATTTTTGCGTTTGCTGTCGGGGCAGTGTCTGCCGCCACGCTGGCCGGTGCTGCGAGCATGCACGGGCAGGACGGAATGCACGGTATGGAGGCCGGGCATGGTCATCGCGCAGAGACGGCTTACGGTCGTCCCGGCGATGGGGCTGCCGAAGCCCGGCAAATCGAAATCGTGCTCTCAGAAAGCGACCAGGGCATGCACTATTCGCCCGACCATCTGGCCCTCGACCGCGGGACAGAAGTGCGTTTCGTGCTGCACAACGAAGGCGCCCTGGAGCATGAGTTCGTGATCGGCACGGCCGCGACGAATGAGGCCCACGCCCAGGATATGGGCGAAAACCCCGATATGGCGCACGCCGATCCCAACGCGGCCAGGCTTCAGCCGGGAGAGAGCACGACGCTCTCCTGGCAATTCACCGAGCCAGGGACTTTTGAATACGCCTGTCTCATCCCCGGCCACCGCGAGGCGGGGATGTACGGGAAGATCATCGTGAAGTGATCGGAATATCCGGCAACACGTGACCCTGGACTTCGCGGATGCGAAGTCCAGGGCCTAGTCGAAGAGACTGGAGACAGATTTTTCCAGGGCGGTGCGCGAGATCGCCTCGCCGAGAAGGGCCGCGATCGAAACCACGCGAACATTGTGCGCGCTGGTGACGGCCGCCGTCGGCTCGATGGAATCGGTAATCACGAGTTCGGTCAGCCGCGAGGCCGTGATACGGGCGACGGCTCCGCCCGAAAGCACGCCGTGGGTGATATAGGCGGTGACGGACGTGGCGCCCTTGGCGAGCAGCGCGTCGGCGGCGTTGCACAGCGTGCCGCCGGAATCGACGATGTCGTCGACGAGAAGGCAGTCACGGCCGGCCACTTCGCCGATGATGTTCATCACTTCCGATTCGCCCGGACGCTCACGGCGTTTGTCGACGATGGCGAGCGGCGCATCGATGCGTTTGGCGATGGCGCGTGCGCGCACCACGCCGCCGACGTCGGGCGATACGACCATGACATTGCCGAGTTCGTAATGCTCTTTCACGTCGCGCGTGAACACAGGCGCCGCATAGAGATTGTCCGTCGGGATGTCGAAGAAGCCCTGGATCTGACCGGCGTGCAGGTCGAGCGTGAGGACGCGATCCGCGCCGGCTTCAGTAATGAGATTGGCGACGAGTTTGGCGGAGATCGGCGTGCGGGCCGCCGGCTTTCGGTCCTGGCGGGCATAGCCGTAATAGGGGATCACCGCCGTAATGCGCCGCGCCGACGCCCGTCGGAGCGCGTCGATGATGATCAACAGCTCCATCAGATTGTCGTTGGCGGGAAAGCTCGTCGACTGGATGGCGAAGACGTCTTCGCCGCGCACGTTTTCCTGGATCTCTACGAAGATCTCTTGGTCGGCGAACCGTCTTACGGCACATTTCGCCAGTTCCACATCGAGATAGGAACTGATCTGCTGCGCAAGACTCCGGTTGGAATTGCCGGCGACGATTTTCATCGGCTGGAAGCCCTCTCAAACATTCAGGCGGCTCCCCGGAGTGGCGAGCTGCAAAGGAAGCGCCTTTCGGCGCGGTCGCCCTGCACGGCGGCAAGGCTGGCGTATAGCGAACTGTGTGCGCTGATCAACCGGACGCAAGCCAGGATGTCAGTTTGTCGAGTGTTTCCTGCGAGACGAGCGCCAGCGTCTTGTCGTCGACGGCCGACCACGGATCGCTTGCCTTGCGCTCGATCATGATCTTTCCGGCAATCCGATGCACGCGCTTCAACTCGGGCGACAGCACATCCCAGACATAGACGACGAGTGTTCCGTCATCTTCGGCGACGGCCGAGAGATAACCCTTCATCGTGTAATTGGCGGTCGCGTCCTGAAAGTTGGCCAAAGCGATCCCGCGACTCGTCGCGCCGCGTGCCACTTCAACGGCAAGTGCGTCTGCGATTTTCTGGGGCGGCCCGGTCAATGGTGCGAAAGCAACGCGTGCGTCTGTCGTCACCTTGCTTGAACTGGACATAGTAGCACCCGGCCCGCCCGTGTTGAGGGCGGGGTTGCACGCGGCCAGAGGGATGAGCGCGAAAAACGCCAGAAGCGGAGACAGTCGCATAATCAAGCCTTTTCAGAAGGGCCTCATACCGGCTGACCGTGCCGACGTCCACCAGCTAACGCCGCCCGTCCCCTGCGTCTATGCATGGCAGACAGACGCACCTCGTGCTTTCTGCCTATGCCAGGACAATTGCTGAGAGCAGGCGTCCATAATCCTTTTCGCCGCGATGGGTCGCACGACGATAGGAAAAGAAGCGGTCTTCATCCGCATAGGTGCAGAGATCGAGGTTGTGCGCCTCAATACCCGCCCCTCGCAGGCGCTTCACGATGTAACCCGGGAGGTCGAACATCGCGTGGCCTGTCCGCTCGGACGCAGAGAAGAATGTCTTGTTCTCAGCGTCTGCAGATAAAAAGCGGTCCATGAAATCCTCGCCGACCTCGTAGTTCTTGCCGGAGATGGTGGGCCCCAAAACGGCGACAATCGAGGATTGCTCGGCGCCGAGTTGCGCCATGGCGTCGATGGTGGCTTCGAGAACGCCGGAAAATGCGCCCTTCCATCCGGCGTGCGCCGCGCCGATCACGCCGGCCTTCGCGTCGGCGAAAAGAACGGGTCCGCAATCGGCGGTGCCGATGCCGAGAAGGATCCCGCGCCGGTCCGTCACCAGCGCGTCGCAACGCGGGCCCTCACCGGGCGCCCAGACCTCGTGGACCACGGTCGCATCGCTGCTGTGGATCTGATGGGGCGTGGCGAGGAGCTCCGGCGCGACCTCCAGATGGCGGCAGGCCCGCGCGCGATTTTCCAGGATATGCAGACGATCATCCGAGGAGCCGAGCCCGGTGTTGAGGCTCGCATAGATACCCTCTGAGACGCCGCCCTCCCGCGTGAAGAAGGCGTGACGGATATTTGGGAAGGCGAGGGCATCAGCCTGGATCGGTGTCGGAGACATTCTTCTCTCAAAATCGTGGAATGGCTGGTCGAGATCGAATCATGCGGGAGCATCCCCCACAACGAAATAATGAGACTGTCGAACCCGTGGTCGTTGCCTCCCATGGTCTTCAGCTCGGCGGTTGCCTTGCGCCGGCTGTGGCAACGGGCAACGAGAGTTCGATGCGGCCCGCTTTGGCGAAAGTGAGCGTGACCGGGATTCGTTCATGTTGTGCGAGGGGCTTCGCAAGTCCGCAGAAGACGAGATGATCGCCGCCCGGCCTGAGCCTGATCGTGCGGCCGGGCGGAATGCTGATGCTTCTGATCCGGCGTGTCTCGAGGGCACCCTCTTCATTGAAGCGCGTCTGCCGCAGCTCGCCCCGTTCGGCAAAAGGCGTCTCCACATAAAGAAGGCGCTCCGGCTGCAGACCTGTGTTGGTGATGATGAGGTAGGCGGCGGTATCCAGCGCCGGTCCCGCCGTCGCCCGCACGAAGCCCGAATGAATGCGCACGGTTCCACCCGAGGCTTCGCCCGGCTGCTGAACACGCGCTGCCGCCGGCTCTGCCGAAGCGGCGATCAGCAAGGCAAAGGCGCCAAACAGGATTTGCCGGAGATGCATGGTCGCAGCGTGTCCCGCGCCTACTTCGACACTTCAGGAGGCTGCGTGGCTCCGATCTTGGCCGTCGGCAAAGAGATCTCCACTTTTCCAGCCCTCGCGAAAGTGAGAGTCACCGGAACGGACTTTCCCGCGGTCAAGGCGGTCTCGAGGCCCATGAACATCACGTGGTTGCCGCCGGGCTCGAGCGTCACGCTCTCGCCCGGCTGGATCTCGAGCCCCTCGGTCATCTCCCGCATTTTCATGACGCCATCCTGCATGCTCATGGCATGGACGAGGCTTTCCTTTGCGAAGGGAGCGGAGACGGAGACGAGCCGATCTGGTTGCGAACCCTCATTCGAGATCGTGAGATAGCCGCCGGCCGACGGTGCGCCCGGTGGCGTCGCCCGGGTCCATGCGTGGCTGATCGTCAGATCGCCGACCTCGATCGGTCCCGCCCCCTGAGCGAAGGCGCTTCCCCCGGCGGCGATGAGCCCGGCTGCGAGCAATGAACGAAGAGAGCGAGAGAACGGCATCATCTGTCCTTCCTGTCGGGATGAGGCGTGTCCGCGCCGAAAAGAATGGTGGTCGTGCGGGCAACCGTCAGGGTGCTGTCTGCACGCGCCCATCTGAAATCTACGAAGCGGCAAAGGGTGCCGGCACGAGCCCTGGCTTGACGATCGCCAGGACCTTGAAGAGCTCTCCCATTTCCTCCGGGCCGGCGAGGCGGGTCACTTCATTGCGAAGTGCCTCCTGCTCCTCTTCGCTGCGCCCGAATCCGAGACGTCCTGCGCGTTCGACGAGCCCGAGATGCAGAAGAAATTCGCCCTGGTGCATGGGGCCGTAGACATCGGCTCCGGCCGCGAACGCGGCGTCGGACAGCGCCGAAAAATCGACGTGCGCCGTCAGATCCACCTCGCCGGGCCGTTTCAACGGATCGGCGAATTCGTGCCGGGCCACGGCCTGGAGCGTATCCCCGAAGCCCGGCTCGCCATGGCCGTAGTCGATGATGAGAGCGCCGCCGCCGTCACTTGCAAAGCGCTCCGCCAACTCGGCCACGATCGGGGCCGCAGCGGGCCGCTCTTCCCAGACATCGCCATCCTGCGGTTCGAACGGGACATTCTCCGGGCGCCCTGGTCCGAAGCCGAAAGTGAGCTCGCCCTCGGCATCGAGGCCGAGCATGCGCTCCTCCCAGCTTCCCCGCCTGAAGACGAACTGACGGATCGGCAGCGCGTCGAAAAACTCGTTGGCGACGACAAAAAGCGGACCTTGCGGCAGCGTCTGGAGGCTTTCATGCCACTCTTTGCGGCCGGCGAAGGACGCAAGGGCCGTTTCCTGTGCCTTCGCAAGGACCGGGCTCGTCTCCACGAGATGCACGGACAACTCGCTGCAGAAGTTCGGCTTGAGACGCACGACCCGCAGGATGTCGCTCATCAAGGTGCCACGGCCGGGGCCAAGCTCGACGAGATTGATGGGCTGCGGACAGCCCGCCTGTTGCCAGAGATCGATGACCCAGGCCCCGATGATCTCCCCGAACATCTGGCTCACTTCGGGGGCCGTGATGAAATCGCCCCTCGCGCCGAACGGATCGCGGGTGACGTAGTAGCCGTGTTCGGGATGGCCGAGGCAATGGCCCATCCAGCTTGCAAGCGTCATCGGTCCGTTGGTGCGGATGATGTCTTTCAGCGCATCTGAAAGTGTCCCCGTCACACCCCGTCCTCCGTCGCCTGTGGGCCCCGCCGCCATGCGTAGATGACTGCTCCGGCACCGATCAGGATCATGGGAAGCGACAAGATCATGCCCATTGTGAGGAACGCCGCGATGAAACCGAGTTGCGGGTCAGGCTGGCGGAAGAACTCGACGAAGATGCGGAACGCTCCATAAAAGATGAGGAAAACGCCGCTCGTCAGGCCGGGATAGCGCAGGCTCCTGAAATGATGCGTCAGGAGCCGCAGAATGAGGAACAGCAGGATCCCCTCCAGAGCCGCTTCGTAAAGCTGGCTTGGATGTCTCGGAACTCCGCCGCCGCCCGGAAACACCATTGCCCAGGGAACGTCCGTCGGGCGCCCGAAGAGCTCGCCGTTGATGAAATTGGCGATGCGGCCGAAGAAAAGGCCGAAGGGGACAGCGGTCGATACGACGTCGAAAAGCGACATCAACGGAAGGCCGCGTTTCCAGGAAAACGCCATCATAGCCACGATCGTGCCGATCAGACCGCCGTGGAACGACATTCCACCTTCCCACAACCGAAAGAAGGCGAGTGGCTCGTTCAAGAAGTGGCCTGGCTGGTAGAAAAACGCGTATCCGAGCCGCCCGCCGAGGATGATGCCGATGGTGATCCATAAGACGAAATCGTCGAGATCCGTGGCCGTGAGAGGCGCGCGCCCTCCCTGCCAGAGGCGCGGGTTATTTGCCTGGCGCCGCGCATACCACCAGCCGAGAAGGATGCCGACAAAATAGGCGAGACCGTACCAGCGCACGGCGAGGGGGCCGATCTCCACGGCAACGGGATCGATCTTCGGAAACGGCAGGGCCACGGGAATTCACGATGCTTCTGTTTAAAGCGCGCCGGACCCTTGCCCAGAATGGCGCTGCGGGTCAACCGGGCGCGGGCTGTGGTCGCCGCGCTCGCTCTGCCGCGACCCCACGCCCTTGTCTCTCCGCTTGCGGCGCGGCGCCGAGGTCCTATATCTCACCCTCTGTATGCCGCAGCGCCACCGAAGGAACGCCTGGCGTCAGTGCCAAACAATGCCGGAAAGGGATCCCGATGACGCAAACCTCCAATCGCCTCATGGACGAATTCGCCAAGCTGATGACGGATGCGACGGGGGTAGCGCAGGGGGTGCGGCGCGAAGCCGAAACGGCGATGCGCTCGCAGCTTGAGCGCATCATGTCGGAGCTCGATCTCATCCAGCGCGAGGAGTTCGAAACCGTTCGTGACATGGCTTTGAAGGCGCGCGCGGAGAACGAAGCCTTGCAGCAGCGTGTCGCTGCTCTCGAAGCGCGGCTTGCCGGCGATGAAGCACGGCTTGCGGCCGACGAGGAAGGGCCTCTCGCCGACTGACATTTCTCTTCCGTGCGACAACGGCCCCGGCGTCGAGTTCGGCGTCGGGCGATCGGTCGTGGAAAAGCCGTCTCCGACCGAGCTGCGGGTTTTGCGGCACGCCTTCGTTCCTATACTTGGAAACGGAAGAGATTCGTGGCGTCATTAAATCGACACGCCCACACCTAAGGCTAAAGAACTGAAGGAGCTGCTGATTCTCATCGCGTCCCATCACTTTCCGATGCCTTGCAACCTCCCAAGATGCGAGGGCCAATTATGAGCCTGCTCGATTTTCAGACCGCTGCCGCCGGAAATCTTGTCGACCTGGTGGAGCAGATCGCCACCTACCACGATTGGAGCTTTGACCGGTCCGGCGAGGACGAGATTACCGTTTCGATCGCCGGCAGCTTCTGCGACTACAATATTTCTCTGTCATGGATGGAAGAATTGGAGGCGATGCATCTTGCTGCCGCCTTCGATTTTCGTGTCAGTGAGCGCCGCAAGACCGAGATCATGCGTCTTCTGGCGCTGGTGAACGAGCAATTGTGGATCGGCCATTTCGATCTCTGGCAGGCTGAAGGCGTCATCATGTACCGGAGCGCATTGCTTCTGTCAGACGGGGCCGAGGTCAACACCGGTCAGCTTGAGGGAATCCTATCGGCTGCGGTGGAGGCTTGCGAGCGCTACTATCAGGCCTTCCAGTTTGTCATCTGGGCCGGGAAATCTCCCGAGGAGGCTCTCGGTTCGGTTCTTTTCGAGACGCTCGGAGAGGCATAGACGATGACCGCCGAAGCGGCTCTTTCTGAGACCGGGCCTATTCTCCTGATCGGAGCCGGGCGAATGGGCGGCGCGATGCTGGAGGCGTGGCTTTCCGCCGGGCTTCCGCCGGAAAGGACGATCGTCCGCGATCCGGGGCTTTCGCCTGAGAGAGCGCATGAGCTGGGCTCCCGGGGCGTCGGCATTTCGAACGGCGCTGACGAGGCCGAGAGCGCACCCCGTGTCCTGGTCCTTGCCGTCAAGCCGCAGCAGATGGACAACGTCCTGCCGGAAGCGGCGCTCTACGCAGGCGAAGAGACGCTGATTATCTCGGTTGCGGCCGGGATCGGGCTCGCCCGCCTGGCGAAAGCGTTTGAGGCATCCTCGCGCATCGTGCGGATTATGCCGAACACCCCGGCGCAGGTTGGGGCCGGCATGGCCGTGGCGGTCGGCAACGATGCCGTGACCGAGCAGGACCGCGCTCTGGTCGATGCCTTGATGCGTCCGACCGGGGAGATCGCCTGGATCGACGATGAAGGGCTGATCGATGCGGTGACGGCGGTGTCGGGCTCGGGGCCCGCTTACGTCTTCCATCTCGTCGAGGCGATGGCCGCAGCCGGTGAAGCCGCCGGGCTGCCGGCGGAGCTTTCCATGCAGCTTGCGCGCCAGACTGTCGTCGGAGGCGGGGCGCTTCTCGCCGGAAGTCCCCTCGCTGCGGAGGAGTTGCGCCGGAACGTGACCTCTCCGGGTGGCACCACCCAGGCGGCGCTCGATGTGCT
Organism: Afifella sp. H1R; assembly: GCF_021462425.1. NCBI lineage: Bacteria > Pseudomonadati > Pseudomonadota > Alphaproteobacteria > Hyphomicrobiales > Afifellaceae > Afifella > Afifella sp. H1R. The sequence continues at coordinate 418,552 of NZ_JAKEDY010000001.1, forward strand.
GATGGCCGAGCATGGTCTGGTCGATTTGATGCGTGAGGCGATCGCCGCGGCCAAACGGCGTTCGATCGAGCTCGGCTGAGTGCGACCTGCGGCATTGTGGCGGGGTCTTGCCCCATGAGAGCGGCCTCTATCTAAGAGAGCGCCTCGCCATATTGAGGGCAGAAGGGATTTGACCACGATGGCCACTGCCAAAACCCGCGACAAGATCATCGACGCTTTGCTCGACCTCGTGGCCGAGCGCGACTGGGATGACGTGACGCTTGCCGACATCGCCGATGCGGCGGGTGTGACCTTGCAGCAATTGCGCGAGGCTTATGACGGACGCGGCGAGATTCTCGGCAGCTTTTGTCGGCGGACCGATCGGGTCGTCCTTTCCAATCTCGATCCGGACATGGCGTTCGAAAGCCGCCGCGAAAGGCTCTTCGATGTGCTGTTCTCGCGCTTTGAAGCTTTGGGCCCGCATAAGCATGCCGTTTCCGGTCTTGCCCATTCGGCGAGGCGAGACCCGCTTCTGGCCGCGGAACTGAACCGCCACCTTGTCACGTCGATGGCGTGGATGATGACGGCGGCCGGTATTTCGTCTGGCGGACCGGGCGGGCTGGTTCGGGCGCAGGGCCTGGCTTTCCTGTGGAGCCGGGTGGCGCGCACGTGGCTGACCGACGATGACCCGGGTCTTGCGCGCACGATGTCGGCGCTCGATCGTGAACTCCGCAAGGGCGAACGGGCCGTGATGCGGCTCGACCGGCTGGCGCGTTTCCTGCCGCGGCCGCCCGGAGGCCGGCGCCACACGGCGCGGCGGAGCGCGCCGGCGCCCGAAGCGGCAGCCCCGTCCGATGGCGCCCAGGCCGCCGGAGCTAACGGAGCCGACGGAGTATGAGCGATCCTGTCAGCGAGACGATCGCGTTCGACGATTTCTTGAAAGTCGATATCCGTGTCGGGCGTATCGTCGAGGCGGCCCCTTTTCCTGAAGCGCGCAAACCCGCCTACAGGCTTCTCATCGATTTCGGCGAGGAGATCGGGCAGAAAAAATCCTCCGCGCAGATCACCAAGCATTATGAACCGGCCGAACTCGTCGGGCGGCAGGTTCTTGCCGTCGTGAATTTCCCGCCGCGCCAGATCGGTCCGATGCGTTCGGAAGTTTTGACGCTCGGCGTGCCTGATACCGACGGAGAGGTCGTGCTGATCGAGCCCAATCTCGACGTGCCCGTCGGTGGGCGGCTTTTCTAAGGCCTCAGGTCTCGAGAAAACTCACGACCGACTGAATTTCTGCTAATCTTCGATCTCGGCGTCGTCAGTTGAGCGCGAGGTGACATATGAAGTCTGCAAGGTCTGGGAAAAGCGCAGGCGTTGTGGTCGTGCGCAACGCAAGAAGTGGACAGTTTGTGACGGTGCCCGGCAAAGGCGAATTGCGCGTTATTCGGCGTGATACGATTGATGCCGCTACGACAGCCGCGACTGGCCGCTTGAAAGAGATGGAGGCCTCGGGGCGCGGGAAGAAGTAGCGATGCTGGGGGGCGCTGAGCTAAAGCACAATCCGATCTTCGAGCGCTTCGTCGATAAAAATGCGCCTGATCGAGAGCTTGAGGGCATGATCGCGTATTGCCTCTACAAGCGAGCGAAACGGGAATGGGCCACCGAGCATTTTCAGAGGGCTGGTCACAAGCCAAGCGAAGAAGAGCTTGAGGCGTATATCCGGACCTGGACGCCATCCCGCATCGCAGGAGCTCTGAAAGAAGCAGAGGCTGTCATCAATGCGTTTGCCGGATCTGTCATTGAAAGCAACGAATCGCGCATTCGCGAAGACGCGCTTCGGGGCACGTTCTGGCGCTCTGTCGGAACCTCCATGTTCGCCGCTCTGCTATATACTCTGATCCTGATTGCTGTCGTTGTCGTGGCCCAGGTGGCTGGCGTCGACGTGGTATCTATTGTTTCCGGGCTGGCCGGTCAGGTCGCTACGCCGGAATAGTCACCACAGCTCTCAGTCCACCGAGCCGGCTGTCTTCCAGGACAATGTCTCCGCCATGGCTGCGGGCAATGTCGCGCGCGATCGCAAGCCCAAGTCCTGTTCCCCCGACATCGACATTGCGGGAATCATCCAGCCGGTAGAACGGGCGGAATACCGCTTCCTTATCCTCGTCGCGAATGCCCGGCCCATCGTCATCGATGGTGATTTCGAGGACCCCGTCGCGGTGGGTGGCGCTGATCTCGATGCGGTCGGCAAATTTTGCCGCGTTTGTGAGAAGGTTGGAGATGCAACGGGCAAGAGCAGTCGGGCGTACGTGGATCTCCGGCTCGCCCGAGAAGTTCAGCACGACCGTGTCGCCGCTGCGCCGTGCGTGCTCGGCAAGGGTTTCGAGGAGATCGGGCAGCACGACGGCTTCCGTCTCTTCGCCCGCGTCCCCCTTGGCGAAGGCCAGATAATCTTCGAGCATACGGCTCATCTCTTCGACGTCGTTCTGCATCGCCTGGCTCTCTTCGCCCTCCGGCAGGAGAGCGAGTTCGAGGCGGAACCGCGTCAGGATGGTCCTGAGATCATGGCTGACGCCTGACAGCATTGTCGTGCGTTGTTCGATCTGGCGTTCGATGCGCTCGCGCATGTCGAGAAACGCCTGGCTCGCCTGCCGAACCTCCCGCGCTCCTCGGGGTTTGAAGTTCTCGACGTTGCGGCCTTTGCCGAAGCTTTCGGCCGCATAGGCGAGGGCGACGATCGGCTTGATCTGGTTGCGCAGGAACAATAGCGCGATCGCCAGCAGGATGAGGGCGCTGCCGCTCATCCAGACGAGGAAGATATGCGAATTGGAGGCATAGGCGCGGCGACGCGGCGCGAAGACGCGCAGGACGACATCGTCGAGCCGAATGCGGATCTCGACGAGATCGGAATTGCCGACGGTGTCGATCCAGAAAGGGCGGCCGATCACCTGAGTGATCTGCTCCGACAAAGTGTGGTCGAGGAGAGAGAAGAACGGCTTCGGAACCGGCGGGGGCAGGGGATCCGGCGGCAAAATGGAGACGGTCAGCTGAAACGTGTCGGCCGCGAGCCGTGTGACGTCGAGATAGCCCGGCTCGTGCGGATAGCGTTCGATGACCGCGATGAGCGCGGCGATGTCGCCGGTGAGCGATTGCGACAGGCGCTCGGTGACGAGCTGCCAGTGCCGCTCCATGAAGACATAGGCGACGATTGCCTGGAGAATGACGATCGGGGTGACGACGATCAGAATGGAGCGGGCGAAGAGCCCCTTCGGCATGCGCCCCATGAGACGGTCGCCGAGCCCGCCGAACGGCCGGATGCGTTTGAGCCGCCGGCGCCACCGTCGGAGCGAGCGACGCAGACCCTGGTGATTGAGGCGCGCAAGCGTGCCGCGATCAGTGAAAACGGCCGAGACTGCACGTGTAAGGAACGGCGCTCGCGGCATCAGAAATCAGTCGACCATCAACCGGTAGCCGATGCCGCGAACCGTCTGCAGATGCACCGGGTTTGAGGGATCGGCTTCGATCTTGCGCCGCAATCGGTTGACCTGCACGTCGACGGTGCGCTCGCCACTCGCATCGGAGCTGGACAACAGCTCGTGGCGGGGCACGGTTTCGCCCGGACGGCTGGAGAAGGCCGTCAGCAATTCGCGTTCGCGGTCGGTGAGACGGATCGGTTCCAGCCCGCGCTTCAGCTCACCGCGCTCGAGATGGAACGTGAAGGGACCAAAGCGCACGAATTCGATTTCGCGCACGGGAGGCGGGCTCCCGCGTTTCAGGATATTGCTGATGCGCAGAAGAAGTTCGCGCGGCTCGAAGGGTTTGGCGAGATAATCGTCGGCACCGAGCTCGAGGCCCCGCACGCGGCTTTCGGCTTCCGAACGCGCCGTCAGCATCAGGATTGGCACGTCGTCGGTCTTGCGCAGACTTGCCACCAGATCCATGCCATTTTCGCCCGGCATCATCACATCGACGATGAGGAGATCAAAGGTCATGGCCGAGAGATGGCGTCGTGCCTCTTCGGCCGAGGCCGCGACGGTCGCGCGGTAACCGCCATTCCTCAAGAAGCGGGAGAGGAGGGAGCGGATGCGGTTGTCGTCATCGATGACGAGGAGATGGGGAGCATCGTCCGGCAGTTCCGCCGGCACCGCCTGTTCGGCGAGGGTCATGCGCTGGTTCTTTCCTCAAACACCCGTCGCGCCACGTCGCTCTGTTCCGCTTCATTGACCATATTGAGCAGAAAGTCTGCGACCGTGTCGCGTGCATCGGGCCCGAGACGAGCCAATGCTCTCTCGATTCGGCGAGATTGTGGTTCGCGCAACCGGGCAGCCAGGGCCTCGCCTTCGGAGGTGGCGAAGAGCAGCCTTTCCCGCCGATCGGTCTCGCCCGGCTGCTGCTCGATGTACCCGCCCGTGATGAGCTGCTTCAGAACCCGGCCGAGGCTCTGCTTGGTGATCTTCAGCATGTCCAAGAGGTCCGCCACGCGCATACCAGGGTGGCACGTCACGAAATGCAGCACCCGATGATGGGCCCGGCCAAACTCATAGCGCGCGAGGATCGCGTCCGGATCGGAAATAAAATCTCGATATGCGAAAAAGAGCAAAGACATTAGGTCGTCGTAGCGCTCTTTGGGAAAAATCGGCGCGATCCGTTCGCGTGAGGGCGTAATTACGTCAGCCATGTTGACATATTTTCCGTCGTTGACTACGAAGGTCAAGCCGTTTGTGTATGGTTGCTGGGGCAGGAGAGACGGTCCAAAAGAGCGTACTCTTGCCGCAGACCTTACAAGATGCGCCGCCGAAAGCAATGCAAGCTCAAGGGTAGGAGAAATCAATGGCAGGCGTTCCCTTCGATAAAATGCAAGGCAAAATCTGGCTCAATGGCGAGTTGGTCGACTGGGCCGATGCAAAGATTCATGTGCTGACGCATGGTCTTCACTACGGCAGCTGCGTATTCGAGGGTGAGCGCGCCTATGGAGGGGTAGTCTTTAAGAGCCTCCAGCACACGCAACGCCTTCACGCTTCTGCGAAGATCTTGGATTTCAAGCTGCCTTATTCGGTTGAGGAAATCGAGGAGGCGAAGGCCGAAGTTCTGCGGGTGAACAATTTCACCGACGCATATCTGCGACCCTTTGCCTGGCGCGGCAGCGAAATGATGGGTGTTTCCGCTCAGAAAAACCGGATCAACGTGGCGATCGCCGCCTGGCAATGGCCTTCTTATTTCGATCCGGAAGAGCGGCTGAAGGGCATCCGGCTCGATATCGCGAGCTATTGCCGGCCCGATCCGCGCACCGCGCCGGTCCACGCCAAGGCTGCCGGGCTTTATATGATCTGCACGATCTCCAAGCATGCGGCGGAGAGCAAAGGCTATGCCGATGCCCTGATGCTCGATTGGCGCGGGCGGGTTGCCGAATGCACGGGTGCCAACATCTTCTTCGTGAAGGACGGAGTCCTGCATACGCCGGAACCGGATTGCTTCCTCAACGGTCTCACCCGCCAGACGGTGATCGAGCTCGCCAAGGCGCGTGGTATCGACGTTCAAGTGCGGGCGATCATGCCGGAAGAGCTCGACGGTTTTTCCGAGTGCTTCATCACCGGAACGGCCGCAGAGGTGACGCCGGTCGCTGAGATCGGACCGTATCACTTCACGCCGGGCGAGATCTCGAAGACGATGTTCGAGGATTATATCGCCGCCGTGACGCCCGCTTCGGCGCCTCAGAAGGTGGCAGCCGCAGGCTGAGGCCCGCGACTATCTCATGACTTCGAAAAGGGCGCCGCGGCGCCCTTTTTGCTATCTGCGGAAAGGTTTGAGAGCCGGCCCTGAAACGTGCGTCCCGTGCTCAAGGCTTCTGCCAGCGCCCGGCCGCGGCGTCGTCCGTGGCCTTCGCCTGCACCCAATCGCCGTCCCGATCACCAACGCGTTCTTCCTTCTTCCAGAAAGGCGCACGGGTTTTGAGATAATCCATCAAGAAGGACGCGGCCTCGAACGTGGCCTGACGGTGGCTTGAGGCGGCGGCCACGAGGACGATCGGCTCGCCGGGTAAGATGCGGCCATGGCGATGGATGGCTGTAAGACCGCTCAACGGCCATCGCGCGGCGGCTTCTTCGGCGATGCGGCCGATCTCAGCCTCCGCCATGCCGGGATAATGCTCCAGCGTGAGCGCGGCGAGCGTTCCGCCTTCGTCGCGACAATAACCGGTGAAGGTGACGAGCGCGCCGACATCGCTCCGCCCTTGCGTGAGCCGCTTGCTTTCCTCTTCGATATCAAAGGATTGCGGCTGGATCCGGATTCGAATTGTGCAGGACATGAATCACTTTCTCAGCCTTCGCCGCACTCCCGCAGATCGTGCGGTGACTGCAAGAAGGGCGGCGTCAGCCGCCGGTCATCGGCGGGAAGAAAGCCACTTCTTTGGCGCCTGCGAGTGCTGCGTCATGCTCCACATGCTCGTGATCGATCGCGGCGCGGATGATGTCCGGCTCGGCGAACGCGGCCGCATAGCCTTCATCCTTGTTGGCGAGCCAGCTGATCAAATCGCCGACCGTCGTGACGTCGCCCGGCACGTCGAGACTTTCTCCAGGGCTTCCGATGCGCTCACGCACCCAAGCGAAATAGCGCAGTTCGAGGCTCATTCGTCCACCAGATGCTTCAGGCCTGCTCGGAAATAATCATAGCCAGTGTAGAGCGTCACGATCGCCGCAAGCCAGAAGAAGGCGAGGCCGAGATCGATGATGATGCCGCTTTTGGCGCCCTGAATCGCCGGCGCGATCAAAAGCGCGGCGATTGCGAAGAGCTGCATCGTCGTCTTCCATTTCGCGAGCTTGGTGACAGGCACGCTCACGCGCAATTCGGCCAGGAATTCGCGCAGGCCGGAAACGAGGATTTCACGCATCAGGATGATGATTGCCGCCCAGATCGTCCAGCCGGCGAGCATCCCGTCCGCCACCAGAATGAGGATCGCCACGGCGACCAGAAGCTTGTCGGCGATCGGGTCGAGCATGCGGCCGAGGGCGGATTGCTGTTCCCAGATGCGGGCGAGATAGCCATCGAAATAGTCCGTGACGGAAGCCGCCACGAAAATGACGAAGGCGATCCAGGGGCCGAACTCGGGGATGAAGAAGGCGCCAAGCAGCGGTGCCGCCGCGATCCGACCATAGGTCAGAACGTTCGGTATCGTGAAAGCCTGGATGTGCGGGGTGCGGGCCGCGTTCTGTGCTTCCATGCTCATGCCTCAGCTTGTTCCTTGCCCGCTCGCAGTGTCAACGGTCTCAATAGCAGTGCCTGACAAAACTTTTGTAATTGTCACGCGGATTGTTAGCCAAGACCGGTGCCATTTTGTCTCAGCCGCCGTGTTCGTGGAAATGGTCGTAAATGGCTTCGGCCATCTGTTCCGAGATTCCCTCGACATCCATCAGGTCTTCCACGCCAGCCCGGCTGACGGCGCGGGCCGTGCCGAAATGCCGGAGAAGCGCCCGTTTTCGCGAAGGACCGATCCCCGAAATCTCGTCGAGTGGATTGGCGGCCATTGCCTTTTTTCTGCGGGCGCGGTGCGAACCGATCGCGAAGCGGTGTGCCTCGTCACGCAGACGCTGAATGAAATAGAGGACTGGGTCGCGATGGGGGAGCATGAAGGGAGCTTTTCCCGCCATGAAAAAGGTCTCGCGCCCCGCTTCGCGGTCGCGGCCCTTGGCGATGCTGACCACCGGCTGATCGTCGATCCCGAGCTCCTTCAGAACGGCGAGTGTTGCGGAAAGCTGTCCCTTGCCGCCGTCGATGACGATGAGATCCGGCCAGGCGGGTATCGCGTCGCTCTGTGCTTCGCTGCCATCCTCGGTCGTTTGCTCCTCCTGCGGCGTGCGCGGACCGGCTTCCTTGAGGAGCCGTGAAAAGCGCCGTGTCAGCACCTCCCGCATCATGCCGAAATCGTCCCCAGGCGTGATCTCTTCGGAGCGGATGTTGAACTTGCGATAATGCGGTTTGGAAAAGCCCTCGGGACCGGCGACGATCATACCGCCGACGGCATTCGTGCCCTGGATATGGCTGTTGTCGTAGACTTCGACGCGTCTCGGAGGAGAGGGGAGGCCAAACGCCTCGCCGAGCCCCTGCAACAGGCGCGCCTGGCTCGAGGTCTCCGCCAGTCGTCGCCCCAAGGCTTCGCGCGCGTTTGTCAGCGCATGCTCGACGAGCTCGCGTTTCTCTCCCCGCTGCGGAACATGGACCTGGATGCGGTGCCCGGCGCGCTCGCTGAGCGCCTCGGAAAGCAGCGCGCGTTCCTCGAACTCCTCCGAGGCGAGAACGAGTTTCGGGACCGGTTTGTCGTCATAGAACTGCGCCAGAAAAGCCTGGAGAATCTGGGGCGCATCCATCGTCTTGTCGGCTTTTGGGAAATAGGCGCGATTGCCCCAATTCTGCCCGGTGCGGAAGAAGAACACCTGAACGCAGGCCATGCCGCCCTCCTGATGGATGGCGAAGACATCGGCCTCTTCGACACTCTGAGGATTGACGCCCTGGTGGGACTGGACATGCGACAGCGCCGCCAGCCGGTCGCGGTAAACCGCGGCCTGCTCGAAGTCGAAGCGAGACGAGGCGGCCTCCATCTCCTGGGCGAGCTCCGTGCGCACAGCCTGGCTGCGGCCGGAGAGGAAGGCGCGGGCCTCCTCGACGAGCTTCGCATAATCCTCGACCGAGATTTCCCCGGTGCAGGGGGCCGAGCAGCGCTTGATTTGATAGAGGAGGCAGGGGCGGGTTCTGCTCTCGTAGACGGAATCGGAACAGGAGCGAATGAGAAACGCCTTCTGCAAGGCATTGATCGTGCGCCCGACCGCGCCGGCCGAGGCGAACGGTCCGTAATAATCGCCCGCGCGTTTGCGCGCCCCGCGATGCTTCACGATCATGGGCGCTTCATGATCGCCGGTGATCAGGATGTAGGGGAACGACTTGTCGTCCCGCAGGAGAACGTTAAAGCGCGGCCGCAAACGCTTGATGAGATTCGCTTCCAGGAGAAGCGCCTCGGTCTCCGTGCGGGTGCGCACGAAATCCATCGCCGCCGTGGCGCGGATCATGCGCGCGATGCGGTTGTTCTGGCCGCCGAGCCGTGTGTACGAGACGACGCGCTTCTTGAGGCTCCGCGCTTTGCCGACATAGAGCACCTGACCGTGCTCGTTGATCATGCGGTAGACACCGGGTGCGTTGGGCAGGGTTTTGACGGCAGCCGCAATCACGTCCGCACCGGGCTCGGCCCGTGGCAGTTCCTCAAACGCAATACCGGAAACCGGCTCCGCCGCAGGCGCACGAGCCGCGTCGGAGGCCGTGGCGGCGTCTTCGGATGAGACGGAATCGGCCGGGTCCGCTGTCTGCGCGACCTCGGGCTCCCGACCGTTGCTGATATCCTCACTCATATGTCGTCCAAGATAGGCGCTCGTCAGCGTTTGGGCACCCGCCTCACGCCCTTTCGCTCTTGCTCCCGCCCTCGATATGCCCGCCGAACTCAGCCCGGAGAGCCGAAAGCAGCTTGTCGGAAAAAGTGCTTTCGCGTCTGGAACGGTAGCGCGCGAAGAGGGCCGAGGCGATGGTGGCAGCCGACACCTCTTCCTCGACGGCGGCCTCCAATGTCCAGCGGGCCTCGCCGGAATCGGCGACATGTCCACGGAACGATTCAAGCGCCTGGTCCTTGGCGAGTGCTGCGGCCGAAAGATCGAGGAGCCATGAGCGGATCACCGAACCGCGGCGCCACACCTCGGCAATGTCCGCGCAATCGAGGTCGAAACGCTCGTCTTCCGGACGCGCGGCTGTCCCGGCATTGCGCAGGATATCGAAGCCTTCCGCGTAAGCCTGCATCAGCCCGTATTCGATGCCGTTGTGGATCATCTTGACGAAATGTCCGGAGCCGGCCGGCCCGCAATGCATGTAACCCTGGGCGGGCCGCGGATCGCGCCCGTCCCGGCCGGGTGTCTCCGGGAGATCGCCGATGCCGGGTGCGAGCGCCGCGAAGATCGGATCGAGGCGCGTAACCTCTGCTTCCGGACCGCCGATCATCATGCAGAAGCCTTCGCGCTCTCCCCAGATGCCTCCGGAAACACCGACGTCGAGATAGGCGATGCCCTTCGGCTCCAAAAAGGCGCGTCGTGCCACGTCGTCCTTATAATACGAGTTTCCGCCATCGATGATGCAGTCGCCAGGGGAGAGGATATCGGCAAGCGCGCGGATCGTGCTTTCCGTCGCCTCGCCATGCGGGAGCATGACCCAGACGGCGCGGGGTGGTGTGAGCTGGGTAACGTCCTTCAGGTCTGCAAGCGGGCGCGCGCCCTCGCCGGCGAGCGCATCGATCGCACTTTGGTTGCGGTCGAAGACGAAGGGTGTGTGTCCGGAGGCCATCAGGCGTCGGGAGAGACCGGCGCCCATGCGGCCGAGACCAATCATCGCTATGTCCATCGAGTTCTCCTTTTGCCGCGGGGAGGGCGGCTGTTCACGTGAGGTGCTGGCCACTGTCCAGGGCAATGAACTGGCCCGTCAAAGAGCGCGTCTGCCACAAATAGCGGATGGTGCGGCCGAAATCGGCGAGGTCGACCGAACGCCCGAGAAGCGTTTCCTGTGCGATTTCGCGCTCGAAGCCCGCCTCGCCCTCGTGCGGATTGGGCAATGTGGGGCCGGGGCCGATCGCGTTCACCCGAACGCGTGGGGCGAGCGCCTGGGCAAGCGTTTGCGTTGCCGTCCACAGCGCGGATTTGGAAATCGTATAGGAGACGAACTCGGCGTCTGGCTTCAAAACCCGCTGGTCGACGATGTTGACGACGAGGCCTTCGACGTCATGCGGCAGGAGCCGGGCGAAATCGCGTGCGAGGAGGACGGGAGCTCTGAGATTGATCGCGAGCTGTTTGTCCCAAACCTCCGCGTTCAGGCTCTCGGCGTCGTCATTCCAAAAGACCGAGGCATTGTTGACGAGGAGCGTGACCGGCCCGAGGGCGCCGGTGACGCTGGGAAGGAGGTCTTCTGCGGCTTTGCTGTCGGCGAGATCTGCCGCGAACACGGCCGCCTCTCCGCCGGCATCGCGGATGCCCTGAGCCACGTCCTCCGCTTCGTTCTTGGAGGTGTTGCAGTGAATGGCGACCCGCCATCCGCGCAGGGCCAGATCTTCCGCGATCGCGCGGCCGATGCGTCGTCCTCCGCCGGTGACGAGAGCGGTGCGCTGCGAGGGATCTGAAGAGGATCGAGCAAACATGGCTCAGGCGCCGGGAAGGGCGACGGCGCCCCAGATGAGGCCTCCGTAAAAGAGAACGAGGATGAGCCCGCCCAGGCGGCCGATCGGCCAACGCATGCCAAGGAACGGGACCAGGACGAGCGCTGCTGCAACCATCGCCCAGAATTCATAGTGCAGGAAATCCGGAGGCACGACCAAAGGCACGGCGCTCGCGGTGACGCCGAGGATGAAGAGGATATTGAAGATGTTGGAGCCGATGGCGTTGCCGAGGGTCATGTCGGAATGACCGCGCCAGGCGGCCATGATTCCGGCGGCGAGTTCCGGCAGCGAGGTGCCGACGGCAACCACTGTGACGCCGATGACGGTCTCTGAAAGGCCGAGCATCTCCGCAAGCCCGATGGCTCCCTCGACGACGAAGTCCGCCGCGAACGGAAGAGCGGCAAGGCCGCCGATCGCCATCAACGCGGCGAGCGCGGGAGAGAGGTTGGTGCGGAGCTCTTCGATCTCCTCCTGCTGGCGCCGGGAATCTCGGGTCACGAGGATCTGGGCGACGAAGAAGGCGATAAAGCAGAGAAGGAGAATTCCGCCGTCGAGCCGGCTCAAAGTTCCGTCCCAGCACAATGCGATGAGGAGAATGGTGGCCGCGACCATGACGGAGAAATTCCGCTTCAGTCCCGTCGCGTTCACGGCCGTTGCGAAGATCAGAGAGGGAAGGCCGAGACACAGGAGGATGTTGGCTATGTTTGATCCGACCACATTGCCGATGGCGATGCCGCCGGAGCCGGCAAGCCCCGCCTGCAAGGACACCACCAATTCGGGTGCCGAGGTGCCGAGCGCGATGATCGTGAGGCCGACGACGAGAGGCGGGACGCGGAATCGTTCGGCCAAGGAGACACTGCCTCGCACCAAAATGTCGGCGGCGATCATGAGGAAGATGAGGCCGGCGATGAGGGTGAGGAGGCTCGACATGGGCGGCGGGATCCGATCCGTTGGGCTGCAGCGCCCCATATAGGCGGGTATTTCTCGCTCAACAGCCCCGTCGTCGTGCGCGACGCCGCCCCGTCAGGAGGAGGAGAGCTTCTGACGGGCCTCCAGAAAGCGGCGAATGCGGCGCTGTTTCGCCGCCGCGATTTCGTGCGAATAGCGCGCGCCCAAAACGCCGCCCGTCCAATGACGACGGAAAATGAAGTACTTAGCAAATTGCATCGGATATTCGGTGAGAAGCCTGAGCCTCAAAACGAGGGGCGAGCGGCGCCCGGCCTTCTCGATCGTCTGCAGATCGGAATAACCGTCGAGCTTGGCGCGAATATGCGCAAACGAGCGGAACGAAAAATGCCAGACGGCCCCTGGCACGAGCCCCGAGGGCAGACCATGGTCGACGACGCGGTCGTCGGTGAGGCTCGGCGAATACCGCGCGACGCGCCTGTCGTAGAGACGAACCGGGCTGACGAAGTCGGCAAAAAGCCGCGGATGGTGATGACGCGGATAAATCGTGACGATGCGGATGCGATAGAGGCTGAGCGGAGGTTCGCCCTCGGCGAACAAGGCGCTGATGCCGCCGACGACTTCCGGCTGAGGAACCTCGTCGGCGTCGAGGTTGAGAAGCCAGTCGTAGCGGCATTGCTCTTCGGCAAAACGCTTCTGGGGGCCGAAGCCCTGCCAGTCGTGATGCACGACGCGCGCGCCGAGGCGTCGCGCCAGCTCCTGCGTGCCGTCGGTGGAGCCGGAATCGACGACGACGATGTCGTCGGTCAGGCCGCGGACGGCCGCGAGCGTCTCGCCGAGGCGGTCGGCTTCGTTGCGGGTGATGATGAAAATGGAGAGAGGAACGGTCACTTGCGGCTTGTGCGAATTGTCACAGATTGAGGTGGAAGAGGCTCTATTGCAGGGAATCACCGGCGTAGGTGTGGCAGCTGAGACACGTTAACTCTTGATCACGGAATTGTTCAGGTTTCACCCTTTTTTCGGCCGGCGGTGATCACAATCTAAGGCTAGCTCCGAACGAACGCCGGCTGTAAGATTTCATCGGAACGTCTTCCGGCCTCAAGCGTTAAGGTTGTCGGAGAAGTGGAGGTTATCGTGCGCACACCACTGGTTCTCGCTGCTGCTTTCGGTCTGGTGGCATCGTCTGCGCTGGCTGCCGATCTGCCGGCGCCCGAAACCTATACCTCTGAGCCTCCGATGGTCACCTCGACCGGTCCGAACGATTGGTCCGGCTTTTATCTCGGCGCCATGCTCGGCTATTCCACGGGCGAGAGCGATACGAGCGGCGGGAACGTCGATGTCGACGGTGTCGATGGTGGGATTTATGCCGGCTATCAGCGCCAGTTCGATCAGTTCGTGGTCGGCGTGGAAGCGGATGCGCTCGCCTCTGGCCTCGACGGCAACGACAACGGCATCTCTGTCGAGCAGAACTGGAGCGGCTCACTGCGCGGTCGCGCCGGCATCGCGCTCGATCGCTTCCTTCTCTACACGACGGGGGGTGTCGCCCTGAGCGACGTCAAGGCGAAGTCCGGTGGCGTGAGCGACAGCGATACGCGCGTCGGTTGGACACTCGGTGCAGGTGCGGAAGCCGCGATCACCAAAAATCTGACGGCGGGTGTCGAGTACCGCTACACGGATTACGAGGACAAGACCTTCAGCCTGACGGGGCCGACCCCGGTCGATCTCGATACGCATTCGGTCCGCGCCCGCGTCGGCTACAAGTTCTAGGGCCTCTTGGGCGCGGGGCCTGCGTCCCAGACCAAAAGATACGCGATGAATGTAAGCCCGGCCTCAGGTCGGGCTTTTTTGTGGCTGTTTGCCGTGCTCGTAGATGACGGGCCAGTCGGCCGGCAAACGGCCCCGGCATTCCTCTTCGGCGGCATAGCGGTCGAGCCGGAAGGCATAATCCAGGAAGGTGAAATCGGCTTGCGTGCCGCAATCGCCGACGCCGCGTCCAAGCGCGGTCGCTGAAAGGTGGTCGCCGTCAAGAGCGACATTGAACAAGAGATCGGTCCCGCTCCAGCCATAGGCCTCCGACCATTGCGGGAAATAGAGTGTCTGAAGGCCGCCGATCTCTCCGGTCTCGCGGAGATAGATTCGATAGGTGACATTGTAGGCCGCGACGACGCAGGGAATGGCATAGACGATGGCCGTATCGCTGACCCGCGAGATGAGCGGCGGAATATCCCGCATCAGCTCACTGTCGAGCGCTTCGCACGCGCTGGATTGTTGGTGTCGCTCCAGAACGACCGCCGGGATGGCGGAGGCTTCGATCGACAAGGTCTCGATATCCGTCGCCGTCTGTGCGTCCACCGCATCCTGATCGGGGGCGGACGCGAGACGCTCTTCCCCCACGATGCCCATCTGTTCCTCTGCCCACAGCAAGGAGGCGGAGAGGCCCGAAAGAGAGAAAAGCTGGCGGCGCGGTTCGCCGGTGACGTCGATATATTCCACGATGAGCTGCGTTCCGTCCTGCAGGCCGCCCATCAAAGCGGCCCGCAGACGATCGTTGCCGCGGACGAAACTCCGTCCGGCCTCGCCGGTAAAACTCCAGTCCGATCGAGCCTGCAGCACGGTCTTGTCGCCGTCGATCAAAAGGGTCAGAGGGCGGTTGGGATCAGGCAGCGGGTCGGAGAAGTCGAAGCGAATGTACCAGCCGGCGGCCCCTTTGCTTCGATCAAGGGCGAATTGCGTGGAGGGCCCCTTCACTTGGGCGCTGCAACCGGCGTCAGGAGAACACGTCACCGACCAATCGCGAAAACTGTTCGTCTCCTGCGCAAGAGCGGGAGAAACGACGAGCAGGGGGAGGGCGAGAAGGCTGAGGCCGCGCATACACCACCTCCAGCGGCCTCATTGGCCCCGGGTTGGACATCAGATAAGCAGATACCGCCCAAATGGTCGGCCGCAGACGTGACTTACCGCATCGTCCTGCAATCGGCGTCATAGACCCGCCAGGGGTCGAGGCCGAGAACGCAGAAATCGATACCGCGGCCGAGCGAGGCAAAGCCCATATTCTCTTGAACGATGTAATAGACCGGGCGCACGGTTCCGTCGCTCATGAGCGCGCGCGCCTCGCAACGGTCGTTCATGATCCGGCCCGGAGCCGTGCCATCCGTGTAACGCAGGCGGGGCTCGACGACGCTGTCGATCAAAAGACCGCGATGCCAGGTGTTTTTCTCCGCCCAGGCGAAGCGTTCGACGATCCGATTGAGAACGCCCGGCTCGTCGCAGCTCGTCGGCTGTGCGGGTGCCACGGCATAAACCCCCGCATCGTAGCCACGCGCGAGATCGGCGGCGTAGGCCTGCGGCTGAGCGAGACATGCCGCGAGGACGGCTCCAAGACCCAAAACCAGCCTATTCATGCGCATTCCGTCCTCCGCTTTTGCGCGACCATGCGCGGGGGAGCCCCGCGAATCAAGCATGCCAGGAAGAATAGCTCGGACGTGTTGCAGACTTGCAAAAAGCCGCGTCCGCTGAGACGATCTGTGGCTACCGTAACCTACGCGCAACGCGCTAGAAATCGGTTGTGATGGAGTTTTCAATTTCAGGGAAAGGAGCGGCGAAATGAGCGGCAGAGACGCAGGAGGTGCGAGGCGCGAGGGGCCGCGATGCATCGCCATCGTTGGCCCCTTCGCGAGCGGTAAGACCAGCCTCTTTGAGGAGATCCTTTTCCGAACCGGCGCGATCCCCAAAGTTGGGGCGGTGGCCTCCGGGAACACCGTCGGTGATGCCTCGCCGGAAGCGCGCGAGCACGCGATGAGCGTCGAGCTCAACACGGCCACGACCACCTTCATGGATGAAACCTATTGTTTCATCGACTGCCCGGGCTCCGTTGAATTCGCTTACGAATCCGACCCGGTTCTCGCCTGCGTCGACGCGGCGATCGTGGTCGCCGAGCCCGACGACAAGAAGATTCCTGCGCTCCAGGTGGTGATGAAGCATCTGGAAGAGCGCAACGTGCCGCGGCTCTTGTTCTTCAACAAGATCGATCGCGCTTCGGGCGGCGTGCGTGACGCACTTGAACTCTTGCAGCCGGTCTCGTCCGTGCCGCTCGTCCTGCGCCAGCTGCCGATCTGGAAGGATGGCATTGCGGTCGGGTTCGTCGACCTCGCGCTCGATCGGGCTTTCCTCTACCGCGAGCACGCGCCGAGCGAAGTCGTCGATATGGCGGAGATGGAACGCATGGAGAGCGAAGAAGCGCGCTTCTCCATGTTGGAATCGCTCGCCGATCACGACGACGCGCTGATGGAACAGCTTCTGGAAGACATTCAGCCGCCCCGCGACGACGTTTTTGCCGATCTCGTCAAAGAGATGCGCGCGAGCGAAATCGTTCCCGTCTTCCTCGGCTCGGCCGCGAATGGCAATGGCATCATGCGCCTCTTGAAGGCGCTGCGCCACGAGGCTCCCGACGTCACCGACACCCGCGCCCGTCTCGGTCTTGAAGACGCAGCCGGGCCGCTCGTGCAGGTGATGAAGACCATTCATACCAGCCATGGCGGCAAGCTTTCCTTAAGCCGGGTTCTTGCCGGATCGGTGGAAGACGCCGCCGAACTCGACAATGCGGCCGGCCCAGCAGGCAAAGTCTCAGGCATCTACGATCTCGTCGGACAGAAGACGGCAAAGCGTGGGACCGCCAAGGCCGGCGACACCGTCGCTCTCGGCAAGCTCGACGGGGCTGTGACCGGCGATACGCTGTCGGCCAAAGGGGCGTCGGTTCCCATGATCGCCGTGCCGAAGCCCCCGCAGCCGGTGCTGCACAAAGTCGTGCGGCCGAGTGAACGCAAGGATGACGTGAAGCTGTCGGCCGCTCTTGCCAAGCTCGTCGACGAAGATCCCTCTCTTGCCGTCGAGCACCGTCAGGAAACAGGCGAGACGGTCGTGAGCGGGCAGGGGGAAATGCACCTGCGCGTCGCGCTCGAACGGCTTGCGAGCAAGAACGGCCTGTCGATCGAGACCTCTGTTGCGACCGTACCCTATCGCGAGACCATCAAGGGCTCGGTGACGCAGCGTGGCCGCCACAAGAAGCAGTCGGGCGGACATGGTCAGTTCGGCGACATCGTGGTCGACATCAAGCCGCTGCCGCGCGGCTCCGGATTCGTCTTCAACGAGACGATCTCCGGCGGCGTGGTTCCGCGTCAGTATTTCTCCGCGGTCGAAGCCGGCGCAAGAGAAGCGCTCGAAAGCGGCCCGCTTGGCGGGTTTCCTGTCGTGGACGTCAGCGTCACTCTCACTGACGGCTCCTATCACTCCGTCGATTCGTCCGAGCAGGCATTCAAAATGGCGGCACTCCTCGCCATGCGGGAAGGCTTGCCGCAATGTCAGCCGGTCATCCTGGAGCCCGTTCTGAAGGTCGAGGTCACTGTGCCGAGTGATGCGACGCCAAAGGTGAACGCCATCGTCTCCGGTCGGCGCGGCCAGCTCCTCGGTTTCGACGGCAAGCCGGATTGGGAGGGCTGGGACGTGATCTCGGCACTCATTCCGGAAGCCGAGATTGCCGATCTCATCATCGAGCTGCGTTCGGCCACGCAAGGCGTCGGCACGTTCACCTCAAGCTTCGATCATCTGGCCGAGGTGCATGGGCGGCTTTCCGACGACATTCTGAAAGCAGCCTCGAAAGAGGCGGCGTAGCCTCTCGAAGTTCTGTTCCAACTGGCGCGGCCGAAAGGCCGCGCTTTTCATATGCGAAGAGAGTGACGCGGCAAGGCGTCACGAAGACGACCTCAGGCCACGCTCATTGCGGATGCGGCGTTCGGCTCAATAATGCCAGCGGCGCGCCATGGCGATGAGGAAATCCCGGAAAACCTGGACGCGGGCAGAGTTCCTGAGCTCTTCCGCGTAAACGAAATAGGTGTCGAACGCCGGCACTTCCGCTTCCGGCAGAATGGCCACCAGCGGCGACTGCTCGTTGACGAGGTAGTCGGGAAGCATGGCGATGCCGAGCCCCTTTTCGATGGCACGCCGGATCGCCACGACATTGTTGATCGCCATGATTGGAGTGCGCGGCTCGCCGCTTTCGCGGCCGCTGCTCATCAGCAGATTCATGTCGCGGAGATAGGCCGGGGCATTCTCGCCATAGACGATGATGCGGTGTTCATCGAGCTCGGCCACGCTCTTCGGCTGTCCGAAACGCTGAAGATAATCGGGCGAAGCGTAGACGTGGAAGTGCACCGTGAACAGCTTGCGCTGAATGAGATCGGGCTGGGTGGGCGCACGCAGCCGGATCGCCACATCGGCCTCACGCATCGACAGGTCGAGCTCGTCATCGTCGAGCACGACTTGCAGATTGATCTGCGGGTAAAGGTCGATGAATTCGTTGAGACGCGACGCGAGCCAGCTGGAACCGAGCCCGACGGTGGTCGTGACTTTGAGCGCGCCTGACGGCTGCCCCTTGGAATCTGCCAGTTCTGCCCGGGTTTGTTCGAGCTTCACCAGCACTTCGCGCGCTGTGCGCACGAGGAGTTCGCCCTGCTCCGTCAGGATGAGGCCGCGGGCGTGGCGGTGGAAGAGGGGAACCCCGAGCTCTGATTCCAGTGCGCTCACCTGTCGGCTGACGGCCGACTGGCTCATGTTGAGCGAATCGCCGGCATGGGTAAACGACCCGGCTTCTGCCGCCGCGTGGAAGATCCGCAGCTTATCCCAATCCATCACACCCCCTTCAGGGTCCCTGCGCCCCTGAGGTCTTGAACATTGCGCATCGAGACAGGTGGCCTACTCGGCCGCCTCCTGCCTTGCTTCCAGCGCGAAGAGGTATTTCTCCGCCTCCAGAGCGGCCATGCAGCCCTGGCCGGCCGCGGTCACCGCCTGCCGGAAAACGTCGTCGGTCACGTCACCCGCCGCAAAAACCCCGGGGATATCCGTCGCCGTCGAATCGGGCGCGGTCCACAGATAGCCGTTCGGCTTCAGGCGAAGCTGGTCTTTGAAAAGAGACACGGCCGGTGCGTGACCAATGGCAATGAAGATGCCGTCGACCGCGACTTCCGAGATCGCGCCGCTCCGGACATTGCGAATTTTTGCCCCGTTCACCGCCGGCGGAAAGCCGCCCTGGCCCAGCACTTCCTCGATGGCGGAGTCCCACATCACACGGACATTGTCTCGGGTGAGGAGACGGTCCTGCAGGATCCGCTCGGCGCGAAGCGCGTCGCGGCGGTGCACGAGCGTGACGTGGCGGGCGAGGTGGGACAGATAGAGCGCTTCCTCGACGGCGGTATTGCCGCCACCGACGACGAGAACGTCCTTGTCTTTGTAGAAGAAGCCGTCGCAGGTGGCACAGGCCGATACGCCGAAACCCTTGAAGCGTTCCTCCGACGGCAGGCCGAGCCAGCGTGCCTGCGCACCCGTGGCGATGACGACGGCATCCGCCGTCCAGACGTCGCCGCTGTCGAGGGTCAGTCGAAAAGGCCGGGTGGTAAGCTCGGCCGAGACGACGATATCGCTGACGATTCGGGTTCCGACATTCTCCGCCTGGCTGCGCATCTGCTCCATCAGCCATGGGCCTTGGATCGGCTCCGCAAAGCCCGGATAGTTCTCCACCTCAGTGGTGATTGTGAGCTGTCCGCCGGGCTCCATCCCGGCGACCAGGACAGGCTCGAGGAGAGCCCGCGCCGCGTAGACGGCTGCCGTATAGCCGGCGGGACCTGATCCGATGATCAAGAGCTTGGCATGGTTGGCCGTTGACATGGTCGCACCCATCGCAGGTTGGTCTGTCCAGATAGGCGGCAACTTCACAAAGGGCAAGCGAGCATGCCCCTCCGTCACCAGGTTTCGGCCGAAGGCGGGTTGTTTGGTGCGTCGCGTGCAACCCAAGCGCTGTTTTCGGCGCATTCTGGCAAGTCCACCGCTCCTGTCGGAGGGCGTACGACCGTCAGCTCAAAAGGCGCTCGCGGACGACATCGGCCGCATAGGTGGTGGCATCGACGGTTCCGGCGCCCTGGAACTCCAGATCCACCCCTTCGGGGCCGGTCAGAGAAACCAGGCCGCGGGTGTCGAGATTGGCTGCGAATTCGTCATGACGACGCGATCGGCCGTTGAGTGGCAGGAGATTGACCGGATGCCCGCTTGCGACCGCTTCTGACACCATCGAAACGGAATCGGCGGTGACGAGCAGGCGATCGGCAAGTGCGAGAAGCCCAAAATATGGATTGTCGCCACTCCCATCCCACTGCCAGTACCAGGGTTCGGCCTGAAATTCCGAAGCGAGAGCTTGCTTGACCCGGTTTTCCGTTCGCCGCGACGGCGTCACCACGATACGTGCGCCGGTGGCTTCGTGAACACCGCGGATGATCGCCTTGAGGCGTGTGAGAAAGGCCTCGCTCATCCAGTAGTGACGTGTCGGCCCCCCGAGAACGACGCCGACGAGGCTGTTTTCCGAACCGCGAAGACGCGGACCCCAAAGGGCGGCTGCCTCGTCGAGTTTATCCCTGGTTACGCGATGCAGCGCCGTATCGACATTGACCACGTTCTCACCGGCAAGGTGATCGTGGCGCATCGAAATAACGAGATCGAAATGGTGCACGGGCGTCAGGGGATTTTGAATATGCACCGTCCGTGTGCTGCCTTCTGAGGCGCTGTGGATCGCGATCGAGGCCGCAGTGGAACGGCGTCCGCAGCTGATCAGGAGATCCGGCCAGGGCGGCGTGAGAAGATCACGCGAAGGATCGAGCCCGGCCAGCGCCGCGGGACACAAATGCCCTGGAAGCCAAGACCAGGGCTGACGCAGCCTGATCGTCTTCTCCTCAAACGGCACGCCCAATCGTTCTGCCAATCCGAGGGCCTGGCTACGCATTCCGGCCTCGCCGGTCGTCAACACCCAACAGCGGGGCTTGGGCGGATTTACGGGATGCGGAACCATGATCTGACGAGGGCCGGCGAGAAGTTGAAGCGCGGGAACTTCGCCACCGGTAGCATGCCGGAAGCCGGCGCGCCAAGTGCGCCTTCGGGCGCGGCCAGGACGACGATTTTGCCGCCGGTTTGCCGCCTTGAGAGGCAGTGAATGCCTATGTTTCAGGCACATGCATGGCTGGCATGCACACTCTTTCATTGTGATCGGCCGATTGTCGGACGATAAAGCGGGAGCTGACGAGCTCTTCGGGCACTTCCCTGTGGCCGCAGAGAGCAGCTGTTCCCCTCTTGGACGGCCGGTCGTTGACCGGCTCCAAACTCTCCCGACGAGTCCTGGATATCAAACACCGGGGCTCGTCTTTTTTTTTGTTTCGGGCTAGTGGCTTCCTGGGAGGGAACGGTTGCAGGCGCAGGCCACGTGACAACGCGTTCCGCTACAAGACGCAACACTCGTGTTAGGCTTTTTCCAAGGCCAGCACACAAGCAGAACAACGGAACAATGGCTGTCGATCTTTCTCTCGATCCCTCGACCATCCGCCTTTTTGCCGACAAGGCGCGCACGCTCAGTGCTGATCTGGAGGCGGGGTACGAGGACGGCCGCGAGCACGAAATCGATCTCGACGCCGAGGGCATGCACGAATCGCATCACCACGATGCGCTCGCGGAAGAAGAGACCGACGACCAGACCGAGCAGGAGCTTCGCGAGCTCATCGACGATCTGAATATCGACGAAGCGGCGGATCTGGTGGCGATCGTATGGATCGGGCGCGGGGATTACGGCGCCGATGATTGGGACGAGGCGCGCTCCGAAGCGAGAGGCCGCGCCCAGGGCAAGACCTCCAAGTATCTTCTCGGCATGCCGCTTCTGGCCGACCATATCGACGCCGGTCTCGACGCGCTGAATCTCTAGTCGGTCAGTCGCGGGAAGCGCCGCGCTTGCAGAGCCGTCGCGGAAACGGCACCGTAGCACTATGGTGAATCAATCTTTACCGGGATGCCCGTGCCGCTTCTCCCAAATATCCGCCTGACCGTTTCCCTGATCGCGCTGGGTCTTTCGGGCCTGTCGTCCTCCGCTCTTGCGGCGGACGCGGCTTTGCGACGTGATGCGGTGATGCGCGCTCTGCCCGACGATGCGTCTGCGGCGCTCGGGGATGTCGCCAGAGGCTCGGAAGTCGTCGTCAACGGTTGTGCGCAGGCGGAGGGGTGGTGTCTGGTGCGGCCGCGCTCGGGCGGCGCGCGGCACGGCTGGCTCCGAGGTGATGCGCTGACAGCGCTCGGATTCAGCCGCCGGAACTCGAGCGACGACGATTTTGCCGTTCATTTCGAGACCGATGGGCCCGTGACGATCATCGTTCTGCGGTAGGTTTCGATGCCGCGGCGCTCGAACGAGGCGCCGATTCGGCTCTACCATCTTCGATAGAGTTGCAGGCGCAGGCTGGCATTCTGGCTGTCGAGCCCGATGTCGGAAACCGCCCCCACGAGCGACATGCCTTTGATCAGCTGCTGTTGGGCTTCGACGGAGCTGTGCCAGATGAAATCGGTATCCGACACGTAAGACTGCGCCGTCAGGGCGGTGTCGGTCGGCAGGATGTTGAGGCGAAGATAAGGTGCAGTCGCCATCGTCTGTTCGGCGTTGGACCCGACACCGGAGCCGGAGAGGGCGTAGCTCAGCTGCAGCGACGCTTCGACGAGATTGCCGAAGGATTCCTGACGCCCGATGCGGGCCGCAATCCGGTAGCTGTTCTCTTCGGGGATCACATTGCCTTCGATCCAGGCCTTGTCCCACGTCCAGTCGTAATTCGGGAAGGGGCCGGGCAACGCCAAGCTGTACCATGCCACATCGGTAGGCCGGTTTCCCCATTGCCACACGCGCGTGTCGACGCCGTGAGAGCCACTGCCGGTCGTACCGATGTCGACACCGAATCGGCCTTCCCAATCGCCTGGATGCTGAGCTCCGAGCGTGTAGATGGCCGCGCCATCGGCGAGCGACGAACGATTGACGATCAGCCAGTCGCGCTCATCCGCATCGGCCGGCCCAGCCAGCGCGCCCAGGCCAAGGATGGACACGATTCCGAGAGCCATGATTTGGGCTCGGACGCGCCCGACGCCGAGAGTGATCCGCACGTCTCCAAACTCCAGGTCAGGTGAACCGGTACGAAGACCCCCGGACGTTCCTCCAACTTCGAATTGCTTTCGTTCCAGGATAGAAGCTCTTGTGGCGAAATGAAGAATCACGTTCTGCGGGTATGTGACACGAGCAGGTTGCGAGAGGCTGTGACCCGCGAACCAGTCTCCCTCGTCGGGTGGCGAAAGCTGCCACTCAGGCCTTTTCGCGCCTGCAAGGCTGGTCCATATAGAGAACATGGCAGCAGACAGGCGCACATCCCCCGGGCGACGCGGTAAGGCCGCTAAGCTCGGCTCCGAAACCACCTACGAGCAATCGGAAGGCGAGGGCGAGGGCAAGGGGTTCGGTGAGGCCGCACAGCCCTCGCTGGAAGGTGTCCCGATCGAAGCGGCGTTTGCCGGTTCGATCACATCATGGGCGGAAGAGATCGCGCGCGAGGCCGAGGCGGAAGGGCGCAGCACGCGCATCAGGCCACCCCAGTCGAAGGATCGGGGCGGGCTTGCCTATGATCGCTCGATCGCTGTTCCCGAAAAACCTAAGACTGACCCTTCACCGGAGGGAAAGTCGCGTGCCGGAAAGTCGAGACTTGGACCGGGAAAGAACTCCGGTTGGGAGACGGACCAGTCGATTCCCATCAAGGCTGATGAGAAGGAAGCGCCGGCGAAACCCAGCCGTGGCGCCGCGGGCAAGAGCACAAAATCCCGTGCCGGAAAGACGGCCACCGACAAGCCTTTGAAGACCTCGAGGGGAACCTCGATGGGTGGGCGCAGCTCCGCCAAGGAGCGCGCCGGTGCGGGCATGAGCCCGGCGGCAGGCTTCGATGTGAATCTGGAAGATGCGGAGAATTTGCCGGGTTCCGCGGTGACGGCGACGGTCGAAGCCCTTTCCTCCCTCATCGAGAAGGGCCGTCCAGAGTTTCGCGACGGCACCTGGGTGCCGCATCGGCCGCCGCGGCCGGAAAAGTCCGAGGGCGGCGTCCCTCTCAAAATCACCTCCGAGTTCGAGCCACGCGGGGATCAGCCCCAGGCGATTGCGGAACTCGTTGCGGGGATCAAGGAGGCCGGGGAGGCGACCCAGGTTCTGCTCGGCGTGACCGGCTCGGGCAAGACCTTCACCATGGCGAAGGTCATCGAGGAAACGCAGCGCCCGGCGCTCATCCTGGCGCCCAACAAGACCTTGGCGGCGCAGCTCTACGGCGAGTTCAAATCGTTCTTCCCGGAGAATGCGGTCGAGTATTTCGTCTCCTACTACGACTATTATCAGCCGGAGGCCTACGTTCCGCGCACCGACACCTATATCGAGAAGGAATCCTCCATCAACGAGCAGATTGACCGCATGCGCCACTCGGCGACGCGCGCGCTGCTCGAACGCGATGATGTCGTGATCGTCGCGTCCGTCTCCTGTATCTACGGTATCGGCTCGGTGGAAACCTACACGGCCATGACCTTCGGCCTGGAGGTGGGCGATCGGCTCGACCAGCGCCAGCTCATGGCCGATCTCGTGGCCCTGCAATACAAACGGTCGGATGCCAATTTCATTCGCGGCACGTTTCGGGTGCGCGGCGACACGATCGAGATTTTCCCGGCCCACTTGGAAGATCGCGGGTGGCGTGTGTCGCTGTTTGGTGACGAGATCGAGGCGATTTCGGAATTCGATCCGCTCACAGGTCACAAATCGGGTGAGCTTCGTTCCGTAAAGGTCTATGCGAACTCGCACTATGTCACACCTAAACCGACTCTGCAGCAGGCGGTGAAGGGGATCCGCTCAGAGCTCAAATGGCGACTAGAGGAGCTGGAAAAGGCGGGACGGCTTCTTGAAGCACAGCGCCTGGAACAGCGCACGCGCTTCGATCTGGAGATGATCGAGGCGACGGGCTCCTGTGCCGGCATCGAGAACTATTCGCGCTATTTGACGGGGCGCAAGCCCGGCGAGCCGCCGCCGACCCTGTTCGAGTACCTGCCCGACAACGCGCTCGTCTTTGTCGACGAGAGCCATGTCACGATTCCGCAGATTGGCGGCATGTATCGCGGCGACTTCCGTCGCAAGGCGACGCTCGCCGAATACGGCTTCAGGCTGCCGTCCTGCATGGACAATCGGCCGCTCCGCTTTGAGGAGTGGGACGCCATGCGCCCGCAGAGCGTGTGCGTGTCGGCGACGCCGGGCAACTGGGAGCTCAACGAGACCGGCGGCGTCTTCACCGAGCAGGTCATTCGTCCAACCGGCTTGATCGATCCGCCAGTGGAGATTCGTCCGGCCTCGAGCCAGGTCGATGATCTCCTCGGTGCGGTGAAAGAAACCGCTGCCGGTGGGTATCGTGCGCTCGTCACGGTGCTGACCAAGCGCATGGCCGAGGATCTGACGGAATATCTCCACGAGCACGGCGTCCGGGTGCGATATATGCATTCCGATATCGATACGATCGAGCGCATCGAAATTATCCGTGACCTGCGCCTTGGTGCGTTCGATGTCCTCGTCGGCATCAACCTGCTGCGCGAGGGGCTCGACATTCCCGAATGCGGGCTTGTCGCGATTCTCGACGCCGACAAAGAGGGTTTCTTGCGCTCCGAGACGTCATTGGTTCAGACGATCGGCCGGGCCGCCCGGAATGTCGATGGGCGGGTGATCCTTTACGCGGACGGTATGACCGGATCGATGGAACGGGCGATCGCGGAAACCTCGCGTCGGCGCGAAAAGCAGATCGCCTACAATGTCGAGAACGATATCACACCGGAATCCGTGAAAGCCCGTATCGCCGATATCCTCGATTCCGTCTACGAGCGTGACCACGTCCGCGTCGGTGTTTCCGGCAGTGGCCGCGGCGCTGGATTTGCTGAGGATGAGGGCGCGCTCATGGGCCACAATCTGCGCGCCCATATCGAAGATCTCGAAAAACGCATGCTGGAGGCCGCTTCCAATCTGGAATTCGAGGAGGCGGCGCGGATGCGCGACGAGATCAAGCGGCTGGAAGCGACTGAGCTTGCCGTCATGGACGACCCGCTCGCCCGCAACACCGGCATCGAGAATACCCGGCAGAGCCGGAAAGATGCGGCAAAGTCCGGCGGCTCCCGCGTGCGCAAGAACACGCTCGACGAGATGACCGTGGGCCGGACCGAGAAACCGCTTGGCGGGCCCGCCCCCTTGCAGGCCCCAGAAGGCGACGACGTCAGGCCGCTGCGGCGTGAGAACATCGGCAAGGGGTCGTACGAGGAGCCCGAAGACGAGCGCGCGCGCCAGCGCCGCCCGAGAAAGACCGGGCGGCCGGGTCGCTAAAGACACTCAGGCCTTGATCACTTCCGCGATCGCCTTGCCGATCTCGGCAAAACCGGCATTGCGATCATCGAAAGAGGCGCCGCTTTCCGTCAGGTAGATGGACGCGATGACGGGTTTGCGTCCGCTCGGCCAGATGACCGCGACGTCGTTCATCGTGCCATTGCCGCCGCCCCCCGTTTTGTCGCCGACGAGGAAGTCGCCAGGAAGACCGGCACGCAGCTTTTCGTCGCCCGTCTTGTTGGTGCACATCCATCTCTTGAGATACAGGCGGGAACGGTCGGAGAGGCTGCCTTTGACGAGGAGCGTCTGCGCGTCGCGGCCCATGGCCCGCGGGCTTGTCGTGTCCCGTGGATCTCCGGGCGTCGCCTCGTTGAGCTCTGTTTCCCGGCGGTCGAGGCGGGTCACCTGATCGCCGATGGAGCGAGCGAAAGATGTGATCGCGGGCGGTCCGCCGAGGCTGTCGAGGATCAGGTTGCCGGCCGTGTTGTCGCTTTGCGTCATTGCCGCGACGCAGAGATCCGCAAGTGTCATCCCCTCACCACCGACATGTTCCTTGGTGACGGGCGAATAGGTCACGAGGTCCTTTTCCTCGAAGGTGATGCGACGCTCGAGATCTTCCTCGCCCATATCGACCTTCGCCAGCACGGCGCCGCAGGCGAGCAGCTTGAAGGTGCTGCACATCGGGAAACGCTCGTCCGCGCGCTGGGCCCATTCGCGACCCGTTTCGATGTCGAGGACATAGGCGCCGAGACGCGCATTCAGGCGCTGTTCCACTTCGGAGAGCGTGCGTGTCAGCACGTCCTGCGGAGGATTGTCGTCAGCGGTCTGTGCGAAAAGCGGGGCGGGCAAAAACGCGCTGCCGGCCATCGCGGCCATGAGGGCCGTGAAGCTGCGGCGCGTCGGCATCGTATCCATGTCGGTTCCTTCCTGACATCTGCGGCAGGCGGGCCGCTAGCTGCGTCGGAAGACGGAATTAAGGCCAAACCGCAAACTGCGAATGTCAGCTTGTGAACGGCCGAAAGCTGCCCCACATGAATTGTCATGTGCAGGTCAGCTTCACGTCCGAGCCGGGGTTCGGGCCGGTCCCTTTCGGGATTGGCGCTCGCCGGTCTCCTCGCGCTCGCCGCGATCCCCTCTGTTGCGACGGCACAGAGCTTTGGCAACCCCGATCGGCCGCGGATCCCGCGGGTTGAAGTGCCGAAGCTGAAGGCTCCGGACCCGATCAACAACCCCTATGATCAGTCACGCCTTCGCCAGCGTCGGCTGGAGAATCAGCGCATTTTCGCACCGCCGGGCTGTGCCGGAAATCTCACCGCGCAGCAGCGCGCCAGGTGCCGGGCGCAATATCAGTATCGCGAAGAGAACTGACAGCGGGGGTGGGCGACCTTCTGACGCGGACGTGCCGTCAGGTTCCCCAGCGTTTTTTCGGGTTGCTTCCGCATTCGAGGCAGGGAAGGGTCGCTCTCCAGGAAGAGGAGGCGAGGCATGCCGGCGCAGAACAGGTCAGAAGAGAAGAACTCGGCTCGGATAGGACCCATCCGGGTCGGCATAGGCGGTTGGACCTTCGAACCCTGGCGCGGCACCTTCTATCCAGAAAAGCTGCCGAAGACGCGCGAGCTCGAATATGCGGCGTCCAAACTGACGGCGATCGAAATCAACGGCACCTTCTATCGCGGCCAGAGCGCCAAGAGCTTTGCCAAATGGCACGACGAGACGCCGGACGATTTTGTCTTCGCTCTGAAGGGCCATCGCGCCATTGCCATGAAGAAGAAGCTCGCCGAGACCGGCGACAGTCTCGATTGGTTCATCAACGGCGGCATCGCCGAGCTGAAGCAAAAGCTCGGTCCGATCCTGTGGCAGTTCGCGCCGAGCCGTTCCTTCGATGGTGAGGATATCTCCGCTTTCCTGAAGCTCCTGCCGCAGGAAGTCGACGGTCTGCCGCTTCGCCACGCACTCGAAGTCCGCCACGAGAGCTTCCTGTGTGAGGAATTCGTCGATCTCGCGCGCCGCCACAACGCGGCGATCGTCTGTGCCGATTCAGACGATTATCCGGGGCTCGCCGAGCCGACAGCCGATTTCGCCTATCTGCGGCTGATGCGCACGCGCAAGGAGGAGAAGACCGGTTATTCTCCTTCCGATCTCGAGAGCTGGGCGGAGCGCGCGCGCGTCTTGGCGCTGGGAAGCGTGCCCGACGATCTGCCTCGTCTGACGGACAAAGCCTCCACGGGTACGGCCGATCCCCGCTCTGTCTTCGTCTTCTTCATCGCTGGCGAGAAGGTCCGCAATCCGCACGCGGCGATGGATCTTATGGCGCGGCTTGAAGCCTGATCTCGACCCTGCGAACGGCGTACCGGGAAAGCGTCTCGTCATTTGCGGGCGATGTGGTTATCTAGCGACGTCCGGCAGATGGAGACGAGGCACATGTCCACAGAGCCGCAGCTCTACAAAAAGGCCAAGGATCGACGAAAGAAGGCGCCGGTGAAGCGCGTTCAGCTGTCGGCCGAGGAGCGCCGCGCCTACGAAGAATTGATGCAGGAACGGCAAAAGCGCGACAAAGAGCACACGCAGTTCCTCCCCGAGGACCGTCAAACGCGGCGCTAAATGCGCCGTAACACCTGCGCTGGTCTCTGAACGAACGGCGAGGGCCTCCGCGTCTTCATGAGCCGTATCAGGCCTCAGTGGCGGCCTTGTCCGCGAAGGCGGCTCGTCCTAGCTGGGGGACATGAGCATCCGTCCGCCGCGCATCCTTGCTCCGAGCAAGCAGTCTTCGCCCTACGACGCCCTCGAGCACGAGATGATGGCGGAGAGGGCTGCAAGCCTCTCCCGCATGGCCTCGCGCTTTGAAGACGCTCTGACAGCCTGGCGTCGCCTTGAAGACGCGGAGAAGGCTGGCGACCCCGAACCGGCCGTCGAAGATGCTCGCGCGCGGGCGTTGGACGAGGCGGCCCAGGCCTTGTGGGCGCTCGTTGTGCAGCGTGAGGCGCTCGGTCTCCCCGGTACGGAACGGTTGATGCGCGAATACGACGTGCCGCGGGTGCTGCGTGCAAGGCTCGGGATCGTGAGAAAGCCGGCGCTGTGACGAGGCTGGAGAGGCGGCGCCTTGTTATCTTTGGCGTTTCCCGTCATAACGCGCTTGGGCGCGTAAATGTTGGATGGGCGCGCCCCGACGACCGGTTAAGTCTGCGCCGCGCGGTTTAATACCCGACCGGTAGGTGATGTCTTTCCCGACTGTTTCGAAATCCGGGTGCGGTGATGAGCCCACCTCGATGAATCCGACTACAAAGGGAAAGGGTTTCTCCCATGAGCCAGACCGGCACCGTTAAGTTCTTCGATTCCACGCGCGGCTTCGGCTTCATCGCTCCGGAAGATGGCAGCAAGGACGTTTTCGTCCACATTTCGGCCGTTGAGCGCTCGGGACTTCCGGGTCTTGTCGAGGGCAATCGCGTCAGCTTCGAGCTGCAGCAGGATCCCAGGGGCCGTGGCCCGCAGGCGGTCAATCTCCAGCTTGCCTGATTGCTTCCGCTCTGGAGTGTGACTGCTCCGAGCCAGATTTGACGATCGAACCGCCGGCATGTCCGGCGGTTTTTGTTTAGCGCACCACCAGCACCGAGCACGGGCTGTGCAGGACGACATTGGCTGCGTTTGACCCCATGACATAGTCGCCGAGATTGGGGTTGTGCGAGGCCATCACCACGAGATCGATTTTTTCCTGGTTGATGGCCGCACGGATGCCGCGAGCCACGGTTCCCGAGCGGTAGATGGCGCGGCTTCTGATATCGTCGGGAAGATATTCGCGCCGGAACACCTCGACCGCGGGGAGGTGATGCATCGGGAACTGCGAAAAGTCCGCTTCCATCTGTGGAAATACACTCAAAACCACGAGCTCGGCGTCATAGAGACGCGCGAGCTCGATCGCCGTCGTGACGGATTTCTTCCAGCTGGCGATGTGGTCGAGGTCGATCGGAAGCAAGATCCGGCTCACCATCCCCGTCCTCCCAGGTTTTCTTGTGTCTTGGCCATGATGCGCTCACACCATGGTGTGCGCCCATGCGCCGCCGCGCCGCGCGGCACGGGTTTCGCCAAAGTCTCTAGAGGCCTCTGGAGGGGGATGGCAACGAGGTGCGTTCGTTCAGCCATCGTTCAGCCTGGAAGTCCTATCAATCTCATCAAGAAGCCGGAGATGATCTTCCGGCGGGGCTTATTGGCAAGGAAACGACGATGTCTTTCTTCAGACCCACTGCTCTCAAGACAACTGCGGCGGCCCTGACCGTTGCACTGACGGCTCTCGCTCTGCCGGCGGGCGCACAGGCCGGCTCATGGGATTCGCGCCACTGGGATGGCAATCGGGGATATTATGGTGACCGTGGCTGGGATCGTCCGCGCGGTTATTATGGGCACCGCCACCACCGTCGCGACCGCGACGATGCCGGTGCGGCGGTTGCTGCCGGTGTTGTCGGCCTGGCCGCAGGTGCTCTTCTGGGATCGGCGCTGACCGCACCGCGCGCCGCCCCCGTCTACGTCGAGCCTGCACCGGTCTACGCGGCTCCGCCGCCCGTCTATGTCGAGCCGGCGCCCGTCTATGCGGTTCCCGCGCGCAATCCGCTGGTCGTTTACGACACCCGTCCCGCTCCTTGGACACCGGAATGGTATGCGTATTGCAGCTCGAAGTATCGCTCCTTCGATGCCAACAGTGGTACCTATCAGCCGTATAATGGCCCGCGTCAGCTTTGCCAGTGACGCATTGTTCTTCTTGAGCAACACATAGGAAAGGCCGCTTTTCAGGAGCGGCCTTTTGCTTTTCTGCGCGATCCGAGTGACATCATGGTCACACCGACAGCTCTTCCCGCCGCGCTACCAGAAATGCCCCAGGTCTTGCCCATTTCTGGCCCCTTTTCGCCGGTGAAACCGGCAGCGGCAAAGTTGATTTCATGGGAAGAGAAGAATGCTCCACTCGGCGAAGTTCCTCGCCGCGGCGGTCCTTGCGGCCAGCTGCGTCCTCGTAACCCAGCCCCAAAGCGCCAATGCTCAGACCGGCCACGCCTCCTGGTATGCCCTGACCTCGCGCACGGCTTCCGGCGAACGGTGCAATCCGAATGCAATGACCGCAGCGCACCGCACGCTGCCCTTCGGCACCAAGGTGAAGGTCACCAATTTGCGCAACGGCCGGGCCGCCGTCGTGCGCATCAATGACCGCGGTCCCTTCGTCAAAGGGCGCATCATCGACGTCACGCGCGCTGCCGCCCACAAGCTGGGCTTCAAAGGACGCGGGACCGCAAAGGTTCAAGTCGAAATCCTGAAGTGAATTGCGGTTTCAGTCCTGCGCCCTTTCCCTACGCGAGAGCTGGCAAGCAGAAGACTGCCCGATTGCTGACGAAATGGCGCTTTGATGATCGGCGCATAGCGCGCCGCTCCTCAACCGCTCCTGTGCCCGCTCATCCGGCGATCCGACGGCGATCTGCTCGAGGAGAGGGGCGGCCTGCTTCGCTTCGCCTTTACGGACGTGTTTCTTCCATAGAAATTATGTGAAAAGCGAACCCTGACAGGGCCCCGGTACAACATGGTGGCGCGGCCCAGCTCGGTTTGTGTGCTGGGGCCAGGGGAGAACAAACATGCGGGCATTGTGGGCGGGGTTTCTCATGATGATGAGCCCGACGCTTCTTCCAGGCGCGGCGAGCGCGCAACCGATGCAGCATGCAGACGGATCGATCAGCAACGAGGCCTCACCGGCCTGCACGCAGGACGCGAATGTCGACAGCTGCTGGAGCGCCGGCGTGGCGGCCGAGAAACGCGGCGATGCCGAGGCTGCGCTCGCCGCATACGAAGCGTCGTGCGCGGCGGGTTTCCAGATGGGCGGCTGCTATGAGGCGGGCAAGATCTATTTCCTGAACGGGAAGCTTCGCAACTATGTCGCGGCGAAAGACAGGATGACGGAGGTCTGCGAGTCCTCCGACATTGGCATTGGTCCCTATGCCTGCAAATATTTGGGCATCATCTATCGCAATGGTCTCGTCGGTGAGCCCCAGATCGACCGGGCCTATGCGAGTTTTTCTCGTGCGTGCTTTCCCTACATGGATGAGCCGTTCATCGACGGAAATGGCTGTGAGCTCCTCGCCGGCAGCATTCCGGGAGCGGATGAGATGGGCGTTGCCGACGATGTTTGGCAGCCCGACTATGTTGCCTATCTGGCCTTCGCGATGGGCTGCAGCGATGACATGCCCGGGCTCTGCGACCGGGCTTTGACGATTCACCGCCGGGCAATCGCGACATCGGCACCTTGGCTCGCACGCTGCGCCGAGGACGCGCAAGCCGCCGAATTTCCAGAAGGATGCGAGTCCGTTGCCCGTTCCGCGGCCCCCGCCGAGTATGCGCAGCGGCAGGAATTCCGCCGCCGTATCCTGCGCATGTTCCATCGCGCCACGGCTTATGCGGGATAGACAACGATCGCTGCGATCACACGGCCGCGAAGGCCGCCAGGCTCCTCGTCATCTTCGTCTCCTCGCAAATCACCAGCACCGGAGAATCAGACGTGTGAGATCGCCCGCATCCTCGGCCCGATTCTGCGTTCATCGAAGATGCTCTAAGGCTGGACTTAGGTTCGGCCCATTAGGGACTTGCAGATTTGCCCGCATAACGGCATGATCATACGCGGGGGTTTGCATGAGGCGCCCCCTTTATGGTCGAGGGCCAGCGGACCGATCCCGGCTTTCCATGTATTCCCAAGTAAAGACCGCGCGCTTGCCCGCGTCGGCTGGTGAGGCTCCAGCCGGCGACTTTTTTCTATCGAAGGACGAGATGAGATGATGAACAATGGCGGTCGCGGCGGGCACGACGACGACGACTTTGGTGAGCGCCCGGACCGTGATCGGTCCCGCCGGCCCCGTCGTGGTGGTGCGCGCGAATTCGGCAGCGATTTCGGTAGCGATGCTCCCACCCCAGGTTATGGCGATCGGGGAGACGGGGGCTTCGGCAGAGACAATGAAGGTGGCTATCGCGGTGGCGGCGGCGGTGGCGGAGGCTATCGCGGCGGTCCCAACCGCGGTGGTGGAGGCTATCGCGGTGGTGGCGAAGGCGGCGGCTACCGTGGCGGCGGTGAAGGCGGCGGCTATCGTGGTGGCGGCGAAGGTGGCGGCTATCGCGGCGGCGGCGGCGGTGGAGGCGGCGGCGGCTTCCGCAGCGGCGGAGGCGGTGGTGGCTTCCGCAGCGGTGGCGGAGGCGGCGGCTTCCAGGATCGTCAGCCGGCAGAGGTCGGCCCGCGTCAGAATGGCACGCTGAAGTTCTTCAACGCGGATCGTGGCTTCGGCTTCATTTCGCCGGAGGACGGCAGCAAGGACGTCTTCGTGCATATCTCGGCGATCGAGCGCTCCGGCCTGCCGCAGCTTGCGGAAGGCACGAGGCTCTCATTCGAGACGCAGCAGGATCGTCGCGGCCGTGGCCCGCAGGCGGTCAATCTGCAGCTGCTCGACGACGAGGCCTGAGCAAGTCGGCGGACGTGAGCCGGCGTTCTTGAGAGGACGCTTTTCGCCCACGAACGGCAACCTGACAAAAAATTGGGGCGGCTCGCTTGCGCGGGCCGCCCCTTTTTCTGGGCGTCTGGGTCTTCGAGATGCGTCAGCCTTGCGGGCTCTCCGTCTCCGCAATCCGGAGCGTCGCTGCCCCGGACCGCGGTGAGGCCTCAGCTCAGCGTGTTGCAGAAACGCTGGATGCGTTCGCACGCCGCTTCGAGCGCTTCCGTCGACGTCGCATAGGAGATGCGGAAGTTGGGGCCGAGACCGAAGGCTCCGCCATGGACGACCGCCACGCCCTCCGCCTTGAGAAGCTCCGTGACGAAATCCTGGTCGTTCTCGATGGCTTTGCCTGAAGGCGCCTTCTTGCCGATCGCCGCCGCGCAGGACGGATAGACGTAGAACGCGCCTTCCGGCTCCGGGCACTCGAGAAGGGCACTCTGGTTGAGCATAGACACGACCAGATCGCGCCGCTTCTGGAAGGCTTTGCGCGAAGTCTCCACGAAATCCTGCGGTCCCGTCAGCGCCTCGACCGCCGCCCATTGTGCGATGGAGCAGGTGCCGGAGGTCTGCTGGCTCTGGATTTTGGTCATCGCCTTGATGAGCTCGTCCGGACCGCCGGCATAGCCGATGCGCCAGCCGGTCATCGCATAGGCCTTCGAAACGCCGTTCATTGTGAGCGTGCGCGAATAGAGTTCGGGCTCTGCCGCGGCGAGCGTGGAGAAGGGCTCGTCGATGTAGAGAAGGTGCTCGTACATGTCGTCCGACATGATCCACACATGCGGATGCTTCATCAAAACCGCCGCGAGCGCCTTCAATTCGGCTTCGGTATAGGCCGCGCCGGAAGGGTTGGAGGGCGAGTTGAAGATCAGCCATTTGGTCTTCGGCGTGAGCGCGCCCTCGAGGGCTTCCGGCGTCAGCTTGAACTTGTTTTCAAGCGTCGTGTCGACGAAGCGCGGCTCGCCACCGTTGAGAAGAACCATATCCGGATAGCTCACCCAATAGGGTGCCGGAATGAGGACCTCGTCACCCGGGTTAAGGGTCGCCGCCAGCGCGTTGTAAAGAATCTGCTTTCCACCGGTCCCGACGATGGTCTGCGTCGGCTTGTAGGTGAGACCGTTCTCGCGCTTGAACTTCTCGGCGATCGCCGTGCGCAGTTCCATGATGCCCGGAACCGGCGTGTATTTCGTCTCGCCACGCTTGATGGCGGCGATCGCTGCTTCCTTGATGTTGTCGGGCGTGTCGAAATCGGGCTCGCCCGCACTGAGGCTGATCACGTCTCGTCCCTGCGCCTTCAGTTCACGCGCCTTCTCGGCGACGGCGATGGTCTGGGAGGGCTGAACACGAGCGAGGTTGTCGGCAAGGAAGGCCATGAGTTTGAAATCCGACTGAAGGGAGTTAGCAACGGGCGCGAAACCTAGGCCCATGGGGCGAGGGGCGCAAGGCGCAAGCGCGTCGAACGCACAATGGCAGATGCGCTTTGCCGACGGATCTTGCTCGACCTCAGCGGGATTGAGGCGAACCTTCAATCCAATTCGCTTGCCGGAAAGGCAGCAAGTGGCAAAGCCTGAGCGCCGACAACAGCGGAAGAGCGAAGATGCCAACTCTCTATTCCATGCAGGATTCCGGCAACTCCTATAAGGTGCGACTGCTCTTTGCGCATCTCGGCCTGCCATTTCGGATCGTCGATATCGATACGACGAGCGGGGCGACCCGCAGGGGGGACTTCCTGGCGATCAATCCGATCGGCAAGGCGCCGGTCGTCGTCTTCGATGACGGGCGTGCTCTCGCCGAATCGGGGGCAATTCTCCTGCATTTCGCTGAAGGTTCTCGTCTTCTGCCGAGCGACAGCTATGATCGCGCGAAATGCTACGAGTGGATGTTCTTCGAGCAGTATTCGCACGAACCGGCGATCGCCGTGCGTCGCGCACTGCGCGTCTACGAAACCCGTCGCGCCCAGGCGACGCCCGAGAGGCTGCAGCAGCTGCTCGAAAAGGGCAACGAAGCTCTGCGGGTGATGGAAAAGCGGCTGGCGGCCCATGACTGGCTTGCCGGCCCTGCATTCTCGATCGCCGATATCGCCCTCTATGCGTACACGCACGATGCGGAAGACAAGGGTGGCTTCGACCTCAAACCATTTCCGGGCATCCGCCGCTGGCTGGCGCGGGTCGCAGGGGACGCTGGGCACGTGACGATCGACTGGCGCCCCACCTGACGGAGTGATCGCTTTGACTCCGTAGGGTCCAGATCCATCACGTGTTGGTCCGAAGCAGGCTCAACGAAGGTTTCTTGAAGTTCACGCAACGAATTCCGTGGCGCGGGTATTCTCGACGAGAGGGGCGCGTCAATGGGAGATACGAATGCGCAGACTTCTTGCCGCGAGCACGGCTCTCGCTCTCAGCATGTCCACACTGGCCTACGCCCAGACGGGAGCCGAAGAGCCAGCTTCACCGCCCG
Organism: Afifella sp. H1R; assembly: GCF_021462425.1. Classification (NCBI taxonomy): domain Bacteria; kingdom Pseudomonadati; phylum Pseudomonadota; class Alphaproteobacteria; order Hyphomicrobiales; family Afifellaceae; genus Afifella; species Afifella sp. H1R. The sequence continues at coordinate 454,889 of NZ_JAKEDY010000001.1, forward strand.
ATGTGAGTGCGCCAAACCCTGATCAGGACAATGATGAGGGTATGGAGGCGGATCCGGAGATGGAGATGATGCCCGATCAGGGCGGGCAATCGGAGATGGGGAATGACACCGCGTCGTCTCCGCAGAACCAACCCATGCAACGTTACGGCTCGGCCTGGGGTGGCTCCGGCTGGGGCGGAGCCGGCTATGGCGGAGCCGGCTATGGCGGCTGGGGTCCCGGAAATTGCATGATGGCGCCCGGAAACATGGCCGGAGGCGGCTGGTATGGTGGCGGCCGCGGCTATCAGGGTGACTGGGCTGGACAGCCGCCGATGCAGCGACCCGGACCTGGTGGCGGTTGGGGGCAGCGGGGCCCCGGCCCGATGGGGTCTGGCCGCCACGGCATGAAATGGCGCGGCCATCACGGGCATGGCATGGCCCGCGGCGGCACGAGCTTCAGGCTGCGGCAGGGAGACACGACGATCCGCGTGACGTGCTCACCGAAAGAGAGCGCGGAGGCCTGCGCCAGCGCCGCCGCCAAATTGATGGAGGCCGCCCACGAAATCGGAGCCTCAGACGTGGATGTGAGGCGAGGGCGCGGCAGTACGCAGTAGCCGCGCTAAAAAAAGCGCTTCGCGCCTGCGGGCGCGGAGCGCGACGCGTGGCAGCGCCGATCCGTCAGGACGCCGATCCATTATGGCAGTGGGATGCCCTGGTCCTTTTTCGGCACGTCGTAGCCCCGTTGGACGGCTGGGCGATCGGCGATGCGCAGATACCAATCGCGCACATGCGGGAAATCACCGAGATCGATGCCCTGCCACTCGAAACGTGAGGCCCACGGCCACGCGGCCATGTCGGCAATCGAATATTCCCCGGCGAGATAATCGTGCTCTGCGAGCTGCGTATCGAGCACCTTGTAAAGGCGCGCTGCCTCCTTGGCGTAACGCTCTTCCGCATAGGAAGCCTTGCCGGGATTGAACTTCAAGAAATGATGCGCCTGACCGAGCATGGGGCCGAAACCGCCCATCTGCCACATCAGCCATTCCATCGCCCGCCAGCGACCGGCCTCGTCGGCCGGCATGAATTTGCCCGTCTTTTCCGCGAGATAGAGGAGGATAGCGCCAGATTCCATAAGCGCCTGGCCACCCTCGTGATCGACGATCGCCGGGATCTTGTTGTTCGGGCTGATCTTGAGAAATTGCGGCCGAAATTGCTCGTCCGCCATGATGTCGATGGGATAGACCTCGTAGGCGAGCCCCATCTCTTCGAGAGCGATGGAGACCTTGCGGCCGTTCGGTGTGGTCCAGGTGTAAAGATCGATCATGGCAATGCCCGCCTTAAGGTCAGGCGGGCCAGTTAGCAGGAGCGCGCCATAGGCTGCAAGACGACCCGGCGCGCTCTTTCGTTACAAAACCACAGTGAAGGGCTCAGCCGTAGGCGATGTCGAGGATCTCATAGCTGTGGGCCCCGCCCGGAGCCGCAACCTCCACGGAATCGCCAACGCTCTTGCCGATGAGGGCACGCGCGATCGGCGAAGAGATCGAAATGCGGCCGAGGCGAACATCGGCTTCCATGTCACCGACGATCTGCCAGGTCTTTTCCTCGTCGGTGTCCTCGTCGACGAGCTTCACTTTGGCGCCGAATTTCACCGTCGAGCCGGTCAGCTTCGACACGTCGATAATGTCGGCGCGCGACAGCTTGTCTTCGAGCTCCGCGATGCGGCCTTCGTTCAGGCTCTGTTGCTCCTTCGCGGCGTGATATTCCGCGTTCTCCGAGAGGTCGCCATGCGCGCGGGCTTCGGCAATCGCCTGAATGATGCGCGGCCTTTCCTCGGAGGTGAGTCGTTTGAGCTCCGATTCCAGTTGCGCATGGCCGGCAGCGGTCATCGGAATCTTTTCCATCTTCTCCTCCACGACGCCTCGTTTTTGGGCTGGGGGCAACAAAAAAGCGGGTGCTCCACCGATGAGGGGAACACCCTGCTTGACGAAACTAACTCAGGCCGCGTCGAAGTAGGATTGCAGCGGCCTGACTTCAAGCTGCCCGCCGAGAAGGGCTTCAATGCCCTGTGCCGCAGCACGTGCTCCCGCCAAAGTGGTAAAATAAGGCACTTTGTGCAGCAGCGCGGCTCGTCTCAGCGACCGGCTGTCGGCGAGGGCCTGAGCGCCTTCCGTGGTGTTGAAGACCAGCTGCACCTCGCCATTCTTGATAGCATCGACGATATGTGGCCGGCCTTCAAGTACCTTGTTTACCTTGGTGCAGGCGATCCCGTGTTCTTCCAGGAAGCGCTGTGTGCCGGTCGTCGCGATGATCGTGAAGCCGAGCGATACGAGCTGACGCACCGTGTCCATCACGCGCGGCTTGTCGCCGTCGCGCACCGAGACGAAAGCCGTGCCGCCGGTGGGAAGCTGCACGCCACCCGCGAGCTGGCTCTTGGCGAAGGCCACGGCAAAATCGTAGTCGAGGCCCATGACTTCGCCGGTCGAGCGCATCTCCGGTCCGAGCACCGTGTCGACACCGGGGAAGCGGGCGAATGGGAAAACGGCTTCCTTCACCGCCACATGCTTATGGACGAGCGGCGTCGCCTCCAGGTCCTTCAGCTTTTCACCCGCCATGATCCGCGCGGCGAGCTTCGCGATCGGCCGGCCGACGGCCTTTGCCACGAAAGGCACCGTGCGCGAGGCGCGCGGGTTGACCTCCAGCACAAAAATGTCGTCGCCCTTGACCGCGTATTGCACGTTCATGAGCCCGCCGACGGAAAGCCCCTTGGCGAGCGCCGCCGTCTGACGGCCCAATTCGTCGATGATCTCTTTCGACAGAGAATGCGGCGGCAGGGAACAGGCGGAATCGCCCGAATGGATGCCGGCTTCCTCGATATGCTCCATGATGCCGCAGACGACGACATCGGTGCCGTCGCATAGCGCGTCGACATCGACCTCGATCGCATCGGCGAGGTAGGAATCGATCAGCACCGGCGACTTGCCGGAGACGACGACCGCCTCGTTGATGTAGCGCTCGAGCTGCGCGGTATCGCGCACGATTTCCATCGCCCGCCCGCCGAGCACGTAAGACGGCCGGATGACGACCGGAAAGCCGATCTTCTCGGCGATCGCGAAGGCTTCTTGCGCCGAATGAGCGATCCCGTTGCGCGGCTGTTTGAGGCCGAGCTTCCCGAGAACCTGCTGGAAACGGTCGCGATCTTCGGCGAGGTCGATCGCATCCGGCGAGGTGCCGAGGATCGGAATGCCCGCCTTTTCGAGCGGCTGTGCGAGCTTCAGCGGCGTCTGGCCGCCAAACTGCACGATGACGCCCTTGAGCGTACCAGCGCTCTGTTCGACGCGCAGGATCTCCAGCACGTCCTCCGCCGTGAGCGGCTCGAAATAAAGCCGGTCGGAGGTGTCGTAGTCGGTGGAGACCGTCTCCGGATTGCAGTTGATCATGATCGTCTCATAGCCCGCATCGGCGAGCGCGAAGGCGGCATGACAGCAGCAATAGTCGAATTCGATGCCCTGACCGATCCGGTTCGGCCCGCCGCCCAGGATGACGATCTTTTCCCGGTCGCTCGGACGCGCCTCGTCCTCGGCGTCGCCGCCGGCGCGGAAGGGGCGCTCATAGGTCGAGTACATATAGGCCGTGGCGGCGGCGAACTCGGCCGCACATGTGTCGATGCGCTTGAAGACCGGCCTGACGCCGAGGCGGTCGCGCAGCGCGCGCACGCTTTCCTCGTCGGTGCCGGCGAGTTTGGCGAGGCGGGCATCGGAAAAGCCGAGGCTCTTCAGGCGGTGCAGGACCACCTTGTCGTCCGGCACACCGTTGGCGCGGATGCGCTCTTCCCAGCCGATGAGGCCTTCAAGCTCGCGCAGGAACCAGGGATCGATGGCGCAGGCTTCGTAGATTTCCTCGCAGGAGGTGCCGAGACGAAGCGCCTGTGCCACCTTCAGCAACCGGTCGGGCGTGGGGCGGGCAAGGGCAGCGCGGATGGCGTTCTTGTCGTCGCCTTCGCCGAGGCCCGGAATCGTGACCTCGTCCAGCCCGTCGAGCCCGGTCTCAAGACCCCGCAGAGCCTTTTGAAGGGATTCGCTGAACGACCGCCCGATCGCCATCACCTCGCCGACGGACTTCATCGACGTGGTCAGAGAGGGTTCCGCTCCAGGGAATTTCTCGAAGGCGAAACGCGGGATTTTGGTCACAACGTAATCGATCGTCGGCTCGAAAGAGGCCGGCATCGCCCCGCCGGTGATCTCGTTCTCGAGCTCGTCGAGCGTGTAGCCGACGGCAAGGCGTGCCGCGACCTTTGCGATCGGAAAGCCGGTCGCCTTGGAGGCAAGGGCCGAGGACCGCGAGACGCGGGGGTTCATCTCGATGACGACCATGCGTCCGTCGGCCGGGTTGATCGCGAACTGCACGTTCGAGCCGCCGGTCTCCACGCCGATCTCGCGCAGCACCGCGAGCGACGCATCCCGCATCACCTGGTATTCTTTGTCGGTGAGGGTGAGGGCGGGGGCAACGGTGATCGAATCGCCCGTATGCACGCCCATCGGATCGATGTTCTCGATGGAGCAGATGATGATGCAGTTGTCCGCTTTGTCGCGGACGACCTCCATCTCGTATTCCTTCCAGCCGAGCACCGATTCTTCGATCAGGATTTCGTTGGTCGGCGAGGCGTCGATGCCGCGTTCGGCGATCTCGAGAAATTCTTCGCGGTTGTAGGCGATGCCGCCGCCGGTGCCGCCGAGCGTGAAGGAGGGGCGAATGATCGCCGGCAGACCGATCTCTTCGAGCGCAGCAAGGGCTTCGGGAAGCGAATGGGCAAGACGTGACGTCGGCGTATCGAGGCCGATCTTCGTCATGGCTTCGCGGAAGAGCTCTCGGTCCTCGGCCTTGTCGATGACTTCGGCACGCGCACCGATCATCGTGACGCCATAGCGATCGAGAACGCCGGCCTTGGCCACGGACAAGGCGCAATTGAGCGCCGTCTGTCCGCCCATCGTTGGAAGGAGCGCGTCGGGCCGCTCCTTTTCGATGATCTTGGTGACCACATCGGGCGTGATCGGTTCGATGTAGGTGGCGTCCGCCAAATCCGGATCGGTCATGATGGTGGCCGGATTGGAATTGACGAGGATGACCCGATATCCCTCGGCCTTCAGAGCCTTCAAGGCTTGCGTGCCGGAATAATCGAATTCGCAGGCCTGGCCGATCACGATCGGTCCGGCCCCAATAACCAGAATGGAAGAGATGTCGGTGCGTTTCGGCATGGGGGCGTGCTGGTAGGCGGGCCGTTCGGCCCGGCCGGTTCCGGGTGGTTGGAAAGTTGCGCGCTTATAGAGGAATTCGCGCAAGAGGCAAAGTCGCTCCCTGGAGCGCTGTGGACCTACAGCCTCGTGGAGCCCAAAGCAGAGCCGAGACGACCGAGAGAAACGAGGTCAGCTCATGCCAGCGATGGCGGACGGCTCAGATTCGGGGCTCAAATCTTCTTCTGGGTCTTGGCCGTCTTCGTACGAGGCCGTCTCGCCATCGTAGTCGGCGATCCCGACCGAGAGCGCGTAGCAGGCGAGGCGAACCGACTTCGGGATCTTGACCTTCTTGCCGTCACGTTCGCCTGTCTCATAATACTGAATCATACGTTTTTTGAGGCCCAGCCGGTCGGCCGCCTCTTTCTGTTTCATTCCGAGCTTTTTTCGCCAGGCTTTGAACTGGTCGGGTGTCATCGTGGAAACGCCCAAGGCAGGTCCCTTTCAGCTGACCGAATTTAGGGGCTTTTTACACTGCGGCCTATAGCGAAATCGTGAAGGCGCAAAAAGTGCATTTCTTGTTTGACAAATGCGCACAATGTGCACATATTCACGATGAAGGCGCAAATAGTGCTCCTTTTGGCGGCTAACATGCCGCCAGACGCAACCTGTCAGAGGAGGGCTCACAGATGTTGAATGACATCGTCCTGCAGCGGGCTCGCCTGGGTTACGATCGCGTGGATATGCATCGCTACGCGACTCTGAACTGTGGCGTGGCACGTTTGTTCAAACGTGTAGGCCATTGGTTCAGCTGAGGTTTCTCACGGCGATTGCGCTGTAAAGAAGTGTGATGAACAAAAACGCGGCTCCCCTGGCCGCGTTTTTGCTTTCAGGCGACGGAACCGCCGGCCATCTCCGTTTCTTTTCCCGTCGCAGAAACGGACGGAGCATCGGATGCGGTGGCGGGGTCGGCGTCAGTCGAGCAATATCGAATATCGAACCGGCGGGCGAAGCTCGCTGCCGATCGGACGTGCCGGCGGCGGCATCGGCTTCCTGATCGTGGCCGCAATCCTTTTCTTCGTCTTCGGCATCAATCCGATGGAACTCCTCCGCGAGGTGGAGACCGGCCAGGGACAGATCTCGAGCGAACAGCGCTCTCCTTCAGGAAACGTCGCCTCCACCCGAACGGAAGTGGATGATTTCGTGGCGACAGTGCTTGCCGAAACCGAAGACGTCTGGGGCGACATTTTCCGCGAGGCGGGGGCCGACTATCCCGAACCCACTCTCGTTCTCTTCAACGATTCCGTTCGCTCCGCCTGCGGTCTGGCGGGCAGGGCGGCTGGGCCCTTTTATTGTCCGGGTGACCGAAAGCTCTATCTCGATTTGTCGTTTTTCGAAGAGCTGAAGCGCCGCTTTCGCGCCCCCGGCGATTTCGCGCAGGCTTATGTGATCGCGCATGAGGTCGGCCATCATGTGCAGAACCTGACAGGCGTTCTCTCGAAAGTGAACGAGATGCGTCAGGGCATGAGCGAGCGTGCCGGCAACGCTTTGTCTGTGCGGGTCGAGCTTCAGGCGGATTGCTACGCCGGCATCTGGGCGAACCGGACGCGCGACAAGGGATTGCTCGAGGAGGGCGATCTCGACGAGGCGCTGAATGCGGCAACCCAGATCGGCGACGATATGATCCAGAAGCGCACGCAAGGCTATGTCGTGCCCGAGGCTTTCAATCATGGCTCGTCAGAGGAGCGGCGACGCTGGTTCCGCCAGGGTTACCAATCGGGAGATCTTGATGCCTGCGATACTTTCAGCGTTTCGACGCTTTGAGGCGGAAGGATGAGCGTTGCGGGCCGCACGGCCGTGCTGGGCCTCGCGCTGGCTGGAGGTCTTGCGGGCTCGCAGGCACCGGAATTCGCTCAGCAATATCGCCAGCGCCTGGGCGGCGCGGTCGATGAAATGCGGCAGGTCGTGGCGGATTTCGACGAGGACGTCCGCCGCCACGGCCTCGATCGTGACGAGGCGGTGGCGCTTTACGCCCAGTCGCCCGAAGCGTTTCTCAAGGATCGCGGGCTCTCGATGAAGCGTCTTCTCGCACGCTTCTCGACGCTCAGCCGTCAGCAGGCGGAGCTGGAGCTAGCAGAGCCCTTGATGCGACCAATGATCGTCTTCAGGAATCCGGACCAGAAAATCGTGCAAGGCGCCTGGCAGATCTACGAGCCGGCCGTTCCCGTGACAGCCGCGGGGGCTGTCTGGGCTTTGGCCGGGCTTTCGCTTCTCGGCGGCGTCTCCTGGTTTGCACGCAAGCTCCTGCGCTTCCTCTTTGTGAAGAAGCGGGCACGCTCAGAGGTTACCTCGATTTGAGACCGGCATCGGAGAGCCGGTCTGCCGGATGCCGGCGGTTTAAGCCGGCGTTTTGTCCGTGCGGGCTTTGCGGTTCTCGCGAACGAGATTCATAAAGCGCTGGAAGAGATAGTGGCTGTCCTGGGGGCCAGGCGAGGCTTCCGGGTGGTATTGCACCGAAAAGACCGGCTTGCCCTTCAGGCGCAGGCCGGCATTGGAGCCGTCGAACAGCGAGACATGCGTCTCTTCCACCTCGGGCGGCAGGCTGTCGCGATCGATCGCGAAGCCATGGTTCATCGAGACGATTTCCACCTTGCCCGTGGTCTTCTCCTTGACCGGATGATTGGCGCCGTGATGGCCCTGATGCATCTTGGCCGTCTTCCCGCCGAGCGCGAGGCCCATCATCTGATGGCCGAGGCAGATGCCGAATGTCGGTGTCCCGCTGTCGATGACGCTGCGAATCGCCGGAACCGCGTAGGTCCCCGTCGCAGCCGGATCGCCCGGACCGTTGGAGAGGAAAACGCCGTCCGGATTGAGGGACAGAATATCCTCCGCCGTTGCCGTCGCCGGTAGAACGGTGACCTTGCAGCCCTCTTCGGTGAGGAGGCGCAGTATGTTCCGCTTGATGCCGTAATCCACGACCACGACGTGGCACTCGCCGTCCTCGCGATGTCCATAGCCTTGGCCGGGCTTCCAGCTCGTTTCGTTCCAGTCGTAGCGCTGGCCCGAGGTGACGCCCGGCACGAGATCCTGCCCGTCCATCTTCGGCATCGCGGCCGCTTCCGCTTTCAGCGCCTCGTAATCGAAATTGCCGTTGGGATCGTGGACGATGACGGCATTCGCCATGCCGTTTTCGCGGATGCGATTGGTGAGGGCACGGGTGTCGACGTCCGCAATGCCGGGGATGCCGCGAGCCTTCAGCCACGCATCGAGGTTTTTCGCCGCACGCCAGTTGGACGGAGCCGTGATCGGTGCCCGCAAGACGCAGCCGGCGACACCGGAATTGCGTGCCATGTTCACCGTCTCTACGTCTTCGTCGTTCGTGCCCACATTGCCGATATGCGGGAAGGTGAATGTGATGATCTGTCCCGCATAGGAGGGATCGGTCAAAATCTCTTGATAACCGGTCATCGCGGTATTGAAGCAGACTTCGCCGGAAGACTTGCCCGTTGCTCCCAATCCTTCGCCTTCGATGATGGTGCCGTCGGCGAGGACGAGGCAGGCGGTGGGTTTGCTTTCGGGCCAGGAAGTGGCGGTCATGAACGGATCCGACGGTCAGCATGAACAGGTGGAGCTTGCGCTCTCTTGCGTCCCCGCTGCGAGTGTCTATATCGACGGCCTCTATGGCGCGCTGGGGCAGCGCGCGATACGTAGTGGGCGGATCATGTCGCGTCAACGCGAGGATGGTTGAGACCCACATGAGACCCACAGCCGACCGCCGAGACTTCACTTCTCATTTTATCTGAGGCGTCTGACGACGCATCGAAGGGGTGACCCATGGTTGATCGAATCCGCGATCAGATCAGCGAAGGCCTGAAAGAGGCCATGAAGAAACAGGACCGCGTGCGCATGACGACGCTGCGGTTGATCAATGCGGCCATCAAGGACCGCGATATCGAGGCGAGGACGAAAGGCAAGGACGGCGTCTCCAACGACGAGATCATGTCGATCTTGACCAAGATGATCCGCCAGCGTGAGGAATCCTCCAAGATCTACGAGGAGAACGCCCGCCTCGACCTCGCCGAGCAGGAACGCAAGGAGATCGAGGTCATCCGTTCGTTTCTGCCGCGGCAGATGGATGACGACGAGCTCAAGAGCGCCTGCCGGGACGTGGTCGGCGATGTGGGCGCTCAGGGCCTTCGCGACATGGGCAAATGCATGGGCACGCTCAAGGAACGCTATTCCGGGCGCATGGACTTTGCCCGGGCGAGCTCCGTCGTGAAGGACATTCTGAGCTCCTGAGAGGACCCGTGAGAACCTTCACGCGCCGATCTTGGCGCGTGAAGCTCTCGCCCTCGAAACGGGCCTGACGCGCCAGGGATGCGTGGCTTCCCGGCGGAACTCGTCCGCCAATCGGTTGTTGGAAAACCCGATACTCCAGCAACACGATTGGGATGTGACAATGGTTCCAGCCTGGCTCCATATTCTTGCAATTGCGTCTTTGCTTCTCGGTTTCGTCTGCGCTCTCGTCATCGCCGTCGATGAGAGCCGCCATCCACAGCATATGTGGATCATGAACATCGTCTGGCCGGCGCTCGCCCTCTTTGCCTCACTCATCGCGCTCTGGGCCTATTTCACCTACGGGCGGCTCGCGACGCATGAGAAGATGCATGCGGCGATGCAGGCGAACGAAACACCGCCGAGCCAGCGCCTGACGCCATTTCCCGTGATGGTCGGCAAGGGCACCAGCCATTGTGGATCCGGTTGCACCCTTGGCGACATCTGCGCCGAGTGGATCGCCTTTCTGTTTCCGACCGTCGCCGTCTGGCTCGGCTGGCAGACGATCTTTTCGGAGAAAATCTTCGCCGTCTGGATCCTCGATTATATCCTCGCCTTCGGCTTCGGCGTGGCCTTCCAGTATTTCACCATCAAGCCGATGCGGAACCTCTCTCCGGTGCAGGGGCTCATCCAGGCCGTCAAAGCCGATGCGCTCTCGCTCACGGCCTGGCAGGTCGGCATGTACGGATTCATGGCTATCGCCCATTTCTACATCTTCGCGCATGTCCTCGGCGTGAAGCTCGAAGTGACGAGCGTCGAGTTCTGGTTCATGATGCAGATCGCGATGATCTTCGGCTTCATGACCGCTTATCCCGTGAATTGGTGGCTGATCCGCGCCGGCATCAAGGAGAAGATGTAGGCCTGAAGCCCGCGGTGCCGGCGCAAACTGTGAGTAGCGGGGAGGGCGCGGCGCTCATGCCATTTGTTCTGCCGCGTTTCCCGCCGCTGTGCTAAGAGGGCAGGATGCGTTTCCCGCCATCTTTCCTCGACGCGATCCGAAGCCGGATCCCGATCTCCGACGTCGTCGGTCGGCGCGTGTCATGGGACAAGCGCAAATCGCTGCCATCTCGCGGCGATTACTGGGCGTGCTGTCCGTTTCACGGCGAGAAGACGCCGTCCTTCCACGCCGACAATCGTCGGGGTCGCTATCATTGTTTCGGCTGCGGCGTGTCTGGCGACCATTTCACCTTTCTGGTCGAGCTCGACGGGATGACGTTTCCCGAGGCGGTCGAGCAACTTGCCTCCGATGCCGGACTGAAGCTGCCCGATCCCGACCCGCGCGAGGAGGCGCGCCAAGCCCGCCGTATGGGCCTCGTCGAGGTGATGGAGAAGGCGGCTGCCTTTTTCGAGGCGAATCTCGCCGGAAAAGATGGCGCCAGGGCGCGCGCTTATCTGCGCGATCGCGGCCTCGGACAGGACATCCAAAACCGCTTCCGCCTCGGCTTTGCGCCGTCCTCTCGCAATGCGCTGAAAAATCATCTCGCAGAAGCGGGGGTGAAGCCGGAGGAGATGGCGGAGGCCGGCCTCGTCATCGCCGGCAACGACATTCCGGTGAGCTACGATCGCTTCCGCGATCGCATCATCTTCCCGATCCTCGATTTCCGGGGCCGTGTCATCGCCTTTGGCGGACGGGCCCTGTCGTCGGACGCGCAGGCCAAGTACCTGAATTCGCCGGAGACGCCGCTCTTTTCGAAGAGCCGCGTTCTCTTCAACGGCAAGATGGCGCGGGCCGCGAGCGCCAAGGGGCAGAAGGTGATCGCCGTCGAAGGCTATATCGACGTGATGGCGCTGGTGGCGGCGGGCTTCGAAGCCGCCGTTGCCCCGCTCGGCACGGCTTTGACGGAAGAACAACTGCAGCTTCTCTGGCAAATGGCCGAAGAGCCGATCCTGTGCTTCGATGGCGACCAGGCCGGCATCAAGGCGGCCGCGCGGGCGATCGATCTTGCCTTGCCGCATCTGAAGCCTGGACGCAGCCTGTTGTTTGCGCTCCTGCCGGAAGGGCAGGACCCGGACGACCTCATCCGGGCTTCGGGATCGGATGCTTTCACTTCTCTTCTCGATCAGGCGAACCCTCTTGCGGACATGCTCTGGCGCCGGGAGATGGAGCGCGGGCCGCTCGATACGCCGGAGCGTCTCGCCGGCGCCGAGAAAGCGCTCAAAGACGCGGTGGCGCAGATCGGCGATGCCGATGTCCGCCGCAACTACGAGCAGCTTTATCGCGACCGTCTGTTTGAGCGCCGTCGCAGCCGCGGCGGAGGCGCGAAGCAGGGCCGCACGGCCCGCCAGAATTTTGGCGGAGGACGACGCCAAGGCGCCGGCCGGGGCGGTCGCTTCATGCCGCCCGAGGCGCTGGGCGAAGCCTCGACCAGCCTTCTGTCGACGGCGCTTGTGCGTGGCGGGGGGCGGACAGGGGCGGCGATCGGCCTTTCCGACGCCATCCTGGTCGGCACGTTTCTGGCGCATCCGCAGCTCGCCGAAGAGAGGCTCGAAATGCTCGGCCGCATTCCTTTCACGGATGCGGCACTTTCTGAGCTTGCCGGCACCATCGCTTTGGCTTTGTCCGAAGAGCCCGAACTGAGCGCGGGCGCACTCCTTGACCGCCTGAAGACAAAAGGGCATTCGGCGGTGGTGGAGACAATCGGCCGCAAGCTTGCCACTTCAGGCCTTGCCGATCTGGGGCCGGGCGGAGATTCTCTCAAAGCCGCAGCCATTTGGGACGATGCGGCCCTCTTGCGTCTGCGCACCACAACTCTATCTAACGAGCGCCGGGAGGCAGCACGTGATCTTGCTAACGAGACGATTGAGGCCAGTTTAACCCGGTTGAAGGATATACAAGAGGAAGATCTGCGGCTCCGCCATCGTGCCTTTGAAGACGAGCAGACGGAAACCGTTCTCCTTCATCCCTTCAAGGCTCGCCGTTGAGGCGGGCAAAGTTTGTTCGAGCGGTCGAGCGTTCGAGAAAAACAAATTGCCGATAAAGCGGGCCATGGTTAAGTGGCGCTTTACGGTGCAGCCCTTAGTTTGGAACGCAACCTCGACAGCGATAGCACGGGCGATTGACCATCGCACCGCTGAGACGACGGATCAATGACGACAGCGAACCAGCCCCAGACGACCGAAACCAAGGACGAGACGCGCGACGGCCAGCACAGCGACGGCCCGCTTCTTGATCTCTCAGATGCCGCTGTAAAGCGCATGATCAAGGAGGCGAAGAAGCGCGGCTATGTCACGGTCGATCAGCTCAACTCCGTCCTTCCCTCGGAGGAGGTGACCTCCGAGCAGATCGAGGACACCATGTCGATGCTTTCCGATATGGGCATCAACGTGGTGGAAGCCGACGAGGCGGAAGAGAACGAGCCGCAGGCGGAAGAAGAGGATGAATCGGAGGGCCGCGATCTCGTGGAGGCCGGTTCGACCGCCGTCACGAAGAAGACGACCAAGCGCGAGCCGTCCGATCGCACCGACGACCCCGTGCGCATGTATCTGCGCGAGATGGGGGCGGTCGAGCTCCTGTCGCGCGAGGGCGAGATCGCCATCGCCAAGCGCATCGAGGCCGGCCGCGAGGCGATGATCGCAGGGCTTTGCGAAAGCCCGCTCACCTTCCAGGCCATCATCATCTGGCGCGACGAGATCAACAACGGCGATACGCTGCTGCGCGACATCATCGATCTCGAAGCGACCTATGCCGGGCCCGATGCCAAGGCGCCGGATCCCGCGCAGGGTCAGGCCACGGGCGGGGCGGAAGCCGAGGCCGGGGAAGCCACCGAAGGCGGTGAGGAGAGCGACGAGGACGAGGACGATTACGAGAACAATCTGTCGCTTGCCGCCATGGAGGCGGAGATCAAGCCGCAGGTGCTCGCGACCTTCGATACCATCGCGGACAATTACAAGCGCCTCAGAAAACTGCACGACACGCTTGTCGAAAACGACATGCAGAGCCGGGCGCTGACCCCGCCGCAGGAGCGCCGCTACAAGAAGCTGCGTGACGAGATCGTTGCCGAGGTGAAGTCGCTGTCGCTGAACCAGGGCCGCATCGACGCCCTGGTCGAGCAGCTCTACGACATCAACAAGCGTCTCGTGTCTCTCGACACCAGGCTGATGCGCCTCGCCGAGGGCTATGGCGTCGACCGCATGGAATTCCTGTCGCACTACCGCGGCAACGAGCACGACCCGCACTGGATTCGCCGCGTGGCGCGTCTGACCTCGCCGGGCTGGCGCGATTTCGTTGCCAACGGCAAGGACCAGATCCACGGCATTCGTACGGAAATTCAGGAACTTGCGGCGAGCACCGGACTCGAAATCTCAGAGTACCGCAACATCGTCCACAAGGTGCAGAAGGGCGAGCGCGAAGCCCGGCAGGCGAAGAAGGAGATGGTGGAGGCGAACCTCCGGCTCGTCATCTCGATCGCCAAAAAATACACGAACCGAGGCCTGCAATTCCTTGATCTGATTCAGGAAGGCAATATCGGCTTGATGAAGGCGGTCGATAAGTTCGAGTACCGCCGCGGCTACAAGTTCTCCACCTATGCGACCTGGTGGATCCGCCAGGCGATCACCCGCTCGATCGCCGATCAGGCACGCACGATCCGCATCCCGGTCCATATGATCGAGACGATCAACAAGATCGTTCGCACCTCGCGCCAGATGCTGCACGAGATCGGCCGCGAGCCGACCCCGGAGGAGCTGGCCGAGAAGCTGCAGATGCCGCTCGAAAAGGTCAGAAAAGTCCTGAAGATCGCCAAGGAGCCGATCAGCCTCGAAACGCCGATTGGCGACGAGGAAGATTCCCATCTCGGCGATTTCATCGAGGACAAGAACGCCATTTTGCCGATCGATGCGGCGATCCAGTCGAACCTGCGCGAGACGACGACCCGCGTGCTGGCCTCGCTGACCGCCCGCGAGGAACGCGTTCTCCGCATGCGCTTCGGCATCGGCATGAACACCGACCACACGCTCGAGGAGGTCGGCCAGCAGTTTTCTGTGACCCGCGAACGCATCCGCCAGATCGAGGCGAAAGCGCTCCGCAAGCTGAAGCATCCGAGCCGCTCCCGGAAGCTCCGGAGCTTCCTGGACAGCTGAGCCTCCAAGGCCAGAGACAACAAAAAAGCCCGGCCATCGTGCCGGGCTTTTTCGTTGCAGTCGCTCTCGTTGAGATCTCGGAAGAGCTGGTTACTCCTCGATCCCCCAGACCATGTTGACCTGGACCTCGACGGAGACTTCGCCGCCTTCGAGCGGCACCGCTGCCTCGTCCATTTGCGCGCGCGCCATCGCCATCATCTTCGGCTGCGGGCGGCCATAGCTCTGTTCGGAGATCGACTGGATCGGCCCGAGGGTGATTCCGGCCGCCTCGGCGAGCTGTTCGGCGCGGGCACGCGCGTCCTCGACCGCCTTTTTGCGGGCCTCTTCTTCGAGCGGCTTCGGGTCGTCGATGGTGAACGACAGATTCTGGATGCGGTTGGAGCCGAGCTCCACGACCTTGTCGAGCGTCGAGCCGGCACTTTCAAGATCGCGGATGCGGACCGTGAGGAGGTTGTCGACCCGGTAGCCGACGATCTTGCGCTCCGAAGCCTGACCTGGGCGCGGCTGCTCGTAGACCGGCTGGATGGAGAAGCCCGAGGTCTGCAGATCGCGGTCGGCGATGCCCTGGTCCTTCAGCGCCTGCGTGACCTTCGTCATCGCCTCTGAATTGGCGCGAAGCGCCTCCTGCGCGCTCTTCGCCTGTTCGGAAACGCCGAGCGTGACGACGGCCATGTCCGCCGTGCCGAATGCCTCGCCGTTCCCGGAGACGTTGATCTGCGGGCGGTCCGGCCCATCCTGTGCGAGCGCCGGTGCTGCGAATGCGGCGAGCGAGAGGGCGAGGGCCGGGGCGATAAGGCGTCTGGTCGGCATGTCGGTTCTCCGGGGTGCGTGAATCGGTGGCCCGTGCGAATGCCTGCCGAATGCGGCTCTTTTTGGGGCTGCTGTGTCGCGCCGGCTTGCCCGGTGCCGGGCAATCGCGTACCTGACGCCTGTCTGGGTCCGTAGCTCAATTGGTTAGAGCCGGCGGCTCATAACCGCTTGGTTGCAGGTTCGAGTCCTGCCGGACCCACCACACCTTTTCCCCCATGTTCTCGAACGAATTCTGATGCGCGCTGCTCGCCAGAGCTGTGCGGGACGAGGCGTTGGCCTCTGCGCAGCCTTTCGCGCAGCGGGTGAGGCGTTTACGGCATTGCGTGGCGCTCGCTCATCCGTATTGTGCGCGGCCTCAGATGGATTTTTCGATCACCAAAGAGCGCTTTGCCGAAAAATCGTTCGTGTTGGTGAGGCGAAACCGGGAGGAAGAAAATGAAAATTTCGCAGATTGGCGCGATTGCGCTGTTTTCCGCCACGCTTGCCGCGATGGCGGGGCCGGCTTCGGCCGAAACCTATCGTTTGTCGCAAAATACCAGCAACACGACGACCTGGCAGAAGGGCGCCGAGAAGTTCAACGAGCTTCTGGGTGAGGCGACCGACGGCAAGATGGAAGTCCGTATCTTCCCGAATGCGCAGCTCGCCGGTGGCGACCAGATGAAGCAGACGGAGATGGTGAGCCGTGGCTCCATCGACTTCATGCTGACCTCCGCGATCAACGTCACGCCGCTTGTGCCGGAGCTTGCGGTCTTCTCGCTGCCGTACCTCTATTCGGACTATGACGCGGTCGACGCCACGACGAGCGGCGAGCCGGGGCAGAAGATCGAAGAGATCTTGAAAGAGCACGGTATCATCGCTCTCGCCTGGGGCGAGAACGGCTTCCGCGAAGTGACCAACAATGTCCGCCCGATCAAGACGCCGGAGGACATGCAGGGCCTCAAGATGCGCGTCTCGGGTCCGATGTACATCGACGTGATGCAGGCGCTCGGCGCCAACCCGCAGCAGATGCAATGGTCGGAGACGTTTCCGGCTCTGCAGCAGGGCGTGGTCGACGGCCAGGAAAACCCGATCGGTGCCGTCATCATCCCGCAGCGCGTCTACGAGGTGCAGAAATACCTGACCACGTGGCACTATTCCTACGACCCGCTTTTCCTCGGCGTCAGCGAGAAGCTCTGGGATTCATGGGACGACCAGACCAAGACCACGGTGAAGAAGGCCGCCGAAGAGGCGATGGAGTACCAGAAGGAAATCAGCCGTGAAGGCACGGCCAAGGGCGTCGAATTCCTGCGCGAACAGGGCATGGACGTCTACGAGCCGAACGCCGAAGAGATCGACGCTTTCCGCGAGGCGACCAAGCCGGCCTTCGACACCTGGTCGAAGAAGGTGGGCGAGGATCTCGTGAAGAGCTTCCAGGACACCATCGCTCAGTCGAACTGAGGCATCGCTCGTGCAGGCGGGGTGTCTGTGCCCGCCTGCACGTTCAGCCTTTGAGGAGGTTTCGTGTCGTTCCTGTTGCGCGAAGCGGAGAAGATCGTCTGCGCGGTGATCCTTCTTGCGATGACGGCCCTCGGCTTCGCCAATGTGGTCGTGCGCTATCTGACCAGCTATTCGCTCGCATCGACGGAAGAGCTCCTCACCAACGGCTTTCTGCTTTTGACGGTTTTCGGCGCGGCCATCGCCGCACGCAACGGCGAGCATCTTGCCGTGACCATCCTCTACGATGCCGTGCCGAGGCCGGTTCGGAGGGCGATCCTCGTCCTGTCGAGCGTCCTCTCCGTCGCTCTCCTCGCGATGTCGGCCTGGTTCACCTGGCAGCTTTTCGCGAACCAGTTCGAGAGTGGTGTGCGCTCCTACGCGCTGCAGATCCCGGCCTGGTACTACAGCGTGGCGCTGCCTTTCGGCTTCGCGCTCGTCATTATCCGCTACATTCAGCATGCCTTCGAGCGCTGGCGCGGTGACACGCATGAGGTCGTCGCCGATGTTTGACCTCGATGCCGGCACGCAGATGGTGATCCTGTTCTTCGTGCTGTTGTTCCTGCGCGTGCCGGTCGCGTTCGCCCTCGGGCTTTCCGCCGTCTATGCGATGTGGGCGATCGGCTTCGGTCTCGATATGGCGGGCGATCTCATCGCGAGCGGGATCGCCAAATTCTCTCTGCTGGCGATTCCGTTCTTCATCCTCGCCGGCACCCTCATGGGCTCCCTCGGCATTGCCGAGCGTATGATCGCCTTTTTCCGCATCCTCGTGGGCGGCCTGCCGGGCGGCATGGGCCTTGTCGGAACCGTCGTCTGCCTCTTCTGGGGTGCGGTCTCGGGCTCCGGGCCGGCATCGGTTGCCGCAATCGGCCCGCTGATCGTGCGCGGCATGGCCGAGGATGGCTATCCGAGAGCTTTTGCGGCCGGCCTCGTCTGTGCCGGTGCGGGACTTTCCATCGTCATTCCACCCTCGATCGGTCTCGTCATCTACGGCGTCATCGCCGAAACCTCGATTTCGGACCTCTTCACGGCAGCGATCATCCCGGGCCTCGTCATGGGGCTCTTGATGCTCGTCGCTCTGCCTTTCGTGCCGAAAGTGGATGCGCACGAGATGCCGCCGAGCCTGGAGCGCCTGATGCCGCAGGCGTTTTCGGAGCTTCCGTACGGCCGACGGCTGTGGCGCTCCTTCCTGCATTCCTTCTGGGGTCTGATGACACCGCTCGTCATCCTGGGCGGCATCTATTCCGGCATCTTCACGCCAACCGAAGCGGCGATCGTGGCGACCGTCTATGCGCTCTTCGTCGGCGGCCTCGTCTACCGCACCTTGAGCTTTGCGACGCTCTACGAGGCATTGTCCGCAGCTGCGGCATCCTCGGCCGTCGTCATGCTCGTCGTGGCCTATGCGAGCCTCTTCGGCTGGGTGGTGACGGTCGATGATCTCATCGGCAAATACTCGACCGTGCTTCTCGGTCTGAGCGACCAGCAATGGGTCATTCTCATCGTCATCATGCTCATCCTCCTGATCGCGGGCATGTTCATGGATGCGATCACCATCATGTTCATCACGCTGCCGATCTTCCTGCCGGTCATGCGCGAGCTCGGCTGGGATCCGGTCTGGTTCGGCGTCCTGGTGATGGTCAATCTGGCGATCGGGCTCTTCACGCCCCCCGTCGGCATCAATCTCTACGTGGCGGCCAATATGACGTCGCTGCCTCTGGAAAAGATCGCGCGCGGCGCCGTGCCGTTTTTGATCACGAGTCTCATCGGCCTCATCCTCATCGCCGCCTTTCCGGGCCTGTCGAGCGTGCTCGTCGAGGTGTTGAAATAGGCGGCGGGGAGGTGCTGCCGTCCTGGCGAATGGGCGTGGTCAGGTGGCGGATGACCTGTCGGAGGCGCGAAGGATCCAACTCGCAATCTTCGGCCAGGTTTGCGAGAGCGTGCGCGCGCTCATGAAAAGCCCGATATGGCCGCCCGGCACCGTCTCCTTCACGATCGCGTCCTTGGGCGTTCCAAGGAGACGATCGGCCTCCAGCACCTGCTCCGGTGTGGTGATGTCGTCGGCGGCGCCGGCAAGGAGATAGGCCGGGCAGCTGATATCGCTCAGCTTGAGCGGCCGCCCGAGCCCGACGAAGGTGCCCTTGGCGAAGCGGTTCTCCTTGAAGATCTCTTTGATCACCTGGAGATACCAACGTCCCGGCAGGTCGATCGGGTTTTCATACCAGCTCTCGAAGGTCTCGCGTTTGGCGAGATAGGCCGGGTCGTCGATGTGCTCGCAAAGCTCGATGTGCTCGTCGATGTAATGTTCGGCCGGATGCATGTTCTTCCAGCCGCGTAGCATGAAGCGGCCGAGCATCAGGCCGCCGCCGAGTTCCACGAGTTCGCGGTAGAAGGACAGGGGAGAGGCCTGCACCATGCGTTTGATGGGGCCGTCGCCGGCATCCGTGTCGATCGGCGCGCCTGCAAGAACGAGGCTGTTGACTTTCTCTGGAAAGCGCGCCGCGATCATGGCCGATGCCCATCCACCCTGACAGAGCCCGACGAGATCGACGGAGCCGCCGAGATCGTCGATCGCAACGAGCAGCTCTTCCAGATAATTGTCGACCTCGAAGTCGCGCATGTCGGGGGGCGCCGAGGTCCAGTCCGTCAGGGCGACATGGGCGATGCCGCCGTCCAGCAGCGTTTGGACGAGGCTTTGGCCCTTGTGATAGTCGGCGATCATGGCGCTATGCCCGGCATACGGGGCGACGACGAGCGTCGGGCGCCCTTCTTCGCGTCCGTAATCGCGCAGATGCATGGTCCGAAGCTCGAGGCGGACCCGATTCTCCGTCGCAAGCTGCGGCCGCAGCTCGTGATGGATTTTGATTTCTTCCTCGATGAATTTGACGTTGCGGGCATAAAGCTCCGCTTCATCCTCGACGAGAGCGGACGCCATGGCGACCGGCCAGAAGGCCGGCACGCTGGCGAGCTTGAACTCATGCGGTCGCGGCGTTCTTTGAGACATGACGGCGGCTTCCCCGTGACGAACTAAAGACGGGAGCGATTGTCCGCTCCCCGTCTTCAGGTGGCGTGTCGAAAAAGCCTGGGCAAGTCGCCGTCAGGCGGGGCAGGGCTGCGCGAAACGAGCCTCTGCCGCGCAGAAATCACCGATCAATCCGGATCGTCGCTTTCGCGCGAACGACCCTTGCCGACATTGGTGCGGAAGAACGAGCCGACGAGAATCGGCAGGATGAAGCCGACGATCGCGAGCCCCCAGAGCGTGATCGACAGCCACGAATCGACGAGCGCCGACCAGTCGCCGTTGGAGATCGTCAGCTCGCGGCGGAGGTTGACCTCCATCTGCCCTCCGAGGAGGACGCCGAGGATCACCGGCACCAGCGGCACGTCGAGCTTGCGCAACAACCAGCCGCCGAGCCCGAAGAGAACCATGACGACGAGGTCGAAGGTCGAGCCGGAAATGCCGTAGACGCCGACGAACGCGATCATCGCGACCGCCGGCATGAGGTATTTCGGCGGCACGAGGAGAACCCGCACGAACAGAGAGACGAGCGGGATGTTCATGATCAGCAGGATGATGTTGCCGATGAACAGTGCCGCGATCAGGCCCCACACGACATCCGGATTGGACTGAAAGAGAAGCGGCCCCGGCGTGATGTTGAGGGCGAGCAGCATGGCGAGAAGCACGGCCGTCGTGCCCGAGCCCGGAACGCCGAGCGCCAGCATCGGCACGAGGGCGCCACCGGCGGCGGCGTTGTTGCCGGCTTCTGGCGCCGCAACGCCGCGAGGGTCGCCCTTGCCGAAGGTGCCCTTGCGGTCGGAGACGCGCTTTTCCACCGAATAGGCGATGAACGAGCCGAGCGATGCACCGGCCCCGGGCAGGACGCCGGCGAGGAAGCCGAGAACGGTCGAGCGGCCCATCGTGCCGGCGGTCTTACGGAGCATCGAAAGCGGCGCGGTGACGCGATTGACGAGCTTGCTCGCGCCCTCTGCATGAGCTTCTTCGCCGCGGTGTTCCAGGAAGATGAACACCTCAGAGACGGCGAACAGGCCGACGATCGCGACCAGAAAATCGATGCCGTCGTAAAGATGCACCTCGCCGAAAGCGAAGCGTGGCACGCCCGTCTGGGCATCGACGCCGATCATGGCGATGCCGACACCGAGGGCTGCGGAGAAGGCGGCCTTCGCCTGATTGCGGCTGGCGATCCCTCCGAGCGTGGCAAAGGCCAGTGTGAAGAGGGCGAAGTACTCCGCCGGGCCAAAGAGGAGGGCGACCTTGACGAGCTGTGGGGCGAGGAAGACGAGCCCCCAGGTCGCGAAGAACGAGCCGACGAAGGAGGCGATGCCGGAAAGTGCGAGCGCCTCACCGGCCTTGCCCTGCTGGGCCATCGGATAGCCGTCGAGCGTCGTCATCAGCGCCGGCTCGTCACCCGGGATGTTGAGCAGGATCGACGAGATGCGCCCGCCATACATGGCGCCGTAATAGACGCTGGTCAGAAGGATCAGAGCCGGCGTTGCGGGCAGGCCGAGCGTGAAGGCGAGCGGAATGAGAATGGCGACGCCGTTCGAGGGCCCCAATCCTGGCAGAGCGCCGAAGATCGTGCCGAGAAAGCAGCCGAGGAGCGCCAGGAGCAGGTTCTGAAAGGTGAGAGCGACGGCAAAACCGTCGGCAAGGGAGGAGAGTGCGTCCATCGTAAAATCCTCCGCTTTCTCAAAAGCCCCAGGGGCCGCGCGCGAGCGACAAGCCGAGGACGAGGCCGAAAAGGACGTAGATGCCGACCGAAATGGTGGCACCTGCGATTGCCGCTTGCACAGGCCCCGCGCCGAGACGCCAGGACAGGAACATTGCGGTGATGGCGGTCGTCAGGACAAAGCCGCCGATCGGCAGCGCATAGGCGTAACCGAAGAGCACCGCGGCGGCGAACAGCACTTCCATCGTGCGCCCGAAGCTCGCCCATTGCGGTTCGGGATCGGGCTTGATGATGAAATAGATGGAGGAAAGTCCGAGAATGACGCCGATGATGATCGGAAACGTCTTTGGTCCGACCGGATCGGACATGAAGCTTTCCTGGATGAGCGTCGCCTGCCAGATATAGAAGGCGGCAAGCGCAACGCCGATCACGCCGAGTATCCGATCGCTCATAAGCTCTCCCCGTTATCGAGGAGGGCCGCGCCGAGGTCCGGCGCGGCCCTTCGCGATGTCACTTGATGATGCCGATTTCTTGGGAGAGCTCTTTGATCTCCGCGACGGATTCAGCCACGAATTTCTCGAAGTCTTCGCCCTGAAGATCCAGCGGGGCAAGGCCGTTGGAGGCCATGATCTTCTTCCATTCGTCGGATTTGTAGGTCTTGCCGATGGTTTCGACCCACCAATCATAGGCTTCGTCCGACATGCCGCCCGGGGCATAGAAGCCGCGCCAATTGGCGCCGACGGCATCGATGCCCTGTTCCTTGGCGGTCGGGAATTTCGAGAAATCGCCGGGCAGGCGTTCCGGAGCGAGGACAGCGAGGACTTTGATGTCGCCGGAATCGACGAAGCCCTTCGCTTCTGATGCGTCGCCGGAGAAGGCCTGAACGGAGCCGGCGAGAAGCTGGGTCACCGCTTCGCCGCCGCCCTCGAACGCGACGTATTTGATCTGACGCAGCTTATCGATGCCGGCGCGCTTGGCTGCGATCAGGACTTTCAGATGGTCCCAGCCGCCGACGGCCGAGCCGCCTGAAACCGCGATCGAGGAGGGGTCGGCCTTGATGGCGTCGAACAGTTCGGGAAGCGTGTTGAATTTCGAATCCTTGGCGACCGCGATGATGCCGTAATCGGCGCCGACGGAGGCGAGCCAGCGGACCTGATCCATGTCGCCGCCGGGATAGGCGCCCTGGGCGAGGCGGCTCGATGTTGCCGAGGAGGCTGCGACGATGAGGTTGTTGTCGTCATTGCGCTTGTTGACGACTTCGGCGAAGGCGACGCCGCCCGATCCGCCGGCGAGATTGGTGACCTTCATCGTACCCGGGATGAAGCCCAGATCCTGCATGGTCTTGCCGACCTGACGGCAGGTGAAGTCCCAGCCGCCGCCGGGATTGGCGGGGGCGATGCATTCGGTCGACGACGGCTCGAAGGCCGACGCCCGGTCGCTCAGCGTGGCCGTGGCGAAGGCCAGCGGCAGAGCAAGTACAAGCAAACGACGCAATGACATGGTCATGAATCCTCCCTGATTTGACCATTCTGACGCAGCTTCTGGCTGCGATAGGAAGCCGGCACTTCGCGCGGAGCCATTCCGTCGAAGGTCCAGCGATAGGCTGGTGGTGTCGGGCCCTTATTGCGGCCGCCCTGACACATCTGCTCCCAGGCATGGGAGAGAATGCCGACGGAACGTGACAGGCAGAACAGCCCTCTGGCAAGAGGTGCTGGGAAGCCGAGCTCGGCGTAGATGACGGCGGTTGCCCCGTCGATGTTCATCGGGACGGGCTTGCTCTTCGCCTCCGTCAGCGTTTTTTCAATTGCACGACCGATCTCCGCAAAGCGTCCGGAAACGGTCCCGGCCGCGGCTGCCTCGTCGACGAGCCCAAGAAGGCGGGGCGCGCGGGGATCAACCGGCTTGTGAAAGCGGTGGCCGAAGCCGGGCACGAAACGGCTGCGCTCCGCTTGCCAGCGGTCCAGGATATCGGCCGTCTTTTCCGGCCCGCCGGCGTCGTCGATCATGTGGTAGAGTTCGACGGCCTGCTCGCCTGCGCCACCATGCACGTCGTCGAGGAAATTGACTGCGGACGCCATGGCGCCATTCAAGGGCAGGCCACAGGTGACGGCCATGCGAGCCGCCGCGATCGAAGGAGCCTGAGGCCCATGATCGACGGCCGCGACGAGCGCCGCCTCAAATAGGGCCGCCTCGTCATGGCCCGGCAGTTCGCCGCGCGTCATGAGCCAGATCATCTCGGGAAAACTCACCTGGCCGATGAGGTCCTGGACCGGGTAGCCGCGGAAACTGATCTTGCCCGGCTCCATCTCGATGATGGAGGTGCGCCACCAATCGGACACGTCGCTCATATCGCACCTTCCTTCTGAAGCGTCTCGATCTCGCTCTCCGGCAGACCGAGAGCGCCATAGACTTCCTGGTTGTGCTCGCCGAGTTGCGGCGGCGGCGCGTCGACGCTCGGAACCTCGCCACTCATCTTGATGCCGGTGCGGATGACGGTGATGTCGCGCCCGACGCCTGGAACGTTCTGGAAAGTCCCGAGCATTCCTCTTTCGGCGATCTGCGGATGCGCCAGGATGTCCGGGACACTCATCACGGCACCCGCCGGGACGCCGATCTCGTTCAATTCGCGCACCCAGTCGCGCGCGGGACGTCGTGTCAGTGCCGTTTCCAGCTCAGCCTTGAGACGAACGCGGTTCTCCTTGCGCTTCTCGCGGGTGGCGAAATCCGGATCCTGAAGCAGGTCCTCGCGTCCAAGATGGCGGGCCAAGAGCTGCCACTGCTCGTCTTTGTTGGCCGCGATGTTGAGAAGCCCGTCCTGCGCCTGGAACGAGCCGGAAGGGGCAGACGTCATGTTTTCGTTGCCTTTCGGCGAAGGCTCGACGCCGCCGATCAGATAATTCGAGACGACCCAGCCCATGGTGGCGATCGTCGCTTCGAGCATGGAAACATCGAGAAACGCGCCGCGCTCTTCGGCATTGAGGGCAGCTGCGATTGCAAAGGCCGCGGTCAATCCGCCGATCGTGTCTGCGATCGGGTAGCCGACGCGCAACGGGCCCGAATCGCTGTCGCCGGTGATCGACATGACGCCGGACGCGCCCTGGATGATCTGGTCGTAGGCGGGGCGTCCGATCCAGGGGCCGCTCTGCCCGAAGCCGGAGATGGCGCAGTAGATGAGCTGCGGGTTGACGTCCTTGAGCGCCTCATAGCCGACGCCCAGCCGCTCCATGACGCCGGGACGAAAATTCTCGACGAGGACATCGGCGCTTTCCACCAGGCGGCGGAAAATGGCTTTGCCGCGCTCGTCCTTGAGGTTGACGGTGACGGATTTCTTGCCGGCGTTCTGCGCCAGAAAGGAGATGCCCATGTTGCGGGCATTGAGCTCGGGATCGGCCCCGAGCTGGCGCGCAAGGTCGCCGCGACCCGTCGCCTCGACCTTGATCACCTCCGCACCGAAATGCACGAGCTGATGGCAGCAGAATGGACCTGCGAGGACGTTCGTCAGGTCGAGAATGCGGATACCGGCGAGGGGCCGGAGCATGGCGTCTCCTTTTCGATCAGAGGGATAGCGGGACGTGCGGAATCAATTCCGCAAGTTGGGCCGACGTCCTCCGGATCGTTCTTCATTGTTCTTGCGTTCTGTCAAGCAGAACGTATATTCAACGTAGCAGAACGATTGTATAGCGGCAAGAGGGGAAGACAATCGTGACAACGGTTGAGAACGGTGTTTCTGACGATGCAGGCCAGCGCGGCGTGGAAGCGGTCGAGCGCGCCTTCCGCATCCTGGCCTGTTTCGATGAGGGAGAGTTGACGCTCACGCTTGCGGAGCTCGCGCGCCGCACAGGCCTCTACAAGAGCACGATCCTGCGGCTCTGCGTGTCGCTGGAGCGTTACGGTTACATCGCGCGCCAGCCCGATGGGCGCTATCGGCTCGGCGCGACGGTGTGGCGGCTAGGGGCGCGGTACCGGCAGAATTTCACCGCTGCAGACCTCATCCGCCCGGAATTGCGTCGTCTGGCCGAGACGATCGGTGAGACGGCATCCTTCTACGTTCGCGACGGTGACAGCCGTGTCTGCCTTTATCGCCATGAGCCGGACCGCGCGATTCGTCACCACATCGTGGAAGGCGCGCGTATGCCGTTGACGGCGGGGGCGGCGTCCCACCTTCTCCTTGCCTGGACTGAGGAGGATTCTCGGTACCGGGAGATCCGGCGGGCGGGGCACGCGGTCTCTCTGGGCGAACGCGATTCCGACATCGCTGCAATCGCCGTCCCTGTCTTCAGTCCCGACGGCAATTTGCGCGGCGCGCTCGCCATCTCCGGGCTGATCACGCGCTTCGACGATGCCCGCCGCGAGACGGTGCTGCTGGCCCTGAAGGAAAGCGCGGAGCGGATCGGCCGCCAGAAGACGGCCTCCTGAGCGATTCAGTCAGGCTTGCCGGGTTTTGCGAGGTGTTTGAGCCCGAGCGGGATCAGCGCCACCATGATCGCGACGCGGACGAGATGATGACAGGCCACCATCGCCGGCGCGATGTGAAGGGCGACCGCGACCACCCCCATCTCCGGGGCTCCGCCGGGCAGGAACGAGAGAAGCAGCGGCGCCGCGTCGATTCCGGTGAGCTTCGAGGCGGCAAGGGCGGCGAGGAAAGTGCTGAAGGAAAGCATCACGCCGATGATTGCCGACATCCAGCCGTCGCTCAAAATGTCTCGAAGCCGATAGCCGACGAAGCGGACACCGACATTCGCGCCGATAATGATCTGTGCGACGATCGAGATCTGCACCGGCACATGCGCCTCAACGACGCCGAGGCTGTGGACGAAGGCGGACAGGACGAGCGGAATCAGCAGGAGACCCGAAGGCACTTTCATCACCCGCCCGAGGAAATAGCCGGCAATCGCGCAGCCGAGAAGCAGCAGAAGATCGAGGGGCGACCCGTCGATTGGCGGCAGGCTGCCCGGGCGTGAGGCTCCGGCAAGATCGTAATCGCCGAGGAGGTGGATGAGGATCGGCATCGTCACCAGAAGGGCGACGAGCCTGGCGGAGTGGCAGAGCACGACCCGGCGGGGATCCGCCCCATAGGTTTCGGCAATGACGCTGACGACCGACAGACCGCCCGGCATGGCCGCCAGAAAGGCGGTTGCGGGCGTCATCTTCGCCCATGTCCGCAGAACCAGAAAGGCGAAGAAGAAGAACGCGATCGACAACATGATCATGATCACGAGGCTGGGCCACCAGCCGGGGATCGCTTTCACCGTTTCTGGATCGAAGCCGGCCCCGAGCATCGTGCCGACGATCACCATGGCGTAGCCGCGCCAGGAACCCGGCAGGGCAAGCCGGACCCCGAAAAGCGACAGGAGGCCGGTTGCCGAAAAGCTCCCGAGCACCCATGGCAGTGGGATCGACAGCGCCGTGAAGGTGAGGCCGCCGGTGAGGCCGGCGGCAAGAGTGGCAAGACCGATGAGAAGGGTTGATGCTCGGCTGGATGTCTTCTGGCTCAAGACGAGCTGGCGGCCGCTTCCTCCGCGCTTTGCCGGTTTTCACGATGGCGGCGCCACAGGGGCAGCACCACCGCGGAAAGCAGAAGCAGGACGAGGAACAGGATCGCGATCGGCCGCTCGGCGAGATAGGCGAGCGGGTTGCCGCCCGAGATCTGCAATGTGCGCACCATCTCACCCTCTGTCATGCGGCCAAGAAGCAGGCCGATGACCGTCGCTGCGACGGGATAGGAATGCCGGCGCATCATCCAGCCGAGCCCGGCAAAGACGGCGACCGTCACGGGACCAGCGATGGTGCCGGTGATACCGAACCCACCCCAGGCACACAAGGCGAGAACGGAGGGTACGAGATAGCTGAGCGGCACGCGCACCACCATGCCGAGCACGCGCAGCGACAGGATGCCGACGACCGCAAGCAGGATCACCTGCCCCATATTGCCGATGATGATGGAGTAGACGACGTCCCGGTTGTCTCGGATGAAGGACGGTCCGCCCACGAGATTGTGGAAAGAGAAGGCCGCGAGGAGCACGGCCGTTGCCGCACCGCCCGGCACGCCGAGTGCCAGAAGCGCCGTCATCGATCCGCCTTCGGAGGATGAGTTCGATGATTCGGCCGCGACGACGCCCTCAGGCTCGCCCTTGCCGAACTTTTCCGGATGATCGGAGCTGCGCCGCACTTCGCCATAGGCGACGAGATTTGCAACCGAGGAGCCGACGCCCGGCACCGCTCCGATCAGGGCGCCGATCAGGCTGCCGCGGATCAGGGTCTTCGGATAGCGAAACGTCTTGAGGAAGCCCTTGAGGAGCGCCGAGAGCGAAATCGTGCGCAGGCCCTTGGCGTCGACGAGATAGGAATTGCCGCGCAGCCGGAGAAGCTCAGAGGCGGCAAACATGCCGATCATCGCCGGGACCACCGGGATACCGTCGATGAGATAGGGATTGCCGATGGTCGTGCGCATCGTACCGGTCGTCGACATGCCGATCTGGCTCAGAAGCAGACCGAGAAGGCCCGCATAAAGGCCCTTTGCCATGGTGCTGTCGTTGAGCGTGGCGATGAGGGTGAGCCCCCAGAACACCACCATCACCATTTCGAGCGGGCCGAGCTTCAAGACGACGACGGTCAGCGGTTCGATCAGGAGAAAGAGCAGGACATAGCCCACAAAAGCGCCGACGACGGAGGCGCCGAGGCCGAGGCCCAGCGCTTCGTTATGCCGGCCCTGACGAGCCATCGGATAGCCATCGAAGGCGGTCGCGACGCTCGACGACGAACCGGGGATGTTCATCAAGATCGCCGTGACGCCGCCACCATAGGCGCCACCCGTGAAAATCGACGTCAGGAACAGCATCGCCTGAAGGAAATCCATGTTCCAGGTGAGTGGCAGGAAGACGGCCATCGCCATGGAGATCTGCAGGCCGGGAATGGCGCCGAAGACAAGCCCGATGAGAAGGCCTGGCAGGACATAGAGCCAGGGGCCGAAACCGCCGAAAAGAAGGTCGAGCGACTGGGAAAGTGCGAGGCCGTCGATCATGAAAGGACCGCCAGGGGCATGGGGAAGGGAAAGAGCGAGCCGAAGCTCTCCACCAGGAGCGCTGTAAATACGGCCGCGTAGAGCGGCGGCGCCCAGAGGCGCTTTTCACCGCTCAGATGCACCCCGATCCAGACGAAGAAGAACGTCGCGAGATCGAAGCCGACCTTGGTCAGCGCCACGCAGAAGACGCCGAAGCAGGCAAGCAGAACGACATCTCCGAGGGTCTCGCGGAGCGGTGTCCTTTCCAGGCCTTCCGGATCGTGGGGGCGCAGCAGGCTCTTGCCGAGGATGAGGGCGGCAAGCACGAGGAGCGCGATTCCGACCGGCACCACGACGATGAGATTGTAGAGCTTCGTCGATGCGGAAATGGCGCTCCAGTTGAGATAGATCGCGGTGATCGATCCGAGGATCAGAAAGACGAGATGAGTGGGCGCGATACGCAGCGGCATGATCTGCGACAGACCTCGGGAAAGATTTCGCCGGAAGGGTGGGAGGAGAGGGCAAAGGCCCTCTCCAGGCGGGTTCAGCCCGCGACGTCGTTAAAACGCTTCAAGATCTCGAAGTTGGACTTGATGATCTCGGTGGTTTTTTCCGGCCCGAGCCATTCGGCGCCGATGCCCTGCTTCTTGAGGCTTTCGACGAATTCCGGATCGTCAAGAGCCGCCTTGTAGGCGTCCGTGATGCGCTGGAAGCGCTCCGGATATTTCTCCTTGAAGGTCGCATGGGCCGCGAGGCCGCGCATCGAGCCGACGAGCGGCGGCACGGTCATGCCCTCGTCCGAGAGAGCCTCGTTCAAGGTCGGGGCGTCCCAATCCGGCAGGCGCTTCTCGGAGGCGACGGCGAGGGGGCGGATATATTCTGCAATCGACAGCGACCCGTCGGCGCCGAGCACTGTCATGTCGACCTGCCCGCCGGCTGCGGCGGTGCGGGCTGCTGACCCCGATTCGTAGGTGACGATGTTCACGTCATCCTCCGAAAGGCCGTAGCCTTCGAGCATCAGGAGCGCATTGATGTAGCCCGTGGAGCCGGGAACGACGCTGATCGAATGCTTGCCCGGCTGTTCCTTGATGGCGGCGGCGAACTCGTCGAGCGTCTTGTAAGGAAGATCCTTGTTGAGCGCGAAGAGATCGATATCCGTCCACTGGCCGTTGATGAAGGCGAAGTCGTCGAGCGTGTAATCGGCGTCTTTCTGCAGGATGGCGTTGCTGATGTAGGGGTGGATCGATGTTGCCAGGAAGAAGCTGCCATCGTCCGGCATGTTGAGGAAGTAGGTGTGGCCCACATGGCCGCCACCACCCTTCTGGTTGACCACCCGGATCGGCACGCCGAGTTCATCCTGCATCTTCTGCGCCAGCATGCGTGCGGTGCGGTCGGCCGAGCCGCCCGGTCCGAGCGCCACCACGAAGGTGATCTGCTGGTTCGGCCAGTCGTCCTGCGCCTGTGCCGAGATCGATGTTCCGAGCAAGGTCATGCCGGCGACGAGGCCGGCCAATGCGGAGCGTCTGGTGAGTTTCATAATCGTCCTCCCGCTTTTGTTGTCTTCGCGGAATTTGCACCGCCGGGCGAGAA
This sequence comes from Afifella sp. H1R, assembly GCF_021462425.1. Lineage (NCBI taxonomy): Bacteria > Pseudomonadati > Pseudomonadota > Alphaproteobacteria > Hyphomicrobiales > Afifellaceae > Afifella > Afifella sp. H1R. The sequence continues at coordinate 485,068 of NZ_JAKEDY010000001.1, forward strand.
TGTCAACAATGTGAGAGAGGTGACGGCGCTGGTTCGGGCAATAGGGGACGCTTGTCAGAGACGGACTATTCTTCTAAGTGAGGCAAAACAGGGGGTTGTGGCCCTAAATTGAATCTGTCTCGTCATTGAGCAGAAAACGCCGCTTGTGTTGGGGGAGGAATATTGTCGACAATTGCAGTCAGGCACGGCGATTCCTCCGCCGCCATTCTGGAGCGTCTGCGGGCCGATATCCTGGCCGGACGCCTGGTTCCTGGAGAGCGCCTCGGCGAAGTTGCTCTGGCGCGACGCTTCGAGGTGAGCCGCGGACCCGTCCGCGAGGCGCTGCGGCTTCTGGCAGATGCCGGGCTCGTCAGTTTCACGCCCAATGTCGGCGCGCGCGTGCGCGAGCTGTCCCTCGCTGACGCCCGTGTCCTCTATGAGCTGCGCGAAGCGCTGGAGGCTGAAGCCGCGAGGCTTGCGGCACTCAGGGCGACGCCGGAAGAGGCGCAGGATCTCGGGGCGCTCTTGAAGCAGCACGCAGGCGAGATCGCCGCCCATCCCGTGGGCGCTTACTTTCAAAGCGGTGGCGATGCGGATTTTCACATCGTCATCGCCAGGCTTTCAGGAAACCCGCTCATCCTGCGGCTTCTCGATTCGGAGCTTTATCCGCAGCTCTCCCTTCTCCGCCGCCGCCATGGCCGTGTGCAGGGCCGGGGCCGCGAGGCGCTGATCGAACACGAGCGCATCCAGGAAGCGATCGCAGCTGGCGACGGCGAACTCGCCGGACTTTTGATGCGCCGGCATATCCGCGCGAGCTGGACCTCGCTTGCCGGCGAACTCTCTCAAGAGGAGGAACGATGACCCAGCAGCGCATTCCGGCTGTTTTCATGCGCGGAGGCACCTCGAAGGCGATCATGTTGAAGGAGCAGGATCTGCCTGAGGACCGCGCTCTGTGGCCGGCGCTTTTTCGCAAGATGCTCGGCAGTCCCGATCCGAACGGGAGGCAGCTCGATGGCCTCGGCGGCGGCATTTCTTCCCTGAGCAAGATTTGCGTCATCGGCCCTTCGTCGCGCCCCGACGCGGATGTCGACTACACGTTCGCCCAGGTTTCGGTGAAAACCGACGCGGTCGATTTCAGCGGCAATTGCGGCAATATGAGTTCGGCCGTCGGCCCTTTTGCCGCCGACGAGAAGATGGTTGCTGCGCCGCGCGACGGCGAGGCCACGGTCCGCATCCACAACACCAACACGGGCAAGATTATCCGCTCCGTCTTCCGGATGGCAGGCGGCGAGGCTTCCGTCGAGGGCGATGCGGTTTTGCCCGGCGTGGCCGGGAGCGGAGCGCCGGTGCGTCTGGAATTCCTGCATCCTGCCGGGACGCGTGGCAACGGCCTTCTGCCGGCGGGCGAGGCGCTCACCCGGCTTACGAAGCGTGACGGCAGTGCGGTCGAGGCGAGCCTCATCGATGCCGCGATCCCGACCTGCTTCCTTCCGGCGTCAGCGCTTGGTGTCGATCCGACGATCATGCCGGACGCCCTCGATGCGGCGGGAGACGTGCTTGAGGAGATCGAGCATCTCCGGCGGCAGGCATCCGTTGCCATGGGCATCGCTTCGAGCGTGGACGAGGCGGCGAAGATCATCGCCATTCCGAAGATCGGCTTCGTCGCTGCTCCGTCCTCGTTCTCTGACCTGTCCGGTTCTGCTCTCGCGCCCGACGACTTCGACATCCTCGTGCGCATGATTTCGGCGGCTCAGCCGCATCGTGCCGTTCCCATCACCTGCTCGCTCGCTCTGGCGAGCGCGGCCGCGGTCGAGGGAAGCGTCGTGTGCGCGCTGCTCAAGCCGGAGACAGATTTGAGCCGGCTTCGGCTCGGCACACCGAGCGGCGTCGTGACCGTCGGCGTGAAGGTGAACGGCGAGAACGCCGGCGTCCCGGTGATCGAAGCCGCACATGTTCTCCGGACCCAGCGCCGCCTCATGGAAGGCGCGGTCCGCATCCCCAACCCATCGTGAAGTCCCCAAAGTGGAAAACAATCCCAAAGTGGAAAACAATCAAGGAGTGCCCATGACCGAGACACCGAACAGACCCGTATGGTTGGAAGAGCCGCTTCCGCGCGATCTTGGCGCCGCGCTTGCCGAAAAATGGGCCTCCGGCGAATTCCTGCAGATCGCGGGTGCCCACGATCCGATGGCCGCGCTTGTGGCGCGCAAGGCAGGGTTTGAGGCGTTGTATCTTTCCGGGGCGGCGCTCACGGCGTCTCTTGGCCTGCCGGATCTCGGTCTCCTCACCATGGAAGAGCTCGTCGGACGGGCGCGGGCGATCATCCGCGTGACGAGGCTTCCCCTGGTCGTCGACGGCGACACGGGCTTTGGCGAGGCTTTGAACGCCATGCGCCTCATTCGCGAACTCGAGGATGTGGGTGTGGCGGCCGTGCAGCTCGAAGACCAGGTGATGCCGAAGAAATGCGGCCATCTGAACGGCAAGCAGCTCGTTTCCGCCGAAGACATGGCCCAGAAGGTCGCCGCAGCCGCCCGCGCGCGGCGCGATCTCAAGATCATCGCCCGCACCGATGCGGCGGCAAGCGAGGGCGTCGAGGCCGCGATCGAGCGCGCGCGCCTTTATATCGAGGCCGGTGCCGATGCGATTTTCCCCGAGGCGCTCGAAGGCGAAGAGCAGTTCCGCCAGTTCGCTTCGGCCATCAAGGTGCCGCTTCTTGCCAATATGACGGAGTTTGGCCGCACGCCGCAGACTTCGGCCGCAGAGTTTGCCGAGATGGGCTATGCGATGGCGATCTGGCCGGTTTCGAGCCTGCGCATCTGCGCGCATGCCATGGAAAAGTTCTTCACCGAGCTGAAGACGACGGGCACCGCGGCCGGCACCGTCAAAGACATGCAGAGCCGCGCCGAGCTCTACGACATCATCAATTATTTCGGTTACGAATCCTTGGACAAGAAGGTCCTGCGGACGGTCCTCGACCCGGCCTTTGCGGCGTAATCGGATCTTGCTCCGGATTGTCGCCGGCGCGGCTTGCCGTGGTCGGCGTCAATCCCGGGCGAGTGCGGCGACCGGATCGAGCCTGGAGGCATTGCGTGCCGGCAGATAGCCGAAGACGATGCCGATGAGGCTTGAACAGAGGAAGGCCGCGACGATCGAGACGGGCGAGTAGATGAGCTTGAAGCTCGATCCGAGCGCATCGAAAAGGGCGCCGAAGCCGAGCGCCAAAGCGATGCCGAGCACGCCGCCGATCAGGCAGACGAGCACGCCCTCGATCAGGAATTGCTGCAGGATGTCGCTCTGGCGCGCCCCGACCGCCATGCGCACGCCGATCTCGTTGATGCGCTCGGACACCGAAACGAGCATGATGTTCATGACGCCGATCCCGCCCACGATCAGCGAAATGAGGGCGATGGAGGCGATCAGGACGGTCAAGGTTTCCGTCGTCGCCGTGATCGTCTGACGGATGTCGTCCGTATTCAGAATAAAGAAGTCTTTTGTTCCGTGACGCCGGGTGAGGAGCTCCGTCACGGCCTCTTCGGCGGCGTCGGTGGAGGTGTCGTCGGCGACGCGCACGGTGATGCTTCTGAGTGACTGGTCGCCCAGGAAACGCGCCTGCACCGTCGTGTAGGGCAGATAGAGGTTGAGGTTGCTGCTGGAGCCGAAGCCGCTTTGCTGGGCGCCTGCGACCCCGACGATGCGACAAGGCACCTTGCCGACCAGGATGACCTGGCCGACCGGGCTGCCGTCAAAATCAGCGAACAGTGATTGCCGCGTATTGTCGTCGATGACGACGTCTTTCTCCAACCGCCTCACGCTCTCCTGATTGAAGAAGCTGCCGGCGGCGAGCGTCGTGCCCCGGGCCTCGAAATACTGCGCGCCGACACCGTTGACGAGCGCACTCGCTTCGATCGAGCCGAAACGCACGTTGGCGCTCGTGGAGACCGTGGGCGTGACGGCCGCCACATAGGGCTGGCCGGCGAGGGCATCCGCATCGGAGACGACCAGCGTCGTGATTTTCCCCGAGCGCACGTCGCCGAAATCCTTGCCGGGAAAGACCTCCAGCGTGTTCGTGCCGAGGCTTGAGATTTGCGACAGAACCTGCTGCCGCGATCCTTCGCCGAGCGCCACCACACAGACGACGGACGCGATGCCGATGATGATGCCGAGCATCGTCAGAAACGTTCTGAGCTTGTGGGCGCGCATGGCGAGCAGCGCCATCCGAAAGGCTTCGCCGAAACGGTCGATCGCGGCGCGCACACGCCCGCGCCGCCGCTCCTCTGCGATCTCTCCGGCAATCTTTTGCCCGTCCGCCTTGGCGCTGCGGGTGTCGGAAATGATCTCGCCATCGCTGATTTCGATGATCCGCTCGGCGCGTGCCGCGACGTTCATGTCGTGCGTCACCAGAATGACGGTCTTGCCCTCTCGGTTGAGCTCTTCGAGGATCTTCAGGACTTCTTCGCCGGAATGCTTGTCGAGGGCTCCGGTCGGCTCGTCGGCGAGGATCACCTGCGCGCCGTTCATCAGAGCACGGGCGATGGAGACGCGTTGCTGCTGACCTCCGGAGAGCTGACCGGGCCGGTGCTCCAGTCGGTCGGCCATGCCAAGCCGTGCCAGAAGCTCTTCGGCCCGCTCTTCGCGCTCCGCCGGTGGCTGGCCGGCATAGATCGCGGGGATTTCGACGTTGCCGAGGGCCGTCAGTTCCGAAAGCAGATGATAGCGCTGGAAGATGAAGCCGAAATGCTCGCGCCGAAGCGCTGCCAGCTGATCGGGTTCGAGTGCCGACGTCTCCTGGCCGGAAATCCTGTAACTTCCCGCTGTCGCACGGTCGAGACAGCCGAGAATGTTCATCAGCGTCGACTTTCCGGAGCCGGAGGCGCCGACGATCGCAACCATTTCTCCGGCATCGATCTGGAGGTCGATATCCTTGAGAACCGCGATCGTGTCCTCGCCGGCGGGAAACTCCCGCCGAAGCTTTTCCAGCGTGATGAGAGGTGTGGCCAACGCCTAGAGTCCCATCGGTCCCCGCGGCCCGCGGCGCCGGCCGTTCGTGGTATCGCTCGCCGCGCCCGGCTGACCCATGACGACGCGGTCACCTTCGGAGAGGCCGGAGACCACCTCCGCCCGGATCTTGTCGTTGAGGCCGATTTTCACCTTGCGTTCGGCGACGTTGCCATCCGCCCCGAGCACATGGACCGAGTATGTGCCGTCGGCACCTTTGTTGCCGAGTGCCGCCGACGGCAAGGTCAGGACATCATGGGCCTGGCCGAGGACGATGTGGACTTCCGCCGTCATATAGGTGCGCAACTCGCGATCCTGGTTCGGCACCTCGAAGATGCCGTTGTAATAGATCGCGCTCTCCGAGGCGGAGCTCGAGCTCGAGGAGGACGAGGCCACCATGCTGTCGCTGGTGATCGATTCCGGTGCCGGCTCGATGAACGAGAGGGTCGATTCGTAGCGACGGTCGGGATTTCCCAGTACCGTGAAATAGACGGGCTGGCCGGGTTTGACGTCCACGACATCGACTTCGGAGATTTCCGCGCGCACGGTCATCGTGTCGAGCTGTCCGAGAATGACGATCGTCGGGGCCGACTGGATGGCATTCACCGTCTGCCCCTCCTGCGTCACCACCCAAAGCACCGTTCCGTCCATCGGAGCGGTAATTTTGGTGTAGCCGAGGTCGACCTTCGCCGTTTCGACGGCGACCTCCGCCTCGGCGATCTGCGCGTCGAGCGCGGAGATCTGCGCTTTGGTCACTTTGACGGTCGCTTCCGCCTCTTCGTAATCGGCACGGGAAACCGCGTTCTGGTTGATCATGCGCGTCTGCCGCGCGAGAGCCTGCTCGGCCTGAACGAGCGTCGCCTGCTTCTCCTCCTTTTGGGCGCGAACGTTGGCAAGCGACGCCTCTGCGGTGCGCAGGTCGTTCTCCTGCGTTTCGGAATCGATCTCCGCGATGAGATCGCCTTCCTTGACGCTATCGCCCACGCTGACGTCGAGCGATGTGACGCGGCCTGAAACCTGCGCACCCACGGCGACCAGTTTCGCCGGCTTCAGAATGCCTGTGGCAAGGACCGTCTTCTCGATATCGCCGCGTGTGACCGGCGACGTCATGATCTCGGGCGGCTCCTCGGTGAAATAATTGTCCTTCACCCAATAGCCCGCGCCGCCGATCAGGAGGAGGGCGACAAGGAGCCAGATGAGCTTGGAGCGCTTGCGCTTGCGGGCCGCCATCACGTTGCCGATCTTTGTGCCCTAATGTTGCACGAAGACGACCGGCCGGGTCTTCGGCCGATCGACGATCTCCGGCTCGTCGATCCGCACTCGTCCGTCCCAGCCGCCGCCCAGCGCCTTTTGCAGCGCGATGTAATCCTGTGTGATCTCCACGCGGCTTGCGATCAACGAATCCTCCGCGGAATAAAGCGAGCGTTCGGCGTCGAGCACGTCGAGGAAGCTCGACGAGCCGCTCTGATACAGGGTTCGGGCAAGGTCCGCTGCCTGCCGGTAGGCCTGTGTGGATGTGGCAAGCTTGCCGTAGCGGATGCGCTCCTGGGACAGCCCGACGATGGCGTTCTCCACTTCCTCCAATGCGTTGAGCACGGACGATTTGTAGGCGATGAAATATTCATCGCGCTGAGCCCTTGCGACATCCGCCGCAGCGGCGAGCTGGCCGCCATGGAAAAGCGGAACACTGAGGCTCGGACCGAACGACCAGGCGATCGAAGAATGATCTGCAAGATCGCCGATTTGTGCGCCCGATGTAGCGATGTTTCCGAGGAGGCTGACGCTCGGGAAACGGTTGGCCTCCGCCGCCCCGACTCGCGCCGTGTACTGAGCAAGCTGCCGCTCCGCCATGCGCACATCGGGGCGGGTGTTCAGGATCTCAGCGGGAATGCCTGTGGGGATTGGCAGCTTCGGCCGCGGAATCGGTTTGCTCTTCTTGAGCTTGCTTTCGAGCGCGCTCGGTGCCTGACCGGTCAACACGCCGAGCCGGTGCAGCGCTTCGGCGTAGGACGTGCGCAGCGAAGGAATCGTCGCCTCCGTGTTGGCCGCCTGACCCGTGGCGTTCGCCACATCGAGCGAGGATGCCGCGCCCGCCTCGAATTTGTTGCGGGTGATGTCCGCGGTCTCGCGCTGCGAGGATGCGGTCCGCTGGGCAAGCGCGATGCGTGCCTGATAGCCCCGCAGATTGACGTAGTTCGACGCGACATCGCCGATCAACGTCAAAAGCGTGTTGCGCAGATCTTCCTCTGCGGCATCGACGCCGTAGCGGGCGGCCTCGGCCGTGCGGCGATTCCCGCCGAAAAGATCGAGCTCCCAGGTCGCGTCGAAGCCGGCCTGATAGTTCCATGCCGTGTTCGAACCGCCCGTACCTGCACCGTTGCTCTTCGAACGCTGGCTGGAGCCGGATCCGTCGGTGGAAGGGAGAAGCGCGCCGGTGCTCTGCCGGTAGCTCGCCCGCGCCTCGCGGATCCGCGCTTTCGCCGAGGCAACGTCGAGATTGCCCGCGACCGCTTCCTCGATGAGAGAATCGAGCAAGGGATCGTTGAGGCGGCTCCACCAATGCGCGAGTTCCGGCGGACGGGTCGGTTGCGTGGCGCCGTTGTTGCTCCAGCTGGCGGGAAGCGCCATCAGAGGCTTCTGATAGTCTGGCCCGACCATGCAGCCGGCGAGCCAGGGCAGGGTCAGAAGCATGGCCGCGGTGGTGCGTCTGCCTCGACGATGCGAAGCCCGTGTCGCGATGGGGTGAGCGATCATCTTTGTCATGCCTGGCGATCGGTCTTTCTTGTCCGCCTAAGCCTGTGAAGCTGGGGCGGGGATGGTGTCGGCTGCGGAAGCCTGCGAATTGCGTCGCTTGGAGAACAGACGACGCACCGCAACGAATAGGAGAGGCGCGAAGAACACGCCGAGGGTCGTGGAGGCGATCATGCCGCCCATGACGCCGATGCCGACGGCATTCTGGCTGCCGGACCCGGCGCCATCGGCAATGGCGAGCGGCAAGACGCCGAGAATGAAAGCGAGCGACGTCATCAGGATGGGCCGCAATCTCTGCCGGCATGCTTCGAGTGTCGCTTCCACCAGGTCTTTGCCTTGTTTCTGCCAGTCCAGCGCGAATTCGACGATCAGAATGGCGTTCTTCGCCGCGAGGCCGATGGTCGTCAGCAGACCGACCTTGAAATAGACGTCATTGGATTGGCCGAAATAGAGCGACGCGACGAGTGCTCCCAGAATGCCGATCGGCACGGTCAGGATCACGGCGATCGGGATCGTCCAGCTCTCATAAAGCGCCGCAAGCGCCAGAAACACGACAAGGACCGAAATCGCATAAAGGGAAGCCGCCTGATTGCCGGCGATGCGCTCCTGATACGACAAGCCGGTCCATTCGTGTCCGAAGCCGGCTGGCAGCTCGGAAATCAGCTCTTCGACCTTCTCCATCGCCTGGCCGGAGCTGTAGCCCGCACCCGCCGAGCCCTGGATTTCCATGGCCGGCAACCCGTTGAAACGTTCAAGGCGCGGTGAGCCATAGGTCCAGGTCCCGGTGGCAAACGCCGAGAACGGAACCATCTTGGCGTCCGAATTGCGCACATACCATTGCTCGATGTCCTCCGGCTGCATGCGGAAGTGCGAATCTCCCTGCACATAGACGGGTTTCACGCGGCCCTTGTTGATGAAGTCATTGACGTATTTGCTGCCCCAGGAGACCGAGAGGGTGCTGTCGATGTCGGAGAGGGCAAGAGAATAGGCGCTCGCTTTCTCCTGATCGATGTCGATGTGGTATTGGGACGTGTCTTCCTGGCCATTGGGGCGGGTGCCGCTCAGAACCGGGCTTTGTGCCGCCAACCCGAGCAGCTGGTTGCGCGCCCCTTTGAGGGCGTCGTGGCCGGCGTTGTTGAGGTCCTGCAGATAGAAATCAAATCCGCCCGTTGCGCCGAAGCCCGGCAGGGCCGGCGGGTTGAGCACGAAGACGCGACCGTCCTTGATTCCCGATAGCGCACCCATAGCTCGTCCGGCGATCGCCTGCGCGCTCGCAGCTTCGCTCGTACGTTTCTCGAAATCGCTGAGGCGAATAAAGGCGAGACCGACATTCTGGCCTTGGCCGCCGAAGCCGAACCCGACCTCCGTCATCACGCCGGCGACGTTGTCCGTCTCATCGTCGAGGAAGTAATCCTGCACCTGACGCATCACGCGCCACGTTCGCTCCTGGGTCGCTCCGGCAGGAAGCTGCACGCTGGCGATCAGGATGCCCTGGTCCTCGTCTGGCAGGAAGGAGCTCGGCAGCTTTGTGAAGAGATATCCGGTTGCCCCCGCGATGACGAGGAAGACGACAAGGAAGCGAAGCGAACGCTTGATGATACCGCTGACGCCTGAGCGGTACCCGTTGGTCACGCGCTCGAAAGAGCGGTTGAAGAGGCCGAAGACGCCTTTCTGCTTGTGTCCTTCCTTCACGGGCTTGAGCAGCGTTGCGCACAAGGCCGGGGTCAGGATGAGCGCGACGGCGACCGAGAGGATCATCGCGGTGACGATGGTCACGGAAAACTGGCGATAGATGATGCCGACCGAGCCGGAGAAGAACGCCATCGGCACGAAGACGGCGGAAAGCACCGTGGCGATGCCGATCAGCGCGCCCTGGATCTCGCCCATCGACCTGATCGTCGCCTCCTTGGGCGGCAAGCCTTCTTCGTCCATCACGCGCTCGACATTTTCCACCACCACGATGGCGTCGTCGACGAGAAGGCCGATGGCCAGCACCATGGCGAACATGGTGAGGGTGTTGATGGAATAGCCGGCGAAGGACAGCATGGCGAAAGTGCCGAGCAGAACGACCGGCACGGCGATCGTCGGAATGAGCGTCGCGCGGATGTTCTGCAGGAAGACGAACATGACGATGAAGACGAGGACGATGGCCTCAAACAGCGTCTTCACCACCTCTTCGATGGAGAGTTCGACGAACGGGGTCGTGTCGTAAGGATAGACGATCTCGACACCCCGCGGCAGCGTGCCGGCATTCGCGTCGAGCACATCGCGAACCTCGGCCGCCGTGGAGATGGCGTTGGCACCGGTGGCGAGATAGATCGCGAGACCGGCGGCGGGTTTGCCGTTGTAGCGTGAGCTCGTGTCGTAGCTCTCCGAGCCGATTTCGACACGCGCCACGTCGTTGAGCCGCACGATCGAGCCGCCGGTGGCGCTCTTCAGGATGATGTTCTCGAATTGCTCGACCGTCTGAAGGCGGCTCTTGGCGGTGAGAGTGACGTTGAGCGCCTGTCCCTGGACCTGCGGTTCGGCGCCGAGCTGGCCGGCGGACACCTGTGTGTTCTGGGCCTCGATTGCCGCCGTCACGTCGCTCGGCATCAACGAGTATTTTTGCAGCTTGGCAGGGTCGAGCCAGACGCGCATGGCGTAGCCCGAGCCGAAAAGGCGGGTCGAGCCGACGCCGCCGAGGCGGCTCAACGGGTCGTTCAGTGTCGATTGAACGTAATCGGCGAGGTCCGTGGTCGTTTGCGAGCCGTCGGTTGATACGAATCCGACGACCATCAGGAAACTCTGGGTCGACTTGGTGACCGTCACGCCATTGTTGACGACGGCCTGGGGCAGTTGCGATTCCACAAGCTGCAGCTTGTTCTGCACCTGCATCTGCGCGACGTCGGGATTCGCCTGATTGGTGAAGGTGAGCTGGATGGAGGCGGAGCCGGTCGATGTCGACGACGACGTCATGTAGTCGAGATAATCGATGCCGGTCATGCCCTGCTCGATGACTTTGGTCACCGAATTCTCGACCGTCTCCGCGTCGGCACCGGGATAGTTGGCTCGGATCTGCACCGTCGTCGGTGAGATCTGCGGATATTGCGAGATGGGCAGGGTCGTCAGGGCAAGGAGGCCGCCCAGCATGACGACGAGCGCGATGACTGCGGCAAAAACCGGCCGTTCGATAAAGAAGCGCGACATGGGTGTGGGTCAGCCCTTCTGAGCGCGGTCGTTCGAGAGGGCGGCCTTTTCGGGGGGCGTCTCCGAAAGAGCCTGAACTTCGCCGGTCTCCTCGTCGAGGGTGACTTCGGTGGCGCGCACGCTGTCACCGTCTTTGACGGATTGCGCGCCTTCCACGATGAGCCGGTCGCCATCCGAGACACCGCCGTCCACGAGCCAATTGCTGCCGATGCTGCGCTGCACGCTCAACACGCGCTGGTCCACCTTTCCGTCGGTATCGACGAAAAACGCCACCGCATCGCCATCCGGGTTGTGGGTGACGGCGCGCTGCGGGACGAGAAAGCTCCCCTCCGCGACGCCTTCTTGGAGGATGCCGCGCACATACATACCCGGCAGAAGCAGTCGATCGGGATTGGGAAAGACGGCGCGCACCGTGAACGTCCCCGTCGTCTCGTCGATCACCGATTCCATGAACTCGAGCGCCCCATCCTGAGCGTAGGTGCTGCCGTCGTCGAGCTTCAGCCTGACCGCGACGTTCTCGCCCGAAGTCTGGATGCGCCCTTCGTTGACAGCGCGCCTCAATCTCAGGAGGTTCGTGCTCGATTGCGTGACATCGATGTTGATCGGGTCGAGAGTGCGGATCGTCGTCAGAGCCGTTTCTTGATCTGCGGTGACGAGCGCACCGACGGTGACGGCCGAGGCGCTGATACGACCCGAGATCGGTGCCTTCACCTTGGTATGATCGAGGTTGATGCGGGCCGATTCGAGATCGGCCTTGGCTGACGCGACATCGGCCTGCGCTTGCAGGAGGTCCGATCGAGCATCGTCGACATCCTGCTTCGACACGGCGTTCTGCGCCACGAGCCCTTCATAGCGTTCCACCTTGGCCTTGGCGCTTGGGACCTTCGCTTCGGCTTTCTGGAGAGCTGCAGCCGCCACGTCGTAGGCTGCCTGGTAAGAGGCGCTGTCGATCTCATAGAGAACGTCGCCTTCTTTGACCTCGCTGCCTTCTTCGAAGGCGCGCGCGCGGATGATGCCGCCAACCTGGGGTCGCACCTCCGCCACGAGGGAGGCTGCCACGCGACCAGGAAGTTCGGCCGTGATGGTGGTCGATCCCGGATGGAGAGCAATGACGCTCACCTGCGGAGAATTGCTCTGCGCCGGCGCTGTCTTTTGTTCCTCAGACGGATTGCAGGCGCTGAGAAGCAACGTCGCGGCAAAGGTCCCCACAATGACGTTCGAACAGAGTGGGCGCAATCTGTCGTAGAGTTTGCCTATGCGGCTGGTCCGGGGGGAGGTAGGGAGGATGGAAATGGCCGTCGGGCGCCGAGTTTCGGGGGCGTCCGTCGCCGCAAAGCGAAGAAAGATTTCCTTGCGATGACCACCTGACGATGGGCTGCAGAAAATCATTCGCGCATTTCGCCGTTTACGTGAGGCGTTATTTCCGCGATAACCATATTTGGGAAAAGGACTGTCTTGAGCCATGTTGAGACCGGGGGGCGCTACAGCATAAGGATTGGGAGGGAGCAGCTGTGCCCGTTAATATAAAACGCGATCGTACCTATAAATGTCCCTGGCGCTCTGTCAAGCCGCTCAGGTGACCGATATGCATTCCGTAGCCTCTTCAAAAGACGAAGAAACCTTAAATCTCGGCAAGGCTGAGGGGGGCTCTGAGGCTCCTCGGGGACGTGGCCGTCCCAAAGTCATGTCGGATGAAGCCCAAAGCGCGATCATCCTTCAGAAGGCACGCGAGCTGTTCCAGGAGAGCGGCTATGCGCGCACGACGATGGATGAGGTGGCGGCGCGGTGCCGGATTTCGAAGCGCACGCTTTACCGGCTTTTCCCCAGCAAGACGGAGCTTTTTGCCGCCATCATCGACGCCCATCGTGAGACCATGCTGGCACTCCCGGGCGATTACGAGAAGATGTCGCTGCAGGACGCTCTGGAAGCCATTTTCCGCATCGACATTTCAGAAGAAGCCGATCGTGAGCGCATCGCTCTTTTGCGTTTCGTGATGGTGGAATCGCGGCATTATCCGGAATTGCACGATTTGGCGCGCCAGCGCGGCGGCGAGAGATCGCGAGCTCTCTTGGGCGAATGGTTTGACAAGCAGCGTCAACTCGGGCGTATCGATGTCGACGATGCAATGAGTGCTGGGAAGATTTTGATGGACATGATCTTCGGTGCCATTGTTTTCAAAACGCCGGGAGACCTCGAATTGGGCGGTGGCGATGATCGTAAGAGCTATCTGCGCCGCTGTATTCGGATATTTTTGAACGGAGTGCGTCCCCGGTAGGGGCGACGGTGGCGAGCAGGTCATGGATCAACACGTTAAGAAGACCGATTCACACTCCGCCTTTGATTGGGCGGATCCTTTTTTCCTCGAAGATCAGCTGAGCGAAGAAGAACGGCTGATCCGGGATACGGCGCACGATTATGCGCAGGAGAAGCTCGCTCCGCGGATTCTCGAAGCCTACGCCAAGGAAAGAACCGAACCGGAAATCTTTGCGGAAATGGGCGAACTCGGCCTTCTCGGGATCACCATCCCCGAAGAATATGGCTGCGCGCATGCCTCCTATGTCGCCTACGGCCTTGTGGCGCGTGAAGTCGAGCGCGTCGATTCGGGCTACCGCTCCATGATGAGCGTCCAATCCTCGCTCGTCATGCATCCGATCTACGCCTATGGCGACGAAGCGCAGCGGCAGAAATATCTGCCGAAGCTCGCAAGCGGCGAATGGATCGGCTGCTTTGGTCTGACCGAACCCGATGCCGGCTCCGATCCCGCCGGAATGAAGACGCGGGCGGAAAAGGTGAGCGACGGCTATCGTCTCACCGGCTCCAAGACGTGGATCTCGAATGCTCCGCTCGCCGACGTCTTCGTGGTGTGGGCGAAATCGGCCGAGCATGACGGTGCAATCCGCGGTTTCATTCTCGAGAAGGGCATGCCGGGCCTTTCCGCGCCGAAAATCGGCGGCAAGCTGTCTCTGCGTGCATCGATCACCGGCGAGATCGTCATGGATGGCGTCGTGGTGCCGGAAGAGAATATCTTGCCCAATGTTTCGGGGCTGAAAGGCCCGTTCGGTTGCCTCAATCGCGCGCGCTATGGAATCGCCTGGGGCGTCATGGGGGCCGCCGAGGATTGCTGGTTGCGCGCAAGGAGTTACGCGCTCGAGCGGAATCAGTTTGGCAGGCCGCTCGCCGCCACTCAGCTGGTTCAGAAGAAACTGGCCGACATGCAGACGGAGATCGCTTTGGGTCTCCAGGTGGCTTTGCGCGTCGGTCGTCTCTTCGACGATGGCAAGATGGCGCCTGAGATGATCTCGCTCATCAAGCGCAACAATTGCGGCAAGGCGCTCGATATCGCCCGTGTCGCTCGCGACATGCATGGCGGCAACGGGATCCAGGAAGAATACCACGTCATGCGCCATGCGCAGAACCTCGAGACCGTCAACACCTATGAGGGCACGCACGACATCCACGCGCTGATCCTCGGCCGTGCCCAGACGGGTATTCAGGCCTTCTTTTGATCTGAGGCTCGGGGTCGGAAAATGAATAAGCCGCTTGAGGGCGTCAAAGTCATCGAGCTCGCCCGCATTCTGGCCGGGCCTTTTGCTGGTCAGGTTCTCGCCGATCTCGGTGCGGATGTGATCAAGATCGAGGAGCCGAACCAGGGCGACGATACCCGGCGCTGGGGACCGCCTTTCGTCGTCAATCCGGAGGGTGGATCGGAGGGGGCCGCTTATTTTCACGCCTGCAATCGGGGCAAACGGTCGATCGGGGTCGATATCGCCACGCCCAGAGGGCAGGAGATCGTGCGACGGCTTTGCGCCGAGGCGGACGTGCTCGTCGAAAACTTCAAACTCGGCGGCTTGAAGAAATATGGTCTCGACGCGGCGACGCTGCGCCGTGATTTCCCCCACCTCATCGTCTGCTCCATCACCGGCTTCGGCCAGACCGGTCCTTATGCGTCCCGCGCCGGCTATGACGTGATGATCCAGGGCATGTCGGGGATCATGTCTCTGACGGGCGAACCGGAGGGCGAGCCGATGAAGATGGGGGTCGCTTTCGCCGACATCTTCACCGGCCTTTATTCCGTCATTGCGATCCAGGCGGCGCTGCGCGCGCGCGAAGCGAGCGGCGAGGGGACGCACATCGATATGGCGCTGTTCGATTCCATGACGGGCGTCCTGGCGAACCAGGCGATGAACTACCTCGTGACCGGCAAGAACCCGCAACGTGCCGGAAACGCGCATCCCAATATCGTTCCCTACCAGGTGTTCGCCGTCAGCGACGGCCATCTCATCATCGCGGTCGGAAACGATCGGCAGTTTCGTGGGCTTTGTCGAATTCTCGGCAACGAAGAATGGGCGGATGATCCGCGTTTCGCCGACAATGCTGCTCGTGTCGCAAACCGCCCCGAGCTTCTTGGGCTTCTTTGTCCGAAACTCGCATCCTGGCGGCGGACGGATCTCCTTCAGCGTCTCGAGGCGGCGGCAATCCCTGGAGGACCGATCAACACGTTGTCGGAGGTTTTCGCCGACCCGCAACTGCGCGAGCGCGGCATGGTGATAGAAGCTGAGATGGCCGGTGGCGCTTTCACCCTTCCTGGGCTCCGCACCCCGATCCTCTTCGACGGAGCGCCGCTTGTCGCCCGATCGGGCTCTCCGCGGCTCGATGAGCACGGTGAGGAGATTCTGCGCGAAATCAATATGGAAGAAACGGCCTCCGAAGCCTGACACCGGCAGGATGTCTCAGGCGCATGTCGGCTGTTGCGTCTCCTCAAAGTGGGCGAGAGCCTGCGGATTTGCGGGAATCGTCAGCGCGTCGCCGCCTGAGCGGGAGTGAAACGCGGCGAGAAACGTGGGCACGTCCTCGGCTGGCATCGGGCGAGCGAAGTAGTAGCCTTGGGCTTCGTCGCACTTCATTTCCCGCAAGATCGCCAGCTGATCGGCATCCTCCACGCCTTCTGCAACCACTTTCATTCCAAGACGCGCGCCGAGTGTGACGATGGCGTGGACGATGGCCCCGTCGCTGGTGCCACGCAGAAACGACTTGTCGATCTTCAGCCGGTCGATCGGAAACTGATTGAGATGGGTGAGGGAGGCGTAGCCCGTCCCAAAATCGTCGAGCGCGATCTTGATGCCCGCAATATGGAGGGCGCGCAGAGCATCCCCGACCATTTCGGCACTCCATCCCATATAGGTGTTTTCCGTCACCTCGAGGACGAGGCGGGAGGGGGGAACCCCTGCGGCCGCGAGCTTGTCCAGAATCACCTCGGTGAGATTGCCGGTGCGAAACTGTGCCGATGAGAGATTGATGGCCACGCGGCCGAATTCGACGCCTTCGTCGAGCCAGCGCCGCATCTGCTCGATGGCGCTGTCGAAAGCGAGCTCGCCGAGTTGATGTCCGCATTCCGTATCCTCGAATGCGGCGATGAAGGCTGCGGGCGTGAGCAGACCTTTGCTGGGGTGCTCCCACCGCATCAGAGCCTCGAGGCCGGTCACCTGACAGGGCTCCGCAAGACTGACAGTCGGCTGATAGAAGAGCTTGAAATGGTTCTCCGCGAGGCTGCTGCGCACATCCTGCATGAGCTCGGCCTTGCGCTCCACGGCAAGGCGCATCCAGGGCTGGAAGCCGATCAGGCGATTGCGACCCGTGAGCTTCGCCCGAAAAAGCGCGATGTCGGCGTTCTTCAAGAGATCCGTCGGATTTTCATGATGCTGCGGACACATCGCCGCTCCGGCGCTGGCCGTAATGGAGAAGTTGCGTCCGTCATGCTCGACGGGATGGCGAAGTGATTCCATCACCCGCTCGACGGCTCTGTGGATGTCGGCGGCCGTGTTGATGCCAGGCATGATGATGGCGAATTCGTCGCCGCCGAGGCGGGCGACCGTGTTGTTTTGCCCAAACACGCGCTGGAGACGTTCTGCAATCAGGCACAGAAGCAGGTCGCCAGCGTCGTGGCCGAGCGTGTCGTTGACCGTCTTGAAGTGATCGAGATCGAGCATGATGAGCCCGACGCTCGTCCGGGATTGCCGCGCATGCTCGATGGCGCCCGACAAGCGCTCATGAAACATGGCCCGGTTGGGAAGCCCCGTCAGGCCATCGCGGAAAGCCAGTCGCTCGATCTCTGCATTGTGCTGGTGTTGCTCCGTCACGTCCTGCACGCTGCCGATCACATGCGCGACCCTGCCGTCGCTCCATTCGGCTTCGGCAAGGCACCGAATCCAGCGTCGATGGCCTTTTGCGGTGGTGATTTCGACTTCACGATCGAAGCGTTTGCCTGCCTGAACCAGGGCCGTCACGGCCTGCTGCGCCTCTGTGTCGCTCGCGCTCGAGAGTGTCTGCTTGAAGAACTCGCGCGTTGGGTTGACCCGGCGATCGAGCTCGAAGATGCGGTACATCTCCTCCGACCAGGTCAGGCTGTCGTTGCGCACGTCGAGTTTCCAGCTGCCGACTTTGGTCAGGCGGGTGGCCTGTGCCAGGAGCCTCTTTTGGCGGCGCAGATCGATGATCGTTCGCCTGCGCGACAATTCGTTCATGGCGAGCGCGGCAAGCATCGCAAGTCGCACTCTTTCGCCCGCTGAAAAGCGACGCGGCCGGGTGTCGATGAGACAGAGCGTACCCACGGCGACGCCGGGGCGTACGATGAGAGGCGCTCCCGCATAAAAACGCAGATGACGCTGCTGTACCCATTCGTTGCTGTGAAACCGTGGATCCTGCAGGGCGTCTTCTACGATGAGGACCTCATCGGACAAGACTGTCCAGCTGGAGATCGCGTCGCTGCGTGGAATCGGGCGATCACCAGCCCCACAGCTTGCGAGGACGACTTCCTCGTTCGCGTCCATGAGCGTGACGAATGCAAGCGGAACCTCAAACAGGCTGTGTGCAAGACCGCAGATTTCGTCGAGGGCCTTTTCCGAACCGCCATCGGCAAAACGATAATGTAGAACTTCCTGGAGCCGTTCCTGCTCATTGGCCGGGCAGGGGCACATCGCCTCCTGTATCTGTGCGGCCGTCATGACGTTGTCCTCTTGGTTCCCCCGAGCCAAACCTGCCGGCAAGCAGTAAAAGCTTTGTCCACCTTTTGAGATAAAGGGGAGTTAATCGCTGGGCGCAGACGCTGTCCGGGCGATGGCAATCCGTCACAGTGTCAAACCGACGTGACACATTACGCCGTCCTCGTAGATTGCCTATAAAGAGGCTTATGGCGACAGGACGGTCTTTGAGGGTGATCCTAGCCCAGCCACGCGGTTTCTGCGCGGGCGTCGAACGTGCGATCACGATCGTGGAGCGCGCGCTCTCGCTTTATGGCCCGCCCGTCTATGTGCGCCACCAGATCGTTCACAATCAGCACGTTGTCGACACGCTCAAAGAGCGCGGCGCCGTCTTCGTGGAGGAGACGGACGAGATTCCGGACGGCTCCATCACGGTCTTCAGCGCCCATGGTGTGTCCCGCGCGGTTGCCGATCGTGCCGCGGCCAAGAAGCTGGACGTCGTCGATGCGACCTGTCCGCTCGTGCAGCGGGTGCAGAGGGAAGGTCGCCGCTACGCCGAGCAAGGCTACGACGTGGTGCTCATCGGTCACGCCGGTCACGCCGAGGTGGAAGGCACACGCGGCCAGATTGACGGTCGTCTCCATATCCTGTCGACGCCCGATGCGGTGACGGAGATCGATGTCGCGGACCCCGAGCGCGTCGCTTACATCACTCAGACGACCTTGAGCCTGCTCGACACGCGCAACGTCATCGCCGCTTTGAAGGCACGCTTTCCTTCGATCGTCGGGCCGGAGACGCGCAACATCTGTTATGCGACGCAGAACCGCCAGACCGCAGTGCTGGAGCTTGCCGCAAGCGTCGAAAAGCTGGTCGTGGTGGGCTCCGCCAACAGCTCCAATTCAAGCCGGTTGCGTGAACTCGGAGAGGCGTCGGGTATCCCGAGCTATCTGATCGAGGCCCCGCAAGAGCTTGATCCGGCATGGCTTCGCAATGTCGATCGCCTCGGCGTCACGGCCGGTGCTTCGGCGCCGGAAGCGAGCGTACAAGCGGTGCTGAACTGGCTGCGAACTTTCCGCACACTTCATGTAGAAACCCTGGACGGAATCGAAGAAAAAGTTCACTTCAAACTGCCTCAGAGACTTCTTCGAGAGGCTCTGGCCGATGCCTGAGCCTTGCTGGCGGAAAGCTTGATTTTGCATTCCTGGCTTGTGAGGATGGTGTTTCATCTGGCGTCTCTCTTTCGAAAAAGTCTCAATCCTTTCATGAACCTGGGCGAGCGCTGTGGCGTCAGCCCGTCGTTGTCCGGCCCGGCGTAAGCCTGTCGGATGTTGAGCTGCGAAGCTGACATTTCGGGCGCGTATCGGCCCAAGCCGCAAGGTTGAACACACATGGCAATGCCGTTTCCCTTCTCCGCCATCGTCGGCCAGGACGAAATGAAGACAGCGCTGCTTCTGGCGGCAATCGACCCTTCCATCGGCGGTGTCCTCGTCTTCGGTGATCGTGGCACCGGCAAGTCGACGGCGGTGCGCGCGCTGGCGGCTTTGCTGCCGAAGATGCGGGTGGTCGTGGGCTGCCCCTATGGGTGCGATCCCGCCAATCCAGGCGCTTTTTGCGACAGCTGTAAGGAAAAAGCGGCGGAAGGCGACCTGAAGACGCGCCAGGTCCCGGTACCGGTGATCGATCTGCCGCTCGGAGCGACCGAAGACCGTGTGGTCGGGGCGCTCGATCTCGAACTCGCGCTCACAAAGGGTGAAAAGGCGTTCGAGCCCGGTCTTCTGGCCCGCGCCCATCGCGGCTTTCTGTATATCGACGAAGTGAACCTTCTCGAGGACCACCTCGTCGATCTTCTGCTCGATGTGGCGGCTTCTGGCGAGAACGTCGTCGAGCGCGAAGGTTTGAGCGTTCGCCATCCTGCCCGCTTCGTGCTCGTGGGCAGCGGCAATCCGGAAGAAGGCGAGCTGCGCCCGCAGCTTCTCGACCGTTTCGGTCTGTCCGTCGAAGTGAAGACGCCGACGGATCTGCCGACCCGTATCGAGGTGATCCGCCGTCGCGACACGTATGAACATGACCCCGCTGCGTTCGTCGAGCACTGGAAGCGCCGAGACGGCAAGCTGCGTTCACGTCTGACTGCCGCGCACAAGCGCCTTGGCGATGTCTCGGTTCCCGACAAGGCTTTAGAGCGCGCGGCCGAATTGTGCATGGCGCTCGGCACCGACGGTCTGCGGGGCGAGCTGACGCTGATGCGGGCCGCGCGCGCTCTTGCAGCTTTCGATGGCGATGCGGAGGTCGGCGACAAGCATTTGCGTCAGGTGGCGCCACCGGCACTCCGGCACCGCCTGCGGCGTAACCCCCTCGACGATTCCGGTTCCTCGGTGCGCGTCGACCGCGCCCTTGAGGAGATTTTCGGCGCTTAAAGGTGCGAAGGTGATGAGCGAGCGCTCGGCAGAAGATCCGATTTGGGGCGACGCGCTTCTTGCGGCGGCACTGTTCGCCGTTGCCCCTGCGCAGCTCGGCGGTGCTGCGATACGCTCTCTCGCAGGGCCGGGCCGCGATGCCTGGCTTGAAACCTTGCGCGCGCTTCTGCCCGATGAGGCCCCCATGCGCCGGGTGCCGCTGCATGCCAGCGAGAGCCGTATTCTGGGCGGACTGGATTTGACGGCGACCTTGCGCGCCGGGCGTCCTGTGGCCGAACGCGGCATCCTCGCCGCAGCCGATGGCGGCGTCGTTGTTCTCGCCATGGCGGAACGTATGGAGCCCAACAAGGCGGCCCATCTCGTTGCGGCCCTCGATGCCGGTGAAGTCGTTCTCGAACGTGACGGCCTTGCCTTGCGGACGCCGAGCCGTTTCGGCGTCGTCGCCCTCGACGAGGGCTTGTCGCAAGAGGAGCGGCCGCCCGCCGCGCTCATGGACCGTCTTGCTTTCCATATCGATCTTTCCGGCGCCACCCTGCGGGACCTGGAGCCTTCGGTCGTGACGGCAGAGGAAGTGACCGCCGCCGCTGCGCGTTACAGCGCCGTCTCGCTTTCAGACGACGCGCTGCAGGCGCTTTGCACGACGGCGATGGCACTTGGCATCGGTTCTCTGCGCGCACCGCTGCTGGCCGCACGGGCCGCAAAGGCGCACGCAGCCTTGTGCGGGGAGGATTCCGTCAGCGAGGTGGATCTGCAGACGGCCGCTCGTCTCGTTCTGGCGCCACGCGCCACGATGATCCCGCAAATCGAAGATCCGGAGGACGAATCCACCGAGGAACAACCGCCCGAGCCTCAGGAACCTCCGGAAGAAGCCGAGCAGAAGGACGAATCGGAGGCCAAGGACAAGCCGCTCGACGACGTGATCCTGGAAGCCGCACAGGCTGCCATTCCGCCGGGCCTCCTGGCCATGTTGAAGATGGGGCTCGACCGGCACAGCCGCGGCACCTCTGCAGGCGGTAAGGCGGGCGCGCAAAAACAATCGAAGACGCGCGGCCGGCCTATCGGCACACGGCAGGGCGATTTGCGTGACGGGATGCGTCTCAACGTCGTGGAGACGTTGCGCGCGGCCGCGCCCTGGCAGCCGATCCGCAGGACGGCGCGCGGAGAGGTGCTCGAACCGGGCAAACGTCCGGCGCGCGTCGAGGTGCGGCGCGACGATTTCCGCATCTCGCGTCACAAGGAGCGGTCGGAGACGGCCACGATCTTCGTCGTCGATGCGTCGGGCTCGGCGGCCTTGCACCGCCTCGCCGAGGCCAAGGGCGCCGTCGAGCTCCTCCTGGCCGATTGCTATGTGCGTCGCGACCAGGTGGCGCTGATCGCCTTTCGCGGACGCGATGCCGAGCTTCTTCTGCCGCCGACGCGGTCTTTGACACGCGCCAAGCGCAGCCTCGCGGGGCTGCCGGGTGGAGGCGGCACGCCGCTCGCGACGGCGATCGATGCGGCCGCGGCACTCGCTGATAGCGTCAAGCGCAAGGGCCAGACGCCGAGCATCGTCTTCTTGACCGATGGACGCGCCAATATCGCGCGTGATGGCGAGCCGGGTCGCGCGCAAGCCGAGGAGGATGCGCTGGCCTCTGCCAAGGCCTTTCGTCTGGCTGGATTTCGCGCCGTCCTCGTGGATACGTCGCCACGACCGCAAGCGAAGGCGGAGAAGCTTGCCGGGGAAATGGCTGCGATCTATCTGCCTTTGCCCTATGCGGATGCCGAGGGCCTCTCGCAGGCGGTGCGCGCCGTATCCTCGAATGTGCCGGCGGCGGCATAGTCTGCAGGACGCGCGGCCAGGAAAAAGTGCGGGTGGTGGAGTGAGCCGAGGGCGATTCGTCGGATGACCAGGAAGCTCGACTGGGAAAAGGAAGGCCGCAATTGGCCGAACCGTGCCGCGAGCCGCTTTGTCGAGGCGGCAGGGCTGCGCTGGCATGTGCAGCAGATGGGGGAGGGACCGTCGCTCGTGCTCCTTCACGGTACCGGTGCGACGACCCATTCCTGGGGATCGATCCTTCCGCTTCTGGCTGAACGATTTTCCGTGACGGCCATGGATCTGCCGGGACACGGATTTACCTCAACGCCGGCGGCTCATCGGCTGTCGATGCCGGGAATGGCCGATGCGGTCGCTGGCCTCCTCGATGTTCTTTCCGTCCGTCCGACCATCGTCGCCGGGCATTCAGCGGGAGCGGCCATCCTGATGCGTATGGATCTCGATGGGCATTTGGATTCCGATCTCCTGATCAGCCTCAATGGTGCCATTCTCCCTCTCTCGGGGATGGCGGGGCAGTTCTTCTCTCCCGTAGCGAAGATCCTGGCGCGCACGTCTTTGTCTGCGCGCTTTTTTGCCTGGAGTGCCGATCGGGACGAAAACGCCGTCAAACGGTTGATCGACGGGACGGGCTCGAAACTGAGCCAGCAGGACATCGACTGGTACGAAATGCTCGCCCGCAACACCGGTCACGTCTGGGCGGCGATCAATATGATGGCGAATTGGGAACTCGGGCCGCTGGAGCGGGATCTGCCGAAGCTCAAGACGCGGCTCGTTCTCGTCACCGGTGGGGAGGATGGCTCCATCGATCCCTCCACCGCGTTTCGTGTCAAAGACATCCTGCCCTCTGCCCGGGTCGAGTATCTCCGTGGTCTCGGTCATCTCGCGCATGAGGAAGCGCCGCGGCAGGTGGCCGATCTCATCTTCCGTCTGGTCCTGGAAGAAACGCGGGTTTTCACCGCCTGAGGCGACGCGATAGGCCGGAATTGTCGCGGCCCTAGCGCCTTGCGGCGCGTTGCACGAGACGGCCTGTCAGGTGTACATGTCAGTTTATGTTGACACGTGCTTCAGCTTCAATTCCGGTCGCTGAGATGGCGGAGCGTCGCCCGCATGCGATCGTCATCGGCAGCGGCTTCGGTGGTCTTGCTGCAGCCATCCGTCTCGGTGCTCGAGGATACCGCGTAACGGTTCTTGAGAAGCTCGATCAGCCGGGCGGTCGCGCCTATGTCTTTCGCCAGGACGGCTTCACCTTTGACGCCGGGCCGACGATCGTCACGGCGCCGTTTCTCTTCGAGGAACTCTGGCGCCTGGCGGGCCGCGAGTTTGCCGACGATATCACGCTGAAGTCATTGAGCCCGTTCTATCGGCTGATTTTTGCCGACGGCACGACGTTCGAAGAGTTTTCCGATCCCGATGTCATGCGCAAGGAAGTGGCGCGCATCTCTCCGGGGGACGTGGAAGGCTACGACCGTTTCATGGCCGAGAGCGAGGCGATCTTCCGCGTCGGGTTCGAACAACTTGCGCATGTGCCCTTCGGCTCCTTGCTCGATATGGCAAAGGTGCTGCCGGACTTCGTGCGGCTGCAGAGTTTCCGCAGCGTTTATTCCTGCGTCTCGCGCTATGTCAAAGATGAGCGCCTGCGCATCGCGCTCTCCTTCCATCCGCTCTTCATCGGCGCCAATCCCTTCCGGACCACGTCGATCTACGCCATGATCACCTTCCTGCAGCGGCATTGGGGGGTGCATTTCGCCATGGGCGGAACGGGCGCGCTGATCGAAGGGATGGCAGGCCTGGTTCAGCATCAGGGCAACGACATCCGCCTCAATGCCGAGGTCGACGAGATCTTGGTCGAGAATGGGCGCGCCTGTGGTGTGCGTCTCGCCTCGGGAGAGACGATCGCCGCCGATGTCGTCGTCTCCAATGCGGATTCGGCCTTCACGTATCGCAAGCTCTTGCGCAGCGTGAAGCGGCGCCGCTGGACCAACGAAAAGATCGATCGTGCGCGCTATTCGATGAGCCTCTTCGTCTGGTATTTCGGCACCGATCGCACCTATCCAGACGTCGCGCATCATACGATCCTCCTCGGCCCGCGCTACCGGGAATTGCTGAGCGACATCTTTGACAAGAAGCGTCTTGCGCCAGATTTCAGTCTCTACCTGCACCGGCCGACGGCGACGGATCCTTCGCTGGCGCCGGCTGGATGCGACACGTTTTACGTGCTCTCTCCGGTCCCGCATCTCGGCGGCAACACGGACTGGCGTACGGAAGCGGAGGCTTATCGCCAGACGATCGAAGAGCATCTGAGCAAGACCGTCCTGCCGGACCTCAAATCGCATGTCGTCAGTTCGCGCATGACGACGCCTTTGGACTTCCGCAATCGGCTCCTGTCGCTCAATGGCGCTGCCTTCGGGCTGGAACCCGTTTTCACGCAAAGCGCCTGGTTCCGTCCTCACAACAAGAGCGAAGAGGTGGACCGGCTTTATCTCGTGGGTGCAGGTACGCATCCGGGAGCCGGACTGCCGGGTGTTCTCTCTTCCGCCCGAATTCTCGATGAGGTCGTCCCTGATGCTGCCGCACTGGCCTGAGCAACGCCTGGCCACACCCGCCGATCACGCCGCCTGTCGCGAGCTCATTCGCACGGGCTCGCGCACGTTCTTTGCGGCATCGCTTCTTCTGCCTCCGGCGGTGCGCGCACCCGCTTATGCGCTGTATGGCTTCTGCCGCCTTTCCGACGATGCCGTGGATCTGTCGAACGGCAAGGCGGAGGCGCTCGACCGTCTGCGCGCCAGGCTCGATGCGGCCTATGCGGGCCGCCCCGCGGCCGTTCCGGCGGACCGTGCCTTTGCCGAGATGGTCCTTTGCTATGGCCTGCCGCGCGCCCTGCCGGAAGCGTTGCTCGACGGTTTCGCTTGGGACGTCGAGGGGCGCCGTTACGAGACGATCGGCGAACTCAACGCTTATGCGGCACGTGTCGCCGGCACGGTCGGCGCCATGATGACGGTGCTGATGGGCGAGTGCGATTATCCGGTCCTGGCGCGCGCCTGCGATCTCGGCGTGGCAATGCAGCTCACAAATATCGCCCGCGATGTCGGCGAGGATGCGCGCGCAGGCCGCATCTATCTGCCGCTCGAGTGGATGCACGAGGCCGGCATCGATCCCGATCTCTGGCTGGAAAATCCAGGCTTCTCTCCCGAGCTCGGCAGCGTCATTCAACGGCTCCTCGACTATGCCGACGTGCTTTACCTGCGTGCTGCGAGCGGTATCGCACGGTTGCCGTGGCGATGCCGGCCCGCCATCAGGGCTGCGTGTTATCTTTATGCCGAGATCGGACGTGAGCTCGAGCGCAGGGGTCTCGATTCGGTGTCGAGCCGCACCGTCGTTCCTGCCTCCCGAAAGGCCTTTCTGCTCGCGTGCTGTGCGGCCGGCCGATCGGCACAGGAGCATCTGGTGTTCGCGCCGCTTCCGGAGACACGCTTCCTGGTGGAAGCAGCCGCTGCCTCGTCAGCCTATCCATTCCGGGAGATGCCGGTACGGCGGCGTGGCTTTGGCGAGCAGGCAGAATGGGTGATCGACCTCTTCGCTCAGCTCAACGAAAGGGAAGCGGCAGGCCGGATTCACCTCTAGGGCAGCTGCGGCTGTCGATCTTTGCCTCGGGGGGAGAGCATGGACGCAACGACGATCGTCTTGATCGAACTCATCTTTTTCTTCGGTGGCGTCCTCGTTTTCGGCCTTTGGCAGATTGTCTCCGTGCGTCGCGCGGACAGGCAAGCGAAGCTTGAGGAAGAGAGCAAGCAGGCACTCGACCGGCGGCCGCCGCGCTGAGCGATATCAGCCGCTGTTCCCCGCGTGCGACAGGCCTTTGGTGAAACCTTCACGAAGAGCAGGGAGAGGAAAATGGGTGAAATGGCATTGTTGCCGTCGCTGACGTTGATGACGCTCGGCGGCCTGATCGCGCTGGCGATCGTCTTCGTCGTCTACAAAATGAAGAGCCGCCGGCCGCGGTAGGCCGTATCGGTAGTGCCGGCGACGAGCTGGTCGCCGGCGCCTTTTCTTTGCTGAAGCTCAGCGCAGCCGCGGCATGCGGAAGGGCAGCAGCATCTTCACCCATCGGGTTTTGAAGCGGTCGAGCGACAGGCTTTCGTGCACGGCTTTGACCGGGGCGCCTGCCAGATGCGTCGCCACGAGAGAGCGCGTGTAGAACGGCGTGTCTTCGAACGTGTCGAGCACGCGCGCCTCGCTGCCGACTTCGCAGTGCGTGCTGCGCGCAACGCGCCAAAGCGTCGAAGGCAGCGGAGCCGGGGCAGGAACGTCGAAATCCCGGGCATTGCCTTCACGGTCAAAGAGCAGCGCCAGCGTCTTGTTGCCTCCCTGCCGCCGCTGCATGTCGTAGAGGATCGCAGCGCCTTCTGGATGCGCGGAGCGCGACCAGTCCCACTGGCGAAAACCGTCTTCCAGCGGTTCGCTGCCCCAGTTGGAATCGAGATAGGCCTCGCCCTGCCAGACGCGCGACGGCTTTTCCATCGCCACCTCCGCATGGCCGCAAGGTCCGATGGGCCACCAGAAATGCTTGCCCGCCTCGTCGAGCTGATAGGGGCCCGGGGTCACCGCATGCGGGGTGATTCTCAGCGTACCCTTCAGGCTTGTGGGGATCGGCACGGTGGTCTCGTCGATGCGAATGGTGAGCGTTCGCCCGTCCCAGGACAGCGCGCTCGGTCCGATGACGAGTGCATCAGGACCCTGCTGCAGGCGTCCGCGGCCGCGTTCGGTGAGCGACCAGCGCTTGCCGCCGTCGCCGTACAAGGCGACGTTCAATCCGCAATGATCTCTGGGATCCGTCTCGCCGCGGTCCCGCGCCCAGGCGTAATAAGGTGAGAAGACGGAGCCGATGAAGGCGATGATGGTCAGCCCCTGGCGACCATCCTCGCTCAGCGCATCGACGTACCACCAGCGATAGCCGCGGGGCGGGACCGTCGTGTCGAAGCACAATCGTCCATCAGGCTCGTGGCGGCGATCTTGCCCGACAGCGCCGCCATCGGAACGCCCGCTCCCGGATGCACGCTGCCCCCGGCCAGATAGAGCCCCTTCAGCTTGGTTCGTGCCCCCGGCCTCTCGAACGACGCCTTCCACCCGTGTGACGCCTGGCCGTAGAGGGCTCCCCCCGTCGCCGGGAAAAGTCGATTGAATCCCTGTGGCGCCGTGATCACCGTCGCCTCTGCGCTGTGTTTGATCGTGAGGCCGCATTTTTCCATGAGTTGGAACGTCTGTGTCTCGCATGCCGCGATCTCGCTGTCAGTGAGGGGCGCGCTGTCGCCGCGCGCTGGTGCGTTGATGAGGCAAAACAGGCGCTCAGGTCCAGTCGCGACAGAGGCCGCGTTGTCGTCGCGGTCTTGAGCGCAGAGATAGACCGTCGGAACGTTCGGTGGCCGCCCGGCTTTGAAAATACGGTCGAACTCGCCCTCGTAATCGTTTGAAAAGAATACGTTGTGGCGAATGAGGGGGAAGCCCGCCGCCTCCGCTGTCATCGCCCAGGTGATGGCGGAGAGGGAGCGCTCGGCCGAGGCAGGGAGGCTGATGGCGCGGCGAGAGGCCTCACCGGCGAGCCCTGCCGCAAGAGCTGCGACATCGCCGTTGAAGATGACGGCATCGGCTTCCAGGCGTTCGCCCGACGCAAGAGCGACCCCTGTCGCTCGTCCTCCGGCGGAAAGGATTTCCGTGACCGTCTCCCCATAGAGGAAACGCGCGCCCCTGGCCTCCGCGAGGCGGGCGAAGGTCTCGGCCACTTCGTGCATGCCGCCATCGACCATCCACACACCTTCCTGTTCGACATGGGCGATGAGCATCAAGGTGGCGGGTGACGAAAACGGCGAGGAGCCGCAATAGGTGGCGTAACGGCCGAAGAGCTGCTTGAGGCGCGGATCTTTGAAGTAGTCACCGAGTGCCCGCCACATCGTCGTAAACGGGCTGATCTGCATGAGCCCCGGCAGACCGAAGAGACCGACGCCGCGTACGAGACTTTCGACGCTCGGCCGTGGCGTGCGGATGAACGGTTCGTCGAGCGTTTCGAAGATGCGTTTGGCCCGCTCGCAAAAGCGGCGATAGCCGCGCCCTTCTTCGGGGCCGGCAAAAGCTGAGATCGCTTCGGCGCTTTCGTCGATGTCGGCGAAGAGGTCGAGACGCTCCTCCGCGCTCCAGGCGTGACGGGCGAGGATCGACAAGGGTTTGAGCGAAAGCGCATCGCCGAGATCGACACCGGCATCCGCGACGATCTCCTCGAAGAGACCTCGCATCGTGAACACGGTCGGACCTGCGTCGATCCGGCGGCCTCCGGCTGCGACTTCTCGCATCTTGCCGCCCGGCGCGTTTTCTTTATCCACGACCGTCACGGCGCAGCCTTTGGCAGAGAGGATGAGGGCCGCCACAAGGCCCCCGATCCCGGCCCCGACGATCACCACCCTCTCGCTGCCCACCGCGACATTTACTCCTACAGGACTTTGTTGACTTCAGGCTAGCATCTGTCCATCGTAATTGACACTCCCTGTGACAATAGGGACTTACAGACAGCGCGAAGGGGGGCGTTATGGAAGCCTTGGTCCGCATCGAGCAGGCGCTCGACATGGCTGTGGCCTATGCCGAAGCACCAGGGGCCCCGCCACAATTGGCGCAGGCGATGCGCTATTCTGTGTTTCCGGGCGGCGCACGTATCCGTCCGCGGCTTTGTCTTGCCGTTGCGCATGCCTGCGGGGACGACGAGCCTGATCTTTCCAATGCGGCGGCAGCGGCGATCGAGCTCTTCCATTGCGCGTCGCTCGTTCACGACGACCTTCCTTGCTTCGATGATGCAGAATTGCGGCGCGGCCGTCCTTCGGTCCACCGTGCCTTCGGCGAGCCGCTGGCGGTTCTTGCTGGCGACGCTCTCATCGTGCTTGCTTTTGAGACGCTGGCGCGGGCAGGAGCCTGCGCCCCTCAGCGGCTCGCCGGTCTCACTTTGACGCTCGCCCGTTCGGTCGGCATGCCGGCCGGCATCATCGCCGGTCAGGCGTGGGAAAGCGAGCCGAGGGTTTCCGTCTCCGATTATCAGCGGGCGAAGACGGGGTCGCTCTTCGTGGCCGCGACCGCCGCTGGCGCTCTCGCCGCGGGGGCCGATCCGGCGCCATGGCGCGCGCTCGGTGATCGTCTTGGGGAGGCCTATCAGGTCGCCGACGACATTGGTGATGCCGTCGCTGCCGAGGAAGACAACGGCAAGCCGGTCGGTCGAGACATCGCGTTGGGACGCCCGAGTGCGGTCGTCCAGCTCGGTCTCGCCGGTGCCATGGAGCGCCTGCGTGATCTCGTGAAGGGCGCGGTCGCCTCGATCCCGGAGTGTCAGGGATCCGACGAGCTCAAGGCGCTCGTGATGTCGGAATCGACACGGCTCGTACCGAAACAGCTCTCCGATCGCGTCGCCGCCTGAGCCGGCGGAAGAATCGGGGGCAACCGGGTCGGCCGCAAGATGAAGGCCTCGAAACTGCGTGCATCGGTGCTCGACCGGATCTACGCCCTGCGGGATCGTCTGGTTGGGAGCAAGGAGTTTCGCGAGCGGGCTTCGCGCAATCTTCTGACGCGCCCGGTTGCACAGCACAATGCGCGTTCGCTTTTCGATCTCTGTGCGGGGTTCGTTTATTCGCAGGTCCTTTTCGCCTGCGTGCGGCTCGACCTGTTTCAGATTCTCTCCGAGGGACCCCAGGATCTCGCAACGCTCGCCAGACGGTTGAAGCTCGAGGAGAGCGAGGCGCGCCGGCTTCTGCGGGCCGCCGCTTCTTTGGGGCTCGTCTCCGTTCGGGGAGAGGGGCGCTATGGCCTTGGCACTCTCGGTGCGGCGATGGTCGACAATCCGGGCGTTGCCGCGATGGTCGAGCACCACGCGCATCTTTATGCCGACCTCGCCGATCCGGTGGCTCTGTTGAGGGGCGAGGCGCAGGAGAAGCGGCTTGCCCGATACTGGGCCTATGCCGAAGCCGAAGATCCGCGCGCGCTGCCGGCGGAGGCGATCGACGAATACACGGTGTTGATGGGAGCCTCCCAGGCCATGGTCGCTCAGGAGGTGCTGGCGACGAACGCGCTCGCGACCCGGCGGCGTCTTCTCGATGTCGGTGGAGGCGACGGCACATTCCTCATGGAGGTGGCCAAGCGGGTTCCCGATCTTCAGCTGATGCTTTTCGACCTGCCGAGCGTCGCCGCCCGAGCCGAGGTGCGTTTTGCCCAGGCGGGGTTGAGCCAGCGCGCGGCCGCCGTCGGCGGGGATTTCCTGCGCGACCCTCTGCCGCTTGGCGCCGATGTCATTTCGCTCGTACGCATCCTGCACGATCACGACGATGCGTCGGTGATGACGCTTTTGCGCGCCGCGCACGCTGCGCTGCCGCGCGATGGCATGCTTCTGATCGCCGAGCCGATGGCGCCGGTCCCGGGCAGGGATGCCGCTGCGGAGGCTTATTTCGGCTTCTATCTGCTTGCCATGGGCAGCGGTCGGCCGCGCTCTGTCGGCGAGCTTCAGGCCATGTTGCGGGAGGCGGGGTTTGTGCGTTCCCAGCAGCTTGGAACACCGACTCCAGTCCTGGCGCGCGCTTTGGTCGCCTTCCGTGGCAGGGCGTCTGTGTAAATCTAGCTTGACGTATCGGTGGGTCAAGTTAGACTTACACTCCATAAATCGCGCCAAAACAGAAGCGTGAACACACATTTAGGAGAGGCCGGTTTGAACACTCTCGCCGTCGTTCTGGAACAGCCTGAGCATCTTGCTCTCAAGGAAGTCGCGCTTGTGACGCCTGGCGCGGACGACGTGGTCGTGGATGTGGAATGGAGCGGCATCTCGACGGGAACGGAGCGTCTGCTCTGGTCGGGGCGGATGCCGGACTTCCCGGGCATGGGATATCCGCTGGTGCCCGGATACGAATCCGTTGGACGGGTGAGTGATGCAGGCGAGGGGGCTCGCGCCAGAATCGGCGAGCGGGTCTTCGTGCCGGGATCGCGTAGCTTTTCGGACGTACGCAGTCTTTTCGGTGGCGCCGCCAAGCGGCTGATCGTGCCGGCGGCGCGGGCCATCACCATCAAGGAAGATCTTGGCGAGCGGGGGACGTTGCTTGCCCTGGCCGCGACCGCATATCACGCGATCGCGGCCGACGGGGCGAGAAAGCCGGATCTGATCATCGGCCACGGGGTTCTCGGGCGTCTTCTGGCGCGCGTGACCGTCGCGCTCGATGCCGAGCCGCCCGTTGTCTGGGAGCGCAACGCCGAACGCGCGGAGGGTGCGCTCGGCTATGTCACCATCGATCCGGACAAGGATGTCCGGCAGGATTATCGCGCGATCTATGACGTGAGCGGCGATTCGACGATCTTGGATCGGCTGATTGCGCGTCTTGCGCCCGGAGGCGAGATCGTCCTCGCCGGTTTCTACTCTGCGCCGCTGTCTTTCACCTTCCCGCCTGCATTCCTGCGCGAGGCGCGACTGCGCGTCGCGGCCGAATGGCGTGAGCCGGATCTGGTGGCGGTCAAGGAATTGGTGGAAACGGGGCGCCTGTCGCTCGACGGTTTGATCACGCATCGCTGCCCGGCACAGGACGCCGACGGCGCCTATCGAACCGCATTTGGCGACGCCGCCTGTCTCAAGATGATTCTGGATTGGAGAGCTGCATGACCCTTGACGTCAACGCGCCAGGCTTCAACCGCCGTGGAATGCAAGACTATCTGCGGGACGAGGCGGCGATCGAGCCTGATCCGGTTGCGACGGGTCCCGTCACGCGCGAGACCCAGATCATCGCCATCTACGGCAAGGGCGGCATCGGCAAGAGTTTCACGCTCGCCAACCTCTCGTACATGATGGCGCAGCAGGGGAAGAAGATCCTCCTGATTGGCTGTGACCCGAAGAGCGACACGACCTCGCTCCTGTTCGGTGGGCGCGCCTGCCCGACGATCATCGAGACCTCGGCGGTCAAGAAGGCCGCCGGCGAAGAGGTCAAGATCGGCGACGTCTGCTTCAAGCGTGATGGCGTCTTCGCGATGGAGCTGGGTGGTCCGGAAGTCGGGCGTGGCTGCGGCGGTCGTGGCATCATCCATGGCTTTGAGCTTCTGGAAAAACTCGGCTTTCACGATTGGGGCTTCGATTACGTCCTGCTCGATTTCCTGGGCGACGTGGTCTGCGGCGGCTTCGGTCTGCCGATCGCGCGCGACATGTGCCAGAAGGTCATCGTCGTCGGCTCCAACGATCTGCAATCGCTCTACGTCGCCAACAACGTCTGCAATGCGGTCGATTACTTCCGCAAGCTCGGCGGCAATGTCGGCGTGGCCGGCATGGTGATCAACAAGGATGACGGGACCGGGGAGGCGGCCGCCTTTGCCGAAAAGGTCGGCATCCCGATTCTTGCCGCCATCCCTGCGGATGAGGACATCCGGCGCAAGAGCGCTGCCTATCAGATCGTCGGACGCCCCGGCACGCAATGGGCGCCGCTTTTCGAAGGGCTCGCGACCAATGTCGCCGATGCGCCTCCGATGCGGCCGGACCCGCTCAGCCAGGAGGATCTTCTCGGTCTCTTCAAGAGCGACGAGGTCGGGCGCGACGTGGTCTTGGAGCCTGCCACCATGGAAGACATGTGCGGCAAAGCTGCCCAAGAGAAACCGTCGCTCGAAGTGATATACGACACAGTGTGACAGCCGTCTTGGGGGGCTAAGACGATGGCAGATACCGAAGACCGGAAAGGTGGGGACCGCAAGACGACGGAAGTTGTCTACGACGGTGCCGCTGCCACGCCGATGGCGAATGATCTCGCCGCGGCGTCCGGGACCGGTATGCCCGCTCCAGGTGAAAGCATGACGAAAAGCCCCTCGAACGCTCCGTCTCCAGAAGGGGACGGCCTTGGTTGCCATGGCGGTCAGGCCGAAATGCGCGCTGCGGCCGAAAAAGCCGGCCAAAGCGAGATTTTGGATCGTTACGCTGCCGATTATCCGAAGGGTCCCCACGACCAGCCGCAATCGATGTGCCCGGCCTTCGGCTCGTTGCGCGTCGGTTTGAGGATGCGTCGTACGGCGACGGTTCTCTCAGGTTCTGCCTGCTGCGTGTATGGCCTGAGCTTCGTCTCGCACTTCTATGGCGCGCGGCGGACCGTCGGCTACGTCCCCTTCGATTCGGAGACGCTCGTCACCGGCAAGCTCTTCGAGGACATTCGTGAAGCCGTCCATAAGCTCGCGGACCCCGAAAAATACGATGCCGTCATCGTCACCAATCTCTGCGTGCCGACGGCCTCCGGCGTGCCGCTCAGGCTTTTGCCGAAAGAAATCAACGGTGTGCGCATCATCGGCATTGATGTGCCGGGATTCGGCGTGCCGACCCATGCAGAGGCGAAAGACGTCCTCTCTGGTGCCATGTTGCGTTACGCGCGCACCGAGGCCGAGCTTGGTCCTGTTCAGGCGCCGCGTGCTGGGCCGAGCGACAAGCCGACCGTTACGCTCCTGGGCGAAATGTTTCCGGCCGATCCGGTGGGGCTCGGCATGATGTTGGAGCCGCTCGGTCTTGCCGCCGGCCCGGTCGTGCCGACACGTGAATGGCGCGAACTCTATGCCGCGCTCGATTGTGCCGCGGTCGCCGCGCTTCATCCGTTCTATACGGCGAGCATCCGAGAGTTTCAGGAAGCCGGGCGGCCGATTGTCGGCTCCGCACCGGTCGGCCATGATGGAACGGCCGCCTGGCTCGACGCGATCGGCGAGGCGTGTGGCATTTCCCGCGACTGTGTCGACCAGACGAAGAATCGCTTCCTGCCGATGATCAAGGGAGCGCTGGCGAATGCTCCGATCAAAGGGCGCGTGACGCTTTCCGGCTACGAAGGCTCTGAGCTTCTCGTCGCGCGGCTTCTCCTCGAGAGCGGGGCGGATGTGCCCTATGTCGGCACGGCCTGCCCGAAGACGCCTTATTCGGCTGCCGACTGCGATTGGCTCGAAGCCCGAGGCGTTCACGTCGAATACCGCGCGTCGCTTGAAAAGGACATCGCCGCGGTCGAGGAATTTCGGCCGGACCTCGCCATCGGCACGACACCGGTCGTGCAGAAGGCGAAGGAGATGGCGATCCCGGGTCTCTATTTCACCAACCTCATTTCGGCGCGGCCGTTGTTCGGTGTCGCGGGCGCGGGCTCGCTTGCGCAGGTCGTTAATGCTGCGATCGGCAACAAGGCCCGCTTCGACGAGATGCGTGAGTTCTTTGAGGGCGTCGGCCACGGCGATACCGCCGGCTTGTGGGAAGAGATCCCCGCCGACCATTCAGATTTCCGTCGCAAGGAACTTGCCAAGGCGGAGAAAGCTCGGAAGGCCGCAGACCCGAAACGGGTCGCGGAATCGGTGGTCTGATGCTGGTCCTCGATCACGATCGCGCCGGCGGCTATTGGGGCTCCGTCTACGTTTTTACCGCGATCAAAGGGCTCCAAGTTGTCATCGACGGCCCGGTCGGCTGTGAGAACCTGCCGGTCACCTCGGTCCTGCATTACACCGATGCGTTGCCGCCGCACGAATTGCCGATCGTCGTCACCGGGCTGTCTGAAGAAAATCTCAACCAGACCGGCACGGAAGGCGCGATGCGCCGGGCGCATGAAACGCTCGATCCCGCGCTCCCTGCCGTCGTGGTGACAGGCTCGATCGCCGAGATGATCGGTGGCGGTGTGACGCCGGAGGGGACGAATCTCCAGCGCTTCCTGCCGCGTACGATCGATGAAGATCAATGGCAGAGCGCCGACCGCGCGATGACGTGGCTCTGGAATCAGTTTGGCGCCAAGAAGGGCAAGATGCCGAAGGCGCGCGCCCGCAAGGAAGGCGACAAGCCGCGCGTCAACATCATTGGTCCGATCTACGGCATGTTCAACATGGCCTCCGACCTCGCCGAAATCAGGCGGCTGGTGGAGGGAATCGGTGCCGAAGTGAATATGGTTTTCCCGATGGGCAGCCATATCTCCGAGGTCGGCCGGCTTGTCGACGCGGACGTCAACATCTGCATGTACCGCGAGTTCGGCAGGCTCCTCTGCGAGGCGCTGGAAAAGCCCTATCTGCAGGCGCCGATCGGGCTGCATTCGACGACGAAGTTCCTGCGCGCCCTGGGCGAGCTTCTGGGTCTTGACCCGGAGCCCTTTATCGCGCGCGAAAAACACACGACGATCAAGCCGATCTGGGATCTGTGGCGCTCCGTCACTCAGGATTTCTTCGGCACGGCGAGCTTCGCCATCGTCGCGAACGAGACCTATGCGCGGGGCGTGCGCCACTTCCTCGAATCGGAAATGGGCCTGCCTTGCACCTTTGCCTTTTCGCGCCGTGCGGGCGTCAAGCCCGACAACGAATCAGTGCGCGAATCGGTCAAGGAGAAGACGCCGCTCGTTCTGTTCGGCAGCTACAACGAACGCATGTATCTGGCCGAAATCGGCGCACGCAGCGTCTACATTCCGGCCTCGTTCCCGGGAGCCATCATCCGGCGGCACACAGGCACGCCGTTCATGGGCTATTCGGGTGCGACGTATCTCGTTCAGGAAGTGTGCAATGCGCTTTTCGACGCACTCTTCCATATTTTGCCCCTGGCAAAAGACCTTGACGAGATCGATGCGACGCCCTCGCGGCTCCACGATGAGCTGCCGTGGGATGACGATGCCAAGAAGTCATTGGATTCATTGGTAGAATCGCAGCCGGTTCTGATCCGCATCTCTGCAGCGAAGAAGCTGCGCGATCAGGCTGAGCGCGAAGCCAGGCGCGTCGGCACGCCCCGCGTCACCATAGCATGTGTTCGTAGGGCTGCGACCGGTTTAGAAGAAGATGAGCTCGTATGACGGGGGGTCATCCGCAGCACGAAATCTTAACCGGACTGGCGCGGGGGCGCGCTGTCCGAAGAGTTTGATGTGGAGAGGCATATGGCTGCAATCGAAAAATCGAACGTAGCGCTGCTGCGATCCAAAGAAGAGCGCGATTTCCGTCTCATCGTGATGGTGAGCTTCGCCTTCTTCTTGGTGGTTTGCATCATTGCGCGGCTTCTGCCGCCGCAATGGCGTCCCTTCCCGCCGGGACCGAATGGTCGCCGGTCGGTGATTGAAGAGGCGCGCGTCGCGGCCAACACGACGATCCCATTCGCTTTTATGCGCTGAGGCGCATTCGCTGGAATTCGTCCGGCATTGCTGGGCGGAGATGTGTCACGGCCTTCGTGTCGTGACCATTCCCTGCCGCGCGGGAGGTGCGCGGTAACGGCCGAAAGGCTGATTTTAACGAGGGTAGATCAATGGCTGAAATCGATAGGCCGGTCTCGCTGTCGGGTCTGACGGAAGGCGAGGCTCGCGAATTTCACGGTGTGTTCATGACCAGCTTCATGGTCTTCATCGCCGTGGCAATCGTCGCTCACATTCTTGCTTGGATGTGGCGTCCTTGGATCCCGGGGCCGGAAGGCTACGCGTTCCTTCAAGACCTGCCGACGACCGCTTCGGCGTTCCTGTCAACTCTCGCATAGGGGGAGAGAGAAATGTGGAAAGTTTGGCTCCTGTTCGATCCGCGTCGCACGCTGGTCGCGCTGTTCACGTTCCTGTTCGTTCTGGCTCTGCTCATTCACTTCATTCTGCTGAGCACCGACCGGTTCAACTGGATGCAGGGCGCCCCGACGGCCCCGGCGCAGACCAGCCAGGTCGAGCTGATCACGCCGCTCGCCTAATCGACGAGACGGAAGGTTTTGCGAATGGCAGCGGACTGGGTTCCAGTCCGCTGGG
The DNA here is from genome assembly GCF_021462425.1 of Afifella sp. H1R. NCBI lineage: Bacteria > Pseudomonadati > Pseudomonadota > Alphaproteobacteria > Hyphomicrobiales > Afifellaceae > Afifella > Afifella sp. H1R. The sequence goes on from NZ_JAKEDY010000001.1 coordinate 521,924, forward strand.
ATTTCCAGCCCGCTGCCATCTTCACGCAGGAGCGACTTCGCTCCTCGTCTCGTTGACCGGAGGATTGAGCAATGGCGATGCTCAGCTTTGAAAAGAGGTATCGCGTTCGTGGCGGTACGCTAATCGGAGGGGATCTCTTCGATTTTTGGGTGGGGCCGCTTTACGTCGGCTTTTTTGGCGTAACGACGGTCTTCTTCTCAGCGTTGGGCACCGGGCTCATTCTCTGGGGCGCGGCGCTGGGACCAACCTGGAACATCTGGCAGATCAGTATTGCTCCGCCAGATCTTTCATACGGCTTAGGCTTGGCGCCGCTCCGCGAGGGCGGGCTTTGGCAGCTCATTACCATATGCGCCTTGGGCGCATTTGTTTCCTGGGCACTGCGTCAGGTCGAAATCTCCCGCAAGCTTGGCATGGGCTATCATATTCCTATCGCCTATAGCTTTGCGGTCTTTGCCTACTTCACGTTGGTCGTCATCCGGCCCGTGTTGATGGGTGCGTGGGGGCACGGTTTTCCTTATGGCATCATGAGCCACCTCGATTGGGTGTCGAACGTCGGGTACCAGTACCTGCACTTCCACTACAATCCGGCTCACATGATCGCCGTCAGCTTCTTCTTCGCGACGACGCTCGCGATGGCGTTGCACGGAGGCGTGATCCTTTCCGCCGTCAACCCGCAGCCTGGTGAGGCCGTCAAAGGCCCGGAGCACGAGAACACCTTCTTCCGTGATGTGGTGGGCTACTCCATCGGTTCGCTTGGCGTGCATCGTCTGGGATTGTTCCTGGCGCTGTCGGCAGCGTTCTGGAGTGCCGTCTGCATCGTCATCAGCGGTCCGTTCTGGACCCGCGGATGGCCCGAGTGGTGGGGATGGTGGCTCAACCTCCCGATCTGGAGCTAGGGCAGGGGGACTATTATGGCTGAGTACCAAAACATCTTTAACCGGGTGCAGGTCCACGGACCTGTTTACGCCGGTGTCCCGGTCGCTAGCTCTGCTACCGGTCGGGCAGGACAGCCGATTGTCTCCTATTGGCTAGGCAAGATCGGCGACGCACAGATCGGACCTGTCTATCTCGGACTGACCGGTGTCGCTTCGTTGATCTTCGGCTTCCTGGCCTTTGAGATCATCGGTCTCAACATGCTGGCCTCGGTGAACTGGAGCCCGATTGAATTCGTGCGCCAACTGCCGTGGCTTGCGCTTGAGCCGCCGCCTGCCGAGCTTGGTTTCTGCGTGCTTTGCCCGCTCGACCAGGGCGGCTGGTGGCAGATGGCCGGCTTCTTTATGACGACGTCGGTTCTTCTGTGGTGGGTGCGCACGTACCGCCGGGCTACCGCGCTCGGTATGGGCACGCACGTTGCCTGGGCGTTCATGGCGGCGATCTGGCTGATGATTGTGATCGGCTTCTTGCGCCCGCTGCTTCTCGGCAGCTGGTCTGAGGCTGTTCCGTTCGGCATCTTCCCGCACCTTGACTGGACTGCGGCTTTCTCGATCCGCTACGGCAATCTGTACTACAACCCGTTCCACATGCTCTCGATCGTCTTCCTTTATGGCGCGACGCTTCTGTTCGCCATGCATGGTGCGACGATCCTGGCTGTGAGCCGCTTCGGTGGCGACCGGGAAGCTGAACAGGTCGTGGATCGTGGAACTGCAGCGGAGCGCGCTGCGCTCTTCTGGCGCTGGACCATGGGCTTCAATGCCACCATGGAATCCATCCATCGCTGGGCCTGGTGGTTTGCGGTTCTTTGCCCGATCACCGGCGGTATCGGCATGCTTCTCACGGGTACGGTTGTCGACAACTGGTTCCTGTGGGGCATCAAGCACGGGCTCGTTCCCGCCTATCCGCAGGTCTTTGACGCCATCCAGGATCCGGCTCTTATGTCAGGAGGGGCGCAATGACCTTCGCGATGAAAATGGCCGTCGCATTCTGCGTGCTAGTTGGCGGCCTCCTGCTGTTCACCCTTAATCTGCCGCAGCCGGATCATATCTGGCCTCTGGCACAGGGTACGCAGCTGGGTTATCGGGGCACCGGCATGCAGCAGGTCAAGTCTGTCGAGGACCTGCGCAAGGCGGCGGACCAGATTCCCGATCCGTTTCCAGCGGTTTCGGCTGAAGGTCCCCGCGCTTCGGAAGTCTACCAGAACGTCCATGTTCTCGGTGATCTTTCGGAAGAGCAGTTCCTGCGCATCATGACCGTGATCACGGAGTGGGTGTCGCCGGAACAGGGCTGTGCCTACTGCCACGATGAAAACGACCTGGCCGCCGAGCGGCCTTACACCAAGATCGTGTCGCGTCGCATGCTTGAGATGACGCGCCACATCAATTCCGACTGGACGAGTCACGTCGCCCAGACGGGCGTGACCTGCTACACCTGCCACCGCGGCAATCCTGTCCCGACCGAGATCTGGTTCAAGGACGAGGCTCCCACGAAGGCAGTCTATGCGGGCTACAGCCCGAACGGGCAGAACCATGCGAACGAAGTTGCCGGCCTCACCTCGATGGCCTCCAACCCGTCGGATGTGTTCCTGACCGGTCCGTCCAATCCTCGTATCGTTCCGACGACCGCTCTTCCGGCTAAGGGCAGCGGCCTCGGCGCGAGCATCAAGGATACGGAAGACACCTATGCGCTGATGATCCATCTGTCTGACGCGCTTGGCGTGAACTGCACCTACTGCCATGACAGCCGGTCGTTCATGTCTTGGAATGAGAGCAGCCCGCCGCGGCTCACGGCCTTCCACGGCCTGGACCTGGTGCGCGATCTCAATGCGAACTACCTCGTGCCGCTGCAGCCTGAATATCCGGCGATGCGCCTCGGCCCGACGGGAGACGCTCCCAAGGCGAACTGCGCGACCTGCCATCAGGGCGAGCCCAAGCCGCTTGGCGGTGCGCCGATGGTCCAGGACTATCCTGAGCTGATTTCCGCTCAGGTTTCCCCTGACCAGGCCCCGGCCGAGCAGCCGCAGGCTCCGGCAGCGCAGCCAGAGGCTCAGCAGCCGGCCCAGCCTCAGGCTCCGGCTCAGCAGCCCAAGGCTCAGCAGCCGAAGGCCCAGCAGCCGGCTCAGCCGAAGGCTCCGGCTCAGCAGCCTCAGGCTCAGAAGCCTGCCCAGGCTCCGGCCCAGCAGGCTCCGTCTGGCGAAATGTCGCCGCAGCAGCAGCTGATGCAGCAGCAGATGCAGCTGATGCAGCAGCAGATGGAGCAGATGCAGCAGATGCGCCAGCAGATGGAGCAGATGCAGCAAAATCAGTAAAGACGGCGGCGTCTTCGGACGCCTCCTCAACCTCGATCCGGGAGATGTCTCATCTCCCGGATTTTTTTTATCCCGGTTTCCGGTCGGCCCGGGTGTGCGGCGAAATGCGCAGCTCGAGCTCGATCGACGTGAGGATCGGGACGAGAGCGGCATAGAGCGGCATCGTCCCCCGTCTTCGTGGCCGTTGTGGAACCCGCAAGAATTGCCGAAGCCGTCGCCCGCGTTGGCGAGGATCCCGGAAATTGCAACGTCAGTCGGAGACAGCTGGCGACCGCACCCCGCCATCGCGCGTGAGGCCCATGAGCGGCGCTTTGGGGGCGGGGCGCCGAACCGCGTCACCCTTGAGAGGTGCCGTCATGTGGGGCGCAGCTACAAAAAGACGGGGCTGAGTGTTGCGCGGCGGCTGCACGTGAGGCGTTTTGCGCAAACGCGACAATTCTGGCGGTCGGACCGCAGGCGCTGACGCAGCTTTGGATGAGGCGTCTCGTTGCATGCATTCGTGGTCGCAGGTGCCGTGTCAGGAAACGGCGAACCGTGCGGATTGCCTGCCGGATCGCACGAGGGGCACGGCTTGGCGCGAGACACGTCACTTGAATCAATCGTTGAAGTTCGTCCCCTAGAGCATGTCATTCGGGTTCTGAATCGGAATTGGGATTCCGTTGAGGAAGCAAATCTGATTCAAGCTGCATGCTGGGTCGGAGGCCGGCATGCATGACCAGAGCTTATTCCATTGATCTGCGTGAACGTGTCGTTGCGGCTGTGAAGGCGGGGGAAGCGGTTCGATCTGTCGCCGCCCGCTTCGATGTTGCCGTCTCCTCGGTGGTGAAGTGGCATCAGCGCTATCGGGCGACCGGCTCGGTGGCTCCGTCCCGGCGTGAGGGGCCCCGCGTGTTCGTCCTCGACGCGCACCGCGCTGTGATCCTGGATGCGATCGCCACGACACCGCATCTGAGCGTGCGCAAGCTGCAGGCGATGCTGGCCGATCGGGGCGTGTCGGTCTCCCACCATGCGGTCTGGCAGTTCCTGAAGCGCGAGGGGCTGAGCTTCAAAAAAAACGCTGTTCGCCCTGGAGCAGGCGCGAAGGGACATCGCCCGCCGGCGTGAGCGCTGGAAGAGCTGGCAGGCCCGGCTCGATCCGAAGCGCCTGGTGTTCATCGACGAAACCTGGATCAAGACCAACATGGCTCCGATCCGGGGATGGGGGCCGAAGGGCAAGCGCCTGCGCGGCTATGCCCCGCACGGCCACTGGCGCACCATGACCTTCCTCGGGGCCTTGCGCTACGACGGGCTCACCGCACCCTGCGTCTTCGACGGCCCGATCAACGGCACCTCGTTCCGCGCCTATGTCGAGCAGGTGCTCCTACCTACCCTCCGGCCCGGCGACATCGTCGTCATGGACAACCTCGGCTCCCACAAGGCCGCCATCATCCGCCAGACCATCAGGTCTGCTGGCGCGCGCCTCTGGTTCCTGCCGCCCTACTCCCCCGACCTCAACCCGATCGAGCAGGTCTTCTCAAAGGTCAAACACTGGATGCGCATGGCCCAGAAACGAACCATCGACGACACCTGGCGCCACATCGGACACCTCGTTCAGACCATCGCCCCTCAAGAATGCGCCAACTACCTGCGCAACACCGGATACGCTTCCGTCACAAAATGACAGGGTCTAAGCGGCACAGAGAACGCGCCAGGGGCGTCGCCAAACGTGAATCAAGACGTGAGCGGTTCCGGGCAAGTGATTCTTCAAAAAGGGTAACCACGGCATCAAAAGCTGCGGACCGGGGCGTGGGCGACGACCCGGAGCACGGTCCGGTCCAGAGGTGCAACTGTCCAATCGGGTGAGGGCAAGCCTCAGATGGCGGGGCCGCGACCTGCGAGAGCGTGCCGAAAGAGCGGGTGTACGGCTTGCTCTTGTGCGGCAGCTGAGATCTCGTCCGGCCGCAAAAAAGCGCCGGCGAGGGGCCGGCGCTTTGACAGACTTGCGATAAGGAAAAGGTCAGGCGGCGCGTTCGAGGCCGATCTCGGACCATATCGCCTTCAAGGCGTTGATGAGGCGGTCGACGTCCCAATCGGAATGAAGAGGCGAGGGCGTCACACGCAGCCTCTCGGTGCCGCGCGGGACGGTCGGATAGTTGATCGGCTGCACATAGATCCCGTACTGCGTGAGAAGCCGGTCGCTGATCTGCTTGCACAAAACGGCGTCGCCCACCATCACCGGAACGATATGGCTCTCGTTCATGAGATGCGGCACGCCGATCTCGTCAAGGCGCCGTCGAACGGTCGCGACGCGCTCCTTCTGTCTGTCGCGTTCGGCCTCGCTCGCCTTCAGATGCCGGATGGAGGCGAGCGCACCCGCCGCGACAGAGGGCGGCAGAGCGGTCGTGAAGATGAAGCCGGAGGCAAAGCTGCGAATAAAGTCGCAGAGTGCTGTCGAGGCGGCGATATAGCCCCCCATGACGCCGTAAGCCTTGGCGAGGGTGCCCTCGATGACGGTCAGACGATGGGCAACCTCGTCACGCTCGGAGATGCCACCGCCGTGCGGGCCGTAGAGGCCGACGGCGTGGACCTCGTCGAGATAGGTCATGGCACCATGCGCATCGGCGACGTCGCAGATTTCGGCGATCGGCGCGATATCGCCATCCATCGAATAAACGGATTCGAAAGCGACGAGCTTGGGCCGCGCCGGGTCGATCTCGGCGAGCTTGCGGTTGAGATCTTCCGGATCGTTGTGCGCAAAGATCATGCGGTCTGCGCGGCTGTGGCGGATGCCCTCGATCATCGAGGCGTGGTTCTTGGCGTCTGACAGGACGACGCAGCCCGGCAGCTTCGCGGCAAGCGTGCAAAGCGTGGCCCAGTTGGAGACGTAGCCCGAGGTGAAGACGAGGGCGCTCTCCTTGCCATGAAGGTCGGCGAGCTCGTTCTCCAAAAGCACGTGATAGTGGTTGGTGCCTGAGATGTTGCGTGTGCCGCCGGCACCCGCGCCGCAGCGATCGAGTGCGAGATGCATCGCATCGATGACCAGAGAGTTCTGGCCCATGCCGAGATAATCGTTGGAGCACCAGACGGTCACCTCGGCGCGGCCGCGTTCGCGATAATGTGTGGCACGCGGAAACTCGCCCGCATGACGCTCAAGGTCGGCGAAGACGCGGTAGCGACCTTCGTGGCGCAACGCCTCGAGTTCCTGCCGAAAGAAATTTTCGTAATCCATGGATCGCCTCCCCAAATCCGCGCTGACCTCGCGTGCCATCCCGATCGCTCCCGATTATTCCCGCGGCGGTGACGCGCCATACGTGCTCAAGGCCGGCTGCGCGCGCAATCGGCTGCCGGGTAATGCTGCGGCTGTCCGCGCTGAAAAGGGCGTCGACGGCCGTGCCTGTGAAGTCTGGTCATTGGGCTGCTGCACCTCATGGGTCCGCAGCCCCCATTTCCAAAGCGCTTCAGCCGGCAGCGGCAGCACCATGAACCAGTGCTCCAGGACGGCGAGCGCCATCAGTGTGGCGAGGAACGTATAGGCGGTTGCTTCGAACGGGCTTGCCACATCGGCGATGGCGCGCTGCGCAAACAGCACGGTGATCACGGTTGCAACCGTAATGGAGATAGGGAAGAGCGGATTCATGGACTTCTTGACCATGAAGCTTTTCAGATAGGCGAGGCTGTCCGGCAGGAACTGCTCGGAGAGATTGCGCACCCCGAGGAAGAGGTTGAGCTTGGCGCTGGCCCTCATGCCCCACAAGAGAAAGAAAATGCCGGTCCCGAGCTGATTGGGGCCTCCCCAGGTGAGGGCGACGATCACGGCCGCCGAGAGGAAGATGGCGAGCTCGTGATAGAGGATCGTTTGGACAGCGAAGAGGAAGCGCTTCCAACCTGAAATGTCGCTCGGGCACAGGCTCTTTCTCGGCCCGGTCACGTACCCCATGAGGAAGCTGATCTCATGCCAGCCCCAAGCGGTCAGGCCGCAGGTGAAGGCGACAAAGGCGCCCGAGACGCTCGCATCCCGACTGGAGACTGCCAGGCCGTAAAAGGCGGCGCCGAGCAGAACCGTCGCGCCGGCGAGACTCCAACGAAACGTCCGCCGGGGCAGGCCGTCGAGATACAGAATCGCCCCCGTCGAGAACCACCAGGTAAACAACGCAAAGACGATGGGCAGAGCGTAGAGCGACACTCTGATGCCTCCCTACCAGGCCGGAACGAGCCGGCTCTCGGCCGGCGGGGCATTGTCCTTGACCGGCAGGAAATAAAGACGGGCGATGGCGACCCCTGCGCCGGCGCCGTAGAAGAGCTGCTGTAGGCCGCCGACGAGGCCGCCCTTGCGTTTGGCTGCCGCCATTCTCTCGCTCGCCTGCCGCAGCCTTTCGAGGCCGGCGCGAAAGCGGGGATTGTCGATGTCGAGCGTCAGCGGGAAGACCTGCTTGCTGATTTCCGACGTGATCCGAAAGACGGTGAAATCATATTCCGTCGGGTCGATGTCGAGAGCCTTGTGGAACGCAGGGCGTGCATGGTCGCGCACATACATGGTCGCGAAAACGGCGAGCACGAAGAAACGGACCCAGTACTTATTGAGGCCCCGCGTGACATGTGGGTTCGCACGCATCAGGAGAGCGAAGGCCTCGCCGTGCCGGAACTCGTCGTTGCACCATTGCTCGAACCACTTGAAGATCGGGTGGAAGCGCTTTTCCGGGTGCTTTTCCAGATGCCGGAAGATCGTGATGTAGCGCGCATAGCCGATCTTTTCGGAAAGATAGGTGGCGTAGTAGATGAATTTCGGGCGAAAGAAGGTGTACTTTTTCGTGCGCGTCAGAAAGCCGAGATCGACGCCGATATCAAAATCCTTGAGCGTGTCGTTGATGAAGCCCGCATGGCGCGCCTCGTCGCGGCTCATATAGCGGAAGAGCTCGCAGATATCGGGGTTGTTGCCGCGCTTCTTCATTTCCGAATAGAGCACGCAGCCCGAAAATTCCGCCGTGAGCGAACTCACCAGAAAGTCGACGAACTCCTTTTGGAGATCCTCTGGCAGATCGGAGAGTTTCACGTCGTCCCACGCTTCCGTGCGCTTGAAGTGGCCCTTGTTGGGGTCGCTCTTCATCTCTGCGATGAGCGCGTCCCACTCCAGGCGAATGTGACTGACATCGATGGCGTCAAGCTCATCGAAGTCCGTCGTATAAAAGCGCGGACTCAAAACCGTGCTTTCTTGAGCCTTGAGGGTGGTGTCGTTCGGAGAGAGGGAGAGGGTCTCGATCGTCATAGCCTGCTTTCGGAAGAGAAGCTGAACTCAAGGAGCTCCATGAACTCCATGTCACCGGTCATGCGTGTCCAAAGCCGCTCCAAAGCGGTCGCCCGCACCACCGTCGCGCGGCGGCGAAACGTGGCCGTCTCGCCGTAGGGGACGGTGATCGGCTCACCATGGACCCGCACCGCATCGCCCGGGCGGATTTCGATGCCACCATCGAGATCCACATGAGCGTGCAGGCTTTCGAAGGTGTTTTGCACCTCGATGGTGCACTCCACTTCGATCTCTTCGCGTCCGCCGACCCAATTGCCAATCATTGCGCCTGCCTCGTCTTGGAGAGGAAGCGGGCGAAGACCTGCGCGTTGGTCGGTCCGAAAGCTTCAAGTGCGACGAGCCGGCCGGTCGAGGGATCCTCGAGCGACAATTGTCCGTCGTCCCAATAGGTCAAACGAAAGGGGCTGTCGGGGCTGATGCCGCGACGTTCCCGTTCGTGTGCGAGGCCGCGCAAGGTTGCGCGCAAAAAACCATTCGTGCCGGGAGCGGCAACGGCGATCTGGCTGCCGTCGGAGGCGTCGAAAATGCCGACGCCCCCGTTGGCCAGATCTTTGAATTGCAGAAGACGCACCTCTACGGCCGTCGTCCCCGGCATCGCGGTGCTGTGGTCTCTACGGTCAAATGCGCTCACGGCTGCGAGGACGATCGAAACCGTCAGCAGCGCCGCGACGGCCAGAAGGGGGCCTCGCGGAAATGGCGCAGTGTTCGTAAAGCCGCTCACCTTGATCTCCTATGCCACCGCACTCGCGTGCGATGACCATTGTGCGTGCGTATCCGTCTCTGCCTCGGGGGCAGCTTCGCCCGCCTGGTCGCCACGTCCGGCCGTTGCTGCGAGCGCACCTGCCAGGATCTCCGCGACGCGCTCTGCATCGGCAACAGACCTCAGCATGGGCTCAGGCTGCTTGATTTTCCAGGGCCGAGCGTGCGGCCACAAAGCGTAATAGGCAACACGGTGGTTGGGAGAAAGAACGAGCGGAATGTCGCCAATTCCCTGCCCGTAGAGCCGCAATGCGGCCGATTCCACCGCCACGAAAGGGATGTTGAGCGTCATCGGCAAGACGACACCGCTGCGGATGACGAGACGCTTCTCCGTGATCGTGTAGACCGTGGTGCGGGCGATCAGCCAGCCATAGACGGTGAGAATAACGACCGCGAGAGCGGCGACCGGCAAAAGCCAGGTCGCCGACAGGATCGCGTCTTTGACTGTTCCCCCCGCCGAGAGAGCCAAAATGGCCCGCAGGGCGAGAAGAACAGCAAAATAGACGACGAGGGTTGGAAGGTGGAAAAGGCGCCGGGCAAGACTTGCCCAGCGCGGTTCCCCCTGCCAGAGGATCCGTTCCCCCTTCGGCAAGCGCTGAGGCAGGCCGCGGATAGGCTCGGATTCGTATTCGTTCACAGCAGCGGCTCCTGCCGTGCCGGCGTCGCATAAAGATTGCCACCGGCGAAGTAGCCCTGGATACGGTCTTCTTCCACCATGGTGATGCTCCTCGGGCTGGTCGTGCGCGGCGCGTCCGCGAACTGCTTGCCGATCAGCGCGTTCACGCGGATCTGACGCTGGCGAGCGTTGAGGGTCGCCATCACGAACGGAACCAGCACAGTGCCGGCGCCATCGAGCGCGACCTCGAGATAACGGATCATCACGTCGGAACGATCGACCCAGACATCTTCAACGCTACCCACGACTTCACCGTCGGCGGCGATGACGAGCATGCCCCGAGGATCCGGATCCTTCGGATCGAGATAGAAGCTCTCGTCGCTGGAGAGCGGCACGATCTTCGGATCGCCGTCGAGCGTCAGCTCCGGCTCATGGGCACGATCGGCATAGGCGGCCGGGCCAACGCCATCGACCAGCGGATTGCCGACGGGACGGAACGGTGCGCCGTTCGACGGGCCGGCCGGCGTCAGACGCACGTCGCGGTCGTCGCTGCGGCCGGACTGTGCCGTGCCACCGCCATGAAGTTTGAAGTATTTCGGTGCCGGTGCGTCGGGGAACCCGACAATCCGGTCATTGGTCTCACCGCGTTCCGCAACAAGCGGATAACCTTCGCGCTTATCTTCGCGACGAAGGTAGATGATGAGACCGGCAAAAAAGATCCAGAACGCATAAAGCGTCATCTGGGCCACATCCATATACCCTGTAAGTGCTCCGGCGGGCATTGATAACCTCCATTGACAACGGCTAGCCGGGAAACTCGGCTAGACCGAAGGACGATGATGGATCGGAGCGTGTTCGCCCCCCCGACCCCACGAGCGGCCCGATCGCCACGAGCGTGACGGCGAGCAGCGCGATTTCGAAATGGTAGACAAAGCTGTAACCGGTGGCCGGGCCCGTCAGAGCCGACCCGAGAACGCCTTGTTCTGCCAATGTGGAGAAGGTGTCGCGAACGACGCCACCGAGCGCGATCGAAAGACCCGCGGCGGTCGCCTGAACGGCGCCCCAGGCGCCGAGGGCGAGACCGCTCTGCCCATTCTCCGATAATTCCATAGCGGCTGTGAGCGTGCCGACCGAGAAGAGGCCGCCGCCGAAGCCGATGATGATGGTGCCTGCCCGGAACAGCATCGCCGATTCCAGGGGCGCGGCGAAGATCACGGCGACGAACGCCAGGACGCCGGCAAGCGCGCCATAGGCTGCAAGCTTGTGCGGATCCTGGCCGCGTCCGAGACTGCGGGCGGCGAGGGCAAATCCGACGAGCGAGCCTCCAGCGAGGAGAGCCGTCAATGTTGTCGTGCCGCTCACGGTCAGGTGCAGGACTTCGCCGCCGTAAGGCTCGAGCAGAATGTCCTGCATGCTGAAGCCTGCCGTGCCGAGGCCGACAGCGACGAGGAGGCGGCTTGCGCGTCCACCTTTGGCGAAGGAGCCCCAGGCTTCACGGAAGCTGGTTCTCGGCGCGTCTTTTGCGGTGAGCGCGGGATTGCGCGCCTCCTGCTTCCACAAGGCGACGACGTTCAAGACCATCGTCAGGAAGGCGGCACCCTGAATGACCTGGATGAGCCGGAACGGGCTGAAATTGTCGAGAACCACACCGAAGACGAGGGCACTCACCATCATGCCGAGAAGCAGCATGACATAGAGCAGCGCCACGACGCGCGGGCGGGATTCGGCCGGCGCGATGTCGGTGGCCAGAGCAAGTCCGGCTGTCTGCGTTGTGTGCAGGCCAGCGCCGACGAGCAGGAAGGCGATGGCAGCCCCGACCTGACCTGCGATGATCGCCGGGCCCTGGCCTTCGGAAAGAACCAGAAGCGCAAACGGCATGATCGCGAGACCGCCGAACTGGATCAGCGTGCCCATCCAGATATAGGGCACACGCCGCCAGCCGAGCAGCGAGCGATGGGTGTCCGACTTGAAGCCGATCAGAGCACGGAACGGCGCGAAGACGAGCGGCAGCGACACCATCAAGGAAACGAGCCAGGCATGCACGCCCATCTCGACGATCATGACGCGGTTCAAGGTGCCGTTCAAAAGCACCACCGCCATGCCGACGGAGACTTGGAACAATGACAAACGCAAGAGGCGGCCGAGCGGAAGCTCGGCCGTTGCAGCATCCGCAAACGGCAAAAAGCGGGGGCCGAGACGGCTCCACGCTGCGCTTACCGAATTGTTCAGCCGCTTCATGCGGGCACGAGCTCCATAGCCTGTGACGTGTAAAATCCGCTTACGATACGACGGCTTCGACCCGGCCGCCATGCCGTTAGCTCAGGTGTCGCAGCGACCAGCTGGCGCAGCCGCGCTTCGCTGATCGGTTCGATGGAAGGTGCGCGGTCGCTGCGCGGAAAAAACCGCCCCGCCATGTGCATGGCCGCGAGCAGCGCTGTGCGGGGCGCGAAGGTGAAAACCACCCCCTGCCGGGCCCGCGTCGCCATCCGGGCGAGAATATTCGCGAGGTCCTGATCACGGTAATGGATGAGCGAATCCATGCCGACGATGAAGTCGAAATCACCGAGCGCGGGATCGAGCATGTCTCCGACGTGGAAATCGATCTTCTGTGCCTCCGGCTCGTCCTTGGTGCGCTCCTTGGCGAGTGCGACGAGCGACGGCGACAGATCGATTGCGACGATATCGCCGCCGCGGCGCGCCGCTTCCAGGGACAGCGCACCGGTTCCGCAACCGGCATCGAGGAGCCGCAGCCCAGAGAGGTCGTCCGGCAGATAGCTCAACAGGGTCGCCCGCATCTGGTCGCGGCCGGCGCGCACGGTGGCCCGAATACGGCTCACCGGCGCGTCGGACGTGAGTTTGGACCAAGCATCGGCCGCGGTGCGGTCGAAATAGGTCTCAAGCTCTCCGCGGCGCTCCAAATACGAGGCTGTTGGCATCAATCGAATCCCAGAAAGTCGAAGATCTCGCGATCTTTCATCGGTGTCGCTGCAAGCGGTTCGACGCCTGCCCAGAGCTGAGCGGCAAGGCGCAGATATTCGTTCTGCACCTGCTCCAGTTCCGGGGAGGGTTCCATTTCAAAAAGCGTCGACTTCTTCAGACGGCTGCGCCGGATCGCATCGAGATCGGGCAGATGCGCCAGACGCTTCAGTCCTGTCGCTTCGTTGAAGCGGTCGATCTCGTCGGTTCCAGCGCTGCGATTGGCGATGACGCCGCCGATCCGCACGTCGTAGTTCTTCGCCTTGGCGAGGATCGCCGCGGCAATCCGGTTCATCGCGAAGATGGAATCGAAATCGTTGGCGGTGACGATAAGCGCGCGCTCGGCATGCTGCAGCGGCGAGGCGAAGCCGCCGCAGACCACGTCGCCCAGGACGTCGAAGATCACGACATCTGTGTCTTCCAGGAGATGATGCTCCTTGAGGAGCTTCACGGTCTGGCCGACGACATAGCCACCGCAGCCTGTGCCGGCAGGCGGTCCGCCGGCCTCCACGCACATGACGCCGTTATAGCCTTCGTAGACGAAGTCTTCGACGCGCAGCTCTTCGGAATGGAAGTTCACAGACTCCAAAACGTCGATGACCGTCGGCACGAGGCGCTTGGTCAAGGTGAAGGTCGAATCGTGCTTCGGGTCGCAACCGATCTGCAGAACCCGTTTGCCGAGCTTCGAAAAAGCCGCCGACAGGTTCGACGAGGTCGTCGACTTGCCGATCCCGCCCTTGCCATAGACGGCGAACACTTTCGCCGTTTCGATATGGATCGACGGATCGAGCCGAACCTGAACGCTGCCTTCTCCGTCCTCGTTCTTCGCGATCGGTGGCATCGGTCTCAGAGGGATGTTCATGCGGCTCTCTCCACGGGTATGCCTTCGAGCTGGTCTTCCAGTTCTTCACCCGCCTGCCGCAGGGCTTCCACCACGGCCTCGTCGGGTTGCCAGTACTGGCGCTCATGTGCCTCCAGAAGCCGGTGCGCGACCTTTGCCGACGCGACCGGATTGAGGGCGGCCATGCGCTGCCGCATTTCCGGATCAAGCACGTATGTCTGCGTGATCTGCTGATAGATCCAAGGCGCGACCTGACCTGTCGTGGCCGACCAGCCCATCGTATTGGTGACCGCGGCCTCGATCTGACGCACGCCTTCGTAACCGTGCTTCAGCATGCCTTCGTACCATTTCGGGTTGAGCATGCGGGTGCGGGTTTCGAGTGCGACCTGCTCCGACAAAGAGCGAACCATGCCTTCTGAACGGGTCTGGTCGCCGATGTAGACGGGAATCTCGCCGCCCTTGGCCTTGCGCACCGAGCGGCTGATTCCGCCGAGCGTGTCGAAGTAGTGATCGACGGTGGTCACGCCGAGCTCGACCGATTCGAGGTTCTGGTAGGCGAGTTCCACATCGCTGAAGATCGTCTGCAGAAGAGCGGCCTGCTGCTTGGGCGCGCCCTGGCGTCCGTAAGCGAAGCATTTGCGCTTTGCGTAGGTGTCGGCGAGCTCGTCCTCGTCCTCCCAGCGCCCGGAATCGAGCAGCATGTTGACGTTGGAGCCGTAGGCACCGTCGGCGTTGGAGAAGACGCGCAGCGCGGCCGTCTCCAGGTCGCATTGATGCTCTTCCTGATAGCGCAGGGCGTGCTTGCGCACATAGTTCATTTCAAGCGGTTCATCCGCCGTGGCGGCAAGATAGGCGGCCTCGGCGAGCAGCTTGGTCTGCAACGGCAGGAGGTCGCGGAAGATGCCCGACAGCGTCATGACGACGTCGATGCGCGGCCGACCGAGATCTTCCAGGCGGATGAGAGCAGCCCCACAGAGACGACCGAAGCTGTCGAAACGCGGCCGCGCGCCGAGCAGCGCCAAAGCCTGGGCGATCGGACCGCCTTCGCTCTTCAGATTGTCGGTCCCCCACAGGACCATCGCCACCGATTCCGGGATTGGATGTCCGTCTTCGACATAGCGGTCGAGGAGGCGCTTCGCCTGGCGCGCCCCATCCGTAACGGCGAAAGCGCTCGGCATGCGGAAGGGGTCGAAGCCATGCACATTCCGGCCCGTTGGCAGGATCGCCGGCGTGCGCAGAAGATCGCCACCGGGGGCAGGGCGCACGAAGCATCCGTCGAGCGCGTGGATGAGAGACGGGAGTTCGTGGTCCTCCGACAGGAGCTTGTTGGTCGAGGCGAGCTCATCGAACAATTCGATGTTCGCGTCGTTCTCGTCCATTCCGCCAACGACCAGAGCCTGCCGCGGCTGCCGCCCGGCGACGAGCGCCTCGACAGCGTCCTTCTCCGGCTTGGTGCCGAAACGGGCTTCAGCCACCGCGAGGAGGAGATCGGCACGCTCTTCCGCCGAAGGTGGCTCGCCGATGACGTGCAGGCCGTGCGGGATGAGGCTGTATTCGAGGTCGAGAATGGCCTCGCTCAGCTTCGCCGTCTCTGCTGCGGGATCCTCCCAGGCGGGCTCCGGAGCCGCCAGGTCGAGCTCCGCCGCCTGAGCCTGAATGAGCGGGGCGAGCTGCTCGCGCTCCTTCGTCTCGTCCGGTGGCAAAGCCCGCCAGCGGTCGAGAGAGGCTTTGAGATCGAGAAGGCCGCGATAGAGCCCGGCACGGGCCACGGGAGGCGTGAGATAGGAAATCAGTGTTGCTGCGGAGCGCCGCTTGGCAATTGAGCCTTCCGACGGATTGTTGGCCGCATAGAGATAATAGTTCGGCAGATCTCCGATCAGCCGGTCGGGCCAGCAGGCATCCGATAGCCCCGTCTGTTTGCCCGGCATGAATTCGAGCGCGCCGTGCATGCCGAAATGCAGAACCGCGTCGGCACGGAAATCTTCGCGCAGATAGCGGTAGAAGGCGGAGAAGGCGTGCGTCGGGGCAAAGCCCTTCTCGAAGAGAAGCCGCATCGGATCGCCTTCATAGCCGAAGGCCGGCTGCACACCGACGAAGACATTGCCGAGCTGAACACCGAGCACGAAGATCGAGCTGCCGTCGCTTTGTTGCCGTCCGGGCGCCGGGCCCCACTGCGCTTCGATGTCCTTCAGATAGCGCTCGCGCCTCACGTGATCGTCGGTCGCGATCCGATCATGCACATTGGCGTCCGTGCCGTAGCGGCTCGCATTGCCCTTCAAAATCATGTCGCGCAGGGCATCGACGCTTTCAGGCACGTCGACCGTATAACCCGCTTCCTTGAGGGATTTCAGCGTGTTGAAAAGCGAATGATAAACCGAAAGGTAAGCCGCAGTGCCGGTGCTGCCGGCGTTCGGCGGGAAATTGAAGAGAACGACGGCGAGCTTGCGCTCCGCGCGCTTCGTGTGACGAAGCCTGACGAGCTTGTCGACACGCGAGGCGAGCATTTGGGCGCGTTCTGAATGCGCCTGCATATCGCGCGTCTGTTCGGCATTCTCCGAACGACCGCCGAAGAGCATCGGCCCGGTTGCCCCGTCGAGCTCCGGGATCGCGACCATCATGGTCGTTTCGACGGGAAGGAGGCCGCGGTCGGAGCCCTCCCATTGCTCGAGCGTCTGGAACTCGACAGCCTGTGCCGAAATGTAAGGGACGTCGAGATGCGTCAGCATCTCTTCGGCCGCCTTGGCGTCGTTGTAGGCGGGGCCGCCGACGAGCGAGAAGCCCGTCAATGACACGACGGCATCGACAACCGGGCGTCCGTTCGGCGTGAAGAAAGCTTCAACCGCAGGCCGGCTGTCGAGACCACTCGAATACGCCGGCACTGCCTGCAGGCCATGGGCCTCCAGCGCGTCGATCACGGCGTCGTAATGCGCCGTGTTTCCGGCAAGCACATAGGACCGCATGATGAGGAGGCCGACACGGCCCTTGCGCTCCTTCGACGGGGAGGGCAGGGCTTCCAGGCGCTCCGTGATGCGTCCCTTGAGTCTCGGATGATAAAGCCCGACCTCCGGATAATTGACCGGCGGCTTGGCCTTCAAATGGTGGCGCAGCTGTTTGCGCGGGCCCTCGGCGTAACGCTCGATGAGAAGCCGCACCATGTTGACGATATTGTCTTCCGAACCGGCGAGCCAGTACTGCAGAACCAGGAAGTAGGCGCGCACATCCTGGGCTGTGCCGGGGATGAACCGCAGGAATTGCGGGATCCGGCGCAGCATCGCCATCTGCTTGGCGCCCGAATTGGCGGCCTGCTTGGCGCCTTCCTTGTCGCGCTTGTCCGAGCCTCGAAGCCGCTTGAGAAGTGCGAGCGCGCCACCCTGCGAGCCGTCCATCTTGAAGCGGCCGATGCGGGTGAGGCGGATCACTTCGCCCGCCGACATGAAGCCGACGATGGCGTCGCATTCGTTCTGCCGCGCCTTCAAGGCGGGCATCACCGCCTGAATATGGTCTTCCATGAAGAGCATATTGGCGAGGATGATATCGGCCTCGGCGATGTCGGCCTGGCAGCGGCCGAGTGCGGTTGCATCGTCACCCCATTCGGTGGCGGCGTGCAGATTGAGGATGAGACCGGGGATCTCTTTCTGGAGAATCGGGCGTGCGCGCTCGACTGCGCTCGCCAAATGGCTGTCGAGTGTCACGATGACGACGCGCAGAGGCGTCGCGTTATCGGCCGAAATGGGCTTTGGCATCGTAGAGTGTCTCAACTGTAATCGTCGCTAAGCCGCGTTCTTCGGCGAAGCGTTCGGTATTGCGGCGCGCCTTGCCGCGGACGAAGAACGGTATTTTGCGCAGTTCCTGCTCCGCTTCTGCCGCCCAGGTGACAGCTTGGGCGACACTGGCAATCTCAGCCTTTTCGATCTCCGTTTCTTTGATCTGAGTCTGGTCTTGCGCCGGTGCGGCGCCGTGCCCCAGATGCGATGGCTGGACCTCGTCGTGGAACTCGAAATCGCCGCGGAACATGCCGAGAAGGTGCTCTTCGAGGCCCATCATCAACGGATGCACGAAGGTGTCGAAGATCACATTGGCGCCTTCGAAGCCCATCTGCGGCGAATAGCGTGCCGGAAAATCCTGGACGTGGACCGGCGCCGAGATGACGGCGCACGGCACACGCAGCCGCTTCGCGATATGCCGCTCCATCTGCGTGCCGAGAACGAGCTCGGGATGAAGCTCTGCCACCTTCTCCTCGACTTCGAGATAGTCGTCGGTGATGAGCGCTTCGACGCCATAGCTTTCGGCGGCGGCGCGCACGTCGCGGGCGAATTCCCGCGAATAGGTGCCAAGGCCCACGACCTTGAAGCCGAGCTCCTTGTCGGCGATGCGCGCGGCTGCAACGACATGCGTCGCATCGCCGAAGATGAAGACGCGCTTGCCGGTGAGATAGGTCGAATCAACGGAGCGCGAGTACCACGGAAGACGCGATGGCGCGCCCGCGAGAACGGCGGTGGGATCGACGCCTGCGATCTCGGCGACTTCTTTGATGAAGTCGATCGTCGCGCCGAAGCCGATCGGGACCGTTTTCGTTGCCGGCTGGCGGAACGTGCGGGTGAGCCAACCGGCGGCCGTTTGCGCAATTTCCGGATAGAGCACGACGTTGAAATCGGCCTCTCCGAGCCGCGCGATATCGGCCGGAGTGGCGCCGAGCGGCGCCGTCACGGCGACATCGATGCCGAGGCGGTCGAGAAGGCGGGTGATCTCCGCCACGTCGTCGCGGTGCCGAAAGCCGAGAGCGGTCGGTCCGAGCAGATTGCACCGTGGCCGGCGGCCCGCATCCCGTTGCGGTCGTTCCGTGCCGGGCGCCGGCGCATGCGGGCCGGCGAGGGCCCGAACGAGATGATAGAAGGTCTCCGACGCGCCCCAGTTTTCCTTCCGCTGATAGGACGGCAGTTCCAGCGGAACGACCGGGATCGGCAGGGCCAGTGCTTTGGCAAGGCCGCCCGGATCATCTTGAATGAGCTCGGCCGTGCAGGACGCGCCGACCAGCATCGCCTGCGGCTGAAAGCGCTCGTAGGCCTCGCGTGCCGCGTTTTTGAAGATTTCGGCCGTATCTGTGCCGAGGTCGCGCGCCTCGAACGTCGTGTAGGTGACCGGTGGGCGCTTGTTGCGCCGCTCGATCATCGTGAACAGGAGATCGGCGTAGGTGTCGCCCTGCGGTGCGTGCAAGACGTAGTGGATTCCTTCCATGGCGGTGGCGATGCGCATCGCTCCGACATGCGGCGGTCCCTCATAGGTCCAGACGGTGAGCTGCATCTCACACCTCCAGCCGGGCGGCGCGGTTGAGCGGGCGGGCGAAGAGCTCGGCGAGATCGCCAGCCTGCTCGTAGCCCTGGATCGGCGTGAACACGAGCTCGATCGCCCATTTGGTCGTCAAACCCTCCGCCTCCAGCGGATTGGCGAGGCCGAGCCCGCACACGGTCAGGTCCGGGCGCGCGGCCCGCGCCCGGTCGAGCTGCCGGTCGACGTCCTGGCCTTCGGACAAAACGGCGCCTTCCGGCAGCAGATCAAGCTCTGCCGCGAGATTCTGGCGATGCAGATAGGGGGTGCCGATTTCGGCGATCCGCATCGACAGCTCCCGCGACAGAAACCGTGCAAGCGGTATCTCGAGCTGAGAATCGGGGAAGAAAAAGATGCTCTTGCCGGCGAGCTGCTCCTGATAGTGCGACAGCGCGCGTTTGGCGCGTTCGCGGCCAAGCGCCGTGACCGCCGTGAACCGGCTCTCGTCGACGCCGAAGCAATCCGCTGCAGCTTTCAGCCAAGCGGTGGTGCCTTCGGCGCCGAAAGGGAAGGGCGCCTGCAGGGCCTTTGCCCCGCGGCTCTCCAGGATCCTCCGCGTGTCGGCAAGATAGGGCTGAGCCATCAAAAAACGGGTGTTCGGACCGACCTCGGGCAGCTCTGTCGACGATCGCGGCGGCAGGAAGCCGACTGGCCCTACGCCGAGATCGTCGAACAGCCGCCGGAACTGGTCTTCCACCACGTCGGCGAGTGAGCCGACGACGAGGAGGGAGGCGGGCGCCTGTGCAGACGCTTCGGGCATCTGCGGGACAAGTGCGGCGAGGCATGCATCCTCGCCCTGCGTGAAGGTGGTCTCGATGCCGCTGCCGGAATAATTCAGGATGCGGGTCGTCGACGCGAATTTCTCGTTGAGACGATCCGCGGCCCGCGACAGATCGAGCTTGATGACTTCCGACGGGCAGGAGCCGACCAGGAACAGAAGCTTGATCTCGGGACGACGCGCCAGAAGCTGCGTGACGACGCGGTCGAGCTCTTCGTTGGCATCGGCCATGCCGGCAAGGTCGCGCTCTTCGATCACAGCCGTCGCAAACCGCGGCTCGGCGAAGATCATCACACCCGCCGCCGACTGCATCAGATGCGCGCAGGTGCGAGATCCGACGATCAGGAAGAAGGCGTCCTGGATCTTGCGGTGCAGCCAGATGATGCCGGTGAGGCCACAAAATACCTCACGCTGGCCGCGCTCCCGCAGGATCGGCGCTTCACTGCAGCCCGTCGTGACGCGTGCGACGCCGGCTGGGTTCATCGTGCGAACTCCATATCCGTCTTGGACGCGGCCGCCGCATCGCGATTCGCCTGCTCCTGCAGCCGCGCGGCGCGCAGCTTCAGAACGAACTGTGTCGCGTTGATTACGTATGCGAGATAGGCGGCGAGCGCCAAGATCATCTGCCCCCAAGCATCCAGGAAACCGGTCCAAAGCGCGCCGAGATAGGCCGTGTGAAGGGCCAGAACGAGCATCGAGAAGACGTCTTCCCAGAAGAAGGCTCGTGCGAAGAGATAGCGGCCGAAGACCACCTTCTCCCAGATCGAGCCCGTGATCATGATCGTATACAGGACCGCGGTTTTGACGACGATGGAGGCAGTTGCGACAAAATACCCTTGGCCGGTCGTCAAATACCGGATCACAAGGGCTAAACTGATGAGAAATACGAGGAATTGAATCGGCGCCAGCACACCCTGAACCAACGTCCAGGAGGTCGTGTCACGCCGCCGACGTTCTTCCTCCGTATAGAGAGAAATGATTGTTTTATTTGGCGTTTTCACCGCGCCCCGTCTCCCCAACCGGCACAACGTAGAACCGACTCTAGGGCTGCGGCTCGGCTACTGTCAACAACACTAGACGTAAATCTTACTTTACATTTTCACGGGGTGGGGCGTACGCTCCAGCTCTATCGCGGAAGGTCCGAAAGTGCTTAAATTCGCGCGTCGACCGGCAGAGGTATGGGGCCTCGGCCGGGATTCAGCCGCCCGCAGGTGAGGCGGCTCACGAGCCGTTTTGGCCAGTTTGAGCTCGGGGGGTGCGAGAGATGGTCGACCTTAGGCAACACACTGAGGACCGCTGCGGAAGCTGGGACGGGAAAGGGCCGTGGGACGATGTCTCCATGCGCTCGATCCAGGTTTCGGACATTGAGGCGGCGTCCAGCCAGAGCGCCTGGAGTGGTCGCATTCTCACGACGATCGAAGGTGAGATCATCCCGCGGTTGATGCTGGCCCATCGGGTCGGGTGGGGAGAGCCCCATCTCAATTGCGTCGAGGGGACCGGCGTCGACGCGGTCGATATCGACGAATTCGCCCGTCTTTTGCTGGCGCGTGATGCGAGCGTCGCCTTCGCTTATGTGGATATGGCACGCGCGCGCGGTGTCGGGCTCGAGGCACTTCTGCTTGAGCTGATGGCGCCTGCAGCAGCGCGGCTTTGGGATTTCTGGAACGATGATCGCTGCGATTTCGCCGAGGTGACCATCGGTATGTCGCGGCTTCAGCACCTTTTGCGGGAGCTCGGCCCGGCCTTTTACAGCCAATCGGCCGATTGCGGCGACGGACGGCGCATCTTGCTCGCCTCTGCACCAGGCGAGCGGCATTCCTTCGGCATCTTCTTGACGGAGGCTTTCTTCCGTCGCGGTGGCTGGGATGTATCTGTGGAACTGGACGCGAACACCGCCGATCTTGTCGGAATCGTCAAGCGCGAATGGTTTTCGATGGTCGGGTTGTCGCTGTCGAGCGCGCGGGGGATCGACGAGCTGGCGGCGACGATAAAGGCGATCCGCCTGGAATCTCGTAACAAATCCATCGCTGTAATCGTTGGTGGACAGATCTTTATGGAGCATCCGGAGCTTGTGGCATCGGTAGGTGCCGATGTAGGAGCGACGGATGCGCGCAGTGCAGTGTCTCAGGCCGAGCGTATGCTCGGGCTCCTAGCTAT
This sequence comes from Afifella sp. H1R, assembly GCF_021462425.1. NCBI lineage: Bacteria > Pseudomonadati > Pseudomonadota > Alphaproteobacteria > Hyphomicrobiales > Afifellaceae > Afifella > Afifella sp. H1R. The sequence continues at coordinate 543,898 of NZ_JAKEDY010000001.1, forward strand.
GCGTTGCTGATGATTCACGCCTGATGCGGGACTAAGTGCAACAGATGGACGGCTTGGTTACAAAATCAGCCCCAAGCGAGTTTGCGGTCCCGCATAAGTCGGTCGGAGACCTGGACGCCGAGATCGCCGGAAAGCTCATCGCCCACGCGGCAGACATTGCCCTTGTCCTGGACAAGGAGGGCGTCGTTCAGGATCTCGCCTTCGGCGACGAAGAATTCTCTCACGAGGGTGTTTCGGACTGGGTCGGAAAAGCGTGGCGCGATCTCGTCACGCCCGACAGCGAAAAAAAGGTTGCGGCTCTGCTGAGCGAGGCGGGCGCAAAAGGCGTTTCGCGCTGGCGTGAGGTCAATCACCCTTCAAACCGTGGCCCCGATGTAGCCGTCCGTTATTTCGCCATGCAGGTGGGCGGCGGTGAGCGTTACATCGCGATCGGCCGCGATTTGCGTCCGGTCTCCGCGCTGCAGCAGAGGCTGATCGAAGCGCAGGTGGCGCTGGAGCGTGAATATTCGCGCCTGCGCCAGGCGGAGACACGCTACCGGCTGTTCTTCAAGATGGCCTCTGAGGCCGTTTTGATCGTCGATGCCAACAGCCAGAAGGTCGTCGAGGTCAATCCCGCCGCCAGCCGGCTGCTCGACCAGTCCCCGGAACAGCTTGTCGGTGCACCGCTGCGCAGGCTCTTTGCCGACGAATCGGAGCGCGGCGTGCAAGCACTGCTCGCGATGGTGCGGGCTGCCGGGCATGCGGAAGATGCGCGCGTGCGGCTTCCCTTCAGCGAGCAGGAATGCGTTCTCTCCGCTTCGCTTTTCAGGCAGGAATCCTCCGCCCATTTCCTCATCCGCCTGTCGCCGGTCGACGGCGAGAGAGTGAGGCAGGATGCCGGGACGACCTCGCTTCTGGTCGATATCGTGGAGCATCTGCCCGACGCCTTCATCGTGACCGACCCCGACCGGCGGATCCTGGCGGCCAACATCGCTTTCCTTGATCTGGCGCAGACCGCGAGCCTCGAGCAGGTTCGTGGAAAGCGCTTGGAACGTTGGGTCGGGCGGCAGGGGATCGAACTCGACGTTCTCATCGCCAATCTGCGCGAACACGGTTCGGTTCGGCATTTTCGGTCGATCCTGCGCGGCGAATACGGCTCTGTCGTCGATGTCGAGGTTGCCGCGGTCTCGGTGCTCGAGGGGGAGCAGCCCTGCCTCGGTTTCGTTCTTCGCGATGTCAGTGCGCGGGTGGAAAGAGAGCGCCCGGCGGCGAGGCAGTTGCCCCGCTCGGTCGATCAACTGACGGAACTCGTCGGCCGCGTGCCTCTCAAGGATCTCGTTCGTGAAACCACCGACGTGATCGAGAAGCTCTGCATTGAGGCGGCCCTCGAGCTGACCGGCGACAACCGCGCCTCTGCCGCCGAAATTCTCGGTCTCAGCCGGCAAAGCCTCTATTCGAAGCTTCGCCGGTACGACCTAGTGGACTTCACGCCGGAAAACGGCAGCGACCACTGAACTTCATTGCGGTCTTGGGCCGGGCCTGAGACGCCTGCGCGAGACGCCTCAGGCTTTTGCGGACGCCAGAAATTCTTCGAAGCTCGCGAGGAAGGCCTCCGGCTGCTCGAAATAAACCATCGCACCGGTCTTGAACGGCTTCACCGTCCAGTTGGGTTGTGCGCGCAGCCAATCGACCTCGGAGAAATCCTGAAAATCCCCGCGGGTGCCATGCGCGAGGAAGATCGGCAGGGTGAGCTTCTCGTAGATGCGCCTGATATCGTTGGCGAAGAGGCATCCCGAAACGAAGGCATACGGCGCGTGACGCGCCCCGTCCTGATGCGTCGTCTCATAGGCGTAGTTGAAAAGCCCCTCGTCGATGTCCTTGCTGCCGAAGGTTTTTTCCAGGAAGAAGCGAATGCTCGGGCGGGTGGTGAGAAGGCGAAAGGCCCCCTTGCTCCAAAGCGGCACGTTGAGCGTTTCGTAGAGAAACGGCACCTGCCGTGTCGAGCCTTCGGGGCCACGACGTTTGCTCGACCCTGTCTCGAAGCCGGTTGGCGTGACGAAGGTGAGGGTGCGAAGACCCTCCGGCCGTTCGGTCGCGGCGCGCGCCAGAAACTCGGACGACAACGACAGGGCCATGGTGTCGATGGCGTGCGAGCCGGTTTCCGCTTCGATGAGATCGAGCATGTCGTGGACCGCGTCGACGAACAGCCGAATATCATACGTGCGGTCGGAGCGATCTGAAAATCCGAAACCCGGAAGATCGACGGCATAGACGCGGTGGCGCGCCTGTGTGTGCATGAAAACCGGCCGCACGTCGTAGGCAGAGCCTGCGGCGTTGATGCTGTGGATGAGGAGGAGGGGGCTCCCTTCGCCTGCGACATAGTAGGAGAGGCGGCCGGCGCGTCCCGTGATCTCGCGCCGTTCGGCGGGAAAGGCCTCAGGCAACGAGGGCATCGGCGCGGCAGGTCGGCTGTCGCTGACCGGCGAGACGCTTTTCGCGGCGGGCTCGGGGCGCATGTGGGCGCCATTTCCCAATGCTGCGCTGCCTTCAGTTTCGTTCTGCGATGTCATCGCCTTGTCCTCGCTCGTCATCCGCTCCGCCGTTTTGCTCTGCAACATTCGGGATGCTCTCGCAACGTCCGGCAGTGACGCGGGTTCCCCGCCTCTGGGGGCGCGAGATTCCGCCGCGGGGGCGAGTGTAAAGTTGAGTTGACGGTGCGCGAGGCGGCCAATACTGTCCCGGCCATGTCTCGTTCGGCTTCGATTGCATCCGATACTTTAACCCGCCCGAAACCGGCGGCCGTGCTCGAATTGTTGAAGCCGATCACATGGTTCGCACCCATGTGGGCGTTCGGCTGCGGCGTCGTCTCCTCAGGCGTTCCGATCTCTGAGCGCTGGCTGGTGATGCTGGCCGGCATCGTGCTTGCGGGACCGATGGTCACGGCGACGAGCCAGGCCGCGAACGACTGGTACGATCGCCATGTCGACGCGATCAATGAGCCGAACCGCCCGATCCCGTCTGGACGCATCCCGGGCCGTTGGGGCCTTTATATCGCACTCATTTGGACGGCTTTGTCGCTCGTCCTCGCAGCGTTTCTCGGCATCTGGGTGTTCTGGGCGGCGGTGGTCGGCCTCATTCTCGCCTGGGCCTATTCGGCGCCGCCGTTTCGGCTGAAAAAGAACGGCTGGTGGGGCAATACGGCGGTGGCCGCCTGCTACGAGGGGCTTCCGTGGTTCACCGGCGCTGCTGTCATGGTGGGCGGGCTGCCGGACTGGCGGATCATCACGCTTGCCGCGCTCTACAGCCTCGGCGCCCACGGGATCATGACCCTCAACGACTTCAAGGCGGTCGAGGGCGACCTCAAGATGGGGATCCGGTCGCTGCCGGCGCAATTGGGCGTCGCGCGCGCCGCAAAATTCGCCTGCTTCGTCATGGCTTTCCCGCAAGTCATTGTGATCGCACTCTTGTTTTCGTGGGGAAAGCCGATCTATGCGGCCGCCGTCTGCGTCTCCTTGCTGGTGCAGTTCGTGCTGATGGCGCGCCTGTTGCGTGAGCCGAAAGAGCAGGCCGCCTGGTACAATGCCACCGGCACCACGCTTTACGTTCTTGGCATGCTGATTTCGGCTTTCGCACTGCGTACGATTGGAGCGTGACATGCAGACAGCCACGTTGGGCTGGGTCAGCATCGTCCGTCTCGGACTGGTGCAGGCGGCGCTTGGAGCGATCGTTGTCCTGACGACGTCGACTTTGAACCGGGTGATGGTTGTCGAGCTTGCGCTCCCGGCCACTTTGCCCGGCGCTCTGGTCGGCGTCCATTATGCGGTGCAGATGCTGCGCCCGCGCTGGGGTTATGGCTCGGACATCACCGCGCGCAGAACGCCGTGGATCATCGGAGGCATGGCTGTCCTCGGGGGCGGCGGCTTCCTGGCCGCGGTCGCGACCGCCTGGATGAGTGTCAATCTCGCCGGTGGTATCGCGCTTGCCGTCATAAGCTTCTTTGCAATCGGCATCGGCGTCGGCGCGGCCGGCACCTCGCTTCTGGCCTTGCTTGCCGCAAAGGTCGATCCCGGCCGTCGCGCGGCGGCAGCGACGCTCGTCTGGGGGATGATGATCGTCGGTTTCGTGGTGACGGCGACATCGGCCGGCCATTTCCTCGATCCGTTTTCTCCGCAGCGACTCGTTGCCGTGACGGGAGGGGTCGCTCTGGCGGCTTTCCTGGTGACACTCGCGGCCGTCTTCGGCGTCGAAAAGCGCGTTGCCCGGCCCGATGATGCGCATCCCGCGGGGAAGGACTGGGCGGAGGAAAAGCCCGCATTCCGCCAGGCGCTGAAAGAGGTCTGGAGCGAGACGACGGCCCGTCGCTTCACCATCTTCATCTTCGTGTCGATGCTCGCTTACAGCGCCCAGGATCTCGTGCTTGAGCCTTTCGCGGGCACGGTCTTTGGAATGACGCCGGGCGAATCGACGAAGCTCGCCGGCGTCCAGCACAGCGGCGTCCTTGTCGGCATGCTGCTGGTCGGCGCTCTCGGCAGCAACGTGATCGGCCGGCGCATCGGCACCATGAAGAGCTGGACCATCGGCGGCTGCTTCGCCTCCGCTTTGGCGCTCTTCGGGCTGGTCGCGGCAGGCTTCTGGGGCCCCGGTTGGCCGATCAGGGGCTCGGTCTTCTTTCTGGGTGCGGCAAACGGCGCCTTCGCTGTGGCCGCCATCGCGTCGATGATGGGTCTTGCGGGTGCCGGGCGCGAGCGCCGTGAAGGTGTGCGCATGGGCCTGTGGGGTGCCGCGCAGGGCGTGGCTTTCGGCCTTGGTGGATTCCTGGGCACGGTAGCCATCGATACGACGCGCACGATCTTTGCTTCGCCGGTACCGGCCTATGCCATGGTCTTTGCGATCGAAGGCGTGTTCTTTGTGATTTCGGCCTGGCTTGCATACCGGGTCGATCGCGCGGGGGAGGTGATCTCGGCCCCGCTGGATGTGACGGCCGTGGGCGAGGAGACGCTCGCCGGTTTAGGGGGACGGTAATCATGCCTGAGAGCAAAACGTACGATGTGGTCGTCGTCGGGGGTGGCCCGGCGGGTGCGACGGCTGCAACCGATCTTGCCTCCAAGGGGCATTCGGTCCTGCTGCTCGACAGGCAGGGCCGCATCAAGCCGTGCGGTGGCGCGGTGCCGCCACGTCTTTTGCGCGATTTCAACGTCCCGACCTCGATGCTCGTCGCGCAGGTCTCCTCCGCGGAGATCGTCTCGCCGACGGATCGGCGCGTGAACATGCCCATCGAAGGCGGCTTCGTCGGCATGGTCGATCGCGAACATTTCGATGAATGGCTGCGTCAGCGCGCGGCGGAGGCCGGCGCTGAGCGCTGTGCCGGCACGTTCGAAGCTTTCGACCGCGACACCGACGGGGTGGCGCGCATCCATTACCGGCCGAAAGACGGCGGACGCGACGCGTCTCTCGAAGTCGTGCGCGCACGCGCCGTGATCGGCGCGGACGGGGCGAATTCCGCCGTCGCGCGCGAGGCCGTGCCGCGGGCTGGCCGGGTGCCGTACGTCTTCGCCTATCATGAGATCGTTCGCTCGCCGCAAGACGGCGCCGCGCATTTCGATCCGAAGCGCTGCGATGTCTATTACAATGGCCGCATGTCGCCGGACTTTTATTCCTGGGTCTTCCCCCATGGCGACACGACGAGCATCGGTACCGGTAGCGCCAACAAGGGCTTTTCGCTGCGCAACGCCGTCGCCGATCTGCGCGGCATCACGGGCCTCGACGCGGCCGAAACGATCCGCAAGGAAGGTGCGCCGATCCCGTTGAAGCCGCGCCGGAAATGGGACAACGACCAGGATGTGCTTTTGGCGGGTGATGCCGCCGGTGTCGTGGCACCGGCTTCCGGCGAGGGCATCTATTACGCCATGCTCTGCGGCCGCTTCGCCGGAGAGGCTGTCGAGGAATTCCTGCGCACCAACGATGCGAAGGCGCTCGCGGGTGCACGCAAGCGCTTCATGAAAGAGCATGGGCGCGTCTTCTGGATCCTCGGGATCATGCAGTACTTCTGGTACAAGAACGACAAACGGCGCGAACGCTTCGTGTCCATGTGTGCCGATCCGGACGTGCAGCGGCTGACCTGGGAAGCCTATATGAACAAGAAGCTCGTGCGTGCCCGCCCGGGAGCGCATCTGCGGGTCTTTTTCAAGGATGTGGCGCATCTTCTGGGGCTCGTGCAGCCGGACGAGGCGAGCAAGCTCGGCCCCCGTCGCGGCGTTTCCTAAGCCCTTTCGAGAGCCGCGCTCATGGCCGGTCTCATCGAAAGCGGTCGGATCGCCGACCTCATCCTTCTGCTCGTGCTCGCGGAGGCTGTCGGGCTCGTCTACTTTTATCGGCGGACCGGGCGGGGCGTTCGCCCGCTCGATCTTCTCGTCAATCTTGCCGCGGGCGCGACGCTGATTCTGGCGTTGCGTGCCGCACTGGTGGGGGCGGAGTGGCAGGCGATCGCCTTCTTCCTGGCGCTCGCGGGCCTTGCGCATCTCGGGGACCTCGTCCGCCGCTGGCGTTGAGCGGCTCTGCATCGGCCTTCGTTGACTTCGCCTCGGCCTGACGGGTAAAGCCGGCGGCTTGAAGCGAGGGTTTGATATGCACGAGAAGATTCGCATCGGCGTCCTTGGCGCCTCCGGCTACACCGGCGCCGATCTGGTGCGTCTCGCGGCGCGCCATCCGCATGTCGAGATCGCTGCGCTGACCGCCAACACCCATGCCGGCAAGGAGATGGGGGCGGTGTTTCCGCACCTCGCAATCCTCGATTTGCCGCGTCTCAAAGCCTGGGAAGAGGTCGATTGGAGCGAGCTTGACGCCGTTTTCTGTGGCCTCCCACACGGGACGACGCAGGAGATCACGGCGGCGGTTTTGAGCGCCAATCCGAAAGCGCGCATCATCGATATGTCGGCCGATTTCCGTCTCCGCGACGCGTCCGTCTATGCCGAGTGGTACGGCCATGAGCATCAGGCGCCGGAGCTTCAGGAGGAGGCGGTTTATGGCCTGACCGAGCACTACCGCGCTCTCATCAAGGATGCCCGGCTGATCGCCTGTCCCGGCTGCTACCCGACCGCCGTGCTGATGGCACTCCTGCCGCTCGTGCGCCAAGACATGATCGATGCGAGCGATCTCATCATCGATGCGAAATCGGGCGTGACCGGTGCCGGCCGCGGTCTCAAGCAGAACACGCTCTTTGCCGAGGCGGGCGAGGGGCTGTCACCCTATTCCGTCGGCAAGCATCGCCACGCGCCGGAGATCGAACAGGAAATCGGCGTTGCCGCGGGGATGCCCATCACCGTGAATTTCACGCCGCATCTCATCCCGATGAGCCGGGGCGAGCTCGTCACCTGCTACGTGCGCCTTGCCGAAGGCGTGACGGCGGGCGATCTTCGCCAACGGCTCGTGGAGGATTACGCGCCGGAGCCGTTCGTGCACGTCCTGCCGGAAGGGGGCATTCCCCAGACGCAGAATGTCCGCGGCTCCAACTACGTGCAGATCGGCGTTTTCCCTGATCGCATCAGCGGGCGCGCCCTGGTCATTGCCGCAATCGACAATCTCGTCAAAGGCTCCGCCGGCCAGGCCCTGCAGAACATGAATGTCGCTTTCGGCTTCGAAGAAGGCGAAGGCCTCTTGCAGCTGGCGCTGTTTCCTTAAGGCGTTCTTTTCCGCGAGACGAAAAGAGCCCGTCCGGGTGTCCCGGGCGGGCTCTTTTTTAGCTCAACGAGCGATCGCTATGTTCAGAGGAATGAACGACGCTGCCACCAGCCGACGCGCTTCGGCCGGTTCGGGTCGTCCTTCGGCTCGTCGTCCCTGGCCTTTTCGGCAACGTCCGCCTGTGCCGAAGCGGTCTCATCGGACTGCCGCTCTTCCGGCGTGCCGCTCGAGGTAGCGCCGCTTTCCGCTGCCTCCGGTTCGGCAGGCATTGCCGCTTCCGCCACGCGATCGGCGTTCTCGTCCTTGGCTTCTTCGTAGCTGGAACGGTTTTCGTCTTCTTCGGCAGCTTCTTCGCCGGCGTCCGAGCTGGTGTCAGATTGCGCCTTCGGCTCGCTCTCAGCGCCCGTTCCGACCTGTTCTGACGCGGCCGGGAGCGGAGGCTGCTCGACCGCCGTCTCCTCGGAAGGCTCGGCCGTCGCGGTTTCCTGCATCGCTTCGACGGCCGGAGAGGTCTGCTCCGCCGATGGGGCTTCCGCAGTTTCCGAGGGGCTTGCTACTTCGTTCTGCTCTTCGGTCTCGGGCCGGCGTGCATCTGCGCGATCGTCGTCCTCATCGTCGTCATCGGAGCGCGAACCGCGATCTTGCCCATTGTCGCCATTCGCTGCGCCTGCATCCTGCTGCTCGTCCCGATTGCGACCGCGCCGCCTTCCGCCACGGCGACCACGGCGCCGCTTCTTCGGCTTCGTCTCGTCGCCATCGTCGTCTTCTGAGTTGTCGTCCCGCCGGCTTTCGCCGCCATTGGCCGCGGCGGCTTCCGACGTGGCGGCCTCCGTCTCCGAGCGGTCGCTTTCGGCTCTCTCGCCCTTCGGACGACGACGCTTGCGCCGCCGGCCTCCGCGGCGGCCACCATCCTCGCCGTCCTCATCTGCGCTCGCTTCGCTCTCGTCTTCGACTTCAGCCGGAGCCGGCTCGTCGAGGTCAGACACGTCGAGCATCGCAACGGCGGCCGAGTGCGGCGGCTCCTCTTCGGAGAGGTCTGCGCGATCGATGGTGAAGCCCGAGGCCGCATCTGGGGCATCCCCGGCGACGCTGATCGAAACCGCGAAGCGGCGTTCGAGGTCGGCGAGATGCGAACGCTTCTGGTTGAGCACGTAGAGCGCAACGTCTGGACGCGTCGACACTTCGAGATTGCGGCTGCGGTCCTGAATGAGGTGCTCTTCCAGCATACGCAGGAGCTGCAGCGCGAGAGAGGCGACGGAGCGAACCTGGCCGGTGCCATGGCAGGCATGGCAGAGCGCCGTCGAACTCTCCAAGACGCCGGTCCTGAGGCGCTGCCGCGACATCTCCATCAGACCGAAATGCGAGATGCGCCCGAGCTGAATGCGCGCCCGATCGAAGCGCAGGCAGTCCTTCAGCTTGCGCTCGACCGCCCGGTTGTTGCGCTTCTCCTCCATGTCGATGAAGTCGATGACGATGAGGCCTGCCAGATCGCGCAGCCGCAATTGACGCGCGACCTCTTCGGCCGCTTCGAGGTTCGTTCGAACCGCGGTGTCTTCGATCGAATGCTCGCGCGTCGAACGGCCTGAATTGACGTCGATGGCGACGAGCGCTTCGGTCTGATTGATGACGATGTAGCCACCCGAGCGCAGGGTGACCTGCGGCAGGAACATCGCTTCGAGTTGACGCTCCACCGAATGCCGCGAAAAGATCGGGGCCGCATCGCGGTAGGGCTGAACATTCTTCGCATGGCTCGGCATGAGCATGCGCATGAAGTCCTTCGCCTCGCGGTAGGCTTCTTCGCCGGCCACCATGACCTGGTCGATCTCGCGCGAATAGAGATCGCGGATGGAGCGTTTGACGAGACTGCCTTCCTCGTAGACGAGGGTGGGGGCCGCCGATTTCAGCGTCAGATCGCGAACGTTCTCCCACAATCTGAGGAGATACTCGAAATCGCGCTTGATCTCCGTCTTGGTTCTGGAGGCGCCCGCTGTGCGCAGGATGACGCCCATTCCTGACGGCACCTCGAGCCCCGCCGCAATGCTCTTCAAGCGCTTGCGGTCGGCCGGGTCGGTGATCTTGCGGGAAATGCCGCCGCCACGGCCCGTATTCGGCATCAGGACCGAATAGCGGCCGGCGAGCGACAGGTAAGTCGTCAGCGCAGCGCCTTTGTTGCCGCGCTCCTCTTTGACCACCTGCACCAGCAGAACCTGGCGGCGCTTGATGACTTCCTGGATCTTGTACTGCTTGGCCCGTTGGCGGCGCCGCTCCGGCACCTCCTCCAGCGCATCCTCCGCCCCGACGCTCTCAACGGCATGATCGGCGTCGTTATCGTCGCCGTTGCCGTCGTCGCCGTTGTTGTCGGCCGCATCGTCGTCGGAAGACTTCTCGGCCTTGGCAGGGGCTTCATCGCCGTCGCCACCATTATTCTCCGAATCCTCCTCGCGGTCGGATTCTTCTGCGTCGAGAAGCGCCTGCCTGTCGGCGAACGGGATCTGGTAATAGTCTGGATGGATCTCCGAGAAGGCCAGGAAGCCGTGCCGGTTGCCGCCATAATCGACGAAGGCGGCCTGCAGCGACGGTTCGACCCGCGTTACCTTCGCCAGATAGATGTTGCCTCGAAGTTGTCTTCTTTCTGCTGATTCAAAATCGAATTCTTCAACCTTGTCGCCGCGCAGGACCACGACCCGGGTCTCTTCCGGGTGGGCCGCGTCGATGAGCATCTTGTTCGACATAGTGTGTGACTCCGCCCCGGGCCGAATATGCGTTAGGCGCGCCAGTTGCTCTTGGCGCGCGGCCGGGGCCAAATGTGAATAAGGGGAGAACAGGCGCCAGCGCGTGTCGCCGCGGAAGCATCGGCTGCTGCGCGATCTGCCTTTGCGGCAGAACCATCAGCTGCTGAGCGTTGCGGGCGCGGTCACCCATGGGCTGCCTTTCCAAGTCGTTGCGGCTCATGCCGCCTGAGACCAGCGGTGCGTCCGGCTGGTCCGTCTTCGCCTCCGTACAGTCGGTTGAAGGGCGTTGATCTTTACAACGCCGCACCCGATGACAGCCGGAGAAGAATCCGTCATTCTCTCTCTTATAAACGAGCTTCGTTCGATTCAAGAGAACGTTGCGACGTGGAGACGCGAAAACCACATTCGCTCGCCTTTGCCTTGCCACATCCTTTAGAGAGAAGCGAGGCGTTTTCTAAGAACTGAAGAAGGTGGGCATGGTCCGCTTCGCCCTCATGCTGCTCGTCTTGCCTTGGCTTGCAGCTTCTCCAGCCCTTGCCGCGAAGGTTTCCGACATCCGTGTTGTCGGAGATAGTGAGCGCACGCGCATGGTGCTCGACGTGGAAGGAGAGCCGCGCTTTCACATCTTGCGGTTACGCGCGCCCTATCGGCTTGTTGTCGATCTCCCCGATACGGAATTTGCCGCGCCGGCCTCCAAGACCAAGGCGATCGGGCTCGTCAGCGATTATCGCTTCGGCCAGATCGCGGCCTCGCGCGGTCGCGTGGTCCTCGACCTGACGGGTCCGGTGGAGGTGGAAAAATCCTACCTGATGCCGGGAGTTGCCGAACAGCCGGCTCGTCTCGTCCTCGATATGGTTCCCTCTACGGCGGAGGCCTTTTCGGAGGCGGCCGCGCCGATCAGCGAACCCACGCCGGCGCTCGCCTCGCTTCAGGAAGGGGAGGAGGGCGCATCACCCGAGGCTCACGAAATCCCGATCGATCGGCCCGACGCGGCCGACAGCCGTCCGGTCGTCGTCATCGATCCTGGCCACGGTGGCATCGATTCCGGCGCGATCAGTTCAGATGGGCTGTTGGAAAAGGACATCACGCTCGGCTTCTCGAAGGCGTTGCGCGAAGTTTTGATCGAGCGCGGCAAGACGATCCCGATCCTCACGCGCGACGACGACGTCTTCCTGTCCCTCGGCAAGCGCGTCGCCTTCGCCAGGCGTGAGGGGGCGGCGCTCTTCATCTCGGTGCATGCCGATACCGTGCCGCAGGATTACGTGCGTGGCGCCACCGTTTACACGCTCTCGGAGGAAGCCTCCGACGTGCTTGCGGCGCGGCTCGCCGCACGTGAGAACCGGGCCGACATTCTCGCGGGCCTTGCCATCGAAGATCAGCCGGACGAGGTGGCGACGATCCTGTTTGATCTGGCGCGGCGCGAGACCCGCAACCTCTCGATGCGTTTCGCTGCCGATCTGGTGAAGGATCTGAGCGCGGAAATGGTCCTGAACAAGAAACCTCGGCGGGGTGCATCCTTTCGTGTTCTCAAGGCTCCGGACGTGCCCTCGGTGCTCTTGGAACTCGGCTATCTTTCCAATAATGTGGACGAGAAGCTTTTTCAGTCGGATGAATGGCGAGAGCGCACGAGCGAGGCGGTGGCCAGCGCCGTGGAGAAGTATCTCGCCTTGCCGGGCGTCGCGCGGCGCTGACGAAGATCACGAGAAAGCGTGTGGCTTATTGGCGACAGAGCCAGCGCCGGGGCGGTCCCGCCGGGGAACCGCCTCAGTTTCATCACAAAACTGGATGAAGCCGATCTTTAGCAATCTCGGCTTTTCCGAATAGGTGGGGCAGCCCCTTCATGTTCTTGCGATTAATCGGCTATCTGTTCGGCATCGGCGCGCTTCTGGCGCTGTGCGTGGCGGCTGTGGCCGGCTTCCTGTTGCATCGCTACAATCAGGATCTCCCAGATTACGACGTGCTCGCCAAGTACGAGCCGCCGGTGATGACGCGCATCCATGCCGATGACGGCCAGCTTGTTGCCGAATATGCGCGCCAGCGTCGGCTCTATCTGCCGATTCAGGCCGTGCCGGACCTGGTCAAGGCTGCCTATCTGTCCGCCGAGGACAAGAATTTCTACAACCATCCTGGGATCGACGTGGAGGGCATCCTTCGCGCCATCGTCTCCAACCTCAGGAACAGCGGCTCTGGCAAACTCCAGGGTGCCTCCACCATCACCCAGCAGGTGGCGAAGAATTTTCTTCTCACCAACGAGCGCACCTACGAGCGCAAGATCAAGGAAGCGCTTCTCTCGCTGCGCATCGAACAGGCCTATTCCAAGGACCGCATCCTGGAGCTCTATCTCAACGAGATCTATCTCGGCCTCGGCTCCTACGGCATCGCGGCCGCGGCTCTCAACTATTTCGACAAATCCGTGAACGAGCTGACGCTGGCGGAGGCGGCCTATCTCGCCGCTTTGCCGAAGGCGCCGGAGAACTACAATCCGTTCCGCGACACCGAGCGCGCCGTCGATCGCCGCAATTGGGTGATCGATCAGATGCTCGAGAACGGTTACATCCGGGCCGAGGATGCGCAGAAGGCAAAGACCGAGCCGCTCGACGTCAATCCGCGTCCGCGCGGGCAGTATCTTTTCGCCTCCGAATATTTCGCCGAAGAGGTGCGCCGTCGTCTGATCGATATGTACGGCAGCGAAAAGCTCTACGAGGGCGGGCTGTCGGTGCGCACCACGCTCGACCCGCAGCTTCAGGCGCTCGCCCGCAAGACCCTCCAGAAAGGCCTGATCGCTTTCGATGAAAAGCGCGGCTTCCGTGGGCCGGTCGATCGCATCGATATCGCCGGCGACTGGGGCAAGAAGCTGGGTGAGGTGGACGGTCTCTCGGACGTTCCGGAATGGCACCTTGCCGTCGTGCTGGCGACGGGCGACGGCGAGGCCGACATCGGTCTGAAGCCGAAGCGGCTTATCTCGGGAAAACTGTCCGATGAGCGCGAGACCGGCGTCCTGCCTGTCTCGAACATGAAATGGGCGAAGCGCAGCGTCAAATCCGCGAGCGATGTGCTGAGCGCCGGCGACGTCATCTTCGTCGAAGAGGATGCCGATAAGAAGGGCGTCTACAAACTCCGGCAGGCGCCGAAGATCCAGGGCGCCATGGTCGCCATGGATCCCTATACGGGCCGCGTCCGCGCACTTGTCGGTGGATTCTCCTTCGACCAGAGCAAATTCAACCGCGCGACGCAGGCCTATCGCCAGCCGGGCTCGTCCTTCAAACCGTTCGTCTACGCGACGGCTCTCGACAATGGCTACACGCCGTCGTCCGTGGTCATGGATGCTCCGATCGAGATCAAGGCCGGCGACAAGATCTGGCGGCCGCAGAATTACTCGAACAAATATTACGGGCCTTCGACGCTGCGCATCGGCATCGAGCATTCCCGCAACGTCATGACCGTGCGTCTGGCGCAGGATATGGGCATGCCGCTGATCGCCGAATATGCGGAACGCTTTGGCATCTATGACGACCTGAAGCCGTATCTGCCGATGGCGCTCGGGGCGGGCGAAACGACCGTCCTGCGGCTCGTCACCGCCTATGGCACGATCGCCAATGGCGGGCGTAAGATCAACGCCACGCTGATCGACCGCATTCAGGATCGCTACGGCAAGACCATCTATCAGCACGATCAGCGCGAATGCATCGGCTGCGAAGCTCAGGACTGGCACGGACAGGCCGAGCCGGAGCTGATCGATCAGCGCGAACAGATCCTCGATCCGATGACGGCCTACCAGATCACCTCGATGATGGAGGGTGTCGTCCAGCGGGGCACCGGCAGCCGCGTCAAGGCCGTCGGCAAGCCGATCGCCGGCAAGACCGGAACGACGAACGAGGAAAAGGATGCCTGGTTCATCGGCTTCTCGCCGGATCTCGTCGTCGGTGTCTTCATCGGCTACGATCAGCCGAAGCCGATGGGTCGTGGGTCGACGGGTGGTGTGCTCGCGGCGCCGATCTTCACGGATTTCATGAAGGTCGCTCTCGCCGACGAGCCGGCGAAGCCCTTCCAGGTGCCGCCGGGTATTCAGCTCATCCCGATCGATGCGCGCACTGGCCTGCGCGCGAGCGGCGCGGAAGGTGAGAAGGTCATTATGGAGGCCTTCAAGCCGGGCACCGCACCTCCCTCCAGCTACTCCATCATCGGCTATCAGGATTCCTCCGGTCAGCCTTTGACCGTGACGCCCGAGGCCGACAGAGCGATCAGCACCGGGACGGGTGGCCTTTACTAGGTCGGCGCAAAAGCGTTACGCCTCCCTCTTTCATCAGGCGGCGCTCCTCTGGGGCGCCGCCGTCGGTACATTTGCATGAGGACAAGATGCGCGCCGAAATCGAAAACCTCGTTGACGAGATCAGGGAGGCGCTGACCCTGATAAGGAGGCATCTTTGACTGGGATGTCTCTCAGAAACGTCTCGCCAAGCTGAACGAACGCGTCGAAGACCCGACGCTCTGGGATGATCCGCAGGAAGCTCAGAAGGTGATGCGCGAGCGCCAACGGCTGGAGACGGCCATTTCCGGCGTCCGCGAGATCGAAGCGAGCATTGCCGACAGCATCGAGCTGATCGAGCTTGCCGAGGAAGAAGACGACGACACCGTCATCGCCGAGGCCGAGAAGTCCCTCGTCGCTCTGCATAAGGACGTGCAGAGAAGGCAGGTCGAAGCTCTGCTTTCCGGCGAAGCCGATGCGAGCGATGCCTATCTCGAAGTCCACGCCGGCGCGGGCGGCACGGAGAGCCAGGACTGGGCCTCGATGCTGTTGCGCATGTATACGCGCTGGGGCGAGCGCCGAAAATTCTCCGTCGAACTCATCTCGCAGACCGACGGGGAAGAAGCCGGCATCAAGTCAGCTACCCTCCTGCTCAAAGGCGAGAATGCCTATGGCTGGCTGAAGACCGAATCGGGCGTGCATCGGCTCGTCCGGATTTCGCCCTTCGACAGCCAGGCTCGCCGGCATACGTCCTTCTCGTCTGTCTGGGTCTATCCGGTCGTCGACGACAACATCGAGATCGAGATCCAGGACAAGGATATCCGCATCGACACCTACCGGTCTTCAGGTGCCGGCGGACAGCACGTCAACACCACCGATTCGGCTGTGCGGATCACCCACTTGCCGACGGGCATCGTGGTGACGTCATCGGAGAAGTCGCAGCACCAGAACCGCGCCAACGCCATGAAGGCGTTGAAATCGAGGCTCTATGAGATGGAGCTGAAGAAGCGCGAGGAATCGATCCAGGAGGCTCACGAAGCCAAATCCGAAATCGGCTGGGGCCATCAGATTCGCTCGTACGTGCTGCAGCCGTACCAGCTCGTCAAAGATCTGCGCACATCCGTGGAGCACACGACGCCGTCGGAGGTTCTCGACGGGGATCTGGATGACTTTATGGAAGCGGCTCTCGCCCAGCGCGTGGGCAGCACCGACAATACCGAGGAAGCGGCCGAATAGCCGCTTCCTTTCCGCGAGCCATCCCTCTCCAAAACCCAAGGTCAGGTGAGGGATGCGCTTTGCGGCGTTTAGCTGAAGCGTTCGGTTTTCAAGAACGGGGTCGGGTCTTCCGGCCGTCCGTCGCGCCTGGTCTCGTAGTGAAGATGCGGGCCTGTTGAGCGCCCGGTCGAGCCGACGCGACCGATCAATTCACCGGCGGTGATTTTGTCGCCGACCTTCACATCGATGCGCGACAGATGCCCATAACGCGTGCTGACGCCGTGCGCGTGGCGGATCTCGACCATCTTGCCATAACCGCCGTTCCATCCAGCCTCGACGACTTCACCCGGAGCCGTCGCGCGAACCGGCGACCCGCTCACCGCCCGAAAGTCGATGCCCGTATGCAGGGCCGGCCGCTTCAAAAACGGGTCCGTGCGATAGCCGAAGACGGACGACCGCGGCGCGATGATGGGGCGCCCGAGAGGCAGAGACGCAAGTTTTCGGCGCATATCCTGCAAATTGGCGAGCGTGGAATCGATCCCGTCGATGGTTTCCACGAAGGCGAGCCCCCGCAACGCGGCGTCACCGTCGACCGGAACGAAAGGTCCGCCTGTGGCATCGTCGCCTGAAGATCTGTTCTTCCTCGGAACAAGGTCGGAAAACCCGAGATCGTTCAGCGTCGTTTCGAGGCGTTCCGTTTCAGCGTGAGACGCGGCTGAGAGAACCGCTGCGGCATCCAGTTGGGTCGCAAAGCTGTCCCGCAAGGCTCCATCCATCGATTTGAGGAGAGGGCGAAGTTTTTCGCTCTCGAGATCGCTCGTCCTTGCAGCTGCCGGTTTGATCTGCGCCTCGCCCGGATGAGCGAAGATGCTGCCGGTGATGATGTCCGCCCGAGAGGGGCCATCCTCGGCATAGCCGAGCGCCGGGCCTTCCTCTGGATTCGCAACCTCTCCTGGCGCGGCTGCCAATTGCTGGGATGGTCGGTCGGGGCGCGGTCGCGGCGTCGTCATGCGTGTTTCGGCAATGCTGATGCCGGCAGCCTCGGCCTTTTGCATGACATCGTCGAGCAGGGACTGGCGCCGGAAGATCGCCTCCTGGCGGTCGAGCAGCGTTGCCAGCTGCTCCTCCATCGATTGTGTCTCGACGAGATGCTTGCTGGTGACCTTGTCGATTTCACCTCGAAGCCGGGCAATCCTGTCTTCATAGACATGTTGCAGTTCCGCCTGGCGTGCGGAGGCCGCATCGAGAAGGCCGTCGCGGTAAAAGAGGTAAGCGGTTCCGCCGATATAGCCGGTGCCGAACAGGACGAAGACGCTGGCGATCGAGCCGAAAAGCCAGGGTCGAAGCGTATAGGACGTGAGTCGTCCGCGCCGAGCGATGATGACGCGGGGCGGTTCTTTTCGGCGTTTGGAAGCAGGCTGAGAACTTGAGAAGGGGACCATGAGCACGAAGGCGCGATATGGTTGCGAGGAGGTAAAGACCCTCGCAGCCCATGGTTAATATCGCGTTTCCTTAAGAGCGATTAGCGCTCTCGGTGGCCTCCTCAGGTCGCCATCATCCGCGCGGCCTCCAAGACGTCATCCACATGGCCCGGAACCTTCACCTTGCGCCAGACGCGCGCGATCACACCGTCGCGGTCGATCAGAAAGGTCGAGCGCTCGACACCCATAAAGCGGCGGCCGTACATGGATTTTTCCGCCCACACGCCATAAGCCTCGCACACCTTCGTGTCTTCGTCGGCGACGAGCGTGATTGAGAGATCGTGCTTCGTCTTGAACTTGTCGTGGCTCGATGCGCTATCGGGTGAAATCCCGACCACGGAAATGCCGGCGGAGCGGAAGGCGTCTATTTCGGAGCTGAAGGAGATCGCCTCTTTGGTGCAGCCGGGCGTGTTGTCCTTCGGGTAAAAGTAGAGAACGACCGGTTCGCCGCGATGCGCGGCGAGCGAGAATTCGCCGCCGCCATCGGTTGGAAGAGTGAAGTCCGGGGCCGGATCGCCCACATCGGGGGCCTTCGCCA
Source organism: Afifella sp. H1R (assembly GCF_021462425.1). Classification (NCBI taxonomy): domain Bacteria; kingdom Pseudomonadati; phylum Pseudomonadota; class Alphaproteobacteria; order Hyphomicrobiales; family Afifellaceae; genus Afifella; species Afifella sp. H1R. The sequence goes on from NZ_JAKEDY010000001.1 coordinate 561,766, forward strand.
TCTCGTCATCCTTTCGACGTGTTTGGAAATCAGGTGAACTCTAGGGTGCGATTTCGTGCCTGCGCTCGCCAAGTTGTCTATCGTTGGCAGCCACCTTGGGAAGAGCGAGACCCGATTCGGAAGAAAATGCTGTCGCAGGAACCCAAGTCAACGACCGAGAAGCCAGGGAAGAACGCCCCGCGAACGACACGTCGTGTCATGCGTCGGATCCTTCGTGTCGCATTTCTATCCTTGCTTGTGGTCGTCGGCCTGTTGGTTTTGGTGACGGGCGGCCTCGTTTACAGCGTGAGCGGGGAGGGCTTCGGCCCGAACTGGATGCGCGATCGCCTCGAGGCGAGACTCCAAGACCGTGTCCCGCCCGGGGCGCACGTCGAGCTTGGCAGCATCCGTGCCTACTGGGAATCAGGCAGTGGCCTCGTGCTCGAAGCGGGAGACGTCGATTTCAGCTTCGGCCCGGCTTTGCACATCAAGGCCAAGACAATGGCCGTTTCCTCCTCGCTGCGTGACTGGCGCGAGACCTGGATCAAGCCGCGTCATGTGCGGATCTCGCAGGTGGAAGTCTCCCTGCAATTGCCGGAAAGCGCGACCGAGGCGCAGCCGCGCGCCGAATTGATCCGCCAGTTCGCACGGTCTTTTGCGGAAGGTGTCGTGGAAGCGGACGTGACCCTGCGCGAACTCGGATTTGAGGATTTCGAGGTTGAGAACATCAAGCTCGAACTGCCGCGTTCCGACCTGCCTCCTCTAACCGGGCAGATTTCCGATTTCACCTGGCAGCCGTTGGGAGAGGCGCGCAGCAAGCTGTGGCTTCAGGCCTCCGCGGCCGGGGCTTTCTGGTCGCTGACCGTGGAGCGCACGCGCGAGAGCGGCGCCGACATCGTGGAGCTCAATCTCGATGATCTGCCGCTTGCGACGCTCGTTCCAACACTGGCGAACCCGCAGACGCAGCAAAGCTATGCCGGCCGCCTGCAGCTTCATGCGCGTTTCCAGGCGGGTGTGGATGATGTGCAGCTTTTGGGCGAGATCGGGCTGACGCCGGGGCTCGTCACCGTCGACGATGCCAGTTCCTTCTATCTGAACGATGCGCGCTTTGCCTTTACGCTGCCGCCCAAGGGCGACGAGATACTCTTCAAGCGGGCCTATGTGGCGAGTTCTGCCGGCCTCTTCGGGCTGGCTGTGGCGCTCGATCTCAACGATGTCGACGAGCCGGTGGAGGTGCGTGCGCAAATGCCCTCCGGCGTGGTCTTCGCCCCAGGCGGGGTGCGGGAACAGGTGCGGGGCGAATTCGACGTCACATTCGATCCCGCCCGCGGCAGCGTCTCGATCGATCGTTTCTCGGTCGCCAATCCCGCCGGCAACATCAGTGTCGTTGGCGGCTGGCATCCCGATGGCGCCTCGCCGGGCCTTGCGCTTGCCGTATCCATCAGCGAGATGCCGAGCTCGCTCTTCGTGGCGCTATGGCCCGGATTCCTGGCACCGGGCGTGCTCCACTGGCTTGAGGACAATCTCAAAGAAGGCGTCGTCGGACCGGTCGAGTTGCAGGTTGCATTGCCGCCGGATCACATCGGGCCCGAGGGCAAGGACAAGATTCTGCCGAAGTACGGTTTGTCCGGCGATGTGCCGTTCCGTTCTGGACGTTTCACGCCCGCCCCCGAATTGCCGGACTTCGTCAATGCGAAAGGCTCCGTCAGGCTGGCCGATGCGACGGCGACGATCGCGTTGGATTCGGCCGATGTCGCCGTGCCGAACTATCCGGCTCTCTCGGCCGGAGGGTCATTGCTCGTTATTCCCGACCTCGGAGGCAAGGACGCCGTCGGCGACCTCACCCTGCGCCTCATAGGTCCGGCGCCTGCGCTTGCCGCGCTTTCCAATACCGGACCGCTGGATGTGGCGGCGTCGAAGGGCATTTCGCCGGATGATTTGTCGGGCGAGGCGGAGCTTTCGCTCGTCGCGGCGGTGCCTTTGAAGAAAGAGGCTTCGCTTCTCTCGGTGGAGCCGAAGTTCGAGCTCGTCTTGCGCGGTTTCGGGAGCAAGGCTCCGATAGAAGGCCACTCCGTCGCGGATGCTGATTTGACGTTGAGTGGTGTCCCCGACGCCTACCGGGTTGCGGGCAAGGCTCGCCTCGACGGGATTGAGGCGAACATCGACATGACGGGAGGCGAGGCCGGCAAGTCCGACACCGATGTTGCCCTCATCCTCGACAAGGCGGCACGAGAGCGCCTCGGCATCGATCTTGAAGACTATCTTTCCGGACCCGTGATCGCGTCGATTTCTGCCGAAGATGACGGATCGCAGCTCATCAACCTCGATCTGACGAAAGCGCGCGTGCGCCTGCCGCCGATTTCGTGGGAAAAGGGCGCGGGTGTTGCTGCCAGTGCTGAGTTCCGCGTGAAGACGAGCGCCTCTGGTCGCGATGTTGAGGGACTTTCGCTGAAAGGCGAAGGCTTCCACGCCTCCGGGTCGCTGAAGCTGACCTCGGACGGAAAGCTCGACAGCCTCGACCTTCACGATGTGGCCCTGCGGCCGGGGGATGATTTTGCGCTCAAGGCGAACGTCTCCGGCGGCAATGGGAGCATCAGTGTGAGCGGGGCTCAGCTCGATGCGCGTGGTCTCATCCGAGCGCTGAAAAGCAGCAAGAAAGGCGCGGGGGCCGGCATGATGCCGCTACATCTCGATGTCGCGCTCGATCGGGTGAAGGGCGAAAACGATGTCACGGCTTACGGCATCAAGGGCTCTGCGGAGATCGCTGGCGGTCGCCTCCACGGGCTGAACCTTTCAGGCGTGCTTGGGGATGCCGCCGGTGGTGCCTTCAATTGGCGCATCACCGAAAACTCGAAACTGCGAGAGCAGGTGCTGGATGCCGCCGATGGCGGAGCGGTCCTGCGCTTTGTCGATCTCTATGCACGTGTCCGCGAAGGACTTTTTACCCTCGTCATGCGCGGTCCGCCGGGTGGCGACAGCGCCTCTGGAGAGGCCTGGCTGCGAGACTTCCGCGTTGTGGAAGAGGCCGCACTCGCCGAAGCCGTCCGTCCGGCGACGCGCAAACGCGACCAGCCGGGGTCGCAGCGGGCGCGCGAACAGATCTCCGAGGAGGTCGACACCTCCAATATGACCTTCACGAAGCTCCGCATCCCCTTCCGCATGGAGAAGGGAGTGGTCGCGATCGATGAGGCTTATCTGCGTGGGCCGATGCTGGGAGCGACCGCGAGCGGGACCATCAATCTGACCGATGAGAAGATTGCCTTAAGCGGAACCTTCATCCCGGCCTTCGGCATCAACAACATGGCGGGTACGATCCCGATCTTCGGACAGATCCTCGGGGGCGGTCAGAACGAGGGCCTGGTCGGCGTGACCTTCAAACTCTTCGGCAATCTCGACAATCCATCTCTCAAGATGAACCTGATGTCGGCGATCGCACCCGGCATTTTTCGCAAGATCTTCGAGTACCGCTGAGGCCGCCGGAATGCGGCCTCGATGGTGTGTGGCGCCGTGACGGCAGGCGGGCGCCTTAGGCCGCCCCGCCCATACGCAAAAGCGCGTGTTTCTTGCGGCCGCTCGAAAGCTTCACGGCACCGTCCTCGGAGAGGTCGGAAAGGCCAATGAGGGCGCGCTCATCGCTGACTGGCGTATCATTCACCTTGATACCCCCGCTGCGGATGAGACGCCGGACTTCGCCGTTGGAAGTGGCAAGACCCGCACGCACAAAGGCGGAAAGCACGCCGATCCCGGCCTCGAGCTCGCTGCGCTCCACTTCGATACTCGGCAAAGCATCACCCGTCTGACCGGCTTCGAAGGTGCGCCGCGCAGTGTCTTCGGCGTCCTTCGCCGCGTCGCGGCCATGAAGGAGCGCCGTGGCCTCCGTGGCGAGAACCTTCTTCGCCTCGTTGATCTCTTCGCCTTGCAAGGCTGCCAGGCGTTCGATCTCGTCGAGGGGAAGGATCGTGAAAAGCTTCAGGAAGCGACCGACATCCGCATCGGCGGCGTTGCGCCAAAACTGCCAGTACTCGTATGCCGACAGCATATCGGGGTTGAGCCAGACAGCTCCCTCCGCGGTCTTGCCCATCTTGGCTCCCGTCGCAGTCGTCAGGAGCGGGGTGGTGAGGGCAAACATCTCCACTTGTTCCATGCGGCGTCCAAGATCGACGCCCGAAACGATATTGCCCCATTGGTCGGAGCCGCCCATCTGCAGGCGCGCGCCATAACGGCGGTGAAGCTCGACGTAATCGTAGGCCTGCAGCACCATGTAATTGAACTCCAGCAAGGAGAGGTGCTGCTCGCGCTCCAGCCTCAGCCGCACGGAATCGCGCTGAATCATCTGGTTGACGGAGAAATGCCGCCCGACATCGCGCAGAACGTCGATGTAGTTGAGTTTCAGAAGCCACTCGGCATTGTCCGGCATGATGGCGTCGTTGCCGCTCTCGCCGAAATGCAGAAGCGGGTCGAAGGCGCGTCGGATGCCCTGCTTGTTCGCCTCGATCTCGGCATCGGAGAGGATTTTGCGGCTTTCGTCGCGGCCGGACGGATCTCCGATCCGCGTTGTGCCTCCGCCCATCAGCGCGATCGGCCGATGCCCCGTCTGCTGCAACCAGTAAAGCATCATGATCTGCACGAGGCTGCCGGCATGGAGGCTCCGGGCGGTGCAGTCGAAGCCGATATACGCGCTCACCATCTCCTTCGACAAAAGGCTGTCGAGCCCTTCCGGATCGGAGATCTGATGGATGAAGCCCCGGGCCTGGAGCGTGTTGAGGAAATCGGATCGAAACGTGGTCATGGGTTCGTTAGTTGCAGGAATGATATGGGGTGCTCCCTTAGCACCTGAAATCACGGAGCGCGAAGGGCGTGACAAAATTTCGTAGCACTTTGGGGGTGATCAGCGGCACGTCGATGGATGGGGTCGACGTTGCGCTGCTTCAAAGCGACGGCGAAACGCTCGGCGATATCGGCCCTGCCGCGACTTATTCTCTCGATGATGCGCACCGGGCGCTGCTGAGGCGCGCGATGGCGGCCGCAAAAGGCGGTGCTGTGCGAGGCGAGCCGATCATCGACGAGGCGGAGGCTGCTGTCACCAAAGCGCATGAGTTCGCTCTTCGTCGCTTTGTGAGCGATCACGCGTTGCGGCTTGAAGATATCGCCTGCGTTGGGTTTCACGGACAGACCGTTTTTCATGCGCCTGAACGCGGCATCACGCTCCAACTCGGAGACGGCCAAGCCCTCGCCGATTCGCTTGGCGTTCCAGTTGCCTGGGATTTCCGAACTGCCGATGTGATCGCAGGCGGCGAGGGTGCGCCGCTCGTACCGGTCTATCATCGTGCGCTCGCCCAACGCCTGGGCCGCGGATTGCCGATCGCCTTCGTCAATATCGGCGGCGTCGCCAACGTGACCTATGTCGGCGAGGGCGACACCCTGATCGCGCTCGACACGGGGCCGGGCAATGCGCTGATCGACGATCTCATCTCTTCGCGCCGAGGCCTGGCATTTGATGCTGACGGTGAAATCACGATGCGTGGGCACCCCGATGTCTCACGGGTTGAGAGGTGGCTCGAGCATCCCTTCTTCGCGCGGCCGGTGCCCAAATCACTCGACAGAGACGCCTTTGCAGCCACCGATGTGACCGGGCTCGACGACGACGATGCGGCCGCCACGCTTGCCGCCTTCACGGCTTCTGCGTTGAATCGAGGTTTTCAGCTTTTGCCGCAAGTCCCTGATCTCGTGGTCGTTTGCGGAGGAGGTCGGCTGAACCGGGGCTTGATGAAGCTGCTTGCAACGGAGCTTGCCCCGGCAGAAGTCGTCGCGGCCGAGCATCTGGGGCTCGATGGAGACGCGATCGAAGCAGAGGCTTTTGCCTATCTGGCCCTCAGGGTGGCGGAAGGGCTGCCGCTCACATTCCCCGGGACTACGGGCGCTCCGCGGCCCTTGCCCGGAGGTCGCTGGAGTCGTCCCAACCGCAACAATTAACCTCGAATCAAGCCTTTCGGATCAAGGTCAAGTTCCGAAGAAGGTATCGGGTCCGAGTTCATGCGTAAAATAGCGGCCTCCTTCGCGGATATGTTCCGAGGCAAGGCGACAAAACACGGCCGAACGGTCGCAGCACCACAGCCCCTCGAAGAAACATCAGCCCGCGAAACCGCGCCCGCAACGACGCCTCAGGTGATCGAAGCCGGCCGCGAGGCAATCAAGAAGGCTTCCCCCGCCAAGGAGAAGAAGGTCAAGGCCGCAAAACGGCAGAAGAAAGCGGCTCGCTCCTTTCCAAGCCGGCGCGGCTCGATTGCTGGCGACCAGACGATTGCGGTCTTCGTCACCTTCGTGGGGCTCGTCACGGCGGCACTGACCGCCGGCGTCGTCTATTATTCTGCCGACGAGCTCTATTCGAAATATGTGCGATCGGAGGCGCTCGAGCGCGCGACCTTTGCGGCGGGACGACTTCAGGAGACAGGTCTGCAGGACAGAGATGGCAGCATCTCTGCCGAAGAGAATGTCGCCCTTAAGACAATCCTGGCGATGCCGGATGTCTTCCGCATCGAGGTGTTCAACCGGGCGGGTGAACGCATCCGCGAATTGAGTGATGCGACGGGCGGCACAGAGATTGCGCCCATTGGTCGCGATGAAGCACGTTCACTCATCGAGTCAGGGAAGGGCGCGCTAAGCTGGCAGGACCGCCATGCTGAGGAAGGCGCCGGGCCGTCCTATTACAGCCGTACCCTGGTGCCGATCGAGGATGCCGACGGAAACGCCGACGGCGCGATCGCGGTCTATCTCGACCACAGCGCCGATGAGGCGGGTTTCTGGCAGTGGCTGACGGGAATCCTCGGGACCATCCTGGTGCTGGCGCTCGTCGCCTTCACGATCCCGGCTGTCAGCCTGCTCCTTCGCACGCGTCAGAAGCGCGAGGTCTATGAGGAGCTCACCTATGTGAGCGGTCACGATACGCTGACGGGCCTCAGCAATCGGGACGAATTCCTGAGGACGCTGGAGGTCGAAATCCGGCGTCAAAGCGAAGAAGGACATCACCTCGCCCTTCACTACATCGACATCGACCGCTTCAAGGAAATCAACGACACGCATGGCCATGCCGCAGGCGATGAATTCCTGAAGCAGGTGGCCGAGCGGTTGCGCGATGTCGTGGAGAAGCCCCAGTACCTTGCGCGGCTCGGTGGCGACGAATTCGCCATCATTCAGCTCGAGGCCGGCGGCACCAAATACGCGGAAATCCACGCAAGGCGCATCGGGTCGGCTCTCAACGGCGTCTACAAGGTCGGTGACGGCGAGAACAACGAAGTCGTCGCGAGCGCGTCGATCGGGATCGCGGTCTCCCCGGAGCACGGCGAAAACGCCAACGAGCTCCTGAAGAATGCCGACCTCGCCTTGAACAAGGTGAAGGCGGGCGGACGCAACGATATTTCCGTGTTCACCACGGAGCTGACCACTTCGATGCAGGGGCGTCTGGAAATGCAGGCGATCCTCCGCAAGGCCTTCCGAGAGAAGTGGTTCGTCCTCTATTTCCAGCCGCAGTACGATCTCGTGACGCGGCGCCTTACGGGCTTCGAGGCGCTGCTGCGGCTGAAACATCCCGAGCGCGGCGTCGTCTCACCCACGGAGTTCATTCCGGTTGCCGAAGAGACCGGGCTCATCGAGCCGATCGGCGAGTGGATTTTGAAGGAATCATGCCGTGCGGCAAGCCTCTGGCCGGAGCATCTGACTCTGGCCGTGAACCTGTCGCCCGCGCAGTTCAAGAAAGGCAACTTGCCCCGTTTGATCGCCAAGACATTGAAGCAGACTGGGCTCAAGGCGGACCGGCTCGAGGTGGAGATCACGGAAGGCCTGCTTTTGGAGACGTCCAATCGTGTGCTGTCGCAGCTTCGCGAGATCAAGAAGATGGGGGCCGCCCTCATCATGGACGATTTCGGCACCGGCTATTCCAGCCTGAGCTATCTCTGGCGGTTCTCCTTCGACGGTATCAAGATCGACCGCTCTTTCGTGCACGGTGTGGGCGTCGGCGGGCAGGTGGAGAAGCTTCTGCGTTCCATCATCAGGCTCGGCATCTCACTTGACCTGAAGGTGACCGCCGAGGGTGTGGAAAGCGCCCAGCAGGCACACTTCCTCGTCGCCAATGACTGCCGCAACGTCCAGGGCTTCCTGTTCGGCTGGCCGGTTCCGAAGGACGAAGTCGCAACGGTGATCGCCAAGGACATTCGCGTAGGAACCCGTGCCGCTCAAAAGCGTCACGACGCGAAGACGATCGAGGCGCAAGCGGCAGGCGATGAGACGCCGAGCGAGCAGGCGCCCGAGAGGAGCGTGCGCAAGAGCCGGAACGCGGCCTGAATTCTTGCGGACTTGCGGTTGTCCCGTCAGCCGGTGTGTCCGGCTGACGGCAGACATCACGCCAGGCGATAGACCCGGCTGATCTCGCTCAAAAGCCCGATACGGATGAGCTCGCCGAGAGCCTCCGAACGTTCCGGGATGCCCTGTGCGGAGCGCCAGCCTTCGGCCGCGGCAAGTTGCTCATCCGTCAACGTCACAACGACCTTGTGAACGGTCTCAGACGTCTGCGACGCCAATTCCTCGCCCACAGCCCAGCAGGATTTTTTTGGTGGCATGACCCATGCCCCTTATTTGGGGCGCCGTCGGGGGCAGGCCCGTAACGCCGCCCATTGCTTATCGACCGCAAAGTAGGCGCAACCGCAAGGCGGCGGTATCTCGGATATTCCGCTACGTAGAAACTGCGTATGCCTAAAATGCCGATCGCAGAGACGCGTCAGCGCATCATCCGGATGAGATCTGCAAGCCCGCGGGCTTCGAGTTTCTCTCGAATGCGGGCGCGGTGGATCTCGACCGTGCGTTGGCTGATGCCGAGCTCGACTGCAATATGCTTGTTGGTCATGCCAAGGACGAGGTGATCGAGAACCTCACGTTCTCGTCCGGTCAATCGCGCCAGCCGCTCTGAGACGATATGCGGTGGCAGCTTCGAAGACGGGCGGTTTGCCAGCTGGTCGGATGCGGCGCGGATCGCGCTGAGCAGCTGCTCTTCCGAACCGGGTTTCTCGATGAAGTCGACCGCACCGTTCTTCATGGCTTCGACCGCGAGCGGGACATCGCCGTGGCCGGTCAGGATCACAACGGGGATCCCGATGCCACGTTCGGCCATCGTCTTCTGCAAGTCCATGCCGCTCAAACCGGGCATTCGCAAATCGATGAAGGCACACAGCCCCTTATCGGCGTCGACGGCCTCCAGAAAACTCTCGGCGGAGGGAAATGCCTCGGTTTCAAATCCGTGCGCGGAGAGAAGGGCGCCGAGCGAATGACGGACGGACATCTCGTCATCGACGATATAAACCACTCTGCCGCGGGCGGCATCACGCATCGTCTGGATCCGTAATTCTCAGCGTGAAGACGAAAGTTGCGCCTTCGCCATTCTCCTGCATCCAGATCCGCCCGCCATGTGCTTCGACGATGGAGCGGCAGAGCGACAGGCCGAGGCCCATTCCGCTTGTGGTCGAGTTGTGAAAAGGCTCGAAGAGCGTGTCTTCCATTTCTTGCGGGACGCCTGTTCCAGTGTCGCAGATGCTGATCTCCACCAGCGGCGAGGCATTGCGGATCGATAACGTCAAGCGCCTCATCTTGCTACCGGCCATCGCCGTGATGCTGTTGCGCGCGAGGTTCAGGATGACCTGAACGATCTGGACAGGGTCGGCGGAGAGAGGAGGGATATCGTCGGCGAAATCAAAGACGATCTCAGGGCGAGGTTCGTTGCTCGCGGCGAGGGCGAGCTCGACCCCTTGCCGGACCACCGCTTTGAGATCGACCCGCTCCATGGTGATCTCTCTTTGACCGATGAAATTGCGCAGGCGGCGGACGAGGTCTGCAGCGCGCGCTGATTCGCTGACGGCGCTCTCCATAAGGCCGCCGATATGGGCGGGTACGGCAATCCCGTGATTGCGCAGCTCTTGCCGGGAGGCGTTCACGTAATTGCTGACGGCTGAAAGGGGCTGGTTGAGTTCATGCGCAAGGGCTGAGGCGAGTTCGCCCATCGAACGGTCCTGCGCCGCATCCATCAGCATCAGCCGCAGCCGCGCCTCTTCGGCCTCCGCCCTGCGCATCGCCGCTGTTGCGGCGCGCTCGCGATCGAGACTGTTGATGGCAAAGAGCGCGCGCCGCGTGATGCGGAGGATCTCGCCATCGGTTTCCGTGAACGGCTTGCTGTGTCCGCGCCGCTCTTCAAGCCACAGCGCGAAGGAACCTCGGGGAGACAGGCGGGTCGAGCCGTCCTCTGTCCGGATCGCGATCTTCTCGGGCTTGCCGGCCCATCGGATCGTCTCGCTAAACGCTTCACGGAAGAGAATGAGCCAGTCGGAGCGATCTTCGGAGAGCTCCATCATCGCGGCGCCGGCGATATCGTTGCCGAGATTGTCGACGCCGAGGAGCTCATGCAGCTGATCGCAGGTCGCGATCCCGCTCGACATTCTTGCAGCCAGCGGGGCGTAGTCGAAATCGCCGACAGGGACCTTTCCGATCGCCAGGACATCGTCAGCGAGCTTCAAAAGCATGCCCTGCGCGCTCAACTGGTTGAGCAGGTCGTCTGCGTGCGCCTCGATGGCGTCACGCAAAGGCTGGCCGCTTATCGCCTCCCGCTCGATCGCAAAAGCGGTCTTTTCGGCCCGGATGCTGTCGCGAAGTTGGCTCGTGTTCTCCAGACTGTGCAATAGAGCGGAGATCGTTCCGCCGATCAGCTCACAGGCCCGCAATCTGCTCCAGGACAGTTCGAGCGGGCTATAATGGTGGCAGGCGACAAGGCCCCACAGCTTGTTCTCGGAAATGAGCGAGATCGAGACGCTGCCCGCCACCCCCATATTGTTGAGGTATTCGACATGCACCGGCGCGACCGCGCGGAGCTTCGAATAGGTGAGGTCGAGAGGGGCCTGCGATTCCGCATCCGCGACAGTGCCGCCGCGCGTCATGATGGGAACGGGCTTCGCGTTGATGTCCGCGATCACGCGGATCACGTTGCGCACGAAATGACGCCGAGCCGGATCGGGGATGTCGGATGCAGGATAGTGGAGGCCGAGAAAGCTGTCCGGACGGACCGTGCTTTCGGCAATGACTTCGCCGTGCTGGTCCGCCGCAAAGCGGTAGATCATCACGCGGTCGAACCCCGTCGCCTCGCGCAGGATCTGCGCGCCCACTTGCGCGAGGTCTTCCAGGGTATCGGGGATGATCAGCTCGGAAATGACCCGCTGGCGCAGGACTTCGTCCTCCCAGACGCTGCCCAAGCGGCTTTCCGGCCGGACGAATTCCAAAACGAGCCAGTCACCGCAACGGTGCGGAAAACACTCGAGTTCGACGGGCTCACCGTCGGCAGACCGGATCTGCAGAAGGGCAGGCCGAAGAAGATCGGGCACTGTCGGAGCGAGGCGCCGCGCCAGAAGCGCCTCGCAGCCGTCCGCGCCAAGCAGCTCCGCCAGCGGCAGTCCCAACAGCGAAGGGTAGTCCCGTCCAAAATAGATGCGCGTGTTGGTGCTGGCGTATTCGATCGTCAATGATCCGGCATCGACCGCGATGAGGCAGCCGATCGGCTGGATCGCACCGATCATATGAATAGGCTCTGTGTCGCAGGCGCTGAGATCAACCGGACTGTTCAGCAAGCGGCCGTACCCCTTCGAAACGGTGTGGCGTCAGCTCTTCCACGCAGGGCGACCAAGCGACGCATCAAGACAGCGAAATTGCGCGGATGGAGGCTCAACGGCAACCCCGCGACGGACAAAAGTGCGACACTGGGGCACATGGTACAAACGAGGGACCAAAGTTCGTTTCTCTCGAATGTGCAGATTTGTCGGGATCTTGAGCCATTGAAGCCAGGCGTTGCATCTGGAAAGCACTGCTCGTTGTGAAGCCCGGGATCCTGGGCACGAATATCTGCCCTGCGATCGCCACGCGTAAATGTTGCACGTGGGCACTGGACAAACCCTTCATAAAGGGAAACGTTCTCAAGAACATGCGTCTTGTCAACGTGCACTGGACGGGGTTTTTATCCAAATCGCCGCAAGCCGCGGTGCTGCCGCTCGACATCCGGCTCTCAATCGTTGAACTCAGATGACCTTGTATCCTCACAGCCTGTCACCCCTTGTGCAGATGGATTCTGTCGCCGTCGCATCCCTGATTTCGGCGATTGCGGATCTCGCTCTAGTTGTGGGAAAAGATGGTACGATTAGCGACATTTCGCACAATCTTGAGTCCGTCTCCGGCGAAGAAATCATGCGGTGGTGCGGCCAGCCCATCGAGAATCTTGTCACGGTCGGTAACCGTACCCGACTGCGCCGGCTGATCGATTCGGCGCGGCGCGGTCGTCTCCTCGAACGTGTGGACGTCAGCCACCCTCTCAAAGCTGGCGGTGAGCTGCCTGTGCGGTATTCCGCTCTGCACATCGATGGCGGCGACCAGGTGGTTCTTATCGGCCGCGACCTGCGTCTCGTCGTCGAGCTGCAGTCGCGTCTTCTGGCCCATGCCCGATCGATCGAGCAGCATGCCCGCAGCCTGCGGCAGGCCGAAGCGCATTACCGGCTTTTGTTCGAGACGGTCTCTGAGGCCATCGTCGTCGTCGATGCGGATAGCGGAAAGGTGCGCGAAGCCAACGCTCAAGCCGCGGTGCTCCTGGGCGTTCCGGGCAAGGCGCTGAGCGGGCGGAAATTCACGGCGCTCTTCCGCAGCAAGCAAAGGCCGGATGTTGACGCCATGCTCCAGGCCGTCGGCGAGACAGGGTCGCCGCTCACGATCGAGGTCGAGGCAGAGGGACGTGTTTCGCTCTCCGCCGAGGCGTTTCGCGCCGGCGACCTCCATTTGGTGATGGTGCGGATTGCAACGGCGGAGGAGGAGACGGCGCCGGAATCCGATCTTGTCGCGCTTGTCCGCAACGCGCCGGAAGCGGTCATTCTCGCCGATGAGGATGGCAAGATCGTCTGGGTGAACGAGACGTTCCTCACGCTTGCAGACGTGCCCTTTGCCGCCAACGCGGCCGGGCGTCATCTCGACGATTTTCTGTCGTGGAGCGGGCTGACCCAGGATGTGCTTTTGCAGAACGTGCGCCGCCACGGACGATTGCAGAATCTCTCCGGCATCATTGGCGGCCGTAACGGTGAGACGGTCGCCGTGCGCTTTTCCGCGCTCACTCTGCCGGAAGGCACGACGCCAGGTTATGGGTTTGTGATGCGGCCACTCAGCCCGGATGAGACACAGACGGGGGTCGAATCCAGCGATCTGGTCCGGGCGGTCGAGAATCTCGTCGAGATGATCGGCTATACGCCGATGAAGGATCTCGTCCGTGATACGACCGACGTGATCGAAAAAATGTGCATCGAGGCGGCTCTAAACCTGACGGGAAACAACCGCACGGTCGCCGCGCGAGTTCTGGGGCTGAGCCGCCAGACCCTTTACCTGAAGATGAACCGCTTTGGCCTCGTCGGCCCCGATGATGAGGCCGGCGAGGACTGAGAGCCCGGCGGGGCTCGTTGCGATCAGCTCAAGCCTCGACCTGGGCGAGCCGCTTTTCCAGATAGTCGCTGCAATTGCCGATGAGCTCGTCGACCTGACCCTCGAAGAAGTGGTTCGCGCCTTTGACGATCTGCTGATCGATGACGATGCCCTTTTGCGATTTCAGCTTGTCGACCAGAGTCTGGACGGCCTCCGGCGGCGCCACGCGATCGTTCTCGCCGTGGATGATGAGCCCCGAAGACGGGCAGGGCGCGAGGAACGAGAAGTCGTAGATGTTCGGCTGCGGCGCGATGGACATGAAGCCTTCTGCTTCTGGCCGGCGCATCAAGAGCTGCATGCCGATCCAGGCGCCGAAGGAGAACCCGGCGATCCACACGCCGCGCGCATCGGGGTGCAGCGTCTGCACCCAATCGAGAGCGGCTGCCGCATCCGACAGTTCACCGACGCCGTGATCAAAGAAGCCTTGACTGCGCCCCACCCCGCGGAAATTGAAGCGCAGAGCGGTGAAGCCGCGCTCCTGGAACATATAGAAAAGGCGATAGACGATTTGATTGTTCATCGTCCCGCCGAATCGCGGATGCGGATGCAGCACGATGCCGATCGGGGCAGTCTTCGTCTTTCCCGGCTGATAACGGCCTTCAAGACGACCGTCGGGGCCGGGGAAAATCACTTCAGGCATGGTTCACTGGGCTCTCAACTCGCTGGGTCGGGAAACTTGCATCTTAGACGGAGGTTTTGTTGACTCCGTTCGAACCCCTCCCTAAAACTTAGTTTGGAATGGTTCAAAAGAAATGCAGCGTCCCCGCTCGTGGCGGGAGCGTATCTAAACACTATGTGTTCGTTCGGTTGCAAGAACAAAGCAGCCGACCGGCCGGGAGCCGTGATGAGTCGGGCTAGAACCTATCTGGACGCAAATGCCACCGAGCCGCTTCGCCCGCAGGCGCGTGAGGCGATGCTTGCGGCTCTCGAACATCCCGGCAACGCGTCCTCGGTGCATGGTGAAGGGCGATGGGCGCGCGATCTGATCGAAGGCGCGCGCGAAGCCGTCGCCGCACTTTTGGGAGCGAAAGCCGCAAACATCGTCTTTACCAGTGGCGCGACCGAAGCCGCCAATTGGGCACTGACCCCGATGGCGCCGGATGAGCGCCTTTATCTCAGTGCGGTCGAACATCCCTGCGTTCTTGCCGGCGGCATGTTCGCTCCGGACAGGACGGCGTCCGTGCCGGTGCGCGGTGACGGCGTTCTGGATATCGAAGCATTGCGCGCACGGCTCGCTGCCGACGCAACCGAATCTCGTCCGGTTCTTGCCTTGATGGCCGTCAACAACGAGACGGGGGTGGTACAGCCCGTCGCCGAAGCGGCGGCTGCCGTGCATGAGTTCGGCGGGCGGGTGATCTGCGATGCCGTCCAGGCGGCCGGCCGCATGCCGCTGTCTCTCGAAGAGCTCGGCGCCGACATTTTGTTTCTCTCCTCGCATAAGCTTGGAGGCCCGCAGGGCGCCGGGGCGCTGGTGGTGCGGAGCGACGAGGCGTTCCCGAAGAATCTGTTGAAGGGCGGAGGCCAGGAGAAGCGCCGTCGTGCTGGCACCGAAAACCTCGCCGCGATCGCCGGTTTCGGCGTTGCAGTGCAAGAGGTGCGCCACCATGTGTCGCACATGGAGAGGCTGCAGGAGCTGCGCCAACGGCTTGAGCAGGGTCTGCGCAAAATTGAGGCGCGCACTTTGATTGCCGGCGAAGCGGCTGAGCGGGTCGCCAATACGGTCTTGTTTGCAACGTCGGGCATGGCCGCGGAAACGCTGGTGATCGCATTCGATTTGGAGGGTGTGAGCGTCTCCTCCGGGTCTGCCTGTTCATCGGGCAAAGTCGGCGACAGGCACGTGCTGCGCGCCATGAATTTTGCTGCTCCAAGCGCTATCAGGGTCAGTCTTCCTTGGAACGCGGACGAGCGGGATATCGATCGTTTTCTTGACGTGTGGCAGACCATCCATCATCGGATGAACCTCGGCCGGGCGGCTTGAACCAATAAAGGAGAACTGAATGCCAGCCGTTCAGGAGACCATTGAGCAAGTTAAGCAGATCGACGTCGACAAGTATAAGTACGGCTTCGAAACGCTGATTGAGTCTGACCGGGCGCCGAAGGGGCTCGATGAGAGCACCGTGCGTTTCATTTCTGCCAAGAA
Organism: Afifella sp. H1R; assembly: GCF_021462425.1. Taxonomy (NCBI): domain Bacteria; kingdom Pseudomonadati; phylum Pseudomonadota; class Alphaproteobacteria; order Hyphomicrobiales; family Afifellaceae; genus Afifella; species Afifella sp. H1R. The sequence goes on from NZ_JAKEDY010000001.1 coordinate 577,421, forward strand.
GGGCGAGCCGGAATGGATGACCGAATGGCGTCTTGAGGCTTACCGGCGCTGGCTGACGATGAAGGAGCCTTCCTGGGCGCGGGTGAAGTATCCCAAGATCGATTACCAGGAGCTCTATTACTACGCCGCTCCGAAATCGATGAGCGGACCGAACTCGCTCGATGAGGTCGATCCGGAGATCCTCGCGACTTACGAGAAACTCGGAATTCCTCTGAAAGAGCAGGAGATCCTCGCCGGCGTCCGCAAGGCCGACGAACCCTCCGCGATAGACGAGGATTCCGAGACGCCGCCCGCCGGCGGTGAGGGGCGTCCGGTCGCGGTCGACGCGGTGTTCGATTCCGTCTCCGTTGCGACGACCTTCAAGAAGGAGCTCGCCAAGGCGGGCGTCATCTTCATGCCGATCTCCGAGGCGATCCGCGAATATCCTGACCTCGTCAGAAAATACCTCGGCTCCGTGGTGCCGGTCACAGACAATTTCTTCGCGACGCTGAACTCCGCGGTCTTTTCCGACGGTTCCTTCGTCTACGTGCCGAAGGGCGTGCGCTGCCCGATGGAACTGTCGACCTATTTCCGCATCAACGAGCGCAATACGGGTCAGTTCGAGCGCACGCTGATCATTGCGGACGAGGGAGCCTATGTCTCCTATCTCGAAGGCTGCACGGCGCCGATGCGCGATGAGAACCAGCTCCACGCGGCTGTCGTCGAGCTCGTTGCCCTCGACGATGCCGAGATCAAATATTCCACGGTCCAGAACTGGTATCCGGGTGACAAGGACGGCAAGGGCGGCGTCTACAACTTCGTGACGAAGCGCGGCGATTGCCGGGGCAAGAACTCCAAGATCTCCTGGACTCAGGTCGAGACCGGTTCGGCGATCACCTGGAAATACCCGTCCTGCATTCTGCGCGGTGACAATTCGGAAGGCGAATTCTACTCGATCGCCATTTCCAACGGTCACCAGCAGATCGATTCCGGCACGAAGATGATCCATCTCGGCAAGAACACGAAGAGCCGGATCATTTCCAAGGGCATCTCGGCGGGCAACTCCAACAACACCTATCGCGGCCTGGTGTCGGCGCATCGCAAGGCTTCGGGGGCCCGGAACTTCACGCAGTGCGATTCGCTCCTGATCGGCGAAAACTGTGGGGCTCACACCGTGCCCTACATCGAATCGAAGAACGCCGGGGCGATCTTCGAGCACGAAGCGACGACGTCGAAAATCTCCGACGACCAGATGTTCTACTGCCAGCAGCGCGGCATGAGCGAGGAGGAAGCGGTGGCCCTGATCGTCAACGGCTTCGCCCGTGAGGTCATCCAGAAGCTGCCGATGGAGTTCATGGCCGAGACGCAGCGCCTGATCGGTATCTCGCTGGAAGGCAGCGTTGGCTGATCGCGAGCGGCTCTTTGCGAGCCGAGTTTTCAAGACATATCAGGGCTCTAGCCCTGAAGGCTGAATCAATTCAGGAACAAACGCATGCTTGAGATCAACGACCTGCACGCCAAGGTGGCGGAAGACGACAAGGAAATCCTGCGCGGCCTCTCTTTGAAAGTCGGAGCGGGAGAGGTGCATGCCATCATGGGCCCGAACGGGTCCGGCAAGTCGACGCTGTCTTATATCCTGGCCGGCAAGGAGGATTATGAGGTCACCGGTGGATCCGTCACCTTCAAGGGCGAGGACCTTTTGGAGATGGAGCCCGACGAGCGGGCCGCGGCCGGCGTCTTCCTCGCCTTCCAGTATCCGATCGAGATCCCGGGCGTCGGCACGATGACCTTCTTGAAGACGGCGATGAACGCGCAACGAAAGGCGCGCGGCGAGCCGGAGTTGACGACGCCGGAATTCATGCGTCGCGTGAAGGAAGTGGCTGGCGAGCTCAACGTCACGCCGGAGATGCTGAAGCGCCCGCTCAATGTCGGGTTTTCGGGTGGTGAAAAGAAGCGCAACGAGATCCTGCAGATGGCGCTTCTCGAGCCGTCGCTCTGCCTGATGGACGAGACGGATTCCGGCCTCGACATCGATGCGCTCCGTGTCGTGGCCGATGGCGTCAACAAGCTGCGCTCGCCCGATCGCGCGATCGTCGTCATCACCCACTATCAGCGCCTGCTCGAATACATCGTGCCGGATTACGTGCATGTTCTCTCGCGAGGCCGCATCGTGACGTCCGGTGGGCGCGAGCTGGCGCTCGAGCTGGAGGCGAAGGGCTACGCCGATTACGTGGAGGCCGCGTAATGGCCGAGCCCGAACGCACGCGCACAAAAGCCGAGGAGGCGCTGGCTCACCATTTTGCAGCGCTTTCCGGCGACGACCCGATACGGGACATGCGCACCACGGCCTTCGATGCCTTCATCGAGAAGGGCTTGCCGAACCGCCGCGTGGAAGACTGGAAATATACCGACCTGCGTCGGCTGATGACGGACGCGCCGGCGCCGGCCGAGCCCGTCAATCCGGAGCGCGCGCGTCACCTGGTCGATCAGGCCGATATTTTCGCCGATATCGACCGCGCCCGCATCGTTTTCGTGAACGGATATTTCGTGCCGCCGCTCTCGGATTTGAGCGGGGTCGAAGATGCGCTGGATTTCGCTTCCCTGGGCCGTTTTCTGAACGACGGGGGCGCTCTCCTGGAGCGCAACGAGCAGGTCGATCCAGGTGAAGCGCCGGTCTATGCGCTCAACAGCGCCTTCGTGCGCGATGGCGCCGTGATCCGTATTCGCGAAGGCGCAAAGCTCGCGAGGCCGCTTGAGATCTGCACCGTCTTTGCCGGGAATGAGCCGGGGCTGCAGACGCTCCGCCATCAGGTGACGGTGGGAGACGGAGCGGAAGCTGTCATCCTGCAAAGCTACGTCGGTCCCGACGGCGTCGGCTACCACACCAACGTCGTCTCCGACATTCGCATCGGCAAGGGCGCGAAGGTGAAATGGGTGAAGGCGCAGGAGGAGGGCGACCAGGCGCTCCATCTTGGTCTCATCCTGCCGCGTGTCGAGGCCGACGCGGTGTTCGATCCGTTCTTCTTCGCAGCCGGCAGTGCGGTCGCTCGTTCCGAGATCCGAATGATCTTCGACGGCGAGGGGGCCACCTCCGGCATCCGCGGGGCGACCATTGCGAGGGGCCGCCAGCATCTCGACACCACCTTGATCGTCGATCACGCGGTGCCGGAATGCGTGAGCCAGGAATTCTTCAAGTCGGCGATCGACGACGAGGCGCGTGGCGTTTTCCAGGGCCGCATCAATGTCTGGCCGCACGCGCAGAAGACCGAAGGCAAGATGATGAGCCAGGCTCTGCTTTTGTCGGAGAACGCGGAGTTCTCCAACAAGCCGGAGCTCGAAATCTTCGCCGATGACGTGGTGTGCGGCCACGGCGCAACCTGCGGCCAGATCGACGAAGAAATGCTTTTCTTCATGCGCTCTCGCGGCGTTCCGGCCGATGAGGCAGAACGTCTGCTGGTGCATGCATTCCTCGCCGAGGCGATCGAGGAGATCGCAGACGACGACGTGGTTGCGGCACTTGAGGCGCGCACACGCCGCTGGCTGTCGCTCGGAGGCGAGGTCCGCTGACGAAAGCTGCCGCAACCTGCGGCAGCCATTTTGCGAATAGGCGCTTCGGCGCGAGAGGACGGGGCTGATGCTGACAAAGAACGCCACCTACGACGTGGAGGCTGTGCGGGCCGATTTTCCGGCGCTTGCGCTGGAGGTCTATGGCAAACCGCTCGTCTATCTCGACAACGGCGCTTCGGCTCAGAAACCGCAGGCGATGATCGACGCCGTTTCGCGGGCCTATGCCGAGACCTATTCCAACGTTCACCGCGGCCTTCATTTCCTCTCGAATGCGGCGACCGAGGCCTACGAGGATGCCCGAGAGACTGTGCGCGGCTTTCTCAATGCCACATCGGTGGACGAGGTAATTTTCACGCGCTCGTCGACGGAGGCGATCAACCTGGTCGCGGCGTCTTATGGGAGCATGGCGATCGGAGAGGGGGACGAGATCGTCCTTTCCATTCTCGAGCACCACTCGAACATTGTGCCTTGGAACTATCATCGCGAGCGCGCCGGCGCGGTGATCCGCTGGGCGCCGATTCGCGAGGATGATTCGTTCGATCTGGAAGCCTTTGAGCAGCTTCTCAACGATCGCACCAAAATGGTTGCCGTGACTCATCTTTCCAATGTCACGGGAACGGTCGTGCCGATCCGGGAGATCTGTCGGCTTGCCCATGAGCGCGGCATTCCCGTTCTCGTCGATGGCAGCCAGGCCGCCGTGCACCTGCCAATCGACGTTCAGGATCTCGGCTGCGATTTCTATGTCTTCACCGGCCACAAGACCTATGGACCGACCGGTATCGGAGTCCTCTGGGCGAAACGGGAATGGCTGGAGAAAATGCCGCCGTTCCTCGGTGGTGGAGAGATGATCAAGGATGTGACGCAGGAGGGCGTCACCTATGCGGAACCGCCGCATAAATTCGAGGCCGGGACGCCGCCGATCGTTCAGGCGATCGGGCTGGGCTCTTCGCTCAAGTACATGCGGGAGCTCGGGCGTGAGAAAATTGCGGCCTATGAGCACGTGCTCAAGGAGTATGCGCACGAACGGTTGGGCGAGATCAATTCGCTCACGATCTATGGGCATGCTCCGGATAAGAGCGCCATCATCTCTTTCAATCTCGAAGGCACGCACCCACACGATGTCTCGATGATTATCGACCGGGAAGGGGTAGCGGTGCGTGCGGGCACGCATTGTGCGCAGCCGCTTCTCACCCATTACGGGACGACCGCCACGTGCCGTGCGTCTTTCGGCCTCTATAATACGAAAGCAGAAGTCGATAAATTGGCGGAAGCCCTGATGAAGGCGCAGACCTTCTTCGCGTGAGGATAAGAGCGATGGATGAGACCACGCACAAGGACGAAACCGACGCCGCGGCGGTGCCCTCTGCGCAGGTGGACGAGGCGCCGAACTCTCCGGATATCGACGCTTCGGCTATTCCGCCTGACGAGGTTGAGCGCCTGAGCCAGGATATCGTGGCGGCTCTCAAAACCGTGTACGATCCCGAGATCCCGGCAGACATCTATGAGCTTGGCCTGATCTATAAGGTCGATATCGACGATTCGCGCCATGTGAACATCGACATGACTCTCACGGCGCCGGGCTGTCCGGTGGCCGGCGAGATGCCGATCTGGGTGGAGAACGCTGTTGCCTCCGTCCAGGGCGTTTCCGGCGCGACGGCAACGATGGTCTTCGATCCCCCCTGGACGCCGGAACGGATGTCGGATGAGGCGAAAGTCGCGATCGGTTGGTGGTAGGGTCCGGCGCCGCTTGACGTCGGCTGCCTCGCAGTCTCGCGCGCCGGCTTATCCGCGATGCACTGCGGGACTGGAAACGACGAACCTCAGTGACTAGGTTGGACCTATGGCTTTTCCCGGATTTCAAGTTTTGAGCCTCACGGACGCCGCCACTGCGCGTGTGCGTGAGATTGTTGCAAACGCTGAAGCGCCGGCCGCGGGCATACGGGTCGGCATCAAGAAGGGCGGATGCGCCGGTATGGAATATACCGTCGATCTCGCGCGCGAGGCCGATCCCTCCGATGACAAGGTCGATCTTGGAGAGGGGGTTTCGGTTTTCGTCGATCCCTCCGCCACCTTGTTTTTGCTCGGCACCGAAATGGACTTCGAGGTGACGAAGCTGCGGACGGGCTTCGTGTTTCGCAATCCCAATCAGACCTCGGCCTGCGGTTGCGGCGAATCGGTGGAATTGCAGGCTGCCGATCCCGGCAGCTTCCAGTCGGCTCGTGTGTGAGCGCCGTTTCTGATCTCAAATAAAAAACGCCGGCCCGCGGGCCGGCGTTTTTTTATTGGGAATGAGACGGAGAGGCGAGCGATCGATGCGGCCGCCTTGCGGGCCCGTCCAAGTGCTCGTTCAGCTGTTGCCGACGCGAACCGGCTGCAGAAGGAAGGCCGGCACGTGATCCCCGAAGCCGACGGCTTCCTCTTCGCGTTGCCTGTGCTGCTTGCCTTTCGACCGTCCGCTCTGCTGCGGCTTGTCGTTGCGCTGCGGCCGCGAATCCGGACGAGAACTCGCCTTGCTTTGTTCGGGTTTCCCGTGCTCGGCCTTGCCATGGTCCGGTTTGGTTTGGCCGGATCTGGCTTCGGTCGCTGCAGGACCCGCGCTTGCAGCAACGTCGTCCGCATCTGTCTTGGTCGCAGGCTTTGCGCTGCGCGAACGCTCTCGGCTGCCGCTCTTTCCGCGCCGCGAACTTGAGCGCCGCGGACGTTCATCTTCCTCGTCGGCCTCCGGTTCGGCGGCTTCAAAGTCGGGGAGAGGCGGGATTTCGCGATGAATGAGCTTTTCGATCGCAGAGACGTATTTTTTCTCTTCAGCCGTCATCAGCGTGAAGGAGCGGCCCTTGCGCCCAGCCCGACCCGTCCGGCCGATGCGGTGCACATAATCTTCCGCATGTGTCGGAACGTCGAAATTGAAGATGTGGCTGACGGCCGGGATATCGAGGCCGCGAGCCGCGACGTCCGAGGCGACGAGAAGGCTGATACGATTTTCGCGGAACGATTCCAGCGTCGCAAGCCGCGCATGCTGGTCCATATCACCGTGCAGTGCGCCGGCTGAATAGCCGTGCCGCCTGAGCGAGCGCTCGAGCGTCGCAACATCGCGCTTGCGATTGCAGAAGATGATCGCGTTGGTGAGATCCTTCTCGCGATCGATCAAGGCTCGCAACGCGACGCGCTTCTCATGTGGTTTGCGACCGGTGACCACGGTGTGCTGGCTGACGTTTTCCGCCGTGCTGGACGGTCGGGAAACCTCCACCCGCTCCGGATTGGTCATGAACTTCGCCGCAAGCGTGGCGATTTCCTTCGGCATCGTCGCCGAGAAGAGAAGCGTCTGCGGTTTGCGAGTCGCCGTGATCAGGCTGACGATCCGCTCGATGTCGGGGATAAAGCCCATGTCGAGCATGCGGTCCGCCTCGTCGATGACGAGGACTTCGACACCTGTCAGAAGCAGCCGACCGCGCTCGAAATGATCGAGCAGGCGCCCCGGTGTCGCGATCAGAACGTCGGCACCCCGCGTCAGCTTCTTGTCCTGCTCATCGAAGGAGATGCCGCCGATGAGAAGCGCCACGGTGAGTTTGTGGTTGGCGCCGTAGCCAGAGAAATTGTCTTCCACCTGTGCCGCGAGCTCGCGCGTCGGCTCGAGGATGAGCGTCCGCGGCATACGTGCGCGTGCACGGCCGCGCTCCAGCAGCGTCAGCATAGGAAGAGTGAAGGATGCCGTCTTGCCCGTGCCTGTCTGGGCGAGGCCGAGGACGTCGCGCCCTGCCAGCACATGCGGGATCGCCGCCGCCTGAATGGGCGTCGGTTCGGTGTAGCCTACCGCGTGAACGGCCTGCAAAACCTTGTCGCTTAAACCGAGATTATCAAAGCTCATGGGAAATTTCGCGCCCGGCGGAAAACTTCTCAACGTCGGGCTTGTTTACACGAGGCGCACCATAGGTGCCATGCGACATGTGTCAAGCAAACGGTTGAGCTGGCGTGCTTTCGTCCTCCACGCATTTTCGTTGAGGGCCTCTTGGGGCCGCCGCCCGAGAGCCAAATGCGATGACATCGCCCCGAATTAGGTGTCGAATTTGCCTCTCTTTTGAGAGGCCTGTCGAGGCTTTTGTCTTAATACGTCTTCGCGTGAGAACTTTGTCATAACAAAAATCGCAAGAGAGTATCGAATAAACATTGTAGGACCATCGTTATGCTAAAAATACACTTCGCCAAAATTCCGGTCGGTTTCTGCCACAATGTGGCGGGAAAAGGGTGCATTAACTTATCGTTCACAGTGTGCCGCCGTACATTAACGTTCGTTAACAATAAACAGCTGGTTTGAAACCCTGTCACTGTTGCGTTTCGGCGACAGACAGCTCCGTCGCGCTTTGCTAAATGAACTCTTGGCAAAGGGGAGCCTTATCCAGTTTTCCCGCAATGGAGTAACACATGAAAAAGATCCTTCTCGCGAGCGCCGCGGTTGCCCTGATGGGCGGTTCCGCCCTCGCAGCGGATTTGCCGACCTATGAGCCGGCTCCCGTCGCAACGCCGGTTGCCACGCCGACCTACAACTGGTCGGGCGGCTATGTCGGTCTTCAGACTGGCTGGGCGTGGTCTAACGTCGACACCGACTTCAACTACGGTGGCACGACGGTCGGCGGCTTTGATTTCGACAGCGACGGCTGGACGGCCGGTGTTGCCGCCGGTTGGGACTACCAGTGGAACTGGGCCGTCCTGGGCGTGCGCGGCGACATCAACTGGCTTGACGTCGACGGCGACGGCAGCCGTGACACGGTTGTCAACGGCATGGACGCCAACTGGCTCGCCAGCGTGACGGCCCGCGCCGGTGTCGGCATGGACCGCTTCCATCCGTATGTCCTCGGTGGTGTTGCCTACGTCGATTACGACCACAGCAACTCCTACACCGACGGCACTGTTGTCTATGGCGACAGCGACGACGATGGCGACTTCGGCTGGACGCTCGGCGCCGGCATCGAGGTTGCGGTCACCGACAACATCTCCGTCTCGGGCGAGTATCGCCACTACTGGTTCGACGACAAGTCGATCGGTTATGCGGACGGCTCGAGCGTGAAGTTCGACACCGACATGGACACCTTCATGGTTGGTGTGAACTGGCGCTTTGGCGGCCCGAGCGGCTCGGTGATGGCCAACTACTAATTCTCGCTTCCGAGCGAGTGGGAAACCGGCGGCTTCGGCCGCCGGTTTTTTTTGTGGCTCACGGTGTGTCGTGAGGAGAGGCGTTGCGGGCGCCTCGTGCAGGGCTGAGACCCGTCCTGTCGCATCGATCGAGACGATTGCCCGGCCGCCGCATCGCCCTGAAATGTAACGGCGACACGCCGGATATCGGGCTTGCTCCGAACCCGTCTGAGGGGCGGTGTGTCGCGCTCGGGCGCGCCTAGATGTCGAGATCTGGCGGTGCGAAAGCCGCGCGCTCTTGGATGAAGGCGAAGCGCGCTTCGGGCTTGTTGCCCATGAGCTGTGTCACGGTTGCGCGAACCGCCTGAGCTTCGTCTTCGACGACACCGACGCGCAAAAGCGTGCGGCGGGCAGGGTCCATCGTCGTCTCTTTGAGCTGCGCCGGCATCATTTCGCCGAGGCCTTTGAAGCGGCTCACCTCGACCTTGCCGCGGCTCGAAAATTCAGTTCGCATCAGTTCGTCGCGATGAGCTTCGTCACGGGCGTAGAGAACCTTGCCGCCTTGCGAAAGCCGGAAGAGAGGCGGGACGGCCAGAAACACGCGTCCCTGCCGGATCGCCTCGGGCATTTCACGATAGAAGAACGTGATGAGGAGGGACGCGATATGCGCGCCGTCCACATCGGCGTCGGTCATGATGATGATCTTGCCGTAACGCAGATCCTGTTCGCGGTAACGCGAGCCGGTACCGCATCCGAGCGCCTGGATCAGGTCCGAGAGCTGCTGATTCTGAGAAAGTTTTTCGCGCCCGGCACTCGCCACGTTGAGGATCTTGCCGCGGAGCGGGAGGATTGCCTGCGTGCGCCGGTTGCGGGCCTGTTTGGCGGAGCCTCCGGCCGAATCGCCCTCCACGATGAAGAGCTCGGTGTCGTCGCGGTCGCTCGCCGAGCAATCGGCAAGCTTGCCCGGCAGCCGCAGTTTGCGGGTCGCGGTCTTGCGAGAAATTTCCTTTTCGCGGCGTCGGCGCAGGCGCTCTTCGGCGCGGTCCACCACCCAGTCGAGAAGGTTTGCCGATTGGTTCGGTGATGCGGCGAGCCAATGATCGAACGCATCGCGAATGGCGGCGTCGACGATGCGGGACGCTTCGCCGGTCGCCAGCCGATCCTTGGTCTGGCCAACGAATTCCGGTTCGCGGATGAACACCGAGAGCATGCCGCCCATCGACGTCATGATATCGTCGGAGGTGATCTGGGCCGCGCGCTTGTTGCCGATGAGCTCGCCATAGCCCTTCAGGCTGCGCAGGAGCGCGGTGCGCAATCCGGCTTCGTGCGTGCCGCCTTCGGGCGTCGGCACCGTGTTGCAGTAGGAACTCAGAAAGCCGTCGCCGGCAAACCAGGCCAGGGCCCATTCGACGGCCCCATGCCCGCCCGGGCGTTCCGTGCGGCCGGAGAAAATGTCGCCGACGCGGGTCTCTCCGGCGAGCGTGGCGTCGAGATAATCGCGCAGCCCATCCGGAAAATGGAAGACGGCCTTCTCCGGCACTTCGCTCTTCGGATCGATAAGGGACGAAGGGCAGTTCCAGCGGATTTCGACCCCGCCGAAGAGATAGGCCTTCGATCGCGCCATCTCGTGCAGGCGCTTGGGATCAAACGTGATCTCGGAGCCGAAAATTTCAGGGTCCGGGCGGAAACGGATGCGCGTGCCGCGGCGATTCGGGGCGTCGCCGGCTTCTTCCAGCGGGCCGAGCGGCTTGCCGCGCGAAAAAATCTGTCGGTAGAGCTTGCGATTGAGCGCAACTTCCACCTCGAGTTTTTCCGACAGGGCATTGACGACGGAGACGCCGACCCCGTGCAATCCGCCGGAGGTTTCATAGACCTTCGAATTGAACTTTCCGCCGGCATGCAGCGTCGTCATGATGACTTCGAGCGCTGACCTGTCGGGGAATTTCGGATGCCTGTCGACGGGAATGCCGCGGCCATTATCGGTGACGGTCAGGAAGCCTTCGGTGTCGAGCTCGACCTCGATCCAACTGGCGTGGCCGCCCACGGCCTCGTCCATCGAATTGTCGATCACCTCGGCAAAGAGATGGTGAAAAGCCTTCTCGTCGGTGCCGCCAATATACATGCCCGGCCGGCGCCGGACCGGCTCCAAGCCCTCCAGGACCTCGATGTCGGAGGCAGAGTAGCCCGACGCCGGAGCGCTCGCCTCGCGCGCCTTGCGGCGGCGAGGGGTCCGTTCTGTGGGCGTTTTTGTGCCGGAGGGCTTGCTGCCGCTCGAAAAAAGATCCTCGGCTCGGTCCATGCTTCTGCCTTGATGCGAATCGGATGGCGATGTTGCCATGGTCTCGGCCTGACGGCGACGTGACCCTGCTCCATGCGCAGCCGCAGAGAAGCGACCGCAGAGCGTGCCGCTATCGATGCGCCTTCAAGCGCTTGGTTTCAAGGGCAGCGCGCAGCTCGGCCTGCAACCGGTGGAGAACCGGAGGTGGACGACCGACAGGGCAAAGGAAGCCTTTTCGGATGCGCGCGATGAACCTAGCCGGCCATCCACCTGGACCGCCTAAAGATAGAGCAGATTCGTTAACGGTGCTGTGCCGTTTGCGACACATCTGCCTAGAAACTCGGCCTGCGCCAATTTAGCCGACCATGCCTCATGTCCCGCCGGCAGTCGGGACGAGATCGCAGGGGCTTGCCAAAACCGAGGATGTCACTCTGGCTCTGCCGTTTCGTCGGGAGGTGGCCCACTTCGCGCGCGCAACAAAAAGGGGAGGCGGTGACCGCCTCCCCAAAGTGCTTTCGATGATGGCTCTGAGCCCGAAGGGGTCAGACCGAGTAGTACATCTCGAACTCGATCGGATGCGGGGTCTGCTCGTAGCGGATGTTCTGCTCGCGCAGGAGGTCGAGATAGGCCTCGATCTGATCCTCGTCGAAGACGCCACCGGCCGTCAGGAAGTCGTGATCGGCTTCCAGCGACGAGATCGCTTCACGCAGCGAGCCGCAAACGGTCGGGATGTCCTTCAGCTCCTCCGGCGGCAGATCGTAGAGGTCCTTGTCCATCGGGTCGCCCGGATGGATCCGGTTCTTGATGCCGTCGAGGCCGGCCATCAGCATGGCGGAGAAGGCGAGATACGGGTTCGCCGCCGGATCCGGGAAGCGGATCTCCATGCGCTTCGCCTTCGGCGAATTGGTGTACGGGATACGGCAGGAGGCCGAGCGGTTGCGCGCCGAATAGGCGAGCAGCACCGGAGCCTCGTAGCCCGGGACCAGACGCTTGTAGGAGTTGGTGGTCGGGTTCGTGAAGGCGTTCAGCGCCTTGGCGTGCTTCAGGATGCCGCCGATGTAGAAGAGGCATTCTTCCGAAAGATCGGCGTACTGGTTGCCGGCGAAGACCGGGTTGCCGTCCTTCCAGATCGACTGGTGGCAGTGCATGCCAGTGCCGTTGTCGCCAAAGACCGGCTTCGGCATGAAGGTCGCCGTCTTGCCGTAGGCCGCGGCCGTCTGATGGATGCAGTATTTGTAGATCTGCAGCTTGTCGGCGACGCGCACGAGCGTGTCGAACTTCATGCCGAGCTCATGCTGAGCGGAACCGACCTCGTGATGGTGCTTTTCGACGTCGACGCCCATCTCGGCCATGTACATCAGCATGTCGGAGCGCAGGTCCTGGGCCGAATCGATCGGCGGCACCGGGAAATAACCGCCCTTGGTGCGCACGCGGTGGCCCATATTGCCGCCTTCGTATTCCGTCCACTGATTGGTGGGCAGCTCGATGGAATCAAGCAGGAAGCCGGTGTTGTAAGGCGTGCAGGAGAAGCGCACGTCGTCGAAGATGAAGAATTCCGCTTCCGGACCGAAAAAGGCGGTGTCGCCGACGCCGGTCGACTGCAGATAGGCGAGGGCCTTCTTGGCCGTGGTGCGCGGATCGCGGTTGTAGGGCTCGCCCGTGGACGGCTCCAGGATGTCGCAGAAGATGGCGAGCGTCGGCTGCGCGAAGAACGGGTCGATGACGGCGGTGTCGGGATCCGGCATCAGCGTCATGTCGGACTCGTTGATGGCCTTCCAGCCGGCGATCGAAGAACCGTCGAACATGATGCCGTCGGCGAACATATCCTCGTCGACGATGGATACGTCCATGGTCACGTGCTGCATCTTACCGCGCGGGTCGGTGAAGCGCAGGTCGACATATTTCACATCGTTGTCTTTGATCGATTTCAAGACATCGGAAGCATTGCTCATGAGTGTCACCTTCTAAATGGAATGGGGAAAGGGTGCGGCCATCGGAGAAGTGCCGGCCGCGACCGATCTCTAGATTGCCTCTGCGCCGGTTTCGCCCGTGCGGATGCGAATGGCTTCTTCGACGCTGGAGATGAAGATTTTTCCGTCGCCAATGCGACCGGTCTGCGCTGCGTTTCGGATGGCATCGACGGCCCGCTCGACAAGCTCGTCCGGCAGAACCACTTCGACCTTCACCTTGGGCAGGAAATCGACGACATATTCTGCACCGCGATAGAGCTCGGTATGGCCCTTCTGACGCCCGAAGCCTTTGGCCTCGGTCACTGTGATGCCCTGCAGTCCGACTTCCTGCAACGCCTCCTTCACTTCATCGAGTTTGAACGGTTTTATGATCGCTTCGATCTTCTTCATATCAAGGGAAACTCCAGAGCCCGTGAGCGTCGTCGTCGCTCCGACCGCCCCTCAGCAGGAAGCGTGCCAGCCCGCTCTTGGCCGCGCGCGCATGGAAGACGAGGCGCCTGCCGCTGCCAAGGCTAATTTTGCGGCGACGGATGACCGCTTTTTCCCCATTGGTGTGGCATAATAATGAGGCAACTGCACAATGCGTGATCATTTCTCTGCCCGGGATGCTCTCCTCCTCCTCACTCCGGAGGAAATGGGGCGCGCCGACCGAGCTGCGATGGGCGCCGGAATTTCCGGCCCTTTGCTCATGGAGAACGCCGGCGCGGCGGTCGCAGAACATGCACAGGCCATGTGCCCGCACCGCGGGCATGTCCTCGTTCTGGCCGGGCCCGGCAACAACGGAGGCGACGGCTTCGTCGCCGCACGTTGTCTCGCGGAGCGCGGTTATCGTGTCCGGCTTGCGCTCCTCGGTTCCCGCGAAAAACTGTCAGGTGATGCGGCGAGCGCCGCTTCGCGCTGGCCGGGCGAGATCGAGCCGCTGTCGGCCGGGATCGATCTGTCCACCGACCTCATCGTCGATGCGCTTTTCGGGGCGGGTCTCGGGCGGCCACTCGGCGGGGAGGTGGCCGCTCTCGTCGAGGCGGTCAATGCGAGCGAACGACCGGTTCTGGCCGTCGACCTCCCAAGCGGCATCGATGGTCGTACCGGAGGCGTTCGCGGAGCGGCCTTCAAGGCGGCAAGAACCGTGACCTTCTTCCGCGAGAAGCCCGGACACCTCCTGTTGCCCGGGCGTCTCCATTGCGGGGAGATCCATGTGGCCGACATCGGCATCCCGGGCGCGGTGCTGCCGGGTCTTTCGCTCCGCCTGTGGCGCAATCATCCAGGCCTGTGGCGCACCGTTCTGCCGCTCCCGGGGGTGGAGGGACACAAATACGCCCGCGGCCATGCCGTCGTCGTCTCAGGGCCTGCCCATGCGACGGGAGCCGCGCGCCTGGCGGCGCGGGCCGCTCTGCGGGCGGGGGCGGGTCTCGTCAGTATGGCGGCGGAGGAAGATGCCATTCCGGCGCTTGCGGCCCACCTCATTGCAATCATGATCAAGAAGGCGGACGGCTCTGGAGGTCTGGCCGAGCTTCTTGCGGATACGCGCCTCAACGCCGTGGTGATCGGGCCTGGCGCCGGGGTGGGGAAGGCGACATGCGAACGTGTGATCGCCTGCCTGAAGAGCGAGGCGGCCGTCGTCCTCGACGCCGATGCCGTGACGAGCTTCAAGGAGCATCCCGGCGGGCTTTTCGATGCGATCGCAGGCCGCTCGGCTCCGGTCTTGATGACGCCGCATGCGGGCGAGTTTTCGCGGCTTTTTCCTGATCTCGCGGAGAAGGACGACAAGGTCGAGAAGACACGCGAGGCCGCCGAGCGAGCCGGAGCGATCGTCATTCTCAAGGGCGCGGACACGGTCGTGGCCGCCCCTGACGGTCGGGCTGCGATTTCCGCGCAGGATGCTCCATGGCTCGCGACGGCCGGGACGGGCGACGTTCTCGCTGGCATGATCGCGGGGCTTGCCGCCCAAAGAATGCCGGCCTTCGAAGCCGCATGCGCTGCGGTTTGGATGCATGCCGATGCGGCACACCGTTTTGGGCCGGGCCTGATTTCGGAAGATTTATCGGAGATGCTGCCCGCGGTGTGGTCGCAGCTCGCATCTGAATGCTGCGCTGATTAACCACAGGCGAACCGGGGGATTTCGTTAAACTCCGGTTTACGCTAAGAGAGGACGTGTGGGCAGGTGACGTGATGTGTCGTCGGTTGCCACGGCAAGCTTCAAGACTCACTGCACAATGATTGGACCTCGGCCCTCTTCGGAGGGCTTTTCTTTTGGCGGTTGCGCGCCACCTTGTGCGCGGACAAAGACATGATATAGAGCCCCAACCTTGGCAGGGCGCGCCAGCTCTTGAAGGTGGCGGGCGTGGTGGAACTGGTAGACACGCTTGGTTTAGGTCCAAGTGCCTAACAGCTTGGGGGTTCGAGTCCCTCCGCCCGCACCACGTCACCCGACGCTTGACGGCGCGAACCGCTTACATCTCAACTTCAGGCAATCAAGCGGCGAGTTTCGCCTGTGCATCAGGAAGCGACAATGGATATCAACGAGACCCTCTCCGACGGCCTCAAGCGCGAATTGAAGGTTACCGTTCCGGCCGGCGAATTGAACGATCGGCTGGCTGCGCGCCTGGATCAGCTGCGGGGACAGGTCCGCCTCAAGGGCTTCCGCCCTGGCAAAGTCCCGACCGAGCATCTGCGCCGGCTCTATGGCAAGGCCGCGATGGCGGAAATCGTCGAGAACATCGTTGCCGAGACGACGCGTACGGCCATCAACGAACGCGGTGAGAAGGCTGCCATGCAGCCGGAAATCGCCATGACCGATGACGAGGCGGAAGCCAACGAGATCTTGGCGGCCAATGCCGATCTGACCTTCACGGTGAACTACGAGGTTCTGCCCGAATTCGAGATCGCCGAGATCAAAGGCATCAAGATCGAGCGCCCGATCGCCGAAGTGCCGGATGAAGAGGTCGATGAGCGCCTGAACGCCATCGGCGAAGGAAGCCGCACCTACGAGGCGGTGAAGCGCAAGGCCAAGGACGGCGACCGCATCACGATCGGCTTCGTCGGCAAGATCGATGGCGAAGTCTTCGATGGCGGCAGCGACGACAACACCCAGATCGTCATCGGCTCCGGCCAGTTCATCCCGGGCTTCGAAGAGAAGCTGAAGGGCGTGAAGGAAGGCGACGAGAAGACGATCGAGGTCACCTTCCCGGAGGACTATCCCTCTGAGAAGCTTGCCGGAAAGCCGGCGACGTTCGATGTCACGGTCAAGGAAGTGGCCGCTCCGCAGGAGCTGAAGCTGGACGATGAGTTCGCGCAGAAGCTCGGTGTCGAATCGCTCGACAAGCTGAAGGAAGCCGTCCGCGCCCAGCTCGAAAGCGAATACGGTTCTGCTACCCGCCAGCGTGTGAAGCGTCAGCTCCTCGACGCGCTCGACGAGAAGCACGAATTCCCGCTTCCGGAAAAGCTGGTCGAGCAGGAGTTCGAGAACATCTGGCGGCAGGTGATGCACGATGTGGAGCATCACGGCCGTTCCTTCGAGGATGAAGGCACGACGGAAGAAGAGGCGCGGGCGGAGTACCGCACCATTGCCGAACGCCGTGTGCGTCTCGGTCTCGTCCTGTCGAAGATCGGCGAAGAGGCGAAGGTCGAGGTCGGCGAGGAAGAGCTGCAGCGCGCTCTCTACGAGCAGGTTCGCCGCTTCCCCGGTCAGGAACAGCAGGTGATCGAGCACTACCGCAACAATCCGGAAGCGGTGCAGGCGCTTCGCGCTCCGATTTTTGAGGAGAAGGTCGTCGACTACATGCTCGAGCTCGCTGACGTCACCGACAAGACGGTGTCACGTGAGGAGCTGCTTGCCGATGACGACGAAGATGATCACGAGCATCACCATCATCACGACCACGATCACTGATAGGTGACCAAATGGGCGTGTGGCGCAGTCGACGCTGCGTCACCGCACCACGCAGGCCGCGCATCGCGCGGCCTTTTTTCCGCCAAGTCGGGCGTCATGTTTTACGGGGCTTTGGCAGATTGCTAAGAACCCCCTAAATTAGGACGAATCGTATCCCCGTGCCCGCGTCGCCGCGGGCAGAGCAAAGGCCTCCCATGAAAGATCCCGTTGAAACCTACATGAACCTCGTCCCCATGGTCGTGGAGCAGACCAACCGGGGTGAGCGCGCCTACGATATCTTCTCGCGCCTTCTGAAGGAGCGCATCATTTTCGTGACGGGCATGATCGAGGATCACATGGCGACCCTCGTCTGTGCCCAGCTCCTTTTCCTCGAGGCGGAGAACCCTAAAAAGGAGATCAGCCTCTACATCAATTCGCCGGGCGGTGTCGTGACCTCCGGCTTTGCGATGTACGACACGATGCAGTTCATCAAGCCGGCTGTGTCGACCTTGTGCATCGGGCAGGCTGCCTCGATGGGCTCGCTGCTTCTGTGCGCCGGTGAAAAGGATATGCGCTTTGCCGTTCCCAATGCCCGCATCATGGTGCATCAGCCCTCGGGCGGCTTCCAGGGGCAGGCCTCGGATATCGAGCGCCACGCCGAGGATATTATCAAAATGAAGCGCCGGCTGAACGAAATCTACGTCAAGCACACAGGTCAGAACTATGAGACGGTTGAGCGGACGCTCGATCGTGACTATTTCATGACGGCTGAGCAGGCGCAGGAGTTCGGATTGATCGATCGCGTGATCACGAGCCGGGCGATGACGGAGACCGAGGGGCAAGGTTGACGTTGCAAGCGTCACGCAGGCTAGAAGCTGTTAAGTTTATCTTGAAACCGTACAGCCAAAGATGTTCGATGAAAGGGGCGTGCTGCTTCGCGGCAGCGCCTCGTGCCAGGCGCCGGAATGGCGGGCTGGCCCACCGGAGAGGTGACCGATGAGCAAAATCAGCGGTAACAGCGGGGACAGTAAGAACACGCTCTACTGCTCCTTCTGTGGCAAGAGCCAACACGAGGTGCGGAAGCTCATCGCGGGACCGACCGTGTTTATCTGCGACGAGTGTGTCGAGCTGTGCATGGACATCATCCGGGAGGAGAACAAATCCTCGCTGGTGAAGTCCGGCGACGGCGTGCCTTCGCCGCAAGAGATTTACAACGTCCTCAACGACTACGTGATCGGCCAGACGGGTGCCAAGAAGGTGCTCTCTGTCGCTGTCCACAACCATTACAAGCGCCTCAACCATGCGGCGCGCAACAATGATGTCGAGTTGGCGAAGTCCAACATCCTGCTGATCGGCCCGACGGGTTGCGGCAAGACGCTGCTTGCGCAGACCTTGGCCCGCATTCTCGATGTGCCGTTCACCATGGCGGATGCGACGACGCTGACTGAGGCCGGTTACGTCGGTGAGGATGTCGAGAACATCATCCTGAAGCTGCTTCAGGCCGCCGATTACAATGTGGAGCGTGCCCAGCGCGGCATCGTCTATATCGACGAGGTCGACAAGATTTCCCGCAAGTCCGACAACCCTTCGATCACCCGCGACGTGTCGGGCGAGGGCGTCCAGCAGGCCTTGCTGAAAATCATGGAAGGGACGGTCGCTTCCGTGCCGCCGCAGGGCGGACGCAAGCACCCGCAGCAGGAATTCCTCCAGGTCGACACGACGAACATCCTGTTCGTGTGTGGCGGCGCGTTCGCCGGTCTCGATCGCATCATTTCCGACCGTGGCCGCAAGACCTCGATCGGCTTCTCCGCCACCGTCGCTTCGCCGGACGATCGCAAGATCGGCGAGCTTCTGAGCCAGGTGGAGCCGGAGGATCTTCTGAAATTCGGTCTCATTCCGGAATTCGTCGGGCGTATGCCGGTCGTGGCGACGCTTGAGGACCTCGACGAGCCGGCTCTCGTCTCCATCCTGACGGAGCCGAAGAACGCGCTGGTGAAGCAGTATCAGCGGCTCTTCGAGATGGAGAATGTCGAGCTGACATTCCATGAGGACGCGCTTGCGGCGATTGCCCGTAAGGCGATCGAGCGCAAGACGGGCGCTCGCGGCCTGCGTTCCATCATGGAAGCGATCCTTCTGGAGACGATGTTCGATCTTCCAGGCCTCGACGGGGTGGAGGAGGTCGTCATCTCCGGCGACGTGGTCAACGGCAGCGCACGTCCGCTCTACATTTACTCGGAACGTCATTCCGAGACGCAGAACGCCGGTCGCTCGGCCTAGGAAAGCGGTGAGGGGCCTCAGGTTGACAACCGGGCCTCTCCTATCCACCTAACCGGGTAACGCAACAAGCTCGCTTCGAATGGTCGCGCCAGGTGTGTGGCTTGTCATTTTGTCTGCGCCCAAAAGTGATCCCGTGAGCGAGTACTCTTTACACTGAGATTTCGTCGGATCGACCGGCGAACGCGAAGGAATCCTTATGACAGAACCCACTGGTTTCCTCGGATCTGCTGAAGGGAACGGGGTTTATCCCGTCCTTCCTCTTCGCGACATCGTTGTCTTCCCGCACATGATCGTGCCGCTCTTCGTCGGGCGGGAAAAGTCGATCAATGCCCTGGAAGAGGTGATGCGGGCAGATAAGATGATCCTGCTGGCCACCCAGAAAGACGCCAGCGACGAGGATCCGTCTCCCGAACGTATTTACGAGGTCGGCACGCTCGCCTCGGTTCTGCAGCTTTTGAAATTGCCAGACGGTACCGTGAAGGTGCTGGTCGAGGGGCGCAGCCGTGCGTCCATCAAGCGCTTCAGTGATCGCAAGGACATCTTCGAGGCCGAGGCCGAAGAGATTCCGGAGACGCTGGGCGACGAGGTGGAAGTCGAGGCACTGTCGCGCTCCGTGGTCGCGGAGTTCGAGAACTACGTGAAGCTCAACAAGAAGGTGAGCCCGGAAGTTCTGACCGCCGTCGCCAACATCGAGGATTATGCCAAGCTCGCCGATACGGTGGCGTCGCATCTCGCCATTCGCATTCCGGAGAAGCAGGAAATCCTGGCTCTCACTTCTGCGACCGACCGCCTCGAAAAGGTGCTCGGCCTGATGGAGAGCGAGATCTCCGTCCTGCAGGTGGAGAAGCGCATCCGCTCGCGCGTCAAGCGCCAGATGGAGAAGACGCAGCGCGAGTACTACCTCAACGAGCAGATGAAGGCGATCCAGAAGGAGCTCGGCGATTCGGAAGACGGACGCGACGAGCTGCGCGAGCTGGAAGACCGCATCGGCAAGACAAAACTCTCCAAGGAGGCCCGCGAAAAGGCCGAGGCGGAGATGAAGAAGCTGCGCCAGATGAGCCCGATGTCCGCCGAGGCGACCGTCGTGCGCAATTATCTGGATTGGCTGCTCAGCATTCCGTGGGGCAAGCGCACCAGGGTCAAGAACGATCTCGGTCATGCCGAGGCCGTGCTCGAGACCGATCATTACGGTCTTGAGAAGGTCAAGGAGCGGATCGTCGAGTACCTTGCCGTGCAGAGCCGCGCCAACAAGCTGAAGGGGCCGATTCTGTGCCTCGTCGGACCTCCCGGCGTCGGCAAGACGTCGCTCGGCAAGTCGATCGCAAAAGCGACCGGCCGCAATTTCGTGCGGATGTCGCTGGGCGGCGTTCGTGACGAAGCGGAAATCCGCGGCCACAGGCGCACCTATATCGGCTCGATGCCCGGCAAGGTGATCCAGTCGATGCGCAAGGCGAAGAAGTCCAACCCGCTCTTCCTGCTCGACGAGATCGACAAGATGGGCATGGATTTCCGTGGCGATCCGTCGTCGGCGCTGCTCGAGGTGCTCGATCCTGAGCAGAACGCAACCTTCATGGACCACTATCTGGAGGTCGAGTACGACCTGTCGGACGTGATGTTCGTGACGACCGCGAATACGCTCAACATCCCGCCGGCCTTGATGGACCGGATGGAGATCATTCGCATCGCCGGTTACACCGAGGATGAGAAGGTCGAGATCGCCCGGCGCCATCTCTTGCCGAAGTCGGAAAAGGATCACGGCCTCAGGAAGGGCGAGTTCTCGATCGACGATGAGGCTCTGCGGACGGTGATTCGTCGCTATACGCGGGAAGCTGGCGTCAGAAATCTCGAGCGCGAGCTCGCCACACTCGCCCGCAAGGCGGTGAAGAAGCTCCTGACGAGCGACGAAAAGAAGGTCGCGATCACCTCAGACAATCTCGCCGATTATCTGGGTGTGGCTCGGTACCGATTCGGTGAAGCCGAAAGGGAGGACATGACCGGTGTCGTCACCGGCCTTGCCTGGACCGAAGTCGGTGGCGATCTCCTCACGATCGAGGGTGTCATGATGCCCGGCAAGGGCAAGATGACCGTCACCGGCAACCTTCGCGATGTGATGAAGGAATCGATTTCCGCAGCGGCGTCTTATGTGCGCTCGCGGGCCGTCGATTTCGGCATCGAGCCGCCATTGTTCGATCGGCGCGATATCCACGTGCATGTGCCCGAGGGTGCGACGCCGAAGGATGGACCGTCGGCCGGTATCGCGATGGTGACGGCGATCGTTTCGGTGATGACGGGCATTCCGGTCCGTCGCGATGTGGCTATGACCGGCGAGATCACCTTGCGCGGCCGTGTTCTGCCGATCGGCGGGCTGAAGGAAAAGCTCCTGGCGGCTCTGCGTGGCGGCATCAAGACCGTGCTCATCCCGGAAGACAATGCCAAGGATTTGGCGGAGATTCCGGACAACGTGAAGAGCGGCCTTGAGATCATTCCGGTTGCCCGCATGGACGATGTCCTGCGGCACGCATTGGTCCGGGAGCCGGAGCCGATCGTGTGGAGCGAAGTGGAAAGCGAACCAAAACGCTCTGACGTCGCCGATGATGACAACGCAGCAACGATGATTGCGCACTGAGTGCGCTTGAACTTCAGGCGGCCCGGAACCTTCCGGGCCGTTTTGTCGTTCAAAGTTGCGGAAATGCCCAGTTTTCTTGAAGATTTTGCAGATTTTCCGGGCTCTGGCGCTTGCCCCAGGCGTTAATGTGACGCAGAGAATCGCCATCTCGACAAAGGGAGAATGAGAATGAACAAGGGTGAATTGGCCGCTGCGGTGGCAGAGAAGACGGATCTGTCCAAGGCTCAGGCGACGGACGCTGTGGAAGCCGTTTTCGGCTGCATCACGGATGCCCTTAAGAAGGGCGAAGAGGTGCGCGTGCTTGGTTTCGGCAACTTCGCCATCTCGGAACGCGCCGCCAGCACGGGCCGCAATCCGCAGACCGGCGAAAAGATCGAAATCAAGGCTTCCAAGCAGGCCAAGTTCAAGCCGGGCAAGGGTTTGAAGGACGCCGTCAATAGCTGACGGCTTCGCTGTTTTGTTGAAAGGCCGACTTCTTCGGCCTTTTCGATTCCGTCTTCGCGGAATCCATTCTCTTCCAACAGACTTGTCATGAGCGACCGCCCTTTATACAGGGGGGCGGCGGGCGGTTAGCTCAGTTGGTAGAGCATCTCGTTTACACCGAGAGGGTCGGCAGTTCGAGCCTGTCACCGCCCACCACAATTCCGGAGTCAGCTTGCAACCAACGGCTTGCTGGCGCCGGCTTCAGAAAGCTTCACCAATCGTTCGGTGTTCGCTTGACACAGACGGCGCAGTCACCTATCTCGCCGTCTCGCTGAGGGCCAAACCACTGGCCCGACGCCACCCGCGGGGGTGTAGCTCAGTTGGTTAGAGTGCCGGCCTGTCACGCCGGAGGTCGCGGGTTCGAGCCCCGTCACTCCCGCCATTTTTTCTCAGACCCAACCAACGTCTGAGAGGTCCGCCGGAGAGAGAACACCTCTCTCCCCGAGGGCGGAATTCTCCAAACCTCATCTTTTCCACTGATCGGCCCATAGCGTTCGGATTGATGTCCAGGCGCCATCTCTGATGCCGTCGATTCGCGCGTGCCCGGCGGCCAGGGCGCACGGCACGTCGCCGATTCGGTTCGGTGGCTGGCGACGAGAATCGAATCGCGAAAACTGGATTGCGAATTGCGAGACTGGATTGTTGTGCCTGTTCCGCCCGGTCCTGCACCCCGCCGACCTGCTTTACGCCTTCACCGAGCCCTGCAGGCCGCCAGGAGCGCGCAGGGCGCCGATCTCAATCTCGCGCGGGAAAAGTCATGGTACTGCCCCGCGAGCGCGTCTGTGACGCTCTGTGGGCTCCTCAGCTCGCGTCCCCAATCGAGCGGTACCATCGCAATCGGACCTTGCTCGCGCTGGGCTGCCGTCCTGGCGCGATCGTGATGAGGTTCTGGCCGGAGGCGAATTGCCGGCGGCGCCGCCCCGCGACATGCGTGGCGAATGGCGGGACTGGAGGGGGCTTGTAGGTCCCGGCACCTCGGAATGGCGTCCTACGAAGCCCGATCTTATCGACGCTTGCAGGAAGGTTCCGGAAATTAGAACGTGCCTAGACAAAGCCGATAAAAAATTATTAAAAATAAGAATTATATATTGCGTCTGAGGGAAACAAGCATGGCGACCAGCATTCAGCAGGATATTACCTTTGTGATCGATACCACCGGAAGCATGTGGGACGAAATCGACACCGTAAAAGAAAGCGTCACGTCTGTGATCGACGCGATTTTTGGCTCTGGTACAACTGATGCGCGCGTTGCATTGGTCGCTTACAACGACCCGGATACTGAGGTTGTTCTGAATTTCACCAACGATACGAGCATTTCTGCGAGGGAGACGGCGGCACGTGAGGCGATTGAGAGCCTCTACGCATCCGGCGGGGGCGACCTTCCGGAGCTCGTCAACGCAGGTCTTCTCCATGCGCTCGACGGCGATATTGGCGCCTGGCGCCCGGAAGCTGAAGCGCGGCGCATCATTCTGTTCGGCGACGCGCCTCCCAAAGACACCGATCTTCATGACGAAGTGGTGTCACTCGCCAACGGTCAGGATGTGCAGATCTACGGCGTCATCATCGGCGTTTCCGGCTCTGGCATCGACAGTGGCACCAAAGAGGCCTTCCAGGACCTGGCATCCGCGACCGGAGGGGGCGTGATTGAAGCGGAAACCACCGAGGACGTCGTTGATTCGCTTCTCTCGGTGATCCTGACCGGGACCGAACCTATCACCGGCACTTCTGGGGATGATGCGCTGAACGGCGGTATCGGCTTTGATACTCTGATCGGCGGAGGCGGAGCCGACACGATCTCCGGGGCTGGCGGAAGCGATCAGATTTTCGGTGGACCAGGCGACGACGTGGAGTTCGGCGGGGCCGGTAATGATGTGATGTTCGGAGGCGGAGAAGCAGACAAGATTTGGAGCGGCGACGGGTCCGACCAGGCGTATGGGGCCGCCGGCAACGATGTCATCGGCGGTGGCAAGGGCGACGACATCCTGGGCGGCGGAACTGGCGCGGATTCCCTGTACGGCGGCGATGGCGACGACACGGTCTACGGCGGCTCAGACGCCTCTCGCGATGTGATCTACGGCGGGAGTGGCTCAGATGTGGCCTATATCGGAGCGGGTCACGACGTTCTGGTCGGCGGCGCGGACGACGACATTCTCGGCGCAGGCTCAGGCAATGACGAGGTTGCGGGCGGGGCCGGTGCGGATACGATCTACGGCGCTGCGGGCGATGATACGATTTTTGGTGGTGAGGACGACGACGTCATCTACGGTGGCTCGGGCAATGACGAGATCTACCTGGGATCCGATTCGTACTCGTATGACGTCTATGCCGCCGGACCCAACAATGGTGATGACACCGTCTATGGGTTCGAGGACGGGCGTGACCACATCGATCTCTCCGAGACCTCGATCGGCAGTTCGGCTGAGCTCGATGCAGCTCTTTCGACCGACGCCTCCGGCAATGTCGTCATCGCCTTCGCCGAGGGCGGCAGCATCACGATCGACGGCATCAGTGCTGGAGAGTTCAGCAGCTCGGACGTTTATTTCTGACTTCGCCGGCCTGGCCGCCTGCGGCTGACACAGCCTTTCCCGCCCGCAGATCTTATGCGGGTGGGGAAGGGGGCCTGAGGCCGTTCCTGGGGTCTCCCCGTCATCTCCCGTTTTTGCTCCTCTCATAAGGCGCGCATCTTGCGACGCGCGAACCTTGCTGGAAGCCGCCAACGTCCCGTCCACAATGACCATGGGCGCCGGCAGGTCGCGCCATAAATTCCGGGTTGCGAGAGGGATGTCTGGAAGAGGTCGGGTGAGGGGTGGAGCCGAGGCGAGCATGTTCGGCGCAATTGCGGTTCCGCCTGGCGGGTGAGGCGGCGCTCATCTATCTCGGCGCGCCGCTCGCCATCCATTGGATGGTGATCAACTGGCACATGCCGGTCTTCGCGTTGCTGACAGCGACGCTGCCTGCGATTCTTCTGATTTTCGCGGCGGATCGCTCGTTCCGTTGGCAGGATGCGTTCCGGCTGCATTGGCAGACCGGCGTCCTTCGCCGGATCCTGATTCTGTTCGTCGGAGCAGCCGCCTTTTTGACGGCTGCCACCGCCTGGCTTTTGCCGGACGGACTTTTCGGGTTGCCGCGGATCCACCCGCAGCTCTGGCTTCTGATCCTCGCCCTCTATCCTCTCCTGTCGGCGCTGCCGCAGGAGCTCATCTATCGGGTGTGGTTCTTCCATCGCTATCGTGGCCTCTTCGGGCGCCACGAGACGGTCGCCGTCGCGGCGAATGCTGCGCTCTTTGCCTTCGCCCACATCATTTTCGGCAGCGCGGTTTCCGTTGCCGGGACCTTCCTGTTGGGGCTTCTCCTGGCCTGGCGCTATGCGCAAGTGCGCTCTTTCTGGCCAGTTTGGTTGGAACATGCCCTCTATGGTGACCTCGTCTTCACCATCGGCCTCGGCCGGTACTTTTATCTGAGTGCTGGTGGATGAGACAGGGTTGCGCAGGACGATGCTCCGGTCTAACTCACACAGCGGTGCGATTGGAAAATCCCCTCCGCCGCACCCGGATGAACCATTGACGCTCTGACTTGCGCCAATACATACCGTCTACCGGGGATGGCCCGGTCGTTATGATGAACGAGCTTCTTCTCAGCTATCTGCCCATCGTCATTTTCATTGCGCTTGCGCTGGTTATCGGCCTGGCGCTGCTGGTTTCTCCATTTATCGTTGCCCACAGTGCGCCGGATCCGGAGAAGCTGTCGGCATACGAATGCGGCTTCAACGCCTTCGATGACGCCCGTATGAAATTCGATGTGCGGTTCTACCTGGTCGCCATCTTGTTCATCATCTTCGATCTCGAAGTGGCCTTTCTCTTCCCCTGGGCTGTGGCGTTCCACACCGTCGGTTGGTTCGGCTTCTGGTCGATGATGGTGTTTCTCGCCGTGCTTACGATTGGCTTCGTCTACGAATGGAAAAAGGGAGCTCTGGAATGGGATTGACCGACGCTCGCCCACGCATCGACGACCCGCATCCTCTTGGGCGCGAAGGCTCGTCGACGCTGCCGCGCCAGGGGGATCCCTTCTTCAGCGAGATCAACAATGAGCTCGCCGACAAGGGTTGGCTCGTCACCTCGACCGACGAGCTGATCAACTGGTCGCGCACGGGCTCATTGATGTGGATGACCTTCGGGCTCGCCTGTTGCGCCATCGAGATGATGCAGACGTCCGGCCCGCGCTATGACGTGGAGCGTTTCGGTTTTGCGCCGCGCGCCTCGCCGCGCCAGTCGGACGTGATGATCGTGGCAGGCACGCTGACCAACAAAATGGCCCCGGCGCTCAGGAAGGTTTACGACCAGATGCCTGAGCCGCGCTACGTCATCTCCATGGGCTCATGCGCCAATGGCGGCGGCTACTACCACTATTCCTATTCCGTGGTGCGGGGCTGCGACCGCGTCGTTCCGGTCGACATCTACGTGCCTGGTTGTCCGCCGACGGCGGAAGCGCTTCTGTACGGCGTGCTGCTTCTGCAGAAGAAGATTCGCCGCACTGGCACGATTGAGCGGTGACCGAGACCATGGCCGACACTGAAAGCCTGACGGATATCGCCTCTCACATTGCCGGACATCTCGGCGACCGCGTAGAAGATTCCGTCATCGCCTATGGCGAATTGACGATCACCGTCGACCCTGTCGACATCGTTCAGACCTTGCGCTTCCTGCGCGACGACGCGCGGCTGCAGTTCGTCTGTTTCATCGACGTCTGTGGCGTCGATTATCCTGCGCGCCGGCGCCGCTTCGACGTCGTCTATCATCTCTTGAGCCCACGCCAGAATGCGCGCATCCGCGTAAAAGTGCAGGCGGACGAGAATACGGCTGTACCGTCGGTCACCGAGGTGTTCCCGGGAGCGGATTGGTTTGAGCGCGAGGCTTACGACCTTTACGGCATTCTCTTCTCAGGCCATCCGGACCTTCGCCGCATCCTGACGGATTACGGCTTCCGGGGGCATCCGTTGCGCAAGGATTTTCCTCTGACGGGTTTCGTCGAGGTTCGCTACGACAACGAGCAGGCGCGCGTCGTCTACGAGCCGGTGAAGCTCCAACAGGAATTCCGGAGTTTCGATTTTCTATCCCCGTGGGAAGGGCCGGACTACGTTCTGCCCGGGGACGAGAAGGCGAGTTGAGCGAGGTGTCCCGCGCAGCAGCAGAGCGTGTCGCTGCCGGCGGTACGAGTTTTGCCCGCTGCTACAAGCGCATCCGAGCCGCCTCCAGCGCCGTGTCGACAACGGCAGAGCGGCGCGAAAGTGAAGCGCGCGCGCTTGGCGATCCTCTCGTCTCGAATCGCACCGGTGACAGCGTGCGGCCGAACGCCGGCGGCTCCATAAAGCCCGCGCCATTGCGCTGCCGGGTCATTCATCATCTCTCTTCAGGACCGACGTATCCTCATGCCCTCTGAAGCTGATCTCCGTAATTTCAACATCAACTTTGGACCGCAACATCCTGCTGCGCACGGTGTTTTGCGTCTTGTGCTGGAATTGGACGGCGAGGTCGTCAAGCGCGTCGATCCGCATATCGGCTTGCTGCATCGCGGCACCGAGAAGCTGATCGAATACAAGACCTATCTGCAGGCGGTGCCTTATTTCGATCGCCTCGATTACGTCGCGCCGATGAACCAGGAGCATGCGTTCGCGCTGGCTACGGAGCGCCTCCTGGGGCTGGAGGTTCCGAAGCGCGGTCAGATCATTCGTGTGCTCTATTCGGAGATCGGGCGCATTCTCTCCCATCTCTTGCACGTCGTGACGCATGCCCTTGACGTCGGGGCCCTGACGCCGCCGCTCTGGGGCTTTGAGGCGCGGGAAGTGCTGATGGGCTTCTATGAGCGGGCCTCGGGTGCGCGCATGCATGCGGCCTACTTCCGTCCGGGGGGCGTGCACCAGGATCTGCCGCCGCAGCTCATCGCCGATATCTACAATTACTGCGACCCGCTGTTGAAGGTTTGTGACGACCTTGAGGGGCTTCTCACCGAAAACCGCATTTTCAAGCAGCGCTGTGTCGACATCGGCGTCGTGACGCTCGACGAGGCCTGGCGGCGCGGCTTCTCGGGTGTCGTGCTGAGGAGCGCCGGTGTCGCGTGGGATCTGCGGAAATCTCAGCCTTACGACGGCTACGAGGAATATGATTTCGATATTCCCGTCGGTAAGAACGGCGACGTCTACGACCGGTACATCATCCACATGGACGAGATGCGTCAGGCCGTTCGCATCATGAAGCAATGTTGCGAGAAGCTGAATTCGCCCGAAGGTGCCGGCCCGGTGTCGGCCCAGGACGGCAAGGTGGTGCCGCCGAAGCGCGGACAGATGAAGCGTTCGATGGAAGCGCTCATCCATCACTTCAAGCTCTATACCGAGGGCTACCATGTACCGGCTGGCGAGGTTTACGCGCCGGTCGAGGCTCCAAAGGGTGAGTTCGGGGTCTACCTCGTCTCCGACGGCTCCAACAAACCTTACCGCTGCAAAATTCGAGCGCCGGGCTTCGTACATCTGGCCGGCCTCGATTCGATTTCGCGAGGCCATATGCTTGCCGATATGTCGTCCGTGCTCGGCTCCATCGATGTCGTTTTTGGAGAGGTGGATCGCTGATGGCCGTTCGTCGTCTCGCTGAACAGCAGCCCGATTCCTTTGCGTTCACGCCCGAGAATACGTCTTGGGCGGAGAAGGAGATCGCCAAATATCCCGAAGGTCGGCAGGCTTCGGCCGTCATTTCGCTCCTCTGGCGCGCCCAGGAGCAGGAGGGGTGGGTGACGAAGCCGGCGATCGAGACGATCGCCCATATGCTTGCCATGCCGGAAATCCGCGTGTTGGAGGTCGCGACCTTCTACACGATGTTCCATCTCGCTCCCGTCGGCACCAAGGCGCATGTGCAGGTCTGCGGAACGACGCCGTGCATGTTGCGCGGCTCGGACGAGCTGAAGAAGGTGTGCCAGCGGCGGATCGCCGAGCATCCGCACGAAGTGTCCGCTGACGGCGCGTTTTCGTGGGAGGAGGTGGAATGCCTCGGTGCCTGCGTGAATGCACCGATGGTGCAGATCTTCTCCGATACCTACGAGGATCTGACGCCGGAGAGTTTTGAGGCGATTCTGGATGATTTCGCTGCCGGTCGAACACCACGTCCAGGCACCCAGGTCGATCGCCAGCATTCGGCGCCGCAATCTGGCCTGACGAGCCTCACGGAAATCGATGGCGGTTCGGAGCAGGTTTTGCGCGAGCCGCCGCGCGGTGCTCCGGCTGACGGCAAGGCCCGCGAGCGGGTCGAGGGTCGCAACGGCGCCTCCGTCGCTGCCGGGAAGCCGAACCCCGCCAACGAGGATCTTGCAGGAGGCGTTCCGGAAGAGCCGCAGCAGGCGGTCGGCCGTAACGAAGCCGCCGCCACGCCCAGCGGCAAGCAGGAACTTGCCGGTCGGCCGACGGGCTCTGGCCGTCCCGACGAAGAGGCAGCACGTTCCGAGCCCACGGATACGGGGTCGGAAAATCTTGGCGCGGAGCCCCATAAAGAGACCACCCAAGAGCAGGCCGAAAAAGGCGCAGGCCGGGAGCCAAACAAGGCTTCCCGTGGCGCCTCAGGCGGGACGGACAAAAGTTGATGCGACCGAATGCGCCTTGCCCGATAGCCTCCGGGCTTCCTTGCTGCTGTGTCGGGATGAAGAGGAAATCCGATGCTCGCCGATAAAGACCGCATCTTCACGAACCTCTACGGCCTTTATGACCCTGGTCTGAAGGCAGCCCAGAAGCGCGGCCAATGGGACGGGACGAAAGACCTGATCACCAAAGGCCGTGACTGGATCATCGACGAGATGAAGAAGTCGGGTCTGCGCGGCCGTGGCGGTGCCGGCTTCCCGACGGGTCTCAAATGGTCGTTCATGCCGAAGGAGTCGGATGGACGTCCGCATTATCTCGTCGTCAATGCCGACGAATCGGAGCCCGGCACCTGCAAGGATCGTGAGATTATGCGTCACGATCCCCACACGCTGATCGAGGGATGTCTGATCGCCTCGTTCGCGATGAGCGCCCACACCTGTTACGTCTACGTGCGCGGCGAATATATCCGCGAGCGCGAGGCTCTGCAGCGCGCCATCGACGAGGCCTATGACGCGGGCCTCATCGGCAAGGACAATTCCTGCGGCTGGGATTTCGACATTTTCATCGCCCATGGCGCCGGCGCCTATATCTGCGGCGAAGAGACGGCGCTTCTGGAGAGCCTGGAAGGCAAGAAGGGTCAGCCGCGCCTGAAGCCGCCATTTCCGGCGAATGTGGGCCTCTATGGCTGCCCGACGACCGTCAACAACGTCGAATCGATCGCGGTCGCGCCGACGATTCTGCGGCGCGGCGGTGCGTGGTTTGCCGGCATCGGCAAAGAAAACAACACCGGTACAAAACTCTTCTGCGTGTCTGGCCACGTCAATCAGCCGTGCACTGTGGAAGAGGCGATGTCGGTGCCGTTCCGCGAGCTGATCGAACGGCATTGTGGCGGCATTCGTGGCGGCTGGGACAATCTTCTCGCGGTCATCCCGGGTGGCTCGTCGGTCCCCTGCGTGCCGGCGGACCAGATCATCGATTGCCCGATGGATTTCGATTCGCTGCGCGCTCTGAAATCGGGCCTCGGCACCGCGGCCGTCATCGTCATGGACAAGTCGACCGACATTGTTCGGGCCATCGCGCGGATCGCCTATTTCTACAAGCACGAGAGCTGCGGCCAGTGCACGCCGTGCCGCGAAGGCACGGGCTGGATGTGGCGCGTGCTCGAACGCATGGCGCGCGGCGAGGCGGAAAAGCGCGAGATCGACATGCTTCTGGAAGTGACCTACCAGGTCGAAGGCCATACCATCTGCGCGCTCGGCGACGCGGCGGCGTGGCCGGTTCAGGGCCTGATTCGGCATTTCCGCCCCGAGATCGAAAAGCGCATCGACCAGTACGCGGCCAATCCCAAGA
This sequence comes from Afifella sp. H1R, assembly GCF_021462425.1. Classification (NCBI taxonomy): domain Bacteria; kingdom Pseudomonadati; phylum Pseudomonadota; class Alphaproteobacteria; order Hyphomicrobiales; family Afifellaceae; genus Afifella; species Afifella sp. H1R. The sequence goes on from NZ_JAKEDY010000001.1 coordinate 608,561, forward strand.
CGGAGAACAGGGTCGTCCTGGAGGCGGCGGAGTAGATTTGTTTGAGGTTGCGGCAACGATGAGAGGGATGCGCATGCAGAAGGACGATCAGCGATTCGGCGGTCTGCCTGCTGTCGCCGCGTGCGCGACCCGCAAAACGCTTGTCGATCTGCAAAATCCCGGGACCGACGGGGTAAAAGAGGCCGACGCTATTGGCGTCTCGCTTGAAATCATTCTAAACGAGCCCGGCATCGTTCATTTCCAAAAGATGGCAGATCGGGACGGGGCGGAGATCGCCTGGAACAACGGACATATTGACCGCAAGCGCTACATGGGGTGCAGCCGCTCGCTGCCGCATGCAGCGCCTTTGATGGCCGCCGGTCGGTGAAACGGCGACAGGCGCAGGACGGATCATGGCAGATACGCGAACACTCATAGTCGACGGCACCGAAGTCGAGGTCCCCGTAACGTACACGCTTCTGCAGGCCTGCGAGGCGGCAGGTGCGGAGATCCCGCGCTTCTGTTTCCACGAGCGGCTCTCGATTGCAGGCAATTGCCGCATGTGCCTCGTGGAGCTGAAGGGGGCGCCGAAACCCGTCGCGTCCTGCGCTTACGCGGTGCGCGATTGCCGCCCTGGGCCCAACGGTGAGCCGCCGCAGGTGCTGACGAAGTCGCCTTTGACGAAAAAGGCGCGCGAAGGGGTGATGGAGTTTCTGCTCATCAATCATCCGCTCGATTGCCCGATTTGCGACCAGGGCGGCGAATGCGACCTGCAGGACCAGGCGATGGCCTACGGTGTCGACACCTCTCGCTTTGAGGAAAACAAGCGGGCGGTGGAGAACAAATACATCGGTCCGCTGGTGAAGACGATCATGACGCGCTGCATCCATTGCACGCGCTGCGTCCGCTTCACGACCGAAGTCGCCGGCGTCTCCGAACTCGGCGCCACCGGCCGCGGCGAGGACATGGAGATCACCACCTTCCTCGAGCGGGCCATGACCTCCGAGCTGCAGGGCAATGTCATCGACCTTTGCCCGGTCGGAGCGCTGACCTCGCGGCCTTACGCGTTCAAGGCGCGGCCGTGGGAGCTCAACAAGACCGAATCGATCGATGTCATGGACGCGCTTGGCTCTGCCATTCGCGTCGATTCGCGCAACACCGAAGTGATGCGCATCCTGCCGCGCACCAACGAGCTGGTGAACGAGGAATGGATCTCCGACAAAACCCGATTCGTCTTCGACGGGCTCCGGACTCAGCGCCTCGATCGCCCTTATCTGCGTGAGAATGGCCGCTTGCGGGCCGCCACCTGGCAGGAGGCGTTCTCCGCCATTGCCGACAAGGTGAAGGCCGCCGCGCCGGAAAAACTCGGCGCCATTGCCGGCGATCTCGCCAACGTGGAAGAAATGTTCGCGCTGAAGGAGCTGATGTCCTCGCTCGGCTCCGCGAACATCGATTGCCGGGAACCGTATTCGCCGCTGGATCCGAAGAACGGGCGAGCGAGCTACGTCTTCGGCTCCACGATCGCGGGCATCGAAGACGCCGATGCGATCCTTTTGATCGGCACCAATCCGCGTGTCGAGGCGGCGGTTCTGAATTCGCGCATTCGCAAGGTCTGGCGCGCCGGACAGGCTGAGATCGGCCTGATCGGCGAGCCGGCGGATCTGACCTATTCCTACGCGCATCTGGGGGCCGGACCTTCCTCCCTCGATTCGCTCGTCGCCGGTGAGCTCGACTTCCTCGATGTTCTGAAAAAGGCCGAGCGGCCGATGATCATCGTCGGGCAGGGTGCTCTCAACCGCTCGGACGGTGCCGCCGTTCTCGCTCAAGCCGTGAAGCTTGCCGAGTCGATCGGGGCTCTTGGCGAGGAATGGAACGGCTTCAACGTTCTGCATACGGCGGCCGCGCGCGTCGGCGGCCTCGATCTCGGTTTCGTGCCGGGCGAGGGCGGTCTGGCGACGGCCGAGATGCTCGGGATGGAGGGAGCGGCACCACTCGACGTGCTCTTCCTCTTGGGCGCCGACGAGTACAAGCTCGACACGATCCCCGACACCTTCAAAGTCTATATCGGAAGCCATGGCGATCGTGGCGCCCACGGCGCCGACGTCATTCTTCCGGGCGCGGCCTACACCGAGAAATCGGGCACGTACGTGAATACGGAAGGGCGGGCCCAGATGGCGAACCGTGCGATCTTCCCCCCGGGACAGGCGCGCGAGGATTGGTCGATCCTGAGGGCGCTCTCTGCCGTGCTCGGAAAGACGCTGCCCTTTGATTCGCTCATGGAGCTGCGCAATCGTCTTGCGGAGAGCGATCCGCGCTATCTGGCGCTCGATGAGATCGGCGATGTGGCCATGGACGGCCTCAAGTCGCTCTCAGGCCGCGCCGGCGGAAAGCCGGGCAGCGAGCCGTTCGTCAGCTGCGTTCCGGACTTCTTCCTGACAAACCCGATCGCCCGTGCTTCGGCAGTGATGGCAGAATGTTCTGCGCTGCGGCTCGGCCCGCGCGCTGAAGCCGCGGAGTAGGCCCGATGGATACGTTCCTGCACAGCTACCTCATCCCGGGTGCCATCATCGTTGGGCAGAGCCTTTTGCTTCTGGTGGTCCTGCTCGTCGTCATCGCGTATCTGCTTTACGCCGACCGCAAGATCTGGGCGGCCGTGCAAATGCGGCGCGGTCCGAACGTCGTCGGGCCCTGGGGGCTTTTTCAGTCTTTCGCCGACTTGCTGAAGTTCGTTCTGAAGGAGCCGGTGGTTCCCGCGGCATCCGACAAGACGATTTTCCTTCTGGCCCCGCTGATGTCGACGGTCCTGGCGCTCGCGGCCTGGGCGGTGATTCCGGTCGGATCCGGATGGGTCATTTCCGACATCAATGTCGGCATTCTCTATGTCTTCGCCGTCTCCTCGCTCGAGGTTTATGGCGTGATCATGGGCGGCTGGGCGTCGAATTCGAAATACGCGTTCTTGGGATCACTGCGCTCCGCGGCTCAGATGGTGTCCTACGAGGTCTCGATCGGCTTCATCATCATTGCGGTGCTCTTGTGCGTTGGCTCACTCAATTTCTCGGACATTGTGTTGGCCCAGACCACGGGTCTCGGCACGATGCTGGGCCTTCCGAATTCGTTCCTCGACTGGCACTGGCTGCCCTTGTTTCCGGCGTTCGTGATGTTCTTCATCTCGGGTCTGGCGGAAACCAACAGGCCGCCGTTCGACCTGCCGGAAGGTGAGTCGGAGATCGTCGCCGGCTTCATGGTCGAATATTCCTCGACCCCGTACATGCTGTTCATGCTCGGGGAATATGTGGCGATCACCGTCATCTGCGCCTTGATGACGACGCTGTTCCTCGGCGGCTGGCTTCCGCCCTTCGACTTTGCGCCCTTCACCTGGATCCCCGGGGTCGTCTGGTTCACCTTAAAGCTGTGTTTCATCTTCTTCCTGGTTTCGATGGCGAAAGCGATCGTGCCGCGCTACCGCTATGACCAGTTGATGCGGCTTGGTTGGAAGGTGTTCTTGCCTCTGTCTCTCGCCTTCGTCGTGATCGTCGCGGTCGTGCTTCAGTTCACGGGCTGGGGCGGCGTTCCGGCGGCGGGGTGAGGCGTGATGGATCTCGCATTCATCGGCTTGGGCGTCGGGCTGGTCTTTGCCATTGCCGACTACATGTTGTTCGGCATGGTGCTTGAGCGCGCCAAAAGGCGCGGCGAGGGCGGTTTCGGCGTCACGGCGATCGATCTTGCCCGCAAGGCGCAGCTGGTTCTGTTTCCCGTTCTCGGATGGTTTTTGGGACCGCTGCTTTACAGAAATTTCGGAGGTGGATGATGGCGTCTCTGCGTCAGGCGGCCGGATCCTTGTTGTTGAAGGAATTCGTCTCCGCCACCATGCTGGCCATGCGCTACTTCGTGGCGCCGAAGGCCACACTGAACTACCCGCACGAGAAGGGGGCACTGTCGCCGCGCTTCCGTGGCGAGCACGCGTTGCGGCGTTATCCGAACGGTCAGGAACGGTGCATCGCCTGCAAGCTTTGCGAGGCGATCTGCCCGGCCCAGGCCATCACCATCGAGGCCGGTCCGCGGCGCAACGATGGCACCCGGCGCACCGTCCGCTACGACATCGACATGGTGAAATGCATCTATTGCGGCTTCTGTCAGGAAGCCTGCCCGGTGGATGCCATCGTGGAGGGGCCGAACTTCGAGTTTTCCACGGAGACGCGTGAAGAACTCTACTACGATAAGGAGAGACTCCTCGAGAACGGTGACCGCTGGGAGCGTGAAATCGCTCGCAACATCGCTCTCGACGCGCCTTATCGGTAAATTGAGCCTGGCCCCGCTGGACGCTCCGGCGGGGCTTCGTTAAAGACTTTCAGCACCCGAAGCCCGGACCCATGATCCTGCAGCCGATCTTTTTCTACCTCTTCTCCGCCGTGACGATTGCCGCGGCTTTGATGGTGATATCGTCGCGCAATCCTGTGCATTCGGTGCTCTTTCTGATCCTCGCCTTCTTCAACTCCGCCGGCCTTTTTGTGCTTCTCGGAGCCGAGTTCATCGCCATGATTCTGGTGGTGGTCTATGTGGGGGCGGTGGCCGTGCTCTTCCTCTTCGTCGTCATGATGCTCGACGTCGATTTCGTGGAGCTCCGGCAGGGCTTTCTGCAGTATCTGCCGATCGGCGCACTGATTGGAATCATCCTGCTCGTCGAGCTGGTCGCGGTGCTTGGCGGCACCATCATCGCGCCTGAGGTCGCCCAGCAGGTGGCGCAGCCGATCCCGCCGCTTGCGGAGGCGAGCAACATCGCCGCGATCGGTGAGCTTCTCTACACGAAGTACATTTTCTTCTTCCAGACGGCCGGGCTCGTGCTGCTGGTTGCGATGATCGGGGCCATCGTCTTGACGCTTCGCCACAAGGAGGGCGTCAAGCGCCAGGATATCGGGGCTCAGGTGGGCCGCACGCGCGAAGCCGCCGTCGAGCTGGTAAAAGTCAAATCGGGGCAGGGGATATGATGATCGGTCTCGGCCAGTACCTCACGGTCGCCGCCGTGCTGTTCACGCTCGGCGTCTTTGGCATCTTCCTCAACCGCAAGAACGTGATCATCATCTTGATGTCGATCGAGCTCGTTCTCCTGGCGGTCAACATCAATCTCGTCGCGTTCTCCGCGTTCCTTGGCGACCTCGTCGGCCAGATCTTCGCGCTTCTCGTCCTGACGGTCGCTGCAGCGGAGGCGGCGATCGGCCTCGCCATTCTCGTCGTCTTCTTCCGCAACCGCGGTTCGATCGCGGTCGAAGACATCAACATGATGAAGGGCTGAGCTTTGTATACGGCGATCGTTTTTCTGCCTCTGCTCGGCGCCATCCTCGCCGGCTTGATTACGATGGCAGGCGCGCAGGCGCGCCATCCCGTCGGTCAGACGTCTGAACGCCGTTCGCTGCGTGACCGGCATGCCGAGGGCGATGATCATCATCACGCACCGGCCGCCGCCGGATCCCGCGCCGCGGAAATCATCACCTGTGCGCTGCTGATCCTGTCGGCGATCCTCTCCTGGGTCGGCTTCTTCGATGTCGCGATGGGGGAGCGTCAGGGGTTCACCGTGCCGGTGATGACCTGGGTGCAGTCGGGTGGGATGTCGGCCGATTGGATGCTGCGGATCGATTCCTTGACCGCGGTGATGCTGGTCGTGGTCACGACGGTCTCAGCCGTCGTTCATGTCTATTCGATCGGCTACATGGCGCATGACGCACATCGTCCGCGCTTCTTCGCCTATCTCTCGTTCTTCACCTTCTCGATGCTCGCGCTCGTGACGGCGGACAATCTTCTGCAGATGTTCTTCGGCTGGGAAGGTGTCGGTCTCGCCTCATATCTCCTGATCGGCTTCTGGTATCAGCGGCCTTCGGCCAATGCGGCGTCGATCAAGGCCTTCGTCGTCAACCGTGTCGGCGATTTCGGCTTCATGCTCGGCATCTTTGGCCTCTTCGTTCTCTTCGGCTCGATCAATTTCGACACGATCTTCGCCAATGCTGAGGCTCTCGCGGCCGACCAGGGCGCGACGCTGAACATGTTCGGAACCGTTTGGAGCGGCGAGACGGCGCTCACGGTCGTCTGCCTGCTGCTTTTCATGGGCGCGATGGGCAAGTCTGCTCAGGTGCCGCTGCACACATGGCTGCCGGACGCCATGGAAGGTCCGACGCCTGTTTCCGCGCTGATCCACGCGGCCACGATGGTGACCGCGGGCGTCTTCATGGTGGCCCGTCTTTCGCCGATCTTCGAGTTTTCGATCAGCGCCCTGACGGTGGTGACCTTCATCGGTGCCGTGACGGCCTTTTTCGCGGCAACCGTCGGTCTCGTGCAGAACGACATCAAGCGTGTGATCGCGTATTCGACCTGCTCGCAGCTCGGATACATGTTCGTCGCGCTTGGCGTTGGGGCCTATCCGATCGCGATCTTCCACCTCTTCACCCACGCCTTCTTCAAGGCGCTGCTCTTCCTGGGGGCCGGGTCGGTCATCCATTCCGTCTCCGACGAACAGGATATGCGCAAGATGGGCGGCCTATGGCGGAAGATCCCGGTCACCTACGTCATGATGCTGGTCGGCACGCTCGCGCTCACCGGTTTTCCGATGACGGCCGGATATTTCTCCAAGGACGCCATCATCGAAGCCTCGTTCATGGGCCATAACGGGATGGCGGGCTTTGCCTTCGTCCTCCTGACGGTGGCTGCCGCCTTCACGTCGTTCTATTCCTGGCGGCTCATCTTCATGACCTTCCATGGCCGCCCGCGCGCTTCCACCGAGGTGATGAACCACGTGCATGAGAGCTCGGCTGTCATGCTGGTTCCTCTCTTCGTGCTCGCGGCTGGCGCGCTGTTCGGGGGCATCCTGTGCAGCACCGCCTTCATCGATCCGGAGCAGTCGGCAGAATTCTGGAAGGGCGCGCTCTACACGGCTCAGGACAATCACATCATCGAAGAGATCCACCATGTTCCGGGCTGGGTGAAGCTGGCGCCGTTCGTGGCCATGGTTGGGGGCTTCCTCGTCGCGCTCTTCTTCTACATCGTGCGTCCGGAGACGCCGAAGACGCTGGCGCGGCAGATGGGCAGCCTCTACCGTTTCCTTCTCAACAAGTGGTATTTCGACGAACTCTACAACGCGATGTTCGTACGTCCGGCATTCGCCGTCGGCCGCTTCCTGTGGCATCGCGGCGATGAGGGGACGATCGACAGGCTGGGGCCTGACGGCATCTCAGCGCGTGTCGTGGACATCACCGGGCGCGTTGTCCGGCTCCAATCCGGCTATCTCTATCACTATGCCTTCGTCATGCTGATCGGTGTCGCTTTGCTCGTCACCTGGATGATGTTTGCAGGATGACGGTGCGAAAATGCTGAACTGGCCCATCCTTTCGACGATAACGTTCCTGCCGCTGGTCGGCGCCGGGATCATTTTCTTCTTCATTCACGGTGATGAAGAGGTGCATCGGCGCAATATGCGCCATGTGGCTCTCGGCGTGACCGTCGTGACCTTCCTTGTCTCGCTGCTTTTGTGGATCGGTTTCGATCCACAGAACCCGGGCTTCCAATTCGTCGAAAATGCGGATTGGCTCGGCGGCTTCATGAGCTACCGGATGGGCGTCGACGGCATCTCGATGCTGTTCGTCATCCTGACGACGTTTTTGATGCCGCTCTGCATCCTGGCGAGCTGGGAATCCGTGCAGAGCCGCGTCAAGGAATACATGATCGCGTTTCTCGTCCTCGAAACGCTGATGATCGGCGTCTTCTGCGCGCTCGATCTCGTGCTCTTCTATGTGTTCTTCGAGGGTGGCCTCATTCCGATGTTCCTGATCATCGGTGTCTGGGGTGGCCCGCGGCGCGTCTATTCCGCCTTCAAGTTCTTCCTCTACACGCTGCTCGGCTCGGTTTTGATGCTGCTGGCCTTGATGGCGATGTACTGGGATGCGGGCACGACCTCCATTCCGGAGCTCCTCAATCATCAGTTCCCGGAAAGCATGCAGTTCTGGCTGTGGCTCGCGTTCTTCGCCTCGTTCGCAGTGAAGATGCCGATGTGGCCGGTGCACACCTGGCTGCCGGATGCGCATGTGGAGGCACCCACCGCCGGATCGGTCATCCTGGCCGGCATCCTTCTGAAAATGGGCGGCTACGGATTCCTGCGCTTCTCGCTGCCGATGTTTCCGCTGGCGAGCGCGGACTTCGCGCCTTTCGTTTATACGCTTTCCGTCATCGCCATCATCTACACCTCCCTTGTCGCTCTGGCACAGGAGGACATGAAGAAGCTGATCGCCTATTCGTCCGTCGCGCATATGGGCTTCGTGACGATGGGCATCTTCACGGTGACGGCACAGGGCGTGCAGGGCGGCATCTTCCAGATGCTCTCGCACGGGCTCGTCTCGGGTGCGCTCTTCCTCTGCGTCGGCGTGATTTACGACCGCCTGCACACGCGCAAGATTGACGCCTATGGCGGTCTGGTGAACCGCATGCCCTGGTATGCCTTCGCCTTCCTTCTTTTCACCATGGCCAATATCGGTCTTCCCGGTACGTCGGGCTTCGTCGGCGAATTCCTCACCATGCTCGGTGCATTCCGAGTGAACACCTGGGTCGCCCTGTTTGCGGCGTCAGGCGTGATCTTCTCGGCCTGCTATGCGCTGTGGCTTTATCGCCGCGTCGTGCTCGGCCAGCTGGAGAAGGAAAGCCTCAAGGCGATGCTCGATCTCTCCCGGCGCGAAAAGCTCATATTGGTGCCATTGATGTTGCTCGTTCTCTTCTTCGGCGTTTATCCGCAGCCGGTGATGACCGTCACCGCGGCTTCCGTCGACAATCTCGTGGCCCAGGTGGAGGCCGCCCGCGAGGGCGCCACATCCGCCGCAATGCTCGGCCGCTAGGAGGTCTCCGTGCCGGAAGTCATCATGATGCCGACCCTGACACCGCTTCTGGCGGAACTGGTTCTCGCTCTCGGAGCCTTGGGGCTCTTGATGTTTGGCGTGTTCGCCGGTGAGCGTTCCGCGCCGACCGTGACGGGCATTTCGATCGGGCTCCTGGGCCTTGCCGTGCTTCTCGTCTTGTTTGCGGGCGGCGACGGCACGACCTTCAACGGGGCCTACATTCAGGACAGCTTTGCCCGCTTCATGAAGGTCTTGACGCTGATCGCGTCCGGCTTCGCGATTGCCATGTCGGTTGGCTATGCCCGTCTCGCTGGCTTTCAGCGCTTCGAGTACCCGATCCTCATCGTGCTCGCCACGCTCGGCATGCTCCTGATGATCTCGGCCAACGACCTGATCAGTCTGTATCTGGGTCTCGAGCTGCAATCGCTGGCGATTTATGTGCTCGCCGCCATCCATCGCGATTCCATCCGCTCGACGGAAGCCGGCCTCAAATATTTCGTCCTGGGTGCGCTGTCGTCCGGCATGCTCCTCTACGGCTCGTCGCTCGTTTACGGCTTTACCGGCCATACGAATTTCATCGAGATCGCCAACGTCCTCGCCGATGGGCGCTCGACGGGCCTCGTGATCGGCCTCGTCTTCGTCATGGCCGGCCTTGCTTTCAAGATTTCCGCAGTGCCGTTCCATATGTGGACGCCGGATGTCTATGAAGGCGCGCCGACGCCGGTCACCGCCTTCCTGGCGGCCGCTCCGAAGCTTGCCGCGATGGCCCTCACGATCCGCGTCGTGACGGAAGCGTTCGCTCCCATCTCGATGGACTGGCAGCAGATCGTCGCCTTCATCTCGATCGCCTCAATGGCGCTCGGCGCGTTTGCCGCGATCGGCCAGCGCAACATCAAAAGGCTGATGGCCTATTCGTCGATCGGCCATATGGGCTACGCGCTTGTGGGGCTGGCTGCAGGCAGCGAGCTCGGCGTGCGGTCGGTGATCATCTATCTCGTCATCTACGTTCCGATGACGCTCGGCGCCTTCGCCTGTATTCTGGCGATGCGTCGCCAGGAGCACATGGTGGAGGATATCGATTCTTTGGCGGGGCTTTCGCGTACCCAGCCAATGACGGCCGTCATGCTGGGGGCGATCATGTTCTCGCTCGCAGGCATCCCGCCGCTCGCTGGCTTCTTCGCCAAATACTACGTCTTCCTCGCAGCGATCGAGGCCAATCTCTATTGGCTGGCGGTCATCGGCGTCGTGACGAGCGTCGTCGGTGCCTTCTACTATCTCAGGATCGTCAAACTCATTTACTTTGACGAAGCGGAAGCGAGCTTCGAGCGCATGCCTGGCGAGTTGAAGGCTGTCCTGGTCCTTTCGGGCGTCTTCGTGCTTGGGTTTCTGGTGTTTGCCTCCCCGATCATCAACGCGGCCGGCACTGCGGCAGCAAGCCTCTTTTAGGGATGGGTTTCACCCTAGGCGCCAAGGCTCGTGCCGCAGGCTTCAGGCTTCTGGCGCTTCCGTCCGTCGGGTCCACCAACTCGGAGGCGATGCGGCTCGCGCGTGAAGGCGATGCGGGTCGCCTGTGGGTGGCAACGACACACCAGACGGCCGGGCACGGACGCCGTGGGCGCGCATGGTCTACGGAGCCGGGCAATCTCGCAGCGAGCCTGCTTCTCATGGTGCCGCGAGGTGTGAATGCGGCCAATCTGGGCTTCGTGGCGGGTCTTGCGCTTCACGACGCACTTGGCGCCTGCGCTCCGGCTCTCAAGCTCAACGTCGGTCTCGACGGAACGACGGATGGCAAGAACAACCGGCTGACTCTCAAATGGCCGAACGATGCGCTCATCGACGGTGGTAAGGTTTCGGGTATCCTGCTCGAAGCGTCGAATGTGGGCGACGGGTTGATGGCTGTGGTCATCGGGATTGGCGTCAACGTCGTTCGGACGCCGCCGGATCTGCCTTATGCTGCAACTTCGCTCGTTGACCTCGGCGTTGAGGGGATCTGTGCGGAAGACGTGTTCGCGCGACTTGCCGATGCCTGGGTAGATCAGGAGAATCTATGGGCCGGCGGCCGCGGCTTTGCGGCTGTCCGCGATGCGTGGCTGAAGCGGGCCTCGGGCCTGGGTGCCCCGGTCGCCGTCAAACTGGGTGAAGAGATTATCCGCGGCACCTTCGATTCCATCGACGATGAAGGGCGCCTACTCGTGCGGACAGCAAGCGGAGCGATGAGAGCGGTGACCGCGGGCGAAGTTCATTTCAGCGCCGCTGCGACCGTACGGATTTGATGATGGCTCATAAGAACAAAGAAAAAAGCGAAGGCCTCGTCTTCGTGCCCTTGGGTGGCGTCGGCGAGATCGGCATGAATCTCGCGCTTTACGGGATCGGTCCCGCGCGCCGGCGACGCTACATCGCCGTCGATATGGGCGTGGCTTTCGGCCACGACAATCTGCCCGGGGTCGATGCCGTCCTGCCGGATATCGCTTATCTGGAGGAGCGGGCGGATCGCCTCGAGGGGATATTCATCACCCATGCGCACGAGGATCATTTCGGCGCGCTCTTCGACTTCTGGCCGAAGCTGAAGGCTCCGGTCTACATGACGCCGTTCGCGGCAGGCCTTCTGGCCGCCAAGCGGGCAGGCGAAATCGGCGCGCCCGATATCCCGGTGACGGTGGTCGAGCAGGGCGCCCGGGTCTCAGCCGGCCCGTTCGAGGTCGAGTACGTGCCGGTTTCCCACTCGATCCCAGAACCGAGCGCCCTGGTCATCCGCTCTGAGGCTGGCACCGTGGTCCATTCCGGCGATTGGAAAATAGATCCGACGCCGGGCCTCGGCAGGCCGATCGACGAGGTGCGCCTCGCCGAAATCGGTCGAGAGGGGGTGCGGGCGCTCGTCTGCGATTCGACCAACGCCGTGCGCGACGGCATCAGCCCGAGCGAAGCTGAGGTCGCTGCCGTTTTGAAGGAAATCATCGCCGGCGCCAGGCAGCGCGTTGCGGTCACCACCTTCGCCAGCAATGTCGCGCGGCTGAAGGCGGTCGCGGAGGCGGCCCTGGCGGCCGAGCGAGAGGTGGTCGTCGTTGGACGGTCGCTCGATCGCGCCATCAACGTGGCGCGCGAGCTCGGCTATCTCGACGGCCTTCCTCCGTTCCACAATCAGGAGGCTTATGGCTACCTGCCGCGCGACAAGGTCGTTGCCTTGATGACAGGAAGCCAGGGTGAGCCGCGTGCGGCGCTGGCGCGCATCGCCGCCAACGATCATCCGGCCGTGGCGCTTTCGCCCGGCGATATGGTGATTTTCTCGTCCCGGACGATTCCCGGCAATGAGCGGGCGGTCAACGGCATCATCAATGGCCTGATCGATCTCGGCGCCGAGGTGATTACCGACCGGCTCGGCCTTGTGCATGTCTCTGGGCACCCAAGGCGAGACGAGCTGCGCCGGCTCTATGAGCTTCTTCGCCCGGAATTGCTGGTGCCCGTGCACGGTGAGGCCCTGCATCTCCATGAGCAGGCGAAGCTCGGGCGCGCTGCCGGCATCCCTGAAGTTCTGGAGGTGCGAAACGGCGACCTCGCGCGCCTTGCGCCGGGTCCGGGCGAGGTCATCTCCAAGGTCGGGGGAGGGCAGATGTTCCGCGACGGGCGGCTTCTGTTGGCGCCCGAACAGAGCGGTGTCGTCGAACGGCGCCGCCTGTCGTTCGCAGGCGCCGTTTTCGTCTCCCTGGTCATGAGCGAGAAGGGCGAGCCGCTCGACGACCCGCAGGTCGCGCTGATCGGTCTGCCTTCATGCGACAGCGAGGGCGAGTTGCTGCAGGCCATCGTGGAGGACACGGTGGACGACACGCTCGATTCCCTGCCCAAGGCAAAGCGTCGCGACGAAGCAAGTGTCCAGGAATCGGTTCGACGCGCTATACGCAGCGAGATCGCGGCGATCTGGGGCAAAAAGCCTTCCGTCGCCGTTACCGTCAGTTACGTCTGAGGAATACCATGTTGGGTCGGCTCAATCATATTGCTATCGCCGTCAGTGATCTTGCCGCCGCCACAGCGCTTTATCGCGACACGCTCGGAGCGGAGGTGTCTGAGCCGCAGCCCTTGCCGGAGCATGGCGTGACCGTCGTCTTTGTGGTTTTGCCGAACACCAAGGTGGAGCTTCTGGAGCCGCTCGGCGAAAACTCGCCGATTGCTGCCTTCCTCGAGCGCAGTCCCGCCGGGGGCATCCACCACATTTGCTACGAAGTCTCCGACATTCTCGCGGCCCGTGACCGCCTGAAGGCTGAGGGAAAGCGTGTCCTGGGCGATGGCGAGCCGAAGATCGGAGCGCATGGTAAGCCGGTCCTTTTCCTTCACCCCAAAGACTTCAACGGCACGCTCGTGGAGATCGAGGAGGCCTAGGACGTGTCCTGGATCAGCGCCCTTGCCGTATATTTCGTGATCTGGTGGCTGGTGCTGTTCGCCGTCCTGCCGTTCGGGGTGCGTACCCAGGAGGAGGAGGGGGAGGTGACGCTTGGCACGGACCGTGCCGCGCCGGCAGTTCCGCGCATGTGGTGGAAGCTTCTGGCGACTTCTCTGGTCGCGGCCGTCCTTTTTGGCGTCGTCTATCTCGCCATCGCCGTTTTCGGGGTGACGTTGGAAGATCTCGTGGTCTGAGCGGAGCGCGAGCTGCGCCGAGGCGCGAGAATCGCCAATAAAAAAGGCAAGGCCTCAGCCTTGCCTACTCGTTTAGTTCTTTGTTCTGTGGCCGCTTCTCGTTCGACGCGGGAGCAGCTTGATTCCGTTTCCTTCCTAGACCGGCCGCCGTTTATGCGTTGTTTCACCGCATGAGGCAGAGATGACAGTAACGAAGTGACGCAGGCTTGTCACCTAGCTTCCACAAGAAATGCGTCTTTTTTGGTCGAAGGCTGCTCAAACATGGTGCAGCCGATTGTTGGCTTGGGAAACACCGGCTGCGCGCTTGCCAAGCCGCCCCCGATACGGTTTCAGTGCGCGCGCACAATCTGACCTATGGATCGCTTCAATGCGACTGTCCCGATATTTCCTGCCCATTCTCAAAGAAGACCCCAAGGAAGCGGAGATCGTCTCCCATCGCCTGATGCTCCGCGCGGGTATGATTCGCCAGCAATCTGCTGGAATTTATTCGTGGTTGCCGCTCGGCAAGCGCGTGCTCGATAAAGTGAGCGCCATTGTCCGGGAGGAGCAGAACCGCGCCGGTGCGCTCGAAATCCTGATGCCGACGATCCAGTCGGCGGATCTCTGGATCGAAAGCGGGCGCTACAACGATTATGGGCAGGAGATGCTGCGGATCCGCGACCGTCATGATCGGTCGCTGCTCTATGGTCCGACGGCGGAAGAGATGGTCACCGACATCTTCCGCAGTCATGTGCGCTCCTACCGGGATCTGCCGCTCAATCTCTATCATCTGCAGTGGAAGTTCCGCGACGAGGTGCGGCCCCGCTTCGGCGTCATGCGCTCGCGGGAATTTCTGATGAAGGACGCGTATTCCTTCGATCTCGACTATGAGGGTGCCCGTGCGGCCTACAACCGAATGTTCGTCGCTTATCTGAGGACGTTTTCCCGCTTCGGCCTGCAACCCATTCCGATGCGTGCGGAAACCGGGCCGATCGGCGGCGACCTCAGCCACGAGTTTATTATTCTCGCCGACACCGGCGAAAGCGCTGTCTATTGCGACAAGGCGCTGTTGGATCTGCCGATTCCCGGTGAAGACACAGATTTCACCGCCGATCTGTCGCCGATTTTCGATGCTTGGACGGGGCCTTATGCGGCGACCGACGACATGCATGATCCAGCGGCCTTTGATGCGGTGCCGGAAGAGCGACGGGTTTCCGCACGCGGTATCGAAATCGGCCATATTTTCTACTTCGGCACCAAGTACTCAGAACCGATGAAGGCGATGGTGACGAATCAGGACGGGGAAATGGTGCCGGTGCATATGGGCTCCTATGGCATCGGCCCGTCGCGCGTGGTCGCCGCGATCATCGAGGCGAGCCACGACGATGCCGGCATCATCTGGCCGAAGAGCGTCGCACCGTTCGATCTTGGTCTCGTCAATCTGAAGCCGGGCGACGCAGCGACGGACGAAATCGCCGAGGGGCTGACCGTGCGCCTGGAGAAGGCCGGTCTTGAAGTCCTTTACGATGACGTCGATGCGCGCGCCGGGGCCAAATTCGCGACGATGGACCTGATTGGTCTGCCGACTCAGCTCGTCGTCGGCCCGCGCGGCGCCGCCTCGGGCGAGGTCGAGGTCAAGGATCGCGCCACCGGCGCCAAAGAGACATTGTCGCTCGATGAAGCGGTCAATCGCCTCGTGCACGAAAAGGCCTGAGCTTGGTGGAAAGAGCCGCAAAGGGGGAGGCCGAGGTCGCCGACGAATCGGCAGGCAAACGCCGCAGCACATCGAACGCTGCGACGCGGCCTTTCTCGGCGTATGAATGGATGCTGGCGCTGCGCTATCTTCGGCCGCGGCGCAAAGAAGCTTTCATCTCCGTCATTGCGGGTTTTTCCTTTCTCGGCATTTGCCTAGGCGTCGCGACGCTCGTGATCGTCATGGCCGTGATGAACGGCTTCCGTGCCGAGCTTCTCGACAAGATCCTCGGGATCAACGGCCATCTCATTCTGCAGCCGATCGATACGCCTTTGACCGACTACGATGCGGTCGCCAAGCGCATAACGGCGGTGCCAGGCGTGCGCGCGGCCATTCCGTTGGTGGAGGGTCAGGCGCTCGCCTCGGGCGCAACGAGTGGCGGCTCGGGTGTCCTGGTGCGGGGCATCCGAGGAGCCGACCTCGAAAAAGTCCCCGGCATCGCCGGCAACATTCAAGACGGCGGCGGGATTGCCGACTTCGATACGGCGGGAGGTGTGGCCGTCGGCAGCCGGCTTGCCCAGTCTCTCGGCCTCTTCGTGGGCGACAACATCACCCTGGTCAGTCCGCGCGGTGCCGTCACGCCCATGGGCGTCTCGCCACGCGTCAAAGCCTATCCGATCGTCGCGATCTTCGAGATCGGCATGTCAGAATACGATTCGACCTTCGTCTTCATGCCGCTCGAAGAGGCGCAGGCCTATTTCAACAAGGGCGAGGAAGTCGGGGCGATCGAGGTCTATCTCGACAATCCGGACGATGTCGAGGCGATGCGCGGCAAGGTCGAAGAGGCGGCCGGTCGGCCGATCTATTCGTCCGATTGGCGGCAGCGCAACGTCACGTTCTTCTCCGCTCTCGAGGTCGAGCGCAACGTGATGTTCATCATCCTGACGCTGATCGTGCTCGTTGCGGCCCTCAACATCATCTCCGGCCTGATCATGCTGGTGAAGGACAAGGGGCACGACATCGCGATCCTGCGCACGATGGGGGCGACACGCGGGGCGATTTTGCGGGTCTTCTTCATCACGGGAGCAAGCATCGGTGTCGTTGGCACGCTCGTCGGCGTGGCGCTCGGTGCCCTCGTCTGCGCCAACATCGAAAGCCTGCGCGAATTCGTGACCTGGATCACGCGCACCGAAGTGTTCTCGCCTGAGCTTTATTATCTGAGCCGTCTGCCCGCCGATATGGACGTGGGAGAGACGATGTCGATCATGGTGATGGCGATCATTCTTTCCTTCCTCGCGACGCTCTATCCGGCCTGGCGCGCCGCCAAGCTCGATCCTGTTGAGGCATTGCGCTACGAATGAGCGACACGGCAGACATCCCCGCGCTCAGCCTTGAGAAGGTCGTGCGCGTCTATCAGAGCGGCAGCGGAGACCTCCCGATCCTGCAAGGGGCGGATCTCACCCTTTTTCCGGGTGAGCTCGTGGCGCTCGTCGCCCCCTCGGGCGCCGGCAAGTCGACGCTTCTGCATATGGCCGGACTTCTCGAAAAGCCGGATGACGGGCAGGTCTGGGTGGCCGGGGAGGCGACGGTTGGCCTCGATGACGGCGAGCGCACGGCTTTGCGACGGCGCACCATCGGCTTTGTCTACCAGTTCCACCATCTTCTGCCGGAATTCTCCGCGCTCGAGAACTGCGTCATCCCGCAAATGATCGCGGGCCTGTCCCGTCAGGAAGCGATGGAACGGGCGCGCCAGCTGCTTGCCTATTTGCGCGTCGATCATCGCGCGGATCATCGACCTGCCGAGCTTTCCGGCGGCGAACAGCAGCGGGTGGCGATCGCCCGGGCCTTCGCCAATGCGCCGCGCCTCCTTCTCGCCGACGAACCGACCGGCAATCTCGATCCGAAGACGTCGGACCATGTCTTTGATGCCTTAACCCGGCTCGTGCGTGAGACGCGCCTCGCCGGGCTGGTTGCGACCCACAATCTCGCTCTGGCAAAGCGCATGGATCGCACCGTCACGCTGAGAGACGGCAAGATCGTGCCTTACGAGGGCGCCTGAGGCGGCCGGCCATCGCAAGGCGCATGGCTGAACGACATCGTGCCGTTTCGGCAGCACGTCTTGCCGACGACCTCAAATCCAAACGATTCTCTCCGGACATCGCCGGTTGAGCGCGCACGCCACTGGGCTTTTGCGCCCTTGGCGCGCCAGCAGCCCGCACACGCTCTCCTCGGCCGGCTTCTGTCACAATAGGCGCCGTACATCTGTGCGTTCAGTCCAAACGTGGGTCTGAGGGGCCGCGACGCCTCCGCTGACAGGCGTCTTTGCCAGAGCGCTGCCTTTTCATCTGCGGAAGTCCTGCGGCTGCGAGCCTTCCGAAAGAGCAGAAGCGCACGCCGTGAAAAGCCCAACAGGCACCGGGGTTGACAGAAATCAAAAAGCAGAACAGGATGAGAACAAAGAGGGAGTATACGATGAATATGTTCGCTTCTGAGCTTCTGTCTTTCGCTGCGACCGTGGTGCTGACGGCCTCTTTATACGTCCTGAGCCTTGGGTTGTTCGCGCCCCTTTGAGGCCTTTTCCGCGCGAATGGCGGCGCCGGTTCGTCGGCTGCGATTTCGCAGGGACGTGCGGTTGTTGGTGAGCAACCGGTGGCTGCTTGGCCGTCTCATGGTGTTGCTCTCGGGTTGGTTGCGAGGCGTCCGGGCAGGACGTGATGGCCGCGTCGAGCAGGGGCAATCAATCCGCGGTGCCGGATTTTCGCTGCGACACGGGGAGACCACCTGACGGCTCTGTGTCCGGAATGGCGTTCGGCGCCGTGAAGGTGAAGAGCAGGAATTGTGTGACCTGGCCAAGCGGGTTGAAATTGTCGTCTGAGGCAAGGACGAGCGAAGGCTGGCCGTCGATCATCGGGCCAAAGCTCGCAGCCTCGATGTTATCGAGATCGAGGCCGAAGGTTCCTTCATCGAGGACGAGCCAGGGCGTCTTTCGCACCGCGCGGACATCGCGATCCGCAATGCTTTCGAGACCAGAAATGTCGTCCGCATCGTCGAGGTCGACGACATAGAGGGCGATGTGGTTGCCGACGCCTGCCGCATAAGAGCGTTCGATGACGAGGAGACGACCGTCGGCGAGCGCGAGAGCTTCTGAAACGCCATTGTCGGCGCCGCCGAGCGGAAATGCGGGGGCGCGAAAAATGGGATCGGACTCGTAGACATACTCTGCGGCGACGTTGCCGGAGGCGAGGTCGAAGACGATGATGCGCGACGGGCTTCCGGCGTAGAGCGTCGCCTGGCTGCCGTCCTGAATGAGCGCATTTTCGGTGATCGCGTAAAGGCGTGTGTTGTCCGGGGAGAGGGTGATCGCCTCAAAGCCGAGATTGTCGCGCACGCCCTGGGTCCCATTGGGGCGGTTACCTTCGGGGCGGGTGCCATCGTGGTGGGTGCCAGTGGGATTGGGCAGATAGGCGTCAGGCAAAGAGAGCTGGCCACTCGCGCGGCCGTCGAGGTCGGAAATGAAGATCTCCGGAGTGCTGTTCTCGTCGCCTTCGCTCGACCAGTAGAAATGCGTGCCGGCGGCGGAGAGCCTCAAAGCCTCTGGATCGATTTCGCCTGCAGAGAACTGACCGCCACCCGGCGGCCTGAGAACATGCATCGACGTGATGTCTATGCCGTGGATGCCGTCGGCGTCGAGGGTCAGGTGGAGCGTGTAATATCGTGCCGGTCCGCGCTGCGCGCGGTCGTCCGAGAGTGCGTAAAACGTGTCGTTCGCTGCATCGTAGTCGAGGCCGGAGATTCCCCCGAAAGGCGTTCCTTCGACCTCGAGGTTTTTCGGCAATATCAGGGCCCCGTGGAAGACGGGTGGGGGCAGGCTGCCGGCTTCTTCGGCCTCTCCCGGGCTCGACGCCGCGATGGTTCCGAGAATGACGAGGAGGAGGGAGAGGGGGGAGACAGAGGGCACGGTAGGTCTTCGGGCGATTCGTACTTTTCTTAGGAAGCGCAACTTGGCGACGGATCCATGACGGGACCATCGCGGGTTGGCTGACGTGGCGTCGCAGCCGGGGCGGGGCGCAACGGCGGGGCTGAGAGAGATGGGTGGGGACGAGGGGCGCTCGTGCCTGTCGTTCGGTCGCCAGCGGCGATACAAGAGGCGTGAAGGAGTCCACTCTTGGCACCGCATTTTATCCATCTCAATTGTCATTCAGCCTTTTCGCTGCTGGAGGGTGCGCTCCCGGTCGCAAAGCTCATCAAGCTCGCCAAGAGCGCAGGCATGCCCGCTGTGGGCGTGACCGATTCGGCGAATCTTTTTGGCGCGCTCGAATTCTCTCAAAAAGCCTCCGGCGCCGGCATCCAGCCGCTCATCGGCTGCAAATTGCCCGTGGCTTTGTCGGAGAACGTGGAGCGCCGCGCCGAGCCGCACTTCCGGGCCGCGGGGCGTGAACATCTCTTCCTGCTCTGCGCCAACGAAACTGGCTGGCAGAACCTCGTTCACCTCGTCACCGCCTATTATCTCGGCGAAGATTCCGCCGGGCTGCCGCTGACGGCGCCACTCTTGCAGGCGTATGGCGACGGGCTTCTGGCGATGACGGGCGGCCATGATGGCGTGCTTTATCCCTCGATCTTCGCCAATCGCCCGGAGGATGCCGCCGGGCGGCTGAGGGCGCTTCAGACGATTTTTCAGGACCGGCTTTATGTGGCGATCGAGCGCCATGGAATGCAGATCGAGACGGCTGCCGAAGCGGGTGTTCTGGACCTTGCCTATGCGCGCGACGTGCCGATCGTTGCGACGAATGAACCCTTCTTCGCAAGCGAGGACGATTACGAATCGCATGATGCACTGCTGGCGGTCGCGGAAGGCCGCGTCGTCTCCGAAGACGATCGCCGGCAGCTTACCCGCCAGCACGGCTTCTTGTCGGCCGAGGCGATGGCAGAGAAATTTACCGATCTCCCCGAGGCGATAGAAAACACCGTCGAAATCGCCGTGCGCTGCCAGATGCGGCCGAAGACGCGCCGTCCGATCCTGCCGCGTTTCGTCGGCGGGGCGGCTGCCGATGCCGAGACGGCGGAGGCGCACGAGGCGGCCGAGCTGCGCGAGCAGGCCGAAGCGGGCCTGAAGGCGCGTCTCGCCAAGCATGGCTGCGCGCCGGGCCTCAGCGTGGAGGATTACGAGAAACGTTTGAGTTTCGAGCTCGGTATCATCGAGAAGATGAAGTTCCCGGGCTACTTCCTGATCGTTTCCGACTTCATCAAATGGGCGAAGGAACACGGCATTCCGGTGGGGCCAGGCCGTGGCTCGGGCGCCGGTTCGGTGGTCGCGTGGTCCTTGACGATCACCGACCTCGATCCCTTGCGTTTCAATCTCCTCTTCGAGCGCTTCCTCAATCCGGAGCGTGTATCGATGCCGGACTTCGACGTCGATTTCTGTCAGGAGCGGCGCGACGAGGTCATCACCTATGTCCAGGAGCGCTACGGCAAGGCGCAGGTGGCCCAGATCATCACCTTCGGAACGCTGCAGGCGCGCGCTGCGCTGCGCGATGTCGGCCGTGTGCTCGAAATGCCGTACGGCCAGGTCGATCGGCTCTGCAAACTGGTGCCGGCCGATCCGTCGAACCCGGTCACTCTGGCCCAGGCCGTCGCCGACGAACCGCGCTTTCAGGAAGAGATCGAGCGCGAGCCGGTGGTCGGTCGTCTGATCGACATCGCCACGCGGCTCGAAGGGCTTTATCGCCACGCCTCGACGCATGCCGCAGGTATCGTGATCGGTGACCGCCGGCTCGAGGAGCTGGTACCGCTTTACCGCGACCCGCGCTCCAACCTCCCCGTCACCCAGTTCAACATGAAATGGGTGGAACAGGCCGGTCTCGTCAAATTCGACTTCCTCGGCCTCAAGACGCTGACCGTGCTCGACAAGGCGGTGCGTCTTCTGCGCAAACGCAAGATCGATTGCGATCTCGCGGCTTTGCCCCTCGACGATCCGACGACTTTCGCCATGCTCGCCCGCGGCGAAACGGTTGGCGTGTTCCAGCTGGAAAGTCAGGGCATGCGCCGCGCGCTCGTCGGTATGCGCGCCGACCGTTTCGAGGACATCATCGCTCTCGTCGCGCTCTACCGGCCGGGACCGATGGACAACATCCCGACCTACAACCGGCGCAAGCACGGCGAGGAAGAGCCGGATTACCTCCTGCCCGAACTCGAGCCGACGCTGAAGGAGACCTACGGCGTCATCATCTACCAGGAGCAGGTGATGCAGATCGCCCAGCTCCTTTCGGGCTATTCGCTCGGTGAAGCCGATCTTCTTCGTCGTGCCATGGGCAAGAAGATCAAGGCGGAGATGGACGCCCAGCGCGAGCGCTTCGTCGAAGGCGCCAAGGCGCATGGCGTGAAGGCCGCCGATGCTGCCATGGTCTTCGACCTCGTGGCGAAATTCGCAAGCTACGGCTTCAACAAATCCCACGCCGCAGCTTATGCCCTCGTTGCCTATCAGACGGCCTATCTGAAGGCCAATCACCCTGCAGAATTTCTGGCGGCGTCGATGACGCTCGACATGGGCAACACCGACAAGCTCAACGAATTTCGGCTCGAAGCGAAGCGCCTCGACATCCAGGTGCTTCCGCCGGACATCGACCGCCCACGCACGTTCTTCGACGTGGAGGAGGGCGCCATCATCTATGCGCTGTCGGCATTGAAGGGCGTCGGCCAGCATGCGGTCGAGCATATCGTCGAAGCTCGACGCGACGGGCCCTTCGCCGATCTCGCCGACTTCGTGGCGCGCACGGATCCGAGGGTGATCGGTCGGCGCGCGATGGAATGCCTGGTCCAGGCGGGTGCATTCGATTCGCTCGGCCTCGATCGTGCGACCGTCTTTGCCAATGTCGGGCGGCTTCTGCGGTCGGGTACCGAGCATCATGCGCGCCAGGAGGCGGGCGTGGTCGATCTCTTTGCTGCGCCGAGCGATGCTCCCGAACTCAACCTTCTGCCAGCTGATCCGTGGATGCAGTCGGAAAAGCTCATGCGCGAGCTTGCCGCCGTCGGAGCCTATCTGTCCGGACATCCGCTCGACGCCTATTCCGACATCGTCAGGAAGAAGGGGGGCAGCTCATGGAAGGATTTTGCCGACAAGGTGAGGCGGCTCGGCGCGGAGGCCGGCCTCGTCGCCTCGACTGTCGTGCGCAAACAGGAAAAGCGGACGCGCTCCGGCGGACGCATCGGCATTCTGACTTTGTCTGATCCCTCGGGACAGTTCGAGGCGGTGCTGTATCAGGAGCAGCTTTTCGAATGGCGCGACAAGCTCGAGCCGGGCCGCTCTTATCTTTTCCGCCTGACCGCTGAGATGGAAGACGAGACGGACGATCTCAGGGTGCGCATCGTCGGCGTGGAGCCGCTCGAGGAGATGGCCGCGCAGCTCAGCATGGCGCTGACGGTCTATTTGAACGACAGCGATCCCGTCGAGCGTCTGGCAAGCCGGTTGAACGGGCCTGGCCAGTCACAGGTGTCACTGGTGCTGCTGCGGCGAGACGAAAATCGGGAGATCGAGATCCGATTGCCCGGGCGCTATCAGGTCACCCCGCAAGTCGCGAGCGCAATCAAGGCAGTGCCGGGCGTCGTTCACGTCGACCTTCAATGATGTGAGAGCGTGCGGGAGAGGCCGGTGCGGCCTCTCCCCACCGCACGCGGTGCGTTTTTTGGCGTGTCGTCAGCAATCGCGCGACGCTGCTGGACCCTCTTCAACTTGCGAAGCGCGTCTCGCATGCCCATTTGGGCGTTGCAAAAAAGCCGCCCGCCCCTTATAGGGCCGGCCATCACACACGCAGGGTATTTGCTTTAGAGGCATCCGGTGGCGGTCTGCCGTCCGTCCCTGCGGAGGTACAACCGGAGACGAAAAATGGCGCTTCCTGATATTTCTATGCGCCAGCTGCTCGAGGCTGGCGTTCATTTCGGTCATCAATCTCACCGCTGGAACCCGAAGATGGCTCCGTACATCTTTGGTGAGCGCAACAATATCCACATCATCGATCTCGCCCAGACGGTGCCGATGTTCTATCGTGCGCTGCAGGCTGTGAGCGATGTGGTCGCGCAGGGCGGTCGCGTGCTGTTCGTTGGCACGAAGCGGCAGGCGTCTGAGGTCGTGGCCGATTCGGCACGGCGTTGCGCCCAGTATTACGTCAACTCCCGTTGGCTCGGCGGTATGCTCACCAACTGGAAGACGATCTCCAATTCCATTCAGCGGCTGAAGACGCTGGAAGGGATGCTCGAGGAAGGCGTCCAGGGCCTCACCAAGAAAGAGCGTCTGTCGCTCACGCGCGAACGCGACAAGCTTGAGCGCGCGCTTGGCGGCATCAAAGACATGGGCGGTATTCCGGATCTCCTTTTCGTCATCGACACGAACAAGGAATCGATTGCCGTCGCTGAAGCGCGCCGCCTCAACATTCCGGTCGCTGCCGTCGTCGACAGCAACAGCGACCCCCAAGGCATTTCCTACCCGATCCCGGGCAACGACGACGCCGGTCGCGCGCTCGCACTGTATTGCGATCTCGTCACGCGGGCGGTGCTCGACGGCATTTCGCGCGGCCAGGGCGACATGGGTGTCGACATCGGTGCCTCTGAAGAGGTGAGCGAGGCCGCGCTCGAGGATGCAAGCTTCGGCGGCGAGGCGCCCGAGGCTGCCAATCCGGAAGCGAATGCGCAGGCCGACAACGCTGCGTCGTCGGACAAGGCCGGGGACGTCGAGCCGTTGTTTGCGCGTCCGGAAGGCGACGCTGACGATCTGAAGAAGATCAACGGTATCGGCCCCGTTTTGGAGCAGAAGCTGAACCAGCTCGGTGTGACCCGTTACTCCCAGATCGCCGGTCTCGATCAGGCGGACACGGAACGTCTCGACGCGGCGCTCGGATCCGCTGGCCGTGTTGAGCGCGAGAACTGGATCGCGCAGGCGACCGCGCTGGTGAAAGAACAGGAAGCCGCAGCCTAAGGCTGCGCACACGCAAGAGAGGACATGATCGATGGCTGTAACGGCCCAGATGGTCAAGGAGCTGCGCGACAAGACCGGCGCCGGCATGATGGACTGCAAGACGGCACTGCAGGAGGCGGATGGCGACATGGATGCCGCCGTCGACTGGCTGCGTGCGAAAGGTCTCGCGAAGGCTGCCAAGAAGGCGGGCCGCGTTGCCGCTGAAGGCCTCATCGGCATCGCCGAGGCGGACGGCAAGGCCGCCATCGTCGAGGTGAACTCCGAGACCGACTTCGTTGCCCGCAACGATCAATTCCAGGCGCTCGTGTTGAAGGTCGCGGAAGCGGCCCTCTCCACGGACGGCTCTGTCGCCGCGGTCAAGGCCGCCGACATGGCAGGTGCCGGCAAGAGCGTTGAAGGCGCTCTGACGGATGCCGTCGCCACGATCGGCGAGAACATGGTGCTGCGTCGCTCGGCGGTGCTTGAGGCCAATCCGGGTGTTGTTGCCACCTACGTGCACGCAGCTTCCGCGCCGGGCCTTGGCAAGATCGGTGTCCTGGTCGCGCTGCAGTCGAACGGCGACAAGGAAAAGCTTGCGGCTCTCGGCCGCCAGATCGCGATGCATATCGCGGCCGCGAGCCCGCTTTCCGTCGATGTCGATGGGCTTGATGCGGACGTGGTTGCGCGTGAACGCGCGGTCTTTGCCGAGCAGGCACGTGAATCCGGCAAGCCGGCCAACATCATCGAGAAGATGGTCGATGGCCGGATGCGCAAGTTCTACGAGGAATCGGTGCTTTTGAAGCAGGCTTTCGTCATCGACCCGGACAAGTCGGTCGAGCAGGCGATTGCCGATGCCGAGAAAGACGCTGGCGCTGCGATTGCTCTGACCAACTTCGTTTGCTTCCGCCTGGGTGAGGGCGTAGAGCGCGAAGAAGAAGACTTCGCCGCCGAAGTTGCCGCTGCTGCCGGCAGCCGCTGAATAGACCCGCGCACTCTTCGCGCGGCGCAAAGAGACAGGGGCGCGAACGTGTCGGGCCGCAAACCGAGTAAGGAATGCAGGCATTTATGAGCGAACGTCCGCGCCCCAAAAGAATTCTTCTCAAGCTTTCCGGCGAAGCCCTGATGGGCAATCAGCCCTTCGGGATCGACGACAACGTCGTCCGCGCCTTCGCAACGGAAATCGTTGCCGTCCACAACGCTGGCACTGAGCTTGCGATCGTCATCGGCGGCGGCAACATCTTCCGCGGAGTGGCGATTGCCGCACGCGGCGGAGACCGCGTCACGGGCGACCATATGGGCATGCTCGCGACGGTGATGAATGCGCTCGCCGTCGAAGCGGCAATCGAGCGCTTGGGCGTGTCGGCCCGCGCCATGTCGGCGATCGAAATGCCTTCCGTCTGCGAGACCTACGTGCATCGGCGTGCCGCGTGGCACATGGACGAGCGGCGCGTGGTCGTGCTTGCGGGCGGCACAGGCAATCCCTTCTTTACGACGGATTCCGGTGCGGCGCTGAGAGCACTTGAACTGGAGTGCGATGCGCTTCTCAAGGGAACCCAGGTCGACGGTGTCTATTCGGCTGATCCGCGTCTGGATCCGACCGCGACCCTCTACGAGACGGTCAGCTATCAAGAGGTCATCGCCAAGGATCTCCAGATCATGGACACGGCGGCTTTCTCGCTTGCTCGCGACAATAGCTTGCCGATAATTGTATTCAACATTCACCAGCCGGGGGCGCTCGCCCGCATCGTCGCTGGGGAGGCCGTCGGAACCCTCATTTCCGGCGACCGCAAAAACGAAATCCGGGGAAAACCATGAGTGAAGGCGTCGATTTCAAGGACATCAAAAGACGGATGGACGGAGCCGTCTCCGTGTTGCGCACCGAGCTTGCGGGTCTGCGCACCGGCCGGGCTTCTCCGAACCTTCTCGATCCGATCACGGTGAGTGCTTACGGCTCGCAGATGCCGATTTCGCAGGTCGGCACGGTGAGCGTCCCTGAATCGCGCATGCTTTCGGTGCAGGTCTGGGACCAATCGCTTGTCGGCGCAGTCGACAGAGCGATTCGGGATTCCAATCTCGGCCTCAACCCGATCATGGAAGGCACTCTTCTGCGAATCCCGATCCCCGAGCTCAACGCCGAGCGTCGGCAGGAGATGGTGAAGGTGGCCCACAAATATGCCGAGAACGCGCGTGTGGCCGTCCGCCATGTGCGCCGTGACGGCATGGAGGCACTGAAGAAGTCCGAAAAGGACGGAGAGATCAGCCAGGACGAGAGCCGGGGTCATTCTGACCGGATCCAGTCCCTTACGGACGAGCATATTGCCGCAATTGACGACATGCTCGGCCATAAGGAAAAGGAGATTATGCAGGTCTAAAGACGGTTGCGCCTTCGCGCTGGCCACCGGACCTCTGGTTGCGTTAGCCTCTCGCGATAGCACTCGTTCAGCCGGTAGGGGCACTGGCTTTACGTTTTCCGCTTATGATTGGCGCAACTGGAGCGCGAGCACGCAGGCGGCACAGAGGCATGGGCACACTAGCGCAGATCGATCCGGTGCCGCGCGCGCGGTCCGGCGGGGAAATTCCCGCGCACGTTGCCATCATCATGGATGGCAACGGCCGTTGGGCAAGCGCCCGTGGCCTGCCCCGAATCGAAGGTCATCGCCGCGGGGTCGAATCCGTTCGCCGGACAGTGCGCCACGCGGGCGATCGCGGTGTACGGGTCCTGACCCTCTTCACATTCTCCTCTGAAAACTGGTCGCGACCGCGCAGCGAGATCAACGACCTTTTCAATCTTCTGCGCTTCTTCATTCGTAACGATCTTGCCGAGCTGAAAAAGAACGGTGTGCGCATCCGCGTCATCGGCCGCCGTGAGGGGGTGCCGAAGGATATTGCCGCTCTCGTCGAGAAGGCCGAAACGGAGACCCGTGGCAATGAGGGTCTCGTGCTGCAGGTCGCCTTCAATTATGGCGGTCGCGACGAACTGGTGCGCGCCATGCGGCGGATCGGCGAGAAAATGGTTCGTGGCGAGATCGATCCGGCGGACTTCTCAGAACGCGTTTTTGCCGAACATCTCGATACGGCCGGCATCTCAGATCCGGATCTTCTGATCCGCACATCCGGCGAAGCGCGGATCAGCAATTTTCTTCTCTGGCAGCTCGCTTACACGGAATTCGTCTTTCTTCCTGTCTATTGGCCGGATTTCGACGAGAACGAATTCGACGCTGCAATCGCTGAGTTTCACAGTCGCGATCGCCGTTTTGGAGGGCTGACAGGTGTCTGAGGGCAGGGGCATTTTTTCATTCGACAAGAGCGATCTTCCGACGCGCGTGGTTTCCGCGGCGATCCTGCTGCCGCTCGCGATCCTGCCGACCTGGTTCGGCGGCATTGCCTTTCTTCTTCTCGTTCTCGTTCTGGCGCTCCTCGTTTTCTACGAATGGACGCGCATGAGCGAATGCGAGCAGCCTCAGGCCTGGCGGATCGGTGAGGGGCTGCTTCTGGCCTTCGCGCTGCTCGTGACCTTCGGTGGCTTGCCGGGGGGTGGGATCCTGCTTCTGTTGCTGCCGCTCGTGGCGGTCCCGCTCGTCGCTTCGGGGACGGTTCTGTTCGATCAAGGCGTGGCGAGCGGCCAAAGCGCCGACGCGCGCGACCGGCGGCCGTTTTGGCTCGCGCTTGGCGTTCTCTATGCCGGCATTCCGAGCGTGGCTCTCTTGGCTCTGCGCGCTGATGCCGAGACGGGCCGCCTCGTGCTCTTCTTCTTACTGTTCGTCGTCTGGGTCACGGATATCGCGGCTTATTTTGGTGGGCGCGCGATCGGCGGGAAGAAGCTCTGGCCGCGCGTCTCGCCGTCGAAAACCTGGTCGGGCGCTGCGACCGGCGCGGCCGGCGCGTTAGTCGTGGGAATTTTGTTCGCGGTCTTCACGGAATCTCGATGGGCGTCCGCGATCGGCGCCGCATTGATCCTGTCGGTCGCGGCGCAGCTTGGAGACCTCGGGGAATCGGCGATGAAACGTCGGTTCGGCGCCAAGGATTCCGGCCGTCTTATCCCGGGGCACGGTGGTCTGATGGACCGGATCGATGGGCTTTATGCGGCGGCCGTCGTCGCCGTCCTTCTGGCGCTCAGCGGTTTTGCCGCCCCCATCCCTGATTGGACACAGTAAAATGGCACGTACTGTCACCATTCTCGGCGCCACAGGTTCCATCGGAAAGAGCACTGTGGACCTCATGGAGCGCGATCTCGCGCGCGAGGGCGGCCCGGCGTTCAAGGTGCGTGCGGTGACCGCGGGGACGAAGGTCGACGAGCTTGCGGATGTCGCCCGTCGCGTCAAAGCCGAAAGCGCCGTCATCCGCGACAAGAGCCGTTATGGCCGCTTGAAAGAAGCGCTGGACGGGTCGGGAATCAGGGTGTCGGCCGGTGATGACGCCGTCTGCGAGGCGGCGGCCGAGCCTGCCGATCGGGTCCTGTCCGCGATTGTCGGTGCGGCTGGTGTCGCGCCCACGGCGGCGGCGATTCGCGCCGGCAACGACATTGCCCTCGCCAACAAGGAATGCCTCATCTGCGCCGGCTCGTCGTTCATGGCGCTGGCGCGCGAAAAGGGTGTGCGCATCCTGCCGGTCGATTCGGAACACAACGCCATTTTTCAGTTGCTGGTCGACGTCGATCCGGCGTCGGTCGATCGGCTCGTCCTGACCGCTTCGGGCGGGCCGTTCCGTGCCAAGAGCGCCGACGAGCTCGCCAAGGTGACCGTCGACGAAGCTCTGCATCATCCGACCTGGTCGATGGGGCCGAAAATCACCGTCGATTCGGCGACCTTGATGAACAAGGGGCTGGAATTGATCGAGGCGCGGCATCTCTTCGGCTTCCCGCCGGAGCAGCTCGGCGTGCTCATTCATCCGCAATCGAAGGTTCACGCCTTCGTCGTCTTCCGCGACGGTTCGTGGCACGGAGAGCTTGGCGCGCCCGACATGCGCCGCCCGATCGACTACTGTCTCAACTGGCCGGACAGGGCAGAGCGGGCGACAAGCCATCTCGATCTCGCCGAGGTCGGGACGCTCTCCTTTGAAAAGCCCGATTCGGAGCGCTTTCCCGCACTGAGGATCGCCCGCGAGGCCATGGTCGCAGGCCGCGGCGCGCCCACTGTGTTGAATGCGGCCAACGAAATTGCCGTTGCGGCCTTTCTCGATCGGCGCATTGGGTTCATGACGATCCCGCAGCTCGTCGAGCGCGTGCTGGAAGAGGCCGACAAGGCGGGGTTGCTACACGAGCCCGCGACGGTCGAGGCGGCACTCGTTCTCGACGGCCAGGCCCGCGATCTCGCGGCCGGGCGTCTGCTGGCGGCCTGAGCCCGCAACGAACGGCGCGTCAGACGAGGCGAATGCCGATCAACGACACGGATAAGGAGGAAGCACACACATGCTAGAAACCCTGAGTTCGGCTGGTGAGGTCGCTTTCTTCTACGTCGTGCCGGCGCTCGTCGTGCTGACGGTTGTCGTGTTCATCCATGAGCTCGGGCATTTTCTCGTCGCGCGCTGGTGCGGGGTAGAAATCTCCACATTCTCCATCGGCTTCGGGCGCGAGCTCTTCGGCTTCGATGATCGACACGGCACACGCTGGCGGGTGAGCGCGATTCCCTTGGGCGGCTATGTGAAGTTCGTCGGTGACGAGAACGACGCGAGCTTCCCGGATCCTGAGGTCTTGGCTGCGACGACGCCCGAAGAACGCGCGGGTCTCTTCCATTTCAAGCCGGTCTGGCAGCGGGCGGCCGTCGTGTTTGCCGGGCCATTTGCGAATTTCATTCTCGCCGTCGTTCTCTTCGCGGCCGTTTTCGGCACGATCGGCAAGCCGGTGACGACGCCTCTGGTGGAGATCGTCAATCCTGGCAGCGCCGCGGAAGAGGCAGGCTTTGAGCCCGGCGACACGATTGTTGCGATTGACGGAAGCCATGTTGAGACCTTCACGGACGTTCAGCGGGTTGTCGCGCTCGCCTCGGGCGAGACGCTTCATTTCACGGTCGAGCGCGATGGGCGTGAGATCGAACTGACCGCCACTCCGCAGCGTCAGGAAATTCCCGACGGGCTCGGTGGGACGCAACGCATCGGCGTTTTGGGCGTCTCCCGGGCGGCCGATGTGAAGCTGGAGCGGTTTGGCCCGATCGGGGCGATCGGCGAGGGTATGCGGGAAACCTATGTCGTCGTCGAACGCACGCTGACCTACGTGGGTCGCATCTTCAGGGGGCGTGAAAACGCCGACCAGCTGAGCGGTCCGCTGCGCGTGGCGCAGGTCTCTGGCGTGGTGGCCGAATCGGGCGGTGTCCCGGGGCTCGTTCATCTCGCCGCGATTCTCTCCGTCTCGATCGGTCTGTTGAACCTTTTCCCCGTTCCGATGCTCGATGGTGGGCATCTCGTGTTCTACCTGATCGAGGCGATACGCGGTCGGCCGCTCGGGCCACGAGCCCAGGAGATGGGTTTCCGCATCGGCTTCGCGCTCGTCATCATGCTTTTCGTCTTCGTCACCTTTAACGATATCGTAAGGATGACCGGGATTTGAGCGCCGTTGCCGAATGGCCACTTGACCATCAAAAACGGCCGTATCGCTTGGGTTGCCAGTTGCTTCGCGCCGGTATCCCTGCGATACGAACGGCACAATCCGCGGCCCTTCACGCGTATCTGGGCGGCTCCGCAGACAAGAGACCGGGCAAAACGGCACATGAAACATAGATCCTTAGCGGGCTTCATCCGCGGCGCAGTTTTCGCCGCACTGACGATCATGGCGACGGGGCTTGTCTCCGGTCCCGGCTTCGTCTCTCAGGCTGAAGCTGCTGTCGTCAGCTCTGTTGCAGTGAATGGAAATCAGCGTGTCGATGCTGACACCATTCGCGCCTACCTTCTCGTCAAGCCAGGTCGCAGCTTCTCGGCGGAAGACGTCGACGAATCGCTGAAGGCGCTGTTCGAGACGGGGCTGTTCTCCGATGTTCAGATCAATCAGCGCGGCAGCACCCTGGTGGTGAGCGTTGAAGAGAATCCGATCATCAACCGCATCAATTTCGAGGGTAACAAGAAGTTCAAGGACGACCAGCTGAAGGGCGTCGTGAGCTCCCAGCCGCGCGGCGTGTTCACGCGCGCCAAGGTGCAGAACGATGTTCAGCGCATCCTTGAGCTCTATCGCCGGTCTGGTCGTTTCCAGGGCTCCGTGACGCCGAAGGTCATCGACCTGCCGGAGAATCGCGTCAACCTCGTCTATGAGGTTTCGGAAGGCCCGAAGACGGGCGTGTCCCGCATCACCT
Organism: Afifella sp. H1R; assembly: GCF_021462425.1. Classification (NCBI taxonomy): domain Bacteria; kingdom Pseudomonadati; phylum Pseudomonadota; class Alphaproteobacteria; order Hyphomicrobiales; family Afifellaceae; genus Afifella; species Afifella sp. H1R. The sequence goes on from NZ_JAKEDY010000001.1 coordinate 639,926, forward strand.
TCATCGGCAATCAGCATTACAGCGACGGGCGTCTGCGCAACGTCGTTCAGACGCGCGAGAGTGGTCTTCTCAGCTTCCTGCGCTCTGGCGACACGTATGATCCCGATCGTCTGTCTTCGGATGAGGAGCGGCTGCGCCGCTTCTACCTCAACCGTGGCTTCGCCGATTATCAGCTCGTATCGTCCGTCGCCGATCTCGACCGCGAGCGGAATGCTTTCTTCGTGACCTTCACGATGGATGAGGGCCCCGAATACCGGTTCGGCCAGATCCAGGTCGACAGCATCATCCCGGGTATCGATCCGCAGTCTCTTATGCGTCTGGTTTCCACCGACGAGGGCGATGTCTATTCGAGCGAGAAGGTCGAGAAGTCGATGGAGGCGATCACCATCGAACTCGCCAGCTCGGGCTATGCGTTTGCCCAGGTGCGGCCGCGTGTCGATCGCGATCCGGTCAACCATACGATCGGCATCACCTATATCGTCGACGAGGGGCCCCGCGCTTATATCGAGCGCATCGAAATCTCTGGGAACGACCGCACCCGCGATTACGTCATCCGCCGCGAGTTCGATATCTCCGAGGGCGACGCCTACAACCGCGTTCTCATTGACCGGGCCGAGCGTCGCCTGCGCAACCTCAACTACTTCGACAAGGTTTCTGTCGGTGCACAGCCGGGCAGCGCGCCTGACCGGGTCATCGTGACGGTCGAGGTCCAGGAAAAGGCCACCGGCGAGCTCTCCTTCGGTGCCGGCTATTCGACGAGCGACGGCATCCTTGGCGACATTTCGCTGACCGAACGCAACTTCCTGGGTCGCGGCTATTTCGTCCGTGCGGCGGTCGGCGCTGGCGAGTCTTCCAAGACCTACGAATTCGCGTTCACCGATCCGTACTTCCTCGGACGGCGTGTCTCCGCGGGCTTCAACGTCTATCGCAAGGACTACGAGGACAACGACTACCGCTCGTACGACTACACCACGACGGGTGGCGGCATCACCTTCGGCTTCCCGATCACCGAGGACTTCACCGTCCAGCTTGGCTACAAGATCGAGCAGCAGGAGATCGACGTTCCGAACTTCGATATCGACACGGATCCGATTTCCGAGTGCACGAGTTCCTCGAAGGCCGTGTGTCTGGCCGAGGGCGACACGCTGGTGTCCTCCGCGGTGTGGAGCATGATCTACGACACGCTCGACAACCGCCTCGATCCGCGTGACGGCATGTATGGCAAGCTGACCCAGGAAATCGCCGGCGTCGGTGGCGATGTGAGCTTCGTGCGCACGACCGCTTCAGCCTCTCTCTATCGCGAGCTTCTGGTCGACCAGGAAGTCATCGGTATGCTGCGCGTTCAGGGTGGCAACATCACGGGCCTCGGCGAGGACGTGCGGTTGCTCGACGCCTTCTATAAGGGCGGCGAGACCATCCGCGGCTTCGAATCCTCCGGTATCGGTCCTCGCGATATCGCCTCTGATGATCACGATGCTCTCGGTGCGAAGTACTTCGCAGCGGCCACCGCTGAAGTCGTCTTCCCGTTCCCGGCTCTGCCGCGTGAACTTGGGCTGCGGGCGGCTCTCTTTGCCGATGCAGGCACGGCCTGGGGCACCGACATCAGCGAAGCCGACGTTCCGGGTATCGATGTCGTCGATGAAAATGGCATCCGCTCATCGGTCGGCGCCTCGCTTCTCTGGGCCTCTCCGCTTGGTCCGATCCGCGCCGACTTCGCTTATGTGCTGAGCAAGGAAGACTACGACGAGACGCAGTTCTTCCGCATCGGCGGCGGCACCAAATTCTGATCCCAAGGCCGGCCTCGTGCCGGCCTAACCTTTTTTGACCATGACAGATCGCACGCGCTTCTTTCCGCCCTTCGGGCCGCTCCGCCTCGGTGACGTGGCAGAGCTTTCCGGCGCCACGCTGTTGCGTGGCGATCCGGAGTCAGAGATCACCGGTTTTGCACCAATCGAGATGGCCGGGAGAGGGGACCTGACCTTTCTCGACAATCCGAAATATGTGCGCCATCTGGACGGGACGCATGCGACCGCCTGCCTCTGCGCGCCGCGCTATTCCAGCAAGGTGCCCGAAGGTGTCGCGGTCCTCGAAACCGGTGAGCCTTACCGCGCTTATGCGCGCATTCTGGCCGCCGCTTTTCCCGAGGCGGTCGCGCCCAAAAATTTCGCCAGCACATCCGATGAGCCGCTTATTGCCGGCACCGTTCATCCCACTGCACGTCTTGAAGAAGGCGTGCGGGTGGAAGTCGGTGCGATTGTCGGCCCCAACGTCGAAGTCGGCAGTGGCACCGTCATCGGGGCGGGTTCCGTCCTGGCTCATGATGTGGCCATCGGACGCGACTGCATCATCGGTCCGAACGCGACGGTGCAGCATGCGCTTCTCGGCAATCGCGTGCGTCTCTATCCGGGCGTCCAGGTCGGCCAGGATGGCTTCGGTTTCGCCATGGGCGCCGGTGGCCATATGAAGGTTGCGCAGATCGGGCGTGTGATCATCCAGGATGACGTCGAGATCGGCGCGGCGACCACCATAGACCGTGGCGCGAACCGCGACACGGTGATCGGCGAAGGCACCAAGATCGATAATCAGGTTCAGATCGGCCACAATGTCGAAATCGGGCGGCACTGCGTCATTGTCGCCCAGGTCGGGATTTCCGGCTCTGCCCGGATTGGAGACTTTGTTGCGATCGGCGGAAAAACCGGCATAAACGGCCATGTCACGATCGGCGATGGGGCGCAGATCGCCTCCGTGAGCGTCGTCCATGGCGACGTTCCTCCGGGCGCGCGTTTTGGGGGTGTTCCTGCGCAACCGGTCAAAGACTGGTTCCGCGAGGTGACCATTCTGCGCCGCATCGCTCGGCGTGAATTGGGGCTGGACAAAGACTAACGGTGCCGGACAGAGGGTGCCGTAATCGGAGAAGATAATGAACGAGATGCCGACGCAGTTGGAGGCGACAGACATCCACGGGATTCTGCAGGCCTTGCCGCATCGCTACCCGTTTCTCATGGTCGATCGAATTCGCGACATTCGTGGCGATGAATCGGGTGTCGGCATCAAGAACGTTACGATGAACGAGCCGCATTTCCAGGGGCATTTCCCCGGATATCCGATCATGCCGGGCGTGCTCCTGATCGAAGGCATGGCGCAGACCGCGGCAGCCCTTTGTGTTCTCTCTTCAGAGACGAAGGCGCCGAAGCGCGTCTTCTTCATGACCATCGACAAAGCGAAGTTCCGCCACCCTGTCACGCCGGGCGACACGGTCGAGTATCACGTCAACAAGCTGAAGCGCCGCGGTACGATCTGGAAATACGCGGCCGTTGCGGAAGTGGCGGGCAAGAAAGTGGCCGAGGCGCAAGTGAGCGCCATGGTCCTGGACGAGTAGCGCGTGGCTTCCATCCATCCAAGCGCGATCGTCGCCGACGGCGCGAAGCTCGCCGAAGACGTCGAAGTCGGTCCGTTCTGCGTGGTCGGGGCCGGGGTCGAACTCCGTTCCGGTGTCGCGCTGCGCTCGCATGTCGTCGTCGACGGCGCGACGACGATCGGCGAATGCACCACAATCTTTCCCTTTGCGTCGGTCGGCATGCCGCCGCAGGACAAGAAATTCCAGGGTGAAGAAAGCCGGCTAGAGATCGGTGCGCATTGCGTTATTCGCGAGCACGTGACGATCAATCCCGGGACGGAGGGTGGGGGGCTCGTCACGCGCATCGGCGATCGCTGCCTGCTTCTCGTCGGAGCGCATGTCGCCCATGATTGCATCATCGGCAACGACGTAATCCTGGTGAACAATGTGCTCCTAGGCGGGCATATCTCGATTGCTGATTTCGCCATCATTGGTGGCGGCGCCGCTCTGCACCAGTTCGTGCGTGTCGGCGAGCATGCCTTTGTCGGAGGAATGTCGGCAGTCGAGAACGACGTGATCCCCTTCGGCTCCGCCATCGGCAATCGCGCCAATCTCGGCGGGCTGAATATCGTCGGTCTGAAGCGGCGCGGCTACGAGCGTGAGGCCATTCATTCCTTGCGGCGGGCCTACCGGCTCCTGTTCGCGCAGGAAGGTACGCTGCACGAGCGCCTGCGTGATGTGGCGCAGGAATTCGCCGGCGATGCCAATGTCCAGAAGATCGTCTCGTTCATCGAAGAGGGCGGAAGCCGCGCCATCTGCACGCCGCGCGGAGGCCGCGAGGTCTGAACGTGGTGGACATGTCCAAGGGCGGCCCGCTTGGTATCCTCGCCGGCGGCGGGGGACTTCCCAACTTGGTGGCGCAGGCGGCCGCGCGCGCAGGGCGTCAGCCGCTGATCTTTGCCCTTGCCGGAGATGCTGAAGAGCGCAAGACGACCGGCTTCCCGGTTTTCCGCATCCGGTGGGGCGAGATTGGCCGGCTGGAGCGGTTGCTGAAGGAGCACGATTGCAAAGAGGTGGTGATGGTCGGTGCTGTGAAGCGGCCGGAGATCAAGGACATCCGTCCAGACTTCGGCGCTTTGCGGCTGATGCCGCGCATCATAAGTGCCATTCGCTCCGGCGATGACAGCGCGCTCAAATCTGCAGCCGGCATTTTCGAGGAGTACGGCGTAGAGCTTCTCGATCCCCTTTCAGTTGCACCTGAACTTGCCTGCCCGCCCGGACTTCTTGTCGAGGGAAGGGTGGCGCTCGATACCGATGAGCTTGCCAAGGCTGCAGAGGCCGCGCGCATGATCGGCGATCTCGATATCGGGCAGGCGGCGGTCGCATGCGGGCGCCGCGTGGTGGCGCTCGAAGGTGCGGAAGGCACCAATGGCCTCTTGTCACGCGTGCGGGAGATGCGCCTGACGAAGCGCATCCCGAGGCATGGTGGGATTCTGGTGAAATGCATGAAGCCGAGCCAGGACCCGAGACTCGATATCCCGACCATAGGCCCGGAGACAGTGGAAATGGCTCGTGAGGCGGGCCTTGACGGAATCGCATGCGAGGCGGGCCGCACCATGCTCGTTGGCCGCGATGAGACGTTCGCGGCCTTTCGTGCAGCCAGGCTCTTTCTCTACGGCATTCGCCGACGCCCATGACCGCGCGTCCGCTTCGCATCGCCCTCGTCGTCGGTGAAGCTTCGGGCGATCATCTCGGCGCCGCTCTTCTGAAAGAGATCCGCTCCCGGCATCCCGAGACGGTGTTTTTCGGGGTCGCGGGCGAGCGCATGACGGAGGCTGGCGTCGAGAGCCTGTTCCCGCTCGATGATGTGGCCGTGATGGGCTTTGCCGCGGTCGTTGCACGCCTCCCGCGCATCATCGGGCGTATCCGCGAAACCGCCGCTCATATCGTGGCGGAGCGGCCGGACGTCCTCGTCATCATCGACAGCCCCGGTTTTACGCAAAGCGTCGCAAAGCGTGTTGCGCGGCAGCTGCCCGATCTTCCGATCGTCAATTACGTATCACCCTCCGTCTGGGCCTGGCGGAAGGGGCGGGCGCGCAAGATGGCGCGTTACATCGATCACGTGATGGCCCTGCTGCCGTTCGAGCCGGAGGTCCATAAACGTTTGGGCGGGCCACCTTGCACCTATGTCGGCCACCCGTTGATCGAGAACCGTGAGAAACTTCGCCCGGCGTCTGGAGAAAGGGCCGGCCTCGATGCCGAACCGCACGTTCTCATTCTGCCGGGCAGCCGTCTCAGCGAAGTGAAGCGGCTGATGGAGCCGTTCGGTGAAACGGCGCGCCTGATCGCGCAGTCAAAGCCCGATGTGCGTTTCGTGTTACCGGCCGTCACCCATTTGCGGCCGGAGATCGAAAGGCGCGTGGCGGATTGGCCTGTGAAGGTGGACCTGGTCGTCGGCGAAGAGGCAAAGCTCGCGGCCTTCCGACAGGCGAGCGCCGCGCTCGCGGCGTCTGGAACTGTGACACTCGAGCTTGCGCTCGCCAAAGTGCCGATGGTTGTCGCCTACCGTGTGGAATGGCTGGCGCGCAGCCTCAAATGGCTTTTGAACGTGCACTCGATCGTGCTCGCCAATCTCGTGCTCGGCGACAATACGGTGCCTGAGTTCCTGGACGACGCCGGGTCTCCCGAGGTGCTCGCCCGAGAGATTCTTGCGCTGTTGGAAGAGGGGCCGGCACGCGAGGCGCAGATGTCCGGTTTCGCGCGCCTCGATGCGCTGATGGAAACGCCGGATGGCCAGACGCCGAGCGAGCGAGCGGCGGACATCGTTCTCGACTATGCGCAAAAAGGAAAGGCGGCCAGTGGCCGCCCTTCCAGCATTTCGCAGTGAGGCGAGGAGGCCTCAGGCTGTCCGGTCGGACAGATTGACGTAATCGCGCTTGGGCGAGCCCGTGTAGAGCTGACGCGGACGGCCGATGCGCTGGCTCGGATCCTCGATCATTTCCTTCCACTGGGCGATCCAGCCGACGGTGCGAGCGACGGCAAAAAGGACCGTGAACATCGTCGTCGGGAAGCCGAGCGCCTTCAGCGTGATGCCCGAATAGAAGTCGATGTTCGGGTAGAGCTTCTTTTCCAGGAAATACTCGTCGGTCAGTGCGACGCGTTCGAGCTCCATGGCCACATTCAGAAGCGGATCGTCCTTGACGCCGATTTCTTCGAGAACCTCGTGGCAGGTGCGCTGCATGATACGCGCGCGCGGGTCGTAGTTTTTGTAAACCCGGTGCCCGAAGCCCATGAGCCGGAACGGGTCGTTCTTGTCCTTCGCACGCCCCACGAACTCCGGAATCCGCTCCGGCGTGCCGATCTCCTGCAGCATGTTGAGGGCGGCCTCATTGGCGCCGCCATGCGCCGGGCCCCAAAGGCAGGCAATGCCCGCAGCGATGCAGGCGAACGGATTGGCGCCCGAGGAGCCGGCAAGGCGTACCGTCGAGGTGGATGCGTTCTGCTCGTGATCGGCGTGGAGGATGAAGATCCGGTCCATGGCGCGCGACAGGATCGGGTCGACCTCGTATTCCTGGCAGGGAACCGCGAAGCACATCCGGAGGAAGTTCGACGCGTAATCGAGGTCGTTCTTCGGATAAACGAACGGCTGGCCGATATGATATTTGTAGGCCATCGCCGCGATGGTCGGCACCTTGGCGATCATCCGCAACGACGCGACCATGCGCTGATACGGATCGGCGATATCGGTAGAGTCGTGATAGAAGGCCGACATTGCACCGACCATGGCCACCATGATCGCCATCGGATGTGCGTCGCGGCGGAAACCCTGGAAGGCGCGCGACATCTGCTCATGCACCATCGTGTGGTGCGTGACCCGGTAGTCGAAGTCCGCTTTCTGCTCCTTCGTCGGCAATTCACCGTACAGAAGCAGGTAGCAGGTTTCGAGAAAATCGCCGTGTTCGGCAAGCTGCTCGATCGGGTAGCCGCGGTAAAGAAGGGTGCCTTCGTCACCGTCGATGTAGGTGATTTCAGATTCGCAGGCGGCCGTTGAGGTAAAACCAGGATCGTAGGTGAACCGCCCAGTTTCTCGATACAACGAAGAGATGTCGACGACCGATGGCCCGATTACTCCCTCGCGAACCGGGAAGTCCCAGTTCTCATTACCGATGCTCAAGGTCGCCTTGGAGTCGCTCATACACTTCACCCCTTTGTGGATCGACACGAGACTCCAGCACGCGCAACTTGGGCTGCGCCTCCCCCCGGAAGAGTCCGCGTCGTGGATGTTTAGCTGTCCGAGTGCTATCGGCTTTTGCGCTGCACCGCAAGATGAGAGCGGGCGCTGCGCTTACGTGAAGGGCAGGGCGTTGCCTGACACGGCAGCGCCCCACCGGAAGCTTACGCAGCGCTCGCCTGATCGCCGATGCGGGCGAGCGTCTCGTCGCGTCCGAGGGCAAGCATCACGTCGAAAATCCCCGGCGAGGACGTCGAACCTGTCAGTGCGGCGCGCAGCGGCTGTGCGAGCTTGCCAAGCTTGACGCCCTCCGATTCTGCGAGAGTGCGGACCGCTTCTTCCAGGGGCTCGGTTTCCCATGCGCAATGGCCGAGGGCATCGCGCAGAAGACCGAGGCGACGGCGAGCATCGTCGTCGAGAAGGCCTTCTGCTTTGGTGTCGAGCGTCAATGGCCGCGCCGCAAACAGGAAGGCCGCGTTGTTGGCCAGTTCGACGAGCGTCTTCGCACGCTCTTTTAGACCCGGCATGAGTTGCATGAGCTGCGAACGCTGCGCCGCACTCATCTCTGCAGGAAATGCCGGCGGCGTCTCGATCTCGGGGAGGATTTTGAGCATATCGGCGACGAGCCGCTCGTCGTCCGCCTGGCGGATATAATGCCCGTTCAGATTTTGCAGTTTGACGAAGTCGAAGCGCGCCGCGCCCTTGCCGATCGCGTCGAGATCGAACCATTCCGTCGCCTGCTCGGAGGAGAAGATCTCCTCGTCGCCATGGCCCCAGCCGAGGCGTGCGAGATAGTTGCGGAGCGCCTCAGGCAGGTAGCCCATCGCCCGATACGCTTCGACGCCGAGCGCCCCATGACGTTTGGAGAGCTTGGCGCCGTCCGGACCGTGAATGAGCGGGATATGCGCCCATTGCGGCACCTGCCATCCGAGCGCTTCGTAGATGATGCCCTGTCTGGCGGCATTGGTGAGATGATCGTCGCCGCGAATGACGTGCGTGACGCCCATATCGTGATCGTCGACGACGACGGCCAGCATGTAGGTGGGCGTTCCGTCCGAGCGCAGGATGATGAAATCGTCGAGGTCGCGGTTCGGGAACGTGACGCGGCCCTGAACGTGATCCTCGATGACCGTCTCTCCGTCCTGCGGAGCCTTGATGCGGATGACCGGCTTGATGCCTTCCGGCGCTTCGGACGGATCGCGGTCGCGCCAGCGCGCGTCATAACGGGGCGGGCGACCCTCGGCGCGTGCCGTCTCGCGCATCTCCGCCAGCTCTTCCTGGGAGGCATAGCAGCGATAGGCATGGCCGCTCTCAACGAGCTGCCAGGCCACCTCTGCATGGCGGTCCATGCGGGCGAATTGTGAGATCGGTTCACCGTCCCAATCGAGGCCGAGCCAGGAGAGCCCGTCCAGGATGGCCGCAATGGCAGCATCGGTCGAGCGCTGGCGATCGGTGTCCTCGATCCTGAGCAGCATTTTACCGCCGCGGCCCCGCGCATAGAGCCAATTGAAGAGCGCCGTGCGTGCGCCGCCAATGTGTAAAAAGCCGGTTGGCGAGGGAGCAAAGCGGGTAATCGGATGAGATGACATGGTGGTTTTGGCTGGCAAAAGGGCGGGGCGATTGGTGGATGCCCGGCCCGCGTGTAAGATGGGCTCGGTCTAGCCACAGCGCCGGGTGCTTGCAAGCATGGAACCGAGCGGCGGACAGTCAAGCGCGGCGGATGGGGAGCGGCCTTCGCACGACGATCGCCGTATCGAAGGCTTCTTGCCGCCTGGCCGGCTCAGGCGCTTCGGCTACGGCGTGGCGTCTCGCACCGCGCATCTCAGAGCACAGGCTACCCGCGATTTCGAGGAGCGGCGCGGCTTTCTCTTCCTGGCTGTCGGCTTTTCTTGTGGCGCCGCCGCCTATTTCATTTTGCCGCGCGAGCCGTTGCTTTCCGCGCTTCTGCCCGCAGCCTTGGCTGCGGCGGGTGCCGCGTGCCTCGCGTGGTGGCGCGGTGGCGGCGCCTATCCGTTGGTGCTCCTCGCCTGTTTTCTGGCCGGGATGTCGGCAGGCAAGCTTCGCGTTGAAAGCCTTCGCGCGCCGGTGCTCGAACATCCGCTGAGCAGTGAAGTGACCGGCCGGGTGGTGGCTGTCGAAACCCGCGCTGAACGAACGCCGCGGGTGGTCCTCGACCAGGTGCGCATTGAGCGTCTTTCTGCCGAAGAGACGCCGCACAGGGTCCGGCTTACCTTGCGCACCGATCTGCCGCCGATTGGCGCAACCGTGAAAGGGGCGGCGCGGCTCGCACCGCTGCCGGGCCCGGCGATCCCTGGGGGCTACGATCCTGCTCGGGCGGCGTTTTTCGATGGGATCGGCGCATCCGGTTTTGTCTTCGGCACTCTGACGGTCGTCGAACCACCGAGCGGCGTCCATGTGTTCCTGGCGATTGCGGCCATCCGCCGAGCGATCGCAGAGCGGATCACCGACGCGGTGGCAGGTCCGCCCGCCGCAATCGCGGCAGCGCTTCTCGTCGGCGATCGCGGCAAGATCGCGGATGCGGACGTCGACGCTCTGCGGATCGCGGGGCTTGCGCATATTCTTGCGATTTCGGGCCTGCATATGATGCTGATCGCCGGCACGGCCTTCTGGCTCGTGCGGGCGGTGCTGGCGTTGTCGGAACATATGGCGCTCGTTCTCCCGATCCGAAAGATCGCAGCGGCCGTCGCGCTCGCCGTCGGCGCCTTCTATTTGTCGATCTCCGGCGGCAACGTGGCGACGATCCGCGCCTTCGTGATGCTTGCGGTCATGCTGACGGCCGTCTTTCTGGATCGTCCTGCTCTCTCGCTGCGCAACCTCGCGATTGCAGCTTTCGTGGTCGTCGCGCTCCAGCCTGAGAGTGTGCTCGAACCGGGCTTCCAGATGTCCTTTCTGGCCGTCGCCGCCTTGGTGGCGGCCTGGGAAGCCTGGCGCGACCGTCCGCGCCAGGATCTTGCTGAACCCGCCCGCGGGCTCTCGCGACTTCTCCGCAGGCCTGTCGTGGCGATCGGTGCGGTCGGCTTGACCACGCTCGTCGCCGGTCTCGCCACATCGCCGTTCGCGGCTTTCCATTTCGGACGGCTCGCGTCCTACTCGCTCCTCGGCAATCTCATTGCGATGCCGCTCGTCTCGCTCATCGTGATGCCGGCGGGGCTCATCAGCCTGATTGCGATGCCGTTCGGTCTGGAAACCGTGCCGTTGACCGTCATGGCCTGGGGCATCGATCTCGTCCTCGCTTCGGCGCATTTCGTGGCGTCATTGTCGGGCGCCACCGTTATCGTCCCGCCGTTTCCCGCGATCGCGCTCATTCTGATGTGCGGCGGGCTTCTGTGGCTCAGCCTCTGGCGATCGCAGCTGCGCCTCTACGGCGTCGCGCCACTCTTGCTGGGGGCGCTGCTTGCATGGCTTCTTGGCGCCAGGCCCGACCTTCTGGTGGATGAGGCGGGGAGGGCGGTTGCTGCCCGTGACGTCGCCGGACACCTCCAAATCGTTGGCGCGCGGCAAGGCTCTTTCCTTGACGATGTCTGGCGCGAGGGCGAGCCGGAGGCGGAAGCCGCGGGAACGTCAGGCTTTCGTTGCGACGCCGAAGCCTGCGTTCTGGAGATGCCCGAAGGACTGACCCTCTCGCGCGTCACCGATCCGGTGGCTTTTTCGGAAGATTGCCGCCGCGCCGAGATTATCGTCACGCAACTGCGCGCGCCGAGAGATTGCGCGGCGCGCATCGTCATCGACCGCTCCGCGCTCGCCACCCATGGAGCGCACGCGCTTTTTATGGAGAGCAAACACCCGGACGGTGTAGCTCCGCACCTTGAACTTCGCACATCACGCCCATCCATCCGGCGACCGTGGCAGGGGTCGCCGGCACTCAGATGACGTCGAGGCCAGAAAGGCTGAGAAGCGCTCAGTAGCGGCGCAAAAGCCCCACGAGGCGACCCTGGATGCGGACCCTGTCCGGACCGAAGATGCGGGTCTCGTAGGCGGGATTGGCAGCCTCGAGCGCAATCGATGCACCTTTGCGGCGCAGACGCTTCAAGGTCGCCTCTTCGTCGTCGATCAGCGCCACCACCACATCTCCGCTGTCGGCACTGTCCTGACGACGGATGACCACGGTGTCCCCGTCGAGAATGCCGGCCTCGATCATGGAATCGCCGCGCACCTCGAGCGCGAAATGCTCGCCCTTCGAAAGGAGGTCCGGCGGCACGATGATGGAATGGCTCTGGTTCTGAATGGCGGAGATCGGAACGCCGGCTGCAATCCGCCCCATGACCGGGACGCTCGCGCCTCGCTCACTCTCTTCGAACGCTTCTTCCTCAACGGGTTGTGGCGCCTTGCCGAGCCGGCCTTCGATCACGCTCGGCGTGAAGCCACGCTGCTGCGGTCGCCCGAAACTCGGATTGACCGCGTCGGGAAGGCGCAGAACTTCCAGCGCGCGTGCCCGATTCGGCAGCCGCTTGATGAAGCCACGCTCCTCCAGGGCGGTGATGAGGCGATGAATTCCGGATTTCGACTTCAGATCGAGCGCGTCCTTCATCTCGTCGAACGAGGGCGGCACGCCCGATTCCTTCAGTCTTTCATTGATGAAGAGCAGAAGCTCGAGCTGCTTCTTTGTCAGCATTGCCGTCCCCTCGCGATGCGAGTCGCGTCTCGTGTACAAATCACGAACGCACACTACCTGTTCATGGCGTGTTCCACAAGCCTTGGGGGCCGCGCGCGGGTTTACGAGAGGGCTTGCGCGAGATCGATGACGGCAACCACATCGCCCGTCCGGGCCGCCGGAGCAAAGGGAGGGCGAATGATGAGGGCGTCCGAACGGGCAAGCGTCGCAAGAAGAGACGAATCCTGCTCGTCAGCGACCGTGACGGCTGTCCGCCCCTGCCATTCGACGAAGCGCGCCCGCAGATATTGCTGGCGGTTGCCGACCTCGGGCAACGCTGCTGCAAGCGGCAACAGGCGCGTTGGCTCGTTGCCTTCGGCGCCCTGCATCGCCCCGATAAGAGGCTTCAGAAAGACGAGTGCGCAAATGAGGGCGGAGACGGGGTTTCCGGGCAGGCCGAGCACCCGGGTGCGCCCGAGCGTACCGAACATGACCGGTTTGCCCGGCCGCATGGCGACGCGCCAGAAATCGACCTTGAGACCTTGTTCGGCGAGCGCCGGTTGGACGAGATCGTGGTCGCCGACCGAGGCGCCGCCGATCACCACCAGGATATCGGCATCCGCCGCGCCTGCTGCAGCATTGGCAATCGCTTGTTTGTCGTCGACGGCGACGCCGAGATCCCGCGCGAGACCGCCGCAGGCGGAAACCATTGAGGCAATCGCCACGCCGTTCGAGGAGACGATCTGATCCGGTCCGGGTTCCTCTCCGGGTTCGACGAGTTCGTCTCCTGTCGAAAGGATGGCCACGATTGGCCTCTGGCGTACCGGAACGATTGCATGGTTCATCGCTGCGGCAAGCGCCGTTTCGCGCGTTCCGATCCGGCGTCCGGCATGAAGAAGCGTCTCGCCCTCCCGGAAGTCGAAGGCCGCGGCGCGTATGTGTCGGCCTGACGCCACCGGCTCCAGAACCTCGATGCGGTCGCCGTCGGCGCGGGCGTTTTCCTGAATGAGGATGGCATCGGCCCCGTCGGGGACAGGCGCTCCCGTGAAAATGCGAACCGTCTCGCCCGTCCCGAGCGTCCCGGCAAAATGGGAGCCCGCGCGTGCTTCGCCGATCTGGCGCAGCCATGCGCCTGAGGGCGTATCGTCAGCGCGTACGGCATAGCCATCCATCGCAGACGCACGGAACGGCGGTTGGTTACGTCTCGCTGCAAGATCGCGCGCAAGCACCCGGCCGCGTGCTTCCGTCAGGGGGACACTCTCTTCCCCGAGGCGCGTGACGCCTTTGAGCATACGGGCAACGGCATCCTCGACGGAAATCAGGCTCATGTGTCGAAACGCCAATCGCCGGAAGCGCCGCCGCTCTTCTCCTCCAGGCGAATATCGCCAATCGTCATGGCCCGGTCGACGGCCTTCGCCATGTCGTAGATGGTGAGACAGGCGACGGAAACCGCTGTGAGCGCTTCCATTTCGACCCCCGTCTTGGCATCCACACGTGCCATCGCCCGAACGCGGAGCCCGGGAAGCTTCTCGTCGGGCAGAATATCGACGGCGATCTTCGACAAAGCCAGAGGATGACAGAGCGGGATGAGATCGGAAGTGCGCTTGGCCGCCATCACGCCGGCAATACGCGCGGTCGCGATGACGTCGCCCTTCTTCATGTCCCCATCGCGAATGAGGCGCAGTGTCTCCGGCGCCATGCGAACGCTTCCGCTCGCGACGGCGATGCGCGTCGTCAGCGCCTTGTCTCCGACATCGACCATTTCCGCGCGCCCATCGTCGGAAAGATGGGTGAGGTGATCTTTCATCCGGTGGCCTGCGGAGCCGGTGAGGCGAGGAGCCGACGGGTTGCCTCGGTCACGTCCTCGGAGCGCATCAGGCTTTCGCCGACGAGGAAGGCGTGGATGCGGCAGGCTTTCAGGCGAGCGATATCCGCAGGCGAAAAAATACCGCTTTCTCCGACAATTAGCCGATCTTCCGGAATCAGTTTCGCAAGCCGTTCGGAGGTCGCCAGATCGGTGTGAAAACTGCGCAGATCCCGGTTGTTGATCCCGATCATCGGCGAAGCGAGGGTGAGCGCGCGCTCGAGCTCCGGCTCGTTATGGACTTCGACAAGCACATCCATGCCATATTCGAAGGCGCTGTCTTCGAGGGCTTTTGCTTCATCGTCGGAGACCGCAGCCATGATGATCAAGATGCAGTCGGCCCCCCAGGCGCGTGCCTCAGCCACCTGATAGGGCGTGAACATGAAGTCCTTGCGCAATGCCGGCAGGGAGACGGCCGCGCGTGCTGAGGTCAGGAATTCTGGCGCCCCCTGGAAGGACGGGGCATCGGTCAGAACGGAAAGACAGGCGGCGCCGCCGTCCTGATAGGCTTGTGCAAGCTCAGGCGGATTGAAATCCGGCCTGATCAATCCCTTTGACGGACTTGCTTTTTTGATCTCGGCAATGAGGCCGGGCCGGTCCGCCTCTGCCTTGCGACGCAGAGCTGCCAGAAAACCGCGCGGCGCTTCCTGATCGGCGAGGCGGGCTTTGAGCTCCTGAAGCGGGATGGCAGCCTCGGCGGCTTCGATCTCCTGCCGCTTGTAGGCTTCGATTTTCTTGAGGATGTCGTTCACGAGGCTGGCGCCGCTTCGTTGGAGACACGCAGGAGCGCTTCGAGCGCGGCTTTTGCCTTGCCGGAATCGATCGATTCCTCGGCCATGTCGGCGGCTTCCTCGACGAGCTCGGACTTGCCAGCGACGATCAAAGCGGCTGCGGCATTGGCAACGACCACATCGCGGTAAGGACCGAGCTCACCGTCGAGAAGATCGCGGAGGGCGGCCGCGTTTTCCTCCGCCGTGCCGCCTTTCAGATCCTCCGGCAGCGCTTCTTTGACATCGAAATCCTGCGGATGGACCTCGAAGGTGCGGACATGCCCTTCCTTGAGCTCCGCGACATAGGTGCGTCCGGTGGTCGACACCTCGTCGATGCCGCCGGCATCGCCGTAGGTGCCGTGCACCACCCATGCCGTTTCCGCACCGAGGTTTTTTAGCGCGTTGGCAATGGGTTCGACCCATTCCTTGGAGTAAACCCCGAGCATATAGCGCTTCACCTTGGCCGGATTTGCGAGTGGGCCGAGGATGTTGAAGATCGTCCGAGTGCCGATTTCGACACGAGAGGGGCCGACATGGCGCATGGCGGCATGATGGTTCGGCGCGAACATGAAGCCGATGCCGGCCTCGCGGATACAGCGTGCGATCCCCTCGGGCTTGAGATCGACATTGACGCCGAGTGCCGTGAGGCAGTCGGCGGCACCCGAGCGGGAGGAAAGGGCGCGGTTGCCATGCTTGGCGACCGGGACGCCCGCACCCGCAACGACGAGCGCTGCACCCGTCGAGATGTTGTACGTGCCGGAGGCATCGCCGCCCGTGCCGACGATATCGATGGCGCCTTCGGGAGCCTCGACCGGCGTCATGCGAGAGCGCATCGATGTGACGGCGCCGGCGATCTCCTCGATCGTTTCACCGCGCACTCTGAGGCCCATCAAGACGGCACCGATCTGCGTCGGCGTCGCTTCGCCCGACATCATCACGTCGAAGGCCTGCTGCGCTTCGGCTTCGGTCAGGCTTTCACGATTGGCCAGCTTGGCAATCAGCGGCTTGAGATCGCTCATGAGAGCACCTTGGGGCTGGCGTCTGCCGCGCCCGTCGTCTGACGGAAGCTTGCGGCGAGCTTCAGGAAATTGTCCAGGATGCGATGACCGTGTTCAGAGGCGATGCTCTCGGGGTGAAACTGCACCCCGTAGACCGGATGAGACCGGTGCTGCACGCCCATGATCACGCCATCGGCCGTATGCGCCGTCACCTCGAGGCTCTCCGGCATACTCTCCGGCAAGATGGTGAGAGAGTGATAGCGGGTCGCCTGGAACGGTCCGTTGATGCCGTGAAAGACGCCCGCGCCCTCATGTTCGATGAGGGACAGCTTGCCATGCATGAGAGACGGTGCGCGCACCACTTCGCCGCCATAGGCCTGACCAATCGCCTGATGGCCGAGGCACACGCCGAAGATCGGCATCTGGCCGTTCGCCTTTTTGATCAAGTCCAGCGAAATGCCGGCTTCGTTCGGGGTGCATGGGCCGGGGGACAGAATGATGCCTTCGGGCTTTGCCGCGAGCACATCTTCCGTCGACCATTCGTCATTGCGCAGAACCTTTGTCTCGGCGCCGAGTTCGCCAAGGTAATGCACGAGATTCCAGGTGAAAGAATCGTAGTTGTCGATGACGATGAGCATGGGCGGCCCGCGTTTGTCTGTCATCTGCACGGATTAGGCGGGGAGGGCGCGGCGGTCAAGAAACGCCGCGCCGCACGGATGCAAGTGGCCTCTCAGATGTCGGAGACGCGCTATTGTCCGCGGCCGGCCTGGTTGGCGAAGCGGCGCGCCTCTTCGGCCGCCCGAAAAAGCGCTTTCGCCTTGTTCACGCATTCCGCCTGTTCTGAATCCGGGTCGGAATCGGCGACGATCCCGGCCCCGGCCTGAACATAGATGGTGTCGTCTTTGACGACCGCGGTTCTCAAGACGATGCAGGTATCCATGTCGCCATCGGCCGTGAAATAGCCGACGCAGCCGGCGTAAGGACCGCGCTTCGATTCTTCCAATTCGTCGATGATCTGCATCGCCCGAATCTTTGGTGCTCCCGAAACGGTGCCGGCCGGAAACCCGCCCGCGAGGGCATCGATCGCGTCGCAATCCTTGCGCAGATCGCCTTCCACGTTGGAGACGATGTGCATCACCTGGCTGTAATGCTCGAGGAAAAATTTGTCGGTCACGTGCACCGAACCAATCTCGGCGACCCGTCCGACATCGTTGCGCCCGAGATCGAGGAGCATGAGATGCTCCGCGAGTTCTTTCGGGTCTGCCAGAAGCTCTTCGCCGAGGCGCTTATCCTCCGCCGAAGTGGCGCCGCGCGGCCTCGTGCCTGCGATCGGCCGGATGGTGACCTTGCCGGCGCGCGCCCGCACCAGGATCTCAGGGCTCGAGCCGACGATGGAGAAGCCGCCAAAATCGAGAAAATACAGAAACGGTGCCGGATTGACCCGCCGCAGAGCGCGGTAGAGTGAAAAGGCGGGAAGCGGGAAGGGCGTTTCGAAACGCTGCGACAGCACCACCTGAAAGATGTCTCCGGCGGCGATATATTCCTTCGCGCGGCGAACCTTCTCTTTGTAGGCTTCCGGAGTGGTGTTCGAAGTGGTGTCCGAAGCGAGCGGCACGTCGGCCGTTTCGACGCCGCGCTCCAGCGGTCGATCGAGCGCGTCGACGATTTCCGTGAGGAGATTGACGGCCGTTTCATACGCCGCCCGCGCCGCGACGCCGGGTGTCGGCCTGACGGGCGTGACGACGGTGAGCTCATCCTTGACGGCATCGAAGACGACAACGGCCTGCGGACGCATCAAGACGGCATCAGGCAGGTTGAGGCTGTCCGGCGGAACGTTCGGCAAACGCTCCATCTGACGCACCATGTCGTAGCCCAGATAGCCGAAGACACCGGCGCCCATCGAAGGCAGACCCTCCGGCACATCGACCCGGCTTTCTGCAAGGAGGGTGCGCAGAGCCTGCAGCGGCGGTTCGTCGAGCGGGATAAAATCGTCAAGATCGGGCGCGCGGGCGATTGCGGCCTGGCTTCCCTCCGCCCGGAAGATGAGATCAGGCTGAAGCCCGATCATCGAATAGCGCCCTCGCACGGCACCGCCTTCGACCGATTCCAGGAGGAAGGAATTGGCGCGCCCGGCGGCGAGCTTCAGAAAGGCGGAGACGGGTGTCTCGAGATCGGCAACGAGGCGGGTATAAAGCAGTTGCGCTTTGCCCTCGCTGTAAAGCTGCTCGAAGGCGCCGAAGGCTGGCTCGACTTGCATGTTATTGCTGGCTTTCTCCAACGATCTGCCCGTAGATCGCCTGATTGACGGAGATCGATCGCTCGTTGATCAGATGGGCATTGTAGGCCTGCAAGAGGTCGCCGGCGATGGCTTCCCCGAGGCTGTCCCGCAATTGCGTGGCGCCTGCCGCTTCCTCGAAATACGCGGGCACGGTGACGCTGTCGACGTGCAGGAGGATCCGGTTCTGCGGATCTTTTCCTTCCGCGTTGGCCACGTGATTCTGCGGTCCGGCAAAGGCTTGCGCGACGGCATTCGGGCTGAGCGGGCTGTCGGGCTGCTGCGAGGCCGTGCGCGTCACACCTTCCGCCGTCTCGACGTCTTTGCCGATTTCGGACGCGATCTCGGATAGCGGTGTCCCGCTCTTGAGACGGTCGAACAGGGCATTGGCGCGGTCGCGGATACGTGTGGCGCGCTGATCGGCCTGCCATGCGGCGACGACGTCCGGCTTGACCTCATCGAGCGCGCGGTCGCGAGCGGGTGTGGTCTCGGTCACGTCGTAGAAATAGAACGTGTTCGTGCCGACGTGGATCGGGTCGTTCTCGAGCCCGACATCGCTTTGAAAGGCGTCGGCGATCAGATCCCGGCCACCTGGGACGGAGATCTCGTTTCCGTCCGGCCCGGTCCCGTCCGCGGCAACAGCATCGATCTTCTGGTAGGGAAGGTTGAGCTTCTGCGCGACTTCCTGGAGCGTTGCGCCACCGGCGCGTTCGTCCTCGATCTGGTCGTAAAGCGCAAGAACCTCGTTGGAGCTTTGGCGCTCGGCCATCTCCTTGCGCAGTTCGGGCTCGACCGCGGAGAACGGTTGGGTGGAGCCTTCTTCGACATTCACCACCTTGATGATTGCCGGCCCGAGACGGGCGTCCAGGACCGGAACCGTTGCCCCTTCATCGGCGGCAAAGGCGGCATCGGCGACGCTCTGGTCGACGATTTCGGCCTTTGATTTCAGGCCGAGGTCAACGGCTGTGAGATTTCTCTCGCTTGCAACCTCTTCAAGCGCCTTGCCGGAGGAGATTTCGTCGGCAGCCTTCTTGGCATCTTCAGGATCGTTGAGCCGCAGCTGGAGAACGCGCCGCCGCTCGGGCGTCGAAAAGCGTTGAGACTGGCTGTCGTATTCTTTCCTGACATCTTCCTCGGAAATGGAGGCAGGATCGGCGATGGCGGAAGGCTCGAGCGCGATGATGCCGAGGGAGCGGTATTCCGGTGCCCGAAATTGCGACTGATTGTCCTCAAAGAAGGCCTGAAGGGTTGCGTCGTCCGGCTCGCCCACCGGCTCGATCGCGCTGGTATCGACGGTCACGTACGAGATTGTCCGCGCCTCGTTCTGATAGCGGTAGAAGGCATCGAGCATCGGCTTCGGCGCGCTGACGTCACCGGCTATGGCGGAGGCGATCTGCCGGCGCACCATGCGCTCGCGCATATCGGCGATATAGTCTTCTTCGCGCAGTCCCGCATTGGCGAGGAGGGTCCGGAAGCGCTGCCGGTCGAAGCGGCCACCAACCCCCTGGAACGTCGGATCGGAGGCGATCTCCTGAGCGAGCTTATCGTCGGAGACGCCGAGATTGTACTGCGAGGCCTGGTCGTCGAGGGCGGCTTCTGAGACGAGCTGCGAGAGAACCTGTTGAGGCAGGCCGATGTTGCGGGCCTGCTCCATCGTCATCACCTGGTTCATCTGCTGCGAGAACTGCTGCATGCGCTGGCGCAGCGCGCGGTCGAACTGGACCGCCGTCACCTCTTCGTCACCGACAGAGGCAAGCGTGCCCCGGCCATAGCCGCTGAACTGGTTCGCCACGCCCCAGATACCGAAGCTGACTACCAGCAGCCCCAGGAGCAGCTTGGCCATCCAGCCGCTTGTCGCTTGACGCATTCGATCGAGCATGGAACACCCTCGGCCCAACAAAAACGCCGGGCAAGAGCGCCCGGCCCGCGCATCATAGGCATCGGTCGGTGCCCTGCCAAGCACAGCGCCGCCGCCACTTCAACCCACAGGGACGACGCATCATGAAATGGGTGATCGGCAATTGGAAAATGAACGGCCTTTCGGAGAGCCTTCATGAGGCCCGTTCGATCGGAGACGGCGTCGGCGGATGGACCGGCAAAGTCGTTTCCATGGTCTGCCCGCCCACGACTTTGATTGCACGCATGGCCATGCATTGCGCTGGCACGCCTCTCGAATTCGGTGGCCAGGACTGCCATGCGAAAGCCTCAGGCGCGCATACTGGGGATATCGCCGCCGAGATGCTGCACGACGCGGGGGCGCGCGCAGTGATTCTCGGACATTCGGAACGCCGCACGGATCATGGCGAGACCAACGAACAGGTGCGCGCGAAGGTCGATGCTGCATGGCGCGCTGCCCTGACGCCGATCGTCTGCGTCGGCGAAGTCGAAGCGGAGCGGGATGCGGGCCGTGCCGAGGCCGTGGTGGAAGAACAACTCGCCGCCTCCCTGCCGGATGCTCTGCCCACCCAGGAGAATGAAGACCTGATCGTCGCCTATGAGCCGGTCTGGGCGATCGGCACCGGCCGTGTGCCGACGGAGGCCGATATCGGCGCCATGCACGGCCAGATTCGCGCGCATCTGGTGAAGCGCTACGGCGAGGCGGGCCACCGTGTTCCGATCCTGTACGGCGGCTCGATGAAGCCGGACAACGCCAAGGCGATCATGTCCATCGCCGACGTTGATGGCGGTCTTGTCGGCGGCGCGAGCCTCAAGGCTGAGAGCTTCCTGGCGATCGCCGAAGCGGCTGCGGCAGCAGAAGCGGCCTAACCGCCTTTAAGTCGACACCGGCCTCGTGTAGAAGGCCGACCAAATTCCAAAAACGGCAATTGATCTGATGACTACTGTTGTGATCGTCATCCACCTGATGGTGGTTTTGGCCATGATCGCCCTTGTACTCCTGCAGCGCTCGGAAGGCGGTGCGCTCGGCATCGGCGGGGGCGGCGGCATGATGAGCGGCCGCAGCGCCGGCAATCTTCTGACGCGCTCGACCGCAATTCTGGCTGCGGCGTTCTTCGCGACTTCGATCGGGCTGACGGTCCTGGCGAGGCTCGATACCGGGCCGAGCGACATCTTCGAACGCTTGCAGAACCGTCCTGTCGCACCCGCGACGACCACCGAGCCGAATGCGCCTGCAGCGCCTGCAGACACGTCCGGCGGTCAGCCCGTGACGCCTCCGAGCGCGCCGAGCGGAGCGCAGGACGGACCGGGTGTCCTCGACGCTCTGAAGAGCTTGTCGAACTCTCCGCAGCCGATGCAGCCATCGTCGCCCGCGACGTCCGGCCCGCAGACACCTCCGGCTGAAACGCCCTCCGAGGCTCCTGCCGAAACGGCCCCGAACGCAACGGCGCCCGAGCAGACGTCTCCTGAACAGACATCCCCTGAGCAGACGGCGCCTTCGGATGCTTCGTCGGACGCATCATCGGCGGACGACAGCGCGGATAGCCCGGCGACGGAGGCGACGCCTTCGGGCGAGGCTGCGCCCTCCGGCGCAGAAACTCCGGCGAGCGAAGACGCCCAGTCGGGCACCGACAATTCGGCTGGTTCGGAGAATCCGGCTCAGCCGCTCGGAGGCTCGGCCCAATAATGCTGTTTGTTTCCTGGGCACCCGCCGCGTCCACCGCGGCGGTGGTGCCTTTGCGTCACAGCCGTGCCCTTCTGCACGGCTGTTTCATTTTCGACTCCACGAATCGTTCCAGCTTAGGTAAGCGTTGAGGCCCATGGCGCGGTACATCTTCATCACCGGCGGCGTGGTCTCCTCCCTCGGCAAAGGTCTCGCATCCGCAGCGCTCGGCGCGCTGCTGCAGGCTCGTGGCTATAAGGTCCGCCTCCGCAAACTCGACCCGTATCTGAATGTGGATCCGGGTACGATGAGCCCCTATCAGCACGGCGAGGTCTTCGTGACCGACGACGGCGCTGAGACCGATCTCGATCTTGGCCATTACGAGCGTTTCACCGGTCGCTCGGCCAATCAGCAGGACAACATCACGACCGGGCGGATTTATCAGGAAATCATCGCCAAGGAGCGGCGCGGCGACTATCTCGGCGCCACCGTTCAGGTGATCCCGCACGTGACGGATGCCATCAAGGAATTCGTCCTCGACGGAAACGAAGATTACGATTTCGTCCTGTGCGAGATCGGCGGCACGGTCGGCGATATCGAAGGCCTGCCGTTCTTCGAGGCGATTCGGCAGCTCGGCAACGAGCTGCCGCGCGGACAGGCGATCTTCATCCATTTGACGCTGATGCCGTTCATTCCGGCGGCCGGCGAATTGAAGACGAAGCCGACGCAGCATTCCGTGAAGGAGCTGCGTTCGATCGGCATTCAGCCCGATATTCTCCTGGTGCGGTGCGATAGACCGATCCCGGCCGCAGAGCGGCGCAAGCTCGCGCTTTTCTGCAATGTGCGCGAGAGCGCGGTGATCACGGCGGAAGACGTCGGCTCGATTTACGATGTGCCGCTCGTCTACCATCGCGAAGGGCTGGACGCCGAGGTGCTGGCCGCCTTCGGCATCGACTACGCCCGCGGCATGGAGATCACGCGCTGGCAGGACATCTCCGACACCATCCACAATCCGGAAGGTGAGGTGACCATCGCCATCGTCGGCAAATACACGGGGTTGAAGGACGCCTACAAATCGCTGAGCGAGGCGTTGTCCCACGGCGGCATCGCCAACAAGGTGAAGGTCAATCTCGAATGGATCGAGAGCGAGATCTTCGAGAAGGAAGATCCCGCCCCCTGGCTCGAACGCGTCAACGGCATTCTCGTCCCCGGCGGGTTCGGTGAGCGCGGGGCGGAAGGCAAGATCGCTGCGGCGACCTTCGCCCGCACGCGCAAGGTGCCTTATTTCGGCATCTGCTTCGGCATGCAGATGGCGGTGATCGAAGCGGCCAGAAACATGGCCGGCATTGAGAACGCCAATTCGTCGGAGTTCGGGGCGACCGACGAACCGGTCGTCGGCCTGATGACGGAATGGCTGAAGGGCAATCAGCTCGAGAAGCGGGCCGAGCAGGGCGATCTCGGCGGCACGATGCGACTTGGCGCCTATCCGGCCTCTCTGTCTGAGGGAAGCCGCATCGCGTCGATCTATGGTCGCAGAAACATCTCCGAGCGCCATCGCCACCGCTACGAGGTGAACATCGAATACCGAAAGCGGCTGGAAGAGGCGGGTCTCACCTTCGCCGGAATGTCGCCCGACGGGCTGTTGCCGGAAACGGTGGAGCTCGCCGCGCATCCCTGGTTCATCGGCGTGCAGTACCATCCGGAGCTGAAATCGCGTCCGTTCGAGCCGCATCCGCTCTTTGCGTCCTTCATCGCCGCGGCCGTGGAGCAGAGCCGGCTGGTGTGATCTCGCAGGCGCGGGCCGTTCGGGTGCCGCGCTTGTCCGAGCGTTTGCCGGCGCCTATGCCTGCGGTCCTGAAATGATTGCCGAAAGACCACCATGCGCCCGATCGATCACCTCGTCTTGCCGGTTGCTGCGCTCGCTACGGCGCGAGAGCGCCTGACCGAGCTCGGCTTCCAGGTCTCGCCGGAGGCGCGGCATCCTTTCGGCACGGGCAATGCGCGTGTGTTCTTCAAGAACCGCACCTATCTGGAACCGATCGCGACGCTCGATCAGGCCGTGGTCGACAAGGGGATCGCCGAAGGGCTCGTCTTCCTCGACAGGATCGCGAAGGCGAGCGCGCGTGCCCCGGAAGGCTTCGCGATGCTGGCCTTGAAGGGCGACGACGCGGAGGAAGCTCTGGACCTCTACCGGCAGAAAGGCTTTGGCGTCGGCGATCTCTTTTCGTTCGTCGGCAAGGCGCGCAACGATGCTGGCGACGAAACCGAGTATGGGGTGCGCCTTGCTTTCGCGGCCGACCCGAAAGCGCCGGAGGCTGCGATCTTCGTCTGTCAGCCCGTCGGCATGAGTGTGAATACCGGCACGCGCTATTGCGACCATCCGAACGGAGCGGACGGTGTCGTCGCCGTCGCAGCCGTTGCAAAGAACCCGGCCGACTTCCACGTCTTCCTGTCGGCGGCGACCGGACAGCGTGAGCTGCGCGCGACGTCGTTTCTCGTCGAGGCGGAGCTTGGTTCGCAGAGGCTGCTTCTCATGACGCCGGCGGGCTTTGAAAACCGTTACGGCGTCACAGCTCCCGATCCAGGCGACGGCTTCGTCTTCGCGGCCTTCGAGGTCCTGGTCGACAATCTCGACAAGACGCGCGAGTTTGCGTTGGACGGGATGCGCACTGCAGAGCGGCTTGTCGTGCCATCTGCCCCAGGCCTCGGAACCGTCCTTGCCTTCGTGGAAAACCGATGAATGACACCGTGCAGCCTCTAGTCCCCAATGCGGTTGTTGAAGCCGGCAGCGTTAGCTTCGGCAATCACCTGCCGTTTTCGCTCATCGCGGGACCCTGTCAGATGGAGAGCCGCGATCACGCCTTCGATATGGCGGGCGCGCTCAAAGAGATGACGCAACGGCTCGGGATCGGCCTCGTCTACAAGACGAGCTTCGACAAGGCGAACCGCACGAGCCTCTCCGGGCGCCGGGGCGTCGGGCTGGAGGCGGCGTTGCCGGTTTTCGCCGACATCCGCAAGGAGCTCGACCTGCCGGTTCTGACCGACGTGCATGAGCGCGGGCAATGCGCCGAAGTCGCCGAGGTCGTCGACATTCTGCAGATCCCGGCCTTCCTGTGCCGGCAGACGGATCTCCTCATCGCCGCCGCGGAGACCGGCCGGGTGGTGAACGTCAAGAAGGGCCAGTTTCTGGCGCCCTGGGACATGAAGAACGTTGTCGCCAAGCTCATGGCGAGTGGCAATCCAAACGTCCTTCTGACCGAGCGCGGCGTTTCCTTCGGTTACAATACCCTGGTGTCCGACATGCGCGCGCTGCCGCAAATGGCGGAGACCGGAGCACCGATCATTTTCGATGCAACGCATTCGGTGCAGCAGCCGGGCGGGCAGGGCGGCTCCTCAGGGGGCGATCGCCGCTTCGTGCCGGTACTTGCGCGCGCGGCAATCGCGGTGGGCGTTGCCGGGCTCTTTGTCGAGACGCACCAGGATCCCGACAACGCGCCCTCTGATGGGCCGAACATGGTGCCGCTTTCTGACATGGAAGCGATGCTTGAACGGCTGATGGCGCTCGATGCTGTGGTGAAAGCCTCGCCGGGCGGCCGGTAAGGTCACGTCACGGCCGCGGCGAAAACGTGGCCGTGCCTTTTCCATGCCGAGATGCCGGAACGCTGGTCCGGGCCGCGCCGTATTGCCTCCAAACCTTTGACGAGATCGGGCCAAACGCTGCACGTTGCGGCTAAATGCGGCCGTTTGCCGACAGGCTTTTATTATCTTTTTTTCATTCGTGCGGATTCGCCATCTCCCTTAGCGTGGGGCCGCGAATGGTTGGGTGAGATCAACTCCAGCCAAGATCGACACGAAAATGGGTTGGTATTGATGCGCGTGCTTCTCGTTCCGGTCGCTCTCGCGATTTCCCTTGTGTCCGCGGCCTTCCTGATGGGGCGGCAGGCCGATGTGCAGACGACACCGGCAATCGATGCTCCCCGCCACGAGATTCGGATGGCCACCGGGCAAAGTCCGCATTTTTGGGTCGATTGGCCGTCTGAAGGCTGTGCGGCCTCCAAACGTGTCGTCGTCACCTATCGAGGTGAGACGTCGTTCTTCTGCGCTGACGATCTCGGACGGTCGAGCTAAAAGGTCCGCGATACGCGCACCGAAGGGCGTGAGCTGCGCGGCAGCTCTGCCGCCAGGGGGCTTTTGTTGCGCGCTCACATCGAATAGGAAAACGCCCTGAAGGGGGATCCCATATGACTGCGATCATAGACATTATCGGCCGCGAAATTCTCGACAGCCGTGGCAACCCGACCGTAGAGGTCGACGTGCTTCTCGAGGACGGTTCGACGGGACGCGCTGCGGTGCCGTCCGGAGCCTCGACCGGCGTACACGAGGCCCATGAGCTGCGCGACGGCGACAAGTCACGTTACGGCGGCAAAGGCGTTTTGAAGGCCGTCGAGGCGGTCAACAGCGAGATTTTTCAGGCGATCGGCGGCCGCGAGGCCGAGGAGCAGATCGCCATCGACCGCGCCATGATCGAGCTCGACGGCACGGAGAACAAGGGCCGGCTCGGCGCCAACGCCATTTTGGGCGTGTCGCTTGCCGTCGCCAAGGCGGCTGCGGCTGCCCGTGGCCTGCCGCTTTACCGCTATGTGGGCGGCGTCGCGGCGCGCACCTTGCCGGTGCCGATGATGAACATCGTCAATGGTGGTGCGCACGCCGACAACCCGATCGATTTCCAGGAATTCATGATCATGCCGGTCGGCGCCGACACGTTTGCCGACGCGCTGCGCATGGGCTCCGAGATCTTTCATCGCCTGAAGGCGTCCCTTCACGATGCCGGACACAACACCAATGTCGGTGATGAAGGCGGTTTCGCGCCGGGGCTCGCCTCGACCGACGAAGCGCTCGGTTTTGTCGTGAAGGCGATCGAGGCAGCCGGCTACAAGCCGGGCGAAGATGTCTACCTCGCGCTCGATCCGGCATCATCCGAGTTCTTCAAGGACGGAAAATACGTGCTGGAAGGCGAGGGACGGACGCTCTCGCCGGCCGAGATGGTCGACTATTATGCCGATCTCGTCGCTCGCTATCCGATCGTCTCGATCGAAGACGGAATGGCCGAGGACGACTGGGACGGCTGGAAGATCATGACGGACAAGCTGGGCGACAAATGCCAGCTGGTCGGTGACGACCTCTTCGTGACCAACGTCAAGCGCCTGAAGCGCGGCATCGACGATGGCATCGCCAATTCGATCCTCGTCAAAGTCAACCAGATCGGCTCGCTGACGGAGACGATGGAAACGGTCGAGATGGCGCATTTTGCCGGCTACACCGCCGTCATGTCGCACCGTTCCGGCGAGACGGAAGACGCGACGATCGCTGACCTGGCCGTCGGCACCAATTGCGGACGCATCAAGACGGGTTCGCTGGCGCGCGCCGATCGGACCTCGAAATACAATCAGCTTCTGAGGATCGAGCAGGATCTCGGCGCTTCCGCGCATTATGCCGGCCGCGCAGTTCTGAAGAAGTGATCTTCCGAAGGCCCGCTGCGTGTGACGTGGCGGGCCTTCGAAACTCAGGCCGCGAGAACCTCGAAAACGGCCGTATCGATCGTAAATGAGCCGTCGTCCTCGATGGCGAAGTGGCGGGCGACATGGCCGCTCGCCGACTTTTGCAGGAGACGAATCGCGGACGAGAATTCCGGTTCGGTTCCGATGCGCTCCACCCAAGACGCAAAGTCGAGCCGCAGTCGAGCGCCCATGCTGCGGCGAAGCGAGAAGCCCGCGCTCTGCAGTTCCCGCAGCCATTCTGAGATTGAATAGTCGCGCACATGCGACGGGTCCCGCAAAAGCTCCACCGCCTGCAAATGCGTGTCGAGGAGCGGCGTGCCCGGAGAGACGACATCCATGAAAATGGCCGTCGAGCCTTCCTTCAGTATACGACGCGCCTCCCGCAGAGCACCTGGAAGATCGGTCCAGTGATGGGCGCTGAAGCGGCTTGCGACGAAGTCCGCCTCGCCATCGGCGAAGGGCAGGGCGTGGATGTCGCAAACTTGCGTCTCGATATTGGGAAGTCCGCGATTTCGTGCCGTCTCCGCCACGGCAGAGAGCATCTCCTGGGAGAGATCGCAGGCGACGACGCGGCGCGCGAATCCCGCCATCGTGTAGCTGACATGCCCGCCGCCAGCACCAAGATCGATGGCCGTTTCCGGGTTAAGCTCGGCGATGCGTTCGGACAGATAGGCAAGATCGGAGCCACTCGCATGCACGGCGCTTGCCACATATGACGCGGCGCGAATGCCGAACTGGCGGTCGATGAGTACGTTCTGTGACATGCTCGAGGCCATGGGAGGTCCCTCTCAATCGGGCTTTTTGGGCACGCATGCGTCATATGCCGTCAGATGCGGCCGCGAATCCAGTCTCCTTGTTCCTCCTTTCTGAACGCATGATGACGGAGGAGGTCGCCACGCTCATGGCGGCTCCGGCTGAAAGGCGTTGAAGAAGGCGCCGGAAATGCGGGCGATTGTGGGGATGAAGCGAGACGAAAGGGTGCCGGGCACCCGCGCCATCGGCGTCGATGTCTTAACGTGACGGCAAGAAAGGCGCCCCGATTTGGGACACTCCAATACCGGCTGTCACACCGTTTCTTTACCCTGGGTCTCTAGTGTCCAACTCGTGGGGACGGAAGGGTTCTGCGTACGTCCCCGCCGATCACCTCCAGTCTGAGTGAGCGTTGGGGTAGAGCGGCCGATGGCAACCCGGCAGCGTAAACAGTCGAAGCTTAAGCCGCTTGCCCTTCCGTTGGGCTGCCTCCTTGTGCTCGCCTATTTTTCCTATCATGCCGTTGAAGGGCATTACGGATTGGAGGCGCTGGAGACGCTCGAAGCGCGCAAGGTCGATCTCAACAAAGAGCTCGATGAGCTGCTTGCGAAGCGCGCCAAGCTCGAGCGCCGGGTCGCTCTTCTGCGTCCAGACAGCCTCGACCGCGATATGCTCGACGAGCGCGCACGTCAGGCCCTCAATCTCGTTCATCCCACAGATATTGTGATTTACGACGCTGCCGACGGCAGCTGAGCATCGGCTTTTGTCGAGGCGCTTTTTCCTCTTCCTCCGGTCCGTGGGACGGCATGCAACCCTGCCTGTCTTGCGAAACGGGTTTCCCCGCCCATTTTCCCGTAATAGTGTGCGGCAGAAATTTCAGGAGGACTGGAATGGCGGCAGCCAAGACCCCGTCACAGACGGGGACCGGCCAGCGTAGGTCACGCTCGCGCTCGCAAAACTCTTCCGCGAAGACCCGCGGGAAGGCGAATGAGAACGGAAATCTCCCGGTAGGTGCGACGGCCGAGCGGCCGAACACCGAGACCGCTGAGAAGTCGGCGTTCGATCCGATCGTCTTTTCCAAGGACGAGGATCTGAAAGCCTATCGCGAGATGCTTCTCGTGCGGCGATTCGAGGAGAAGGCAGGCCAGCTTTACGGCATGGGCCTGATCGGCGGATTCTGCCATCTCTATATCGGCCAGGAGGCCGTCGTCGTCGGCATGCAAATGGCGTTGAAGGAGGGGGATCAGGTCACCACCACCTATCGCGACCATGGGCACATGCTTGCGACAGGTATGGACCCAAAAGGCGTCATGGCGGAGCTGACGGGTCGTCGCAGCGGCTATTCGCACGGCAAGGGCGGCTCCATGCATATGTTCTCGCGGGAGAAGAACTTCTTCGGCGGACATGGCATCGTCGGCGCCTCTGTGCCGATCGGGACAGGCCTCGCCTTCGCGAATCGCTATCGCGAGAACGATTGCGTCTCGATCACCTATTTCGGCGATGGCGCAGCCAATCAGGGACAGGTCTACGAGAGCTTCAATATGGCGAAGCTCTGGAGCCTTCCCGTCATCTACGTGATCGAGAACAATCAGTACGGCATGGGCACATCGGTGGCGCGCGCTTCGGCTACAACTGAATTGTGCAAGCGGGGCGAATCCTTCGATATCCCGGGCCACCAGGTGGACGGGATGGATGTGCGTGCCGTGAAGGCCGCCGGTGATTTTGCCGCCGAGCATGCCCGCTCCGGCAAAGGCCCGATGATCCTCGAGATGCTCACCTACCGCTATCGCGGCCATTCGATGTCGGATCCGGCCAAATATCGCTCGAAGGAGGAGGTGCAGAAGATGCGCACCGAACACGATGCGATCGAGCAGGTGAAGAAGCGGCTGATGGAAAGCCACGGCATGAGCGAAGATGACGTGAAGGCCGTCGACAAGGAAATTCGCGGCGTCGTCAACGAAGCGGCGGAATTCGCCCAGAACGATCCCGAGCCCGATCCGTCCGAATTGTGGACGGACGTGTACGTAGAAGCGTGAGGCCCTGCTGAATGCCGACCGAGATTTTGATGCCGGCCCTGTCGCCGACCATGGAGGAGGGAAAACTCTCCAAATGGACGGTGAAGGAGGGCGACGAGGTCGCCGCCGGAGATGTGATCGCCGAGATCGAAACCGATAAGGCGACGATGGAGGTGGAAGCCGTCGACGAGGGCAAGATTGCCAAAATTCTCGTCGAAGAGGGCACCGACGCCGTCAAGGTCAATACGCCGATCGCGCTGTTGCTCGGCGAGGACGAAAACGAAAGCGATCTCGAAAAAGCCCCCTCTGGAGACAAGGGAGGCAAGGCCAATGGCGGCTCCGCTCCCGCGGCACCGGAGCCGGAGGCTAAGGGGAAGGAACCTCAAAAGGAGGACGAAAAGCTCGGCCGCAAGGACGGACCCGTCTCCGTGCTCGTGGCGATGGACAAAGCCGAGCCGCCAGAAGATCCGGACGTGCCCGAAGGCACCGAGTTCGAAGAACAGACTGTGCGTGAGGCGCTGCGCGACGCCATGGCCGAGGAGATGCGCCGCGATGGCGATGTCTTCGTCATGGGCGAGGAAGTGGCCGAATATCAGGGTGCCTACAAAGTCACCCAGGGGCTCCTCGACGAGTTCGGAGCTCGCCGCGTCATCGATACGCCGATCACCGAGCATGGCTTTGCCGGCCTCGGGGTGGGCGCCGCGTTTGCCGGCCTGAAGCCGATCGTGGAATTCATGACCTTCAACTTCGCCATGCAGGCGATGGATCAGATCATCAATTCGGCCGCGAAGACGCTTTATATGGCAGGCGGTCAGATGGGCTGCCCGATGGTCTTCCGTGGTCCGAACGGTGCCGCGGCTCGCGTTGCTGCGCAGCACAGCCAGGATTACGCGGCCTGGTATTCGCAGATCCCGGGCCTCAAAGTCATCCAGCCGCATACGGCGGCCGACGCGAAGGGTCTTCTGAAGGCGGCGATCCGTGATCCAAATCCCGTGATCTTCCTGGAAAACGAGATCCTTTACGGCCAGTCGTTCCCGGTTCCGAAGCTCGATGATTTCGTCCTGCCGATCGGCAAGGCGAAAATCGCGCGCAAAGGCTCGGATGCGACGATCGTCTCCTTCGGCATCGGCATGACCCACGCCTTGAAGGCGGCGGAGCAACTGGCCGAACAGGGCATCGATTGCGAAGTGATCGACCTCAGAACGTTGCGGCCACTCGATATCGAGACGGTCATCCGTTCCGTGAAGAAGACCAATCGCTGTGTGACGGTGGAAGAAGGCTGGCCGCAGAACTCGATCGGCTCCTGGATCGCCTCGCAGCTGATGGTGAAGGCCTTCGATCATCTGGACGCGCCGGTCTTGTCGGTGACCGGCAAGGATGTGCCGATGCCGTATGCCGCCAACCTTGAGAAGCTCGCTCTGCCGAGCGCCAAGGAGGTGGTCGAAGCCGTGAAAGCGGTGAGCTATGCCGACTAGGCTGGCATTCGGAGTGTTGGGCGGGGCTCTCTTGGCTGGCCCCGCTCTGGCTGATCCTCCCCGTTTCGACGTCGAGGCTTATTGCCGAGAGGTCGCAAATTTTGGCGGTTCTTTCAGCCAAACGACACTCCAGGGTTGCTACCAGATGGAGCAGACTGCCTACGACGCGCTGAAACGCCAATGGAACGAGCTCGATGATGGTATGAGGGATTATTGCATTGACGTCGCGAAATTCGGCGGAAAGGGCTCCTATTCCACTCTCCAGGGCTGCGTTCAGATGGAACAACAGGCCGAGGGTGAGAACCAGGGCTTTAAGTTTCGGTATTGAGTGGGAAAGTCGAGATGTCGGCGTATTGTCGGGAGCTGAAAACGAGCGATGGCTAAGCCCGCGGAAAGACAGGCGACCTACGCCGATCTTCAGGCGGTCCCGTCGCATCTCGTCGCCGAGATCATCGACGGGACGCTCGTCACGCATCCAAGGCCGACACCTCGGCACGCTGCTGCGGCGAATCTTCTATCGTACGAGGTCACCGGCCCGTTCCAAAAAGGCCGGGGCGGTCCCGGCGGCTGGATCTTCCTCGTTGAACCTGAGCTGCATTTGGGGCGGGACGTTGTCGTGCCGGATATCGCCGGGTGGCGCCGCGAGCGCCTGTCGGTGCTGCCTGAGACGGCATATCTGGAGACGGCGCCGGACTGGGTTTGCGAGGTGATCTCGGCCTCGACCGAAACCTATGACCGGGTGTCGAAGCGCAGGATTTATGCCGGTGCCGGTGTCTCGCATCTCTGGCTGCTCGACCCGCGCTCCAAGGTTCTGGAGGTCTTCGCACTCGCCGGCGACAGCTGGCTGCTCGTCGGCACCTTCCGCGACGGGGACGATGTCGCTGCGCCCCCGTTTGACGTCATGACGTTTCCGCTGAGCGCGCTCTGGCCGCTCGATGTCGAGGGCGAAGTCTCGCCCAACGCGCAATAAAGAATTTCCGGAGAACCGGTTTATGTCGATCAATATCCTGATGCCCGCCCTGTCGCCCACCATGGAGAAGGGCAATCTCGCCAAATGGCACGTCAAGGAGGGCGATGCGGTCGCTCCGGGCGATGTCATTGCCGAGATCGAGACTGACAAGGCGACCATGGAAGTGGAAGCCATCGATGAGGGCACGGTCGCCAAGATCCTGGTCAGCGAGGGAACCGAGGACGTCGCGGTCAACGATGTGATCGCCATTCTCGCCGAAGAGGGCGAGGACGCAGATGCCGTGGAAGCTCCGGCAGAGGAAGCCTCGGCCTCCGCAAACGGCAAGGGGGCTGATGCTTCGCCTCCGGAACCGAAAGAGACTGAGGGCGGTGAAGCCGTCCCGCGCGAGGGGCTGCATGACGCCGACGCTGCGGACAAACCGAAGCCATCTCACGAGACGGAGAAGTCGAACGGCAAGTCGTCCGGTCGAATTTTTGCCTCGCCGCTGGCAAAGCGCCTCGCGAAGGAGAAGGGCCTGGATCTGTCGGCGCTGTCGGGTTCCGGCCCTCACGGGCGTATCGTCAAACACGACATCGAGGAAGCGGTCGAAAAGGGGGAAGGCCAGGCCGCTGCCCCGGCTGCCGCAGAAACGACACCCGCATCCGCGCCGAAGACGCCGGCACCGGCCGGTATGGGCGACGAGCAGATCCGCAAAATGTTCGCCGAGGGCAGCTACGAAGTCGTGCCGCACGATTCCATGCGGCGCACCATCGCCCGCCGCCTGGTCGAAGCGAAGACCACGATCCCGCATTTCTATCTGACAAGCGATTGCGAGATCGATGCGCTCCTGAAGCTGCGTTCCGAGATTAATGCGGCCGCACCCGTTATCGACGACAAGCCGGCCTATAAGCTGTCTGTGAACGACTTCGTCATCAAAGCGATGGCCATGGCGCTGCAGGCCGTGCCGGAGGCGAACGTCACCTGGACGCAAGAAGCAATGCTGAAGCACAAGGGATCCGATGTCGGCGTCGCCGTCTCGATCCCGGGCGGCCTGATCACGCCGGTCATCCGCGATGCGGAGAAGAAGACCCTCTCTGTCATCTCCAACGAAATGAAGGATATGGCGGGCCGCGCGCGGCAGCGGAAGTTGAAGCCTGAGGAATATCAGGGTGGAACGACTGCCGTCTCCAATCTCGGCATGTACGGGATCCGTGATTTCGCGGCCGTGATCAATCCGCCTCACGCGACCATCCTGGCCGTCGGCGCCGGCGAAAAACGCGCCGTCGTGCGCGACGACAGGGTCACGGTCGCCTCGATCATGACGGTGACATTGTCGACCGACCATCGCGCCGTGGACGGTGCGCTGGGAGCTGAGATGCTTGCCGCTTTCAAGCGTTATATCGAGAACTCCATGACGTTGCTGATCTGAGCGGCACGGAGTTGATGCGTGTCATAAGTGACCGCCCGCAATTGCGGGCGGGACTGGCGGTTGCAGGCATCCTTGCCCTGACGGCCGCCATCCTCCTCGCCATGGGGCGAATCCCGATTTGCGAATGTGGCCGTGTCGATCTCTGGTACGGCGACCCGAACGGGCCGGGGAACTCCCAGCACCTGACAGACTGGTATACGCCCTCACATATCATCCACGGCTTCTTGTTTTACGGTGCGCTGTGGCTCCTGGCCCGGAACTGGTCGGCGGTTAGACCGATCGGAGTGCGTTTGGTCCTGGCGACTCTGGTCGAAGCGGCCTGGGAGATTGTCGAAAACTCGCCCTGGATCATCGATCGCTACCGCGAGGTGACGATCGCTGCCGGCTACAATGGCGACAGCGTCCTCAATTCTCTGTCGGATATCGTGGCGATGATGGCGGGATTCTGGTTCGCCCGCATATTGCCCGTATGGACGACCGTGTTGATTGCCGTCGCCATGGAGATCCTGGTCGGATGGCTGATCCGCGACAATCTCACTTTGAATGTGTTGATGCTGTTGTGGCCGCTCGATGCGGTGCGCGAGTGGCAGGCGGGCGCGGTACCTCTTTGAAAGCTCGGCGGAAGCTATCTGGAGGGGCGGATCGAGCCGGTGATAATGGTGTCGTCGCGCTCCTCCCTTGCCGCCACAAGCGCTCCGGCATCCATCCTCTGCATCGCCAGTTCCGTCGCGAGTTGGTCGAGGCTATAGCTTGTGAGCTTGACACCGGCCACCGAGACGACGGCGATCAGCGCTGCAATCAGCGCATATTCGCTCGTGCTGTTGCCGGCGTCGTCGCGCCAAAATCGTCTTGTGGAATCGCGCATGCCCATCCCCCTGGGTTCTCCACAAGATAGAGAAGAAGCCTTGCACGATGGTAAACCGCGCGTTGCCGGAAACGATGAAAATGCGCGGAAGATTGGTGCGGCAGCTTTTGTCGCGCCCAGAACGTTGCATGCAGCAGGCTGAGATAGCGTGTTGCTGTATGAGAGGTCCCGAATGTTTCTTTCGGTTTTCGATATTTTCAAAATTGGCATTGGTCCGTCATCGTCGCACACGATGGGGCCGATGGTGGCGGCGGGACGCTTTCTCAACCTCATCCGCGACGGCGATTGGCCGCGTCCTGCCGGCGTCGAGCCAGCGCGGCTCGCCGTCAGCCTGCACGGCTCGCTCGCGTTCACAGGCAAAGGCCACGGCAGCGACCGCGCGATCCTTCTTGGCCTGATGGGCGAGAGCCCTCGAGACATCGATCCATTCCGCATCGATGAGATCATTGCAGGGGTTCACGAAACCGGGATGGTGACCCCGCCGGGGCACCCGGCCTACCAGTTCAATCCCGGAAAAGACCTCGTCTTCGACTTCGACACGCCGCTCCCTGGCCACGCGAACGGCATGCGGTTTTCGGCCTTTGCCGCCGATGGGCGCCGACTCGTACAGCAGATCTATTATTCTGTCGGTGGCGGCTTCGTTGTCACCGACGAGGAATTGGCGCGCACCTCCGCGGACGATTCGCCGGTCACCGACACGTCTCCGGTGCCCTATCCCTTCGCAAGCGCCAGGGAGATGCTGGCGATGGGCGAGAGCTCGGGGCTCAGTATCGCAGAGATGAAAGAGGCAAACGAACTCGCGCGCGGGCAGGAGAGCCGGGCTCTTGTCTCGGGCTTGGAGCGCATCTGGGACGAGATGCGCGCCTCGGTGGAGCGCGGGCTTTCGGGCGAGGGCGATTTGCCCGGTGGCCTTGGCGTCAAGCGCAGAGCGCGCGAACTCCATGATCGTCTGCAGCATGAGAGCGGTGCCAACGCGCTGCAGCCGCACCGCGTGATGGACTGGCTGAGCGTCTATGCCATGGCGGTCAACGAGGAGAACGCCGCCGGCGGCAAGATCGTCACCGCCCCGACGAACGGGGCGGCGGGGGTCGTGCCGGCGGTCGTCCACTATTACCTCGACCATTGTATCGGAGCATCGCGGGAAGGTGTGCGCACCTTCATTCTGACGGCGGCCGCGATCGGCGGCATCATCAAGCACAACGCGTCGATCTCAGGCGCTGAGGTCGGCTGTCAGGGGGAGGTGGGCTCGGCCTCGGCGATGGCCGCTGCGGGGCTTGCTGCGGCTCTCGGCGCGACGAATGCGCAGATCGAGAACGCCGCCGAGATCGCGCTTGAACATCATCTCGGCATGACCTGCGATCCGATTGCGGGGCTCGTTCAGGTCCCCTGCATCGAGCGCAATGCGCTTGGGGCAGTGAAAGCCGTCACCGCCGCGTCTCTCGCCATGCGCGGCACCGGGGACCATTTCGTCCCCCTCGATAAATGTATCGAGACGATGCGTCAGACCGGCCGCGACATGCACGAGAAGTACAAGGAAACCTCGAAGGGCGGTCTCGCGGTCAACGTCATCGAGTGCTGACGCCTCGGCTCTGTGTGCCCATGCGGGTCGTGGCTTGGTGCATCGCCCCGATCGTACGATTCTAGCCTGAAGCGACTGTTGAAGCTGGGGAGGGTGCCGGCTTTCCCCTTCACGGACGACGCCGTCGGGACTAAATCGAAGGGATGGCGCTGCATCTTCTGAAGCTCTGTGTGGGCGCGGAATTAATCGACGACCTGAAGGACTGGATCGAACGGCGACTCGCTGAGCGCGAGCGCGCTGGCGAGCCGGCCGAGCATGCTCATGTGACGCGCATGGTGCCGCGTCGCCGCGACGAACTTCTGGCCGGCGGCTCCCTCTACTGGGTCATCAAAGGCAATGTGCAGGTGCGTCAGCGCCTCTCGGATATCCGCGTCTTTCAGGACAGCGAAGGCGTTCAGCGTTGCCGTCTCGTGCTCGATCCGGAGTTGGTGCCGACGGCCTGGCAGCCCCGGCGTGCCTTCCAGGGATGGCGCTATCTGAAGCCTGAAGATGCTCCTGCCGATCTCGGCGGCGATGTCGACGGCTTCGGGGAGCTTCCCGCGGAGCTGCGTGGCGAGCTGGCGGCGCTCGGCCTGCTGTAAGCGCTTTAGACCGCGATATTGTCGATGAGACGCGTGCCCCCCAGCCAGGCGGCTGCGAGGAGGCGTGCCGGACCGTCCGAGAGCTCTGCGAGCGGCTGCAATGTCTCGCTGTGTCGGAGCGAAATATAGTCGACGCGAAAACCCGCCTCACTCAGTCGCTCTTGGACGTCATTGACAGTGCTGGCGGCCGGGGCACCTGCACGCAGAGCGTCTGCTGCCCCTTGCAGCGAGGAATAGATCAGCGGTGCCCTCCGGCGTTCTTCAGCGCTCAGATAGGCGTTGCGCGAGGACAGGGCGAGCCCGTCGGCCTCACGTGCGGTCGGCGCCGCAACGATGCGCGTGGGCAGCCTCAGATCGCTCACCAGCCGCCGGACGACGAGGAGCTGCTGATAGTCCTTTTCACCGAACACCGCCTCGTCGGGAAAGCACGAGATCAGAAGCTTTGAGACAACGGTGGCGACACCCTCGAAGAAATATGGGCGGAAATCGCTTTCCAGCCCTTCGCTCGGTCCGGCCACTTTGACCGTCGTGGCGTAGCCTGCGGGATACATTTCCTCGGCACTCGGCGCGAAAACCAACGGCACGCCGACCCTTCCAAGCGCTTCCAGGTCTGCTTCCGGGCGCCGTGGATAGCGAGAGAAATCCTCTTCGGGTCCAAACTGCGTCGGATTGACGAAGATGCTCACCACCACCCGGTCGCAGCGTTCTGCCGCAAGCTCCACGAGTTGGAGATGACCGGAATGCAAGGCGCCCATCGTGGGCACCAGCGCGATCGTTTCGTCAGCGGCACGCCAGCTGTCGATCCGGTCCCTGAGATTGGCGATACTCGTCGCGATATCGGGATGCACGTCGATCCTCGGATATGTGAAAGCTGCCGAAGCGGTAATCGGCCATGCTGACTTGCGCAAGGTGCCGCGCAGACCACATCCTGCGAAAAGGAGATGCGCAAGGCGATGACCAAGGGCAAAGACATCACGACCCCCGGACGGGATCTTCCGTCTGAGAAAAGCCGCTCGAGCCGCGGCGAAATCGACGCATTTTTGAAACAGGCGAACAGCCTTGCACCGGTGAGCGGCGATGCGCGCGGCCGCCTGGTCTTTGCGCTCGATGCCACGATGAGCCGTCAGCCCACCTGGGATCTCGCCTGCGGCCTGCAGGCCGAAATGTTCAAGGCCGCGGCCGATGTCGGCGGACTGACCGTGCAGCTTGTCTTTTTCCGCGGCTTCGGCGAATGCCGGGCCTCCCGCTGGGTTGCCGACCCCGCGGCCTTGCGGGACTTGATGGTCGGGATCGGCTGCCGTGGCGGCAAGACACAGATCAAGAAAGTGCTCGCGCACACCCGTCGCGAGACCGAGAAGAGGCCGATTGCCGCTCTCGTTTATGTGGGCGATGCGATGGAAGAGGAGGTCGATGAATTGTCGAATATCGCGGGTGAACTCGGTCTCCTCGGCGTGCGCGCGTTCATGTTTCACGAAGGGCGGGACCCACGTGCCGAAGCGGCCTTCCGCGAGATCGCGCGCCTGACGCGCGGCGCCTATCTGCCGTTCAATTCAGCCTCTGCGTCAGAGCTCAAAGATCTGCTGGGGGCGGTCGCGACTTATGCGGCAGGTGGCCTCAAAGCCCTGGAAGCATCGGGCTCGTCTGCGGCCCGTCGGCTGCTGCCATCGCTGAAGTGAGCCCACGATGATCAGAGGCCTTTTCATCCTGATCGCGGCTGTCGCCGCGATCTATCTGCTCTTTCGCGTCTTCTTGACGGCGTCTCCGGCAAGGCTTGCGGGGACGTTGCGTCTGGGGGCGGGGATCGCTCTAGGGCTCGTTGCCCTCGGCCTTTTGATTGTCGGCCAGTTCGCGTTCGCCCTGCCGGTCGCGATCTTTGCGTTCTCGCTTTTGCGCAAGAGCTGGTCGCGGCGGGGAGGGGCAGGAGGCCACCGGTCTACTGTGCGTTCCGCCGGGCTCGAAATGACACTCGATCATGCAACCGGCGAGTTGGATGGCACGGTTCTCGCCGGGCGCTTTGAGGGGCGGCTGTTGTCGGAACTTACGTTTGAGGAACTGACCGTGGTCGCCCGCGATATGAAGGGCGACCCGGAGTCACTCAGGCTTCTGGAAAGTTATCTCGACCGGGCGCATCCCCGATGGCGAGACGACATGCAGGCTGATGCCGACATGGGGGCAGGCACGACGAGCAGCGCGAGCGGAATGAGCACGCAGGAAGCCTATGATATTCTGGGGCTTCAGGCGGGCGCCGGCGAGGCGGAAATCCGCCAGGCCCATCGCCGGCTGATGAAGCAGGTCCATCCCGACCGCGGCGGCTCCGCCGCTTTGGCTGCCAGAATCAACCAAGCCAAAGAGAGGCTTTTGAGAGAACACCGCTGAACTCCGTTTACGCAACGAACACTCCAGAGGACGGGGTCAGTTCGGCAGGGCGAGACAGGAGAAGGATTTGCGCTTCAAGCTTGCGCAGGCCGCGCGGGCTTCGTTCTTTCCGGAAAAGCCGGCGAAGCGGGCGCGGTAGAGCGTCTCACCGCTCTTTTCGACCGGCTGCGTGAACGGGGTCGCCGACGCGAGCACCGTTCCGCCATTGCGCTTGGCCTTGTCCAGGAGGGTGCGTGCACCTTCTTCGCTCGGCGTTGCGCCGATCTGGATGTGCCATCCGCCAGGCGCAAGACGCGGTTCCGAATAGCCCCTGCGCGTCCGGACCGAAACGAGCGGCTCCTCGTCTGCCGCACCTTCAGCGGCATGCAAGGCGGGTTCCCCAAGAGCCGCGGCGCGACGGTCTGCCATCCGCGTGAGGGCGGCAATCGGATCTTCGCCGGCAGCGTCGGATGCATAGGCGAGGCGGGCGACCTCGGTCGCTTCCTCGATGCGTGCGGCGATCGGGTCGTAGCCGCTTGCGAGCTGCCGCGGCGCTGCGGGCCTGTTGGCAGGGGCGGAGACGGCGAGGATCGCTGCCTGCGCTGAGTCGCCGCTGCTGATGCCCGAAGCGGCCGAAGCGAAGGCCATCGTAGGTGCCAGCGTCGGACGCGCATGCGGAAGCCGCGACGGCTCCTGAACGTGGGCCACGATCATCGGCGCGGTCCTGAGGCCAGGCTTCGCATCGTCGAGGTAACGATGGATGAGGTCGACCATATGGGAGTTGCGGGAGGCGCCGCTGCGTCCGCCCATCACCACGGCGATGATATGGCGACCGTCGCGCTCAACCGACGTGACGAGGTTGAAGCCCGAGGCGCGCGTGTAACCGGTCTTGATACCGTTCATGCCGTTCACCTTGCCGAGAAGATGATTGGTGTTGCGGTATGTGCGGCCCTTCCAGGTGAAGGTGCGAGTGCCGAAATATTTGAAATAGCGGGGGAAGCGATCGTGGAGCGCGAGGCCGAGGCGGGCCATGTCATGCGCCGTGGTCATCTGCTCCGAATTGGGCAGGCCGTTTGCCGTGCGGAAGGTGGTGGAGATCATTCCGAGGCTGTGCGCTTTGGACGTCATCTTGCGGGCGAAAGCCGCCTCGGAGCCCGAAATGTTTTCAGCCACGACCACTGCGACGTCGTTCGCCGATTTCACGCAGAGAGCCTTGATGGCGTCTTCAACCCGGATCGTCTGGCCCGGGCGCAAGCCGAGCTTGGAAGGCGGACGGCTTGCGGCCTCCTTGGAGACTTTGAGCTGGCTGTCGAGACTGAGACGGCCGCTGTCGAGCTCCTCGAAGAGGAGATAGAGGGTCATCATCTTCGTCAGGGACGCAGGATAACGCAGCTCATCGGCGCGATCCTCGTAGAGGATACGCCCCGTCTTCGCATCCATCACGAGACCAGCGTATTTCTCATTGGCCGAGGCGCTGCCTGCGAAAGCAACAAGGAAAACCGCCACGGCAATGGTTACCCATGTGCCCGTGCGCAAGATTCCTTCGACCGGATTTAGACGACCCTGTCTCAATTTTGACCCCACTGACGTCAGCCGCACGGTAACCTATGACGCCGTTACCCCTTGACCCTCCGTGCTTATGCTTGCCCCAAGCTAGGAGGAGCGTCGTTACCGGACGGTAAACAAACGCCTTTTTGATTGCACTGAATTGCGTGCGAATGGCAACCGCGTGGAAGCCATTTTTATGCTGCGTTGCAACATATGACTTGCGAAATTTGTGCAACGCACATATATCTGATGACACGCATCAGCGGGGCCGGACGAAGGGCCCGTGTAGCGCCACTTACTTGGGGGTTTGTGATGACCAACGCATTTGAAGATTTGCAGAAAATGAGCACGCTCGGCATGGACAAAGCAATGCAGAGCTTCGGCCTGGTGTCGAAGCGGATGCAGGCCATTGCCGCGGAAACGGCGGACTATTCCAAGAAGTCGTTCGAGGATACGGCGGCTCACGTGGAAAGCCTGATGGGCGTCAATTCGCTCGACAAAGCGATCGAAGCCCAGACGCAATATGCGCGGTCGAGCTACGAGGGTGCTGTTGCTCAGGCGACCCGCATCGGCGAGCTCTACGTCGACCTCGCCCGCGACATGATCAAGCCGTTCGAGGACTTCGCTGCAAAGCGCGCCTGAGGGCGATCGATCAAAGTCTCATCCTTTCAGGATGTTTAGAGCCCGGCCGCTGGCCGGGCTTTTTTTTGTGTGGAATTGCGGTTCACGACTGGCCTACGGGTTTCGGTCTCCTCCAAGGCGTGGGGCCATGACGAGACCGTTGAGGTCGGTGAGCACATGGCCGACGATCCGGACGGCAATGTCACGCAGCCAGAGACAGACGCCAATACCCCAGAAAGCCCATGCGCTAGCGCGAAGGCGAGAAGCGAGATGGCGGCCGCAGCGAGCGGACTTTCACCGCCCCGTGGGATCGTGGCGACGCTGGCAAGGAGGAGGAGTGGGAGAAATTTTCCGCGATGAGAATTTGCCTTGGCGGCTGATCCGTCGGGCAAGGCTGCGATTGCGGTCGGGCCGATCGATGCGAGGGCAAAGGCCGCGTCAGAGATCCTCGACTACATCCCGTTCGAGCATCGTTTCGCCCTTCGCTCAACCGGCGTTTCAGCCATCCGCTCTTCGAGCTTTTTGAAATTCTGTGGCCGGCTGCCCCTACACAGCGCCTACGAACGGCTCTAGCATTCCACCCGAGCCTACCTAAATTACGGTTTGGCAGGAGGGATAGATAAGGGGAGACCGAGGCGTTTCATGGCCAAAGACGACCGCGACGATTCCGGCAACAAAAATGGCACCGGGACGGTTGTCGTCACAAAGACGAAGCCGAAAACCCAGCGTCCGAACCTCTACCGCGTCCTTCTCCTGAACGACGATTACACGCCGATGGAGTTCGTCGTGCACGTCTTGATGCGTTTCTTCCAGAAGAACCAGGAAGCGGCGACGCAGATCATGCTTCACGTGCACAACAACGGCGTCGGTGAGTGCGGCGTGTTCACTTACGAGGTGGCAGAGACAAAAGTGACTCAGGTGATGGACTTTGCACGCCAGCACCAGCATCCTCTGCAATGCGTAATGGAAAAGAAGTAGCGAACGGAGTCGATCGGAAGGGCTATAACGTGCCATCATTTTCCCGCTCACTGGAGCTGGCGCTGCACAGAGCGCTCGCTTCGGCAAACGAACGTAGTCAGGAATACGCAACGCTTGAGCATCTGCTCTTGGCGCTCGTCGATGACAAAGACGCCGCCGCCGTCATGCGCGCTTGCGGTGTCGATCTGGACCGGTTGAAAGCTGATCTGACGGAATACGTCGATACAGAGCTTGCCAACCTCGTGAGCCAGACGGAGGACGATTCAAAGCCGACAGCCGGCTTCCAACGCGTCATC
The DNA here is from genome assembly GCF_021462425.1 of Afifella sp. H1R. Lineage (NCBI taxonomy): Bacteria > Pseudomonadati > Pseudomonadota > Alphaproteobacteria > Hyphomicrobiales > Afifellaceae > Afifella > Afifella sp. H1R. The sequence continues at coordinate 682,571 of NZ_JAKEDY010000001.1, forward strand.
CAGCGTGCCGTCATCCACGTTCAATCCTCCGGCCGTGAAGAAGTGACGGGGGCCAATGTGCTCGTTGCGATCTTCGCGGAGCGCGAGAGCCATGCGGCCTATTTCCTGCAAGAGCAGGATATGACGCGCTACGACGCGGTGAATTACATCTCGCACGGCATTGCGAAGCGCCCGGGCCTGTCGGAGCCGAGGCCCTCCAAGGGTGCTCCCGAGACCCCGGGCAAGGCCGCGCCGGACGAGGAGGGCGAGGCTTCCGCCGGCAATGCGCTCGACGCCTGGTGCGTCAACCTCAACGAAAAGGCCATCCGCGGGAAAATCGATCCCCTGATTGGCCGTGAAGGCGAGGTGCGGCGTACGATCCAGGTTCTGTGCCGTCGCTCGAAGAACAACCCGCTCTATGTCGGCGATCCCGGCGTCGGCAAGACGGCCATTGCCGAGGGGCTGGCCAAGCGCATTGTGGAAGGCAATGTGCCGGACGTTCTCAAGGACGCCACGATCTTTGCCCTCGACATGGGCGCTCTTCTTGCTGGCACGCGGTATCGCGGCGACTTCGAGGAGCGTCTGAAGCAGGTCATCAAGGAGATCGAGGCGTTTCCGGGCGCGGTGATGTTCATCGACGAGATCCACACTGTGATCGGTGCGGGTGCCACGTCGGGCGGCGCGATGGACGCGTCGAACCTCTTGAAGCCGGCTCTGGCTTCCGGTTCGATCCGCTGCATCGGCTCCACCACCTACAAGGAATATCGCCAGTTCTTCGAAAAGGACCGGGCGCTTGTCCGGCGCTTCCAGAAGATCGACGTGAACGAGCCTTCGATCCCGGACACCGTCGACATCCTCAAAGGCCTCAAGCCGTACTTCGAGGAGCATCACGAGGTTCGCTACACCAACGATGCCATCCGCACGGCGGTGGAGCTCTCGGCCCGCTATATCAACGACCGCAAGCTCCCCGATAAAGCGATCGATGTCATCGACGAGAGCGGTGCCTCGCAGAAGCTGATGCCTGAGAGCCGGCGGAAGAAGCTGATCGGCGTGAAGGAGATCGAATCCACGATCGCGACCATGGCACGGATTCCGCCGAAGTCGGTTTCGAAGGACGACGCGGAGGTGCTCCAGCATCTGGAGACCAACCTGAAGCGCGTCGTGTTCGGGCAGGAGCAGGCGATCGAAGCGCTTTCCTCGGCGATCAAGCTCGCACGTGCGGGCCTGCGCGAACCGGAGAAGCCGATCGGCAACTACCTCTTCTCCGGCCCGACCGGCGTCGGCAAGACGGAAGTGGCGCGTCAGCTCGCAGATCTGCTCGGTGTGCATCTCCTGCGTTTCGACATGTCGGAATATATGGAGCGGCACACCGTCTCGCGGCTGATCGGTGCGCCTCCAGGTTATGTCGGCTTCGATCAGGGCGGCATCCTGACGGATGGCATCGACCAGCACCCGCATTGCGTGCTCCTGCTCGACGAGATCGAGAAGGCGCACCCGGATATCTTCAATATCCTTCTGCAGGTGATGGATCACGGCAAGCTGACCGATCATAACGGCAAGCAGGTCGACTTCCGCAACGTCATCCTCATCATGACGACCAATGCGGGAGCCGCCGATCTCGCCAAGCCGGCGATCGGCTTTGCATCGAGCAAGCGCACCGGCGACGACGAGGAGGCGATCAACCGCCTGTTCACGCCGGAATTCCGCAACCGTCTTGACGCCACGATCGCGTTCGGCTCGCTGCCGCCGGCGGTGGTCAACATGATCGTGCAGAAGTTTATTCTGCAGCTTGAGGCACAGCTTGCCGATCGCGGCGTCACCTTCGAGCTCGACGAGGCGGCAACGACCTGGCTTGCCGAAAACGGCTACGACGAGCGTATGGGTGCTCGCCCGCTTGGCCGCCTCATCCAGGAGGTGATCAAGAAGCCTCTGGCCGAAGAGGTGCTGTTCGGACGCTTGCAGAAGGGCGGCATCGTCAAGGTGACGGTTGAGGAGAAGGAAGACGGGACCACGGGCCTGAAGCTCGAATCGATCCCGGACGAAAATGCCCGGCCGAAGCCGAAGCCCGCGTTGAAGAGCAAGAGTTCGACCAAGCGTACCAAGGCCGAAAGCAAGAAACCGCCGAAGAAGGGCGGAGGCTCGGTGCCGAGCGTGCCATTGAAAGTGGAGTAAGACCCTCAAAGAGGACGGTGGGCGGCAGGCCCATCGTCCTCTTCTCCAAAGCGGGCCGGTTCGCCTTCTGGCGCGCCGGCTTTTCCATGCAGCGCCCGGCGATCTTCCGTCTCGGGACGTTCGCGACCCTCCCGCCATCTCCCGAAGAATGCAGGAGCCAATGCGCGACGAAGATACAGGACTGCGCTGGTTCCTGCGCGGAGTGGGCGGCATCGTCTCGGTGCCAGCCTTTATTCTGATGGCGTCTTTCATCGGTTTCGGGGTCTTGTGCCGGGAATCGGGGATCACGCTCGGGCAGGCCGTCTTCATGACAGGCTTCGTCTGGGCTTTGCCGAGCCAGCTCGTGCTCGTGGGCGCCATGGCGGCTGGAACATCTGTCGTCGTTGCAGGCGTTGCCGTTGCGCTCTCCGCCATCCGTCTGATGCCGATGACGGCGGCATGGGTGCCACTTGTGCGTGGCCCGAAGACCCGCAAATGGCAGCTCATCCTCATGTCTCACTGCGTTGCCGTGACGGCCTGGGTGTGGAGCGTGATGCGCCTGCGTGACACGCCGCCGGACAAGCGTGCGGCCTATTTCGCCGGGTTTGGTGCGACCCTCATCTCCGTGAATGTCTGCATCACTGCGATCAGCTACGTGAGCGCGGCTTCTCTGCCGCCGCTGTTGGCGGCTGGCCTCTTCTTCCTCACGCCGATGTATTTTTTGACGGCTCTGACGGCCTCTGCGCGCCTTGCCGCCGAGCGTCTCGCGCTGGTCTTCGGTCTTGTGTTGGGGCCTGTCTTGCGGGCGTCAGGGATTGGCCTCGATCTCCTTTGGGCCGGAGTGATCGGCGGAACTCTGGCCTTCGGAGCCCACAAGCTTCTGCGCGCCAAGAAGACCGGCGCATGACGCAAAGCGATTTCGCCCCGTATCTCTTCATTCTGATCGCCGGCACATGTGCGACGGATATCTGGCGCTGGCTCGGTGTCCTCGTCGGCGCGCGCCTCAAGGAAGAATCGGACCTTCTCTTATGGGTGCGGGCCGTCGCGACGGCTCTTGTCGCTGGCGTTATCGGCAATCTGATCGTCTCGCCGAGCGGGGCTCTGTCTGACGTGCCGCTTTTGATCCGACTGGGGGCGGGCGCTTTCGGCTATGTGGCTTTCTGGTTCGGCCGGAAGAGCGTTCTTGTCGGAGTGCTCGCCGCAGAGGCGGCGCTGCTCGGCGCCGCCTGGGTTTTCAGCGCTCTGTGATCAAGCTCCACCAAGGGCGGCTTTGATCTTCATCGCCTGCTCCTGAAGGACGGCCTGATCGGCCATGTCGCCGCTATGCGGCTTCAACTCGACACCCTCGAAGCGCGGCAGCACGTGGAAGTGCGTGTGGAAAATCACCTGACCGCCGGCCGGCTCGGAAAACTGGCTGATCGTCAGGCCATCCGCTTCAAAGGCTTTGACCACGGCGCGGCCGAGCCTTTGCACGGTGGCCATCAGGTTCTGCAGATCGTTCAGGTCGATATCGAGAATGTTGCGCGACGGCGCTTTCGGAATGACCAGGCAGTGACCGTCGCCACGGGGCATGATGTCCATGATGGCGAGCGTGTGGTCGTTCTCGAAGAGCTTGATCGCCGGGATCTCGCCGCGGAGGATTTTGGCGAAGACATTGTCGTTGTCGTAGGGCTGGCTCATTGCGCGCTCCTTGAATATGCCGCTGGGCTCGCCTCAGGCCTCTCCCTTTCGGAACGGCGTGTGCTCGGCGAGGATGCGATTTTCCAATTCCACGTGTCGCCGCTCGCTTGCAAGGTAATCCGCCACGGCGCGACGAAATCTCGGTTCGGCGATGAGGTGAGCCGAGTAGGTGGTGACCGGCACGTAGCCTCGGGCGAGCTTGTGGGGTCCCTGAGCGCCCGCTTCGACACGCGTGAGCCCATGCGCGAGGGCATAATCGATCGCCTGATAATAGCAGAGCTCGAAGTGCAGGCAGGGATGTTCTTCGATGCATCCCCAATAGCGTCCGTAAAGCGTATCGCTGCCGATGAAGTTGAGCGCGCCCGCGACGTAGCGACCGGCGCGTCTGGCGAGGATCAAGACGATCTGGTCGGCCATGCGTTCGCCGATCAGCGAGAAGAACCTGCGATTGAGATAGGGGCGGCCCCACTTGCGGGCGCCGGTGTCCATATAAAACTCGAAGAAGGCGTCCCAATGCGCCTCGGTGAGGTCGGCGCCTGAAACCCATTCCACCTCCACGCCGTCTTCCAGGGCGTCGCGGCGTTCCTTCCGGATGCCCTTGCGCTTGCGCGAGGAGAGGTCGCCCAGAAAATCCTCGAACGTCTCATAGCCGTTGTTCGTCCAGTGAAACTGCTGATCCGTACGGACGAGGAAGCCGACATCTTCCAGTTCTGACGCCTCCGCCTCCGGCAGAAAGGTGACATGGGCCGAGGAGGCATCGTGCAGCCGGGTGACTTCGGCAATGCCGGCCGCAAGAATTTGACGCCGCGCCTCGGCTTCGGGGCCTGGCGCCACGAGAAGACGGCGGCCGGTGACCGGAGTGAAGGGGACGGACACCTGGATCTTGGGATAGTAGCGACCGCCCGCCCGCTCGAACGCATCGGCCCAGCCGTAGTCGAAGACGTATTCGCCCTGCGAGTGGCTTTTCAGATAGCACGGGACAACGCCCCAGACCTCGCTGCTCTCACCGCCTGCAACGAGGTGACGAGGCGCCCATCCGGTGCGGGCCGTGGCGCAGCCGGCCCGCTCCAGTGCCTCCAGAAAGTCCCAGGACAGGAACGGGTTCACGTCGGTGCCGGGTGGATTGGCGCAGCGATCCCACGCCAGGCGGTCGATCTCGCGCAAGCCGGAGATCACACGCAGATTGATGGAAGAGGAGCCGTTCTCCATGCGGGCAATGGTAATGCGAAAGACGCCTGCCGCAATGGCGGCGAGAGAAGAATTGGATGAAGCTTCTCAGGCCATAAAACCCTCGAACGTGATCTGATCGCTCCACCTTTCGGCTGTCTCCCGCTGCTTCCCGTTTCGAACGGTCCAGCAGATGAGCGGGTTGTCGGGCGCCGCTTCACGGAAAAGCGGTGCGAAATGAGGAAGGTCGGCGACCCGGCACGAGGCGAAATCGAGACCCAGTCGCTGGATCGCCGCGATATGGCAATGGCAGGCCGTGACATTGCCTTCGAGGGTCAGCCCGAGCGGACGGGCGCGCGTCACCCGCTGCATATCGTGGAGCAAAAAAGGATCGAACGACATGATGGCAAGCGGCCCGTCGTAATCGGCGATGGTTTTTCCGATCACTTCCGCAAATCCTGCGTCCCGCGAGGGGATGCTCTTCAGCTCGAGGACGATGGGCACGCGGCCCCCGACGTGCGAGAAAAGGTCGGAAAGCCTAGGGATGGTCTCTTTGGTACCCGAAAGCCGAAGGGGCACCAGATCCTCCGCCTTCCGGTCGCGAAACGCGCCTTCGGCTCCCGTCATGCGCGCCAGCTCGTCGTCATGAAAGACCATTGCAACGCCGTCGGCAGAGGGATGCGCATCACATTCGATTCCGTAGCCGTGCTCGATCGCGGCTTCGAAAGCCGCGAGCGAGTTTTCAGGCCGGCCCTTCGAGGCGTCGTGCAGTCCGCGATGGGCGAGGGGACGCGATGCGATGAACGAGAGGGAGCCGAAACGCGACATAGCTTTAGCCGATCGCCACGATGGCTTCGATCTCGACCGCTGCGTCGAGCGGCAGCGCGGGCACGCCGACCGCCGAACGGGAATGCATCCCGCGTTCACCGAGCACCTCGGCGAGGAGATCGGAGGCGCCGTTGATCACGAGATGCTGCTCGGCGAACGAGGGATCGCTCGCCACAAATCCAGTGATTTTCACGAGAGCGCCGAGCCTATCCCAATCGCCATCAAGGGCGGCGTTGATCTGTGCCAGAATATTGATGGCGCAGAGACGGGCTGCCTTTTGGCCATCGGCCACGGCGAGCGCGCCGCCGAGCTTGCCTGTCACGGCGAGCTGGCCCGCCTCGATCGGCAGCTGGCCGGAAATGAACAGGAGGTCGCCATGGCGGCTATAACTCTTGTAATTGGCCGCCGGTGCCGCTGCCTTCGGCAGTGTGATACCCAGGGATGCCAGCTTGTCCGTGACGCTCATCTCATATCTCCCGCGCATTGCGCGCTGCAGTCTAATCGGTTGATTTTCTGCCAGTCGCGTTCATTCTGACGGCTGAAGCGAAAGCCGTCTCGCTTTCGCCGCACTCCTGGTCTTGAAGCCGCCCATGCAGACGATCCGTCCTGTTCATCTTGCCGTCTCGATGCTCGCCGTGGGTTTTCTGACCGCGGCGACGCCTCTGCCAGCCCCTCAGCCGGTGACCGCTCCGGTGCCGCATCGCGCCGTCTACGCTATCACGTTGGCGAAGTCGACGGATGCGTCAGGCATCACCGATGCTCGCGGGCGCATGGTTTTCGAGGTCTCCGGCAACGCCTGCGAAGGCTATACGATGACGCAGCGTCTCGTCGTCAATCTGGTCGGCGGAGAGGGGGGAGATCGCCTCCTCGATTTCCGCGTGTCGACGTTCGAAGACGGGCAGGGCGGCCTCTACCGCTTTTCCTCGGACACCTATCTCAATGATCAGGTGGTCGAGCAGATCGAGGGCGTGGCGCACCGACAGAACGGCAAAGTGGTCGTCGACCTGACGACGCCAAAGGACAAGACGGTCGAGCTCGGCGCAGCCCCGCTTTTTCCGGGCCAGCATCTCAACGCGCTGCTTGCTGCCGCCCGAACCGATCAACGGTTCTTGTCTAGCGTGATCTATGAAGGTTCGGGCTCGGGTGAAACGGCGGACACGGCGACCGCAGTCATCGGTCTGCCGGACAAACTGACGGCCGATGGCACTCCTTCTGGTCTGCCGGACAGTCCGCTCGTCAAGTGCCGGCACTGGCCGGTATCGGTCGCCTACTTCAAGGATGGCGAGGAAGCGAAGCCGGAAAGCGGTGAAGAAATGCCGGCTTATCAGATGAGCTTCACGCTCTACGAGAACGGTGTCACGCGCAATCTGGTGATGGATTATGGCGACTATGTTCTCAACGGGGAGCTCCAGCGGATTGAGCCGCTCGCCAGCAAGCCCTGCAAGAGCCAGTAGCGCAGCTCGCACAAATCAGACGTTCAGAGGCGCGTGTCGCCTTCTCGCTTCTTGGGCTTTCCCGCCTCGAAGGTGAGCCCGAAATCGACACCGTGCGCGCCGAATTTTGCGCGGATCCGGTCGATCGCTTCTTCCACCTGAGCGCGGCGGCCGGCTTCCGGATCGAGAAGATCGAGCGGGTCGGCCCGCGCAGCATCCTGAAGTTCGCTGACGCCGATGCCGAGAAGCCGGTAGGAAGAGCCGCCGAGCTCTTTCAGAAGAAGTTCGCGCCCGTTGCGAAAGATCTTGTCGGCGAGCGACGTCGGATCGCTCAAGGCGCGACTGCGGGTCAGCGTGCGGAAATCCGACGTTTTGAGCTTGAGCACGACGGTCTGGCCGGCAAGCGTCTTTTCCTTGAGGCGGGCCGAAACCTTTTCGGAGAGGCGCCGCAGGACGGGCATCAATTCGCTCTCGAGAGCGAGGTCGGTTTCGAATGTGGTTTCGGCCGAAATGCTCTTCGCCTCCCGCTCGGACTTGACGGGCCGTGCGTCGTGACCCTGCGAAAGCTGGGCGAGCCGCAATCCCATGGCGCCATAGCGGCGCGCCAGAACGCTTTCCTCCATGCCTTGAATCTGGCCGATCGTGGCGATGCCGTCTTTCTCCAGCCGACGCTGCATGGCGGCCCCGACGCCCCAGATGACCGTCACTTTTTGGCGGGCGAGGAAATCCATCGTCTCGTTTCGGCCGAGAACGGAAAAGCCGCGTGGCTTGTCGAGATCGGACGCGATCTTGGCGAGGAACTTGTTGTGGCTGAGGCCGACGGAGACGCTGATGCCGATCTCTTTCTCCACCCGCTGCGCAAAGGCGGCGAGAACCGCCGCCGGCGGGGCATGATGCAGCCTTTCCGTCCCGGAGAGGTCGAGGAAGGCTTCGTCGATCGAGAGCGGTTCGACGGCCGGCGTCAATTCCAGCATCATCGCTCGAACGTCGCGGCCGACAGCGGCGTACTTTGCCATATTAGGGCGGATGACGATGGCTTCGGGGCAGAGCTGGCGCGCCTTGAACATCGGCATCGCCGAGCGCACGCCTTTGATTCGGGCGATATAGCAGCAGGTTGCGACGACGCCCCGTTTGCCCCCGCCGATGATGACGGCATGATCGGCGAGGCTGGGATCGTCGCGCTTCTCGATCGCCGCATAGAAGGCGTCGCAATCGATATGCGCGATCGCGAGTTCAAAGAGTTCGCCATGCTGGACGACCCGTGGGCTGCCACAGGCCCGGCAGCGTGACAAGGGCACGTCGTAGCGGGCGAGGCAGTCGCGGCACAGCGTCTTTGAGGAAGCCCCACGCACGGTCCCGCTCATCCCACCTGCGGCAGCTCTTTGGCCCCCAATTGGCGCGCCGCTTCGACCACTTCCTCCGGGTGCAGCTCCGCGGCTTCGGCGAAATCGAAGAGGTCCGGCTCATGTGCCAACAGAAAGGTCAAAGTGCCGGCGAGGAAACCCGGCTCGCTCGCGGCTTGTCGAAGGCCGTCGGGCCGCAGACCCGTCAGGTCGAGATAACGTCCGAGCAGATCTGGCCTGGAGGCGATATGGCCGAGGGCCATGACCGCGATTTCCTCGGCACGGTCTCTGGATATTCGGCGGGCTCTGATCATGTTGTGTTTGCCTTTCCTTAAAAGGCTTATGTCAAATTATGCGCGGTTTCGGCGGATCCTCAACCGCTTCGACCCGTCGTCCAAAGAGGCGTATTCATGCCGAAGACAGTCATGATCGTTGAAGACAATGAGCTCAATATGAAGCTCTTCAACGATCTTTTGAGGGCCAAGGGCTACGGGACGCTCCCCATGCGCAACGGGTACGAAGCGCTGGAGACACTGAAGACCGAACGGCCCGATCTCATCATCATGGACATCCAGCTTCCGGAGATTTCGGGGCTGGAGGTCACGCGCCTCATCAAACAAGACGATGAGCTGAAGCACATTCCCGTTATCGCTGTAACAGCTTTCGCCATGAAGGGCGACGAGGAGCGCATACGGCAGGGGGGATGCGAAGGCTATTTGTCGAAGCCGATCTCCGTCGCCTCCTTCATCGAGAATGTTCGCAATTACATCGGCGACGCATGAGGGTTGAAACGTGACAGCGCGTATCCTGGTCGTCGATGATGTTGCCGCGAATGTGAGGTTGCTCGAAGCGCGGCTTCAGTTGGACTATTTCGACGTCCGGACCGCGCTCTCCGGCGAGGAGGCTCTCGAGATCGCCTCGCGCGAGCGTCTCGATCTCATTCTCCTGGATGTGATGATGCCGGGGCTGACCGGTTTCGATGTCTGCAAGGCGCTCAAGAACCAGGCGGAAACGGCCGATATTCCGGTCATCATGGTGACCGCTCTCGATTCTGCGGAAGACAAGGTCAAAGGGCTCCGCTGTGGGGCCGACGATTTCCTGACCAAGCCCGTGAGCGAGATCGAACTCCTTACGCGCGTGCGCAGTCTCGTACGGCTGAAGAGCGTGACCGACGAGCTCAATCTGCGCGCCGCCGCCATGCAGTCTGTCGGAGTCGATTCGCGAGCCATCTTCACGAGCCCGCAGCTCAAAGGGTCGCGGATTCTGGTTGTCGATGACCGGGAAAGTTCCACCCGCCATCTGCGCAAGGCGCTTGGTCGCGACGTCGATGCCGATTTCGTCACCACGGCTCCGGAGGCTCTCGCCGCCGTCGAGACCTCGGTCTACGACCTTCTCATCGTTAGCCTCTCGTTGTCAGGTCAGGACGGGCTGCGCTTATGCTCGCAGATCAAATCGATCGATCATCTGCGCTACGTTCCGATCCTCATCGTGACCGATCCCGACGAAAGCGCGAAGCTGCGTCGCGCACTCGATTTCGGAATAAACGATTATATCGTCCGTCCGCTCGACGAAGCAGAACTCCGCGCGCGCGTGACGACCCAGCTGCGGCGCAAACGTTATTCGGATCGGCTGCGCTCGATGGTCACCAACGCCGTCGAGCTGGCCATCACCGATCCCCTGACCGGATTGCACAACCGCCGTTATCTCGACAGCCATCTCGTGTCGCTGCTCAGCCGTTCGGTCGAGCACGGTAAGCCGGTCTCCATCCTTCTTTTCGATATCGACTTCTTCAAAAGCATCAACGACCGTTACGGCCATGATGCCGGCGATGACGTGTTGCGGGAGTTTTCCACGCGCCTGCGGAAAGGCGTGCGGGGCATCGATCTCATCGTCCGATTCGGCGGAGAAGAGTTTCTCGTCGTCATGCCGGAGACGGCCATCGAGCAGGCTGTGCTGATTGCCGAGCGTCTGCGGGGCGATGTCGAGGCGGAGCCGTTCACCACTCGGGAAGGGCAAAAGCTCCCCGTGACGGTGAGCATCGGTTTGTCGCGCCTGGAAGGGCCCGAGGACACACCCCGGGCAAACTCATCAAACGCGCCGACAAGGCGCTCTACGAGGCGAAAGCCGCCGGCCGTAATCGCGTGGCCCAAGCCGCCTGAGCGAGGCGCCGCGAGACCCGACGTCATCGGTTGGCGACCTGTCTGTCTGACCATTTCGCTCGCAGGAGCTCTGTGCGCAGTTGTCCCCAACTTTTAGGGATGGCGTAAGCCGATATAAAATAAGTGCTTTTCTGGAGCGGGAGAGAGCCTGTTCCATTTTGGTACAATTGTGCACGTTAGAATTTACCAATTGTTTACCGCAGGCTGGATTCGCGCCGTTCCTTGCGCTCAATTGCACATTGAGCCCACCGATCGGGTTTAGGGTTTTGCGAGATACCCCATGGACTTGCTCAGGTCCGCCGCATCTCCTGGGCGCCGTGGGGTCGGCCGGTCCGGCCGCGACACGTGGCCTCCTCGATTGTCGCGACCGGCCGGCCACTTTTTTTCCCAGTCAGAGCAATCCGAACGCACAAAAAGAAAGGCGCCCCGCAGGGCGCCTTTCTTGAATCCGCTGATGCAGCGAAGCTACTTGATCTTCGCTTCCTTGAAGAGGACGTGCTTCTTGAGCTTCGGATCATATTTCCGCTTCGTCATCTTCTCGGTCATCGTGCGCGCATTCTTCTTGGTGACGTAGAAGGTGCCTGTACCTTCCTCGCTCACCAGACGAATCTTAATGGTCGCGGCCTTGGCCATCGCTTCAGTCCTTGCTCAATGGCGGGAATTTGAGGGTGACATGACCCCTCTGGCTTCGGAAGTCAAGGCGTCTCGGCGCGCGAACGCACCAGGCGTGCCGCGGCGATGATGCAATAGGCGCCGAAGGCGGCCCCGATCGCGATCGGGAAACCGGTCGTAGGCATGCGATTCATCGCGTCGCCCACCATGACCGGGCCGATCAGCATCCCGAGAGCATAGCAAAAGACGAACGCGGAATTGGCAGAGGCGAGATCACCGCCTGAGAATCGCGCCGCAAGATGCGCCAGTCCGACTGTGTAGAGACCCGCCGATGCGCCGCCCCAAAGAAACAGGACGGCGGCAAGCACAAGCCAGTTCGCCGTCGCCGCACTCGCGATCACCATGCCGAGGCAGCCGACCAGTCCGCAGACGAGCAGGATCAGGCGCTTGTCGATCTTGTCGGCGACGAGACCGAGTGGGATCTGGAAGACGACATTGCCGAGCGTCATCGCCGAGGCGAGCAGCGGAAAAATGGCCGGCGCATATCCAAGATGCTGACCCCAGAGTGGGAGGAAGGCAAAGCCGGACGATTCGGCCATGGCGAAGACCAGCACGCCGAACGTTGCGATCGGCACCGCGAAAATAAAGGAGAAGAAAGAACCTGAGGGTTTCTCGGAGAAATCGGGAGACACATCGCGCGCCATCCATGTCGGCATGACGGCAATCACGAACAGGGCCGAGCCCAGGAAGAAGGGAAGGGGGCTGGAGAGCCCCGTGATCGAGATCAGCATCGGCCCGAAGGCGAATCCGATCGACAGGCAAGTGGCGTAGATGCCCATGACGATGCCGCGTCTGTGATGCGGCGTCACGGCGTTGATCCAGAATTCCGACAGCGCAAAGCAGATCGACACGCACATGCCGTAGACGAACAAGAGCACGAACAGGATGGGCAGCGCCGTCACGTACCATGCGAAGGGAATGAGGCACGCCGCTGCCGGCAGAAGATACGAGATGGTTCTCGCGGTTCCGAAGCGGTGCGCGATCCGTGGGGCATACGGCGTCGAAAACAGAGCCGAAAGCGCAAGGGTCGCCACAAGAAAGCCGATCGTGCGCTCCGACACGCCGCGGCCGGACAAGGTCAAGGCAACGAGAGGAGACAACAGGCTGATCGCCGTGCCGACGGCAATCATGGTGGAAATTGCCGCGATCGCGCCCCTGGTCAGCCCCAGTGCAGCGAGGCGTCCACCGAGCGCGGTGCTCAAGCTCACCTCAAACTCCTAGAGAATCTCGCTCTGTCTGCGACCGTAATGCATAAAATGGAAGGGAACGCCAGCTCCTGGCTGCAGGTCGGGATCCTCGTCCAGACGCGCTGCAAGATCCGCCAGGACGCGCCGGGTGATATTTGCGAGTCCGGTTTCGTAGGCCTCTTCGAATGTCAGCCAGCGCGGTTCCAACAGCTCTTTGTCGAGGCTCTCCTGACGGCCGACGACCGAATCTTCGAACACCGCAAAGAACCGTGCGTCGAAGCGCCGTGTCCGACCCGGCGGCGTGATGGCCCGGGCGATCAGACGCATTGGAGAAAGTGAGGGAAGGGCACCGGCATTCGTGAAGGCCCGCCACGCCGGATTGGATGGCCGAGCCGCATCGGCTGCCGCTTCGGCTTTCTCGCCCACCAGATATCCGGTTTCTTCGAAGGTCTCCCGGATCGCAGCAAGCGCGAGTGCGCGCGCCTGGCGGTGTGTCGCGCATCCGGCTCGCCCCGCTTTCAGTTTGGCCGCCACCACCGGGTCGAGATCGCTCGCCATCGCTGCGGAATAATCGCTACGCTCGACGCGTCCTCCGGGAAAGACGTACTTGCCGGGCATGAAGGCGTGGTGTTCGGAGCGCTTGCCCATGAGGACGCGCCATTTTCCTCTCTCGCCGCTCAGAATGATCAAGGTGGCCGCGGGTTTCGGGCGCAGCCGAGGCGGTTTTTCCGACGCCTGTTGCGGCTGCTCGAGCTCCTGCGGAGTGCTCATTGCCAGGCCGTATCGACGTTCTTGTCGGCGGCATCGGCGTTTTCCGGATCGAAGCCGTGCATCCGAAGTGCCCATTGCAGGCCGATCACACCACCTTTGACCGGACGCAGAAGGGCAAGCGAGAGAAGCGTGGCGAGCGGCACCCACAGCGCCATGTGCACCCAGATCGGAGGTTGAAACATCAGCTCCACGGCAAGCGCCATCGCCACAATCACATGCCCCACGATGAGAATGATGAAATAGGGTGGGGCATCGTCGGCGCGATGGTGATGCAGCTCTTCGCCGCAGACCGAGCAGGCGTCGGGCACCTTCAGGAAGCCATGGAAGAGAGAACCTTTTCCGCATTGCGGACACCGGCCGGCAATCCCCCGGAGAATGGAGCCGATCACTGGGCGTGGTCGCTTCATACGCGTCCTTTCCGCTATTTGCGTTTTCGGGAAGGGGCTCCCCTTTTGGGGCTTCGGGGTCCCCGTGGCCTCGTGGTGCCAGGGCGTTTGCGCCCGGCATTGTTATGCCCCGAGGGCCTTCCGCCGGGCTTGCCGCGTGTGCCCTCGCTCAACATCTCGAGCCTCAGATCCCCGGCATAGGGGGTCGCCTCGGCAAGGCGCACTTCCACACGATCGCCGAGCTGGTATGTGGCGCCGCTATCGGCGCCGTAGAGCCTGTGCAGCGTCTCGTCGTAGATGAAGAACTCACTGCCGAGCGTGGAGATCGGCACGAATCCGTCCGCACCGCTTTCTTCCAGTTCGACGAAGAGACCGGCTCGGGTCACGCCGCGGATTCGGCCGAAGAAGCGCGCGCCCACCCGTTCTGAAAGCCAGGAGGCTACGAGACGATCGAGCGTGTCTCGCTCGGCCGTCATCGCGCGACGCTCGGCGAGCGAAATCTCCGCGGCAATTTTCTCCATCGCCGCCTCGTCCATATTGCCGAGGCCGCCTTCGCCGGCGCCGAGAGCGGAAATCAGGGCGCGATGCACCAGGAGGTCGGCATAGCGTCGGATCGGCGAGGTGAAATGCGCGTAGCGGCGCAGGTTGAGACCGAAATGGCCGATGTTCTGGGTCGAGTACTGTGCCTGGCTCTGTGAGCGCAGGACCACTTCGTTGACCAAAATCGAATGCGCCGTGTCGGCGACGTTCTTCAGGATGGTGTTGAATTCGGACGGGCGCAGATTGCCCTTTTTCGGAAGGCTCATGTCGAGCGACCCGAGAAAATCTCGCAGCCCTTCCAGCTTGTCGAAGGATGGCTCGTCGTGAATCCGGTAGACGAGCGGAGAATTGCGGCCTTCCAGCTCTTCGGCCGCTGCCACATTCGCCTGGATCATGAATTCTTCGATGAGCTTGTGTGCGTCCAGACGCGGCGGCACATAGACGCGCTGAATGGCGCCGCTCTCGTCGAGCTGGACCTTGCGTTCCGGCACATCGAGTTCGAGTGGCTCGCGCGAATCTCGCCCTGCCTTCAGCACCTCGTAGGCATCCCACAACGGCTTCAGGACGTTGTCCAAAAGCGGCTGCGTGCGCTCGTTGGGACGTCCATCGATCGCCGCCTGGCTCTCTTCGTAGGAGAGCGCCGCGGCCGAGCGCATCATGATGCGGCTGAAGCGGTGCGAGGTCTTGCGGCCGTTCTTGTCGAAGACCATACGCACGGCGAGCGCCGGCCGGTCTTCTCCTTCGCGCAGCGAGCACAAATCGTTGGAGATGCGCTCCGGCAGCATCGGCACGACCCGTCCCGGAAAATAGACGGAATTGCCGCGCTTCACGGCTTCCTTGTCCATGGCCGAGCCGGGGCGCACGTAATAGGCCACATCGGCGATCGCCACGGTGACGATATGGCCGCCCTCGTTGTCGGGATCGGGCTTCGCATACACCGCATCGTCGTGGTCGCGGGCATCGGCCGGATCGATGGTGATGAGAGGAAGATCGCGCCAGTCGTTCCGGTGCTCCATCCCGGCCGGCTTTGCGGCCTCCGCCTCGTCGATCACCCGCTGAGGGAAGACGTAGGGGATGTTGTTTTCCTCGAGCGCGATCAGGCTGATCGCCTTCTCGGAAGAGACATCGCCGATGCGCTCCGACACCCGCGCCGACGGCAGCCCGAGACGCTTCTTCGACAGCGGCTCGACGGCAACGAGCTCACCATCCACCGCGCCGGCAGCTTCGCTGGGCGGCACGATGTATTCCTTCGCGCGCCGGTTCGTGGGCACGATGCGTCCGCCGCCCTGTTCGCCGGGGTCTGCTTTGAAGATGCCGACAATCCGGTCGGGCACGCGCTCCAAAAGCTTCATGATCCGGCCGCGATATGGGCCGTCGTGTCCGCTTCGCTCGATGCGGGTCAGAACGCGGTCGCCGACACCTGCCGTGGGCTTGCCGCGTCGCTTGCCGGCCGGGGGCAACGGCAATCTCACACGTGGAGGTTTGCCTTCCGCCTCATCCCATTGCTCAGGCGTCCCGACCAGATCGCCATCGTCGTCGACGTCGATCACGCGCAAGACGGTGACGGAGGGCAGGGTGCCGGATGCCCTGATCGCCTTACGCGGCGAGGCGATCAGGCCTTCGTCCGCCATCTGCTTGAGGGTGCGCTTGAGCGCCACGCGGTCGGGGCCGGTGATCCCAAAAGCACGCGCAATCTCCCGCTTGCCCACCTTGCCCTCGGAGTCTTGGACAAAGTTCAGGATATCCTGCTCGCTTGGCAGGCGCGGACGTGTGCTTTTGGGTTTCTTCGGCAAGCTCAGCCTTCTGCCTTGGCTTTCGCCTTGGTGCTTTTGGTTTTCGATGCAGCCGGCTTTTTCGCGGCGCTTTTCTTGGCTGGCGTCTTGCGAGCGGTGGCCTTCTTCGTCTTGCCCCCCTTCGCCGCCTTGGCCTCGATCAGCTCGAGCGCTTCTTCCAGCGTGATCGTCTGCGGATCCTTGTCCTTCGGCAGTGTCGCGTTGATCTTACCGTGATTGACGTAGGGGCCATAGCGGCCCTCCATCACGGCGACCGCGCCGCCATCGGGATGCTCGCCAAGCGCCTTCAGCTCTTTGGCGCCGGAACGCCCGCGCCCTTTCTTCTCGGCGAGGAGAGAGATGGCTCGGTTTGCGCCCACGGTGAACACGTCTTCGATGCTCTCCAGATTGGCGTATTTGCCATCATGCGAGACGAACGGGCCGTAGCGCCCGAGACCCGCCGTGATCGGCTTGCCGGTTTCCGGATGGCTGCCGATCTCGCGGGGCAGCGAGAGCAGTTGAAGGGCTTTTTCGAGCGTCATCTCGTCGGCCTGCCAGCCGCGCGGCAGGCTCGAGCGCTTCGGTTTTTCTTCGCCTTTCGCGGGATCGGGACCGAGCTGAACATAGGGGCCGAATCGGCCGGAGCGCAAAATCACCGATTCTCCGGTCTCCGGATCCTCGCCGAGCTGCATGCCTTCCGCGGTCATCGCCTGTTGCGCGACCTCACCCTCCGCATCGGGCTCAGTGATCTGGCGCGTGTACCGGCACTCGGGATAGTTGGAGCAGCCGATGAAGGCGCCGAAACGCCCGAGCTTCAACGACAGCTTGCCGTCGCCGCAGCTGGGGCAGCTGCGCGGGTCGCTGCCATCCTCGCGGGGCGGGAAGACGAAGTCGCCCAGCATTTCGTTGAGTGCTTCGAGAACCTCCGAGACGCGGATGTCCTTGATGTCGTCCAGATTGCCCTGAAAGTCGCGCCAGAAGTCGCGCAGCACCGCCTGCCAGGAGAGTTCGCCGGCGGACACCTTGTCGAGCTTCTCTTCAAGATCGGCGGTGAAGTCGTACTCCACATAGCGCCGGAAAAAGCTCTCCAGGAAGGCCGTCACGAGCCGACCCTTGTCCTCGGGCATGAGGCGCCGCTTGTCCATCCGCACATAGCCGCGATCGCGCAGAACGGTCATCGTCTGCGCGTAAGTGGACGGGCGGCCGATGCCGAGCTCTTCCATCTTCTTGATGAGGGAGGCTTCCGTGTAGCGGGGAGGTGGCTCGGTAAAGTGCTGATCGGCACTGACGGATTTCGCGTCGAGACCATCGCCGGCGGTGACGGCCGGCAGACGCCCGTCCTCCTCCTCGTCGGGGTCGTCGCGACCCTCCTGGTAAAGGGTCAGAAAGCCGTCGAAGCGCACCACCGAACCCGTCGCGCGAAGGCCGAGGCGATGCTCGCCGTTCTTCGCATCGACTTCGATTGTCGTGCGCTCCATCTCCGCAGAGCTCATTTGGCTGGCGACGGTGCGCTTCCAGATGAGCTCGTAGAGCCTGGCCTGATCGCGATCGAGCTGACGTTCGACATGGGCGGGCAAGCGCGCCGGATCTGTCGGCCGGATCGCTTCGTGCGCCTCCTGCGCGTTCTTCGCCTTGACGAAATAGCGCCGCGGCTGGTCGGGCAGATAGCGCTTGCCGAAATCGCCACTGATCAGATCGCGCACGGCCGCGACCGCTTCCGGTGCCATGTCGACGCCGTCGGTTCGCATATAAGTGATGAGGCCGATCGTCTCGCCGCCGATATCCACGCCCTCATAGAGGCGCTGGGCGACCTGCATCGTGCGACTCGCATCGAAGCCGAGCTTGCGTTGCGCTTCCTGTTGCAAGGTCGAGGTGGTGAAAGGCGGCTGCGGATTGCGCGAATGCGGTTTCGATTCGACGCTTGCGACGGAAAAGTCTGCCCCTTCGAGAAGGGTCTTCAGACTTTTCGCCTGCGCCTCGTCACCAATGGAGAGCTTGGTCAGCTTCTTGCCGTCTGCAGCGACGAGACGGGCGACAAAGGTATCCTTGGCCGGTGTCGCGAGATTGGCCGCCAGCGACCAATATTCCTGCGGCCGAAACCGTTCGATTTCCGATTCGCGCTCGCATACGAGACGCAGCGCCACCGATTGCACGCGTCCGGCGGAACGCGCGCCCGGCAGCTTGCGCCATAGGACCGGCGACAGGGAAAAGCCGACGAGATAATCGAGTGCGCGGCGGGCGAGGTAAGCCTCTACCAGCGCATCGTCGATCATGCGCGGATGCGCCATCGCCTCTTCCACTGCGCGCTTCGTGATGGCGTTGAAGACGACGCGGGCCACGGGCTTGTCCTTCAAGCCTTTGCGGGAGCGCAGCACCTCGAGCACGTGCCAGGATATGGCTTCGCCTTCGCGATCGGGGTCAGTGGCGAGCAGGATGCGGTCGGCCGACTTGGCCGCTTCCGCGATGTCGCTCAAACGCTTCTTGGCCTTGTCCGCGACTTCCCACGACATGGCGAAGTCCTCGTCGGGCCGCACCGAGCCGTCCTTGGAAGGCAAATCTCTCACATGCCCATAGGAGGCGAGCACCCGATAATCGGGTCCGAGATACTTATTGATCGTCTTCGCCTTAGCGGGCGATTCGACAATCACGAGGTCCATACGGGTACTCCATTGGGCGGGGAAACAGGCGGCACGCGCACGGCCTCACTTGGATTGGGAAACAGGCGCGGTCAAGGCCACGGGACGACAAGGTGGGTCGGCGGCGCACTTTCGCCCCCTGTTCTCTTAGCTTAAAATCAACTAAAGCGTGTACATTGATTTACGAATCGTGCCGAAGATGCACCGCGCCTTGCAGACATTGAATGAACAGGAACGGCGGGATTTAGCCGAGGATATCGCTGTCGAGGCAAGCCAATGGCGCCGCCGCGCCGATGAGGCGAATCTGCCATTTCTCGCTTATCTCATCGAGATGGTCGTCCTTGAGGCCTGGCGGGAAGCCACGGAAGAAAATGTGAATGATATCAATCCTCAAAACTGAACGCAGAGGGTGGGTGGCGACCCTGCTTCAGTAGATGAGCGAGATCCGGCCACCCGGATGTCGCTCCAGGCGCCCGGCAAGCTCGAGTTCCAAGAGGACGACAGCCACGAGGCGGGCAGGCAGCCTTGTATGCGCGATCAACTCGTCGACATGCACCGGCGTCGGCCCGAGCGCCTCGAGGATGCGACTGCGATCATCATTTGCTGGTTCAATCAGAGGTTGCTTTTCGGGCTCCTCAGGCGGGAGTTCGAAACCCTCTCGCGTGGGCGGTGCGAGGACTTGCGGCAAGGCCTCGATGACGTCGGCAGCCTCCGTGATCAGATGGGCCCCCTGTTTTAGGAGGCGATTGGTGCCGGCCGCACGAGGGTCGAGGGGCGATCCGGGGACGGCCATGACCTCGCGGTTTTGTTCGAGCGCGAGGCGTGCGGTGATGAGTGAGCCCGACCTTTCTGCGGCTTCCACGACGACGGTCGCAAGGCTCATGCCTGCGATAATTCGGTTGCGCCGCGGAAAGTCGCGTGCCCGCGGCTGCCAGCTCATCGCCATTTCGCTGATTGCGGCGCCCCGCTGCGCGAGGATCTTGTCGAGAAGGGGACGATGTTCCTCCGGATAGACGACGTCGACGCCGCCGGCAAAGACGGCGACGGTCCCCGTCGCAAGAGCGGCCTGGTGCGCACTCTGATCGATGCCGCGGGCAAGGCCGGAAACGATCGAGAAACCGGCCTCTCCAAGCCCGGATGCGAGACGCTGCGCCATCCTTTGCCCGGCGAGGGAGGCATTGCGGGCGCCGACGATGGCAATGGCCGGGCGGGCCAGAACCTCGGATGCACCCCGCATGCAAAGAAGAGGCGGTGGCTGGTCGGCATGACGCAGCCACGGCGGGTAGTCCGGTTCGCCCATGCCGATGAAGCGTGCGCCGGCACGCTCTGCCGCGGCGAGCTCGCGGTCGATATCGTCCTCGCTGGCGATCCGGATGTTGCGTCTCGCGCCGCCCCGGCGGGAGAGATCAGGAAGCGCTTCGAGGGCCGCAGAGGCTGAGCCGAAATGATTGATAAGAGAACGAAATGTCTGCGGACCGACATTTTCGCTCCGGATGAGACGCAGCCAGGCCCGTCGCTGCTCTGCCGTCAGGCGAACGCCTTCCGGGGGCGGCGTGCTCACTTCTGCCCGATCTTCGATTCGGTGCCGTTGAGGAGACGCCGAAGGTTCTCCCGATGCCGGAACCACAAGATGAAAGTGACCGCGAGGAAGAGCTCGGCCAGGAGCGTCTGGCCGCTGACGAACAGGATGACAGGCGTCAATGCACTCGTCAGCAGCGCCGCAAGGGACGAATAGCGCGTGAACCAGGCGGTCCCGATCCAGATCGCCGCCGCGGCAATCAGCGTTGGCCAGGAGAGCGGCAGAAGAATGCCGAAGAAGGTGGCGACGCCTTTGCCGCCCCTGAAGCCGAGCCAGACCGGAAAGCAATGCCCGAGAAAGGCGCCGAAGGCCGCGGCCAGCGCTGGCTCAAAGCCCCATTGCCAGGCAATGAGAATGGGGATCGTACCCTTGAGCGCATCCGCCAGAAGCGTCGCGGCCGCGAGCTTCTTGTTGCCGGTCCGCAAAACGTTGGTGGCTCCGATATTGCCGGAGCCGATCTTGCGAATGTCGCCGAACCCGGCCAGCCGCGAGAGGATCAGGCCGGAGGGGATGGACCCGAAGAGGTAGCCGAGAACAAGGCCGCCGATCAGGGTTGGCAGGAGAAGTGTCCAATTGCTCGCATCGGCGGTCACAGCTTCTGCCCCCGTTTCTGTGGCCTAATTCCGTTGCCCTTCTCCATAAGGATAGACGGTTTTGCCGGCAACCAGTGTGCGAACCACCCGGCCAGTCAGTCGCGCCCCTTCGAAGCAGGTGTTCTTCGAGCGGGAATGCAGGCTTTCTTCCTTCACGACCCATGGCTTGTCGAGATCGACGATCGCGAGATCCGCCGGCGCGCCAGGGCGAAGTGTCCCAACCGGCAGACCGAGAAGGCGGGCGGGCGTCGTCGCCATCGCTTCGATGAGACGTATGAGAGGGACCTCTCCGCTATGGACGAGACGCAAGCCGACCGAGAGGAGGGTTTCCAGGCCCACAGCTCCGTCCGCTGCCTCCGCGAATGGCTGCCGCTTTCCTTCCACGTCCTGCGGATCGTGCCCGGAGACGATGACGTCGAGCGTGCCGTCGGCGAGCGCTGCCACCATCGCCTGCCGGTCATCCTCGCTTCTGAGCGGAGGCGACATTTTGAAGAACGTTCGGTACGACCCGATATCGCCCTCGTTCAAAGCGAGATGCGCGATCGCTGCTCCCGCTGTCACGCCCACACCATTCTCTTTTGCCTGGCGCAGCACGGCGATGGAGTCCGCGCAGGAGAGCTGGGCGGCGTGGTAGCGCCCGCGGGTGAGTTTCGCCAGCCGCAGGTCGCGGTCGAGCATGATCGTTTCCGCTTCCCGCGGAATCCCCGGAAGCCCGAGCCGCGTCGCAACTTCGCCGGCATTCATGACCCCCGCACGGGCGAGGTCGGCATCCTGGGTGTGATGGACGATGAGCGCGTCGAAATCGCGGGCATAGGTGAGGGCATTGCGCATCACCTGGGCGGAACGAAGGGATTTTCGCCCCTCGGAAAAGGCGACCGCGCCGGCGTCCTTGAGGAGACCGAACTCGGAGAGTTCATCTCCCTTGAGGCCCTTGCTGATCGCCGCCATCGGATGAACGTGCACGAGCGCGTTGTGCGTGGCGCGGCGCAGGACGAAATCGACGAGGGCGGGATCGTCGATCACCGGATCCGTGTCCGGCATGGTGACGATTGTGGTGACGCCGCCGGCCGCCGCCGCACGGCTTGCGGTTTCCAGCGTTTCCAGATGTTCGGCGCCGGGTTCGCCCACGAAGACCCGCATATCGACCAGGCCCGGGATGATCGTCTTGCCGGTGCAGTCGACCACCTCCCAGCCTTCGGGAACACCGTGGTTATGAGCTTCGGGACCCGCGGCGACGATGCGCCCGTCGGAGACGACGACGGCGCCTGGGCTGTCGAGACCGCGTGCGGGATCGACGATGCGGGCATTGGTGAGAAGAATTGGACGGGCCATTGGATCAGTGATTGGGCAGGTGTTGGGCGAGGGCTTCGAGGACGGCCATTCGCACGGCCACGCCCATCTCCACTTGTTCGCGGATCACGCTTTGCGGGCCATCGGCGACGAGTGGATCGATCTCAACGCCGCGATTCATCGGGCCTGGATGCATGACCAGCGCATCCGGGCGGGCGAGGGCGAGCTTTTCCTCGTCGAGCCCGTAATAGCGGAAATACTCTCGGATGCTCGGGACGTAAGCGGCGGTCATGCGCTCCCGCTGGAGGCGCAGCATCATGACGACGTCGGCGTCCTTGAGGCCGGTGCGCATGTCGTTGAAGACGTCCGCGCCGTAGCATTCGATGTTGGACGGCAACAATGTCGACGGCGCGATCAGCCGGATCCGTGCGCCCATCACCATGAGCAGCAGGATGTTGGAGCGTGCGACGCGCGAATGACGAATGTCGCCGCAGATCGCGACGGTGAGCCCGTCGAGGCGGCCTTTGTGGCGGCGGATCGTGAGAGCGTCGAGGAGAGCTTGCGTGGGATGCTCATGGGCACCGTCGCCAGCGTTGATCACCGAACATTCGACCTTCTGCGCAAGAAGCTCGACGGCGCCCGCCGCATGATGGCGGACCACCAGAATGTCCGGTCGCATGGCGTTCAGGGTCATCGCCGTGTCGATCAGGGTCTCGCCCTTCTTCACGGAGGAAGACGAGACGGCCATGTTCATGACATCGGCGCCGAGCCGTTTGCCGGCGAGCTCGAAACTCGATTGCGTTCGTGTCGACGCCTCGAAGAACAGATTGATCTGCGTGCGTCCGCGCAGGGTCTGCTTCTTCTTTTCAATCTGGCGAGAGACGGCGATTTGCTCCTCAGCGAGATCTAAAAGCGAACCGATCTCGAGCGGAGACAGCCCTTCAATACCGAGAAGGTGCTGATGGGGGAAAGAGGATACTGGGGTCATTAAAGGGGTGCCTATAGGCACAATCGTCCAAGACGGCAACATGGGAGCCGCCCGCCGCGGCGTTTTTCCCCTACGTTTGCACCCCCGACACGGGACTGTGAGCGCCGCTTAAAGCGCTGCGGAAAAAGCTTTAATATTATGCAGATTCGTGCAGGCTCACCCTATGACAGAGACAATGAATCCGGGCCGGGATGCCACGCATGCGGTGTTCAATCAGACGCCGCCGCGCATCAATCTTGACCTGTTTCAAACGGACCCGCTCCTCGATCTGATGTGCGCCGGGTTCGCCGATCCGATCCGCGAGAATCTGCAGCAGAACGGCCGCTTCTGGGGGAGCGGCGAGGCCCGCGAATTCGCTCGCCTCGCCAACAGCGATCTGCCGGAATTGAAGCGTTACGATGCCTGGGGCCGGCGCATCAACGAGGTCGAATTCCATCCGGCCTATCACGCCTTGATGCGTCGCTCGGTCGCTTCGGGCCTGCATTGCTCGGTCTGGGAGCGTGGCGGCGAGGAAGAACCCGTCCGCCACCGGGCCCGTGCCGCTCGGCTCTATATGACTGCGCAGGCCGAGTGCGGGCATATTTGTCCGATGACGATGACGAATGCGTCGATCGCCAGCTTGCGCCACAGCCCGGATCTCTTGAGCGAATGGGGACCGCGGCTCCTGTCGCGCACCTACGACCGTGCCTCGCGCAATCCTGCCGAAAAGCAGGGCGTGACGATCGGCATGGGCATGACGGAAAAGCAGGGCGGCACGGATGTGCGCCAGAACCGCACCCATGCAGAGCCGACGAACCAGGGCTTCCACCGTTTGACGGGCCACAAATGGTTCATGTCGGCCCCGATGTCGGATGCCTTCCTCGTCCTTGCACAGACCGAAAACGGTCTGAGCTGCTTCCTGATGCCGCGCTTCTTGCCGGACGGAACGGCGAACACCATCCGCTTCGAGCGCTTGAAGGACAAGCTCGGCAATCGCTCCAACGCCTCGTCGGAGGCGGAATTCGATGGCGCTCATGCCTGGATGGTGGGCGAAGAAGGCAAGGGCGTGCGAACCATCATCGAAATGGTGACCTATACGCGCCTCGATTGCGCCGTCGCCTCGACCGGGCTCATGCGCGCCGGGCTTGCCGAAGCCGTCCACCATTGTCGCCATCGCCATGTTTTTGGTTCAGAACTTCTCGATAAGCCTCTGATGCAGAGGGTCTTGTGCGATCTGACGCTGGATCTTGCCGCGGCAGTCGCTTTGTCCTTCCGTCTTGCAGAAGCTTTCGATCTTGCCGCCGACAGACCCGAGGAAGAAGCCTTCGCGCGGTTGATGACGCCGGTCGCAAAATACTGGATCTGCAAATCGGCGCAGCCCTTCCTGGCCGAGACGATGGAGTGCCTCGGCGGCAATGGCTATGTCGAGGAAAGCATCATGCCACGTCTGGTGCGCGAGGCGCCGGTCAACGCCATATGGGAAGGCTCCGGCAACGTCATGGCGCTCGACGTCTTGCGCGTACTGGGCCGCGATCCTCAGATCCTGGCGATGGTTCTTGAAAGCTTCCGCCAGGAACTCGGCCACAATGGCCGTGCGGCTGTCGATGTTCTCGCGGCGGCGGCCGAGGTCGCCATGGAGGACGAGGGAAGCGCGCGTGTGCTGACCGAGCAATTGGCGCTGACGGCGGCTGCGGCCGCTCTGCGGCGCGATTTCCCGCCCGTCTTCGCCGATGCCTTCATCGAGACGCGGCTCGGGCGGCCCTGGCGCTCGACCTATGGAATGCTGGACCGGCGCTTCAACATGCGGGCGCTCCTGGATTATGCATTTCCGGAGCCTTGATCCTCAGACGCGCTGGCGCCGCAATGTCGCCAGCCGGTCGAGTGCACCTTGCAGAATATAGGCGGCCGCCGCGGCATCGACCCGCTCGGCACGTTTGCGCCGTGACAGGTCGGCCTCGATCATCGCCCTTTCGACCGCCATCGTGGACAGGCGCTCGTCCCACAAGGTGATCGGCAAGTCCGTGAGCGTCTTCAGATTGCGGACGAAGGCACGCGTCGCCTGACAGCGCGGGCCCTCGCTGCCATCCATGTTGACGGGCAGGCCGAGGACGAGACCTCCGATTCTCTCCGTCGTGCACAGTGACAGGAGGCTCGCCGCATCCTGTCCGAACTTGACGCGCCGGATGGTCGTCACGGGGCTCGCGACGTTCTGTCCTGGATCCGAAACGGCGATCCCGATGGTCTTTGTCCCGAGGTCGAGACCCGCAAGCCGCGTTCCCATGGGGGCGGCGGTGGAAAACTCTTCGATTGTGAGGTCAGCAGCCATTCGATTCGCCTAGCACGGCCCGCGTGCATTGTCGCGGCTTCAAGAATTCGCCACATAGGGCGCCATGGGCAAGGAACTGATTCCGCCTCCAGGCGGAGGCGAGGGCGACGAGAACATCGTCCCCATCAATCTGCGTGAAGCGCTTGAAGAGCGCTATCTCGCCTATGCGCTGTCGACGATCATGAATCGGGCGCTGCCGGATGTGCGTGACGGGCTGAAGCCCGTCCATCGGCGCATCCTGCACGCCATGCGGCTGATGCGGCTTCTGCCGGGCTCGGGCTTCAAAAAGTCGGCGAAGGTCGTCGGCGAAGTGATGGGTAATTTTCACCCACACGGCGACCAGGCGATCTACGACGCCATGGTCCGCCTCGCGCAGAGCTTTGCGGTCCGCTATCCGCTCGTCGACGGGCAGGGCAATTTCGGCAATGTCGACGGCGATAATGCCGCTGCCATGCGCTACACCGAAGCGCGGCTGACCGAGGTTGCGAACCTTCTGCTTGAAGGCATCGACGAGAACGCCGTCGATTTTCGCGCCACCTATGATGGCGAGGACGAGGAGCCCGTCGTCCTTCCGGGAGCGTTTCCGAACCTTCTGGCGAACGGCGCATCCGGCATCGCCGTCGGCATGGCGACCAACATTCCTCCGCACAACGCGGCCGAATTGTGCGACGCGGCTCTCCACCTCATCAAGCACCCGAATGCGAGTGCGGAGAAGCTGCTCGAATTCGTCCCGGGTCCGGATTTCCCGACCGGTGGCGTCATCGTCTCTCCCGCCTCCGATCGGCTGGAAGCCTATTCGACCGGGCGCGGCATGATGCGCGTGCGTGCGCGCTGGGAGAAAGAAGAAGGCAGCCGCGGCGCCTGGTCCGCGATCATCACCGAAATCCCCTATCAGGTGCAGAAGGGGAGGCTGATCGAGCAGATCGCGAGCCAGATCGAGGCCCGCAAATTGCCCCTCGTCGGCGATGTTCGGGACGAGAGCGCGGAGGACGTGCGCATCGTCATCGAGCCGAAGAGCCGCACGGTCGATCCGGACCTGATGATGGAATCGCTTTTCAAGCGTGCCGATCTCGAAGTGCGCTTCTCGCTCAACATGAACGTCATCTCGCAAGGCCGCGTGCCGAAGGTGATGTCCTTGCGAGATGTCTTGAACGAATGGTTGCACCACCGGCGCGACGTGCTTCTGCGCCGCACCCGCCATCGTTTGGATAAGATCGCCCACCGTCTGGAAATTCTGGGCGGCTATCTCATTGCCTATCTCAACCTCGACGAGGTGATCCGCATCATCCGCGAAAGCGACGAGCCCAAGCCGGAGCTGATGCAGGCCTTCGATCTGACCGACGTCCAGGCGGAGGCGATCCTCAATATGCGCCTGCGCGCTTTGAGGAAGCTCGAAGAGATCGAGATCCGCAAGGAGCACGAGGCTCTGACCGCCGAGCAGACGGATCTGACGGGCCTCCTTGAATCGGAAGAGCGTCAGTGGAAATGCGTCTCTTTCGAAATCTCTTCGGTGAAGAAGAAGTTCGGTCCGGACACCGAGATCGGTCGCCGGCGCACGACGTTTGCCGATGCCCCGGAGATCGACGTCGAGGAGATTCAGCAGGCGATGATCGAGCGCGAGCCGATCACGGTCATCCTGTCTGAAAAGGGCTGGCTGCGCACCATGCGCGGCCATATGACCGATTTCTCGTCGCTGAGCTTCAAGGAAGGCGACCGTCTCAAGATCGCGTTCCCGGCGCACACGACCGACAAGATCCTGTTCTTTTCCACCGGCGGTAAGGCATTCACCCTCGAGGCCGCCCGGCTGCCCGGTGGCCGCGGCCAGGGAGAGCCGGTCCGGCTCATGGTGGAGATGGACAAGGACAGCGACGTCCTTGCCGCCTTCGTGCACGACCCGCAGGTAAAACGCCTCGTCGCATCATCCGTCGGAAATGGCTTCATTATCGCCGAAAGCGATATGGTAGCAAACACTCGTAAGGGTCGGCAGATATTGAATGTATCGGGGTCGGATGAGGCCCGGATTTGCGTTCCGGCCGCCGGCGACCATGTCGCCGTCATTGGAGAGAATCGCAAGCTTCTGATTTTCCCGAGGGAGCAGCTGCCGGAAATGACCCGCGGCAAGGGCGTCAGGCTGCAGCGCTACAAGGATGGCGGCATTTCGGACGTGCGCGTCTTCGAAGGCGAACAGGGACTCTCCTGGAGCGATTCTGCCGGCCGTACGCATGCGCGCTCTTATGGCGATCTGTCTGAGTGGCTCGGCGAACGCGCACAGGCGGGACGGATGGCACCGCAGGGTTTTCCGAAATCGAACCGCTTCAGCCCCGCGTCCTGAGGGCGATCAGTCGACAAGTTTGAGGTCGGCGATCACCGGGTAATGGTCGGAGCCGAGATAGGGGCCCCGTCTCACATCGGTTTTGCGGATGGCTTTTCCGATGAAGATATGATCGAGCGGCATGAAGGGGCCGAAGGCGCGAACCGAGTGACGGCCGCGAAAGACGGCCTTTTCGCTCGGCCAGGTCGGCATAGCGCGCGTGATACGGTGCAACGGGATCGCCGCTCCGAATCTCTGCAAGGCAAAGGACCACGGCGTTGAATTGAAGTCGCCCGCGAGGATCGTGTTGGGTCCGGCATTCTGCAGATCCTTCCTCATGGCCTCAAACTGCATCGTCTGGCCGCGCGCCGGTACCGGCCAGTCGAGATGCGTGCCCCAGACGGTGACGGGAATGCCGTCCTTCTCAAACGTGACGCTCATGAGCGAGACGTTGTTTTCCCGCGGCTCGCCGGCAGGAGGATCCCACACATAGGTCTTGGTGAACGGATGGCGGGTAAGGATCGCGACGTCGCAGAAATGCGCCGAGAAGCAATCGAGCCGATAGGGCAGAAAAGGCTTCAGCTCCGCCAAAACATGCGCCGTATTGGGCCAGGCCTCGATCAAGACGAGGACGTCCGGGCGCTCCCGCTCGACCATCCGGGCGAGCCCCGCAGCGTCGACGCGTTTGTCGAGCATGTTGAAGCTGATCACTTTCAGAGGAACGCCAGCGGTCTCGGCTGCGATGCTTCCGAAATGCGCTTCGGGCAAAATCTCCGCGATCAGGAACCAGCCTTGGGCGAGCGCGAGGAAGACACCGAGTGCAAACGCCAGCCTCAAGCGGGCAAAGAGGGCGAGTGCCGCGACAAGCGCGAACCCAGCAAAGAGAAAGGGCCGGAAGTGATTGATGCTGTCGAGCGACGGCCACCAATAGCCGCCAAAGCTGATCAGGCTCGCCAGCATCACACCGACGAGCCCCACCCACACGAGAAATCTCAGCAAAAGCGTTCCCAGCCTCGCATGGTCAGCCGTTCCTGCGGTCGGAAACGCGATTTGTACGCCATCTTTCGGGAACCCTCGACCCAATAGCCGAGATAGACATAGGGCTTTCCGAGCCGCTTGGCGCGCTCGATGTGATCGAGGATGATGAAGGTGCCGAGGGAGCGGTCTTTCGCCTCCGGGTCGAAGAACGAATAGACCATCGAGAGCCCGTCGGCGAGCACGTCGGTCAGAGCGCAGGCGATGAGTTCGCCGTCGCCCCGCCGTCCGGTGGCGCTGTCGGCGGTGCGGCGCCGGTATTCGACGAGCTTCGTCTCGACATGGCTGTCTTCGACCATGAGCGAATAATCGAGAACCGTCATCTGCAGCATGCCGCCACCGGAATGGCGCTCTTCGAGATATCGGTAGAAGAGAGAATACTGATCGGTGGTTGCGATGTTGTCGCGCCAGTCGGAGACGAGATCGCGATTGCGCTGCGTGATTCGACGCATCGAGCGCGTCGGAGAAAAAAGGTCGGCGCAGACCCGAACCGACACGCAGGCCGCGCAGCGGTCACAGGCCGGGCGATAGGCGATCGTCTGACTGCGCCGGAAGCCGCCCTGGCTCAAAATGTCGTTCAAAGGCGCCGAATGCGGTCCCGCGAGCTGGGTGAAGACTTTGCGTTCCTGCCGACCGGGAAGATAGGGGCAGGGGCCGGGGGCCGTGAGATAGAATTGCTGAGCTTCTGCAATCGGCCGCGTCATATGAACCTCACTCAGATGCCATAATACCACGGCGCGAACAGTGAAAACACAAGCCATGAAATGATGGTGAGCGGTCCGCCCGCCAAGAGGAAATCGACGAAACGATAATTTCCCGGGCCCATGACGAGGAGATTCGTCTGGTACCCGATCGGTGTCGCAAACGATGCGTTGGCGGCGAAGATCACGGCCATGACGAAGGGCAGGGCCGGAGCCCCGATGGCCGCGGCCGCTGAGACCGCGATTGGCGTGAAAAGCACGGCTGTCGCATTGTTCGACAAGACGTTGGTGAGGATCGCGATCAACGCGAAGAGCGCCGAGAGCAGCAGACGCGGCCCTCCATGTTCCGTGATCGCGACGAGGTGCTCCGCCAGGAATTGCGCGCCGCCCGTCCGCTCCAGCGCGGTCGCCAGGGCGATCGAGGCGCCAATCAACATGAAAATGCGGCTGTCGAAGGCCCGCCGCGCCTGGCGAATGTTGAGGCAGCCGAAGACGAGCATCAGGAGGGCCGCACCAAGCGCTGCGATCGCGATGGGAACGAGCCCGGTCGCGGCGAGAACGACAAGACCTGTGAAGATGAGGATCGAGCGAAGCGAATCGCGTCGGGCCGGCAGAGGTGCGAACGATTTTTCGAGGAGAAGCAGATCGCGGCTGCCCCGCAGCCGATCGAACGATGCGTCAGTCCCCGAGAGCAGCAGCACATCGCCTTCTTCCAGGCGAACTTCCGAGAACGCCTGACGGGACATGCGGCCGCGGCGTTCGACGGCGACGACATTGATGCCGCTCGTCTGCTCGATACCCGTCTCGGCCGGCGAACGGCCGATGATGCGGCCTCCGGGCGCCACGATCGCCTCGCCGACGGAATGCGTGCCGCCGCCGGCGGTATCGGCTCCGCGTTCGCCACGCGCCGGTTTGATGATGCCGTGACGGGCCAGATCCTCGCGCACACCGCTGAACACGGCGAGGTCGCCCGGCTGCAGCTCGAGATCTTCGAAAGGAGGCAGGTGGATGGCGGTGCCGCGCCGCACCAGGCGGACGGTGACGTCGCGAAGCCCTGGGAACAATCCGGCGACCGAGCGCATGCCGACGAGCGGATGCCCCTCCGGCAGAACGATTTCGGTGATGAACTGCTTGCCGCTCGCGAACTTGACCGCTTCCTGGGGACGTTTCCCGAAGAACCGGGGAATGACGAACAGGATGTAGGGAACTGCCACAGCGGCGATTGCAAGTCCGGGCGCCGTGAGATCGAAGAGCCGGAGATTGATGCCGGCTTCGTGATGCGCCACCTGCGCGACCAGAAGATTGGTCGACGAGCCGATCAATGTCGTCGAGCCGCCGATGATGGTCGCAAAATTCATCGCCATGAGAAGCTTCGCCGGTGAGATCCGCTGCTCACGGGCGAGCGACATCAGCACCGGGATCATCATCACCACGACGGGCGTGTTGTTGAGGAAGGCCGAAAGTGCGCCCGCAAAGACGATGAGGAGTATGAAGACCGCAGATGGCGGCAGGCGGGTGTTGCGCGCAAGGTGCCGGCTCGGAGCGTCGAGCGCGCCGGTCTGAAACAGACCTTGCCCCACCACGATGAGGCTGAGCACCGCCACGAGGGCGGGGTTGGCGAAGCCCTGCAGCAGATCTTCAAACGACAACGGGGAGGACAGGCCGAAGGCCCCGGGAGCAACGACGAAGACGAGCGTCAGCAGAACCAGCGAGGCGAGCGCGGTCGTCTCGACCGCCACGCGCTCGAGCGAAAAGCCAACGATGGTCAGTGCGATCACCCCGAAGGTGAGCCACATCTGCAAAGCGGAAAAAGTCATGCCCGGCTCCGTCGGCAAAGTACCGGCGGAGTCAAGACCCTACAATCCCAGATTGTCGCGGCGATCGGCGAGGGACGGACGCTTGGCGCGCCTCAAAGCCGGCCGTCATCCCTGCGGATGACCGTCGTTCCAAGAACGATGTCGTGGAGAAGCCTTTTGCGCGGAGAGAACAGGGAAACAAGCAGAACAAAGGGCGTCAGCACCGTCACCGAGAACCAGAAGAGGACAGCATGAACGAAGGCGAGGAGGCTGTACATGCGCCCGCCGTCGAACGTGCGCATCTCGATCCCCATGGCGCGCATCCCGGGCGTGGCCGATTCGGAGCTGCCCAGGGTGAACATCGTGTAGAGGATCGGGACGACGGGCCAGATCAGCCCGAAGAGAAGCCAGCCGAGGCCGAGTGTGAAGAGGCCAAGGAAGGTGATGGCGACGAACGATACGGTCATCAGCACGACCATGATGACGGCATCGACCAGAAAGGCCGAAATACGGCGCGTTCTGACATTGTCGTAGAGCTCGGGATGCTGTGTCGGATCAAGCATCCGAGTCTCGTCCAGGTCGATCACGTCGTGGATTGCAGTCATGGGCCTCTCCTTCGATCCTGAGGAAGTGGGGAGGCCCATGCTCGGCTTCAAGTTCTGCCAGGCGCAGCTTTCAGAGGCTGGCGCGTAGGATCTCTGCGGCGCGTGGCGCGAAATAAGTGAGGATGGAATCGGCACCCGCCCGCTTGAACGCGACCAGCTGCTCCATCATCGCCCGCTCGCCGTCGAGCCAGCCATTCGCGGCGGCTGCCTGGATCATCGAATACTCGCCAGACGTATTGTAGGCGACGGTCGGCATGCCGAACGTATCTTTCAGGCGTCGGATGATATCGAGATAGGGAAGCCCTGGCTTCACCATGATCATGTCGGCGCCCTCGGCGATGTCGAGTTCGGCCTCGCGCAAAGCCTCGTCCGAATTGGCGGGATCCATCTGATAGGTCTTCTTGTCGCCCGACAGCATGGTTCCGGAGCCGACGGCGTCGCGGAACGGCCCATAGAAGGCCGAGGCGTATTTCGCGGTGTACGCGACGATCTGCACATGACCGTAGCCGGCGGCGTCCAGCGTTTCGCGGATGGCGCCGACGCGCCCGTCCATCATGTCGGACGGCGCGACGATGTCGCAGCCGGCCTGCGCCTGCACCAATGCCTGACGGGCAAGCACCGACACGCTTTCGTCGTTGACGATCTGACCTTCGCGTAGAAGGCCGTCATGGCCGTGGCTCGTATAGGGATCGAGCGCGACGTCGGTCAAAAGGCCGACTTCGGGGACCGCTTTCTTGATCTCCCGGCATGCGCGGCAGATGAGGTTGGAATCGTTGAGCGCCTCGCTGCCTTGATCGTCACGCTTTTCCGGATGCGTATTCGGGAAGAGCGCGAGTACCGGAATGCCGAGATCTCTCGCACGCTCTGCGGCTTTGACTGCGAGATCGACCGAAAAGCGCTCCACGCCCGGCATCGAAGGGACGGATTCGCATGTGTTCTCGCCTTCGATGACGAAGATCGGCCAGATCAGATCGTCGAGCGAGAGACGGTTTTCGCGAATAAGACGCCGCGACCAGTCGGTGCGGCGATTGCGGCGCATGCGCCGCCGCCCGGTGATCCGGTCGACATCGGGCAGCGCGTCACTGTGAAAGGACAAGTTCATGGAAACCCCCGGTTTCGTCGCGCGGACCATAGACCCGCGTAAAGGCCGCGCCAAGGGAATGGCTCCTTTGCAAAACCGCGGCGTCATTGACGCTCGATCGGGTGCTGCATAAAGCTCCGGCATGGAATTTGACCTTTGCGGCGATCCGCTTCCGCTCATGGCGGGCGTGCAGAGCATCGAGCGCGACAAAATGGCGCTGCCTGCGGAGCTGCTCACCGAAGCGCCTCCGTCGCTTTCGCCCACGATGAAGAACGGATGCCAGATGAAATGGCCGCTGAGATGCTGAAAGCCGAAGACGACGTCCGTATCGAGAAGCGTGGCCGGCTGGGTCTCATCAGCCTCAACCGCGGCCGCGCCTTGAATGCACTCAACCTTGATATGGTCCAGGCCCTGCTGCGGGCGCTGAACGCATGGCGCGACGACGACGAGGTCGCGCATGTGGCGATCCGCTCGCTCGACGAGAAAGCCTTTTCAGCGGGCGGCGATCTGCACCGCCTTTGGGAGGCTGGATTCTGGGCGAAGGCGGAAGGTGGACCGCTTCCTCTGACCTTCTTTCAAGAGGAATACCGCCTCAACCACCTCATCAAGACCTATCCCAAACCCTACATCGCCTTGCTCGACGGCATCGTCATGGGCGGAGGTTTTGGCATTTCGGTTCATGGAAGCGTGCGTCTTGCCGGCGAACGGATCAGCTTCGCCATGCCTGAGGTCGGCATCGGTTTCTTCCCCGATGTCGGCGCGACGCATTTTCTTCCCCGGCTGCCATGTTCCATCGGGACCTTTCTCGCTTTGACTGGAAGCCGCATTGGTCGTGATGACTGCCTCTGGAGCGGTATCGCCACGCATGCCGTGCCAGGGCGAAGTTTCGACGCGCTGATCGACGAACTCGCACGCGAGGACGATCACTGGCAGGTCATCGAGAGATATGCGCAGGCCCCAGGGGAAGTCCGATCTGGCCTGGCCGGTGATGCCGAGCGGATCGACAGCGTCTTTTCAGCGACTTCGATTGCGGAGATTCGGAGCCGTCTTGCCGACCGGCCGGAATGGGAACGTGGCCAGAAGGCATTGCAGGCGATCGGCCGGATGTCGCCGACAAGCCTGGCGATCGCGCTGTGCCAGATGCGGCTCGGCCTTCAAATGGATTTTGCCGAGGCGATGCGTTTGGAATACCGCATCGTCAATCGCATCCTTGCCGGAGAGGATTTTTACGAAGGGGTGAGGGCGCAGCTGATCGACAAAGACCATGCTCCGCGCTGGCATCCTGCCGACCTTGCCGATGTGCAAGAGACCGAGATCAACGCCTATTTCGCATCGCTCGAAGAAGAGCTCGCTTTATCGGGAGATCGGGGATGAGTGACGCTGTCGATCTCCTTGACTACGACCCCAATCGCGGTCGCCTGACACGCTATTATCTGCGGGTCGTCGCGTTGCTTCTGCTTTCTGCGGGACTCGTGAGGGCGGCGCAGATCATGGGTGTCGGCTTTGATGCCGGTCACTTCCTGACCTTCGAGCGACCCTGGCAGGCCGCGATGGTCGTCCTTTGCATTCTCGACCTCCTCGCGGCCGTCGGCCTGTGGATCAGCGCCGTGTGGGGGCCGGTGATCTGGGCCGTGGCCGCGATCACCGAGATCGCAATGTACACGCTGTTCCGGGATATCTACGGACACCACCAGGAGAGAATTCTCGCGCACGCAACCTTGATGGGCCTCTACGTCGCGGTTCTCCTGGGCGACCGCCGTCGCCGTCGGGACGAGTAGCAAGGCTGTGACGCCCGCTCGTGGCGGTTGACGAGACGCGAGAGATGACGGCGTTTTGTCTCGTGTCGACAGACGAGTGGGCCCCCAAAAGGTGCCGGATGTCGGCGTTCAGAGCCTCTTGCCGTGAGGCAGCAGAAAATTTACCCTTTTTCGAGCAAGATTTCATTCATGCTGACGCTTAAATCTCCATTTAAATTGGCTCTCTATCCTGCACAAGTAACGGGGAGAAGGCTGAAGAAAAATGACGGAGAGGCGTAATGTTGCTAGCAGAGCGGACAGCGCTCGCCTACGAGAGGGGCGAGTCTGAGCCAGAGGACCTCAAGACACTCTATCTTGATGCTCTGACCTTGGTGGAGCGGCTGCATCGGCGGCTGCTTGATGTCATCAAAGATGAATTTGATCGGATGGGCCGCTCCGACGTGAACAGCGTCCAGGCGCTGCTTCTTTTCAATATTGGAGATGCGGAACTGACAGCCGGCGAGTTGCGGACACGCGGCTATTATCTCGGTTCCAACGTTTCCTATAACCTGAAGAAGCTCGTCGACGCCGGCTACATCTATCACGAGCGCTCGCGTGTCGACCGTCGGTCGGTGCGTGTCTCGCTGACGGAGAAGGGCAAGGAGGTCGCCGATGTCGTCGACCGCCTCTATGAGCGCCATATCGGTTCGATCGAAAAGGTCGGAGGCGTTTCGGAGGACGATTTCAAGCGCCTCAACAAGACCCTGCATCGGTTGGAGCGGTTCTGGACTGATCAGATTCTCTATCGTCTCTGACAGACCCACATTGACATCTTTGCAACAGGGCCCGGCATGACCGGGCCCTTTTGTTTTCGATCACGGATTGGCCATAAATCCATGAAAGGTGGGCATTTGAGCGCTTCGAATGATTCACAGTGTTGATCGCTGGGTGCGATGCATTTGTGGAGACCGGGTCCTTGATGGTAATCCCGTTCTCAAAGGGTGCGTTCGGGGGCGCATTCACCGGCATTTGTCTGACGAGAGGCACACCATTCCTATGACCGCTTTTTCGCTTCTGCGATCCTCCCTTTGCGCCGCGGCGCTTCTGTTTCCGCTGGCCGCACAGGCGCAGAACATGATGCCCGTCAATCAGTCGGAATGGAGCGAATCCTTTGATACGGGGCCCCGGACCGCTGCGCCGGTCACTTCGACCGTACCGATTCTGTCGCCTTACACGGTTCCTGCCATGGATCAGGCGATCGAATGGTACCAGGGCCTGGTCGATTCGGGCGGCTGGAATTCCGTGCCCTCCGAGCCGACGCTCAAAATCGGCATACGCCATCCGAATGTCGTGGCCCTGCGTCAGCGTCTCATCGCGTCCGGTGATTTGCGGCAGACGACAGGCTCCGATGCCTTCGATTCTTATGTGCAGTCGGCCGTCATGCGCTTTCAGGAGCGCCACGGCATTCCGGCCGACGGCGTCGTCGGTGCAGGCACCTTCAAGGCGCTCAACGTTCCGGCCGAGGTTCGCCTCAATCAATTGCGGGTCAATCGCGAGCGCATCGCCGCGATGAAGGATCCTGCCAGCCGGTATGTGATGGTCAACGTCCCGGGTGCCCAGATCGAGGTGGTCGAGGACGGACAGGTCGTCTCCAGGCACACTGCGGTGGTCGGCAAGGTCGACCGGCAGACGCCGCTTTTGTCCAGCAAGATCCATGAGATCAACTTCAACCCGTACTGGACGGTGCCGAACTCCATCATCCGCAAGGATCTGATCCCGAAGATGCAGAAGGATCCGGAGTATCTGACGCGCAACCGTATTCGTATCTTCACCCAGAAGGGCGAAGAGCTGCAGCCGAGCCAGGTGAACTGGCATTCCGACGAAGCGACCAATTACATGTTCAAGCAGGACCCAGGCGATCAGAACTCGCTCGGTTCGGTGCGCATGAACTTCTACAATCCGTATTCGGTCTTTCTGCACGACACGCCGTCGAAGGGCCTCTTCGGCTCGGACTATCGCTTCGAATCGTCGGGCTGTGTGCGTGTGATGAATGTGCGCGAGCTCGTTGCCTGGATTTTGCGGGATAACGGGTATACGCGCGCCACGGTCGATCAGACGATCCGCTCCGGCGAGCGTCTCGATGTGGATGTGGCCAACCCGCCGGCCCTCTACACGGTCTATTTCACGGCCTGGACGACAGGTGATGGCGTCGTTCATTTCCGCGACGACATCTACAATTTCGACGCTCCGGGCGAGGTAGCGCTCAATCAGCCGTCAGAACTGATCGGCTCGCCGCTGCCGCAATAAGCCTCGGCTCTATCGGATTTCCGACCCCGCGAGCCCGCCTCGCGGGGTTTTTTGTATGCTGAAACGTGGCGGTCGCGTGGGAGGTACCCTTGCGTTGCGAGGGCCGGCGTGCGTTGACCTGCCGCAGGGGTTCCCTTTACGTGTTCCTGAACGAACCAGGGACGTGATGACGGTACGAACCTCGCGGAAGCAGCCGGCTACCGCCGACAATCTCACCGCGGCGGCGGCCGTCATCTTGATGACGGACCTCGCATTGTCGCTCGGCGATGCGCTCATCAAGCTGACGAGCGGGACGATCGCCGTCTGGCAGCTCTTCCTTCTCCGCTCGCTGATGGCTTTGCCGCTGCTCGTTCCGGCGGTCCTGGCAAGCTCGGGCGCGACGCTTCGGCCACGGGCCCTGGCGTGGACGACGCTGCGCAGTCTGATGCTGGTTTTGATGTGGCTCGCCTATTATGCGGCGCTTCCCCATCTTCAGCTGTCTGTGGCCGCCGTCTCTTATTATACGCTGCCGGTCTTCATCACCTTGTTTTCCGCTCTGTTCGTCGGCGAACGTGTCGGGCCGATCGGTTGGATGGCGGTCGCATTGGGCCTTGCCGGCGTCCTCCTGATTCTGCGGCCGGACGCGGTGGCGTTCAACGCTTATGCCCTGCTGCCGCTTCTCTCGGCGGTCCTCTACGCCTTGGCGATGATTCTGACGCGTACGAAATGCCGCGACGAACATCCTCTGACATTGTCCCTCGCACTCAATCTCGCATTCGTGGTGGTGGGGCTCGGCGGTGTTGGTGTCTTCCAGGAGAGAAGTGACGAGGGAGGCTACCTCACCACCGGCTGGTTGCCGCTCGGTGCCGCCGAGATCGGTACGCTCGTCCTCCTGTCCGCGGCGATGATCATCGGCAGTCTGGGTGCAGCTTTTTCCTATCAGCGCGCGCCGTCGAACGTGATTGGCACGCTCGATTTCTCCTATGTCGGTTTCGCCGCCATTTGGGGTCTCCTGCTGTTTCAGGAGATTCCCTCGCTCATCACCCTTGGTGGCATGGCGCTCATCGTTGGGGCCGGCATTCTCGCCCTTCGACGGTGATTACTCTGATCGAGCTTTCGGAGCTCCTAGGGAGAGGGCGAAGAGCCGATCACCTTTCCATGTCGCCAGGCCCCGCCGTTGGGCAGCCGCCGGAACGCAGAGGCACTCCGGGCCTCCGCGCTTTCCGTCCCCGGGCGATTGTGTTATCGCCGCGTTGCCGGCCTGCCGCGCATTCGTGGCGCATAACGGCCGATGCCAGCCAACGGATTTTCGCCCATGCAAGATGTCGCCCGGCCTGTGAGCGCCACGCCCTCTGATTTCTTTTCTGCCTCTCTGCGCGATTCCGATCCGGATATCGCCGCAGCCGTCAAGGCCGAGCTCGGTCGCCAGCAACACGAGATCGAGCTGATTGCGTCTGAAAACATCGTCTCGCGCGCCGTCCTGGAAGCGCAGGGCTCGGTTCTGACCAACAAATACGCCGAAGGTTATCCGGGCCGTCGCTATTACGGCGGCTGCCAGCATGTCGACGTGGTCGAAAACCTGGCGATCGAGCGCGTGACGAAGCTTTTCGGGTGCAACTTCGCCAACGTGCAGCCGAATTCCGGCAGCCAGGCCAATCAGGCGGTTCTTCTCGCGCTCGCAAGCCCGGGGGATACCGTCATGGGGCTGAGCCTCGATGCCGGCGGGCATCTGACCCACGGCGCCAAGCCGAACCTTTCCGGCAAATGGTTCAACGCCGTGCAGTACGGCGTCCGCAAACAGGATGGGCGCATCGACGAAGACGTCGTGGCCGAGCTTGCGCAGGAACATCAGCCGAAGATCATCATCGCCGGCGGCTCTGCTTACAGCCGCGAGATCGATTTCAAGAAGTTCCGCGAGATCGCCGACAAGGTCGGTGCATATTTCATGGTCGACATGGCCCACTTCGCTGGCCTCGTCGCAGGCGGCGTCCATCCGAGCCCGTTCCCGCACGCGCATGTCGTGACATCGACGACGCATAAGACGCTGCGCGGCCCGCGCGGCGGTCTCGTTCTGACCAATGACGAGACGATCGCCAAGAAGATCAATTCGGCGGTTTTCCCCGGCCTGCAGGGCGGCCCACTCATGCATGTGATCGCGGCGAAGGCTGTCGCGTTCGGCGAGGCACTTCACCCGCAGTTCAAGGAATATGCGAAGCACGTCGTTGAGAACGCGAAAATGCTTGCAGAAACGCTTCAGCGCGGTGGATGCGACATTGTCTCCGGCGGCACGGATACGCACCTTCTCCTGGTCGATCTGCGCCCCAAAGGCCTGACCGGAAAGGTGGTCGAGACGGCCCTCGGTCGCGCCAATATCACCTGCAACAAGAATGGCGTTCCCTTCGATCCGGAGAAGCCGACGGTCACTTCCGGCATTCGCCTCGGTACGCCGGCCGCGACCTCGCGGGGCTTCGGCACGGCGGAATTCCAAGAGGTGGGTGAGCTGATCGTGGAAGTGCTCGACGGACTTGCCGCCAACGGCGAAGATGGCAACGAGGCTGTTGAAGCGTCCGTGCGCGAGCGCGTTGCCGCTCTGACCGATCGTTTCCCGATCTACAACGACTGAGCGAGGCGCCATGCGCTGTCCCTATTGCGGGGCCGACAATTCGCAGGTGAAGGATTCCCGCCCGACCGAGGACGGGAATGCGATCCGCCGGCGGCGTGTCTGCGGCGATTGCGGTGGCCGCTTCACGACTTTCGAGCGGGTGCAATTGCGCGAGCTCACCGTCGTGAAAAAGTCCGGTCGTCGCGTACCCTTCGATCGCGACAAGCTGATGCGGTCGGTTCAGGTTGCGGTACGAAAACGCGACGTCGACCCGGATCGCGTCGAACGCATGGTGTCGGGGATTGTCCGACAGCTCGAATCGCGCGGTGAATCGGAAATTCCTTCAAGCGACATCGGCATCCTCCTCATGGAGGGGCTGCGTCGTCTCGATGACGTGGCCTATGTGCGTTTTGCCTCGGTCTATCGCGATTTCCGCGAAGCCAAAGACTTCGAGGAACTGCTGACGGAAATCAGCGGCGGGCGCCACGACGACCTCAATCGCGACATCAAGGAGCGTCTGGAGCTTCCTGAGCGTCCGTTCGACGACGATGTCTGAGGCGCAGCCTCTGGATCTCGACAGCCGCTTTCTCGCCGCAGCCATCCGACTCGGTCGGTTGTCGCTCGGAGAGGCAGCACCAAACCCGGCCGTGGGCGCCATCGTTGTGAAGGATGGCGCCGTCGTCGGGCGAGGGCGCACCGCGATCGGTGGTCGACCGCACGCCGAGACGGCGGCTCTTGCCGAAGCCGGCGACCAGGCGCGGGGAGGGACGTTGTATGTCTCTCTGGAACCCTGCGCCCACCATGGCCGGACGCCGCCTTGCGCAGATGCGATCGTCGACGCGGGCATTGCCCGCGTGGTGATGCCGGTCCGCGATCCCGATCCGCGGGTCGACGGCAAAGGCGTCGCGAAGCTTCAAGCGGCCGGCGTCGAGGTGCGGGAAGGTCTGCTGGCTGACGCCGCCAAAGATGCGCACCAAGGATATCTGACGCGCACCACGAAAGGCCGACCTTACGTTCTCCTGAAGCTCGCCGTCTCAGCGGACGAAGGCATCGGCCTCAACGGGAGCGGACAGATCGCCATCACCGGACCTCTCGCCCGACGCCACGTGCAGGCGCTGCGGAGCCGCGTCGATGCCATTCTCGTCGGCGCTGGAACCTTGCGGGCGGACGATCCGCTTCTGACATGCCGGCTGCCTGGCCTGTTGGCGCGTTCGCCGGTTCGCGCGGTCTTGAGCGGTTCAGGCGTTTTGCCGGAGCATGCCAAAATGTTTGTCGCGGGCCCTGACACCTGGTTCTTGAGCCCGAAATCTCCATCTCTTGTCATGCAGGAGCTGATAGATGCGCGAGATGGAGCTCTGCGCTGGCTTCAGCTCCCGGCCAACGGCGATGCGCCCGCAGAAGCGCTCGCCCAGCTCGCGGCGTGCGGGGTCAACACGTTGCTTCTCGAAGGTGGGGCGCACACGGCCTCGGCGTTCCTTCAGGCGGGCCTCGTCGATGAGCTCCTGCTTTTCCGCAGCCCGATTCTGTTGGGCGAGGAGCGCATTGCCGCTTTTCCCAACGGCGCAGTTTCCGATATGATGACACCGTTTCGGGCCGTTGAGCGGCGGCGTTTCGGACCCGATGATTTCACCCGCTACAAGCGAGCAGCCTAAAATGTTCACAGGCATCATCACCGATGTCGGCGAAGTCCTGACCACATCCGACCTTGCGGCCGGACGTCGCTTCGAGATCGCCACCGCCTATGATCCTGAAACGATCGCGATCGGTGCATCGATCGCCTGCGCCGGCACCTGCCTGACAGTGATCGAGCT
Source organism: Afifella sp. H1R (assembly GCF_021462425.1). NCBI lineage: Bacteria > Pseudomonadati > Pseudomonadota > Alphaproteobacteria > Hyphomicrobiales > Afifellaceae > Afifella > Afifella sp. H1R. The sequence continues at coordinate 723,994 of NZ_JAKEDY010000001.1, forward strand.
CGGCACGACCCAAGGCGGTGGCTGGTTCGCCGTCGAGGCCTCGACCGAGACGTTGGAGCGGACCGCCCTCGGCAGCTGGGAGACCGGAACGCGGATCAATCTCGAGCGCGCATTGCGCGCCTCCGACGAACTCGGCGGCCACATCGTGACCGGGCATATCGACGGAGTGGCCGAAATCATCGGACGCGCCGACGAGGGCGACATGGCGAAGTTCACCTTCGCCGTTCCCGACGACCTCGCCCGTTTCATCGCCGAAAAAGGCTCCGTCGCCCTGGATGGCACGTCGCTCACCGTCAACACGGTGGAAGGCGCAACGTTTACCATCATGCTCATTCCTCACACGCTCCAGGTCACCACCTGGGGCGAAAAGAAAGTCGGCGATCACGTCAACCTTGAGATCGATCTCATGGCGCGCTACCTCGCCCGTCTTCAAAGCGCATAAGGCTTCGGCAAAACTCAGATGAGTCATTTCCTTTTGATTGAGGCGCGGTTCTACCGCGACCTCTCAGACGAACTCGCTCGCGGCGCGATCGCGGAGCTGGAACGTCGTGGCGCGACGTACGATCGTATCGCCGTCCCGGGCGTCCTCGAAATCCCGGGCGCCCTTTCTATGGCCTTGATTGCGGCTGAAGAGGGAAACATAAGCTCTTATGACGGTTTCGTTCTCCTAGGCTGCGTGATCCGAGGAGAGACGTCGCACTACGATATCGTGGCCGTGGAATCGGCGCGCGCCGTGATGGATCTGGTATCTGCTTATGGCCTTGCGCTCGGAAACGGTGTCTTGACGGTCGAAAACGGCGATCAGGCATGGGCCCGCGCCGGCGTTGAAGGAAAGAACAAGGGTGCGGCTGCGGCTGCGGCGGCCTGTGACATGGCCGAGTTGCGCGAAAGGTGGGGCCTTGCCTGAGAGTGAGCCAGCCATAGCGGCCCGAGGGGCCAACCAACGCGGCGCCGCGCGACTCGCGGCCGTGCAGGCCCTCTATCAGATGGATGTCGGGCGGGTGAGCCTGCCCCGTGTCGTGGCGGAGTTCGAAGCCTTCCGCCTCGGCCAGGAGATGGAAGGCGAGACGCTGCGCAGCGCCGATGCCGCATTTTTCCGTCTGCTCGTCGCAGGCGTCGTGGAGGAGCAGGAGGTCATCGATCCCCTCATTCACGCGACGTTGCCGCCTTCCTGGCCTTTGGCGCGTCTCGATGTGACGCTTCGCTCGCTGTTGCGCTGCGGCGTGTATGAGCTGAAGTCGCGTCGCGACGTCCCGGCCCGCGTCGTCATCAGCGAATATCTCGACGTGGCCCATGCCTTCTTCGAAAAGGAAGAGCCCGGGCTTGTGAACGCGGTGCTCGACAAGGTCGCACGGGATGTCAGGCCGGACGAATTCGGCAAAGCGGGTGCCGGCTAAATCTTCATGGATGAGCTGGAACTGATTGATCGCTTTTTCCGTCCGCTCGCCGGAGAAGGTGCGCTCGGGCTTCTCGATGACGCGGGAGTCGTGAGCCCGTCTTCGGACCGGGATCTCGTCGTCACCAAAGACATGATCGCCGAGGGAGTGCATTTCCTTCCGGGCGATCCTCCGGAAACGGTGGCCCGCAAAGCATTGCGGGTCAATCTGTCGGACTTGGCGGCGAAAGGGGCAAAGCCTCGCGGCTATCTTCTCGCCCTTGCCCAGGCGCCCCATTGCGACGAGGCCTGGCTCAGAGCTTTCTGCGAGGGTCTTGCCGGCGATCAAGAACGCTATCGTATCGCGTTGATCGGTGGCGACACGATCGCATCCCCAGATCGGATCACGGTCTCGATCACGGCGATCGGCACGCTGCCGACCGGCACCATGGTGCATCGCTCCGGAGCGAAACCTGGCGACATTCTGTATCTCTCGGGGACGATCGGCGGATCGGGCGCCGGTCTGGCGGTCCTTCAGGACCGTGCAGAGGCCGAACTCGCCGCAGACGACAGGGATCGTCTCGTCCTCCGCTACCGCGAGCCAGAGCCGCGCACAGGGCTTGCAGAGGCCGTCCGGCTTCATGCGAGTGCGGCCCTCGACATCTCTGACGGGCTCGCCGGCGACGCGGACAAGCTCGCCTCGGCAAGCGGCATCCGCGCCGTGATCGAGGTGCTGAACGTTCCTCTCGACCCGGCTTTGAGCCAGCTCTTCGGCTACGGTTTCTCACTGGAGGAGGCGCTGACCGGCGGCGACGATTATGAAATCCTCGCAGCGATTCCACCGGGCGAGGAGGGGGCTTTCAAGGAGGCCGCGGCGCGCGCCGACATCCCCGTGACGGCCATCGGACATGTCGAGGCGGGCGGCGACCGGGCCGTGATTCTCAAAGATGGGAAGGAAATGGCTTTTTCCCGTCGATCCTTCGTCCACGGCAGCCATTGATGGACGATTCCCGCGACGTGACCATGCATCCACCGGTGGACGACCGAGTCGCCCGTCGCAATGTGGTGGTGCTCGCCACTGCTCAGGCGATTGCGGGCGCCGGAGCGCCGATCAACTTTTCCATCTCTTCGCTTGCGGCTCACATGCTGTTGGGGCCGGACAAGTCCTGGGCGACCTTGCCACTCAGCGCCTTCGTCGTCGGCACCGCGATCGGCACCATGCCGGCCGCGCTTCTGCAGCGGCGAATCGGGCGTCGTTTCGGGCTCATCTGCGGAATGCTGATCGGCGCGATGGGCGCACTCATGGAAGCGGTGGCCGTGACGGTCTTCTCGTTTCCAATCCTCTGCCTCGGCGCCTTCATGATGGGTTTTACGGCCGCCTTCGTGCAGCAGTTTCGTTTTGCAGCGGCCGATACGGCCAGTCCGTCCTTCCGGCCGAAGGCGATGTCATATGTGCTGATTGGCGGCGTGATGGCGGCCATTATCGGTCCTCAGACTGTCATCCACACGCGCACAGCCTTCCCGATTGAATTTGTCGGGGCTTATGTCGGCGCTGCCGGACTGATGGTGCTGGCGGCGATTGTTCTTGCGTTCTTGCATGCTCCGGCCGTGACGGCCGTCCACACCCATGCAGGACGTCCGTTGCGGAAGATTGCAGCGCAGCCGCGCTTTATCGTGGCCGTCGCCTGCGCCGTGACCGCCTATGCCCTCATGAATCTGATGATGACGGCGGCCCCGCTGGCGATGGTTGGCTGCGGCTTTCCGACCGATGCGGCCGTTCTCGGCATCCAGTGGCATGTCATCGCAATGTTCGCTCCAAGCTTCTTCACAGGGTCATTGATCCTGCGCTTTGGAGCAGAGCGTGTGGTTGCGGCCGGACTTGTGCTTCTCATCCTGTGCGGCTTCATCGCTCTTCAAGGCATAGACCTGATCAATTTCTGGGGCGCTCTCGTTGTTTTGGGCGTTGGCTGGAATTTTGGATTTCTGGGCGCGACGGCACTTGTTGCAACCACTTATGAGCCGGTTGAGAAGGAGAAGGTGCAAGGCCTCAACGACCTGCTCGTCTTTGCCACGGTGGCGCTGGCCTCGTTTTCTTCGGGTCAAATCCTGTCTATCGGCGGCTGGTCTGCAGTGGCGTTGACCGTGATACCGATCGCCGTCGTCGCTCTTCTTGGGCTTGCATTGCTTCTTTTGCGGCGTGGTCGCCAGGAGGCGTCCCGCTAAACCAAGCGGGCAGCGCGATTTTGCAGCCCTTGACGGGGCTTGTTCTTTCGTCAATACCCCGCCGCGATACAGGAAGCCGCCCCCGGCTCTGTCGGAGGGACCGGCCTCCATTCCCGGTCGGCAATCCGCCGGCCATCTTCCGGGGGAAATCAATGATTTTGCTTTATTTCGTTATAGCATGCGGTGTCTTGTCCATCGTCTATGCCATCTGGGCGATCCAGTCCGTCATGGCAGCCGATGCGGGCAATGCACGCATGCAGGAGATCGCCGGGGCGATCCGTGAGGGTGCGCTCGCATACCTCACACGCCAGTACACGACCATCGCCATCGTCGGTGTCGTCGTTTTCATCCTGGCTTGGTGGCTTCTGTCTGCAGAGGCTGCGATCGGCTTCCTGATCGGTGCGGTGCTCTCCGGAGCTGCCGGCTTCATCGGCATGCTGGTCTCGGTGCGTGCGAACGTACGGACGGCCCAGGCCGCGTCCATCTCGCTCGGCGGCGGTCTTGAGATTGCCTTCAAGTCGGGTGCCATCACGGGTCTTCTCGTGGCCGGTCTCGCGCTTCTCGGCGTCTCGGGCTACTTCACCATCCTGACCCAGTTCATCGGCTATGGCCCGACTGAACGCGTCGTGATCGATGCTCTCGTGGCCCTCGGCTTCGGCGCTTCGCTCATCTCGATCTTCGCCCGTCTCGGCGGCGGCATCTTCACCAAAGGTGCAGACGTCGGCGGCGACCTTGTCGGTAAGGTCGAGGCCGGTATTCCGGAAGACGATCCCCGCAACCCGGCCACGATCGCCGACAACGTCGGTGACAATGTCGGCGACTGCGCGGGCATGGCGGCCGACCTTTTCGAGACCTACGCGGTGACGATCGTCGCCACGATGGTTCTGGCCTCGATCTTCTTCACGGGCGAGCAGGCGACGACGCTGATGCTCTTCCCGCTGTTGATCGGTGCGACCTGCGTCATCACTTCGATCGCCGGCACCTTCTTCGTGAAGCTCGGTGCCAACAATTCCATCATGGGTGCGCTCTATAAGGGCTTCATTGCCACCGCCGGTCTGTCGGCCGTGGCTCTGGCTCTGATCGTGCTCTTCTTCACCGGCTGGGGCACCGAGTTCACGAGCCCCGTCGGCCCGTCCTTCTCGGGTGGCAGCCTGTTCTTCTGCGGCATCGTCGGTCTCGCCGTGACGGGCCTCATCATCTGGATCACCGAGTACTACACCGGCACGAACTACCGCCCGGTGCGCTCCGTCGCTGATGCCTCCGTCACCGGACATGGCACCAACGTCATTCAGGGCCTCGCGATCTCGATGGAATCGACGGCTCTGCCGGCGATCGTCATCATCGCGGGCATTCTGGCCTCTTATGGTCTTGCCGGCCTTTTCGGCATCGCCATTGCAGTGACGACGATGCTGGCGCTTGCCGGTATGGTCGTGGCGCTCGACGCCTTCGGACCTGTGACCGACAATGCCGGCGGCATTGCCGAGATGGCAGATCTGCCTGCTGAAGTGCGCAACACCACCGACGCCCTCGATGCCGTCGGCAACACGACGAAGGCGGTCACCAAGGGCTATGCGATCGGCTCGGCCGGTCTTGGCGCTCTGGTGCTCTTTGCCGCCTACACCTCGGACCTCCACTTCTTTGCCGAAGAAGCGGCGCCGGGCACCTTCTTTGACGGTGTTAGCGTCGACTTCTCGCTGTCGAACCCATACGTCGTTGTCGGCCTGCTGTTCGGCGGTCTGCTGCCTTATCTCTTCGGCGGCATCGCGATGACGGCCGTCGGTCGCGCAGGCGGCGCGGTCGTGGAGGAAGTGCGTCGGCAGTTCCGTGAGAAGCCCGGCATCATGCAGGGGACGGAACGTCCGGATTATAAGCGCGCGGTCGACATGCTGACCAAGGCTGCGATCCGCGAAATGATCGTGCCGTCGCTCCTGCCGGTCCTGTCGCCGATCGTCTGCTTCTTCGTGATCTACCTGATCGCGGGCAAGTCGAACGGTTTTGCGTCGCTCGGTGCCATGCTCCTCGGCGTGATCGTGACCGGCCTTTTCGTCGCCCTCTCCATGACGGCCGGCGGCGGTGCCTGGGACAACGCCAAGAAGTACATCGAGGATGGACATCACGGCGGCAAGGGCTCCGATGCCCACAAGGCTGCGGTGACCGGCGATACGGTGGGTGATCCTTACAAGGACACGGCCGGACCGGCGGTGAACCCGATGATCAAGATCACCAACATCGTCGCGCTTCTGCTTCTGGCCGTCCTGGCCCACTAAGCAGATCGCTCGAAACAAAAACGAGGCCCCGCGTTACGCCGCGGGGCCTTTTTTGTGTCTGCAGCCCCAGCGCTTGGGTCGTGGTCAGACGAGGCACGCTATCCCCGTATCCCCACCTAGAATCAGGCTTTCAGGGCGGGATCGTCGTTGTAGATCGCCATCGCACTTGCGGCTCGTCGCCCCTTGGCCCGGCACGCCTGTCGCATCAATGCGCATCATCACCCCCAGAGCCAACACGTTTTGGCCAACGCTCCGGGCACGGCGTGAGGGGCATCAGGTTGCGGGGGCCAAGTCGTCGTCCCGAAGGATTTTGCTCGATCCGCAGCTGCTCATTTGAAGCACAACGCCGCGCTTTCGCGCTCAGGCGTCGTCGAATCGTCGAGCCAATCATCCACCGACGTTTTGTCGAGGCTTGCGAGCTCGTTGGCATAAGCGTGGATGAGGTCGGAGAGCACGGCATATTCGGTCCGATGGACCATGTATTCCTGCTCGTTGACCTCCGATTTCCCGTTCTCTTCGTGGCGCATATAGAGCGTCGTATAATAAATAAAGACACGCGGTCTCGAGAGATTGGAGAAATCGATCGTCGATTGCGAAAACAGATTGCGCCATTGCTCCGACTTGTTTTCACCGAACACTGATTTCGCCATGTCGGTGATATCCTCTTTGATCTTCTCCTGGTCTCCGGCGCTGACCGAATCGTAAAGGCTGACGACTTGATCGATCAGCTTGTTGTAGTCCTTCGAATAGAAGGTCTGTTTAACGTAATCGTGCTTCTCAAGATGAAAGAAAGGCGTGTCGTCGACCTCGGTGATGTAATCATTGTATCTCTCATAGAGATCCTCTGGTGGACTGCTGGCCGGGTGAAAGTTTGAGCGCTTCTGCGCATGGTTCATGATGCTCGATATCGCGGTCGGGAGATTTTCCGGCTCGGAGTAGATCTCAGTGTCATTGGCCTGGGGATCGGAATTGTCATCCCCAAGAGTTGAGCCGCGTGCGGTCGCGGCCGCGGCATCATCACTGAGCCGGGTTGCCGTCCGAGAGAGGCGAGGAACGATGTGGATCCATTCGCCGACGATTTGCGGGATCTTTGCGTTGGCCATAACCTTAACCTCCATGGCAAGATATGACGGGATGTGTCTTGTCTTTATGTATTAAGAAAACACCGAAATGTGAGAAGCGCTGTATCGCGGGAAAGTCATCACATATCGGATCTAAGACAGAAATAGAGCGACAGAAATAGTATGGAAGGGTGTATTGCAGGAAAATACAAAAGGTATATTTATCGTAGGAAATATTATAGACTTAGATATCGAAATATATATATAATTATAAGGTGTATTGAGTGTTTGGCAGCTGAGGACGTAACGCAATCCTCCGAGAGCTAAGAGCGGGAGATGTCGCGGGCGCGAGCCAACTACGGACAGCCGCCCATCGGCTCGGACACTAAAAAGGCGGCCGGATAGGGCCGCCTTTTGTCGATCCTGCGTCAAGCAGCGTTCGATCAAAGCGCTTCTACGCAGGAGCTTTGATCGGCTGAAGCCGGCCGATGAATGGCCAAGCGTGTCTAGAAGGCGACCCGTCCAGCGGCCGACAGAAGCTGCGACACGAACGAGAAGTCCTTGCCCGCCGTCGGAGTGGTGCGAGAGACGAAATCGAAGACCTTGCCGTCCTTCAGACCGTAATTGGCGACGCGCGTGACCGTCTGATCCTTGTCGAAATAGACAGCCAGAACGCGCTGGTCGACGATATGCGGGTTCAAGAAGGCGACCGGGCGCGAAGCCGTCTGCGAGATGTAATAGAACACCTCGCCGCCGAAATCGGCGGTCGTGGAGGGCGTGCCGAGCACGATCAACACCTGGTCGCGGCTCGATCCTTCTGGAATCTGTTCCAGGGCGAGCTCGTTGGCGATATAGCCGCGGTGCTGGGTTTCCCCGATGCAGCCCCCCAGGGCGCCGGCTGCGGCGACCGAAACGAGAAGGGCGAGAACGTGAGTTTTTTTGGTCATTGGCGGTCCCGTTGAACTCCGCTTGCTAGCGGGGTGAATGCGGCATTGCAATGGCCTTCGCGGGGCTCTGCCGCATTGTCTTGAAGGCGTAGAAGGGCATAGATGGCACGATGGGTTGGTTTCAAAGCCGCAAACGGCAGGAGCGCGAGCGCGCAGCGGCACTTTATGGCGCGGCGGCGGCTGCTGCGCGTCATCCGCAACTCTATGAAGAATATGGTGTCGATGACACGGTCGACGGTCGCTTCGAGATGCTCTCGCTGCATCTTTTTGCCGTCGTCCATCGGCTGACGTTTGGGCCCGACCCAGATCCCGAGTTGGCGCGGCTGACCACCGAAGCCTTCGTCGTCGATATGGATGCCACGTATCGAGACATCGGTGTCAGCGATCGACGCATCCCAAAGCGGATGAAAACGCTGTTTTCCTCATACGGCGGCAGACTCGGAGCTTACGGATCGGCACTGTCTGCAGGCGGCGATGCGCTTGAAGGTGCGATTGCGCGCAATATCTTTGGAGAGGAAAGCGATTCGAATGCGTCGCGACGGCTCGCGGACTATCTGCGTGCGTTGCTCGCCTGGCTGGACAATGTTCCCAGCGCCGCCCTGAAAGAGGGACGCATCGTGTTCCCGGATCCCATCAGCCTCGCTGCGGAGAACAGTTGAAATGAACACCGCGTCTTTCGCCAAGCCGTTGCGCCTGGTCGAGATACCCGCCTCGGGACGCAGACTGCATTTGGAGGCAAACCCGGCGGAACGGGAAAAAATGGCGGACCAACTCGGCATCCCCTCCGTCGACGACCTCTCGGCCGACATCGACGTGACACCCATGGCTGGCGATCACTACCGGGTCGAGGCGAAGATCTCCGGCCATGTCACGCGGCGTTGTGTCGTGACGCTGGCCCCCGTCGAGGAAGAGGTTTCGGAAGATGTGAGCCTTGTCCTGCGGCCACCGAAACCCGGCGAATCCCGGGATGGAGGCGGAGAGGCGAGCGGCGATCGCTCCAACGATCCTTTCGACGTGGAAGTCGACGGGGCGGAAGACACCGAGCCCTATTTCGGCGACAGGGTCGACCTCGGCGCCTTGCTCGTCGAATATGTGGCGCTTGGTCTCGACCCCTATCCGAGGGTTGCGGGCGCTGAATTTAAGGAACATGTGGAGGATGATACGGTGGAGGCGTCGCCATTTGCCGTATTGGAGCGTCTGAAGCAGCAACGTAACTGACGCACCTTACCAGCCTTTTTCTCCAAACGGCTTGTCATGACCGGGCGAGTGGGTATTGTCCCGCGGCCGGCGACCCGACCAGAAGAAAGCGATGCCGTCACCTCTCACCATCTCTCTTGACGCCATGGGCGGCGATGCCGGTCCCGAAATGGTGATCCCGGGCGCAGCCGTGGCGTTGAAGCGTCGGCCGGATCTGCGTTTCATTCTTTATGGCCAATCCGAAGCGGTCGAGCCGTTGCTCGCCCGCTATCCCGATCTCGTCGCCGCCTCGCGCTTCGTGCATTGCGAGATTTCCGTGCGCATGGACGACAAGCCGAGCCAGGCACTCCGCCTCGGCCGCTGGAAGTCGTCGATGTGGCGGTGCGTCCAGGCGGTGCGGGACGGGGAGGCGGACGTTGCCGTCTCCGCCGGAAACACCGGCGCCCTCATGGCGATGTCGAAATTCTGCCTCCGCACGCTTCCCGATATCGATCGGCCGGCGATCGCGGCCATGTGGCCGACGCTGCGCGGCGAAAGCATCGTCCTCGACGTCGGCGCCACGATCGGCTCGGATGCGAAGATGCTCGTCCATTTCGCCGTCATGGGCGCAGCCATGGCCCGTGCTCTCTTCGGGCTGGAGCGGCCGACGGTCGGTCTCCTCAACATCGGCGCTGAAGAGGTGAAGGGTGTCGAGGAGGTGCGCGAGGCGGGCCACATTCTGCGCGCCATCGACCACCCCAATTTCGAATATTATGGCTTCGTCGAGGGCGACGATCTCGGCAAAGGCACCGTCGACGTCGTGGTCACGGAAGGCTTTTCAGGCAATATCGCGCTGAAGACCGCCGAGGGGACCGCACGGCAGCTCGCCGAGTATCTCCGTTCGGCGATGACGCGGACCCTGTCTGCCAAGATCGGCTATTTCTTCGCGCGCTCAGCCTTCGCCCGACTCAGGGAAAAAATGGACCCGCGCAAGGTCAACGGCGGCCTTTTCCTCGGCCTCAATGGCCTCGTCGTGAAAAGCCATGGCGGCACGGATTCGGAAGGCTTTGCCGCCGCCATCGAGCTCGGCCGTGACATGGTGCTCGGAAGTCTCACCAGCAAGATCGCCAACGATTTGGAATACACCCTCGGATCGATGCGCAAGCAGTTCGCCGAGCAAACGGCCGCGCAGGCACAGACCGCATGAAACGCTCCTTGATCGCCGGCATTGGCAGCGCCCTGCCGGAGAAAGTCCTTACCAACCGCGATCTCGAAAGCATCGTCGACACATCGGACGAATGGATCGTACAGCGCACCGGCATTTCAGAGCGCCACGTCGCTGCCGAAGGCGAAACGACCTCGGATCTTGCGCTGGCCGCGGCTGAGAAAGCGCTTGCGGACGCCGGCCTGACCTCTGCCGACATAGATCTCATCGTCCTGGCGACCGCCACGCCGGATCAGACGTTTCCGGCGACCGCCTGCACGGTGCAGGATCGGCTCGGCATGCATCACGGATACGCGTTCGATGTTCAGGCCGTGTGCTCGGGCTTTTTGTTCGCGCTCACCACCGCCGATGCGCATTTGAAGGCCGGATCGGCAAAGCGTGCGCTCGTCATCGGAGCCGAAACATTTTCGCGCATTCTCGATTGGAGCGACCGCGGCACCTGCGTCTTGTTCGGCGACGGGGCTGGTGCGGTCGTTCTGGAAGCCCACGAGGCAGGCGAGGAGACGGCTCCGCGGGGTCTTCTTACCGCGCATTTGCGTTCAGATGGGCATTTCCGTGACAAACTGTTCGTCGACGGTGGCCCGAGCTCGACGAGGACCGTCGGACACTTGCGCATGGAAGGCCGTGAGGTTTTCAAGCATGCGGTCGCGACCATCACCGATGTCATCACCGACGCATTCGAAGCGACCGGCGAATCGGCGGAAACGATCGACTGGTTCGTTCCCCATCAGGCCAACAGACGCATCATCGATGCCAGCGCCAAGCGGCTCGGCATCGCCGAAGAAAAGGTCGTGGTGACGGTTCAGCATCACGGCAACACGTCGGCGGCCTCTATCCCGCTGGCGCTTGATGTCGCAGTGCGCGACGGGCGCATCAAAAAAGGCGATCTGGTGCTGCTTGAGGCGATGGGCGGCGGCTTCACTTGGGGCTCAGCTCTGATACGCTGGTAGCGGGCGATACGCATCGGGGGGTGCGTGTTGACCTCATTTCGACAGGCGAATACGTTGCTTAAGGACGTGCAGGAGGCGTGTTGCGTGGAGGCAAATGAACTACGCCCAGAGGGGCGCACCGTCACGCGAGCCGATCTCGCAGAGGCGGTTTATCGGGAGCTTGGCCTTTCCAGAACGGAATCGGCCGCCATGGTGGAAATGGTGCTCGCGGAGATTTCAGACACGATCATATCGGGGGAAACGGTCAAGCTTTCCTCGTTCGGTTCTTTCGTCGTGCGCAGTAAGGGGCAGCGCGTCGGCCGCAATCCGAAAACGGGCAAGGAAGTGCCGATTCCGCCGCGCCGCGTGACCGTCTTCAAGCCAAGCAACATCATGAAGCAGCGCATCAACGAGTGCCTCGCCCCGGAAGAAGAGACGGGCGGCGCCGCGGTCAGCACGGGCGCCGACGCCGGCAATGCGCGGCGTCTCAAGGCTGCTGAAGCAGACGTCGCAACGACGTGAGCGTGAAATCACCGGACGCGTTCAGGACGATCAGTGAAGTTGCGGAGGACCTCGATCTTCCGCAACACGTCCTGCGTTTCTGGGAAACGCGCTTCACTCAGATCAAGCCGCTGAAGCGCGGCGGCGGCAGGCGCTATTATCGCCCTGAGGACGTCGACCTTCTCAAGGGCATTCGCCTGCTTCTTTACGGCGAAGGCTTCACCATCAAGGGCGTGCAGCGTCTTCTCAAAGAGAAGGGCGTGCGCTTCGTCATTGCCGTTGGGCAAAGCGGCAATGTGGAGACGGTGGCGCCGGCCGAGGCTGATTTTGACACCGAGCGGCCGAGCGATGAGGCCCCGGCGAGGGCAGAGCCGATTCGCGAGGAAGCTCGGGACGAGGACGACGAACTGCAACCGTCCTTGCTGCGCGACGAGGCGGAAGAGCCCGTGTCTCGCCGCGTCGACCCCCATGGTCGCGAACGTCTTCAAGCCGTGCTCAGCGATCTGCTCGAGGCGCGCCGGATTCTGCACGACGCCATCTCCGGCTGACCGGATACCCCGGCCGCGCATAGACCGCGCGACATACCGCCTTGGCGGCGTGATTTCATTTCAAAATAGTGGGGAATGGTCGGAGCGGCGGGATTCGAACCCACGACCTCTTGCGCCCCATGCAAGTGCGCTACCAGGCTGCGCTACGCTCCGACGCGCGCGGACTATAGAGAGCACATAGGCTCGGCGCAATGCTCATAAGGCGCAGTTTTCGGGGATTCTTTCGCCGTCTTCTCGCAGCTCCATATGGGCCGAGGACGAGCATCGATATGCCACGGAATCAGCAAATCTTAAGGCTTTCCCGCCTAACTCGCGCGCATAGAACGTCTCCGCGCGAGAACCCGGCTTCCATGCAGCCAGACGCCGACCGTCCACGTCTTTATCCGACCTCCGTGAGGAACTTCGTTTTCTTTCTGGCGGTGCTGGCGATGAACTATACGCTGTCGCGGCCGTCGCCCGTCGACTTTCTGTTCATGCTCTCGCTCGCATTGTCGATCATGGTGCTGCAGAAGGTCCGGCTGACCTTCTTCATATTCTTTACGCTCTTGCTCCTGTGGACGCTTTCGTTCTGGTACGCCTCGGTCCCGTTCTTCGGCGATCCTGACGTACGCCAGGAGGCCTTCAAGAAAACCTTCGTCGTGGTTCTCGGCATAACGGCCTGCTACGTCTCCATGGATTGGGGTCCGCGGCAGTTGCATACCTTCATGCGGGTCTACGTCGTCTCCTGCGTGACGGCCGCGATTCTCGGAATTGTGGGCTTTGCGCTCGGAATCGAGGCCCTGCTTTGGGACGGCCGCTCGAAAGCCTTCATCGACGACCCGAACATGTATGCGTCGTTCCTCGTGCCGGGCGTGGTGATGGCGATCTACCTGGTCCAGCAGCGGTTGTGGCCGCGGGCCGCACTTCTTCCGATCATCGGGATCCTCTGCCTCGGCGTGCTGCTGTCATTCTCCCGGGCGGCGACCGTGTCGCTCATCCTGTGCTGCTCCGGCTATATGGTCTTCATCTATCGGCAGCACCTCCTGAGGCTTTTCGCCTACGCCGCTGCCATGGCGGTCTTCGGCGGCATCATTCTCGGAACCACGATCGTCGTCTCTCCGACCTTCACGAAGAAATTCGAGCAGCGCGCCACGCTGGAGGAATCTTACGATGCAGGGCGCGAAGGCCGATACGGCCGCTATGCACGTTCGATCCCGATGATCCTCAGCAATCCCGTCGGTATCGGGATCAATCAGCAGAACCTGATCTTTCTGGAGCCCATCCATAACATCTGGCTGAGCTCTTTCATGAATTACGGCTGGCTCGCAGGCTTTTCATGGCTCGCGCTGATGTTCCTGTCGGTCCTTTTTGGCCTTGGGAACTACCGTATGACGGCGCATCCGGCAGCCGTCGCCGTTCTGGTCGCCTTCATGGCGCCGCTCATGTGCGCCTCGCTGCATGAAGGCGAGCACTGGCGCCATCTCTGGCTCCTTCTCGGCATCCTCTGGGGCTTCAATCCCGCACGCTTCCATAAGACGACGGAGGCGACCCCGAATGTTCGTGGGAGCGGTGCCGTGGAAGCGATGAAACACGCCATCGCCCGCAACAAACACCGCGCCCAGAACGGCCGCTCTATCGTCTCGTCATAGCGTATTGAAGGAACAAAGCCCCCGTACGGGGGAGGGCGTCTTCGTCTGCCCCATCCAAGGGACCGTCGGCGTTCGAATGCGTTGCGCCGCAGTCTTCCGTGCGCATCCTTCGATCGAGCGAGTTTGGTGCAAGGCAAGCCGGAGAGCGAGCCCAAAGAAAGCCTTTCGGGACTCTACGAGGTGGGTGAGCCTCATCCCCGCACAGCTCTCAATAGGCATTCTCGCCGGTGACGAGCCGAATCGGTGTCAAAAGCAGGATGTAGAGATCGAAAAGGACCGACCAGTTTTCGATATAGAACTGGTCGTGCTCGACGCGCCGCTCGAGTTTTTCCTGGGTGTCGGTTTCTCCGCGCCAGCCGTTGACCTGGGCCCAGCCGGTGATGCCCGGCTTGACGCGATGGCGGGCGAAGTAGCCGTCGACCACCTGTTCGTAAAGCTGGTTGGCCGCCTTGGCCTGCAAGGCGTGAGGGCGAGGGCCGACGAGGGAGAGATTGCCTTTCAGGACGTTGAACAATTGCGGCAGCTCATCGAGACTCGTTTTGCGGATGAAGCGGCCGACGCGCGTCACCCGCGGATCGTCCCGGCTGACGAGCTTTGCTGCGTTGAGGTCCACCTGATCGACATACATCGAGCGGAACTTGAAGACCTTGATCAGCTCGTTGTTGAAGCCGTAGCGGTCCTGACGAAAGAGAACAGGGCCCCGGCTGTCGAGTTTGATCGCGGCTGCCACCGCCAGCATCACCGGCGACAGTCCGATGAGGGCGAGACTGGCAAAGACGATGTCGAACATCCGCTTGACGACGGAATCCCAACCCGCGATTGGCCGATCGAACAGATCCAAAAACGGCACCGAGCCGATGAAGGAATAGGAACGGGGGCGGAACCGCAGGCGCGTCGTATGCGCTGCCATGCGGATGTCGACCGGTAGCACCCAGAGCTGCTTGAGCATTTCGAGAAGCCGGTTCTCGGCCGTCAGCGGCAGGGCGATGATCAAGAGGTCGATCTGCGCCTGGCGACCGAATTCCACGAGTTCGTCGATTCGCCCGAGCAGCGGGTAGCCTTCCTGAATTGCCGGCGCACGATCACCGCCGCGGTCGTCGAAAATCCCGCAAATACGGATGTCATTCTCGGGTTCGGCGTCGAGGGCGCGGATCAGAGACACCGCTTCCGGGCCGGCCCCGACGAGAACCGCGCGACGCTCCAGGAGACCGACGCGGGTCCAGACGCGCACGAGGCGTGCGAGCAGAACACGCGCCGCCGCAAGCGCCACAAAGCCCATAAAGAACCAGGCGCCGAGCCACAGACGGGAGAAATCGTCGCCGATTTTCAGAAAGAACGCGACGAGGGTGAAGCAGGCAAACACCACCGCCCAAAGCCCGGCGGCACGACCAATGTGTTTCAGCGGATGCCTGTAGGCCGGCAGCGTGTAGCCCTTGAACGTACCGATAAGCGAGATCGTGAACACCGGCAGCAGGATCAGCGGCAGGAGATAGCGCGGAGGCAATTCACCTTCGCTGGACGCGACCCAGAAATGGTAGATCAGTGTGCCGAGGCCGACGAGCGCCGTGAAGTCTGCCAGACGCAGAAGGGCGGCGAGAAAGCCCGCAGAGACGGGCCGGTATTTGAGGTTCGCGGCAACGCGGGCCGCGGCGAGATTGAGGGCCGAGCGACCTGCTCCGGGCCGCTTTGTGCCTGGCTCATTGTCCGCCGGTGCATTGCTCGATGTCACTGTGTAAAATCCCGCTTCGGCCTCGCCGGTAGCTGTCTGTCTTGCGCGATTTTATTCAATCTGTTCCGCCTGCTAGAGTTAATCAACTCGGATCAGAACAGGCGTTCTCCGACATAGACGGTATCGCCGGCACGAATCGGCTGCGTCACGGCAAGGCGGCCTTCGTAAAGGACGCCGTTCAGCTGGCGGCTCAGTCGCACCACCCGTTCGTTCGCACGGGGCGTAAAGCCTCCAGCGACCGCGACGGCATTCTCAACCGTCATGCCCGGCACATAGGGATACTGGCCAGGACTGCTCACTTCGCCCAGAATGAAGAAGGGGCGATACGAGGCGACCTCGACGGTCACGTCGGGATTACGCACGAAGCGGGTCGAAAGAGCGCTCTGGATGCGTCCCTCGAGCTCGTCGGTGCTAGCGCCGCGCGCCGCGATCTCGCCGACGAGAGGCATCGTGACGTAGCCGGCCTGATCGACCTTGTAGACGTTGGTGAGCTCGCTCTGGTCGAAGACGACGATGCGGAGTTCATCGCCGGTATCCAGTCGATAGGGCCCTTTGACTGTCGGTGAACCAGTCGCCAACGGTGCCCGCTCGCCCATGCAAGACGCGAGAAGACAAACAAGTGTGATTATAATGGCGACACGAACCGCGTTCATTGCGAGCACCCAACCTGTGACCGGCCGAAATATGCCGCGCCATAGTTAATGCCGCGCTAAAATTGCCTGAAGCTGGAGGTATGGCGGTCGTTAACCGCCTCCTAACCGTAATCGACGCATCTTGCCGTCAGCCAGCAAGGAGTCGCCACGCTATGGCCGAGCCGCGTCCTATGGAAATGGACATTTCTGCAATTGCCGCCGCGCTGTGGCGTCGCGCCTGGCTTTTTGGCCTGGTGGCGATCCTGGTGGGGGCAGGAACCTATTTCGGTCTCTCGCTCGTCGACCCGCTTTATACTGGCGACGCACGCATTTTGATCGAGGCGCGGGAATCGCCGCTGACACGGCCTCGCGACTCGGGCGCAGAAAACCTGACGGTGCAGCTGGACGAATCGGCGATTGCGAGCCAGGTCGAGGTTCTGCGTTCGCGCGACATCGCCAATACCATCATCGACAAGTTCGACCTGACGCATCGTCCGGACTTTGATCCGGCTCTCTCACCGTCTCTGATTGATACAGTCCTGATCGCCTCCGGCCTCAAAAAGGGTCCGGCGGAGAACACGATTCGGCAGCGCGTCCTGGAAACGTATTACAACCGCCTGTCCGTCTATTCTGTCGTCAAATCACGGGTGATCGCGGTCGAGTTCAATGCGCATGATCCCGAGCTCGCGGCGCAAATCGCGAATGCCGTGGCGGAAGCATTCGTGAACCTGCAAAGCGAAGCCAAGAGGCAGTCGACGTCAGCCGCGACCGCATGGCTGCAGACCGAGATCGACCGCTTGCGCGAACGGGTCGAGGAGGCGGAAGGCGCGGTCGCTGCCTACCGCTCCGAGAACAACCTGTTCGACGTCAATACGTCGAGCCAGCCGGAAACGACCCTGCAGAAGCAGGAGCTGAGCGAGCTCAATGCAGAGCTCGGTCGTGCCAAGGCCGCGCAATCGGAAGCTCAGTCGCGGGCCGAACTGCTGCGCTCGCTGCTGCGCGAGGGGAGTTCCTTCGATTCCGCCGAAGAGGTTCTGAATTCACAGCTGATCCAGCGGCTCCGCGAGCGCCAGGTCGCCTTGCGCGCCCAGATCGCAGAACTGTCGACGAGCCTTCTGCCGCAGCATCCGCGTCTGCAGGCCCTGCGCAGCCAGCTGGCAGATCTCGATGGGCAGGTTCGCACAGAAGTCCGCAAGATCCTGCAATCTCTGGAGACCGCCGCGCGCGTCGCGAGCGCCCGCGTGACTTCGCTCGAAGCGAGGCTGAATGAGGCGAAAGCCGCGGTCGCTCGCTCCAACGAGGAAAGCATCGAACTTCGCGCGCTGGAGCGCGAAGCTGCCGCGCAACGCGATCTCCTGGAGACCTTCCTGGCGCGCTACAGGGAAGCGGCCGCGCGCACCGATTCCAATTATCTGCCGGCCGACGCACGGATCATTTCACGGGCGATCCCGCCGCGGCGTCCCTCCTGGCCGAAGAAAGGGCTGCTGACGGCCGCAGCCGTCCTCGGTTCCCTGTTCCTCGCCATGGCCATCGTCATCGTGCGCGAATTCGCTTCTGGTCGTGCGTTTCGTCCACTGGATGACATCGAGGTGCCGCCGGCCGGAGAGGTTCCGGCAGAGCCTCTCCTTGTCCTGGGCGCGATTCCCCCGGGCGGAACGCCGAGCCTTGATGCGGCGAAGGAAATCCCAGGCCTGGCTGAGCTCGCCGATCTCATTGCGACGGAAGGACTGAAAACGGTCCTGTTTGCCGGAGACGGTGGCCCAACTGCTGGCGATGCGGCCTTGGGTGCATGTCGGCTTGCGGTCCGTACGGCCTCGTTGCGCATCATTCTGCTCGATATCGGGGTCGAACCGGCATCGGCGCTCGACCGCGACGGAGGCCCCGGCCTGGGCGACCTGTTGAGCGGGGATGCGCCGTTCGGCGACGCCATCCGGCTCGACGGCGACAGCCGCGTCCATTTCATCCCTCTCGGCTCGATGGCCGAGGATCCGCCCTTGCAGCGCCTCAGCCTCGTCATCGGAGCCTTGAGCAACACGTATGACCGTGTGGTTCTCCTGGCCGACCGTTTCGAGGATTGGCCGAGCGACTACGTGCGGCCGGATCTCGCTGTCCTCGTCTGTGACGAAGACATGGGCGCGGAGGCACGCCGCAGACTTCACCGGCAGGCGATGGAGGCGGGTGCGCGCAACGCCATTCTTCTGCAGCGCTCGAGTGAAGAAGGTGCAGAGCCGCAGGCGGCGGAAGAGGCGGCCTGAAAGGCCGTCGCAGCACGTACCGAAAGCAGGGGCATGAGGTGAGCCGACGTCACCAGGCGATTCACGCGGCGCTGAAAACTCTTGCCGCCAGCAAGGCGACGCGATGGTTGCCGGCGGACCCCAAGAGCAGCGGGCTCGTTCTCACTCTTCACGAAGTGAAGCCGGGACTTCCCGCTGCGTTCGCGCCCAATGCCGGGCTCGTAATCGCGCCCGATTTCCTGGATGCGCTTCTGAGGCTCCTAAAGCGGGCGGATCGGCGGATCCTGCCTCTTGGCGAAATGGTGGCCAACCAGATCGCGGGACGTGCGTCGCCGAATGATGTGGCGATCACGCTCGATGACGGCTTCCGTAACAATCTCGAAGAGGCGCTTCCTGTCTTCCAGCGGCATCAGGCGCCGTTCACCGCCTTCATCTGCGCAGGCTTTTGCGATCGTAGCGCTGCACCCTGGTGGGTCGCTCTGGAACGCATGATCGCAGTGCATTCGGAATTCGGTCTGAAAGGCGAGGGGCCGGGGCCGATGCCGACCTCAACGACAGAAGAGAAGTACGCTGCCTTTGCCGCATGGCGGCATGCGCTCCTGTTCGAGCTGGACGGCCTGCGACACCGCCAGGTCATGGCGCGCCTTTACGAAGCTCATGAGTTCGATGAACGAGCGCTGACGGAGGAATTGGTTCTGGATTGGGACGGGGTGCGGCGGCTTGCAGAAGATCCGCTCGCGACGATCGGTGCCCACACCATGACCCATCCGGCCCTTGCCAGGTTGCCTGCCGATGGCGCGCTTGCAGAAATCCGGGAAAGTGCCGACCGCATTGAACAGGAGACGGGAAGAAGGCCCGACCTTCTGGCCTATCCCTACGGATTTGCCGGTGCTGTCGGAGAGCGTGAGGCCGAGCTCGCCGCACAGACGGGAATGACGGCCGCCTTCCTGACGAGGCCCGGCACGCTTCGGCCGTCTTCCGATCCGCTCTTCCTGCCGCGGGTTTCGGTGAACGGCTATTACCAGGATGTCGATCTGCAGGAGGTTTTGCTCGCCCCGGGGCTGTGGCGGATCGCGGAGCCGCTCTTGGGGGCAAAAAATGCGCTCAGGCGCGGTCGGGACGTGCCATCCACCAGATGATAGCCCCGGCCGGGATCACCCAGGCGATCCCGGCGACCGCATAATAGGCAAGCTGCACGAGCCCGCTGGTGCCGGGAAGCTTCGCGGCTCCGATCGTCATCGCGGTGAGGCTGTAGAAGATCACCCACACGACAAGAAAAACGGTGCCGATCGGTTTGCGGTATTTCTGGCGCATAGAGGCAGCTAGCCGCAATGGACGGGGTTTTCAATCTCTTGTGCCGGGCCGCGGTGTCGCGTAGGCGAGAAGTGGCCCACAGGCATATCAGACGGGACGACGCCGATGTCCTTTGACGACAGTATTTTGCCCTTTGCGCAGAGTTCCTTTGGGCCGCGTTCCGAAAAACTTGGCTCGTCGTGGATGCGGCTGCGCGGCGTCAGGCTTTGGCTGGCGATCCTGACCTTTCTGGTCTTCGTCATGGTGCTTGTGGGGGGCATGACGCGGCTGACCGATTCCGGTCTTTCGATCACAGAATGGAAGCCGGTCGTGGGCGCCGTGCCGCCGATGTCGGACCAGGCCTGGAGCGAGGAGTTCGATCGTTACCGGGCGACCTCCCAATACGAGCTGATGAACCGGGGCATGAGTCTTGGCGAGTTCAAACGGATTTTCTGGTGGGAGTGGACGCATCGGCAGCTGGGTCGGTTCATCGGTGCGGTCTATCTCGTCGGCCTTGTCGGCCTCGCCATCGCCGGGAAACTGACGCTCCGGCTCGGCCTGTGGCTTTTCGCCGGCGGGCTCCTTCTCGGGCTTCAAGGCCTGGTCGGCTGGATCATGGTCGCGTCGGGTCTGAAACCGGGAATGATCGCAGTCGCCCCCGTCAAACTGTCGTTGCATCTGACGCTCGCGAGCCTGTTCTTTGCCTTCTTGATTGGCACGCATGCGCGCCTCGGTGGGGCCGAAGCTGTGCGGCGCGCAACCGCCGGCACTGTTGCGGCCTGGCTGATCGCTGTCGCGGCGCTCGTTCAGATCGCCCTCGGCGGCCTCGTCGCAGGCCACGATGCCGGCCTGACCTACAACACCTGGCCGCTGATGGACGGACGCTTCGTACCCGCCGGCCTTCTTGCGATGCAGCCGCTTTGGCATAATTTCACCGACAACATCACGACCGTTCAGTTTGATCACCGCATCGGTGGCTACGTGCTGGCCACACTCGTGATCGGATACGGTCTCTTGCGCCTCGCACTCCGCCGATGGTCCTCGGATCTCGCGCTGATCATGGCCGTCGTCATCGGTCAGGTGGCTCTCGGAATTCTGGCGCTCGTTCTCGTCGTTCCCTGGCCGATCGCACTCGCCCACCAGGCGATGGCGCTGATCCTGTTCGGTCTGCTCGTGCGGCATGCGGCAAGACCCGCCTCCAGCTGAACGCCTTGACCTGCCGGAACTGGTAAGCGACTGTCGTCGCTTGGAGATTTCGAATGAATGACATGACGCCGGTGACAACCGGCCATTCCGCCTGCCCGCACGACTGCCCTTCGACCTGTGCACTTGACGTGGAAATTCTGCCTGATGGGCGCGTCGGCAGGCTCAGGGGCAATTCCGAGAACGATTACACGGCTGGCGTGATCTGCGCCAAGGTTGCGCGCTATGCGGAGCGGCTGCACCACCGGGACAGACTCACCAAGGCCCTGAAGCGCAAGGGCGCCAAAGGGGATGGCACGTGGCAGGAAATCTCCGTCGAGGAAGCGCTCGACGAGATTGCCGAGGCTTTCGTCAAGGCCGAGGCGAGGCACGGGTCCGAAGCCGTCTGGCCCTATTATTATGCTGGGACGATGGGATTGGTGCAGCGCGACGGGCTCGACCGCCTTCGCCACGTCAAGCGCTATTCCGGAGAGTTCGGGTCGATCTGCACAAACATGGCTTGGACGGGCTATGTGGCCGGGACCGGAAGCCTGACCGGACCCGACCCGCGCGAGATCGCAAAAGCCGATCTCGTCGTCATCTGGGGCACCAACGCGGTCGCGACGCAGGTCAATGTGATGACCCATGCGACGACAGCACGGAAGACCCGGGGAGCGAAGCTCGTTGTCGTCGACGTCTATGAAAACGCCACGATGCGGCAGGCGGACCTTGCTCTGTGTCTGAGACCCGGCACCGACGCGGCGCTTGCCTGCGCCGTCATGCATATTCTCTTCCGTGACGGTCATGCCGACTGGGACTATCTCAATCGCTTCAGCGATCGTCCTCGGGATTTTGCCCGCCACCTTGAGGACAAGACGCCGGAATGGGCATCTGCCATCACCGGTCTCACCGTCGAGGACATCGAGACGTTCGCCGCCTGGATCGGCAAGACGCCCAAAACCTTCCTGCGCCTCGGTTACGGCTTTACGCGCAGCCGCAACGGCGCCGTCGCCATGCATGCTGCCTCCTGCATCGCCACTGTCACAGGCGCCTGGCGCCATGAGGGGGGCGGGGCCTTTCACAACAACGGCGGGATTTATCATCTCGACGAGACGATGATCGCCGGTCTCGATCGCCTGGATCCCTCCGTGCGCATGCTTGACCAGTCGCGCATCGGTCCGATCCTTTGCGGCAACGACGCCGATCTGAAGGGCGGTCCTCCCGTCGGCGCCATGCTCATTCAAAACACCAACCCGATGAACGTGGCGCCTGACCAGGAACAGGTGCGGCGAGGCTTCCTGCGCGACGATCTCTTCGTCGCCGTGCATGAGCAGTTCATGACGGACACCGCAGAAATGGCCGACATCGTCCTGCCGGCGACGATGTTTCTGGAGCACGACGACATCTACAAGGGCGGAGGTCACCAGAACATACTGTTCGGTCCGAAGCTCGTCGAACCGCCGCAGGGCTGCGTCACGAACCATCAGGTCGTGACGGGCCTCGCAAAGCGTCTTGGAGCGGAGCATCCCGGCTTCGCCATGAGCGCACGCGAGCACATCGATTGGCTGCTGAAGGCCTCGGGCTGGGGTGACCTCGCGACGCTTGAGAAGAACAAATGGATCGATTGTCAGCCGGGCTTTGAGGAGGCGCATTATCTCAAGGGCTTCGGCTTTCCCGACGGCAAGTTCCGTTTCGCGCCGGATTGGGGTCGTTTCGCTGCGCCGAACCGTCCGCAGGACGGCAAGGCGCTCGGCCCATGGGAATCTCTGCCGGAGTTTCCCGATCAGTGGGAGGCAATCGAGACGGCCGATGAGGAGTATCCGTTCCGCCTCGTCACCGCGCCGGCCCGCTCATTCTTGAATTCCACCTTCTCCGAGACGCCGTCGGGCCAGACGCGCGAGAAGCGGCCCGAGGTGATGATGCATCCACTCGACGCGGAGGCTGCCCACCTGAACGACGGAGATCTCGTGGAACTCACCAGTCGGCGCGGCGCCTGCCGGCTGCATATGCGGCTGAGCGACGGTCAGCAGCGCGGCACTCTCATTGCGGAGGGCATCTGGCCGAATTCCGCGCATCAAGGAGGGCGCGGCATCAATGCCCTGACAGGGGCCGATGCGGTTGCGCCTTATGGCGGTGCGGCCTTTCACGACAATGCGGTGCGAATTGCGCCCTGTGTTGCGGTGGCGCCGCTTGACTGAATGGGGAGTGCGGAGAATATCGCGCCTCCTTTTTCGGAGATCAAAGATGCGCGTCTCAGCGGTTCCTGCTTTCGTTTTTGCCACGCTTGCGCTGGCGGCCTGCCAGGGAGGTTCCGCGCCCACGACCCTGCCAGCCGGCATGACGCATGAAACGGTGCGCAATCGTCTCGCCGACGCGTGCGTTTACGCCGAATGGCGCAAGCGGGAAGGGGACGCGCTGAAGACCGTTACGCGGGATTGTTCGTGCCTCGCCAAGCGGCTGGAGCCGCAGATGAGCGAACCCGAAGCTGCCGCCTTCGTCGCAACTGGTCAGGTCCCGAAGACGACCCAACCCAAATACGTTCAGGCTTTCGAGACCTGCACCCGCTGAGGCGCCTGATCCTCAATCCCGTGGGGCATCGGAGGGCACGATCAAGACGCTGTCCTCCGGCGTCGGCAGCCCCTCGAGAATGACCTTCTCGGCCACGACCCGGGCTTTGCGCCCGGCAACCCAGGAAAGCGCGAGCGGATAGATCCGATGCTCGGCTGCGAGGACGCGCGCGGCCAGGGTTTCTGCGGTGTCGTCGGCAAGCACCGGCACGGCACCTTGAACGATGATCGGTCCATCGTCCATCTCTGCGCGGACGTAGTGGACCGTTGCTCCGTGCACGCGCACGCCTGTCGCCAGCGCACGTTCATGCGTTCGCAGACCTCGAAAGGACGGCAGGAGCGACGGATGGATGTTGATCACCCGATTGCGCCATCCCTCGACGAATTCATCGGACAGAAGGCGCATGAAGCCCGCCAGACAGATGAGTTCAATTCCGGCCTCGCGCAGCATCGTGTCGAGTGCGGCTTCAAACGCTTCGCGGCTTTCATAATCCCCATGCGGGAGGACCGCGGTCGCAATGCCCGCATCGGCGGCATAAGCGAGACCCGCAGCGTCCGCGCGATTGGAAAGGACCATTTCGATCGAGGCGGGAAAGTCGGGCTTTTGCGCCGCATCGACGAGGGCGCGCATATTGCTGCCGCGCCCGGAAATCAAAATCGCTGTTTTCACTGTTACTTCTCGTCCAGCGCGAGCTTGCCTTCGAACACGACGGCGGCGTCTTTCCTTGGCTCGATCTCGCCGAGACGGAAGGTCTTTTCACCTGCTTCCGTCAGATGCGCGGTGATCCGCTCAGCCGCATCGGCCTCTGCGATGACAACCATACCGACACCGCAATTGAACGTGCGCAGAAGCTCGGCCTCTTCGATCGGGCCGCTCTTGGCGAGCCAGGGGAAAACCGGCGGCAGCGGGATCTCGTCGAGATGGATGCGAACCGCCTGCCCATCGGGCAAGACTCTTGGCAGGTTCTCCGGCAATCCGCCGCCGGTGATATGCGCCAGCGCCTTGACCGCGCCCGTCTCGCGGATCGCCGAAAGGAGAGGGCGGACATAGATGCGGGTCGGCTCCAAAAGCACCTCCGCAAGGCTCCTGCCAGGCTCAAACGGTGCCGGAGCGTGCCAGACGAGGCCGCTCTTCTCGACCACCCGACGGACCAGAGAAAAGCCGTTCGAATGAACGCCGCTGGAACCGACGCCGATCACCACGTCTCCGGCCTTCACCGCGCGTGGCAGAATCGCTTCCCGTTCGACGGCCCCCACCGAGAACCCGGCGAGATCATAATCTCCGGCGGCATATAGTCCCGGCAGTTCCGCCGTTTCGCCGCCGACAAGGGCGGCACCCGCCTGTCGGCAACCTTCGGCGATGCCCGCGACCACGGATGCCGCCTCGTCGACCGAGAGAGCTCCGGATGCGAAATAATCGAGGAAGAAGAGGGGCTCTGCGCCCTGGACGATCAGATCGTTGACGCACATCGCAACGAGATCGATCCCAACCGTGTCGTGATGTCCGCTCTCGATGGCGATTTTGAGCTTCGTGCCGACGCCATCCGTCGCCGCCACCAGCACCGGATCGCGGTAACCGGTCTCCTTGAGATCGAAAAGCGCGCCGAAACCGCCAAGTCCGCCCATGACGCCGGCACGCCGGGTGCTGGCGGCAAGCGGCTTGATGCGGTCGACGAGCGCTGCGCCCGCGTCGATATCGACGCCGGCCTGGCGATAGCTGAGTGTGGTGCGGTCTTCCCCCATGGCTCGAAAGCGGGTAGAGGCGATAGCCTGAATTTGCAAGCGGCGTTGTGCCATTAGGCACTGCGTTTTGGCTCCAGGCACCGTTCTCCTTGACCCTTCCCAACTTCATCACACTCGCGCGGCTCGTCTCCGTTCCGTTGATCGTCTGGTTGATCGTGATCCAGAATTGGACGGGCGCGACCGTCGTCTTCGTTCTCGCAGGGATCAGCGACGGCATCGACGGCCTGATCGCCAAGCGCTTCGGTGCGTCGTCCGATCTCGGCGCCTATCTCGATCCGATTGCCGACAAGGCGCTCCTCGTCTCGCTGTTTCTCGTGCTCGGGTTCCAGGCCGTTCTGCCGCCATGGCTGATTATCCTCGTCGTCAGCCGGGACATTCTCATCGTCGGCGGCGTGATCCTCGCATGGATGCTCGTCAATCCGATCGCCATGCGGCCGCTCTGGGTGTCGAAATTCAACACGACCGCCCAGATCGTTCTCCTCGCGCTGGTTCTCGCCGAACATGCCGGCATCAAATCGCTTTCGATCGCAATCTGGCCGATGATCATCACAACGGCCGGCTTGACCGTCGGCTCAGCCGGTGCCTATCTCGCGGAGTGGCTGCGCCACATGGCCGGCGAGGAGCCACGGCGGGAGGAAGGCTGATGTCGGCCCAGCGTCAGGCGATCTTCTGGCTGGGAGCGCTCGCCGCTCTCATCGTTTTCCTTTGGCTTTTCAGCGGCATCCTATTGCCGTTTCTGCTCGGCATGGCACTCGCCTATTTTCTCGATCCGGTCGCGGACTGGCTCGAGCGGCTCGGCATGAACCGCCTTCTGGCGACGCTCGCGATCCTGATCTTCGCACTCTTGCTGTTCATTGTGGTGTTGGTCGCGATCATCCCGCCGCTGATCGGCCAGGCGAGCGATTTTGCCGACAGGCTGCCCAATCTCATCGAGCGCCTGCGGCATCTCGCAAGCGAGATATTTGCCTCGCCGCTCGCGAAATATCTTCCATCCGGCGGAGAGTTCAACGCCGAGCCGCTTCTGAAGAGCGCCGCCACCTGGATGGCGGGCCTGGTATCCTCGCTTCTCGCCGGCGGTCAGGCGCTGATCAGTGTCGTCAGCCTGTTTATCGTGACGCCCGTCGTTGCCTTCTACCTTCTCTACGATTGGGACCGGATGGTGAAGATGGTCGACAGCTATCTTCCGCGCGACCACGCCGATGTCATCCGAGAATTGGCGGCGGACGTCGATCAGGCGCTCTCAGGTTTTCTCCGGGGGCAGGGGCTCGTCTGCACGCTCCTGGGCGGCTTCTACGTCGTCAGTCTGACCGCGGTCGGGCTCAATTTCGGGCTTCTGATCGGCGTCGTCGCGGGCGTCATCAACTTCATTCCCTATATCGGCTCGACCGTGGGCTTCATTCTGGCTGTCGGTGTGGCACTCGTGCAGTTCTGGCCGGAATGGCCCTGGATCGTCGTGGTCGCGGGCGTGTTCGTCACAGGGCAGGTCGTTGAAGGCAACCTTCTGCAGCCGCGCATCGTCGGCCATTCCGTCGGTGTGCATCCCGTCTGGCTGATGTTTGCGATGTTCGCCTTCGGTGCGCTGTTCGGCTTCGTCGGCCTGCTTGTCGCGGTCCCCGTCACGGCCGCCATCGGCGTGCTTGTCCGCTTCGGCCTCGAGCAATACCGGGAGAGCCGGATCTATCTCGGCACTGGCGATCCGCCGCCACCACCTCCAAGCGAGCTGCAGTGAACGCCATGATCTCGCAACGTCAGATCCCGATCCCGCTCGCGCATGAAGCCGCCTACGACAGCGACAGCTATCTGGTGACGGAAGCGAACCGTGCGGCCTACGAGGTCATCATGAGCTGGCCGAACTGGTCCGCGCCAGTCGTGCTGTTGTGCGGACCTGAAGGCTCCGGCAAAACCCATCTCGCCAGCCTCTGGGCGGAAAGAGCAGGGGCCGTGATCGTCGCGGGAGCGACGCTTGAAGAGAGAGAGGTGGGCGGCCCCGGCCGGCCCGTTCTCGTGGAAGATGTCGCCGCCGACGAAGTTCCCGAGCGCGCACTTTTCCATCTGATCAACCGGGCGCGTGAAGAAGGTTTTACGATCCTCATCACGGCACGCGAACCTCTCGCGCGTTGGCAGCTGTCGCTGAAAGACCTGATCTCGCGCCTGCGGCTTGCGATCCCCATTTCCATCGACCGGCCCGATGAACCCTTGTTGCGACAGGTTCTGGTCAAACTTTTCAGCGACCGTCAGCTTTCGGTGGAGCGCAACGTCATCGACTACATGGTCGTCCGGATGGAACGCTCGCTGCGCGAGGCCCAGGCGCTCGTCGCAGCCATCGACGAAGAGGCGCTGAGCGAAGGACGGCGTATCACGCGACCTCTCGTTGCGCAGGTTCTCGCGAGCCGTGAAAACCAGGTGATCGGCTCCTGAGATGCAAGAGCTTGGTTTCCGCGAGTGTCATCCAAGTGTTACGCTCCGCTGCGATCACGCGGTTCGCAGACTGAGAGAGGATCGATGGAAGAGAGCCCGATAGCCACGGATACGGTTGATTCCGAAAATGGGACGATCGCCGTATCGACCAGCGAGCTTCTCGGCGATCCCAAGCGCTTCATCAACCGCGAGATTTCGTGGCTGGAATTCAATCGCCGCGTGCTCGAGGAATCCGAGAACCCAAATCACCCGCTCCTGGAACGGCTGCGCTTTCTGTCGATCTCAGCAAACAATCTCGACGAATTTTTCATGGTCCGCGTCGCCGGTCTGAAGGGGCAGGAGCGCGAGAAGATTGCAACCGTCAGCGCCGATGGGCTGACGCCGTCGCAGCAGCTCATGGAAATCGATCGGAAGGTCGAGGCGCTGGTCAACGATCAGCAGGCGCAATGGATCGTTTTGCGCGAGCTCCTCGACAGGGAGGGGATTTCGATCGTTCGCGGCGAAGAGGTCACCTCTGACGATGCCGAATGGCTTGCGGAATATTTCATGGAGACGGTCTTTCCGGTCCTGACGCCGCTCGCCATCGATCCCGCGCATCCGTTTCCGTTCATTCCCAATCTGGGATTCACGCTGGCGCTTTCCCTGACCGACCCGGTCCACCATCGCTTCATGCGCGCGCTGGTGCGCATGCCGCATACGCTGTCGCGCTTCATCCGCCTGCCGCGCCAGGACGAGAAGCATCCGACACGCTTCATCAGCGTGGAAGAGACCGTCGGCCTTTTCATAGACCGGTTGTTTCCTGGCTATGAGGTCGTCGGAAAGGGCGTCTACCGGGTCATTCGCGATTCCGATATCGAGATCGAGGAAGAGGCGGAGGATCTCGCCCGCCTCTTCGAGCGCGCGCTCAAGCAGCGCCGCCGCGGTTCGGTTATCCGGCTGGAGGTCGAATCCTCGATGCCGGAAGATCTGCGCGCGGTTGTCCAGCAATCGCTTTCCGTCGATAATGACGAGGTCTACGTCATTCATGGCCTGCTCGGGATCAAGGATCTCGAACAGCTCGTTGGGATCGACCGCCGCGATCTCAAATTCAAGCCTTACACGCCGCGTTTTCCTGAGCGGATCCGCGAGCATGCGGGTGATTGCTTCGCCGCGATCCAGCAGAAGGACATCGTCGTCCATCACCCATACGAATCCTTCGACGTCGTGGTGCAGTTCCTGCGCCAGGCGGCGAGCGATCCGGACGTGATGGCGATCAAGCAGACGCTCTATCGCACATCAAACGACAGCCCGATCATCAAGGCGCTGACGGAAGCTGCCGAGGCCGGTAAATCCGTGACGGCGCTCGTCGAGCTCAAGGCACGCTTCGACGAGGAAGCCAACATCCGCTGGGCGCGCGATCTGGAGCGCGCCGGTGCGCAGGTCGTCTACGGCTTCATGGAGCTCAAGACGCACGCCAAGCTCAGCCAGGTGGTGCGTCGCGAGCCGAACGGGCTCGTCAGCTATGTGCATATCGGCACAGGCAATTATCACCCGATCACGGCCAAGATTTACACCGACCTTTCCTATTTCACCGCGGATCCCGCGATCGCGCGCGACGTCGCCCGCGTCTTCAATTTCATCACCGGCTATGCTCCGCCGCAGGACGTCGTGCGCCTTGCCGTGTCGCCCTACACGCTGCGCTCCCGCATCCTGGAACATATCGACGCCGAGATCGGTCACGCGGCTGCAGGGCGTCCCGCCCGCATCTGGATGAAGATGAATTCTCTCGTCGATCCGCAGATCATCGACGCGCTTTATCGGGCGAGCGGCGCCGGGGTGAAAGTCGAGCTCGTCATCCGTGGCATTTGCTGCCTTAGACCCGGGCTTCCTGGTCTGTCGGAAAACATCCGCGTGAAATCGATCGTCGGCCGTTTCCTGGAGCATTCGCGCATTCTCTGTTTCGGCAACGGCCACGGCCTGCCGTCGGACGAGGCGCTCCTTTATATCGGCTCCGCCGACCTGATGCCCCGCAACCTCGATCGGCGCGTGGAAACGATGGTGCCGATCACCAATTCGACGGTGCATATGCAGATCCTGGACCAGATCATGGTCGCCAACCTGAAAGACAACCAGCAAAGCTGGGAAATCCTCTCTGACGGCACCTCCCGGCGCATCGAACCGGAAGAGGGAGAGGAACTCTTTAACGCCCATCGCTATTTTATGACCAATGCAAGTCTCTCCGGCCGTGGAAAATCGCTCAAATCCGACACACCCCGCACCTTCGCCGACCGGCTTGATAATTGAGCCTGACGCGCCCGGCCGCATTGCCGGCTACGGGCCTGTTGCCGTCATTGACATCGGCTCGAACTCGGTTCGTCTCGTTGTCTACGAGCGAATGGCGCGTTCACCGACGCCGCTCTTCAACGAGAAGGTTCTCGCGGGATTGGGCGAGGGCGTCGCGACCTCGCGCCGCCTCTCGGATGCGTCTGTCGACAAGGCTCTTTCCGCGCTGAGGCGCTTTGCAGCTCTCTGCCGTCAGATCGGTGTTGTGGAACTCAGCGTTCTCGCGACGGCCGCGACGCGTGAGGCAGAGAACGGCTCGAAATTCATCGCCAAGGTGCGGGATATCTGCGGCTGTGACGTCACCGTGCTCACAGGTCCCGCGGAAGCGCATTATGCGGCCCTCGGAGTGGTCGACGGCTTTGAGGTCCCAGAGGGCGTCGCGGGTGACCTCGGCGGCGGCAGCCTCGAACTCACCAATGTCCGCGGCACACGGGTCGGTGATGGCGAGACCTTTCCTCTCGGAGGTCTGCGTCTCAAGGACGATTCCGGCGGAGATCTGAAAGCAGCCCGGAAAATCGCGCGTGCGGCCTTGGAAAACTCCAAGGTCCTTCGTCATCTGGAAGGCCGCACCTTTTATGCGATCGGTGGCACCTGGCGGTCGATTGCGAAACTGCACATGCGCCAGACCGGCTATCCGCTTCACGTGATGCATGGCTACACGCTGGAGACCGAACGCAGTCGAGATTTCCTGAAGAGTCTTTATCGGCAGCCGGTCGCATCGATCGATTCCATCGACGCCGTCTCCAAGCAGCGACAACCGCTCCTGGCATATGGCGGCCTCGTCTTGTCGGAGCTGGTGCGCGCCGGCAAACCCGCCCGCATCGTGATCTCCGCTCTCGGCCTGCGCGAAGGCTTTCTCTACTCCCGCCTGCCTGCCGAAGAGCAGGAGAAGAATGCGCTCATCGCCGCCGCACGCGAACTCTGTTTTCTACGCTCCCGCTCGCCGGCGCATTCAGAAGAGCTGATCGCCTGGACGGGCGATGCGATGAAAGCGCTCGGCATCGACGAGACGAAGGAAGAGGAAAGGTTGCGGGCTGCGTCCTGTCTGCTCGCGGATATCGGCTGGCGTGCGCATCCCGATTACCGGGGCGAGCAGAGCCTGAATATCATTGCCCATGCGGGCTTCGTGGGTGTCGACCATCCCGGACGCGCTTATCTCGGCCTGTCCGTCTACTACCGCCATTCTGGCCTGTCGGACGATGAACTCGGACCAGGTCTGCGGGAGATCGTTCCGACGCGCTACAAGGAGCGGGCGAGGGCGCTCGCCGCGATCTTTCGCGTCGCCTACCTCGTTTCGGCCTCGATGCCGGGGGTGGTGCCACGCACCGCCTTGCGGCGCACGGACAACGAGCTGCAACTCGTCCTGCCGCCCGATCTCAGCGAACTTGCCGGAGGGCGTCTGGAGACGCGGTTGAAGCAGCTGGCGGCTCTCGTTGGATTGGAGAGCCGCATCGTCATAGACGGCTGAGACGTTATTCGGCCGCGGCCTGCATATCTTCGACCTGCACCGCCCGCACACGGCCATTGCCGAGCAGGAGTGCCATCTCTCCGCGCTTCAAGGCGAGGGCCTGGTCCCCGAAGAGCTGCCGTCGCCATCCTTTCATGGCGGGCACATCGGCATGATCGTCGGCTGCGATCTTCTCCAGTTCGTCGACCGTCGCAACGAGCCGCGAGGCGACGCCGTGCTCTTCTGAGACCATCTTCAAAAGCACTTTGAGAAGCTCGGCCGAAGCGCTTGCATGTTCAGGGGCCGGGCGCGGTTTCGGGATCGACGGAAGGTCTGCGTCCGGAACGGCGAGCGCCTCTTCGACCGCAGCAATCAATGCCTGAGCGGCGTGCGAGCGCTCGAAGCCGCGGGGCAGGGCGCGCAACCTTGCCATCTGTTCGGCATTGCGCGGCTGCTGCAGCGCGATCTCGTAGATCGCCTCGTCCTTCAGCACGCGCTGGCGCGGGACATCGCGGCTCTGCGCTTCCTTCTCCCGCCAGGCGGCAACCTTCTGCATGACCGCAAGCTGACGTGGTTTCCTCACCCGCATCTTGAGCCGCTTCCAGGCATTCTCGGGATGCGTCCTGTAGGTTTCGACGTCATTGAGGACGGCAAGCTCCTCGGCGACCCAGTCGCTGCGCTTCTGCTCCTCCAGATTGGCTTTTAGGAAGCGGTAGACGTCGCAAAGATGCGTCACGTCCGAAACGGCGTAATCGAGCTGCTTCTGGCTGAGCGGTCGCCGTTGCCAGTCCGTGAAACGGGAGGATTTGTCGATCCGCACGCCCGTGACGCGATAGACGAGTTGATCGTAGCTGATCTGATCGCCGTAGCCGCACACCATGGCCGCAAGCTGTGTGTCGAAGAGAGGTTGTGGGACAGCGCCGTCGAGCTTGACGAAGATCTCCACATCCTGCCGTGCGGCATGGAAGACCTTGGTGACCTTCTCGTTGCGCATCAGCTCGAAGAAGGGTGCAAGATCCAGCCCCTCAGCCAGGGGGTCGACGATGACCGCGACCTCCGGATCCGCCATCTGGATCAGGCAGAGGCGAGCCCAGAAGGTGGTCTCACGGATGAATTCCGTGTCGATCGAGACAAAAGGCGAGGCGGAAAAGCGGCGGCAGATCTCCGCAAGCTGCGCGCTGTCGGTGATGACTTGATAATCGTTTTTGGCACTCATTGCGCTGCTCTATAGCGAATCTGAAAGCAGCTGTCGCCACGCTTTCGTGGCGCACCTTAGGAGTTTTTCGCGGTTCGCAGGAGGATTTGCGTGGGCCATCCCGCCGGGTACCGCTTGTGGGACGAGCACCCCTCCTGAGGCGGCGGCTCCCTTGACACAAGCCCGTGCTTCTGTGCTTCTCCGGCCGAATTTGTCCGTTTCGGACCACTGTCTCAAAACCCGAAAGAAGCGGTATCATGCATCGCTATCGTTCCCACCATTGCGGCGCGCTTCGCGCCAGCGATGTCGGTGAAAATGTTCGTCTCTCCGGCTGGGTGCACCGCGTGCGCGACCACGGCGGCCTGCTCTTCATCGATCTGCGCGATCACTATGGTCTGACGCAGATCGTCGCCGATCCCGATTCGCCTGCCTTCACGAGCGCTGAAAAGCTGCGCGCCGAATGGTGCGTGCGCGTCGACGGCGAAGTGAAGGCGCGCGCGCCGGAAGTCGTCAATCCGAACCTGCCGACGGGCGAGATCGAAGTCTTTGCCAACGAGATCGAGATCCTTTCCGAAGCGCCGGAGCTGCCGCTGCCGGTCTTCGGTGAGCCGGAATATCCGGAGGATACGCGCCTGCGCTATCGCTTCCTCGATCTGCGCCGCGACACCTTGCACAAGAACATCATGAAGCGCTCGGCCGTCATTTCGCGTCTGCGCGAGCTTATGGGCGGGGTGGGCTTCAACGAGTTCCAGACGCCGATCCTTACGGCCTCGTCCCCTGAAGGTGCGCGGGACTTCCTGGTGCCGTCGCGCATCCATCCGGGAAAGTTCTACGCGTTGCCGCAGGCGCCGCAGCAGTTCAAGCAGCTGATCATGGTGGCGGGCTTCGACCGCTACTTCCAGATCGCCCCTTGCTTCCGCGACGAGGATCCGCGCGCCGACCGTCTGCCGGGCGAGTTCTACCAGCTCGACATCGAGATGAGCTTCGTGACGCAGGACGATGTCTTCGCGGCGATGGAGCCGGTGATGCGGGGCATCTTCGAAAGCTTCGCGGATGGCCGCGAAGTGACTCAGGTCTTTCCGCGGATCGCCTATGCCGATGCCATCCGCAAATATGGGACCGACAAGCCGGACCTCAGAAACCCGATCGAAATGCAGGCGGTGACGGAGCATTTCGCCGGCTCCGGCTTCAAGGTTTTCGCCGGCATGATCGAGCGGGATCCGAAAGTCGAAGTCTGGGCTATACCGGCTCCGGGCGGCGGCTCGCGCGCCTTCTGCGACCGCATGAATTCCTGGGCGCAGGGCGAGGGCCAGCCTGGCCTCGGCTACATCTTCTTCCGCAACGAGGCGGACAAGCTGACGGGTGCAGGCCCGGTCGCGAAGAACATCGGCGAAGAGCGTACGGAAGCAATCCGCAGTCAGCTCGGCCTCACAGAGGGCGATGCCGTCTTCTTCGTCGCGGGCAACCCGAAGATCTTTGCGGATTTCGCCGGCAAGGCGCGTGACCGTGCGGGCCGTGAGCTCAATCTCATCGACGAGAACCGTTTCGCGCTCGCCTGGATCGTCGATTTCCCGATGTACGAATGGGACGACGAGGAGAAGAAGGTCGACTTCTCGCACAACCCGTTTTCCATGCCGCAGGGTGGCCTCGAAGCGCTCGAGACCAAAGACCCGCTGACCATTCCCGCCTATCAGTATGACTGCGTCTGCAATGGCTACGAGATCGCCTCGGGCGCGATCCGCAACCACAAGGCGGAGATCATGAAGAAGGCCTTCGCGATCGCCGGTTATCCGGAAGAGGTGCTGGAGGAGAAGTTCGGCGGCATGCTGCGGGCGCTTCAGTACGGCGCACCTCCGCATGGCGGCATGGCGGCGGGCATCGACCGCATCGTCATGCTTCTCGTCGGCGCCAAGAACCTGCGCGAAGTGACGATGTTCCCGATGAACCAGCAGGCGCTGGATCTCTTGATGGGCGCGCCATCCTCCGTGACGCCGAAGCAGCTCCGCGAGCTCTCCATTCGCGTGACGGCGCCTCAGGACTGAGGCCGCACGATCGAGACCGGGAGCCGCCAATGGCGGCTCTCTCGTCTCCTCGACATTTTTCCGAGATCACGATGACCCTGTCCCGCTGACCGAAACGCCGGCGGGACAGGATGTCGTCCGGACGTCCGTCTTACTTGAGGACCGGCAGTTCAGGCGCCGTCTCACGTGTCTTCAGTGACGCGCCGACGAGCTTGAGCAAGGCTTCCGGATCGTCTTCTGCATCCACCAGAGCCGAGAGAGGCAGGGGCGCCCGCGGCGCCAGCGTCAGAACCAGCGTGTTCCCGCTTTCCAGGAAGTCCTTTAGAGGGTCCGCCAAAAACTGGCCGATCTTCGGCGGAACCGCGGTGCCAATCAGGAACGGCAGCGCACCGACGATTTGATCTTTGTACTGCTCGGCCGGTTGACCCTGCTGCTCCGCGGCCAAAGCGAACGACCGATCGATCAGCGAGTGGTCGGTGAGCGCGACGGTCATCTGCTCCAAACGCAGCTTCGACAGAAGTGTGAAGAACGCTGTGGGGTCATCGCTGTTCTCCATCTGCTGCATCATCAGATCGAGAACCCACTCCTCGGTGAGACCCGTAAGCTTCGCGCCGAATCGCAATCCCGCAGCGTCCGCAACCTCTAAAGCCGTGGTCGTCTCCAGTCTTCCATCCTCGCTGAGCTGGCTCGCTCCATTTATGTCGATGTGGAGCCCGTCATAGCCAAGGCCATCGAAGAAAAGGGCCGACTTCGGATCTCGGCGCAGAAGAGCGCCCGGCACGGAGATGTCGGAGATTGCGAGCTCGCCCCGTTCAGGCAGAAGACGGTCCGAAGGGACACTCTTCGTCTGTATGCGATCGACCGAGACGGCCAGAATCCGGCTCTGGCCGACGACCAACCCCTCCATGTCGAGACTGCCGATCTGCGGCGTCATCTGGAAGGGAAGGGCGGCAAAAGCCCGTCTCTCGTCCTCCGAGAGCGAACCGCTTTCGGCCTCTTCCAGAGCGGCAAAGGCCTCCGGACTTGGTAGCGGAAAGACGAGATCGTTGAGCGCAAAGCGGTCGAGCTTCATATAAGCGTCGGGAAAATCTGACTGCAACGCCGTTCCCCACGCCCGCTCGAAACCGTCTCGGGTGAGGCTTGAGACTCCGATCTCGGCAATCTCTGTGCGGCCCGCCTCTTCGCCAGTCTTTTCCACAATCAGCCGGTGCAACTTGAATTCGCCGAGCCGCATTGCCTCAAAGAAGGTCGTGAGGGCTTCCATCACCTGCTGGTCGTCGATGTCTCCCTCGGTTTCGCGATCCGCCTCTCGCATCGCCTGCTCGAGGGGCGCGATGTAGGGTTTGTCCGGGCGCCGCGTTTCGATGTCGGACAGGGTCATATCATCGATGGAGACCCGCACACCCTCCTCGGTCGTAATGCTGAGGCCCGCATAGGAGATCTCAGCGAAGGCATTCTGCCAGTCCTCACGCGCGTTGCCGTTTGATCCGGTGACATCGTCGGAAAGGAGACGCAGCACGCTGTTGAAATTTGTCTTCTCGACGTTCACCGAAGCGATGCGCGCCGTAGCGGGATCGTCGCCCTCCGTGCGCATCGTGATCGGACCGACCGACGAACGGGCGATAACACCGTCCTTCCAGTCTTCGAGCTCAAGCCCTTCGTAGGTGACGCTCTGCTTCCGCACTGTCGTCAGGCGCGGCAGGACCACCTGATGCAGCTCCGGAATCTCGGCGTGTTCAACCGACACTTCGGAAAGACGCTGATACAGCGTCCGCAGTGACGAGAAGGGGCGATCCTGATCAAAACTCAGATCCGCGAGGGTCGGCACGGCGATCCCGGTCACGGAAAAGACCGGGGCCTCGAAGGCCACATCTTCACCAACGACGCTTATCCCGGCCCCCTGAATGCTATCGGCAGAGAGCCCTCCTGCGGCCTCGCGGGGCTGGTCCAGCCGCAGCTCATCGAAAGTGATGTCGAGCGGCGGCTCGGTGCGAACGAAATGCACACCGGTTCCCACGACGACGTCGTCCTCGCTGGCGATGCTGCCGACACTCGCGCTCCAGCCGGGAACGCCATCGAGCTCGCTGACGAGGTCACGGAACACCTGCTCGCCGACCGGATCCGCCAAGGCTCCGGTCGGTGGCAGCACGGTCAGAGCTAAAAGAAGCGGTGTGCGAACAGAAAAGAAACAACGCATAAAACTATCTCTCAGCTCTGACAGGTCTGCAGTTAGCGGCTTTGGTTTGCGGTGACCGAGACGTTCAAGACATCCGGAAGCGTCTGCGGGGCGGAGCCTGCGATTTGAAGGATCTCGGCGCCAGACATGGGCTTATCCGGAGCGATCGTGACCGTCAGCGACTGCGGATCGCGAAGGAACGTGCTGACAGCGTCAGAGACCTTTTTCTGGAAATCGGCGTTCTGCATGGCGCTCAGCATGAAGGGGACCGCGGCCGCCAGCTGCTCGGCATATTTGTCGCCATCCATGCCCTGCTGCTTGCCGTAAAAGTCGAGAACACGCCCCGTCAGCGAATCGTCTTCGTAGCGCAGCGTGAAGTCAGACACATTCATCGTGGCAATGCCCGCCATCGGCTGGGCAGCTGTTTCGGCGCCGGGCATCGCGACGTTGCCGAGATTGCCATCGATCATCAAAGTGCCGCCGTCTTTCAGGGTGAGCGCCACCTTGTCGAGCTTCAGATCCTGGCTTTCGGGATCGCGCGAACCGGCCCATTCGATGTTGAAAGCGAGTTCGTCGTAGCCGAGATCGGAAGGCTTCATCTTCTGGTCGGCCGGAACGTAGCTCCCGGGGACCACGAGATCCTCGACGCTGCCCTGGCTCGTTTGCGGCACGCCGTCGACGATATCCTCGCTCGTCATCGTGAAGCCGGACACCGTCACGGGCTCGTTGCGGTCTTTCGGTGTGACGCTGACGTCGCTGCCGACAAGGCGATGGAAGAGCAGGCCCGGGGTTTCCTGCTCAGCTTCCGGCGTCTCGCCAAAAGTCGCTTCTTCCAGCCTGACATTGCCGATCGTGCCGGTCGCATCGCCGGAGAGAGTGCCTCCGTCGAAGACGATTTCGTCGGCGGTGTAGCCGTCGTCTTCCTCGGCCACGCCGGTCAGAGTCACCTCGTCGAATGCGATCACGGTGCCGCCATCCTTCGGCGTCAGCGTGAGGCCGTTGATGGCGACCTCATCGCCACTGCCCGATACGTCCCCCTCATGGGAGACCGTCATCTTGCCGCCTTGCGCCAGGGTCGCTTCAAACGATTTGGCGACGGCTTCCGCATCCTGAGCGAAAGCCGTGCCGGTGAGGCTTAGGAAACCGGCCGCGAGAGCCGGGATGACCAGGGGGGTATGAACGCGCATAGTTGTCCTTCGCGGTATGGAATCATGCGGCGCATCATGCTGCGCCGTTTGCCGAGGGCAAGTGCACGCTCTCACATCGGGTCGGGACAACAATACGGCAAGGTCAGCACTTCATTTTGACGTAGGAGCCCGGAGCGTCCTCGAGCGGCTGGAGCTTGCCCCCGCCGATCTCACGGGCATCCACCCGTTTGTCGTCCAGTGTCTCGATCCAGCGCTGCCAGTCCGGCCACCAGGACCCGGGCTTCTCTTCGGCCTTCTCCATCCACGTTTCGATGTCTCCATCGGCGTTTCCATCGATCCAGTATTGGTATTTGTTCTTCGCCGGCGGGTTGATGACGCCCGCGATATGGCCTGAGCCTGTAAGGACGAAGCGCACGGGTCCGCCGAAAAACTGGCTGCCGAAAAACACCGATTTTGCCGGCGCGATATGGTCCTCTTTGGTGGCGAGATTGTAGACGGGGATCGTCACGCGGCTGAGGTCGAGCGTCTTGTCGCCGATCTTCATGCGCCCCTGAGAGAGATTGTTCTCAAGATAGCAGTTGCGCAGGTAGAAGGAATGGTTCGCCGCCGGCAGGCGGGTGGAATCGGAATTCCAGTAGAGAAGGTCGAAAGGCAGCGGCTCCTTGCCGAGCATGTAGTCGCTTACGAAATACCGCCAAATCAGGTCGTTCGATCGCAAAAGATTGAAGGCCGTCGCCATCTTCGAGCCGTCGAGATAGCCCCGCTCGGCCATGTCCTCCTCGATCGTTTCGATCTGCTCCTCGTCGGCAAACAGCTTCAGATCGCCGGAATAGGTGAAGTCGACCTGGGCGGCGAACATCGTCGCACTCGCGATCCGCTGCTTGCTGCGTCCCTTTGCGAGGTATGCGAGGGCGACGGCGAGAAGCGTGCCGCCGACGCAATAGCCGATGGCGTTGACTTTGCGCTCACCGGTGGCGCGCTCGACGACGTCGAGGGCATAGAAAATTCCCTCCTTCATATAATGCTCGAAGGTCTTGTCCGCGTGCCGCCGGTCGGGATTGACCCACGAAATGACGAAGACCGTGTGCCCCTGTTCCACCGCCCAGCGGACGAAACTCTTCTCGCTGTTGAGATCGAGAATGTAGAATTTGTTGATCCATGGCGGCACGATCAGGAGCGGTCGCTTCAAGACGCTCTTCGTCGTCGCCTCGTACTGAATCACCTGGCAGAGCTCGTTCTGGGCAACAACCTTTCCAGGCGTCGTGGCGATGTTCTCGCCGATCTTGAACGCCGTGGCGTCGGTCTGGCGCACGCGCAGATCGCCTTTGCCGGCGGCGATATCCTCCGCCAGCATGTGCATGCCTCTGACCAGGTTCTCCCCGTTGCTCTCTGCGGTGGCGCGGAGCACTTCGGGGTTGGTCATGGCGAAATTCGAGGGCGACAGCGCGTTGGCGATCTGCTGCACGTAAAAGCGTGCTTTCTGACGTGTGTGCGGATCGACATCCTCTGCATCCTCCACCAGGTCCTCGGCCCAGCGCGAGGTTGCAAGATAGAGTTGTTTCAAGACGTCGAACATCGGGTTCTGCGACCAATCCGGATCGGCAAACCGCTTGTCGGCCACGGAGTCCTGCTGACCGTCTGCGCCATCGCCCATGGCTTTGCGCAGGCCGCTGTTCCAGATCGACAGATATTGTGCCCAGAGCTTGGTCTGCGCTTCGATGGTTCGCGCCGGGTCGGACATCCAGTATTGCCCGACATGGCTCATCGTCTTCATCACTTCGGCCGTGTGTTCGGCGAGCTGGTCGGCCCCCGTCTGTCCCGTTTCGCGCGGTCGCAGATAGGCCGCGAGCGCCTTCCCGCCTTCCTCGAAGGCACGCGCCATATTGCGGGCAAAGACTTCCGGATCGGCCGCGATGTAAGAGGTGGGCAGCGGCTTGTCCGGCCGTTCCTCTGTGACATCCTCCCGCTCTTTGCGTGATTTTTTCTCCGCCATCCTGACACAATTACCTTATTAGGGGTGATCCGAGCGCCTTATGCGATATAGCACAGCAGCCAGCTCCTTCGAACTCAGCAAGGCCGAGAGCGTCAATTGCGTTTCCTAGCTCAACACTGTCATCAGAATCGCTCACATCCCGTTGGCGGATTGAGAGGGCTGACCGTTGCTGCCCTCGCACTCTTCGCGCTGACGGCCTGCGAAAGCCCCGCTCTCACAGGACTTAAGGAGAGCAGCACGCCGCCGCAAAGGCCGAGCGACCCTCAAAAGGCGGCGGCATACGACCGCACGGTCGCAGAAATCCGGGCACGCGCCGCCGCCGAAGACGCGAATCCTCCAGAGTTTCCAGGCGTGTTCGACACCGCCGTGCCGCCGAGTATGCTCGTCAGGCCGACCCGGAATGTCGCCGCATTGAAGGCCGAGCTCGAACAGATTGCCGCCGCTCGCCGCGGTGCCAATGGCCGCAGGCAGCAAGAACTCGCTGCACGAGAGGCGGAGTTGCGGCGCCTCGTTCAGCAAAATCAAAAAGAGACGGCTGAGAAAATTCGCGAAAACTCTACAAACGTGCAATAACCTCACAGCAGCGAAGCTGGCATAACCAATCCAGTCTTCGCCTGCAAATGGATGAAGGACAATGGACGAATTTCACAAGATCAAACGGCTGCCACCCTATGTTTTCGAGCAGGTCAACAGGCTCAAGGCCGCCGCTCGAGCCGGTGGCGCCGATATCATCGATCTTGGCATGGGCAATCCAGATCTTCCGACGCCGGCCTTCATCATCGAGAAGCTGATTGAGACCGTTCAGAAGCCGCGGACCAATCGCTATTCGGCTTCGAAAGGCATTCCGGGACTTCGCCGCGCGCAAGCCGCCTATTACGAACGCCGCTTCGGCGTGAAGCTCGATCCGGAACGCCACGTCGTTGCGACGCTCGGCTCGAAGGAAGGCTTCGCCAATATGGCCCAGGCCATCACCGCCCCGGGCGATGTTGTTCTCGTTCCCAATCCGAGCTATCCGATTCACGCTTTCGGCTTCCTGATGGCGGGCGGCGCGATCCGGCACGTGCCGGCCGAGCCGGGACCGGAGTTTTTCCAGGCGCTGGAACGGGCTGTGCACCATTCCATCCCGAAGCCGATTGCCGTCATACTCTGCTATCCGTCCAATCCGACGGCGCATGTCGCGGATCTCGAATTCTACCGCGACGTCGTCGCCTTCGCCCGCCGCAACGACATCTTCGTTCTGTCCGATCTTGCCTATGCGGAGATTTATTTCGACGATAATCCTCCGCCGTCGGTCCTGCAGGTGCCGGGTGCGATGGACGTGACCGTCGAATTCACGTCGTTGTCCAAAACCTTCTCGATGCCCGGCTGGCGGATGGGTTTTGCCGTCGGCAACGAACGGCTGATCGCGGCGCTCGCGCGGGTCAAATCCTATCTCGACTACGGCGCGTTCACACCCATTCAGGTGGCCGCGGCGGCAGCGCTCAATGAGGAAACCAGCCCGGCCGATGAAGCGCGGGAGATCTACAAGAGCCGGCGCGATTGCCTGGTTGAATCGTTCTCGCGTGCAGGGTGGGACATTCCGGCGCCTGCGGCATCGATGTTCGTATGGGCGCCGTTGCCGGAGCGGTTCCGGGGGGTGAGCTCGCTGGAATTCTCTAAGCTCTTGATCGAGAAGGCGGATATTGCCGTCGCTCCGGGCATCGGCTTTGGGGAACATGGCGACGGGCACGTCCGGATCGCGCTCGTGGAAAACGAGCAACGCATCCGCCAGGCGGCGCGAAACCTTCGGCGTTTTCTTGCCACGGCCGATGAAACGTTGCACAACGTCGTCCCGCTCAAGGCGAACGCCTGACAATTACCAATTCTCTCCGGGAAGGCATCCATGGATCAGCCGCTCAGGCTCGGACTGGCCGGGTTGGGCACGGTCGGCACATCCGTCATTCGGCTTCTTCGAGATCATGAAGAGGCGCTGACGGATCGTGCTGGACGGCCGTTGCGGCTTGTCGCCGTCTCCGCGCGCAACCCGAACAAAGACCGGGGCATCTCGCTCGATGGGCTCAGCTGGCACAGCGATCCCGTCGCACTCGCCTCGTCGCCGGACATCGACTGCTTCATCGAGCTGATCGGTGGCGAAAACGGCGTCTGCCGCGAGGCGACACGTGCGGCCCTCGACTCCGGAAAGTCGGTGGTGACGGCAAACAAGGCGCTTCTGGCAAAGCACGGGCTTGAACTCGCGGCCGCCGCAGAAAAAGGTGGCGGCGTGCTCGCCTTTGAGGCCGCAGTCGGCGGTGGCATCCCGATCGTCAAGGCGCTGCGAGAGGCGCTGGCCGGCAATCGCATCACGCGTCTCTTCGGCATCTTGAACGGCACCTGCAATTACATCCTGACGCGCATGGAAGCCGAAGGGCTGAGCTTCGAACAGTGTCTCGCCGACGCGCAGGAGCTCGGCTATGCGGAAGCAGACCCGAGCTTCGATATCGACGGGCTCGACGCGGCCCATAAGCTCGCCATTCTCACCTCTCTGGCATTCGGGGTGGAGCTCAACAAAGACGCCATCTTCGTGGAAGGCATCGCCTCGATCACGGCCGAGGATATCGCCGCCGCAGAAGAGCTCGGCTACCGGATCAAGCTTCTCGCCGTCGCCCAGGAGACGGACAGCGGCATCGAACAGCGCGTGCATCCGACAATGCTGCCGAAGAACTCGCAGCTCGCCCGGATCTCCGACGTCACCAATGCGGTCGCCGTTGAAGGGGACTTCATCGGGCAGGTGGTCCTCTCGGGCCCCGGAGCCGGTGGCGACGCAACGGCCTCCGCCGTCGTTGGCGATATCGTCGATTGCGCTCGCGGTTTTCGTGCGCCGCCTTTCGGGCGTCCTGTCGCAAGCCTCAAGCCTTATGAGCGAGCCCGGATGCGGGCTCATGCCGGCGGCTATTATCTGCGCTTGTCGGTGCCCGACCGCGTCGGGGCCTTCGCCGCGATCGCGCGCGCCATGGCCGACGGCGGTATCTCGCTCGATTCGATCGTGCAGAGAAATCGTCCCGCGGGCGCCGCACCGCGCGGCAATCGCGATGATCTCCGTTCTATCACCATCATCACCCACGATACGACCGAGCAGGCCGTGCGTGACGCATTGGGCCGTATCGAGGGGGAGGGTGACATTGTCGGCCGGCCCCAAATGATCCGGATTGAGGCGCTGTAAGCGCCAGAATTTTGAGGGAGGGCTAAATGGCCGATATCGATTTGTCCGCAATGGACCGGGTTCTGACTCTGGAGCTGGTGCGTGTGACCGAGCGCGCCGCCGTTGCGGCCGCCATGATGCGTGGCCGTGGCGATGAAAAGGCGGCCGACCAGGCGGCTGTCGATGCGATGCGCAACGAGCTGAACCGCCTGTCGATTCGCGGCCGTGTCGTCATCGGTGAGGGCGAGCGCGACGAGGCGCCGATGCTCTTCATCGGCGAGGAGGTCGGCAACGGCGATGGCCCCGAGGTCGATATCGCGCTCGACCCGCTGGAAGGCACGACGATCTGCGCAAAAAACCTTCCCAACTCGCTCGCCGTCATTGCGATCACGCATCGCAACGGCCTTCTGAATGCGCCCGATGTCTACATGGACAAGCTCGCCATTGGCCCGGGCTACCCGGAAGATTTCATTGAGCTCGATATGCCGCCCGAGGAAATCGTGCGCCGCATCGCCAAGGAAAAGGACGTCCGTCCGCACGAGCTTACGGCATGCATTCTCGACCGGCCGCGTCATCAGAAGCTGATCGAGGCGGTGCGTGACACGGGTGTGGCCATCCGCTTGATCGGTGACGGCGATGTTGCCGGCATCATTCATACGACGGATCCAGAGACGACCGGGATCGACTTCTACATCGGCTCGGGCGGCGCCCCCGAGGGTGTTCTCGCCGCCGCCGCGTTGCGCTGCATGGGCGGACAGATCTGGGGGCGTCTCACGCTCGATACGGACGAGAAGCGCGCGCGCGCCGAACGCATGGGGATCAGCGAGCCGCGCAAGATCTACTCGACGGAAGACATGGCGTCGGGCGACGTGCTCTTTGCGGCCACGGGCGTGACAGATGGCAATCTTCTGCAGGGCGTGAGCTTCCGCCGTGGCGTGGCCATGACCCATACGATCGTCACCCGTTCGCATACGGGCACGCAGCGCTGGGTCCGCGCCAAGCACATCGTTGAGGACAAGTTCGAATTCATCGACTGATCCGTAACAGTCGCACAATCCGACTGCTCCCGGCCCGCCGCGTCGTCGCCAGAAAGGGTCGTCGCCAGAAAGGCGGGGATCGACATCGTCATCCTGTGGCGTCGCGGTGGTGGAGCGCGGGCTACTGCCGCATAATGCCGGCATGTGGGGACGACCCGAATCATCTCTCAACTTAGAGACGCCGAGCCTCTGTCTCGGCGTCGATGCGTCTCTTAAGGGCCGCGCCTGGCGCATGCGCTTGGATGCGCGCGGTGAAGCCGCGGCCACGGCTCTCGCGCAACGCACCGGTTTGTCCGAGAGCATCTGTCGCGTTCTTGCTGGACGCGGCATCTCGGACGATGGTGCGGAGGCGTTTCTGGGCCCGTCGCTGAAGACGGACATGCCAGACCCATCCTGCCTCATGGATATGGATCTGGCTGCCGGGCGTCTCGCCGATGCCATCGAGCGCCGCGAAAAGGTGGCAATCTTCGGCGATTACGACGTGGATGGTGCGACCTCTGCAGCCCTTCTTTCGGACACGCTCTCTGGGCTCGGGGTCACGACCGAGATCTACATTCCCGACCGCCTGATCGAAGGCTATGGACCGAACCCTGAGGCGATCGTCCGTCTCATCGATGCCG
The DNA here is from genome assembly GCF_021462425.1 of Afifella sp. H1R. Lineage (NCBI taxonomy): Bacteria > Pseudomonadati > Pseudomonadota > Alphaproteobacteria > Hyphomicrobiales > Afifellaceae > Afifella > Afifella sp. H1R. The sequence continues at coordinate 768,809 of NZ_JAKEDY010000001.1, forward strand.
GTGCGGAGCTGATCGTCACCGTCGATTGCGGCGCGACGAGCTTCGAAGCTTTGGAGCGGGCACATGCGCGTGGCGTCGATGTCGTTGTCATCGACCACCATCAGATGGGGCTCGAGCGACCGAAGGCCGTCGCCCTCGTCAATCCCAACCGGCAGGACTGCCTGTCGGGCCTCGGCCATCTTGCCGCCGTCGGTCTCGTTTTCATGACGGCCGTCGCCCTCCTGCGGGAATTGCGCCGCCGTCGCTACAAGGGTGCCCTGCCGGATCTCCTATCGGGCCTCGATCTCGTCGCGCTTGGCACGATCTGTGACGTCGTTCCGCTGACGGGCCTCAACCGGGCTTTCGTGACCAAGGGTCTTGTTGCGTTACGCCATGGAGGCCGCCCGGGATTACAGGCGCTCGCCGCCGCGGCGCGCCTCAAAGGACCTGTCGAAACCAGCCATTGCGGCTTTCTCCTCGGACCGCGCATCAATGCCGGCGGACGCATCGGTGACGCCGGTCTCGGCGCGCGGCTCCTGACGACGCGGGATGCCGCCGAGGCCGAGAGCATTGCCACCACCCTCGAACGCCTGAATGCGGAACGCCAGGCGATCGAGGCGGAAGCTGTCGCTGAAGCCTGTGCGCAGGCGGATCCTGCCACTGCAAGGACCGGAGAAACGCCACCCATTCTCGTCGTCGTCGGAGAGACCTGGCATCCGGGCGTCGTCGGTCTCGTTGCCTCGCGTCTCAAGGAGCGCTTCCAGCGTCCGGCTCTCGCCATCACCTTTGACGGGCCGAGCGGAAACGGCACAGGATCGGCCCGCTCGATCGCGGGCGTCGATCTCGGCGCGGCCGTTCGCGCCGCACTTGCCGCAGGATTGCTGGAAAAAGGCGGAGGTCACAAAATGGCGGCGGGCGTGACCGTTCGCAGGGAAAAGCTCGATGAGCTGCAGCGGTTTCTGATTGCGGAGCTCGAAGCACCCGTCGAGACGGCGCTCATCGATGATTGCATGAAGATCGACGGGCTCGTCACCGCCGATGGCGCGAGCCGGGACTTTTTCGCCGAGATCGAAAAATGCGGCCCCTTTGGCGCCGGGCACCCGTCGCCGGTATTCGTATTGCCCGCCCATCGCATTGCCTATGTGGATACCGTCGGCAACGGACATATCCGTCTCGAGCTCCGCTCCAACAGCGGAGGGCGGATCAAGGCGATGGCCTTTCGCGAAGCTGAAACGCCGCTCGGCCGCGCGCTTCTGTCGTCACGCGGGGAGGCGATGCATGTCGCGGGCACGCTTTCTCTGAACCGCTGGGGCGGACAGGAGAAGGTGGAAATGAAGCTCCTCGACGCAGCTCGGGCCTAGAAGGGGGCAGGGCAATCAACCCGCCTTCGCCAGCGGGTTATCTTCCTTCGATGCCAGAACATGTCTCTGACGTCGATCTTCCGCCTGTCGCCGCGCCTTCTCGACCGCCGCTCGCGCCTGATCGTTGAGTGCGAACATCTCCAGCGTCTCCGTTTCCGCCTCGATGACCGGTGTGATCGCAAGATCGCTGTAGGATTTCGCCTCGGGGTCCCATGCGATGCGTTTCCGCATGCGGTGGATCTTCCAGGCATAGGCGCCGAAGCGCAGATATTTTGCGGCACTTTCGGCAAGATAGAGGGGATAGAAGACCGCGGCGGCTGGCCGAGGCATGTCGGCGCGCCTCTCCAGACGATCCTTGCGGCGCAAATAGCCGCATTGCTGGGGATGGACGCCTTCGAACTTCGGTGCGCCATAAACCTGCAGGACGGAATGCCAGATCTTCACCGGCTTGATGCCGTAGGCGGCGTTGCGGCGCATGATCCGCTCGATATGCGCATCCGTGTAGTACCAGTCCCAGATGTCGCGATAGGCCTGCTGCCACGCCTCGGCGCTCATTCGAGGATGCGCGATCGTCACCGATTCGAGATCGTATTTGTTGAGATCGGGATCCATCCAGGTGCCCGCCTCGACGCCGTTCTTGTGATCTTCTGAGCCCGGCAGGGGCGTCAGCATGGTGAATTCGAGCACATCGACCGGTAGCTCACGCTGCACGATCTCGATGTCGCGCTTGAGCGTCTCTGGCGTGTCACCGGGCAGACCCATAATATAGCCGGCATAGGTGATGACGCCCGCCGACTTCCACGCCTGGAACATTTTCCGATACTCGGTGATCCGGTTCTGGTTCTTCTTCATCTGAAGAAGATTTTCCGCATTCACGCTTTCCAGTCCGACGAAGACGAATTTGCAGCCGGCGCGTGCCGCCTTTTGCACGAACCCCGGGATCTTGTGCGCCAGCGTGTCGACCTGAATGAGGAAGTCGATGCCGCATCCCTCAGCGCGCAGGGCGATCAAGCGATCGAAAATCGCTTCCCAGTTCTTGTTGCGCGCAAAATTGTCGTCGGTAACGAAGAAGCGCCTGATGCCTTCGGCGTGGTTCTTCCGCACGATGGCTTCGATGTCGTCGGCGTCGCGCCAGCGGCTCTTGCGGCCTTGCACGTTGATAATGGTGCAGAACGAGCACTGAAACGGGCAGCCGCGCCCGGCATCGAAAGAGGAGACGACGCCGTCATAGCGTTTCACGAGCCGCTGCGGCAGGTAGGGCGTGGTCTGACCCTGCAGGGAGGGTAAGTCGTCCATACAATTGTAGATCGACTGTGCGGTGCCGTTATCGACGTCGCGGAGCAAGCTGTCGAAATGCTCTTCGGCCTCTCCTGCGAACAGGATGATGCCGAGATCGAGCGCCTCCTGAAGCTCCGCTGGCAAGTCCTTCAGCATCGCGAGAGAGCCGGAAACGTGAAAGCCGCCGATCGCGACCGGCACGCCTGCGGCACGAAACCGTCTGGCGAGAGCCATTGCGCGCGGAAACTGGTTGGACTGCACGCCCACCAGACAGACGAGACCCGAATGTCCGACACGCCCGATCCTCGCGGAGATTTCCTCCACGGGCACCCGGATATTCATCTCGTCATAGGCATTCACCTCAATTGCCACATCCGGGCCGAGCACTTGGCGCTCGGCGCTCGTACGCGCAATGGCATTGAGGCAGGCCATCGAATTGGACGGGATCCACGCCTTCCACCATTGAATGACATAGCCATCCTTGTCGTAGTGTGATGGCTTGATGATCTCGACATGGAATGTGCGCACGAGCCCCTCCCTCTACGCCATTCGCCAAAGATATAGCACAATATATCTTGCCGGTCGCTCGAATAAGTCGCCCGGTCAAGCAGATCGTGTTATCCGCATAGGATTTATAGTTATAATTAGTTCGCAATGAGATTATTTGCGAGGCGCAGACCGGAAAGCCACTTAAAATGCCTCGCCAAAGACCCCTGGGTTCGTTCGAATTGAAGGAGAAAGGGTATGTTGAAGGCCTTGCTGCCAATCAGTTTTCTGTTTGCGCTCGGCAGTGTCGCGCAGGCGGACTGCTTCGACGGTCTCGGCTGTACCGACACCCATCGTTTCGAGCAGGGCGCGTTGCGCACGATGCGTTGCAGCGACCTATGGTATATCCGGAACCGGATTTTCGACGAAAATGGCTATTGCTTCAGCACAGCGCGTGGACGGGCCAACTTCGACAATTCCGATTGCTGGGAGCCTGATCAAAGCCGCGTCAGAATGAGTGCGATCGAGCGCGGCAACGTCGACGCGATCATTCGTGCCGAGCGCGCCCTTGGCTGTCGGTAGAAGAAGCCGGGCGCTGACGTGGCGGGGATGGGCTCGCCAGAACGGAGCTTCACGCTTTCAGGCGTTTGGCATGCCAGGCGAGATGGTCCTCCATGAAGGTGGAGATGAAATAATAGGAATGATCGTAGCCCGGCTGCATTCGAAGGGTTAGCGGGATGCCGCCCCCGGCGCAGGCTTTCTCGAAGAGCTCGGGCCTCAGCTGCTCAGCCAGAAAATTGTCGCCCGTCCCCTGATCGACCAAGAATTCCGGAAAGCGCGCGCCGTCGGCGATGAGAGCGCAGGCGTCATACTGCCTCCAGCTCTGTTCGTCCCGTCCGAGATAGGCGGGCAACGCTTTCTGGCCCCAAGGCACGTCGATCGGTGCAACGATTGGAGCGAAGGCCGAACACGCCCGGTAGCGTTCGGGATTTTTGAGCGCCAGCGTCAAAGCACCATGCCCTCCCATCGAATGGCCGAAGATCGATTGCCGCTCGGTATCGACGGGGAAGTTCGCCGCAATCGCAGCCGGAAGCTCGTCCCGGATATAGCTTTCCATGCGGAAATGCCGGGCCCACGGGTCTTCCGTCGCGTCGAGATAAAAGCCCGCGCCCTGACCCAGGTCATAGGCGTCGTCATCGGCAACGCCCTCTCCGCGGGGAGAGGTGTCGGGACAGACGACGATCAGGCCGTGTTCCGCCGCCGCGCGGCGGTATTCGCCCTTTTCCATGACGTTGGCATGGGTGCAGGTGAGCCCTGACAGATAGGTGACGACAGGGCAGGGCGCGACCTTCGCCTGCGGCGGAACGAAGACGGCGAAGGTCATCTCGGTTCCGGTCGCTTCAGAGGCATGGCTGTAGACGCCCTGCGTACCGCCATGAGCGGCCCAAGTCGAAATGGTCTTCACGGGGATCTCCCTTGGCTGCGGCGACGGACGCCTCAATAGACGACGACGCTTCGGATCGATTCGCCCGCATGCATCAGATCGAAGCCGCGATTGATCTCTTCGAGAGACAAGAGGTGGGTGATCATCGGATCGATGTCGATCTTTCCCTCCATGTACCAGTCGACGATTTTGGGAACATCGGTCCGCCCCCTTGCGCCGCCGAATGCCGTGCCCTTCCAGGTGCGGCCCGTCACCAGTTGAAAAGGCCGCGTGGAAATCTCCGCACCCGCAGGTGCCACGCCGATGACGATCGACTGACCCCAGCCACGGTGCGCCGCTTCGAGGGCCTGGCGCATGACCGTGACATTGCCGGTGCAGTCGAAGGTGTAGTCGGCCCCGCCGATCTGGTCTGCGCCGCGCTTCGTCAGGTTCACGAGATAAGGGACGAGATCCTCGCCAATCTCCTTCGGATTGACGAAATGCGTCATGCCGAAGCGCTCACCCCATTCCTTTTTGGAATTGTTGAGGTCGACGCCGATGATCATGTCCGCCCCGACGAGCCGCAGCCCCTGGATGACGTTGAGGCCGATCCCGCCGAGGCCGAAGACGACGGCCGTGGCCCCGGGCTCGACTTTTGCGGTGTTGACGACGGCTCCGACCCCGGTCGTCACCCCGCAGCCGATGTAGCAGATCTTGTCGAAGGGAGCGTCCTCGCGGACTTTCGCGACCGCAATCTCGGGCAGCACGGTGAAATTCGCGAAGGTCGATGTGCCCATGTAATGGTGCAGCGGCTTGCCGTCGATCGAGAATCGCGAGGTGCCGTCGGGCATCAATCCCTGACCCTGCGTGGAACGGATCGCCGTGCACAGGTTGGTCTTGCGAGACAGGCAGGAGGGACATTCGCGGCATTCGGGCGTGTAGAGCGGAATGACGTGATCGCCCTTTTTGATGCTCGTGACGCCCGGCCCGACATCGACGACGACACCGGCACCCTCGTGCCCCAGAATCGACGGGAAGAGCCCTTCGGGGTCGGCGCCCGACAAAGTGAATTCGTCAGTGTGGCAGATTCCGGTCGCCTTCACCTCGACGAGCACTTCGCCCTCTCTCGGGCCCTCGAGCTGAACATTGGTGATTTCGAGGGGTTTTCCGGCCTCAAAGGCCACCGCTGCGCGCACATCCATATTGGGATCTCCTCCAAACTCTGCAGGTCCATTTGCAAGGCAATCGCTTCTCGACAAGGCCGCATCGCATGGATGACATGCATTTTCGTCGGCAAAGCCACTTTGACCCGAAGACGCGCTTGCGCTCTTTTCGCTTGTCGAGGCGCGCCTTGCTCACATAAACGGGCACCACCGCAAGAGGGGGGAAGTTTTTTCGAATGTTCCGTAAGATATTGATCGCCAATCGCGGCGAGATCGCCTGCCGCATCATTCGTTCAGCCCAAAAGATGGGAATCGCCACTGTTGCGGTCTATTCGGAAGCGGACCGAAACGCGCTGCATGTGGAGATGGCGGACGAGAAAGTCGCGATCGGCCCGGCGCCTGCCGCTGAAAGCTATCTGAAGCCCGACAAGATCATCGAGGCTTGCCGCCAGACCGGCGCCGAAGCCGTTCATCCGGGCTACGGCTTCCTCTCAGAAAACGCGAACTTCGCGAAGGCTCTGGCAGAGGCCGGAATCGTCTTCATCGGCCCGCCGATCGGCGCCATCGAGGCCATGGGCGACAAGATCACCTCCAAAAAAGTCGCCAAGGACGCGGGCGTGAGTGTGGTGCCCGGGCATATGGGCCTGATCGAAAGCGGCGATGAGGCCGTACGTATCTCTGCCGAGATCGGCCTGCCGGTCATGCTGAAGGCATCTGCCGGCGGTGGCGGCAAGGGCATGCGCGTGGCCTGGAACGAGCAGGAAGTGCGCGAAGGTTTCGATCTCGCCCGCCGTGAAGCCAAGTCCTCCTTCGGCGATGAACGAATTTTCATCGAGAAGTTCGTCGAGCAGCCGCGTCACATCGAGATCCAGGTCCTGGCCGACAAGCACGGCAACGTGATCCATCTGGGCGAGCGCGAATGCTCCATCCAAAGACGCAACCAGAAGGTGATCGAGGAGGCGCCGTCTTCTTTCCTCGACCCGGAGACGCGCGCTGCAATGGGGGCTCAGGCTTGCGCTCTCGCTGCCGCAGTCGGCTATGAGACCGCCGGCACCGTCGAGTTCATCGTCGACCGCGATCGCAATTTCTACTTCCTGGAGATGAACACCCGGCTGCAGGTGGAACATCCGGTGACAGAGCTCGTCACCGGTCTCGATCTGGTCGAATTGATGATTCGCATTGCTGATGGCGAAAAGCTCCCGCTTGCGCAGGAAGACGTCGTCCTGAAGGGTTGGGCGATCGAAGCGCGCCTCTACGCAGAGGACCCCTTCCGCGGGTTTCTCCCGTCGACAGGTCGCCTGCGCCGCTATCGGCCGCCCGAAGACGCCGCTCGGGAAGGCACCATCATCCGCAATGATACGGGAGTCGTCGAAGGTTCCGAGATCACCCTCTTTTACGATCCGATGATCGCAAAGCTCTGCACCTATGCAGAGGGCGAGGGCATGGCCGCACGCGAAAAGGCGATCGACGTCATGTCGGATGCGCTCGACGCTTTCACGATCACCGGCATTCGCAACAACATCGCTTTCTTGAGCGGTCTGATGGCGCATCCGCGCTTCCGCCGCGGCGATCTCTCCACCGCATTCATCGCAGAGGAGTACGGCAAGAGCTTCGCGGGCGCCGAGGCGACCGACGAGGATGTGCGGATTCTGGCGTCGATTGCCACCTGCGTCCAATTGATCGAGCGGGTTCGGCTGGACAATCTATCTGGTCGCCTGCGGCCCCATCCCGGCACCATTCGCCCGGATTGGGTGGTTCTGATCGATGGTGAAGCGGTCGATATCACCATCACCTCGGGGATGCCTTCGATCCCGTTCGACGTCGAAATGATCGTCGACGGCATCGAGCATCGGGTGGTGACGGCGTGGAAGCCGGGCGACCTTCTTTGGCACGGCATCGTCGACGACCAGGAGGTGTTTGCCCAGATCGAGCGTCGCGGTGCTGCCTTGCGTGTCGAGCGACGCGGTGTCGCCCGAATGACGCAGCTCATCCGTCCCTCCGTTGGCCAGATTTATCGCCATATGCCGGAAAAGGCGGTGAGCGAGCTCGACAACCGCCTGGCGTGTCCGATGCCGGGGATCGTCGTGTCGCTTCCAGTTGAGGAAGGACAAAAGGTCGAGGCCGGCGAGACTCTCGCTACCGTCGAGGCGATGAAGATGGAGAACGTGCTCCGGGCCGAGCGCGATGTCGTCATCAAGAAGATCTGCGCGGCCCCGGGCGACGTCGTGGCCTTCGATCAGGTGCTCATCGAGTTCGAGTAAGCCGCCTGAATGATCACAACCGGGAGGGGGTTTCACTCGTCAGATTGCGCGCGATAAAATTGGGTGTGACAAAAAGGGAGATTTTTCCCGATGTGGCTCCTGAAAAGCATCCTTCGACAATTCGTGCGCAATGGTCGGCTCACTCTGATCGACGCCGAAGGTCGCGAGCATCTTTTTGGCGGCAAGAAGCCCGGCCCGGTTGTGACCATGCACCTGCATGATCCGAAGCTTCATTGGCAGATGGCGATGAATCCGGAGCTCGTCGCTCCGGAAGCCTATATGGACGGGACACTGACATTCGAAAACGGCGCCACGGTCCATGACTTCTTGAGGCTCTTTTCGATCAATCAGGATTACCTCTCCGCCCATCCGGCGCAGACCGTCGTCAACACCGGCTATCGCGCTCTGAGACGCTGGCATCAGAACAACATGCCAGGCAGGTCGAAGCAGAACGCCAAGCATCATTACAACGTCAAAGAGGATGTCTACCGCCTCTTTCTCGACGATCGGATGCAGTATTCCTGCGCCTATTGGCGTGACCCGGATCACGAGACGCTGGAGGAGGCCCAGCTCGCAAAGCTGCGCCATATCGGCGCGAAACTTCGGCTCCAGCCCGGAATGAAGGTCCTGGAGATCGGCTCCGGATGGGGAGGTCTTGCGATCTTTCTGGCCGAGACGTTTGATGTCGAGGTCGTCGGTGTCAATCCGGCAACGGAACAGCTGGCGGCGGCCCGCCGATGGGTCGAAGAAAAAGGCCTGTCCGACCGGGTCGAATTCGTCGAGAAGGACTACCGTGAAATCGAAGGCGAATATGACCGCATCGTCTCGGTCGGAATGTTCGAGCATGTCGGCTATCGTTTCTACGATGCCTTCTTCCGAAAGGTTTTCAGCCTGTTGAAGCCCGACGGCTTCATGGTGCTGCACTCGATCGGCCGCATGTCACCGCCGGGAATCACAGGGCCATTCCTCAACAAGTACATTTTCCCCGGCGGCTATGTGCCGGCCATATCGGAGGTTTTTGCGGCGACGCAGCGCAACCGCCTATGGGTCTGCGATGCGGAGGTGCTCCGCCTCCACTACGCCTATACGATCAGAGAATGGTACAATCGCTTCCAGGCCAACCGCGACAAGGCGATCGAATTGATGGACGAGCGCTTCGTCCGGATGTGGGAATTCTATCTGGCAGCGGTGGAGCTCGGCTTCGTGCACGGCTCCAACATGGTCTTCCAGCTTATTCTGTCCCGCCAAAGGGATGCCGTCCCGATTGTGCGGGACTGGATCCAGGAGACCGAAGAGCACCTGCGCCAGGGTTCCCTCTTGGCCGACGCAGCGCAATGACGTCAAAGGCACGGTGATCGTGGCAGATAAGACCGTTCGAGTGGTCATAAAAGGACGTGTCCAGGGCGTATCTTACCGGGCGTGGACCAAAGGCAAGGCGCGTGACCTCGACCTTTCGGGCTGGGTGGCAAACCGGAGCGACGGGGCGGTGGAGGCTGTCTTCACCGGCCCGGTCGACAATGTGGACAAGATGCTCGCTGCGTTGCGCTCGGGACCGGCTCTGGCCTCGGTCGAGTCCGTCGAGGTGGTTGGCGGAGGGGAGCCCCAAAGCGGGCCCTTCCGCGTGGAGCATCTCGGCCGTTAACATTGATTTAAGTTTGAATTAACGTTTCAACTCTTCGTTAAGGTAGGCTTGCGCCTGCAAGGCGAACGGGTTGGGATGATGCCGTCTTCGAAAGGCTCAAGGCTGCGTTGGGCGCTTTTCTGCGGGCTCGCAATCGGTGCGGCCGCGGCATCCGGCGTGGCGTCCGGCAGACCTTTGGACGGCCGGAATACGATGCTTGCTGCGGACCATTCCAGCGACAGAGTGGCCAATGTGCGTCTGCATTTCATGCCTGAGGACGATCCTCGCGAGGGGCATGTGAAAGTGCTCCTGACACCCGAAAGCCGGTCTCTGAGCTTTTTCGAGGCTCGTCAGGCGGTTCAGCAGGCGTTTCTGGAGACGCTGAAGGAGCCGCGCTTGCCCGACAACCTGACCCGGGTCTCCGTGACGGTGCAGCTCGCCCCTGCCGGCACCGAGCCGGAACAAAGCCGCACCTACCTCTACATTCGCAAGACGGCCAAGACCTGGACGGTGATGGCCGCGCCGTAGCTCGTGCTCGGGCGCGCTCTCACGGTTCGCGGGCGAGGGGGCCGAAGACGTCTTCGAAGGCAGCGATGAGAGCCCGATCCGCATCCGCCATATTCGCGGAGATGCCGAGATCTTTGAGGCTGGTGACGCCGTAGGCCGTGATTCCGCAGGGGACAATCCCGGAGAAATGCTCAAGATTGGGCGCCACATTGAGCGATATGCCGTGAAAGGTGACCCAGCGGCGGACCCGCACGCCCAGAGCCGCAATTTTGTCTTCGGTCGGTGAACCGTCAAAGAGAGGGGGCTTGTCCGGCCTCTGCACCCAGATTCCGACCCGCCCGTCGCGGCGCTCTCCGGTCACGCCGAAACGCGCCAGAGCCGAGATCAGCCATGCCTCCAGGCAGCGCACATAGACGCGGATATCCCTTTGCCGCTTTTCCAGGTCGAGCATCAGATAGGCGACCCGCTGGCCCGGCCCATGATACGTGTATTGCCCGCCTCTGCCGGTCTTGAAGACCGGAAAACGCTCGGGCGTCAGCAGGTCCTGAGCACGAGCGCTCGTTCCGGCGGTGTAAAGCGGGGGGTGTTCGAGAAGCCACAGGCATTCTGGAGCCTCGCCGGCACGAATCGCGGCAGCGCGCTCTTCCATGAAGGTCAGCGCGGCTTCGTACGGAATCGGTCCGTTGGAAACCCGCAGCTCGACCGGCGCACCTGGATGATCGGGCCATAGACGTTCGGTTTGTCTCTCACCTCCGGCAAGAGATTGGACGCCCCGTGCAGGGGCTTCAGGCAATGAGGTCATGGCGGATCACATAACCCTCGGCGCCAGCAAAGGCGAGGGGTGGCAAAGGCCAGACCTGGCAAAGGCGACAGCGGCCGCCCCGCGCGCGTGACCCGTACCGAGCCCCGTCCGACCGCGTCATTTTGGGAAAGCGCATCTTGTGGCGAGACTGGCCTTGTTTCGGCTCCGACCATTTGCTACATGACCGCGCGCTGGCTTGACCGGCGCAGGATTTCGCGGTCGTGGCGGAACTGGTAGACGCGCAGCGTTGAGGTCGCTGTGGGGCAACCCGTGGAGGTTCGAGTCCTCTCGACCGCACCAATTTAAAAAGGTGGCTTCGGCCACCTTTTTTATTGTCTGCAACACCGGCGTTTCTGGCCGGCTCCGCTGGACCCGGTCGAGCCGCAGCCCTAAAGACGTGCGATGCAGACAGATACGCTCCCACGCGAAGACGAAGAGACGGCGCTTCCGCAAGTTCGCGACGAGGAAGGCTCGCTCAACGGTGCCTACCTGGCGGCGGTCTCGGAGGCGATCGAGACGAGCGACGCCGAGCGACTGCGCGTTCTGATCGGCGATCTCCACGAATCAGATCTCGGCGATGTTCTGCAGGCGATCAGCCGCGAAGAACGCGAGGCGCTGATCGCCCTCATGGGCGGCGATTTCGACTGGACGGCGCTGACCGAGGTCGACGAAACCGTCCGCGACGAGATTCTCGAAACGATCCCCAATACGGCCATCGCCGAGGCCGTCCGCGAACTCGATTCGGACGATGCGATCGGCATCCTCGAGGATCTCGCGGACGAGGATCGTGAGGAGATCCTGGCCGCGCTGCCGCTTGCCGAGCGAATCAAGCTGGAGCGCAGCTTCGACTATCCGGAGGAATCGGCCGGTCGTCGAATGACGACGCGGTTCATCGCGGTTCCGCCCTTCTGGACCGTGGGGCAGACGATCGATTTTCTTCGGGAAGATGATCGGCTGCCCGACGATTTCACCGAAGTCTTCGTCGTCGATCCGCGGTTCTGTTTCCTCGGCACGGTGTCGCTCGATCGTCTGCTGCGCACGAAGCGGCCGGTGCGCATCGAAGAGATCATGGGCGAAGTCACCCATTCGGTCTCCGCGACCGACGACCAGGAAGAGGTCGCTCGTCTGTTCGAGCGCTACAACCTTCTCTCCGTCGGTGTCGTCGACGAAAGCGATCGGCTCGTTGGTGTGATCACCATTGACGATATCGTCGACGTCATCGAGGAAGAGGCCGACGAAGATATCAAGCGCCTCGCTGGTGTCGGCGACGAAGAGCTGACGGACACCTTCGTGAGCGCGGTTCGCTCTCGCTTCATTTGGCTGCTGCTCAACCTCGGCACGGCGCTGCTCGCATCGGCGGTCATCGGCCTGTTCGATGGCACCATCTCGCAGATGGTGGCCCTTGCCGTGCTCATGCCGATCGTTGCCTCGATGGGCGGAAATGCCGGCACTCAGACCATGACGGTGGCCGTCCGGGCTCTGGCGACACGTGACATCGAAACCATCAATCCGATACGCTTCATCTCAAGGGAAGCCCTCGTAGGTCTCGCCAATGGTGTGCTCTTCGCGATCATCATAGGCGTCGTGGCGGGCTTATGGTTCTCCAGCACCCAGCTGGGCGGGATTATCGCCGTTGCCATGATCATCAACATGGTGGCCGCTGGGCTCGCCGGCATTCTCATTCCGCTCGCTTTGGAAAAAGCCGGTGCCGACCCCGCGATTGCCTCTTCCGTCTTCGTTACGACCGTCACCGATGTGGTGGGCTTCTTCGCATTCTTGGGCCTTGCCGCCTGGTGGTTCGCCATTTCGTGACGGCGCCGATGTCACGCAGAAAAAAGATTTCTCAGCGGCCGGGCTCCCAGGGTGCGTCATTAACGACCGATAAAGGCTAACCGTCCATGAAGGGCCGATCCTTGGGGACGGCTTACATGACGCGCGCATTTCCCGTTTCGTACCGCAGGCTGGCGCCTGTTTTTCTCGCAGGCCTCTTGCTCACCGGCTGCGGCGGAGCTGCAATCAAATATCTGCCCGATTCAGACCCGCATCCGGGCGTGGCACGCGCCCATGCCATGCCCGTCCAGGGCATCGACATCTCCAAATATCAGGGAGATATCGACTGGAACCGGGTCCGCGCCGACGGCATTCGCTTCGCCTACATCAAGGTGTCGGAGGGCGGTGACCATGTCGACGAGAATTTCTACGACAATTGGGAAGCCGCAGCCCGTGCGGGCGTCCCGCGCGGCGCCTACCATTTCATGTATTGGTGCCGAACGGCTGCCGAACAGGCGTTGTGGTATCAGCTCGCCGTGCCGCAGGATAAGACCCAGCTTCCCCCGGTTCTCGACCTGGAATGGAATCATCAATCGCAGAGCTGCCCTCACAAAATCTCCAAGGAAGAGGCGCTCGCCAAGATCGATGTGATCCTGAAGGCGATGGAAGAGCACACCGGCAAGAAGCCGATCATCTACACCGACATCAACTTCCATAAGGACATTCTGGAAGGACGCTATAAGGATTACCCGTTCTGGCTGCGCAGCGTCGCGGCCGAGGCGAAGGAGCGCTTCAAGAACCGGCCGTTCCTGTTCTGGCAGTTTACGGCCACCGGTCGCGTCGATGGAATCAAGGGCGCTGTTGACCGCAACGCGTTCAACGGGGACGAAAAGACCTGGAGACGCTGGTTGAGAAGTCAGACAGGGCTTTGATTCGATGACGATCAATATCCGCAGATTGAAAGCCTCTGACCGTTCCGCCTGGGAGCCTCTGTGGCAGGCCTATCTCGCCTTCTATGGTGTCGATCTCGCGCCGGAAGTGTGCGATGTGACGTGGCGTCGGCTGGTTCTGGAAAAGGGCGCGATGTTCGCGCTTGGCGCCTACGATGCCGACCGGCTTGTCGGTTTTGCCCATTGTCTCTTTCATCCGGCAACGTGGGCGATCGCCGATCGGCTCTATCTCGAAGACCTCTTCGTGGCATCGGACGCGCGCGGGCTCGGTGCCGGACGGGCTTTGATGGACGCCGTCTTCGCCGAAGCGGAAGCGCAGAATGCCGACAAGGTTTACTGGCAGACAGAGGCTTCGAACCGACGCGCACGTGCCCTTTATGACCAAGTTGGAACATTGACCGCCTATGTCAGATACGAACGTTGAGAAAGCTGCGGCCCCAAAGATCGAGGGCATTCTAGAAACCGCCGTCTATGTCGCGGATTTGGCGGCAGCCCATGCCTTCTACGGAGAAACGCTCGGTTTGGAGCGTATGACCGGCACGTCGCGGATGATGACCTACGCGGTGGGACCATCCGAGGTTCTCCTCGTATTTCATCGTGGCGATACGCTGGAAGACACAAAGACGGCGGGCGGAGTGATTCCGGGCCATCATTCTGAAGGCCCGGCGCATTTCGCCTTCCGCATCGCCACCGACAGCTACGGTAAGTGGAAACGCCATCTGCAGGCGAAGGACATCGCTATCCTCAGCGAAGTCAACTGGCCGCGCGGCGGGCGCAGCCTCTATTTTCGCGATCCCGACGGCAACGTCGTTGAGCTCGCCACTCGCGGACTTTGGCCGAACTTCTGAAGCTGGCGGCCAGTCGGGCTCGCCGTAGCGCTTACAGCCACCGGCCGACGCGCGCCTTGTAGGCGAGATATTCTGCGCCGAAAGCGTCTTCGAGGTGCTTCTCTTCAGGCTGTGCAGCGAGGCGATCCATCAGCACCAACGCGACCGGCGCGAGCAAAACCAGCCACCAATTGGCGAAGGCGAGTCCGAGCCCGACAACGAGCATGACGTTGCCGACGTAAAACGGATTGCGGGAATATCGAAACGGGCCCTCGGTCACGAGGGCGGAGGCCGCCCGATCGGGTCGCAGGGTCGTTCTGTGGGGCTTGAAGGTTCGATAGCCCCACAGGTCGATCGCGAGAGCGGCAAGAACGATCAAGCCTCCGAGACCACGCAGGGTGCCGTCTGAATCGGGCCAGGGCAGGGGTGCGATATAGGCGAGAAGGAGCCCGAGAAACACTGAGCCGGCCACGATGATGGGTGGCCAGGGGACCGAGCTTGGCGCGGTCTGCGGATTTGAGTCGTTTTCCACGGTGCCTCCCGTCGAAGCTGTTGTGGTCGCCAATCAGATCTGGTGGTGCCTCAACACAGTCTCTCCGACAATTAGACTTGCGTTCTTTCCCGGCGCTCAAGGCACGCGAAAAATCGGCGCATCCCTTGGTGAGGCAACCCACAGGGCGCCCGGACGCCGCACAGAAGAGTACGAGCCTCTTCAATCCTCGAGACATTTCGAAGATCGCAGCACGCCGTGATTGACGGACCACTGCGCGGCGACGCATCTTCCAGCATGCTCAAAATCTACGGCCGCCCCAATTCGATCAATGTCCAGAAAGTGGTTTTCTGCCTGGACGAGATCGGTCTCAGCTACGATCTCGTTTTGGCGGGACGTCAGCATGGACATGTCGACACCCCCGAATTCCGCAAAATGAATCCCAACGGCCTCGTGCCGGTGCTGGTCGATGATGATTTCGTCCTGTGGGAATCGAATGCGATCGTTCGCTATCTTTGCGCGCAGCACAGCGCAGGCGCCTTGTGGCCGAACGACCTCAGAGTTCGCGCCGATGCGGACCGTTGGATGGACTGGCAGACGACGACGTTCGGTCCGGCGATCGGCCCCGCATTCTACAATCTCATTCGTCAGCCCGAGGATGCACGTGATCATTCGGCGGTCTCGGCCAGCCAGAAGAAGGGTGAAGCCTGCGCTGCGATTCTCGAGAAATGGCTGGGCGACCGGCCGTTCGTCTGCGGGGAAACGTTCACCATGGGCGACATCGCCATAGGTGCGATCGTCTTGCGCTGGCTTAACCTGCCGCTCAAGCGCGCGCCGGCGCCGAATGTTGAGGCCTATTGCGCGCGGATCATGGAACGTCCCGCCGCACGGAAGGCGCTCGTTCTGCCCTTAAGCTGAACCGAGAGAAGCGCTCATTGACGGGATGGAAAGTGTAGGCCGGCCTTGTTTCTAGATATTCGCGGCCTCCTCCGTCTGGAGCGATGGCGCTTCCGCCTGCAGAATATCCTGACGAGCTTTTGGTTCATCCCGCTTGTGATCGGTGCTGCGGGATGGGTTGCGGCTCTGATTTCGCTCGGGCTCGATCAGTGGCGCGCGCTGCAGAAACTGCTCGGGAATCACTTTTTCCGCGAGATCCAGCCGGATACGGCCCGCGCGATTTTGAGCACCATCGCCGCGGCGACGATCTCGGCGACCTCGATCGTCTATTCCCTGTCTCTCCTGATCCGGAACCTGGCGGCGACGTCGCTTGGGCCACGCCTCGTTCAGGACTTGCGGCAGGATCGGCTGACACGCCTGACGCTGGGAATGCAGCTCGCGGTTTTCACGTACAGTCTGACGATCCTCTACTACGTGGGCACCTTCATCGAGACCCGCACCATCTCGATCGGCCTCGCCATTCTGCTCGTCATCGTGGCGTTGTCGTTTCTCGTCGTCTTCGTCAATCACATCACCGATCAGGTCAGCGTCGATCACATTGTGGCGCGCGTCGCCGGCAATCTGCAGGACGCTCTCCAGTCCCACCTGAAGGACGCGACATCGACCGAGGGTCTCGCCCTGCCGGCAGCGAAGCCGGCCAACGGCGCCATCATTTTTGCCGACGCCGAGGGGTATGTGTCCTCCATCAGCTACGAGGCCATCGTCGACGCTGCCGACGACAATATCCGCATGATCGAAATGCTGGTGCAGCCGGGCGACTTCGTCATTAAACGCAAGCCTCTGGCGCGCATCGATTGCGAGGAAATGCCGGACGGCTTTGCCGGCCTCGTGCGTGACGCGGTCATCCTCGGTTCGTCGCGCACCTACTTTCAGGATCTGCCCGCACGATTCAGGCTACTGGTCGAGATCGCACTGCGGGCGTTGTCGCCCGGCGTCAACGACGTCTTCACGGCGGTCGCCTGCGCCAACCATCTCGCGGCGTCACTCGCCTTGCTCGACGGACGCGACCTGACCCCGGCAATTCGTTGGAACGAGAAGCGCGACGTGATGCTGGTGCCCCAGCCGATGCATTTTGAGGAGCTCGTGGGTTCGGTCATCAATCCGCTGCGTCAGGCGGGAAAGGAGGTCTTCGTGATGAACGAAGCGCTTCTGCGCACTCTGGGAGACCTCGCCGCAGCCTCCATCCAACCCAGTCTGCGTGAGGTCTATAAGCGCCATGCGCGGCTCGTCGCCGAGAGTGCCCTTATGAACGATCTCCAGGACGAGGAGCGCTCCATCATTCAGGCGCTGCTTCAGCGCGTGGAGGAGAGGGGCGCGGAAGGCGAGAAGATCGAGCGCGAATTGAGGAGCCGTCGCGCCGCGCGGCAGAGCTGATCGCCGAGCTCCCTTGCTGGCTTGAAGCCCGGCCGAGACGCGCCAGGTTGGGCTTCGAGAGACAAAGGAGCACACTATGACACTCACCGTCACGGCGAATGGCGCCGAGATTCCGGCGCTCGGTTTTGGGACCTGGCGATTGCGGGACGATGTCTGCCGCCACATGGTGGAGGTCGCGCTCGACGCCGGATATCGACACATCGACACCGCTGAAGCCTACGACAACGAGGAAGCGGTCGGCGACGCCCTCGCAAACCATGTCACGCCGCGCGACGACATCTTCGTGACCACCAAGGTATGGCACGAGAATCTTCGCGACGGGGATTTCCAGAAATCTGTCGAGGGAAGCCTGAAGCGTCTCCAAATCGACCAGGCCGACCTCGTGCTGATCCATTGGCCGAGCCCGTCGATCCCGTTCGACGAACAGATCCAAAGCCTGTGCAAGGCGAAGAAGCAGGGGCTGACCAAACACATCGGCGTTTCGAATTTTCCGGCCACCCTCATCGAAGCCGCGATGCGCCACGCCGATGAGCCGATCGTCGCAAACCAGGTCGAGTATCACCCCTATCTCGATCAGAGCATCGTTCATGCGGCCTGCCGCAAACACGGCCTCGCGCTGACAGCTTACGCGCCGATCGCCCGCGGCGCGGTCTTGGATGAAGAGGTCGTGCGGGAGATCGCCGAAGAGAAAGAGCGGACACCCGCCCAGGTCATTCTGCGTTGGCATATCCAGCAGGAGGGGGTGGTTGCGATCCCGCGCTCCTCTAAGGCAGAAAGAGTAAACGAAAACAACGATATATTTGATTTTGCTCTGACACCCGATGAAATGGGGCGGATCTCGGCGCTGGCGCGTCCGGATGGCCGCACCATCGATCCGGATTGGGCACCTGACTGGGACGAGGCGGCCTGAGGCTTTGCTTGACGGCACCCTTCGTCTGCGCCTTCCCGTGATATGAGCCATCATCTTCGGCCAGTCCGGAGATGATTCGTCGATCGGGCAGGAGCCGATGTTTTTCATAATCTCAAAGGTTGCGGGCTTCTTTCTCGCTCCCTCGAATGCGCTCGTCATTCTGACGATCTTCGGCGTCGTGGTTCAGATGCTGTGGTCGTTTCGCGTCGGCGCTGTCGTGGCGGCGGCCGGGCTCGTCGGCATCCTGGCCTGTGGACTTGGTCCGGTGGCCAACTGGTTGATCCTGCCGCTGGAGAACCGCTTCGAGCAGCCCGCGTCGGACGAAACTGCCCCGGATGGCATCATCGTCTTAGGCGGCGCTCTCTCTGATCGGGTGAGTGGGGAGCGCGACGCCGGGCTCGAGCTGACCGAAGCGGGAGACCGCATTCTCGCTCTCCTGCGCCTTGCGCGGACTTATCCGCAGGCCCGCATCGTGTTCACAGGAGGCAGCAGTGCATTGACCGGCGGGGGCAGGAAGACGGAGGGCGAACTCGTTGGAGAAGCCATTGAGCGTTTCGGGCTCTCGCCGGAGCGCGTGACGATCGAATCCAACTCCCGCAATACGGCAGAAAACGCTCGCTTCTCGAAGGAAATTGCCAAACCGCGAGCGGATGAAACCTGGTGGCTGGTGACATCGGCCTTTCATATGCCGCGAGCTGTCGGCGTGTTTCGCGCCGCAGGCTTCCCGGTCACGGCCTATCCGGTGGACTTCCGGGCTGCGCCCGATGACTGGATGCGCCCCTTCGCCACCGTGAGCGACGGACTTCGGCGCACCGATGTTGCGTTCCGCGAATGGGTCGGGCTGCTTGCCTATTACTGGACGGGACGCATCGACACGCTCTTTCCCGGCCCGTAGCGATCGACGTTGCACCCATCCGAAAGGATCGTCTGAGAGCCTAGCTGCGTTAAGAACGTCATTGAAGGCGGAAGGTCTTGCCCTTGGACGAACTCATCGACGGAAATGTCGCCGCCTTGCTCGGCGATGCGGAGACGGGCCTGCTGGCTTTCGTCGAAATGCTCATGCGCCCTTGGATGTTGATCCAGGTCGCCATCATCGTCGCCGCAATCCTTTTGAGTGTCGTTGTCGGGCGCTTTGCTGAAGCACGCCTCGAACCGCGGGTGAGGGCGATCCGAGGACAGCCCCGTCTTCTCAGATTCCTCGCACTCCTCCTGCGGCGCACCAACTGGATTGTTCTTTCCCTCATCTTGCTGGCCGTCCTGACGGTCATGCGCACGGTGACCTGGCCGAGCCGCACCTACCTCTTGACGATTGCGGCCTCGCTCGTGGCGGCCTGGGTGCTGATCTCGGTCGTCTCGAAGCTCATTCGCAATCGAGCGCTCGGCCGTATGGTCGCCGTTCTGGCCTGGGCCTTCGTGGCGCTGCGCATCACCGGCCTCCTCGATGAGGCGACCACATTGCTCGATGCCGCTGCGCTCCAGATCGGCTCCTTCCGCCTGTCACTGCTCTTTCTGCTCCAGGCGATCTTCCTTTTGAGCGGGCTCTTATGGCTCGCCGTGACCTTCGGCAATTTCGTAGAGCAGCGGCTCGAGCGCGCCAGCGATCTGACGCCCACGATCCGCGTGCTTCTCGGAAAAGTCGTCAAATTCGCGCTCATCGTCGCGGCGGCGGCAACCGCTCTCTCGGCCGTCGGTGTGGACCTCACCGCGCTCACCGTCTTCTCCGGCGCGGTCGGCGTCGGCATCGGCTTCGGCCTCCAGAAGGTCGTGTCGAACTTTATCAGCGGCATGATCATCCTTCTCGACAAGTCGATCAAACCGGGAGACACGATTTCGCTCGGCGAGACGTTTGGCTGGATCCGCGAGCTGCGTGCCCGTTTCGTGTCCGTCGTCACCCGTGACGGCAAGGAATTCCTGATTCCGAACGAGGATTTCATCACCCAGCAGGTGGTGAACTGGTCCTTCACCGACACCTTGATTCGCCTCGACGTACATTTCGGCGTCGCATACTCGTCCGATCCGCACCAGGTGAGCCGGCTTGCGATCGACGCGGCGAAATCCGTCGAGCGGGTTCATCAGGCACCTCCGCCGGTCTGCTGGATGACGGGCTTCGGCGAATCCTCGATCGATTTCATTCTTCGCTTCTGGATCCGCGATCCCCAGAACGGTCTCACCAATGTGCGCGGCAAGGTGCTTCTCGCCTGCTGGGACGCCTTCAAGGAGGCGGGTGTCTCCATCCCATTCCCGCATCGGCAAGTCGTCTTGAGCGAGCCCGTCGAAGTGCGGGTTTCGCGGCCCCCGAGCGCAGAGGCCTCGCCGACAGACAAAGCGCGATCGAGCCGGGCGAGGGGTGGCGCACGGCCACATGCCGACCCCAAGGCACCACTCTAAACATGTTAACTTTCAGGGGCTTATGGGGAGAAAGAAGCCCAGCGTCTTATGTATGGCTGCTATGTGGATGACGCAGCCGTTAACCTCTATTAAGACTTGCTTTCTCTCGCGCTCATCGCCACATTCCCGCCGCTGATCGGCCCAAGGCCATCAGCCTCTCGGTCACCCTCGAACGCCCCTGCAGCGTAGCCTGCGCAGGGGCTGACCGGCGGGAACGAAGGATGAAGTGGACCGCCCAACTTTTCTAGCCGCGAATGCTTTTTCATCGGCGCAGGCCTCGCGTAAGCCGAGGATGCGTTAATATTTGGCGACGGCGGGCAAGGTGGATGCCGAATGCGATTGAGGCGAAAAGGTGGCAAATTTGAGCCATCTTCAGCTTGAAGTCAGCTTTGGCAAATTGTAACGGTTTTCGGTGTCGGGAGGGTCCAAGGACTCCCTCCTCACCAGGGGACAAAGGGGAATTTGATGCCCGATTTGAACGAGCCGTCCTGCTGGCGGGCGGCGGCGATTACCTTTGTGGTCTGTGCAGGACTGCTGCTGGTGATCTCGCTGGTGGTCAGTGGCGGAGCGACTACGGTGGCGGTCAGCTGACCGCATTCATCCTAGGAAATCGCGCAGTACGCGGGGCCGAAAGGTCCCGCGTTTTTTATTGCCCTTAACCGCGACGGCTCTCCCACGCCGAAGCGTTTGCATTTCTTCCTGAAGACTGCCTAGCTAAAGAGGCGGAGAAACAGGAGAAACCCATGCCGCAGCAAATCGTCAAAGGCTACCGTCAGCTCATCGACGAGGCCGAGGCGACAATCGAAACCGTGGGCGCCGATGAGGCGTTCCGGCGGCAGGACCAGACCGACGCGGTCCTCGTGGATCTGCGCGATATCCGAGAGCTGCAGCGCGAGGGAAGGATCCCAGGCGCCATCCATTGCCCGCGAGGGATGCTCGAATTCTGGATCGATCCGGCGAGCCCCTACCACAAGCCGGTCTTCGCCGAGGACCGCCCATTCATTTTCTTCTGCGCGGCAGGCTGGCGCTCGGCGCTGGCGGCTGGCCGCGCCGCCGAGATGGGCTTGACGCCCGTCGCACATATCGAGGGTGGCTTCGGGGCGTGGAATCAGGCCGGACTGCCCGTTGAATCGCCAGCTGAAGACGCAAGCCCAAGCCCAAGCCCAAAGAAGTGAACTGAAAAGGCCTCGTCCCGGCGTAACGTCCGACCCGCAATCTCCGCCGGCAAAGGATTCTGGCGTTGGCGGGAAACCGAGAGCCTCCTTCCGTGTTGGTAAGACATCAACCATCCCGGAGGAGAGAATTTGGTCGCCACAATCACTGGCATCGCCATCGCATTGCTGGGCGCTGCCCTTGCCGTCGGGGGCATCTGGCTCGCAGCCCTCGGTGGCTCCTGGTATTACATTCTTGCCGCTGCCGGCTTTCTGGCCACCGGCATCCTTTTGTTCATGCATCGCGCGGCCGCGCTTTACGTCTACGCTGCTGTCGTCCTCGGCACGCTCGTTTGGGCGATCTGGGAGGCGGGCTTCGATTGGTGGCAACTGGCTCCGCGTGGCGACATCGTCGTCCTCATCGGTATCTGGCTGCTTCTGCCTTTCGTAACGCGCTCATTGAAGCGCGATTTTTTTGATCCGCGGCCTGCGGCCTGGCGCGGGGCAGGGATCCCGCTCGGCGTCTCGCTGGTTCTCGCCGTGGGCGTCGCGATCTATGCACTCGCAACGCCTTCCGGCGATCTTCCGGGACAGCTTCCGGCGGCGCGAATGGCCGACGCGGAGACCGGGCCCTCGGGCGAGGCGGCTGAGGTGCCGGCGGCGGATTGGCCGGCCTATGGGCGTACCGAGTTCGGCCAGAAATATTCCCCACTCGACCAGATTCATGCCGGCAATGTCGACCATCTCAAGGTCGCCTGGCAGTATCATACCGGCGACACGAGGCGGCAGGGCGACCCGAAGGAAACCACCTACGAGGTCACGCCGCTCAAGATCGGCAACACGCTCTACCTCTGCACGCCGCACAATCTGGCGATCGCTCTCGACGCCTCGACTGGCGAGGAAAAATGGCGCTTCGATCCCGAAGTCGGGACCGAAGCGAGCCGGCAGCATCAGACCTGCCGCGGCGTATCCTATTACCAATCGCTCGAAGGATCTGACAGCGCCACTGCAACTGAGTGCCCGACGCGGATCTATCTGCCGACATCCGATGCCCGCCTGATCGCTCTCAATGCGGAAACGGGCGAGGTGTGTCGCAGTTTTGGCGAGAACGGCCATGTCAATCTTTGGGCGAACATGCCGAACCTCCAGGAGGGCTTCTATTATTCGACTTCCGCGCCGGTGATTGCGCGCGGTCTCGTGGTCGTGGGCGGCTCGGTCAACGACAACGTCTCGACGACAGAACCTTCGGGCGTCATCCGTGCCTACGACATCGACACGGGCGATCTCCTTTGGAACTGGGATTCCGGCCGGCCCGATGAAACGACGCCGATTGCTGACGGCGAGACCTATACGGCCAACTCGCCCAATTCCTGGACGACCATGAGTGCCGATCCGGAACTCGGTCTCCTCTACGTGCCGCTCGGCAACGCTCCGCCCGACCAATGGGGCGGCAACCGCACACCGGAAACCGAGCGTTTCTCTTCTTCGATCGTGGCGCTCGATCTGGTCACCGGCGAACTTCGCTGGGTGTTTCAAACCGTGCACCACGATCTGTGGGACATGGATGTGCCCTCACAACCGAGCCTGATCGACCTTCAGATCGATGGGAACACGGTTCCAGCCGTCGTTCAGGCGACGAAACAGGGTGACATCTATGTGCTCGACAGGCGGACGGGCGATCCCATTCTCCCCGTCACCGAAGAGCCCGCGCCGCAAGGTGCGGCCAAGGGAGATCACGCAGCCAAGACGCAGCCCACATCGGCACTTTCGCTGAAGCCGCCGCGGCTCACCGAGCACGACATGTGGGGCGCGACCATGTTCGACCAGCTCGTTTGCCGTGTCGAATTCCACCAGTACCGCTGGGAAGGCCGCTTCACACCGCCCTCGACGGAAGGCAGTCTCGTCCATCCGGGCAATTTCGGCGTCTTCAACTGGGGCGGCGTCGCCGTCGACCCGGTCCGCCAGATCGTCTTCGGCACGCCGTCCTATCTCGCTTTCGTCTCCAAGCTCATCCCTCGGGAAAATCCGGAGAAGAACTACGTTTCGGAGGGCAAACCCGGCCTCAACGAGAATTACGGGGCCCCGTTCGCGGTGAGCCTGAAGCCCTTCACCTCACCGATCGGGCTTCCTTGTCAGGCTCCGCCCTGGGGCTACGTAGCGGGCGCAGACCTCACCACGGGCAAGGTGGCCTACATGCACCGAAACGGGACGGTGCGCGATCGCTCGCCCATCCCGCTGCCGTTCAAGATGGGTGTGCCGGACCTCGGCGGACCGATCCTGACGGCCGGCAATCTCGCCTTCATGAGCGGCTCGCTCGACTATTATGTTCGCGCCTTTGATGCGACGACCGGCGAGCAACTCTGGCGAGATCGGCTGCCCGCCGGCGGCCAGGCGACCCCGATGACCTATGCCGTTGACGGGAAACAATATCTCCTGGTCGTGGCCGGCGGTCACGGATCCCTCGGCACGAAAACGGGTGACTCAATCATCGCCTACGCGCTGCCGTCGACCTGATCTCGTCCCCGGTGCAGGACGAGCTTGAGAAAAGGAGAGGGCGGTGCATGGCAGCTTCCGCCCCCTTCCTTCTTGATCGAAACGCTGCGGCCATTACCTTGCAGCCTCCGGAGCAATCCGGCAGGACCATGAAAAGAGGATCAGGCGAGGCGAAATGGCGGATAAATCTTATGACGTAGTCGTCATTGGCGCAGGACCCGGCGGCTACGTGACGGCTATCCGTTCCGCGCAGCTTGGCTTCAAGACCGCCATCGTCGAAGCGCGCCACCTCGGGGGAATTTGCCTCAATTGGGGCTGCATCCCGACGAAGGCCTTGCTGCGTTCCGCCGAGATCTTCCATTACATGCAGAAGGCCGGCGATTACGGATTGACGGCGGAAAAAGTCGGCTTCGACATGGGCGCCGTCGTCAAGCGTTCGCGCAATGTCGCCGGCCAGCTCAACCAGGGCGTCGGCTTCCTCATGAAGAAGAACAAGATCGACGTCATCTGGGGCAGGGCGAAGCTTGCGGGCAAGGGCAAGATCGAAGTGTCGCCGAGCGACGAGCCCGCGCCGAAGGGGGCGCTCGAGCCCGGTCAGTACTCCGCCAGGCACATCATCGTGGCGACGGGCGCACGCCCGCGGGTTCTTCCTGGCCTCGAGCCCGACCAGAAGCTCGTCTGGACGTATTTCGAGGCGATGGCACCGAAGAGCTTGCCGAAATCGCTTCTCGTCGTCGGTTCCGGCGCGATCGGGATCGAATTCGCTTCCTTCTACCAGACGCTCGGCTGCGACGTGACGGTGGTCGAGGTGCTGCCGCAGATCCTCCCCGTCGAGGATGCGGAAATCTCATCGCTCGCGCGGAAGCGCCTTGAAAAGCAGGGCATCAAGATCCTGACCGAAGCGAAGGTCTCGAAGCTTGAGAAAGGCTCCGACGACGTTACGGCAACGATCGAGACGAAAGACGGCAAGAGCGAAAAGAAGACCTTCGCGCGGGTCATCTCGGCGGTCGGCGTGGTCGGCAATATCGACGGTCTCGGCCTGGAAGAGCTCGGCGTGAAGACGGAGAGGGGGCTGATTGCGGCCGATCCCTATGGCCGGACGAGCGTCGAGGGGGTCTATGCGATCGGCGATGTCGCGGGTCCGCCGATGCTCGCGCACAAGGCCGAGCACGAAGGGGTCATCTGTATCGAGGCGATCAAGGGCATGGAGCCGCACCCGATGGACAAGCTCAAGATCCCGGGCTGCACCTATTGTCATCCGCAGATCGCCTCCGTCGGACTGACCGAAGCCAAAGCCAAGGAAGCCGGACGCAAGGTTCGCGTCGGGCGTTTCCCCTTCATCGGGAACGGCAAGGCCATCGCGCTCGGGGAGCCGGACGGGCTCGTCAAAACGATTTTTGACGCAGAGACAGGGGAGCTTCTGGGTGCTCATATGATCGGTGCCGAAGTGACGGAACTGATCCAGGGATTCGTTGTCGCGATGAACCTCGAAACGACGGAAGAAGAGTTGATGCACACGGTGTTCCCGCATCCGACCCTCTCGGAAATGATGCACGAGAGCGTTCTTGACGCGTATGACCGCGTTATCCACGTATGAACTCGTGCCCGACAGGGCTGAAAGCAATCTAGAGGAGACGGGGATGGAAGGTTTTGGTTGGATTATGACGATCCTTATCGGCGGTCTCGCCGGCTGGATCGCCGAAAAGGTCATGAAGGCCGATCACGGCCTGCTGACGAACATCATTTTGGGTATTCTCGGCGCCGTTATTTTGAACGCCATACTGGTCGGTCTCTTTGGTTCGACGCTGGGTGGTTTCATCGGCCAGCTGGTCGTTGCCGTGATCGGCGCCTGCCTTCTCATTTTTGGTTACCGCGCAGTTCGCGGCCGCAGATAGTCAAGAGTTTTGGTCACTCTCATCAACACAATCGAACCTTCTGAAGATGGCGCGCCCGAGACAACCGCTCGGCCGCGTCATCCAGAGAAGGCCCGCAGGCCGGATTCGCCGATCCAGCGCAAACCCGCCTGGATCCGCGTCAAGGCTCCCGTCTCCCAAGGCTACCGCGATACGGCCGGCATCGTTCGGTCGAACAAACTCGTCACGGTGTGCGAGGAGGCGGGCTGTCCCAATATCGGCGAGTGCTGGGAAAAGAAGCACGCCTCGTTCATGATCCTTGGCGAGACCTGCACGCGCGCCTGTGCGTTCTGCAATGTGCGCACCGGCATGCCGGGGCCTGTGGATCCGGACGAGCCGGAGAATCTCGCGCACGCCGTCGCCCAGATGGGCCTGCAGCATGTGGTGGTGACCTCTGTCGACCGAGACGACCTCGAGGATGGCGGCGCGGCACATTTCGCAGCTGTCATTCGCGCCATTCGCGAGGCGACGCCGGAGACGACCATCGAGGTTCTGACACCGGACTTCTTGCGCAAGAAGGGTGCGCTCGAGATCGTCGTCGAAGCGCGTCCCGACGTCTTCAACCACAATCTGGAGACGGTGCCGTCGCTTTATCTCAAGGTCCGGCCGGGTGCCCGGTATTTCCATTCGATCCGGCTTTTGCAGCGCGTGAAAGAGCTCGACCCGGAGATGTTCACCAAGTCCGGCATCATGGTCGGGCTCGGGGAAACACGCAATGAAGTGCTGCAGCTCATGGACGATCTCAGGACGGCCGAGGTCGACTTCCTGACAATGGGCCAGTACCTGCAGCCCTCGCGCAAGCATTACCCGGTGAAAGAGTTCGTCCCTCCTGAGGGCTTCAAAAGTTACGAGGCAATCGCCTATGCCAAAGGCTTTCTCATGGTGTCGGCGAGCCCATTGACGCGGTCTTCCCACCACGCCGGAGACGATTTCGCTCGCCTGCGCAAGGCCCGCGCTGCACTCGCCAGCTGATCCCATGCATCATCACGAGACTTCCCGCACCGTCAGCCACTCCGCGGAGGAGATGTTCGATCTCGTCGCGGACGTGGAGAAATACCCGCAATTCGTGCCGTTCTGCGAAAGGCTGAACGTGCGAGGAAGAAAGCAGATCGAGGGTCGTACGATCCTCGTCGCCGACATGACCGTCGGCTACAAGATGCTGCGCGAGACGTTTACCAGCAAGGTGACCCTGGACCGTGAGGCTCTGTCCATCCGGGCCGATTACCTCGATGGGCCGTTTCGGACGATGGAGAATATCTGGACCTTCGAGCGCCTCGGGGAAAACCAGGCGAAGATCCATTTCTGCATCGATTACGAGTTCAAGAGCCGGACGCTCGCCACCCTGATGGGCGCGATGTTCGACCGCGTCTTCCGGACGTTTGCCTCCTCCTTCGAGCGGCGCGCAGACGCCCTCTACGGGACAGAAGCCGCGCCTTCCCGCGCCTGAGCGGAGGCTTACTTCGCTTTCTGACCGGGCGCCGCCTGCACCGTTCCAATCAGAAAATTGAGTGCGAGGATCGCGCTTTCGCGCCGGATCCCTTCGCGACCGAGGAGAGGATCGAACCTGCTCTCACGGTGAGCGGTTGCGCCATGGCGCTGTGCCACCGCAAAATGGACAAGCCCGACAGGCTTTTCCTCGGTTCCGCCGTCGGGCCCTGCAACGCCTGTGACTGAGACCGCCATATCGGCATGCGAATGGGCGAGGGCACCTTCCGCCATCGCCCGCGCCACGGCTTCACTGACCGCCCCATCTGTGTCGATGAGCGTCTTCGGCACGCCGAGAAGCTCTGTCTTGGCCTCGTTGGAATAGGTGACGAAGCCACGCTCGAAGACGGAGGATGAGCCGGGGATATCGGTGAGCGCGGCCGCGATGCCACCGCCGGTGCAGGATTCGGCCGTTGCCAGCCGAATGCCCTTGTCCTTGCAGAGATTAAGAAGTTCGATCGCCTTGGTTTCGAGATCACGCATCGCCGTCTCCCGGCAGCGCAACGCTGACGGCGGCAAGTGCAGCGATCCCTTCGCGCCGACCGGTAAAGCCGAGCTTCTCGCTCGTCGTCGCCTTGACGTTGATACGGTGCCGGGCGATCCCGAGCATCTCGGACAGTCGTTCCGACATGGCTTCGCGATGCGGCCCGACCTTCGGTGCTTCGCAGATCAGCGTCACGTCGACATTGACGATCGCTCCCCCGCGAGCGGCCACCCGTTCGACCGCAGCCTTCAAAAAGATCTCTGAATCTGCACCCTTCCATTGCGGGTCGCTCGGCGGGAAGTGCTGTCCGATATCGCCTTCGCCGATCGCGCCATAGATGGCGTCGGTGAGAGCATGCAGCCCGACATCGGCATCCGAATGGCCCTCCAAGGCCATGTCGTGATCGATCTTCACGCCGCACAGGAAAACGTGGTCGCCTGGACAAAAGGCATGCACGTCAAAACCCTGACCTGCGCGAAATTCACGCGCCGGAGCCAGATGGGCAGCAGCTCGCGCAAAATCTTCGGAAGTAGTCAGCTTGATGTTCCTTTCATCGCCTTCGACGGAGCGCACATGGAGGCCGGCCGCCTCTGCGACCGCCGCATCATCGGTCAGGTCGTCGCGTTCTGCAGCGGCCCGGTGCGCGTCCAAAATGGGTTGGAATGGAAAAACTTGCGGCGTCTGGACGGCGCGGCAGCTCGATCGCTCGATCGTCCCCAAGACGACGTCGTTCTCGACGTGCTTCAACGAGTCAGAGAGCGCGAGCGTCGGAACCGCTCCGGTCTTGTCGTCGGTTGCCGTCGTCATCCGGGCGATCAGCTCGCGCGAGACGAAAGCGCGCGCCGCATCGTGGATGAGAACGATCTCCGGCCGCTCGTCCGAAAGCGCCTCGAGACCGAGACGCACCGAGATCTGTCGCGTCGCTCCGCCGGCGATCGGCTCTCCGATCCCGGACAAACCAGCCACCGCCTCGTCGTAAAGAGCACGGTCATCCGGATGGATGACACAGCGGATGACGTCGATCTCGGCAGCCTCCTGGAAAGCGAGTAAGGTGCGACGCAACACCGCCATCCCGCCGATTTGCGCATATTGCTTCGGCAGGCCGAGCCCGGATCTGTGACCCCGCCCGGCAGCCACGATCAGGGCTGCATATCTGGGTCGTGCGGACGAGCGTGGCGCAACATTGCCTTCTTCACCGTTCATGTGTACCGAAACCTCGCTCACGGACTTGCCGAAGCCGTAGACATGACTAGATTATCGGCAAACGTAGTTTTTGCCGGATTTTTCATCATTGCCCGACGCAGATCTCACCACCGATAGCTTGAAGATTGCCGGGCTGTCGATTCCCAATCGCGCCCTGCTGGCGCCCATGTCGGGGGTGTCCGACCTCCCGTTTCGGCGGCTCGCCGCGCGTTACGGCGCGGGGCTGGTGATTTCCGAGATGGTCGCCTGCGACGCCGTGCAGCGGCAATCGGAAGAGGCGCGGCTGCGTGCGGAAGGCGAGGGCCTTTCCCTCCATGTCGTGCAGCTCGCCGCGCGCGACGAGGAGGCCATGTCCGAGGGCGTGCGGATCGCCGAAGCGGCGGGAGCCGCAATCATCGACATCAACATGGGATGCCCCGCCAAACGCGTGACCGGCGGCTTTGCCGGGTCCCATCTCATGCGCGATCTCGACATGGCCGAGCGTCTGATCGCCTCTGCCGTGCGCGCCGCCAAAGTGCCGGTCACGCTGAAAATGCGCCTCGGCTGGGACCATACCTCGCTCAATGCGACAGAGCTGGCGCAGCGTGCGGAGAACGTGGGCGTGGCCATGGTGACCGTCCATGGACGCACACGCAGCCAGTTCTACAAGGGCAAGGCCGATTGGGATGCCATCCGGCCCGTGGCTCAAGCGGTCCGCATTCCGCTCATCGCCAATGGCGACCTCACGACGCCCGAAGATGCGCCAGACATGCTGCGGCGTTCGGGAGCAGCGGGAGTGATGATCGGCCGCGGCGCTTACGGGCGCCCGTGGATCGTCGGTCAGGTGGGCGACGTCCTTAAAGGCAAAACCCCGCGACCCGATCCGACAGGGAGAGAGCGTGCCGACCTCATTATGGAGCATTACGATATGATCCTGGCTCACTATGGGCCGGTTCCAGGCGTTCGCATCGCCCGAAAACACCTTGCCTGGTACCTCGACGATTTTGCGATGGACGCACCGGCGCAGGCTGCTCGCGGCAGGCTTCTGCGCGAAACGGAGGCACGGCGCGTAAAGGCCGAACTCGCAGCCCTCTTGCCCGATCTTCGGGCGGATGCCGCTTCCTTGCGCGAGGCCGCCTGATGAAGCCTTACGCAGAAGAGGGGGTGCCGGCGCTCGCGATCCTCAACGCGCTGCCGCATCCGATTTTCGTGGTCGATGCCGACAACACCATTTTGAACGCGAACCAGGCGGCGGAGAGTTTTTTCGGCGCAAGCTCCGCGGTCATGCATCGCGACGGCCTCGAACGCCTCGTGCCTTTCGGCAGCCCATTGTTTCCCTTGCTCGACCAGGTCCGTTCGCGCGGCGCGGCGATCGCCGAATACCGCGTCGACATGAGTTCGCCACGCATCGGCTCCGACAAGCTCGTCGATATCTACGCAACGCCGGTCTCCATGACGGATGCCTGCGTCTCGGTTCTCCTCCTGCCACGTTCCATGACGGAGAAGATCGACCGGCAGCTGACATATCGCGGGGCCGCGCGCACCGTCACCGGCCTTGCCGCCATGCTGGCGCACGAGATCAAGAATCCGCTGTCCGGCATTCGTGGCGCTGCCCAGCTCCTGGAAGCGTCCGCGAGCCCGGAAGATCGCCCATTGACCCGCCTCATCTGCGATGAGACCGACCGCATCGCAGGTCTGGTCGACCGCATGGAAACCTTCACCGACGCCCGCCCGATCGAGCGTGAACCGGTCAACATTCACCGCGTCCTGGAACGAGTGAAGACACTCGCCACATCCGGCTTCGCGCGCGGCATCCGCATCACCGAAGAATACGATCCGTCGCTGCCGCCGGTCCTGGCAAACCGCGACCAGCTTCTGCAGGTCTTCATAAATCTCGTGAAGAATGCGGCGGAAGCCCTTGCAGATCAAAAAGATTCAGAAATAACATTTCGCACGGCCTACCGGCCTGGGATTCGCTTGTCGGTTCCCGGAACGCAAAGCCGTGTCAGCCTCCCGCTGGAATTCACCGTCATGGACAACGGACCGGGCGTGCCCGACGACGTACTGCCTCATCTCTTTGATCCGTTCGTCACCTCGAAGGCGAATGGCACGGGTCTTGGATTGGCGCTCGTAGCCAAGATCATCGGCGATCACGGAGGCATCATCGAGTGCGAATCCCAGCCCCGCCGCACGCTTTTCCGCATTCTTATGCCGACGCTCGAACAGACGTCGGACGAGCTCGACCTGAAGGAGGATGGAGCCTCGTGAGTCAGAGCACGATTCTCGTCGCCGACGACGACACAGCGATCCGAACAGTCTTGAACCAGGCGCTGTCGCGCGCCGGCTACAATGTCCGTCTGACCTCGAACGCCGCCACGCTGTGGCGCTGGGTGGCGGAAGGCGAGGGCGATCTCGTCGTCACCGACATCGTCATGCCGGATGAAAACGCTTTCGAGCTCTTGCCGCGCATCAAGCGCGTGCGGCCGGAGCTGCCGATCATCGTCATGAGCGCACAAAACACCTTCATGACGGCGATCAAGGCATCTGAACGCGGCGCTTATGACTATCTGCCGAAGCCCTTCGATCTGAAGGAGCTTATCGCGACGATCGGTCGGGCACTGTCCGAACCACGTTCGAAAGTGATGGCCGAACACGACCAGCAGGATGAGGCCATCCCGCTCGTCGGTCGCTCGCCGGCGATGCAGGACATCTACCGCGTTCTTGCCCGGTTGATGCAGACGGATCTGACCGTCACGATTTTCGGCGAATCCGGCACCGGCAAGGAGCTGGTGGCGCGCGCGCTCCACGATTACGGCAAGCGCCGCAAGGGCCCCTTCGTCGCCGTCAACATGGCCGCCATCCCGCGGGAGCTCATCGAATCGGAGCTCTTCGGCCACGAACGCGGCGCCTTCACCGGCGCCCAGCACCGATCCGCCGGCCGCTTCGAACAGGCGGAGGGCGGCACGCTCTTCCTCGATGAAATCGGCGACATGCCGATGGATGCGCAGACGCGCCTGCTACGGGTTCTGCAGCAGGGCGAATATACGACCGTCGGCGGCCGTACGCCGATCCGCACCGATGTCCGGATCGTCGCGGCGACCAACAAGGACCTGAAGAACCTGATCCGCCAAGGCCTCTTCCGTGAGGATCTCTTCTTCCGCCTGAACGTCGTGCCGATCCGCCTGCCGCCATTGCGCGAGCGCACCGATGATATTCCCGATCTCGTGCGCCATTTCCTTGTCCAAGCCGAGCGCGAAGGCTTGCCCGTCAAGACGATGGAGAATGACGCGCTCGATGTGCTCAAACGCCATCGCTGGCCGGGGAATGTGCGGGAACTCGAAAACCTCATCAGGCGCCTGACCGCGCTCTATCCGCAGGAGACGATCACCTCGGACCTGATTCGTCACGAGCTCGATCCGATCGGCGACGTGGAAGAATCCGCGCGCCCAGCGGAGGAAGAGAGCCTCTCGAATTCCGTCGCGCGGCACATGACCAATCTCTTCAACGAGTTCGGCGACGCTTTGCCGCCGCCTGGGCTCTATCATCGCGTGTTGCGTGAGATCGAAGTTCCCCTGATCGGCGCAGCACTGGGCGCCACCAACGGCAACCAGATCCGCGCGGCAGAGCTCCTCGGCCTCAACCGCAACACGTTGCGTAAGAAAATTCGCGATCTGCAGATCCTGGTTGTGCGTGGTCCGAGATAAAAGGGCCGCGCGCACTGTGCGGGCGCCGTTTTTGTGACATATTAGCCACGTTCTGTGCCCACGCATGAGCGATCAATCCGATCGACCGTAGGATCCATGTCCGTCGCCACTAGCCCTGATCTGCCACCCGAACGCATCCGTCCGGGCTTTGGCGAACGCAACCGCATCGCGCGCATGGTCGGCCTGCTCGCGGTTCTGTTGGCGCTTTCAAGCGCCATCGGCACGTTTCTGATCCTCACCGGACAGACCACGATAGAGCCGACGCCCGCGGTCGTGCGCGCGGCCGGCCTTCTGAACGGCATCGTCGTTCTTTTCCTCATTGGGACGGTCGCGTTCGAGGCAACTGGGCTTTGGATTGCGCGCAGGCACGGACGCGCCGCCGCCCGGCTGCATGTGCGCATCGTAGCGCTGTTTTCGATCATCGCGGCTCTGCCGGCGATCCTGACGGCCGGAATCGCGTCGATCACGCTCAACAAGGGCCTCGACCGCTGGTTCGCCGAGCGCACCGAAGCGATCATCGAAAATTCGCGGGAGGTCGCGCAGGCCTATGTGCAGGAGCACAGCCGCATCCTGGCAATCGATCTTCTGGCGATCGCAAGCGAGTTCAACCGCGTCGCTCCGGATCTGGAGCTCAACAAAAAGGCGATTGCCGCCTACCTGTCCAATCAGGCGCAGCTGCGCGGCCTGTCCGCGATCGCGCTCATCCGGCGCGACAGATCCGTGATCGTCGAAGGCAAGACCTCGACCAACCTCAAGGTGCCGCCACCACCGCAGCAGGTGTTCGAAGATGCCGACGAAGGCCGTCCGGCGCTGATCGCACCAGGCACGACCAATCTCGTCGGCGGTGTGCTGAAGATCACCAGCCTCGACGACGTCTATCTCTACCTTGCCCGTCCATTGGACCCGAAGGTGACGCGACAAGTCCGCCTCACGGAGGAGAGTGCCGCCGAATACGGCCAATTGCAGGAGAACCGCTTCGGCGTGCAGATCGCCTTTGCCATCCTCTTCGTCGGCATGGCTCTGGTGGTGCTTTTGTCCGCCATCTGGATCGGTCTCGGCTTCGCCAACGGGCTCGTCGCGCCGATCCGACACCTGATCGGCGCCGCCAGTAAGATTTCAGGCGGCAATCTCGACGTCAGCGTGCCTGTTCAGGAGAAAGCCGGCGACCTCGGCATTCTGTCGGCAACCTTCAATCGAATGGCCGGGCAGCTGCGTTCGCAGCGCAACGCGCTCCTCTCCGCCAACAGCCAGCTCGACGAGCGGCGCCGCTTTACCGAGGCTGTGCTGTCGGGCGTCTCGGCGGGCGTTATCGGCCTCAATGCGGACCGTATCGTCACACTCGCCAATCACCCGGCACTCGAAGCGATCGGCGAAGAAGAGACCGGCATCGTCGGTCGTCACGTCAACGAGCTCCTGCCCGAATTGCAGAACGTTCTCGACGAGGTCGCCAACCGTGGTCGCGGTTCGGCACGCGATCAGATCATCATTGCGCGCGAAGGCGAGCCTCGAACGCTCAATGTGCAGGTGACGATCGAGCAGTCCGACGACAGCTCGCATGACGGGTTCGTCGTCACGCTCGATGACATCACGGACCTCGTCGCCGCGCAGCGCCGGTCGGCCTGGGCCGATGTGGCCCGCCGCATTGCCCACGAGATCAAAAACCCGCTCACGCCGATCCAGCTTTCGGCCGAACGCATCCGCCGCCGTTTCGGACCGCGCATCGACGAAGAGAAAGATCGTGTCGTCTTCGATCAGTGCACGGAGACGATCATCCGCCAGGTCGGCGATATCCGCCGCATGGTGGACGAGTTTTCCGCTTTTGCGCGTATGCCGAAGCCGGTCATGGAAGCGCGCGATCTGCGCGAACTCATCCGCGAAGCCGTCTTCCTCCAGGAAGTCGGCAACCCGAACATCAGCTTCGCACTCGATCTGCCGGAAACGCCCGTCGAGGCGCCGGTCGATCATCGCCTGGTCACGCAGGCGCTCACGAATATCGTCAAGAATGCCACCGAGGCGATCGAGGCCGTTCCCGAAGATGAAAACGTGAGCGGCGAAATCCGCGTGCGCGTGCGCGACGATGTCGATCACGCGATCGTCGATGTGATCGACAACGGCAAGGGTCTGCCCCAGGAGGGTCGCGAGAAGCTTCTCGAGCCCTACATGACAACCCGCCAGAAAGGCACCGGCCTCGGCCTTGCGATCGTGCGCAAGGTGATGGAGGAACACGGAGGCTCCATTGAACTTCTCGACGCACGAGCGGCCGGCGTGGATGCCCGCGGCGCCTGCGTTCGAATGAACTTCCCACATACCAACCATCCGGCCGCGACCGAGGCAGAGACGAAGCCTGCGGAACGCGCCGAACAGGAGAGCAAGTGATGGCTACCGACATCCTTGTCGTCGACGATGAAGCCGATATCCGCGAACTCGTCGCCGGCATCCTTGAAGACGAAGGCCACGGAACACGCACCGCCGCCAACAGCGACGCCGCCCTG
Source organism: Afifella sp. H1R (assembly GCF_021462425.1). Taxonomy (NCBI): domain Bacteria; kingdom Pseudomonadati; phylum Pseudomonadota; class Alphaproteobacteria; order Hyphomicrobiales; family Afifellaceae; genus Afifella; species Afifella sp. H1R. The sequence goes on from NZ_JAKEDY010000001.1 coordinate 804,260, forward strand.
GAAGCGATCGCCGAACGCAGGCCCGGCCTCATCTTTCTCGATATCTGGCTGCAGGGAAGCCGGCTCGATGGACTGGCGCTTCTCGATGCAATCCACACCGAGCACCCGGCGTTGCCGGTGGTGATCATTTCCGGTCACGGCAACATCGAGACGGCCGTCTCCGCCATCAAGCGTGGCGCCTACGACTATATCGAAAAGCCGTTCAAAGCCGACCGTCTCGTGCTTGTGGCGCAGCGCGCCCTGGAGGCGTCTCGGTTGAAAAAGGAAGTGGCCGAGCTCAAGCAGCGCTCGGGCGTCACCAACGATCTCGTCGGCTCCTCGTCCGTCATGCACCATCTGCGCCAGACGATCGAGCGTGTCGCTCCCACCAACAGCCGCGTGATGATTTTCGGAGCTTCAGGAGCAGGCAAGGAGCGCGTGGCACGTGCCATCCACGCCGCCTCCCGGCGGGCCAACGGTCCCTTCGTCGTGTTGAGCTCAGCCGCCATCACGCCCGAAAACATGGAAATCGCTCTCTTCGGCACAGAAGCCGCCGAGGGCGAACATCGCCGTGTCGGGGCGCTGGAAGAGGCGCATGGCGGCATCCTCTATCTGGAGGAGGTCGCGGACATGCCGCGCGAGACGCAGAACAAGATCCTGCGGGTTCTCGTCGAGCAGACGTTCGAGCGGGTAGGGGGCAGCAAAAAGGTCAAGGTCGACGTCCGCATTCTCTCTTCCACGGCCCGCGACCTCGAAGCGGAAATCAAGGAAGGGCGGTTTCGCGAAGACCTGTTCCATCGCCTGAGCGTCGTCCCGATCCGAGTTCCGTCATTGGCGGAGCGTCGCGAGGACGTCCCCGAACTCGTCGACTATTTCATGGCACAGATCGCCCAGACGGCCGGTTTGCCGACCCGGCGCATCGCCGATGATGCAATGGCCGTGCTTCAGGCGCACGACTGGCCGGGGAACATCCGTCAGCTGCGCAACAACGTCGAACGGCTGATGATCCTGACCCAAGGAGACGCGGAAGCGATGGTGACGGCCGCCATGCTGCCGCCGGAGATTGGCGAGATCCTGCCTGCGAGCCCCGCCGATGGATCGGCCCACATCATGTCCCTGCCTTTGCGGGAAGCCCGCGAGGTGTTCGAGCGAGAATATCTCTCCGCGCAGATCAACCGTTTCGGCGGCAATATCTCACGCACGGCCGAGTTTGTCGGCATGGAACGCTCGGCCCTGCATCGCAAGCTGAAGAGCCTCGGGGTATAGAGCCTCACGGCGGCGGGATTCTCGCAACAAAGGACATTTCATGCGCGTCATCATTTGCGGCGCTGGCCAGGTCGGATACGGCATCGCGGAGAAACTGGCGACGGAGAACAACGACGTCACGGTGATCGATCGTTCGCCGCATCTGGTGAATGCCATTCGTGACACGTTGGACGTGCGCGGCTTCGTCGGCCACGGATCTCATCCGGACGTGCTGGCGCGTGCAGGCGCCGACGAGGCCGACATGCTGATCGCCGTCACCTTGTACGACGAAGTCAACATGGTCGCCTGCCAGGTTGCCCATTCGTTGTTCAATCTGCCGACCAAGATCGCCCGCATCCGCTCCCAGACCTATCTCGCCAAGCACTGGAGCAACCTGTTCTCACGCGATCATCTGCCGATCGACGTGATCATTTCTCCGGAAGTGGAAGTGGGCGAGATGGTGCTCCGCCGCCTGGCGCAGCCGGGCGCTGTCGAGACCATCCCTTTTGCCGACGACAAGGTGACGGTCCTCGGCATCGTTTGCGACGAGAACTGCCCGGTCATCGACACGCCTCTTCGTCAGCTCACCGAGCTCTTTCCCGACCTCAATGCCATCGTCGTGGGGGTTTTCCGCAATGGGAACCTGTTCGTGCCGCGCTCGGCCGATCAGATGATGGCGGGAGACCTCGTCTACGTGATGACCGACACGGGGAGGGTGAAGCGCACTCTCACGATTTTCGGCAAGCAGGAGACGCTCGGCTCGCGCGTCGTCATCGGCGGCGGCGGCAATATCGGCCACTACGTTGCCCACCATCTGGAGAAGCGCAATCCGCGCGCCAAGATCAAGGTGATCGAGATGGACCGCGATCGCGCCGTCGAGATCGCCGAGGCGCTGGACCGCACCGTCGTGCTGCACGGTTCGGCGATGGACGACGTCATTCTGAAAGAGGCCGATATCGCTGAGGCCGACACGATGCTCGCCCTCACGAACGACGACAAGGTCAACATTCTCTCTTGCGTGATGGCGAAGAAGCTCGGCTGCCGACGCGCGATGAGCCTTCTCAACGATTCCGCTTTCCCGCCGTTGGTGCGCACGATCGGCATCGACGCTTTCGTCGATCCGCGCGCCGTCACCATCTCGCGCATCCTGCAACACGTCCGCCGCGGCCGTATCCGCAACGTCCACACGATCCAGAACGGCGCAGCCGAGGTGATCGAGGCGGAAGCTCTGGAGACGTCGCCGCTTGTCGGCCGCCCATTGCGCGAGCTCGATCTGCCGGGCGGCATCCGGATCGGTGCGATCTTGCATGGCGGCGAGGTCATCGTCCCGACGGGCGCAAGCCAGATCCGAAAGGGCGACCGCCTCGTCATCTTCGCCATTGCCAATCAGGTGCACCGTGTCGAGCAGATGGCGCGGGTGAGCCTCGAGTACTTCTGATTGCGCATAGCCGGCGCCTGCGCGTCGAAGGGCACATGCCTTGTCGTGCGGCCTTAATCTTGCTTAGTGCCGTTGCGTAAATCGCGCACGCACGAATCCTGCGTTGTGGAGGAGTTTTCCGATGTCGAGAGTGGCCTATGTCAACGGCCGGTATGTTCCGCACGCCCATGCGATGGTCCATGTCGAGGATCGCGGATACCAATTCGCCGATGGCGTCTACGAAGTCTGCGAGATCTGGCACGGCCGTCTTGTCGATATGAAAGGCCATCTCGACCGTCTGGAGCGCTCGCTGCGTGAGCTTTCGATCGCCATGCCCATGACCCGCTCGGCCCTGACGGCGGTCATGCGCGAAACCGTGCGCCGCAACCGCGTGACTGAAGGCATGGTCTATCTGCAGATCACGCGCGGCGTGGCCCCGCGCGAACACATCTTCCCGCCGGCGAGCACGCGCCCGGCCGTCGTCATCACGGCCAAGACATTTGACCGCATCAAGGCCGACAAACAGGCAGAGGAGGGGGTTGCCGTCATCACGACGCCGGACAATCGCTGGGAACGCGTCGATATCAAGACGGTCGGCCTCCTGCCGAACGCGATGGCGAAGCAGAAAGCCAAAGAAGCCGGCGCCAAAGAAGCCTGGTTCGTGGACGCGGAAGGCTACGTCACCGAGGGCTCATCGACGACGGCCTGGATCGTCACGCAGGATGGCGCGCTCGTCACCCGTCCGAACGGGACGGGAATCTTGCCTGGCGTGACGCGGCAGACGGTGGAAGAGGTTGCCCGACGCGACGGGCTGAAGCTTGAAGAAAGAAAATTCACCCCAGAAGAAGCCAAGGGTGCCCGCGAAGCGTTCATGACGGCAGCGACGACCCTCGTCATGCCCATCGTGGCGATCGACGGGCAGAGCGTGGCCAATGGTCGCCCCGGCTCCATTGCGACGGCTCTCCGACAGCGTTTTCATGAGGTGGCGCAACTGGAAGCGCACTAGACGCTACCTATATCTGGGTAGGTCTTGTTGAGGGGTGACAGGCCGAAGCGAAACAGGCAATCTGTTTCGCGCGGCGCAACAACAATAAAGGTCGACGGAGACAATGGGCGACAAAAACCAAAACTTGCAAGATACATTTCTGAACCACGTCCGTAAGGCAAAAACTCCGCTCACAGTTTTTCTCATCAACGGCGTCAAGCTGCAGGGAATTGTCACGTGGTTCGACAATTTTTGCTTGCTTCTAAGGCGTGATGGGCATTCGCAGCTTGTCTACAAGCATGCGATTTCCACGGTCATGCCCAATCAACCCGTGCAGCTGTTCGAACCTGAAGACGACAACGGATAGGCTGATTGCAACCCAAAGACCGCAACACGCTCGACCTGGAAGCCGGACCGGAAGATGCGCTCGACATGTCTCGGGCGCTCATACTTTTGCCGGAGATGCGCGGGCGTGAAGACGAGGCGACCCAGCAACGGCCACCGGAAGCGCGACGGGCGGAAGCGATCGGCCTTGCCGAAGCGATCAAGCTCGACGTTGCCGAGGCCCTTGCCGTCCCTCTGCGAAAGGCGACGCCGGCGACACTGTTCGGCCCGGGCAAGGTCGAGGAATTGTCCGTTCTCGTGCGGACGCTGGCGACGGGCCTCGTCATCATCGATCATCCGATCACACCCATCCAGCAGCGCAATCTGGAGCGGGCGTGGAACGTCAAGATCCTCGACAGAACCGGCCTCATTCTCGAAATCTTCGGTGAGCGTGCCCACACCAAGGAAGGCACGCTGCAGGTGGAATTGGCCCACCTCAATTACCAGAAGAGCCGCCTCGTTCGTTCGTGGACGCACCTTGAGCGTCAGCGCGGTGGTTTTGGCTTCCTCGGTGGGCCCGGCGAGACGCAGATCGAGGCCGACCGGCGCCAGATCCAGGACCGCATTCGACGTATCGAGAAACAGCTGGAGAGCGTCCGCAATACGCGCAGCGTTCACCGTGCCAAGCGCCAGCGCGTGCCTTATCCGGTCGCGGCGCTTGTCGGCTACACCAATGCTGGCAAGTCGACGCTCTTCAATCATCTGACGGGGGCTGAGGTCCACGCCGAGGACCAGCTTTTCGCCACGCTCGATCCGACGATGCGACGGGTCGGCCTGCCACATGGCGAAACGCTGATCATCTCCGACACGGTCGGCTTCATCTCACATCTGCCGACCTCGCTCGTGGAGGCGTTCCGCGCAACGCTCGAAGAGGTTCTCGACGCCGACCTTATCGTTCATGTGCGCGATATCGCATCACCGGATGCTCAGGCGGAGGCGGAAGACGTCAACGAGGTGCTGTCCGAGCTTGGGATCGAAGCGGGGTCCGACCCGCGTCTCGTGGAAGTCTGGAACAAGATCGATCTTCTCGACGCCGATGTCGCCGATGCGCTCAGACGCAAGGCGGCCGGAGCGACGGACAAGGTCGTTGTTTCAGCGTTGACGGGCGAGGGGTTGTCCGATCTCCTCCATGTGCTGGAAGAGCGCCTGTTCAAGGAACGCGCCGTCGTTGAGGTGGTGTTCCAGGCCGCCCGATCGGGCGAAGCCGCCTGGCTCTATGACAACGGCGAAGTTCTTTCACGTTCCGACGACCCCAAGACAGGCGAAACGCGCCTCGTTGTGCGTCTGCCGAGCGGGCGTCTCCAGAAGCTTCAGGAACGTGCGCGAGGCGACGGCGTGACGCTCAACGTGCCGAAGGAAGCACAGACCGCTTAATCGGATCCGGGCGAACCTTCGCGCAATTTCACGGCCTGCCACAGCGCTTCCATCTCATCGAGCGCGGCGTCTTTCATGGATCGGCCGTCCTTCGACAGCCCGTGTTCGACAGCTTCGAAACGGCAGCGGAATTTTTCGTTCGTGCGCCGCAACGCGGTGTCGGGGTCGATCCCGCTCTTGCGAGCGACGTTAACCATAGCGAACAAGGCGTCGCCGATTTCGCCGGTCAGCCGCTCGCGATCGTCAGCGGCGATTTCCGCCTCGACCTCTGCGATCTCTTCCTTGAGCTTGTCGAGAGCGCCCGAAACGTCCGGCCAGTCAAAACCGACTTTCGCGGCTTTCTCCTGCATCTTGAGGGCCTGGAGAAGACCGGGAAAGCTGCGCGGCACATCCGCCAAGAGCCCGGGATCGGCAGGAAGACCCTGGCGGAGCCGCTTTTCCCGACGTCTGGCTTTTTCCTCGGCCTTGATCTCGTCCCAGCGGACTTTCACCGCAGCCGGATCGGCCGCCGTGCCATCGCCGAAGACATGCGGGTGGCGTCGCACCATCTTGTCCACGATCGCATCGGCAACGTCGTCGAAGGCGAAGACACCGGCTTCCTCGGCCATGCGGGCGTGAAAAACGACCTGCAGGAGGAGATCGCCGAGCTCCTCGCGCAGATCTTCGAGATCGGCACGCTCGATCGCATCGGCAACTTCATAGGCTTCCTCGATCGTGTAGGGCGCGATGGAGGAGAAATCCTGCTTCACATCCCACGGGCAGCCGCGTTCCGGATCACGCAGGTCGGCCATAACGGAGATGAGACGATCGATGGGGCGCTGTTCTGACATGAGAACGCCTTAGCGCTCGCCAGGCTGCGCGCCAAGGGGAAGAGCAGTCTGAACGCGCCTCAGCGCAATAACGTGATTCGCATAAGATGCATTATGGAACCTATATGATGGGCTGATTATCGGCAAATCCGCCCATGGCGCCAACACGGCATTGACGGCCGCGTGCGTCATCAGCCTGCAAGCGCTGCCAGAACGGCCGAAGAAACAATCCGAGCGTTCTCCCTCAGCCAAGATAGATCCGGCTCGACGGATAACGGATGCGTGGCGGCACCTTCGTCGCGAGAAAGAAGCCCAGGGTGAGCGGCCCGACCCGTCCGATAAACATGACGAGGATGATGACGAGCCGCCCGAGCGCGTCGAGCTCGGCCGTGGCGCCCCGCGACAAGCCGACGGTCCCGAAGGCCGACGTCACCTCGAATGCGAGATCGAGGAAGTCGCCGTCGTGCGACAGCGAAATCGTGAAGATCGCGCCCATCACCACCATGACGCTCACGATGCTGAGCGCCAGCACCTTCATGACCTCCTCACGCCCGAGACTGCGTCCGAAGGCATGCAGGTTTGGCCGCTGCCGGAAAAACGCGACCGTGGCGAGCAGAAGCACGACGAAGGTCGTGACCTTGATGCCGCCCGCTGTCGACGTGCTGCCGCCGCCGATGAACATCAAGGACATGAACATCAGCGCCGTCGCATCGTGGATGCCCGACATGTCGATCGTGTTGAAGCCGGCGGTGCGCGTCGTCAGCCCCTGAAACCAGCTCGCCGTCAGCTTCTCGATGATCGAGTGGTACTGACCTAGGGTCGCAGGATTGGTCCATTCGAGCGCGGCAAAGCCCACAACCGACCAGACGATCAGCGCGAGCGTAACGACCAGCATCAGCTTCGTATGCAGCGTGAAGCGTCGCCACTGGCGCTTCTTCATGATGTCGGAGGTAACGATGAAGCCGATCCCGCCGATGACGAAGAGCGCCGGGATGACGAGGTTGATGATCGGATCGAAGACGTAACCGCTCAGGTTGTCGGCAAAGAGCGAGAACCCAGCATTGTTGAAGGCGGAGATCGAATGGAAGATCGCCTGCCACAAACCCTCCCACGGCCCGAAATCGGGCACGAAGACGAATGCCAGAAGGACGACGCCGGCGACCTCGCAGACGACCACCACGCGCAGGATTTGGCGCACCAGGCGCAGAAGATCCGCAAAAGACGTCTGGTTGAGCTCTTCGCGCAGGAAGACGCGCTGGGAGACACCGACGGGCAGCCCGAGCATGGTCAGGACGAGGACGGCAAAGGTCATGAGACCAAGCCCGCCGAGCTGGATCAGGACGAGGATGACGAACTGGCCGAAAAAGGTAAAATGGCTGCCGGTGTCGACCACGGAGAGACCTGTCACGGTGACAGCGGAGGTCGCGGTGAAGAGCGCCTCAGACCAGGTGGGAGGCAGCCCCCTCGCCGCCCATGGCAGCTTCAGAGCGACCGCGCCGACGATCACAAGGCCCGCATAGAGAAGAGAGAGTACCGCTGGCGGCGGAAGATCGACCGTGCGACGCCAGAAACGCGGGAAAAAGAAACGCTGCAAAAGCGGAAAGCCCATCACGCAAATCGAAGGCTGTCGCCGAGTGATCTGAGATTTTCTCGCCGTCCGAGGAGAAGCAGCTTGTCATCGGTTTCAAGGAGCGTGTCGGCGCCGCTGCAGGGAATATAGTCGCTCTCGCGCATCAAACCGAGGCACCGAACCTCGAACTTCTCGCCAAGCTTCAGCTCGCCGATCGATGTCTGATCGAGCTCCTCCGGCACGCGCAGATCGATGATGTGGAAGCCGTTCCCGAGGCTCACGTAATCGCGCACCAGCGGATTGTAGAGCATCTGGGCGATGTGCTGACCGACCTCGCGTTCCGCCTGAATGACCCGGTCGACACCCAGTTTCGTCAGAATGCGATGATGCGTCCGGCTCGTCGCCTTGACCCAGACGGTCGGCACGCCGAGCAGCTTCACATTCATCGTGCACAGGACATTCGCCTCGAGATCCTCTCCAATCGCCACAACGGCGACATCACACGCTCCGACGCCGGCCTCGCGCAAAGCGTCCTCGTCGCTGCCGTCGGCGATGATCGCTTCGGCGATATCGTCGGCAAGGCGTGCGACGTTGCGCTCGTCGATATCGATACCGAGCACATGGTTGCCGAAGCGGGCGAGTTCAGATGCGACGGTGCTGCCGAATGTGCCGAGGCCGATGACGGCAAAACTCCGGTCTTTGCGCCAGGTCATGACAGCCCCTTATGCGTGTTGTTTTGCTCGAACTTATCGCAGCGAGCCACGCGATCCAGCCGTTCCTTCGCCGGCCCCGGGCAACGCCTCCGTGCACATGAATGCACGAAACGTGGTTCAGCTCGCATAGCCTGACGGAAGGTCGGCCCAAGGCAAATCCACACTCAATCCGTCAAAGGCAGGCGCGACGCCTTCGGGCAGCTCTTCACGCAACGCGTTGTAGTCGAGGTCGACATGCATGTGTGTGAGGAGCGCGCGTCGTGGGCGCAGCGTCTCGATGCAATGGAGAGCCTCCGCGACGGAGAAATGCGACGGATGCGGTTTGTAGCGCAGCGCATCCACGATCCACAGGTCGGAACCTTCGATCGCGGCCATGGCTTCAGGCGTCAGCCGGTTCACATCGGGAGAGTAAGCGAAGTCGCCGATACGGTAACCGAGGGATGGAATGGAGCCGTGCTGCTGCCGGAAAGGCAGCGCTTGGATCGGCCCGCCGGGCCCGTCGACCGTCACGGGCGTCCCGGCCTCGATCACGTGCGCGTTGACGATCGGCGGATAGTCGCTGCCTTCGGGCGTCTTCAGGCAATAGCCGAAGCCTTCTTCGAGACGATCCATCGTCGGCCGATCGGCGTAAATGTCGACGCGCGCCTTCATCATCATCACGAAACCACGGAGATCGTCGATCCCGTGGATGTGGTCGGCGTGAGGATGCGTGTAGAGCACGCCGTCAATCCGCTTGAGGTCGGCGGACAGCGCCTGTTCGCGGAGATCCGGCGACGTGTCGATCAAGACCTGCGTTCTGTCTCCCGAGGCGGCGATGCGCTCCACGAGAACCGAACAACGACGGCGACGATTCTTCGGCTCGCTCGGATCACACGCCCCCCAATCGCCGCCAATGCGCGGAACGCCGGGCGATGAGCCACAGCCCAGAATGGTGATACGCAGAACGTCCGTCACTGTCAGGGCCGCGGAACTTTGCCGAAAAGACGGAAGAAGTTGTCACTCGTGAGGTCGCCGATCTCCTCGACCGACACGCCGCGACATTCCGCCAGCACCGAGGCTGTGTGGGCGACGAAGGACGGCTCGTTGCGTTTGCCGCGATAAGGCATCGGCGCGAGATAGGGGGAATCGGTTTCGACAAGCAGGCGGTCGGCAGGCAAATCGCGTGCGATTTCACGAAGTTCCGTCGACTTCTTGAAAGTCAGAATACCCGAGAAAGAGACATAAAGACCGAGCTCGATGCCCGTTTCCGCCAAAGCCCGCCCCGATGAAAAACAATGGAGGAGGGCCGGAAAAGCCCCCTTCCCCATCTCGTCCTTCAAAATCGCCGCCATGTCGTCGTCGGCATCACGCGCATGGATGATGAGCGGCAGGCCCGTTTCACGCGCCGCACCGATGTGTCGGCGAAGGCCTGCGGCCTGACCCTCACGCGAGGCGTTGTCGTAGAAATAGTCGAGCCCGGCCTCGCCGATGCCAACGACTTTCGGGTGCTTCGCCAAAGCGACGAGATCCTCAGTCGTCACGTCCGGCTCTTCGTCGGCGTTGTGCGGATGCGTGCCGACCGAGCAATAGATGTCGTCATAGGTTTCGGCGATGCCTCGGATCTTGTCGAACTCCGAGACCCGCGTCGAGATCGTCACCATACGGACGATGCCGGCCGCCCTCGCCCGTTCCACGACCGCGTCGCGCTCCGGCTCGAAATCGGGAAAATCCAAATGGCAGTGGCTGTCGACAAGCATCAGGCAGCCCCCGCCGGAGCCTCGCTCTCGACATAGCGCGGGAAGACTCCCGAGGGCGGAGGCAGCGCCGTTCCCGGGACGAGACGCCCCGATTTGCCGAGGAATTCGAATGTGCGGTTTTCTTCCGCCACGCCCAGAAGGTCGAGCAACTTGCTGGCCGAGTCCGGCATGACCGGCTGGATCAGAATTCCGACCTGACGGACCACTTCCGCGGTGACATAGAGGACAGTCGCCATGCGTTCGGGATCGCTCTTGCGCAGCGCCCACGGCTCCTGGCCGGCAAAATAGCGGTTCGCATCGCCGACGACCTGCCAAATGGCGGTGAGCGCCTGATGGATCGCCTGCTCGTTCATGGCCTCGCGGCAGCGCTCCAGGAGCGCGTCGGCGGCCTGCAGCATCTCGTTGTCGGCCTCTGAGAACGCACCGGGCTCAGGGACGCTGGCGCCGCAATGCTTGCCGACCATCGAAAGCGAGCGCTGGGCGAGATTGCCGAGATCATTGGCGAGATCGGCATTGATGCGGCCCGCGATCGCGTCATGGCTGTAGGAGCCGTCCTGGCCGAAGGAGACTTCGCGCAGGAAGAAGTAGCGGACGGCATCGAGGCCATAATGTTCGACGATGGCGAAGGGATCGACGACGTTGCCGACCGACTTCGACATCTTCTCTCCCTTGTTGAACAGGAAGCCATGCGCAAAGACGCGCTTGGGAAGCGGCACGCCGGCCGACATCAGGAAGGCCGGCCAATAGACGGCGTGAAAACGCACGATATCCTTGCCGATCAGATGAATGTTGGCCGGCCAGTAGCGCCAGCGCGGAGCCTCCTCGTCCGGAAAACCAGCCGCGGTGATGTAGTTCGTCAGGGCGTCCACCCAGACATACATCACATGGCGCGGATCGCCCGGCACCTTCACCCCCCAATCGAAGGTCGTGCGGGAAATGGAAAGATCCTTCAAGCCCGACTTCACGAAGCTGATGACTTCGTTGCGCCGCTCCTGTGGACCGATGAAATCCGGATGCGCTTCGTAATGGGCGAGAAGCTTCTCCTGATAGGCGGAAAGACGGAAGAAGTAGCTTTCCTCCTCCACCCATTCGACGGGCGAGCCGAGGGGCTCGCGCCGAACCCCATCTTCGCCGAGGGTGGTTTCCTTTTCGTCGAAGAAGGCTTCCTGCCGGACGGAGTACCAGCCCGAATATTTGTCGAGATAAATGTCTCCCGCCGCCTTCATCCGCTCCCATATCGCCTCGCAGGAGCGGTGATGGCGCTCCTCGGTGGTGCGGATGAAATCGTCGTGCGACGTGTTGAGGACGCTCATCATGTCGCGAAAACGCTGCGAATTGCGGTCGGCGAGCTCGGCCGGGGTAATCCCCCCCTTCGCCGCCGTCTGCTGCATCTTCAGCCCGTGCTCGTCGGTGCCGGTCAGGAAGAAGACATCCTTGCCGTCGAGGCGCTGAAAACGCGCCAGCGTATCGGTCGCGAGCGCCGTATAGGCGTGGCCGATATGCGGCACACCGTTGGGGTAGAAGATGGGCGTGGTGATGTAAAAAGTCGGCTTACCGGTCATGGGTGGTGCCCGCGGTCACATGAAAATAGGGCGGTGGGGATGGCGCACGGCGTCGGCGACCGCCTCGAAGACGTTGAGCACGAACTGCCTGCGGTCGAGATTGAAGGTTTCCACCTCCGCCGAGCGTCGGTGGATCTTTTCCCATAGCTCCGCCCACCTGGCAAGCGGGAGCTCGGGCGGCGAAACGCCCTTTTCGGGCTCCGGCAACTGCCGGATGCGTCGGTCGAGATAGCCACCGACGAGATCGAAGAATTCCGCCCACGCTGCGCCACGGGCCGCGGCCGCCTGATTGGCGACAGCGCTCAGAACCGCATGATCGTCACTCGCGAACGCGCGGTTGATGGCCCGGTAGAGGCTCAATCCATCGCCGCGTGCCAGTTCGATCGCCCGCCGCGCACTTCCCGAGGCGAGCGACAGGATCGTTTGAAGATCCTTCTCCGGCGGCTGTGGCACGTCGAGCGCTTCAAACACATGAGCGATCGCCTCGGGGCTGAGAAGACCGAAATGGAAGCTGCGGCAGCGGGAGCGAATCGTCGGCAAAAGCTGGCCCGGCCGCGCCGTCACCAGCACGAAAATCGTTCGCACAGGTGGTTCTTCGAGCGCCTTGAGGAGAGCATTCGCGGCGCTTCGGTTCATTTCCTCGGCACCGTCCACGATGACGATGCGCCACAGGCCTTCACCCGCCGTGGTGCCGACGAAAGGTACGATCCGCCTTATCGTTTCGACCGAAATGACGGTGCGAAAGGTCTTGCGCTTCTCATCCCAGGGGCGCTGCAGATGGAGGACGTTGGGATGCGCCCCCTCCCCGACCCGCCTCTGGATCGGATGGTCTGGAGCAACCCCGAGCGAGACGGCCTTCTGGACGCTGTTCGCGGAGGGATCGGGCTCGGCCAAGAGAAACTTCGCAAGTCGGAACGCGAGCGTCGCCTTGCCGACGCCGACGGGCCCCGACAGAAGCAGCCCGTGCGGCAGGCGGTTGCCCCGATAGGCCGTCAGAATCTGTTCCTCTGCGTGCTCCTGTCCGAAAAGATGCGGATTTTCCTGCGGCAGCGGCACGCCTTCGAGCGCGCTGAGGCTTGGCACCTCCTCGGCCGGCTTGCGTGCCATGTCAGCTGGCTCCGGCGCGACGGGGGAGACGCGCGGCGACCGTCGCCTCGATCTGAGCTGCGATCGCATCCATGCTCAGCCCGGCGTCGATGACGACACAACGTTGAGGTTCGGCCTTGGCGATATCGAGAAATGCCTGCCGTCGCGCTTCGTGAAGCTCGAGTTCATCACCCTCGAACCGGTCGGCCGCACTGCGACCGGCGGCGCGCGCCAGGCCCACCGACGGATCGATGTCGAGAATGAGCGTCAGATCGGGATGAGTGCCGCCGAGCGCCGTCTCTTCCAGCCGCAGGATCGTGTCCTGCGCGACACCAGCGACGCCCTGATAGGCGCGGGTGGAATCGGCGAACCGGTCGCAGATGACGACTTGGCCGTGCTCGAGCGCCGGACGAATGAGATGCAAGACATGCTCACGCCGCGCGACGGCGAAAAACAGCGCCTCCGCTTCGCTGCCGAAAGGCCGGATAAGGCCAGAAAGCAGCATCTCGCGAATTGCCTCGCCATGCGCTGTCCCTCCCGGTTCCCGGGTCAGAACGACATCCCAGCCCTTGCGACGCAGGAAGGCGTTGAGACGGCGTGCCTGGGTGGACTTGCCTGAGCCTTCACCGCCTTCCAGCGTGATGAAGAAGCCTTGCTGCGGATCTACAGCCATCCGAGAAGAAGCTCGCCAAGAGCATCGAAGGCCCGCTGATGCAGCGTGCCGCGGCCGACCGCCTCCGCCGTATAAAGCGGGGTCTCCTGGATCAGGCGATCACCCTGCCACACCTTCAGGCTGCCGACCCGCATATCGGCCTGGACGGGCGCTTCGAGCGGACCTTGATAGACGACACGCGCCTTCAAAGGTTCATCTGAGGCGCGTGCGACCAGGATCCGCACAGGGCCTTTGGCCTTGAGCTCGACATGGCCTTTTACGCCACCGAAGACGCTCGCCTCGGCAACCGTCTCGCCGGCCTGAAACGCCGTCACCTGGCGGAATGAGCGGAAGCCCCATTCCAGCAGCTTGCGCGCCTCGCTCGCGCGCTCACGCGAGGTCTTCAGCCCGTTGACGACGACGATGAGACGCTGGGTATTGGCGACGGCCGACCCGACGAGGCCGTAGCCCGATTCCTGTGTGTGCCCGGTCTTGAGCCCGTCGGCTCCAATCCCTTCGCGCAGAAGCGGGTTGCGGTTGCGCTGGGTGATGTTGTTCCAGGTGAATTCCGGCTCGGCGAAAATTTTGTAGAGCTCGGGATATTCCGCGATGATCTGGCGGGCGAGGATCGCGAGATCGCGCGCCGTCACCCGCATGTCCGGGTCCGGCAGTCCGGTCGCATCACGAAACGTCGAGTTCTTCATGCCGATCTCGAGCGCCCGCTTGTTCAGGATGTCCGAAAAAGCGATCTCCGAGCCGGCGATGCCTTCCGCGACCGCCATCGCCGCATCGTTGCCCGACTGAATGATGATGCCGCGCAGAAGATCTTCCAGCCGCACCCGCGAGCCGAGCTTCGCGAACATCGTCGACCCACCGGAGGATGCGCCGCCTTTGCGCCAGGCATGCTCGGAGATGACGAATTCGTCGTCGAGAGAAAGACGGCCTTCCTTGATCTCGTGGAAGATGTACTCGACCGTCATCAGCTTCGCCATGGAAGCCGGCGCCATCGGCTCATCCGCGTTCTTGTCGAGGAGAACCGTGCCGCTGTCGTAATCCATCAGGATGGCGAACGGCGCCTGGGTATCGAAGGTCTGCGCCGAGCCAAGCTGCGGCGTCAGCGCCAGCAGACTGCCCAGGAATAAGGCGAGCAGACGGATGCGGCGAACCTGAAAGGTGATGCTCTTCATACTCGCTTACGTCGTTTTAGCCCCTCCACGCCATAAAGCGCGCTTAAAGCGGGGAATCAACGGGTCGCAAGCCCGGAAGCGTCGGCTGTCCTGGTAAAACGCGCGGTCTCGGCGCCTGAGAGAACCTGGTCGAAAGCCGAAAAGGCCTCATTCACACGCTGATCGGCCGCCTCGGTGGGCCAGAACGAATTGCGCATTTCAGCCTCGGCCGGACGCGCATGCGGCAGCTCGAAACTCGCCTCCTGAGGCAAGGACGTATCGGCTTCCGCCATCTTGGTGGCTGCGGTGAGAGCCGAATAGGGATCGAACGGCGTGCCGGCGGCGACGTCTTTCATATCCACGGCAACGCCCACATCCGCGGTCTCGTCTTCGGCCGGGCTCGTCGTTGGCGCTTCGGCCGCGTAGGCCACCATGATATTCGCGGCCGCGTCGGCCGGATCAGGCCCGGACGGAACGTCCGGCCCCACGTAAGAGGCTAGCAGGAACTTCGAATCGTCCTCTTTCAGAGGCGCCGCATCGACATATTCCACTTTCACGTTCGCGGTGCCGATATGTTTGAAGCCGAGCATTTCAGCGGCGTGTTTCGAAACGTCGATCACACGGTCGGACGAGAATGGTCCGCGATCATTGACCCGCACGAGCAGCGAACGATCGTTGTCGAGATTGGTGACGCGGACATAGCTCGGCAGCGGCAAGGTCGGATGCGCCGCGGAGAGCGCGTTCATATCGAAGACTTCACCATTGGCCGTCATCCGGCCGTTGAAGGCGTCACCGTACCAGGATGCCTTGCCGACGCGCTCATACTCTTCGTCGTGCTTGGGCTTATAGAGGCGCCCAGCGACTTCGTAGACTTTTCCGAGATGACGTCGGGCATTGGCCCGCAGCGAATTGTCAGTTGATTCGCCATCGGTCTCGCTGCCTTGAACCTGCGCCGTCTTGGTGGCGCTGTCGGCGAGACCTGCCCCGTCCTGGGTGGAGGACACACATCCTGCAAGGACGGCGCAGGATGCTGCGAAGGCAAAATGGATGACGAAATGCGGCCGGCGGGTTTTTGCCTGCACCCTGTTCTTCCCCGATATTCCGAAGCCCGGCGCAACTCACCGGCACGTTCGGACGCCTCGTTCCTCCGCCTGCGGCCTTATACGCGGCCGTCTCGGCGAAGCACTTAACCCCTTACCTCGGGGAGGTCCTGGCGAGCAATTGTGACGAAGCTGGGGCAAATCTTCGACCCCTGATTTGCGCCGTGCGACACCTTACCGGATGTTCTTGCGAAAACTCCCCAAAATCTGCTGGTCCGGAGCCTGTCAGGGCAATTGTGCATTTCGGGAGATTTCCAGCGATTGTGGCTTCGGCGCCACACGGTTTCGCCATCTTTGCCGCAGCCTATGACCCCCCTTCGGGGGCTGGCCTTTTTCGTAAGGTTCTGCCATGTCTCGCACGATGGATGGGTGGCCGAGCGGTTGAAGGCACCGGTCTTGAAAACCGGCGTGCGCGAGAGCGTACCGTGGGTTCGAATCCCACCCCATCCGCCATAAACCGTTGATGCATCACCGAATTTTATCGGCGCGCCGCGCCGAATGCGGCCGCGAACAGAGCGCGCACAACGGGATAAAACGGGCCGTTCCGGGATGTTTGGTGACAGAGATCCCCGGAAAATCCCCGGAATCGGTTCGCCGCATGTTCTGCGCTAGAGTTTCCTGATCCCTATGTCGATTTTGCTTGCAACAAGTGTAACCATCGGCTATATTAAGACCATCGCAGAGCCAAGGTGGCTCGCCAAAATGGAGACCGCGATGACCCTTCGATACAACACCCCAACCGTTTCCGCCGAATGGTCGCAGAGCCGCGAGACGCACGAAGCCGTTGCGATGGCGATCCATGCGATCGCCGATGCCAGCCGTTCACCCGAAAAGATCTGGGAGGCGCCCACGTCGGCCGAATGGGATCAGGTGACGATGGCCGTCGCGAACTACATCGCCAACGACGTGTTCCCGGCCGAGCCCGACGGCCGCTATCCGTGGGGGATGGAGACCGTCACCATCCCGGCGGCGGAGGCCTCTGGTCAAATCGCCGTCCTCGATGATTGCACACGAGATGCCAACATTATCGGTTATGCCAAAAACGAGGCGGAAGCGGCCGACGTTTTCATGGCATACATGCAGGAGCGGATGGCGCCCGACGACTTCGCCACGCTGCATCGCCCGACTTACACTCACCGCCATGAGACCAGCGTCGTATCGCCGGCGTTCGAGCCTCTGTTTTAAGGGCGGCGAAAATGACCTGCGACGAATTCCGCCATGCTAGGGAGACGTTGCAGCTCAGCGTCTCCGAAATGGCGCAGATGCTCGGCGTGAGCGACATCCAGGTGCGGCGCATGCAGACCACACCAGATAAGGCCTCGGCGCGTCCCGTCTCGGAAACGACGGAACGGCTCGTGCGCGCCTATCTGGACGGCTACCGCCCGGCGGACTGGCCAACGGTCAAAGCCTGATCGGCGCTGACGCCGGTCAGTCCTCGCCGCATGTTCTGCGTCCGGTTTTCATTTTTCCCTTGTCGATTTCGCTTGCAATATACGGGCATATCCCGTATATGATGACCATCGAAACGGGGCGGCGCCCCACTCCACGGGAGACAAAAATGGCCACAATCACGATCACCACCCCAAGAGGCGCAATCGTCGAGCTCGACAGCGGCGAGACCGGCGGATTGATCTCCGCCAGGCTGAACGGCAAGCCGCACACGAGCATGGGCGTCGAGCTCGGTCACGACCCGGAAATCGGTCACCACCTCAAACTCGCGGGAAAACTGCGGGCCCAGGTGCGGAGCGAAGATGTCGAAAAGCTGCGCGCGTTTTTCCGCAACGAAAAACAGCGGCACGCGGAGTGGGTCGCCAATTACAAGCTGTCCGCGACGGAACGAAGCGACGCGCTGACCGAGCGGATGGACGATCCCTTCAGCGACCTGTGAGCCTGGGAGAGCCGACATGCAACTCTTGACGAAATCATCCACCCCCAATCAGTTTTACGTCGTGGACGACAGCGGCCAATGGTCGACGTTTCCGGCAGCCGCCGGAGCCTGGCGGCAGCGCCGCAATATGCCGAGCCCGGCCCCGTGTGCGCAGCCGACATTCGAGCGGGCACCGTCTTACATGGCGCGCGGGCCTTTGCTCGCCTGGGTCGGAGTGCCGGACGACATACGGCCGACGCTGGAATTTGGCGCCCGGCCATGACGGGCGACGATCTCCGCACCGCGCGCGCCACGCTCGGCGCGGCCTGGGGGCTCGATCGACCCCTCCACATGTCGGAGCTCGGCCGCGCCTTGCGCCTGCAGGGCCGCGACCCTGGCGAAACCATCCGCGATTGGGAGCGGCGCGGCGGCCCGACCGGCCCCGCCTCCGTCGCGATCGAAATGATGCTCGGCGGAGCGCTGCCCCCCGATCCTCTCGACACCATCTTGAGATGAGATGACCGCTCTTGCACATCTGACTTGGCAGACGGGCCATGTGCGCCTGTCACCACGCGATGAGGTCTCGGATGGGGCGATCGCGAGGCTGCGTGCCGCATGGGACAACCCGGCCGAGGAGATCGACGGCACCGGCTGGCGCATCGTGCCGCGGCCGACACCCGGCAGGGGCGTGTATCTGTGGGATCAGATCCACGAGGGACATCATATCGCCACGGCGGCGCTCTGCACGCGCGAGACCATGGCCGCGGAGCTGTGGCGACATCTCGCCGCGACGCTGCCTGCCCCGGCACAAAATCCGGCGCCGGAGCGTCCAGCCCACGTGCCGTGGCTCGTCGCGATCCTGATCGCCGATCCGACCGTTCTGGCCGACCCCGCAATCTTCGCCGACGTGCTGGCGGAAGCCGCCGATCTCGAGCGGATCGTCGCATGGGCGTTGATCGAAGCTGAGCGCTGACGCCGGTCAGCCCTCGCCGCCCTCCTCAGCCTTCGCCTTCTCCACAGCCTCCACCCAGGCTTGACGCGCGTCGGGGCTCATCACCTCCCAGGCGAGGATCGCCGAGACGACGTGGAACGGCACCCCGCTTTCCCAATGCCCGCGCAGCTGACGCGACACAGTGATCTCCGGTCGCCCTAGAAGCTTTGCCAGCGTGCGCTGCGTCAGGCCGGCGGCGCGGGCACGCTGCTGCCATGGGTGATTCTCCATATCGAAGGCGTTTAGCGGTTCACCATTCATCGCGAAATTCCCTTGCGGTCGATTATACGTCACATATATTTATATGGTACGTATATTTCAGGCAAGGGGAGGCCGCAATGGCACTCACAGGCGAACAGTGGACGCAGACGACGGTTGGTTGGGCATGCGAGCCGGGTTTCGATCCCGCCGTCGTCCAGCAAGCACTGAACATCGTCGATCCGTGGATCGAGCTCGATTTTCAGCAGGTGCCTTACGGGGCGCAGGAGATGACTTTCGCGTGGGGTGAGATCGACGGGCCCGGCGGCACCATCGGCCGATGCACGTGGCATTACCGGCCGGAGGATCACAGCATCATCGACGCGCGCATCGTGCTCGACACGGAAGACGCCGACGACATGAACATCGTCGCCGTCACCTTGCACGAAGAGCTGCACGGCGTCGGGCTCGGACATGACGGAGACTGGTGGTCGGTGATGTACCCCGAGAACCACGGCACGCTGCAGCTGCACAACAACAACATCGCCGACCTGCAGGGCCTCTACGGCCCCGACAGCGGCAACAATTTCCTGAACGGCTCCAATTTCGACGACACGATCCTCGGCGGCGCCGGCAACGACACCATCCTCGGCAATGCCGGACATGACGCCATCCAGGGCGGCACGGGCAACGACCGCATCAATGGTGGCGATCACAATGATCAGCTCTGGGGGCAGAATGGAGCGGATTCGCTCGTCGGCGGGAACGGCAACGATGTGCTCGGCGGCGGTGCCGGCAACGACACGCTCGACGGCGGCGCCGGCGACGACGTGCTCTATTTCGGCGACGGCACCGACACCGGCTATGCCGGGGCGGGCGACGACACCATCTATGGCAACGGCACCGGCGAAAAGGTGATCTTTGCCGGCGACGGAAACGACGTCATCAACGTCCAGAACGGCCATGCCGACACCGTGTTCGGCGGCGGCGGCTATGACGTCGTCGAAGCGCAAGACCCCAACGACGTCATCTATCTCGGCGATCAGAGCCTTGATATGCTGGCGTGACGGCTGCTACCGCCCGTCGATCTCCAGCTTCCGCAGGCGCACATCATTGCTGTCGATGCGCGTCTGATTGCGGTCGATGGCCGCATCCTGCTGCGTGTCGCGGCGCGCCTGTTCCGCCCAGTCGCGCGCCGCGATCGATCCCGTGTAGCGATCGGCCGTTCGCTCGTCGATGCGATCGGCGAGCGCGTTGACTGTGTTAGCGAGCATCAGCGCTTTGTCGCGTACGTCCATGAATTGCGAGCCGAACCAGATCGCCACGGGCATGCATAGCAGCATCGAAAGCCGCGCCAAGAGACGCAGCACGATATTGTCGGCGAGATCGGCCGCGGTTGTCTTGGCGCCCTCATAGACCGTCTGTGGGCTCATGCCCTCCGCTCTCCCCTGATCACGTCCCAATCCTCGCCCGACGCCACCTGACAGGCGAGGCCGTCCGGGCGGATGACGATCACCGTCCAGGTGCCCGTGTCCGGATTGACCAGCGTCACCATGCGCCGCGGGCCGATCGTGCCGCGCACGAGCGGCGTTTCGCCATAGCGCATGGCGAGATCGAGCATCATGGCGCCCGCCTCGTTGCAGTTCGGCCGCACGGCCGGCATGCCTTCCGGGTTTGGCGCCTCGGCCGCCGGCGCCTGGCGCGCCAGCATGACGCCGCCAAAGAGCACGATAGAGGCGGCGAGCGCCGCGGTGATCAGGCTCAGCCGCATGATGTGCATGATGCTCATGGTCGCCGTCACTCGGCGTTCTTGGGCGCGATATAGGTGCCGATCCAGGCCGACAGCGCGGTCACGACGACCGTCAGCGTCTGCTGCACGTCGGGATCCCCGAAAGCGGCGGGCAGCAGCCCGAACTTGACGCCGAGGCCGATCAGCATCGGTGTCAGCACCGTGCCGAAAATGCCGCCCCCGGCCGCGCCATGGGCCTTCGAGGTCTGCCGCACCGGCGAGGGCTTGGGATAAATGATGTCTTTTGCAGCGCTCATATCGGTCTCCTGCACAGGTTCGGCCGCCATGAGAGGCGGTAGGGCTTCGAGTTGTCGGTGGAGTTCGGCGCGGGTCTTCGGGCCGGCGATATCGTCGGCGACGAGGCCGGCAGCCTGCTGGAAGCGCTTGATCGCGCCCTTCGTCAGCTCATAGCCGAGGATGACGAGCGCAAAGCGCACATAGAGGTCGATGCGATCCTGATAGCCGTTGAGCCCGCCGTTGATGCGCCGGGTGATCATCTCGATGTCGCCGCGGTCGGCATAGGCGCTGAGGCCGCGGCTCTGCCAGTACCAGACGGCGCCGAGAAGCGCCCAGGGAAAGTCGGACGCTTTGTCCGGCTCAACCTCGAAATCGGGACAGCCCGGAAAACCGTTCGCACGCAGCCACGCGGTTTGTCTGCGATGATTGTAGCGGCCGGTCGTCTGGATGAGCCCGTGCCCCTTGAAACGGACGCCGTCGCCCTTTTCCGTGTTGCCGAGATCCTCGCGGCCTTCATAGGCGGCGCCGCTTGCATATTCCGTCGTCGTGCGAAACCGCGCGCTCTCATAAGCGATCTGCGCAAGAAATTGCGCCAGCCGATGTGACCGAGCGAGATCGAAGCGCGCGAGAATATCCCCGCTTGCCGCCACCTTTCGCAGGATCGCGGCAGATGCACGACGGCCGACGACCGCCCGAAGCTGTGCTTCAGTCAGCATGACAATGTTCCTTGTGATGTTGAGGTCGCCCGCCCCGGCCGCGCACAGTGCATTGGCGTCCGGACCGCCCCACCGAGGCGGGCTGGGTCTGCGTCTATTCCGGGCCGTCGCCCGGCAGATCCGTCGTCGGCAATCCGCCGCCACCCGCGCCGCCAGTTGCGCCAGTGGCCGCATCTCCTGGCGCCGTGCCGGTCGCACCGGATGCGCCCGTCGGGCTCGCCTCCTCCGGCCGGCCATCCTTGCCGGCGCCGCCCTGCGGTTGTTTGAGCTCGAGCCGCGTCGTCGAGCCGCCGCCGCGGTCGGCGCGGTGCGAAACGCCGACGATGCGATAAGTGCCGTCGACACCTTCGCGCGCGCCGGTCAGAACGAAGAGCCCTTCGGCCTGTGCCGCCGGCTCCAGGTCGATCTCGACGAAGCCGGAGCCCGCCTCGCGCTGCGTCTCCGCCTTGCGCCCCTCGCCGATCGCCTTCGCCTGATCGCGATCCGCCGCCGGCGTGCGCACGACGTTGGCCGCATCGGCGCCGTCGATGCCGTCGAACTCGACTTCCTCGTCCTGAAATTTTGCCGCCTTGCGGTCGAAATAACGGACGCGCCCGCGCTGGAATTTGCGCCGGCCGGTGACTGGCTCGATGTCCCAGTTGATGACATTGCCCGGCTCGACACCGCCGACCGTCCCGGTGATCGTCGGCAGGCCCTTGTCGGCGCCGCGCTGTGCCAGGACGGCCTTTGTGCCGCGCAGTTTGAACGTGCCGTAGAGCTCGCGCGCCAGGCGCTGACCGAGATGGATGAGGCTTTCGCCATCGGCGGCCCAGTAATCGCGCGCGAGGCCGGCAAAGGCCGGGTCGACCTCGATCGTGAACCCGGCGGCCTCCGCCGCGCTCTCCAGGAACTCTTTCAGGCTTGCGTCATCCTTGTGGAGGCGCAGCGGCTCCTTGGCCTTGCCCGCCGTGTCGAAGCCCTTGGCGCTGACGGTCAGGAGACGGCCGCCGCCGCGCGAGCCCGACGAGCGCACGCGCTCGACCACGCCGGTGAAGACGCTGACGCCCTGCAGCCAGACGACAACCGAGGCACCGCCTTTCGGCAGGCGGATCTGCCCCGCCCGGTCGTCGAGCGTCAGCCGGCAGGAATCGGACGCGGCGCCGTCCTTGTCGTCGACGGCGATGTCGATCAGATAGGGCGACATCGGCGCGGTCATGTCCTGGCCGTCGACAACGACGCGCCAGGAGACCGACCAGACGGCATCGGTCATGGCGTCACCCGAACAAGGTCACGACCTTGCGCTCCACCGCCACGTCGCGGCGCGGCAGCTCCGGCAAGATCACTTTGCTTCCGAGCGGCAGGACAGCGCCGGCATCGGCCAGGCCCGGATTGAGCGTCAAGGTCGTCTCCACCAGCGCCCGCCCCGGCACGCCGTATCGCCGCCAGAGCAGCAGGTCGACGCTGATCCCCTCGCCGCGGATGGTGATCGTCTCCGCCATGGTCAAATCGCCCCGAAGAGTGACAAGAGCCCGAAAATCACCTGCCGGCCCGCCGCCGCATCCGGCTGCACCTTTTTCAGCGTGATCGTGTGGCGCACGCGAAAGCCGACGCCGGTCGCGACGAGATCCTCGTGCTTTTCGGCAATGCGGGTGATGGCGAATGTGCCGAGCCGGGAGCCGTCGCCGCGCATCAGCGGCACGCGCGTTCCGTCGCGGCGCATCTGATGGGCGATTTCGAGCTCGTCGAGCCCGCCAATCTTCGTCGGCAAAAGCTGCCCCGACAGAATGAACTCGTCTTTGCCCTCGCCCATGAATTCCGACGGTTCCAGCCCGCCGATGACGGGTTTTGTGGCGAGGTCGGCCGAGGCGTCGCGATCGACCGTGTCGACATTGAGCGCGACGTCGAGCGTCAGCGTTCCGATCATATAGAGCATGCGTCCCCCGTTCAGCCGACGGAATATTCGCGGTCGACCTGCAGCCCGGCGAGATCGTCGTCGAGAGCGCGCTGCATGTTGCGCTCGACCCTGCGGCTGACCCGCTCGACGGCCGCATTCATTTGCCCGCCGAGCGCCGCGATGCGGGTTTCGAGCGCCTGCAGCTTCGCGAGCGCGGCGGAGATATCGGCATCGACCGGCACGGTGCGCCGCGCCTCGAGCATCGACGCGCGTTCTTCCACCGAGCCGACCTTCTCCTGAAAGGCCGTGTCGTCCGCGTCGATCGGCACGACGTTCTGACCCGGCCGCCGCCCGCCCATTTCCGGCGAGCCTTCGAACCCCGTCCCCGCCGGCCCATTGCTGCCGAGACGCCGTTCGGCGTCGCCCAGAACGTTGAAGCCCTTCATGTAATCGGCAGAGCCCGAATCGGCGTTGTCCTGCCAGTTGCGATTCATCGCCTCGCGGAACGACGCCGCCGCCTGACGGCCGGCCTCGGTGCCGTATCGGCGATAAATCTCCGAGCCGAGACTGAACGCCGTCGCGCCAACGGCCACCGGCGGCAGCATGCGGCCGAAGAGCCCGGCGCGCGACCCGACGGTCGCAGCCGTGCCGGCAGCCCCGGCAGCCCCCGCACGGACTGCGGCCCCACCGGCAGCCCCCGCCGCGGCGCCGCCGCGCGCCGCCCTGAGGATGCGCAACAATCCCTTGCCGAGCCCGAAAACGGTGCTGGCGCCGGAGAGAAACAGCACGGCCTTGGCGAGCTTGGTGATTGCGCCTGCGGCGAGCGAGAAGCCGACGGAGGCGAGCGCCAGCTGGAACCCGTAGCCCGCCAGCGTGCCGAGCGTGTCGCCGATCGTCCCAGGTTCGAGATGCAGAAAGCTTTCGATGCTGCCGATTGTGTCGGCGATCGCGGATCCGAACGAGCGGAGATCGGCGCCCATCTTGCGGAAGCGCTCGAAGCCGGCCGCCATCGTGTCGACATCGGCGGAGAACGTGTCGATGCGGCCGAAGACGCCATCCCAAAGACGATTGAACTGTTCCCCGAGCGACCCGCCTTCCAGGCCGAGCCCGGTCAGAAAGCCCTGTGCCGCGGTTTTAATTTTGTCGAAGACGGTGACGCGGCGATCGAGCGTTGAAAGCGTTCCGACAAGCTTGTCGCTGAACTCCGCGATCGGGGGCAGAAGCTTGGCGCCAAACATGCTCGCAATGTTCGAAACGTTATTTTGTAATACCTTGAGCTTGTTGCGCGTCGTGTTCGCGAATATTTCAAATGTCTTGTCGACCGAACCCGCGTATGATGACGTGTCGAGAAGCTGGTTTAGCCGCTGATTGATCTTATCGATATTGTTGGCGATGGCCGACGCATCGTCCTGATATTCCAGACCAAAGAAGTCGATCAAAAATCCAGAACGCGTTTTCGTCGGCATTTTTTTGATGACGCCGAAGAACTCCTGAAGTGCATCGATCGGGCGATTGTAGAACTTGTCCTGCAGCTTGGCCGAGTACCCGACCCCCGCATACTGATCGAGCGCCTTTTTGGCCTTTTTGTTCTTGGTCAGGCCCGCGAGCTTGGCGAGCATGGCGTTCATACCCGTGCCCGCTTTCGCGCTCTCGATGCCGATTTCGTTCAGCGTCGCCCCGAACGCGGACATCGCCTGCGCCGAGATACCGTACGTCTTCGCCGCCGCAGCAGTGCGCAACAAAAAGTCGATGACGTTCTGTTCCGACGTGCCTGCCGAATCCGCCGTAAAGTTGATTGCATCGGCAACGCCCGACAGCTCATCCATCGTCAGGCCAAAAGCGTTTTTCAGCTTCGACAAAGCCTCGGCCGTCGTCGACGCTTGCATGTCGAAGGCGATCGCGGACTTCGCGCCGAGCAGGGCGAACCGCTCGAGATCCTGCGTGGCGATGCCGAACTGTGCGGCCTGTGCAATCAGGCCTGCGATCTCGGTTTTCGCGAGTGGCATCGTGTTCGACAGAGACGTGA
Organism: Afifella sp. H1R; assembly: GCF_021462425.1. Taxonomy (NCBI): domain Bacteria; kingdom Pseudomonadati; phylum Pseudomonadota; class Alphaproteobacteria; order Hyphomicrobiales; family Afifellaceae; genus Afifella; species Afifella sp. H1R. The sequence continues at coordinate 829,735 of NZ_JAKEDY010000001.1, forward strand.
TCCGCTTCTCCGTCATTTTCAGCTGCGCTTCGGTCAGCGTCGACTTCTTGGCGAGGTCGGCCATGGCCTCCTGGAAGTCCATGGCGGCACCGACCGTGCCGGAAATACCCTGCGTGACCCCGAGATAGGCGCCACCCAGCGCCACCATCGACCGGATGCCACCAAAGAGCGGCGTTGCCGTCGCGCGCTGCGTTGCCGAGAAAAGCCCCGCCTCGTGGCGGAGCCCACGCAAAGCACCCCGGATGCCACGCGCGGGCCCCCGAACGCGATCCGTCAGCGACAGAATCAGGCGTGATGTCAGCGTCGCCATCGGCGTCTCGTCAGGTCAGCGTCGGGATGAGTGGGATCGGGCGATTTCGGCGTTGAGGTCGCGCACGGCGGAAAGCCATGCGTCGGCCTCGCCGGCCCGCCAGGAGAGGACGACCGTCAATCGTTCGTTGGTTTCGCGGGCGAGGAAGATTGCGAGTTGGCGCCATCGGCCTTGCCATCTCCCTCGTCGTCGTTTCCCAGGAGCGGCGCCAGCTTGATATTGAGCGCCGTGTAATCGCGCATCGTGATCTGCGACATTTCGTCGATCTCGATGCCGGCCATGCGAGCCATCAAAAATCGCGTGAAAATGCTGGACCCGACCTCCCCGATGGCCTCGCCCTCGATGAGGTCGCCGAGCGTCGGCTCGATAAACGTCAACTTCTTCGTTTCGACGCCGCGCACCTTGATTGGCTTGCTGAGATCATACGTGATAACCTGTGTCACTTCTTCGGCCATTACAGACTCCTGGAGTAATCGACATGTTGTCTGAGACGTTTGTCTTTGTTGCTGCCGGCCTCGCGGTCGGCGGCGGCGCGCTGGGCGCCCGGTTCGCCGGGGCAGCATGGTGGCAGGGCGCGCTGATCGGCGCGGCCGGGTTCGTCGCATCGTCCCTTGCGGGCATGGCGCTTGGCGGGGCTGGGCTTTTCTGGCCGTTCATCGCGACGCTTGCCGGCATGGCCGCCGCGGGCGCCGCCATGAAGCTCCAATCACGGCAGATCGCGGAGACGGCGGCAGCAGCCCTTGTCTGCTCCCTTGTCGGGGGCGCCGTTTATGCGGCGGCAGATGAGGCGGGGCTTGCGCCTTCCGGCCGCCTCACATGCGACGGTCTCGTCGCGGAAATCGTGACGATCGACCAGGGCCCGCTCGCCCCGAAGCTCTTGGACGTGGTGGAAACCGAGACTGTCCGGCAGACGGACGACCGCCTCGAATGCAAAGGCCTCGGCCTGTTCTCAGACCGAAGCCGGGAAGCGGTGCGCTACCGAACCTATGAAGAGTTCGGCAAGCGCTGGATCGAATTCGAGCCTGCCGGCTAAACCCCGAGCGCCCGCCGTTCGGCCGCGAAATGGTCGATGCCGTCGCTGCGGCAGACCCGCTCCCAATTGTCCCAATACCAGTGCTCCTTGCCGTTCAAGACGAACTCGTAATGGGTGACTTCGGCGAAGGAATAATTGCAGCCCTGGAACTCGGTCGGCGAGCTTTCGTCCGGCTCCCAGGTGCGGATGGCGCCTTCGATCACCGCACGGCCGCCCACCTTGGCGCCGGTGCGACGGTCGTGATAGGAGCCGGCGAAGACCCAGCGATCGACCTGGCCGAAGCCGGCGAAGGCGTCGATGTCGACACCCTTGACCCCGAAAGCGGGCTCGATTTTTTCGACGCGCGGCATCAGAAACCCGACGGTGCCGACGCCGCCGCCGGCGGTGTGTTCCACCTCCACGAAGCGGATCGGCGGCAGGGTGATCTTGTCGATCGTCCAGACGCGGGATGTGTCGGTCTGTTCGGCACGCCGCACATCGACGGCCGTCAAGAGATAAAGCGGCTGCATGTTTCATGCTCCTTGTGGGTGGGCGGGCGCCGGCAGAGCCGCCCGCGAAATCGGTCTTTCGTCCGGCACCCGGCGGGTGACGGCGTGGGTTGGCGGGCGGCGCGGCGTCACCCGCCGTCAGGGGCCCGCGCCGCAGGCGTGGGACAGATTACGCCGCGGCCTGCAGCCGGGCGATGATCTCGTTGACCAGGCCCTCGACCGCCGGGCGGTAGCGCCGGATCTCATGCGTCGCGAGCTTGAACACCGGCGCCGGCTCGATGCCGATATCGAGCTTGAGATGACCGAGGCGGATCTGTTCCGGCGAGTTCTGGTCCGCAAGAAACATCTCCGCCGCCGGCGTGTAACCGAGGATGTTGCCGGCCGCCTGTTCATCGCGCAACATGAAGGCGATGGAGTTGATCCAGGCCTCCGCCAGATCGGCGGTGATTTTGCGGCCCAGAAACTGCTTGGTGATCTGCATCAGCTTGACGACGAGGTAATCCGTGCCCCGCACCTGGTGCATCTGTTCCCACAGCTCGCCGGTCTGCGCATTGTCGGTGCCGATGAAGACATAGCCGCCATCGGCGACCGCACCGTCGACGCCCGCTTCGCCCTCCGCGACGATGGAGACGTTGCTCTCCAGCATCTGCTGGCCCTCGGTCGAGCCGTCCAGCAGCGAGAACGGAATCTTGCGGCTGAGCCCGGCGAGGCCATAGATCGGGCGATTGGCGAACGGGTTGAACGGCTTGCCCTCGTTCTCATTGTCGACGCGCATCATCAGGCCCGCGACGCGCGGCGCCATCGGCCGCGTCACCAGCGTCTCGCCCTCATAGACGCGCGCGGCGACGCCGATCGGCATCAGCCGCTCGGAGCTCATCGTCTCGCGCGCATCGATCGCATTGGCCGCCGACGTGTCGTCGACATCGACCGGCGCCACGGCGAGGATCTTGCCGAGATTGGCCTCGAGCGCGGCCACGACCGGGTTGGTGGTTTCGAGGTCCGCCCGCCATGCGGTGCGCCCGGCGAGAACGATCCGCGGCGTCGCGTTGACCGCGGAGGGAATGTCCGTGATCGAGTTGACGATATCGGCGATCGCCGCGGCCGTCGCCGCCGTGTCGGCCCCTTCGGCGACGCGCACGATGGTGACGTCCGCGCCGCGGTTGAGGCTGTTGAGCTGATCGTTGATGCCCTGCACATAGGATTTCAGGAGGCCGGTGCCGAGATCGGCCACGGCCGCGGTGTCGCCCGTCGAGATGCGGACGGCCGTATCGGCCGGATAGCTCGTCGCATCCGCATCTTCAGACGTCTCGATGATGAGCGCCTTGGAGAAATCGGCGCCGAGCACCGGCACCGGCTCGTCGAGCGGGCGCGAAAATTGCATGCCGAACACAGGTGCCGTCATGTCTCAACTCCTTTGAGAGGCCCTCACCTGCGAGGGCGGGATTTCAGGGACAAAAAAGCCGCCTGACACGGCGGCGGAAAATGATGCGAGAGCGGCGCCCCGGCTGCGCACAGTGCTCGGGCGTCCGGATCGCCCGCCGGGGCGGGTCACGGCAGGCTGGTGAAGAGCTCTTATTGGCGCTCGAAATTGACCCAGGCTTGGTCCGTAGAGGTCCCGGGCTGCTCGTCCAGCACGGTCCAGTCAACCGCGTCGTCAGAACCTTCCCAGGCGACGAGGTTGGCATCGTGGCCTGCGTAGACTTGGAAGCGCGCGGACATAGCGATGGCTGCCTCTGGCAATGTGATTCGGAGCCACTGCCCCACATTCGCTCCGCCGGTTGTCGTTGCTCCCCAATAGGTTGCGGCGCTGTTGTCGACGGCGCGAGAGGCCTGCTCGCCACTACGCGCCGTACTGGCGCTCGCCGTGCCCGTCAGCTTTGTTCCCCCGAGCCCTGTCTCTGGGTAGATCTCGAACTCGCGAACGCGCCACCAATACGGAGCGCTGAACCCGAGGCACCGTATGCGATAATGGAGATAAGCGGGCGCCAAAGGGCCCCGCCGCCGCGCGCCAAACCCGACGAGATTGTTCACCCGCAGCATCAGGTCGCCTCATACGCGGCGCGGATCTGCGCCAGGCTGGTGATGGAGCCGTCTTCGATGCCCGCCACCACGCCGGCCTCAGCGTCAAAACAGGCCTGCACATGGCCGCGCACCGTCTGTGCCATGGCGATGATCGTCGGCGCATCGAGAGTGACGAAGCACCCGTCGCCGCACTTCCATCGGACGGTGTAGTCCTCGTCCAGCGTCGCAGCGAGAGCTGCTGCCGTGTACTTGCCTTGGCTTGCGGTGTCGGTCCGCAACTCGATCTCGTTGAAGATCATGCCACCTTCTTCGGTTTCCCACCGGAGCCGCGCGGCTTCGACCTTCAGCTCGTCTTTCGTCAGCGCCCGCTTCCCCCGCGCCTTGACGACGCGATCCTCTTCAACCGTGACGGTTTCCTCGGTCGCGACCTCACTGTCAGGGTCGACGGGGGCATCTTCACGCACAACGAGCATCCAGCGGTTGCCCTTGCCGTTCGGAGCCGTGGCCGTTTCGCCTTCGACCCAGCCGCAACACTCGACAGCCTGTCCCAGCGTCAGGCGGATGACGTCGAGAACGTCACCAGACGCGCTGACGAGGGCGAGCTCCATGCGGTCCATGTCAGGCCTCCTTGTCGCTCAGGCTGCTGGCACGGTAGCGGATATTCACGCCGATCAGGTGCGCATCGCCGGAATGCGTGTCCGCCCCATCTGTCGCCCGCCGCTGCACGGAGAAAGCCAGGAAACGTTTTGTGCCGGCGGCGGGCGTTCCGAGAGCAACCTGAGACCACGCGCCGTAGTTGATGTAGAGCACGCCGTTATCCAGCGCAGCATCAACGGAGTCGACGGTGACGTTGAATGCGTTACCCCAACGGCCCTCATCGACAATCGGCGTGGAAAATGTGCTGAACCGCCAAACGACAGAGCCGCTCGAAGGTGACGCCCACACGAACTGCACCGCAAAGTCGCCGCCGTCCCACGACGGCGGCATGGGAAAGTTTCCGTGCAGCGTCTCGATAACGCTGCTGTCGAACGACGCGACCGGGATGCGCGGATAATTGTCGTTGACATAGGACAGATCCTGACGCTCGGGCGCCACCGCGCCGTCCGTCATAAATCCGATCGGCGCAAAGATCGTCTGTTCACTCTCACCGCTCGGATTGGCGCCGCTGTCGATCGCCCGTCGCAAAAGTGCGTTCATCGTGCTCATGAGAGGCCTCCCGTCATGGCCTGGAGTGTGGACCCCTCAACCCCGCGCGCGAAACGCGCGAACTGGGCGACGTGCCCGGCCCAATGCGAGGCGGTGATGGCCGAATCCAGTTGCCCGCGCCACTCTGTCGTCAAACCCGCCGGAAAGCTGGTCGCGGTATGGCTCGTAAAAGTCGCTCCGTTGAGAGAGGCTTTGACGGCCGTGCCGTCCCAGGTGATCGCAAGTTCGAAATCTGTGTTGACCGCGAGGGCGCCGAGATTGGCGTTGAGCTTTGACGCTCCGCCGGCCTTGACTGCGAAATGGACGACGTCGCTTTGCCACAGGATAGCCAGATAATTATCGGCCGTGCCGTCGCTGATCGACCACAACCCATGCACGGCCACGCTCGACGAGCCACTCCGCCCGCGGATGTAGATCGTGCCCTCCGCCTCATCGAACGTCGCCTCCAGCGGCACGGACCATGTGTCGTCCGCATCGTCGAAGAGCCAGCCGATCAGCTCGCCTGTGGTCGCATCGTAATCGACCGGGATCACGCCTGCCGGCACGCTTTGCGCATTGCCGGCAGGATCGGTGCGGCTCGTCGTCGTCGCCCGTGAATAGCCCGTTGGCGTGACGCCCTCGATTGGCACGAGATCGGACACGGCCGGAATGCCGGCGAGAACCACCGGATCGAGCGCGCCGAGCTGCGCCTTGGTGTAATAGCGGTCGTCGTGATTGTGCGTGGCCGACGGCCCCGAATACAAGAACTCCCAATCCGCGCCACCCGGCTCCTGCGTCGTTTCCACCAGCGCCCGCCAGACGGAATTGTCGTGCGCGCGATAGGCGTTGGCCGGCGTCGTCTCGCCGCTGACCCAGGCCACCGGGCCGAGAGACACGATCGCCGCCGCGATCGCCTGATCCAGGATCGCCGCGATCGCGGCATCGACGGCCGCCTCCGCTGCCGCCGCGGCGCTTTCGCCGATCGCCGTCGCCTCGGCCTGGATGTTTTCGATCTCGGTCCGCGCCGCCTCGATTTCGGGCGTCAGCGACTGCGAGATGATCTCGCTGCCGGTATTGACCAGCTGGTCGATCGCCGCCTGATAATCGGCCTCGCGCGCCAAAAGCGCTTTGATGTTTGTCGCGGCCTCGAAAAAGATCGCGTTGAAGAGCGCCCGGCTCGCGCGCGTTCCCGGCGCGAGATACCAGTCGTCAGCGAGGGTCGGCGCGGTCAACGACATCCTCCCCATGCTCGGCGACGATCGCGGTCAAAACCTTGCCGGTCATCTGGTGCACCGGCAGCGCCGTCAGCTTCACCCCGCGCCAGGTCACGGGCCGGGTGAACTTCACGTCGTAGGTTTTCGTCGGCTTGTAGGTCGCCATCTCGCTTCCCCCTTACAGCGCGAACAGAGTGATGTTTTCCACGAATGGCACGACGACGATGTTCGACGTCGTGAATCCGGGACAGGCCCGCACGATCTGCGTCCCGGCCGGCACGGTATAGGTCGACATCGCCGCCACATGGCCTGGCCGGTTGGGGTCGTCGTCATAGGTGAGCGTCGTGACATCTGGTGTCACCAGCGCCGGCCCGTCGCCGACCATGATGCGCGGCGACAGCGTGTGCAGCGCATCGTCGTAATCGTCGTAATAGGTCAGCGTCTGGATGGTGTCGGTCGTGAGACCGAGGTCGATCGGCTCCGAAATGGCGCGCATCGTGTTGCCGACGCGGGCCGTGCGATAGGTCGCCACCTCGTCGAGCTCGATCATCGGCGCGAGATCCGGCGTTGCCAGCATCGTGCATCTGAGCTGCACCAGAGACGGCAGCCCGGCGAGAGGCGAAGAGAGAGGATCGCCGTCGTCGATCGCCTCGATCTTGTACCAGGGCAGATCCGACCCGCCGAAGACGGGGCGATATTCCCATTCGAGGGCGGTCCCGTCCGGCTGCCAGCCGGCATAGAGCAGCCGGAATTCCGTCATGCCGTTTTCCAGCGTCATCGGTTGGAATTCGACGACGGTCCGGACGTTCTGGAATTGCGCCGCATAGACCCAGAACACAAAATCGAATTGCGTGTCGCCCTGCGCCCAGGCGCCATCCGTCGCCAGGAACGACGTGCCGCCCGAGAATTTGTTGCCGGTCGTACCCTGCAGCTGGTGATTGCCGTCGGTGACGACATACCAGGCATAGCGAGAGCCGGGCGTCAGATAGGTCGGGTCGATGACGAATTTCTTCCGGCCCGTCCCGCCGGCGCCGAGATCGGCGGCCGTGCGCGTCACATTGGCGAGCACCTTGTCGTAAAGCGGCGCGCCGGTCGCATCCGTTTCGCAAACGAACAAATGCACATCGCCGTCATTGGCGATTTTCGTGAATTGCAGCTCGATCGCCGTCGCGATCGTCGCCTGCGACACGAGAAACGTCTGGCCGTAGATCGAGCCGTTGACACCGATTTCCTCGGTGACCTCGTCCCAATAGGTGCGCGTCACCCGCTTTTTCTTGACGGTCCGAACCGCGAAATACTGATGGTTCTGATCGGTGGGCGCTCCCGGCGTCGTGCCGAGATTGGCGACGACCTGGAGCGTCTCGCCGCCCTTGGTAAATGTCGCACCGGCTTCCTTGCCCGACAGCACGCCCCATCCGGCCGCATTTTCGCAGACATTGACCGTGGCGCCGTAGCTCGTGACCGACCGCGAGACGGTGCGCTTGACCAATGTCGTCACGGTGTGGACGAGCTGCGAGATGTCGCGGGTGGCGCCCGTCCCCTCATTGGAGATGCGCACCACCTCGTCCCAGGTCGGCATCATCCGCCGGCCCGAAAACTTGATCAGCGGATCGTCTTCGTTGATCAGCTCGAGGCGGGCTTCGCGCTGGCTCGCATAGGGAAACTGAATGCCCTCGTCGACGCGGGCTAGCCACGCCGCATTTTCGGTGTCCCAATTGTCGTAGAGAAGACACCAATCGAACCAGTCGGCGCGCGCCCCTTCCGGCACGTTGGCGGCCCGGCGCAGCGCGGCGATGTCGCGCCGCATCTGCGTGATGATCACCGGCCGCGGCACGGGCATCGAATGCACAAAATCGGCGAGTGCGGCGAGATCGGTGCTCAGCGTGTCGGCGATCTGAAACAGCGTGCCGACCTTGACCTCCAGGGCGACGATGCGCCCCTCGTGCTCGTAGAGCGACTTCACCCGCGCCGATTCCTGCGGCACGATCTCCTGCACGCCCGATGCCGTCACCCGCACCATGGCGACGGCGCAATCCGTTTCCGCCACCACCGGTTTGAGCGCCGGTGCCGGCGTCGCATTGCCCTGCTGCACGATGACGGCAAACTGCCGCGCCTCGGCGACCGGCGTCGACCGCGACACAGGCACCGACAATTCCGGATCTTCCGACGTTTCAAAGGTCCGCTGGTCCGGCAGCTGCACGACCGAGCCGCGCAGGATCAGGGCGAGCCATCTTTCGTCGGACGCAACGAGCGGCAGATAGGTCTGGAGATTGACGTCGATCGGCGCCTCGGCCTCATAGACCGTGTCGCCATCGAAATAGCGCCCGGTCGACACCGTCACCTCCTGCGCCGATTTGATCGACACCGTGACGCCGGCCCAATGCGCCGGATAGGCGACAGCATCGCCCACGATCTTGTCGAGCGCTTGCTGCGGGTAAAGAGACATGTTGTTGAGATCGAGAGGCTCAAGAATTTCGGCCTCGTCGGTCAGGACTCTTTTGCTCATTCAGAGCCTCGTGCGGTCTCGGTATTGATCAAAATAAATGGGATCATCGAGATCCCATCCGTCGTCGAGCGTGATCGGCCGCCGCCAGCCGAAATTCGCGGAATAGGCGGTCGCCGCACTTTTCGACACGACGAGCGCACGGTTGACGCGGTCGAGCGGCGTGCGGTCGACGGTGCGCGTCGCCCCGCGGCCGAGCGAGGTCCGCCCCGTCACGAAAGCGGCGGCGGGCTTTGCGAGCGGCACCTTGATCAGGTAGTGCGTCGTGAACGGCTTGTGGCCGATCGGCTGCAGACCGAGCGGCGAGCGCCCGATCACGAACCGCGCCGGATGCGTGACCTTGTGGACGATCTCCGCATCGACATAGGCGAGGAAAGCCGGCGCTGCGGCTTTCGTGCCGACGATGGCGGCAAGGCGGAAGGCCTCGTCGATCATCGCGCGCTTGCGCGCCTCCGGCCAGTCGTCGAACCAGAGATCGACGGACCGATGACCGGCGAGAAACGGCAGAAACGCCGTCGGCGTCGTCGCCGGGTCCATGATCTCCCGGATCGGCACCGGCAACGCGTCCGTCATCGCCTCCGCGAGCGCCTTCTCGAACGCCCCCGCATTCGGCGGCAGCAGCGCCGCAGCGCTCATGCCCGCACCTCTGGCGTCACGGTGATCGCCGTGCACACCGGCACGGTGTACGGATCGGGATCGATCGCGACCGGCGCGTCGTCGCGCACCTTGATGACATTGGCGCCATAGGCAGCGCCGGCGAGATAGCCCGCCGGGATCTCCGCCCCGATCAGCGTGCGGCTGTCGGCAGCCGCTCGCACACGCGCCGTGCTTTCGGCCGCGATCACCGAGGCATCCGGGCCCGGCGGCACGTCGATCGTCAGCGCGACGGTATATTCGGCGCGCGCCGCGCGAATGACGGAAAGCGCGATCGCTTCCGGATAGGCCGTGTCGGCGAGCACCGCCGCCCGCACCTGCGCCAGCTCCGCATCGGTCGGGTCGCGCCCGGCCGGGCCGGTGATGACGACATCCGTGTCGCCGCGCCGGCCATGCACCGCACGGCCATTGACGACCGCATCGCCCATGCCGATCGGGTCGCCCGCCTCATCAAAGCCGGACGGCCAGGCCGACCACGCCTCATAGAGGCAGCGCCCGCGCGATCCCGCCGAGGGTCGGTCGAAGGACAGGAGGTAGCGCCGCAGCAGCGCCGCGTCGCTCTCCAGGATTTCCGGCAGCTCCGCCGTCGCCTCGCGCACGACGAGGCGTTCGACATTGGCCGAGGCGGCGACATTGTCGAGATCGAAACCGCTTGCAAGCGGCGCCAGCACGGCCCGCACCGCATCGTTGACGCGGGCGCGGTCGAGCAGCCGGAGATAGGCCCAGGCCTCGCCGGCAATGACGGCCGGATCGGTTTCGAGCCCGCCGACATCCCATGCCGGCAGCGTCGGATCGGCGAGCCGCTGCGCATCCCAGGCCGCCACGAACCGCGCCAGAAACCCGGTCTGCAGCGCCTCGTAATCCAGCGCCTCGATCGCCGCCGGCGCCGGCACGCGCGACAGGTCGATGACCGTCGGCTGATAGCTCATGCCATCACCTCCACGCCGCCGGCCCGAAAGATCAGCGGAAAGCTCACCACGCGTTCGACGGTGAAATCGCCGAGATGCCCGCGCGGCCGATAATCCACCTCGAAGATCATGCCGGCGCGGCCGGCGCGGATTTGCTCGACGGAGCCGCTCAGGCTGATCTTGCGCACCCGAAAGCGCGGCTCCCACAGATCGATTGCCGTGCCGATCAACTGCCGGAACGCTTCAAAGAGCGCCGGCGTCATCGCCCGGCCGAGAAGCTCCGCGACACCGCCACCGAACTCCCGCCGCATGATCCGCGATCCGAGCCGCGTCGACAGCGTCACCTCGACGCCCTGATAGGCGGAGGTGAGATTGTCGATCACCTGTCCCGTGCGGCGATCGATGCCGGCCATGCCGCGATCAGACCGCCGCTTTGAGCGCGGCGAGAATGTCGGCCTTCAGCGCGTCGTGGTCGAGATCAATGCCCCGCCGTTTCGCCTCGGCCTTCAGCTCGTCTTTGGTCATCGCCTCGAGCGCTTCGAGATCGGGCACGGCCGCGATCCGGCCGAGCGCCCGATCGTAGAGCGCCTCGGCCTCGGTGAGCCGCACCCGGCGCGTCGCCGGCACGCGCGCACCGTTCACCCACTCGACGCCATCGGCGACGATGTATTCCGTCTTGACCATGTCCAGAGACCCTTAGCTGTCGTCGCGATGCGACGGAGAGCCAGAAACGATGACGGCGCCGCAGGCCGTCGGATCGCCGACCCGCGCCACGGCCTTGCCGTCGAGTGTGTAGGACGGCGAGCCGTCAGCGATCGGATTGCCGCCATGGATCGGGCACGCATAAATGTCGCCGACCCGGGCGATCGCTTCGCCATCTGCCGTGCCCGTCGGAGATCCGGAGACGATCGACCCGCCATGTGAGCCGGCATCGCCGATCCGCGCCACCTGAGGCATTACGGATTGACCGCGTAATCGTCGGTGACGATCGTCACGCGCGTCGACGCGGTCAGCCGGATTTCGCTGGCGTCGACCGTCAAAACGCCATCCTTCATCGAAACCGTGATCCCGAACGCCTTCAGAATGTTCGCCGCCAGATCTGCGGAGGGCGGAGGATTCTGGTCCGAAAACCCGCCACGCAACAGCACGCCCTGTCGCGGATCGCCAGTCGGGTTGATCACGCCGACGATCTGCCCTTTCGACAAGGGCATCCAGGAGGCGCTTTGCCCGCCGCTTTCCGGGTGAGGATACCAGGGCGACAAGAACGGCTTGCCGTCCGATCCCGTGCCGAGATTGAGGCGATACCCCTTGACCGCGTCGACCTCTTCGACCGGCCCGACCTTCAGTGCATTGCCGAAACTGGTCTTGAGGATTTCCAGGTCGATGATCGTCTGTGCGAGCTGAGACGTCATGTGACCATCACATCGCCATGACCGGGAATCTCTGCCGTGCCTTCGGTCATCGCCGGCGTTGCCCGCTCTGCGTCGCCGCCGAGCGGCCCGAGCCCAAGCGCCAGCAATTCGCGCGAGGTCAGGCCGAGCCGCCGCTGCGCCGCTTTCCACGGCGCATCCGTGCCGGTCAGCTGCTGCTGCATCAGCGCGGATCGCGCCACGATGCTCGCATCGTCCGAGACATCTGCCGCCGCGAAGAAATCCACGAACGGCACCGGCACGCCGTCGCCGCGCTGCGGATCGTCGACCAGCTCGACCATCAGCGTCATCTGATGCGCGGCAAGCCGCGTGCCTTTGTCGGCCTCCGCTCCGCCGGCGCGTTTCAGCTCGCTCTGCCGGACCTGCAACGCAAAGCCGCGAAAAATCTCCGCCCATGCATTGTCCGGGTCCGACAGAACGTCGACGATCTGCCGCCCGACCATATCCATCAGAAATTCGAGGTTGGCATCGGTCGCTGGAATGCCGATTTCGACCAGCGTGGAGGCGCCAGTGCCTTCGTCGACCTGCGTCATTCCCGCCGTGACACCCCATTCGAGCACGATGTCGACGACACCATTGAGGTGCACCATACGCGGGGCCGCATCGTCCACCTTGGCGCTCTCCGTGTAAACGGAGAGATAGGGCCCATCGGATTCCAGGTGCAGCGTCCCGTCCGCGGCGATGTCGATCCCGCCGACGAAACTGTCTCGCACATTCTCCCCGACGAGCGTCCGGCCCTTGAGCGCCTCGACGAGCGCGATGCGGGCGGCGATCCGAACGAGGCTCATCAGGCCTCGCCCAATTGCAGCACGAGCCGAGCCGGCCCGCGATCGTCGACCGCGAGGACCGACCACCACGGCTTGCCGGGGCGGGAAATCGCCCGCACCTTGTCTCCGGTCCGCACGACGAGGTCGGGATAGACCGCGCGGTCGATATGCACCTCCGCCGTGCCGGCCACGATCCGCGACCGCCACGAGCTGCCCTGCCCCGCACTCATCCCCTTGCCGGCCCCGGCCCGCAACGGCGCCGAAATCTCCCGCACCTCCCGCGTCTCGTCCGGCATTTCGTCGCCGCGCAGAGGATACACCTTCAGCGGCTCCGCCCACCGCGCATCGACGCCCGCGACGAGCGCGTCGCGGACCTCCGAAATATTGCGCGCGATGGGCATGGGTCAGGCTTTCTTGAGGCGGGCGAGAATGTCCGCCTTGAGCATGTCGTCGTCGAGCTCCACACCCCGCCGCTTGGCCTCGGCGATCAGCTCGGCCTTTGTCATGTCGTCGAGATCCGCCGACGCCTCAGACGCAACCGAACCGGCGGCTGGCACGTCGACGTTGACGACTTCATGCGTTCCGGCCGCGACGGCGGCCATTGCGGGACCGTAGCGCATGCCCTCGGTCCCGCCATCCTTGTTGCGCATCAGCATCCGGTCAGCCTCCTCAGTTGCTCGTGGTCAGCTTGACCAGCAGCTTCGGCCGCTTGACCAGCGGCAGCGGATTGGACTGCGAGTGCAGCTTGACCCAGCGCTGGAACTCGGGGTCGACGGCCTGGCGCGCATAGATCTGCTCACCGAGCGAATTGACCGTGTCGATGAAGTCTGCCGGCGCGAAGTAGGTCCGGAACACATCCATGGTGCCCAGCGGAAAGGCGATCGCCTCGCCAGCCGGAATGAAGCGCCGGGTCGCATAGGTTCCATCTTCCTGCAAGTACTGCGCGGAGCCCCGATATTCCTCAATCGTCAGTCCGTGGAACGGGAAGCCGCGGCGCACGTCCTGGCGCAGCGGGTTGTTCGTGCCGTCGTAGTATTTGTAGATTTCCTCGACCTTAGAATGGCCGATGAACTTCTCGAACCATTCGGGCGAGGCCAGAACATGCACGCTGCTCATGACCTCGCCTTCGAGGTTATCTTCCATATAGGAGACGACCTCTCGCGCCTTGGCTTTGACGTCCGTCGTCGCCGTGCCGAGGACAAAGTCGACGCTTTTCTGCGTCACGCCAAACTCGGTAAACAGATTGAGCAGCGAAGAGCCGTCGCTATCGAGGATGTTTCCCCGAAGAGCACCCATACGCATATGCTCAAGCGTGATCGCATGCTTGCGGCGCATTGTGATCTGCTTACGGTTGACAAGCGTCTGCACCGCTTCGAGCACACCATCGGAGCCGACGCGCGCCAGAATGTTCTGGACATCGTCGGCGCGAACCAGGTCGTCATGCGGAATGTGGAACGTCCCGAACGACCGTGCATTTCGCTTTTCCGGCATGCCGAGAGATGACGGCGCACCGCGCTCCCGCGTCGGCAGCAGGTTCAACGTGCCGTTGGCATATTCGACTGCGACGCTGGTCGTGGCGATTGGCTCTTTGGGAAACAGGTTGAGCTCCCGCAGCCGGCCATAATCGTTCGGGACGATATTGATGGCCTCGGTCAACGTCGCCGCGGAAAACGCCTCGTCTGCAAAGATGTCAGCGATAATAGTCATAGGTCAGGCTCCTTCGCGCACGAGGATCGGTGGATTGAGTGCGCCGAGAGCAGCATGAATGGCCGCGCGTTCGGCGGAGGTGTCGACATCGGCGCCGTATTTCAGGCCTTGATGGACGACCTTGGCAAAGCGCACCACGGCGACACCAGGTGCATCCGCGCTCGTCGCATCGACGGCATTCATCAAAATGCCCGCCGCGTCCTCGCTGCCATCCGAAGCCGCGACAGTAACAGGCGCGTACTTTCCGGATGCGGTGATCTTGCCGATGACCGTCCCGCTTTCGACGACGCCGGAGCCAGAGGCGATGATGACCTCTTCGACCGAATAGTCGTGCTTGTATTCCTTCAGCCAGTCGCTCGCATAGCGACCCTCATTGATGACGCTTGGCATCTCAGTTGGCCTCCTTGCCGATCAGCTTGCGCATATTGGCGACCATCGCGGCGCGACTTGCGCCGGCCTGCGCCCCGCCCCCCTTGCCGCCGCCATTCAGTCCGGCGCCGTTGAGGCGATGACTGCCGGGATCGGCCGGCGCCTTTGCCGACGCGGCGAGCACCTTTTTCGCGGCTTCGACCGCAACGCCGGCATCGGCCAGCGCCTTGGCCTGCTCTTCGCGGCCATCCGCTTCCTCGAGCGCCATGATCGCGTCGCGGCGCTCGCGGTCTTCCTTTTCTTCCTTGAGCGCCTTCAACTCGGCTTGCAGCGACGCCGTCTCGTCGGCGTCCTTCGACGCCTTCATTTCAGCCTTCAGGCTCTCCAATTCGGCGGCCAACGCGTCCGCCCGTTCCTTGTCAGTCATCGAAGTCTCCTTGTCTGGACGGTCTGCAGCGGCGGACTTGGCCGCCATTTTGGCGTCAGGCAGACGCCAATTCTTTTTGCTCGCCAGCGCCACCAGGCGCCGGGGCGCATGCGCGAAAAGGCCCTTGTCGGCATAGGGAAAGGCCGGCGCGACGGCCGTGATTTCGACGGCATCGCCCGCGACGCGATCGGCAAAGCCGGCCTCGACCGCCTCCTCCGCCGAGAAATAGGTTTCTGCCTTCATCCAGGCGCGCACCTCGGCGTCGCTCTTGCCCGTCCGCTCGGCATAGGCGGCGGCATACGCGTCCGTGCTGATGCGCTGGTATTTCTCGGCGGATTTGATGCCGTCGCTGTTGGCCGAGATCAGCGTGATCGCCGGCTCATGCACCATGTAAACCGAGCCCGGCGACATCGCCAGCTCGTCGCCCGCACAGCCGATGATGGTCGCCGCCGACATGCACACGCCGGCGACGACGACATCGGTCTTGCCGGACCGGAGACGGATCGCATTGGCGATCCCCTCGGCCTGATCCGTGTAGCCGCCCGGGCTGTTGAGATGGATCGTGAGATCCGCGCCCGACCCCGCCTCCGCCAGCGCCATCAGCACTTCGGAATGGGTGAAATAATCGTCGAAAAAGTCGAAGCCGACCGCACCGACCAGATAAAGGTCGGCGCCATCCAGGATGACAGCCATGATCGAAAATCCTCAGTAAGGGCGCATCACGCCGCGCATGGCGTAGCGCCGCCGTTTCGGCGCCCGGCCTTCCTTGATGGCGCAGGCCCGATCGGCCGCGTCGATCTCACGATCGAGCATCGCCGCATCGGCCTTGAAATAGCCCATCTCGTCCTCGCCAAAGCGCGCCCGCGCCACGCTGTCCCCGGTCGCGATCGCCGTGCGCACTTCCCGCAGCGCCGCGGCCCTGCCGCACGGATCGTCGGCAAGCGTCGGAATCGCCATTATGCGTCCTCGTTCGCCGGCGTTCGGTCGCCCTCGACCGCCCCGCCCTGCGGCCCGCCAGAGCCGCCCTGTTTCCGCCCAAACGGATGCGGCACGCCTGCCGCCTCGAAGGCTTTGATCTCGCGGCCGATCTGCGCGATCTGCTCATCGCCATTGCGGCCAGCGAGAGCGCATTCGTCGCCGAACGTGGAGATGCCAAGTTCCAGCCGCTTCTCGGCGGCGTTGGCGGCTTTCCAATCGTCTGCCACCGGGGCGGCGGGGCCTTGGAACTCCGCCTGGAACACAGCTTCGCGGTGACGCAGAAATACCTGATAGCCGCCTTTGAATGGCGTCCGTCCTTCGCGAATGCGCTCTTCGAGGAAGCGCTCGTAAATCCGCTGCATGAATGGCACGGCGATGCGGGCGCGGCGCCTCAGGACAATCGGCCAGGTGCTCGCATTGCCCATTCGCGCACTCGTGTAGGTTGCGTTCGAGTGGTCCATCGAGAAGCTTTCGAAAGTCAGGCCGAAAGTCCGCGCCATTTCCCGTCGAAGATCCTGCGAGTACGGCAGATATTGCGAGCCCGGCGTTTGAGCCGTGTGCATCGAAAACGTTTCGCCCGGGCCGAGTTTGTTGATGCGGGCGGCATCGTTCATCGAGAGCCCATGCTCTTTCAGCGCCGAGATGCGATGTTCCCAGACCTCCATCAGATCGGCTTGCACCGAGCCGACCAGCGACGCCCAATCCTCTGCATTGTAATTCGCCGGCGGCGTCGCCGTCTCAGACAGCGACAGAATGGCCTCGAACGCCTCAGCCGAGGCTTCCGGCGAGTTGAGCGTCGCCGCGAAGGCTGTCTGCAAGAGCGCAGTCGCGCCTGTCGAATCTGCAAGCTGATCGTATTGCGCGATGACCTTGAAAGCCGGCGCCATCGGCGAAATGCCGCGCGGCGCGTTCAGGTTCTCGCCGCGATCCATGACATGGATGACGTCCGCCGCATCGACGTCCTTGTCGACCTCGATCCCGTCACGCAGCTCGCGGAAGCGATACGCACGCGCGCGGCCGAGATCGTCTTTGAGAATGCCTTGCTCGAGCCCCTCGAAAAGGCTCGATCGGCGAGGGCAACGATGCGGCGCGACCAAAGAAACTTTCAGTCCGCTTGTGACACCGTATCGCTGCCGCATGGCCGGCGGCAGCTCGTCGAGAACACCGAAACCTTCGCCGTAGGCCATGTAGGACCGGATGATGGCGTCGACCATTTCCGCAATCGTAGCCGAGCCGGCGAGGTCGCACTCGCTGGGATTCCACGACCACTCCCGCCAGTCGTCTTCGACCTGCCGGCGCCATGCGGTCGCTTCCTCTTCGGAGTAGCCGAGCTTCTCAAGCTTGGCCCGACAGGACAGCTTGAGCTCTTCTCCGACCGTATCGCAAATGATCTGCCGCGCGGCACCCGCAATCCAGCCGGAATTGTGCATGAAGTCGAGCGCCAGAGCCGACGCCCGCTCCGCCGCTTCGAGCACATCGAGCTTCGCGTCGCGCGTCACCGCCCGGCGCATATGCAGGACGCCGGCACGATCGCCGCGGAGATAGCGCGCGCTCGGCCGCATCGACGCGCGCCCGCCGGCACTCGCAGCCGCGGCAACCGTCTGACCGGCAGCCGCGCCGCCCGCCGCAGCGGGCGCCGGCAACGCCACTGCCGCAGCTGACGCCGAGGCAGAGCGAGGCGCAGACGTGCCAGCAGAGCGCCCCGCCTTCACGCGGACGCGCTTCTTCTCGACAGCTTCCATCATGCTCCTACTGGTAAGCCTTCCACCCCGGCCGCCGCCGCCTCTCCGGGCGCGAGGGCTTCTGCGGCGCACCCTCCGGCGCCGGCTTCACCGTTTCCGATGGCACGGACGCGGTATCAGCGGGCTCCGCCGCGCTTTCCGCGGCATCCTTGGCAGCCGCAGAAAGCTTCTCCGGTTCCGTTGCAAAGAGGTCGATCGCATGATCTGGATGCAGCCGCGCCCGAAGCGCCGCCCATTCTGCCGGCCGCATGCGCGACAGACCGAGATGCTCGGCGATCGCCATGGCGTAGACGCGACAATCAAGAAAGTGATTGTCGCGTCGAATGCGCTTCCACTCTTCTCCTGTCAGGCGCCCGCGAACGATCCGGCCATGGTCGAAGAATTCCGCAGTCAGCTGCTTGAAATACTCTTCCCCGAGGAACATGCCGAAGTGGCAGTATCCCGGCGGGTCCGCCACTTCGCCCGCGGCAAGGCCAGTCTTGTGCAGGTTGGCGTAAAACTCTGATTTGAGCGTCCATGTGCCGACCGGCCACAATTCTGCGCTGCCAAAACGGCGCCGCTTGCCCTTGCGGGTGACGCCGACCTTCTTCGGCACACTGATTGCCGGGACGCCGCGGCCGCCCTGCCCCTTGATCGCGTAGCAGCGAGGCCGGCGTCGGCACCACTCAAGCACCTGATTCGCACGGTTGCCGTCACTGCCATCGACGGTGAGAGCGTCCAGGCTCCGCGGGTTTCCGAACGCATCCTCAAACTCACGACGATAAAACGCGTCGAGAAGCTTCCAGGCCCCTTCGTTCGGATTGTCCGTGGCACCCTGAAAGAATTCAGCTGTGACCGACCACGTCTGCCGATCCTCCGCGAACGCCACGGCTTCCGCCCATATGCCGTTGTGCTGGACGTCCGCACCGCCCGTGAAGATCAAGCCAGGCTCTGGAACCACATTCTGCGGATAGTCTTCGCGGCGCTCCATGAGCCGCTTATGCTCGGGCGCATTGCCCTTCATCACATAGGCCAGCGCGCGAAAGAGATTGACGTAGTTCTTCCGCTCGGCTTCGCCTTTCTTTTCGGCCTGCAGCGACTCCTCGGCCATCGCTTCGTAAGACATCATCAACGACATGAAGCCGTCGACGTGAAACCCGGGATGCCGATCCGGGCCGGTGATCGCCGGCACGTAGCGGCCTTGCCTCACGGCCGGCACGCGCTCCATTTCCGAGATCCAGTGCCCGCATCCTTGGCACACCTGCACGCTCTTGTGCGGGTGCTTTCTGTCGATCTCAAAGGTTTCTTCGCACTGCCAAAACGAATGTCCGCATTCGGGACAGGCGACGTGAAAATAGCGCTGATCTGAGTGCTTGAACGAGCGGTCGATCCGGCAGTGTCCAGGCGCTTCGCCGAGCTCATCTTCAGTATCAATTTCCGGCGTCGACAGCTCGAATATCTTGTAAGTTCGCTGGCGCCGAAACGCCGTGAAACGACCGAAAAACAGCGCCTCGGGATCATCACCATTCGGCGTTTCGGTCCATTTTGAGACCTCATCTTTGATCCCGTAACGGCATGTCTTTGCCGACAGGTCCAAGACGGAGTTGGCGTTTGCCATAATCAATAGACCACCGGCGAAACGCTTTTCAGAGGCTGTCGACCCTTCGCCAGATCGGCTTCGCACCGGCTCAATGATTCGCTTGCCGGTCTTTGCCTGCCATGCATCGATGAGCGGCTGCAACTTTTGGCCGTTCATCTCTCGCAGCAGATCGAGCGATGGGACCGCGTAGAGGATGTTATCCGGGCTCGTTTCAGCGAGATACAGCGACCAGGCCAAGGCAAGAATCGACACGCCGGTCTGCTGCGCCTTGCGCACGGACACCAGGTTGCATGGGTGCTCAAGGCTGAGACAGTCCGCGATCTCGCCGAGATACGGCGCATCCGCCTCGGCCCAGAAATCTCCCTTCTTGGGACCGTCGATAAGAACGATGTTTTTCGGCAGCCACGCTCGAAACGGCATCGGCGGTTTCGGTCGAATCGCCTCCGCCAGCGTCCGCGCCGTGAAGGCCATCGCTCCAACATGCGCGTTCATCCACTGGCCTCGCCTTTAACCACGTCGTCCTCGGCCGGTGCCTTTGTTCCGATTGCGGCGAGCCGCGCGGCGATATCCTCGTTGAGGTCGAAGGCGATTGCTCTGAGCTTCACGCGCGCGCCGTGCACGCCTTCTTTCGAGACTGCGACGGCAAGATCGTCGGCCTGATTCTGCAGCCTGTTGACTGCCGCCTGGATCTCGCGGCCGATCGCTTCGAGCGCATCGCGCAGTTTGTCAGCGCGCACGAGCTGCTTGAGCTCTTCGAGATGCTCGATCCGGCCGCGTTCGAGCTTCAGCCATTCGTTCAGGCGTCGCGCCTCTTCGAACGAATCGCTTGGCGATCGCGCTTCTGACGATCCTGGATCCGCATTTGCAGACTGAGAGACCGCCGCAACCGCGCTTCGCTTGGCGGGGTTCGTGTAGTGGCCGCGGTGATGTTCGAAATGCGCCAGGCTGACCCTGGCGATGCGCCCGCGCCCGTCACGCTCGACAGGCACGCCGTGCTCGTCGACGAGCTTCTTGACGATCTTCGAGATCGCCTGTTTCGAGACCCCTTCTCGCTCTGCGATCTGCCCGATCGACAACATCACCCGCGGTGCGTCGTCCGTCGGCATCGCACCTCCTGCGGTGTCAACCGGCGACAGCCGGTGTCAACCCTGTCAACTCAATCTCGCGCCCTGTAAAACTAGCCGAAACTCGGGAGGTCTTTGCCCCGCCGGCTGGCGCGGTCGGAAAACGGTCCCTGAACCGGGGGGCTGATTTGGCGCTTGTGTCAGACAAGCATCACCTGCGAATAAGCCGCCGCAGGCCTCAGCTCAGCACCCCGCCCGATGCGCGTTTCAGCTCGTGGCTGATGCGCTTTTCCAAGGTCGGCAGCCCGACGCGTTCCCACGCCGCGGCCGACGCACCCGACACCATCTCGCTCGGGAACACAACGTCGGAGAACTCGACCTCCATCGACCGCCCCCATTTGCGTGATCCAAGATCCGGCATGAAAACGTGACCGCCGCCATTGAACGCAACGCGCTTGGGGAACCGCCCCGCCTTCATGAAGGTATGTTCGAAGACCTGCCGCTTCCCGAACGGCGCAGCAGAGACACCCTTGCGCGTCTCGCGTGGCTTGAAGAACTTGAGCGGGATCGGCCCGCCTTTGGCGTCGATCGCATAGACGAGCCGGCCGCCCGCCGCACGCTTCGTGCCCTTGATGAGCCGCCCGCGCACATATCGAGCGGGCAGCCCCGTCTGACCGGCGAGCGCGCGCCCCGCCGCCGTCCGACCCGCATTGCCGGCGCGATTGACCGCCCGCATCTGCACGCCGGCGAGCTTCTCGCTGCCGAGCATCGCCGCCGCCTCTTCGAAGCGGCGCGCATTGCGTGCATCGACCCAGCGCAGCGACAATTCGGCCAAGCGCAGACCTCCAAACCAAAAAGCCCGCGGCGGTTTCCCGCGCGGGCTCTTGAACACAATTCGACGCTTCGGACGGTTGTCAAGTTTGACCGCAAAGTCAAGCCCCGCGTCGCCGCACCATCGCCCAGGCGCCGCCGCCGCCCCGGCGCCCGGCCTCACGCGACGCGGCGCATGGGCCCGGCTTTCGGCCGCGTCTTCGGCCGCAAGGCCACGCGTCGCGCGGCTTTCTCCGCGCCCGGCACGCCATCGCCGCCCGCCTCGAGCCTGAGATCAGGGATCACCCGCACCGGCACATTTTCGCGGTGGATATCTTCGCCCGTCACCCATGGCCCCGTCACCCATGGCAGAGCCGGCGGCAGCTCGTCGCTCAGCCGATGCGCAGCGAGCTGGCCACCATCCCCCGCCACCAGCGCGTCGCGCACGGTCTCCAGCGCCACGACCCACAACAGCCATTCCAGCCGCTCCGCCAGCGCATGTTCCACCCGCGGCCGCCAGCTGTATTTGTGATAGGCCCCTTTGGGCGCCCGCTTCGTCTTCGGGTCGCACGCGACCTGCTCTTCGCGCTCATAGATGCGTCCGAACGCGCCCGCCACCTGCCGCTTGACGAAGAGCGGCGCGCTGCGCCCCCGCCACCCATCCGGCCGATAGACCACCCGCTCCGGCACGTCGGTGAGCCAGTCCGGCCGCGTGCCGAGCGCCGCCTTGACGCGCACGAGCTCCACGAGGTTGAACCGCCCCACCGGCAGCGTCGCGGCGTCGCCGTCTTTTTCGCCGGAGGCCGCCTTGCCATTGCCTTCGCCTGGCCGATCCGCCAGCGCGTCCGCTGCGTCGCGAACCTCCGCCGCCATGTCGGCGAGCAGCAGCGACGGCGCCTCGTGCAGCACCGGCTTCAGCCCGGACAGCCGCATCACCGCCGCCTCGACGAGAAGCGCATCCGGATCCGGCGTCTCGCCGAGATGGGCGGCATAGGCCTGCGGCCGCCCGTCCGACACCATCTCGCACCCGGTCTCGCCGTAGCGCGCGACGAGATCGAAAGAGCTCGCGAGCGCCACGTCGATCCCCGGCGCATTCCAGTCGCGCTTCGGCAATTCGTCCTGAAAGGCCCAGGCGAGCAACGCCTCGATCGAGATCGTCTTCATGGGCGATCGCCTTTCGCCTTAATCAGCTCCCGCGTCATGGCGTCGATCAGCCCGCGCACGCATTCCGGGCAATCTTCCGGCCTGCCCGATCCGCCCACTTCGACAAATGTGTGGCTGCACCCTTCCTCGAATTTGCTGATCTGCCAGAGCAGCCGCTTAGCCAGCCTGCGCACTCGCTTTCCACGGCGTTTCTTCGGTCCAGGCTCAGCCGGCTCAGACGGCTTGCGCACCCCGATTTCACCGAGCGAGAAAAACAAGCCATCGGCGGGCACCGGCTGCCATTCATCGCTCGCCGTCGACGAGTTAAATTTCCAGATCTCTTCCATCAGCTCGGGCGTGATCGGCTGCCCCAGCGGGATGGTGATCGACGCCTGGCTCGTATCTTCCGGCAGGATCGTGAGCTTCTCCGCGTTCGATGAGAGCTTGGCGATGACCGTAGGATCGTAACCGGCCGCCGGCTGGCGCGCCTTCACCCGCTCCGCCGCCATCTCCTCCGCAGTCAGCGGCCCGCAAGACGGGACCGCATCAGCGCGCGGCACACTGCGTTCATTGGCACTTGGCTCCTGCTTTCTGCCCCGCACACGATCAGCCACCAACGTCGCATAACCGGCGATGTCATCCCAATGATCAGCCTCAGACGGATCGCCTGCGAGAATGCGGCCGATCTTGTGCTGGATCATATCGATCGCCTCCTCCATCACCGGCGTAATCCCGCCCTGGCATCGCACAGACCGCAGCGTCAGCTCTCCTGCGACGATGCGCTTGAGATCCCGCGTGATCCGAGCGTGATCGCTGAAATCACCGTGCTTGGCCTTACGCTCGTCGAGCAACTTTCGAAGTTCCATCTCGCTCACCCTTTCCCGGCTCCCGCCGCGCTTTTCGCCCCACCCCCCGTCTCACCGCCCTTCGGCTGGCACCCCGGCGGCCATTCCGCCGGCACCCACAGAAATTTGCCGATCACCTCGCTGCCGGCCGAACTCAGCCGGCGGATGCCGACGCCCTGTTGCGCGCCGACCCACTCGCTCCAGGCCCGAAACTCCGCCGACCCCGCCTCGATTTTCGTCAGCCGGTCGCGTGCCGCCTGATCCGGCATTTCCGTGAGCCTCACCCAGGCCTTCTCGCCGGAAACGGACGCCGCCTGCAGCATCATCCCGGCGAGATCGCGGCCCGAGCGCCTGGCGACGGGATCGATCTCCGCCCCCGCCATCAGCCGGCGCCAGAACACGGCCCACCAATCCTGCGATCGCGGATGGAGCGCGATGCGCGGCGCCACCGTCTCCTCGTCGATGTCCGGCACCCGTTCAAAAACCCGCTTGGCGAGATAGCTCGACAGGCCGCAGATCGCGGTGCGCCCCTTGGCGGCGTGCTGCGTGGCGAGATAGGCCCTGCCGCGCCGTGCCGCCCGCTCCCGCTCGGCCTCCGACAGCGACAGCCAGGCCCGCCCCTCGCGCTGCGGATCGCCGACGGAGCGATCCTCCAGAGCCCAGATCTCCACGAGCTTTCGGAACCGCCCGTCCCGCTCCGCCTCTCGCCGAGCCTCCTCGCCACCCATCCTCGAAACCGATCTCGATGAAGGGCCGCTCTCGGCTGGCGAAGGCGGATCGTCTCGGAACTGATCCGGCGAGCCCGTCGCGCCCGCGCGCGCCTCACGCGCCTCTCTGGAGGGGTTATTGGAGGGGTCAGGAGGGGTTGGGTGACATCTGGTGTCACCCATAGAGGCCGGATTTGTCACCCATACCCCCCCTTCGGTGTCACCCATCGCCGCAGATGTCATGGGTGACATGGTGTCACCCATAGAAGCGGCGGACAGGTCGTCCCCCGCATTGCTTTCATCCGCAACTTCGTCGCTGGCGGCATTGGGGTTGCTGGCATTGGGGCGGCTTGCCCAGAACGCGTCCCAACCCTCCTGGTCGAGGAAGTAAAGCCGGCGCACATTGAGCGCATATTCCGTCGTGTCTCCGGGCCGCGCCCCGCCACGCCGGACGATGGAAACGAGCCCGCCTTCGACGAATTCGGAGAGAACGCGCTGCACCTGCCGCTCAGAGCACAGCGCTGCGCGAGCGATCGTGCCGACGGACGGATAGATGCGCGTCCCGTCCTCTTCGGCCGCATCGACAAGCTTGATGAGGACGAGCTTGCGGCATTGCGTCCCCGTATCGGCGCCGATCGCCGGCCCCAGAAGTCGTGCGCTCATGCTGCCACCTCGTTTTGCTCTTCCGCCCTGATCGCCATGTCGGCACAATTCGCATGGGCCAGCGCAGCCGCTAGCGGCGGACAGACGGAATTGCCGCACATGCGGATCGCTGCCGTCGCCGTCAGAGGCCGCTCGTCCTGCCGTCCGTCAGCATCCCGAAAGAGCCCGCGGTCGATCACGTAGCTGTCGGGAAATCCCTGAGCCTGGAACAGTTCGCGCGGCGTCAGCATGCGCATGCCGATATCGACGATCTCGAAAGGCTCGCCCTTGATCTCCACCAGCCCGAAGCGCGGCTTGGCGGTCGCGGTGTGCAGTGGTTCGGAGAGTCCCTGCCCCACAGCCGTGCCGAAGTATTTGACCAGGAAGGCGCGCACTTCGGCGTGATGCCACCCGCCCGCTGTCACCGTGCCGAGCGGCGCAGCAGCCGTCGACATGCGCCGGTCGGAACCCTTTAGATTGATCAGACCGGCCGAGACGACGGCCTGCGTCGAACCCGTCCGCACAAGCGTCGACATCGGCTCGCGTGCGTCGTGCCCGACCATGCCGCCATTGTGCTGGGCAAGGAAGGTGGCGATTACACCGAGCGGTGGCGCTCCTCCAGGGCGTTTCAGAAACGAGTTGGATGTCACCGTAGGAAGCGGCGCAGCAATCGCAGCACCTCCGGAATCGCCACGGAACTTGGCGAGATGCGCCGCGACCAACGCATACTCGCCACGTTGCGCGGTCGTGACGGTCCTGAGAGGCTCGCCGATAAAGTGGCAGCGCCGGTCACCAGCATGTGTCACCGGGATGACGAAGGGCGTCGCCGCCTCCATCACATAGCGCTGAATGCCCTTGGCGATGCGCGCCATGGTGTTCTCGGCGAGCGGCCGGTTCACTCGGATGCCAGTCGCCGCGTGAAAGGCGCGTGCCTCTTCGCGGTCCATAAAGATCGACGGACACGGCAGCGAGAAGTCGAGGATCTCGGCAGCGGTCCGCCAGGGTAGCTTCCGGCCGGCGATGACGTCCGGATCGTCCGGCGCGCCATGCATCGGCGCCGGCCAGACGATCTTCTGCCCGTCACGCCGTGCGATCAGGAAAAACCGCTTGCGGATTGTCGGCGCGCCGTAATCGCAGGCACGCAATTCGCGCCATTCGGCGCGGTATCCAAGGCGCTTCAGCTCGCCGAGCCAGTGCCGGAATGTTGCCCCACGGCGCTCCGGGCACGGCACCCATTTGCCCGGCTCGCGCTCCACCAGTGGGCCCCAATCTCGGAACTCCTCGACATTCTCCAGGATGATGACCCGCGGCCGGGCACGCTTCGCCCACAGGATCACCACCCAGGCAAGATCGCGGATCGAGCGCTTGACCGGCCGTCCGCCTTTGGCCTTCGAGAAGTGCTTGCAGTTATGGACGACGATCCCGTCCGCGATGTAGCTCTCGTCCTCTTCAACGGAGATATTGAAGACGGGGGCCGCCTCGCCGCGGTCCGTGACCTTCTGAACCCTCGTCCAGGTGTGCAGGCCGTCGCGGACGTGCTGCATCCGTACCGGGTCGAAACGCCACCTCACCATGTACGTGGGGTTCGCAGTCACTTTGCGGCCGTCAATCTCGGTGGTGTTCGCGCGCGGCCCATATACCTGCGCGGCAGCGCCAAGGCTTTCCGCCAGCGCCTTGGTCGAGAAAGCCAGCCGCCGCGAGATCGTATTCGTCTCGTTTACGATGACCGACTTGATGTTCATCTCGGCGCCGTCCGCGGACAGGTAACCGTCGAGAAGTGCTCTGCGCATGCGCGCCGACATTCCCAGCGCCCACGCCGGGAAGTGTTTCGCCGCGGCACCATGACCGAACTCGTGTCGGAGCCACTCGACGAGGCCATGATGCGAAGTCGAAAACTGGTAGGCAGTCGTGGTCTCTCGTTCGTGCCAGGCGAGTTCGTCGGCCCCAGCCCTGTTGCCGACGCGCGGCCAAGTCTGCAAGCGTTCGCGTAGGCTCTCGGCCTCGTCGCGGCCGCAGGTGATGACGAGCTCGGCCCGACCGCTGCCGATGCGCGACCACCCGTCGCCCACGTAGCGCCCGGCCAGCCACATCAGACGATCGTCGATTGACATGCCGCGCCCGCCGACCGGGGGTATCGGCAGTGCTGGAAACTCGGCCGGCGCAGCCCAGAAGGACAGGTCCCCGCCGGCTGCATTCATCGGCGCGCCAGCCGTTCGGAGGTCGGCGGCCTTCGTCCACGTCGGCTCGCCAAGAGTCCGACGGTACGTGCGCCGCTTGTTGTCCCACACGTTCGACGCCGCGCGCGTATAGAACGGATGCTCGGCGCTCACGCGGATCGGCGGCACGCCTTGTCCCGACACGGTGACGAGCGGCTTAACCGCCCGCATCGTCGCGTATACGCGGCGGTAGCGGCCATGGTGAGTGAGGACCATGTCGCCCTCTTGCACTTGCTCAATGGGTTTATAGCCGCGGTCGGTGACAATGAGCGTTCCGGCCGGGAAACAATCGGGGGAGAACCAGGCGAGCCCGACGGGCTGCCGTCCGACGAGATCGAGCGGATCGACCTTCCAGACGTTCTTCGAGACATGCCGGGTCGCCAGATGGTTTACCGCGTGCATAGCCAAAGCCTCGGCGTCGTGATTGATGGCGAAATCCGGCGACCGACCGAGCGCCATATCGATTCCGGTCGAGGCGCCGCCGCCGCCGGCGAAGCTGTCGACGATAAGCTCGCGAATCATGCCCCGCCCCCATCGCCCTCAGCGTTGGCCGTCTTGGTCCCCTCCCCCACCTGCGGGGGGAGGGACAGGGAGGGGGGCGTCTCGGATCGGCAATCATCCGCCTGCGGCACCCCTCCCCCAGCCCCCTCCCCGCAAGGGGGAGGGGGTCCGGCCATGCCGGCCGTCATCTCCGCCGCCGCCCCTTGCGCGGCTTCGCTATCCGCGCGCTGATCCGGCGCAGGCGCGCGCGGAACATCCGCTCGCTGGTCCGCGGCGCCGGAATGCGGCACGGCACCAGGCTCTTGTTGCTCACCGGCCGTCGAAACAAATGCTGGAGCGGGATCGACCCCACACGCCAGGCCACGCCAACACTCGGCCGAACCCCACCCAATCCCCGCTTCGCCATCGTTCTCTCCCGTCTCCACACACTCCGGCCCCCCGCCGGTCTCCCCACCGGGCCCGCCGCGCCCCACGGCGCAGAGAATGTCGGCGAGCGCGCCGAGCGGGCCTTCCGGCGTGCCGCTGGCATCGCGCGAGAACGCCCGGCGCATATCCTCCGGCCGCGCCCCGTGCTGCAGCGCGAAGGACAGCGCCATCGCCCCGTCATGCAGCGCGATCGCCCGGTCCGATCCGCTCTTGCCGCCAGCCAGAAACACCTCGCCGATGCGCCCGTCCGGGTAAAACCCGATCGTCGCCTCGTAGCGTTGCGGCGCCACGCCCTGGCGCTCGACGGAGAAGGAAATCTGTTCCGACGCCCGCCGCGCCGGCAGCCGCTCGCGGCTCATGATGCGCCTCCTGAAAAAAGCGGCAGGCCGTCATGCCCCGCCTGTTCCGTCAGCGCCGCGCGGCGCTCCTCCGGTCCCGCCAGCATCAGCGCCATGCGCCGCTCGATATCGGCGCGGTACGCCGCCTCGCGCTCAATCAGAACGGCCGACAGCCCCTCGCAGAAGGCCGCCGCGCCGGTCGTGCCCGTCCCGGCAAACGGGTCGAGGATCACAGCTCCCGGCGGCGCGACGAGACGCACCAGCCAGCGCATCAGCGCCAGGGGCTTGACAGTCGGATGCTTCGAGCCGAGCCGATCCTCAGCACCCGCCTTGGCCGTGTAGAAGAACCGCGCGGCCGAGCCGCTGTCACCATGGAACGCCCCGGCGACGCGCCCGCGTGCGCCATAGACATCCGATGTGACGGACGATTTTTCCTGGCCGCTGACGGGCCGCTGCGCTCCCGCCTCGCGCGGAAACGCGGCCACCACCTCGCCCGACCCGTCATGCACGACATTGGCCGGCCAGCGGCCCAAATCGGAACCGTTCCAGTCACTCCGCCTTCCGGTGCTGACTCCAGCGCCGCCAAGCTGTCCGCCATGCCGGGACGTACCCCCGACAAACGGCTTTGGCAGCCCCTCGACCCGGCACCCATCGATGTTCAGCCCGCCGGTCCCGTGCGCCAGCACGTTCGCCGCGATACTCCCCTCCGACAACGGCTTGCGCGCCAGCACGATCGGCTCATATGCGGGCTTCAGCGCCGTGCCGTAGCCGTCGAACTTTGCCGCGTCGCCGGACCCCGGCATATAATCGTGCGGCGTATAGGTCCGGTCGTCGAGCTTCTCCCAGCCGACCTTGTGCTGGTCCGCGCCGGGCCGGATGCGCCGCACCTCGGCGCCGCTCGCAATCCGCTCGCCATCGACGCCGAGATGCTTGTCGATTGCCTTCGCCACATTGAGCGATTTCGGAAAGCCGGAACCGAACAGCCACATCAGCGTGTCGCGAATTTCGAAACCGGCATCCTCGATCGCGCAAACCATCCGGTGCGCGTTCTTCGGCGCAGCGAAAGCGGCAAGATGTCCGCCGGGCTTCAAGACACGCGCAACGGCTTCCCAGGTCGCCACATCGAAGGCGACCGTGCCGCCGTCCCATTCCTGCCCCATGAAGCCGCGCGAAGCGCGCTCATAAATGCCCGTCGCCCCATTCGACCGGGCCGGCGCAGCCCCCGCCTTGCCAAAGCGCTTGACGATCGAGGCGAGATGATACGGCGGATCGGTCACCACAGCGTCGACACTGGCGTCAGGCAGCGCAGCGAGCACCTCGCGGCAATCGCCCGCGTGCAGGACGACGCGGCCCGACAGAAAGCTCTGCGCGCTCATGCCGAGTCCTCCACGCCGCCGGCCCAGGCCAGAACGGCAATGAGCACGACGTCAACGACCATATCGGCGTACTGTCCCGAGACTGAGATAAGGCACACGGTGGCCAGCATGCCGCCGGCAAAGGCAAGAGCACGATCTCTCATCCCGCGCCCCCCGCCCGTGCCGCGCCAAACTCCACAGGCCAGTCGCCCCGTCCGCTCTCCCAGGGCGCGCAGAGCTGCCGCCCATAGGCGATCGCCTCCAAAAGCGGCGGCATCGCCACGAGGCCGAGAACCTCGGGAAACGCCCGCCCCATCCACAAAGCGCGGCGCCAGCTGTCCCGCGCTTTGGCAAGCGCCTCGATCGCATCATGCGGCCGACCGCCGGCCTTGCAGCGGCGCGCATGGGCGAGCCACACGCAGGCCCATTTGCGGTCCGCCGCGATCGTCTCCGCCCGCTGCCGCGCATCCATCGGCCGCGGCGCGGCAAAAACCGGCGCGGCCACCCGCGCCCGCACCGAGGCGGGCGCATCGAAGAACGTGCGACGGTCCAGCATCTCCCGCGGCGGCGCCCAGGCCTCAGTCATGACCGACCGCATCGAGATACCCCGCCGACAGAATCGTGACAGGCAGCCGGGCTTCGCCTGCGCCGTCGAGCTGCACCATCAAAGATGCCTTGCCCTCCGGCCGCGGCGGCAGCGCCGGATCGACGGTCCTGGCAATCGCCTCGATCGTCGAAACGGGGACGACGAGAAGCTGCACCGGAAAGTCGCCGAGGCCGAGCTCGACCAGATGGTCGATCGCCTGCGACATGTCCTTCACGGTGGGGAATTCGTTTTCCGGGCGTGGATTAGCCTTCATCGCGCCCTCCCTGCGCCGCGAGCATCATGTCGACGCCATTCTCGAAAGCCGCCATCAACACGGTCTTGAGGCTGTCTTGGGGGAAGCCGTCGGCAAGTACGGAGATCATCGCGCCCGAAACGGCCGCGCCGGCGGCATAGGGGGCAAGGCGCAAGACGTTGTCAGCGCTCGCGCGTCGTACGGCCTCCTGATTTCCCGCCTCCACGATCGCGATCGACATCGGCCGCAGGAACGCCGCAAGAATCGCCTGACATTCGTCGCGCGGCTCATCGTCCAGCCATCGCGCAGTGGCCCGCTGGAATTCTTCGAACCCGTGACCGCGCATCCCATCGCCGAAATATTCCGCCAGGGTCGGCAGCTCTGTGCGCTTCGCCTTACCCATGATCGACATCGCTCGCCCGTTGTGCCGTCTTCGCCGAGCCCCGCGGCCAGACGGGCGCCTCGTCCGACGACGCATCTTCCGACGCCGCATCAGCCGCCGGCGCCACGTCCGCATCCTCGCCGTCATCGAACAGAGGCAGCATGCCGAGGGCGTGCATGTAGAGGTCGAGAATTGCCTCCTGTTCCTGCCGCTCCGCCGCATCCTGCTTGCGCAGCTTCACGACCTGGCGCATGACCTTGGCGTCGAAGCCGTTCGCCTTCGCCTCCGCATAGACCTCGCGAATGTCGTCGGAGACGGTCTTCTTCTCCTCCTCCAGCCGCTCAATGCGCTCGATGAAGGCGCGCAGCCGCCCCGCGGCGACGCCGCCTGATTGCGGCGCCCTGGGCGCGCCGGAATTGTGCCCGGAACTCATAGCCCGACCTCCCGTTCTGTGGTTTCGGAGTTCGCGATGTCGAGAAGCACGTCGGCGTGGCAGGCCTGATCGAGCCGGCACCAGCAGACGAGGTCGCGGCCAGAAAGCCGCTCGCGGATCTCCGCAAGGCCCGGCCGCGCCGGCAGAACCGGCGCATCGAAAAGATGCATCATCTCGGCCGCCGACCGGCGCACCGCATCCGGCAGAATATCCTCGTGCCCGCCCGGATATTCGAGACGCTCCTGAGCCGGCGTCTTGAGAACGCCGGTGACCTGTCGCAGAACGCCGGTCGCGAAGACAATGCCCTCGGCGGTATGGGCGTCGGCCCATTCGCCCGCCAGGCTGTGCCGCGCCAGCCACACCTCATAAAACGCCACCGCCGCGGCACGCCGCCCCTCGGCATCGCCGCGAAACCCCGCCGCGATCGCGGCCCAGGAGATCCACGGCCCCGACACCGGAAACGGATTGCCGAAGCGCGACGGCCGCCCGACATAGATAGCGCCGGCCGGCATCCGCCAGCCCTTGGCGCGCGAGCGCTGAATGCGGCGCGGCCCTGTCGAAATGGCGCCGGTCATGCCGCCGCCTCGATGGTTCTGAGATTGCGGGCCTTCTGCAGGCGCCGGCCCTCGGCGAACGCCACATGCGGATGTGAGCCACGGCGCAACCGCTTCTGCACGCGAGCGAACGCCGCTGCGGCCGGTTGATTGCCGCGATACTTGTTGCACCAGACGCAGGCCGCGACGAGATTGTCACGATCGTTTCCGCCGCCCATGCTTCGCGGGACGACATGGTCCTTCGTCGCCACCCTCAAAAGCCAGTTGGCCCGCGTCTCCCTCCAGCTCATGCCGGGCGCGCGCCGCTTCGGCTTCTTGTCGATCCCGCGCAAAACCATGCGCGTGCCGCAATAGGCACAACGATGGTTCTGCGCCTCACTGAGGGCGGCAAGGATCGGCGAGGCCCTCATGCCGAAACCTCCGGCATGCCGTTGTGCTCGACACCATCCAGAAGCCGGCCGGCATGTGCCTTGCCGAGGCGCGTCATCAGCCGGGCCCGGACATCCTCGGGAAGCGTCGCCGGAGAAAAGCGTCGACCGTCCAATGTCAGAAGCGTGTCCGTGCGCGCGTCCCACAGGCTCTCGCCCATATCGCTGTCGGGATCGACCTCCACATGGCCGCCGTCCAAATCGCGCCAGTCGTCGCAGGCTTCTCCCCACTCCCCCCATTGCTTGAAAAAAAACGGCACGCCAGCGTCCGCGCATTCATCGCGCAGGCTGCGCGCCCAATCGGGATGCATCGGCCGCGCATTCGGCCCACTCTCGCCACCGCAGATGACCCAGTCGATGGCCTGAACCCATCCGATGTCGTCGTTGACGAAGCCCGTCAGCGCGTTGAACGTCTCGCCGTGCGGGTTTTCGATCGCGGTGAGATCGATGGGCTCAAGAAGGGGCTCGGCCGACATAAAGCGCACGCGCGAACGCACCTGTGCCAGCTCCCACAGATTGCGGCCGGCGCGCTTGCGGTCCTCGACCGTCGTGCCGGGCCAGACATTCTCAGGCCAGGAATGGAGCCAATCGAGCGGCACCATGCGCAGAATGTTCTGCGGGCGCTTCGTCAGCAGCAGCCACAGAAGGTGCGGCGTCGCATCGATCAGATCGAAGAAATCGCGGCGCCATTCATTCGGCACCTGGTTGTCGAAGGGGTCGCAGAGCGACGGAAACACGCTTTTCCGCGCGCCGGCCCTTTCGGCCCCGCGGTTCCACTTCAAGGGGCGCTTCCAGTAATCCACGCTGGTGCGCCGGCGCTCGCCGTCCCAAAGCTTCGGCTGCCCGGTGCGCTTGGCCCAATCGGCGGCATAGCAATGGTCGCAGGCCGGCGCGATCTTCGTGCAGCCGAGCCACGGGCTCCAGGTCGCATCCGCCCATTCGATCTTGGTGTCCGCGCTCATCACAGCACCCGCACGGCGCGCTCGGCCGGATCGTGCGCGTCGATCGCCGCTAGAACGTCGGCTTTCGTCCGCCCGTCGTCAGCCGTTGTGCCATCCGGCAGCGCCTCGATGTCTTCCCGCAACTGGCCCCAGGTCGGCGCGTCATCTTCGCACCAATAGAGACCGGCCTCGGAATCGTAAAAGCCGCGGTCGCCGTCGAAGAGCGGTACCGCGCATGTCTCGCAATAGCCGAGGACCTCGGTGACGCCAGCCGCCTCCAGCATCTCGTCGCGCGCGTTGACGATCACTTTGATCGCCTCGTCGAACGGCTTCCGCGCATTCTCGATTTTCGCGATCGCCATTTCGAGCGACGCCACCCGCTCACCGAGCGCAATGCGCTCTTCCTTCGTCATGCCACTCATCGCATTCCCCCATCGTCCAGCACCGCATCGAAAAGCCGGTCCTGCGCACATGTTGCCAGAAGGCGGCGCGCGACGGTGCCGAGGCTGACATCGCGGCGCCGCGCCTCCCGCTCCAGCGCGCGCACCACGCGCCGGTCGTCGATCCGGAGGTTGAAGGGCCGGCCGAGCCGGTTGTCCGGCCGCACGGCGTCGGCCGCCGGCAGCTCGCCGCGTTCGCGCGCCGCGCGAATGATCGAGCCGACGGTGGTCCGCGGCAGGCGAAGCCGCAGAGCGATCTCTCCGAACGACAGCCCGTCGCGCCACAGCCGCAAAACGGCCGCGTGATCATGTGTCCGCCGCCGGCCCATCAGATCAGCCCTCGATCTTTGGCGATGAATTCCGAAACCCTGACGGTGATCACCGCCTCGTCGCGGACGCGACGCGGCAGCGCCTCGTTGGCGGCCTCCCAGGCCTCGACCTTGTCGCGATTGAGATCGTCGAAGCGGCATTGCGAGCGCGGCAGCCAGACGCCGCGCTCTGCGATCCCCGTCTCGGAGACGAAAAACGCCTTGTCGGAAAAATCGTGAAAGGCGAGCGTCAGCGTGACGCGACCGGACCCGCTCATGACGGCACCCCGCCATCGACGGAAAGCCCGCCGCGCGCCGCATCGGCCACGAGCGCGTAACGCACCAGCAGCAGCGCCGAATTCAGAAGGTCTTCGAATTGCACGGAATAGGCCCGCGCTTCGGCAAGCGCGATATAGGCCGCCCCCGCCGGATAATGGTTCTTCGCCCCCTCGCGCAAAGCGAGCCGCTCCGCCGGGCTCTCGCCCGCATCGATCAGCCCGGGCTCCGGCATCACCCAATAGCCGACGGGCTTTCCCAGAATGCCCGCGGCGAGCTCGGCCCGCCGCTGCGTGCGCGCATCGTCCACCATCACAGATCTCCTTCCCTCTCGGCCGCTTCGCCCACCCCCGAGCGACCCTTCCCTTCCTCTCCCCGCCCCTGCTTTTCGTTGCGGGGAGAGGTGGCCGAGCGCAGCGAGGTCGGTGAGGGGTGGCGCTTGCCGGCCGCGCCAGCCTCCGCCTTCGCCGCCTCGGCAATCCGCTGATTGTCTTCCGCCATCTCATGGCCGATGCGCATGAGCGTCGCGGCCAGCTGGCGATGCGCCCGCAACGGAGTCCCCATAGGGCGCCTCTCCGCATCCGCCTTCGCCCGCTTCGGCCCGTCGATCTTGTTCGCCAGATCGCGCGCCTCTTGCGGCGTCAGGGCGACGGCCGTCTGCGTGCCCGGCAGCGCCGCGAGAAGCCGCCAGCGCCCGGGCGCCCCATCCTCCCCGCGCGCGAAATGCCGCGTCAGAAGGATCTCGTGCGGCGCCTGACGCGCCCCGGCGAGAAGCTCCGCTCGCGCCGCCTCGTCCGTCAGGATCTCGCGCGACGACTGCCCGTCCGGCGGGCGGTAAGCCCAGGTGGACTTCTTTGAGGCGGCGGGAGACATCAGCCCATACGCTCCCGCGCCAAGGGCAGGCCACGCGCCTCATCGCGCGCCTTCATCATCGCCCGCGTGTCCGCGCACCCTTTCAGGTACGCTTCGCGCCGCTCGCGCTTCGCGGCATCGCGCGGATCATGCGGCCGCGGCGGCGTACCCCGGGGCGCATGCGGCGCTTTGTATTCGTGCGGGTCGCGCGCCAGGCTCTCCTGCATCACATCGACCATGACGCGCGCCATCGCGCTCACCTGAGCCATCATTCACCTCGTAAGGATTTGGAATTGAGCGGCAGACCCCGCACGCCGCGCGGATCGAGCCCCGGAAAAACGACCGGCACCGAGACAAGCCTCGGCGCCGGTCGAGTTGGGGAGGTCACGCCCCCGCGAGACACCACAGGGGCCCCGGATCGGCCGGAGCCGAAAGAGATGGACCGGCTCTCGCCGGAATCGCAGGAAACGGGCGCGGCCAGGTCGCGAGCATGAGGCTCGGCCGGCCCCTCAGGGCAGGTTGTGGGTTGACCGGAATTCCCGGCCGCGCCCATATCGCAGACGTCACTGTGGCGCGGCGGCCGATCGTCTGCGGCATTGTGAAAAATCGCCGGGGCTCTCTCCGCCGCACGCCCGGCCGGCGCGGGATCAGACGTTCGGGGGGACACAAGGTCCGATGCCGCCCCTCGAACGCGTGGAGCTCGTGATGTCTCTGCCGGCCTCGCACCGGCTCGGGGGTCGAAGCGCCCCTCGCGCATCGGCCTGGACACGCCGGCAGAGCCAGCCCCGTCGGCCGAGAAACCACCAGCGCGCGCCCGCCGCTCGCAGGCCTCGGCGCGCCGGCCCCAGATCGCGGCCCGGCGCTCGGCGCGACGCGCCTCCTCCACCAGCCGCCAGAAATGCGCCTGCCACCCGTCCTGCTGCGACAGGCAGAAAGACGCGGCCGAGCCCCAGGCCAGCCGGCGCCAGAGCGTTGCGAGCGGCCCACTCATCGCCGCGCCGCCTTTTCGAGCTCGAGCCGGGCGCGGTCGCGCCGCGCCTGATCGCGCGCCTTGATCACATAGCCCGGCAGATCGACGATCAGCGCCTTGTCGCGCGTCACCTCGTGCCGGCAGGCGATCGCCGGCACGGCCTCGTCCGGCAGCCAGTCGAAGATCGGCAAAACCAGGCGATAGACGCCCGGTCCGCCGCGCGACAGGCCGATATGGCTGGCGGCAAAGGCGCCGTGCTCGTTGGGCTGCACGCGCAATTGATGCGCATGCTCGCCCGTGCCGAGCGCCACGACGAAGCGCGGCTTGCCGCCCTCGCCTTTTGCGGCCTCCGGCAGCAGCTGCGCCATCACATCGACGGACAGCAACACGCCAAGCCGCACGCGCCCACCGCCAGGGCCGTACGCCACCATTCTCACCGGCGCCTGCCCCGACGCAGCCTTTTTCGCCGGAGCGCTCAGCTCTTCCCAGCTCATCGCGATCCCTCCCGCCCATCCGCGCCGATCCCATCTGCAGCCATCGCATCCAGGGCCCGCATTTCTGCGGCGATGCGCGCCTGCTGATCTTGCAGCCGCGCCCGCTTTTCCGCCTGCGCCGCCTCCGACAGCCAGTCCGGTGCGCGCTCGAAGGCGGCGGCCAGAAGCTCCGGCCCATAGGCGGCGATGAGCGCGCCGAAATGCGCAAAGCCCGGCGCCGAGCGCCCCGACAGCCATTTGTCGATTGTCGTCGCATTGATGCCGGTGAGAGACGCCACCCATTGCGCCGTCGACGCGGGATGCTGCGCCCTCAAGAAAGCCACCACGCCGTCCGCGTGCAGTCTTCCGGCCTGCAATTTCTGATTACGGAAACTTGTCCGTACTGAATGAGAAGACATTCCGCCCCCGCCGCGTCCATATTCGGAACGCGACGGGGGGGACTCCCCTGCAACCGGAAAGGCAAAATCCATCATGCAGCTCATGACACCGCTCCCGACAGCTTGGCCGCATCAGGAGAGCGGTGTGAAAAACACCCGGCTTGATCCGATTTCCCGTCACATGTCTCGGCGCTCGCTGCGCCACCCCGCCGATGCAGATTGGCGTCTGCATCTTTTTGCGCTGCTCGATCGGACCCGCCCTGACTGCCGGGCCCCGGAACTTCGAGATCCCAGGGCGGAAACGCGGGCGGGGCAGAAACAAAAACCTCATCGCCAGCCGCGCGCAGAGACGCGCCAAGCGCCACCAGCCGCGGCTCGCAATCCTGGATCTCATCCGAGATCATCCCGGCCGGCCTATCGCCAAGGTCGCGTGATGCGCTGCTGAAAAGGCGGGCGATCATGACCGGCCCTTCCAGCGTGCGAGAACGAGAAAAAACGGAATGAGAAGCCAGACGGCAAAGGTCACCCCGAAGGCGAGATCGGCGCCCATGCGCCCCGGCGCCGCAAACACCAGCGCGACGAAACACAGGATGGCGATCAGCGTGCCAATTTGGCCGATGCGGCGGATGATCATCGCGCGCCCTCCCCGCTTCCGGCCGGCTCGGTCGCCGCAGTGGCCGTCGACGCCCCGTCGACATTGGCCGCCAGCCGCTCCAAAAGCGCCTTTGCGGGCCCGCGTCTCGGAATGCCGCCATTTTCCCAACGGCACACCGTCGACACATCCACCCCGGCTTCGAGCGCAAGCTCGGCTCGGCTCCATCCAAGTGCGGCGCGCAACGCCGAAACGTCGATGTGCTTGTCCATGACCACATGGTATGCATAACGCATATCACGCGGTCAAGTCGAAATGCATATCGCTAAGGTGCATTTTGCACAGATGCTGATTGATGACCGTCCCGACTACGCAAAGCGCTTGCAGCAAGCGCGCGAAGCGCGCGGCCTGGCGACCGCAAAGGACGCCGCGCGCCGCTTCGGCTGGGTCTATGAAACTTACATTCAGCACGAACAGGGAATCCGCGGCATCACGCGCGCCGCGTCGAAATACGCCAAGGCCTTTCGCGTCAGCGAAGGATGGTTACTGACCGGCGAAGGCGGCCCGAGGCTGGATCAGACCGTCCCGCTGCTTTCATGGGTGAGCGCCGGCCAGATGATGCGAGATGACGTCGCCGACGACACGCTCGGGACCGTCGACGGCGCCGGCCTTCCCCGAGGCGATTGGATCGCCCTTCGCGTGGAGGGCGATTCCATGGATCGCATCTCACCGCCCGAGAGCATCATTTTCGTCAATCGCAACGACCATCAGCTGGTGCCGAACGCGCTCTACGTCATCGACGACGGTGAAGGAAACGCGACCTACAAGAGATATCGCCCGGGCCCGCCAAAGCGCTTCGAGGCCGTATCCGTCAACACCGAGCACGAGCCGATCTTTTTCGACAACGACCCGAAGGTCATCGGGCGGGTGCGCCGGTCCATGATCGACATGTGAAAAGCGATGAGAGAGTAAGCCATGAGCGAAAGTGACAAAGACAAAGCGCCCCCACCGCCGCCACTCCCACCGAAACCCATCCCCAGCCCGGGCGAGTGGCACGGCACCAAGGGCGAGGTTAAAAAGCCCACCGATAGCTAAAGGCAAGCCCCGCCGATCGCGGTCAGGACACCCGCGATAGCGCCACCAGCGAGCCCGATGAGCGCGCTTTGGCGGGCGCGCGTGAGCCGCTTGGCGCTCGTCCTTTGAAACTCCAAAAACTTTTGTTGCTTCTCGTTTGCTCGCTCGAGCGCGTCGAGAAGAGCACTCTCCATGTCCACCGCGCCATCGCGCAGCGCCCATAACCACCAATCGGCGCCACCTCCTGCAAACGGAACGTCCCGGCACGGCTTCATCGAAAGATGGCTCAAGACCGCACCAGAAAAAACAGCGACGGCGAAGACGCCCAGCCCCACCGTCGCAGGCCAGCCGAAAAGCCGCGACCCGTCATCCGCAGTCGCCAGGGCCCCGGCGAGAGCGGCGAGCCCCACGGTCACATACAATTGCAGCAGGCTCATCGCCTGCTGATCGTTGAACTTCGTCAGACCCACCAGCGATGACGTGCGCATATGCGTGTCGGTGACGGCGAACTTTGCGTTCTCGATATCCATGCACTGCCCTCGCTGCCCCAGGCATTCTCGCCGCCTGATCCTGCATCATTCCTTTGCATCCTAGATAGAGCGCTCCAAGCCGTCGAGGCAAAATATGCATTACGCACGTTTCTGTCTTGCCTGGCGGTATGCGTTATGCATATTATGTCCTCCTGCACACAACGCAGGAGAGAACGATGTTCGTCCCCGCCATCAGCCCCGATACCAGCCGCATCGAAGTCGTGCGCGCCGTCGTGCTCCAGGCGCCGCATGAGCGCCTCGCCGGCTACACCCGCCGCCTGATCGACGATCCCGCCGACAACGCCGCCCGCCTCCTGGCGCTGACGACGCTCGCCGAGATCGACGACCTCGACCGGGAGATGCGGTCATGAGCGCGCGCCAGGCGGCGCCCGCCGCCGCAGCATCAGAGCCGCCAGCCTCCTTCGAAGACGCGGCCTTCGAGGCGCTTGTGCGGTCCTGGGCCAAGCACGAGGACATCATGACCCCGTCCGTCCCGTCGCTCGTGCGCGAGGAATGGGACGGACTGACGGCCAAGGAAAAGGCCGCCGCGCTCCTCGGCTCGGCGCCGACGCTCGCCGCCTGCCGCAGGTCGCGGCATCTCGGCTATTTCACGCTGGCGCATTACCTGCGCAAGCGCCTGTGGTTGATGAAAGGCGCCGTCAGAGATCTTGCGACCGGCTCAGACGCCGACACAGAGCATCGAGATCCTCGCACAGAAGCGGCGGATCATCCGCCAGAACGCGCTCGGCCCGCACCGCCTCCGCAATCCGGTCCCTGTGGGCTCTGAGATGGCGCGCGACATCGTCATCGGAGGACCGGGCGGAGAGCCCGACAGCAAGCCGCAGGAGCCGCGCCGCGAGGTCGGCATGCGCCAGCTCCAGAACGCGCAGCCGCTCCGACATGTCGGGCAGATGCTCCTCGGCATTGCGCGCCAGGACGCGCAGATCCCGGTCGATCTCCGCAAGGCTGCGCGCCGGCGCATCCCCGGGCCTGTCATCGCCGGGCCCATGATCCCCGGTCTTGGCATCATCACGCACGAAACTCCCCCTTCGGTCCGTGGCTGGAGCGCGACGAGGCCGGACTTTAGCACAAAAGACACGAAAGCGAGATTTCAGCCATGAGCGAACTGGACACGTCTCTCGACATCAATCTGAACGATGGGACCGCCGCGGAACAGGACGTCGGGGATGCGGACGAGGCCGAGGGCTTCGACTGGGCGATCGTCGAAATTTTCGGCCACCGCCGCCATGCCGGCAAAATCCGCGAGGAAGAGCGCTTCGGCACCAAGATGCTGCGCATCGACGTCCCGAAGGTCAATGCGGTTTATGGCAAGGCCGACAGCGAAACCGTCACCGGCTGGACCACGCATTATTACGGCGGCGCCTCGATTTTCTCGCTGACCCTCTCCGACGAGGCCTCCGTTCTGCGCGCCAACCGGCCATACGTCTCCCCCTATCGCGCCGCGATCCCAGCCCCCGAGCCGGAGGATGACGCGTGCGACGAGGACGACGATGGAATCTGTTTCTGAGGGAGGGAGCAATGCCGCAATACCCCGACAAGCTGGCCCTCAAGGTGCATGTGCAGCGCGCTGGCGAGATCGACCCGGCGACGGAGACGCTCGTCGTGTCTTTCGTCGACAGACGCCGCGGCCTGACGAATCTTCGGCTGCATGTCGACACGGCCGCCGAGCTGGC
Organism: Afifella sp. H1R; assembly: GCF_021462425.1. Taxonomy (NCBI): domain Bacteria; kingdom Pseudomonadati; phylum Pseudomonadota; class Alphaproteobacteria; order Hyphomicrobiales; family Afifellaceae; genus Afifella; species Afifella sp. H1R. The sequence continues at coordinate 870,282 of NZ_JAKEDY010000001.1, forward strand.
CGGCATTCTCCAGACTCGCATCAAGCAGCATCTGAGGGAGCGCCCGTTTTCTTCGGACCTTGGCGACAAAGCGCTGATGCATCTCGAAAAGCTCTGGTCCCGCCGGGGTTTCCCGACCGGGATCTGGTTCGAGGTCTGCACCGCCTGGAACGCGCTCGAAATCGGCGATCAGGTCGCCGCCATTTCCGGCGCCGAGACCTGGATGCGTTCGATTGATGAGGCCGGCCACGACCGCACGACGCTCGCCGCCTATCTCAAGAGTTTCGGCCAGCCCGCCGATTACGCCGCGGCCCAGCTGCGCGCCTCCGAAATGCAGGCCGCGCTCGACCGCCGCAAAGCCGAGGCCGCCACGACGACACAAGCCGCGCCCGGCAGCTTCGTGCTTTCGATCACCCGCATGGCGGCGACGGCGCCGCTCATCCGCCAGCTCGGCCCGATTCTCGCGCGCGGGCTCACCCATCTGCGGAGGGCATGGCGATGACCCGGATTCTCTGGGTGCTGGAAGACGCACTCACCCTCGCCCTCATCGGCCTCTGCCTGACGGCGATGTTTCTTCTCATGCTCGGCTTTCTCGGCCCGGCCGATCTGTTCCAGGGAGGCGCGTGATGCCCACCTGTCCGCATTGCGGCGGCGAAGGCCGCGCGCAGCCGCTGCATCCAGCCCCAAAACACACCGTTCTGACGAGGGAAAAGTGATGTCCAAAATCATCTCCATCGACAGTCTCACCCGCCTCGCCGATCCGGTGACGCGGCTCTGCCTGCGCCGCGGCCTCGACCCGGCCGACCCGCTCGACCGCATGGAGGCAGAGATCATCCTGGAATTTCGCAAGAGCCTCGGAGGGAGCCATGGCTGAGAAGAATGTCAAGGGCGGAAAGACCGCCACCGAGGCGGACTGGCGCCCGATCGAAACCGCGCCGTGCGACGGCACGCCAATCCAGGCGCGGATCCCGGGCCATGGCGAGGACAACATCATCGCCTGGATGGATGGATTTCTCGACGAACACGAACGCCCCTGCTGCTCATGGGTGATGGTCGAGGACCAGGAGCCGCCCAAGAGCTGGACGGACGGTGTCTGCTGGGAGGCAAACGAGGACGAAACCGCCTCCGTCCAGCCGACCCATTGGAGGCCACGCCCGGAAAGCGCCGTCGCAAGCACGACGCAGGAGACATCCGATGCCTAAGATCATTCAGACCGACACGGATTGCGCCATCGGCGCGGCGCTCCGCGAGGCTCGCCGCCGCGCCGGCCTGTCGCAAAGCGCCATCGGCGAGGCCCTCGGCGTCTCCTTCCAGCAGATCCAGAAATACGAAAAGGGCACGAACCGCATCGCGGCGGCGCAGCTCGTCGCGCTCGCCGAGGCTCTCAACGTGCCGGCAGCGGCGCTCCTGCCGGGCGCTGCACCGGAAACGCAATCCGTCGATTGCTCAGCAGAAGACATGGCGCCGTGTCCATTCTGCGGTTCCCACGATCTCACATGCCATGACACTGAGGTGTTCTGGGTTCGCTGCGAAGCATGTGGCGCAGAAGGCCCGGGCGAGGAAGATAAGAAGGCATCAATCCGCAGATGGAATGTTGGGGCGCGACGCAACGCAGATGTAGCCGCCATTGCCGCGCTGACCGGCATTTTGACGGAGGAGAGCGGTGCCGCCTATGGCCTGATGGACGAGGACGAACGACGGGGCGTGCGCGCCTACAACCGTCTCGTCAGACATGCGATCGATGCCATCCAGCACGATAGCTCGCGCGTGCTGGCGGAGGCCGACAATGGCTGATCTCCGCCGTCTCCGCTGGCAGCTCGCTGCCGCCTGCGCGCTGACATCCCTCGCCGCGATCGAGCTCTGGTTCGATCCATCCCTCGGAGCCCCGACGCCATGAGGGACGATCTGAAACTTCTCTCCGCCGCGGAGGCCTGCGAAATCCTCGGCTGCGACGCCAAGACGTTGCGCGGCTACATCGCCGATGGCGAGCTGACGTACATTGAAAAAGGCCGGGGCTTGAAACGCCGGCACCGGCAGTTTCAGATGGCGGATCTGGAGCGCTTTATCGCGCGCCGCCGGCGCCGGCAGGAGGAGGCATGTCCGTCTATCGACCCAAGGACCGCGACGGGCAGCCGAAATCGCCCTACTGGCACTACGAATTCCGCCTCGGAGGTCGTCGCTTTTTCGGCTCTACGCGCCAGACGTCGCGGCGCGAAGCCGTAAAGGTCGAGGCCGAGGCGCGCCGCCGCGCCGCCCGCGACATCGCCGCCGGTCGCGAGACGGACACATCGGCCATCGATCTCGTCTTCGGTCGTTTCTGGCAGGAAAAGGGCCAGCACGACGCCTCGTCCGACGTCACGTTTTATCGCCTCGATGCGCTCGAACGCGGGCTCACATCGGTGTTGCGCGATCGCGGCCGGCCGCCGCTCGTCGGCGAGATCGACGACGAGGTTCTGGCCGCCTATGTCGCCCGCCGCCGCGGCGAGCCGGTGCGCCGCCCCCGCCGCAACGGCAGCGTCTTCGAGCGCCCCCGCTCCCCGTCGGACGTCAACCGCGATGTGCAGCTTCTGCGCCGCGTCCTGCGGCGGGCGAAGAACGTCTGGAAACTGGCGATCGACCTGCCGGCCTGGGGAGAGCATCTCTTCGTGGAGCCGGCAGAGCGCGTCGTCGACATGTCGGCGGCGCTCGAAGCGGAGATCCTCGCTGCCATGCGCCCGGATTTCCGCCCCGCCATGCGCTGGCTCGTCCTGTCGGGGCTGCGCCTGTCGAATGCCCTGCCGCTCGACCCGCGCGCCGTCGATTTCGGCGAGCGCATCGTCACCGCGCGATTAAAGAGCCGCCAGCCCGGCGGGCGCCTTTTGGTGTTGCCGCTGACGCAGCCGATGCTCGTTCTTCTCGCCAACGAGATCGGCCGGCACCCGGACGCGGTGTTCACCTATATCGCGCAATCGACCCGCGCCGCTTCTGGCGCCAGGCCCGCCATCATCCGCGGCATGCGCTATCCTTTGCGCCCGGAGACGTTCTACGACGAGTTCAAGCGGGCGGTGCGCCGATGCGGCCATCCCGAGCTCCGCCCGCACGATCTCCGCCATGTCGCCGGCACGCGCATCCTGCGCGCCACCGGCAATCTCCGAATGGCGGCCGGCCAGCTCGGCCACACCCGCGTCACCACCACCCAGCGCTATGCGCATTACCTCGTCGACGAGCTCCGCGCCGCCATGACGGCTGCCCACGTGCCGGGCGAAACCGCCGACATCCCATCGCCAGCCGCCACACCGCTAGCCGGGGAAGACGCCGGCAGATTTTCCGCAGAGACTCCCGGAAAAATCCCCGGAGAGGCAGCACCAGCAGCACCGAACCCATTGCCCCGCCGAAAGAAACCGGCCTGAGACGCCCGGTCTTGAAAACCGGCGTGCGCGAGAGCGTACCGTGGGTTCGAATCCCACCCCATCCGCCAAACACCCACCGCCAATTATCATCGAAAACAGCCTCTGGGCGCGCCTATCGCCGCAAAATGCCAAAGGGCGTCCTGTTGGCAGCACGCGCAGCGCATAGGTGCGCCGGAAGTGGGTATCCGGCGACGGCGAGCGTCTGGATCCGCAAGGCCATGGGAATGCGCCCGCCAGAATGCGCGGAGGGTTGCCTGTGATGCGCGTTGTTGAGCTGTCCCCTCCGCACTCGCGACCAATCGCTTGTCTACTTCACGGCAGCGTTGCCACCATCGGCGAACAGAGCTGATCCGGTGACGAAGCTGGCCATGGAACTGGCAAGGAAAAGTGCCGCAGACGCGAGCTCCTCGGGTTGAGCGATCCGCCTCATGGCATGGAGCCCGGCTGCCCAATCCTTCTGGCTTTGATCGCCTGCCATCTCGGTATCCACACCGCCCGGCAAAAGAGCGTTGGCCCTGATGCCCTGAGCGGCATAGTCGGCGGCGATGCCCTTCACCAACCCCATCAGTCCGGCCTTCGACGCACCGTAAGCGGCCATGCCGGGAATGCCGACGCTGGTTCCCACGAAGCTGGACGTGAACACGATGGAACCACCGCCGCGCTCAAGCATCGCGGGAATCTGGCTGCGCGCGCCCAGGTAGGCGGCCGTCAGGTTCACGGTCAGCGTGTGCTGCCAGTCTTCCGGCGCGATTTCGGCCAGCGGCTTCTCCGGACCCACAGTGCCGGCATTGTTGATGGCGATGTCGAGGCCGCCAAATTCGCGTCTCGCCTCCGCGACGATCCGCTCATGGGTTTCGGGAAGGCCGATGTCTCCCGCAGACGCATAGGCGCGTCCTCCCTTGCTGCGGATCTCGTTCGCAACCTCATCCAGCTGAGCCTGGCGTCGCGCCGTCAGGACGACTGCCGCGCCGTGCTCGGCAAACATCAGCGCAACGGCCCGCCCGATGCCGGAAGACGCGCCGGTGACAACGGCAACCTTGCCCTCAAGTAAAGTCATGTCTCGAACACCTTTTCTGCTTTGGTTCGTGGCAGCGACCTATTTGAGAGCGACCCGCCAGCCACTCCGCTTCTTGCTGTCAAAACATTCCTTGTCAGAGCCACAGGCCGGACCGCCGGCGGCAACACGCGGGTCATCGAAATTTGAAAGCAAGATGCGGGGTTTCAGAGGGGCTGCCGTCTGCCAAGGAAACTGACCAACCCGCGGAAATCGGGTTGCGAGCAGAGCTGGGCCATGTGCACTGGCCGACAAGGCAACGACTTTTCGAGGGGAGTGGACATGCGACCCGCCACGCAGAACGGCACCAGACACTCTGACCACGCTGATGAAAACCGGTATTGGGACGCGGTCGCTCGCCGGGATACGGCGTTTCAGGGGAAGTTCGTCTATGCCGTGACATCAACCGGCATCTATTGTCGGCCGGGCTGCCCGTCGCGCCTGCCGAAAAGAGAGAATGTCGCCTTCTTTTCAGACTGTCAGTCTGCCGAAGCAGCAGGGTTCCGCGGGTGCAGACGGTGCAATCCCGATGGCGTTTCCATTTCCGAAAAAAGCGCGGCAGCCATCAGCGAGGCGTGCCGTTTGATCGAGATTGCCGAGGAACTTCCAACGCTTGACGAGTTGGCTGCCGCTGCCGGGATCAGCCCCTTCCATTTTCATCGCCAGTTCAAGGCGATCACGGGTCTTACACCGAAAGGATATGGGGCTGCTCATCGAGCGAAGTCCGTTCGCCATGCGCTGGCTGAGACGCGCAACACGGTTACCCAGGCGATCTATGACGCCGGATACGGCTCGGGCAGCCGTTTTTACGAAAAGTCGTCCCAGATGCTCGGCATGACGCCCACCGCCTACAGGAACGGTGGTGTCGGCACGGATATAAAGTTCGCCGTCGCCGAGTGCTCGCTGGGCTCCATTCTCGTCGCTTGCAGCGCGAAAGGCGTATGCGCGATCCTGCTGGGCGATGACCCCGATAGGCTGGCGCGCGATCTTCAGGATCGCTTCCCGAAGGCGGCTCTGATCGGCGGCGATGCTGTATTTGAAAGGCTGGTCGCCCAGGTTGTGGGGTTTGTCGAAGCCCCCGGCATCGGGCTCGACTTGCCGCTCGACATTCGCGGAACCGCCTTTCAGCAAAGGGTCTGGCAGGCGTTGAGAGAAATTCCCGCTGGCCAGACTGCCAGCTATGCCGAAATCGCTGAGCGGATCGGAGACCCCAAGGCGGTGCGTGCCGTCGCCCAGGCCTGCGGTGCCAACAAGATTGCCGTCGCGATTCCCTGTCATCGTGTGGTCAGGACGGACGGCTCACTGTCGGGCTATCGCTGGGGGGTGGAGCGCAAGCGTGCCTTGCTAGAGAAAGAGGCTCACCTATGAACGCCACCTTCAACCAGCCGGTTGGCAATTCCCCGCCCGTTATGATCGAGGATCGCATCCGGTCTTTCCGTTGGGACGATCTCTGCTGAGAACTTGACGCACAGGGATGTGCTCTGATGGCCGGGCTGCTGACGCGGGACGAGTGCCGGGGCATTGCCGGGCTCTACCCGCAGGAAGAGCATTTCCGAAGCCATATCCACATGGCCTCCATTTTGTAGGTCTATAGCGTAGGTGTAGTTCTCTGTTTCGTCGGCTTTGGCCCGCCATAAACTCGAAAATACCCGGCAGCAGGTCGCCGGCCCGCTCCTCTTGCGGCTGGCACGTGTGAGGTTTCTCCCACACCGGATTGTCGCCCCGAAAGCAGGCTGTTCTCAGCCGGCCTAGGCCGCGGGCAGGCTCTGCTCACTCTCAGCCACAGGATCCTGGCCAACAGGTCCCGTCACCTGCTGCCTTTCTCCCGGTCTGGCCCATTTCGGACGCAGATGTTTTGGACGCCAGATGCCGAGGATGACGTTCGCGACCGACAACGCCATGACGACGATGAGGGCGCCCCACTCATGCCCGATCGCCTGCTGCAGAACATCGGCCGCAGGTTCACCGTCCGCGACCCGGCGTGAGACCGCGGCCACATAATCCGCCTTGCCACCCACGACGGTCAGCACGCCTTTGAACATGAGGATGCCCATGGCGAGCTTGAGCAATGCCCAGCCTTTGTCCTGGTAAGGCCGATGGACGGCCATTGAGAGAAGGCCGGACACGATGGCGACACCCATGGAGGGAATGAGGACGTAATCGGCGATGGCTGCGATTGCCTGGCGCATGTCGGCGTAATTGGCCGGCGTTTCCTGAGGCGCAAAGATGAGCAGGATCATGTAACAGGCGATCCCGCCGATCAGGCCGCAGGAAGCCAAGGTGTGCAGCACTTTGAGAAATTTGCGCATGCGCGAATTCTATATGGCTCACGTCCGTGATGGCAACCACAGGTCGTCGCCCCGGTGCGAGGGCTCGAAGGTCTCCAAATGAAAAGGCCGGCCGCAGACCCTGCAGCCGGCCTTCCGCTTGGAAAACCCCAGAGAGCCGCTGGCGCTCAGCTTTGCCCGTTCTTGAAGTAGGCCCTGCTGATGGCGAAGACCGTGCCACTGAGCGCGATCAGCGCGACGAGGTTCGGGATTGCCATCAACGCATTCATGATATCGGCCACCGTCCAGATGAGACCGAGGTCGGCGACAGCCCCGACGATGAGCGCGGCCACCCAGAGAAGGCGGAACGGCAGGATGATCTTCGAACCGAAGATGAACTCTGCGGCCCTTTCGCCATAATAGCTCCAGCCGAGAATGGTGGTGAAGGCGAAGACCACGAGCCCGAAGGTGACGATCCAGCTGCCGCCGGGCATTCCCGTGTCGAAGGCAAGCGCGGAGAGTTCGGCGCCCGTCTCGCCGCTCGTCCATGCACCCGTCGTGATGATGACGAGAGCTGTCATGGTGCAGACCACGATCGTGTCGATGAATGTGCCGAGCATCGCGATGCTGCCCTGCCGGACTGGGTCGCTCGTTTTCGCGGCGGCATGGGCGATCGGCGCGCTACCGAGACCGGCCTCGTTGGAGAAGACGCCACGCGCAACGCCGAAACGGATCGCGGCGAGCACCCCTGCCCCGGCAAAGCCGCCCGCGGCTGCCGTCCCGCTGAACGCATCGGAGAAGATCGTCGCAAGAGCCGCCGGCACGTCGGCGATGTTGAGTGCCAGAATGACGAGCGCGCCGCCGACATAAAGGATCGCCATCAGCGGCACGAGATGCTCCGCCACGCTGCCGATGCGCTTCACGCCGCCGATGATGACGAGGAACGTCAGAACGGCAAGGACGAGACCTGTGGCGACATATGGCACGCCGATCGTGCTCTCGAGCGCACGCGCCACGGAATTCGACTGCACCGTATTGCCGATACCGAAGGCGGCAATTGTCGCAAAAAGCGCGAAGAGCCAGCCGAGCCAGGCAAAGCGCGGCCCGAGCCCGTTGCGGATGTAATACATCGGCCCGCCGACATAGCGGCCGTTTTCGTCGCTCTCGCGATAGCGGACGGCCAGCACCGCCTCGGCATATTTGGTCGCCATGCCGACGAGGGCCGTCAGCCACATCCAGAAAACGGCGCCAGGACCGCCAAGGAAGATGGCGGTCGCAACACCTGCAATATTCCCTGTACCGATCGTGGCGGAAAGTGCCGTTGTCAGCGCCTGAAACGGCGTGATCTCGCCTTCGTCACCATGTTGAGCCTTGCGCCCGCCAAGCGCGAGCCGGAAGCCGTAACCTAGCTTTCTTTGCGGCAGAAAGCCGAGACCAAGCGTGAGGTAAAGGCCCGTTCCCAAAAGCAGGACGAGCATGACCGGGCCCCAGACAAAAGAGCTCACACTCGCCAAAAAAGACGACAAATCTTCCATTGTGTATGTTTATCCCGCTGACTTGCAGATGTCTCCTCAACCATCCTGTGAGGCCCGAAACGTCAGACAGCTTTCGTTCGGACATTTGCTCTTTTGAGCTCGCAAAGGATGATCTCCCAGCGTCGGTATAGGTCAGGGCCGCAGGGTGGGGGCAAGCCTTCCGGCGAAATTGTCGCAGGCAAGCTTACGGGCAGACGAGGACATGCTCTTTCTGTCGCCGCTCAGTCATGGAGTGCTCCGCCCATGGAAGAGCCGGGTTGGATGAGCCCTCCTCACATCATTTGCTCCCTTATCAAATAGTCAAACGCGGTGCGCGCCCGCGGCTTGACCTCAGAGAATGAACGCCGCTTATGGTAACCTCTAGGTATTTCGTCCTGGTGGGAGGCGCAGAAGATGCGGGCAGACGGCGGCCCATCGGCACACCAGCCGACGCTTTCGGATATCACGATCACCTCTGAACTATGGCAGCGCAGCGAACCCGGGGCGAGCAACCTCGACGAGACCACAGCGATGCGCCGGATTGCCGATATCGTGGGCGCGGCTCCCGAAGAGGTGTTTCGGGTTTGTGCCGAGGTGGTGCGAGATCTCTGCGACGCCGGCAGCAGCGGCATCACCCTCTGCAACGCCGGCGACGAAGCACCGACATGCTCTTGGGTCGGTCTTGCCGGAAAACTCGCGGAAACCCCTCCTCCCGACCTGCCGCGTGCAGTCTCCCCGTGCAAGAGCTGCGTGGAAAATCGCCAGCCCGTTCTGTTGCGCCAGCCTCACCGGGTCTTTCCGGACCTCACAACCAAAGTGCCTTTCTGTGAAACGCTGATCGTCCCCTTCGGATATGATGGAAAGGCGCTGGAGGGCGCAATCTGGGCAATCGCTCATGACGGGGAGACGCGCTTTACCGCAGAACATGCGAAAATCCTCGAGCGCGTCGCAATCTTTACCGCCACGACGCTGCATCTCCACAAGGGCACGCGGCAGGCGGACGCTGAGCGTCAGGAACTCGAACTGAACTACCGTGAGCTAGAGCATCGCACCAAGAACATCCTCGCGATCACGGTCGGTCTCCTGCGCCATCAGATGAGGAAAATGAACGAACCGGCAGCGCGAGAAGCCATCGAGACGGCGAGCGCACGCGTGGCCGCCCTGGGAAATCTGCATGGCCTTGAGAAAGACGGCGCGTCTGACAGGCTCGATACGGTCGTTGCCTCCGTCTGCCGCACTCTCGTCGATCCGGACCCGCGGTTTCAGCTGGATCTTGATCTCGACCCCGCCGTCATAAAGCCGCAGCGGGCCGCCACCGCTGCCCTCGTCGTCAGCGAGCTGGTGATCAATGCACTGAAGCATGGCCTCGCTCGGCGTAAGACAGGCACGATTGCGGTTCGACTGAAAGAGGCGGGCGACAACTGCCTGCAGCTTTCCGTTTCCGACGATGGCGCGCCGCTCAACCGAGACCCCGATCAGAAGGAAGGCGGTGCCGGTCTGAACTTACTGGATCAGCTTGCCAAGCAGATCGGAGGAAGCATGAGCGTCGAGGCGGAGCCGAAGCGCTTTACGCTGACGTTTCCGGCGCAATAGCGCTGTTATCGGCGTGCTCGGTCTCACCGCTTGAACGCGCAAGGCTGGCGAGCCCCTCGACGCTGGCAACACGGGGACGCCAACCGAGACGCTTGAGCGCACCGCAATCGACCACCAGATTGCCGGCAAGCCGCTCTAGGATCTCTGTCCGTCCGGCAAGCCGCGCCCCGGCCCCGAAAAGGAATTCAGGAACCGGCCAAAGCCTTGGCGGCCGGCCGAGACCGGAGCGCATCGCCCGGAGCATCTCTGGAAGTGTCAACGGCGTGTCGTCGGCGACGAGATAGGCGCCCGAGAGACGCATCGGATGGGAGAGGCTCCAGCGCACGGCGTCCGCCAAATTCTCGACCGCAAGCAACGAGCGTCGTGCCTTGAGACCCGCAAACGGCAAGGGATAAGGGCTCTTCGCCAGACGCAAGAGAGCGGCCATATTTCCCTTCACCCCGGGGCCGTAGACCAGGACCGGACGGAAGCTGACGCAATCGATACTGAGCCCCGCAAGCCTTTCTTCGGCCGCAAGCTTGGAGCGGCCGTAAGCATCCGTCGGTTCGGGCTGCCGGCTTTCATCGAGAACGCCTTCCGCCGAGGGACCGCTCTGAGCTCGCACCGATGACAGGAACACGAACCGTTTCGCCCCTGCCCGCGCTCCGGCTTCCGCCAACCTCAAGGTCGCGTCCGTGTTGATGGTGCGATAATCCACCTCCGGCAATCCGGACGCGGCATGCGCGATACCGGCCGAGTGAACGATCGCATCGACGCCTTCGAGTGCGCGCGACAGGTTTGAGGGCTGCGCAAGGTCGCCGATCAAGGCGGAATCGGCCGTTAGCATCTGATCGATGGGACGACGCAGGAGCACCCGCACACGAAACCCATGCGCACGAAGATCCTCGAGAAGGTGACGGCCGACAAAGCCGGAGGCTCCCGTCAAAGCTATAAGCGGAGCTTCCATCTCTGTCCCTCCTCAACGCCCTCGTGGCGCCCCTGTAGCGCCCTTGTCTTGAGATCGCGGTCGACCCACCGGACGAAGGGTTCCGCCGAACCGGCCATAGCACGAAGGAGGCCGGCAGAAGAAAGCCCATCCCGGATCAAAGCGGCGCCGAACAGAAATGGTTTGTGATGGGCCGCTCCGAGACAAGTCGCGGTCTGGCGAAATCCGCTCCGGGCCTTATGATGCACCACCGGCATTGGTTCCTTGGGCCAAGCGCCGACAGGCAGGGAGACGGTGCATGCACTTCCTGGCCCTTGCGACCGACTATGACGGCACGCTTGCCCATGACGGCTTCGTCGCTCCCGAGACGTGCGAGGCGCTTCGGCGGCTGAAGGAGAGCGGCCGCCGCCTCATCCTCGTGACGGGGCGCGAGCTGGTGCCGCTCAAAGCCGCGTTTGCCGAATTCGCACTCTTCGACCTGATCGTCGCCGAAAACGGTGCCGTTCTCTACGATCCCGGTGATGGAACGGAGACGACGCTGGCAGCGCCGCCCCCGCACGCTCTCGTCGAAAGGCTGCTCGACCGCCAGGTCGGACCGCTTTCCATCGGCCGTGCGGTCCTTGCAACCTGGGAGCCACACGAACGAGAGGTTCTTGCAGCCATCCACGAGCTGGGGCTGGAGCTCCAGATCACGTTCAACAAGGGTGCGGTGATGGTTTTGCCGCCCGGCGTGAACAAGGCTTCGGGGCTCAGGGCCGCCCTCCGACATCTCGACATCTCAGCACCCAACGTGGTCGCGGTGGGCGATGCGGAAAACGATCACGCCTTTCTCGGCGCCTGCGGCTGTTCGGCTGCCGTTGCGAACGCTTTGCCTGCGCTTCGGAACGCGGCCGATATTTGCCTGAGGCGCGATCACGGCGCAGGAGTGGTTGAACTCATCGACGCAATCCTTCGCGAGGATGCACGGATCCTGCCACCCGCCCGGCGCGGCCTCAAAATTGGCCATGACGAGGATGGCAACGACATCTACCTCGAACCCGATACGCGGGTTTTGATCGGCGGCGATTCCGGGATCGGGAAGTCACGCTTTGCGAAACTCCTGACCGAGCGGATGGTCGACAGAGGCCTGGAGTTTTGCGTCATCGATCCCGAGGGGGATTACGAGGATCTGGCCCATGCCGTCCAGATCGGCAGCCTCACAGAACCGCCTCTGCCTGGAGAAGCACTGCGCCTCTTGCACGCCGCCGACCTCAACGTCGTCGTTAACGCAGTCGCTCTGTCTCTTGCGGAACGCAGGCAGCTTTTTGCGGATTTGCTGCCGTCGATCACGGAGCTGCGTCGTCGGACGGGACGTCCACATTGGTTGATCATCGACGAAGCCCATCACATCCTGCCGGCGGGGCATGAGAATGTGCATAAGCTCCCGGAGAATATCCCGGCCGTCGTCATGATCACGGTCAGCCCGCGTTCGCTCGCGCGTCAGGCCGTGGCGACGGCGGAAACGATCCTCGCTTTCGGCAGGACCGCTCCTGAAGTGATCGAGGTCACCGCCTCCATCCAGGGCCACGATGTCTCCCCTCCCGGGGCCTGCGCCGAAAACGAAGCGCTTTGTTGGTTCGTCGGAGAGCCCACGCCACGGCGGGTAAAAATCGATCTGCCGCAGCAACTCCATCACCGCCATTCCGGAAAATACGCGGTCGGCGATGTCGGCCCGGAACACAGTTTCTATTTTCGCGGACCGAAGGGCAGCGTCTTCCTGCGCGCCCACAACCTGTCGAGCTTCCTGGAGCTTGCGGACCAGATCGACGACGAGACCTGGGAATATCATTTGCGGGCAGGCGATTATTCGGCCTGGTTCCGCCATGTCATCAAAGACGAGGCCTTGGCGAGAGAATGCGAGGCCATTTCATTCGAGCGCGCACTCACGCCCCGCGAGAGCCGCCAGCGCATTCGTGAAGCCGTCAGACAGCGCTATGTCGCCACCATCTAGGTCGAGCGCGAAGCACAAAGGCTGCCGCGCCCGGAAGCGCGGCAGTTCTCCATTCAGATCGAGCCCTCTACAGGCCCAGCCACTTGTCCACGACGTCCGGATGGTCGGCGATCCATTCCTGGGCGAGTTCGTTCTCGTCCCGGCCCTTCACCGCGATCTGGTATGTCCAGTCGGCGACCATGTCGCTCGTGGGGCTGTAATTCTCGAAGAGCGTGATCAGCTCGGGGGCGCGTTCTTCGAGCGACTTCGAGTAGGCAAGATGGATCTCGGCCGGCTTCCAGGCCGTCGACACGCTCGATTTCTCGTACCACTGCGGATCTTCGTCCGGCTGGATCATGTTCCATTTGGCATCGTCATGCGCCGGCTCCTCGAGCATCACGAGGTCGTACTGCGCGAAAATATGATGCGGCGTGTAGCAGTAGAAGACGTAAGGCTCGCCCTTCTTCTCCTTCTCCCCGATCCGCGCATAGGCGAGCGCTTCATCGATGGTCTCAGGCTCGTAGAGATCGGCCAGCCCATAGCCGCGCATCTTGACCTTTTCGGTGTTCGCGGAGGCCCAACCGGTCGCGCCCACCCAGAACTCGCCCTTTCCGTCCCCATCGGAATCGAACTGCTTTGCGATCTCCGGGTTGGCAAGATCGGTGATGGACGAAATGCCGAGCTTGTCGGCGGTCGCCTTCGTCACGCAATCGCCCTGCTCGCCTTGGAACATCGTTTTGCCGAGGACGACGTTGTCCTGGTACTCGTCGACGATGCCCTGAATGTTCGGCAGCCAGACTTCCGGATGCACGTCCATATCGCCCTTGCCGGACGCCATGGCGGCGAAGATGACGGGGTTCGTGCCGGGCGTCAGCGTGACACTGGCACCGAATTCCCGCTCCGCGAGGTTTTTCAGGATTGCGGCGCCGGCCTTGGCCGACGGCCAGCTCGGCACACCGATGGTGATATCGGCGGCCTGCGCGCTGCTGCCGATCAGCAAGGCTGCGGCAGCAGCGGAATAGATAAGCGGTTTCATACTGTGTCCTCTCATAGGTTCGTTTTTGGGCTGCGCCGCAGCGCAGCCGGCCCTCAGGCCGATTTTGCGGGCGCGCGTCCGGCGACGATCCGGTCAAGCGCCATCGCACAGAAAAGGATGGCGAGGCCCGCGAGCATCCCCTGTCCTTCAGCCGCATATTGCAGGGCTTCGAGAACGTCCTCCCCGAGACCCTTCGCGCCAATGAGCGAGGCGATGACCACCATCGACAGACACATCAGGATGGTCTGGTTGATGCCCGTCTTGATGGATGGCATGGCGAGCGGCAGCTCGACCTTCCAAAGCCTGAAGGTCCGCGTCGCGCCGAAGGCGGACGCCGCCTCGGTCACATCGTAGGGCACGCCTTTCATGCCGAGCGCGGTCAGCCGGATGACAGGTGGCATGCCGAAGACGAGTGTCGCCAGAATGCCGGGCGGCTTGCCGGTTCCGAAGAAGGCGATGACCGGGATCAGATAGACGAAGGCCGGCATGGTCTGCATGAAATCGAGCACCGGTCTGGCGGCCGTGTAGGCGCGGTCCGACTTTGCAAACCAAATGCCGAGCGGCACACCAATGACGACGCAGATGACCGCGGCAGCCCCGAGCAGCGCCACGGTCGCCATGGATTTTTCCCAGAAACCGAAGAGTGCGAGATAGGCCAGAGCAGCCGCGGTGAAAATGGCCACCCGCGCGCCGGCGAGAAGCCAGGCGATCGCGCAAATCGCCACCATGACCACAGGCCAGGGCGTCGCCACCAGCATCAGCTCGAGAGTGTCGAGGAGCGCACGCACGACGGCCGTGACGGAATCGAAAAACCCTTCTCCGGCGATCGCGAGCCAGTCGAAAGCGTGATCGATCCAGCGTGCCGCGCTGGCGCGGATCGCGTTGTCGGCGGGAAAGGTCGTCAGCCATGTCGGCGGTTCGGCGGCCGAGAAACGATAGATCGTGACGGGATAGATAAAGCCGACCAGCAGGGTCGCGATCGCCGCGCCCACCCAGGAGAGGCCGGAGCGGATCGAGCGGTCCGAACGCCAATGGGTGAAGCCCCATTCGAGCGCGCGATCTGCGGTCAGACCTTCGATGAGTTTGACGACGACAAAGAGGCCGAGCCCGATCAACGCGACCTGGGTGGACTGCGCCGAGAGAGCATCCGCTTCCGTCTGCGCCGAGGCCGCAATATCCCGCAGTCTGTCCGCGCTGGCGGCTAGCCGGGCGGCATTGTCCGCGCCGGAAGCGGCCGCCTCCGCAGCACGCTCCGCCCGCGCATCGGCACGCGCGAGAAGCGAGGCCGCACGCGCCGCCGCATCACTGCCAAGATCACCGAGAAAGCCACGCCCGATTTGGACAAGGCCGATCAGCTCTAGGATGACATAAGCCCAGAAAACCGACCAGAGCGATCGAGCGCCAGCCCATATCGGGCCGAAGACGACGGCACCAAAATTGAAGACGCCCCACCGCCCCTCCCCGATCCGGCGGAATGCGGGGATGTAATGGCCGGCCCCGCGACCGACGAACTCGGCGATCAGCGCGTTCTGTTCCTTGCGGGAGGTCGCCGCCCCGACCTCGAAGGCAGCGGCCGATTGGGTTTCGACCTCGACCGGTTGCTCTTTGCCGCCCTGGACCCCGCGCAGGAGATCCGTCTGCGTGACGAGACCGACCTCCGCGCCATTCTCGTCGACGATGACGATGTCTTCTTTTTGTGACAGCACGAGGTCGACAAGGCTATCGAGATCGGCACCGACCGGAGCGCGCGGCGCAGACCTCAAATCCATGCCCGTCTCGCCGGGCGTCGGCAACGGCCGCATGATTTTCGCGGCATGGACCAGCTTGAGCCGCGAGATGCCCGAGACGAAATCGGCCACATAATCATCGGCCGGGTCGGTCACGATCTCCTCGGGCGTCCCGGTTTGCACGATACGGCCGTCTTTCATGATGGCGATGCGATCGCCGATGCGGATCGCCTCGTCGAGATCGTGCGTGATGAAGACCGTCGTCTTGTGCAGCTCTTTCGACAGAGCCATGAACTCCGCCTGCAATTGCCGGCGGATCAAAGGGTCGAGCGCCGAAAAGGGCTCGTCCATGAGAAGGATGTCGGGATCGGCCGCGAGAGCGCGCGCCAGACCGACACGCTGCTGCATGCCCCCCGAAAGCTCATGAGCGAAACTGTCACCCCAATCGCCGAGATCCACGAGGTCGAGGCAACGTTCGGCCTGATCGAAACGGTCGAGCTTGGGGACGCTCTGGACCTCGAGCGGCAGCCCGACATTGTCGCGAACGGTTCGGTGCGGCAGGAGGCCAAAATTCTGGAAGACCATGCCGATCGTCTGGGCTCGCAGACGGCGCAGCGCATCATCGCCCATGGCCATCACATCCTGGCCCTCGACTTCGATCCGACCCGACGTCGGCTCGAGGAGGCGGTTGATGTGGCGCACGAGAGTGGACTTGCCTGAGCCAGACAATCCCATCACGCAGAAGATTTCGCCGCGCGCGACCTCTATGCTCGCATCGGCGACACCGACGATGCAGTTGAAGCGAGATTGGACCTCGGCTTTGTCGAGCTGCTCCTTTTCAATTGCCTCAAGAGCCTCTTCCGAGCGTTCGCCAAAAATCTTCCAGACATTCGACAAGACGATCGCAGGGTCGGTCGTGCCCCCCGGCATTGACATGGGCGCTCCTTTGTTTGGTGTGGCGCCATCCTCATGATCGAAGCCAGGATGTCAACGTAAACGGGTGCCGGGACGCCGAGGCATCTACAAGATGGGCAGTGCCCTCATTGGGAAAGCACGTCGCTCGCAATCCTGAACGGGCTTGCCACGGTGTTGCCGACGGCGTCGAAAACGAAGGCGCCGGCTTCGCCGAGCTGGCCGAAACCTCGCCGCCCGGTCGAACCCAGCCGGGCCGCAAGCGTCACGAACTGGTCGTGTCCGAGAAAGTCCGTTTTCGGGAGCTGCGAAATATCGATGATCCGCAGATTGTACTGCACCGCAAGCTGCTGGATCTCGGGGTCATCGACGTCCACACCGCCGAGCCGCGGCCGTCCGCCGCCAACACGCCTGGAAATCGCGAGTGCCCGGTCCTGCTTCGAGACGAGGATCGTCATCGGGGGATGATTGCGGCCGATGACCGCGATCTGGGTTCTGAAAACGTCGATATCGATATCCGGAGATGCAAGGATCACCTCCTCGATCCCAGAGATCACGTCACCATGCCCGGAAAGACGCAATTGCCTCAGCACCTCCATCACGAGCCAGCCGCCCATGCTGTGGCCGAAGACGGTGATATCTCCGACCTCCCGATCTCTGGCGAGATGCGTCAAAACACCGGCGAGATAATCGCGTGAATAGGTCACCGCATCCTTGTCTGCGACATATCCGGTGACAGCAGCTTCCGACGGCCAGGCAAATAGAACCGGCACGTCGTTAGGATCGGAATCGACCGTGATCTGGGCGAGGCGAAACAGCGATTCGGCAAAGCTTGTGTTGTAGCCGTGGACGAAAACGCCGACATCGTCTCGTCCGGGCGACAGCTCGCCTTTTCCATTCCGCGCTGTGATTTGCTGATAGAACTCGGCCTCTGTCAGACGCTCTTCCTTGACGGTTGCAAAGCTCCGCTTGGGATCCGCCTTGCCGTCCGGCCACTCGATTTCCGTCGGCTTATGCCCGGGCGGAACCGAGACCGTGTAACGGGCGAAATTGAGTTGAGCAGCCGGCTCGGAAGTGTAGAGCACGCTCTGCGGTCCCTTCCGCTCTCGCGTCGTGGCGGCATAGATGGTGACGAGCTGTGCGCCCGGCACGGTCGCCTGAACGGGTGTCAGAGCCGCTTCGTCGGGCAGCCCGGCGCAGGCCCCCAATAAGGAGACGACGCAGAAGACCAGAAATGCCGATAATGCTCCGGGTGTGAGCAGGACGCTACGTCCCGTCTCGTCCCCCCTGCCCCGATGCCGCATGCTCTCTTCCGAAATAAATGGAACGCGCCAGGTGCTTTTAGCGTCTAGTCCCGGCCTCCGCTATGACCTGAAGGCAACACTCTGGCGATGCGACCTTGCGCCAGTCTTATCCCGAATAGCACGATTTTATTGAGATGCGGACAGACCCCGGCTTCCTTTCAGGAATAGCTGCACCGACCGGTGCACGTCCGTGCGCATCTCGTCGGTCACCTCGGCCGGCTGAAGACCGAGCGTCGCGCGGCGGAAATACGGCTCCACCATCATCCCGAAGAACCGAGTCGCCAGCCATTCGCAATCTTCGAACGGCTCATTGTAGCGAACGCTCGCCTGCTGCAGGACATCGGCCACGAAAAGACGAAACTGCGTCCAGGCCTGCTCGTTGACCGTGCGTGCCAGCTCCGGAAAGTTCTCGCCTTCGCAGGCCATCAGGCGATGAAGACGGATGACCTCCGGCGTCATCGCACCTTCCAGGAGCCGCTCCCCAGCGCTGATCAGCGTTTCTTCGAGCCCGTCATCGCGCCGGATCGTCAACTGCATTTCCGTCAGCCGCTCACGGAGAAATTTCAGGATCACGGCCTCAAACAATGCGTCCTTGGAAGCGAAACGAGCGTAAAGCGTCCGTTTGGAACTGCCCGCGCGTGCAGCGACAGCATCCATATTGGTTTCGGCGAAGCCACGCTCGAGGAAGAGCTCGGTTGCGACCGCCACAATCCGCTCGGTGACGAGGCCGCTCGTGCCTTTGCGCGGCCGACCTCGGCGGGCAACAGCGCCTGCCTCCGCAAGTGCGCTCTCGCCACAGCCATCGACGACGCAGCAACTGCGCCTGCCATCCTCGGACTGATCTTGCTTCGGCGTCATGATCGGTTCTGCATGTTGTTTCAATTGGCCTTGGCGACAGTGGTTTCTGCCGGTTGCCGCGTCGTCGCCGGTTCCCATCCAAGCCCCAAGCTCTTCTCTAACGCAATGAACGCATTCGTTAGTTCCGCCTCGGCCTGAGCGAGGCTCTGTTCCGTCTGCAAGCGCTGGCGCTCGATATCGAGCGTATCGATCAGGCTGAGCGCGCCCGCTTCGTTCATATCTCGGGTGAGAGCCGCCGCCCGTGCCGCCGACGCGCTCGCCCGCGCCAGATAGGCAACGTTCTCCTTCCGCTTGCGGAATTGTGTGAGCGAGGATTCCGCATCCTGGAGAGCTGCAAGCACACTTTGCCGGTATTCGGCGAGCGCCGCCTCTGTCGCAGCTTCGGATTGTTGGACCTTGGCGTCGATGCGTCCGAAACTCAGAAGGTTCCACTGCAGCGTGGGGCCCCCGAGGAGACTGAGCGAGGCGGTGTCAGCGAGATCACCAGGCTGAGTTCCCCCTGCGACGGCAAGTCCGACGAGTTTGATCCGCGGGAAATACTGCGCCACGGCCTCGCCGATTGCAGCATTGGCTGAGGCGAGCTGTCGCTCCGCCTGCCGAACATCGGGCCTTCTTCGGAGCATCGATTCCGGATCGCCGACGGGCACGGACTTCGGCGGGGACGGAATCGGCCTGGGCTTCGACAGTCTTGCATCGAGCGCACCCGGCTCCAGTCCACACAGGACCGCAAGCTGGCCGAGCGCCTCCTCCACCTGCGCTTCAAGCAAGGGAATATCGGCCTGCGTGCTGGTGAGCTGCGTTTCGAGACGCGCCAGATCGAGCTTGGCAGACGTTCCCTGTTCCACCTGCTGCCTCGTCAGGTCGAACGTCTTTTGCTGCAACGAGACCGAATGGCGCACGATGCCGAGCTGCCTCTGTGCGGCGCGAAGACCGACATAGGCGCGCGCCACCTCGGCCGACAGCTGAACATAAGCGTCCGCCAGCGCAGCTTCCGCCGCCTGGGCTCTGGCCGCGGAGCGCTCGACGGCGCGTCTCCTGCCGCCGAAAATGTCGACCTCCCAGGACGCATCGAAAGCCGCGTTGTAGAGCCCAGTGCTCACATGTTCGGGAATAGTGGGCGCTGCGGCAGCGGCCTCCGGGCCGAGCGTGGCCGCTGCTGCAGCGAGTTTGTTGTTGAGACCGTCGGTGTCGCCGAGCCCCGCTCGCACCCCGCTTGCTGCTCCAAGACCAGCGGCTGTGGGCATCAGATCGGCGCGGGCACCGGCCACGCCGGCTCGTTCCTGCTTCAGCCGCGCGATCGCAAGGTCCACATTCGGGCTCTTCGACAAAGCGAGCACGATCAGCGCGTCGAGCTGTTTGTCCGACAAACTCTCCCACCAGGCGGCCGCAGGATAATAGGCCGGCGTCGTTCGGTCCGCATGCCGGAAGGAGCCGGCCAGACGCGCAAGCGGGGCCGCATCCGGCGGCCCCTGATAATCCGGGCCGACCATGCAGCCGGACAAGGCCAGCGTGCAGGCCAAAGGTGCGAACAGGCGCCAGTTCGACATGACGGCCCCTTAGTGCATCGCCACGCCCTGCCCGCGCGGCAAAGGCCGCAGGAGCAGGACGAGCGGGATGGAAACGAGAAGGATGATCCCGAAGACGAAAAACAGGTCGTTGTAGATCATCACGACGGCCTGCTGACGGATCGTCCCGAAGAGCATCTTCAAGGCCTGCAGCCGCTGATAGGCGTCATTGCCGCCAAGCTCCTGCAGGCGCTCTTGGACCTGGACGGAATTGGCGTTGACGGTCTCGCTGATCCGCTCGACGTGGAACGTAACGCGTCGGTCCTGAAGCGTGGAGATGAGAGCAAGCCCGAAAGAGCCGCCCAGGTTTCGTGCCGCATTGAAGAGCCCGGAGGCGTCGTCTGCCTTTTCGCGCACCACTGAACTCGTCGCCGCCTGATTGAGAAAGAGCAGCGCAAATCCCTGACCGACGCCGCGAAGCAGCTGCGAAAAGTAGAAATCGCCGCCGTCGGACTGGGCCGTCATCGCGGTGTCGGCGAAACAGCTCAACGCATAGATGAAAAGCCCGATCGCGATCGCCAGACGGAGGTCGAGCGTACGCACAAGGAAAGGAAAGAACGGCATGATCATCAGGGTCGGAATGCCGCTGATGAGCACGATGAGACCGGCCTGATAGGCGTTATAGTCCGGGATCTGGGCCAAAAACTGCGGGATGAGATAGAGGATGCCATAAAGTGCGGCACCCGTGACGAGGCTCATCAGAAAGACACTGCCGAAGCTCCGCTCAAACAGGATCGACAGGTCGATGACGGGCTCGGCCGCCCTTCTCTGCCCGATGATGAGCAGGACGAGCCCGACGAACGAAGCGAAGCTGAGGCCCACGATCAGCTCCGACTGGAACCAGAGCTCGCGCTGCCCCTCCTCCAAAACCGTGGTCAGACACCCAAGAAACAGCGCCAGCCCGAGAATACCGAACCAGTCGGCCTTGAAGAACGCCCGAAGATGCGCCTTCGCCGGCGGCATGCCGACGACAAGCAGAAGGACGAGCCCGAGCCCCACCGGCAGGTTGAGGAAAAAGGCATAGTGCCAACTGACATGCTCCGTCAGATAGCCGCCGATGAGCGGTCCGAGGATCGGCCCGAGCACGATCGTCAGACCAAAGAGTGCAATCCCGATCGGTTGCTTGTCCGGTGGCAGTCGCGTCGAGACGATGGTGAGCGCCGTCGGTATCATCGCACCGCCGGTAAATCCCTGCCCCACACGGCCGATGATCATCATCGTCAGCGACGAAGAGAGACCACAAAGGACCGAGAAAACGACGAAAAAGATCGTCATGAGCAGGAGAAACGTGCGCAGCGTCAGGACACGCACGAACCAGCCCGTCAGCGGGATCATGACGATCTCGGCGACGAGATAGGCGGTGGAGATCCAGGTGCCTTCGGTGCCGCTCGCACCGATCTCCCCCTGGATCACCGGCAAAGCCGCATTGACGATGGAAATATCGAGCGTCGCCATCAACGCGCCAATCGTGCCGGCAGCAACTGCCAGCCAGGCCGCAGCATCGGCTCGCGGCTCGCTTGAGGCGGGTGCGCCAGCGTCCGCTGTGGCCTCGGCCGAGCTCACTGCGCCGCCTCTTCCGAGCGCCGTCCCTCTTTCTGCATCTCTTCGTATTCGTCGCGAGCGCCGCGCGTATCGACTTCGACCGTGACCGAGAGGCCGGGAACGAGGACCTTGCTCGCGGCGGGTCCTGGATCGACCGCGATACGAACCGGCACACGCTGCACGATCTTGGTGAAATTGCCGGTGGCGTTCTCCGGTGGGATCAGAGCGAATTGCGCACCGGTCGCGGGCGAAAAGCTCTCCACATGCCCGTGCAGCTCTTCGGCGGTCAGTGCATCGACCGTGATCGTCGCTGGCTGGCCGACACGCATCAGCTCGATCTGTGTCTCTTTGAAATTCGCTTCCAGATAAAGCTGATCGACTGGCACGATCGTCATCAGCCGCGTTCCGGGCTGGACGAGCTGCCCGACATTCACCGTCTTGTCGCCGACCCGCCCCGAGATCGGGCTCTTGATCAGCGTATTCGCCAGCTGATTGTTGGCATCCGTCAGCTGAGCCTGAGCCTGGTGGACGGCGGCCCGCGCCTGGAGGATTTGGGCGTCGGCCGTATTGGTCGCTTCATGCGCAGAGGCGAGAGAGGCGGAAGCGACCTTCACCTGCGCTTCGGCCTGGTCGCGCTGGTTGATCAACTGCGACAACCGCTCTTCCGGCTGCGCCCCGGTCTTCACGAGAGGTGCGTAGCGCTCCACCTGGCTTTGCGCAAAAGCCTCGTTCACCTTCGCCTGAGCGAGCTGGGCTTCCGCCTGCTGGACAGCCACCCTGGATCGTCCCGCCTCGGCTTTCGCCTTCGCAAGATCCGCCCGAGCCGCCTGCAGGCCGGCACTGGCACGTGCCACGCCGGCAAGATAATCCTCGTCATTGATCTTCACGAGCACATCGCCAGCCTCGACGCTGGCATTGGCCTTGACCATGACGTCCTCGACATAGCCGCCGACCTTCGGCGCAATCGTGACCTGATCCGCCTGCAAATAGGCGTCGTTCGTGCTCTCGATGAAGCGGCCGACCGTCCAATAGTGCCACAGCCACCAGCCGCCGCCGACAAGCAACGCAATGCCAGAGACCACAAGGAAAACCCGCGTCCAGGGCTTCTTCAGGGGCGATCGTCCGGCATCTTCCTCCGAAGAAGCGTGCGCCCCCTCCGTATGCCCTTTCTCCTCGCCGTCTTGATGGTCCGCTAGAGACCGTTGGCCGTCGTCAGCGTTGGACGCTTGCTCGCTCATCAACACACCGAAAAAGAAAGGTACCTTCCGGTGCATTTATCTGTGCGTGTGGTGGGAGACAAGCCCGCTCTCCGCCCCTTACCCGAAAGACCAAGTCGCGAAGAGCGACGAGACCACGTCCGCGTGTGCAGAAACCCGGCAACCGGCCGATGCACAGGTGTCAACGGAGCTCGCGCGGAGGCTTGAACGGCAGGATTCGCAACGCCACATAATGGGCGTGATGACGTGGCCGACACTGGTCACCCAGTTGTCCGGCGTCGGCCTTTTTTATCAGGAGGTGACGTCATGGATTTCAGATCGATGATTCCATTTGGTCGCCAGACCGCGCTGACCCGCGGGCCTGAGACCGATCCTTTTCTCGCCATGCGGCGCGAAATGGACCGCCTCTTCGACGACTTCACGCGCGACTGGAGCGCTCCGGCCAATCCGGCCGCGGGCGGCTTTCTGTCGCCAAAGGTGGATGTTGCCGAAACCGAGACGGGCCTCGAGCTTACCGCCGAACTTCCAGGTATCGACGAGAAGGATATCGAACTCGACCTTACCGACGGCGTGCTGACGCTGAAGGCGGAAAACAAGGTCGAGCGAGAGGAAAAAGACGAGAAGAAACAGTATCATCTCGTCGAGCGCTCCTACGGCACGTTCATGCGCCGTTTCGCTCTTCCGTTTGAGCCGAAAGCCGACGAAGTGACGGCGAGCTTCGACAAGGGCGTTCTCAAGGTGACGGTCCCTCGCGCCAAGGAGCTGGAGGCCAAGGGACGCAAGATCACGGTCAACGGCCACTGACAAAGGTTGCGCGGCGGCAGATGAACAATCGCTGCCGGCAAACATCTGCGGAGGCGCTTCGGCGCCTCCTTTTTTGTGATCGGCTCAGCCGGATCCCTAACCCGGGCTCATGCCGCGCTGACGTTCGGAGCGCCGGCGCAGCAATTCCATCGATGAGAGAAGCAGGATCGAGATCGCGACCAGGATCGTCGCGAGCGCCAGGATCGTTGGCGAAATCTCTTCTCTGAGCCCCGAAAACATCCGCACCGTCATCGTCACCTGCTCCGGCCCGGCGAGGAACAGGACGACCACGACCTCGTCCAGTGAGGTGATGAAGGCGAAGAGCGCGCCCGCGACGACGCCCGGGAGAAGCAGCGGCAGAATCACCTTGAAGAAGGTGGTGACCTGGTTGGCGCCAAGGCTCTGTGCCGCTCGGATGAGCTGCTGATCGAAGCCCGAGAGAGACGCGGTCACCGTGATCACGACGAAGGGGGTGCCCAGGACCACATGCGCCATGATGATCGAGAAATACGAATTGGCGAGATCGAGCCGGGCATAGAAGGAAAACAGCGCCGCTGCCGTGATGATCAGCGGCACGATCATCGGAGAAATCAAAACGGCCGTGATGAAGCCCTTGGCCGGCATATTGGGGCGCGAAAGGCCGAGCGCGGCAAGCGTGCCGAGCGTTGTCGAGATGATCGTCGCCGATATCGCGATGAAGAAAGAATTGCCAATGGCGCGCATCCACTCACGGCTGGAGAGAAGCTCCTCGTACCAGCGCAGCGAATAGCCGTCAGGGTCGAAGGAGAGCATCTCCTTGGTGAAAGTGAAATAGGGCTGCGCGTTGAAGGACAGCGGCACGATCACCACGATCGGCACGATCAGAAAGATAAAGATCGCCGCACAGATGACGCGGTAGCTGTAATACCAGGTGCGCTCAAGCGGTCCGGCATAGGTAGGAAGGGCCATGGCTTACCTCACCCGAACTTCAGCCGGTCGACACCGACAAGCTTGTTGAAGAGCCAGTAGAAGAAGAGAACCAGCACGAGGAGGATCGTCGCGAGCGCCGAAGCCAGTTTCAGCTGCGCGCTCGTTCCCTGCATGTTGGAGGCGATCAAATTCGAGATGAAGATACCGCTTTCGCCGCCGACGAGCGCCGGGGTGATGTAGTAGCCGATCGCCAGGATGAAGACGAGGAGAACACCCGCCGCAAGCCCGGGAATGGTGAGCGGCATGTAGACCTTCACGAAGGCGGTAAACTGATTGGCGCCAAGCGAGCGCGCCGCCCGCATGTAGGACGGCGGGATCGTCTTCATCACCGAATAGAGCGGTAGGATCATGAACGGCAGCAGGATGTGCGTCATCGCGATGATCGTACCCAACTGGTTGTAGATCATGCGGATACGACCGTTGTCGTTGATGATTCCGGCCCATACGAGCAGGTCGTTGACCACCCCCTCCTGCTGCAGGAGCACCATCCAGGCCGAAGTCCGCACGAGAAGCGATGTCCAGAAGGGCAAAAGCACCAGGATCATCAAGAGGTTCGATGTTCTGAGCGGCAGCGTCGCCAGGAGATGTGCGACAGGGTAGCCGAGAAGCAGGCAGGCGCCGGTGATGACGATGCTCATCCAGGCGGTGCGGATGAAGAGCAGACGGTAGACCTGATAGATCTCAGGCCGCTCCACGATCTCGCCGCGCGGCGTGTATTCGAAATCGAGTGCCAGAAGATAATAGGCCGGCGTGATGAGGCGCGTCTCGCGCTTGATGAGTCGCCAGAATTCGAGATCGGACCAGTCCTCGTCTTCCTCCAGAAAGGCCTCGCGGTAGGGTGGCTGCATCTCGTCGACATGACGCGCCGTCCCCATCACCAGGCTGCGCGCGCCCGGAATCTCGCGATTGATCCGCCCCGCCGCGCGTCCGATCGTGCGATTTTCGAGACCGACTTCCATATCGGCCGCCATCGCCGCGAAAACCTCTTCGGGCGGAAGCTCTTCCCCATCCCAGGAGGAGATCGCAGACGACGTCTCAGGCAGGTAATTGGCGACTTCGGGATTGTAGACCGACCGCACGATCATCCCGACGATCGGGATCGTGAAGGTGATGAAGAGGAAGGCAAGGAGTGGAACGACAAGATAGAAGGCCCGCCGCTTGGCCCGTCTTTGCGACTTTCGCAACGAGATTTTAAGCGGTGTCCCGTCGACGGTCGTCAACGCTCCGCTGTCGTCTCGCTCCGGCACGTAGCCGTCTGCCGCTATATCCGCCATATCCTGCGCTCCACCTTCATGCCCGGCGCAGCGAACCGCGCCGGACGTTTTTCCGGCCAGGTCCGCTTACTGCGCGAGCCAGGCGTTGAAGCGCTCTTCGAGCTGGTCGCCGTAATCGGCCCAGAAGGAGGTGTCGAACTGCACCGCCGTCTCGAAGTTTTCCGGCGTCGTCGGCATATGCGGCTTCATGTCGATGTCGGTGCCGTCCATCTTCCCGACGAGTGGCACAGACGACTTCCGCGCCGGAGCGTAGGCAATGTATTTCGCCTGGTCCGCAAGCCGCTGCGTATCGGTGGCGAAATAGAGATAGTCCTTGATCAGCTTCAGATCATTTTCGCTCTGATCGACGGGAACGACCCAGCCGTCGACCTCGAACATCTGGTGGTCCCACATGATCTTGAAGGGCTGGTCCTCGTTCACCTGCGCATTGAAGATGCGGCCGTTATAGGCGGTGGCGATGACGGCTTCCTGGTCGGCGAGCATCTGCGGCGACTGCGCGCCTTCCGACCACCAGATCACGTTGTCCTTGATCTCGTCGAGCTTGGCGAAGGCGCGGTCCTGTCCTTCGCGCGTCGCGAGCACCTCGTAGACCTCGTCCGCAGGCACACCGTCGGCGATGAGAGCCCATTCAAGGTTTTTCTGAGGGATCTTCTGTAAGGACCGAGTACCTGGGAATTTTTCGAGATCCCAGACATCTGCCACCGTCTTGGGGCCGCCATCCGGAAACGCTTCCTCGTTATACGCGAACATGGTCGCGTAAAGGATCTGCGGGATGAAGCAGTCACCGAGCGTGCCGTCGATGAAATCCTCTGTAGGTTTGGCTCCATCGGGGCTTGGGGCAAGCCACTCGTCGTGCGGGACCTCCATGATGAGCCCCTCGTCGCAGGCGCGCTGCGCATCCGCCTGCAGCATGTCGACGAGATCCCAGGTGACGTTTCCGGCCTCGACCTGCGAGCGGATGCCCGCCAGTGCATTTGCCGATTTGTCCTCACGCAGGATCTGCGTGCCGGTCTTCTCGCTGTAGGGTTCGTGATAGGCCTTTTCCTGCGACATCGTATAGGCGCCGCCCCAGGATACGATCGTCAGGCTGTCACCTTCTGCGGCCAAGGCCATGCTTGGCACGATCGCCACTGCGGCCATAAGGGATAGGGTTCGCTTCATTCGGACTGACCTCCGTTGTTGTTGGTCCCCGTTTGGGAGCTTTATGCCGGCATTTTTCGTGTCCCGCCGGTCGGGAAATAGGCGCCGGCTACGGGCGCTTTGTCAGGCGTCGAGTGCCCGACAATCTTCAATCGTCCAGCCGAGTCGCGCGGCCTGGCCACGCTGAAGGCTCGGATGCCCGGCCGCATTCGGGATCTTGACGATGAAATCATCATGGCCTGCCACGGCAAGCCGGGTGCGGATGTGATCGCCAAGATAGATCACTTCCTGCACAGTGCCTTCCAGGACGTTGGGCGTTGCCCCTTCGTCCGGGTTGATGAGCACGCGCTCGGGACGCAGCGACAAGGTCGTGCGGTCCCCGCCATTGAGATTGACCGGAAGCGCGCGCACATCTTCGCCCGTATCGAGCTTCACCCGCACTTCCTGCTCGCTGACGCGCTCCACGATACGCCCCGAAAAGCGATTGTTCTCGCCGATAAACTGGGCGACGAAGGCGTTGTCGGGCGCCTCGTAGAGAACTTCAGGCGTCGACAATTGCTGGATGATGCCGTCGTTGAACACCGCAACGCGGTCCGACATGGTCAGCGCTTCCGTCTGATCATGCGTCACATAGACGACCGTCACCCCGAGATTGTCGTGGATGTGCTTGATCTCGAACTGCATCTGCTCGCGCAGCTGCTTGTCGAGAGCGCCGAGCGGTTCGTCCATCAGGACGAGATCCGGCTCGAAGACGAGCGCACGCGCCACGGCGACACGCTGCTGCTGTCCGCCCGAAAGCTGCGCCGGCCGCCTGTCGCCGAATTGCGGCAGCTCGACCATCTCCAGCGCCCGCTTCACGCGTTCTTCCGTGTCGCTTTTCGAGACACCGCGCACCTTCAGCGGAAACGCCAGATTTTCCGACACGGTCATGTGCGGAAACAGCGCGTAATTCTGGAACACCATCCCGATACCGCGCTTGTGCGGCGGCACGTTGTCGATGCGCTGATCGTGCAGATAGATCGCGCCGTGGGTGGTGGATTCGAAACCTGCCAGCATCATGAGGCAGGTGGTTTTCCCGGACCCGGACGGCCCAAGCATGGTCAGGAATTCGCCGCGCTCAATCTCGAGGTTCAGATTTTTGATGACGAGCGTTTCGCCATCATAGCTCTTCTGAACGTCCTCGAAGCGCACATAGGCGCGATCTTCGGCGCCTTCGGCGACGCCGTTCTCGTCCTGCATGAATGCCTTTCTGCCACACTGTCGAGGGCTCCCGAGCGAAGCCCCGACGCTGCTGCTGTTCAACCCATTGTCTTTTTTGGACGGCTTAAGCCGTCTTTGATCCACCACCGAGCGTCTGCCGCCGGCGAAGGACTTCGTCTCTATTTCGTCACTTTTCCAAGAAATGGCGCCAAAAGCAAGCCGCAGCGCACAGAACCGCCGCGACTTTGGGATAATTGCCGTTCTCGACGAGCGCCATAAACGGCGCCAAACCCTTGAACTACTTGACGACTAGCTCGCGCGAGAAAGTGCAGAACTGCTCCACACCCGATTGGGTGATCCGGATGGGTTCGGAAATCTCGATACCCCAATCGTCGAGCCAGAGCCCCGGCATGAAGTGAATCGTCATATTGGGTTGAAGCACCGTTTCGTCGCCCGCCCGCAACGACAACGTCCGCTCGCCCCAGTCCGGCGGATAGTTCAGACCAAACGAGTAGCCACACCGGGATTCCTTGAAGATACCGTGGCGCGCAATGACCCCGCTCCACGCGGCATAGACATCATGCGCCGTTGCACCCGGTCGCGCGGCCTCAAGCGCCGCCTCGATACCTTCGTCGACGATTTTTGCCGCATCGAGCATCTTCTGCGGCGGCGTTCCGAGATAGACGGTTCGGCTCATCGGGGCATGGTAGCGATGCCGGACGCCAGCGATCTCGACTGTCGTTCCGGTCTGGGCGAGAAACGGCTCGTCCCGCCAAGTGATATGAGGGCAGGATGTGCCAACCCCGCTCGGCATCAACGGCATGATGGCGGGATAATCGCCGCCATATCCCCCCTCGCCCGGTATGCCACGGACTCCCGTCTCGAGAATGGCGGCCGCCACCTCGCTTTGCGGAACACCGACATCGATCAGGTCGACGGCCTTCTGCATGATACGCTCGGTGATGCGAGCCGCCTGCCGGATCAGCGCGATTTCGGCATCCGACTTCACGCATCGCAACCAATTCACCAGAACGCCGGCATCGGCGAAGACCGCGTCGGGCAACTCCTGAACGAGCACGGACTGAGCCCGTGCCGTGAAATAGTAGGAATCAGCCTCGACACCGATTCTGCCCGAGCCGAGCCCCCGTTCGGCGATCGTACTGGCCAGCACCTGCATCGGATGCCGCGTCAGCGACTGCACATATTCGTCGGCATAACCGATGACGTTTTCTTCCGGGAGAATCGTCGTCAGATGCGCGCCGTTCACATCCTGATTGCGGCCCACCCACAAAGGCTGTTCGAGGGCCTGCGCGACGATCACAGCCTGATGCACATAAAACGACCAGCCATCATAGCCGGTCAGATAGTTCATGTTCGCCGGATCACAGACGATGAGAACGTCCAGGCCGGCCGCGTCCATCGCCCGTTTCGTGTTGACAAGCCTCTGGGCAAATTCGTCCTCGCTGAACGGAGTGTTGTTCTTGCCAAACTCCATACCGGCTCTCCCTCCGCGGCCCAGAATCTCCGCCGACGGCGGTCTTCCACCGCCGTGCAGTTTCCGGGCCAAGCCTCTGGCTTTATCCGCCCAGGCTGGGCGAATGCATCAACGCGGCCGCAAAAACGCGACCTCAAAGGCTTTCGGAAACGCGCTCGATGGCCCGTTTTGTTGCCGAGACAACCTGGTCGACCTCGTCGCGGGTGATCACGAGCGGAGGCGAGAAGCCAAGACATTCGCTGTGCGGCATCGCCCGGGCGATCACCCCCTCTTCCAGGAGCGCGGCCGACATTTTCATGCCGACTTTCAAGGACGGGTCCGGCGGGGCCTTCGTATCCTTGTCACCGACGAATTCGACCGCCGCCATCAGGCCGACACCACGGACCTCGCCGACGAGCCGGTGATCGCCGACCGCCTCCCGCAGGGATTTGAAAAAATAGCCGCCTGTGTCACGGGCATTTGCGGTGAGATCTTCGCGATCGATAATATCGAGGTTGGCGTTCGCCGCGGCCGCACAGGTCGGATGCGCGGAATAGGTCCAGCCATGACCGATGACGCCGAGATCGTCGGTCCCCTTTTCGAGCCCCTGCCAGACTTTTTCGCCGACGATGACGCCCGACAAAGGCAGATAGGCTGAGGTCACGCCTTTGGCGATGGTGATGAGATCCGGCTCGATGCCGTAGGTGTGCGAACCGAAATATTCGCCGGTGCGCCCAAATCCCGTGACGACCTCGTCGGCAATCAGGAGAATGTCGTACTTTTTCAGGACCGCCTGAATTTCCTGCCAATATCGCTCGGGCGGCGGAATGATCCCGCCGGTTCCCATGACGGGCTCACCGATGAAGGCCGCGACCGTCTCCGGTCCCTCGGCAAGGATCAGTTCTTCGAGCTCCGCCGCCATGCGTTTGGAGAAATCCGCCTCGCTTTCCCCTTCCCGGCCGTAGCGCCAGTAATGCGGGCACGACGTGTGCAGGATCGGCGAGCGTGGGAGATCGAATGCGTTGTGGAAGAGCGCAAGACCCGTCAGGCTCCCCGTCATGATGCCCGACCCGTGATAGCCGCGCTGCCTGGAGATAATCTTCTTCTTTTCCGGCCGCCCCATCACGTTGTTGTAGTACCAGACGAGCTTGATGTTGGTCTCGTTGGCATCCGATCCGGAAAGCCCCCAATAGATGCGCTGCATCCCGAGGCCGACTTTGTCGACGATCCGACTCGACAGCCGGATCACCTGCTCGTTGGAATGGCCCGCATAGGCATGGAAATAGGCAAGCTCCTTCGCCTGGGCGTAGATCGCATCTGCGATTTCCTGCCGTCCGTAGCCGACGTTCACGCAATAAAGGCCCGCAAAGGCATCGAGGCTTTTGCGTCCGTCCCGATCGACGATGGTGCAGCCTTTGCCCCCGGTCACGATTCGCGACGGCGCCTCGCCGCGCGCAAATTGCGCAAGATGCGTCGAAGGGTGGAAGACATGCGCCCGGTCGAGTGTTTCCAGGTCATTGGCGGTGACGTGTTCGTCCATGACGGGGTCCTTTTGGTTGGCGGGAAGAGACGATGCAGGGGATGACTGGGCAAGGCCGGGCCGGCGGGATTAGCAGCGCCCGGCAGAGAGAATGTCTGCCGACGGTCGACCATCATCATGTCTCAGGCGCGCGCGAGCCATTCCTTTTCCGCAACGGGCGGTCCGGCAGGCGGCGCGACGCCTGGCACGAACCGTGTGAAGACGGACAAAGGAAGCCTAGGCGCTGAAATCCGAAGGGGCAAGCAGCTGCCGGCCCGGCATAGTCGGCCGGAGGTTTCCGAAAGCAATTCTCCCAATAGACGCGTTGAAGCTTGCGAGGATCTCCAATCCTATGCTTTCGACCAGAAAGCATGGAAGCCCGAACGAGCCCGCGATGATTGACAGCCCCATCGTTCCGACCGTCGATTTTGAGCGCGAAGGCATCCAGCACGGTTATCTGAGACTGCCATGGAGCCGCGACGACAGCGCATGGGGCAATCTCATGATCCCGATCACGGTCGTGAGCAACGGCCCCGGCCCGACCGCCCTCGTCACCGGCGGCAGCCATGGCGACGAATATGAGGGACCTGTCGCACTCGCCGATTTTGCCCGGAAGATCACGCTCGATGACATCACCGGGCGCATCATCCTCGTTCCCTTCATGAACTACCCGGCGTTTCGTGCAGGAACCCGCCTCTCGCCCATCGACACGTTCAATCTCAACCGCACCTTCCCAGGACGCGCGGACGGCAGTGTGACGGAGAAGATCGCCGATTACATTCAGCGCGTTCTGCTGCCCATGGCGGATCTCGTGCTCGACTTCCATTCCGGCGGAAAGACACTCGATTTCCTGCCTTTTGCGGCCTGTCACGTGCTCGAAAACAAGGCGCAGGAGGCGCGTTGCCGGGAAGCCCGAGATGCGTTCTGCGCGCCCTATTCGATGACCATGTTGGAAATCGACGCCGTCGGCATGCTCGACACGGCCGCAGAGGCGCTCGGCAAAGTCTTCGTCACGACGGAAATCGGCGGGGGTGGAACCTCCACGGCGCGGACATTGGCGATCGCCCGGCGCGGCCTCGCAAACGTCCTCAAACATGCGGGCATTCTGGCAGGCCCGATCGACCACCAGCCATCCATATTTCTCGATATGCCCGGACCGGAGTGTTTTTCCTTCAGCCAGTCCGAAGGCTTCATCGAGCCCGCGATCGATCTTGGGGCGCAGGTCAGAAAGGGGGATCTCCTCCTTTCAGTGCATCCGATCGAACGTTTGGGCGGAAAGCCTCAAGAGTATCGAGCGGGTCTCGACGGGATCCTTGCCGCTCGTCATTTTCCTGGGCTCGTCGATCTTGGTGACTGTCTCGCGGTCGTCGCAACCACGGAGCCTGATAAGCCAGCCGAAGAATAGCTTGAGCCCGTCCAGCTCCGGCTATGATGCGGCGGATCGCCATAGGAGCCCGCAAGCCTTCGCCTGTTAAGGTCGAGGCCTTCTCACTCCAAATCCTGCCGGGCCCCGCGCCCGGCTTCTTTGTTGAGGAGGACAGAGCCACCCGAAATGGTGCGGCTCGCATTGCGATCGTGACAGACGAACTTAGATCACGGGCGTTGTTTCGGCTCCTCACGGAACGAGGACGGTCGCTCCCGTCGTCGCTCGGCCTTCAAGCGCACGATGGGCGTCTGCCACATCCTTCAACGCGAATTCCTGGTTGACTTCGATCTTCACAAACCCGCTCGCCACGACGTGAAACAGATCGTCCGCCATCGCCTGCAGGCTTTCGCGCTTGGCGATGTAGCTGAAAAGGGTCGGGCGACAGGCGTAAAGCGACCCCTTCTGGGCCAGCAGTGCGAGATTGAAATCCTTGATCGGCCCCGAGGATTGGCCAAAGGACACCCACATGCCCCGTGGCTTCAGGCAATCGAGCGACCCGGGATAGGTACTCTGACCGACTGAATCATAGACGACGTCGCACAGGCGGCCATCTGTGATGTCCTTGACGCGAGCGACGAAATCCTCCTCGCGATAATTGATCGTGTGCGTACAGCCGTGCGCTTTGGCGAGTTCGGCCTTGTCGGCCGATCCAACGGTCCCGATGACGGTCGCGCCGAGATGCTTCGCCCATTGGCAGGCGATCAACCCGACCCCGCCGGCAGCCGCATGAAAGAGGATCGTCTGCCCGCGCTCGACCCGAAACGTCTGGCGCAGGAGATACTGGGCCGTCAGTCCCTTCAGCATTATCGCTGCGCCGGTCTTGAAGTCGATCTCGTCGGGAAGCCGCACCAGACTATCGGCAGAAATCAGTCGCTCTGCCGCATAGGCTCCAAGTCCCCCGACATAAGCGACCCGATCGCCCGCCCGAAAACGCGAAACCCCGGCCCCGACGGAGACAACGGTACCAGCCCCTTCATTGCCGGGCGTGAGCGGCAAGCCGTTTGGCGCATTGTAGAGGCCGGTGCGGTAATAGGTGTCGAGGTAGTTGAGCCCGATCGCCTCGTGCCGGATCTTGACTTCGCCCTCCCCCGGCGCGCCGACCTCTTCGTCCTCGATCTGCAGCACCTCTGGCCCGCCATGTGCGTGAACTCGAACGACAATCGTCACTCTCCGCCTCCTGCAATCTTCTGCCGGCGGCGCCGCGCAAGGACGTTGAACACCTCGACCACCGCCGCAAATGCCATGGAAAAGTAGATATAGCCGCGCGGGATGTGGAAACCCAAACCGTCGGCGATGAGGGCCACGCCGATCAGAAGCAGAAAGGCGAGCGCCAGCATTTTGGTGGTCGGATTGTGCTTGATGAACTCGGCGATCGGTCCCGACGCGGCATACATGACTGCAATCGCCACAATGACGGCGGCGATCATCACCTCGACATGTTCGGCCATCCCGATCGCGGTGATGATGGAATCGACGGAAAAAACCATATCGATGATCAGCACTTGGGCGATGATCCCGCCAAAGGACGCGGTCTTGGCTTCCGCAAGCGTCGCCGTCTCATGCTCGATCTCGGCATGGATCTCGTGCGTCGCCTTGTAGATCAGGAAGAGCCCGCCACCGATCAAGATGAGATCGCGCCACGAGACGTCCTGCCCGAACGCTGTGAAGACCGGCGCCGTGAGCCCAATCAGCCACGACAGGACGAGCAGAAGCAGGATGCGGAAGACGAGCGCCAGAAGAAGCCCGATCTGGCGTGCTTTTTTGGCCTGCTCCTCCGGCAGCCGGCTGACGACGACCGAAATGAAGACGATGTTGTCGATGCCAAGCACGATCTCCATGACGCAGAGCGTCAGGAAACTCGCCCAGACCTGTGGATCCGACAGAAGCTCCATGGCCTCAGCTGGCCAAGGCTAAAAGCGTGCCAGAAGCTGCTGCACGCCAGCAACACCGAGAAGATAGAAGCTCGTGACGAGCAGCAGCATCTCGACCGTCGAATTCTGATCGAAACCGGTCGCGATCAAAATGCCGGCACAGATCATCCACAGCACCATCATCAACAGTGTGAGCCAGCGCCATTTGGTGACACGCACGGGATGCACGAAATTGACCGGAAGAAACGTGCCGACAGCGAGGAGCACCGTCACCATGAAGGTCACGAAAGGATGCGGCTGCAAAGCGAAGAGGACGAAGACGGCGAGATTCCAGGCGGCCGGGAAGCCTCTGAACGAATTGTCGGGCTCCTTCATCCGCGTGTCGGCGAAATAGAGCGCGCCGGTGATCGCCACGATCATCGCGGCGAGAATGCCGAAGAAGGTTCCGAGCCCGCAGCCGCTCGCCAGGATGATGGCCGGCACGAAGACATAGGTCGTGTAATCGATGACGAAATCGAGCGCGCTGCCATCCCAGCGCGGCAGGCGCGAGCCCACCTGGTAGCGGCGCGCAATCGGCCCGTCGAGCGCATCGACGATGAGCGCGATCCCAAGCCACACGAATGCGGCGCGCCATTCTCCGCGCGCGGCCGCAAGCGTCGCAAGCAATGCCAGCGCCGCCCCGCTTGCCGTCAACAAATGGATGGCGAAGAGCGACGCGGCGGCGCGCAGATGCTCCAGTTGCTGCCCGAGCTGCAAATCTCTAGACCCCGTCAACATAGTGGCTCCTCATGCCGCGTTCGGCGCCAAAACACCAGCCCTCCGGCAAGGGCAAAAAGATCCACCGGTTGTCTGCCGGCGAGGCATTGGCCCGGTTGCGGCAAACGATGCAAGCTTTTTGCGTCACGGAGAGATTCTTTTCCTCGTTGTGGTCTTTGCTTGCGCTCCCGCAAGAGGCCATATGCCTGGAAACGCAACCCATAGGGCAATAAATGCTCGGCAGACAATCTGGTTCGAGCGAAGATATGGCAGGATTGAGGATGAAGCCACGCGACGATTTCGAAATCTGCATCGTCGGAGGCGGTGCCACCGGCTGGGCGGCGGCTCTCGCGGCGGCAGAAGCCGGACGCACCACTGCCATCATCGCTCCACCTGCAAACTTCCCCATCGGGCGCACCGCCGCGCTTTTTGCTGGCTCGATCGAGCTTCTGGAACAGTTCGGCGCCATGCCCGATCTCGTCTCGGCCGCCGCACCTTTGCAGGCTATGCGGCTCATCGACGACACCGGGCGGCTCATTCGTGCGCCCGAGGTGACGTTCTACGCCGGCGAGATCGGTTTGAACGCCTTTGGCTACAACATTCCCAATCGCCGCCTCGTCGAAGCGCTCTCCGAGCGCGCACGCAACAGCCGCTACATCACCATTTTCGAGGATACGGCCAGCGAACTGAGCTTCCAGACCGACTGCGTTCACATCACCACCGGTCGCGGCGCCTCCTTGAAAAGCGACCTCGTTGTGGGTGCCGACGGCTCCCGCTCTCTCGTTCGAGCCAAAACCGGCATAGCGGTCAGACGTTGGCGCTATGCCCAATCGGCTCTGGTCACGACCTTATCCGTCACTCATCCCCACCATTCCGTCTCAACGGAGTTCCACACGGATCGGGGTCCGTTCACGCTCGTCCCGATGCAGGGCAACAATGTCAGCCTGGTCTGGGTCGAACGCCCGCGCGAAGCTGCCCTCCTCTGCGAGATTCCCGAGGAAGAATTCGCTCGGCGCGCAGAACGCTCCGCCCACTCGCTCCTGGGGGCCATGCAGGTCACCTCACCGCGCGTCAGCTATCCTCTTTCGGCTGGTCTCGCCGACCGCTTCGCCTACGGGCGCGCGCTTCTGATCGGCGAGGCCGCGCATATTTTTCCCCCGATCGGAGCTCAGGGCCTCAATCTCGGCTTGCGCGACGTCGAAGCCCTCAAAACGGTCCTGTCGCTCACTCGCAACCGGCTCGACGAAGGCACCGCCACCGAATTTCATCGGCTTCGCCAAGCCGATGTTCGCAGCCGTACGCTTGCGGTCGATCTTCTGAATCGATCGCTGCTGACCGGACTTCTGCCGGTCCAGGCGTTGCGCGCGGTCGCGCTCTCGGCAGCCGGCGGCTTTGCACCCTTCCGACGCTTTCTGATGCAGCAGGGTCTGGCGAAGACGTTCCGGGGTCTCTGAGGCCTAGGATCCGAACGGATCAAGCGGCAGAAGGCCCGTGGTGACGAGATAAAGAACGAGACTGAGAGTGATCACGGAGGCCGCGGTTCCGAGCAGGATCCCCGACGAGCCTTCCAGTACATAGGTGCGATACTGCGCCGCGATGACGTAGATCGTGGCGGCAGGCGGCAGTGCCGCCATCAAAACCCCGGTCTGGATCCAGACCGGGTCGAACCCTCCGATCCAGGTGAGGAGAAGATAAGCGATCAGCGGGTGCACGAGGAGCTTGATCGCGATCAGAAATGGCAGTTCGCCCGGCACCCGCCGCAGCGGCCACAGGCCAACCGTCACGCCGAGAGCGAAGAGCGCGCAGGGCGCGGCAGATCCCCCGAGGAGCGACAGAAATCGCTCGAGCGGCGCGGGAAGTCCAACATCGACGAAGGCGGCCAGCACGCCTGCAAGCGTCGCAAGGATAAAGGGATGCAGGAGCACTTTGCGGGGAATCGACTTCAAGATTGAGCCGATCGGCTGATGACTGGCCCCGCTCATCGCCATCATGAGGGGCGCCAGCGTGAAGACGAGGGTCACGTCGAAGCTGAAGATCAGCGCGGCCGGTGCGGCCGCCTGTGGCCCAAGCGCGACGATCGCCAGCGGCGCGCCCATATAGCCGACATTGCCGTAGCCCCCGACGAGGCCCTGAACGGTCGCCTCCGGAATGCGACCGTCGTTCTTGAGCACCGCAAAGGCAAAGGCGAAAGCAAACGCGGTATAGGTCGCAAAAGTGGTCGCGAATATGAAGCTGCCGTTCGTCAGCTCTTCGATCGGCGTCTTCGAGAGCACCTCGAAGAACAGTGCTGGAAGCGCGAAATAGATCACGTAGATGTTGAGCCAGGCGAGCGCCTTCTCGTCCTCGTGCCAGATGCGGCCGGCGACGAAACCGAGAAGGATCAGACCAAAGAACGGCAGGGCAAGGCCCACGACATCACTCATCCTGAACCGGCGCTTTCCTTCTTCATGGGTGACAGACGACGGGTCGGCTCGTGTTGCATCCGCGTGCGAGCTTCGCTAAGCGGTCCGCCGACCCTGCGGGCTAGATGGTTGGACCCATCTCGTCAATTGACGCAGGCTTCCGCGGGCAAGCCATGACCTCCGGCCGATCATTGTCACCGACACGCCGCGCACGCTACTTCGCCGAGTACGCTCTCATGCGTCTCGTCGCGGTACTCCTGCGATCATTACCAATCGATGTAGCGTCGAACATGATGGGCCGAGCCTGGAGTTTGGTCGGACCTCGGACGCATCGGCATCCGCGGGTGATGCAAAATCTTGCCATCGCCTTTCCCGAAAAGAGCGAATCGGAGCGCGAGGAGATCGCACGCCAGCAATGGGACAATTTGGGACGGACATTCGCCGAGAGCTTTCTCATCGACCTCATCTTGGCGAGCGACCGCGTGACGATCGACATCGACCCGAAGCTGCGTCAGAGCTTTGTCGACCGCGGTGCGGGCCTGCTGGTCGTCGGCCTCCATTCGGCCAATTGGGAGATCGCCTCGATCGCCATTCCCAAAGAGCTCAATGGGATCGGCCTCTACCAGAGGCTCAAGAACCCCTACTCGGACGCCTACGTCACGAGCTTGCGGTCAAACGTGTTTCCAGGTGGTCTCATCGCGAAAGCCAAGTCCACACCGAAGCGCGTGATGGCCCATGTGCGTGCGGGTGGTGCCGTCGCGCTTCTCGGCGATCAGCGTGAAGCGAAAGGCATCAAGGTCGTGGTCTTCGGCAAGGAGACCACCGCCAATCCCTTTCCTGCGATGGTGGCACGGCGTTTGCATAATCCTGTGGTTGCTGGCCGCGTCCTTCGAGGCAAAGGTGCACGCTTCATCGTTCAGGCGAAGGTGCTCGAATGCCCCCAAACTGGAAACCAGATGGAGGACGTGGCCGTATTTACTCAGACGATCCAGACACAATTCGAAGCCTGGATCCGAGAGAGGCCGGGAGAGTGGATGTGGGTTCACGACCGCTGGAAATCAGCCCGAGCGCGCAGTTGAGGAGCCCGCAGCCGCGCCTTGACTTTCCCTCACGATGCCCGATCTTCGAGTTGTTAGGTTGAACTTATGGACAACATGCGATCAGCCAAATTCAATATCGGTGACGTCGTCAAGCATCGCTTCCTGCCGTTCCGCGGGGTGATTTTCGACGTCGATCCTGTCTTCGACAACACGGACGAATGGTACGATGCCATTCCGGCCGAGATCCGGCCGTCGAAGGACCAGCCATTCTATCATTTGCTGGCGGAGAATGCGGAGACCGAATACGTGGCCTACGTCTCCGAACAGAACCTCGTCCCAGATGATTCGGGCGAACCCGTCCGTCATCCGCAGGTGACCGAGCTGTTCGCCTCGTTTGAGAACGGCCAATACCAAATGCGCGAGGCCATCAACTAGGGTTTCGCGGTCTCGTTCGCCCGATTAGAGAGGTGGCAGACCGGGTATGTCGATGCCGAAAATGTCGAGCAACAGCACCAGATTGAGTGCCAGAACGACAACCGTTCCCGTCACGGCGATGACGCTGATCGAGCGTCGCGCAACGAACTGCCCCATGATCTCCCGGCTGGCGCTGAAATAGACGAGCGCAATCATCGGCACAGGCAGTGCGATCGACAGAATCACCTGACTGATGACGAGCGCCTTCGTGGCGTTAATGCCGAGCGCGACGACGACAAAGGCCGGCAACATGGTGACGAGGCGCCGGACCCAGATCGGAATACTGAAGCCGACGAACCCTTGCATGATCATCTGTCCGGCCATCGTTCCGACGACGGAGCTCGACACGCCGGACGCGATCAGGGAGATCAGGAACACCTCGGCCGCCGCCACGCCGAGAAGCGGCGTCAGCGTGTGATAGGCGGTCTCGATCTCCGCAACCTCGCTGTGACCGGCATGGAAGGCGCTCGAGGCCATGACCACCATGGCCATGTTCACAAGCCCCGCCACCGCCAGGGCCAGCACCACTTCGCGATTGGAGAATCGAACGAGCGTGCGCCGCTCCTGATCGTTGGTCGCCGGGGCGCGGTTCTGCGTCAGACCCGAATGCAGATAGACCGCATGCGGCATGACGGTCGCGCCGATGATGCCGACAGAAATCAGCAGCGCCTCGCCATCCGGCATCTCCGGCACAAAGACATGCAGACCGGCCGCCGCCCAATCGACGGGCGCAATGAACATCTCGATCAGGTAACAAAGCCCGATAAGGCCGACGAGCGAGCCGATGATGAGTTCCATCGGCCGGAACCCTCCCCGCTCGAAAAGCAAGATCGCAAGCGTAACGACAGCCGTAATCGCCATGCCGACGAGGAGCGGCATGTCGAAGAGGAGCGCGAGCCCGATCGCTCCGCCGAGGAACTCGGCAAGGTCGGTCGCCATCGCGGCAATCTCGCTCACCACCCACATCACGAGAACGACCGGCAGCGGGAACCGGTCTCGGCAGAGTTCCGCAAGATTGCGTCCGGTGACGATGCCGAGCCGCGCGGAAAGCGCCTGAAACAACATGGCGATCAGGTTCGCCATCAAGACGACCCACAGGAGCGTGTAGCCGTACTTCGCGCCTGCCTGGATGTTTGTGGCGAAATTGCCTGGGTCCATATAGGCGATCGAGGCGATCACCGCCGGGCCGGCGAAGACCATTCCGGAGAAAGGTCCGCGGCGCCTGCCCGCGAGCGTCTCGCGGATGGCCGTCGTCGTGCGGTCGGACAAAGAGGAAGAGCGAGGGGACGCGGTCACGCGGGGCTTCTTTTGCTGTATGGCGAGAAATGTAGCCCCGGCTAAATCGTTGTCAACTGCTGGTCACCGAACGCATTTCGATCTTTTGCGGTGAACGACGTCTCTCAAAAAGACAGAAGCCGAGGCCAAACAAAAAAGGCCCCGGCGATGATGCCGGGGCCTTGAGACGCCTCGTCAAGAGCCGGACTTACTGGCCGGAGCTCTGCTGCTGCTTTTCGATGAGCTGCTTGCGGGCCTGCTCGGCCTTGCGCTTCAACTCGTCCTGCAGCTTCTGCTGCTCTGCCTGCAGCTCTTTCGGGTCGATCGCTTCGCCCTCATAGGAGGCCGTGAAGCCAGACAGGCTCACGTCGAAATTGATCGGCTTGGCCTGCTGGTTAAGCGTGGTGATGACGAGCTTGCTGCCGCGCTTCATGGAAGCGAGGAAATCGTCGTTCACTTCCGCTTCGGCGAAGCACAGATTCGGGAAGCAGATCGAGTACTGAACCTTGGTGGGCTTGCCGCCGTCGATCTGAACCTGCAGCCCCGGCCGCAAGAGCATTCCCGGCGGCACGGCCGAAACCAGGAACTTCTTGCCTTCCGTCTCGCGCAACGAGACCGCTGCAAGCAGCTGCCCCGTGGCGGCACGACGCTCGCGTGTGACCACGCAGACCTGCTTTTTGTTCTGCGGGTTTTCGCTGCACAGCTTGACCCATTCCGGCTGCTGCTGATCCTGGTTCGGCTGCTGGTCCTGCGCCCAGGCGGGCGAGACTGCAAGAACCAGGAGCAAGGGCGCCGCGACCTGCGCAATGGAACGCGACCGCCGCATCGCGGCCTGAAGAAATTGCATGGATGATCCTCGCACTGACTCGGCGCCCGTGGCGCCCTTTCATTCTGTCCGGGTTGGAAGACCTCAGAATGCGGCGACACCATGTCGGAGCCCCGCGGCCAACTCCATAGTCCGCAATTGCACGCTATGCCAGATTGGCGCAAGGTCCGATTCTCGCCCTTAAATGACAGACGATAACTGGAGAGCCATCCCAAATGGTGCCTTGCCCTCGCCTCACGAGCGCGCTCGCGGCGCTGCTCTTGGGGTTTGTCGCGTCGATCCTCCCAGCCAGCGCTCAAGAACCCCAGCACGGGATTGCCATGCATGGCGACCCGCAGCTGCCGGCGGACTTCGATCACCTCCCCTATGCCAATCCAGAGGCCCCGCAGGGAGGGCGCATCGCCTACGCGATGGTGGGCAGTTTCGACAGCCTTAATCCGTTCATCCTCAAGGGGACGGCGCCGCGGGCTCTTTGGGACGACGAATGGGGCAACAATCTCTGGGAAAGCCTGATGGTGCGAAACCGCGACGAGCCGTTTTCGCTCTATGGGCTGCTCGCCGAAAACGT
The DNA here is from genome assembly GCF_021462425.1 of Afifella sp. H1R. NCBI lineage: Bacteria > Pseudomonadati > Pseudomonadota > Alphaproteobacteria > Hyphomicrobiales > Afifellaceae > Afifella > Afifella sp. H1R. The sequence goes on from NZ_JAKEDY010000001.1 coordinate 912,151, forward strand.
CACCGTCCCCGATGATCGCTCGTGGATTTCGTTTTCCATACGGCCGGAAGCGAAATGGGCAGATGGCGCGCCGGTGACGGCGGAGGACGTCGTCTATTCTTTCAACCTCCTGAAAGACCATGGGCGCCCGAAAGGTTGGTATGCCATGGTGGCTGACGTCACGGCCGAGAGCGAACGCACGGTGCGCTTCACTTTCGATGACGGCGCCAGCCGCGAATTGCCGCTTCTCGTCGCGCTGCAGCCGATCTTCCCCAAACACGCCGTGTCGGAGGACGCGTTTTCGAGGAGCAACCTCACGCCGCTTATGGGCTCCGGCCCCTACGAGGTCGCCAAAACCCGCCCTGGCACCTCTATCATCCTGAAAAAACGGGATGATTATTGGGGCGAGGATCTGCCGGTGAAGCGCGGCTTCGACAATTTCGACGAGATTCGGTTAGAGTATTTCCGCGACACCAACACCTATTTCGAAGCCTTCAAGAAGGGCCTCTTCGACTATCATCGGGAAAAAGATCCGAGCCGCTGGCAGACCGGCTATCGCTTCCCGGCAGTGAAAGAGGGCCTGGTCAAGCTTGAGAAGTTCGACACCGGCATCCCGAAGGGGATGAACGGCTTCTTCATGAACACCCGGAAGCCGGTTTTCGCCGACAAGCGCGTGCGCCAGGCGCTCGGCTATTTTCTCGACTTCAAATGGCTCAACGAAAACCTCTTCCTCGGCGCCTACGACCGCACCGCGAGCTATTTCGAGGGCTCCGAACTCTCGGCAATCGGTCGGCCCGCCTCCGAAGAGGAGAAAAAGCTCCTCGCGCCCTACCCCGATGCGGTTCTCCCATCTGTGATGGACGGCAGCTATCGTCCGCCCGAAGGCGACGGCAGCGGCCGCGATCGCGACAATTTCCGCAAGGGCCTCGCCTTGCTGAAAGAGGCCGGCTGGGTCCGCCGGGGCGGCAAGATCGTCAACGAGAAGACGGGTGAGCCCTTCGCCTTCGAAATTCTGGTGATGACGCGCGAGGACGAGCGGCTGGCTCTCGCGTACCAGAATGCGCTGGCGCTCGTCGGCATCAGCGCAAATGTCCGGCAGGTCGATGCAAGCCAGTATTGGGAGCGCCTGAAATCGTTCGACTTCGATATGATCAGGTACAATCTGGCCTTCGCGTCTCTCTCCCCCGGAAGCGAGCAATCCTTCCGCTGGTCCTCCGCAGCTGCAGAAAGCCCGGGAAGCTTCAATTTCTCAGGCGCGTCCGATCCCGCCATCGACGCGATGATCCAAAGCCTCTTGTCCGTCAGAGACCGGGAGACCTTCGTCGCCGCGGTCCGCGCGCTCGATCGGGTCCTCATTTCCGGCTTTTACGTCGTGCCGCTCTTTCATGCCCCCGCCGAGTGGGTCGCCTATTGGAACAGGCTTTCGCATCCCTCGGACGGGTCGCTTTATGGACCGGAGCCGACCACCTGGTGGTCGGCCGATGCCGAGCAGAATTGACGCTGGCCAGGCACCGGCCCCGCGCTAAGTTCCCCGTATGAGCGATGAACTCCCAGCGACCGACCGCCTTTCCGTAGATGTCATCTCAGACGTCATGTGCCCGTGGTGCTTCATCGGGAAAAGGCGCCTGGAAAAGGCCGCGAGCCAGAGCGAGATTCCGCTCGACATCCGCTGGCGTCCCTATCAGCTCGACCCGACCTTGCCGCCGGAAGGCAAGGATCGCAGCCTCTACCTTGCGGAGAAATTCGGCTCAGCTGAAAGAGCGCGCTCTCTCTATGTCGACGTGCGCGCCGCCGGAGCGCAGGAAGCGATTCCCTTCGATTTCGATGCGATCGAGGTGTCACCCAACACGCTCGACGCCCACCGCCTCATCCGCTGGTCGGCAAGCGCCGGCGTGCAGGACGTGATCGTCGAGGCGCTGTTCAATGCCTATTTCATCGAGGGCCGGCGTCTCAACGAGCCGGAGACGCTGACGGAGATCGCCGCCAAAGCTGGGATGGATCCCGACGTCATTGCCGAGCTCCTGGCCAGTGGTGCCGACCGCGATCTGGTCGAGGAGGAAATCGCCCTCGCCCGCCAAATGGGTGTGAGCGGCGTCCCAACCTTCATCGTCGGAAACCGCTATGTCGTCGTCGGCGCTCAGACCCCTGACGTCCTCGTCGAGGCCTTCAACGCCGCGTTGGCGGCTTCGCACAACGCCAACGACAACGGGCCGGCTTAGGGGCGGGCCCAGGTCCGTTCCAGTCGGAATGGCTTCTAGGCGGGCTTTTGCTCGCGTGCTTCGTCTTGAAGCTCGAGAAGCGCATGGCGCACGATCATCGTCGCAGCCTGGAGCGCGAGCGAAGCCATGATGGCTGCGACGATGAGATCCGGCCAGGCCGTCTGCGTTCCGAAGACACCGGCAGCAGCAACGAGCACGACGAGGTTGCCGATCGCGTCGTTGCGCGAACAAAGCCAGACGGAGCGCATATTGGCGTCGCCCCCGCGATAGGCCCACAGAAGGCCGGCTACACCGAGATTGGCGATGAGCGCGAGGAGCCCGACCCAGGACATCGTCAAGGGATCCGGCGGCACCGCATTGAAGGCACGCCAGACGGTTGCGGCCACGATCCAAAGACCAAAGAGCCCCATCGTGGCGCCTTTCAAAAGCGCGGCCTTGGCTCGCACGGCCGGTGCCGAGGCGACGACCATCAGACTGACGGCATAATTTCCCGCGTCTCCGAGGAAATCGAGGGAATCGGCCTGCAGCGACAGAGAGCCCGCGGCCATTCCCGCTCCTGCCTCCACCACGAACATCCCGGCATTGACGACAAGCGCGATCCAGAGAAGTCGGGCAAAACGTCCGTTGTCACCACGGATCGCACGCCCGCAGCATCCGTCCTCGCAGCAACCGCTCATCTCGGCCTCACATCCGATCCAATAGGCTGCTAGGCTGCACTCTCTAGCCGCTATAGGGTCAAGAGCGTGACAGAGCCGTCGCTTCTGCGAATTGGCGATCTTGCTGCCGCAACAGGCACGAAGATCGTCACTATCCGCTATTACGAGAAAATCGGGCTTCTGCCCGCTCCGCCACGCACGGGCGGGAATTATCGCGCTTATTCAAAGATGCATCAGGAGCGGCTGAGCTTTATCAGGCGCTCCCGCGCTCTCGGCTTCACCCTCGACGAGATCCGGGAACTCCTTGAACTGTCAGCAGATACCGAGCGCGACTGCGCCGCCGTCGACCGGCTGGTCACCTCGCACCTTGTCGAGGTGGAGGACAAAATCGCAGACCTTCAGCGTCTCGCGAGCGAGCTCCGAAGGATGAAGGAGAGCTGCCGGGGCGGCACGATCGACGACTGCCGCATCATCGAGGCGCTCTCCTCGCAACCGTCCTTGCCCTAAGCGGCTTTCTGCGCCCCTTCCTCGGCAATCTTGGCAAGACGCGTCAGCAGGGACGCCGTACCTTTCAGGCGGTCTTCAGGCCGCGGCCAATCGCGGGACAGAACGATACGCTGGTCGGGGCGGATTTTCGCCATCGAGCCCTGCTCGCCGATATAGCGCACGAGGCCACCGGGATTTGCGAACTCGTTGTTGCGGAAGGCGATCACGACGCCCTTCGGCCCGGCATCGACCTTTTCGACGTTGGCTCTACGGCACAACGATTTCACGTAGACGACCTTCAGAAGATGATCGACCTCATCCGGCAACGGCCCGAAGCGATCGATCATTTCCGCCCCAAAAGCATCGATGTCGCCTGCGTCTTCGAGATCTGCAAGGCGCCGATAAAGGCTCATGCGAAGCGTCAGGTCCGGGACGTAAGTCTCTGGAATCATGACCGCCATGCCGATCGTGATTTGCGGCGACCACTTGCCCTCGGCAAGCTCCTCGTCGCCGGCCTTGAGACTTGCCACCGCCTCCTCGAGCATCTGCTGATAAAGCTCGAAACCGACCTCCTTGATATGGCCGGACTGCTCTTCGCCGAGAAGATTGCCGGCGCCACGGATATCGAGATCGTGGCTGGCGAGCTGGAAGCCAGCGCCGAGCGAATCGAGGGACTGCAGGACCTTGAGACGCCGCTCGGCCGTCGTCGTCATCGTCTTCTTCGCCGGCACGGTGAAGTAGGCGTAGGCGCGGTTCTTGGACCGGCCGATGCGTCCGCGCAGCTGATAGAGCTGCGCCAGACCGAACATGTCGGCGCGATGGATGATGAGCGTGTTCGCGGTCGGAATGTCGAGGCCCGATTCAACGATCGTCGTCGACAGGAGGACGTCGTACTGGCCGTCGTAGAAGGCGTTCATCACCTGATCGAGCTCGCTCGCAGGCATTTGGCCATGCGCGACGGCAACCCGCGCCTCCGGCAGATTCTGGTCCAAAAACTCCTTCACTTCGGCAAGATCGGAAATCCGCGGCACAACGTAGAAGGACTGGCCGCCACGGAGGCGTTCGCGCAACAGAGCCTCGCGCACGATCAGGGGATCGAACGGCGAGATGAAAGTCCGCACCGCCAGCCGGTCGACCGGCGGCGTCGCGATGATAGAGAGGTCGCGCACACCCGTCAGTGCGAGCTGCAGCGTGCGCGGGATGGGTGTCGCCGTCAGCGTCAGGACGTGCACGGCCGAGCGCAGCTCCTTCAGGCGTTCCTTGTGCTTGACGCCGAAATGCTGCTCCTCGTCGACGATGACGAGGCCGAGATCGCGGAAATTGACAGATTTCGCGAGAAGCGCGTGCGTGCCGACGACGATATCGATCGTGCCGTCGGTGATCCCCGCCTTGACCCGTGCTTTCTCCGCCGTGCCGACGAGTCTGGAAAGGCTGCCGATGTGCAGCGGCAATCCGCGAAAACGCTCGACGAACGTTTTGTAGTGCTGTCGGGCGAGCAAGGTCGTCGGCACGACCACGGCCACCTGTTTGCCGCTGATCGCGGCGACGAACGCGGCCCTGAGCGCAACTTCGGTCTTGCCGAAACCGACATCGCCACAGACCAGCCGATCCATCGGCCGGCCGGAACCGAGATCGCCGATCGCGGCCTCGATCGCAGCATCCTGATCATCCGTTTCCTCATAGGGAAAACGGGCCGCGAATTCTCCGTAGAGGCCGTCTGGCGCAATGAGCTTCTCACCCTGACGGAGAAGCCGCGCCGCGGCCGTCTTGATGAGAGCGTCGGCAATTTCGCGGATGCGCTTCTTGAGCCGCGCCTTGCGGTTCTGCCAGGCGACGCCGCCGAGCTTGTCGAGCGCAGTCTCCGAACCTTCCGCGCCATAACGCGTCAGAAGATCGATATTTTCGACCGGCAGAAAGAGCTTGTCGCCACCCGCATAGACGAGCTGCAGGCAGTCATGCGGCGCACCCGCCGCCTCGATCGTAACGAGACCATCGAAACGCCCGATGCCGTGATCGACGTGGACGACGAGATCGCCTTCCGAGAGGCTCGCTGCCTCGGTCAGAGCATCGGCGGCGCGTTTGCGCTTGCGTGCCGGGCGCACGAGACGGTCACCGAGCACATCCTGATCGCCAATGAAGACGCTGTCGGGCGTCTCGAAACCGGTTTCGAGCGGCATCACGGCCATGCCGGTGATGCCTTTGGCGAGCGCCTCTGTCTCAGCCCAGGTTTCGACCGGCTGCAACCGCTCCATGCCGTGGTCGCTCAGGACCTGGATGAGACGGTCTCGCGCGCCCACGCTCCAGGTCGCAAGCACGATACGTTTGCCGGCCTTGCGGCGATCGGCGACATGCGCGACGAGCGCATCGAAGACATTGACGTCACCGGCTGCCCGTTCGGCGGCAAAGGTGCGGCCCGCCCTGCCCTCGACATCGTAGACGGAACCCGCATCGCCCGGTGATGCGAAAGGCGTCAGCCGGGCGGACGCATGATCGTCCACTTTGGCCTGCCATTCCTCGGGCGTCAGATAGAGGCTGTCGGGAGCCGCGGGCTTATAGGGCGCGGCGCCGGCGAGCTTCTGATCGGCGTTTTCCTTGCGCGCTTCGTAATGGTCGCCGATCTGCTCCCAGCGATCCTTGAGCGTATCTGCTGCCAGATGATCGACCGCCACCAGCGTGTCGCCGGCGTAATCGAGAACCGTCTCCAGCCGTTCATGGAAGAAGGCGAGCCAGTGCTCCATGCCCGCAAAGCGTCGCCCGGCGCTCACCGCCTCGTAAAGCGGATCGTCGCTCGTCACGGCGCCGAAGGCTTCGCGATAGTTCTGGCGAAAACGCGCGACGACCTCGTCATCGAGGATGATCTCGCTCGCTGGTAGGAGGTCGAGGCGCGAGACCTGTCCGGTCGTGCGTTGATTCTCCGGATCGAAGGGACGGATCGTCTCCAGCGTGTCGCCGAAGAAATCGCAGCGGATTGCCCCCGTATCCCCTGGAGCGAACAGGTCGACGATGCCGCCACGCACGGCATATTCGCCAACCGCCCGGACCGTCGGTACGCGCTCAAAACCGTCGGCCGCCAGACGCGCGACCAACCCTTCCATGGGCGTCACGTCACCAGCGCGGGCACTCCACACATGCCGCGCCACCCACTCATGCGGCGGCACCCGTTGAATGATCGCATTGGCTGTCGTCAGAAGGATGAGCGGCGCCTGCGGACCTGCATCGACGAGCGCCTTCAGCGTCGCCATCCGGCGCGCCACGACGTCGGCGTTGGGCGAGACACGGTCATACGGCAGACAGTCCCAGGCGGGAAACGTCAGGCGCCGGATATCCGGAGCAAAGAAACGCAGGCTCTCTTTCGCCATCTCCAGATGACGCGCGTCCCGCGCAACGAACGTGACCGGGAGGCGACGCAAACGCACGAGATCGGCAAGGACGCGCCCCTCAAGCCCGTCCGGCACACCGGACAGGGTGAGATGGCGGTTTTCCGCCAGAAGATCGCTCAGCCGCTCAGCGCTGGAGGATTTCGACATCCGAATTTCGTTCTCTTTTGTGGAAGGCAATCAATCCTGCAATCATCGCGCTCTGATGCTCGGCCGGCACCTCTTCACGCCCGACGATCCAGCTGTAGAGAGCGAGATCCGGGAGTTCGAGAAGCCGCTCGAATTCCGCAAGTTGCCGCTCGTCGGCAGATGGCAAAACGCTGTCGCCGAAGCGCCCGACGAGAAGGTCCAGCTCGCGCGTACCGCGGCGCCAGGCGCGAAAATGGGCGCGTCGGCGCCGCTCTTCAAATTTTTCGTCTGCCATATCGGGTGTCACATTCCTTATGGGCGGGAGCTCACGCCCTGCCAAGATTTATCCACTCAGACCAAGCGGGCAAGAGATGCATCTTGCCGCCGCGCGCAGCGCAAGGCAGGAAGAGGTATGCGCCCCGCCCTTCTTGATCCGCTTTTTGCAGAGGCCGCCTCGCTGCCTGGGGTGGGACCGAAAGTGGAGAAGCTTCTCGCACGGGTGACCGGCGTGGCCGAGGGGCCACCTCTTGTGCGCGACCTGCTCTTCCATCTGCCGGTTTCAGCGATTGCGCGACAGCAGATCGCTAGCCTGGACGAGCTTCCACAGCAAGGCCATGTCGTCGTAACCGGCAAAGTGGAGCATCATGAAGCGCCACGCCGGCATTCGCGCGCGCCGTATCGCGTCATTCTCGACGACGGCCGCGGCACCGTCGAGCTCATCTTTTTCAACATTCGCAACCAGTGGATCGAAAAAATCCTGCCTCTCGGCGCGACCCGCACGGTTTCGGGACGCCTCGACTGGTTCGATTATCGCGCCCAAATCGTGCATCCAGAAGTGATGGAGCCGGGCGCGGCCGACAAGATCCAGATGGTCGAGCCGATCTACCCACTGACGGAGGGTCTGTCCTCCCGGGTCCTCGGCAAAATCATACGGGCGGCGCTCGAAAGGGCGCCGACATTGCCGGAATGGATTACGTCGGACCTGATGGCGCGAGAGAAATGGCCCTCACTCACCGAGGCTCTCGCGACGATGCACCGACCGCAGGAGGCCGCAGCCCTCCTGCCCGAAGCGCCTGCCTGGCGGCGCCTCGCCTTCGACGAATTGCTGGCAAGCCAGCTCGCCCTCGGGCTGGTGCGCCGAAGCGCTCGCAAGACCGCCGGCAAAGCGCGCCAATTCTCTGGCGACCGCGCCGCAAAGCTGCACGAGCTCTTGCCCTTTGCGCTCACGCAAGCCCAGCAGGATGCCGTCGCCCACATCCGCAAGAATCTGCGTTCGCCGGAGCGGATGCTGCGTCTCCTCCAAGGCGACGTCGGGTCCGGCAAGACGCTGGTCGCACTGACCGCGATGCTCGATGTCAGCGAAGATGGCGGACAAGCCGCCTTGATGGCACCGACCGAGATCCTGGCACGGCAACATTTTGCGACGATCGCACCGCTTGCCGAATCGATCGGGCTGACGACTGCCCTTTTCACCGGCAAGGACATCGCCGGCCGCGGCGAGAAACTTGCAGCGCTCGCAGCCGGTGACATCGATATCGCGATCGGCACACACGCCCTCTTTCAGGAGAGCGTGGCTTTCAAAGATCTCGGTCTCGTCATCGTCGACGAGCAGCATCGCTTCGGCGTCCACCAGCGCATGCTCCTGTCGGCCAAAGGGAGCGCGCCGGATCTGCTCGTCATGACGGCAACTCCGATCCCGCGCACGCTCGTCCTCACCTATTTCGGCGACATGGAGATTTCCGAGCTGCGTGAAAAGCCGGCAGGACGGCGTCCCATCGACACGCGTGTCGCCTCCTCCGAACGGCTCTTAGAAGTGAAAGAGCGAATCCGTTCCGCCGTCGACAAAGGGGAAAAGGTCTATTGGGTCTGCCCGCTCGTCGAAGAATCGGAATCGCTCGACGTGGCGGCGGCGGAAGAGCGCTTTCGCGACCTCGAAAAGATGTTCGGATCGCGGGCCCTGCTCCTCCACGGGCGCATGAAGGCTGCCGAAAAGGCCGCAGCGATGCAGCGTTTCCGAGAGGCGGGCGGCGCCGTTCTCGTGGCGACCACGGTGATCGAGGTCGGCGTCGATGTCCCCGATGCGTCCATCATCGTCATCGAACATGCCGAACGTTTCGGCCTTGCCCAGCTTCATCAGCTGCGCGGCCGGGTCGGGCGCGGCGACAAGCCCTCGAGCTGTCTCCTGCTCTACAAGCCGCCCTTGAGCGAAACGGCCCGCGAACGGCTCAAAGTCATGCGGGAAACGAATGACGGCTTCGTCATCGCCGAAGCGGATCTGAAGCTACGCGGCGAAGGCGACCTTCTCGGCACGCGCCAGTCCGGCATGCCCGGTTTCCGGCTCGCCCGGCCGGAATTCCATGGTGACCTCCTGGCGCTCGCGAGAGACGAGGCAAAGCTCATCCTCGCCCGTGAAGAAAAGGGCGGATATGCGGGTCGCGAGGCCGTCCGATGTCTTCTCTATCTTTTCGGGAGAGACGAAGCGATCCGGCTTATGCGCTCGGGCTGAGCGCATAAGCGCAGGAAACGTGCGGAAATGCCCTCTCGTCTATTCCGCCGCCTCTCTCTCATCATCTGCCGCTTCCTTGGCCTCGCGGGCGAGAGCCTTGGTCTTGCGCTGATATTCCGGAGCGACGAGCCCTGCAGAAATGACGAGCTTGGCGCCCTCCTCGACGGTCATATCGAGCAGAATGACATCCTGGCGCGGCACGATGAGCAGAAAGCCCGAGGTCGGATTTGGTGTGGTCGGCAGAAAGACGGCCATCGTATCCGTATCGCTTTCCTGGAGACGCTCGGCGATCTCCCCCTTCGTGTCGGTCGCGATGAAGACCAGCGCCCACAGCCCGCGCCTCGGATATTCGATCAGCCCGACCTGCTGAAACGAGCGGCTCGATTGTGAAAGGGCCGTCTCGAAGATCTGCTTCAGCGCCCGGTAAAGATTCCGCACGAGCGGCATACGATCGAGGAGGAGCTCCCCGTACGCGACAATCGTGCGCCCGACCAGGTTGGCTGTCAGAAAGCCCAGCATGGTCAGAAGGAAGATGGCGACGATGAGCCCGAAACCCGGAACCGAGAAGGGCAGATAATTGTCGGGATTGTAAGCGTGGGGGATGAGCGGCTTCACCCATCCGTCCACCCACGCCACGAAAGCCCAGGTGAGATAAAACGTGATGCCGATCGGCGCGGCAACGACGATACCGGTCAGGAAATAGTTGCGAAGCCTGAGCCCCGCTTTCGAGTGCCGCCGCTGCGGCTTTGCCCCCCGCTCTGCGTCCTCGGTTTCCATCCACAAAACCCCACTGGCGAAGGTGCCAGGTCACCCATCATAACGCCCGTCGCGCCGGACCGCGCGCGAAAATTTTGGACTCTATTCGACCGTTACGGACTTGGCGAGATTGCGGGGCTGGTCGACGTCGGTGCCCATAAAAACCGCGGTATGGTAGGCCAACAGCTGCACCGGCACGGCATACACGATGGGTGCGATCGCGGCCGGCATGCTCGGCAGGATCAGAGTCTTCATCGTATCGACAGCAGCGCTCCGCGCGCCCTCTTCGTCCGTCAGCAGAATGATACGTCCGCCGCGCGCCGCGACTTCCTGCATGTTGGAGACGGTCTTGTCGAAGACCTTGTCGTAAGGCGCCACTACGATGACTGGCATCGTCTCATCGATGAGCGCGATCGGCCCGTGCTTCAGTTCGCCCGCCGCATAGCCCTCGGCATGAATATAGGAGATTTCCTTGAGCTTCAGAGCGCCTTCGAGCGCCAGGGGAAAGCTCTTGCCGCGACCGAGGTAGAGCACGTGTTTGACGCGCGACAGCTCTTTCGCCAGCCCCTCGATCTCGTCCTCGAGCTTGAGAGCCTGCGAAAGATGCCGCGGCATCTCGATTGCAGCCTGAACGAGCTGTTCCTCGTCTTCGCGCGAGAGATGTCCGCGTTGACGTCCGGCGCCGATTGCAAGCGCGAGGAGTGTCGTGAGCTGGCAGGTGAACGCTTTCGTCGAGGCGACGCCGATCTCGGGTCCGGCGAGTGTCGGCAGAATGTAATCGGCCTCGCGCGCGATCGTGGATGTCGGCACGTTGACGATCGCACCGATCTTCTGCCCATGCTCCCGGCAGTAGCGGAGCGAGGCGAGCGTGTCGGCCGTCTCCCCCGATTGCGAGATGAAGAGCGACAGCCCCTTGTCGCCGAGGGGAACCTCCCGATAGCGGAACTCCGAAGCGATATCGAGATCGACCGGCAGGCGAGCCAACTGCTCAAACCAATATTGGCCCACAAGCGCCGCGTAAAACGCCGTTCCGCAGGCCGACATGGCGAGACGGTCGAGCCCCGCAAAATCGATCTCGGCCCCCTCCGGCAGCGCCACGCGGCGTTCAGCGAAATCCACGTAATGGCCGAGCGTATGCGCCACGACCTCGGGCTGCTCATAAATCTCCTTGAGCATGAAGTGCCGATGATTGCCCTTGTCGACCATCAAGTTCGAGGCGACGAAATGCTGGACCGGTCGCCGCACTTCGACGCCGTTCTCATCATAGATGGTGACGCTCTTACGCCGTACGACTGCCCAATCGCCGTCTTCCAGATAGGTGATCCGGTTGGTGAACGGGGCCAGCGCGATGGCGTCGGAGCCGAGATACATCTCGCCGTCGCCATAGCCGATGGCGAGCGGACTGCCCCGGCGTGCCGCAATGAGAAGGTCGTCCTCATGCGCAAAAAGGATGGCGAGAGCGAAAGCACCTTCGAGTTTTGCCAGCGTCTCCGCCGCGGCCGCCACGGGATCGAGCCCGCGGGCGAGCGCCAGAGTGATGAGATGCGCGACGACTTCCGTGTCGGTGTCGGTCTGAAGCGCCCGTCCGGCGGCCCGGATCTCGGCCCGCAATTCCTGAAAATTCTCGATGATGCCGTTGTGGACGACGGCAACGCTTTCCGTTGCATGCGGATGCGCGTTGACTTCCGTCGGCGCCCCGTGCGTCGCCCAGCGCGTATGGCCGATGCCGATCAAACCGGAAAGCGGGTGCTCGTGCAGGCGGTTTTCGAGATTGACGAGTTTCCCCTTGGCGCGCTCGCGCGTGAGCTCCTTGTTCTCCAGCGTCGCAACACCTGCCGAATCGTATCCTCGGTATTCAAGCCGCTTGAGCGCATCCAAAAGCCGCGGTGCGACCGGGGTCGTTCCGACGATTCCGACAATGCCACACATATTTAGAAATACTCCCCTTCCAGCGGCGCGATCATGCCGAAGCCGAGCGCACCGAGGAAATCAATTGCCATGACACAGTGTGACGAAGACGCCCTGCACCCTGGTGAGCGGCGTCACTTCTTTTCGTGACGCGCCCGAAAGGATTTCGCCCAGTCCGGCTTCTCCACCTGTCGGCCGCGCGCAATCGCCAGCGCATCGGAGGCAACGTCATCGGTAATGACACTGCCGGAACCGACATAAGCGCCGTCTCCGATAGAGACCGGTGCGACCAGAGATGAATTGGAACCGATAAAGGCCCCCTCTCCGATCTGCGTGCGAGATTTGCTGAAGCCGTCGTAATTGCAGGTGATGGTGCCGGCCCCGATATTGGTTCCTGCGCCGACGGAAGCATCCCCGAGATAGGTCAGATGGTTGACCTTCGCGCCATCGCCCAGCGTGGTTGCCTTCACCTCGCAGAAATTCCCGACCTTCGCTCTCGCGCCGACATCGGCTCCCGGCCGCAGGCGGGCAAACGGCCCGATCTCCGCATCGGCCTTCACGACGCAGCCTTCAAGATGCGAAAAGCCATGGATCCTGACCCCGTCTTCAACGCGAACCCCAGGGCCGAAGAAGACGTTCGGCTCGACGGTCACGTCGCGACCAAGCACGGTATCGTGCGAAAAGAAGACCGTCTCCGGCGCAACGAGGCTGACGCCCTCCATCATCGCCTGTCGGCGACGGGCGCTTTGGAAACGCGCTTCGGCCTCGGCAAGCTGCGCCCTGTCGTTGACGCCGAAGACCTCGTCGAAGGCGATCTCAGCGGCCTTGACCGAAAGACCTTTCTGATTGGCGATCGCAACCGCATCCGTCAGATAGAACTCACCCTGCGCGTTGTCGCTATCGATCGCCTCGAGCAAGGACAGCATGTCAGCCGCACGGAACGCCATCAGGCCCGCGTTACAGAGGCCGATCTTCTTCTCTTCCGGTGAAGCATCCTTGTCTTCGCGGATCGCGAGAAGGCGGCCCGCTTCGGTGATGAGCCTGCCGTAACCTGCAGGGGACGGCGGACGCATGCCTGCGACGGCGAGCGCAGCACCGTCATCTATGAGACCGGCGAGGCACGATACCGTCTCAGCCGTCACGAAAGGCGTGTCTCCGAAAAGAACGAGCACCACGCCTTCGGCACGCTCCAGAAGCGGCCGCGCCTGCATGACGGCATGCCCCGTGCCGCGTCTCTCCTCCTGCACGAAAACTTCAGCCTGCGGCATTTCTTGGGTGACCAGGGCCCGAACAGAATCGTGTCCCGGACCGACGACGACGCCGAGATGCGCCGCACCAGCCGCCTGGGCCGCGCGCATCGCAAAGGCCAGCATGGGAAGCCCGCCGATCGGGTGCAGAACTTTCGGATAGGCCGAGCGCATACGGGTGCCCTCGCCCGCAGCCAGAATGATGGTCGTAAGCTGAGACATATGTCCCTTTCCTGATGCAGCGCCGCTTGAGGAGCCGCAGCTTGCGCAAATTCTGCCAGCCCGTTAGCGCAGGTATGTCGAAGCCGAAAGCCCCTCCGAAACGATGCAAGCTTCCTCAAACCGCCTGCGTGACATCACTCTTCTGGCGCTCATGCCGCTGTTCTTCTCGTCCAATCTCGTGATCGGGCGCGCAGCGGTGAGCACGGTCGAGCCGTTCACCCTGGCCTTCTTGCGCTGGACGGTGGCCCTTCTTCTGCTCCTCCCGCTCGCCGCCGCGGGATTGAGACAACACCGCAAGACGCTCATGGAAAACTGGCGTCTGCTTCTTGTTCTGGGCTTCCTCGGCATGGGTGTGTGCGGGGCGATCGTCTATCTCGCTCTCCGCCACACCAACGCCACCAACGCCACACTGATCTACACCTCGTCCGGTGTGATGATCCTGGTGCTGGAATGGCTGTTTCGCGGCAAGCGCATTGCGCTGCGCCAGGCACTCGGCGTGGCCCTCGCATTCATCGGCGTTGCCGTCATCGTGCTGCAGGGAGATCTCAGCCGGCTCATCGCGCTCGAATTGAATGCCGGTGATCTGTTGATCGCGCTCTGCGCCTTCTCGTGGGCCGTCTACTCGGTCCTGTTGCGCCGCGGCTCTCTTCACACCGTCCCGACCCTGCCGCTGTTTACAGCCATCATCGCCGCCGGCGCGGTCGTTTTGCTGCCGTTCTTTGCGGTGGAAGCGGTCGTACGAGAGGCCTTTCCTTCAACCTTCGCCGCATGGCTGTCGATCGCGGGTCTCGCCTTCATCTCCTCGGTGCTCGCCTTTCTCGCCTACCAGCACGGCGTCAAAGTGTTTGGACCGGGCGTCACCGGCATGTTCCTCTATCTGCTGCCACCCTATGGCGTCCTGCTCGCGATGATCTTCCTCGGAGAGGAATTTCACACCTATCACGCGCTCGGACTGGCCCTGGTTCTGCCCGGCTTGATGCTCGCGACCCTGCCGTCCACATGGCCGCGGCCGTGGCACGGCATCCGACGATGGGCAAAAGCCCGGCATACGGGGCACTCCTGAACCAAAACGGCTTGACCCGCACGGGCCGCTTCCATAGGGTCCGCCCGCGCTGAGAGCCCTTAGCTCAGCCGGTAGAGCAACTGACTTTTAATCAGTAGGTCGTGGGTTCGAGTCCCACAGGGCTCACCATTGCCTATTTGTCCGATGTGACGACATGGGTAAGAGATCGCACCCGAGACACGGATGACGAACCTCGACCCACTCGTCTCCTGCGAGCAGAGAGCCAGGAGAGCGTCGTCGCCGTCGGATCACATACTTGTGTAGATGCGTCAGGCCCACGGCCTTCAAGGTCACCGTACGTCTATTTGGTAACCCCTACACTGGAATCGGTACTCGACTGTTTGCTTTTCTGATGGCAGGAATTATGTCATCGCCGGAAGTGAGCGCACCGAAGTGGCGCCTGCATTCGAACTGGTAGCTCCTAGATGATCGATCTTCGCCTTCCCTCCCCGGCAACGGGGCGTCGCACCTTTCCTATGCGCGCCGCACTCGCATTGGCGCTGGCGCTCGCACCTGCCCCGCTCTTGGCTCAGGGGGCGCCGGGGGCCGGCGCTCCACCCGCAGTCAGTGTCGAGCAGGTTCGCCTCGGTGACGTGACCGAGCAGCAGGTCTTCACCGGCCGGATTGAAGCCGCAGAAAGCGTCGAAATCCGCGCCCGCGTGCAGGGATATCTCGGAGAGCGTCAATTTGAAGAAGGCGCCGAGGTCGAAAAAGGCCAGGTACTCTTCACCATCGATGCAGCACCTTATGAAGCAGCAGTCTCTCAAGCCGAGGCAGCGGTGCAGAATGCGCGTGCCGCCCTCGAGCTCAACAATCTGAGCTACGAACGGCAGCAGACGCTGCGCGAGCGCAATACCGGCTCGCAGGCCTCGCTCGACGAAGCGCGCGCCAACCGAGATCAGGCGGAGGCAACTCTTCGTCAGAACGAAGCAGCTCTCAAACTGGCGCAGCTCGATCTGGGTTACACGAAGATCACGGCCCCGATCAGCGGGCGCATCGGCGTCGCGGCCTTTTCCGAAGGTGCTTTCATCGGTCCCGATAGCGGCGCCCTTGCACGTATCGTGCAGCAAGACCCGATGCGCGTGGCCTTTCCGGTGCCGCAGCGCCGCCTCATGAATATCGGTCAGACGGAGACCCAAAGGAACGAGGTCGTCATCAAACTGCGCCTCGCCGATGGCAGCATCTACGATCAAGAGGGCGAGATTCTCTTCACCAACATTGAGGCGAACGAGGGGACCGATTCAGTGATGGTGCGTGCCCGCGTCCCAAACCCTGACCGAGTGTTGTACGACAAGCAGCTCGTCGATGTGATCGTCGCCGCGCGCAAGCCCGAAGAAAAGCTCCTGATGCCGCAATCGGCCATGCTCATCGATCAGCAGGGCACCTACACCCTCATCGTCAATGACGAGAACAAGGTCGAGCAGCGTCGCATCGAAACAGGCGAGCAGCGTGGTCCGGCAATCGTCGTCACCGAAGGCCTGGAGGCCGGTGACCGGGTGATCGTCGCAGGTCAGCAGAAAGCGCAGCCAGGCATGCAGGTCGCACCGCAGGACGTTACCCCGAAGGAGCAGGCGTCGGCCGCAGCTCCCTCGACGAACCAGTAAGCCGCAGCGCGTGACATTTTGAAGGCCCACACGGCATGATTTTTGACGTCTTCATCCGCCGGCCGCGACTGGCCTTCGTCATCTCGATCCTGATCACTCTGGTCGGGCTCATTTCGATCGCCGTGATTCCGGTTGCCCAATATCCGGACATCGCGCCTCCGACGATCAGCGTGTCCACGCAATATATCGGCGCAAGTGCCGAAACCGTCGAACAGGCCATCGCGCAGCCACTCGAAAGTGCCATCAACGGCGTCGAGGACATGCGCTACATGAAATCGACGTCGAGCTCGGACGGTTCCTATGAGCTCAACGTCACATTCGAGCTCGGCACGGATCCGGATGTTGCCGCCATTAACGTGCAAAACCGCGTGGCCCAGGTCGAAAGCCAGCTGCCGGCGGAAGTGCGTTCGGTCGGCATCAACGTGGCCCGCGCCTCGCGTGACCAGCTCCAGGTCTTTCTGTTCTATTCGCCGGACGATCGCTTCGATGAATTGTTCATCGCGAACTTCGTTGCCCTCAACGTCATCGACGAGCTGAAACGCGTCAACGGCGTCGGCAACGTTCAGGTCTTCGGTGAACGCGATTACGCCATGCGGATCTGGCTCGATCCGCAGAAGCTCAGCAATCTCAAGCTGACGCCCGCCGATATTGCCGCTGCGGTCGAATCGCAGAACCTGCAGGCGGCCGCCGGCAAGCTCGGTGCAGCTCCCCTCGTCGACGCACAGCGGCTCGAGCTGACGATCAACACCAAAGGTCGCCTGAGCGACGCGGAAGAATTTCGCAACATCATCCTGCGCTCCAATCCGGACGGCTCCGTCGTCCGCCTGGGCGATGTTGCACGGGTCGAGCTGGCGTCTGAGAGTTACGGCGTCATTGCCCGCTACAACGGTAAGCCGATGGCGGCCGTCGCCACCTATCTTTCCCCGGGCGCCAATGCGGTGACGGTCGCAACCAACGTTACGAAGCGGCTCGAAGAGCTGTCGGAGCGCTTCCCCGAGGGGCTCGAGTACAGATACATCTACAATGCATCCGATTTCGTCGGAACGATGATCGAGAAGGTCGTGTCGACCCTGATCGAGGCGTTCGTTCTGGTCGCGATCGTCGTGTTTATCTTCATCGGACGTTTCCGAGCGACCCTCATTCCGATGATCGCCGTACCGGTCGCCATCATCGGTGCGCTCGCGATCATGTATGCCTTCGGGTACAGCGCGAACACGATCTCACTTCTCGCTTTGGTGCTCGCCATCGGTATCGTCGTCGACGACGCGATCATCGTCGTCGAGAACGTCGAACGCGTGATGGAGGAGGATCCGCATCTCACGCCGAATGAGGCCACTCATAAGGCGATGAGCGAGATCGTCGGGCCGATCATCGCCATCACCCTGGTGCTTCTCTCGGTTTTCGTGCCGGTTGCCTTCCTGCCCGGCTCCTCCGGTGCGCTGTTCCGCCAGTTTGCTGTCGCGATTTCGGCCGCAATGGTGATTTCGGCCATCAACGCGCTGACCTTGTCACCGGCGCTGTGCGCCCTCTTCCTTCGCTCCGGCGAACCGATGCGGATCATGCGCGGCATCACCCATGCCGTCGACAAAATCGGGCACGGATATGCGTGGATCATCAGCAAGCTGATGAACGTGGCCGTCATCTCGCTCGTGGTTCTCGTCGCCCTCGGTGCGGCCACTGGCTACATGTTCTTGCGTACGCCCGCGGGCTTCCTCCCGAACGAAGACAAGGGCTTCGTCATCGTCATCATGAACCTGCCGCCGGGCGCTTCCCTGAATCGCACCGATATCGCTGCGAAGAAGGCGGAAGCGATCATCCGTCAGGATCCGGGCGTGGAGAGCATCGGCACCGTCCTGGGCTTCGATCTCCTTGGCGGTGGCGCAGCCTCGAATGCAGGCCTGATGTTCCTGGGATTGAAGCCGTACGACGAGCGTCAATCGCCCGACCTTGCGATCGGCTCTGTCATCGGTCGGCTCTATGGTGGCCTATCGACCATTCCGGATGCCCAGTTCATTCCGCTGCAGCCGCCAGCAATTTCTGGCGTCGGCTCTTTCGGCGGCTTTGAGTTTGTGCTCGAGGCTCTGCAGGGACAGGAGCCGTCAGAGCTTGCCGCCGTCATGCGTGGTTTGCTGGTGCAGGCCAACCAGCAGCCGCAACTGACGCGGGTCTACGCCAACTTCGAGGCCGAGACGCCACAGATCCGTCTGGATATCGACCGCACGAAGGCGCAGACGCTCGGCGTGCCGATCAACGAGATCTTCGCCGCCCTGCAATCCACCTTCGGCGGGTACTATATCAACGATTTCAATCTGTTCGGCCGCACCTGGACAGTCCGTATGCAGGCGGAGAAGGAATACCGCACGTCGATCGATGACATTTATGACATCGAAGTGCGCAACAATTCCGGCGAGATGGTGCCACTTTCCACCTTCGCACGCGCCGAACTGACCGTCGGCCCACGCAGCCTGACGCGCTACAACAACTATCGCTCGGTCTCTATCCAGGGCTCTCCCGCGCCAGGCTTTGGCGACGGTGATGCAACCGACGCCATGGAGCAGGTGGCGAAATCCCTTCCGAGTGGCTACGGCTATGAATGGACGGGCCAGGCGCTCGAACAGAAACAATCGGCAGGACAGACGCCGATCGTCCTTGGCGCGGCCGTCGTGTTTGCCTTCCTGTTCCTGGTTGCGCTCTACGAGAGCTGGAACGTGCCGATCCCGGTGCTTCTGTCGACGATCAGCGCCATGTTCGGCGCCATGTTGGCGATCTGGTGGGTCGGGGCGAACTTCAGCCTCTATGCGCAGATCGGTGTTGTCGTGCTGATCGCACTGTCAGCGAAGAACGCAATCCTGATCAACGCCTTCGCGCTCGAACAACGCGAGTTCGGTATGGATCTGCACGACGCTGCAGTCGAAGGCGCCCGGTTGCGTTTCCGCCCGGTGATGATGACGAGCTTCGCCTTTATCGCCGGTCTCGTCCCGCTGGTCCGGGCGACCGGTCCTGGCGCGGGCTCCATGCAGGCCGTGGGTATTCCAGTCTTCGCCGGCATGATCGGTGCGGCGACGATCGGCATCTTCCTCATCCCGCTCCTCTTCGGCGTCTTCCAGTGGATGCGCGAAAAGACCGGTTGGAAGCCGCATCATCCGCCGGCGTCCGAACGGGGCGAAGAAAGCACGGCGCCTGCCGAATAAAGCCGAAAGATCAGATCGCGGGCTCGTTCAGCCCGCGATCTCAATTTTGAAAACACGTCGCTTTTGAAGACAAGGCTCAGGCCTCAAGCTAGCCAGCGGCGTCAGCAGCCTGCAACTCGGCCGACCGAACCTCTCTCTTGCGGATCTGGAAGGTCTGAAACGGGCCGTTGAGCACCAGACCCTCCGCGTCGTCGCGATGCGCGAGACCTTCCTCGACCAGCCCGTCCATCACCCAGTTGGGGAGCGCGCTCCGGGGCGTGTGCGCGTAGAGTTCGAGCAGGATTGTCTGGTAGAGGGACGTTTCGGTCATTGCGCCAAGGCCTCCGCTATTTCGTGGGAACGCAGAACAACGCAACTGACTGCGTCCAAGATAGCTGAGTCGGCTTCAAGATCGTATCCGCGCCCGAACGTCTGCCTGAGGCTGCATCCAACCCCACAGGGGGACCTCTCATTCCGTGCCGGCGCGAGACCGTTTCACACGGAAGTGAAGAGGCGCAGAGGCAAGCTCAAGGTCGTCGAGACCCAGCCAAAGCCGGGGCGTCGGAGGCTTTCGCAACACGGCGAGCAATCAACTTCTTAACGACAACCACATCTTCACGGAACTGAACGGCGGGTTAACGAATTGTCCTGTCGAAGTTCTTGAAGAGGTGCAATCCCATGTTCAGTCTGAAAGCAGGCTGGGGGCGAAACCTGGCAGTTGCTGCAACAGGCATTCTGGCGACGGTGCTGATCGGCACGGTCCAAGTGAACTCGTTGAACGCACCTCTTCCAAAAGCCCTTCCTCAGGCAGCACCGAAAGCCGACCGCCTGGATCTCGTCGCCTACCACCCCGAGCCCCGTGCGCTCACCAAGGGTCAGGAAGATGCCGTGCGCGGCGCAGTCGAAACCTTCGTCTGGGGTCTCTCGAACAAACAGCCGAAGGCCGTCTGGCGCTTTGCGACGGAGTACGAGCAGGATCGCTTCGGAACCGAGGAAGCGGCCTACACATTCTTTTCCAAGATCCACCCACCGCTCGTCTATGCGAAGCGGCTGACGGTGGACAGTGTCACCCAGGATGGCGAGGCAACCATGGTGAAGACCTATGTGCGTGACCGCATTGGCTTGCAATGGTCCGCCGATTTTGCTCTCCTGCAGGATGACGCAGGCGACTGGAAAATCGTTGACTGCAAATTGAGGCCGGCTCCGGGAGAATTGATCTGATGCCGAAAGCACGTGCAAAAGCCATCGCCGTTCAGGCCGACAAGGAGGCCCGAAGCGCACAGCTCTTCTGGTGGAGCTCTTTGGGCGCTGTAGCGGCAATCGCTCTCGCCGCCGCCATCAGCCGCTAATTTCTGGAACGTTGAAGCCCCGGTACCGCCGGGGCTTTTTCATATCGGCCGTGCAATCGCCTCTGCCGCGCGCCCGAGCGAATGGAGCTGGCCGTTACGGCGCTCCCCTCTCCCAGTTCTCCCGCACCTCTGCGACATAATCCGTATAGCGTCCTTCGCTGATCGCCTGCCGGGCTTCTTTCATGAGCGTCTGGTAATAGGCGAGGTTCGACCAGGTCAGCAGCATCGCCCCGAGCGTTTCCTGCGTACGGAAGAGATGATGAAGATAGGCGCGGGAATAATCGCGCGCCGCCGGGCAATCGCTCGAAGGGTCGAGCGGACTTAAATCCTCCGCGTGCTTGGCATTGCGCATATTGAGGCGTCCGTAGCGCGTAAACGCCTGACCGTGCCGTCCCGCGCGGGTCGGCATCACGCAATCGAACATATCGATGCCGCGCGCGATCGACAGCAAGATATCCTCAGGTGTCCCGACGCCCATCAGGTAGCGAGGCGCCTCGTCTGGCAGTGCGGGCACCGTCTCCTGGAGAATTGCCAGCATGACCGACTGAGGTTCGCCGACGGCGAGGCCCCCGACTGCATACCCGTGGAAACCGATCTGGCGCAGCCCCTCGGCTGATCGCAATCGCAAATCGGCCTGGTCTCCGCCCTGCACGATCCCAAAAAGCGCCCTTCCCGGTTCGCCACCAAACGCCGCCTTCGAGCGCTCACCCCAACGCAGCGACAATTCCATCGCCCGCTCGACCTCGGAATAGTCCGCCGGCAATTTCAGGCATTCGTCGAGCTGCATGGTGATATCGGCGCCGAGGAGCCCCTGAATCTCCACGGAGCGTTCCGGCGTCAGACGATGTGTCGATCCGTCGACATGCGATTTGAACGTGACGCCGTCCTCGTCGAGCTTCGTCAGCTGGGCGAGCGACATGACCTGAAAGCCGCCGGAATCCGTCAGGATCGGATGCGGCCACCGCATGAAGGAATGCAGCCCACCCAATTGTGCCACGCGCTCCGCGCCCGGCCGCAGCATCAGGTGATAGGTGTTGCCGAGGACGATATCGGCCCCAAGCTCCCTCACCTGCTCGGGATACATGGCTTTCACAGTGGCCTGCGTCCCGACCGGCATGAACGCGGGTGTGCGGATGAGACCGCGCGGCATGGAGATCGTGCCGCGACGGGCATTCACGTCGCGCGCCTGAAGAGTGAACGAGAATTCGGTCATTTGGGCCTGATGGAGGGCGTCGCCGGTTCGAGGAGCGAGGCATCGCCGTAGGAGTAGAAGCGATATTTTTCCTCGATCGCATGGGCATAAGCGGCCTTCATACGGTCGAGGCCCGAAAACGCAGACACGAGCATGAACAGCGTCGAGCGCGGCAGGTGAAAATTCGTGAAAAGCCGGTCGATGATGCGGAAGCGATAGCCGGGCGTGATGAAAATCCCGGTCTTGCCGGAAAAAGGCTGCAGAAGACCATTCTCGTCGCCAGCGCTTTCGAGGATACGCAGGGCCGTGGTCCCGATCGCGACAACGCGCCCGCCACGTCGGCGTGTCTCGTTGACGGCTTCCGCCGTCTCCTCGCTCACCTCGCCCCACTCTTCGTGCATGACGTGGTCGTCCGTCTCTTCGCTTTTCACCGGCAGAAACGTGCCAGCCCCCACATGCAGCGTCACCAGACGGCGCTCGATGCCCTTGTCAGCGAGAGCGGCCAGAAGATCGTCCGTGAAATGCAGCCCTGCCGTCGGCGCAGCGACAGCGCCCTCCTTCGCCGCATAGACCGTCTGATAATCTTCCAGATCGGCCGCATCGGCCTTGCGGCGCGAGGCGATATAAGGCGGAAGCGGCATAGCCCCCTGGCCGTGGATGGCTTCGTCGAGCACCGGCCCGGCAAGCGAAAAGCCGAGTGTGATGGTGCCGGCCTCGCCTTTCTCGATAACGCGCGCGTCGAGCGTTCCCGCAAGACAGGTCTCATCCACCCCGCCGAAACGAAGCATATCGCCGGGCTTCAGTTTGCGGCCCGGCTTGGCGAGTGCCATCCAATGGGATTGATCCAGCCGCTCGATGAGGGTCGCTTCCACGCGGATCGCCTGACCGTCCGGCGTGCGCGGGAGACGGCG
This sequence comes from Afifella sp. H1R, assembly GCF_021462425.1. Taxonomy (NCBI): domain Bacteria; kingdom Pseudomonadati; phylum Pseudomonadota; class Alphaproteobacteria; order Hyphomicrobiales; family Afifellaceae; genus Afifella; species Afifella sp. H1R. The sequence continues at coordinate 934,925 of NZ_JAKEDY010000001.1, forward strand.
TCCGGCGAGCCGCGCCGGAATGACGGCCGTGTCGTTCAAGACGAGGAGATCACCGGGCTCCAAAAGTGCGGGTAGATCGAAGACCCGGAGATCGCGGAAAGGCCCTTCAGAGGGCACGACGAGGAGCCGCGCGGAATCTCGCGGCCGCGCCGGACGAAGCGCGATCCGCTCTTCCGGCAACTCGAAATCGAAAGCATCGATACGCATTGGAAAAAGGCGGCGGCGAGAGGCCGCCGCCAAATCATCAGGCGTCTGCGGCGACCTTGATCGACTGAACGGTGTCAGGCTGCCGCGGCGGCTCGCCCTTGTTGATCTGATCGACGACATCCATGCCGTCCACCACTTCGCCCCAGACGGTGTACTGGCGATCGAGCCACGGAGCCTCGGCAAAGCAGATGAAGAACTGGCTGTCGCCGGAATTGGGATCCATGGCGCGCGCCATCGAAACGGTGCCGCGCGTGTGCTTCTCCGACGAGAATTCCGCTTTGAGCTTCTTGCCGGATCCGCCCGTGCCGTTGCCCTGGGGGCAGCCGGTCTGGGCCATGAAACCGTCGATGACGCGGTGGAACTTCACACCGTCATAGAAGCCGTCGCGCACGAGCTCCTTGATCCGCGCGACATGGTTGGGTGCGAGGTCCGGGCGCATGGCGATGGTCACCTGCCCCTTGCTGGTTTCCATGATGAGTGTGTCTTCGGGCTGGGCGGCCATTCGAATCTCCCTGAGTTGGAGGTCTCGGGTAAGGTGCCTATTGGTCTGCGGCAACCTTCATGCTGATGATCTTATCGGGGTTGTCCACTTTGCCATTGGCACTGGAACTTCCCTTTTTGATATTGTCGACGAGGTCCATGCCGTCGGTGACTTCGCCCACGACGGTGTACTTGCCGTCAAGGCTCGGAGCCGGGGCGAACATGATGAAGAATTGCGAGTTGGCGCTGTCAGGATTGCTCGAGCGCGCCATGCCGACGACGCCCCGAACGAAAGGCTCATCGGAAAACTCCGCCTTGAGGTCCGGCAGATCCGATCCCCCCATGCCGGTGCCGGTCGGATCGCCGGTCTGCGCCATGAAGCCGTCGATCACGCGATGAAACGGCACACCGTCGTAGAAACCCTGGCGTGTCAACGTCTTCAGGCGTTCCGCATGGTTCGGCGCAAGATCCGGGCGCAGGTGAATGCTGACAGTGCCCTCCTTCAGCTGCATCAGAAGCGTGTTTTCGGCGTCCGCAGATTGCGCCAGCACGGGCTGTGACAGCGTGCAGGTGACGGCAAAGGCGACCGTGGCCAGCCATTTCAGCATGAGATATCCTTCCTTGAGATCTGAACCCCCGGGCGGCGCAATCGTTCAGCGGCTGGCGAGCGCCACACGTACGGCGTCGGCCGCTGAAGCCGGCACGAAAGGCCCGATATCACCGCCCATGGCTGCGATCTGACGCACGAGCGTGGCCGTGATGTGACGGTGATGCGGGCTCGCCGGCACGAAAACCGTCTGCAGCCAATGTGCCATGGTGCGGTTCATGCCGACCATCTGCATCTCGTAATCGAGATCCGTCCCATCGCGCAGCCCGCGGATCAGAATGGTCGCGCCAACCTCCTGCGCGAGGTCGACGACGAGATTGTCGAAGCTCAGAACCTCGAGCGTCACTTCACTGCTTTCCGCCAGAGGACCCGCGACTTCCTCGATGAGGGCGATACGCTTGTCGATGTCGAGCAGACCCGACTTCGTCGGATGGCGCCCGACGGCCACGATAACCCGATCGACCAGCCCAAAGGCCGCCTGGAGGATATCGATATGCCCGTTCGTCAGCGGGTCGAATGAGCCCGGGTAGAGTGCAGTGCGAATCATTGGGTCCGCTTAGCGTCACCTGCGGCGAACCGCAATGTGGGGGATGTCGGTTCGAAACGCGTCAGCGGCGGCTCAGCGCCATCCAAAGGCCGCCTCCGACGAGACATGTCCCGCCGAAGATCTCCACGAGCCGCACGTTGCGCCTCGACAGAAGCAGACCCGTCCGTCCTGCAGCAAGCGCGTACATGCTATCGAGGCATGTCGCCACCACCATGAAGGTGCCGCCAAGCAGAAGCGTCTGCATCACCGCCGAGCCCGTCGGATCGATGAACTGCGGAATGAGAGCGCCGAAGAAGAACAAAGCCTTCGGATTCGACCAGATGACGATAAAGCCCTGCCAGAACCAGTTGCGCGTGGCCTTGGCGGCATCGGCATTCCCGAGCGTACCGTCGGCACGCCAGAGCTTGATCCCAAGCCAGATGAGGTAGGCGGCGCCGACAAGCTTCAGCCAGAAGAACGCCTCACCCAGGAGCGCAACGACCGCCGAAAACCCGAAGGCGAGGATCGCGACCATTATGGCGATGCCGGCCTGTGTGCCAGCGACGTTCATCAAACCGGCCCGTGCACCGTGGCGCATGGAATTGGCGATGATGACCGTCACCGTCGGTCCAGGGACGATCACGACGGCGATGCACGCCGCAAGATATGTCAGCCAGCTTGCAAGATCGATCATAGGCCCCCCTCGAGCTTTACTCCGTTGGCGGTTCTCCCGCGTCTCCGCCGTTATCGCCGTCCTGCGGATCGGAGTCGGGGGCACTCTCTTCGCCACCCTCTCCGTTTCCGTTGAGCTCGTCCTGCGCGCTCGCCTCCGTGATCCGCTCGACGGACACTACTTTTTCGTCTTTCGCGGTGGAAAAGACAATAACGCCCTGCGCCGCGCGCCCAGTGATGCGAATGCCGGCAACCGGCACACGAATGAGCTGACCGCGATCGGTAACGAGCATGATCTGGTCGCCTTCCTCCACCGGGAAAGACGCGACCAGCGGCCCGTTTCGCTCATTCACCACCATGCCAATGATGCCTTTGCCGCCACGTCCGGAGATCCGGTATTCGTGCGACGACGTCTGCTTGCCGTAGCCGTGTTCGGAAACGGTGAGGATGAACTCTTCCGCAGCGCTCATCTCGGCGTAGCGCTCCGACGACAATGCGCCGGCCTCTGCCTCGACCTCGTCGCCCTCCTCGATGACGTCTCCGGCATCGCCGTTATCGGCCTCACCGGCGACAGCACGCCGCATCTTCAGATAGGCGCTGCGCTCCTCCGGAGTTGCCTCGAAATGCCGGAGGATCGACATGGAGATGACGCGGTCACCCTTGCCGAGACGGATCCCGCGCACGCCGACGGACGAGCGTCCGGCAAAGACGCGCACGTCCGTCACCGGGAAGCGAACCGATTGCCCGAAAGCGGTGGTCAGCATCACGTCGTCGTCCTCGGAGCACGTCCAGACGCCAGCGATCGCATCGCCGTCATCGAGCTTCATCGCAATCTTGCCATTGCGATTGATGTTGACGAAGTCGGCAAGCGAATTTCGCCGCACTGTTCCGCCTGTCGTGGCGAACATCAGATCGAGCCGCTCGAACTCTTTGTCGTCATCGGGAAGCGGAAGGATCGTCGTGATCGTCTCGCCTTCCTCCAGCGGCAGGATATTGACGAGTGCCTTGCCGCGCGCCTGCGGCGCAGCTAGCGGCAGACGCCAGACCTTGAGCTTGTAGACGATGCCGCGGGAGGAGAAGAACAGGACCGCCGTATGCGTGTTGGCGACGAAGAGGCGGTTGACAAAATCCTCCTCCCGGAAGGACATGCCCGACCGTCCCTTTCCGCCGCGACGCTGAGCCCGATAGGTCGCAAGCGGAACGCGCTTGATGTAGCCGGCGTGGGACACGGTGACGACCATGTCTTCGCGCTGGATCAGATCCTCGTCCTCGAGGTCGCCACCGCCCTCTTCGATCACCGTGCGTCGGGGCGTGGCGAATTCCGCCTTCACCGCCGACAGCTCGTCTTTGACGATGCCGAGGATCCGCGCCCGCGAAGCCAGGATTTCGAGGTACTCTTTGATCTCGACCGCGAGCTTGTTCAATTCGTCGGCGATCTCGTCTCGGCCGAGAGCCGTCAGGCGCTGCAGACGCAGATCCAGGATGGCGCGCGCCTGTTCTTCCGAAAGGCGCACGGTCCCGTCTTCCAGAACCATATGCCGCGGATCGGCGATCAACCGCACGAGAGGCGCAACATCCTTGGCAGGCCAGGCCTTTGCCATCAATTGCTCACGCGCCGTCTGAGGGTCCGGTGCAGCCCGGATCAGAGCAATCACCTCGTCGATATTGGCCACCGCGATGGCCAGACCGACGAGGACATGCGCGCGATCACGGGCCTTGCCGAGCAGGAATTTCGTACGACGACCGACCACTTCCTCGCGGAACGAGATGAAGCTCGTCAGGATGTCTCTCAGGCCGAGCTGCTCCGGGCGTCCGCCGTTGAGCGCCACGAAATTCGCCCCGAACGTCGTCTGAAGAGGCGTGAAGCGATAAAGCTGATTGAGCACGACATCGGCGACGGCGTCGCGCTTCACCTCGATGACGACGCGCACACCCTGCCGATCGGATTCGTCGCGGATGTCCGAGATGCCCTCGAGCCGCTTCTCTCGCACGAGCTCGGCGATCTTCTCGATCATCGCCGCCTTATTTACCTGATAAGGCACTTCGGAGATGATGATCGCTTCGCGATCGCGAGCCCCCGTTTCGATCGCCACCTTGCCACGCATGACGATCGAGCCACGGCCGGTTTCGTAGGCAGAGCGAATGCCCGCCCGCCCAAGGATGACACCACCTGTCGGAAAGTCCGGACCAGGGATGAGATCCATGAGATCGAGATCGGAAACCGTGGGGTCATCGATGAGAGCGACGCAGCCGTCGATCACTTCGCCGAGATTGTGCGGCGGAATATTCGTCGCCATACCGACGGCGATGCCGCCGGCACCATTGACGAGGATGTTGGGGAAGCGCGCAGGGAGAACGACGGGCTCCTGCTTGCGCCCATCGTAGTTCTCCTGGAAATCGACGGTGTTCTTGTCGATGTCCTGCAGCATCGATTCCGCCGGCTTCGCCAGGCGGCATTCCGTGTACCGCATCGCCGCGGCAGGGTCGCCATCGAGCGAACCGAAATTGCCCTGCCCGTCGACGAGCGGCAGGCGCATCGAAAAATCCTGCGCCATGCGCACGAGCGCATCGTAAATCGCCTGGTCGCCATGCGGGTGATAGTTACCCATCACCTCACCGACAACGCCCGCGCATTTGCGGTACGCTCGGTTTGAGGCGATCCCCATTTCGTTCATCGAATGGAGAATGCGGCGGTGAACGGGCTTCAGGCCGTCGCGAACGTCAGGCAGCGCACGGCTCACGATCACGCTCATGGCGTAATCGAGATACGAGGTGCGCATCTCATCTGTGATGGAGATGGAACGGATGTCGCCGCCGCGGCGTCCGTCGGAAGGAGTCTTGGCGTCAGTCAAGGAAAGAATCGAGTGCTGTGATGTGTGGCCCTCTTTCTAGCCGGAATCGACCGATAAGCCAAGTCGAGAGCAAGCGTAATACATTAAACAAATCAATGTCTTATAAAGGTGTCTGACAGTTTCGTTTCGTCAGAGCCCGACGAAGCCGCGATTCCGTTCGCAAAAGCCGCCTGAAACGGCGAGGACGGGCGCGAAGCCGCGGCTTTTCGGGGGATCTCCGCCGCAGGCATTTCTCCCTTATCGCGGGAGTGATAGGAGCTCGCGCATGGAACAGCTCGTTACCGCTTTCGTCACGCTCTTCGTCACCATTGATCCCGCCGGATTGGCGCCTCTCTTCCTGGCTCTGACGGCGGGGATGAACCGTGACCAGCGTCAGCAAGTGGCTCTGCGGGCGACGTTGATCGCACTTCCGATTCTGGTGATCTTTGCGCTCGCCGGATCGGCAATCCTGACGGTCTTCGGCATCACGCTGCCAGCCTTCCGCATCGCAGGCGGCATTCTTCTCTTCGTCATCGCCTTCGAGATGATCTTCGAAAAACGCCAGGAACGCCACGAGCGCAGCGCAACGCGCGTCCTTACCTCTGAAGATATCGGCCACATCGCCGTCTTCCCCCTGGCGATTCCGCTCATAGCCGGCCCCGGCGCCATCTCCGCGACGATCCTCGTTGCCAGCAAGAATCCGGGATTTGTCGGCATGGCCGAGCTCATCCTGGTGATCTTCGCCATTCTGGGGCTCACCTTCTTCGTCCTCGCGCTCGCAGAACGCATCGAGAAACTGATCGGCGAGACCGGGCGCATCGTGATCACGCGACTTCTCGGCGTCATTCTGGCGGCGCTCGCCGTCCAATATGTGGCCGACGGCGTGCTCGCATTCCTGGATGCGCACCAGAGCCCGCTGTGACCCCAAAAGAAAAGGCCGGCGTAATGCCGGCCTTCCCATCACTCCTGACGAGAGCATCCTCGTCGAGAACTCCTCTTACGCAGCCTGGCGCTGCGTATGCCGGCCCTCGGCGATTTCCTCGGCCACTTTCGCACAGAACGCGTCGAGATCGCCCGGATTGCGGCTCGTGACGATGCCTTGATCCACGACGACTTCCTTGTCGTGCCAGTTGGCACCGGCGTTCATCACGTCGGTCTTGATCGACTTGTAACTCGTCATGTCGCGGCCCTTGGCGACACCTGTCTCGATGAGCAGCCACGGCGCATGACAGATGGCACCAATCGGCTTCTTCTGCTCGTAGAACGCGCGAATGAGGGACAGAGCCTTCTCTTCCACACGCAACAAGTCGGGATTGATCTGGCCGCCCGGAAGTACGAGAGCATCGTAATCGTCCGCACTGACGGTATCGAGTTTGCGGTCGACGGGGATTTCTCTGCCCCAATCGCTCTTGTCCCAGCCCTTGATGGAGCCTTCCTGCGGCGAAACGACATGGACTTCCGCGCCCGCGTCGCGCAACTGCTTCAGCGGCACCTCGAGCTCCGACTGCTCAAATCCGTTGGTGGCAAGAATTGCGACTTTCTTTCCGGTGATATCGTGCATGTTTGAACTCCTCGAATTCATCAAAAAGCCCGCCCGTCCCTTTGGTGAATCAACGACATACCCGAATACGAGTTCCGCCATTTCTCGTTACGCCGGCTCACCGAGACGGGCCAACACCTGGCGGTGGACGACCCTGGTTCTTGCGCTCGCCGGTCTCACCGTCGCCGGCTGCACGAGCGATTCCGAAACCATGCGGATGCGATGGTACGAGGCCCGCAAGGCGCAGCCGCCAAAGGGCGACAAGATCTATGTCTGCCACGCCTTCAGCTGTCTCCTGACGACACCGGTGCGGTTTTCGCCGAAGGAGATCAAAATGCTCTCAGGGCCTTTCCGCGGCGTCGCCAATGCGCAGGAAGAGCGCCGCGCCATCTCCAAAGCCGTGCAGATTTTCGAGCACAACGTCGGACGGAAAATCGGCACCTCATCAGATCTGGGCGGCTTTGAGAAAGTCGGCGGCGGAGATCCGACCCAAATGGACTGCATCGACGAGGCCACCAACACAACGAGCCTGCTCGTCTTTTTGCAGGAGCACGGAGTGCTCAAATATCACACGGTCGCCGAGCCGGTCGCCAGAGGCTTCTTCCTCGACGGGCGCTATCCCCACGCGACCGCCGTCGTGATCGACACCCGGTCCAAGCAACGCTGGTCGATCGATTCCTGGCCCAACGCCAATGCCGAGCCACCCGTGATCATGACGCTCAAGGATTGGTTCGCCGAGCGGTAAGGCGGGGCGAACACCTCTCCACAAACGAAGCGCACAAACGAAAACCGCCGGCGAAGTCTCGCCGGCGGTCTTCAACCCAAAACCTGACCTCAGAGGCCGTAAATCAGAACGTGGCTTCCCGCGCCACGCGGCGGATTTCGCCCGGAGTGATGCCGATGTCGTGCAGCTCACGAACGGAGAGCCCCTGCAACTCCTTCAGAGTGCGCTGATAGCGGCGCCAGCGGCGGAAACGACCAAGCAGGCCCTTGGAGGACGTGCCCATAATGAACCTCGGAATGTTTTATCTAGCGTTTGACGAGGCGGATATAGCGATACCTGCTCCGCTTTTGCAGTGCACAAATCGCATGGCTGGAATGCCGAAAAGGGAGGCAGTTGCCGCAATTTTGTAACGTTATCCGCCTGCGTAAGAGGCAGTTTCCGTTTGCGGGGATTTTGGGTTCAGAAACGGCCCTCATCCGGGATGTTGAGGAGCTCGCCGCAGGCCTTGCAGTGAACCGCATCGGCCTCGTGGCGTTGCAGACCGCAGCTCGGGCACGTGAAGCGGATCTTGCGGGGGCGTAGGAGGACCTGCACGAGGCGCAGGAACAGCGTGACCCCAAAAATCATGATCACGACGGCAACCAGCCGCCCGCTCGTGCCGCCGAGCGTGATGTCGCCAAAACCCGTGGTCGTCAATGCGGTGACGGTGAAATAGAGCGCATCGACGTAGTTGCCGATTTCCGGATTCTGCCGGTGCTGCGTCTCATAGACGATGCCCGTCATGATGAAGAGAAACACGGCCAGATTGGCGAGTGCGATGACCGCGTCCTCATTGTGCCGGAAGAAACGGCTGCGTTTTCGGAAGCGGACGAGCAAATGATATGTGCGCAAAAGCCGCAGGGTTCTGAGGACCCGCAGGAAGCCCGCCCCTTCGTCGGCAAGCGGCAGCAAAAACGAGACGATCGCGGCGACATCCGCCCAGGTCGTGGGATAGGTGAGATCCGAAAGGCGATGCCGGCTGATGAAGAGCCGGGCCAGAAAGTCTGCCAGGATGACGAGGCCCAGTCCGAAATCGAACCAGATGAGCGGGCGCGAATACGGGACGAAAGACGTGACGACGACGAACAGGAGGGTCGCGCAGTCGAAGATCAAAAGCCCTGCGCGAAAATGATGCGCACGCCGGCTATCGCCCTCGTAAAGCCGCGTCAGGAAACTGCGCAACCCCGGCGGGCTACGCCCTGAGGATGAGCCTCGTCGTCTCTTTTCTGGCAACCGCCGCTCTCGTCTTTCTGTCACAGCGATTCCCCCTCACCCCCCTGCGGCCAACGCGCTTGCCCATCATGGGTTCGCCGTCACGGCGACGCAACGCGCCGAGGCGACTGCAGAGCCTCTTCCGCAAAAGAGCCACGGGTGCGCGGCAAGAGGACCGCAATGGCTGAAACGCTGCGAAGACGACGCACACCCCGCAGGGGCGCATGCAAGCCGCTCACATCACGTCTTCCAACGCAGCGAGGATTGGCTGCTGGCTTTTGAGGATCTTGCTTCGCGCCGTCTCGAGGGAAAACCACCCAGCGCGATCGACCTCGGGAAAAGCCCGTCTTCGTCCCGAATGCGGCGGCCATTCCATTTCAAAGACATTGCTCTTGAACGCGCCGAGGTCGAAATCTCCCTCAAGCGCGAAGACTTCGACACGCTTGCCACCTGCCTGCCTGAACTCGCCGAGGCGGATGAGATCGCCATCCGGCACGCATCCCGTTTCCTCGTAGAACTCGCGCCGGGCGGCCACCTCCGCAGCCTCCCCGTCTTCTCGCAGCCCTTTGGGGATCGACCAGGCGCCGTCATCCTTCTTCGCCCAGAACGGGCCACCTGGATGAACGAGCAGCACTTCGAGGCCGAAGGGTTTCCGGCGGAACATCAGAATGCCTGCGGAGCGGAGAATCGTGCGCCTCGTCGCCGGACGCGCTATTCCGCGGCTTCCGAGCGCCGCATGCCACGTTCCAGAATTGGCTTCAGAAACTGACCTGTGTAGCTCCGCGGCTCCGCCACCACCTCTTCCGGCGTCCCGGCCACCACGATCTCGCCGCCGCCGTCGCCGCCTTCGGGCCCGAGATCGATGATGTAATCGGCCGTCTTGATGACATCGAGATTGTGCTCGATCACCGCCACCGTATTGCCCTGCTCCACCAGCTCGTGCAGCACTTCCAGAAGCTTCGCCACATCGTGGAAATGCAGACCCGTGGTCGGCTCGTCGAGGATGTAGAGGGTGCGTCCGGTCGCGCGTTTCGACAGTTCTTTCGCAAGCTTCACGCGCTGCGCTTCGCCGCCGGAAAGCGTCGTCGCCTGCTGGCCGATGCGCACATAGCCAAGCCCCACGCGCGCCAGCGTCTTCAGTTTGTCGCGCACGGCGGGGATCGCCTGGAAGAAGCCGACGCCTTCCTCGACCGTCATGTCGAGGACGTCCGCGATAGACTTCTCCTTGAATGTGACTTCCAAAGTCTCGCGATTGTAGCGTTTGCCGTGGCAGACATCGCAGGTGACATAGACGTCCGGCAGGAAGTGCATCTCGATCTTGACGACGCCGTCGCCCTGGCAGGCCTCGCAGCGTCCACCCTTGACGTTGAACGAAAAACGGCCCGGCTGGTAGCCGCGCGCCTTCGCCTCCGGAAGCCCCGCAAACCATTCGCGGATCGGGGTGAACGCCCCCGTATAAGTCGCGGGATTGGAACGCGGCGTGCGCCCGATCGGCGATTGATCGATGTCGATCACCTTGTCGAGATGCTCGAGCCCGGCAAGCTCCGCATGCGGCGCGGCCTGTTCGCGCGCACCGTTGAGGCGTCGCGCGACCGCCTTATAGAGCGTGTCGATGAGAAGCGTCGACTTGCCCCCGCCCGAGACGCCGGTCACGCAGGTGAAGGTGCCGAGCGGAATTTTCGCCGTAACATCCTTGAGATTGTTGCCCGTCGCGCCGACGAGCTTCAGCCAGCGCTTCTTGGCAGCCTTGCGGCGCGTCTCCGGGACCTCGATCGCCCGCGCGCCGGACAGGTACTGGCCCGTGAGCGAGGCCGGACTTGCCATGATATCGCCGGGCGTGCCCTCCGCCACCACCTCGCCGCCATGGATGCCCGCGCCGGGCCCCACATCGACGACATGGTCGGCGGCCATGATCGCATCCTCGTCGTGCTCGACGACAATGACGGTATTGCCGAGGTCACGCAGATGCTTGAGGGTCTCCAGGAGCCGGGCATTGTCGCGCTGATGCAGACCGATCGACGGCTCGTCCAGCACATAGAGAACGCCGGTCAGGCCCGAGCCGATCTGGGAAGCGAGCCGGATGCGCTGGCTCTCGCCACCCGACAACGACCCAGAATTGCGCGACAAGGTCAGATAATCGAGCCCGACATCGTCGAGAAAGCGAAGCCGCTCGCGAATTTCCTTGAGAATGCGCAGCGCGATCTCATTCTGCTTTCCGCTCAGCTTTTCCGGCAATTCCGTGAACCAGCGGTTCGCCTCGCGGATCGAAAAATGCGACACTTCGCCGATGTTGAGGCTTGCGATCTTCACCGCGAGCGCTTCCGGCTTCAGCCGCAGGCCGTTGCAGGACGCGCATGGCGTCGAAGACATGTACTTGCCGATCTCCTCGCGCATCCAGGCGGAATCGGTTTCCTTCCAGCGCCGCTCCAGGTTCGGGATGATGCCCTCGAAGGTCTTCTTCGCCTGATATTTTCTGAGCCCGTCGTCGTAGACGAGAGCAACCTTATCCTTGCCGGTGCCATACAGGATGGCCTGGTGGGCATTTTCCGGCAGCTCCTCGAACGGAACCGTCAGGCTGAAGCCGTAATGCTGGGCGAGCCCCTCGAGCGTCTGCAGATAATAAGGCGAGCTCGATTTCGCCCAAGGGTGGATCGCCCCCTTGCGCAGGCTCAAGCGCGGATCGGGAACCACGAGATCGGGATCGATGCGCAGTTCCGATCCGAGACCGTCGCAGGTCGGACAGGCGCCGAAGGGATTGTTGAATGAAAACAGCCGCGGCTCGATCTCGGGGATCGTGAAGCCGGAGACGGGACAGGCGAACTTTTCCGAAAACACGATCGGTGCCGGCGGCTTGCCACCTTCGCCCATATCCGCGAACTCGGCGACGGCGATGCCATCGGCTAGTCGCAGAGCCGTCTCCAGAGAATCGGCAAGCCGGCTTCCGGCATCCGCTCGCACGACGACACGATCGACGACGATATCGACGTCGTGCTTCAGCTTCTTGTCGAGCGCCGGCGCCTCGGCGATCTCATAGAAGGTTCCGTCGATCCGCGCGCGCTGAAAACCACGTTTCATATATTCGGCGAGATCCTTGCGGAATTCGCCCTTGCGGCCACGCACCACCGGCGCGAGCAGATAAAGCCGCGTTCCCTCCGGCAAAGCCAGAATGCGATCGACCATCTGGCTGACCGTCTGGCTTTCGATCGGCAAACCCGTCGCCGGCGAATAAGGAACACCGACGCGCGCAAACAAGAGCCGCATATAATCGTAGATTTCCGTCACCGTGCCGACGGTGGAACGGGGGTTGCGCGACGTCGTCTTCTGCTCGATCGAAATTGCCGGTGACAGGCCATCGATCTGGTCGACGTCCGGCTTTTGCATCATCTCCAGAAACTGGCGCGCATAAGCCGACAGCGACTCGACATAGCGCCGCTGTCCCTCGGCATAGATGGTATCGAAGGCGAGCGAGGATTTGCCCGAGCCAGAAAGGCCCGTCATCACGATCAGACTGTCTCGCGGCAGATCGAGATCGACGTTTTTGAGATTGTGTTCGCGCGCGCCCCGCACGGAGAGCGTCTTTTGCGGATCCGTCATGGCCGTTCCGGAGGATGGTGATGCGGGCTGGCTCGCCCGATGCTTATTTAGTGCAGCCGGAGTGATGGAAAAACCCCGTCTTTCCCGCTTCGCGATATGTGCGCTCTCAGACGCCGATCATGCGCCAAGAAGGACACGCCCATCTGCGTCGATTGCCCAAAACGGGTTGTGCGCAACCTCCCACAAATGCCCGTCGGGATCGGCAAAATAGCCCGAATATCCGCCCCAGAAGACTTCCTCGGCCGTTTTGACGACCTCGGCTCCCGCCGCCTCCGCCTCCTTCAAGACGACGTCGACCTCTTCGCGACTTCTCGCATTGAAGGCCAGCGTGATGCCCGAAAATCCGGACCCGTCCGGGTCGACTTTGGCATCGGCCGCCAGCGACGTCCGCGGATAGAGCGCCAGAACAAAACCGTTCAGATCATAGAACACCACTTCCTCGTGGGCATTCGCACGTTGCCAGCCGAGCCCATCTTCATAAAACTGCCGCGCGCGTGACAGGTCGACAACGCCCAGCGTCACGACACTCAGTCTCTGTTCCATAGGCTCGCCCCTCGTCCGATGATCTTGCGTGATACCGGCAAGGAACATACAGTGAACGACATTCCGCGGCAAGCGTCTTTGCAGGGGCCCGTTTACAGTTCGGCGGCGCTTGAGTGAAAAGGGGCAACCTTTGGCCGCTCTCGGCGGCTCCAGAAACCAGGGAGAATTTCATGGCCGGCAGCGTCAACAAAGTCATCTTGATCGGCAATCTCGGGGCCGATCCCGAAATCCGGCGCCTGAACGATGGCCGTCCGGTGGTCAATCTGCGGATCGCGACGTCTGAGAGCTGGCGCGACCGCAATTCCGGAGAACGGCGCGAGCGCACCGAATGGCACCGCGTGGTGATCTTCAACGAAGGTCTGGCAAAGATCGCCGAGCAATATCTGCGGAAGGGCTCGAAGGTCTATCTCGAAGGCCAGCTGCAGACGCGCGAATGGGAAGACCAGTCGGGCCAGAAACGCTTCACGACCGAGGTCGTGTTGCAGGGCTTCAATTCGGCCCTCACCATGCTCGACACGCGTGCCGGCGGCGGCGGTGGCAGCTATGACGCCCCCCCGTCAGACCGGGGCGGACGTTCGGATTTCGGCTCCTCCGGTCCGATGGAAGGTGGCCGCGGCTCCTTCAAGGACGACCTCGACGACGAAATCCCGTTCTGATTTCGGGTCGGCAGAGAAACAGCAGACAAAATGAAGGGCCGCTCACGCGGCCCTTCGCTCATGTGCCCAGGGTTGGGCCTTTCGGAAAACGTTTGGCTCAGTTGTTTTCCTGTCCCGGAACGGTCAGCACCGGACGCGGGGTCTCGTCCGTGCTCGCCGGCAGGATCGGATAATCGACCTGCGGCTGCTCGCCCGTCAGCGTGTGCAGGAACGCCACCATCGAATCGACCTCATCCTCGGTGAGCTCCGTGCCAAGCTGGGCCGTCGCCATCACCTGCACCGCCTGACGCAGGCTCCAGACCTGGCCACTGTGGAAATAAGGCGCGGTCAGCGCGATATTCCGCAATGTGCCGGCACGGAAGACATATTCATCCGTTGCCGTATGCGTCACCGCAAAGCGGCCCTTGTCGTCCGGCGGAAGGATGTCCGCACCCGGCTTTTCCACGACGCCGAACGGGAAATAATCCTGACCACCGACATTCACGCCGGAATGGCAGGACACGCAGCCCTTATCCATGAACAAGGAGAGACCGTGCTTCTCCTTGTCGTTCAGGGCATTCGCGTTGCCGTCGAGGAATTGATCGAAGCGGGAAGCCGGCGTCACCAGCGTCACCTCAAAGGCCTCGATCGCCTTTGCGACATTGTCGAGAGTGATCGGATCCTCGTCGCCCGAAAACACGACGTCGAAGCGATCCTTGTACTCAGGCATGCTGTTCAGAACCGCAACCACCTCATCAGGGGTGGAGTTCATCTCCACCGCCGCCTGCATCGGCCCGACGGCTTGCGCTTTCAGATCTTCCGCCCGTCCGTCCCAGAACTGGGCGATGTTGAAGACGGAATTGAGAACCGTCGGCGCATTGCGGGGCCCGCGCTGCCAGCCGTGTCCGACAGAAGTCGGCTGCAGGTCCGTCCCGGCCAGGCCGAGATTGTGGCAGGTGTTGCAGCTCAGAAGGTGAGAAGAAGACAACCGCGGATCGAAATACAGCATCTTGCCGAGTTCGACCTTCTCGCGGGTGATGGCGTTGTTTTCGGGGGCCTGCACCATCGTCGGAATCGGATCGAAGAAGCCGTTGGCGTCTTCCATCAATTTCTGGTCGTCCGCAGCATAGGCCGCAGTGCCTAGCCCGGCCGTAAGTAGGAGCGAGACCAGCAAACGTGTCATCGCGCTCTCCATTCATTTGCGAGAGAGCCACGGGATATGAGACGTCAAGGCGAGCACGACCGGCGACCGTCGGGTCGGCTCGTGGCTTTTGGCGTTCAAGGCCCGCGACCCAGATCGCTGCCTCAGGTCGCGGGCCAACTCTAGCAGCGGGGGATGGGCTACTTTTGACTTAGATCAATTCTAAGGTAAGCTCGCTATTCTGTCGCATCTGGCCGCTTCTCGCCTCAGTGGGACGCAGCGCCGCTCCGGCGTTCTTCTTCCACCGCGATTTTGTGATCCCCTGCAGATTGCACCTCGATGAAGAGACGGCGGATCGTCGGAATGCGTGCCTTGATGGCCTTTTCCAGACGCGTGATGGCGGCTTCGACGCGCCCGGCCGGCATATCGTCCTCAAAGTCGACCGAGAGCGCCAGCAGGATGTCATTGGGCCCGCGGTGCAATGTCCTGAGTTCGTTCAGCGCACGCACGCCCTCCTCTCCCTCGACGATCTCGCGCACCGCAGCGACCGTTTCCGGTGCCGCCGATTCCCCGATCAAGAGGCCTTTGGTCTCGATCGCGAGAAGGATTGCGGTGGTGCCAAGAATGATGCCGATCCCGATCGAGGCGGCCCCATCGAGCCACGGAAGATCGAGATAGCTGGCGAGGAACACGCCGATCAACGCGACGACGAGACCGAGGAGGGCGGCAGTATCTTCGTAAAGCACCGTGAAGACGGTGGGATCCTTGGAATGCCGAACGGCCTCGAAGAAATTGTGCCCTTCGTTCCTCTGGTTGCGAAATTCACGGTAGGCAACGGTCCACGACGCACCTTCGAACACGATCGCCAGCGACAGAACGATGTAATTGACGAACGGAGACGTGATCTCATTGGCGTCGGCGATCTTGTGCACGCCCTCATAGACGGAGACGCCAGCGCCAACCGCAAAGATCAGGATCGCCACCACGAAGGCCCAGAAATAGATCTCCGCGCTGTAGCCGAAGGGATGCGCGCGATCCGCCGGACGAGACGCCCGCTTCATCCCATAGAGAAGAAGCCCCTGGTTGCCGGTATCGACAACCGAATGGATGCCTTCAGACAGCATCGCCGAGGAGCCCGTATAGGCGGCGGCGCCGAACTTCGTGATGGCGATCGCCAGGTTTCCGACAAGCGCCGCATAAATTGCCTTCTTCGAGCTTCCGGCCATCTCAATCCCCGTTTTGTCGCCTTGGACGGCTATTGTTGCGCTGCCTGACAAGCATCATATGGATTCGCGCAGACACCCTGCCTCTCCCCTTGCGATCTCGTTGGCAAGCGTCAACATGCACGGGCGTGAAGCGTTGCATTCGACATATTTCCCCCCAGCGACGAACGAAGCAGCAGAAGCTGAGAGACACGAAATGACGAGACCCATCCATGTTATCGGCGGCGGCCTCGCCGGCTGCGAAGCCGCCTGGCAGATCGCCGAAGCCGGCATCGCCGTCGTGCTGCACGAAATGCGGCCCGAGGTCGAGACGCCGGCCCACAAAAGCGACGGTCTCGCCGAACTCGTCTGTTCGAACTCGTTCCGCTCCGACGATTCCACGAGCAACGCCGTCGGTGTCCTGCATGCGGAGATGCGAGCCGCGGGTTCGCTCATCATGCGCGCCGCCGACCGCCATCAATTGCCTGCGGGCTCGGCGCTTGCTGTCGATCGCGACGGTTTCTCCGAAGCTGTGACACAGGCCATTGCCGATCACCCCTTGATCCGGATTGAACGCGGCGAGATCTCCGGCCTGCCCAATCCCGACCAGCCGACCATCATCGCCACAGGCCCTTTGACGAGCGGCGCGCTCGCGACCGCAATCCGCGAAGCGACGGGCGAAGACCAGCTTGCCTTTTTCGACGCAATCGCACCGATCATCCATCGCGACAGCATCAACATGGATATCGCCTGGATGCAGTCCCGCTACGACAAACCCGGGCCCGGCGGTGACACGGCCGCCTACCTGAACTGTCCGATGGACCGCGCCCAGTACGAGGCCTTCATCGAGGCGCTGCTTCAGGCGGAGACCGCCGATTTCCGCGAATGGGAAAAGGATACGGCCTATTTCGAAGGTTGTCTTCCGATCGAGGTGATGGCGGCGCGCGGAGCCGAAACCCTGCGCTGGGGCCCGATGAAGCCGGTTGGCCTCACCAATCGGCACAAACCGGAGGAGAAGCCGTGGGCTGTGGTGCAACTCCGCCAGGACAACAAGCAGGGCACGTTGTTCAATATGGTCGGCTTCCAGACCAAAATGAAATATGGCGAACAGACCCGTATTTTCCGAATGATTCCGGCTTTGGAGAATGCGGAATTCGCGCGTCTCGGCGGCATTCACCGCAATACGTTTCTGCGCTCACCAAAAATCCTCGACGAGACGATGCGCCTGAAGGTGCAACCCCACATTCGTTTCGCCGGCCAGATCACCGGCTGCGAAGGCTATGTCGAATCGGCCTCCATCGGGCTTCTCGCCGGCCGCTTCGCGGCCGCTGAGGCACTTGGCGATCAACCGGCTCTGCCTCCGGATACGACAGCCCACGGAGCGCTCCTCGCCCACATTACCGGCCGCAATCTCGTGGATAAGGAGAACGGCGACTTTCAGCCGATGAACGTCAATTTCGGCCTTTTCCCGGACATCGAGGCGCCCACAAAAGACGAGGACGGACGCAGAATGAAGGGCAAGGAGCGCGGCGTGGCACGCAAGCGCACGCTCGCTGCACGCGCACTCGCCGATTTTACGAGATGGCTTGCGGCCAACGAGTTGCGGAAGGCCGCCTGAGACGCGAAGCGTCTTCCGTGAAGCTCAGGTGGATCAGCGGCCCTTGCCGAAACCGGCAAACACCATCCGGCTCAGGACGCTGAGTGCAGGCATCCGCTGAGGAGACGTGACAAATCTGGCTGGATCCCGCCCGATTCGGGCAAGCAGGACATCCGCGGCTTTCAATGGCAGAAAGGCCGTTCGGGCCTCCCTGCGAACCTGCTTCAGCGCTGCGGCCGCGCGGCTTCGGTGCATGCGCCCGAAGGCGACGAGTTCGTCGATTGGCGCGACGAGCTGTTTCACTTCGGCGGAATAGACCTCCTCCGGAGAGAGCCCCACCCTCTGGAGAAGCTCGGCGGGAATGACGAGACGCCCCCTCGCCCGCGCGCGTGCGCTGTCCCAAAGGCTCATGGCGACCCCATAGGCAATGCCCGCATGCCCCGCCGCCTCGGCAAGCTCACTGGTCTCTCCGCCCAGAAACAATCCCCCCAGCTGAAAGAGGCTCGACTGCGTCTCCCCCATTCTCCCTTCGAGATCGGCAAGTGTCGCAGGAGGATCGGCGTAAAGGTCTCCGTGCCGCGCTTCCGTAAGTGCGGCAAGGGCGTCGGCTGAAAGTCCTTTTTCGCGCAGCGCCAAAGCCAGCCGATCGACGATCGGCGACCCGCTCGCCTGCCCCGCCACCGCGAGATCGAGAGAATCGCGCCACCAGGTCAGACGGATCTCACCGAGCGTCGCCTCTTGCACGATATCGGCGACCTTTTCCGCCTCGACTGCGTAGGCGTAGAGCGAAAAAAGTTCTTCGCGCACATTTTGCGGCGCGAACAACACCGAGTAGTAGCGCGGAAGATCGCGCTCGCGCACAGGCTCAACAAGGGTGGGATCGGGCTCGGCCATGAGCCGGAGCTAGGGCTTCATTCCGGATCGTCGACAGCAATCAGCGCCGCAGCAACCGCCCGCTCTTCCGCAAGCAGGATGTTGTAGGTTCGCGAGGCCGCGCCCGTCGCCATCACTTCCGGCCACAGACCGGCAGCTTCGAGATCCGATTTCACCTTCGGATCGAGGGGAACGAGATTGCGCCCCGTCCCGATCAGAAGCACTTCGATCGAAGAGACTTCGGCTATTGCCGGTTGAAGCGCCTCGAGGCTGATTTCCTCCGGCCTGGTGACACCCCAGCCGAGGATCGCCGAAGGCAGCATCAGGATCGATCCACGATGCGACATGCCGGCAAAACGGAAACCGCCATTCCCGTATGCATCGACAGGCGCGCGTCCCGGGAAACGGCCGCCCTCGGGCGGCCCAGCTTGTCTGCCTTCGCCGGCCGCCATCAGCTTGTCGCGGGCTTCTTTGCGGTTTCCGGCGGGGCCACCTTCTCAGGCCGCAGATTGAAGAAGATCAGCATCGGCGCGGCAATGAAGACCGTGGAGTACGTGCCGATGAAAACGCCCCAGATCATCGCCGCCGTGAACGAACGGATGACCGCTCCGCCGAAGAAGAACAAAGCCGCCAACGCGATCAGCGTGGTCAGAGACGTCAGCAACGTCCGAGACAAGGTCTGATTGACCGACAGATCGATGATGCCCCGGATCGGCGTCTGCTTGAACTTCCGCAACATTTCACGCACGCGGTCGAAGATCACCACGGTATCGTTCAACGAATAGCCGACGATCGTCAAAATCGCGGCGATCGAAGACAGGTTGAACTCGATCTGCGTGATCGTGAAGAACCCGATGGTCAAGATGACGTCGTGAAGAAGCGAGGCGATGGCACCGATGGCGAACTGCCATTCGAACCGGAACCAGATGTAAAACAGCACGCCCACGAGCGTCACGAGGACCGCGATCGTCCCGGTCTCGGCGAGCTCTCCGGACACGCGCGGCCCCACGACTTCGACGCGACGATAATTGTAATCGTCGAAGCCAAGTGCGTTCTGCACCTTCTGCACGGCCGCCTGCTGCGCCTCGTCTCCGCCGGGCTGCGTCGCGATCCGAATGACGGCTTCGTTGCCGGAGCCGAAGCCCTGAACCTCGAAATCGCCCAGTTCGAGCGGTTGCAGCGTCTGCCGCACCGCGCCGATATCGACGGCTCCGCTCTGGCTCTGCACCTCGATCAGGGTTCCTCCCCTGAAATCGATGCCGAGATTGAGGCCGACGACGAAGAACAAGACGAGCGACGCCACCATCGCGACCACCGAGGCAGGAAAGCCCCAGCGCGCAAAGCGCATGAACGGGATCGTGGTTTCGTCGGGAACGATGCGAAATGGCATAGCGATACTCAGATCGGCACGGTCTTGGGACGCTGGGAGCGTACCCAGATCGCGACGATGAAGCGGGTCAGAACAAAGGCGGTGAAGACGGTCGTCAGAATGCCGAGAGCGAGCGTGACCGCAAAACCACGGATCGGACCGGATCCCAGGGCGAAAAGCGCAAAGGCCGCGATCAGGGTCGTGATGTTGGCATCAAGGATCGTACCGAGCGCCCGACTGAAACCGGCTTCGATCGCATTGATCGCGGACCGCCCAAGCTTCGATTCCTCGCGT
Organism: Afifella sp. H1R; assembly: GCF_021462425.1. NCBI lineage: Bacteria > Pseudomonadati > Pseudomonadota > Alphaproteobacteria > Hyphomicrobiales > Afifellaceae > Afifella > Afifella sp. H1R. Next base: position 955,011 of record NZ_JAKEDY010000001.1, read on the forward strand.
ATTCGCTCGAAGATCAGCACATTCGCATCGACGGCCATACCGACCGTCAGCACGATGCCGGCAATGCCCGGAAGCGTCAGCGTCGCCTGCAACAGCGTCAAGAGCGCGAGCAGGAGCACGATGTTGCAGATCAAGGCGACGTTCGCGAAGACGCCAAAGAGACCGTAGACGAGCACCATAAACACGACGACACCGGCCGTTCCGATCAAAGCGGCGATCTCACCGGCTGCGATCGAATCCCGGCCGAGGCTGGGCCCGACAGTCCGTTCCTCGACGATCGTGAGGTCGGCAGGAAGCGCGCCGGCCCGCAGCAGAACGGCGAGGTTCTGCGCGCTTTCGACCGTGAAATTGCCCTCGATCTGTCCCGAACCACCGAGGATGGGGGAGCGGATGACGGGGGCCGTGATGTATTTGTTGTCGAGGACGACCGCGAAGCGACGTCCGACATTCTGCTGCGTCAGCTGCCCGAAAATCGACCCGCCGCGGGAATTGAAGCGGAAGGTGACGATCGGCGTATTCGTCTGCTGATCGAATGCCGGCTGGGCGTCGACGAGATCATCGCCCGAAAGCCGGGCCCGCGATTCGACCAGAACCGGACCATCATTGGGATCGGCCGGCTCGACGATCTCACATCCGGCGGGAGGACGCCCCTGCTGTGCGGAGACGACATCACCCTCCGGGCATTCCAGATGGAACGTCATCTTCGCCGTCTGACCGAGGATTTCCTTCAGGCGGCTCGTATCCTCAAGGCCCGGAACCTGAACGAGAATGCGATCGTCGCCCTCGCGCTGGATCGTCGGCTCGGTCGTCCCGAGCGCGTTGATACGACGCCCGAGAACGGACAGGCTCTGCTCGACCGCCGAGCGGGTGCGCTCTTCAAGCCCCGCCTCGGTCAGGTTCAGCGTCACCTGCGCGCCGTCGCGAGAGACTTCCACCTCGCTCACAGAACCCTGTCCAAAGAGCCCCGATTGCACAGGATTGGTCAGCGGACGCAGGAGCTGCATCACACGATCTGCTTCGCTCGGCTCACGCAACGTGAACGTCACGCTTTCTCCGCGGCTGCGCAGATTGCGGTAGCCGATGCGTTCGTCACGCAAAGTCTGGCGCACATCGCCGACCAGCGTCTGAAGCCGGTCTTTGACCAGCGAATCGCGCTCCACCTGCAAAAGCAGATGGGCGCCGCCTCGCAGATCGAGGCCGAGGACGATCTGGCGCTTTGGCATGAAAGACGGCCATGCCTGCACCGTCGCGGCGGAAAAAAGATTGGGAAGCGTCACGATGACCCCCGCCACAAGGACGAGGACGATGAGAACGATCTTCCAACGAGCGAAATAGAGCATGAAAAGGCGGGTCCTGGGCTCAGGCGGCGGAGCCGCTCACCGGCTCGGCCTTTGCTCGAACCTCATAAATGAGGCCTCTTTGCGCCCGCACCTTCACGCCTTCGGCAATTTGCACTTCGAGCTCGTTGTCGTCGATCACCTTGGTGACCTTGCCGATGAGCCCGCCGCCGGTCACCACCGTGTCGCCACGACGGATCGCCTTCAGCATCTCTTCCCGCTTCTTCGCCTGCTGGCGCTGCGGACGGATGATGAGAAAATACATGATCACGAAGATCAGGATGAAAGGCAGAAGCGAAATCAACATCTCACCGCCGCCACCTGCGCCTGCGCCTTGCGCATAGGCCGGAGTCACGAACATAAAGGCCTCGGAATTTGCTTGCGGACCCGTCGGTCCAAACCGGCGCGGACTATAGCTGTGGCGCGCCCCTTTGCAACCGGTCCCGGCACGAGCGGTCTGTCGACCCCTCGATCCTTATGTTACCGAGACGCCCCGCCTGTAGGACGTGAACCCAAGTGACTCAAGACCAAACGCAAAACCTCATTCCGCTCCTGGAACGGATTGCCGGTGCTTTGGAGCGGCTTGCTCCGCCCGCGGCACCGCCGCTCGATCTCTCGGCCGATGCCTATGTGTGGGATCCGCAGCCCCCTCGTCTCATCCCGGTGAAGAACGTGAACCGCCTGGAAATCGAGCTTTTGCAGGGCATAGACCGGTCCCGCGACACGCTGCTTGAGAACACGCGGCACTTCGCCAAAGGCTATGCGGCCAACAACGCTTTGCTTTGGGGCGCGCGCGGGATGGGAAAATCCTCGCTGGTGAAATCGGTCCACGCACAGGTCGCAGCCGAAGCGCCAGAGACGCCTCTCAAGCTCGTCGAAATCCATCGCGAGGATATCAACACACTGCCCGATTTGATGAACACCATCCGCGATCGGCCGGAGCGATTCATCTTTTTCTGCGACGACTTGTCCTTCGACGCGGGCGACACGTCCTACAAATCGCTGAAAGCCGCACTCGAAGGTGGCGTCGAGGGGCGGCCGCGCAACGTGATCTTCTACGCGACCTCCAACCGCCGCCACCTGCTCCCCCGCGACATGATCGAGAACGAGCATTCGACAGCGATCAATCCGTCGGAGGCGGTGCAGGAAAAGGTGTCGCTTTCAGACCGCTTCGGCCTATGGCTCGGCTTTCATCACTGCGATCAGACACAGTATCTCGCGATGGTGCGCGCCTATGTGGAGCACTTCGGCATCGCGATGCCGGAAGAGGAATGGCGTCCTCAGGCCCTGGAATGGGCAACGACGCGGGGAAGTCGCTCCGGCCGCGTCGCCTGGCAGTTCATTCAGGATCTCGCCGGGCGGACGGGTCAGTCGCTCGGCTGACTGACCCCCGCCCGAAAATCCGGAAGGCGCCCGCTCAAGCGGACGCCATATGTCCGACCGGATTGACCGGGGTCGCTCCCTTGCGGAGCTCGAAATGCACCTGCGGCGAGGTCACGTTGCCGCTCATTCCGGACTTGGCGATGATTTGACCGCGCCGGATCTTCTCGCCGCGTTTCACCAGCAACTCGCTGTTGTGGGCATAGGCCGAAACCCAGCCGCCCTCGTGGCGCACCAGTATCAGGTTGCCGTAGCTCTTCAGTTCGTTGCCTGAATAGATCACGGTCCCGTCTTCCGCGGCCTTCACGGCTGTCCCTTCCGGCACGGCGAGATTGATGCCGTCGTTGCGTTCACCGTTCGGCTTGCTGCCAAACTCCGCGATGATGCGTCCGTGCACCGGCCAGCGGAAGCCTGCGCCTCCAGACTTGGCCGTGGTATCGGCTGCAGGCGCCGCGCTTTCTGGCTTGGGCTCAGCGGACGGCGGCGTGTAGCTCACAGGCGTCTTTTCGGGCCGCACCTCAGGCGTGGCTTCCGGCTGTGCATCCGACATCGTTCCGTCTTTTGGATCGACACGCGCAACCTGCGTTCCGCCGCCGGACGGAATCGTCAGCGTCTGACCGGGGCGAATATTGCCGCCTTGAATGTTGTTGGCCGCTGCAAGCTCGCTCGTCGTCACACCATGGGCATGGGCGATGCTCCACAGCGAATCACCTGAACGGACGGTATAGCCTCCGCTTGAGGCCACGTTGTTTTGCTGGCGCGGCTGCGGGGCTTCGGTCCGCGCAACCGCAGGCTCCGCCCGGCGGGGCTGAGGCGTGCCCTGCGAATCGACGTTCAGCTTTCCGAGAGGCTTCGGCATGCCGCTCGGCGCATAAGGCTCCGGCGGCGTATAGGGCTTCGGAGCGGCTGCCTGCTGTTGCGGGGAGCTCGTCGGCGCGCGCGAGTAACTCTGCTGCGCCCCAGCGGAACCCGGATAATTGTAGGCGGTCTGGTAACCGCCAGAGGGTGGCGGCAACTGCCGCGACTGGACCGCGGGCGATGGCGCCGCGAACTGTTGCGGTGCCTGATAGGCAGTCGCCTGGGCAGTAATTGTCTGCTGCTGATTCGCCGTTGAGCCGGTGTAGATGGGCTCAGTCAGACGTATGGCATCGGCGCTGCACCCGGCACCGAGCCCGGTAATCAGGGCGAGCGCGCTAATGCGGGTGAACCAGAAGCTGGCAGACTGACGGTATGACCTCATCGAACAAACTCACGCAGGCATTGGGGATGCTGACGTGATGTAAAAGCATTAACATTGAAAAGGCGTTAAGGGACGCCGGCAAAACGAACCGAAAATCAAAGATTGCGGGCAATTCCTTCGATCAGCGGCACGAAACGGACGGCGCCGAGATCGCGGGTGTCCACCCGTGTCCCCTCTTTGCGAAAAAGCGTCAGCCGCTGCACGGCATCGACCGGTCCGACCGGCGCAACGAGAATGCCGCCATCGACCAGTTGCGCGACGAGTTTGGCGGGTGCGACGGCCGCCGCGGCCGTGACCAGGATCCGATCGAAGGGCGCCTGTGTCGGCCATCCCTTCGAACCGTCGGCGACAATGCCGGCGATATTGGTGATGCCGAGAAGATCCCAGCGCGTCTGCGCCAGCTCCAAAAGTGTCCGATAGCGCTCGAGCGTCGTGACCCGGCGTGAAAGCCTGGCGAGAATGGCGGCCTGATAGCCGGACCCGGTACCGATCTCCAGGACATGGTGACGCGGTTCCAGTTCGAGAGCTGCCGTCATCATCGCGACCACCGAAGGCGCACTGATGGTCTGCCCGCATTCGATCGGCAAGGCGCGATCGAGATAGGCATCGTCTCGATAGAGATCCGGGACGAAAGCCTCGCGCGGCACCGTCTCGATCGCCCCGAGCACCTTTCGGTCGGAAATACCGAGTTCACGCAGCCTCAAAATGAGGCTGGCCAGCCGAACCCGCGCCTCCGGATCTGGCTCGATGGCAGGATCCTCGTTCACGAAGAAGCCCGTTTTGCCCCGCTTGGAGCCGTGAAATGGCGTGTGAGCTCCTGGCGGGCAGGCTCATCGGTCATGTCCAGAGACAAGGGCGTGACGGAAATATAGCCCTGCGCGAGCGCCGCCAGATCGGTCTCAGGGGGCGGCTCCATCTTCGAGTGCTTGAAGGCGATCCAGAAATACGGCCGCCCGCGCCCATCGCGACGTTCGTCGATATGCATCCAGTCGGCGGCGCGCTTGCCCTGGCGCGTGAGGAGAACGCCCGAAACCTCGTCAGCTGTTCGATTGGGAAAGTTGACGTTGATGAGAACGCCCGGAGTCAGCGGCAAATCGAGCACGCGCTGGATGATCCCAGGGGCATGCGCTCGGGCGCAATCCCATCTCGGATCGTCGATCGTGTCCGCCCCGAACGCCTGCGACAGAGCGAAGGACCGGATCCCGAGGATCGTTCCTTCGATCGCACCTGCAACCGTGCCGGAATAGCTCACATCGTCGGCGATGTTCTGTCCCCGATTGACGCCAGAGATCACCAGATCTGGCTTTTCGCCGATGACGACCTTCGAGGCCATGATCACGCAATCCGTCGGCGTTCCGCGCACGGCGAAATGGCGCTCGTCCACCTCTCGCAAGCGCAGAGGATCGCTCAGGGTCAACGCATGCGCCACGCCGGATTGATCCGTCTCAGGCGCGACCACCCAGACCTCGTCCGAAAGCGCGCGAGCGATCTCCTCCGCGACTTTCAGGCCCGGAGCATGGATTCCATCATCGTTGGTGACGAGAATCTTCATGCGCCGATCCGCTCCATGCCACCCATATAGCGCCGCAGCACCTCCGGCACCGTGATCGAGCCGTCGTCATTGCGGTAATTCTCCATGACGGCGATCAGGGCACGCCCGACGGCCACGCCGGAACCGTTCAACGTATGCACGAACTTCGGCTGCTTTTCGCCTTCGGCCCGGTAGCGGGCATTCATCCGACGCGCCTGGAAATCTCCGCACACGGAACACGACGAGATTTCCCGGTAGGCGCCCTGCCCTGGCAGCCAGACTTCGATGTCATAGGTCCGCCGCGCGGCAAAACCCATGTCACCCGTCGAGAGGACAACGACGCGATAAGGCAGTTCGAGCTTCTTGAGCACCGTTTCGGCACACGCCGTCATGCGCTCATGCTCTTCGAGGCTCGCCTGCTGACTGGTGATGGAGACGAGCTCGACCTTGTTGAACTGATGCTGTCGCAGCATGCCGCGCGTATCGCGCCCGGCCGAACCCGCTTCCGACCTGAAACAGGGCGTCAACGCCGTGAAGCGGAGCGGCAGCTCCGCTTCTTCGAGGATCGTCTCACGCACGAGATTGGTGAGCGGCACTTCCGCCGTTGGAATGAGCCAAAGACGCGCGGCCGAGGCTTCATCGTCATCGACGGCTGCTGTCGCATAGAGATCTTCGGCAAATTTCGGCAGCTGCGCAGTGCCAAAAAGCGCATCATCCCGCACCAGGGTCGGCGGCGCGACCTCCGTGTAGCCGTGCTCGCTCGTGTGAAGATCGAGCATGAACTGGCCGAGCGCCCGCTCCAGACGCGCAAGCTGGCCCTTCAGCACCACGAAACGCGAGCCGGAGAGTTTCGCCGCACTTTCGAAATCCATCAGGCCCAGGGCCTCGCCGATCTCGAAATGCTCCGGCGCGCTATCGCTCAACATTGGATCGCCGAAGAGGCGCAGCTCGACATTGGCCGTTTCGTCGGGGCCCACGGGCACGTCGGGCAAGGGAACGTTCGGGATTTCGGCGAGCGCCGTTCGCAGCGCTTCCCCGAGCGCCCGCTCCTGGGCTTCGCCCTCCTGAATGGCGCTCTTCAGCTTGGCAACCTCGTCGATGAGGTTTTGGGCCGCGGCTTCGTCGCCGGACGCCTTCGCCTTACCGATTTGTTTCGAGGCCTGGTTGCGCGCGTTCTGCGCCTCCTGCAACTGCCGGATATGGGCGCGCCGCTCATCATCGAGATCGATCAGGCGTTGAGCGGCCGGGGCCGCCCCTCGATCAGCGAGAGCGCGGTCGAGCGCCTGCGGATCTTGGCGAATCCATGTGATGTCGAGCATCTTTCGCGAACCTCTGCTGGACGCCTTGCGGCGACTCCGCGTGCTTGTCTATGGCCGCAGGGCGTAACGCAACGACGGCCGCGGTCAAGTCTCGCTTTGCAGAAGATCCGACGATGCGGATGCCATCAGCCGCCCAAGACCGGGTTCGCCCGACTATGTCGCAGCTTCCTCGGCCCTTGCAGCGTTTTTCAGCTCGACTCGCCGAACAGCGTAGATGGAGATCTCGTAGAGAAGAATTGTCGGCACGGCGAGACCGATCTGGCTGATCGGATCGGGCGGCGTGAGGACCGCTGCCAGGATGAAGGCGATCATGATGGCGTATTTGCGCTTGGACTTGAGCATCGCCGCATCGACGATCCCGACGCGGCCGAGGAGCGTCAGGATGACCGGAAGCTGAAACACAAGGCCAAAGGCGAAGATCAGCGTCATGATGAGGCTGAGATACTCGTTCACCTTCGGCAAAAGCTCGATCGTCGCGCGGCCTTCGCCACCCGTCTGTTCCATCGACAGGAAGAAGGCGAGCGCAAGCGGCATCACCGCGAAATACACGAGCGCCGCGCCGATGATGAAGAGAATCGGCGTCGCGATCAGGTAGGGGTAGAACGCCTGACGTTCATGCTTGTAGAGCCCCGGCGCCACAAATTTGTAGATCTGATTGGCAATGACCGGGAATGCCAGGAAGAGCGCGCCAAAGAAGGCGAGCTTCATCTGCGTGAAAAAATACTCCTGCGGAGCGGTAAAAATCAGACGGATGCTGCGGTCCGCACCGGCTGCACGCTCATAGGGAATGATCAGCAGATTGAAGATCTGGTCCGCAAAATAGAAGCAGACCACGAAGGCGATCGCGATTGCGATCAAGGCGCGCAGAAGACGCTGACGCAGTTCGATCAGATGTTCGATCAGCGGCGCCCGTGAAGCTTCGATATCGTCGTCGCTCATGCTGCGTCGCTCGTGCGCGGGCTTCCGCCTCTGTTGTCGGGAGCTTCTTCGGCCACCCCGTCATCCTTGCTCGACGCCACGTCCTGCACTTTTTCTTCCGCCGGTGCCGTGCCCTCGTCCACCCCCGTCGCAGGCTCGGCCGTCGCAGGTTCGGCCGTCGTGGGCTCGGTCGATGCGGGTTCGGTCGATGCGGGTTCGGCCGACGCGGAAGGCGTCTCCTCTGTGGGCGCGAGAGCGGATGGTACCGGCTCTGCCGCCGACTTCTGGCCGCTCCGATTGGCGGCGGCTTCGACGTCTTTCTTGACGCCAGCGAGCGGGTCCATCTTCGAAATCGATTGCAGCGACTGCCGGGTTTCGTCCAGCCCGGCCTGCCGCTCAGCCTCTTTCAGAGCATCGTCGAGCTGACGCTTGAAATCGTTCGCGGTACGACGGACTTGGCCCATCGTCTTGCCGAACGTGCGCAGCATTCCAGGCAGATCTTTCGGCCCGACGACGATAATCGCCACACCGGCGATCACCACCAGTTCAGTCCAGCCGATATCAAACATGGCCGAGCTCAAACATAGATTGTGCTGGGTTCGCCGTGGCCGATGCCGTTAGCCGACCTTGTTCTTCTTTTCCGCCGGTTCCACGCTGGCGGGGTCGTTGTGCTCGATGGTCCGGGACTGGTTCGTCGACGTGGTGTCGTCGTCGTCGTCCTGCAGGCCCGTCTTGAAGCTCTTGATGCCTTTGGCGACATCACCCATCAGGTCAGAGATCTTTCCGCGCCCGAACAGGAGCACGATGATGATCGCGATGATAACGATCTGCCAGAAGCCTATCGACATAGGATAAACCTTTCAAAACTCGCCACGGCCGGTCGCGGGACTATTGCAAATCGTCGGATTCGCATCAACTCGCCCTCTTCTCCGATCCCCTGCCGCATCACGAAGCTACGGCCGACATTGAGATCCGCTGGACCAGCGTTTCCTCCACAAAGTCTCGGAGTGATATAAGTGGCCCGATCCTTCAAAGCCACATCGAATTCTGCGCAGTCCGAAAGGGACGAAACCTTCCGCAGGGTCCGCCTCGGCAAACGACGCTCATCCACAAGAGCGGTGAGATTGAGGCTGGAACAGCCGGCGTTTTGCCGCAGATCGGCAAGGGCAAAAAATACGCCGATTCCCACGAGTCGTTGGGGCGCCCAATCAATTCCTCAGTCGCCCTCCAAAGGCTCTTCATCGTCCCGCAGCGCCTCGCTCCCAAAGGCAGGAGGCGCTTCGAAGCCCGGAGGAATGTTGGCGTTCAGAAGGCCCGCCGCCTTCAGGTCGAGGAGACCAGGCAGATCGCCGATTGCTGCAAGTCCGAAATGATCGAGAAATTCGTTCGTCGTCCCGAATGTCAGCGGGCGCCCAGGCGAACGCCGACGCCCCCGCGGCCGCACCCAACCTGTTTCCAGAAGGACATCCAGCGTACCCTTGGAGGTCGAAACGCCCCTCACCTCTTCGATCTCCGCGCGCGTGACCGGCTGGTGGTAGGCGATGATGGCGAGCGTCTCCATCGCGGCCCGAGAGAGCTTGCGCTCCTCGACCTTGTGCTCCTGCAACAGAAAGCCGAGATCGCTCGCAGTACGGAATGCCCAGCTATCGCCGATGCGCCTCAGATTCACGCCCCGGCTCGCATAAGCAGTCTGCAATTCGTGCAGGAGCACGTCGACCGTCACGCCCTCGGGCATCTTGGCGGCCAGTTCCGCCTCGCTCATGGGCTTCGCCGAGGCGAACAACATCGCTTCGAGCATCCGCAAATGCAGCCGGCGGTCCTCCGGCGACAGGCTGGTGACATTGCTGCCGCTGGCGAAAAGATCAGGCACGCTTCGCCTCCAGCGAAGCAGACCTCCGCCGCACGTAGAGAGGTGCAAAATTGGAGGACTGCGTCAGTTCCAGCTTGCCCTCCCGCACCAGCTCGAGACTAGCCGAGAGCGCACTCGCCCGGGCTGTCGCCCGCAGTTCCGGCTTGGCCAGAAACTCGGTCAAATAGGTGTCCATCGGCATCCAGGTCGCATCTTCGCCGATCAGGCGCATGAGGCGATCGCGCGCTTCCTGCAGACCGATGACTTTGCGCTTCTTCACCTTCACGAAGCTCGCAAACTGGCGCGCGCGCAAAGCCGAATAAGACTGCAAGAGATCGTAAAGCTCCGCCCCCCACCGCATCGTTCGGTCGCTCGCAATGGCTTCCGGCATACCGCGTTCGAAGAAGCCGGACCCGAGCTTGTCCCGGTCCGACAGCCTCTCGGCCGCTTCGCGCATGGCCTGGAGGCGCTTCAAGCGGAAAGCGAGCCGCGCCGCCATTTCCTCGCCAGACGGTTCTTCCATCGGTTCGGGATCGGGCAGAAGGAGCCGCGACTTGAGATAGGCAAGCCACGCAGCCATCACGAGGTAGTCGGCGGCGATCTGGAGATGCAGCTTCCGTGCGTGATCGATGAAAACGAGATACTGCTCGGCCAAAGCCAGCACGGAAATCTTTGTCAGATCGACTTTCTGACTGCGGGCGAGAGCAAGAAGCAGGTCGAGCGGGCCTTCGAAACCGTCGACGTCGACCAGCAGCACGTCGGCGTCGTCGACGGGCGTATCTTCCTCGAAAGCATCCGCCGCAGCACTCATCCAAGAACCCTGTCTGATCCCAGCAACTGCGACAACCGCTCGTGCAAGAACGCCCGGTCTCCGACCTCGTCGGCAACACTTGCAACAAGGGACGTCTCGGCACGCTCAAGCGCATCGCCGGAAAGCTCCGGAACAGCCGTCGCCACGTCGCGCATCTCTTCCATCTCGCCATTGCAGTGAAGGACGATATCGCAGCCGGCCGCAATCGCACGCCTGGAGCGTTCGGCCGGACTGCCGCTCAGAGCTTTCATAGAGATGTCGTCCGTCATCAGCAGACCACCAAAACCGATTCGCTCACGGATGATGTTAGCGATGATTGGAGCGGAATGCGTGGCCGGCTGGGCGTCGTCCACTGCGGAATAGACGACATGCGCCACGATACCGAGGGATGCGCGCGTGGCCAACATCCGAAACGGCGCGAAATCGACGGCCTCGAGTTCCACCAGATCCGCATCGACGACGGGAAGCTCCTCATGGCTGTCGCAAGCCGCGCGACCATGCCCGGGCAGATGCTTGATCACCGGCGTCACGCCACCGGCCCTCAGCCCGGTCATGACGGCACCGCCGAGCGTCACCACCATTTCGACCGTGTCGCCGTAGGCGCGATCGCCGATGATATCGTGGCTGCCCGGCCCCGGCACATCGAGAACCGGCAGGCAATCCACGTTGATGCCGAGTTCGACGAGGTCGAGCGCCATCAGCTTCGCGGCAAGCTGTGCCGCCTCGATGCCGGAAATCGGATCGGCCTTGTAGATGTCCCCGAAACGCTTCGCCGGGGGATAGGAGCGCACCACCGGCGGACGAATACGTTGGACGCGGCCGCCTTCCTGGTCGACCAGGATCGGAACGTCGGGACGATCGAGCGTTTCGCGGACACTGTCGGTCAGGCGCCGGATCTGGCCGGCATCTTGGATGTTGCGGGCAAAGAGAATCACGCCCCAGGGTTTTTCATCGCGCAAGAAAGCGCGTTCTTCCTCGCCGAGCGTGAGCCCGGCGAGGCCGCAAGCGAAGGCCTTCGCCATCATTCAGATCGATATCCTGCGTGGAGTTCTACTGCGTTACGAAGCAACTGCCGCCGGCGCTCTGCAGATTCTCGCACAACGAGATCGCCGCCTCACGCGAAGCCATCGGACCGACGCGGACACGGTAATAGATGCCTTTGTCGCCGAGATCGGCCTGAAGGATCATGGCCTCCTGGCCTCCGAGAAGCTGCGGGAAACGACGCTGCAGATTGCTGTAGGACGATCGGGCCTGCTCCTCTGAACGCTGGGAGCTGACCTGAACCGCCCATCCGACCGGTGCCGTGGAGGCGACCTGCGGCTCTGACGCATTCGACGTCGGCGCCGACGCGGTCAAGGAAGAAGCCGGTGCCGCCGGCTGCGGCGCGGTCTGCGCCGAACTCGGAGACGGTGCGACGAGATCCGGCACAGTCGGTCGCGCCTGCGGCAGGTTCGCGATGTCGAAGCTCGGCGTTTCGGCGGCGGTCGGTGTTTGGCCGAGCCCGTTCGGCTCCGCGCTCGCTTGTGCGTTACTTCCACTGTCGTCAGCAGGCATACCACCGTCTTCCGGCTGCACGCGCACGCTCTGCACCTGGACGGGCTTCGGATCTGTCGCTGGCGCAGGCCCGGCGAGTTCCGTCGGCTCCTGAGGGGCAGCGGCCTGACTGTCGGGAGCGTTTTCCACGATCGTGCCATCCGGGCGGACCGTCAAAGTGCGAACCTTCTTCGGCCCAATCGGTGTGACCTGTGGCCCGACCTGCGGCTGAGCCGTATCGTCCGAAATCCGCGCGGAGATCTTGCCCTCGTCGTCTGCCACGGCAGCCCCATCATCGGCGGCCTCGCCCTCTTGCGCGTTCGGCAACACGATGCGAGCGATTTCCCGCGGCTCTTCGTTCCGGTCGACGAGCTTTTCGTCGGTCTCGGGATTGCGGCCAGAGACGCGGTCGAACACGGCCTGGCCAACCTCGTCGTCTTTGTTGTCGCCCGGGCTTTCGACGGCCACTTTCACGTCGCCGCCATCGGCGGTGATGACAGGAACGGACTCATCTGAATCGCCGTCACCTCCGCCGAGCATGGCAATGACGCCGCCGCCGACAACGACGACACCCAACACGGCCGCAAGCGCCATCAGGCCTTTGCGGCGTCCTTTGCGTCCATCCCCATCGTCGTCCATACGGATCTGACCATCGGGATCGCCGTCTGCACGACTGACGAGCGGGTCACTGTCGACAAGGAACGGAAACTCTTCGTGGCTCGGCTCGGGTGTGTCGGCGAGATCATCGCTTGCGGGCCAGTCGCGCTCCGCGCGCGGGGATCCGGCCTGAACGTGGGGGACATAGGGAGCGCGCGGCTCGCGCGCCTGCGAGACACGCTCATCTTCGACAGGATCGGCCCGCTCCGGTTCCCCATAATCCGATTGCCCATAATCGGCACCGCCGCGCTGCGGTTCCGACCATGACGGCTCTTCCCTCTCGGACTGGGCCGCGAGTTCGCCCGGGAGTTCATGCTCCATCCAATGCGCAAAATCTCGAGCCGCATCATGATGGGATTGGGCGTACGTACCTTCCGGAGCGTCATAAGGCTCCTGCGGCGGCTCTTCATAACCGGGAGACTGACGCGAATTCTCATAAGCGCCATATGGCTCAGAGGCCGGATAACGATCCTCGGAGGCAGATCGCTCGTCAAATTCCTCCGCGGCAGGACCGCTCGGAAACCGTGTCACCAGAGATGCAAGAGGGTGCTCGGCACGCGGCTCGTGGCTCTGCCAATGCGCCGGCTCTTCCGGCTCTTGCGGGGGCTCGGGCACGAACCGGGGTTCCGCGCGCGTGTAGGTCTTGGGTGTGTAGGGCTCAGGCGTGTAGGTTTCGGGCTGGCGCGCACGGTTCGACTGCTCGAACTCGCGCATCAGCTCGGCTTCGAGCTCGGACGAGAACGCGTCCACGTCGGGCTCCCGCCTTGTGGGGGCAGCCTCGGCACGTGGCGACGGACGATAATATGAGCTGTCTTCGCTGACGATACGCGCCAGCTCGACGAGCGGATCCTCCTCCTCGGGGCCGGCAGGTCCGCCGCCGGGGCCATGATGCAAGTAGGAGGTTTTCGGACGTTCATCCGCCATCGGGAAACCTTACGCGTTGTTCCGGTAACGCCGGGCGCTCCTGAGACTCAGCGCATCTCCTTGGGCGCCTCGACCCCGAGCACCGACAAGCCCGCTCGGATCACCATGCCAACAGCATCCACCAAGCCAAGCCTCGCTTTGGATATCTCTATATCATCAGGCTTAATGAAGCGTAATTGCGGCGACTCCTTGCCTCTGTTCCAGTGAACGTGAAAGGAATTCGCTAGATCGTAGAGATAATACGCAATCCGATGCGGCTCTCTGCTCTGGGCGGCAAGCTGCACGATACGCGGCCAGTCGCAGAGCTGCTTGATGAGCTGGAGCTCGCCAGCGTCTTCGAGCCGGATGAGCCGCTCGGCTGAGGCGAGCTCTGCAGGCGTCTCGTCAACCTCCGGCATTTCCTGCGCAAATTGCCGCCGCACGGAGGCCGTGCGCGCATGCGCATACTGCACGTAGAAAACCGGATTGTCCTTCGACTGCTCGGTCACTGTCTGAAAATCGAAGTCGAGCGGTGCATCCGCCTTGCGGGTCAGCATCATGAAGCGAACCGCGTCGCGGCCCACCTCGTCGACAACGTCGGCGAGCGTCACGAGATCGCCCGCCCGCTTCGACATTCTGACGGGCTCCCCTGCCCGGAAGAGCCGAACGAGCTGTGACAGCTGCACTTCGAGCTCGCCCTTGCCTTCAGAAATGGCTTTAACCGCGGCCGTCATACGCTTGACGTAGCCGCCGTGATCGGCACCCCAGACATCGATCATATGAGCGAAGCCGCGCTCGAACTTGTCGAAGTGATAGGCGATGTCGGAGGCGAAGTAGGTATAGCTCCCGTCCGCTTTCTTCAGCGGCCGGTCGACATCGTCACCGAACGACGTCGCCCGAAAGAGAAGCTGCTCGCGCTCGTCCCAGTCTTCGTCCTCGTTCTCCTGCCCCTTGGGCGGAGGCAGAGTTCCCCAGTAGACGAGATCGCGCTCTTCAAGCCACGCGATGAGTTCCGCCACCCGGTCACGGCCGTTCCCGATCAGCGAACGCTCGGAGAAGAACACGTCGTGACGGATATTGAGGCTGGCGAGATCGTTGCGGATATTCTCCATCATCGCAGCGATCGCAAAGTCGCGCACCAGAGGCAGCCAATCGGCTTCATCCTGGTCCTTGAGCGCGTCACCATATTTCTCGGCAAGCGCTTTCCCGACGGGAACGAGATAATCGCCCGGATAGAGCCCCTTCGGGATCTCGCCGACCGTCTCGCCAAGCGCTTCGCGGTAGCGCAGATGGACGGAGCGCGCGAGCTGATCGACCTGCGAGCCGGCATCGTTGATGTAATATTCCCGCGTCACCGCCTGACCGGAGGCCGCCAGAAGGTTTGCGATCGCATCACCGACGACGGCGCCGCGGCAATGGCCGACATGCAACGGTCCGGTGGGGTTGGCCGAGACGTATTCGATGTTGACGGCCGCACCCTGCCCCGCCGGCACGTAGCCATAGCGGTCGCCGGCTTTCAGGATGGCCGCGAGTTCCCGCGCCCAGAAGGATTGGGCCAAACGCAAATTGAGGAAGCCAGGGCCGGCGATCTCCACCGCGTCCACATCGTCGTGGCGCGAGAGCTCGGCACCGAGCCTGGTCGCCAAATCGCGCGGCTTCATCGCCAAAGGTTTCGCGAGCACCAGCGCAGCGTTGGTGGCAAGGTCGCCGTGCGCGGCATCGCGCGGCGGCTCGACCACCACGCGCGCAAGAAGCTCCGGCGCGATCTCGCTTTCCGTTACGACCCGAGCGATAGCGGCCCGGACCCGCTCCGCAAAATCATCAAAAAGGTTCATGCTGGAATATCCGTTGCCGTCTACGCGGCATACCGTTGATAGGCTTGGCCCCTAGCCGAGATCGGGGGTGCGGTCAAACAGGCGCCGATGCTCGGCAACCGCAAAGCCGTCGCTCATCCCGGCGATATAATCGGCCGCACGGCGGGCCCGCCTCCGTTCATCGCTCATATCGAGCTCGGCCTGCCACACGTCCGGCAAGAGCTTAGGCTCCGAATGCAGGCGCTTGAACAGATCCGTGACGATCGCCTCACCGGCATGGGCCGCCCGCATGACACTCTCATGGCGATAAAGCCGTGAAAAAAGAAAGCCTTTCAGATCCTTCTCCTCGCGCGCCAGATTCGCCGAGAAACCGACCGTCGGCTCGCCGGCATGGGTGACCGCGCGCACCGACGCCGCACCCTCAAGCCGTCTGGCCGTCTCGACAAGCACATCGGTGATCATCACGGTGATCAACCGCCGCGTGAGCTCGGCCGCAAAACGCGAGCGCTCCAGCGCGGGAAAGGTTCGATCGAGTTCGCCGATGATGCGCGCCGTCAGCGGGACCTCGACAAGGTCTTCGGGATGCAGCAGGCCGGAGCGCAACCCGTCGTCGATGTCGTGCGCATCATAGGCGATGTCGTCGGAAATCGCAGCGATCTGGGCTTCCGCGCCTGCATAATTTTCCAAATCGAGGTCGAGCGCCTCATTGAGCTCCATCACCACCGGAGAGAGAGCCGACGCCTTTCCTTTCAGCGGCCCGTTGTGTTTGACGAGGCCTTCCAAAGAGGCGCGCGACAGATTGAGACCGTCATAGCGCGCATAGCGCCGCTCCAGCCGCGTAACGACGCGCAGGCTCTGAACGTTATGATCAAAGCCGCCATATTCGCCGAGAGCGGCACTCAAAGCCCGTTCGCCGGCATGGCCGAACGGCGTGTGCCCAAGATCGTGCGCAAGCGCGATCGCCTCCGTCAAATCTTCGTCGAGACCCAAGGGACGCGCAATCGAGCGCGCAACCTGCGCAACCTCCAGGGAATGCGTCAGCCGCGTTCGGAAATGATCGCCTTCCGGCCGGATGAAGACCTGCGTCTTGTGCTTCAGTCTCCGGAACGCGGTGCAATGCACGATCCGGTCCCGGTCACGCTGGAACGGCGAACGCAGAGGATCCTCCGTCTCCTCATGCACACGGGCACCTCCCTCTTCCGGGCCTGTGGCGTAGGGCGCTCTCCAGCGGGCGCCGTGCTTGAGGAGATGACGAGGAAGGCTCGCACTCATGATCTGGCTACGATTGACTTGCGGGGCGGTGCTTCTTAGCTACGATGCATTGAGATGAGCAAGGTGGCCACCATGACCGAGGCCTCGACGATCAGCGCCCCCACGACCGAACAAGCCCCGGAGACGGCGGTTGTTTTGACGGATCGTGCGGCAAAGCGCATCGCCAAAATTCTCTCCGGCGAGCCTGAGGAGACGGCCCTGCGGATTTCCGTCGAAGGCGGCGGCTGTTCCGGCTTTCAGTACCGTTACGATCTCGTCCAGGACCCGCATGACGACGACGATCTCGTGCTCGCGCGCGACGGGGCGACGGTGCTGATCGATTCCATGTCGCTTCCCTTCATGGAGGGCGCTGTGATCGACTTCGTCGACGATTTGATGGGTCAGTCCTTCCAGATCAAAAACCCGCATGCCACCGCCTCGTGCGGCTGCGGCACCAGCTTCTCAATCTGACACACAGAACGCGCTGACCGACAAAGGCGCGCAGAGATCGGACAGGCCGTTGAAGATTGCCACCTGGAACATCAACGGCGTGAAAGCGCGTCTTGATGGCCTCGTCACCTGGCTCGGAGAAGCGAGCCCCGACGTCGTCTGCCTGCAGGAAATCAAATCGGTCGACGAAGCATTCCCGCGCGAACCGATCGAGGCGCTCGGCTACAATGTCGCCACGCATGGCCAGAAAGGCTTCAACGGCGTCGCGATCCTGTCGAAGCGACCGCTGGAAGACGTGACGCCGCGCCTTTCCGGCGACGAGGACGACGTCCAAGCCCGCTTCCTGGAGGCGATCGTGCCGGACGACCACGACGGCATCGTCCGGGTGGTCTCGGCCTACATGCCGAATGGCAATCCGATCGGGACGGAGAAATTCTCCTACAAGCTCGCCTGGATGGAACGCCTGGAGACTTGGGTGGACGAGCGGCTGGCGCTCGAAGAGCCCTTCGTTCTGGCCGGCGATTTCAACATCATCCCGGAGCCGATCGACGCCCGTCACCCGGAAAGGTGGACGGACGATGCCCTCTTCCAGCCCGAAACGCGCAATGCCTACAGGAAGCTCACCGCACGGGGCCTGACCGACGCCCTGCGTGCGGTGACCGATGCGGGCGACATCTACACCTTCTGGGACTACCAGGCCGGCGCCTGGCAGAAGAACAACGGCATCCGCATCGACCATCTTCTCTTGTCGCCAGAAGCGGCCGATCGCCTCGCGGGCGTAGGCATCGACAAGCATGTGCGTGCCTGGGAAAAGCCCTCAGATCACGTCCCGGTGTGGGTCGCACTCAGCTGACGCCGATGTAAAAGTCAGGCGTTCCCGGCAAGCCGCTTCAGCTTCGCGAACATCGAATCGCTGTCCTCACCGTAATTGAGGGTTCCAACGAATTTTCCGTCCTGATCCATCAGATAGACGGACGCCGTGTGATCGATCGTGTAGTCGCCATCATCGGTCGGGACCTTCTTGTAATAGATCTTATAGGCCTTCGCGATTTCCTCGATCTGCGCTTCGTTGCCGGAGAGCCCGCGGATATGCGGATCGAAGGCGGAGACGTAATCCTTCATCTTCTCCGGCCCATCGCGCTCCCAGTCGACCGAGACGAAGAGGAAATTGAGCTTCTCGGCATCGTCCCCCAGCCGCTGGATCAGACCCGAGAGCTCGTAAAGCGTCGTCGGGCAGACATCGGGGCAGAAGGTGAAACCGAAATAGATCACCGTCGGCTTGCCGCGGAAATCCTCCTCACTGACGGTCCTGCCGTCCTCATCGACGAGCGTGAAGGGGCCGCCAATGGCGGCCACCCCAACGCTTTGCTGCAACCGTTCAGGAGGCGTCAGCAGAACGGCGAAGACCGCCGAGACTGCGAGAATCGCTACCGCTCCTGCAACGAGCAGCCAAATTTTGCGCATCGACATCACTGAGCTTTGCTGTTTTCCGGCCTATCCATCGTGTGCCCGTCCATCTTCATCGCATCGCCGTTCGGGCCAGGAGCCCCCACGGCCGAAGCGGGCATTTCCACGTCGACCGAGCCAGCCTTCTCGAAAGTGAGCGTGACCGGCACGTTCGCCCCTTCTTCGATGGGAGCTGTCAGATCGATGAACATGACATGCAGGCTGCCGGGCTTCAGTTCGACCGTCGCTCCGGCCAGAACCGGGATGCCATCTTCGAGCTGGCGCATCTTCATCACGCCACCCGACATATCCATGGTGTGAAGTTCCACCCGACTGGAAATCGGCGATGACGCGGAGACGAGACGGTCGTCCTCATCGCCGGTATTCGTGATCTTCAAAAACCCACCGCCGGCGGTGGCCGAAGGCGGCGTCGCGCGTGTCCAGGGATGCCCGATCTCGAGATTGCCGAGCTTGTATCCGTGAGCGAGAGCGGGTGTGGCGGCAAAAACGAGAGCAGCCGCAATGAGGTGTGCAACAAGGCGCATCGATTTCTCCATCTGCGCATAAAGAGAACCACCGGCAGAGGCCGGACGGGGAAAGGCGTCAGCTGGAGAGAATGGGTGGCGCTCGGGCCTCGGCTGCAAGACGCAGCTCGGACGGATGCGAGGCCCCGCCCCTAACGTCGCGGCCAACCACAAGAAATGGCCCGTAACCCGCAAGGAGAATAGCGCCATCTTGCGGCACCGCGGGCAGCATGAGGCTTGAGGAATGACAGAGCGCAGAACAACAGGGGCATGCCCCGTTGTCGTGGTTCTTGCCTTCCCCCTTGTGGTCAGGCGATGCGAGCGGATTGCACAGGGCGGTCGAGTTGCCCCCGGCCATGAAGCCGATGGCATAAGCACCTGAAACGCCCTGCAAAAGAAGCATATAGGCGACGACGATGGCGACCAGGCCACCGACGAATCTGTCACCGAGCACGTGCCTCATAAAGCGCATGACGAAGTCATGCCCGATCGCCGGGCGGAAGCCAATGGCAAAAAGCGGAAACTCAGAGGAAGGAATTAGGATCGCGCAGCAATGCCGGCCCGGATGGTTCGGTCTGAAGAACGCCGGTTGCACGAGACGGCGAAGAAGGCTGGTTACACGAGACGGCTTGGACGACAGCGATCCCCCGCATGGCGGCAGCCTTCGTCGATAAGCGATTGCCAGGAGATGGAGGCCGCAGGCGGAGGAGAGACGAAAGCTATTTCGTCTTGCTCTTGGCGAGGTAATCCTCCGCCAGAGCCATAGCCGTGCGGCGATCGTTCTCGCTCGCAGCCGCAAAGGCCTCTTCATGGAGCGATTGGATGGCGTCGTCGCCACGGTAGGAATTGCGCGCGATTGAGAGCCACATCAGGCCTTTCACCGCATTGCGCCGGATGCCGATGCCGTCGAACAGGAGCCGCCCAAATTCCGCCTGGGCCTGCGCATGGCCTTTATCGGCCGCGAGTTTCAGCCAGCGCGCCGCCTGGCGATCGTTCTTCTCGCCGCCGCGGCCGTTCAGATACATCATGCCGAGCTGAAACTGCGCCTCCGGATCGGCGAAGTAGGACGCGGCATAGGAATAAAAACGCCGGGCCTTCCCCTCGTCGGCGACGACCGTTCCCGCGATCCCGTCACGAAAATAGCCCGCGAGCGCGACGAAGGCATCGGAGACAAAGCGTGCATCCGAGCCACGCGGGTTGCCGTCGGCATAGTCGTTGGCGATCTTGGCGAAGATCCGAAAGGCGTGCGCGTCATCCTCGCTGACACCGTCGCCGGTGGCATAGATGCGCCCGAGCTTCCACAACGCGGCGGTGTGACCCTTGTCCGCGGCATAGGACAGCGCTTCCAGAGCCTCGGCCGTGTGGCCCTGTTTGTAGGCGATATATCCTTCACGAAACGCCTCGCGGGCCGACGTATCGGGATCGAAGGCGAAGGCAGGCGTCGCCATCGCCACCGCCAGACACGCGACCGGCAGAACACTACTGATCCGCATAGCACACCGTTTCCGCCGCGCCGCCCGGATGCGTCACGGCACCTTTTCGCGCCGCTCCGACGGTCTGCGCGTATTTCCACAAAGCGCCGGAGCGATAATCCGTCTCACGCGGCGTCCATCTTTGACGCCGACGATCCAATTCCGTGTCGTCGAGCTCGACCGAGATCGTCCCGGCCTCAGCATCGATCTCGATGATGTCGCCATCCTGAAGGAGAGCGATCGGTCCGCCCACGGCCGCTTCCGGCCCGACATGGCCGATGCAGAACCCGCGCGTCGCGCCGGAGAAGCGTCCATCCGTGATCAACGCCACTTTGCTGCCCATTCCCTGCCCATAGAGAGCGGAGGTCGTGGACAACATTTCGCGCATGCCAGGCCCACCTTTCGGGCCTTCATAGCGGATCACCAGAACGTCTCCCTCCTGGTACTGACGGCTCCGCACGGCCTCAAAGCATTCCTCTTCCGTATCGAAGCAGCGCGCCGGACCTTTGAAGCGCAGATTGGTCATGCCCGCGACTTTCACGATCGCGCCATCAGGGGCGAGATTTCCGGAAAGACCGACCACGCCGCCTGTCGGGCTGATCGGTTTGTTCGCGGGATGAACCACGTCCTGCTCATCGTTCCACTGAACATGTTCCAGATTTTCGGCAATTGTGCGGCCGGTGACTGTCATGCAGTCGCCGTGCAAGAATCCGTTATCGAGAAGGGTTTTCATCAACAACGGGATGCCGCCTGCCTCGAACATATCCTTGGCGATATACTTTCCGCCTGGCTTGAGGTCGGCAATGTAGGGCGTACGTTTAAAAATTTTCGCAACTTCGAAGAGATCGAAGTCGATGCCGCATTCATGCGCGATCGCCGGCAGATGCAGCCCAGCATTTGTGGATCCACCCGAGGCTGCGACCACCGTTGCGGCGTTCTCCAACGCCTTGCGCGTCACGATATCTCGCGGACGGATCTGCTGCGCGAGAAGCTCCATGATCTGCTCGCCGGCCGCATAGCAGAAACGGTCACGGAACTCATAGGGCGCCGGCGCGCCGGCCGAATAAGGCAGAGCGAGCCCGATCGCCTCGGAAACCGTCGCCATGGTGTTGGCCGTGAACTGTGCCCCGCAGGCGCCGGCTGAAGGACAGGCAACCGCTTCCAACTCGGCGAGATCTTCGTCGGTGAATTCGCCGCTCAGATGCTTCCCGACGCCTTCGAAGACGTCGAGGACGGTGACCTCCTTGCCGCGAAAACTGCCGGGAAGGATCGTCCCGCCATATATGAAGATCGACGGCACGTTGAGGCGCACCATCGCCATCATCATTCCGGGCAGGGATTTGTCGCAGCCGGCAAGACCGATCAGAGCGTCGTAGCAATGGCCCCGCATGGTCAGCTCGACGGAATCGGCGATCACCTCGCGTGACGCGAGCGAGGCCTTCATCCCGGCGTGACCCATGGCGATCCCATCGGTCACGGTAATGGTGGTGAATTCGCGCGGCGTACCTTTGGCCGCTGCAACGCCCTTCTTGACGACCTGCGCCTGTCGCGACAGCGCAATGTTGCACGGCGCGGCCTCGTTCCAGCAGGTCGCCACACCCACGAACGGCTGATGGATTTCCTCAGTCCCGAGACCCATCGCATAGTAATAGGAGCGATGCGGCGCACGCGACGGCCCCTCCGTCACATGGCGGCTTGGCAGACGTGACTTATCAAAACTTTTCGCGTCCATGCCCCTAAGCCCCATGAACTCTTGCCCCAGGTGGAGCCTTCGCCATAAAGCTCCGCCTGCGCTTCGTTTATGACTGAAACGTGGCGCTTGTTAATGGGTCTAAGGGGGTGAGCTTCTCGCGCTAAGCGGCTGTTGCGCAATGGCCACAGCGACTCCCCGCACGGAGCCGTTTCGCACGACAAAACGCGACGAATGTAAGGCGACGCTTCGGCCGAAGCCCCATGCGTAGGAATAGGCGCGCGACGGGGCCGTAGCGATGGCCCCGTCAAATGCTCCGGTCAGTGCGTATCGCTCAGCCGTCCGAGCGCGGCGGCCAAACGTTCGCGATCGGCGACGTATTCCGCGCGTTTCTCACGTTCTGCCGCAACGACCTCTTCAGGCGCCCGGGCCACGAATTTCTCGTTGCTGAGCTTTTTGTCGAGGCGTGAGATCTCGCCGTCGACCTTGCCGATCTCTTTCTCAAGGCGCGAGCGTTCGGCATCGAAGTCGATCACGCCCTCAAGCGGCAAGGCACAGGTCGCCTCGCCCACGAGAAACTGTGCCGCGTTCTTCGGCACATCCGGGGCGGTCGAGATGGCGTCCACCCGCGCGAGCCGTTCGATCGCCGCTTGATGGCGGGCAAGCCGCTCCTGCGTCAGCTCGGAGGCTGCGCAGACCACGAGCGGCGTACGGGCACCGGCCGGCACGTTCATCTCCGCACGAACCGATCGGATCGACGAGACGAGCAGAACCAGCCAGTTGATGTCGTCCGCTGAAGCCTCGTCGCCAAACGCACTTTCCGGCCAGGACGCGAGTGCCAGAAGCCCGGCCTCCTCTCCGCCGAGTTCATCCCAAAGCGCCTCGGTGATGAACGGGCTGAAGGGATGCAGAAGCTTCAGGATATCGACGAGAGCCCGGCCGGCAACCGCCCGCGTCTCGACCGCGGCCGCTTCGTCGTCTCCATCGAGCACCGGCTTGATGAGCTCCAAATACCAATCGCAGAACGTATCCCACACGAAGTGATAGATGGCATCGGCCGCCTCGTTGAAGCGGTACGCCGTGATGCCTTCGGTGACTGCGGCGACCGTGCGGGCAGCCTCCGTCAGAATCCAGCGATTGACCGGCAGTTTCGCCTCGGCCGGATCGAAACTCGCATCCAGCCCGCAGC
Source organism: Afifella sp. H1R (assembly GCF_021462425.1). Lineage (NCBI taxonomy): Bacteria > Pseudomonadati > Pseudomonadota > Alphaproteobacteria > Hyphomicrobiales > Afifellaceae > Afifella > Afifella sp. H1R. The sequence goes on from NZ_JAKEDY010000001.1 coordinate 978,325, forward strand.
CCTTCATCTGACAGAAGCGCGCGGCATTCCACAGCTTCGTTCCGAAATTGCGATATCCTGCAACACGTTGCGGAGACAGCTTAATGTCGCGTCCCTGCGCCGCCATGGCGGCCAGCGTGAACCGCAGCGCATCCGCGCCAAACTCCTCGATGAGTTCCAGCGGATCGATGACGTTGCCTTTCGACTTCGACATCTTCGCGCCGTGCTCGTCGCGCACGAGGGCGTGGATGTAGACGTCCGCAAAGGGCTCCTGCTTCATGAAATGCAGTCCGAACATCATCATCCGGGCGACCCAGAAGAAGATGATGTCGAAGCCCGTCACGAGCACGTTCGTGGGATAATAACGGGCGAGCTCCGCCGTCTCGTCGGGCCAGCCGAGCGTGGAGAACGGCCAGAGCGCCGAGGAGAACCAGGTGTCGAGCACATCCTCGTCGCGGTCGAGTTTCACCCGGCTGCCGTAATGGCGGTAAGCGGCGGCTTCCGCCTCTTCCTCGGAGGCCTCCACAAAGACCTCGCCATCCGGCCCGTACCAGGCCGGAATCCGATGTCCCCACCACAGCTGGCGCGAAATGCACCAGGGCTGGATGTTCTCCATCCACTCGAAATAGGTCTTTTCCCAATTCTTCGGGACGAAGGTCGTGCGCCCCTCGCGAACGGAAGCGATCGCAGGCTTCGCCAAGGTGACGGCGTCCACGTACCACTGGTCCGTCAGGAACGGCTCGATCGGCACGCCGCCGCGATCACCGTGCGGCACGACATGGACGTGCTCTTCGATCTTCTCCAGAAGACCTCGCTCATCCATCATCGCGACGACCTTGTCGCGCGCCGTGAAGCGGTCTTGCCCATGAAGGGCCGCGACGGTTTCGGCAAGTTCCGCACTCTCCGGCACGTCGCACAGAAAATCTTCGTTGCCTTCGAGGACGAGATTGGCCTCCACGTCCATGACGTTGACCATGGCGAGATCATTCCGTCGCCCGACCTCAAAGTCGTTGAAGTCGTGGGCCGGGGTGATCTTCACAGCGCCCGAGCCGGCTTCGGGATCGGCATACTCATCCGCGACGATCGGAATACGGCGGCCGACGAGCGGCAGGATCACATGCTTGCCGATGAGATCGCGGTAGCGCTCGTCTTCCGGATGCACGGCCACGCCCGTATCGCCCAGCATGGTCTCGGGCCGGGTGGTGGCGACGGTGATGTATCGGCCTTCCTCTCCCTCGATCGGGTATTTGAAGTGCCACAGATGCCCCTTCATCTCGACCTGTTGCACTTCGAGGTCGGAGATCGCCGTCAGGAGCTTCGGATCCCAATTGACGAGCCGCTTGTCCTTGTAAATCAGCCCTTCCTTGTAGAGCTGAACGAACACCTTGATGACGGCAGCCGACAGCCCCTCATCCATGGTGAAGCGCTCACGCGACCAGTCGCAGGAAGCCCCGAGGCGTTTCAGCTGATTGAGGATCATGCCGCCCGACTCGGCCTTCCAGGTCCAGACCTTCTCCACGAAGGCCTCGCGGCCGATATCGCGGCGGCCCGGCTCCTGACGCTCCATCATCTGCCGCTCGACGACCATCTGCGTGGCAATGCCGGCATGGTCCATGCCGGGCTGCCACAGGACGTCCCTGCCCTGCATGCGGTTGTAGCGCACGAGCACATCTTGCAGCGTGTTGTTGAGTGCGTGCCCCATATGCAAGGAGCCGGTCACGTTCGGCGGCGGGATGACGACTGCGAACGTGTCTGCGCCAGGCTCCGCACCGGCACCGGCACCGGCACGGAAGGCATCGGCATCAAGCCATTTCTGGGAAATACGGGGTTCGACGTTCTTTGCGTCGAAGGTCTTTTCTAGCATGAGGGAAACGCACCATGGGCCCGGAAGCGGGCGCTGAAACCGCCGCGGTTAAACTGGTGCGCCCGCCGCCTGTCAACAAGCGGTCTGGATCAGCAGCCTGAACGGCTGCGAAGAAAGGGGTCGCCGCGACCGAGGGCCGCGACGGGCTTGATCAGCGACGTCCGCGGGAAACGCGCTCGATCTCTTCTTTGACGAGCCGCTCCACAAGCGGGGGCAGATTGTCGTCGAGCCATTCTTTCAGCATCGGCCGCAGCATCTCGGAGACGAGATCCTCCAAGGTGCGCGCGTTCTGAGACAGAATGGTATGCGCCAAAGAATTGAAGGCACCGGATACCGCCTCATCCGCATCATCGGACAAGAGCCGATCCTCGGCGCGCGCATGCGCTTCATAAGTCGTCATAGAGCTGGGCTCCTTCGCTGCCGACCTTGCCGGCTCGACCGTCTCTGGCCCTGCGCGATGGCCAAAGGAAGGCTGCGCGGCCTCCGGCACCGCCGTCTCGGCGGCCTTTGGTTCCTCAACCGGCTCAGGCTCCGGCGACGGAGCCTCAACGCCGACGGCAGTCTCAAACGGGGCGGAGAAATCCGGAAAATCATCCTCCTCGTCGTCGGCCGTGTCCGCGGCGGAAGACGGCTCCGCGACAGCTTCCGGAGCCGGGACAGCAGGCTCGTCGACAGGCTGAGGCGCCAGCGGTTGAGGGGCGACAGACTGAGGAGCATCAGGCTGACTGGCATCAGGCTGAACGGCATCAGGCCGGGCGGCAGCCGCCGTCGGTTCGGCCTCGTCATCCTCGATGGCGACGCGCAGAGACCTCGAAGCACGCGCCTCCGACTTGTCGCCGTCCTCGGAAATGATCTGGCGGATCGACGCCAGGATCTCCTCCATGGTCGGTTCCTGTGCCGCGCTCGGATTAGCCATAAAATGCTCCCTGGGCAGAGGCCTCAGCCTCCACACATCGAATCGCTTTGGTTGTACATGCGCATTTGAAGGTTAAAGAAAGCCCATCACCAGGGGCTTAAACGCATAATCCCCAGGCCGGGCACGCGCGATGCGTGCATCATCTGAGAGAGCAAACTCTACGGAATGGCTGCGGCGCCTAAGAAGGAACGCCTGTGCGCTGCGTGGCACCGGCATCGATAAAAGGCGCAAGAGCACGTGGCATTGGCGCAAATGGCGCTATCCGCGAGCTCCCCCAGCGCTTTTGAAGCCGAGGGGAACGGCCGAAACAAAAAGAAGCCGTTTCGTTCGCCTCAGCGACCGTCCGGCGTTCTCAGCCCGAACCACTTGTCCTTCACGGCCTCGTAATGGGCTTCCGCGTGATAGCGCTCCACCGGGAGGTTCAGAGCATCTGCATTGAGCCGGCCCACGGCAGCAAGCAGCGAGAAAGCCGCCACGATGCGGTCACGCTGGCTCACCACGCGATTGACGTTGGCGTCGAGAAGCGTGCTGCGGGCGTCCAAGACGTCGAGCTGCGTGCGCTGACCGACCCGCTGCTCCTCGATCACGCCCTGCAGGGCGATATCCGAAGCGGCGACCTGCGCCGTGGCGGCGAGAATCGAGGCGTTGGTCGCCTCGAGAGTGCCCCAGGCCGCAACGGTCGAGGCACGCACCTGCTCGCGCGCCACATCCACCTCGATGCGCCGCTGGCCAAGAAGCTCCTTCGCCTGCCGCACCCGGGCCGAAACCGAGCCACCCTGATAGATCGGAATCGAAACACGGCCGATGATCTGCGCCGTCTCGGTGTTGTCAGGCCGCCCGACTCCGATCTCTTTCTGCAGATTGCCGGTGACGCTGACGGTCGGCAAAAGCTCGCCCTCGATCCGCTTCGCATCATAGGCGGCCGCATCCATGGCGTATTGCGCGGCGATGATGGACGGATGCCGGTCGAGACTGAGCGAAAGCGCCTGCTGAAGCGAGCTCGGCAGCTTGTTCCGGAACGGGAACGTCAGCTGAAGATTGTTGGCCTCGTGACCGACGACCTGGCGATAGATCGCCTTGCTGGCGACGAGATTGGCTTCCGCCAGGCTGAGGTTCGACTGGGCGAGACTCAACTCGGCGCGCGTCTGCGCCACGTCCGTGCGGGTATTCTCGCCAACGTCGAAGCGGTCTTGCGCGGCTCGCAACTGCTCATCGAGAAAGTCGATATTCTGGCGCCGCAATCGCAACAGCGCCTCGTCACGCAGCACATCCATATAGGCTTGGGCTGCATCGAGAAGGACGTCCTGAACTGTGCTTTCCAGGGCAAAGCGACTGGCATAGACGTTCGAGGTCGCGCCGCTCACCGCGTTGCGCGTCTGAAATCCGTTGAACAGGTTCTGCTGAACCTGGACGCCGACTGCGAGGTCCGAGGTGTTCTGGCTGAAATCAGCTCCGACGCCACCAGAATGCGCATAGCCGCCGCTATGGGTTCCGTCGATTTCGCCGTAGGCGGAAACCTGCGGCCGGTTGCCGGCCTTGGCGATCGGCACATTCTCGTCGACCGCGCGCGTTTCGGCACGCTGAGAATTGATCGTCGGGTTGTTCCAATAGGCTGAGGCGAGCGCCTCGGTGATGCTCTCTGCTCCGGCGGGAGAAGCCAGAAGCGTAGCGGCGAGAACAACGCCCAGGGAGTATCTACATGGGGTCAGGAGCACGACGTCTACCGGAAGCTGCGACCGCCGCTCGCGGTCATATGGGTTTTAACATCAGATGCACGAAACTCGTCGCCTTTGCTACGACCTCCGGCATTTCTATTATCGGCTGCGGCCCTTCTGCAACACCCGGGAATCGGGCGTTAAAGGCATCAAAAAACGAACTCGCGCTTGCGCTCGAAGCCCGGAATGACTGGTGCAGTCGCATCGAGAACCGGTCTGCCACTGGTATGGGTACCGACGCGCGAATAGAGCATCACACGCCCCGCCTCGCCGTTCATCTCGATCGTGGCAAGACGGCCATATTCGCTGAGTTGCTCGAAAATCGCCGGCGGAATCACCTCGATTCCCCCCGCGATGAGAATCGCATCGTACGGCCCCTCTGAGGGATACCCCTCGGTCAGAGACCCTTCGACGATCGCAACGTTGTCGATTTTCAACGAGACCATATTGGCCTCCGCCGCGTGACGCAGCTCCTCGTCCGGCTCGACCGCGACGACCGCTTCGGCAAGACGCGCCATGAGCGCCGAGGCGTAACCCCGCCCACAACCGAGATCGAGCACCACCTCTTTGGGGGTGATCTCCATCGCCTGGATGATTCGGCCGAGAAGCGCCGGACTGAGAAGCACACGTCCCGGCGATTCGAGCGGCAAGTCCAGGTCGGAATAGGCGAAAGGCTGCTGCACTCCGGACACGAAGCGCTCGCGGGGCACATTCAGAAATGCCTGAATGAGTTCACGATCGGTGACGTCCCGGGTGCGGATCTGATTGTCGACCATCCGCTGACGCAGGGTTTCATTGTCTGTCATGGCTCGTTCCTGACCGTTGCGTCGTCTTTCCTAGCGGGGGTCGAGCGGTGCGACAAGCAAGGCCGCCCGCAAACATGGAGAAGCCCGCAGAAAGAGCTGCAAATCGTAGCTCGAGACCGTCTAGGACATCTCAACAGGAGGACGCGAACTCATCTTCGGAGGTGTCAGGCGTCTCTGCGAGGATGGGAGGGCTCTGGAGGCCTCGCCCGGAATCGAACCGGGGTATACGGATTTGCAGTCCGCTGCGTCACCACTCCGCCACGAGGCCAGAGGCGCTCCCGTAGCAAAGCTTTGCCGGTCCGACAAGCACAAGCAGCTCCCGCGGCAAAAAGATGCTGCGGGGGGCTGCATCCCGCTTTTTGGGGAGCCCAGGCCTCGTCGCAGGGCCTTGAGTTGCGCTATGAGGCGCGCGGGCAAAGGGAAACGAAATGTATCACGGCGGCGACCCGGCAGCGGCGGGGGCACTCTACGGCATTTTCCGCGACGACTGGCTCGATTTGTCGACGGGAATCAATCCCCGTGCATGGCCATGGCGGGAACGCGTCAATCTCGACGAGGTCGCCCTGGAGCGACTGCCGTCCCGGGGTGATCTCAACTCCGTGATGGCCGCAGCAAGAGACACTTACCGGGTTCCGGAAGACGCCGAGATTCTGCCCGTGGCGGGCATCGAGCCGGTCATACGCCAACTCCCCTCTCTCATAAGGAAGGCGGTTCTTCTCGACACTTCGTATGCGTCCTATCGCACAGCTTTCGATAACCAGATCCCTGTCATCAGGGCGCCGAGCGAGATCCCGGCGCGAACGAGCGTCATTCTGGTCAATCCCAACAATCCCGACGGCAGAGTTCTGTCGCCGGAGACGATTCTGTCGCTCGCAGAGAGCCGGCAGGACGCTGATCTCGTCGTGGTGGACGAAGCTTATGAGGACGCGCTGACTGAACGCACTTCGGTGATCCCGTTCATGAGCCGGATGCAGAATCTCGTCGTGCTGCGTTCGTTCGGGAAATTCTACGGCCTGCCCGGACTGCGTCTCGGCTTCATCATCGCTCACGCGCAGCTGATTGCACCGCTGCGCGAGCGCCTCGGCGACTGGCCCGTCTCACAGCTGGCCATCACCCTTGGCCGTCAGGCGCTCGCCGACAGAGAATGGCAGGAAAAGACGCGCCTCAGCCTCGACACTCAGGCACGAGAACTCCGGGCGCTCCTCGTCGCCCATGGCCTGCAGTTCGAAAGCCAGTCTCCACTTCTGGCCCTCATTCGCGACGACCGCGTGGCCGAGATGCACCGCGGCCTCGCCGCGCGTGGCATTTGGACCCGCATCTTCACCGACCGACCCGACTCGCTCCGTCTCGGGCTTCCGGGCGACGAGAGCGAATTTCGTCGGCTCGAGGTCGCTTTCAACGAGATTTTGCCGTCATGAGCCGTCTTGTCGTTCTTGCCCTCGGCCTTCTGATCGACCGCCTCGTCGGAGACCCGGACGAATTGTGGAAGAAGATCGGCCATCCGGTCGCCTGGATCGGACGCTTGATCGAGGGTCTCGATCAAGGCCTCAACGATGAACGAAAAACCGGTGACGAACGCCGCAAGCGAGGCATGCTGGCCGTCGCCGTCCTTCTCGGGCTCGCGGTCTTCGCGGGTGTCGTGCTGCACCGAATCGCTGCAGCACTTCCTCTCTCCCTGATCGTCGAAGCGCTGCTCGTCTCTGTGTTCCTCGCTCAGAAGAGCCTTTTGGAGCATGTCCAGGCCGTCGGCGACGCCATGGCAGAGGGCGGCATCGGCCCGGCGCGCAAAGCCCTCTCCTGGATCGTCGGCCGCGACGTCACCCAACTCGACGAAGCCGGCGTCAACCGCGCAGCCCTCGAATCGCTGGCGGAGAACTTTTCTGATGGGCTGGTGGCGCCGGCCTTCTGGTATCTCGTCGGCGGACTCCCCGGCCTCCTCGCCTACAAGGCGCTCAACACGGCCGATTCCATGATCGGACATAAGAACGAGCGCTATGAGGATTTCGGCTATGCCGCGGCGCGTCTCGACGATCTTGCAAATTATGTCCCCGCTCGGCTTTCCGCGCTCCTCATCGCGGCTGCCGCGGCGTTCGCCGAAGCCTCCCCGAGACAGGCCCTGAAAGCGGCGCGGCGCGACGCGCCGCTGCATCGCTCGCCGAATGCCGGCTGGCCCGAGGCGGCACTCGCCGGGGCGCTTGGCCTCGCTTTCGGGGGACCACGAAGATACGGGAACGACGCCGTCGAAGGCGCCTGGCTGAACGCAGAAGGCCGCCGCGAGGCGACGCTCAAGGATCTCCGCCGCGGATTGAGGCTCGCCGACGCGACATGGCTGCTTGGCCTGGCGCTGGTGGCCATCAGCGCGCTCCTGATCTGGGGATAACGAGCGCAGCCGCGCATCCTTGTCAAAGCGTCACGGCAGTGAAGCACGGTCGACACGGAAAATCGCAATGACAGAGCGTTCCATTCTCTTAGGAGACGCTCATGTGTCGAATCGCGTTTTGCTCCCTCGCCGCTCTGGTCGTCCTCGCCACTTCCGGTCTGGCACAAGAAGGCACGCACGAACCCGCTGAGACACTCAAAAGCGAAACGGTTCGCTCTTACGACGTGCCGGAGGCCAATCAGGCGGTCGGTGTCGACGACAAGTACTTCTACGCGGTCGATAACCGCACCATCGCGAAATACGCCAAGGATACGGGCGAGCGCGTCGCAGCCTTCGAGCGCGACAAAGGCGGCGCTGTGAAGCATTTCGACAGCGCCACCGTCGTCGACGGCAAGATCTATGTCGCCCATTCCAATTATCCGGAATGGCCGATGACGAGCTCGATCGAGATCTTCGACGCCGCCACGCTCGATCACTTGGAAAGCCACAGCCTCGGGACCGATCGCGGTTCGCTCACCTGGCTCGATCGCAAGGATGGCGTCTGGTATGGGGCCTTTGCGAATTACAACCGTGTCTTTGAGCGCAGCCAGCATGCCTATGGCAACAAATACACTACCCAGCTCGTGCGCTTCGATGACGATTGGCGCGTGGCCGAAGCCTGGCTCCTGCCCGACGCGCTTCTAGAAAAGTTCGACGATATGAGCAATTCCGGCGGTTCGTTTGGCCCTGACGGCAATCTCTGGCTCTCCGGTCACGATCCGGCAGAGATTTACAAAATGGAGTTTCCCGAATTCGGCTCCATCATGCGTTGGGTGGCCACCGCCGCGGCGGAAATCGCCGGCCAGGGTATTGCCTGGGACCACTCTGATCCTGGCGTGATCTATGGCATCATTCGAGACGAGCGCCGCGTAACGGCGACCCGCATCGATCTGCCGAAGAAGCAAGCAGCGGCCGATTAAGCTCAGGCGCTCTTGCGCTCGTGCAAACCGCGAGAGGCCGCGATCTCAAAAATCCGGTCGAGCGACAGATGCTCTTCGAGATGCTGCGCCAGGGCGTCGAGGACCTCTTCGACGCCCTCGTCGTAGCGCGTGCTGCTTGTCGCACCGAGATTGGCGAGGAAAGCCCCTCTGAAAGCGTCGGAGCCGAAAAGGCCGTGCGCATAGGTGCCCATGACGCGCCCATCATAGGCGACAGCCCCATCCGGGCGCCCTTCGAGCGTTGCGAACGGTTCGGAGCGGCCGGGCCCAACGGTCTCGCCGACATGGATCTCGTAGCCCGAGAACTCCGCGCCCGTGGCCACATGCACGCCCCGCACCGGCACCGTCGTCTTGTCGGCGGTGAGGTTCGTGGTGACGTCGAGAAGCCCGAGACCACGCACATTCTGAGGGGCGCCTTCGATGCCGTCCTTGTCCGCGATCAGGCGGCCGAGCATCTGAAACCCTCCGCAGATCCCGAGAACGTGGCCCCCTCGGCGCACATGCGCGGCGATATCGATATCCCAGCCGGCCTCGCGCAGCGCCGCCAGATCGGCGATCGTCGACTTCGAGCCCGGAAGAAGCACGAGATCGGTGTCGCCCGGCAGCGCCTCGCCCGGCTCGAGGATGACGAGTTCGACGGACGGCTCCTGCCGCAACGGGTCGAGGTCATCGAAATTGGCGATGCGGCCGAGACGCGGCACCACCACCTTCACGATGGCGGCACCTTTTTTCGATGTCTCCGCGGGTTCTTCGAGCCCGAGCACATCCTCTGCCGGCAGCTTCGCGGCGCCCGGAAAATGCGGCACGACGCCGAGGCCGGCCCATCCGGTGCGCTCTTCGATGATCCGCATACCTTCGTCAAAAAGCGTAACATCGCCACGGAAGCGATTGACGATAAAGGCTTTAATAAGGGAGCGGTCAGCCTCATCAAGGATCGCATGGGAGCCGACGAGGCTCGCGATCACACCGCCGCGTTCGATATCTCCGGCGAGAATGACCGGCACATCGGCCTCCAACGCAAAGCCCATATTGGCGATATCGCCCTCACGCAGATTGACCTCCGCCGGAGAGCCGGCCCCCTCGACGACAACGATATCGGCAGCCTCGAGCTGCCGGTTGAAGCTGTCCATCACGGCGACCAGGAACTCGGGCTTGCGCACCGTGTAATCACGCGCCTTCAGCGTCGCTACGCGCCGTCCCTGCACGATCACCTGAGCACCGATATCGCTTTCGGGCTTCAGCAGAACCGGATTCATGTGCACGGACGGCGGGACGCGGGCGGCCAGCGCCTGCGTCATCTGGGCTCGTCCGATCTCGCCACCGTCCGCCGTCACGCCGGCATTGTTCGACATGTTCTGCGGCTTGAAGGGTCTCACCTTGAGACCCCGATTGCTGAAAGCCCGGCAGAGGCCGGCAACCAGAAGCGACTTGCCGACATGCGAGCCGGTGCCCTGGATCATAATGGCGGGGGTACGAGACACGATAACTCCGAAGGGTTGGCGAAAGAGCCTAGAATTCGATCCCGACCTGCGCCTTCACGCCGGACCGGAACGGATGCTTTATCTGCGTCATCTCGGTGACGAGGTCGGCGGCCTCGATGAGCTCGTCCTTGGCGTTGCGGCCGGTCACGACGACATGCTTCATGGTCGGACGCGCCTCGATCACCTCGAGCACTTCCTCAAGCGGCAGATAATCGTAGCGCAGGACGATGTTGAGCTCGTCGAGGAGAACGAGATCGTGTTCTCCATCTTCGATCATCGCCTTGGCCTTTTCCCAGACCTCGCGCGCAGCGGCGATGTCATGCTCGCGATCCTGCGTCTCCCACGTGAAGCCCTCGCCCGTCGAGACCACGGTGATCTGATCGGAGAACTTCTCCAGAGCGTGGCGCTCGCCCGTGTCGCGCTTGCCCTTCACGAACTGCGCGATGCCGACTTTCATGCCGTTGCCGAGGGCGCGAAAGACGAGACCGAAGCCAGCCGTCGTCTTGCCCTTGCCCTTGCCCGTATGAACGACGAGAAGCCCCTTCTCGATCGTCTTGGTGGCGATGATCTTGTCACGCGCCTCTTTCTTCCGGCGCATCTTTTCGGCGTGCTTCTGGTTGAGCTCGTCCTCGCTCAGCTCTGCCTTGCTCATAAACTTCCTCCGTTCGCGAGCTCGTGAAGTTCGTTGTGGATCGAGTTGCGCCGCGGCGCCCACAGGCCGCGCTCGATCGCTTCGTTGAAACGCGCCGCGATCTCTTTCAACGCCGGCGCATTGTTGTCTGCCAGAAAGGCGCGCACATCCTCGTCTTCGAGGTAGGCGGCATAGAGCTGGTCGAAATGGTGGTGTTTGACCGCTGGCGTCGTGGCCGCGAAGGCGAAGAGATAATCGACCGTCGCCGCGATTTCGAAGGCGCCCTTGTAACCATGGCGCATGACGCCCTCGATCCATTTCGGATTGGCGGCACGCCCACGCACGACGCGTGCGAGTTCTTCATCGAGGCCACGGATCACCGGCCGCTCCGGACGCGAATGATCGTTGTGATAGGCTCTCGGCGCCGACCCTTTCAGCGTTTCGACGGCAGACGAGAGACCACCCTCGAACTGATAATAATCGTCGGAATCGAGAAGATCGTGCTCGCGGTTGTCCTGGTTCTGCACAATCGCATCGGTCGCCTTGAGCCGCCGCTCAAAGAGCTTCCGTGTGCGCTCGCCACCTTCACCCTCCGAACCGCCGCCATAGGCGTAGGACGACCATTCCAGGAACGCTGTGGCGAGATCTCCCCGCTCCTGCCAGATGCCTTCGTCGATCAGCGCCTGAAGGCCGGCACCGTAGGCTCCGGGCTTGGAACCGAAGACGCGGAAGGAGGCTGCCCGGCGCGCATCGTCCTCCGCCATCCCCGCCTCTCCCAACCGGGCGCTGTCCTGGCGGATGCGCGCGGCGATCGGATTGGCGTCTTCCGGTTCCTCGCGCTCCGAAACGGCCAGCACCGCCTGATGGAAGAGATCGATCTGATGCGGGAAGGCGTCACGGAAGAGGCCGGAGATCCGCAGCGTCACATCGATGCGCGGGCGACCGAGCTCCGAGAGCGGCACGACGTCGATGCCCGTCACACGCCCAGAGGCCTGCTCCCATACGGGACGCGTGCCAAGAAGCGCGAGCGCCTGGGCAATGTCGTCACCACCCGTGCGCATGTTCGACGTGCCCCAAACGGTGAGCGCCATCGCGGTCGGCCATTCTCCCTCGTCGGAGAAATAGCGCTCTGCCAGCAGCTGCGCCGAACGCCAGCCGAGATCGAAGGCGGCGCGCGACGGCACGCCCCGAACATCGACGGAATAAAAATTGCGTCCCGTCGGCAGGCAATCGGCGCGTCCGCGCGTCGGCGCGCCGGAAGGCCCGGGCGCCACGAAACGCCCCGACAGCGCAGCAAGCGTCGCGGCGATCTCGGCCCGGCCGGACCCATCGAGCGTCGGCGCGATCGCCTCGCGCAGTCGGGCCAACACCGCCTCGGTTTTTCGACCCGGCGTTTTGCAATGCAGAAGCGCAACATGGAACGCGTCGTCGGACGTCAGCTCGCCGGCCACGGACGTTACCGCCGGACCTCCGTCGACCACTTCCAGAACCCTTGCAGGTTCCGTTGACGGGCTGCCCGACTCGGCTGCGGGAACGAGCGCCTCCACGAGCGCCGCCGCAAAAATCTCCAGCCGCTCCACCGTGTCGCCGTTGGTACGCCAGGCTGCGTCCGTCAGATCCGCCAGGAGCTTTGGCCGTTTTCCTTCCCAGCGCTCATGCAGCACGCAATCGAGCGGGTCGAAGCGGAGACCGAAATCATCGGCGAGCGCGCGCAAAAGCGAGGCGTCACCCGCCTCGCCTCCGCCGCGGGGCACACGGGCGAGTGCGGCGAGCGTGTCGGTCCTCCGCCGCCCGGCCGGAGACTGACCCAGAATGTGCAGCCCGTCGCGAATCTGCAGCTCTTTCAGATCGCAGATCTGCTCGTCGAGCTTGAGAATGATTTCCTCGCGCGATTCCCTGCCCGACGCGATCCCGAGATCGGCCAGAAAACCTTCGCTTTCCGCGCGCTCCACGATCGCTTCGGCGACCTTTTTCGAGCGTCGCGGATCGACGAGGTCGGCGGCCGCATATTCGTCGATCAGATATTCAAGCTCGGCCGCCGCGCCGTGGCTTTCGGCGCGGGTCATCGGCGGCATCAGATGGTCGATGACGACCGCGGCCGCGCGCCGCTTCGCCTGCGCCCCTTCGCCCGGATCGTTGACGATGAAGGGATAGACGAGCGGCACGGGCCCGAGGGTTGCCTCGGGAAAGCAATCCTGTGACAGCGCAAGCGCCTTGCCCGGCAGCCACTCCTGGTTGCCATGCTTGCCCATATGCACGAGCGCATCGGCCGCGAATGAGCGCCGCAGAAAGGCATAAAAGGCGAAATAGCCATGCGGCGGCACGAGCGCCGGGTCATGATAGCTCGTCTTCGGATCGACGTTGTAGCCGCGCGCCGGCTGCACACCGATGACGACATGGCCAAAGCGATGCAGGGCGAGCGCAAAGGCACCTTCTTCGCCAGGATCGAAGAACGGATCGTCTTCAGCCCGCCCCCAGGCCGCCTCGACCTCGCTCTGCACGTTCTCCGGCAGCGCGCGGAAGAATTCTCGATAATCCTCGAGCGAAAGCCGCTCGCCGCCCGTGCGCTCGACCCGTCCGTCGATCGCGTTCGTGGGCCCGGCGAGGATCGTCTGCATCAAGGCCTCGCCCGTCTCGGGCGCGCCCTCGGTGTCATAGCCAGCCTCGGCCATCTCCGTCAGGAGCCGTACCGTCGATTCGGGTGCATCGAGACCGACGCCGTTTGCGAGCCGGCCATCCTTGTTCGGATAGTTCGACAGAACGATGCCGATATGTTTGGACGCGTTAGGCTTCGTCGAAAGCTGCGCCCAGGCCGCCGCGAGATCGGCGACGAAGGCGACGCGGTCTGCGAGCGGGCGATGCGCCATCGGCCGGCACTGCGTGCGCGGCTCGAACGCACCCTCTTCCTTGAACGAAATGGCCCGGGTGATGAGACGTCCGTCGACCTCCGGGAGCACCACGTTCATGGTGAGATCGGAGGGTGAGAGACCGCGCGGATGTTCACGCCAGATCGCTTCGGAGACGCCGGCGAACGTCACCTGAAGAACCGGCCGACTTCCGCCATCGAGAACGGTCTCGGCAGACGGATCGCCGGTCTTGCCGAGAGCAAAGGCGGTGGCGTTCAGGATGAGCGCAGGATCGTGCTCCTGAAACAGCCCCATTACGAACTCTTTGTCCGCCGCCGCCTTGAGGCTTGAGACGAAAACCGGAAGCGGCCGCAGTCCCCGTTCGGCAAGAGCCGTAGAAAGCGCTTCCACCGGCGCCGTCTGACCCGATTGCACGAGCGCACGATAGAAGACGATCGCCGCAGTCGGCACCTCGCCCTCAAACTTCCGCCCGCCCTCGTAAACGCCGAAAGCCGGCACCGTCTTCGGTGGCGGAGGCGCCTTGTCATACCCGAGAAGATGACCCGAGAACCGCAACGCGTTTTCGAAATTCTCCGCCCCGCCCTCGACCAGATAGGACCAGAGAAGCCGCGTTTCGTCGGCGCCGAGCGTGCCCTCGGCCGCAAGGTCGCCGTCCCATTTGGTATCGCCTGGCATCAACGCCACTTTGGCGCCTGAGCCGCGCGCGATCCGCAGCGTCTCCTCGACGCCGTAGCGCCAATAGCCGACGCCGCCGAGAAGCCGAACGACGATCAGCTTCGCCTCGGCCAGCACCTTCTCGACATAGAGATCGACCGAATAGGGATGCGCGAGCGACATCCAATTGGCGAGCCGAATGGCCGGAAAATCATCCGCCAGCCGGTTCGCCGCCGCAGCCAACCCGGCAATCTCGGTGTCGGCTGCGGAAAGGATGACGATGTCGCCCGGGCTCTGATCGAGATCGACCGCTTCGGAGGCCGCGTCGAGCCCCCGACTCTGGCCCTTGAAGATATGCAATTCAGCCTCCGAGGGCCTCCGTGACGGCCGCCCGATCGACATCGGACAGGCCGATCACCACGAGCTTCGGCTCGCCCGACGATTCACCGTTGCCGCGGTCGAACCAGCTCTCCAGCCTCTGACCCACGGCCTGGACGACCAGCGGCACCTTTTTGCCGTCGATCGCAAGGCGACCCTTGATGCGCAGAACGCCAGGCATGGCGAGCGCCTTGGTGATGCGTGCTTCGGCCTCGGCCTTGTCCGGCGCTGTCACGGCGATGCTGAAGGAATCGAAATCGTCGTGCTCGTGCTCCTCGCCTTCCATTTCATGGTGCGAAAGCCGGGTCTCGCTGTCGTCCTCCGCCCCGGCCCCGACGCCCAGGAGCACTTCGGGCGGCACGATGCCATGCGTGGCACGAATGAGCGACGCAGCGACGCGCTTGTCATCTCCGACGCGCTTTTCCACCCGCAGCATGCCCGCCTCATCGACGAGATCGCTCTTCGACAAGATGATGAGATCGGCACAGCGAAGCTGATCCTCGAACAATTCCTCGATCGGATCGTCATGATCGAGCGACTGGTCGGCTTCGCGTTGCGCGACGAGCTTCGCTTCGTCGCTCGCCATACGACCGGCCGCGACGGCCTCGGCATCGACGACGGTCACCACCCCATCGACGGTCACCCGGTCGCGGACAGCAGGCCAGGCAAAAGCTTTGACGAGCGGCTGTGGCAGAGCGAGCCCCGAGGTCTCGATGACGATGTGATCGGGCGCCTGGCCGCGTGCGAGGAGCCCCTCCATCGCCGGCAAAAAATCGTCCGCCACCGTGCAGCAGATGCAGCCGTTGGAGAGCTCGACGATATCCTCCTCACCGCAGGCGGGGCTGCCGCAATCGGAGAGAAGCCCGCCGTCGAAGCCCATATCGCCGAACTCGTTGACGATGAGGGCGATCTTTCTGCCGTTCGCATTTTCGAGGATGTGGCGAATGATCGTCGTCTTTCCGGCTCCAAGGAAGCCGGTGATGATCGTCGCGGGAATGCGTTCCGAAGCGTTTGTCATGAAGGAAGCTGTCCTTTCAGTGCCAGAGGCAGACCGGCCGCCATGAAGACGACCAGCTCCGCCGAGCGGGCGATTTCCTGGTTGAGACGGCCCTGCGCATCGCGGAAGCGACGAGCCAGGGCGTTATCGGGGACTATGCCGAGGCCGACCTCGTTGGAGACGAGGACGACGGGGCCTTTCGCCGCGGCGAGGGCTGCGCAGAGCTCGCGCGTACGCACGGCGAGGTCCTCTTCGGCGAACAAAATGTTGGAAAGCCAGAGTGTGAGGCAGTCGACGAGCAGGGCCCGATCCGGCGCGGCCTCCCCGGCGATGACGTCCGCAAGCGCGACCGGCTCCTCGACGGTGCGCCATGCCGGTCCGCGCCGGGCCCGATGTGCGGCGATGCGCTCACCCATCTCCGCATCGTCGTCTGCGGGAGGACACGTCGCGACGTAGACGGGGTTGAGCCCGCTTTCCTCCACGAGGCGTTCCGCATAGGCGCTTTTTCCCGAGCGGGCGCCGCCCAAAACGAGTGCCGTGGTTATCATGAGGATTTCGCGGAGCGTTTCCGCGCCAGATGCCAGGCCGACGACACGAGCGGTCGGATGCTTACCGTCCTGCCGGTCGCCATGACGGCCGCATGACCCACGGCCATGCCTTGAACGTGAGGAAACATGACTGCCTCAACGGCAGCGCGGCGAAGACGCGTTTTCTGAAAGATCAGGCGGCGGACACCGCCCGGGCATGGAAGCGAAACCGCTCTGCACGGTGCGCAGATCGTTGGCGATCAATGCGGCGCACCCGGCTCGAGCCCTGGATGGAATCGCCGACGGAAATGTTCCGGAACTTTGCATGCTATCCCCTTTGCCGTCCCTCCGACGGCGTTCGAGTTGCCCTGGTCCGGCAGGTCTCCTGGCTTGCGGGTCTCCGCCCTTCTGCGCCTTCCCGTTGCCGGTGGCTTATGCAGGGGGCTCGCCGCGTACAGTTGCGGGGGCAGCTGCGGATGAGGGATCCCGATCTGGGTCATCCTGTCGCATTCCCTTTTGATCCCCAGGTGCTGTGCACCATTCGGGAACCGGAACCATTTCAAAGACTAAACGGAATCGGAAGACTGTCGCAAGCGCGATTCCGCCGATCGCTCCGTTTCGCTCATGCGTGTATCGCCTGGCGAAACGAACGGCGTCTGCGAATCGATTTTG
The DNA here is from genome assembly GCF_021462425.1 of Afifella sp. H1R. Lineage (NCBI taxonomy): Bacteria > Pseudomonadati > Pseudomonadota > Alphaproteobacteria > Hyphomicrobiales > Afifellaceae > Afifella > Afifella sp. H1R. Next base: position 995,169 of record NZ_JAKEDY010000001.1, read on the forward strand.
CCGGCAACGGCCACCTTCCCATTGCCATTTCCCGCGGGCGCGGCCACGTCGAATCGCCGCGCCACGCCCGGATAACGCGTGTAGATCCACACGGTGAACCGCCGCCGCCAGCGCCGCACCGCGGGAATATCGATCGACAACACGATCAGCCCGAGCGGCAGCATCCACAGGCCGAGCACCGGAAGGAAGGCGAAGAGACCGCCGAGAACCAGCAGAATCCCGATACCAACACGCAGAAGCGGGCTGTGCGGCAGAGGCATCTGCCGGCCAAAAAGATGGAGGCGCGAGCGCCGCTTCCTGTCGTTCTTTACCACTTCGGCTTCCTGCCTGTTTTGCATGCGTCAAAAATGGGCTGCGAAAGGATGCTTGCAATGCCCGATGAGTTTGGTATATCGCGCCCCAATTCCCCGGTAGCTCAGTTGGTAGAGCAAGCGGCTGTTAACCGCTGGGTCGCTGGTTCGAGTCCGGCCCGGGGAGCCACCTTCCTTCTCTTCTCATCCCACGATCTCGTCGAAACCGTGTCTTCACGGTGGGTGCCAAAACGGTGGGTGCCAAAAACTGTGAGCACCCGGACCGGCCTGGCCAGGGCAACGGCGCCTGGCCATTCACACGCCGCTCCCGCCTCCATCGACGCGAAGAAGATCGGAAACGATCGCCGTTCGACCTCGAAGGCGGGGTTCACGAGGCGATTCGCAACGCGCCGAGCCCTGCGCAGAATCAGACGTCTCCACGCAGCAGCGGATGCGCAAAATGCGATCGAACGCAGAGAGATTCGCGACGGTCGCTCACGCGCCATCAAAGTTGAAGCGAAAGCAACTTGATTGTTATCATATGTAACGGCGCACGATATTGTGCCGAAATGAAGTCTATTCATTTCGATTAGTTTTTCTGGACACAATATACAAGCTGGAATAAACGGATGGTCGATATTCTACATTGAGATACGCCCTCCCCCGATGCAATGACAAACTCCCCAAACCTCTCCAGCGACGAAGAGGCGTCCGCAGGACACGTTTTCCGTATCGCCGTCGGCGACGCTCTCGTCGTGATTCTGACTTTCCTCGTGATGTTCATGGGCGTCGGCCAGCTCAGCGCTGAAGCCGGTCTCAACGCCGTGCAGACCGCCTTGATGACCAGCCTCACGGTCGCCGCGCCCGCTCAGGCTGCCGCCATGCAGATCCTGACGAGCGAGGGCGCAACCGCCGGCGCCTGGGCCGCGGCCGTCGTCGCCGTCATCATCGTCAATCTCCGCTTCATCGTCATGGTCGCCTCGGTCCTGGCGCGCTTGCCTGAGACGACATTCTGGCGCGCTTTGGGAGGCGTCGGGCTGATTTCGGCGAGCTCCTTCGCCGTCATCCTCCCCCGCCTCATGGAGGAGCCGCCTCCACGACCGATTCTCTATTGCGGCATGGTCGGAGGCATGTGCTCGCTCTCCGCCGTCATCGGCGCCGTGACCGGCCATCAGCTCGCAGCCTCCGTGCCGGTCATCGTCGGCGCGACTTTGGGCGCCATGATCCCGATCTATTTCGCCACGCTGATCGCCCGCCAGAAGAAGCTGCGCCCGTTGATGGTGAACGCTCTCTTCGGCGCACTTCTCGTGCCGCTCGGCGTGCCCTTCATGGGCGCATCCGCGCTCCTCGTCCTGCCTCTCATCGTGGCAGGCCTCAGCATGCTGGTCGATCAAGGAAAACAAGGAAATGCCTGACGTTCTCTCTCACTGGCAGCTTTGGGCGGTGGCGGCCGGCGCCGGCCTTGGCACCCTGCTGTTGCGGCTCGTGCCGCTGTTTGCCCGAGAGGCGATCGGTGGCGAACGCATCCGCGAATTCTTCGACCGGGCAGGCTACGGCATTCTGGGCGGCATCGTCGCGACATCGGCTTTGCGCTCAGGCCAGGGCCTGTTTCACGGCGCACCCCTCGTCGGGTCGGTGGTCGCGATCGTCTGCGTGGTCATCGCCTTCACGATCGCCGTGTGGAAGGGCGGCACGATCGTGCCGACCCTTATCGGCCTTGCGGGTTTCGTGGCGGCCGGCCTCCTCTATCTTGGCTGACCGCCCCGTTCGCGCAAACGCGCCGTCTAGGCCGTCCGCTGAATGATCGGATAAGACCGCTTCACGGAAACCGCGATAATGGCGGCAAGACCGGCTTTGACGAGGTCACCCGGAATGAAGGTCGCCGAGGCGATCGCGGTCTTTGTCAGCGGCAGGCCGACATTGACCGCGGTCCACGGGATACCGATCGCATAAAGAACCACGATGCCGCCGAGCGCGCAGAAGACGAACGACGTGACCACATTGAGTCGGTTCCAGCCCCATTCGTGCAAAAGACCGACGGCGAAGGCAGCCGCGACCCAGCCGAAGAGGTAGCCGGCGGTCGGACCGAAGAAGACGCCGAGACCGCCGCGACCGGCGGCAAGGAGCGGCAATCCGACGGCGACGAGCGCGAGGAAGAGCAGGATCGACAGCGCGCCCCGACGCGCACCGAGGATGGCACCAGCCAGCATCGGTCCCATCGACTGAGCCGTGATGGGCACGCCGAGCAGCGGCAGCATCACCGGCGGGAAAATCCCCAGCGCAGCCATGAAGGCTGCGAACAGGGCGATATAGACTATGTCTTTAGTTGTGGTTCCGCGTCGTTGCATGACATCCTCGCATTGGACGTATTCGGTTCCAGGACGAAGCGCGGCGGCAGCTCGCCTTCGTCGCCGGAGTGATCACTGTAGGGTGAGCGCGCATCGATCGCATCGGCAACATCGCTCGCCATTCGAAGGGTCCGGACGATGAGCGGCAAGGCGAGCGCGACGGGATTGGCTCCAAGCCCCCTCGCCCGCTGCGCGTCGCGAATGTCGTTTGCCTGTTGGGCAATGACGGGGATGAACCGCAGCGCCAGAGAAAACGCGAGACCCACCTTGGCGGGATTGACGCCGAGACGCCGAAACGGCGTGAGCGCCCTTTCGACAGCCGCAATCAGCGCATCGGTGCGCGTCGTCAGGGTCACAAACGCGGCCAGAAGGATGAGCGTCGAGATCCGCAGGACGACGAGACCGGCGAGCTCCCATGACTGCCAGACGCCTTGGACGATGAAGAGGAGCACCAGCAGCCACAACAGCGGGCGCAATTGCTGGAACGCCTGCCTCTGCGAGATGCCTGCAAGCCGATAAAGGAGCAGCGTCGCGAGAAATGCGCCGGCGAGAACCGGAAGACTGCCGACGAGGACGAGCCCTGTGCCCGCCGCCGCCAGAACCAGGAGCTTGGCAGCCGCCGGCAGCTCATGCAGGAACGAGGATATGTCGCCGCGGGATCTCATTGCATACGCTCCACATAGCGCGCGAGGGCGGAATTCGGTTCATCGTCGGCAATCACCCTGCCCTGATCGAAGACGATGACGCGATCAAACGATTGAAGAAGCGGCAAGTCGTGCGTAACGACGATGACGGTCTCTTCCATCTCGTCGATGACCTTGGCAACCCGCCTGGCGTTGCGCAAATCGAGAAGCGTCGTCGGCTCGTCGAAAACGACACAATCGGGCCGCGTGATGAGGACACCCGCCAGCGCCAGAAGCTGCTTCTGTCCGCCGGACAGCGTGTGCGAGGGATGCGAGCGAAAGGGTCCGAGCCCGTAGCGGTCAAGCACCTCTTCGACGAGGGCGCCACGCTGGGCCGCGGGGAGCTTCAGCCCCTTGAGGCCGAACGCGACATCTTCTTCCACGATCGGGAAGACGATCTGATTGTCTGGATTCTGAAAAACAAAGCCCACCTTGCGACGGACCGCCTTGCCCGACTTGGCCGTATCGAGCCCGTCGACGAGAACCTGTCCGGAGGTGGGAATGAGAAGTCCGTTCAAGAGCCGGGCAAACGTGCTCTTGCCGGAACCATTGGAGCCGACGATCCCGATACGCTTCTCGTTCAGCGTCAGATCGATTCCCTTCAAGGCCTCGAAGGTCTCGAAGCGCTGATGAACCGCGCGGATCTCGATCGTCGTCATGATCTGCCCCTTGGAGCGTTGGCGCCGCCGGCATCTCTTTGAAGGAGACGAGCCGGCGGCTGCAGGTTCGGAACGCGAACGTCGTTCACATGTTCGTGCTCCGGAACCCTATTCGTAGCACCATCGCTTGAAACACTGTCTCAGGTGTCTCATTCTTAGGTGTGTTGCGCAGGATGAAACCCTGACTGGTCCTTCGGCAAAAGGTTCAACCAACCAGGGCGACGATCGCCGCGTAACCGAGTGACGGGACGACCAGGCAGCCAAAGCCCGTGTAGAACGTCGCCGTCATCGCACCATAAGGAACCAGCCGCGGATCGGTAGCAGCCAATCCGGCGGCTGTTCCGCTGGTCGTTCCCATGAGACCACCATACACAGCCGCTGCGGCCGGGTTGTTGAGGCCTGCCATCTTGGCAAGGAACGGGGTCAGGATCATCACGGAGATCGACTTCACCACGCCGGCGGCAACCGACAGGGCGATCACTTCCGAAGATGCGCCGAGAGCCGCACCGGTCACCGGACCGACGATGAACGTCGCCGCGCCGCCGCCGATCGTGGCCATGTCGACCGGGTTCGTGTAGCCGAACGCGTAAGCCGTAGCCGCACCGATCGCCGTCGACAGGATCATCGACACGACAAGAGCGACGACGCCAGGCACGCCGGCCTTCTTCAGCTCTTCAAGCTTCACGCCAAAGGCCGTGGCAACGATGGCGAAGTCACGGAAGACGCTGCCGCCCATCAGGCCGATACCTGCGAACAGGCCGACATCGGAGATGCCGTGCTTGCCACCGGTGTATTTGCCGCCGACGAACGCCAGGATCAGACCGATGACGATCGCGATCGCCGAAGCATGGATGCGGTTGTTGAAGATTTTGCCGATATAGGTCGACACCCACATGATGAGGCCGACGACGACGAAGGCAGTAACCAGAGGATATTTGGAGACTGCTTGTACCAGGATGTCCATGATTATTTGACCTCCTTCGCGGATTCAGGCACCGCGACGGTGGCGGCGGGAGCAGCATTGTCCGCGTCGAGGGGCGGAAGTGGATCACTCTTCGGGCTGAGAGCCGCGATCGGCCGGATCAGCAGGAAGCCGGCGAACACCGCGCCAAGTCCGGCGACAAAGGCGAGAGCGCCGGCGTCGAAAGCCGCGACGACGTTCTGGCGGGCGCACATCGCGACCACGATCGGGATGTACATTGCACTCCAGAACATGATGCCGTCCTGGGCCAGCTTGGAGAGCTGTTCTTTGTCCATAAGCTGGCGCGAGATGATGACGAGCAACAGCATCGCAATGCCGACGCCGCCCACATTCGCGTCAATGCCAACAAGATGACCGATCAGGTAACCGAGGCCGGTACCTACGATCATGCACCCGCCCATCAGGGCTAGTCCGTAAATCACCATTTCACTTACTCCAGAGTATCGGAGCCTTCGTTTGAGAGGGCGGCGCGACGCGCCGCCCCACGTCACTCAATCACTCGACGACCATCAGAACGGCGCCCGGCTTCAGGCGCTCGCCAACGGCAGCCGAAATCGACTTGACCGTGCCGTCGACCGGCGAAGGCGTGTTGTTTTTCATCTTCATCGCCTCAACCACTGCGAGGCTCTGACCCTTCGTCACCGTGTCTCCGACGGCGACCTCGATCGACACGACGGTCGACGGCATTTTCACTTTGATATCCATCATTCACTCCATTGGTTTTCGATGGTTTCGGTTGCGGGGACCTTGCAATTTTCCCCGGAACGCCCGGCAACAGAGGCGCTAATATTCACCTCATCAGACGAGCAACTCTGCAATTCAATTCGATCTATGAGCTCCACATCATTAATCGTTTTCGCAAGAAGAACTTCTCTTCCTGAAATATATTCGGAAATCTTGACGCCGATGGAACGATTAAATTCCAATTCGACATCGACCTTGACCCCGATCTCCCGCGAGATTGCCGCAAGAGACGCGTGAAAAGCTTGGAAATCCCCCCCGTGATCGGCATCGATGAGGAGATCGAGATCCGATTGAGGCCGCACATATGGAAGGCCCGTCATCGCAGCGAGCGCTGCCGATCCGATGAGACCGAGCCGGATCTCGAAGCGGCGGGCGAGCGAGAGCGCGACGCGCAAAGCCGCGTGCGGCGGAGGAAAACGCAGAGCCGCTCGCTCCATCACCTCGTAGGGTGACAGGAAAGACGCGACCTGTTCTGGCTCGACCAGGACCGAGCTCCTCACCCGTTCTTCGCCGATGCGCAGCGGGAAAGAGAAGCCAAGTTGACCCTGCTCGTCCGTGCAAGCCCTGGTCGGACGGCAGACGATGCCGGGAATCCGATCCGTCAGGAACCCATGCAGGACCGCCGCTTCGGTGGTGTGATCGCGCATCGTGTGCGGCAGACCTTCCACAATGGCGGGCGCGAGCACCTGACGGGCATCAGGATGGAGATAAGCGAGGAAATGGCGCCGGTTCAGCATGATCAGCGCCTCTTGATCCAGGCAGGATCCGCCTTCGCGGTCTTCTGCAAATTGGCCTGGGCCTCAACCAGTACATCGAAGAGGCGGGTCTTCTCGGGTCCGACGATCTCGACGCCGGCCTGTGTGGCAGCATCGCCGAGCGAAAGACCGGGGATGAGTTTGAGACGGGTCGCAGGAGCGCCGACCACGACATCCGGCGCCACTTTCACGACGCGGCCTTTGATCCGCAAAATCGTGCGCGCCGCCTTCTCGACGGTCTCGGCAGCCATTGCCGTCGTGTGGGTGACGATGACTTCATATTCCGGATAGGTGCGCTCGCGGCGATAGGTGATGATTTCACCCGCGCGATCGCACACATGGCCGGACTGCGAGATGATGAAGCTGTCGCCCATCGGCAGACCGCCGACGACAAGTTCGCGGTACGAAGGCCCGCGGGGCGATGCGACGAGACTGATGTCATCGCGCAGCGGCACGCCATCGAGGGTCAGCCAGCCGAATTCCTGGCAGCCATAAAGGTCGTGGACGGTGTAACCGAAACGTTCCGCAACCGGCAGCAGGCCTTCGTCGAGCGGCGTGCCGGCCGTGAGGAGGACAGCCCCCTCGGGCAATTCGTCCTTCAGTCCAAGCGGACCAGCCTGTTCCAGGCTTGCCCGCAGGAAAGAAGATTCTCCAAGGATAATCGAAGGCTTTTCCCGGCAGGCCGCAACAAGAAAGGCGTCGCGGCTCGAGCGCTTCAGGAAACTCCATTCCACCCCGCATTGGCGCAGCGCCTCTGCGGAGAAGACATTGACGAGAGGCGGATAGCTGACGAGCATCCGCGCTCCAGGCCCGGACCCAAGTCTTTCGAACAGGGTCCGGGCCACCGCGCAGCGGCCGGAAATCTCGCCATGGACCACGCCGACGATATTCTGGAACGCCGAAGAGCCTGTCGTGAAAGTGAGATACGCCAGATTGAAAGGCGTATGCACCTCCTCGATGACATGGGCGGCGGTAGGACCGTCGATACCCTTGTCCGCCAATGTCCGCCGCGGCATCTCCTCCAAAGTCGGAGCTGTGCCGAAAGCGTCCAGGGCTGCTTCGAGAACCGTCAAATCGTCAGACATGGTCGTCGTCCCTTTTGGGTCGTCAGCGAGATGGAGCGTATTTCTCGGCGACTGCTGCGAACTCTTGGTTCATCAGCTTGATCACTTCGGGCCGGACTTTGCGGCCTTCACGCTCTGCACCGAGCTGTCCCCGGCCCCACGGGCCGAGCTTGTCGGCTTCACCGGCCGCCTTGGCGGCACGGATCGCCTTGATGTGCTCGATGATCGTCGGACGCATGCCGTCGATCGTTCCGACCAGTTCCTCGACGCCACCAAGGGCGTAGAAGAAGCGCGGGCCGGCGGCGAAGACGGGATTGCCCTTCGACAATTCCTGCAGCGTCTCGAGGTCCTTGCGGATGATGCGCGACACCGAGGTGAGCGGCATCACGTGGATCATCGTGCCGAAATTCGCATCGAGCGACACGATGTGGTCCGCCTGCAGCCCGTGGCACAGGAAGGCGCCCGAGATCGCCCGGCCGATGACCATGGCAACGATCGGATGACCCGCGAGCCGAGCCTCGGCGAGCGCCAGCTGATAGGCCCCGGTCGCCTTGTTCATGCCGAAGATCTCTTCGACCTTGCCCGGACCGTTTCCTGGGGTGTCGACGATGAGCACGAGCGGACGCTTCTCGGCGACCGGCTTGGCCTTGTCGGCTTCGAGGGAGGCATAGACGGCCTGCGCCATCTTGTAGCCCTCCTCCATGCCGATGATGCCGGCATAGACGACAGGGAACTTCTCGTTGAAGGCGTTGGCGTCTGAGGCGATGATCGTCACCGCCTCGCCGTTGAGGGCTGCTGTTCCGACAACGGCACCCGGACCGAATTCGGGATCGTCGAAGGTTTTGGCACCGATGGTGCCCTCGTTGAAGCTGTCGGCATCGACGATCATGTCGATCGCGTCCCGACCTCTTCCCATCATGGTCTCAGTGGCTTCCATGATTGTCTCCTGATTAAGGGATTTGTGACCGGGCTCAGACCGACAGCCGCTTCACGTCGGCGATGAAATCGTCGAGCGGAATGTCGGTGAGAGCGACGGGATCGGGATTGCCGGCTTTCGCCCAGACGTCACGGGCATCCTGCGGCTGCATCTCGGCAGCGAGCGCGACGGCACGCAGCTGGCGTTCGACGGCCTCGGGCGAGCCGATGCGGCGCATCTTTTCAAATTCCGAAACCGGAAGAACGGCGAGCTTGGCAACGGCATCGCGGAAGGCGCCGATCGTGTTGTGCACGAGGACGTTGCAATCGCCCATGATGTATTTGTGGCGACCGCCCGTGGTGCGGAAGACGAGCGCACGATCGGAAGAATCGAATTCTTCCTTGCCCATCTCCTGTTCGATGACCTCAGGACCGGTCAGGCCAAGGCGTCCGAACTCGCTCATTACGATGGCGTCCGTCGCAGCCGCGACAAAGCCCATGCCACCAAAGCAACCGACCTTCGAGCCGATGAGCGTGATGACCGGCACCTTGTGGCGTGCCTTCTGCAACTGGTCCATCACCTCGGCATGGGCGAGAAGGCCCGCATTCGATTCATGCAGGCGCACGCCGCCGGTTTCGAAAGAGATGACGACGACCGGCTTCTCCTCGTCGGAGATGTTCGGATAGTCCGCCACCAGCTTGTCGTGGAATTCGATGGCGAGACGGATGGTGTTGACCATCTTCGCGCCACCGACCTCGCCGACGGAACCGCCGATGAAGCGGCCTTCCTGCGAGATGACGAAAACCGGGGTCTTGCCGATCTTGCCAACAGCGGTGACGATCCCGTCGTCGAATTCGACGGCTTCGCCCAAGACTTCCAGGTGCGGGCTGTAGAACCTGTCGAACGGACCCGCGAGTTCTGTGTAGGTGCCCTCGTCGACCAGGCCGACGGCCCGGGCGCGCGCATCAGATTCCAGGAAGCTCTGCTCCTGAAGATCATTCCATTTCGGCATCAGATCTCTCCTTACTCGCCGGTCGCTTCCGCAAAGCCCTGGCGCAGGCGCAGCAGGACCACGGCAGGCGTGGCGTTGTTGTCGTTGATCTCGAGGTGGACATCGCCGAGGAGCGTTTCGGAGACGAACTTCTCCACCACGCGCTTCCACAGGTCGTCGAAGCCAGCGACGGGGGTGACGATGCGGACCGAGACGGCGCCCTTCAGATCCTTGGGCTCCATCAGGACTTCCATGTCGCCCGAACCGACGACGCCGAGATGGATCGGCGTGTCGATCGAATGCGTCACCTCATCGAGCTTGAGGTCGAATTCCAAGGTATTCAAAGCCATGATTCAAAGGTCCTTCGTCACCAGTTGCGGAACCGGGCCGGCGGGTTGTAGAGGCCGCCCGACCAGCTCACGAGGTCGCGGATGTTGCGGGCTGCGAGCAGCGAGCGGTTGGCACGGGAGCGATCGACACCCAGGTCTTCCGGCGTCTTGACGATGCCGGCTTCACGCAGCTGCCGGGTTTCGTCCGGATTGGCCTTGAGGCCGATCTCGGTGTAGCCGGCGACCGCGCGGATGGCGGCCATGCGCGCTTCGATGTCCGCGCAGCGGTTGAGGTAGGCGATGCCTTCCTCGGTCACGACATGGGTCAGGTCGTCGCCGTAGATCATCACCGGCGGCAGATCGAGCTTGGCGTTCTCAGCCAGCTTCCAGGCGTCGAGCTCTTCCACGAACACAGGCGCCCTGCCCTCGCCGAACGTTTCGACACCCTGCACCACCAGGCGCTTGCCGCGAGGCATGTTGCCGATCTGACGATCGAGCGTCGGCATTTCCTTGCCAACCTTCAGCCAGCTGTCGGTCACGTGACGACGGCCCTTGGCATCGCAACCCATGTTCGGTGCGCCACCGAAGCCCGCCACGCGCGACGCGGTCGCAGTGGAGGAATTGCCGTATTTGTCGATCTGCAGCGTGCCGCCGATGAACATGTCGAGGGCGTAGTGGCCGGCGGTCTGTGCGTAAGCGCGGTTGGAGCGCAGCGTACCGTCCGGACCCGTGAAGAAGACGTCCGGCCGCGCCGCAACGTATTTCTCCATGCCGAGCTCACCGCCGAAGCAGTGGATCGTATCGACCCAGCCCGATTCGATCGCCGGGATCATCGTCGGATGCGGGTTGAGGATCATATGCGTGCAGGCTTTGCCCTTGAGGCCGAGCTCTTCGCCGTAAGTCGGCAGAAGCAGTTCGATGGCCGACGTCAGGAAGCCGATGCCATGGTTGATCCGCTTGACCTCGTATTCGGCGTAGATGCCTTTGAGGCACAGCATCGCGAGGAGGATCTGGCTTTCCGTGACGAGAGCCGGATCACGGGTGAACAACGGTTCGATAAAGAACGGCTTCGGCGACTGCACGACGCCGTCGATCCAGTCGGCCGGGATGTCGACGCGCGGCAGCGTATCGACGATTTCGTTCACCTGGGCGATCACGATGCCCTGACGGAACTTCGTCGCCTCGACGATGGTCGGCGTGTCTTCGGTGTTGAAGCCGGTGTAGAGGTTGCCCTGCCGGTCCGCCTTGTAGGCGCAGATCAGAGACACTTTCGGCGTCAGGTCGAGGAAGTAGCGGCCGAAGAGCTCGAGATACGTATGGATGGCGCCGAGTTCGAGCTTGCCTTCGCTGATGAACTTGGCGACGCGGCCGGCCTGCGGTCCACCGAATGCGAAGTCGAGCTTCTTGGCGATGCCGTTCTCAAACAGGTCGAGATGGACCGGAAGCGGCACGGCCGACTGCACCATGTGCAGATCGTGGATCCTCGACTTGTCCACCTTGTTGAGGCATTCGGCCAGGAAGTCGGCCTGCTTCTGATTGTTGCCTTCGATGTTGACGCGGTCGCCGGCGCGGATCACCGCTTCAAGCAGCGCGACCGTATCCTCCGGCTTGAACTGCTTTCCCGGACCAATGTACCGGGAGGCAGCCTCCAACCTCTCTGCAGTATCTGCAGAGCGGCGGTCCCACTTCTTTTCTGTAGAGTTAGTGGACATGGAACAACCTCTGTTTCCTTTTATTAGCGTGAAATGCTCGCAATAGCGGGCGAATGACACGCTTCTCCGTAGTAGAAGCGGTGTAGAGAGCCGCTTCCGTCTCGAATACTTAAGCTGCCATCAGCGCCGAGGTCGGTTGCGACGCCTCGGCAGCGCGCATCGCCAGCGTCGAAGGAGATCTCCCGCCCGATGGTGCAGGAGCGTGCGATCCAGGCGCGGCGAATGGGGTCGAAGCCCTCGTCTTCCCAGCGCTTCATCCAGCGCTCGACCGAGGCGAGAACCGCCGAGAGCACCGCTTCGGAATCGATCGTCCGACCGGCTTCGATCGCGAGAGATGTGGCGATATTTTCAAGGACCGGCGGGAAGTCGGAGGCCGCGATGTTCACGTTGAGGCCGATACCGGCAATCACGTGAGCCATGTCCCCTTCCGGGGTCAGGACGAGTTCGCACAGGATGCCGCAAAGCTTGCGACCGTCGACGAGGATATCGTTTGGCCATTTGAGCTCGGCCGCAACACCGGTCGCCTGCACGATGGCCTCAGCGACGGCCACACCCAGCACGAGGGTCAGCTGGGAGACTTCTTCAACCGGCCGTGTCGGCCGCAACAGCAGTGACAGAGCGAAACCCTTGCCCGGCTCTGAAAACCAGAAACGCTTGCCCTTCCCCCGACCCGCCGTCTGATGCGCCGCCACCACCGCGAGACCTGGCGCCACCCCTTCGGCAGCGAGATCCCGGATGAGCCGGTTCGTCGAATCGACGGCAGAGATCCGGTAGATTGGGTCGATCCCACCGCTCCGACGCTCGACACCGCAATGACTTGCGAGGTCGGCAGGCGTGGCAGCGAGGGCGAAGAAGGTGGACATGGTTTCGTCCGGAGTGAGGGTTTCGATGCTTTGAAAGGTGGCGTCCGGTGTCTGCAGGGTTGGGGGGCGCGCAGACACCGGACGCTCCGTCATCCGACCAGGCCGATCGTCGAAGCGAAGACGCCGACGGCGATGGCGGAGACGATGACGCCGCAGATCGAAGCGCCCATGGCCAGAGGCATAATCATGGCGTAGGGGCTTGCTTCGAAGGCGCAGCGTTGGGCGATTTTGGCGGTGGACGGCATGCAGGAGACACCTGCGATGCCTGTCGCCGGGTTGTACTTGCCCTTGCTCAGGAGCCAGACCAGCCAGCCGCCACCGATGCCGCCGAGGGCGGAGACGGCGAGCGCCGTGATGCCGAGGACGAGCAGGATGGCCACCCGCGGATCAAGCAGGGTCGAAGCCTCGCAAAGCACGCCAAGCACAAGGCCGAGGAACAGGGTCGACCCGTAGGTGATCGTGTTCTCCAGGAGCTTCTGGTAGGGCTCGATCTCGGCTTCCTTGATCGCAACGCCCATGAAGAAGGACAGGATCAACGGAGAGGCCACCGGCAGGAGCAGGCAGAGGAGTCCCGCAGCAACGATGGTGAAGATGAACTTCGCCTGCGGGGAGACGTCAGGGAAGTCGATCTCGACCTCGATGCCACGGTACTTCTCAGGCACCAGCCAGCGCACAAGGTACGGATAGCCGGCGTAGCACAGCGACAGGTAGAGATAGGCGATGATGGAGATCGGGACGAAGAGGTCCTTCGCCATGATCAGCGAGGCAAACAGCACCATCGGGCCGTCAGCGCCGCCGATCGTGCCGACTGCAGCCGCCTGCCCCGGCGTCAGGCCGAAGTAGTATCCAATCACCAGCGTGACGAAGGTGCCGAGCTCGGCGCAGATCGCAACCGTGATCGAGGCCCAGGGCCGCGCCAGGATGAAGGAGATATCGGCCATCGTGCCGATACCCATGAAGAGCATGCAGGCGACGAGCGAGTTCACGAAGGTGAAGTTGTAGATCGGCTGCAGAAAGTTGATCTGCATGATGTCGACCAGCGGCCCCGTCTCAGAGACCATCGGTGCGATAATCAGAGTGCCGATCTTGCCGGCCTCCAGGAACATGACGCCGGCGTTGACCGCCATCATGCCGAGGCCCATCGGCACCATGATCAACGGCTCGAGCGTGCGCTTGAAACCGAGATAGGCGAGCGTGAAGCCGAGAATGATCAGGCCGATGCGCGAAAACGCGATAACCGGATCCTGAATGAAGAGCGTCCCGATGCCCGGGAAGATGCTAAGAAGTTGGTGTAACATGGTTTCGCCGGTTTATTCGGAAGGCTGAGAGAGAAATTTGGAGATGCCGACGATCACGCCGATCACGCCAAAAGCGATGACTGCGGTGATGAGGTAGGCCATCCCGGCATAGAGAATGATGTTCATGAGATCCTCGGGGGGTTGGGGGAATGACCCGCCATGAGGGGCCGGTCGGTGAAAGCGGCTCCGGGGGCAGGATGGCCGCTCAAGAGCGCATCGACGCCAAAGGTGATGGCCAGAAGATCGGCCGAGCCTCCGGGGCTGATATTTCGGGTGATGCATGCCGCATCGAGACGGCGGATCGCGGCCATGCCGGCCTCGCTCAGCGCCCCGCCGAGACGAAGCACCTCGCGGGCTTCCGCACGGACGAAGTCGAGCGCCGCAAAGCCGCCGCGCCACAGAAGCGTTGTGTCTTCGGCGACAGCCATCAAAGAGATGAGGGTGTGAATGAGAGCCGTTTGGACAGACACTCCCTTTTCACGCGCCGCCTGGAAGGCCGGCAGCCCGGCTTCGGCGACGGTCGGAAAGCCTGCCTCCACTTCGCCGCGGATGCCTTGGACACCGTAGCGCTGATAGAGCCACTCGCCGGCGGTCGCCGGCTCGCGATCGTCAAGGCTGCAGAGCTCGCGGGCGCAAAGCCCATCGACCATCAAGGCGGCAGTCGCGAAGAGAGCATCGGCGCTCATGGCCGCCGGCTCGCGCGCCAGCAGACCAGCCGCAGCGCTCAAAATACCGGCGGAGAAGAGAAAACCGCGTTGTGTGTTGACGCCGCCGGTGGCGGCGAGAAGCAGGCCTTCATAATGGGAACCAATGGCGCGCACGACCGGGAGAAGGCTGCCCACCTGCCCTTCATGACGTTGGCCGGCATCGGCACATTGAAAAAAGCAGGGAGCGATCGCGGCCGAGGACACCATGAAGGTGGAGATGTCCATGTCGCGGTGTGCGCCGTTGGAGCGGGCCGTTACGAGGCCGGGCTTCGGATGGGTTGCGACTTCGAGCAAAGCGCCGGCGAGGAATGCCGATCCGATGCGCCAGGCAACGGCGCTTACGCCGGCTTCGAAAGCGGGGGTCTGCTCCGGATTGTTCGCGGTAACTTGCTGAGGGGCTTGCATAATCTCGTACTCATTTCGCCTCCCCAGGCTGCGCTTTGATGACGGTCGTAGCTTGCGCAAAGCCTGCATCGGCGATTTCGCCGCGTCCGAACGTCGCTCGTAGCGGGCGGCGCGAGGGCGCAATTCCCCGTTGACCCCAAGCGCCCGTAAGCGCCGAAAGCCGCAAGGAGATTCAGGAGTTCACCGGCACGGAGAACACTGAGTCACTGGTGAGGAATGGGTTTGAGCAAAGGATGGAACGAACTCCCCGAAGGGGCGCCCAAGCTGCTCCAGTCACGAGATCACACGCCCCAGAGGGGCTCTGAAGATAGGTGCTCACCTCCGCGAAGCGGTCGGCGTCACCCCTGATCACTGTATCACTAGCTCTCGAAAGAGCAGTACATCTCCGCCAAGCGGAGCATCACATGGCCCGAAGGCCCGCCGGGTTCCCGTATCGGTACCCCCGACTTAAGTCGTATATCTCACTATGGAGCCGAAGAGTCCAGACCTCTGTCAGGCCAAGGGTTGCGGCAAAATGGCATCATTATAAGCGAGACGTACAAATATAGATTATTCTTTTATCTCAGATACTTAGATTGACGATCACAAAGATTTTTGGCAGATCGACCGCCCTCTGGCGGAGTTGTGCAGGCAGTGAATTTCGACTTCTAAGACGTATTCTAAATATCTGAAAACGCGACGTTTTCACTGCTCGTCAGCCGCAAATTGAACACGATTGAGATCGTCGTTTATAATTTTGCACGTACAATCACGTGAACAGAAATCGCCGCGCTCCCTCGCGCCCGCATGTCGCCGGGCGCCTCGCTTCGGCAGAACAGACCGGCACGATCTGCGCAATGGACCGGTGTGGCGCAGCGAATGGCCCGCACCTTATCGAGGCAGCATCCGCTCCGAGCCGGCGCACGTCCGTCCACAAAAGGTGGGCCGAGAGAATGCCTCTTCCCATCGAGACGGACGGAGGCGAGTTCAACCGACGATCAGGTCTTTCACGCGTCGGTACGGGATCTCCAGCGAAACGAGGCCGCTGAAGACGGAGGGGATTCCCAAACTGGGACCGTGAAGCGGACTACGCAGAGCGCGGTCTCCCCCGCCCGCGCCACGCGGATCCAGAAAGCGTCAGGCTCCGCCCCTAGAGATGCATGACCCCAAAACCCATACGCTCATGGTTCGTTTCGGGGTGGAAAGCCGATTCGCCGTGCGCAGCGATGGCAAGCCATCTTCCGTCGGAAACGATAGCCACCTTGAGCTTCAGGCTCGATTCGGCCGCGACGTCCGAGCTGACGCCCTTCAGGCATTCGAGACCCGCATGGATGACGGCGTGGATTTCGTTGTGATGGTGGTGAATGATGTGGCTCTGAAGAGCGCAGGCGACGAGCGACTTCACGAATGTCTTTGTCACATCCGTGCGGATACCGCTGACAAAGGTGATGCCGAGCTTCAAGCGCGTGCTCGCAGCGATATACTGCTTGAAGACTTCTTCCTCCTCGCGCGAGCTGATCGCAGCAATGATCGCGACCTTACCCAGACGGTCAGGATTGATGTCCATTGGGGGAGTTCCTTGTGCGAGAACATGCCCGGCCCGCGATAACCCAAGGTTATCCCGCGAAACCCTTCCGCTATGCTGCCCCCCAAGGCGTGCAGTCGGGCCGGTGCCGGGAGGCATCTCGATAGGGCGTCACTTGGTTCCAGTAAACCCTAAAGATCGCTCCAGGCTTGCAATCGAGATTGTCCTTTACGACGCGTGCGAGGGGCATAAATGTGAACACAGACACCCCCGAGCGAAGGTGCATTCGCCTGCGCTATCCCCATAACTCTGCGGCGCCGACCCCTGTTCCGCCGCAAGCGCAAGACGCGAGGAGACTCTATGCCCGCTGCCATCACACCGTCCGTGCTGGAAACGATCGGCAACACACCGCTTTTGCGGCTCCGACACGCATCGGAGATGACCGGCTGCGAAATCCTTGCCAAAGCCGAGTTTCTCAACCCGGGCCAGTCGGTCAAAGACCGAGCCGCCCTTGGCATTATCCGCGATGCGGAAAAGCGGGGATTGTTGCAGCCGGGTGGGACCATCGTCGAAGGGACAGCCGGCAATACGGGGATCGGGCTCGCCCTCGTTGCGAAAGCGCTTGGCTACCGCGCCGTCATCGTCATCCCGCAAACGCAGTCTGAGGAGAAAAAACAGGCCCTTCGTCTGCATGGCGCGCGCCTGCTCGAGGTCCCTGCCGTGCCTTACCGCAACCCCAACAACTACATCAAAGTGTCGGGCCGGCTTGCCGAGAGGCTCGCCGCAGAGGAGCCCAACGGAGCGATCTGGGCCAATCAGTTCGACAACACCGCCAACCGCAACGCCCATATCGAGACGACGGGTCCGGAAATCTGGCGGCAGACGGATGGCAAGCTCGACGGATTCATCTGTGCCGTCGGCACGGGTGGCACGCTCGCCGGATGCGGCATGGCGCTGAAAGAGCGGGACAGCTCGATCAAGATCGGGCTCGCCGATCCCGACGGCGCAGCCTTGTTCAATTACTATGCCCATGGCGAGCTCAAATCCTCCGGCTCATCCATCACGGAGGGCATCGGCCAGGGGCGGATCACGGCCAACCTCGAAGGCGCGACCGTCGATATGCCCTTCAACATTCCCGATTCGGAAGCGATGACCGTCCTCTTCGGCCTCGTCGAGAAGGAAGGGCTGTGCCTGGGCGGTTCGTCGGGGATCAATGTCGCGGGGGCCATCCGCATGGCCCGCGAGCTGGGTCCGGGCCATCGTATCGTGACCATTCTGTGCGACCATGGCGCACGTTACGCCACGAAATTGTTCAATCCCGACTTCCTGCGCGCTAAGAACCTGCCTGTGCCGACTTGGCTGTCACAGCCGCCGGCGATCGATATTCCATTCGAGGAGATGCCCGAGTGAGTGGGCCGACTGAACTTCTCTTTCGCGACGATGCCTATCTGAAGGAATGCGAGGCGGAGGTTGTCGCCATCAACGATCGTGGCGGCGTCATCCTGGATAAGACCGTTTTCTACGCCACCGGTGGTGGCCAACCGGGCGACACCGGACGCCTTCTCTTCGCCGACGGAGAGGTGGCGATCGGCACCACCGTCTATGGCGAAGACAAATCTGAGATCGTGCATGTGCCGGCTGGCGAGACAAAGCTCCCTTTAGTGGGCGAGCGTGTGAAGCTCCTCCTCGACTGGGACCGCCGTCACGCGCATATGCGTATGCACACCGCCCTGCATCTCCTCTGCTCGCTGATCGCCTTCCCTGTGACAGGAGGATCGATCGGAGCGTCGGAAAGCCGGCTCGATTTCGATATCGCCGAGGCGGATGCCATCGACAAAGACGCGCTGACCGATGCGCTCAACGAACTCGTGAAAGCTGACCACGCCGTGACAACACGCTGGATTACGGATGAAGAACTCGCCGACAACCCGGACCTCGTTCGGACCATGAGCGTGAAGCCGCCGACCGGCTCCGGCAAGGTTCGGCTCGTGGCGATTGGCGCCGATGGTTCAGTCGATCTTCAGCCCTGTGGCGGCACCCATGTGCGCTCCACCGGAGAGATCGGCGCGCTCAAGATCGGCAAGATCGAGAAGAAGGGCCGCCAGAACCGCCGAATCCGTCTGCAGCTGGCGAGCTGACGATGGGCACCATGCTGGTCAGTCCCAAGTGGCTCAACGAGCACCTTGCCGACGAAAAGGTGAAAGTAATCGACGCCTCCTGGTACCTCCCCGCCCATGCGCGCGATGCCAAGGCGGAGTACGGGGCCGGACATATACCCGGTGCGGTCTATTTCGACATCGACCGGATCGCCGATCCCGACACGGACCTGCCGCACATGCTGCCGAGCCGCGAAGCTTTCGCAGAAGCGGCAGGAAAGCTCGGACTGTCGGAGAAAGATACGATCATCGTCTACGACGGGATGGGCTGCTTCTCCGCGCCGCGTGTGTGGTGGACGCTCAAGATCTTCGGCGCCGCCGATGTGCGGCTCCTCGAGGGCGGCCTGCCGGCCTGGCGCGCGGCGGGACTGCCGCTGGAGACGGAAACACCGTCGCCTCCCGAAACCACCTTTAACGTCCGGTTCGACCGTGACGCGGTTGCCGATCTCGAGCGGGTCCGCAATGCGATCGCCAACAAGAATGCGCAGGTGGTCGATGCACGCCCCGCGCCGCGTTTCAGCGGCGAAGCGGCCGAACCGCGCCCCGGTCTCAAGAGCGGCCACATGCCAGGCTCTTTCAATCTGCCTTTCGGCGCGCTTTTCGCGGAAGACGGCAAAAGCCTGGCCGAACCAGGCACCATCCGTCGACTTTTCGAGCAGGCCGGCGTCGACTGGCACAGACCCATCATCACATCCTGCGGCTCGGGCGTCACGGCCGCCGTCTTGAGCTTCGCGCTGGCCACTGCGGGCAAGCGGGATGTGGCCCTTTACGATGGTTCGTGGGCGGAATGGGGCGGCAGAACCGATACGCCCATCGAACGGGGAAGCGAATGACGCGTCTGGTGCCGACGACCATCACGGATCTGCGGATGAGTGCGCCTCCGCGACACCTTCCCCCGCCCCCGGCCGGCATTCGTCTTGCGCTGATGCGTGCCGAAAACTGCCCCTTGCATTTCTACCGATATCTCTACGCCACGATTGGTCGGAGCTATCTCTGGGTCGAGCGGCACGGGCTCGACGATGCGACCTTGGCCGAGCGCATCCACGGCGAGGGTATCGAAGTCTGGGTGCTTTACGGGAATGGTGCACCGGCCGGCTTTTTCGAGCTCAACTTCGCCGACCCCACGACTGTCGACCTCGTCTATTTCGGTCTCATGCCCGACTGGAAGGGGCGCCGCATCGGGCCCTGGCTCCTTGGCACCGCCGTCAACGAAGCTTTTTCGCGCGGCGCGGAAGCGGTGACTGTGAATACCTGCACGATGGATCACCCGGCAGCTTTGCCGCTTTACCAGCGCCTCGGATTCGAGGCCGTGGGCCGGCGGGAGCATCAGCTTCCGGTCCCGGAAGGCTTCACCCTGCCGAGTCACGTCCCGCCCGCGAATTCACCGTAAGAGGGAACAATTCGCCGTCGGCGGATTTAGCCGTGTCCGAGGGGGCTCGGAACACGGATACGTCGATGAGATTTGCAGCCATACTCGCGGCGACGGCGCTCACTCTGCCGTTCGCCCACACCGCTTCCGCCGCTACTGCCGGCGTCGAGCGACCGACCGTTCTTGCTCAGGCGGGCCAGCCCGACTGGCCGCCCAACATCGGTCCGCGACGTGGCAACGGCGAGGGTGAGAAGAAGCGCGAGCAAACCCCCGACCGCCCAAAGCTCGGACAGCCCGGCCCGCCGCCGCAAAAGGCTCCCCAACCGCAGGCGAACAAGCCTCAGAGGCCTCCCCAAGGTCCGGGTCCAAAACAACCCGCAGCGCCTGCACCGCAGGCCGAAAAACCAAAGCAACCCCCGAAACAGGCACCGCAGCGACAGGCGGAGCCGCCTCAGAAATCCGCACCTCAACCGTCACCGAAGCGTGCAGAACCGGCGCGTCCAGAAAGGCCCGCGGCCGCGCCACCAAGGCGCGAAGAGCAGCCTCGTGCCGCAGATCCTCGCCGAGAGAAGGCAGGCCCAGGAGCGGAATTCCTCCGTCGGCAACAGGAGCAGGCGAACGAACGCCGGCAGCAGCCCGCGGAAGCGCCCGCAAAGGCGCCAGCCCCGCCAAAGCCGGACGCAGCACCACAAAAGCGCAACGTGCAGCAGCAGCCGGAGGCGGAGCCGAGAGGCGACGCGGCCCCTTCCCCAACGCCCCAGCTCGGCATTGCCGGCGAGCGTGAGGATCCGAGAGTGCGCGAGCTGCGCCAGAAACTGCATCAGCAGCGGCGCGAGGCTGTTCGGGAGGCGGATAGGCCAGATCGTGACGAAGTCCGTCGTCGTGGACAGGATGGTCGCGACTGGTCGGTCGAGGATGACCGGCGAGATCGGCGTGGCCCTCCCCGCGGCGCTGCCGGCTTCATGCTGCCCTTTGCGACAGGCGACGTGGTTCAGGATTCGGGCGACCGGGTTATCGTCCGCCGCAATGGTCAGCTTCTCATTCGGTCCGACAGCGAAACCGACCGCCTTCTGCGCCGCGCGCGGGACGTCTCGGTCGACGAGCTGGGCGGCGGCCGGACGCGCACCATCGTGACACGTCCCGATGGAGTCCGCGTCATCACCGAGCGGGATTATGACGGAGAGATCATCCGGCGCGTCCGCCAGTACCCGGACGGCGACCAGGTCGTGCTGATCGACGAGCGTGGCTACGACCGTCGTGATCGCGAATATGAGCCGGGTTATTTTGAACGCTCTCTGCCACCGCTCGACCTGCAGATGCCGCGAGATCGCTACATCGTCGAGATGCAGCGCGCATCGGAACGCGACCTCGAAGATGCCTTGATGGCCCCACCGGTCGAAAACGTGGAGAGGGTTTATACGCTGGAGGAGGTCCGCGACAGCTCGCGGCTGCGTGACAAGCTCCGTCGCGTGGATCTCGATTCGATCACCTTCGACACGGGCAGTGCCGCGATAACACGCAGCCAGATAGGCCAGCTCTCCGCGATCGGCCAGGCCATCGAAGACGTGCTGTCGCGCAACCCCAACGAGATCTTCCTCGTCGAAGGGCACACCGACGCCGTCGGCTCGGACGTGTCGAATCTTGCGCTGTCAGACCGGCGCGCGGAATCGGTTGCGATCGTCCTGTCGGAGAATTTCGATATTCCGCCGGAGAATCTCGTCACTCAAGGCTATGGCGAACAATATCTGAAAGTTCCGACGGAGGCCGCGGAACGGGCGAACCGGCGTGTCGCCGTTCGCCGCATCACGCCGCTCATTCAAAGCACGAGCCGGTGACTCGCCGCTCTTTGTGAGCGGACGGCAAAAACGAATGGGTCCGCCGTCGCGGGCCCATTTTTCTTTGCGGCCCATCTTCAGTGGGCGCTCGCAACGGACCCGGTCTCCGACGCAGACACGGTCACGAGGCGCGGCCCCCGTCCGGCCTGACGTTCCATCGCATCGGCAACGCTCCCATGGACGAGATTTCCGATATCGTCCCGGTGCCGCTCTCCGATCAAAAGGACGGGCGCATCGATCGTCTCTGCTCGCGCAAGGATGGCCTGAGCGACGTGAACGGCGCCCGCCTCCCAGACCTCTCCTTCCGCGCTCACCCCCTGCTCTCGGAGCCAGAGGAGCCCCCGCTGCAAAACAGCCGTAGCTTCGGTCTCGCTCTCGGCATCGACGGCATCTTCGTCCACCACCTCGAAGGGGCGCACATGCAGGAGGAAGACGGTTTCGCCCTTCGTTGCGATCTCGGCGGCGCGCACGAGAACCGCCCGGTCATGGTCTGTCCCGTCGACCGCTGCGAGAACCGCAATCCGTGGCGCGCCGCCGAGAGGCTCACGGACCTCAGGCCGAACGCCGGCATAACGCCCAAGACTGCTTCGCCGGGCAAAGAGCACGACCGGCGAGATGAGAGCCGCGGCGCAGGCCACGTAGAAGGCCATATGGGCGCCAAAGCTTTCCGCCAGCAGCGGCGCCGCATAGGGCGCGACGACGCCCGCGAACCACCGCACGAAGTTGTAGGCAGCCGACGCGACGGGTCTCGGAACCGTCGAGACTTCAAGCGCCATCTCCGTAAAGACCGTGTTGCAGACCCCCATCAAGGCGCCCGAAAGCACCACACAGGCGGCAACGATCTCCACGGAGCCGAAAGCCATGACCATGAGCAGGACTGCGAAGAGAACGAGACACGCAGCAAGCAGGATCGGAGCGCTCAGCCGCGCCTGCAGACGTGGCGCGACGAGAACCGAAAACACCGCAAGCAGGAGCCCCCATCCGAAGAAGATCAGTCCGACCGCATGCGCCGACATCTGCAGAACGAACGGAACGAAGGCGAGGACCGTGAAGAAGGCGTAATTGTAGAAAGCCGCGGCGACGGCGGTCGTCAGAAGACCCGGCTGGCGAAGCGCCTTGAGAGGCGCAGAGAGCGCAATCTTCTCCTTGGGCTTCGGCAGTTCCGGAAGAAGCACTGCGACCGCGACAAAGCCGATCGCCATCAATGTCGCCGTCCCGAAGAAGGGATAACGCCAGGAGATACCGCCCAGCGCAGCGCCGAGGAGAGGTCCCGCAGAAATGCCGAGGCCGAGTGCGGCTTCATACATCAAAATCGCTGCAGCCGTGCCGCCACGCGAGGAGGCGACGATGACGGACAGAGCCGTGACCACGAAAAACGCATTGCCGAGACCCCACCCGGCTCGGAACGCGACCAGTTCGCCAACCGACTGCGAGGTTCCGGCAAGCGCGGAGAACGCGACGATGAGAAGTGCCCCCACCATCAACGTCTTGCGACCACCCAGCCGACTGGAAACGAAACCTGTGACCAGCATCATCACCGAGGTGACGAAAAAGTAGCTGGTAAACAGTAGCGATACCTGACTGGGGGATGCGTTGAGCCCCGCTGCGATCGAGGTGAGGATCGGATCGACCAGACCGATCGACATGAAGCCGACGACACAGGCGAAAGCGGTCGCCCAGACGGCTTTTGGCTGATCCAGAAAATGGGGAGATGCGGAAGTGGCGGACATGCGGATCCTGAACGTCAAAAACAGGTGTATGATACAGGCATATGCGCGGCCCGCACCCAAGAACAAGTTGTATAATACAGGTATTTTGATAAGGCCGCGCACGAGCGGGAGGCCGGCATGACAGACACGACGGCGGTAATCGAAAAGCTGGAACGCGAACTGGCGTTCTTTGCGCGAAGGCTGGAGGCGGTCCACCGCAAACGCGGCTATCCCCTTGAGCGCGCCCATTATCTTCTGCTGCTGCAATTGCGCGAAGGCCCCGCCAGCGTCACCGACCTCGCCCACCACCTCGACCTCGACGATTCAACCGTCACGAGGCAGATCGCCGCCATGCAGCGGCGGCGCCTGATCCGCCGCGTCAAAAATCCGGCCGACGGACGCAGCACCCTGATCGAGCGCACGCGGCTCGGCGCCGAGAGCGCCGAGACGATGCGCCTGGCAAGGCTTGGACGCATCGAGACGCTGTTTGGCGCCTGGAAGCAGGCCGACCGCGAGAAATTCGCTCAGATGCTCACGCAGGTGAATCTTGCCCTGTCGGACTCGCTCAAGGAGATGACGGAAGAGCTGCCCTCCCCGCCTCCGCAGCAACCCACGCCGGCACGTCCCAAGCCGGCGCGGCCCAAGCAGGCGCGGCAACCAAGGCCGAAGCCTCAGAAAAAGTGACTATCCCCCACTCGGAGCGCTCGCTTCATCTGCCTCCTCGGGCTCCTCGACGGCGCGCCGGGGATCGCCGGAGAGAAACTCGGCCACGGCCCCGAGGCTCGGGATATTCGTCGCGAAGATCTTGATCGCCACGAGAAGCGGCACGGCCATGAACATGCCGACGAAACCCCACAGCCAGCCCCAGAAGGCGATCGACAGAAAGACCGCCACCGGGTTCATTTCAAGCCGTCGGCCGACCACCATCGGAGTGATGAAATTGCCCTCCATGGCGGTGAAGAAGAGATAGATGAGCGGCGGGTAGAAAGCTTCGCCGAGTGTCGGAAACGTCACGATGCCGACCACGGCTGAAAGGCCGATGCCCATCATCGACCCGACATAGGGAATGAAATTCAGCAATGTCGCCAGGATGCCCCAAAGCACCGGGTTGGGCATGCCGATGACCCACATGCCGGAACCGATCGCGATCCCGAGCATCGTGTTGATGAAGGTGACGGTGAAGAGGTAGCGCGACAGCTCGCGCTCGATGTCGTGCGCAATCCGCAAGGCCCGCTTTTTATCACTGAGCGAGGGCATCGAACGAACGAGCTTGACGTAGAAGAGCTCCGAATACGCCAGCAGGAAGAAGAGCAGGACGAGACAGAGGAGAACGCGGGCCAGGATATCGGGCGTGCTGGTCGCGACATCCGACAAGAGCCCAGGCTCGCGCAGCACCACCTCCTGGGCGGCATCGGGCGCCGAACCGCCCTTTCCCGTCGTGATCTTGTCGACTTCCTTGGAAGCACGCTCGAGCTGGGCCACCGAACCGCGCAGATGCCCGACCTTGCGCTCCAGCTCTCGCGCAATGCTCGGCGCACGGTCGACCCACTCGCCGATCGGATCGCTCAGGATGTAGGAGCCGCCGACGAGCATGATGAAGGTGGATGAGACAAGAAGTGCCCCCGTCACCCACTCCGCGATCCCCCGCCGCGAAAAGAATCGCACCACGGGGCTCAGGACGAGCGCAAACAGGAACGCCAGCACGACCGGCAGGAAGAACCCCTTCGCCAGATAGAGCGAGCCGATAAGAGCGATCAGAAACAGGCCCGTCAGGGGCCAGGACGCGCGTTGGCGCTGAGGCTCAGGAGGCGCGTCGGCTTGCTGAGGCGTCGCGTCCGAGGGACGTGCAGTGGCGTCGGAATCGGTTGAAGTCATGGGCCTGGCGGGTGTCTGCTACCCGCTTCAAACGCCCTGCGAAGTCCGCAGTTCCGCCATAATCGCAAGCAGTTTGAATAGCTTCCTACCGGTCTCAGCGCCTGACGAAGCAACTCCCCGCCTTCTGCGCTTCCAACCCGCACAAGCGGCAGGCTGAAGACAACCGACAGCGGCTCAAGCGCCGAAGGCTTCGACGTGCTCGAGCCGCTGCCGGCCTGTCTGAAAACCCAGCCTGCCCGGCGATCAATGCAGAATCTGCGAGAGGAAGAGCTTGGTGCGGTCGTGCTGCGGGTTCGTGAAGAACTGCTCGGGTTCGTTCTGCTCCACGATCTGACCGGCATCCATGAAGATGACCCGGTTCGCCACCTGCCGCGCAAAGCCCATCTCGTGCGTGACGACGAGCATGGTCATGCCGGATTTGGCGAGATCCACCATCACGTCGAGCACCTCCTTGATCATCTCCGGATCGAGCGCGGAGGTCGGCTCGTCGAAGAGCATGATGCGCGGGTTCATGCACAAAGCGCGGGCGATCGCCACACGCTGCTGCTGGCCGCCAGAAAGCTGTCCCGGATATTTGTTGGCCTGCTCGGGGATTTTCACCCGCTCCAGATAATGCATAGCCGCCTCTTCGGCCTCGCGCTTGGGCATCTTGCGCACCCAAATCGGCGCCAGCGTGCAATTCTCCAGGATCGTGAGATGCGGGAAGAGATTGAAGTGCTGGAACACCATGCCGACTTCGCGACGAATCTCGTCGATCTTCTTCAGGTCGTTGGTGAGCTCGATCCCGTCGACGATGATGTCGCCCTTCTGATGCTCTTCGAGCCGATTGATGCAGCGGATCATCGTCGACTTGCCCGAGCCCGACGGTCCGCACACCACGATACGCTCGCCACGACGCACATTCAGATTGATGTCGCGCAAGACATGGAACTCGCCGAACCATTTGTTGACGCCGCGCATCTCCACGGCAGGACCGGCGTTCGGGTCCATCATGTCGGCCGCACCATTCTCGTCGGAAGAGATGTGGGCGCTTGTCTCGGTATCACTCATCAAAGGGGGCTCCTAACGCGCATGGCCGGTGCGAAGGCGGTTTTCGGTGAAGATCGAATACCGCGACATGGAAAAACAGAAAATCCAGTAGACGCAGGCTGCAAAGAAATAGGCGGTCGTCGCCTGAACCGGCGTCGACCAGCTGGGGTCGGTAAAGCTCGACTGGATCTGGCCGAGAAAATCGAACAGGCCGATGATCAAAACGAGCGTCGTGTCCTTGAAAAGGCCGATGAAGGTGTTGACGATGCCCGGGATCACGAGCGTCAGCGCCTGCGGCAGAATGATGAGCCGCATTTTTTGCCAATAGGCAAGGCCGACCGCGTCCGCGCCCTCGTATTGCCCCTTCGGGATCGCCTGCAGCCCGCCCCGGATGACCTCGGCCATATAGGCGGCGGAGAATAGGGCGACGCCGATCAGCGCGCGCAGGAGTTTGTCGAAGGAAACGCCTTCCGGCAAAAACAGCGGCAGCATCACCGAGGACATGAACAGGACGGTGATCAAGGGGACGCCGCGCCAGAATTCGATAAAGACGACGCAGACGAAGCGCACGATCGGCATGTCGGAGCGACGCCCGAGAGCAAGCACGACGCCAAGCGGCAAAGACGCGGCAATGCCGGTGATCGCAATGACCAGCGTCACAAGCAGTCCGCCCCAGATCGACGTCGGAACGAACTCAAGCCCGAGATCGAGGCTGAGCACGAAGATGACCGCTGCCAACGCAAGCATCATCGTCAGGACGAGCTTTAGCAGCCCACCCGCTGGAGCTCCTGTCCCCCGTGCCCACGCAAAAGCGATCCCGAGCACGACCAGGGTCAAAAGCGCATATTCGATCCAGAAATCGAGGCCGCTTCCGAGCGGTGCGAGCTCCCGCCCGATCCCGATCATGCTGTCGAACTCCATATGCCCGCCCGTCAAAAGCAGGAGCGCGGCCACAGGAAAGACCAAGGCCATGTAGATCAGATTGATGCCCTTGAAGGGTGCCGACGGGACGAGGAGCGGCACGACGCCGATGATGAAGAGAGCGAAGACGATGTTCACCCGCCAACGCTCCTCGACCGGATAGCGCCCATAGATGAACTGGGCAAAATAGTCCTTCACGTAGGGCCAGCACGCCCCGAACCAGCCGTTCGGCTGGATGCC
This sequence comes from Afifella sp. H1R, assembly GCF_021462425.1. Classification (NCBI taxonomy): domain Bacteria; kingdom Pseudomonadati; phylum Pseudomonadota; class Alphaproteobacteria; order Hyphomicrobiales; family Afifellaceae; genus Afifella; species Afifella sp. H1R. The sequence continues at coordinate 1,022,553 of NZ_JAKEDY010000001.1, forward strand.
GCCCTGGTTGATCGTGGTGCAGACGTCGCGGCTTTCGCCGGACCACACCGCCTGAACCAACGCAAAATCGACAAGCGGCGGCACGACGATCCAGATCACGTAAAGCGCGATCAGCGTCAGAAGCGCGTTCGACCAGCTCGAAAAGAGATTCTTGCGCAGCCAGCCCAGGGGTCCGCTCTCGCGGTGCGGCGGCGGAGACTGAGACAGCATCTCGTCGCGGACATAAACGAGATCGGTTTCGGATTGGATATCGGACATGGCTCAGCGCTCCACCAGCGCGACGCTGCGGTTGTACCAGTTCATGAAGAGCGAGGTGACAAGCGAGATCGTCAGATAGGTGGCCATGGTGATGAGGATGAACTCCACCGCGCGTCCCGTCTGGTTGAGCGCGGTCCCCGCGAAAACCGAAACGAGGTCGGGATAGGCGATCGCGACCGCAAGCGAGGAGTTCTTCGTCAGATTGAGATACTGGCTCGTCAGCGGTGGTATGATCACGCGCATGGCTTGCGGGATGACCACCAGCCGCAAAGTGTGACCGGGCCGCAATCCGAGGGAGTAAGATGCCTCTGTCTGGCCATTCGGCACCGCGAGAATCCCCGCCCGCACGATCTCCGCGATAAAGGAGGCCGTGTAGAAGCTGAGCGCCATCAAAAGCCCGATGAATTCAGGGAAGACACGCAAGCCACCGCGCGGGCCGAAATTGCCCGGCGTCGGATACTCCAAAGAGAACGGAGGATTGGCGAACGCAAAGCCGGCGACGAAATAGGCAACGAGCGGCAGCCCGATGATGAGCGCGAGCGCCACGCGGAAGAGCGGAAAGATCTGACCGGTCGCCATCTGCCGCCGTCTCGCCCAGGCGCGAAGAACAAAAGTTGCGACGATGCCTATTATGAAAGCAACCACCACGAGCGCGAAGCCCCGCCCGAGGACCGGATTGGGCGCGTACCAGCCCGCAATGTTCAGAAGCCCGAACGGTCCGAGGTCGATCGCATCGCGCTTGGCCGGCAGGAGCCGCAGAACCGCAAAATACCAGATGAAGATCTGCAAGAGCAGCGGGATGTTCCGCAGAACCTCGATGTAGACATAGGCCGCCTTCGCGACGACCCAGTTCCTGGAAAGCCTGGAGATCCCGACGATGAAGCCGATGATCGTGGCGAGGAGCACGCCAATGAAGGACACAAGCAGCGTGTTGAGCAGCCCGACGAAGTAGACGCGGACGTAGGACGAGGTTTCCTGGTAGTCGATCAATGTCTGATTGATCTGGAAACCGGCCGAATCCCGCAGAATGCCGAAGCCGAAACCGATGCCTTGTGCCCGCAAATTGGCGGCGGTGTTGTGAATGATCCACCAGGCGAAACTGACAATGGCGACGATCAGGAGAACCTGAAAGATCACGCCACGTACGCGCTGGTCGTTGAGTGCAGAAAATCCACTCGAGCCTTTTCGGCTCGGCAATACGTCCTGAACAGCCATGTCCCCTCGGCTAGCAGGTTCCATGCCATCCCGGATCGTGAGCGCCCGGTTTGATGGCAAGGGGCCCGGCCGATCGCTCGGCCGGGCCCATGTTTATTCTTAGCGAACCGGCGGCGCGTATTGCAGACCGCCGTCGCTCCACAGCTTGTTCAGCCCTCGGTCGATGCCGAGCTCCGTATCGGGGCCGACATTGCGGTTGAACATCTCGCCGTAATTGCCGACGGCCTTGATCGCGTTCACCGCCCACTCTTTGTCGAGACCAATCGACTCGCCGAACGAGCCTTCAGTCCCGAGAAGGCGCTTGATCGAGGGATTGTCGGAGTTCTTCATCTCGTCGACGTTGTCCTGCGTGACGCCGAGCTCTTCGGCGTTGATGAGCGCAAACAGCGTCCACTTGACGACGTTGAACCACTGATCGTCACCCTGGCGAACGGCCGGGCCGAGCGGCTCTTTGGAGATGATCTCCGGCAGGATGACATGGTCGTCGGGATTGGTGAGCTTCAGCTTCTGGGCGTAAAGGCCCGACTGATCGGTCGTGTAGACATCGCAGCGGCCGGCATCGTAGGCGGCCACGACCTCGTCGGCCTTCTCAAAGGCGACCACTTCGTAATCCATGTCGTGGCTGCGGAAATAATCCGCGACATTGAGCTCGGTCGTGGTGCCGGTGTTCGTGCAAACGCTGGCGCCCGAAAGCTCCAGAGCCGATGAGACGCCGAGATCCTTCGGCACCATGAAGCCCTGGCCGTCGTAATAGTTCACGCCCGTGAAGTTCAGCCCGAGATCGGTATCGCGCGACATCGTCCAGGTGGTGTTGCGCGTGAGAACGTCGACTTCGCCCGATTGCAGCGCGGTAAAGCGCTCCTTCGCCGAAAGAGGTGTGAACTTTGCGGCATCACCATTGCCGAAAATGGCGGCGGCGATCGCCTTGCACGTGTCCACGTCGAGGCCGGACCAATTGCCTTGCGCATCGGGGTTCGAGAAGCCTGGAAGACCCTGGCTCACGCCGCATTGCACGGAGCCTTTGGCCTTCACGTCGTCAAGCGTCGCCGCAGACGCGGAGACGGCCGTCACAGCGAGGGCCGCTCCGGCTACGAGCGGTACGATGGATTTCTTCATATGACGATTCCTGTTCACCGGTTTGGTTCTTAGAACGATGATTTGCAGTCATGCGTCCAAAGCGAAGCAGCCCCGCCTCGCTCTTCCCTGCCAGACGCCGCTTGACGCAACCCCGTCCATGCGGCCATCGAAAGCTATCTACTGGCCCCGGTCAAGCCTGCGGCCCTGAGGTCGTCTGAGGCAAACAGAGGCAATTTCGAGAGGCGATCAAATGACGCGGAGATCCGCATGAGTAAAAACAAGGACGAAACAAGCATGTCCAGCACCCCCCGCAAAGCGGCAACTCTCGTCACCCACGGCGGGCGCCACCCGAAGGAATTTCACGGCTTCATCAATCCGCCTCTGGTCCGGGCATCGACCGTTCTCTTCAACGATGTGGACGAGATGAAAGGGCGACGCGAGAGCCGCTACGCCTATGGTCTCATGAACACGCCGACAATCGAGGCGTTCAACGAGGTCTGGACCGAGCTCGAAGAAGCCTCTGGAACGGTCCTCGTTCCTTCGGGCCTTGCCGCGGTCACGGTCGCGATCTTGTCGGCGCTCTCGGCCGGTGAAGAAATTCTCGTGCCCGACAACGTCTATGGGCCGACGCGGCGCTTCTGCAACCAGACATTGAAGCGCTGGGGAATGAGGACGAGCTATTACGATCCAATGGATCTCGAGGCTCTGAAGTCAGCCCTCAATGGCGGTGCAAGCGCGGTCTTCGTCGAAGCCCCCGGCTCGCTGACCTTCGAAGTCCCCGATATCGGAGCGACACTCGAACTCGCCAAGGCCGCCGGTGCGATCACGATGATCGACAACACATGGGCGACGCCGCTTCTCTACAAGCCGATCGTCGAAGGTTTCGACCTCTCCATTCAGGCGGGCACCAAATATGTCGGCGGTCATGCCGACGTGCTCATCGGCTCGATCAGCGCCAATGAGCGGATGTGGCCAAAACTCTCCGCCACACACGCCAATCTTGGCATCCAGGCGGGCCCCGACGAGATCTATCTCGCCATGCGCGGCCTGCGCACCATGAAGCTGCGTATGGATCAGCACGAAGGTCAGGCCCTTGAGGTGGCGAAATGGCTTAGAGACCAGCCGAAGGTCGCCCGACTTCTTCATCCGGCGATGGAAAGCTGCCCAGGGCATGACAATTGGAAGCGCTATTTCGGTCGCTCGAGCGGGCTCTTCGCCTTTGAGCTGGCCGGCACCGAAGACGAAGCCGCGACCTTCCTGAACGCCCTGCGTCTTTTCGGCCTCGGCTTTTCCTGGGGCGGCTTTGAGAGCCTGGCCACTCTGGCGGAGCTGCGGGAAACGCGAAGCGTCACGACATGGCAGGCGGGCCCGGTGATCCGTCTTCAGATCGGCCTGGAGGCCGTCGAAGACCAGATCGCAGACCTTGAGCAGGCTCTTGCAGCGATCGCAGCCTGATCGACATCAGGCCGCCGAATGAATGCATGGCAGGCCGGCTGAGAGCCTCTCAGCCGGCGCTTTTCATGGGCGATTTGTCCTCACGGAAAATCAGCCACAAGTTGCGGAAATAAATGAAAAGGCCGAGACCCTGGCCGAGGATGAAGACGGGGTCTTGCCGATGCAGTGCATAGATAAAAAGCAGGAACCCGCCAAAGACCGAGAAGAACCAGAAGGCCACAGGAACGACGGACCTCCCTGCCCTCTCGCTCGCCAGCCATTGGATGACGAAGCGCATCATGAACATGAACTGGGCGACGAAGCCGAGCGCAATCCACAGACTGAACTGCTCGACAAAGACCTCGTGGATCCAGTTCCACACGTCACTCATCCAGATTCTCCTCGCTCAGCTGCGGACGTACCTTGCGCCGGCTGGCCAACCACCACACCCCGAAAAGATCGGCAATGCCAACCCAAAGGCGATCGAAGATGCCATACTTCGAGGTGCCGTGCCGCCGTTCCCGGTCCGCCACGTCGACGAGTGCGATCTCGTAGCCTTCCCGCCGCACCAGCGCGGGCAGAAAGCGGTGCCAACCATCAAAATAAGGCAGGCGCAAGAACAACGTGCGGCGGACGGCCTTGAGGCCGCAACCGGTGTCTCGCACCTGGTCATCGAGGAGTGCCCGCCGCACCCGGTTGGCGATACGCGACCCGTAGCGCTTGGCAAAGCTCGCCTTGCGCCCGATCCGCTGCCCGGCTGCCAGGCCGACCTGATCGCCACCCGCGGAGAGTGCATCGAGAAGTGCTGGAATATAGGCCGGGTCGTTCTGCCCGTCTCCGTCGATGGTGACGACGGCATCGCCCTTGGCCGCTTCGAGAGCACTGCGAATCGCAGCGCTTTGGCCGGCGCTCGTCTCATGCCGCAACAGCCGCACCTGCGGGTGCTGGCGCGCGCTGGCGCGGACGGTTTCACCGGTCCCGTCACGGGATCCATCATCGACGACGAGGATTTCGAAGGACCGCCCGGAAAGCGCCGTTGCGATTTCGTCGATCAGGAACCCGATATTGCCGGCCTCGTCCTTGCACGGGACGATGACGGAGACTTCCGGCGAGAGGGGCGAAGTCATGACGTGCCTTTCTGGTGCACATGGCGCCTTTCAATGCGGCCAGCCGCGTCCAGGCGGAAGACGAGACGGCGTTCTGCGAATATGCGTGCGGTGAGCCAGGCCACGGCCCCACCGAGAAGAAAACCGGCAACAACGTCGGTCGGATAATGCGAGCGCGTCGCAAGACGGCTGACGGCGATCCAGAAGGCCCCGGTCAGGATGACGATTCGCGCCCGCGGAAACAGCAGCGCCAGTGCCACGCCGAGCGCGGCGACATTCGTCGCATGGCCCGAGGGAAAACTCGCCCAGCTCGGATCGAACGAAAACGGATGGAAGGCGGCCAGACCTTCCGTGTCGAAAAGCTTCGGGCGCGCCCGCCCGATCACGTATTTCAGGACGACGACGATGAGACCGGCCGCCAGCACGGAGACGAACAGGTAGGTCGCCGTCGCGGAGGCCCGCACGACAGCGGCGCGCCGCCTGATGCCGTGCACCGAGATATCCCGAAAAATCTGGTAGATCAGAAAACCGCCGGTGGCGATCAGCATCCAGTCGGACTTGCCGATATCGGTGACGAATTCGAGGAAGTCGCGCACCTCCGGCTGCATCGTCGCCTGAAACAGCGTCAGATAGGGATCCGCCAGAATGAAAAGAACGACGAGCAGGCTCCCGACGAGAACAAAGCCGTTGAGAACGCCGATCGGGGTGGGGCGATACGGCGGATGACGGCGATCGCGCTGCCTCTCGTTCAGAAGACGCGAAAAAGCGAGCGCCCGCTCGCGTCCCCGCACGAGATGCTGCCGCGCGGTCAGGCTCCAGCGGTCCTTAAAATCACTCATTGGGCAGCCGGAGCCGTTTCGTAGATGCCGACCGTGACCGGCCGCCCGCGCGAATAATTGTATCCAGAGACCTCGCCCCGACGCACGACCGTCAGCCCGTCGGCAGCGACCGATGCGTGGAACTCAGCGTCACGCCGCGCCTCGACCAGACCGACGCGGCATCCGGGCTCTTCCAGGAATTTCGCGACGTCCTCGGAGGATCCGAGAACCACATCCGTGCCGCCGAAGAAGACGAGGCTCGGCTCGGTGTAGCCGGTCGCCGCCAGCTCCGGATTGGGGCACGACGACACCGTCTCAGCTTCAGCGACCGCGCGTTCCGAGACGCGAATCGCATCGAGCCCCGGGAAGGCCAGCTGGAAGGCACCGACATAAAGGAGTGCCGCGGAAAGGACCGAGGCGGCGACGGCCCGCTCGTCGCGTCCCCTCATCAACGCTCGGGCGGCGAGAAGTCCCATGACTGCGGCGGCCACCGCCGCCACATCCGCACCGGCGGGAAGACGCTTCTCCAGATAGAGCGGCAGGACCACGATGCCGATGGCGACGAAGACGGGAACGGCCGCGGCCAAGAGCCCGATGATGATCCGCAGCGAGGCCCGGGTGACCACCGCCCCGCGAACCATGGCTGCGCCGGCGAGGAGCGCGAAAGCGGGATAAAGCGGCAAGACGTAATGGGGAAGCTTGGTCGGCACCGCCTCGAAGACGAGCCAGGCGGGCACGATCCAGACCAGACAGAAGAAAATGTCAGGATGGCGCCATTGCCGGATCATCATCGGCAGAGCAAGGAGCGCGAAGGGGGTGAGCGGCCAGGCCGTCGCGAAGAAAAGTCCAAGATAGGTGCCCGGAGGCGCGCCGTGGCTCTCCTGCCCGCTCGCCACCTTGGCCATCAAATCATGCCCGACCGAATCCCCGAAAAAGGCCCCGTCGGAGAGAAGCGTAATCGCCACGAACCAGGGCAGCGTCACGATGAGCATCGCGACGAGCCCGGGCAATGGCCGGAGACGCAAGAGCGGGACGAACGAGCGCGAGCCGATCATCAGGGAAATCAGCGTCAGGCCGCAGACCATGACGATGACCGGGCCCTTGACCAGGATCCCGGCGCCAAGCGCAATCCAGAACGCGAGTGCGAGCGGCCAGGAAAGTGGCTCGCGCGACGGCGGCGCTGTCAGTCCGGCGCTCTCTTCTGCCTCGCCCCGCCCGCTCATCCAGGCGCGCGCCATGATCGCCTGCGCAAAAACAGTGAGCGCCAGCAGCACCGCATCGGTCTTGGCAAGCCGCGCTTCGACCCCGAGAAGGATCGTGGCGGACATGAGCAGCGAGCCGATGAAGGCCGCGCGCCGGCCGAAAAGCGACAGCCCGGCGAGATAGGTGGCAAGGACCGCGAGCACGGCGCCAACCGCCGACGGGATCCTGTAGGCCCAGATCGGAGCCTCGGCTCCACCGAAAGGCGCGGTCGCAGCCGCCTGCAGCCAGTAGATGCCGACGGGCTTCTTGTAGCGCGTTTCGGATTGGAAATGGATGTCGACGAAATCGCCGCTCTCATGCATCTGCTTCGTCGCCTGGACGAAACGCGCCTCGTCCCGATCGATCGGTGGCAGCGCCGTCAGACCGGGCAGAAACAGGATGATCGCGACGAGGATCGTGATCAGTCCCGCAAGGGGCGCAAAGCGGCTTGGCCAGCCGATAAGCCGCGAGCGTCGCGCATCCAACGGAGCCTCAGACATCGAAGTCTCGCCTTTTGAACATTCGCGGCTGGTGCTAAGCCGGCAAGGGCCGGCACGCAAGCGCCGCGCGCGGCGGTGCTAACGACAAGGGCCAGCGACGATGCGATCTCAATGTTGAGCGCTCCCAATCTTTCCCAGCCAAAGGCTTTCCTGCGAATGCTTTTTGCCGCGGCAGTTCGGGCTGCCGACCCGGCGACCTGCCTGCCGCCCCACCTGCCCTCGCCGCCGGCCGGCCGCACCATCGTCATCGGGGCAGGCAAGGCTTCGGCGGCCATGGCCAAAACCCTGGAAGACAATTGGAAGGGACCTCTCGAAGGCCTGGTCGTGACACGTTACGGCCACGCGGTGCCGTGCCGATCGATCGAGATCGTGGAAGCCGCCCATCCGGTCCCTGACGCGGCAGGTGAAAAGGCGGCGCGGCGCATGCTCGATCTTCTCCGGGATCTCACCGAGGACGATCTCGTCATCGCGCTGATCTCGGGTGGCGGTTCGGCGCTTTTGAGTGCTCCGGCCGATGGCCTGACCCTTGCCGACAAGCAGGAGATCAATCGGGCACTCCTCACCTCCGGAGCCCCGATCGGCGCCATGAACTGCGTGCGCAAGCATCTCTCCGCCGTCAAAGGCGGTCGCCTGGCGGCCGCGGCCTGGCCAGCTCCGGTTTTGACCCTCGCCATCTCGGATGTTCCAGGCGACGATCCCGCGGCGATCGCTTCTGGACCGACGGTCGCCGATCCGACATCGCTCGCCGACGCACGCAATGTCCTTGCGCGTTTCCGCATTGAGCTCCCCGCCGCGGCCGAGGCATGGCTTGCGAGCCCTGAAGCCGAAACGCCGAAGCCGGGTGCCTTGCGCCTTTCCCGCAGCACCTTCCGTCTCATCGCGGCCCCGCACCGTTCTTTGGAAGAGGCGGCCAAGATCGCCCGCGATTGTGGCGTTGCTCCGCTCATTCTCGGTGACGACCTCGAAGGCGAAGCACGGCAGCTGGGGGCAGAGCATGGTCGTCTGGCCCGCACCAAGCTTGCCCGGGGCGAACTGGCGCGGCCCTTCGTGCTTCTGTCCGGCGGAGAAACCACCGTCACCTTGCGCGGTAACGGGCGCGGCGGCCGCAACGCGGAGTATCTTCTGGCACTCGCGATCGCGCTCGATTCCGCCGAGGGGATTTATGCGCTCTCCTGCGACACGGATGGGATCGACGGCTCCGAGGACAATGCCGGCGCGCTTTGTGCACCCGACACGCTCGCACGCGCCAAAGACCTAGGTCTCGACGCGCACGACGCTCTGGCGCGCAACGACGCCTACAGCTTCTTCGAAGCGCTCGGCGATCTCGTCATCAGCGGTCCGACGCTGACGAACGTCAACGACTTTCGCGCGATCCTGGCTCTTTGAGGGGCACACTGACGCGCCCCAAACAAGGCCAGATCAGGAAGTTAGAGCCACTTTTCGATTCAAAAAATCAATGGCGACCCCGGCAGGATTCGAACCTGCGACCATCGGCTTAGAAGGCCGGTGCTCTATCCACTGAGCTACGGGGCCGGAAGGCGCAAAGGTGCGCCTAATGGGTCCACGGCACCTGCCGATTGAATTTGAAATTGTCGGAGTAAGAGATCGTCGCCCGCTTCTTTTCCTTCGGCTCATAGACGCGATAGGCGATCTTGTTGCGCTGGGCGTAGGCCACGGCCTCCTCCTTCGAGGGGAAGCGCAGACGCACCTGCGAGCGCATGTCGCTTGAAGCTGTATAGCCCATCAAAGGCTCGATCGAGCGCGGTGTTTCCGGCTCGAATTCCAAAATCCATTCATGCGTCTTGGCCTGGCCCGAGCTCATCGCCGTGCGAGCCGGTTTGTAGATGCGCGCCTGCATACGTCTCTGCCGTCCTTTGCCTTGCCGAAACCTTTCGCAGCGATTCCAGCCTTGCTTCAACAGAAGACTAGCAGGAATGCCGACGAATTCCATGCCATCGCGGCCGGCTCGGTCGTCGTCTCTATAGGATCTGGTCGGGGCCACGAAAAGTCCCGTCGGCGAGCAAACGCTTTCTGCGCACGCGGAGTTTCGTCTCCGCCATCTCAGACATCGACAGGGAAGCGAGAATCTCAGGCGCCGGCTTGCCGATGCGTGGCCGCTGTAACAAGCTCACGAGACTGCCTGTCCCGCAAGCGCCCGCCGCTTCCCCGCCATGGAGAACGACCATCTCGGCCCTTTCTTACGACAATCCCTATGTCAGCGTGCGCACCCCGATCATGGCACGCAACATGGTCTCGACCTCGCAGCCTCTGGCGGCGCAAGCGGGTCTCCGCATGCTGCTTGCCGACGGAAACGCGATCGATGCAGCACTTGCGGCGGCAATCACTTTGACGGTGGTCGAACCGACCGGCAACGGGCTTGGCTCCGACGCTTTTGCCATCGTCTGGGACGGGAACGAGCTCCATGGCCTCAACGCGTCCGGGCGTTCGCCACGCGCCTGGTCGTCGGAACGCTTCCGCGGTCTTTCCGAAATGCCGCAGCAAGGATGGGAGAGCGTCACCGTCCCGGGGGCCGTCTCGGGCTGGGTCGCTCTGTCGGAACGTTTCGGCGCCCTTCCCTTCGCGACCTTATTCGAGCCCGCGATCGCCTATGCCGAAGAGGGATTTGCGGTTTCACCTTCGATTGCGCTGCAATGGTCACGAGGCGCCGACAGATTGCGCCACGAACCTGGCTTCGCGCCCCACTTTCTCATCGAAGGCCGCGTTCCCCGGCCCGGCGAGACCTTTCGCAATCCGCACCTTGCCCGATCCCTCAAAAAGATCGCCGACAGTCGTGGCGAGGATTTCTATCGCGGCGAGCTCGCCCGCAAAATCGCGGATTTCGCCCGGCAACATGATGCTGTTCTCGACGAAGAGGATCTCGCGGCCCATGCCTGCGATTGGTGCGGGACAATCAGCCAGCGGTTTCGCGGGACCGAACTCCACGAGATTCCGCCGAACGGACAAGGCATCGCCGCACTGATCGCGCTCGGCATTCTGGACAGGCTCGATCTTGAAAGCCTCGATCCCGACGGCGCCGAGGCCCTTCATCTTGAAATCGAGGCAATGAAGCTGGCGCTCGCCGACGCGCATCGTTTCGTCGCGGACCCGGCCAACATGGAGATCTCGCCCGACGCTCTTCTCGACGATGATTACCTTGCTTCACGCGCCGCGCTGGTCGACCGCAATCACGCGTCAGACGCCACCGCCGGCGCACCGAGGCGCGGCGGAACGGTCTATGTCACGGCCGCAGATGCCGCCGGCCGCATGGTTTCCTTCATTCAGTCGAATTATGCGGGTTTCGGTTCCGGCATAGTGGTGCCCGAAACCGGCATCCACCTGCAGAACCGGGGCTCCGGTTTCGTGCTCGCGCAAGGCCACCCAAACGAGGTCGCAGGCGGCAAGCGCCCCTTCCATACGATCATTCCGGGCTTTCTCATGGGGGACGGCATCCCCCTAATGAGCTTCGGCGTCATGGGCGGCGCGATGCAGGCGCAGGGTCACGTGCAGATGGTCCTGCGGACGCAGCTTTGGCGGCAGAACCCGCAAGCGGCGAGCGACGCGCCGCGCTGGCGCTTTATCGCCGGGCGCCGCGTTGCCCTCGAAACGGGCATCGACGCTGATGTCGCGGCAGAGTTGGCACGGATGGGCCATCAGATCGAGCGCGTCGCACCAGACATGGATTTCAGCTTCGGCGGCGCGCAGATCATTCATCGCCTCGCCGACGGCTATATTGCCGGCAGCGACCACCGCAAGGACGGTCAGGCGGTGGGCTTTTAGGCACGCGCCGCAGCCATCGCCTCGGGGAGAAGGCTGCGGCGCCAGGTCTGCCGGGTCAGCCCACGAGGCTTGCCTCGAGTGTCACCTCGGCATTCAAGAGCTTGGAGACCGGGCAGCCTTCTTTGGCCTTGCCGGCGATCTCCTGGAATTTCGCTTCGTCGATGCCGGGCACTTTGGCTTTCAGCGTCAGGCGGCTGGAGGTGATGGTGAACCCCTCACCCTGCTGCTCGATGGTCACGGCCGCGGAGGTGTCGAGCTCTTCCGGCGCCATCCCTTCCTGGGTCAACATCAGCGAAAGTGCCATCGAAAAGCAGGCGGCATGTGCGGCTGCGATGAGCTCCTCGGGGTTGCTGCCCTTGCCGCTCTCAAAACGGCTCGCAAAGCCGTACGGATGCGCGTCGAGCGCTCCGGTCTCCGTGGAGATCGTGCCGCTTCCGTCCTTGATACCGCCCTTCCAGACAGCTGATCCGTGTTTGGTGATCGCCATTGTCGGTTGCTCCTTTGCCTGGGCTCCGCCGCCTTATCGAGCACCGCGGAGCCGGTTGCTTCGACACGATAGATGGGCCAGCGTGACCACTTGCAAAGGCGTGGATGGCGGCATGGCCTGCGCGACGCCTGTCGGAGGCGATGCCTAGGACGCGATAGAGAGCGCTTGCGGCTGTCGAAGACGATCTGAAGCGACAAGCATCGCAAGCCCCGGATATCGATCGACGTCGCCCTCGATCGCCTCGATCTCGAAGCGGGCGAAAAGCGATTCCGGCAGCCAGTCTTCGCCCCGCGCTTTCCGGATCGCCGTCGGATGCTGCCCGTCACGATAGGCGAAGGCACCCATCGCATCCATGTTTTCCCAGATGCTGAAAGTCGCGAGCTGCAACAAGGGATGGGAGCCGAAACCGACATGCCAGAGGCACCCTGCAGCCTCGCTGAGCGAGCGGTCGACCTCCGGCACCTGTCGCCAGAAGGACCGGACCCGCTTCGCAGCGACGCTCGCCAGGGTCAGAACCGCAAAAGGATGCCCGCCGACGTCATGTCCCGAATAATCGAAGAGTGGCTCACCGTCCCAGCTGCCATGGCCGCGCGCCGGACGGACGGTGAAATGAAGCTGCTCGATGCTTGGCCCCGCGACGCTGCGGTAAAGCCTGGTTTGGCGCAGCCCCGCCAAATCCTCCTGCCGCTCCGGAACGCCCATGAGACAGTAGCGCGTGAAGTCCGGGAGAATGGAGAAGCCGCTGCCGCTTCCACAACCCAGCAGGCGCAATTGACCGGAACGCTGCGTCGGGCGGTCGATCACCCCCGGAAATCCCATGCGCAGAAAAGCGCCCCACGCCTGCCTGCGCGGGTAGCGGAAGAAGCTGAGAGTGACGAGTTTCGCAGGCACCATGGACGATCTCAGGTCGCAGCAATCGAAGAAAACGTTCAAGGATTGAGGAACGATCCCCCGGCTCGGATCGACGATGCTTTGCGGCGACGGCTTGGCGCGCCGCCGGAATCTGGGTGCCCGTGAGCCCGCTCGCGCGACCATAGCCTCACTTGCGATTTTCGGTGATGATCTCTTCCAACCTTTGTCGCGCCCGCCTGGGCAGGTCGTCTGGAAGCACAAGTTCTCCAGGGTCGGCCTCTTCTCCGACGGCGATCATCATCACCATGCCCATGGCATAGTGGGGGCTGCATTTGAGGCCATAGATGCCCGGCGTCTCGGCCACCACATCCGCCGTTTCGCCGAGAGGCGTCTTGATTTCCTCCGCGCCTTCGGGCGCCAGTCCGGCGATGGTCCGGGCGTTGTGACCCGGTGTCGTCGCAAGGAAACGGATCGTGTCGCCCGGCGCCACACGCAGGAAATCCGGCTCATAGATCATCGCGCCCTTCTCTCCCCGGTTCAGCATCTTCACCTCGAAGGTCTCGGCATGCGCGAAGCTGCTCACAAGCACTAGCGCCAGAACCAGAAACCCTTTCATGATCAAACTCCTACAGGATTATTTTCTTGTGATAGCGCAAAGCGCAGGATGGGCTCGCCGTTCGCCGGGTCGCCGATTGAGCGCGAGCAGACGTCGAAAACCCGTTCGATCCGAGTGGCGGTCAGAATGTCTTTCGGGGTGCCGACCGCCTCCAATTGGCCTTTCGCCATCAACCCCAGCCGGTCGCACACCATCGCCTGATTGAGATCGTGCAGAGCGACGACCACCGTGATCGGCAGGCGCCGGACGAGCGCGAGAATCGAAAGCTGGTGGTGGATATCGAGATGGTTCGTGGGTTCATCCAGGATCAGGATGTCGGCCTTTTGGGCCAGAGCGCGGGCAATATGGGCGCGCTGACGTTCGCCACCTGAAAGCGTCTGCCACCGACGCTCGGCGAGATGCGCGATGCCGGTTTCGGCGAGAGCCTTCTCCACGATTTCGTCGTCGTCCGCGCTAAAGGGAGTGAGAGGTCCGAGCCATGGCGTGCGCCCGAGCTCGACCGTCTCGCGGACGGTAAGCCGGTCGGAGGTATCGAGTTGTTGGGCGACGATAGCGATCCGCCGTGCGACCTCGCACCGCGTGATTTTTTGAATATCGACATCACCGACCATCACCTGGCCGCGGGATGGTTTCCGCAATCCCGAGAGCAGCAGCAACAATGTCGACTTGCCGGAGCCGTTTGGTCCGACAAGACCGAAAAACTCGCCGGGCTCGATCGTCAGATCGATGTCCGACACGATCGGAGTGCGGCCGGCGGACCAGCCGAGAGCATGCGCCGTCAGCGTCATCGCGCCCCTCCGCGACCGCGCACCAGGATCAGCGCGAATGCCGGCGCACCGACGAGCGCCGTCACGACACCGATCGGCAGAACCTGGCCCGGAATGATGATTCGCGACACGATGTCGGCGAAGATGAGAAAAACGGCGCCGGTGATCGCCGTCATCGGGATGAGCCGGCCATGGCGCGGACCGACCAGAAGCCTTGCCGCATGCGGGACAACCAGTCCGACGAAGCCGATTGCACCCACGATGCTGACCATAACGGCCGTCACCAGAGCGGCCGCCCCGATCAGGATCGCCTGTGTCTTCAATACGTTGATGCCCAGAGAGGCAGCCGCATCCGATCCGAAGGCGAACGCATCGAGCGCCCGCGCATGGACCGTAATGATGACAAACACCAGGAGCGCGACGGGTGCGGCGAGCCATACATCAGGCCAGCGCACACCGGACAGATTTCCGAGCAGCCAGAAGATGATGCCGCGCGCCTGTTCGGCATTGGCCGAGTGCGCGATGATCAGCGACGTGAGCGCATTGAAAAGCTGGGCCCCGGCCACGCCGGCAAGGATCACTTGACCGGTCGATGTTCCCGCAAAGCCACCGGCGGCCCGCGCCAGAGCGATGACGAGCGCGAACGCCACGAGGGCGCCGACGAAAGCGCCGGCCGAGAGCGACACGAGACCACCGCCGATGCCGGCGATGGTGACAGCCACGGCTCCGGTCGATGCACCGGCAGAGATCCCTAAAATGTAAGGGTCAGCGAGCACATTGCGCAGCAGCGTCTGAAGCACCAGCCCCGAGACGGCCAGGCCTGCGCCACAGGAGGCCGCGACGATTGCCCGGCTGAAGCGGTAATTCCAGACGATGCCCTGATCGATCGGATCGACAGGATAGCTTCCCCCGAACACCTTCATGGCAAGCACCTGCCCGACCGTTTCCAGCGGGATTCGCGTCTCTCCGATCGCGGCCCCGAGGATCAGAGCGGCCCCCAGAATTGCGAGTTTCGACGACAACGATGTCAGAAGACCCGGCCAGCGGCCGGGTCGTTGAGTGGCCATAATCGGGCTCTGCTATTTCAGCTTGGGAAGTTCATCGGCGAGCATCTCGAGTGCCGAGATGTTGCGGATGGAGGGATCCATGGAATGGGCGTCCATAACGAGAATCCGCCCCGCCTTGACGGCTTCCATTTCCTTGGCGACCGGATCCGTCTTGAGGAATTCGAGCTTCTTTTCGACGTCGTCGGCAGGAAAGCGGCGGCGGGTCATCTTGGCGACGACGATGATGTCGGGATTGGCCTTGGCGATCGTCTCCCAGCCAACGGTCGGCCATTCCTCGTCGCTTTCCACGACGTTGCGGACGCCGAGCTTTTCCATCATCCAGCCCGGAACGCCCTTGCGCCCGGCGACGTAGGGATCGACGTCCATTTCGGCAGACGAAAACCAGAAGACCGCGGAAACGTCGCCCGCCTTCGCTTCTTTCGCTTTCTCCACCGCAGCGGCTTCGCGCTCCGAAAGATCGCTGATGAGCGCCTCACCCTCCGCCTTGACGTCGTGGATCTCCGCAAGTTCGCGGATCGCACGATACAGGGCGTCGGTGCTGTACATCTCGAGCCTGGTGCCATCGACGCCAGCGGAATTGTCTTTCACGCAATCGGTCGGAAGGATGTAGGTCGGGATGCCGACGTCATGGAACTGCTCGCGGGTCCCGACGATGCCCTGCGGTCCGATATGCCACTCATAGGAAACCGCAACGAGGCCCGGCTTCTTGGCGACGACGCTTTCAAAGCTCGGATCGTTGTCGGCGAGCCGCTCGATGCCGCTGTTGAGTTCGGCAAACTCCGGCAACACATCGCTGAACCAGACTGAGGTCCCGACGACCTTGTCGCCGAGGCCGAGCGAGTAGAGAATCTCAGTCGCAGACTGGCCGACCGTGACATCGCGCTCAGGCGCGGCCTCGAACGTGATGGTTTGTCCGCAATTGTCGATGCTCAGCGGGTAGCTGGTTTCGTTCGCATGCGCGGCGTCGATGAGCGAAAGACTGGCCAGTGCTGCAAGGCCGATCGCGACGTTTCGGTGCATTGTGTCTGCTATCCTGGTTCCGAGAGAGAACCGCGGGGGCAGGCGGAATGGATTGCCCGAAAAGAGACTCGCGCATTGTCGTCGACGACAAGATTGTCATCTCGATCCTTCCCCCGACATCCCCGCCGGGTCTGGTTGCATGATGATGGCAGGTCTCTTGACTTGCGGGTCTCTGCTTCCCCGAGCCTTCCCAGGCGCTAGACGGTGTCCGTCGCACGCCCAGTGGCATTGTTCGGGGTCGCTCTCCGCTCACAATTGCGGGGGCAGTCACGGATTTGGCGCCTACTGGCTACACCGCACCGTATTCCCTTTTCACCCAGCGAAGTCTTCGTTTCGCTGGAAACCATCGACTGAGATAAAGGCTGGATGGTGTCGGAGTGTCAAGCCGGATGCGCGCCACATTCTGTCCCGGTTGCGCAGGCTCAAACAAGCAAGCGCGCCACGCCCGCGATCTTTCAGACACGCATACGTCGGACTTCGGTCATGTGGAGCCAGACGCACCGCGTTCGCGGCCCCGTCCGATTCGCTTATGCTTGGCTGAGCAGCCTGCGAAGCTCGATTTTGAGCACCTTGCCGTAATTGTTCTTCGGAAGCTCATTCAGAAAGACGTAGTCCTTCGGGCGCTTGAAGCGGGCGATTTCCTCGCGGCAGAGCGCATCGAGTTCTTCGACATTCGGCGCGTTCTCCGGTGCGACGACGAACGCGACGACGTCCTCACCCCATTCGGGGCTCGGCCGGCCGACGACAGACACCTCCTGAACGGCGGGATGCCGCAAGAGCACCTCTTCGACCTCGCGCGGATAGATGTTGGTGCCGCCGGAGATGATGACGTCTTTGGAGCGATCCATCAGCGTCAGGAAACCGTCCTCGTCCATCGCACCGACATCACCGGTCCAGAGCCAGCCGTCGCGCAGAGATTCCGCGCTCGCCTTCTCGTTTTGCCAGTAGCCGGCCATGACGCTCGGACCGCGAACCAAAATCTCGCCGCTCTCGCCCGGGGCGAGCGTATGACCGTCGCCGTCCGCCACCCGCACATCGACGCAGGATTGCGCGGTGCCGACGGAGCCGAGGCGTTCCTTCCAGCGCGGGTGGGTCCTGTCGGCCACGAGATCGCGAGAGAGAGCCGTGATCGTCATCGGGCTTTCGCCCTGGCCGTAGATCTGCACGAAGCGCGGCCCGAAGAGCGAAACCGCCTCTTCGATATCGGCGACATACATCGGCCCGCCTCCATAGACGATGGTCCGGATCCCCTCGCCGTCATAGCCGGTCGTCTTCGCGTGCTGGACGAGGCGGCGGACCATGGTCGGCGCGGCGAAGAAGGACAGACCGCCGAGCGAGCGGGCAAGCGAAACGATCTCCGCCGCATCAAATCCACCTGATTTTGGAACGACATGGCGGGCACCGCGGAGAACGTGCATGAAGTTGTAGAGCCCCGCCCCATGCGACATCGGCGCGGCATAGAGCGCGGCATCCTCGGTGTGCACCTCGTCGACATCGACAAAATAGGCAAAGCTCATCGCCTGCAGATTGGCGACCGAGAGCATGACGCCTTTCGGATTGCCGGTCGTTCCGGAGGTGTAGAAAAGCCAGGCGAGCACATCCGACGACATCGCATGTGGCGCGGCAAGCGGTTCGGCGGCAAGAAGCTCCTGGTACGCCTTGCCCGGCGCGGTGATCAGACGCACGCCCTCATCGAGCCGCTGCGCCAGCACCTCGTCTCCCTCGGAGATGAAGACGAGACCCGCTCCTGAATCCTTGACGATGTAGGCCGCCTCGCGCGGATGGAGCTTGTGGTTGATCGGCACGGCGGCCGCGCCGACCCACCAGATCCCATACATGATCTCCAGATACTCGGTCGAATTGGCCATGAAGATCGCGACCCGGTCTCCCGGTGAAACGCCATGCACCTCTTTGAGCGCGCGCCCGAGCCGTGCGGCCCGTTCGGCAAACTCTCCGTAGGTCGCCACAAGTTCATCACCACGCAAAAGCGCCGGTGCTTCGGGCATGCGCCGCGCCGTGCGAAGAAGCCAGTCCGCGAGGTTCATGGGTCAGACCTCCAAAGGCTCGAGGATCGAAACGTAGCTTGCGACGGCGCCTCCGCCCATGTTGAAGCAGAGGCCGAGTGTCGGATCGGCGAGCTGCATGTCCGCCGCTTCCCCAGTGAGCTGACGGGCGGCCATGACGTGCATGGAAACGCCCGTCGCGCCAACGGGATGGCCCTTGGCCTTCAGGCCGCCGGAACGGTTGATCGGCAGCCTGCCGTCCTTGTGCGTGACGCCGTCCGCAACAAGGGCACCCGCCTCGCCGGGGCGAGCCACCCCCATCGCCTCCATCGTCATCAGCTCGGCTATGGTGAAACAGTCATGCACCTCCGCGAAGGAGATGTCGTCGACGGAGACACCGGCGGCAGCATAAGCCTGCCGAAACGCTTCGGCCGGCCCTTCGAGCCGCGTCAGATCTTTGGCTGACAGCGGCAGATAGTCGTTCACCTGCACGCGGGCGCGGAAGCCGACGGCCTTCTTGAACTCGCCGGCGCGGTCGGCACGGCAGACGACGATCGCCGCCGCCCCGTCGGAGACGAGCGAGCAATCCGTCTTCTTCAGCGGCTCCGCGATCATCGGGTTCTTTTCGGAAACCTCGCTGCAGAAGGCGAAGTCGAGCGGCCTTCTGAGCTGAGCGAGCGGATTGTCGACGGCGTTTGCATGGTTCTTCACGGCAATCCGCGCCATCGCTTCGCTCGGGTCGCCGAAACGCTCGCGATAGGCTCGGGCGAAGCGGGCGAAAATCTCTGGGAAGGAGACGCCCGCCTCCTCCTTCTGGTAGCTCGCCGCGCCGAGGGAGGCCGTCACTTGCGCACCCGGCAGATGGGTCATCTTCTCCGCCCCGACGACGAGAGCGACATCGATCCGCCCGGCCTCGATCGCGTCGATTGCCGCATAAATCGCGGCCGATCCCGAGGCGCAGGCATTTTCGAGCCGCGTCGCGGGCTTGAAGCGCATGCCCTCGCCCGCCCCGAGCACCATGGAGGATGCAAAGCCGTCCGCCACCATGCCGGCGTTGAAATGGCCGAGATAGGTCGCGTCGACGTCCTCGCCGCCGATGCCCGCATCAGCGAGTGCCTCCGAGGCCGCAGCCCGGACGAGCCCTTCGAAGGACAGCTCGGATTTTCCGAAAGGCGTGTGGCCCCAGCCGACGATCGCAACATTCATTGTCATGCCCTCATTCGAGACGTCTGTTCGGCAAAGATGCCGGCTCTCAATCGGTCGCGAGCGCCGCGGCGGCACCGGCCCTCAGAAACCCCTGGTCGGTCTTGACAAGGAAGAAGCTCGCACCCGCCTCCTCCCAGTCCGGAATCTCTTTGGCGCTGCCGACAAACATGCCCGTGCGCGCCCCATCCGCGCTAGCGACCGCAACGATCCCCCGGCAGAGCGCGCGAAGCTCATCCGAGCCCGCCTCCAGACCAGAGGCGACGCCGAGATCGACCGGGCCGACGAAGAGACCGTCGACGCCAGGAACGGCAGCAATCTCGGCGGCTGCAGCAGCGCCGTCCGGATCCTCGATCTGGCAGATGAGCACGCTCTCCCTGGTCGAAAGCTCAAAATGTTCGGCGACGCTGCGCTGCCCATAGCCGGCCGCTGGCGTCGACGGCGAGAAGCCGCGTCCGTCCTGCCCGAAACGCATCGCGGCCGCGATCGCCGTCGCTTGCTTCGGCGAGTGCACATGCGGCGCCATCACGCCGGCAGCGCCGCAATCGAGCGCGGTCATCGTCCATTCGGGGCTCGCGACCGGCACGCGCACGACCACCGGAATGCGGGCGGCCCGCGCCGCCAGCAGACAGAGGTCGATCGCCTCGCGCCCGAGCGCGGCGTGTTCGGCATCGAGCACCAGGAAGTCGAGCCCGACCGAGCCGAGAATCTCGATCACCGCCGGGCTCGGCGTCTTGACAAACGTGCCGACGAGCCGCTCGCCGGCTTTCAGACGGGTGGCGAAGTCCGCATTGACCGTCATCCCGGCGCTCAGGCTCCGAAGCCGCCGCCGCCGGGCGTCACCATGAAGACCTCGTCATCCGGCTGCATCTCCATCTTGCGCGTGTCGAGAACCGATCTGCCGTTGATCTCGAAGCGGCCGGGCGCACCGTCGCTGCCGCCCTTCAGGCCTTCCGGCGCAGACTTCAGTCGGCTCGGAATGGTGTTGAGGAGCCACGGCGTCTTGGTGCGCATGCGATAGCCGATGCGCTGGCCGTCACCGCCCGGCTGGGCGCCCTTGCCGCCCGTGCCACGTTCCAGTTCCTTGCAGGTGAAGGCGATCGGATAGGAGGCTTCCAGCACCTCGACCGGCACCGCCGCGACGCCCGTCGGATAGCATATGGCCGAGAGACCAGGCTTCGTCGCCCGCGCGCCCATGCCGCCCGAATAATTGAACATGGAGCTGGTGAAGGGCCGCCCGTTCGCATCGCGGCCCTGGATCTGCACGGTCCAGACGGCGCCGGAGCCTTCCGCCACCACCCGGTCGGGAGCGACTTCGGAGAGAGCCTTCAGGATCGGGAACGGCACATACATGCCGACGACGTGGCGCGCATTCACCGGCGAGGGATAGCGCGCATTGACGATGCATTCCTCCGGCAGCGCGAGCTTGATCGGCGCCAGGCTGCCGGCGTTGTTCGGCAGGTCCGGATTGAGCGTGGAGCGCACCGCGAAGGTCGCGTAGGCATGCGTATAGGCCGGCACGACGTTGATGCCCGACGATGCGGGCCCCGAAGAGCCGGCAAAATCGATGGTGATCTCGCCCGCCTCGGCGTCGACCGTGACGGCGGTTTTCAACTCGACCGTCTGCCCCCCCGGCACGTCGAAACTCGAAGCGCCGTGATAGGTGCCGCCCGGAAGCTCGCGGATCGCCTCGCGCATCGCCGTCTCGGAACGGGAGATGATTTCTTCCGAGAGGTCGGAGATGTCGTCGAGGCCGTAGCGGTCGCAGAGCGCGTTGAGGCGTTCCGACGCGATCATGCCGCTCGAAACCTGCGCGCCGAGATCGCCGAGAAGTGCGTCCGGCGTGCGGACGTTGCGCTTGATCATCTGGAAGAGCGTCTCGTTCGGCTTGCCGGCCTCGTAGAGCTTCATGACTGGGATCCACAGCCCCTCCTCGTGGATGTCGCGCGCGCCGGAGCCGATGCCGTAGCCGCCGATATCCGTGTGATGGATGGTGGAGCCGGCATAGGCGATGATCCGGTCGCCGCGGAAGATCGGCGACAGCACGGTAATGTCGAAGAAGTGGCCGGCCGACATCCACGGATCGTTGGTGATGAGGACGTCGCCCGGCTTGAGGCTGTCGACGTCGATCTCGCTCAGAAGATTGCGGGCCGCCGCCGCGAGCGAATTGATGTGGCCCGGCGTTCCGGTCACCGCCTGGGCGACCATGCGTGCCTTCTCGTCGAAGAGGCCATTGGCGAGATCGCCCGCCTCGCGCACGATCGGGCTGAAGGCGATGCGCTGGAGCGCGCGCGCCTGCTCGGAAACGATCCCGATGAGATTGCTCCAGAGGATTTGCAGTTCGACACCGTCCATCACTCGCTGTCCTTCTTCTTCTCGGCAACCAGGCTGCCGGTCTCGTGCACGCCGAGGGTCCAGCCCTCGAGGATGAAGATCGTGGTTTCCCGTTCTTCGATGATCGCGGGGCCGACGACTTCGTCTTCCCGAGTGAGCTGGCGGCGCTGATAGATCGGCACGTCGCGGGGCTCGCCATGGAGCCAGACGGTACGGGTCGGGGCGGCCTCGGCGGATGAGCCGGCGCCGGCGGTCGCGGTCTTGCGTTCCGGCTTCAGGCCGCTGCCGGTCACGCGCCAGTTGACGACCTCAATGGCGATGTCGTCGAGCTTGAGGCCATACTGGGCCTCGTATTCCGTCTCGAAAAGGTCGCGGATCGCGCCGGCATCGCGCGCGGCGCGCGGATCACCCGGCAGATCGATCCTGAGCTCGGACTGCTGGCCGAGGTAACGCATGTCGACGGAGAAGGTGAAGTTGAGGTCCTCCTCGCGGATGCCGGCCTCCTTCAGAGCTTCGCGGCTCTCATCGACCATCGCCTGAAGCGTCGCGTCGACCGCCTCCCAGTCGAGCGCGTCGAGGAGAGAGACGAGGCTTTTCACGAGATCGATCTGCGCCGGCGTGACGAGCGTGCCAAAGGCGGAAAGCACACTCGCGAGCGGCGGGTAGATGATCTTCTCGCCGTCGACGAGCTCGGCGACCATGCAGGCATGGACCGGACCGGCGCCGCCGAAAGCGAGAAGCGGCAGGCCGCGATAATCGATGCCACGATCGGTGGCGTGCGTGCGGGTCGCCGCCGCCATCTGCTCGCAGACGACTTCGAAGACACCCCAAGCCGCCTTCTCGGCGGAGAGGCCGAGCTTCTCGCCGAGCGCGCCGAGCGCCTTGCGGGCGCCGGCAGCATCGAGCTTCATATCGCCCCCGAGGAAGCGATCCGGATCGATGATGCCGAGGACGACGTCGGCGTCGGTGACGCAGGGATTCTCGCCGCCGCGGCCGTAGCAGACCGGGCCCGGAATGGAACCGGCGCTTTCGGGTCCCGTCTTGAGAAGACCGAGCGCATCGATGGAGGCGATCGAGCCGCCGCCGGCGCCGATCTCGATCATGTCGATCGACGGCACCGTGATCGGCATGCCGGAGCCTGGCTTGAAGCGGTAGCGCCGATCGACCTCGAAGGTCCCGGTGACGAGCGGCTCGTGGCCCTGGATGAGGCAGGCCTTCGCCGTCGTACCGCCCATGTCGAAGGAGATGAGGTCGGGGATACCGAAAAGGCGCGAGAAGTAGCAGGCGACGAGCGCGCCGGCAGCCGGGCCGGACTCGATCATCCGTACGGGGAAGCGCCCTGCCCGCTCGGCCCCGATGACACCCCCGTTCGACAGCATGATCAGCGGCTGCTGGGAGAAGCCGCGCGTGTCGAGCTCCTCGATGAGCGCGGTCAGATAAGGACGCGTGATCGGCACCGTGTAGGCATTGATGGCAACTGTCGAGGCGCGCAGATATTCGCGCATCTGCGGGGCGATCTCGCTGGACACCGAAACGTAGATCTCCGGCGCCTCTGCGGCGAAGACCTTTCGCACCGCCTCTTCGTTCTCGCCGTTGCGGTAGGCATTGAGGAGGCAGACGGCGACGGAAACGATGCCCGCCTTGCGGCATTCGGCGATGATCTTGCGAACCTCATCCGCATCGACCGCCTTCTCCACCGTACCGTCGGCGAAGATGCGCTCGTTGAGCGTGAAGGTCCGCTCCGACGGGATCAGCGGCTCGGCGAACTCGATCTGCGGATCGTACATGTCGTAGCGGTGCTCTTCGCGGATATAGAGGATGTCGCGAAAGCCCTCGGTGAGAACGAGACCGACCGGCGGCCCCTTGCGCTCGATCAGCGCGTTGGTGACGACGGTCGTGGCATGCACCACGACGTCGTCGATGTCCTTCGGGCCGACACCGGCGCGGCCGCAAACGAGGTCCACGCCTCGAAAGAACCCTTCCAGAAGATCTCCATGCGTCGTCAGCGTCTTATCGACGAAGCTTCGTCCGTCGGAGGCAAGCAGGACCGCATCGGTGAACGTGCCGCCGATGTCGATCGCCAGCGAAAATCGCGTCATCCAAAATACTCCGTGCAACCGAGATTGATGGAGATCGAGCGGGCGGCTTCGCGCACGGCGTCGATCTGTGAAGGGTCGGGATCCGGCAGGATCGTTTGAACCGAACCGACGATGTTGAGAGAGCCGATCATGGCGTTGGAGACGTCGCAGATCGGCGCCGACACCGCGTTGACGCCAGGCAGAGATTCACCGGGTGCTGCCGCCCAGCCGCGCCGGCGGACCTCGGCGACCTCCGCCTCGAGGCGTGTGATGTCGGTGTTGGTTTCTTCCGTCAGGCGGGCAAGCGGACGCGCGCGCACCTGCGCCCAAAGTTCCGGCTTGCCGAAGGCGAGCGCCAGCTTGCCTTGAGCAGACGCGTGAAAATCCATGAGCGCACCCGGCTTCGTCACGATCTGCACCGGCGTCTCTACGCGCACGATGTCGATGACGCGCATGCCGTCGTCTTCGAGCAGCGAAAGCGTGGTCGTCAGATGCAGGGAATCGCGCAGGCGGATCATCACCGGCCGCGCCACGGTCAGAAGCTGGGTGCCGTCGGCGATCGCCTGACCGAGATGGAAGAGCTTCAGCGTCAGCCGATATCTCTCCGTCTCCGGGTCCTGGTCGACATAGCCAATGCTCATCAGCGTCTGCAGGAAGCGGTAGATGCGCGGCTTCGGCATTCCGAGCCGGCGGGCGAGATCGGTGAGGCGAATGCCCTCGCCGAGCGGCGCCATCTCCTCGATGATGCGAAAGGCGACCTGGGTCGACTGGTTTGAGGTCTTGTCGAGCTGTTCGCCCATTTCTCAGTCTCCGAACATGGCGGGCAGCATCAGCGAGAGCTGCGGCACGGTGGCGATAAGGGCGAGCACGAAAACGCAGATGCCGATCATGGGAAGGGCCGCACGGCTCACCCTGTCGAGCGGTTCGCGCCCGATGACGCTGACGATGAAGAGGCAGAGCCCGACCGGCGGCGTGATCATGCCGATCATCAGGTTGAAGACGATCATGACGCCGAATTGCACCGGATCGAGCCCGAGCATCGGGGTGATCTGGTTGAGGATCGGCATGGCGAGAACGAGCGCGGCCAGCGGCTCCAGAAAGAAGCCCAGAACGAGCAGGACGACGTTCAAAAGGATGATGAGAAGTGCCGGCGATTCTGTCAGAGATAACATCGCCTGCGCAATGGCTTGTGGGATGTTCTCGATACCGAGGATGAAGGAGGTCATCGAGGCCATGGCGACGACGAGCATGACACCGGCCGACATCGTCGCCGTCTCATAGAAGCATTCCGCAACGCGTCGCGGCGACAGCGTCCGATAAAAGACCATGCCGACGATAAGCGCGTAGACGGCGGCGACGGCGGCCGTCTCGGTCGGGGTAAAGACACCGCTCCTGATGCCGCCGACGATGATGACCGGCAGAAAGAGCGCCGGCAGGGCCCGAGCGATGATGCCGCGGCGTTCATCGGCCGGTACGGGCGTCGGCAGAGGATGTCCCTCGCGTTGCGCCTTGATGAGCGCGTAGCCGACGAGAAGAGCACAGAGCAGAAAGGCGGGCACGATACCGGCCAGGAAGAGGTCGGCGATCGAGGTTCCGGTCAGAACGCCGTAGAGAATGAGCGACAGCGAGGGCGGCACGAGCGGCCCGAGAAGCGAACCGGTTGCCGTCAACGCGGCGGCATAGGCCGGCGGATAGCCATCGCGGCGCATGGCCGGGATCATGACGGAGCCGAGTGCGGCCGCCTCGGCCGTCGCCGCGCCCGAAACGCCTGAGAACATCATCGAGGCGACCACATTCACGGCCGCCAGCCCTCCCCGCACCCGCCCGACGAGAATCTGAGAGAAGCGGACGATCTCCTGCGTCAGGTTCGCCGCATTCATCAGATTACCCGCGAGAATGAAGAACGGGATCGTCAGGAGAACGAAATTGTCGATGCCGGCGAGCATCTTCTGCGGGAAGGCCATGAGCAGCATGACATTGCCGGTCAGCACCAGATAGGCGAGCGATGCGAGCCCCAGAGAGAAGGCGATCGGTACGCCGATGATGAGAAAGAAAAAGAAGGCCGCGAGATAGAGGGTCATTCGGCGACCCCTTCCGGGCCGATCGGACGGAGATCGCCAACGCTGCCGCCGCTCGCCATCAGGCGGACGTAGTGCACGATGTCGACGAGGAGGCGCACGGCCATGAAGGCCATGCCGAGTGGCAGAGAAAAATAGACCCAGAAGACCGTCGGGACGTAGCTCTGCGGCCAGCCGAACGTGTCCTCGAACAGGAAACGCAATGCCGGGATCGGCTGCGAGCCGACCATCTCCGCATAGCGCCACCCGTAATAGACGAGCGCCAGGCACAGGATGGCGGCGGCAAGGTTGCAGAAGATGGCGAGCCCCAGGCCAATCCGCCTCGGCAGAGCATCCCGCAGCAGCGTCATGGCTGCGATCTCGCCCTTCTCATAGGCGAAGATGCCGGCAATCAGCGACACCCAAATCAGGAGATAGCGACAGACCTCCTCCGCCCAGATCAGCGAGGCGCTGAAGCTGTAGCGCATGACGATCTGCAGCGTCATCACGGCGAGGAGAACGCCGATCAGAAGGACGAGCAGCGCCTTCATCACCATCTGGAAAAGCCTGTAGAACGTGCCGATAGCCATGGTTTCTTGAACCGCTTGCTGACGCTTCGAGGGTGAGCTTCCCTGTCCCGCCCGGCGGGTACCGGACGGCTGTCGTCAAAATCGAGGGGGCTTCTGCCTCAGTCGGCGGAGGCGAAATCGCCTTCCTGATAGGCGGTCAGATGCCGGTAATCGTCGCGAACGGGCGCGAAGACATCGAGGTTGACCGCCACTTCCTCGCCCACCGGCTCACCGCAATGGAGGACGTCCGGCGGAATGCGGACGACCTGCCCCGCTCCGACTTCCACCACGTCATCGCCAATGGTGAAGCGCACACGCCCGGCGAGAATGTAGGCGAGCTGCTCGAAGGGATGCGAATGGGGCTTCACCTCCATTCCTGGCTCCAGCCAGTTCATCACCATCAAGGCGTTGTCGCCTCGAAAGGCTGTGCGGGTGACGCCCTTGCGCACTTCCTCGCGCGGCAGTTCCGTCCAGGTATAAACGTTCGCCTTCGTCATCTCAGCGCTCCGCCTCGACTGCGTCGTAGAATTTCTGGATGAGCGGATCCTTGCCGAGCCATTCCTCGACGACCGGCTTTGTCTTCGCCCGCATGGCATCGAGATCCTCGAGCTTTCCGATCGTCACGCCGTTCTCTTTCAGAAACGCCGTCGTCTCGTCTTCCTGCTCGGCTGCGCGCGTGTAAGCGGCTTCCGTCGCCTCGTGACCGGCCTCGATCATGGCCTCTTTGACGTCATCAGGCAGGCGCGACCAGGTGATGTTCGAGACCATGATGACGCCCGGCCAAAAGTAATGTCCGGTGAGCGTGACGTGTTTGGCCGCCTCGTAGAGGCTCTCGGTGCGAACGGAGGAAAGATTGATCTCGACGGCGTCGATCGTGCCGGTCTCGAGCGCCGAATAAACCTCGCCATACGCCATGCCGACCGTGTTGACGCCGATCGCTTCCCACGTCGCCTTGTGCAGCGGGATCGGGACGATGCGCGTCTTCTGGCCGGCGAAATCGGCAAGCGTCGCGACCTGTTTCGCGCGAGACAGGAAATGACGCTGACCGGCCTCGATGTAGCCGAGACCTTTGATCTGCTTCGCCTCGAGAGAATCGAGAAGCTCCTGCCCCACCGGCGATTCCAGCACCGAGGCAAGCTCCTCGTAGGACGAGACGACGAAAGGCAGCTGAAGCGCATCGAATGCGGTCGCGCCGATCACGAGCGGCAGCGTCGGGGAGGAAACGAGCGCGCCGTCGATCGTGCCGATCTGCAGACCTTCCAGAAGCTGCTTGTCGTCACCGAGTTGACGGTCGCCATAAACCTCGACCTTGACGCGCCCATCGGTCTTTTCCGCAACCCGCGCGGCAAAGTCTTCCAGACCCGTCTGAAACAGGTGCTTGGACGATGCTGCGTGGCCGAACTTCAGCGTGAATTCCTGCGCATGCGCTGTGCCGAGCATCAGCAGGCACGCACCCGCCAGCGCGATCATTCGTCTCATCTGCGTCCCTCCGAGTTGTTTTATTATTCGAAACTCGATATTGAAATATGAAACGATGTCGAGAAAACTGTCAAGAGGTCGCAGGGCGCCCGTCGCAGGGCTTTGTCTGCGAAGGTCTCGGCGCGAAGGAATTTGGGCCCCGAGAAACGGTGTCCGTGCCGGATTGCCGGCATGCGATGAGTGCAGACGGACGGCTACAGGGCCGGCTCGACAACACGATCCGGCCAGGCCACACCACGACAAGCCGCCGGACACCATCGGCGCCTTGGCTTTGCAGATCCGACTGAGGATTCCTGGGAGCGCGCCCGCACGGCGGATGCCGACCTGGCCGAGCAATTGGACCCTTGCACGTATTTGGAGCGCGCCGTCCGGCTCACCATCGAGCAGAAGACGCTCCCCGAAAGAGAAGGGGAAATCAAAGGCGCGGAGGCCGATTCGTCCTCCCGGCAGGACAGGCGCCGCGTGAAGCGACGCCTGTCCTGCCGGCCGCAGAGAGGCCTACCACTTCGCCATGACGTGGCGCACGACGGTGTAATCCTCGAGCGCGTAGAGGCTCATATCCTTGCCGTAGCCGGAGCTCTTCATGCCGCCATGGGGCATTTCATTGCACAGCATGAAATGCGTGTTGATCCAGGTGCACCCATATTGAAGCTGCGCAGCCGCCGCCATGGCGCGGCCGACATCCTTCGTCCAGACGGATGATGCGAGACCATATTCGCTGTCGTTGGCCCAGGCGACCGCCTCATCGACTTCCGAAAAGCGCGTCACGGAAACGACGGGACCAAAGACCTCGCGCTGCACTATCTCGTCCTTCTGCAAGGCACCGGCGATCACCGTCGGCCTGTAGAAGAACCCCGGCCCTTCGGCCGCGCTGCCGCCCGTGACCGCCTCCATATGCCCGTGCGACAACGCCCTCTCGACGAAACTCGCCACACGCGAACGCTGCCTTTCGGAAATCAGCGGGCCGATCTCGACGCCCTCGTCCTCCGGAGCACCGAATTTGAGCGTCGAGACCGCGTCGGCGAGATCGGCGACGAGCCGGTCATGGATTTTCGGGCCGGCATAGACGCGGCAGGCCGCCGTGCAATCCTGGCCGGCGTTGAAATAGCCGAAGGTTCGTATGCCTTCGATCACCGCTTCGAGATCGGCATCGTCGAAGACGATGACCGGCGCCTTGCCGCCGAGTTCCAGATGTGTGCGCTTCATGGCACGGCTTGCCGCCTGCAGCACCTTCTGCCCGGTCGCCACATCGCCCGTCAAAGACACCATCCGCACCCGCGGATGCTCCACGAGCGGTGCCCCCACCGTCTCGCCTCGTCCGGTGACGATGTTGAGGACACCTTTCGGGAAGAGATCGGCGACGAGTTCGGCGAGGAACAAGGTCGTCAGGGGCGTCTGCTCCGATGGCTTCAGGACAGCGGTGTTGCCCGCGGCAAGCGCCGGGGCGAGCTTCCATGCCGCCATCATCAGAGGATAGTTCCAGGGCGCGATCGAGCCCACGACGCCGACGGGATCGCGACGGATCATACTCGTATATCCCGGCAGGTATTCGCCGGCCGCCATTCCCGGCAGGCAGCGTGCCGCGCCGGCAAAAAAGCGGAAGCAATCGACGATCGCCGGCACTTCGTCAGCAAGTGCCGAGGCATAGGGCTTGCCGCAATTGAGGCTTTCAAGGCTCGCGATCGCCTCCGCCTCCTTCTCGATCCGGTTCGCCAGCTCCAAAAGGAGAGCCGAGCGCTCGGCCGGCGTCGTACGAGCCCAGGCCGGAAAAGCTTCCTCGGCGGCGGCGACCGCCGCGTCGACCTGTTCGGAGGAGGCTTCCGGGATGACACAGATCGCCTCGCCCGTGGCCGGGTTGAGGATCGTCTCATCGGCGCCCGCACCGGCAACGAACTCCCCTCCGATGAGGAGTTTTGCAGGCAGTCTCGACGGTAACTTCATGGTCTCACTCCTCCCTTGGAATGGAAACTCACTTGCCTCCCCCTTCCGCAAAGGCGCTCGATCGCGTCGCCCAGTAAGCGGTCAGGATCGGAATGAAGGTGACGGCAATGACGAAAACGGCGACGACATTGGTGACGGGGCGCTGACGCGGACGCACCAGCTCCGACAGCATCCAAATCGGCAAAGTCGTCTGCTGGCCCGCGGTGAAGGTGGTGACGATGACCTCGTCGAAGGACAGCGCGAAGGCGAGCATGCCGCCGGCAAGAAGCGCCGTCGCGAGGTTCGGCAGAACGACATAGCGGAACGTCTGAAAACCGTTGGCGCCAAGGTCCATCGACACTTCGATGAGGCTGCCTGAGGTACGCCGCAGGCGGGCGACGGCGTTGTTGTAGACAACGACGACGCAGAAGGTCGCGTGGCCGACAACGATCGTCCAGAACGAGAAGGGAATGTCGGCGAGGCCGAAAGCGGAGCGCAAGGCGATACCGGTGACGACACCCGGCAGAGCAATCGGCAAAATGACGAGAAGGCTCACGGCCTCGCGACCGAAAAATCGAGCCCGACTGACCGCGGCCGCCGCGAGCGTCCCCAGAATGAGCGCCATCGCCGTCGCGGTCAGGGCGACCTGCACGGACAGCGTCAGCGCATCCCACACATCCTGCCGCCCCCAGGCGACGGCGAACCATTTGAGCGTCAGGCCCGGCGGGGGAAACACATAGGATTTGTCCTCCGTCGTGAAGGCATAGAGGATGATGAAGGCCATCGGCACATGCAGGAACAGGACGCAAAAGACCGTTCCGAGCTTCAACAGAAAGCTCGCCCGCGGCCTTGCGCTGGCATGACGTCTAGAGCGCATTGAAGGCCCCCAGACGCTTGGCGATCATCAGATAGGCCGCCATGATGACGATGGGCACGGTGGAGAAAGCCGCCGCCAGAGGCAGGTTGCCGGCCGTTCCCTGATGCAGATAGACCGCCTGGCCAATGAAGAGCCGCGACGAGCCGACGACGCCCGGGATGATGTAATCGCCGAGCGTCAGCGAGAAGGTGAAGATCGAGCCCGCGACGACGCCCGGAAAGGCGAGCGGCAGGATCACCTTGCGAAAGGTCGTCCCCGGCCGCGCCCCGAGATCGGCAGACGCATCCGTCACCGTGCGCGGCACACGTTCCAGAGCCGCCTCGATCGGCAGGATCATGAACGGCAGCCAGATATAGAGAAACACCAGGAACATGCCGATATAGCTGACGGAGAGGCTCGGGCCGCCGATCACCGGCAACGCCAAGAGGGCATCGAGAAGCCAGCTCAGCCCGGTATGGGCCGCGATCCAGCTGATGATGCCTTCCTTGGCCAGAATGAGTTTCCAGGCATAGAGGCGGACGAGATAGCTCGACCACAGCGGCAGCATCACCGCGAGATAGAGAAGCCCCTTGATGCGAGGGCCGGCATAGCGCGCCATGTAATGCGCCAGCGGAAAACCGATGATCGCTGCACCCACCGTCACGCAGGCCGCCATCGTCACGGTGCGCATGATGATGTCGAGATTGGCGAGGGTGAAGAGCTGCTTCCAGGTCGCCAGCGTCAGCTCGTATTTCACCATCCCGGTGAACGGGTCGATGGCGAAGAACGAGTTGAGCAGAAGAGCAAACAGCGAGCCGACATAGACGATGCCGAGCCAGAGAAGCGGCGGCAGAAGAAGCAGCAGGAGAAAGATGCCCGGCCGGCCATAAAACCAGCGCGAGACGCGACGGCCGATTCCAACAGGCGACCCGCCGGCATCGCCGGACGGTGCCGTCAATGTGTCAGTCGGAGAGACGGACGGGTCGGTCATTTCAACGCCTGCGTCGTGCCCTCCGCCCAGGCGAGGCGGACTGGTGTACCGACGGCGAAGGCGGTGTCGCCGGTGAGAACATTGGGCGAGGTGACGAGAAGTGCGGCCTCTTCCACACCTTCGACGGCGATGCGGTAGCGCGTGGCAGCCCCGATGAAGTTGACCTCTCGAATGGTGGCGGCAATCCCCTCCCCGTCGCGCGACAGGACGATCTTTTCCGGTCGGATCGAGACCGGCTCAGAACTGCCGAAAAGCCGTTCGGCGAGACGCCCCTCGACGATATTGGAGGCCCCGACGAAAGAGGCGACAAAGCGGGTCAGCGGGCGGTCATAGACCTCCTGCGGCGTGCCGATCTGTTCCACGCGCCCCTTGTTGAAGACGGCGAGACGGTCCGACATCGACAGCGCCTCCGTCTGATCGTGCGTGACGAAGACGAAGGTGATGCCGACCTCGCGCTGCAGCTCCTTCAGTTCCACCTGCATCTCTTCGCGCAGT
This sequence comes from Afifella sp. H1R, assembly GCF_021462425.1. Lineage (NCBI taxonomy): Bacteria > Pseudomonadati > Pseudomonadota > Alphaproteobacteria > Hyphomicrobiales > Afifellaceae > Afifella > Afifella sp. H1R. The sequence goes on from NZ_JAKEDY010000001.1 coordinate 1,054,774, forward strand.
TTCTGGTCAAGCGCGCCGAGAGGCTCATCGAGAAGGAGAACACGCGGACGATTGATGAGGGCTCGGGCGAGCGCCACACGCTGGCGCTGGCCGCCCGAAAGTTCGATCGGACGGCGGTGCCCGTAGCCTCCAAGGCGGACGAGTTCGAGCATCTCGTCCGCCTGTTTGCGCCGCGCTTTCTTGCCGACGCCGCGCACCATCAGCCCATAGGCCACGTTGTCGGAGACGCTCATATGCGGGAACAGGGCATAGTCCTGAAACACCGTGTTGACGTCGCGCTCGAACGGCGGCAGCCGGGTGTCGTCTTTCCCATGAATGTAGACGTGGCCGGACGTCGGATATTGAAAGCCGGCGACCATCCTGAGGCAGGTCGTCTTGCCGGAGCCGGACGGCCCCAGAAGGGTGAAGAACTCTCCCTCGGCGATGTCGAAGGTCACGTCGTCGACGGCGATCACGGAGCCGAACATGCAGGTCACGTGATCGAAGCGCACCTCGGCTTGCATCTTCTATCCCTGGCGCGAAATGACGGAGGACGACTGGCGCGCCGCCTCACTAGGCGGAGCGGCGCGCCGGCCATGCGGGTCGTTCAACGGCCGCCGAGAACGGCGATGTAATCGGAGACCCAGCGATAGTAGGGGACGCAGCTCTCCTGGCTGTCGCACTCGGCCCTGGGCGTCCGCCAGAAATGGATCTCGTCGAACTTGCCGAAACCGTTCGTCTCGCAACCTTTGTCGCCGAGGAGCTCGTTGCCCTCGCAGGCCGCGGGAACGGACGGATTGGCGCCGAACCAGGCGGCGACGTCACCCTGCACCTTCTTGTCGATGGAATGCTCCAGCCACTTATAGGCGCAGGTCGGATGCGCAGCTCCGGAATGCATCATCGTCGTATCGGCCCAGCCCGTCGCCCCCTCTTTCGGAATGACGCTCTCGATCGGCTGGTTCTCCGACTTCAGGAGGTTGACCTGGAACGGCCAGGAACTGGACGCGGCCACCCCTTCATTGGTGAAATCGTCGATCTGCACGAAGGCGTCGTGCCAGTAACGGTTCACCAGCTTGCGCTGCTCGCGGAGAAGCTCGAGCGCCGCCTTGTACTGGTCTTCGTTGAGCTCGTACGGGTCCTTGATGCCGAGTTCGGGTTTGGTACTCATCAGATAGAGCGCGGCATCGGCGATATAGATCGGCCCGTCGAATGCCTGGACGCGCCCTTTGTTGGTTTTGCCGTCCGGCAGATCCTGCTCCTCGAAGACGACATTCCAGGAATCGGGCGGTGAATCCTTGAACACATCGGTGTTGTACGCGAGCACGTTCGGGCCCCATTGATAGGGCACGCCGTAATGCTTGCCCTCGACGGTGTGCCAGGGCGCATCCTTCAGCCGATCGTCGAGGCTGTCCCAGGAGGGAATGAGTGCGGTGTTGATTTCCTGGACGCGGCCGCCGGCGATCAAACGAAGCGAGGCATCGCCCGAGGCGGTGACGAGGTCGAAGCCGCCCTCGTTCATCAGCGCCACCATTTCATCGGAGGTGCCGGCGGTCTTCACATTGACCTTGCAACCCGTCTCCTTCTCGAAGGCGGTCACCCAGTCATAGGCGGCATCGCTTTCGCCGCGTTCGATGTAGCCCGGCCAGGCGACGATATCGACCTCGCCTTCCGCCTCGCCGAGCTCTTGCAGCGGCTCGGCAAAGGCCGGACCGGCGGCCAGGACAAGTGCAGTGGTCGCTGCCACCACCCGACGGATTCTCTTCTCGCGCATGACGTTGCTCTCCCCTCTTTGAGCCGCGCCGCTATCGGCGAGAGGAAGCTAATCGGAAATCTTTCGCGGTGAGAAATATGAAAAACTGAGCACGCCTATGAATAAAATCGAACGGCCTGTCGCTCTGCGCATCGCGCTCATTTTTAAGGCAGCACGGTCGAGCTTCTACCGGCCCGGGCGAGACTGGCGGGCGCGCAGCTTCGCCTGCTCGCGGGCAAGTTCGATGAAAGCCCGCGCCGGCTCCGGCAGAAGGCTTCCCTTCCGCCAGATAAGGCCGATATCGATCGTCGGAAAAACTTCTTTCAATGGGCGGACCTCGACACGGTCGCCCTCGAGCGACCACGGGCGGTAGGTCATGTCGGGGAGAACGGCGAGGCCGATGCCGGTCCCGACGAGCGAGCGGATCGCCTCCACCGAACTCGTCCGCAAGACCGTGCGCGGCTTGATGCCCGCCTCGCGCCAATGCCGCTGCGTAATCGCGTGCATGTCGTCGGTGGTGAGCTGCACCAGCGGCTGGTCCGCAAGATCGCTGAGCGAGGGCTCATCGAGTGCCAAAAGCCGATGATTGGCCGGCAGCCAGACGAGATAGGGCGAGCGCAGCAAGGTATCGCTGGCGAGCGCATCCCGATTTGACAATGCAGAGGAGATCAGCAGGCCGACATCGATCTCGCCACCGATCAAGAGATGCTCGAGGAAACGCTGCTGGTCTTCCACGACCTTGACGTCGACCTCCGGATAGACGCGCTGATAGCGTGCCAGAAGATCGGCGAGATAATAGCCTGCGACGAGCGCCGTCACCCCGATCGTGAGGGTTCCGCCCCCGGTTGGCTCGCGAACCTTGAGCGCGCGGCCGGCATCGGCCACGACCGCCATGATGCGCTCCGAGTGGCGCAGGAATTGGTGACCCTCCTGGGTCAGCACCATGCCGCGCGGGGTGCGCAGGAAGAGCGCCGCCCCCACTTCCTGCTCCAGCTGCTTCAATGCGACGGTGATCGCCGATTGCGAGATGTGCAGATCTCGCGCCGCGAGCGAAACCGACTGGCTGCTGGCGACAGCTATGAAATAGCGCACCTGCTTCAGCGTGATGTTCATGCGGGCTTGCCATGCTCGAAGGCGGGGCTGAAAGACTAGCGCAACTGCCGCAACGAAAGCGAGGCGCGGCGAAAGCGAGATGGGCGCCGCGCCCTTCCTGGAGATCGTGACGTCCTCCGCCGATCTGCGGCCGCTGACATCAACGCCGGTCAGGTCGTAGAAGTCTTCGGGAACGCTCACCTCGGAGATGACGCCCTCCCCCGATCGGGATGGCGAGCTCGCCATGGACGGATCAAAATGCACAACACCCGCAGATATCTCGGTGCAATTCTCCTTGTTTGCACAGGCTTTATCTCCGCCGCGAGAGGCGCCGACGTCGTTCCTTTCGACACGTCCTCACCCGCACAGATCGGAACGGGAGCGCCGACCGGTCGGGCACAGGCAGCAAAAGCCGGTCAGGTTGTGACCCTGACGGACTTCGGCGCATCGACCAGCGGCACCCAGGCGCAGAACACGTCCGCGGCGCAGAATGCTATCGAGGCCCTGTCGTCAAAGGGCGGCGGCACACTTTACATACCGCCCGGCACCTACCCGGTCTGCGGCCTGATCCTCAGATCGAAAATCCACATAACGGGTGCCGGCCGAAACGTCACAATATTGGACGGCAGCTCGTGCAATTCGGCCGACGCCATCGTCTACGGTCCGTCGAATGCTTATTCATTATTCAAAACAAAGGCCTCAGCCGGGATCTTTGATTGGGCGTTGAAAGACATCACGATCAAAGGAAATCTGTCGCACAGGCATGTCGATTGCCTCGGCACCTACGGATATAGATTTACAGTCGATCAAGTCGAATTGACTGAGTGCGGACGCAATGGATGGCACACAGAAGGAGGTAATGCCACGCGCGGTCCGATGGAATCGTACGTGAACAACCTTCTCGTAGATACCGTGAACGCTGCCGGCATATTCAATAACGGCCCGCACGATTCCAACTTCGACAATGTCATCATCGTCGATGCCGGACAGGGAGCCCACGACACCTATGCAGGAATGTATCTCGGCAGGCATACCAACGTCCGCGCCAAAGGATTTCACGCCTGGCACAGGTCGACGGCAACAAACCGGATGCGCAACGCCCTGGATGTCGAAGGATGGGGATCGACGTTCACCTCATCCAATTTCGAAGGAAGTTTCGGCCCACCCGTCCTGTTGAACACGGGCGCGTCCATGAACCAGTTTGCCTGTGACAATGCCTATTACAACAGGTTTTCAGCCGGCCCCCTCATTCTGATCAGAGGCCCGTCGAACTACATATGCGGATCCGCGATGAACAACGATCCGGGAACGCTGCCGACCAGCGTCGGCATTCAGCTCGGCGACCATACGCGTGGGGAGAATGTCAGCAACAACATGATTTCTCTCCAGCAGGAGAGCAACAATGGCGGCTCCGTCGACTTCTCGAATGACGGCGGCGGCAACATGATCAGAATCGTGGGATACCAATCGTCAGGTCCGAAATATCTGGGGAGACCACACCCCTCGGACGACATCGACCTCATCGTCACCGGCGTCGAAGGATCGAACCTCCACCAACATCCCTGACGCAGAGTCTCGCGCCCCCGCGCCTTACGTCGACCCGCGCTCGATCAGACGCAGCGGGATGTTCCGGATCGCATGTCCTGCCTGCGTTTCCTCCGGCTGCGTTTCCTGCAGCCGGTCGAGAAGCATCTGCCCGGCCACCGCGCAGAGCCTCCGTGTATCCGCGGCGATGGTCGTCAGGCCGGGCATGATTTCTTCTGCCAACGTCGAATCGCCGAAACCGGCAATGGCGATGTCGCCAGGGACGTCCAGACCTCTCCCACGGGCCTCGAGCAGGGCACCGATCGCGAGAAGATCGCTGGCGCAGAAGACGGCGTCGACGTCGGAGCCTTCGCCGATCAGGTCCTGCATGGCCTGACGCCCCTCGGGAATGCCGGAAACCGTGTCGCGGCTGATGCACCGACAAAGCTTAAGGCCGAGCCGCTCGCAGCTTTTCGCGAAACTGTTGAGACGAAGCATGCCACGCCCGCCGCTGCGGCCAATGAAAGCGACCTTGCGATAGCCCTTGGCGGCAAAGTGCTCCGCCACCATGCGCGCACCATCGGCGTTGGAGAATCCAACCAGCATGTCGATCGGATCGCGTGCCAATGCCCAGCTCTCGACGATGGGAATGCCCATGTTGCGGAGGAAGGTGCGGTTCGATTCCAGCTCCATCACGCCGGTGATGAAGACGGCAGCCGGGCGGATCGCCGTAAGCGAACGGATCAGCGTCGTCTCTCGTCCGTAAGAGTAGGAGGTGCGGCCGAGCGCGACCTGAAAACCGGCCGCCTCCAAGACGTCGGACAGGCCTTCGATGGCGAGGCTGAACTGCTCGCTCAGGATATTGGAGACGAAGGCGGCGACGATGTCGGAGCGGCCGCTCTTCAGTGCCTTGGCGTGGGGATTTGAGGAATATCCGGTCTCCTCCACCGCCTTCATGATGCGTTCGCGGCGCACCGCGGACACCATCTGCGGCCGACGCAGAGCACGCGACACGGTGATCGGAGAGACCTGGGCGAGGCGCGCCACCTCCTCGATGCGGACCGGCCCGTGTTCGGCCTGGCTGTCCGCCTCGGGGGAAGCGATTCGCAAGACATCGTCGAATGTCGCGTCGCTCATCGCTTTCTGTTCCGGCCCGTCAGCACGCACCTAGCCTTCGATTTCGGCGGCCGCCTGCACAAGGCAATCGCCAGCCTGGCAATCGGCGTGCAAGCGTCGCGAGATGACGATCCCGCCACGGCGGAACCGCAGGATTTCCGGGTCGCGATCAAGGCGCTCCAGGTCGTGGTAATAGCCGGCGACATCGCTGGCTTCGACGGATTGCCCGAGGGTGACGACCGGTTCGAACCAGCCGCGGCGCGTCGCGTAAATCGCCTGTTCGTGACTTTCCAGCGCCAGCACGGTCGTCGCCACCGGCGCCCTCGCCTCGCTGATCAGCGGGGTCTCGGTGATGCCAAGCCGCAGAAGCAGATTGTCGATCGCGCGCTTGGTGTTCTGCATGGTCTTTGGCGTGACGGTGGCGCCGCCACCAAATTCGCCGCTGACACCGATCGCGCCGGCGCGGGCGACAGCGCCCATTGAGGTCGGGGAATCGTAGCCATTCTGCGCGACAAAAGCGTAGTCCTGGCCGAGATGCTCCAAGAGATCGCGCGCCTTTGCCATCATTTCCGGCGTCGGCTGCCGTTCGATCAGCGCCGTGGTCAGATGCTCCATCGACGTGCCACCGGAATGGATGTCGAAAACCACGTCATGCTGGGGAAACAACTGGTGTTCAAGATAGTACGCCAGACGTTCCGTTGGCGTGCCGGTCGGGTTGCCTGGGAAAGCGCGGTTCAGATTGCCGTCGTCGAGGGGAGATCGGCGCCGCCCGGCCATGACGGCGAGGACGTTGCTCATCGGCAGGATGGTGACGGCGCCGTGGATGCGGTCGGGATCGAGGGCGTGCAGGACATGGCCGAGGGCGAAAACGCCTTCATATTCGTCACCATGATTTCCGGCCATCAATAGGAGCCGCGGGCCGTCGCCGTTCTTGAAGCGGAAGATGGGAATCTTGACCTGGAAATAAGGCGAGCGGTCGATGGAATAAGGAATGCTGAGATAGGTCGAGGAGCGACCCTCGGCATCGAGGTCGAGATCCGTCAGAATACCGGTGTGCACGTGAGTTTTTCCAAATGTTATCGGACGGGACCGCAACTGGCCCCGCCCTGTTCTTAAGGCTCAGAGAGCCGCGACCGCCGTCATCTCCACACGCAGATCGGGATCTGCCAGGCGGGCCTCGACACAGGCGCGCGCTGGCGGATTGGCGGGGTCGATCCATTTGTCGTAAACGCTGTTCATCGCGTCGAAATCGATGATGTGCGGCAGGAACACATTGACCGCCACGATCTTCGACTTGTCTGATCCGGCGCCCTCGACAAGGGCCAGGATTTTCGCAAGGACTTCCTCGGTCTGTTGCTCGATGGAGGCCTTGCGGTTGTCGGCCACCTGGCCGGCGACATGGACGAAGCCGTTGGCCGCAACGGCCTGGCTCATGCGCGGACCGCTTTCGTAACGCGTGATGGTCATGTCTTTCCGTCTACTCTCTTTTTTCGATCAGATGTGAGGCAGGTTATCCTGCTTCACGTTGAACCACTTCTCCTGCAGCTCCGGCAGCTTGCCGTTCATGCGATTGGAGAAGAGGAAGGTGTCCAGCCAGCGCAGCAAGTCCGGCTCGCCATGACGGATGCCGATATGCGCCGGCGACTGGCGGATGAGGAACTTGAGGTCCATCTCCACGTCCGGATTGTTCTTGGCCGCTTCGGCGACGATGGCGCTGTTTTCGGCAAACGAGCTCGCCTGACCGGCCATATAGGCGGAGAGCACCGAGGGAACGTCTTCGAAGCGGATGAGATTGGCGTCGGGCGCATTATCGCTCAGCCACAGATCGAGCGTCGTGCCCTTGGCGACGGCGATGCTCTGGCCGGCGAGCTGGTCGGGCGTTTCGGCCTTTTCCATATCGGCCGGGCCGTAGACACCAAGCTGGACGGCGGCATAGGGCTGCGAGAAAGAGACCTGCTGGGCGCGTTCCGGCGTGGCGCCGAGCGCTGCCACGAGAACGTCGACCTTGTCGGCGAGCAGGCTCGGAATGCGGTTCGGACCGGTCACCTGAACGAGCTTCAGGTCGACGCCGAGATCATCTGCCAGGAGATTGGCAACATCGACGTCGAGCCCGGCGGGATCGCCGTTTTCGTCCTTGAAGCCCCAGGGGGCGACATCGAGCAGCACGCCGACGCGGATTTCGCCGGCGGACAGGATGTCCTGAAGCTTGTCGGCCTTGGCGGGGATGGTTGAAGCAATCGCGATGCCGACGGCGATCGCAAACGCTTTCAGCTTGAACATGGCTGTCTTCCTCTAGTGACGGTGTGAGCCGATGAAGCTCTGGAGCTCCGGCGTCTTGGGATTTGCGAACAATTCCGCGGGTGGTCCTTCTTCCCAGACCTTGCCCTGATGCATGAAGACGAGCTTGGTCGCCACGTTGCGGGCAAAGCCCATTTCGTGGGTGACCAGGATCATCGTCATGCCCCTCCTGGCCATGTCCTCCATGACCTTGAGAACTTCCCCGACGAGTTCGGGATCGAGCGCCGACGTGACCTCATCGAAGAGCATGAGATTGGGCGACATCGCGAGACAGCGCGCAATCGCCACGCGCTGCTGCTGGCCACCCGAAAGCTGTTCGGGGTAGGCGTCGATCTTCTCCGCCAGCCCGACTTGCGTGAGCACCTTCTCGGCGAGGGCGCGCGCGCCCGCCTTGTCGACCTTTTTCGTGCGGATCGGCGCCAGCGTGATGTTGCGCTCTACCGTCAGATGCGGAAACAGATTGAAGGCCTGGAAAACGATGCCAACCTTCTGGCGCAGTTCGCGCAGGCCCTTCATCTTCGGAGAGACGCTCTGTCCCTCGACCCGGATCTCGCCGGCCTGAATGGCTTCGAGCGCGTTAATGCAACGCAAGAGAGTGCTCTTGCCCGAGCCACTGCGCCCGATGATCGTGACGATCTCGCCTTCCTCGATATTGAGCGAGACGTCCTTCAGCACCTCCAGATCTCCGAAGGATTTGCGGACGTTCTTGATTTCAACCAGTGCCATTGAGACGCGCCTCGAGTGAACGGGACCAGGTGGTGAGCGGGAAGCAGATCGCGAAGTAGACCGCCGCAACGATGGAGTAGACGAGGATCTGCTGGAACGTCGCCGCGGCGGCGATCTGGCCGGCCCGCGTCAGCTCCACGAAGCCGACGACGGCCGCAAGCGACGTGCCCTTGATGAGCTGGACAAGGAAGCCGACCGTCGCCGGCAGCGAGATCTTCAGCGCCTGCGGCGCGATGATGAAGCGGAATTGCTCGTAGCGGCTGAGCCCGAGCGAGGCCCCCGCCTCCCATTGGGTGAATTTGACCGCCTGGATGCCGCCCCGCCAGATTTCGCCCAGGAAGACGCCGGAATAGATGGAGAAGGCAACCGTCACCGCGGCCAGCGACGGCACCTCGACGCCCAGGAACACCGGCATGCCGAAATAGAAGAACATCAGGAGCGCCAGCAGCGGCACACCCTGCACGATTTGCAGGATGAGCGCGGCAAACAGGCGGAGCGGCAGGAACGGGCTTGTGCGCAGAAGCGCCAGAACGAGACCGAGCAGGCCGCCGAAGAAGAAGGAGAGCGCGACCAGCACCAGCGTCCATTGGAAGCCGTGCAAAAAGGCGATGAGGTCGACAGTCGAAAGGCTGCGCATCTTGGACGTATCTCCGGAAGGCCTAGCGGCGCACAGGCCAGCGGAAGGCAAGCGCTCCGATGGCGGCGAACATGACCCGGCTTGAGACGACAACGACGACGTAGATTGCGGAAATCAGCGCATAGACCTCAAAGGAGCGGAAGGTGCGCGATTCCACGAAGGTCGCCGTGTGGAAGAGCTCCGTCGCCGCGATCTGCGAGGCGACCGACGTGCCGAGAAGCAGCAGGACGAGCTGGCTGGTGAGCGAGGGATAGATGTTGCGCAGCGCCGGCGGAAGAATGACGAAGCGGAACACCTCAAAGGACGTCAGGCCGAGGCATTCGCCCGCCTCAATCTGGCTCTTCGGGATCGAATTGAGGCCGGAGCGGATGATCTCGATGGCATAGGCGCCGAAATAGATGCTGAGCGCGACGCAGGCAGCGGGGAACGGCGACAGGCGCACCCCAATGCTCGGAAAGATGAAGAAGATGATGAAGAGCTGGATCAGCGGCGGCGTATTGCGGATGATCTCGATGTAGCTCTTCAGGAGGATGCGAACCGGCTTCGGCCCGCGGGTGAGGAGAACCGCACCCAAGACACCGATGAGAAGCCCAAAAAAGGCGGAAATGCCGGTCATCTGCAATGTTGCCAGCAGGCCGTCGATGAATTCCTCGCGATATCGCAAGACCTGCTGGAAATTGAGATTCTGCATGAAACCTCAGCCGAAGAAGGTTTGATGGACCGACGTGACTCGATGCGCGTCGTCGATCACGAAGAAGGCACGCCAGCGGTCAAAGCAGGTGCAAGGATGCGAAATGCCGAATTCGACGATGTCGCCCACCGACAGCGAAACCTCTTCGCCGATACGCAGAAAACCGTGCTGGTCGTTGAGCTTCTCGATCGCCGCAACGCCTCGAAGGTTCTCTCCCTTCTCCCCTCCCCGCCATGCGGCAAGCGCGATCGGGAAACCCTGATCGAAAGAGACATCGCGCATGCCGAGGCCGCAGATCGCGAGACTGGGCTCAGGCCGCGAAAGCACTTCGGCCCATAGCCGCATCGCCGGCTTGAAAACGTCGGACGCCGCCACGATTTCGCCGTCGCGCACAAAGCCGCGACGGGCATCCATCCGCTGAAAAGCGCGCGCGTAGACGCCGTGATCGTGAAAGAAGATCGCGCCGCTCCGCAGCATCAGATCCGCATTGCCGTCGGCGTCGACGACCGCCTTCAGTTTCTCGACGACGAGATCGAAGAACTGCGAGCCGCCGGCCGACAGGAAGAGGCGGCGTTTCGGTTCGGCCTTGCGCACGCTGGCAAACACATCGGCCGCCAGGTGGCTGAGCGCCGCGATAGCCTTCTGCGTCGCCGCTTCGTCCTCGCTTGCAACAGCACCTTCATAGGCGGCCACACCGGCAAGCGCGATTTTCGGCATGTCGCAAGCGATATCGATGAGGCGCTGAGCTGCCTCCGCCGTCCGGCATCCGGCACGCGCGAGCCCCACCTCGATCATCACAGACTGCGGCCGTTCGGCCACCTCGCCTGCGCGCGCGGCCGCTGCCAATGCGGTCGGGGAATCGACAAAAAGCACGATCTCCGCCTCCGGATAGCGTGCAAGCAGACGCCCCAGACGTTCGCCATTCGCCTCACCGCCGATCTGGTTGGCGAGAAGCAGACGTTTTACGCCCGCCTTGAGCAGCACGCTCGCCTGCTGGAGATTGGCGGCAGAAAGCCCCCATGCGCCATGGGCGACGAGATCGCGTGCGATCGCCGGCGACATCGGGGTCTTGGCATGCGGGGCGAGAAGCGCGCCCGCCTCACGGGCATAAGCGAAAATTGCGTCCCTGTTCGAGCGATAGGCACTTTCCTGCAACGTGAGCACGGGACAGGCGAGCTCGCCCGCCGTCGGGGACCAGGCACGCGCGCCAATCTCCGAACCCGGGAAGGGGTCCGTCCCCGCCGGAATGCCGCGAAGCGTGTCGTCGACGATAAAATCATGCGCCATCTCGGCGGCCAGCGATCCGTCGCCACTGCCAGCGCTCGTGCCGCCCGACGCGGCTGCCGATGCATCCATCACCATGAAATCCCGCTCGCCCCCTGCAGACGCTTCGTGCCCCAAATGACAAGGTTGACGTTGTGGACACGGAGTAATGACAACGTTATCATTTTTGTTATGGATGACAACCCCTGGGCCGCAGGCAAGTGCAATTGACCGATTTCAATGAGAAGAGACCCCGCAAAAGCACGGCTTTTGCGACGATCGATTTCGAGCATGAAGGCCGCCAGACTGGCCATATTCACATTCCGCATTCGCCGCATGACGACGCCTGGGGGGCGATGCGAATCCCCATCGCGGTCATCAAGAACGGCAATGGGCCGACGGTGCTCCTCACCGGCGGCAATCACGGTGACGAGCACGAGGGACCGATCGTGCTTGGCGAGCTCTTCCGCGAATTGAAGCCGGAGGACATTTCGGGCCGCGTCATCATCGTGCCGGCGCTCAACCTGCCGGCCGTGCGGGCTGCGCATCGCACCTCGCCCGTCGATGGGCTCAACCTCAACCGCACCTATCCGGGCGATCCGGCCGGCACCATCTCGCAGCAGATTTCGGCCTTCGTCTGCGACCGCCTCTATCCGATCGCCGATGCCTTCATCGATCTGCATTCCGGCGGTTCTTCGCTCGACATTCTGCCGAGCGCCATCGTCGAGCCGACAAGGGACCCCGAGCATCTGAAGCGCAACATCGAGGCCGTGCTCGCCTTTGACGCGCCGCTGACCGTCGTCATCAGCAATCTCGGCGAGGAGCGGACCTCCACCGCGGCCGCCGTCCATGCGGGGCTGACCACGGTCGGCACGGAGATGGCCGGCGCGGGCACCGTTTCGCTCGAAGCGCTGTCGATTGCCAGACGCGGCGTGCGCAATGTGCTACGCCATCTCGGCGTCATCGCCGGAGAGCCAAACAAAGCGCAGGAAGAACGGAACGTCCTGGAGATACCTGGCGAGCGCGGTTACGTCTTCGCGCCGGAGGCCGGCGTCTTCGAGCCCTTCCATGCCAATGGAACCTGGGTGAAAAAGGACCAGCCGGCGGGACGCATTCATTTCGTCGACAATCCGACACGCGCCCCGCTCGATCTTGCCTACGGCCAGGACGGCATTCTCTATGGCCGGCGACATCCCGGGCGGGTCGATCCCGGCAATTGCTGTCTTGTCGTCGCCGCGCCCTACCAGAAGGATCTCACATGATCGATCTCGACGACGTTCGCGCCGCAGCCCGACGGATCGACGGCTATGTCCGGCGCACGCCCCTCTTGCCGGCAACGCAGTTTCGCAATCCCGTCTGCCCGGGCAGCCTCCATCTGAAGCTCGAATGCCTGCAGCCTTCCGGCTCGTTCAAAGCGCGCGGGGCCGCCAACAAGCTCCTCGCCTCCGATCCAAAGGATGTCGAGCGCGGCCTGGTGGCGGCGTCGGGCGGCAATCACGGCCTCGCCGTCGCCCGCAGCGCGAGCCTCAAGAACGTCCCGGCCACCATCTTCCTGCCGGAAAACGTTCAGGCCGAGAAAGTCGACAAGATGCGCCGCTGGGGCGCCGAGACGGTGATTGGCGGCGCCAATTTCGACGAGGCCAATGCCGGCGCACACGCTCATGTGGAGAAGACCGGCGCACTTTACTTCCACTCCTTCGCCGACCCCCTGATCGTCGCCGGCCAGGGAACCGTCGGCCTGGAGATTTTCGAAGATCTTCCAGATGTCGAGACGGTGGTCATTGCCGTCGGCGGCGGCGGGTTCATCACCGGGGCCGCCGTGGCGCTCAAGGCATTGAAGCCCTCGATCCGGATCATCGGCGTGGAGCCGGTCGGATCACCGACGCTCCATGCCTCGCTCAAGGCCGGGCATGTCGTCACGCTGGATCAAGTCACCAGCAACGTGCCGACGATGGCATGCCAGCGGACCGACGAGCGGCTGTTTGCGCTGACGCGGCAGGTCGTCGACGAAGTGGTCCTGATCGAAGATGCCGCCATGGAAGCGGCGGCAAAGCAGCTCTGGTTCGAGTTCGGTCTCGCTGCGGATTCGAGCGGGGCGGCCGCGATGGCGGCGCTTGCGACCGGCTCCATTCCGACGCGGGACGACGAGATTGTCTGCGCGCCGGTTTGTGGCGCCGGCCTGCCGCCTCTGTGACCGGAGCGATTCGCCACCGGCGTGGCCACATGATCTGGCCGAGCTAGTCTCCGAATCGCATCTGGCGGATACGCCTGACGCTTTGCGGACACCTCCTGGCTTGCCTTTCGGATGGAAAGATGAGCCGTCAGGTACCGACTGATGAGATCGGCGACGCAAGCGCGGTCGAGCGCCGTTTCGCGGATGCGCCGCGGCGGCTCCGTCCGTATCGCTTGCGGCCGTGCGGCACCGCACTCGACCTTTGAGTTTGAATGGCTGGCGGACGGAGATTTGCGCGAGGGCTCCAACGTTGGCGGCTTCAACGCCAACTGCGCAGAACATCAAGACCTTGCACACGTCGTTGTCAGACGACATGAGAAGCCCGAAAACCTCTTGATTATCAGAAGCTTAAATGGTCGGGGCAGCAGGATTCGAACCTGCGACCCCCTGCTCCCAAAGCAGGTGCGCTACCAGACTGCGCTATGCCCCGACGCCGCAATTGCGCGGAAACTAGGAGGCTGAGGCCGCTGGCGCAAGCAAGAATGTGCGGGCGACGGTCAAAGCCCAAATTCCGGAAACTCCTGCCATCTCACCTTCGAAACGAGCCGACGTCAGCCTCGGGCCGCCGCAAGCACCCTCCCGACTTTCCTCCAGACATTGTTCAAGAGGCCAGCCCTTTGCTAAGTCCGCAGCAACATTGGAGAAAGAGAATGATGACCGACGCGCCCGCAACCGAACAGCCAATGTCCGCATCATCGCCTGCGGCGAACTCCCCCTCCCCCGCAATCGCCCCGGAAGACGGGATCCTGTGGCGAGGGCGCCAATGGGCGGTGACCGATTTCGGGCTGGAACGCCTGGGTGGCGGACAATCCGTCCCGACCGACCACCTGTTTGAAGACATCTCTGTCTATTCCTGGATCCGTCGTATGGGCGACAGGCCCGATGTCGATCTCGACGATTTCACCACCGCGTTCATGGTGGCGCTCGTCCTCCACGGCTTCGTCACCAATCTGCCCGGCGCCAAGGTTTTGGAGGACTATCAGAAGGCTGAACGAAAGCGGGCCCGATCAGCCTGAAGGCAGGCGCGAAACAGCCGATCGAACGCGGCCTGTCTGCTTCGCATCTTGCGACGGGCGAACAGACGGCCGATCAGTTTCGCTCGATCGCTTTGCCGGAAACCTGGTCGCCCGGCCGGATATGAAGCCGGTCCGCCGTCCCACCAGCGACCTCGAGCACGAAACGCACCGGCCGCTCAGAGGCGATCGTCGTCTCCGACAAGGGCGTGGTCTCCTTGGCGATGCTCTGCACTTTGTGGTCGGAGCCGATGAACACCATGTCGAGCGGCACATAGGTGTTTTTCATCCACATGGTGATCGGGCGATCAGAGCCGAAATCGAAGAGCATGCCAGTCCCACGGGGCACCTCCCGGCGGTACATGAGACCGCGCGACCGCTCCTGTTGGGTAAGAGCGAGCTCCACCTCGAAGGTGTGCATTCCCTTGGCGCTCTTGATGGTGAGCTGCTCTGTCGCACCTTGCGCGACGGCGCCTGCCGCAAGCAAAACGAGACTGACGAAGAAAGAGACCAGCCGGACGGCCATCACACCAAGCCTTCAGTTCAAGATGAGAAATAGGGTCCCGATCGCCTGAGACATCGTGGAACCCAAGATATCGTCGCCCCCCGAGACCTCGTGGCCCTCAGTGCGACACGGGAATATGGCCGCCCGAATGTGGCCGGATCTCGGCGGCCATGAGGCCCTTTTCGCCTTCGCCGTAGCGCACGAGAACGAGCTGCCCTGGGCGAAGCTCGGCCATTCCGAAGCGTCGCAAGGTTTCCATGTGGACGAAAATATCCGGAGCGTCTTCGCCTTCCGTGACGAAGCCGTAGCCCTTCAAACGGTTGAACCATTTGACCGTCGCCGTGACGAGTGGGCTCGTCGGCGTCACCGTGCTGCGCTGGCTCGTCGGCGGCAATGTGGATGGATGCGGCGCCTCGCTCTCGTCCATGGCAAGAACGCGCATCGCCTGCAGCCCCTTCGCGCCCGGAAGCACTTCGCACACCACACGCGCGCCCTCATAGGCGGCCTGGAACCCATCACGTCTGAGACAGGTGACATGCAACAGCACGTCCGGCATGCCGTTGTCGGGCACGATGAAGCCATACCCTTTGGCGACATCGAACCATTTGATATGGCCCGAAACTTCGATCACCTCAGACGCGGCCTCGTCGCGAACAGCGTCTTCGCGGACATCCGCTTGCGGCTTGAAGCCCATACGAGACCACTCCATCGAGGACCCTCAAGCCTGCCAACGGCAGCGCTTCCAAAATCGGTCCATTGATTCGTGCAAAAAAGCATAACATCGGTGCGGCCAGAGGCCACAAGACCTTTAAGAAGTTTTCACGGCTTTCCTTACCCACCACCGCTCAGCTCGGGAAATAAAGCGCTAAGAAGCGCACCGATCTCGCCCGAAAAACAGCTGTCGGCGACGTCATCGAGGGGCGTCTCCTCCCGGTTCAAGATCACGAGCCGCGCCCCGGATTGCTTGGCGACGAGCGGTATTGTGGCCGCCGGATGGACCACCAGCGACGAGCCCAGGACGATCATCAGATCGCATTCGTTGGCAAGCTCGAACGCCCGCCGCATCTCATGCTCGGGCATCGCCTCGCCGAAGGAAATGATCGCGCTCTTGATGAAGCCGCCACAATCCGGGCAGCGCGGACTTTCGCCTTTCGCTTCGATCATTTTGCGGACTTCGCCGAGCGTGAAAGGCTCGCGACAGTCGAGACAATGCGCGTAGGTGGCATTGCCGTGAAGCTCTACGAGATATTCGGGCGGGAGACCGGCCCGCTGGTGCAATCCGTCGACATTCTGGGTGACGACGCCCGGCGAGCGCCCTTCCGCCACCAGATGCGCAAGGACACGGTGCGCGATGTTCGGCTCGGCCTTCGAGTAGATTTCATCGAGCATGAAACGCCGCCGCCAGTCCTCGAGCCGAACCTCCTCGCTCGCCATGAACTCCTGGTAGGTGATCGGCTGCATCTTCGACCAGATGCCGCCCGGCGAACGAAAATCGGGAATCCCCGATTCGGTCGAGATGCCGGCTCCGCAGAAGGCGACGATCGCCTTCGCGTCATCGACCAGCCGGTGGAGATGCGCGACCTCATCCGAGAGCGTGTCATTGTCAGTTTGGATCTGTGCCATAAGCTTTCCCGCCAACCCACTCACGGAGGCATGCAATGAAATATCTGCACACTATGGTGCGCATCAAAGACGTCGACCAGTCGCTCGACTTCTACTGCAACAAGCTCGGGATGGAAGAGGTCCGCCGCAGCGAGAGCGAGAAAGGCCGCTTCACCCTGATCTTCCTCGCAGCGTCGGATGACAAGGCCCGTGCGGAGACCGAACGCGCGCCGCTCCTGGAACTCACCTACAATTGGGATCCGGAAGAGTACGACGGCGGCCGGAATTTCGGCCATCTCGCCTTCGCCACCGACAACATCTACGACACCTGCCAGAAGCTGATGGATGGCGGTGTGACGATCAACCGCCCTCCGCGCGACGGCCATATGGCGTTCGTGCGTTCGCCGGACGGGATCTCGATCGAGCTTCTGCAAAAGGGCGACGCTCTTCCGCCGGCCGAGCCCTGGGCCTCGATGCAGAACACCGGCTCCTGGTAAGAGCGCTTTTGTGCAGGCGCGCGGCCCGCGCCGACCGCCTGCACGAGAGGATTGGCAAGGGCGATCAAATTTCCCACATATGATTTTCCTTGCATGACTTGTTTGCGGCGCCGTGCCCGACTATAAGGCGCCGCGACGCGCCCATCGTCTAGCGGTCTAGGACGCCGCCCTTTCACGGCGGAAACAGGGGTTCGATTCCCCTTGGGCGTACCATTCTCCCGGCGTCGCACATGCGGCTCGCCAGGAGAATCCGGCGCAAGGCGCCTCTTGTCTCGCACATCACCAGCAAATCGGCTCCCGGGACCGCGCGCGCCTTTCGAGATTCGCGACCGGGCCGCATCCCGTGCGCGGCAGCGAGGCGACCCGGCACGCCGAACGAATCGGGCGTGCCGGAAACGTCGGATCAGATCATCAATTCGATCAGAAACGGCCCGTCGCGTTCGAAGCTCGCCTGCATCAGGTCTGCGAGCTCATCGAGCGTCTCGGCACGCGCGGCCTCCACGCCCATGCCGTTGGCGAGTTTGATCCAGCCGAGATCGGGATTGCCGAGATCGAGCATCTGCATCGCCGTCTCTCCCGGCGTCGCACCGACATTGGCGTATTCGCCGAGCAGGATCGCATATTGGCGGTTGTTCAAGATGACGGTCGTGACCGGCAGTCGCTCACGCGCCTGCGTCCACAGCGACTGGATCGTGTACATCGCCGAACCATCGGCCTGGAGATTGATCACCCGTCGCCCTGCGCCTGCAACGGCCGCCCCGGTCGCGACGGGCATGCCGTCGCCGATCGCTCCCCCTGCGAGGTGCAGCATGTCGTGCGCCGGCGCGGCATAGGTTTCATCGTACAAGCCACGGCTATAGGAGATCGCCTCTTCGCAGAGGATGGTATTCTCCGGCATCAGGGCCGCGACGGTGCGGGCCAGACCTTCAGGCGTCGGCGCGCCGTGCGCCACTTCCGGCCGCGGTCCCGGATCCGGCATCGCCACCTGAGGCGCGCCGAGCGCGTCGACGAGCGCCTGGAGCGCGACCACAACATCCTGATCGCCGCGCGCCAATGTCTGGAGCTCTGCCTCCGCACGATATTCGATCGAAGGCTGGCCGGGATACGCAAAGAAGGAGACTGGCGGCTTTGCGGCGACGAGGATGATCTGCTCGAATCGCTCAAGTGCGGCCCGCGCGGCTTCGGCGACATAGGGGACCCGGGCGAGCGGCACACGCCCCCGCCCCCGCGCCACCTGCCCGCAGACGAAATCCGCCATGAGCGTGGCACCCGTCGCCTGCGCCACGCGCCAGGCGAGTTCCTGGGCCGGCTGCAGAAGCCCGGCGCCTCCGAGAAGAATAAGCGTCTCCCGGCCGTTCCGTAGCATCCGCGCGGCCGTCTCGACGGCATGGGGATCGAGAGGTGCCCCGGGCAGCGCCGGCAGCGCATCGGCGACGATCCCGCCCTCGTTCCAGCATGTGTCGGACGGCAGGATCAGGGTTGCGACCTGACCCGGCAGCGCACGCGCGGCCTGCGTCGCGGTCGCAGCATCCCGACCGACATCCGCCGCGCAAGCCGATGCACGCACGAAGCCGGAAACCGTATGGGCAAGGCTGCTCGTATCCATCGTCAGTGGCGCGTCGTGCGGGCGATGATACGTCGCCTGGTCACCGACGATGTTGACGATCGCGGCTCTTGCCCGGCGCGCATTGTGAAGATTGGCAAGGCCGTTCGCGAGGCCCGGCCCACAATGCAGGAGGGTGCAGGCGGGCTTGCCCGCGATCCGCGCATAACCATCGGCCATCCCCGTGACGACGTTCTCCTGCAGTCCAAGGACACAGCGCATGCCGTCGATCTGGTCGAGCGCCGCAACGAAGTGCATCTCGCTCGTGCCGGGATTGGCGAAACAGGTGTCGACGCCTTGATTGAGGAGGGTTCTGACGA
This sequence comes from Afifella sp. H1R, assembly GCF_021462425.1. Classification (NCBI taxonomy): domain Bacteria; kingdom Pseudomonadati; phylum Pseudomonadota; class Alphaproteobacteria; order Hyphomicrobiales; family Afifellaceae; genus Afifella; species Afifella sp. H1R. The sequence continues at coordinate 1,073,623 of NZ_JAKEDY010000001.1, forward strand.
GGCTATGTGCGCCGTTCATCGCATTGTCCTTCTTGGAGGGTCCTTTTCGGAGACTTCTCTTCTGTGCCCCCAACCCAGGAACGAGGTTCCGGTTGAAGTGCAGAATGGGGCCGTGCTCCGCCCTGGTCGGTCGCTTCCAGGGGCGACGGACGCCTCCCACCCGCCCCGTCCTATGGGACGGCACGTGTGGCGACAATGAGTTTTACGAGATGAAAAAGCCGCGGCCAAAAAATCCGCAAGCCGCGCCGGCCGGGCTGCTTATCCGCCGTCCGGCCGATGACGCTGACACGGACGAAGGGCGGCTCACCACATGAGCCGCCCTTCCTGAAAAATTGATCTGCGCCGTCAGTTCCAGCGCTTCAGAACGACGCTGGCGTTCACGCCGCCAAAGCCGAAGCCGTTCGACATGGCGACATCGATCTTCTGCTCACGGGCTTCCGGCCCGATGAGATCGAGCCCTTCCGCACCCTCCATCGGATTTTCCAGGTTGAGGGTCGGCGGCAGAATGCCATCGCGCAGCGCGAGAATGGTGAAGACCGCCTCCAGTCCGCCGGCCGCACCGAGAAGGTGGCCTGTCGCCGACTTGGTCGACGAAATCGCCACCTTGTGGTCGCCGAAGACGGACCTGACACCGGCAAGCTCACCGGCATCGCCGACGGGCGTCGACGTCGCATGCGCGTTGAGATAGCCGACGGCAGAAGGTTGAATACCGGCCTGCCGAAGCGCGATGGCCATGGCGCGGCGGTTGCCAGCCCCGTCTTCCGGACCCGCCGTCAGATGATAGGCGTCGGCAGTGGTCCCGTATCCGAGGACTTCCGCGATCGGCGTCGCGCCGCGTGCCTCGGCATGTTCCAGGGTCTCCAGCACCAGCATGGCGGCCCCCTCGCCCATCACGAAGCCGTCGTGATCGCGATCGAACGGCCTTGAGGCCTTTTCGGGCGTCTCGTTGAAATGCGTGGAAAGGGCCCGCGCCGCCGCGAAGCCGCCAAGGCTGACGCGGTCGATGCAGGCCTCCGCGCCACCTGCCAGAATCACATCCGCTTCGCCGTCCCGGATCAGCCGCGCGGCATCGCCGATCGCCTGCACGCTGGCCGCGCAGGCCGTGACCGGCGCGCCAATCGGCCCGCGAAAGTGATGACGGATCGAAACCTGGCCGGCCGCGAGATTGACCAGGAACGACGGCACGAGAAACGGCGACAGACGCCGTGCACCGCGGGCCGTGGTCAGGTCGGCGGCGGCACGCATCGCCGGAAATCCACCGACGCCAGAGCCGATCACCGTGCCGGTGCGCTCGCGCTCGCCTTCATCCTCGGGATGCCAGTCGGCCTGCCCGAGCGCCTCTTCGGCCGCCACCATCGCCATCTGGATGAAGCGGTCCATCTTCTTGAGGTCTTTTTCGGGCACCACGCGCGTGGGCTCGAAGCCGCCTTCCGCATCATCCGAAACGGCGGGAACAACCCCGCCGATCTTGGAAGGGATATCCGGGACGACGTCTTCGGGGAGTGCGCGGATACCGGAGCGGGCTTCGACCAACCGGCTCCAGACGAGGTCCACACCGCAGCCGAGCGGCGAGACGACGCCGAGCCCTGTCACGACCACACGCTTGTTCGGGTTCATGGAAACATCCTGACGTTCACATTCTCAGAAAGACGATTCGGCGCAACCTGCACTCCGAAGCCGCATGTGCAAGGCGGCATGACGCGCATTGCGACATTGCACGGATCGACTCAAGCCTTCCGGCGGTCGGCCGGGTGTCGATGCCGACCTCGGTTACTCACCGTCCTGTGCAGATCAAATAGCCCGACCTCACGCAGCCGACCGCCCTAATCTGATGTCATTCACAAGACGCTACAAGCGCTACGCTACGAGGGGGCTCTCCACCAACGGGGACGCCGCGCATCACAGGCGCGTGGGCAACGAGCCACATGGTTCTTCCGTCACATAGTCGTACAAACTTGACCGTGATCAGCGAGCCATGCAATCGGACGCTGAGTGTCGGCGCTGCCTGACGCCAACAATGAGAACGAGTTCTGGGGGAGTGGATGACGACGAGGTCCACCTTTGAGCCGAATGCGCCAACGCCCGGCGCAGCCGCATCCTGGCGCGAGCGGCTATGGCCGCGCGGCGGCAGCGGATCTGGCGAGAACCTGCGGCTCCTCGCCCTGATCATCCTCGCTTACATCGTCATCGTGACGTTCCAGTCGCCGGATTTTCTGTCGCTTGCATCTCTGTTCGACCTGATCCGCACGGGCTCCGCCCTCACCATCGTCGCCCTCGGGGTTCTCGTCGTCATGGTCACGGGTGGGATCGACGTGTCCTTCCTTGCGAACGCGATTCTGTCGGCCTGGATCGCCACCGCTTTGTCCAACGCTCTCGGGATCGACAGTCTCGCATTCGCGCTCACCGTCGCGATCGGCATCGGCACCTTCGTCGGCCTCGTCAACGGCCTGATCATCTATCTGTTTTCGCTCCCGACCTTGATCACGACCCTTGCGATGCAAGGGGTTCTGCAAGGCGTGCTCATGGTCTTTCTCGGCGCACGGCCGATCACCGCGGGCTTCATGCCCTCCTCGCTGCGCGATTTCGGCACCTCAGTCCTGTTTGAGATCCCGGCCGGCCCCGGCTTCACCGGGCTTTCGGTCTTCGCAATCCCCCTCGTGATCGTGATTGCGCTCACCTGGTATCTTCTCAACCGAACGCCGATCGGCCGGGCGAGCTATGCCCTCGGCTCCAATCCCCTCGGCGCCGTGCGCTCCGGCGTCGAAGTCTTGAAGATCAACCTCGTCGTCTATGGCTATGCCGGTGCGCTTGCGGGCCTCACCGGCCTCATGATGGTGTCGGAAATCCGCCTCGTGAACCCGGTCTCGCTCGTCGGCAACGAACTCATCGTGCTCGCGGCCGTCGTCATCGGAGGCGCGAAGCTGACAGGCGGCACAGGCTCCGTCGGCGGCGTCGTTCTCGGCATGGCGCTGATCACGCTCTTGAGCAACACGCTGGTGACCCTTGGGCTTTCCGCCTCGTGGAATCGCTTCTTCATTGGCGCGGCCATGGTGGCCATCGCTGCGATCTCTCATTACCGGGCGAAGCAGCGCAATCTGAAGCTCCTCAACTTCCAGGATGTGTGAGCACGGCCATGGCTGATACAACGCCTTCTCACCCCGCACCCACGAGCAAGCGGCCAGGATTGCAGGCCCGCCTCAACGAAGAATTCCTGGCCGAAGTCGTTCTCTACGGCATCGCAGCGATCGTGCTCGCTCTGATCGCCATGCGTCTTGGCGGTGCGTTCTTCAATGCCACCAACCTCGTCTCGGTTCTCGAGCAGGTGCCGGAATTCGCCCTCTTCTCGCTCGCCATGGCGATTGCCATGATCACCGGCGGCATCGATCTTTCCGTGATCGCGGTCGCCGACCTGTCGGCGATCTTCGCGGCCTACATCATGACCAATCCGAGCATCGTCGACGCGCTCGGACCCGGCGGCGCGATCGCGCTCGCCACCGTCGTGGCGCTCGGAGCGTCTGTGCTGATGGGGCTTTTCAACGGCATCATCATCGCCCGTTTCGGCGTCCCGGCGCTGGTGACGACGCTTGGCACGATGCTGCTCTATTTCGGCCTCGCCTCAGGCCTGACGGGCGGCGTCGGCATCACCGGCATGCCTTCGGCGTTTACCGACATTTTGATGCTGAAGCTCGGGCCGATCCCGGTTTCGTTCTGCGGATTGGCGGTGCTGTTCGTCCTCGCATCCTTCTACATCCGCAATTCACTGTTTGGAAAAACCCTCTACCTCTACGGCGACAACAAGGTCGCGGCCCTCTTCACCGGCCTGCCGATCAACCGCGCCATCATCATTTCCTATGCGCTTTCCGGCCTCCTCGCCGGCGCTGCCGGCCTCATCATGCTGGCGCGCTTCAATTCCATGAAGGTCGGATTCGGCGACACGTTTCTGCTGCAGGCGATCCTGGTCGCGGTTTTGGCCGGCATGGATCCCTATGGCGGCCGCGGGCGGCTTCTCAACGTGCTCGCCGCCGTCCTGCTTTTGCAATGCGTGGAGAACGCCTTCACCATCGAAGGGCTCTCGCCCTATGCCAAGAAGATGATTTGGGGCGGTCTTCTCCTCATCTTCATGGCGCTGAACTTCTTCGTGCGCAGGATCGTGAGGCGCTCGCTGACGCGCGCCGCGCTCCGTGCTGGCTGATCAGGAGATGACAATGGAAACGATCACAAGCGGCTTTGAACGGGCCGTCGAAGAACTGAGCCAGGTGGCGAAGCGCCTGGATGAAGCCGAGATCAGCGCCTTCATGGACGCGATCATCAAGGCGAAGCGGGTCTTTCTGATCGGTGTCGGGCGCGAAGGCCTGTCGACCCGGGCTTTCACCATGCGCCTCATGCATCTCGGCAAGGAAGCGCATTGGATCTGGGACGACACGACGCCCTCGATCGGGCCGGGTGATCTGCTGATCGCCACCTCGGGCAGCGGCTCGATCGGCCATATCGATTATGTGCACGACCAGGCCGTCGCGGCCGGCGCCGCCACCATCGTGGTCACCGGCGATCCGAGCGGCACGACGGCGCAGAAGGCGAAACAACGCCTGTTCCTGCCGGCCGCCGTCTTCAAGGGGAAGGCCGACGTGGTGCCATCCACGCAGCCGATGGGCAATCTCTTCGAGCAGGCCCTGCTCATTCTCTTCGACCAGATCGTGATCGCGCTTGCCGAGCGCATGCAGGTCGACCGCGAAACCATGGTCGGGCGTCACCGCAACGTCGAGTGACGTCGCGGCTTTTCCAGACGCTTAAGCTCTCGATCGAAATCGAAACCGACAGGACGCTCAGTCGTCCTGCCGGATCGTTGCGGCGATGCGAGCCGATGTAATCTCCGGACCCGAAAATTCCTCGACGATCCGTCCCGTGCGGAAAACGAGGACGCGGTTGCAGCTCATGGCGAGCTCGTCGAGATCGTCGGAAATCATGATGACGCCACAGCCTTCGCGTGCCAGCGTCTGCACGATTTCATGGATCTCGGCCTTGGAGCCGATATCGATGCCGGCCGTCGGATTGTCGAGAATCAGGATCTTCGGCTCGGTCGCCAGCCATTTGGCGAGCACGACCTTCTGCTGATTGCCGCCGGAGAGGCTCTGCACCGGTTCTGCGGCCGATGGGGTTTTCACCCGCACCTTCCTCACCCATTCGTCGCCGATCGTCGCTTCCTTGTCGCTCGAAATGAGCGATAGCGCGCCCTTGATGCGCTCATAGATCGACGAGGCGATGTTCATGCGGATCGGCTTGCGGCCGAAGAGCCCCTGGCTCGCCCGATCTTCCGAGACGAGCACGATCCCAGCGCGCACGGCATCCTGCGGCGAGGTGATGCGCAATTCCGCACCGTCGACGAGCACACGGCCGGACTTCGCCGGATTGAGACCGAAGAGCGAGAGCGCGGTCTCCGTGCGCCCGGAACCAGTCAGGCCGGCAAAGCCCAAAACCTCGCCCGCGCGCAGCGCGAAAGACAGATCGCGGTACTGACCGTCGCGCTGAAGATCCTGAACTTCGAGGAGAACAGACGCATCCGCCCTCACCTCGTCGCTCTTTCCAGCAACGACGCGCACACCCGTCATCAGGAAGCCGAGCTCGCTGACATCGATATCGGCAGGCGCGTATTCACCCACTTCCTTCCCGTCGCGGAGCACGTAGATGCGGTCTGCGATCTCGAACACCTCGTCGAGCTTGTGGCTGACGAAGATGACGGAAATTCCGCGTTCCTTGAGGCGCCGCACCATGGTCAGCAATTGCTCGACATCGCGCGCCGGCAGCGCGCTCGTCGGCTCATCCATGATCAGCAGGCGGCATTCCTGTGTCAGGGCGCGCGCGATGGCCGTCGTTTGCTTCGCGCCGAAGGACAGATCTCCGAGCCTCGCATCGAGCGGCAGCTTCGCCCCGAGGGAGGCAAGCGCGTCTTCCGCCGTCTTTCGGCACGCCTTCCAGTCGACCCACAATCCCTTGCGATGCTGGATCTCGTGGAACGCGATGTTCTCGGCAACCGTGAGGTCCGGGAAGATCGCCAGATCCTGATAGATGATCTGGATGCCAAGGCGCATCGCCTGCGACGGGCTCAAGCGCTGATAGGCATGGCCATCGAAAACGATGTTGCCGGAATCCGGCTCCTCGGCACCGCAGATGCACTTCATGAGCGTCGACTTGCCGGAGCCGTTCGTGCCGGCGATGCACAACACCTCGCCGGCGGCAATCGACAGGTCGACATGATCGAGGGCCTGGGTCGCGATATATCGCTTGCTCAGGCCCTCCAAGCGGATCAGTTCAGCCATGATCGCTGAGCATCCCCTGGGTCAGAACTTGTAGTCCTTCCAGTTCTCTGCGGTCAGGATCAGTGTCGCATCGCCATAGACGACACCGTCCTCGATGGTGACTTTGTCGTAGCCCGGCCGCTTCAGGTCCATGCCCGCCTCGACGGTTTCGCCGTTCAGAAGCTTGTAGGCGACAAAGGCGGACGCGTAACCGGCATCGGCAGGACGCCAGCAGAGCGCCACATTCTGATAGCCGTCCTCGAGATACGGGCCATTGATGCTCGGAAGGCCGAGACCGACCACGGCGATGTCCTTGCGGCGCAGCTTCTCGACCGCGAGGGCCGCCATCGATGTGCCCGACACCGAGCAGCCGACGATACCCTTGAGGTCCGGGTAGCGCTTCAGCACCTCGTTGACCTTGTCGAGCGCGGTCTTCTCGTCGTTGTTGTCCTCGATCGGCTCGGACAGGACGAATTCCATGTCCGGGTAATCGGCCTTGATGTGCTCCATGCCGGCATTGAACCACTGCATGTGCGTTTCCATCGTCAGCGCACCGACGATCGCGACGAACTTGCCTTCGCCATTCATGGCCTTGGCGAGCTTATCGAACATGAGGGCGCCGAAATCCTCGTTCTTGAAGGCTTCGACATCGTAATCGGCCGTGCCCGCAAGGCTCTTCGCCTCATGGCTGACGATGACGATACCGGCGTCCTTGGCCTTCTGCAGCACCGGCTCCATGGACTTCGGATCGTTCGGGACGACGAGGATGGCGTCGACATTCTTGGCGATCAGGCTTTCGACCATCTGCGCCTGCTTGGCGGGGTCTCCGGTCTCGGGTGCGATCTGATAGGCGTTGACGCCGAAATCCTTGGCGAAATCCTCCACGCCCGTGCGCATGTCATCGAACCAGGAGATACCCTCCTGCTTGGCGCACATGACGATCTCGAATTTCTTGGGCTGAGCCCAGACTTTCGACGCTCCCGGAAGCGCGGCACCAGCCGTCAGAAGGGCGGCGGAACCGAGCAATCTTCTTCTTGTAATCACTGTTGGTCTCCTTTGTCTCCGAGGAGGAGAGCACGCTGCGCCTGCCCTTTTAATTGCACCTTGATTTGCATCAAGGACAATTTTGAGCCCGATCGTCGCGCAAAAGCGTCAGCCTGGCGACAAAGGGACAGCCTAAGGACGCCACCCGCACGAGCGCACCAAAGCCCGCTGCTCAGACGATGAAGGCAGCCTCTCCCGGCCTTTCGTCGAGAAGCCGTTTGAGGCGCCAGAGCCCGTCTTCCACCCGCGAGTGAGACGCCTCATGGCTAAGGCAGAGGCGAACCGCGGCAGGCGCGACGGCGGGATCGACGCAAAAGGACCGTGCGGAGCGCAAGGCGACACCCTCACGCTGCGCCGCCGCTTCGAAGGCATCCGGCCGCCATCCTTCCGGCAGATGCAGCCAGATATGAAAGCCCGCCGGATCGGCCGCCAAGCGGCTCCCTTTCAACGTCTCACGCGCCAAGGCCTGCCGCGCCTCGGCAGCCTGGCGCTTCTCTTCGTTGAGGCGCTCCGCCGTCCCATCTTCGATCCAGCGTGTCGCGATCTCCGCCATCAGCGGCGGCGGCATCCACGAGGAGAGTGCGACACCCGCCCGCAAGGCTCTCTCATGGCGCATGGGCGCGCTCAGATAGCCGACCCGCAGACCCGGCGCGAGGCTCTTTGAGGTGCTCGCCACATAGATTGTCTGATCGGGCAGACAGGCTCCGAGAGGCGCAGGCCGCGAGCGCGGTAGAAAGCCGAAAACATCGTCCTCCAGAATGTCGATGCCGTGGCGCTCGGCGACTTCGGCGACGGCCCGACGGCGCGCCTCGGACATCGTCGCAGTCGTCGGCGTGTGCAGCGTCGGCATGGTGTAGAGAAGTCGGGCGGCCGTCGCCCTGCATTGTTCGTCGAGAGACTGAGGTAAGAGCCCCTCCCTGTCCATGGCGACAGGAAAAACCCTGAGACCGAGACGCTCGGCCGCCGCCAGGACGGGTGCATAGGAGAGCTCCTCGGCAAGGATCGCATCGCCGGGCCGCGCCAGCGCCAGGAGCGCCACGAAGAGCCCCTGCTGCGAGCCGTTGGTAAGCACGATCGACCGCCCCTGATGGGGAAGCCCCAGCGTTTCGATCCATGCGCCCGCGGCCTCTGCGTGCCGCTCTGCCGTTCGTCCCGGCCAGTGATCGAGAAAAGCCCCGAGCCCCGGCTCACCCGAGATTGCGCGCAGCGTTTCTGCAAGTTGCCTCTCCGCCTCGCCGAGCGGCGGCAGATTGTTGGCGAAATCGATCGCATCGCCCGCAGGCCGCGCGAGCCCCGCGTTCCATGCACCGCTTGCCGCGGCAGTGACCGCTTTCACATCGCGCACATAGGTGCCGCGCCCCACGCTGCCTTCCAGAAAGCCGCGACGCACCGCCTCGCCATAGCCGCGCGTCACCGTCGAGAGCGACAAGCCCAGCCGCCAGGCGAGATCGCGCTGCGGCGGCAACCGCTCGCCGGCGCTCAAATCCCCCGCAGAGATCGCTGTGCCGATCGCCTCGGCGAGTGCCGTGTAGGCCGGGCCGGAAAAGCGGGAAAGATCAGGGGTCCACATTGCCATCAATACAATAATCCGATTGCATTCAATATCGCACGAGACATACCAATACAATCACACGCGTCTTCTCATGGAACGGTGATGTCCCCGTCGCATCGCACCGGCATTCTCTACGCCCTTTGTTGCCTCGCCATCCTATCGGCGATGCCGGTCATCGCCGACGCGCGTCCCGAAGGATCGAGCGGCCTCTCCTTCGCCATCTGGCTCACCTTCTGGCAGCTTGTCGCGGGTCTTCCGCTCTTTATCGTCGAGCTCCGGCGCTGGGCGCCCCCGAGCGCGGCGGCACGACGGCCTTCCGCCCGAACGCTCGCAATCGCGCTCCTGACCGGGGCGATGTTCGCGGTGGCGACTTACATGTATGTGGTGGCGGCCAAGAAGGCCGGGCCCGTCAGCATGGTGATCGCGCTGCAGGCCTATCCGCTCTTCGCCATCCTTCTGGAGGCGGTTCTTCTCGGCAAACGCAAGAGCACCACCGAGCTCGGCTTCACCGCACTCCTCCTCGCGGCTCTCGTCTATCTCACCACCGGCGGCACGTTTCGCGTGGCGGACATCTCATGGTGGTCGGCCTATACCCTCGGCATCCCGGCATTGTGGGCCATCGCACATGTGCTGCTGCGCCAGGTTCTGATGACGACGTCGATCACGCCAAACCAGGTGACCGTCACCCGCCTCGTTATCTCCGGCATCGTGCTTCTCGCCCTTCAGGCGGTCATTGGCGAACCGGGCGCTCTCTTGCAGGGTTTCACCGATCCGACCTTCCAAAAGGCCGCGATCCTCCTCGGCGTCGCCTACTATCTGGAGCTCGTCCTGTGGTTCAACGCCATCCGTCATATCGATGTCTCCGTCGCGAGCTCGATCACCGTGCCGACCCCAGCGGTCACCATGCTCATCACGGTGGTCGTGCTCGGCGGGCGCGTGGAGACGTTTCAGATTCTGGCGATGGTCGTCATCTGCGTGGCACTCTATGGGCTCCTCTTCGCCGGCCGTCATACGCGCCGCGCACCCTCGCCCGGTTGACCGTCCGGGATAGCACCAGCACGACCGTGCGAACCGGCGCCTGATCCCATCGTGGCGCGGGCCATGCCATCACGCGTTGGTGGCCCGCCCTGAGGCTTTGTGGCAAGGACGGCGAATGGCATCGCTCCCCTCCTCTCTGACCAACACACCCGCCGAGATGGTCCGCGGCATCATGATCTTTGTCGCCGGCGGCATAATCATCCCGACGATGGATGCCTTGAGCAAGCTCCTCATCACGCAGCACGGCCTTTCGGCCGGCGAAGTCGGAGCCGTTCGTCTCTTTCTCCAGGGCGTGCTGATCTTGCCCCTGCTCCTGCATTGGGAAGGGGCCGCCGCTCTGCGCATTCCGCATCTCGGGCTCAACCTCCTGCGGGGTGCCTGTCTCGGTTTCGGCAGTCTCGCCTTCTTCGCCGCGCTGCGTTTCCTGCCGCTCGCCGACGCGATTGCGATCTTCATGATCGAGCCGATGATCGTCACGCTGCTGTCCGGCCTCTTCCTCGGCGAAAAGGTGGGCTGGCGGAGGATCGTGGCGGTCCTTGTCGGATTTGCCGGAGCCCTCATCATCATCCAGCCGAGCTACGCGGTCTTCGGGCTGCCCGCTCTCTTGCCGGCGCTGACTGCCTTCCTCGTCGGAATCTATTTCATCTTGAGCCGCCACGTGGCGCACGGTGCGAGCGCCTTCGCGATGCAGTTTTATGCAGCTCTCGGTGGCTTTGCGGTCATCGTCGCCGCGATGATCGTCTGCCGTCCTCTCGGCTTCGACGATCTTGCCTTCTCGTGGCCGGCAAGCACTCTTGCCTGGGTTCTGTTGCTGGCGACAGGCGTGATCGGGACATTCGCCCATCTTCTCTTCAACCGAGCCTACCAGCTCGCCCCGGCCTCGGTCCTCGCCCCTTTCGGCTATACCGAGATTGTCTCCGCGGTGGCTCTCGGCCTCCTGGTCTTCGGCGACCTCCCGAATGCCCCGAAATGGGCCGGGATGGCGATCGTCGTCGGCTCCGGCATTTTCATCTATCTGCGCGAGCATCGAATCGCCCGCACAACGGCAAAGCCGCCGGTCACGCACTGAGGCGACCGGCGGCTCGAGAGGCTCAAGCGTTCAATCGTTCAAGCGCTCAGAGCGGGATGTTGTCGTGCTTCTTCCAGGGATTGGCGAGTTCCTTGCGGCGCAGGAGCCGGAAGGCGCGGGCAACCCGCCGTCTGGTCGATTGCGGCATGATCACGTCGTCGATATAGCCCCGCTCCGCCGCCACGAACGGATTGAGGAAATGATCCTCATAGGTCTTGGCGTGCTCGGCGATCTTCTCCGGATTGTCGATATCCTTGCGGAAGATGATCTCCACCGCACCCTTGGCGCCCATGACGGCAATCTGGGCCGTCGGCCAGGCATAGTTGATATCCCCTCGCAGATGCTTGGAGGCCATGACGTCGTATGCGCCGCCGAAGGCCTTGCGCGTGATCACCGTCACCTTCGGCACCGTCGCCTCGGCATAGGCAAAGAGGAGCTTGGCGCCGTGTTTGATGAGGCCGCCATATTCCTGCGACGTGCCGGGCAGGAAACCCGGAACGTCGACGAAGGTGAGGATCGGGATGCCAAAACAATCGCAGAAGCGCACGAAGCGTGCCGCCTTCCGAGAGGCATCCGAATCGAGGACGCCGGCCAAAACCATCGGCTGGTTTGCCACGACACCGACCGTACGCCCCTCGATGCGACCGAAGCCGGTGAGGATGTTTTTCGCATGGTCGGGCTGAATCTCGAAGAAGGCCCCCTCATCGAGCGTCTTCAGGATGGCTTCCTTGATGTCGTAAGGCGTGGTCGCCGAATCCGGGACCAGCGTATCGAGAGATTTCTCCTGCCGATCCCAAGGATCGTGGACCGGGATTTCCGGCAGGTCGGCCTTGTTGTTGAGGGGCAGGTAATCGTAGAGGCGACGGATCTCCAAAAGCGCCTCGACGTCGTTTTCAAAGCCGCCGTCCGCCACCGACGACTTCACGCAATGCACCGATGCGCCACCGAGCTCTTCGGCCGTCACCGTCTCGTTGGTCACGGTCTTCACGACATCCGGGCCGGTCACGAACATGTAGGACGTGCCGCGCACCATAAAGATGAAATCGGTCATCGCCGGCGAATAGACGTCGCCACCCGCACAAGGCCCCATGATCACCGAGATCTGCGGAATGACGCCGGAGGCAAGAACGTTGCGCTGGAAAATCTCAGCATAGCCGCCAAGTGCCGCAACGCCTTCCTGGATGCGCGCGCCGCCGGCATCGAAAAGCCCGATGATCGGCGTGCCGTTCCTGAGCGCCATGTCCTGGACTTTGCAGATCTTCTCCGCATGCGCCTCGGAAAGCGACCCGCCGAAGACGGTGAAGTCCTTGGCGAAAACGTAGACGGGGCGGCCGTTGATCGTCCCCCATCCGGTGACGACGCCGTCGCCCGCGATCTTCTGCTCCTCCATGCCGAAGGCCGAAGAACGGTGCTCGACGAACATGTCGAACTCTTCGAACGAGCTGTCGTCGAGGAGCACCACCAGGCGCTCGCGCGCGGTCAGCTTGCCCTTGTCATGCTGGCCCGCAATACGCTTCTCGCCGCCGCCCGCGCGCGCATTGGCACGCCGCTTTTCCAACTCCACTAGAACGTCACGCATTCTACCCCCCAATCAGATTGATCTTGTTTCCATGGCCATTAGCCGGTTTAGAATCTCGTCTTCATATAACGGCCTACGCCAAACGGGAGCATTTGTTGAGAGAGATCGGATGCGAATCTGGCGTTGATGTGAAGAGGCACGACCGCTTCGTGACATTGCGGGCCGTGGCGCACGCTATATTCATGGGGATCACGAAGGGAATGCACCAATGCCAGAGCCGGCCGAACCGCAAACGGAAATCGTCTACCGGCACAGATGGGCAACGCGCCTCTGGCATTGGCTGAACGCGTTCTGCCTCTTCTTCCTTCTCGCGAGCGGTCTGCAGATCTTCAACGCGCATCCCGCGCTCTATCTCGGCACCCAGTCGAACTTCTCCAACTCCCTCGTCTCCATGACCGCCATGCGTACGGGTGACGGCAGCCTGCGAGGCATTACGGAAATCGGCAGCATGGACTTCGACACGACCGGCTTTCTGGGCGCCTCACGCGACAGCAGCGGGGCACTTGTCGCGCGCGGTTTTCCCGCCTGGGCGACCATCCCGAGCTATCGCGACCTTGCGACCGGTCGGGTCGTGCACTTCTTCTTCGCCTGGGTGCTCGTGGCGGGTGGCCTCGCCTATGTCTGCGTCAGCCTTTTCAACGGCCATTTCCGCCGCGATCTCATTCCCCGCCGCGGCGAGCTACGCGCCATGCCGCGCGCGATCGGCGATCACCTCCGCTTCCGCTTCGGACGAGAGGCGCATTACAACATTCTGCAAAAGCTCTCATACCTCATCGTCATCCTCGGCCTCATTCCAACGATGGTCGCCACCGGTCTCGCCATGTCGCCGGGGATGGATGCTGCACTGCCCTGGCTTCTCGATCTGTTCGGCGGACGCCAGTCGGCACGCACGCTGCACTTCATGACGATGAGCCTGCTCGTCCTCTTCTTTGTCGTTCACATCGCCATGGTCCTGGCGGCGGGCCCGGTCAACGAAATGCGTGCCATCCTCACCGGGCGGTACCGCGTGCGGCCCGAGGCGAAGGGGAAAACCTCATGACCATCACCCTGACGCGTCGCGGCCTTATCCGGGCCGCCGCCATTGGCGGTGGAGCCGCGCTACTGTCCGGTTGCGACCGCATCGTCCAGAATCCGATGGCACGCGCTTTCTTGCAGCGGGCCGAAGATCTGACGATGGCCGCGCAGCGCAGCCTCCTCGATCGTGAGGCGCTGGCGCGCGAGTATTCCGAAAGCGAGATCATCCAGCCGCAGCGTCCGAACGGCTCGATCAGTCCGCGCGATCCGGATTATCGGGAGATGGCCGCGAATGGCTTCGCCGATTGGCGTCTTTCCGTCACCGGCCTCGTCGAACGACCGCAATCCCTGTCGCTCGACGAATTACGTGCCATGCCGGCGCGCACGCAAATCACGCGGCATGACTGCGTCGAGGGATGGAGCTGCATCGCCAAATGGACGGGCGTGCCCCTCACCGCCGTCCTCGATGAAGCCGGTATCAAACCCGGTGGCAGCTACGTGGTCTTCCGCTGCGCTGACACGCTCGGTCGCGAAAAATACTACGAATCGATCGACATGATCGACGCCCGTCACCCGCAGACGATCCTCGCCTACGGCCTCAACGATGAAACCCTGCCGGTCGCAAACGGTGCGCCGTTGCGCGTGCGCATCGAACGCCAGCTCGGCTACAAGATGGCGAAGTACGTCATGGGCATCGAGGTCGTGGGGAGCTTCGCCTCAATTCGCGGCGGCAAGGGCGGTTATTGGGAAGACCGCGGCTACGAATGGTATGCCGGCATCTGAGCCATAACCGCCAGCCGAAACGGAAGGACAGTTCAGGCGCGCAGCACCAATGCCGCCACCGAGAACTCAGAGCCGCGACGCTCACGCCGCTCCTTCGCCTCGAAATCCTCACCCCATTGCGAGATGTTGAAATCCTCGTCGACATGCGCAGCGGCCCAGGCCGCCTCGGCATCGATCACACCTTCCGCCAGGGCGAGCGCGATGAGGGCCGATCCGGTCAGCGTGGTTGCCGTGTGGAGAGCCGCGAGCGACAGCGGCTCGTCAAATCCCTCGAGAGCCTCGCGCACCGCCTGAAGCCCCTCTTCCGGTTGATCGACCGGCATGACCCCTTCGACCAGACGGAAGCGAACCGAAAAGCGACTTTCCGCCCAGGCAAGCAGCGGGTCCCAGATCTCGCGCTGCCGGGCGACGAGAGCTTCCGGCTCGCCGGCACGGTAAAAGAGAAGGTCCGTGCCCGCATAAGCCGCCACCTCTTCGCGCACCGCAGGCATTTCGTCGGCCACCCCATCGATCGCCACATTGGCGAGGCGTGTGAGCGGCATCGTCAGAGGATCGATGCGTTCGCCTTGAGCGTCCCATTCCCCGGCGAGGCTTTGCCCGAGATCTGCGCGCGCAACGGCAAGCGGCTTCTTGCCCGGCGTGCGGGCCGGACGCCCGTCGAGGCGAAGTTCGAAACCCGATTCCGTTTCAACGGCTTCGGCCCGTTTGTAGAATCTCTTTGGCAGCTCCCTTGCCGCGTGCTCGCGCGCCTTCGACATCGCATCGTCGGGCTTTGCAGGAAAATCGGGCAACAGGCTCTCCTTGCTCAATGGATCTGGGCGCAATAGTCAGGGCTCAACATCTCACGCGCCCGGCGGCACGACACGGCGGACCGGCGCGGGCCTGTTGACCAGATAGATACCTCCGGCGACGAGCAAAAGGGCAAGGCCGTGACGCCAGCCGACAGGATCGCCAAGGAGCACCGCCCCGAAGAAGACGCCGGAGACCGGAACGATAAAGGTGAAGGCGTGGAGCAGCGGCGCGGAATGGCTTCTCACCAGCCAGAACCAGGCGAGATAGCTCGCCCCGGCGACGACCACACCTTGATACAGGAAGGCGACGAGTTCGGTCGAGGTCACAGGCCCAATCCCCGCCTCCCCGACAAGGAACGACAAGGCAAAGCCGAGCGGGGCCGAGACCAGCAACTGGTAGAGAAGGATCTCTTCGGCGGGCGCTTCGCGCAAGCGCGTGCCCTTCACGACCAGGGTCGTCCCGCCCCAGAAGACGGCGGCCAGGATGCACAGCACGTCACCAGCGGCCGTATTGAGCGTTCCCGGGCTCAGCCCGTCGAGGAAGGCGACGATGATCCCCACGAACGCGAGCGCCAGCCCAGCGGCTTTTGCCGCAGAAATCCTGTCTCCCAGCCAAAAGTGGGCTCCGATGGCGACGAAGAAGGGAGCGGTATTGAGGAAGACGACGCTGCGTGAGGCCGTCGTCACCGTCAGACCAAAGAAAACGAGAGCGAACTCCATCCCGAAAAGCATCCCGGTCAGGACACCCGGGCCGAAACGCCGACCCGAGCGAAAAACCGGCACGCCGCGCGCAAAGCACCAGAGAAGGACGAGCACGCCGGCCACTGCCGAGCGCAGGCCCATCTGCAGCATAGGCGGGAAGCCACCGAGTGCCACTTTGATGGCGACCTGGTTGAGCCCCCACATCACGGTCAGGAGCACGAGCAGAGAGGCGGGCTTCGCCCCAAGCGCTTGCGACATCGCGGTCAAACGGCCTCGGCCGCAGCCTCCCCGCCAGTCTCGTCGAAGCCGAGCACGGCCCAGCTCTGCGCCATATGCGGCGGCAGCGGCGCCGTCACATCGAGAACTCCGCCGGTGGGATGAGGCAAAATGATTCTCCGAGCAAGGAGATGCAGCCGGTTTTGAATGCCACCTGGCAACTCCCAGTTCTCCACGTCGAAATATTTGGAATCGCCGATGATCGGATTGCCGATATGGGCGGCATGGGCTCGAAGCTGATGCGTGCGCCCCGTCACCGGCCGCATGATGAGCCACGAGAGCCGCGAGCCGGCCTGATCGGCAACGGCGTAATGCGACAGAGCATGATCCGCCCCCCGCTCGCCATGGCGGGCCACGCGCATACGCTCCGCGTCGTCGCCTTCGCCGCGCACCAGAAACGTCGAGATTTTGCCCTGCGGCGGCTTCGGAACGCCCTTCACCAGCGCCCAATAGAGCTTGCGGCTCTCCCGCTCCTTGAACGCCTTGCCGAAAAACGCCGCGGCACTGCGCGTGCGGGCCACGACAAGCACGCCGGCCGTGTCGCGGTCGAGACGATGAACGAGCCGCGGCTTACGACCGTGGCGATCACGAAACGCCTCCAGCATCCCGTCGACATGACGATTGACGCCCGATCCGCCCTGAACGGCGAGGCCGGCAGGCTTGTTGAAGACGTAGACCTGGCTGTCCTCGTAGAGAAGCGCGTCGTTCAGCACATCGACATCGCGCCGGTCGCGGATGGTCGCTTTCGTCTGCGGGCGCACATCGCCTGTCGCAAGCGGCGGCACACGTACCTCCTGACCAGCGACGAGACGGGTCGAGGTTTTCACCCGCCCCCCGTCCACACGCACCTGGCCGGAGCGAAGAAGCTTCTGCAGATGGCCGAAACCCAGGCCCGGATAATGCTCCTTGAACCAACGATCGACGCGCATGCCGGATTCGTCCCGGTCGACGCGCCGCATCACGACGGAGGCCGGTGCACTCATGACAGGCTCCCGGAGGCTGGCGCGCGGAGCGACCGCGACACCAAAGCCACGGGCCTCGCGCGAAGGCCGGAATATCGGTTGCGGGCGATAAAGAGAACTTGCTTCATAACCGCAGCGCTTAGAGCGTTTTGTCGGCCGAATGAAGCCCGCCTCGCGACGACCGCGCGTTTTTGCGTCCCGAACGTCAACAAAAAAGGGCGCGGGGTGACCGCGCCCTTCTTCAGAACCGAGGTTTTGACGGTCAGGCCGTCGCCTCTGCCTCCTGCGCTTCGACCAGCGCCCGCTGCTCGCCCTTCAAGCCCTGATAAATGCACCACACCATCAGAAGCAGAATGAAAACGAATGGAAAGCCCGTCGCGACAGCTGCCGATTGCAGGGCTTTGAGCCCGCCTCCGAGAAGGAGCGCGATGGCCACCAGCCCTTCGAAGGTCGCCCAGAAGACACGCTGCGCGACCGGCGCATCGACCTTGCCGCCGGCGGTGATCGTATCGATCACCAGCGAGCCGGAATCCGACGAGGTGACGAAGAAGACAATCACCAGGACGATGCCGATGAACGACGTGATCGAAGCGAGCGGCAAATGCTCCAGCATCAGGAAGAGCTTCACAGGCAGCTCGGCACTGACGGCCCCGTCATAACCATTCATCAGCTGCGAGATCGCGGTCCCGCCAAAGGCCGTCATCCAGAAGATGCTGACGACGGTCGGGATGATGAGGACGCAGATCATGAACTCACGCACCGTCCGCCCATACGAAACGCGCGCAATGAACATGCCGACGAAGGGAGACCACGAAATCCACCAGGCCCAGTAGAAGGTCGTCCAACCATTTCGGAAACTGTCATCGCTCCGGCCGATCGGGTTCGCCAGCGGAATGATGTCGCGCGCATAGGCGACGATGTTCTCAAAAAAGCCGGAGACGATCGTCAGCGTCGGTCCCACCGCCACGACAAAGACGAGCAGAAGGAAGGCCAGCGCCATATTGATCTCGCTCAGCCGCTTCACGCCCGCGTCGAGGCCAGCCAGCACCGAAGTCAGTGCGCAGCCGGTGATGGCGACGATCAGCCCCACCTTCCATGGATCGGTATCCGGGATGCCGAAGATGTGGTTGAGACCGGCCAGCGCCTGTTCCGCACCGAAGCCGAGCGAGGTCGCCAGACCGAAAAGCGTCGCAAAGACCGCGAGCGTATCGATGACATGACCGAGCCAGCCCCAGACGGCCTCACCGAAGATCGGGTAAAAGGCGGAGCGGATCGTCAGCGGCAGGCCCTTGTTGTAGCTGAAAAGCGCAAGAGCGAGCGCGACGACGGCATAGATCGCCCACGGGTGCAGACCCCAATGGAAGATCGTGGCCGCCATGGCGAGCCGCCTTGCACCTTCCGGATTGTCGGGCGCGCCCATCAAAGGCGCATCGCTGCCGGCCTGCGCGGCGTCTGATGCGACGGACGCGTTGTAATGCGTCAGAGGCTCCGACACGCCGTAGAACATGAGCCCGATACCCATGCCCGCAGCGAAGAGCATGGCGAACCATCCAGAGTAATTGTACTCCGGTCTTGCATCAGGACCGCCCAGCCGGATTTTCCCGAGAGGCGAGACGATCAGAAACAGGGAAAATAGGACGAAGACGTTTCCGGCAATCAGGAAGAGCCAGTCGAGGTTCGATGTCAGGAACGGCCGCAGCCAGGTGAAGAAGCTCTCCGCGCCCTCTTGAAAGAGGAGGGTGAAAACGACGAACAGAATGATCGTCAGCCCTGACACGATGAATACGGGGTTGTGAAAATCGAGGCCGAAAACCTGGATATTGTCCTGACCGACTTCATAGTCGGTCGGTATATCCTCGGTCGCGTCGCCTGTTTGATCCACCGTCTGTTCGCTCATATGGCTCCTCGTTTGTCTGTTGGACGAACGAAAGCACCGCTCTGAGGCGGGATCCGTCGCACATCTTTGTGAAGCCCAAGAGGAGGTAGAAGGCGGCTCCGCAGGGTCAAGGAAGAGCACGCCAGATTTTTGCCACCTCAAGACCCATTTGTGGTGACAATCGTCACCGAAGGGCCCTTACGCCACTCGGCGCAAGCGCCGGTGCCCAGGCGGATATCTTCGGAGTCTCAGGCACTTGCTCCGTGACGCCACATTCGCGGTTGAGGGTCCCCGCGCCGCTCGGAGCCTCAGCGAATAAATCCGTCGATTCTTTCGATGCAATGGCCGCCCAGGCGAGAAAAAGCCATTTTCTCACGAGAAGGCGATGCCGATTGGCATCAGGCGCACGATCGATCAGGTCTCGTCTTCGCCTCTGGCACGCTCGCGCCGCAGCCGGTCCCAATGATCGAGCCGTCGCTTGAGCTCCGCTTCGAATCCACGTCCGGTCGGCACGTAAAAGTCCTGACGCTCCAGCTCGTCGGGGAAATAATTCTGCCCCGAGAACGCCTCTTCCTGAGCATGGTCATAGGCGTAGCCGGCCCCATAGCCTTCAGACTGCATGAGCTTGGTCGGGGCATTGAGAATGTGCTTCGGTGGTTGGAGCGAGCCGGCCTCCTTGGCCGTCCGGCGCGCGGCGCCATACGCCTTGTAGAGAGCGTTCGATTTGGGGGCCGTTGCGAGATAGACCACGGCCTGGGCAATGGCGAGTTCGCCTTCGGGCGAACCCAGCATGTGGTAAGCCTCTTTTGCGGCATTCGCCTGCACGAGCCCCTGCGGATCGGCGAGGCCGATATCCTCAACCGCCATGCGGATCACCCGCCGGGCCAGATACATCGGGTCTTCGCCCGCATCGAGCATGCGCCCGAGATAGTAGAGAGCCGCCTGCGGGTCGGAACCGCGCACAGATTTGTGCAGGGCCGAAATCAGATTGTAATGACCATCCTGGCTCTTGTCGTAGATCGGCGCCCGCCGCTGCAGAACCGTCTGCAGACGCTTCGCATCGAAGGTTTCGTCCTTTCCCGCGGCGCGCCAGACCTCTTCGGCGAGCGCGAGAACGGCCCGCCCGTCACCATCGGCCATACGCAGAAGAACGCCGCGCGCTTCCTCGTCGAGCGGCAGCTTTCGCCCTTCCTCTTTTTCGGCGCGTTCGACGAGCTTGCCGAGCGCCTCAGAATCCAGCGGGCGAAACACCAGAACGGCCGCACGCGACAGAAGCGCCGCGTTGAGCTCGAAGGAGGGGTTTTCGGTAGTCGCCCCCACGAGCGTCACCGTCCCGTCCTCCATGACGGGAAGAAAGCTGTCCTGCTGTGCGCGATTGAAGCGATGGATTTCGTCGACGAAGAGGAGCGTCCCCTGCCCCGTCTGCCGACGCGCACGCGCCGCCTCGAAATGCTTCTTGAGATCGGCAACACCGGAAAAGATCGCAGACAGCTGCTGGAAATAAAGGTCCGTTTCGCGGGCCAGAAGCCGCGCGACCGTGGTCTTGCCCGTCCCAGGCGGCCCCCAGAAGACCAGAGAGCCGAGAGAGCGCGTCCGAAGCATGCGGGTGAGCGTGCCGTCCTCACCCGTCAGATGCGGCTGGCCGACGACATCGGCGAGCTTCTTTGGTCGCAGCCGGTCAGGCAGCGGCTGCGGCGCGCTCTTTTCCAATCCGGCTGCTGTGAAGAGATTGTCCGACAAATGCCCCTCATCCACCGATGACAAGCCGCGAAAGCCGGCCACCACGGTTGACCGTGATCCGCCACAATCGCTGCTTTTGGCTCGTCATACGCTTCAGCTCGCTCGACGATTCGACAGAGTGCCCCTGCAGGGCAACGACAATATCACCCGGCTGCAGGCCAAGCTGCGCGGCGGGTGAACGCGGCTCCACCTTGGTGACCGCGACGCCCTCTTGGTCACTCGGCAGCCGCAGTCTCTCCGCAAGCCTCGGCGAGAGATTGGCGACCGTCGCCCCGGTCAGCGGCGAATAGCCGTCAAGAAGCTGCTCGTCGGCCCGCACCGTCTCAGGCGCCGATTCTAACGAAACCGTCAGCGTCTTCTCTGCCCCATCGCGCAGGACGACAAGCTTCTCCGTCTCGCCAATTCCCTTGATCGTCAGCCGGTATTCGAGCGAACGCGGATTGGCCACCTCGTAGCCATCGGCCGACAGGACGAGATCGCCGACCGCAAGACCGGCCTTTTCGGCAGGAGAGCCCTCGAAGACCTTGACGACGAGCGCCCCCTGGGGCCGCGGCAGATCGAGTGAGCGGGCAATATCCGGCGTCACCTTCTGGAACGTCGCCCCGATCCAGGGGCGCACAACTTCCGTCCCGCCGGCGAGCGCCTGGGCGGCCACCGCCTGCGCCATGTTGGAAGGAATCGCGAACCCGATCCCGTTCGAACCGCCAGACCGCGAGAAGATCGCTGAATTGATACCGACAAGCCGGCCCTTCACATCGATCAATGCGCCACCCGAATTGCCCGGGTTGATGGCAGCATCCGTCTGGATGAAGAATGCCATGTCGGAGATGCCGACCTCCGTTCGCGCCACCGCGGAGACGATGCCGCTGGTCACCGTCTGCCCGACCCCGAACGGGTTGCCGATCGCGAGGACGAGATCGCCGACCTCGAGATCGTCCGAATCGGCGAACGAAAGCGTCGGAAAATCCGCCTCCCCGTCCGAGATCTTCAAGATTGCGAGATCGCTCTGTTCGTCGCGCAACAGAATTTCAGCCTCAAACTCGCGCCCGTCCGACAAGGCCACCTTCACTTCATCGGCACCACGGATGACGTGGTAATTCGTGACGACGAGGCCGGATGCATCGACGATGACGCCGGAACCGAGCGAATTGCGCGCACGCTCACGCGGCACGCCGAAAGGCGACCCGAAACCACCATCACCGAAGAAATGCCGGAAGAAGGGATCGTCTGCGAACGGCGACGGCGCTGTGCGCACAATCTGTTTCGCATAGACATTGACGACCGCAGGAGCGGCTTTCTTCACGATCGGGGCAAAGGAAAGAGAAATCTCTTCACGGCTTTGCGGCACGTCCTGAGCGTGCGCGAGCGGCACACCGACGAGGACACCGCTCGAAACACCGGCAGAGGCGAGCAGAAGACAACAGGCAAGGCGAAACTGACGAAACGACGTCACGAGAGCCTCCAATTTAGCAGCGGGAATGCGGGAGCGACCTTGACGCGCGTCACGGTCGTCCGCGCTTGAAAAGAGTGAGCCAGGAACCGGTCAAATCCGGAAATTCTATGTCGTGCGGGCAATGATCCGGCCACATGCCGCCTGCGCCAACAAAAAAGGGGCCACGCGGGCCCCTTTTCGCAATCCAGGAAGACCGACGAGCCTTACGCTGCGGCTTCAGCAACCTCGGCCGCTTCCATGCGAGCCCGATCTTCGGCGCCGCGCGCATCCTCGTCGCGATCGACGAATTCGATCACACCGACCGGCGCACTGTCACCATAGCGGAAGCCGGCTTTGAGCACGCGGGTGTAACCACCGTTCCGCTCACCGTAGCGCGGACCGATCGTCTCGAAGAGCTTCTTGACCATCTCTTCATCGCGCAGCCGCGACATCGCGATCCGGCGCGCATGCAGGTCGCCGCGCTTTCCGAGCGTGACGAGCTTCTCCACGAACGGCCTGAGCTCTTTTGCCTTCGGCAGGGTTGTCACGATCTGCTCGTGGCGAATGAGCGCCGCCGCCATATTGGCAAACATCGCCTGACGATGGCTCGACGTCCGATTCAGCTTACGGCCGGTCTTTCTGTGGCGCATGGCCCTGTCTCCTCATTCGAACGACGGCTCCCGCCGCTGTTCATCAAAGCTTAGTATTGATCTTCGAAGCGTTTGGCGAGATCGTCGATATTGTCGGGCGGCCAATTGGCCACTTCCATACCGAGATGCAGGCCCATGGAGGCGAGAACCTCCTTGATCTCGTTCAGCGACTTGCGGCCGAAGTTCGGCGTGCGCAGCATCTCCGCCTCGGTCTTCTGAATGAGATCGCCGATATAGACGATGTTGTCGTTCTTCAAGCAGTTGGCCGAGCGAACCGAAAGCTCCAGCTCGTCCACCTTCTTCAGAAGCGCCGGGTTGAAGGCGAGCTCCGGGGTCGCCTCGTGGACCTCTTCCTTCTTCGGCTCGTCGAAGTTGACGAAGATCGAAAGCTGGTCCTGCAGGATCCGGGCCGCATAGGCGACGGCATCGTCCGGCGACACCGAACCGTCGGTCTCGAGCGACAAGGTCAGCTTGTCATAGTCGAGGACCTGGCCTTCACGCGTATTCTCGACGCGATAGGAAACCTTCTTGACCGGCGAATAGAGGCTGTCGACCGGAATGAGGCCGATCGGCGCGTCTTCCGGGCGGTTGCGATCCGCCGGGACATAGCCCTTGCCGGTATCGACCGTCAGCTCCATGCGAATGTCCGCGCCCTCGTCGAGCGTGCACAGAACGTGTTCGGGGTTGAGCACCTCGATATCGCCGACCGTCTGAATGTCGCCCGCCAGGACGACGCCCGGACCGGACTTCCTGAGCGTCAGCCGCTTCGGACCTTCGCTCTCCATCTTGATGGCGATTTCCTTCACGTTGAGGACGATGTCGGTGACATCCTCCCGAACGCCGGCGATGGACGAGAATTCGTGCAGAACGCCGTCGATCTGCAGGCTGGTCACAGCCGCACCCTGCAGCGAGGACAACAGCACGCGGCGCAGCGCATTGCCGAGCGTCAAGCCGAAGCCGCGCTCAAGCGGTTCTGCGACGACGGTAGCGATGCGGCTCGCATCGGACCCGTGCTTCACATCAAGCTTGTTCGGCTTAATGAGATCCTGCCAGTTCTTTTGTATCACCACGGGGACGAACCTTTCGTTTTGTGCTCTCGCATGCAGACGCGACTCGCATCCGCGAGCCGCATACACCTCAAATGCGAGATCAGACGCGGCGCCGCTTCGGGGGACGGCAGCCGTTGTGGGGGATCGGCGTCACGTCACGGATCGAAGTAATGGTGAAGCCCGCAGCCTGCAGCGCGCGCAGAGCCGATTCACGGCCCGACCCGGGTCCGGAAACCTCGACCTCGAGCGTCCGCATGCCGTGCTCCTGCGCCTTCTGCGCAGCAGTCTCGGCCGCGATCTGAGCGGCATAGGGCGTCGACTTCCGCGACCCTTTGAAGCCCATCGCGCCGGCAGAGGACCACGAAATCGCGTTGCCCTGCACGTCGGTGATGGTGATCATCGTGTTGTTGAACGTCGAATTCACGTGGGCGATGCCCGACGTAATGTTCTTTCGCTCGCGCCGACGCACCCTGGTGGTATCTTTCGCCATCTAAGTCAGGCCTTCCTTGGCGTTATTTCTTCTTGCCGGCGATTGCCTTGGCCGGTCCCTTGCGGGTCCGGGCATTGGTATGGGTGCGCTGTCCGCGCACCGGCAGCCCGCGCCGATGGCGCAGCCCGCGATAGCAGCCGAGATCCATCAGCCGCTTGATGTTCATGGCCGTCTCGCGACGGAGATCGCCCTCGACGATATAGTCGCGATCGATCGCTTCGCGGATCTGCAAGATCTCCGCGTCCGACAGCTCGTTGACGCGACGCGACAGGTCGATGTTCGCTTTCTCAGCGATTTCACGCGCCATGGCCGGTCCAATTCCATGGATGGCCTGCAGCGCGATCACGACGCGCTTGTTGGTCGGAATGTTGACGCCAGCAATACGTGCCACGTCTTTCTCCTCTTTGTCTGGCGCAGTCCGCATCCGCGGCGCGCCCCGGCTTCACCTATTCGGGACGAAACGCCAAAAAACGACGCCCCAAGCTTCATCCGAGCTTCGGCGCCGTTATCCGCACTTCAGGATTGCGCCGGAGATAGTCCTTACGCGGCCGCCCGTCAACCGCATCGACAGAAGATCAGCCCTTCAAATCGCCCATAACGTCTTCGATTGCGGCTGCGACGTCTTTCGCGGGCATCATTCCGTCGACCTGACGGAGTTTTCCCTTCGCCCAGTAGTACCCGACGAGGGGTGCCGTATCGCGATAATACGCAGCAAGCCGCTTGCGAATCGTTTCCTGGTTGTCATCGTCGCGCCGCCGGAACTCGGTCGAGCCGCAGACGTCGCAGACACCTTCCTTGGCCGGCTTCTTCATCGTGTCGTGGTAGATCTCGCCGCAATTGGCGCAAGAGTACCGACCCGCAACCCGATCGACCAGAGCCTCGTCCTCGACCGTCAAGAGCACGACGCCGTCGAGCGGCATGCCCTTTTCCGAAAGCAGGACTTCGAGCGCGTCCGCCTGCGGCAAAGTCCGCGGGAAGCCGTCGAGCACGAAGCCCCTCTGGACGTCGGCCTCGTCGAGCCGCTCCGACATGATGTTGATGACCACCTCGTCCGGAACGAGATTGCCGCTGTCCATGATGGCCTTCGCCTTGAGACCGACGTCGGTGCCCGCGGCGGCAGCGCCGCGAAGCATGTCACCCGTCGATAGCTGCACGAGGCCGTGCTTCTCTACAAGTCGCTGGGCCTGGGTGCCCTTCCCGGCTCCGGGAGGTCCCAGAATGATCAGTCTCATCGACGCCGGCTCCCGCGCAGCTTCGATTTCTTGACCAGCCCTTCGTACTGGTGCGCGAGCAAATGGCCCTGCACCTGTGAAACAGTATCCATAGTCACACTGACAACGATGAGGAGCGAGGTGCCGCCGAAATAGAACGGCACGGAGAGCTCTGCGATCAGAAATTCAGGAAGAAGACACACAATGACGAGGTAGGCGGCACCCGCGACGGTGATCCGCGTCAACACGTAGTCGATATATTCCGCGGTGCGCTCACCCGGGCGGATACCCGGAATGAAGCCGCCATGCTTCTTCAGCTGGTCGGCCGTGTCCTTCGGATTGAACACGATCGCCGTGTAGAAGAAGGCGAAGAAGATGATCAACGCCGCGTAGATCGCCATATGCAGCGGCTGCCCACGACCGAGCATCGCCGTCACCTGAGCAAGCCAGGCGGGTCCCTGCCCGGCCGAGAAATTCGCCACCGTGATCGGCAGAAGCAGAAGCGACGACGCGAAGATCGGCGGGATGACGCCCGAGGTATTGAGCTTCAGCGGCAGATGCGACGTGTCGCCCTGGAACATCCGGTTGCCCATCTGACGCTTGGGATACTGGATGATGAGCCGCCGCTGGGCCCGCTCGACGAAGACGATGAAGGCGATCACGGTGACGACCAGAACCATCACGGTCAAGATCACCGGCGTCGACAAGGCGCCCTGACGTCCGAGCTCGAGCGTACCCGCCAAAGCGTTCGGCAGATTGGCGACGATGCCGGAGAAGATGATGAGCGAAATGCCGTTGCCGATGCCGCGCGAAGTGATCTGCTCACCGAGCCACATCAGGAACATCGTGCCGCCGGTCAGCGTCACGACGGCGGTAAACCGGAAGAACCAACCCGGATCTGCGACGATGCCGCTTGAGGAGCCCTCGAGGCCTACGGCGATGCCATAGGACTGGAACGCGGCCAGCACCACGGTCAGATACCGTGTGTACTGGTTGATGACCTTGCGGCCCTGCTCGCCTTCCTTCTTCAGCTGCTCCAGCGTCGGGATCACCGTCGTCATCAGCTGAATGATGATCGAAGCCGAGATATAGGGCATGATCCCGAGCGCAAAGATCGCCATGCGGCCGACGGCACCGCCGGCGAACATGTTGAAGACGCCCAGGATACCCTGCGACTGCTGCTCGAACGCCTGCTGCAGGGCTTCGATGTTGATGCCCGGCAACGGGATATACGTGCCGAGCCGATACACGAGCAGCGCACCGAGAGTGAACCAGATCCGCTTTTTGAGCTCCGTCGCCTTCGAAAAGGCGCCGAAGTTCAAATTGGCGGCAAGCTGTTCGGCTGCAGAAGCCATTGGAACTCCGAATGCGGTTTAGGCAGGGAGCCGTCTTCGCTTAGGCGGAGGCGTCTTCGCTCTTGCCGGATTGGGATTTGGCCGGGACCGGTTCGATGATCGTGACCGAGCCGCCAGCCTTCTCCACAGCCTCGATGGCCGCGCGCGAGGCGCCGGCGACCTTGAGGGTCAACTTCGCGGTAAGCTCGCCATCGCCGAGGATACGCACACCGTCCTTCGTCCGACGGATGACACCGGCGGCCTTGAGAGCAGCCGCATCCACATCGGCCTTGGCGTCGAGCTTGCCGGCATCAACCGCCTGCTGCAGACGCCCGACATTCACTTCCGTGAAGTCTTTGGCGAAGATGTTGGTGAAGCCCCGCTTCGGCAGACGACGATGCAGCGGCATCTGGCCGCCCTCGAAGCCCTTGATTGCGACGCCCGAACGCGAGGTCTGACCCTTCACGCCGCGGCCGCCGGTCTTGCCGAGGCCCGACCCGATGCCGCGACCGACGCGCTTGCGCCCTTTGACGGCTCCCGGATTATCGGAAAGTTCGTTGAGTTTCATTGGGTTTAAGCCCCGATTCAAAATCGTTGTGTCAGTTCTCGTCGACGACGCGAACGAGATGCTGAACCTTGGCAATCATGCCGCGGGTCGCCGCAGTGTCTGGCAGAACGGACCGCCGGCGCTGCTTGTTGAGCCCGAGCCCGATCAGCGTCTGCCGCTGCACGCCAGGACGGCGCAGCGGGCTGCCGGTCTGCTCCACAGTGATCGTCTTCTCAGCCATGATCAGGCTCCCTGCGCCTCACTGCCGACTTCGTGCTGGCGACGGGCCTGCAGCGTCGACACCTTGATGCCGCGACGTGCCGCGACCGAACGCGGGCTGTCCTGCTTCTTCAGAGCCTCGAACGTCGCCCGCACCATGTTGTACGGGTTGGACGTGCCGAGCGACTTCGCGACGACATCATGCACGCCGAGCGTCTCGAAAACCGCACGCATCGGACCGCCGGCGATGATGCCGGTACCGGCCGGAGCCGCACGCATCAGAACACGTCCGGCGCCGTGGCGACCGTGAATGTCGTGATGCAGCGTGCGGCCTTCGCGCAGCGGAACCCGGATCATCGACCGCTTTGCCGCTTCCGTGGCCTTGCGGATCGCTTCCGGGACTTCGCGCGCCTTGCCGTGACCGAAGCCGACCCGACCGCGCTGATCGCCGACCACGACGAGCGCGGCGAAACCGAAGCGGCGACCGCCCTTCACGACTTTGGCGACGCGGTTGATATGCACGAGCTTGTCGACGAATTCGCTGTCGACCTTCTCCTCGCGCTCCCGGCGTCCGCCGCCACCGCGCTGTGAACGTTCTCTTTGCGCCATTTTAACCTTCGTCCGTCTGTTTGCTCGACTGCCGGGTCGGCCCGACGACCTGTCTCATATTCCTAAAAGTCCAGCCCGGCTTCGCGGGCGGCATCTGCCAGGGCTTTGATTCGCCCATGATAGATATAGCCTCCGCGGTCAAACTGCACCTTTTCGATACCGGCTGCCTTCGCACGCTCTGCCAAGAGCTTGCCAACGGCAGACGCGGCCTGGACATTCGCGCCGCTCTTCAGCGTCTCACGCAGATCCTTTTCCACGGTCGAAGCGGAAACCAAGGTCCGCCCCTGCGTGTCGTCGATGATCTGAACATAGATATGCTGCGAAGAACGGAACACGGAAAGCCGCGGCCGCCCGTAAGCAACCCGCTTCAGCGCCGCCCGCACCCGGCCCTTGCGGCGCTCGGTACGCATCCGTTGACGCGTCGTTGAGGTTCCCATCGTTGCGCTCCGTTACTTCTTCTTACCTTCCTTACGGAAGATACGTTCCTCTGCGTATTTGACACCCTTGCCCTTGTAGGGCTCCGGCGGGCGCCAATCGCGGATCTCTGCGGCCACCTGGCCGACCTGTTGCTTGTCGATACCGCTGATGACGATTTCCGTCGGGCGCGGTGTCTGAATCTGGATACCTTCCGGCACCGGATAGGTGACGTCGTGGCTATAGCCAAGCGAAAGGCTCAGCGCCTGGCCCTGGGCCTGCGCACGATAGCCAACGCCGTTGATCTCCAGACGCTTCTCAAAGCCCTGGCTCACACCGGTGACGATGTTCTGCACCAACGTGCGGGACATTCCCCAGGCTGAGCGGGCCTTCTTCGACTTGTTGACCGGATCGACCTTGATGCCGTCATCGTCCATGGCGACATCGACGTCGTCGACGAGGACCACAGAAAGCTCGCCCTTCGGGCCCTTCGCTTTGACCGTGTGGCCGTCAACCGACGCCGTCACACCGGACGGGATCGAAACGGGCTTCTTGCCAATTCGCGACATGATCTCTTACTCGCTTCTTCAGCCCGCCTAGAAGACGCGGCACAGAACCTCGCCGCCCACATTCTGCTCGCGAGCGTCATAATCCGCCATGACACCTTTCGGCGTGGAGAGGATCGAAACGCCCAAGCCCTTATGAACGGTCGGGATCGATTTCACAGACGCGTAGACCCGCCGCCCCGGCGTGGAGACGCGCTGAATCTCGCGGATGACCGGCTCGCCCTCGTTGTACTTCAGCTCGATCTCGAGCTCCGAAATACCGTTGGCGTGATCGACTTCCGAATAGCCGCGGATGTAACCTTCCGCCTGCAGGACGTCGAGAACGCGCATCCTGAGCTTGGAGGACGGAGAGCTGACTGAGGTCCGCCGGCGCCCCTGCGCATTGCGGATACGGGTCAGCATATCGCCGAGAGGATCATTGATAAGCATGATTTCTCTCCTACCAGCTCGACTTGACGAGGCCGGGGATCTTGCCCTCGTTGCCCAGCTCGCGAAGGGCAATACGGCTCATCTGAAGCTTGCGATAGAACGCACGCGGACGACCCGTCACCTCGCAACGGTTCCGCACCCGGCTCGGAGCCGAGTTCCGCGGCAGCTTCGCAAGCTTAAGCCGGGCAGCGAAACGCTCCTGGTCCGACAGCGATTCATCCGCCGCCAGCGCCTTCAGCGCCTCCCGCTTCGCCGCATACTGCTTCACGAGCTTCATGCGGTGCCGGTTCTTCTCGATTGCGCTCTTCTTCGCCATACTTACCTCTTCACGCCCTAACCGCGTCTAGCAGGCTGTGCCTGCTACTGCCGGAAGGGAAAGTTGAATTCCCTGAGGAGCGCCCGCCCCTCATCGTCCGTCTGCGCAGTCGTGCAAACGATGATGTCCATGCCCCAGATCTGATCGACCTTGTCGTAGTTCACTTCCGGGAAGACGATGTGCTCTTTGATGCCAAGCGCGTAGTTCCCGCGCCCGTCGAAGCTCTTCGGATTGAGGCCACGAAAGTCACGCACACGCGGCAGAGCCACGTTGACGAGACGATCGAGAAACTCGAACATCCGCTCGCGGCGCAGCGTCACCTTGACGCCGACCGGCATGCCTTCGCGCAGCTTGAACGTCGCGATCGACTTGCGAGCCCGCGTGATGACCGGCTTCTGGCCGGCGATCAGAGCGAGATCCTCGGCAGCCGACTGAACCTTCTTGGAATCGGAGACCGCTTCGCCGACGCCCATATTGAGGACGACCTTGTCGAGCCGCGGCACCACCATCGGGTTCGCGTAGCCGAACTCTTCCTTCAGCTTCGGCACGATCACATCGCGGTAATGTGCCTGCAGCCGCGGCGAGTAGCTGTCGATATCGAAAGCAGCCTCAGCCATCGATCGTTTCTCCTGAGCGCTTGGCGTAGCGGACCTTGCGGCCGTCTTCCAGAACCCGGAAGCCAACCCGCGTCGGGCCACCCGTCTCTTTGTCTTCGAGCGCGAGATTGGACAGATGCACCGGCGCTTCCTTGCGCACGATGCCGCCCTCTTCGCTCGCGGTCTGACGCTGATGACGGGTGATCATATTCACCCCGCGCACCAGCGCCCGGTTCTCTTTCGGGATCACCCGGATCACTTCGCCCTTGCGGCCCTTATCCTTGCCGGCAAGAACGATGACCCGATCACCCTTTTTGATCTTCGCGGCCATCAACAAACCCTTTTCACAGCACTTCCGGTGCCAGCGAGATGATCTTCATGTGGTTCTTCGCGCGGAGCTCGCGCGGAACCGGGCCGAAGATACGCGTGCCGACCGGCTCTTTCTGGTTGTTCACCAGCACAGCCGCATTCTTGTCGAAGCGGATGACGCTGCCGTCCGCACGACGAATGTCCTTCGCGGTGCGCACCACGACCGCCTTCATCACATCGCCCTTCTTCACGCGTCCGCGCGGAATGGCTTCCTTGACGGAGACGACGATGATGTCGCCGACATGGGCGTATTTTCTCTTCGAGCCGCCGAGCACCTTGATGCACTGCACGCGGCGCGCGCCGGAATTGTCCGCCACATCGAGGTTGGTCTGCATCTGGATCATGGCCCGACGTCCTTCTTGTTCTTCATCCGGAACCGCTGTTCCGACAGTTGTTTCTGTGCGCTATTCGGTCGGTGCTTCGCGGCCGATCGCCAGCCAGCACTTGTTCTTCGAAATCGGACGGGTCTCCTGGATGAAGATCACGTCGCCGACCTTGAACTCGTTGTTCGGGTCATGCGCCTGATACTTCTTCGTCCGACGGACCATCTTCTTCAGGAGCGGATGTGTAAAGCGCCGCTCGACGTCGACGGTAACCGTCTTGTCGGAGATGTCGCTTACCACCGTGCCTTGCAACACGCGTTTCGGCATTCTTCGCTCCTCAAGCCTTCGCCGCGGCGGCATGCTTCTGCGCCGCAATGGTTTTGATACGCGCAATCGTGCGGCGGACCTCGCGGATGCGGGCGGTCTTCTCCAGCTGGCCGGATGCCTGCTGGAAGCGCAGATTGAGCTGCTCCTTCTTCAAGCGGCCGAGCTCGTCGTTAAGCTCGTCCACCGATTTGGTATGAAGTTCGGTCGCCTTCATGGCCTCTTCCTCACTCGCCGATCCGGGTGACGACACGCGTCTTCACCGGCAGCTTCGCAGCTCCAAGACGCAGCGCCTCACGCGCAGTCGCCTCGCCGACGCCGTCGATCTCAAACATTACGCGGCCCGGATGAACGCGGCACGCCCAGTATTCCGGCGAGCCCTTGCCCTTACCCATACGCACTTCGGTCGGCTTCGACGACACCGGCACGTCCGGGAAAATACGGATCCACACACGACCGGCACGCTTCATATGACGCGTGATCGCCCGACGAGCCGCTTCGATTTGCCTGGCGGTAATCCGCTCCGGTTCCATCGCTTTGAGGCCGAAGGAGCCGAAGTTCAGATCCGTCCCGCCCTTCGCCGCTCCGTGGATGCGGCCCTTATGCGCCTTGCGGAACTTGGTGCGTTTGGGTTGCAGCATGTTCTTCTCTCAATTCCCTTGTCCGATCAGCCGCAGCGTCTTAGGCCGACGCGCCACGGCGCGAGGCTTCAGGCCCTTCGAGCAGCCGCTTCTCGGATGCAAACGGGTCGTGCTCCAGGATTTCGCCCTTGAACACCCACACCTTGATGCCGATCGTGCCGTAGGCGGTATGCGCCGTGGCCGTGCCGAAATCGATGTCCGCGCGCAGCGTGTGCAGCGGAACGCGACCTTCGCGATACCATTCAGCCCGCGCGATTTCCGCGCCACCGAGCCGGCCGCCGCATGCGATCCGAATGCCCTGCGCGCCAAGACGCATCGCCGACTGAACCGAGCGCTTCATCGCCCGGCGGAACGCCACACGACGCTCCAGCTGCTGCGCGATCGACTGAGCGATCAAGGCCGCGTCAGTCTCGGGCTTGCGCACCTCAACGATGTTGATGTGCACTTCCGAGTCGGTCATCCGCGCCACCTTGCGGCGCAGCTTCTCGATATCGGCGCCCTTCTTGCCGATCACGATGCCCGGCCGAGCCGTCTGGATCGTCACGCGGCACTTCTTGTGCGGGCGTTCGATCACGATGCGCGACACCGCGGCCTGCTTGAGATCTTCCATCAGAGCGCGGCGGATCTTGAGATCCTCGTGCAACAAGGGCCCGTATTCCG
Organism: Afifella sp. H1R; assembly: GCF_021462425.1. Taxonomy (NCBI): domain Bacteria; kingdom Pseudomonadati; phylum Pseudomonadota; class Alphaproteobacteria; order Hyphomicrobiales; family Afifellaceae; genus Afifella; species Afifella sp. H1R. The sequence continues at coordinate 1,106,521 of NZ_JAKEDY010000001.1, forward strand.
CGTCACTGGCGAACCAGCGGGAATCCCAGGTCTTGTTGATGCCGAGCCTGAGGCCGATCGGATTGACTTTCTGTCCCATACCTTACTCCTCGGCGCTTAGGCCGCGTCCTCGACTTCGCGCACGACGATGGTGAGATTGGAAAACGGCTTGGTGATCCGTCCGACCCGGCCGCGCGCTCTCGGAGAAAAGCGCTTCATCACGAGCGCCTTGCCGACGTGAGCTTCCGCAACGACCAGATTGTCGACGTCCAAGTCGTGATTGTTCTCCGCATTCGCAACCGCGCTCTCCAGGGTTTTCTTCACCTGAATGGCGATGCGTTTGCGCGAGAAGGTGAGATCGGCAATCGCCGTCGACACCTTCTTGCCACGGATGAGGCCGGCAACCAGGTTCAGCTTTTGCGGCGAAATGCGCATCATGCGCGCAACCGCCTTGGCCTCGTTGTCGCCGAGCGCCCGCTCACGCTTGGGCTTACCCATGGTTACTTCCTCTTCGCCTTCTTGTCCGCCGCATGACCGTAATAGGTGCGGGTCGGAGCGAATTCGCCGAACTTGTGCCCGATCATGTCTTCCGTCACGAGCACAGGGATATGCTTGTGCCCGTTATGGACGCCGAAAGTGAGCCCGACGAACTGCGGGAGAATGGTGGAGCGACGGCTCCAGATCTTGATCACTTCCTTGCGGCCGGACTCGCGGGCCTTCTCCGCCTTCTTGAGGAGGAAGCCGTCAAAGAACGGACCTTTCCAGACTGAACGTGCCACTTCGATTGAACTCCTGATCCTGCCTGTGCCGGCCCGTTACTTCTTGCGGGCGTGGCGAGAGCGGACGATGTATTTCTGCGATGCCTTGTTGGACCGCGTGCGCTTGCCCTTTGTCGGCTTGCCCCAGGGGGTCACCGGGTGACGGCCGCCCGAAGTGCGTCCTTCACCACCGCCGTGCGGATGGTCGATCGGGTTCATCGCCACACCGCGAACACTCGGCCGACGTCCAAGCCAACGCGACCGTCCGGCCTTGCCGAGGCTCACATTGGAATGATCCGGGTTGGAGACGGCGCCGACTGTCGCCATGCACACACCCTGAACCAGACGCTGCTCGCCAGATCCGAGACGCAGAACCGTATAGCCCTGGTCACGTCCGACGATCTGCGCGTAGGCGCCCGCTGAGCGCGCCATCTGGCCGCCACGGCCCGGCTTCAACTCAACATTATGCACGATCGTGCCGACCGGCATCGCCCGCAGAGGCATGGCGTTGCCCGGCTTCACGTCGATATTCGACTGGCCCGAAACGATGGTGTCGCCCTCGGCGACGCGCTGCGGCGCCAGGATGTACGAAAGCTCGCCGTCCTCGTAGCGCACCAGAGCGATGAATGCCGACCTGTTCGGATCGTATTCGAGGCGCTCCACCGTTGCCGGCACGTCGAACTTGCGACGCTTGAAATCAATGATGCGATAGCTGCGCTTGTGACCACCGCCACGCCGACGCGCCGTCGCCCGACCGAGATTGTTGCGTCCGCCCGACTTTGTCAGACCTTCCGTCAAGCTCTTCTCGGGCTTGCCATTCCAGAGGCCCGAGCGGTCGACGATGACCAGCTGACGCTGGCCCGGCGTACGCGGATTGAAGGTTTTCAAAGCCATCGCTTAAAGACCCGTCGTCACGTCGATCGAGTGCCCTTCCTGAAGGGTCACGATCGCTTTTTTGAAATCGCCCTGCCGGCCTTTGATGCCGCGGAAGCGCTTGGTTTTGCCCTTGCGCAGGAGCGTGTTCACCGCCGTCACTTTGACCTTGAAGAGCTCTTCCACGGCAGCACGGATTTCCGGCTTCGTGGCATCCTTCTTCACCTTGAAGACGACCTGATTGTTCTCAGACGCAAAGGTCGACTTTTCGGTGATCACCGGCGACAGGATTGTGTCGTAGTGTTTGAGGCTGGTCATTTGAACCGCTCCTCCAGCGCCTCGATCGCCGACTTCGTCAAAACCAGCTTCTCGCGACGCAGAATGTCGTAGACGTTGATGCCCTGCACAGGCAGCACATCGACATTGCGCAGATTGCGCGCCGCCTTGGCGAAGTTGTCGTCGAGCTGCGCACCGTCCACGATGAGGACGCTGTTGAGCCCGAGCCCGGCAAATTGAGCGGCGAGACCCTTGGTCTTCGCTTCGCCCGCCTTGGCGTCATCGATGATGATCAGCGTGTCCGTCTGAGCTCGCACAGAAAGGGCGTGCTTCAGAGCAAGAGCGCGAACCTTCTTCGGCAGCTCGATCGCGTGGCTGCGAGCAACCGGACCGTGCGACTTGCCGCCGCCGCGAAACACGCCAGGCTTCTTCGAACCGTGACGGGCGCGACCGGTGCCCTTCTGACGATACATCTTGGCGGTCGTCATCGAGACTTCGCCGCGATCCTTCGCCTTATGCGTACCCGCCTGACGCTTCAGGAGCTGGTAGCGGATCATGCGCTGCAGGAGATCCTGCCGCGGCTCGAGGCCGAAGACCTCGTCCGATACCGACACCTGCCCGGCAGATTCACCGGCGAGCGTGGTGACTTGAAGTTCCATTATTCTGCGCCCCCTTCGGCGGTCTCGGGCGTTGCAGCAGCGCCAGCATCCTTGCGCAGCGCGGCCGGCGTCGGAACGCCCTCAGGCGCCGCCTTCTTGATCGCGTCGCGAACCAAAAGCCAGCCGCCCTTGGCACCCGGAACGGCGCCGCGCACGAGAAGGAGACCCTTCTCGGCGTCGGTGCGGACGATCTGCAGATTCTGCGTCGTCACCCGCGTGTCGCCCATATGACCGGCCATCTTCTTGTTCTTGAAGACCTTGCCCGGATCCTGGCGGTTACCCGTCGAACCATGGGAGCGGTGCGACACGGACACGCCGTGGGTCGCACGCAGACCACCAAAATTGTGCCGCTTCATGGCACCGGCGAAACCCTTACCGATCGAGGTGCCGGTGACGTCGACATACTGACCGGGCAGAAAATGCTCGGCCGTAATCTCGGCCCCGACTTCGATCATGTTTTCCGGGCTCACGCGAAATTCGGCGACCTTACGCTTGGGCTCGACTTCGGCCTTCGCGAAATGGCCGCGCATGGCCTTCACGGTATTCTTCGGCTTGGCGCGCCCGACACCGAGCTGCACGGCCGTGTAGCCGTCCTTCTCCGCTGTGCGCTGAGCGACGACCTGGCAATTGTCGAGCCTCAAAACGGTGACCGGCACCTGTTCGCCGGCTTCCGTGTAGACCCGGGTCATGCCGAGTTTTTTTGCGATGACGCCAGAACGCATCCTGGTCTTCCCTTCGTCAGGTATCCGCTAGAGCTTGATCTCGACGTCGACGCCCGCCGCGAGGTCGAGCTTCATCAAAGCATCGACCGTCTGCGGTGTGGGATCGAGGATGTCGAGCAGGCGCTTGTGCGTGCGGATTTCAAACTGCTCGCGGCTTTTCTTGTCGACATGCGGCGACCGGTTCACCGTGAACTTCTCAATCCGGGTCGGCAGCGGGATCGGCCCGCGGACCTGCGCCCCGGTCCTCTTCGCCGTCGAGACGATTTCCGCCGTCGACGTATCGAGAACGCGGTGATCGAAGGCCTTAAGCCGGATCCGGATGTTCTGTCCGTTCATTTCATTGCCTCACAGACGGGGCGTGGTGTCCGCGGGTGCGAACAAGCCACGCCCGATCGCGGTTACTCGATGATTTCGGAGACGATGCCGGCGCCGACGGTGCGGCCGCCTTCACGGATGGCGAAGCGCAGCTTCTCTTCCATCGCGATCGGCACGATCAGCGTCACGTCCATCGTCACATTGTCGCCCGGCATCACCATCTCGGTGCCTTCCGGCAGCGTCACGACACCCGTCACGTCCGTCGTCCGGAAGTAGAACTGAGGACGGTAGTTGGTGAAGAACGGCGTGTGCCGACCACCCTCTTCCTTCGTCAGAATGTACGCTTCCGCCTTGAACTTCGTGTGCGGCGTCACCGAACCCGGCTTGCACAGGATCTGCCCGCGCTCCACGCCCTCGCGGTCGATGCCGCGAAGCAGCGCGCCGATGTTGTCGCCCGCCTGGCCACTGTCGAGCAGCTTGCGGAACATCTCGACGCCCGTCACCGTCGTCTTGCGGGTGTCGCGGATGCCGACGATCTCGACTTCCTCACCCACCTTGATCTGACCACGCTCCACACGACCCGTCACGACCGTGCCGCGGCCGGAGATCGAGAACACGTCTTCGATCGGCATCAGGAACGGCTGGTCGATCGGACGCTCCGGCGTCGGGATGTAATCGTCGACAGCCGCCATCAGAGCGCGGATCGAATCCTCGCCAAGCGCCTTGTCGCCGTCCTCGAGCGCCACAAGCGCCGAGCCCTTGATCACCGGAATGTCGTCGCCCGGGAATTCGTAGGACGACAGAAGCTCGCGAACCTCGAGCTCGACGAGCTCAAGAAGCTCCTCGTCGTCGACCTGGTCGACCTTGTTCATGTAAACGACAAGCGCCGGAACACCGACCTGACGGGCGAGCAGAATGTGCTCACGCGTCTGCGGCATCGGGCCGTCGGCCGCCGACACAACCAGGATCGCGCCGTCCATCTGCGCCGCGCCCGTGATCATGTTCTTCACATAGTCCGCGTGCCCAGGGCAGTCGACATGTGCGTAGTGACGCTTCTCCGTCTCGTACTCAACATGCGCCGTCGAGATCGTGATGCCGCGCGCCTTCTCTTCCGGCGCCGCATCAATCTGGTCGTAAGCCCGATACTCGCCGAAGAACTTCGTGATCGCCGCCGTCAGCGTCGTCTTGCCATGGTCGACGTGACCGATCGTCCCGATGTTCGCATGCGGCTTCGTGCGCGAAAATTTCTCTTTTGCCATCAGCTCTCTCCGTCTGACTTCTCAACCTGTTTCTGAAGAAATCAGGCGTATTTCGATTGAATTTCCTGGGCGACCTGGCTCGGCACCGGCGAGTAATGGTCGAACTGCATGGTGTACTGGGCACGCCCCTGGCTCATCGAGCGCAGCGTGTTGACGTAACCAAACATGTTGGCAAGCGGCACCATGGCGTTGATGACGGTGGCATTGCCCCGCATCTCCTGGCCCTGCACCTGCCCACGCCGGGAATTGAGGTCACCGATCACAGACCCGGTATAATCCTCCGGCGTCACCACCTCGACCTTCATGACCGGCTCGAGAAGAACCGGCTTGGCCTTCTGGGCACCTTCGCGGAACGCGGCACGAGCCGCGATTTCGAAGGCGAGCACCGAGGAGTCAACGTCATGGTACGCACCGTCGAGGAGCGTCGCCTTGAGGTCGACCATCGGGAAGCCGGCCAGCACACCATTGCCAAGGACGCTTTCCAGGCCCTTCTGGACGCCCGGAATGTATTCCTTCGGCACGTTGCCGCCGACGATCTTGGATTCGAACGCGAAACCCGCACCGGGCTCCTGCGGCTCGAACACGATCTTGACGCGGGCGAACTGGCCCGAACCGCCGCTCTGCTTCTTATGCGTGTAGTCGATCTCGGCAGCCTGCGTGATCGTCTCGCGATACGCCACCTGCGGCTGACCGACATTCGCCGCGACCTTGAACTCGCGCTTCATGCGGTCGACGAGGATGTCGAGATGAAGCTCGCCCATGCCGGCGATGATCGTCTGACCGGATTCCTCGTCCGTCTTCACGCGGAAGGACGGGTCCTCCTGCGCCAGGCGGTTGAGGGCGAGGCCCATCTTCTCCTGGTCAGCCTTGGAATTCGGCTCGATCGCGATCTCGATGACCGGATCCGGGAATTCCATCCGCTCCAGGATGACCGGCTTCACTGGGTCGCAGAGCGTATCACCCGTCGTCGTGTCCTTAAGACCGACGAGCGCGACAATGTCGCCAGCGAACGCTTCCTTGATCTCTTCACGGTTGTTGGAGTGCATGAGAAGCATACGACCGATGCGCTCGCGCTTTTCCTTCACCGTGTTCATCAGGCTGGCACCCGATTCGAGCTTGCCCGAATAGATGCGGGCGAAGGTCAGAGAGCCGACGAACGGGTCGTTCATGATCTTGAACGCGAGCATCGAGAGCGGCTCGTCGTCCGAGGAGACGCGCTTGACCTCTTCGCCATTCTTCGGGTCGATGCCGCGGATCGCGTGCACTTCGACCGGGCTCGGCAGATAGTCGACGACCGCGTCGAGCAGAAGCTGAACGCCCTTGTTCTTGAAAGCCGAGCCGGCAAGGATCGGGAAGAACTGCACGGCGCAGGTGCCCTTGCGGACGAGCCGGCGGATCGTGTCGTTGTCCGGCATGTTGCCTTCGAGATAGGCTTCCATGACGGTGTCGTCGAGCTCGACAACGGTCTCGATGAGCTTCTCGCGCCACTCATCGGCCCGATCGCGAAGATCCTCTGGGATTTCCACGTCGTCCCACTGTGCGCCGAGCGTCTCGTCGCGCCAGAGGCGAGCGTTCATCTCGATGAGATCGACGACGCCCTTGAAGTCGCTTTCCGCGCCGACCGGCAGCTGAAGAACCAGCGGCTGAGCACCGAGACGATCCTCGATCATCTCCACGCAGCGGTAAAAGTCGGCGCCGATCTTATCCATCTTGTTGACGAAGATCATGCGCGGAACTTTGTACTTGTCCGCCTGGCGCCAAACCGTCTCGGTCTGCGGCTCGACGCCGGCATTGGCGTCGAGAAGAGCAATCGCACCGTCGAGCACACGCAGCGAACGCTCGACTTCAATCGTGAAGTCGACGTGGCCTGGCGTGTCGATGATGTTGAGGCGCCGCTTCTTGCCGTCGCGACCCGCCCAGAAGGTGGTCGTCGCAGCCGACGTGATCGTGATGCCCCGCTCCTGCTCCTGCTCCATCCAGTCCATGGTGGCGGCGCCCTCATGGACCTCGCCCATCTTATGGCTCTTGCCGGTGTAGAAGAGGATCCGCTCCGTCGTCGTGGTCTTTCCGGCATCAATGTGCGCCATGATGCCGAAATTGCGGTAGTCCTCGATCTTATAGTCGCGTGGCATGTGGGGCCCCGTTTCTTTCGGTTACCAGCGGTAATGCGAGAAGGCGCGGTTCGCTTCCGCCATGCGGTGCGTATCTTCGCGCTTCTTCACCGCATTTCCGCGGTTGTTGGCAGCGTCCATGAGCTCGCCGGAAAGGCGCTCCTTCATGGTCCGCTCATTACGGCCGCGGGCGGCCGTGATCAGCCAGCGAATGGCCAGCGCCTGACGGCGATCCACCCGGACTTCGACCGGCACCTGGTACGTCGCACCACCGACACGGCGGGAGCGCACTTCCACATGCGGCATGACGTTGTCGAGCGCCTGATGGAAGACGGCGACAGGATCCTGGCGCATCCGGCCTTCCACACTCTCGAGCGCCCCATAGACGATCGATTCAGCGGCCGACTTCTTACCGTGATACATCACGGAGTTCATGAACTTGGAGATCACCCGATCCCCATACTTCGGATCGGGATTGATTTCCCGCTTGTCTGCACGACGGCGTCGCGACATCGCCCCTCTCCTTACTTCGGCCGCTTGGCGCCGTACTTCGAACGACGCTGGCGACGGTCTTTGACGCCCTGCGTATCGAGGACGCCGCGCAGAATGTGATAGCGAACACCCGGAAGGTCCTTCACGCGCCCGCCGCGGATCATCACCACGGAGTGCTCCTGAAGATTATGGCCCTCGCCCGGGATATAGCCGACGACTTCGTAGCCGTTGGTGAGGCGCACCTTGGCAACCTTACGCAGCGCGGAGTTCGGCTTCTTCGGCGTCGTCGTGTAGACGCGCGTGCACACACCGCGCTTCTGCGGATTGGCCTCGAGCGCCGGCACCTTGTTACGCCGCGGCTTGTCGTGACGCGGCTTGCGGATGAGCTGGTTGATCGTCGGCATTAATATGTCCGGCTTCCGTTCTATCGAATCCCTCACGAACACGACATGAATCGCGCCGCATCACCTTTAGAAGGTTGCAGCGCTCGAAACAGAGGATTGCGGGAGACCGCAATCATGATCCAAAACTCGTATCGCATTCAAACCCGGGCAGCGTTTAAGCCTTGTAGTCTCGCGCAATGGACGCACGAAACAGGGCTTGGCTTACCGCCTGCCCCTTGGGTGGTGCTCATCTAGCCAGTGGTAGGGTTCGCGTCAACCCCGAGGCCCGGGTTTTCTTAACGTTTGCGGCGTCAGGGCCCGGAATCGACGATTCAAAGCTCGCTTTGGCGCCGGCCTGGCCACAGGATCCATCGCAGCAGGGCGAAATGTTCGCCGATCGCCTCCGAAAGGCGGCCGCATGCGATTCTAATCGAAAGAGAATCGCTCCCACAAGAGCTGCGAGGCCCGAAATTCACGGAAAACGAATCGCCGGGACCTCTAGCCACCTGGCGCTCCGATTCGCCGAGCGCGACAGATACCGTCGACTAAACAAAAAAAGGCCGGCGCTACGGCCGGCCCTTTTGTTGAACTGAAAATCTGCCTCAGTTGAGGTACGGGATCGCTGCGATCGTCGCGTACCCGAACGTCAACCCGAAAAACAGCAGGGTGCGTTTGACAAGGTGTCCGGCCATCTATCCTGTTCCGTTGAGTTCTGGTTCCCCTCGGCCCCGTTAACGGCGGGCGGCCGAAAAGGTTCATCCCCAGAGACTGATCTTGTGAGCCTTGCGGCGGTTTTTCGCCGGCCGCGCTGCTCTAAAGGAATAGCCGGCCTGCACAAGCGATTTTCACGCGAGAAAATGTCGAGGAAGTAAATGGTTCACAGTTCGCTCGGGCCTGTGCTCCGCCGGCCACAGAGGTCGCGTCTGCGGCGCCCCGACGCAGCCGTATAACGCGAAAGCCCCGGCGCTCGGCCGGGGCTTTCAAACTCAACGGAGACCCTTCGAAGGGCTATTCGGCCGCGTCGACCGGGGCTCCCTCGCCGCCGCTCAGATCGACGAGAGCGGACTTGGCGGAGATCTCCGCCCGCTTGCGCTCGTCCTCGGCGATGAGCTCGTCCCGCCGCTGAGCGATCGCGCGCAGCCGCGCAATCGCGCCGCCGGTACCGGCCGGGATAAGGCGGCCGACGATGACGTTCTCCTTGAGGCCTTCGAGCGTATCGATCTTGCCGTTGACGGCAGCATCGGTGAGCACCCGAGTGGTCTCCTGGAAGGAGGCCGCGGAGATGAACGAGCGGGTCTGCAGGCTCGCTTTGGTGATACCCAGCAGCACCGGCACGCCTTCGGCGGTCCGCTTGCCCTCTTCGTGGAGACGCGCATTGATCGCATCGAGCTCGATACGGTCGACCTGCTCGCCCGAGATGAGGTCGCTGTCGCCCTGCTCGGTGATCTCGACCTTCTGCAGCATCTGGCGAACGATCACCTCGATGTGCTTGTCGTTGATCAACACGCCCTGCAGTCGGTAGACCTCCTGGATCTCGTTGACGAGGTAAGCCGCAAGCTCTTCCACGCCCTTGATCGCCAGGATGTCGTGCGGGGCCGGCAGACCATCGAGAATGAAGTCGCCCTTCTCGATCACGTCGCCTTCCTGCAGATGGAACGGCCGTCCCTTCGGGATCAGATATTCCACCGGCTCGCCTTCACCATCGACAGGCTCGATCACGATACGCCGCTTGTTCTTATAATCGCGGCCAAAGCGGACCATACCTGCCTGCTCGGCAATGATGGCGTGATCCTTCGGACGTCGCGCTTCGAAGAGCTCCGCCACCCGCGGCAGACCGCCGGTGATGTCGCGCGTCTTGGCGCTTTCAAGCGGGATACGTGCCAGCACATCGCCCGGTGCCACCTCGTCTCCCGGCTCCACCGAGAGAATGGCATCGACCGAGAGCTGGTAGCGGGCGTCGCCGCCACGCTCGAGCTTCGCCGGCTCGCCGTTCGCATCGAAGACGACGAGAGCAGGCTTCAGGTTCGCCCCACGCGGGCTTGCCCGCCAGTCGATGACGACGCGCTTCGTGATGCCGGTCGATTCGTCGGCCGTCTCCGTCACGGAGGCGCCTTCGACCATATCCTCAAACGACACCTTGCCGCCGACTTCCGTCACGATCGGCCGGGTATACGGATCCCATTCGGCAATCCGCTGCCCCCGCTTGATCGTGTCGCCCTCGTCCACGAACAGCTTGGCGCCGTACGGGACGCGGTGGCTCGACCGCTCCTTGCCCTTCTCGTCGAGAATGGCGACCTGCATGTTGCGGCCCATGGCGATGAGCCGGCCTTCGGAATTGCGCACCACAGAACGGTTGCGAATTTCGACCGTGCCCTCGAACGTCGATTCCAGGAACGACTGGTCGACCACCTGCGCGGTACCGCCGATGTGGAAGGTCCGCATGGTGAGCTGCGTTCCCGGCTCGCCGATCGACTGCGCCGCGATGACGCCGACGGCCTCGCCCATATTGACCGGCGTACCGCGAGCCAGATCGCGACCGTAGCACTTGCCGCAGACGCCGTATTTGGTCTCGCAGGTGAGAACCGAACGAATGAGCACGGATTGCACGCCGGCCGCCTCGATCGCTTCCACATGCCGCTCTTCGATGAGCTCGCCCTTCGGGACAATGATCTCGCCCGTCGCAGCATCCGTCACGTCTTCGGCTGCCGTGCGTCCAAGGACGCGCTGGCCGATCGTCGCGACAACCTGACCCGCATCGACAATCGCCTGCATGGTGAGGCCGTTCTCCGAGCCGCAATCCGTCTCGGTGATGATGCAGTCCTGGGCCACGTCGACGAGACGGCGCGTGAGATAACCCGAGTTCGCCGTCTTCAAAGCGGTGTCGGCCAGACCCTTTCGGGCACCGTGCGTGGAGTTGAAGTACTCCAGAACCGACAGGCCTTCCTTGAAGTTGGAGATGATCGGGCTCTCGATGATCTCGCCGGACGGCTTGGCCATCAGGCCACGCATGCCCGCCAGCTGCTTCATCTGAGCAGGAGAGCCACGCGCACCGGAATGCGACATCATGTAGATGGAGTTGACCTGCTTCTGGCGCCCGGTCTCTTCATCGAATTCGACCGCCTGGATCTTCTTCATCATCTCGTCGGCGACCTTGTCGGTGCACTTCGCCCACGCGTCGACGACCTTGTTGTACTTCTCGCCCTGAGTGATCAGGCCGTCGTTGTACTGCTGCTCATATTCGGCCGCGAGCTGACGCGTCTCTTCGACGAGCGCCGTCTTCGCCTCCGGAATGACCATGTCATCCTTGCCGAACGAAATGCCGGCGCGGGCCGCCTGACGGAAGCCGAGCTGCATGATCCGGTCGCAGAAGATCACGGTCTCTTTCTGGCCCGTATGCCGGTAGACCGTATCGATCGTCCGGCTGATCTCCTTCTTCGTCATCAGCTTGTTGCAGATGTCGAACGGGATGGCCGGATGCTTCGGAAGAAGCTCGCCGATCAGCATACGCCCAGGCGTTGTCTCGTAGATCTTCGAGTTCGGCTCGCCATCCGGGCCGATCCCCTTGTAGCGACCCTTGATCTTCGTGTGCAGCGTCACCGCACCGACCTCGAGCGCATGATGCAGCTCGTTGATCGAGCCGAACAGCATCCCCTCGCCCGGCTCGTTGTCCTGCATCACCGAGAGATAATAGAGGCCAAGAACGATATCCTGCGACGGCACGATGATCGGCTGACCATTCGCCGGGTGCAGAATGTTGTTGGTCGACATCATCAGGACGCGGGCTTCGAGCTGTGCTTCCAGCGACAGCGGCACGTGGACCGCCATCTGGTCGCCGTCGAAGTCGGCATTGAAGGCTGCGCAGACGAGCGGATGCAGCTGGATCGCCTTGCCTTCCACCAGCACCGGCTCGAAAGCCTGAATGCCGAGGCGGTGCAAGGTCGGCGCCCGGTTCAGCATCACCGGATGCTCGCGGATGACCTCGTCGAGGATATCCCAGACTTCCGGCTTCTCCTTTTCCACCAGCTTCTTCGCCTGCTTCACCGTGGCCGAATAGCCCTTGGCGTCGAGGCGCGAATAGATGAACGGCTTGAACAGCTCGAGCGCCATCTTCTTCGGCAAGCCGCACTGGTGCAGCTTCATCTCCGGGCCGACCACGATGACCGAACGGCCGGAATAGTCGACGCGCTTGCCGAGAAGGTTCTGCCGGAAGCGGCCCTGCTTGCCCTTCAGCATGTCGGAGAGCGACTTCAGCGGGCGCTTGTTGGTGCCCGTGATGACGCGGCCACGACGGCCGTTGTCGAACAGCGCGTCGACGGATTCCTGCAGCATCCGCTTTTCGTTGCGGATGATGATGTCCGGCGCACGAAGCTCGATGAGGCGCTTCAGGCGGTTGTTGCGGTTGATGACGCGGCGATAGAGATCATTGAGATCCGACGTCGCGAAACGGCCGCCATCGAGCGGCACGAGCGGACGCAGATCCGGCGGAATGACCGGAACGACCGTCATCACCATCCATTCCGGACGGTTGCCGGACGCCATGAAGGCCTCGATGACCTTGAGGCGTTTGGCGAGCTTCTTCGGCTTCAGCTCCGTCGTCGCTTCGGCGATCTCCTGGCGCAGGCGCACGGCCTCCGTCTCGAGATCGATCGCCATCAACAGCTCGCGCACGGCCTCCGCGCCGATCATGGCGGTGAAGCTGTCGGCACCGTACTGATCCTGCGCCTCGAGATACTCGTCTTCGGAGAGCAACTGCTTCTCCTGGAGCGGCGTGATGCCCGGCTCAACGACGATGTAGTTCTCGAAATAAAGGACGCGCTCGATGTCCTTCAGCGTCATGTCGAGCATGAGGCCGATGCGGGACGGCAGCGACTTCAAGAACCAGATATGAGCAACCGGAGCGGCGAGCTCGATATGGCCCATACGCTCGCGCCGAACGCGCGCGAGCGTCACTTCCACACCGCACTTTTCGCAGATGATGCCCTTATACTTCATCCGCTTGTACTTGCCGCACAGGCACTCATAGTCCTTGATCGGGCCAAAGATGCGCGCGCAGAACAGACCGTCGCGTTCAGGCTTGAACGTCCGGTAGTTGATGGTTTCCGGCTTTTTGATCTCGCCGTAAGACCAAGACAGAATCTTCTCAGGGCTCGCGAGCGAAATTCGAATCTGATCGAACGTCTGCTGCTGCGCCTGCGGGCTGAAGATGTTCATGACCTCTTGGTTCATAGGGTCATTCTCCTTGCCAATGTTCCTCGCGCCGCACCAAGCGACGCCGCGCCGCCGGGGGAAGCGGCTGGGTTAGTCTGGTCGAGGCAATGGGATGCCGCACTATTCTGCGGCATCCTTGTCGTAACTCTGTGGCAGAGAACGCATCTTCTCGGAATCTTCCAGATCGACGCTGAGGCCGAGCGAACGCATCTCTTTGACGAGAACGTTGAAGCTCTCCGGGATACCCGCTTCAAAGGTATCGTCGCCTCTGACGATCGCTTCGTAGACCTTGGTACGGCCCGCGACGTCGTCCGATTTCACCGTCAGCATCTCTTGCAAGGTATAGGCCGCGCCGTAAGCTTCCAGGGCCCAGACCTCCATTTCGCCGAAACGCTGTCCGCCGAACTGCGCCTTACCGCCCAGCGGCTGCTGGGTGACGAGCGAGTACGGGCCGATCGAGCGTGCATGGATCTTGTCGTCGACGAGATGGTGCAGCTTCAGCATGTAGATGTAGCCGACCGTGACGTTACGATCGAACGGTTCGCCGGTTTTGCCGTCGAAGAGCTGCGCCTGGCCCGAGCGGTTGAGACCCGCCTTTTCCAGAAGCTCGTCGATATCGGCCTCTTTGGCACCGTCGAAGACCGGGGTCGCAATCGGCACACCGGTGGTGAGCTGATGACCGAGACGCACGACCGATTCATCGTCGAACGACGAGATCTTCTCGTTCTTGTCGTTGTCGTCGTAGATGCCCGACAGATGTGAGCGCAAAGGCTGCACGTCGCCGCTCTTGCGGTAGGCTTCCACGAGTTCGCCGATCTGCTTGCCGAGATTGGCGCAAGCCCAGCCGAGATGCGTCTCGAGAATCTGTCCGACATTCATGCGGCTCGGCACGCCGAGCGGATTGAGCACGATATCGGCATGCGTCCCGTCTGCCAGGAACGGCATGTCCTCGACCGGCACGATCTTCGACACGACACCCTTGTTGCCATGCCGGCCGGCCATCTTGTCGCCAGGCTGGATCTTGCGCTTCACAGCGACGAAGACCTTGACCATCTTCATGACGCCAGGAGGCAGCTCGTCACCGCGCTGCAGCTTCTCCACCTTGTCGATGAAGCGGTTTTCCAGACGCTTGCGGCTCTCGTCGTACTGCTGCTTCAGGCCCTCGATGTCCGACATCTTCTTGTCGTCGCCGACGGCGAACAGCCACCACTGCGAGCGGGGATATTCTGCCATCACCTCATCGGTGATTTCAGTGCCCTTCTTGAAGCCCTTCGGTCCGGCGGCACCCGCCTCGCCGCGCAGCATGTCGGCCAGACGGCCGTAGATGTTGCGGTCGAGGATCGACTGCTCGTCGTCGCGGTCCTTGGCGAGACGCTCGATCTCTTCGCGCTCGATCGCCATCGCGCGCTCGTCCTTCTCCACGCCGTGGCGGTTGAAGACGCGCACTTCCACGATGGTGCCGTAGGTTCCTGGCGGCATGCGGAGCGAGGTGTCCCGCACATCCGAGGCCTTCTCGCCGAAAATCGCGCGCAGGAGCTTCTCTTCCGGCGTGATCGGGCTTTCGCCCTTCGGCGTGATCTTGCCGACCAGAATGTCGCCCGGCTGCACTTCCGCACCGATATAGACGATGCCCGCCTCGTCGAGATTGCGAAGCGCCTCTTCCGAGACGTTCGGAATATCGCGCGTGATCTCTTCCGGACCGAGTTTCGTGTCGCGCGCCATCACCTCGAATTCCTCGATATGGATCGAGGTGAAGACGTCGTCGCGAACGATCCGCTCCGACAGGAGGATGGAATCCTCGAAGTTGTAGCCGTTCCACGGCATGAACGCGACGAGCACGTTCCGGCCGAGCGCCAGATCACCGATATCCGTCGACGGACCGTCAGCGATCACCTCGCCCTTGCGCACTTGCTCGCCGACCCGCACCAGCGGACGCTGCGTGATGCAGGTGTTCTGGTTGGACCGCTGGAACTTCTGCAGCCGGTAGATGTCGACACCGGACTTTGAGGTGTCGATCTCTTCCGTGGCCCGAATGACGATACGCGTCGCGTCGACCTGATCGACGACGCCGGTCCGCCTTGCCGTAATCGCTGCACCGGAATCGCGCGCCACGATCGGCTCCATGCCGGTGCCGACGAGCGGCGCTTCGGCGCGCACCAGAGGCACGGCCTGCCGCTGCATGTTCGATCCCATGAGCGCGCGGTTGGCGTCGTCGTTTTCCAGGAACGGAATGAGCGCGGCCGCCACCGAAACGAGCTGCTTCGGCGACACGTCCATGAGGTCGACCTTGTCGCGCGACACCATCGAGACGTCGCCGCTATGACGGCAGGTGACGAGCTCGTTGGCGAACCGTCCCTCGTCGTCGAGCTGAGCGTTCGCCTGGGCGACCGTGTACTTCGCCTCTTCCATGGCCGAGAGATAGACGACTTCGTCCGTCACCTTGCCTTCGACGATCCGCCGATACGGGCTTTCGATGAAGCCGTATTTGTTGACGCGCGCAAAAGTGGCGAGCGAGTTGATGAGGCCGATATTCGGGCCTTCCGGCGTCTCGATCGGGCAGATGCGGCCGTAATGGGTCGGATGCACGTCGCGCACTTCGAAGCCGGCCCGCTCACGCGTCAGACCACCCGGACCAAGCGCCGACAGGCGCCGCTTGTGGGTGATTTCCGACAGCGGATTGGTCTGGTCCATGAACTGCGACAGCTGCGACGAACCGAAGAACTCGCGCACCGCGGCGGCCGCCGGCTTGGCGTTGATCAGATCCTGCGGCATCACCGTGTCGATCTCGACCGACGACATGCGCTCCTTGATCGCGCGCTCCATGCGCAGAAGGCCGACACGGTACTGATTTTCCATCAGCTCGCCGACCGAACGCACGCGGCGATTGCCGAGATTGTCGATGTCGTCGATCTCGCCGCGACCGTCACGCAGGTCGAGGAGCATGCGGATGACCGCAAGGATGTCCTCCTTGCGCAGGACCCGCATCGTGTCCTCGGTCTGAAGGTCGAGGCGCATGTTCATCTTCACGCGGCCGACCGCAGAGAGGTCGTAGCGCTCCGGATCGAAGAACAGCGACTGGAACATCGCCTCTGCCGTCTCGATCGTCGGCGGCTCGCCCGGGCGCATCACACGATAGATGTCGAACAGCGCGTCCTCGCGGCTCTCGTTCTTATCGGCCGCCAGCGTGTTGCGCATGTAAGCGCCGACATTGACGTGATCGATCTCGAGAAGCGCGATCTCGTTGCGATTGAGCTCGCGAAGCTGGTCGAGCATCTTCTCGGAGACCTCGTCGCCGGCCTCCGCATAGATCTCGCCCGTCTCGAAGTTGACGATGTCCTCGCCGAGGAAACGGCCGAGAACCTGCTCGTCGGAAACGACCAGCGACTTGACGCCCTTTTCCACCAGCTGACGCGCCAGACGGGCGGTGATCTTCTTGCCGGCCTCGACGACGACTTCGCCGCTCGCGGCGTCGACATAGTCTTCGCTCGCCTTCGTCCCACGCAGCTTTTCCGGGTCGAAAGGAACGATCCAGCCGTTGTCACCGCGCGTCGCCGTCACGATGTCGTAGAAGGTCGAGAGGATTTCCTCGCCGTCCATCCCGAGCGCCATCAAAAGCGACGTGACCGGAATCTTGCGGCGGCGGTCGATGCGCGCATGCACGACGTCCTTGGCGTCGAACTCGATGTCGAGCCAGGAGCCGCGATACGGAATGATGCGGGCGGCAAACAAAAGCTTGCCCGAGGAGTGCGTCTTGCCCTTGTCGTGGTCGAAGAAGACACCCGGCGAGCGATGCATCTGGGAGACGATGACGCGCTCGGTGCCGTTGATGATGAACGTGCCGTTGTCGGTCATCAGCGGCATGTCGCCCATATAGACGTCCTGCTCTTTGATGTCCTTGACGGACTTCGCACCCGTATCCTCGTCCACATCGAAGACGATCAGCCGCAGCGTCACCTTGAGCGGCGCGGCGTAGGTTATGTCACGCTGCCGGCATTCGTCGGTGTCGTATTTCGGCGGCTCGAATTCGTAGCGCACAAACTCCAGCATCGCCTGGCCGGAGAAGTCCGTGATCGGGAAAACGGACTTGAAGACGGCCTGAATGCCTTCGTCGCCGCGGCCGCCCTCTGGCTCTTCCACCATGAGAAACTGATCGTAGGAGGATTTCTGCACCTCGATCAGGTTCGGCATCTCGGCCGCTTCGGTGATGTGACCAAAGAACTTGCGGATGCGGCGGCGGCCGGAAAAGCTTGCGGTCTGAACGGCAGTGTTCGCCATGGATGGTCCTCGTCCTCGCTCGGAGCGGATGTTGACGGCTGTCTGGAGGGTCGCCATGACGGGCGACCATCGAGAAAGCCTGCGGGCGGCCCCGCGTTTGTGCGGGACCGCCCAATCTCAAACGCACAAAACTCTGTGCGCCAACAGAAGCTTACTTGAGCTCGACGGTAGCGCCGGCTTCTTCGAGCTTCTTCTTGATCTCTTCGGCCTCGGCCTTGGAGGCCGCTTCCTTGACCGGCTTCGGAGCGCCTTCGACGAGATCCTTCGCCTCTTTCAGTCCGAGGCCGGTGATGGCGCGGACTTCCTTGATGACGTTGATCTTCTTGTCGCCGGCAGAGGCGAGGATGACGTCGAACTCATCCTTTTCCTCTTCCGCGGCAGCCTCGCCGCCGGCAGCGCCACCGGCAGCCGCAACGGCAACCGGAGCAGCGGCGGAGACGCCCCACTTCTCTTCCAGCATCTTGGAGAGCTCAGCGGCCTCCAGCACGGTCAGGTTGGACAGATCGTCCACAATCTTAGCAAGATCAGCCATTTACTCAGTTCCTTGTCGGTTCGAACCGGATTGGTCTCTTCAAGGTCGGCCTCAAGCCGCCTCGTCCTTTTTCGCGTACGCTCCGAAAACCCGGGCAAGCTGTCCGGCCGGCGCCTGAGTGACACCCGCAAGGCGGGTGGCAGGCGTGTTGATCATGCCGACCAGCTTGGCACGCAGCTCATCCAGCGACGGAAGCTTGGCAAGTGCCTCCACTCCGTCCTTGTCCAGGTTGGTTGCACCCATGGCGCCGCCGAGAATGACGAACTTCTCCTTCGCCTTGGCGAAGTCTGCGGCGACTTTGGGGGCAGCGACGGGATCATCTGAATAGGCGATGACCGTCGGACCCTGGAACAGATCGCTGATATGCTCGGCGTCCGTGCCCTTCAGAGCGAGCTTGACGAGGCGGTTCTTGACCACCTTGAGGCTCCCGCCCGCAGCGCGCATGCGACCGCGAAGGTCGGTCATGTCGGCGACGGTCAGGCCGGAATAGTGGGCAACGACCACAACGCCCGTGTCCGAAAACACGCCGTTGAGGCTGTCGACCATTTCGCTTTTCTGCGCTCTATCCACTGCCTCTTCCTCATCTGCCTCCCCACCTTTTGACAGGGAGACGGCTTCGCTTCTGCCGCCCTGCCCTTGCGGGCCACTCCTTGCGGAGAGGGCGGCGGTGAACGCCTGTCCCCCTGCCTTCGCGACGGAAGGCGCGGGCCCCGGAAACCCGGGGGCTGAGGTTCGAACCGACTGCCTTTCGGCGAATTCGGCCCATCACCGTCTCATGCAGGCCCTTCGTGACACTCGGGCTTAAGAGGACAAAATTCCTCACCTGCAGTCTCGGACAGGTCGGCCGCCGGCTTGCCGGCGGCCTTTCCGGCCGGATCGCTCCGGCTGGAATTTCTACTCAGCTCGCGGAAAGCGAGCTGACGTCGATTTTGACACCAGGTCCCTGCGTCGAAGCGATCGTCACGCGCTGAAGGTACGATCCCTTGGCGCCGCTCGGCTTGGCGCGGTTGACCGCCTCAGTGAACGCGCGGAGGTTTTCGACGAGCGCCTCCTCGCTGAACGAGGCCTTCCCGATACCGGCGTGAACGATACCCGCCTTCTCGACGCGGAACTCCACCGAACCGCCCTTGGCGTCCTTGACGGCCTTGGCAACGTCCATCGTGACGCTTCCGACCTTCGGGTTCGGCATCATGCCGCGCGGCCCGAGAATCTTGCCGAGACGACCGACGAGCGGCATCATGTCCGGCGTGGCGATGACCCGATCGAAGTTGATTTGGCCATTCTGAACCTGTTCTACAAGGTCTTCCGCCCCGACGACGTCGGCACCGGCCTTCTGCGCATCGTCGGCCTTTTCGCCACGCGCGAAGACGGCGACGCGGACCGTACGGCCCGTACCGTTCGGCAGCGAGACGACGCCACGCACCATCTGGTCGGCGTGACGCGGATCGACACCGAGATTGAACGCCACCTCGACGGTTTCGTCGAACTTCGCCTTGGCGCGCTCTTTGACCATGCGGACCGCCTCATCGGCGGCGTAGAGCTTTTCGCGATCGATGCCTTCCGAGATCGACTGCATACGCTTTGCTACTTTCGCCATGACGTCAGCCCACCACTTCCAGGCCCATCGAGCGCGCGGAGCCCTCGACCATACGCATCGCCGCCTCGACGTCGGCCGCGTTGAGATCCTTCATTTTCTGCTCGGCGATCTCGCGCACCTGATCGCGCGACACCTTGCCAGCACCATCCTTGCCCGGCGCCTTCGAGCCCTTCTGGACCTTGGCGGCCTTCTTCAGGAAGTAAGACACCGGCGGCGTCTTCATCGCGAAGGTGAAGGATTTGTCGGCAAAGATGGTGATCACCACCGGCACCGGAGAGCCCTTCTCCATTTCCTGAGAAGCGGCGTTGAAATCCTTGCAGAACTGCATAATGTTCAGACCGCGCTGACCGAGCGCCGGTCCGATCGGCGGAGACGGATTAGCCGCACCCGCCGGTACCTGCAATTTCAGGTACCCTGTAATCTTCTTTGCCATCTTTCACTCCGTTATGTGCCGCCCGGAGACAGACCCCGGCGGCGCGGCGCGACGCGTGGTCCGGCCTTGATGGGACGCTGTGGCCACCGTCCCGACCTCCCACACTTCACTGGAAGACCGAAGCCTTCCGTTCGACCACCGGATCGCACGGACCGGCGGCCATTCGGGTCAGAGCTTTTCGACCTGCCCGTATTCCAGCTCGACGGGGGTCGAGCGACCGAAGATCGACACCGCCACCTTGACGCGCGCCCTCTCCTCGTCGACCTCCTCGACATTGCCTTCGAAGGACGCGAAAGGTCCGTCGGCAACACGAATTCGCTCGCCAATCTCGAAATTGACGGAAGGCTTCGGACGATCGACGCCCTCCTGCACCTGCGCCATGATGCGCTCGGCTTCCGAGTCGGGAATCGGCACGGGCTTGTTGTCGGCACCAAGGAAGCCGGTCACTTTCGGCGTGTTCTTGATGAGATGGAACGCCTCGTCGGTCATATCCATCTTGACGAGCACATAGCCCGGAAAAAACTTGCGCTCTGCGTCGACCTTACGGCCGCGGCGCACCTCGACGACCTTCTCCTTCGGAACCAGGATCTCATCGATCAGATGATCGAGCCCCGCCGCCTCCGCTTTTTCGCGAATGGACTCGGCGACCTTGTTCTCAAAATTCGAGTAGGCGTGGACGATATACCAGCGTTTCGCCATCAATCTCTGCCTTGCGGGCTCAGCCGGCGGCGCCGAGCAGCAACCCGACGCCCCAGCTCATAATCTGGTCCGCGACGAAAAAGAAAATCGCCGCCAGAAATACCATGACGAAGACCATCACGGTTGTGATCAGCGTCTCGCGCCGAGTGGGCCAGGTGACCTTGCCGACTTCGGTCCGCGTCTGCTGTAGGAATTGAAAAGGATTGGTTTTCGCCATGCCGCCGAACTCAAAGGCGCGCGATCACCCTGACCGCGCGCCTCCGAACCTTCTAGTTAGTCAGTTTCATCCGTCGACGCAACCCCCTCATTAAGGCTCCCTTAAGAGTGGATCGCGATCCCGTCTGTAATCTGGCAGGGGCGGAGGGATTCGAACCCCCGACCACCGGTTTTGGAGACCGGTGCTCTACCAGCTGAGCTACACCCCTTCATCCGGCATCATCGCGAAATGCGATTTGCCGGAACGAAATTCGCTTGAGCGACCATGGCGGCCGACTCGCCTGCGCTGGAACTACACAGATGCAGCTGCCGGCGCAAGCGCAACCGAGCAACCTTCGAGCGTGAAAGGCCAATCCGCAGCAATCCGTCACGGTCGCCCCTCTTCACGCCCGATCGCGGTTACTCGATGATTTCGGAGACGATGCCGGCGCCGACGGTGCGGCCGCCTTCACGGATGGCGAAGCGCAGCTTCTCTTCCATCGCGATCGGCACGATCAGCGTCACGTCCATCGTCACATTGTCGCCCGGCATCACCATCTCGGTGCCTTCCGGCAGCGTCACGACACCCGTCACGTCCGTCGTCCGGAAGTAGAACTGAGGACGGTAGTTGGTGAAGAACGGCGTGTGCCGGCCACCCTCTTCCTTCGTCAGAATGTACGCTTCCGCCTTGAACTTCGTGTGCGGCGTCACCGAACCCGGCTTGCACAGGATCTGTCCGCGCTCCACGCCCTCGCGGTCGATGCCGCGAAGCAGCGCGCCGATGTTGTCGCCCGCCTGGCCACTGTCGAGCAGCTTGCGGAACATCTCGACGCCCGTCACCGTCGTCTTGCGGGTGTCGCGGATGCCGACGATCTCGACTTCCTCACCCACCTTGATCTGACCGCGTTCCACACGACCCGTCACGACCGTGCCGCGGCCGGAGATCGAGAACACGTCTTCGATCGGCATCAGGAACGGCTGGTCGATCGGACGCTCCGGCGTCGGGATGTAATCGTCGACAGCCGCCATCAGAGCGCGGATCGAATCCTCGCCAAGCGCCTTGTCGCCGTCCTCGAGCGCCACAAGCGCCGAGCCCTTGATCACCGGAATGTCGTCGCCCGGGAATTCGTAGGACGACAGAAGCTCGCGAACCTCGAGCTCGACGAGCTCAAGAAGCTCCTCGTCGTCGACCTGGTCGACCTTGTTCATGTAAACGACAAGCGCCGGAACACCGACCTGACGGGCGAGCAGAATGTGCTCACGCGTCTGCGGCATCGGGCCGTCGGCCGCCGACACAACCAGGATCGCGCCGTCCATCTGCGCCGCGCCCGTGATCATGTTCTTCACATAGTCCGCGTGCCCAGGGCAGTCGACATGCGCGTAGTGACGCTTCTCCGTCTCGTACTCAACATGCGCCGTCGAGATCGTGATGCCACGCGCCTTCTCTTCCGGCGCCGCATCAATCTGGTCGTAAGCCCGATACTCGCCGAAGAACTTCGTGATCGCCGCCGTCAGCGTCGTCTTGCCATGGTCGACGTGACCGATCGTCCCGATGTTCGCATGCGGCTTCGTGCGCGAAAATTTCTCTTTTGCCATTTCCCTCTACCAAGGCTGAGTTCGACGGGGATTTTCGGCGCGCCTAGTACGATGGTCCGCGCGATGGTGCAAGAGGCCGTGCGTCACATGCACGCGACAAAGACGATCCTGGCGGACGATCCTGGCGAGACGCCGCAAAGGTCTGGCGGCACGCTGTCGGCGGGGTCATGCAGCAGAGCCCCAAAGTGACGCGCGCATCAAGACGCCGCGCAATCGATGCGCGGCGCAAAGCGGGTCTAGGTGCGGCTCTTGTCGAAATCTGGAGCGGGTAGCGGGAATCGAACCCGCATATTCAGCTTGGAAGGCTGCTGCTCTACCATTGAGCTATACCCGCGCAGCGCTTCGCGGGCCGCTGGTGGAGGGGGTTGGATTCGAACCAACGTAGGCATAGCCAACGGGTTTACAGCCCGTCCCCTTTAGCCACTCGGGCACCCCTCCGGTGCGGCCGTCGAAACGACTGGCGAAAGCGAGGTCTCGGTTGGACAACCGAAACCGTCGGTGGCGGCGTATATGCAGGTGGCGCCCCGGCCTGTCAACGCCCGCAACACGAAAGCCCACCGTTGCCATTCCCTGAAGTTCGGTGCGAAGGGAGAAGCCGGTAAATTGAGCAAGCAAGCGATGTCCAACGATACGAATATGAGAAGGCGCCGTCGCCCCGGCGAGAAGAGCGGACGGCCCACTCGACGAAGCCCGCGCACGCCCCCAGCCGATTCGCCTTCGGTCATCTATGGCTTTCACGCCGTCAGCGAAGCCTTGAAGAATCCGAAGAGAAAGATCCATCGGCTCGCCGCAACGGCCAATGCGCTCAACCGGCTCAAAGGCCTCGTGCCGGACATGGAATGGCCAGACCCGTCGACCACGCGCGAGATGGACAAACTGCTCGGCGCCGACACGGTGCATCAAGGCGTCGCGCTTTTCTGCGACCCCTTGCCCGAACCTGAACTTTCCGATTGCATCGGAGCCGACATGATCGTCGCGCTCGATCAGGTGACGGACCCGCACAATGTGGGCGCGGTCCTTCGCTCCGCCGCCGCCTTCGGCGCGAGTTTTCTGATCATGACGGCGCGCCATTCGCCGCCAGAGACCGGCGTTCTTGCGAAGACCGCCTCCGGCGCGCTGGAACATGTCGAAATCGTGCGGGTGAGAAATCTCTCCAATGCGTTGGAGGAACTGCGAGAGGCAGGCTTCCACCTTCTGGGCCTCGACGGCGAGGCCACGGACGCGCTCGGCGACACCCCCGTGCCCAAACCCGCCGTTCTCGTGCTCGGCGCCGAAGGCAAAGGC
Organism: Afifella sp. H1R; assembly: GCF_021462425.1. Lineage (NCBI taxonomy): Bacteria > Pseudomonadati > Pseudomonadota > Alphaproteobacteria > Hyphomicrobiales > Afifellaceae > Afifella > Afifella sp. H1R. The sequence goes on from NZ_JAKEDY010000001.1 coordinate 1,130,167, forward strand.
CTGCGTGAAAAAACCGCTGCGACTTGCGATCGGCTCGTGCGGCTTCCTACACGTCCGCCGATCGCAAGTCTCAACGTCTCCAATGCGGCAGCCATCGCGCTTTACGAAGCGAGCCGCTCCGAAAGCCGCTAAGTTGCCTCAGCGGCAGAGGCGGCGCGGGCCGTTATAGGGCTGGAACGTGCCGCTGCGCGGATCGAAGCTGCGATACTTCGAAGCGCAATAGGCATACCATTCGCGCGACCAAGGGGCGGGCCGTGCTCCGGCATAGGCCGGAGGGGCCGCATAATAGCGCGGCTGGGCCATGGCGCTGCCGAGAGCGAGCCCAAGACCCAAGCCGGCGACACCCGCTCCAATGCTGTTCCTGTTGCGATGCCGGTAATAGTGGCGCCCGTAGCGGTAGTGCCGATCACGGTAGTGCCGCCCGCGGTAATGATGACCGCGATATCGGTGGCCGTTATAGTAGCGACGGGGCGCACGAGGCCCGATGCGGTGGCCGCCCCGCCAGTGACGATCCTGCACTTTGATGAGAGGGCCTTCGACACCACTCGCCGGTGAAGCCTGGGGCGCGCGAGGCATCGCTGCCATCGTCGGCGAGAGAGATGCAATCACCATCGAAAGCCCTGCCGCGATCGCGATTGCTGCCCGAGTAGACCTGGATTGCATGACGAAAATCTCCTGAGGACCGCACCACAAGATTCTCGTGCGGCCAACCATTCTTAGAATGCTAACAAATTAAGCAGCTGCATGTTCCCCATTGAAAAGGTCCGATCACGTTTCTTTTACTGCCGGGCGTCGGAACGCGGTCGATTCATGGTTTCCTCCCCTCACCGTCATCGCTGCCCGAGCTTCCGCCCCTGACAGGCATCCCCTGACAGGCATCGAGGCCGATCGCGCGGCCTCGTTGGCCGGGCATGTTGTCCGAAAAGGCACTCGTTGTGACAGGCTTGCGAGCCCGCCGACGAAGCTGTTGCGCCTGTCAGAAGGAGCGGTTAGGGAATATCGGCTCCAGGCGGCGTCAAACGGCGGAATTTGGAGCCCTGAAAGCGCACCAGAGGCCCAGCCAGTCTCTGCCGTCACGCGTCATGCCGGCTTAGCTCAGTTGGTAGAGCATCTGATTTGTAATCAGGGGGTCGGGGGTTCGAGTCCCTCAGCCGGCACCATTTTCACCATTGATATATCTCGCCTTTTTAATCAGCTGCCGTTTCTTAAAAAACACCACCAACAAAATCATCCGGCCGCACGGAGCGACATCCCTGCCCGGCCGAGAGAAAAGACGTCACTCACGTCTCTCCGATGATCTGGTGATGATGGCCCTAGACTTTCTCTGCAGTCTGCCGGCTCGTGTCCAGGAAACCGGCCACCTTCCATTGTCGACGCCCGACTGCATCGGCCATGTCTCCGCCGTGTGCCGGAGTGCGTGCCCGACGACGTCTTCCTCTGAAAAACCAGAGCGCCGGCCCTCCGCACACCCACGACCATTCCGCCCACACAGCGCCGGCATGCGACTCGATTACGCTCCACACATCACGTGAATGGAGATAACATTTGAGAATATCTCGATATTCGCTCGCATATTGTATTTCGGTATTAGCTTGAACAAGCGATGCGCCAATATTTCCGGGATTCATGACCAACACGTACTTCGGCTTCGCAAAGCCGTGATAGTGAAGGACAATGGAATTCTACGCCCATTCCACCAAGGCGACCGATTGCTGCGATTGGGAGCTTCTCTCTGACCACCTCAGCGCCGTGGCGCGACGGGCACGCGAATTCGCAGCGCCCTTGAAGATTGCAGAGGCCGCCGCGTTTTGCGGCGCCCTGCATGACCTGGGAAAACTCTCGCCAGCGTTCCAGGCGCGACTGCAAGGCGCGAGCGAACCGGTCGACCATTCCACGGCCGGTGCGAAGGCCGTTCTCGGTCTCTTCGCGCATGCGCCGAACCAGTGGATCGCCTGGCTCATGGCGCAGGCGATCGCCGGGCACCATGCGGGCCTGCCGGACCGGTCGAGCCATCAGCCCAGCTCCCTGGAGGAGCGGTTGGGCGGTTTTACTATGAAAGCTCTGGCGCCCGGCTGGGCCGACCTCCTCCCCGACACGCCGTCCGAACTCATGCCGCCCTTCGACTGGACGGCCCCCGACTGGCCGCGCTGCGCCTTTCGCTTCGCCATGCTCGGGCGCATGCTCTTCTCCTGCCTCGTCGACGCAGATTTCAAGGAGACCGAGCTCTTCTACCAAAAAACCGGAGACGTCGCGAAGGACCGCGACTGGCCGAGCCTTGCGGAATGCCTGCCCACGTTTTTGGACTCCTTTGAGAAGAGGATCGCCGCCTTCGGCGAGCCGCAGAGCGAGATCGGCCGATTGCGGGCCGAAATCCTCGCCACTGCGCGGGCACGCGCAGAAATGGCGCCCGGCCTTTTCACACTCAACGTCCCGACCGGCGGCGGCAAGACGCTCGCTTCGCTCGGCTTTGCGCTCGACCATGCGAAACACCACGGCCATCGGCGGATCATCTTCGGGATTCCCTTCACGTCCATCATCGACCAGACGGCCGCGATCTTCCGGGAGATCCTGGGCGACGATTTGGTGCTGGAGCATCATTCGGCCATCGAAGACGAAGAGACCGGCCAGGTCGGCCCAGCGGACAGCACCCGATCGATGAAGGGCAAGATGCGGTTCGCCATGGAAGACTGGGCCGCACCTGTGGTCGTCACAACGCATGTCCAGCTGTTCGAGAGCCTGTTCGCCGCCCGCACCTCGCGCTGCCGCAAGCTCCACAACATCGCCGGCAGCGTCATCGTGCTCGACGAAGCACAGACCCTGCCGAAGAAGCTCTTGGCACCGACGGTCTGGGCAATCGACGAGCTCTGCCGCAACTACGGCTGCTCAATCGTTCTGTGCACGGCGACGCAGCCCGCCTTCGATGCACGCAAGCTGAAGGCGCTGAAGCCAGACCATCTCCTGGCGCTCGATCTCGACGGCCGCGAGCTCGCACCCGACCCGCCGCGACTTCACAAGGCCTTTGAGCGTGTGCGCCTCGTGTTCGCCAGAGAGATGAGTGACGAGGATCTCGTGGAAGCCCTGAAGGACCATCCGCAGGCGCTCATGATCGTCAACAGCCGCCGCCATGCGCTCGATCTTTACCGGGCGGCGCAGATGGAGGAGCTCGACGGGCTCGTGCATCTGACGACCCGGCAATACGCGGCCCATCGGCGCAACATCCTGGCTGACGTGAAAACGCGTCTCAACGAGGGACGCCCCTGCCGTCTGATCGCCACGTCACTGATCGAAGCGGGCGTCGATGTCGATTTTCCCGTCGCCTGGCGGGCCGAAGCGGGGCTTGATCAGATCGCCCAGGCCGCGGGGCGGGTGAACCGTGAGATGCGGCGACCAGTCGACGAAAGCGTCGTCACGGTTTTCAGGCCGTCCGACCCGGACCATGCGCCGCCCGCCGAAATCAAAAGCCTCATCGGCAGCATGGAGCGGATGAAGGATCTCTTCGACAACCATTTCGCGCCGGAGGCCATCGAGCGCTACTTTCATGAGATCTACTGGCAGGCCGGCGAAGAACGCCTCGGCAAGCCGATCCTCCATCTTTCAAAATTCTCGCAGAGCTACGGTCCGGACATTGCCTATCGCACCATCGCCGAACACTACCGGATGATCGAAGACGGCATGGCGCCGGTGATCGTCGCCCGCGACGAGAAGGCGCGGAAAGCGGTTAGAAACCTAGAAGTGCCCGAGATTTCCTCGGGTCGGATCGCCCGTGAATTACAGCCGTATATTGTCTCGGTCCCGCCCCGGGCGCGGGCACTCCTCAAGACAAACGAACATATCGTCTTTCCACATCGGGAATTGCGGAAGAAACAGTTCGCGATCCTGAAGACGGACACGCTCTACGAGGAAGACGTTGGTCTGCTCTGGGAGAATGCAGAGTACTTGGAGCTCGAAAACACCATCACTTAGAAAACGACCTTCTCTGCGGCTACGCGGCCCAGTTGCATGATCTCCATAAGAGACGAGATAATCAGTAACCGAGAAAACAAAGGTGGGGGCGATTCACCATGACCTACGGCATCCGTCTTTTGGTCTCAGGTCCCTTCGCCTGCTTCACCCGACCCGAAATGAAGGTGGAGCGCGTCTCCTATGACGTGATGACGCCCTCGGCCGCGCGCGGCATTCTGGAGGCGATCCACTGGAAGCCGGCGATCCGCTGGGTGATCGACGAAATCCATGTGCTGAAGCCGATCCGCTTCCGATCCATCCGGCGCAACGAGGTGGGTCACAAAGCCTCGGCCCGCAATGCCAAGACGGCGATGAATCGCGGCGATCTCTCCGGCCTCGCCCTCCTCGTCGACGACGACCGCCAGCAGCGCGCCTCCACCATCCTCGTCGACGTCGCCTACGTCATCGCCGCGCATTTCGAGATGACGGAAAAGGCCGGACCGCAGGACAATGAAGGCAAGCATCTCGACATGTTCAATCGCCGGGCGCGCAATGGGCAGTGCTTCCACCAGCCCTGCCTCGGCACGCGGGAGTTCGACGCCCGCTTCCGCTTGATCGAACCGGATGAACCAATCCCCGAACCCGACACCTCCGCACATACGGCCGAGCTCGGCTACGGCAGCCCTCGCGATCTCGGTTTCATGCTCTTCGACATCGACCACCAGGCAAAGGGGCGGCCGTCACTCTTTTTTCGCGCCACGCTCGAAAACGGCGCCGTGAAGGTGCCTCCCCTCGGCTCGCCGGAGATCCTGCGATGACCATCCTTCAATCCCTGGCGCGCGCCTATGAACGGATTCCCGACGCACCACCTCCAGGTTTCGCGATGCAGAAGGTCGGGCTCGCCATTGGACTAAACCCCGATGGGACGATCGCGACCGTCACAGATCTGAGGGAAGCGCAAGGCAAGAAAAAGGTCGCGCGGCAGATGTCGGTGCCGGCCCCGGTGAAGCGCGCTTCCAACATCCTTCCGCATACCCTTTGGGATAAGACGGCCTACACGCTGGGCGTGACGAAGATGCCTAAGCCGCGCACGGCGCAGGAGCATCAAGCCTTCGTCGAACATCATCGCGCGTTGATCGGGACGAGTGACGATCCGGGCCTTCTCGCCTTTTTGCGCTTTCTCGACCTCTGGAAGCCGGAAATGTTCGAGGAACACTTCGCCGAGGAGATGAAGGACGAGAATACCGTCTTCGCGCTGGAGGAGGAGCGGCTTCGGCACATCTATCTGCACGACCGCCCGGCGGCCCGCGCCCTTCTTAAGAACGGCGAGGGCCATTCCGGCCAACTCTGCCTCGTTAGCGGACAGCACGGCCCGACCGCCCGGCTCCACCCGGCGATCAAGGGAATGTGGGCCAAACCTGGACAGAAAGCCGCAGACACGATTGTCGGATTCAACTGGCCTGCCTTCGAATCCTACGGCCATTCGCAGGGCGACAACGCCCCCGTCTCCGAGAGCGCGGCAGAGGCCTATACTGGTGCACTCAACCATTTTCTCCAAAGGGGCTCCGGCCATCGCGTGCAGATCGGCGATGCGTCGACCGTATTCTGGGCGGAAGCAGACGATGCGCAAATGGCCGCTCTCTCAGAGAGCATCTTCGGAGCGATGGTCGGCGGAGCGGACACTAAGGCGTCGGCCGCCGAGGACGAAGCCGCGGCCAAGCGGGTCGGCATCCTGCTTGAGAAAATCCGCGCCGGCCAGGCGCTGAAAGACGTCGAACCGAAGCTCGGCGAGGGCGTTCGCTTTTACGTGCTGGGCCTGGCGCCGAACGCAGCGCGCATTTCCGTCCGCTTCTGGCTGGCGGAGAGTTTCGGCGAGCTTGCGAAAAACTACGGCCGCTACAGCGCGGACATGCGCATCGCGCCGCCCGACCCACACGGCACGCCGGCGCTCTGGCAGTATCTTTCCGAGACGGCGGTCCTCGGCAAGCGCGAAAACGTCCCGCCGAACCTCGCCGGCGAGTGGACGCGCGCAATCCTGACGGGCACGCCCTACCCGCTGACGCTTCTCAATACGGTTCTCATGCGCATCCGCTCTGACGGGATCATCAACGCCCGCCGCGCGTCGATGCTGAAAGCCATTCTCGTTCGCAATTTCCGTAAGGAAAAGGAGGCTCCTGTGGCGCTCGACCCAGACAACCCTGACCGCGCCTATCAACTCGGGCGGCTCTTCGCTGTCCTTGAATCGGCGCAATACACGGCTCTCGGCCGCGTTAACGCAACGATTGGCGATCGCTTCTACGCAGCGGCTTCGTCCACTCCGGCGCGTGTCTTCGGGCCGTTGCTGCGCGGTCTCAAGCATCACGTCTCAGACGCGAAAAAGCAGAACAAAGGTTTTTGGATCGAACCGCGGGTCACCGAGATCGTGGCGATGCTACCCCCCGACCTTCCACGTACGCTCAAGCTCGAGGAACAGGGACGTTTCGCTGTCGGCTACTACCATGAGCGGGCTCGCCGCAGCAAAGACACCGGAACCGAGGAGATGTCTGATGGGGAATAATCCACTCAAGGTGCGGCACGAATTCCTTCTTTTATTCGACGTGACGAACGGCAATCCGAACGGCGATCCTGACGCCGGCAACATGCCGCGAATGGACCCAGAGACCGGGCACGGCATCGTCAGCGATGTCTGCCTCAAGCGAAAAGTGCGCAACTATATTGAGATGACACAAATGGATGCGCCGAAGTTTCGCATCTATGTCACCGAAGGAGCAATCCTCAACGACAAACATCGTGAGGCCTACCGTGCGGAGCGTGGGGACGACGCCACCGTCGAAAAGGCGGCGAAACTGACACCTAAATCCGACGAAGAGGCCGCTCGCATCCGTCGTTTCATGTGCGACAACTTCTTTGATATTCGCACCTTCGGCGGCGTGCTCTCAACTGGCATCAATGCCGGTCAGGTCCGCGGCCCGGTCCAGTTCGCCTTCTCACGTTCCATCGAACCGGTGCTACCACTGGAAGTCTCCATCACACGCATGGCGGCAACCACAGAGGCTGAAAAGAAGGAGCGCGTCGAGGGAGAAGACGAAAAAGAAAAACGCGGCGACAAGCGGACGATGGGCCGTAAGCATATCATTCCGTACGGTCTCTATCGCGCCCACGGTTTTGTCTCTGCGCACTTGGCCTCGCATCCGGCAAAGGGAACAGGTTTCACCGAAGGAGACCTTGATCTGCTCTTCGAAGCGCTGGAAGCCATGTTCGAGCATGACCATTCAGCCGCACGCGGCGAGATGGCAACCAGGAAGCTCATCGTCTTCCGCCATGCGACCGCGCTCGGCAACGCTCCCGCCCACAGCCTCTTCGATCGCGTCAAGATCTGGCGCTCCTTCAAGGGCGAAACGTACGAGCCGGGCAGCGAACGCCTCGACAACGCGCCTCCCGCCCGCGCCTTCTCCGACTATGCCGTGACGATCGACCGGGAGAACCTGCCGGACGGGGTGGAGATCATCGAGCGGCTGTGACGGCGATGGCGTCGGCGGATCTTCTCGGTAGAGAAGCCCCTGCAGAGGGCGGCGAGCCCATTCCCCTCTCCGCCCTTCAGCATGCCGTTTATTGCCCGCGCCAAGCCGCGCTCATCCATCTGGAACGCATGTGGGCGGAGAACCGCTTCACGGCCGAAGGCGATATCCTGCACATTACGGCGGACCGTCCCGGCCAGCGCCGTGTCCGCGGTATGCGTCGCGTCTTTTCGCTGCCGCTTGCGAGCAAGCGCCTCGGCCTCGCCGGCGTCGCCGATTTAGTCGAATTCCATGCCACGGAAGACGGACGCGAAGTGCCGCTGCCCGTCGAGTATAAGCGCGGTAAGCCGAAAGCCCATCGTGCCGACGAGGTGCAGCTCTGCGCCCAGGCCTTGTGCCTGGAAGAGATGCTCGGACGGCCCGTGCCGGAAGGCGCGCTCTTCTATGGCGAGACGCGCCGACGTGTCGCCGTCACTTTCGACACCGGCCTGCGCGCGGTGACCGAAGAGACGGCTGCCGAACTCCGCACCATCTTTGCGGAGCACGTGACGCCCGCTCCCACGCCTCACAAGAGCCGGTGTCGGGCGTGCTCGCTCGCCGAGCTCTGCCGTCCGACGGCGGTAGTCCGCTCCGCCGGCGCCTGGACACGGCAGAGGCTCGCCGACCTCCTTGCAGAAGTGCCGGGAAACGCTGGATGAAGAAGCTCCTCAACACGCTCTACGTCACCACCGAGGGCGCCGCACTTCGCAAGGACGGAGAAAACGCCGTGGTCTCGGTCGAAGGCATAGAGCGGGCGCGCGTTCCCTTCCACATGCTCGCCTCGATCGTTCTGTTCGGCCCGATCGCCGTCTCACCCGCGATGATCGGGGCAGCAGCCGCACAGGGTATGACGATCGTGCTTCTCGACCGCGTCGGCCGTTTTCAAGCACGCATCGAAGGGCCCGTCAGCGGTAACGTGCTCTTGCGGCGCGCCCAATACGCCGCCTCCGCGACGCCTGTCGACATCGTCCGCGCCCTCCTTTTGGGCAAGATCGCCAACCAGCGCACTGTCTTGATGCGAGGTTTGCGCGACCATGGCTCCGGACTGAGCGAAGGAGCGCACCAGGCCCTTGAAAACGCGGTTGCGCGACTTGCCCAGATCTTGCGACGGGTCGAACTTCGCGGAGGTGACGCAGAAGCGCTGCGCGGCGCCGAAGGCGAGGCTGCAGCGCTCTATTTCACCGTCTTCGACCATCTGATCCGCGTCGAAGACGGTAACATGCGTTTTCGCGGCCGTTCGCGTCGCCCGCCGCTCGATCCCGTCAACGCGCTCCTCTCCTTCCTCTACACGCTTTTGACGCATGATTGCCGTGGTGCGGCGGAAGCCGTCGGACTCGATCCGGCCGTAGGTTTCTTGCACCGCGACCGCCCTGGACGTCCGAGCCTTGCGCTCGACCTGATGGAGGAGTTGCGCCCCGTACTGGCCGACCGGCTGGCGTTGTCGTTGATCAATCGCAGGCAGCTTGCTGCCGACGATTTCGAGACACGCGAGGGCGCCGCGGTGATCATGCGTGACGAGGCTCGTCGCACCGTTCTGACGGCCTGGCAGGAACGCAAGCGTGAAGAGCTTCTCCACCCCTTCCTGGGCGAAAAAGCACCGCTCGGCCTCGTCCCGTACATCCAGGCGCAGATGCTCTCGCGGCATCTTCGCGGCGACCTCGACGCCTACCCGCCCTGGTTCTGGAAATAGACGATGCTGGTTCTCGTAACCTATGACGTGAGAACGAGTGACCCGGGCGGTGCCAGGCGGCTCCGACGCATCGCCAAGGCTTGCCGCGATTTCGGCCAGCGCGTGCAATTCTCGGTCTTCGAGATTGAGGTCGACCCGGCCCAATGGACGAAACTGAAGGGACGGCTGGAAGGCATTATCGATCCGGCAGCCGACAGCCTGCGCTATTATTATCTTGGTGCAAAAGGGCAACGCCGCGTCGAACATGTTGGCGCCAAGCCAGCATCCGATCTTGAAGGCCCCCTGATCGTATGATCCTCCACCGAAAGCGGTGGCAACGCTGAAGAGCTATCGCGAACCGCAAGCGTGCCGCGTTTTCCCGGCAGGTTCGCGCACGCCCCAACCTCCTGAAAACATTGCACTGAAACGGAAGCCTTTCCCGGAGCGCCGTCTTCCAGACGCACGCCGAGGCCCAGTTCGCGCAAACATCGTCGTTTCTCTGACTTGGTCTCGCTTTATCGTGAGGCCGTCGCCCCTCACGCAGGGGCGTGGATCGAAACTAGAGGCCAGGACGCAGCTATGGCATTATGACCGGTCGCCCCTCACGCAGGGGCGTGGATCGAAACGCGGAGCGTCGGGATCAGCTTCACCCATGCCGTCTCGTCGCCCCTCACGCAGGGGCGTGGATCGAAACATTGCGGCCACGTCTTGCTTCGTGTCGTGTCAGGTCGCCCCTCACGCAGGGGCGTGGATCGAAACAGCGCGGAGGTTGGCGAACCCAAACTTCCCGTCCTTGTCGCCCCTCACGCAGGGGCGTGGATCGAAACCAGTATTGTCGGCCGGTTCGGCGGCGATGGATTGTCGCCCCTCAGCCGGCACCATTTTCATCCTGAAAAGACTGCGCTTTTTAGACCAGCCGGGATCTCGAGGAACGGATTGGGCGACACGCGCTTATCCGGCCGCGCGCCGCCTCTCGACTCAGAGAGAGCGCCCGGCCGCGCCGTTGAGGCGCGGCCTTTGTCTGGCGACCAGGACTGCGCATAAGCCCAGCCCCGGGGAATCGAGCGCCAAGTGTGGATCCCCCACTTTCCCGTAAAATTGCAACGCCAGGAAAGGGCCGCCGAGAGACGGTTGAAGACGGCTCAACGAGATTGGCAAGACCCGGACGACGCCTTGATCGCCCGGGAATCGACAGGGCCGGCCCCTCAGCCAGCCACCTTTTCGATGATCCGCCGGACATCCTCCGCACTTGCCTTGCGCGGGTTTCCGGACGTGCAGAAATCCGCCAAGGCGGAAGCGACTAGCGCATCCTTGCTCTCAGCCAGCACAGCCATGTCGGCGCCCAAAGCCTTGAGCGTCAACGGGACTCCAAAGCGCTTGTTCAGGTCCACGATCGCGTCGATCAAATTCTGCGTGCCTTGCAGGGCTGTCTCGCCTTCAAGATCGAGGAGCCGGGCCAAACGCGCATAGCGCTCTGCCGCGGGCTCCGCAGAGTTCTTGTCGAGACCGGCATTGAACGCGATCACGTACGGCAGGAGCATGGCGTTGATGCGCCCATGCGGAATATGCAGGCGGCCTCCGATGGCATGCGCCAGCCCGTGGTTGAGACCGAGCCCGGCCGAGTTGAAAGCCATGCCGGCCATGCACGAGGCGTTGTGCATCGCAATCCGGCCCTCGACGTTCTGGCCATCGGCAAAAACCACGGGAAGGTTCTTGAAGGTCAGGCTGACAGCCTTCTCGGCAAGAGCATCGGAGAAATCGGTCGCGCAATGGGCGACATAGGCCTCCAGAGCATGGGTCAGCACATCCATGCCCGTATCCGCCGTGATCTGGGGCGGCACGGTGCGCACGAATTCCGGCTCCAGCAGCGCGATATCCGGAATCAGATCGTCGGAGACGAGCGGGAACTTCGTGCCCTTCTCGGGATCGGAAATCACCGAATAAGCCGTCACCTCGGAGCCGGTGCCGCTCGTCGTCGGAATGGCGATGAAGGTGATGCGGCTCCGACTGTTCATCTCCCGCAGGATGGCCAGAATCGCTTTCGCTGCATCGATGGCCGAGCCGCCGCCGAGGCCGATGATGATCGTCGGGCGAAATGCGGAAAGCTCCCTCGCCCCTTCCTTGACGCTGGCAATGGGCGGATCGGGAGTGACTTTGTCGTAGATCGTGACGGCGGAGCCGGAAAGGTACTGGCGCACCCGGTCCGCCACACCGAGCTTCACCATCAGCGCATCGGTGACGATACCGACCCGCTCGCCGTGGAACTCACGAAGCCGCTCGAGGGTACCCACCCCAGAGACAACCTCTGTCTTGAGTGAAAACGTATGCATGGCGCTCATCGTCTTGGCCTCCTTAGCCGAAGAGCTCCCCCGCATTTTTAGGTCCGGCGTTGCCCGGAGCTGAAAACCGGTCCCTTCGCGCCATCGCATCAAGCCCCAAGCGACATCGCATCCAGTTTCGGATCAGTGCGCCATCATCTGGCGCGTCAGCTGAGCTCCGTCTAGCGATGAGGGGTAGTATGTCGGGCGATGGGGCCTCGAATTGGCGGGCCCCACCCGATCGCCCCTCCTCCCGGTCATCTGAGCGGCATGGGGCTGGGCGACCTCAGATCCTTGTGGGAAGCGCACGATCTCGCGTGTTTCCTCGCCGCTTTCGTCGCGGCGGCACGGCTCGCCTCTCCCCGCTCCGGCATCTCCGCACTGCGGGTCCCGCCACCCTCCGCGGCATTATGCCCCTGTGTTTCCTCAGCTTTTGGAGCTCTGTGCCCGACCGCTCGTCACGACAAAATCATCCCTCGAGCGGCAATCGGCTCTTCAATGCGACGAATGCCGCTCAACACGCACAACCCTTCGTTGAGATAGCGCAAAGTTGATCCTGTCTTCTTCGGAAGCGGCCCGCACGGGCCCTTCAACCCACACAAAGGAAGCCCGGCCGTAGAGACCAAATCTCGCGCGGCTCTGAGCCCCGATGCTCGAAGCGGCCGCGTGCGTTTTATCGATCCGGCCGGCCTCACCGGAAACGGATGGAACTGAAAGCGCCCCCACGGGTCATTTCACTGTCACCCAGTCCAATGCCACCGAACAAATCGGAAGGTGCAATCCATGGCGCAATCGCATCCCGCCGCGGACGACGCCGTCGCCGGGCAGCCCATCCACGCAGTGCTGGTCCAGTTCCCGACGGTCTGTTTCACCCTCGCCCTCCTCACGGACCTCGCCTACTGGCAGACGGCCAATCTCATGTGGCAGAATTTCTCCGCATGGCTCCTCTTCGTCGGTCTCGTCGTCGGCGTCCTTGCCGCGCTTGTCGGTATCATCGACATTCTCGTCCGCAGGTCGGCCCGCAGAAGCGGTGCAGCCTGGCCGCACGCGATCGGCAGCATCGTCGTCCTCGTGCTCGCCTTCATCAACAGCCTCATCCATGCCGGTGACGGCTGGACGGCCGTCGTTCCATGGGGCCTCACCCTCTCCATTCTCACCGTCCTCGTCATGATAGCGACCGGATTTCTCGGCCGCTCCATGACGGCGAGCAGCCATCGAGGAGATCGCGACCATGCCTAGACTTCACGCGGGTCTCGCGGGCCGCACGCTCACGCTCGCCGGCAGTGTTCTCCTGACCGCCATGCTGGCGAGTTGCGGCGACGACGGCTCAGACTTCGATATTTCGCAACAGATCGGTCCCGACCCGGTTCTCCCGGAGCCTGATCCTCCGCTCATTGCCAACATGAAGGTGGCGGAGGTGATCGGCTGGAACGAGGGCGAAACACCGTCCGTCCCCGATGGTCTCGCCATCATCGCCTATGCCCAGGATCTCGCCAATCCGCGGGCGCTGCACACGCTGCCGAATGGGGACGTCCTCGTCATCCAATCGCGAGGTCCAGGAGGCGAACCCGTGTCGCGTCCGAAGGATATCATCCGCGGATGGATCATGTCTTTTGCCCATGGCGGAGGCGGCGATACGAAGGAAAGCAATCTCATCACGCTTTTGCAGGATACCGATCGCGACGGCACGGTTGATGAACGCCACGATCTTCTCACCGGACTGAACTCCCCCTTCGGCGTGGCGTGGGCCGACGGCACGCTCTACGTGGCCGCAACCGACGCCATTCTCACCTATCCCTACGCGCTCGGGGACACCGAGATTACGGCATCGCCGGAAGTGCTCACCCCCCTTCCGGGCGGACCGATCGACCATCATTGGACGAAGGATCTCGCCCTCTCTCCGGACGGGCAGAGCCTCTTCGTGTCGGTCGGCTCCAATTCCAACATCCTGGAAAACGGACTGGAGGCCGAGAAAGGTCGCGCCGCGATCTGGCAGGTCGACCGTCAAACCGGCGCAGCGCGGGTTTACGCCTCGGGACTCCGCAACCCGAATGGCCTGACCTTCAATCCGCAGACCGGCGCGCTCTGGGCGGTCGTCAACGAGCGCGACGAACTCGGGCCGAACCTTGTTCCCGACTACATGACCTCCGTCCAGCAGGGCGCCTTTTACGGCTGGCCGTGGAGCTATTACGGCGACCATGTCGACGAGCGCGTCCGCCCGAAGAGGCCCGATATGGTGGAGGAGGCGATCGCGCCGGACTACGCCCTCTCGAGCCACGTCGCGCCTTTGGGCATGACCTTTTCTTTGAACTCTGCCCTGCCACAAGCCTATCGCAACGGCGCCTTCGTCGGCGAGCACGGCAGCTGGAACCGCAGCTTCTTCAACGGCTACAAGGTCGTCTTCATCCCGTTTGAGAACGGCACACCCTCTGGCATGGCGCAAGATGTGGTGACCGGTTTCATCGATGGCGACGAAGCGCATGGTCGCCCGGTCGGTGTTGGGATCGACGGCACCGGCGCGCTGTTGATCGCCGATGATGCCGGCAACACAGTCTGGCGCGTGGCGGCCGCCGACGGCTCCGTGACCCCCCAACCGATCGGCACCGATCAGGTCTCGGCCGCGTCTGCGGGCAGTGCCGGAGCCTCCGGGGCAACCTCGGGATCGGTAGCAGGCAGGTCCGGCCCGCAGCAATCGCCAGAGGCGGCTTCGCCATCCGGCACAACATCGACGCCTGATCAGACCTCCACACCTGTCGACCAGGAGAGGCCCGCCGCCTCTGCCGACGAGATGATGACAGGTCAGGCGCCCGTTGCGCCGCCGGCGGATTCGGCGCCTGCCCCCGGCCAGACGGAGATCGCTCCGGCTGTTCTTCCGCAGACAGAGCCGGCACCGAACTCTAGCAGAAACCAGTGACAGGCGAGCCGGTGTTCTGCGGAGCCACGGAGCGATGGCAACAGCCCCCATATGGCATTAACAAAACCAAATATCATATTGGTTTATATTGTGATTTAGGCAGAACCATATGGAACGGCGGCGGGCATGGGTTTCAGCACGCCGCCCTCACTCCTCCGGGCGCAGGAAGCGGTAGCCGACCCCGGGCTCGTTCAGGATATAGCGAGGGCTCGCCGGGTCATCGCCAAGTTTCTGGCGCAGACGTCCGACGAAAACGCGCAGATACTGCACGTCTTCGGCATTCGCAGGGCCCCAGACGCTCGTCAGGATCTGCCGGTGGGTGAGGATGCGGCCGGCATTGCGCATCAGATAAGCGAGAAGTTCGAATTCTTTCGGCGTCAGCTTGAGCTTCTCCGCCGCCAGCGACACCTCGTGGCGGGCGAGATCGAGCTTCAGATCACCGACCACGATCTCGGCGGAGTCCTCTCCGGTTTTTCGCGTGGGACGCAGGAGAACCCGCACGCGTGCCAGAAACTCCGGGATCCCGAAAGGCTTGACCACGTAGTCGTTCGCCCCGGCATCGAGGGCGGCGACCTTCTCATCCTCCCCTTCCCTGACGGACAGCACGAGAATCGGCAGGTTCGACCATTCGCGAAGGCGCGTGATCACTTCCTTGCCATCGATATCGGGCAGACCGAGATCGAGAATAACGAGGTCGGGCTCCTTCAAGGCGACGGCCTCCACCCCCTTGCGGCCATTCTCCGCCTCGAAAACCTCAAAACCATGCGCTCCGAGCGCCACCCGGAGGAACTTCCGGATCTGCGGCTCGTCGTCGACGATCAGGATACGCGTGGCGCTCATGGTTCTGCCGTCGCCTTCTTCGGCACCTCGGGAGCCAGAGGAAGCTTCACCGTTATGGCGGTTCCGCGGCCGCCCGAGCCCGTGCCGATGGTGATCTCGCCGCCATGTGCCTCCACGATGCCCTTGCAGATGGCGAGCCCGAGGCCGGTGCCGGCTCTCTGCGCGTCCCCGGCACGCACGCGATAGAACATGTCGAACACACGGGCGCGGTCCTCGACCGGGATGCCGGGGCCCTCGTCGCGCACCGAGAGATGAAGCTGCCCCGCCTCGACGCGGCCCGACACCGCGATCTCGGTGCCGGCCTCGGCGTATTTCGCGGCATTGTCGAGAAGATTCGCGATGACCTGCTCTAAAAGTACGGGATCACCCGCAGCCATGGGCAAGTCACGCGGCAGCTCGATGGCGAGGGTATGTCCCGCAAGACGCCGACGGAGCTGACGAACGGCGCGGCCCACCACCTCCCGCATGTCGACCCAGTCGCGCCGGACCTGCAATGCGCCATAGCCGAGACGCGTCATGTCGAGAAGGTTCTGGATGTAGCGGTTGAGCCGCTCGCCCTCGTCGCGGATGGTTTCGGCCATCGCCACGCGACCCGACGGGCCAAGCGCTTCATCGGCCTCCAGGAGACCCGACGCGGCCCCAATGATGGACACGAGCGGCGTGCGCAGATCGTGGCTGACGGACGACAGAAGCGCGGCGCGCAGCCTCTCCGTCTCGGAAAGCAGCCGCGTCTCCTCCATGTCGGCCGCCAGACGGGTGCGCTCGACGGCGATCGCCACCTGATCGACGAGCGCTTCCAGGAGGCGGCGCTCGTCGGGAGCGAGCGGCTGCGAGCGCGCAAAGCTCACGCCGAGCAGCCCTTCCCTGCCATGCGCCGTCTTGAGCGGCAGAAACAGCCACGAAGACGCCGGCAGTGTCGGCGAGCCCCAGCCGGCGATTTCTCCATGCTCCCAGGCCCATTCCGCCGCGCCACGATCCTTCGCCTCGAGCTGGTCCTCGGGCGGATAGCCGCCGAGGATGGTCAGCTGCCCGTCCGGGCCAGGCCCGAGGATGAGCGAGGAGCAGTTCAACGTCGAGGCGACGTGGTGGACTGCCGCCCACACGACGTCGTCGAGCGAAGCTGCACTCGCAATCTTGCGGCTGAAATCATAGAGCGCTACCGTACGCCTAGCGATGTTGCGCTGTGCCTTCACCTGCGCGCGCAGCCGCGCCGCGAGATTGCCGGTCGCGATCGCCACGGCGAGATAGAGGAAAAGGGTGCGGACCACCGTCTCGCTGTGGACGCTGAACGTATAATACGGCTCGGTCAGAAAGTAGTTGTAGGCGAGGAAGGACAGGACGCTCGCATAGATCGAGGGCCAGAGGCCGTACCGCGTGGCGAGGGCGATCACCGAGGCGAGGTAGAGGAGCGACAGGCTCTCCACCGGCAGAGCCCGATGGACCGCCGCGCCGATCGCGCTGCTCGCGAGAACGGCCACGGTCGCCACCCCATAGGCTTCCGCCTCCCAGGTCGGAAAGAGATGCGGCGCCCTCACCTTGTCGCGACGCGCTCGCGCGGCGTCCGAGGCGATCACCGTGACCTCGAAATCCCTCGCGGCGCGGATGATCTCGTTCGCCACGTTCTCGCGAAAGAACCGCGCGGAAAGGGTACGCATGCGCGGGCGGCCGACGACGATGCGGCTCACATTGCGCGAGCGTGCGAAAGCGAGAATCTCCTGCGCGATGCGCGATTCTGCGTTGAGCGAAGCGACTTCGCCGCCGAGGGTTTCGGCGAGCCTCAGCGTCTCGGCGATCTGATCCTTCGCGGCCTCCGGCAGGCTCTCCGAGGCCGGGGTGACGACGTGCACCGCGATCCACGGAAAGCGGCCGCGGTCGGCAGCCCGTTTGGCGGCCCGTACCAGCACGCCGGCGACCGGCGATTCGTTGACGCAAACGAGGATTCGCTCCTGTGTCGGCCACGGTCCCGGGATCGCGTGGCTCTTCATATGCGCCATCATCTGCGCATCGACACGGTCGGCCGCGACGCGCATGGCAAGCTCGCGCAGAGCCGTCAGATTGCCCTTGGAGAAGAAGTTCTGGATGGCCCGCGCAATCTGCTCCTGGACGTAGACCTTCCCCTCACGCAGCCTTTCGATCAGCTCGTCGGGAGGCAGGTCGATCAGCTCGATCTCATCCGCCAGTTCGACGACGCGATCGGGCACCGTCTCGCGCACACGCACGCCGGAGATGCGCGCGACGACATCGTTGAGGCTCTCCAGGTGCTGGATGTTGAGCGTCGTATAGACGTCGATGCCCGCGCCGATCAGCTCCTCCACATCCTGCCAGCGCTTCGGATGCCGGCTTTCGGGAACGTTGGTGTGGGCGAGTTCGTCGACGAGGACGAGGCCCGGCCGACGCTTCAGGATCGCATCGACGTCCATCTCGGAGAGAAACCGGCCGCGATAGAGGACGCGCCGCCTCGGGATGATTTCAAGCCCGCCTGCAAGGCGTTCCGTCTCGGCGCGGCCGTGCGTCTCGACGACGCCGACGGCAACGTCGAGACCCGCCGTGCGGCGCTCGCGCGCCGCCTCGAGCATGGAATAGGTCTTGCCGACGCCGGGCGCCGCGCCAAGGAAAATCTTGAGCCGCCCCCTTCCTTCCCGCGATGCTTCCGCAAGAAGAGCCTCAGGCTCGGGACGGTTATCCGGCTCGTTCATTGCGCCCTGCTGATCGCCCCTTCCGCCACCGGCACGCCGTTATTCCCGGCCGGCCGAAGCTCGTCGAGCGCCAGGTTGAGCGCAAGAACATTCACGCGTGCCTCGCCGAAAAGTCCGAGGCTGCGCCCCTCGATATGACGCGCCACCAGGTCGCGCATCTGCTGCAGGGGAAGGTCTCGCGCCTTGGCGACGCGCGGCGCCTGAAAGAAGGCCGCTTCCGGAGAGATGTGCGGATCGAGACCGCTGCCCGATGTCGTAACGAGATCGACGGGCACGCGCGCACCTCCGGCTTCCCGGCTGAGCCTTTCGGCCTCGCTCGAAACCCGCTTGAGGAGGGCCGCGCTGGTGGGACCGAGATTGCTGCCCCCGGACGCGCCGGCATCGACGTCACCGGCCGACGGCCGCGGATGGAAATAGCCCGGAGCCGAAAATGTCTGGGCGACCAGACGGGATCCCACGACCTGTCCGTTGCGCTCGATGAGGCTGCCGGCGGCCTCGGCCGGAAACAGCGTTTGAGCGAGACCGGTCAGGGCGAGCGGATAGCAGAGGCCGAGAAGCACGGTCATGAGAACCGAAAGAACGATGGCAGGGCGAAGCTGGTCGATCATGGCTTTGCTCAGACGATTGCGATGGAGGTGATGAGAAGGTCGATGGCCTTGATGCCGATGAAGGGCACGATCAGCCCCCCGAGGCCGTAGATGAGAAGATTGCGCCGCAAGAGGCTCGCGGCCGTCGCCGGCGCATAGCGCACGCCCTTTAAGGCGAGCGGAATGAGCGCGATGATGACGAGCGCGTTGAAGATCACCGCCGACAGAATGGCGCTTGCCGGGCTTTCCAAGCGCATGACGTTGAGCGCTGCGAGACCTGGATAAGCGGCGACGAAAATCGCCGGCAGGATCGCGAAATATTTCGCCACGTCATTGGCGATCGAGAAGGTCGTGAGCGAACCGCGGCTGATCAGGAGCTGCTTGCCGACCAGCACGATCTCGATGAGTTTCGTCGGATCGCTGTCGAGATCGATGAGATTGCCGGCCTCCTTGGCGGCGGGCGTCCCGGAATTCATGGCGACGCCGACATCGGCCTGCGCCAGCGCCGGCGCATCGTTGGACCCGTCGCCGCACATGGCAACGAGTTTGCCCCCCGCCTGCTCGGCGCGAATGAGTTCGAGCTTCTTTTCCGGCGTCGCCTCCGCCAGGAAGTCGTCGACGCCGGCTTCGGCCGCGATCGCAGCGGCCGTCAGCGGGTTGTCGCCCGTCACCATGACGGTGCGCACCCCCATGCGCCGCAGCTCGGCAAAGCGCTCGCGGATACCGGGCTTCACCACATCCTTCAGATGCACGACGCCGATCGGCTTGCGGTCGGCGGCGACGACGAGCGGCGTGCCCCCGGAGCGGGCGATGCGTTCGATGAGGCGCGAAAGCTCCGGCGTCGGCGCCTTGTCGCACCAGGCGAGAATCGCGTCGCTCGCCCCCTTGCGGATCGCGCGCCCGTCTTTCAGATCCGCCCCTGAAATGCGGGTCTGCGCGCTGAACGGAATAGCCGCGACCACGCGGTCATCGTGATCGATCTGCCGGCCGAGGCGTTTGCGGGCAAGGTCGACGATCGATTTTCCTTCCGGCGTCTCGTCCGCCGCCGAAGCAAGATGCGCGAGCTCGGCAAGCTGCCGTTCATCGACGCCCGAAACCGGCAGAAAATCGTCGGCCATCCGGTTGCCGAAGGTGATCGTTCCGGTCTTGTCGAGGAGAAGCGTGTCGACGTCGCCCGCCGCCTCCACCGCCCGGCCGGACTTGGCGATGACGTTCGCCTTCACCAACCGGTCCATGCCGGCAATCCCGATCGCCGAGAGAAGACCTCCGATCGTCGTCGGAATGAGAGTGACGAGAAGCGCGATCAGGAAGGCCACAGGAACCGTCGCGCCGGAATAAAGCAGGAAGGGCTCGAGCGTCGCGGTGACGATCAGGAAGATGATGGTCATGCCGGCAAGCAGGATCCCGAGCGCCACCTCGTTTGGTGTCTTCTGCCGTTCCGCTCCCTCCACGAGCGCGATCATGCGGTCGAGAAACGTCTCGCCCGGCTTCGAGGTCACCTTCACCTTCAGCCAGTCGGAGACGAGGCGCGTACCGCCGGTGACGGCGGAGCGATCGCCTCCCGCCTCGCGAATGACGGGGGCGGATTCGCCGGTGATCGCCGATTCGTCGACCGAGGCGATGCCGTCGACGATCTCGCCATCCGCCGGGACGATGTCTCCCACTTCGACGAGAACGAGATCGCCGGGTTTCAGCGTGTGGCTCGAAACCGTCCGTGTCTCCACCGCATCGAGCGCTGCGAGAAGCTTAGCAGGCGTTTCGGTCTGCGTCGCCCGCAGCGTGTCCGCCCGCGCCTTGCCACGACCTTCCGCCATCGCTTCGGCAAACGTCGCGAAATAGACCGTGAACCAGAGCCAGGCTGCGATCTGGCCCACCACCGCCGTCTCGCCGGCACCGGTCACGACACCGCGCAGGAAAAGGAGCGTGGAGAGCGCCGCCGCCACCTCCGTGACGAAGATGACGGGGTTCTTCATCAGATGACGCGGATCGAGCTTGACGAGCGCCACGCGCAAAGCCGGCGCCGTCACCTGCATGTCGAAGAGAGAAATATCGGGCTTTCTGCGCATGGCGCCTGGCTTTCTGACAGGATGCTGATGGAGGGCCGCAGCGTCGGCGCTCGGGAGATCGCCATGGGTTGCGGCCTGCAAAGGAGCTTGCGGCATCAGAACGTCTCCCCGGCGAGCATCGCCGTGTGTTCGGCAACCGGCCCGAGGGCGAGCGCCGGAAAGAAGGTAAGCCCGCCGAGGATCAGGACGACCGCGACGAGAAGCGTGACGAAGAGAGGACCGTCCGTCGGAAATGTGCCGGCTGAGGCCGCGACCTTCTTCTTGGCCGCCAGCGAGCCGGCGATCGCCAGCATCGGCACGATGAAGACGTAGCGGCCGAGGAGCATGGCAATGCCGAGGAGCGTGTCGTGGAAGGGCGTGTCAGCACCGAAGCCCGCAAAGGCCGAGCCGTTGTTCCCCGTCGCCGAGGAATAGGCGTAAAGGATCTCCGACAGCCCATGCGGGCCTTTGTTCTGGAGCGAGGCGAGCGCCACCGGGAGCGTCGCAGCCGCGGCGCCGAAAACGAGTACGCCGAGCGGCATGACCAGGAAGGCGATGACGGCGAGCTTCACCTCTTTCGTCTCGATCTTGCGTCCGAGATATTCAGGGGTTCTCCCGACCATCAACCCGGCCAGGAAGACCGTCAGCACGACGAAGGCGAGCATGCCGTAGAAGCCGGAGCCGACACCGCCGAAGACCACCTCGCCGACCTGCATGAGCAGCATCGGCGCGAGAGCGCCGAGCGGCGTGAAGCTGTCGTGCATGGAATTGACGGAGCCGTTGGAGGCGGCGGTCGTCGCCGTCGCCCAGAGCGCCGATTCGCCGACGCCGAAGCGGACTTCCTTGCCCTCCATATTGCCGGCAGCCTGCTCGACGGGAAGGTTGGCGAAGAGCGCGTTGCCTTCGCTCTCCGCCCCATAGGTGAGCGCCAGCGCGCCGAGAAAGAGGATGCCCATGGCGGCAAAGATCGCCACGCCCTGGCGCATGTCGCGCACCATGCGACCGAACATGAAGGTGAAGGCCGCCGGGATGAGGAGGATCGCCACCATCTCGGCGAAGTTTGAAAGCGGCGTTGGGTTTTCATAAGGCACGGCGGAATTGGCGTTGAAGAAGCCGCCGCCATTGGTGCCGAGCTGCTTGATGGCGATCTGCGCCGCTGCTGGCCCCTGGGCGATCGTCTGCCGTGCGCCCTCGAGCGTCATGGCATCCACATAGGCGGAGAGGTTTTGCGGCACCCCCTGCCAGACGAGAAAGAGTGTGAAGAGGATCGAGAGCGGTAAGAGCAGGTAGAGGACCGCCCGGGTGAGATCGACCCAGAAATTGCCGAGATTGCGCGCATCCGCGCCATCGGACCCGCGGCCGGCAAAGCCTCGGATCACGGCGGCGCCGACGGCGATGCCGGTCGCGGCCGAGACGAAGTTCTGCACCGTCAGCCCCGCCATCTGGCTGAGATACGAAAGCGTCGTCTCGCCTCCATAGGCCTGCCAGTTGGTGTTGGTGACGAAGCTGACCGCCGTGTTGAAGGCGAGGTCGGGCGCAAGCCCCCCAAAACCTTGCGGGTTGAGCGGCAGGTGGCCCTGCAGGCGCAGGATCGCATAGAGGATCAGCCAGCCGGCCGCGTTGAAGGCGAGGCAGGCGGCCGCGTAGCGCGCCCAATTCTGACCCGTGTCAGGATCGATGCCGCCGGTGCGATAGAAAAGCCGCTCGATCGGGCCGAGCACCGGCGTCAGGAGCGTTCGCTCTCCCGAAAACAGCCGCGCCATGAAAAGGCCGAGCGGCCAGGCGAGCGCCGTGACGACGACACCGTAGACGATGAAAAGCAGGATGTCGGAAGACATGGCCGCACCTCAAAGCTTTTCTGGGTTGAGGAGCGCCCAGACGAGATAGCCGAGAAGGGCGAGCGCCACGACGGCGCCGAGCACAAGGTCGAAGGCCATCGCTCAAAGCCTCTCGATGAGGCGCAGCGAAAGGGCCGCGGCAGCGAAAAAGCCAAGCGCGAGGCCGACAAAGAAGACGTCGAGCATTTCATCTCCATCATCCGGAACGTGAGCGGAGGATGGGCGCGGAGGCCATAAACGGGCCATTCGCGTTTCTGGCGGATCGCATCAACGAGGCATAAATGAAGGAGGCGACATCGGGCCTCCCTCACACGAGCACGACGTCACACAGAGTCCCAAGGGCAGACCATGGGCCATTCGGGGGTGAAGCGCCCTGCCCGTCCTCAGCCGCAATGCTTGGATGAACGTTTCGATCGAAGTCGTTGAGACGATTCCGGACTTCGCAGTCGGAATGCCTCGCCGGAGGCTAACGCGACGCGGGCTCCGTTTCCGAAGCCGGGCTCCCGTCGTCTGCCTTTCGGTCCGGCTCGTGCCATTTCTGAGCGAGGCCGGAAAGGTCATCAAACGTGTTGGACGTATCCGACACCGTGCGGCCCATCCCGCATCCGCCAAGCGTTCCGAGAACGGCGAAAAGACCAAGCGCCAAGGCGGTTTGCGTCACGACCTTCGAGGCGGCATTCGAAGAGGAGGTGTCCTTTCGACGGTGAATGGCGCGCATCGTTCTTCCCCTCGTCACGGCAGCTCGTTTGAGATCAGTCGCTCGACCGCACGAGCCAGCACCCGACAGCCGAAGACGATATCCTCTTCCGCCGTATCTTCGTCGATATCATGGCTGCGTCCACCGATGCTCGGTACGAAAAACATCGCCGCCGGCATCGTCTGGCCGATAATCATGCAGTCGTGACCGGCCCCGCTTGCAAGCCGCATCGGTTGTTCGCCGAGATCTGCGGCCGCTTCGGCGAGTTCCCCCGCAAGCTTTGGATTGGTCGTCGTCGGAGGGACCCGCGTGGTCACATCGACGGAGACAGCAAGCCCGGTCTCGCGCTGAAGTGCCGCCGCCTTGTCGTGCACGGCCAATTCCATTCGCTCCAGCCGCTCCAGCTCGCCGTCTCGAAACTCCAGCGCAAGTTCGGCCTGAGACGGCACGACGTTCGGGGCGCCCGGCTTCAGCGCCACACTGCCGATATTCCAAACGGTCTCCGATCCGGAGAGCTCCGGAAAGGTCGAATCCACCCAGGACGCGAAAGCGAAGATCGCGCGTCCCGCATCGCGGCGCATCGTCATCGGTGTCGTCCCGGCGTGATCTGCACGCCCCTCCGCCTTCACGCTCATGCGGCGCGTGCCGGCAAAGCCGGTGACGATGCCGATCCTCCGCCCGGCGGCAAGGAGCCGTGGGCCCTGTTCGATGTGGCCCTCGAGGAAACCAATGAGACGACGCCTGTCGGCGACGATCGGATCGCCCGAGAAACCTGCCGAAGCGATGGCAGAGGTGAGCGCCTCGCCATCCGATCGGTGCGCATGCCCAACGTCACCCTCCGACAGGAGCCCGGCGAGGCTCTTGGAGCCGAGGAGAGGCAGATAGGTGCCCTCCTCATCCTGGAAGGCGATGACGTCGATACCGACAGGAACGCTCGTGCCGCTCTCGCGAAATGCCCGCGCGACTTCGAGCGCGTAGATGACGCCCATCGCACCATCGAGCCAGCCGCCACGCGGCACCGTGTCGGAATGCGAACCGAGCAGCAGAGCCCGGTCGACGTCCGGCCACGCCCCGTAGACATTGCCGAAACGATCCTGCTTCACGACGAGGCCGATTTCGCCCAGCCTCTCTTTGAGCCAGTCGCGCGACGCGACATCGGCCTGCGAAAACGCGATCCGATCGACCCCGGTCTTGTACTTTCCGAATTCGGCGAGGCGCCGCAGATCTGCGATCAGCCGTTCACTTTTGATCTCAACCACAGCCGGCTCTTCATTCTGGCGCGGACGAAGCCAGCGCGATCGATGCGCCGCCCCGACCGCCGCGAACACGTGAAGGCTCCTTCATGGCGCGGATCGCGAGCCTCGTCGAGCGCCGAAGGCACGACCACGGGAATGGACGCCTTCGGCGACAGCGGAGCGCGCCGGCCACGATGCAGAAAGCTCAGGAGGGATCGTCGCCGAAATACTGCGTGCGCAAACGTTCCACCAGCTCGCTCTCTTCGGCCCAGATGACCTCGACGGTCAAATCCCGCGTCAGACCGGAATTTCGGCTGACGCCGAAACCATATTTGTCCGGCTCGAAGATCGGACCGACGACGTCGAGCGGCTCGTCCTGATGCGTGTGGGCGTAATATTCCAGGACGGGCGCATCGGCGATGATCGCATCGACGTCCCCGTCGAGGAGACCGGCCACAGCCCCGTCGAGATCATTGTAGGCCCGCGTCTCGAGAAAGGCCTGCTGGGCGAAAGCCTCAGAAACGCCGCCCTTGAACACCCCGACGGTCTTTCCCGGCAGATCGGCAAGACTGTCGATCTGGCTGTTGATCGAAATCGCCGTCATGACGCTGGTGACGGTCGACGTCAGATAGGCGACGACAGCGACACCGCAGACGAGCCAGAGGGCTGCCCAGACCCGGCCGACCCACCCGAACAGGTTCTTGCGGATCGGAGCCCGCCCGGACGTCGCCACCGACATGACGGAGTAAAAGCCCTCGGCGAGCGCATCGGGCCACGTCTTAGGAAACTCCGGATCGAAGCGACGATAGTAGATAGTGCTCAGGACGGTCGCCACGAGAATGACGAAGGCGAGCCAAAGATAGGCTCTCAGAAAGCCGCTATCCCTCAACCCCGACACGACCTCGCTGAAGCCGGCTCCGGCATCCTCGTTGATCATGATCCGAAGGCCGGCGTCGAACCAGGGATAGGTGAAGTCGATCCGGTGGGCACGCTGTTCGGTGATGGAGAGATTGGTGACCGCAACATCGATCTCGCCAGAGGCCGTCGCGTCGAGAAGTGCCGCAATGGTCGGATAGGGCTGGTAGTTCGTTTTGAAATTCAGTCGCCCGGCGATCGTCTCCCAGAGATCAATCGCCATGCCCTCATAGCGGTTGTCCTGTTCCATGACGAAAGGCGGGCTCATGTAAAGCCCGACATCGACCGCACGCGGCGATGCTTGCTCCTGCCTCTGTTCGTCAGGTGCCGGCGGTTCTCCGTCCGAGGTTTGGGCAAACGCAGCGCCCGCACCACTCATGAGAACGAGAACAAGCAAAAGCATCACGAGATGAGACAGTGCCGTCCACCGCCTCTCGAAAACATAACGACTTGATAACTTCACTGAGACTGTCCCCCGGCGCCCTTCTTTGGGTTTTCGATTGCTCCGGCCACATCTTCGTCAAGATGTCTTAGCCGTCGCCTAACACAAACTCGGAACGCCGACTTGCCGGTCCGCGAAACCCGCTAGCCTCCAAGCGAAATCGGTTTTTCGCAGATGCGAACCTCACGCGGCCTCACGCGTTCAGTTTGCGACGGGCGACGACGGTTTCACAGCAAAGAAAGAGCGAGAGAAAGAGGCGAGATGTCCGACACTCTGTGGTGGCAGCATGGAACGATCTACCAAATCTATCCGCGGTCTTTTCAAGATTCGAATGGCGACGGCATCGGCGACCTGGAAGGCATCCGTCAACGCCTTCCCTATCTCATCTGGCTCGGCGTCGACGCAGTTTGGATCTCGCCCTTCTATCCCTCTCCGATGGCAGATTTCGGCTACGACGTTGCCGATTATTGCGACGTCGATCCGATCTTCGGGACGCTTGAGGATTTCGACCGGCTGAGCGCCGACATCCACAAAGCCGGCATGAAGCTCATCCTGGACTTCGTGCCGAACCACACATCGGACCGGCACCCCTGGTTTCAGGAGAGCCGCATTTCGCGCGATAGCCCGAAACGGGACTGGTATATTTGGCGCGACCCCGCTCCGGACGGCGGCCCGCCGAACAACTGGATCTCCAATTTTGGTGGCAGCGCCTGGCAGTTCGACGAAGCGACGGGCCAGTATTACTACCATGCCTTCCTGAAGGAGCAGCCCGACCTCAACTGGCGAAACCCGGAAGTGCGGTGGGCCATGCACGACGCCCTGCGCTTCTGGCTCGACCGAGGGGTCGACGGGTTCCGCGTCGACGTGATCTGGCACCTGATCAAGGATGCCGACCTGCGCGACAACCCCATCAATCCCGCCTACGAGCCACATCAGCGCGAGCTCAATCGCCTGCTTGAGGTTCATTCCTGCGATCAGCCGGAAGTGCACGAGGTGATCGCTGAGATGCGCGCCGTGCTCGAGGAGTACGACGAGCGTGTTCTGATCGGCGAAATCTATCTGCCGATCGAGCGCTTGATGGCCTATTACGGCGACGACCTCAAAGGCGCGCACCTCCCGTTCAACTTCCAGCTCCTGCAATCGGCCTGGGATGCCCGCCACATCGACAATCTCATCCGCGAATACGAGACGGCGCTTCCCGAAGGCGGGTGGCCGAATTGGGTACTCGGAAACCACGACCAGGCGCGCATCGCCGATCGTCTCGGCCCTGCCCAGGCGCGGGTTGCGGCTTTGCTGCTTCTCACCCTTCGAGGCACGCCCACACTCTATTACGGCGACGAGATCGGCATGGTGCAGGTCCCGATCCCTCCCGAACGCGTGCAGGATCCGTGGGAGAAGAACGAGCCGGGCCTCGGCTTCAATCGCGATCCGGCGCGCACCCCGATGCAATGGGATGAGAGCGCCCACGTCGGCTTTTCGACTGTCGAGCCCTGGCTGCCGGTGGATCACCGAGAGAGCAACCGCAACGTCGCCGCGCAGAAGCAGGATCGATCCTCGCTTCTCTGCCTCTACAAGCGATTGCTCGAGCTGAGGCGCGAGCGAAAGGCTCTTTCCATCGGACGCTACGTGCCCGTAACGGCCGAAGGAGACATCCTCGCGTTTCGCCGCGAGCACGACGAGGAGCGCTTTCTGATCGTCCTCAACCTCGGCAGCACCACCCATCGGCTGATGCTGGATGAGGGCGTGCGTGGGCACGTCGTGCTGTCTTGCCTCGGAAGAGAGGCCGGCGACGAACTCTCCGGCACCATCGAGATACCCGCAAACGAAGGCCTCGTCGTCGAACTCGCCGACTGATCTCAAACCTCAGGCAGGAGCCCTGCAATGCTCGATCTCTGGTACAAGAACGCTGTCATCTATTGCCTTGATGTGGACGCCTATATGGACGGCAATGGCGACGGAGTCGGCGATTTCCGCGGGCTGGCCGATCGCCTCGATCACATCGAGGCACTGGGCGCGACCTGTATCTGGCTCCTGCCCTTCTACCCGACACCCAACCGCGACAACGGCTACGACATTTCCGATTTCTACAACGTCGATCCACGTCTCGGCTCGCTCGGGGATTTCGTAGCCTTCACGCGCGCCGCGGCAGACAGAGGCCTGCGAGTTCTGGTCGACCTCGTCGTCAACCACACCTCGACGGACCATCCCTGGTTCCAAAGCGCCCGCTCCGACCCCAACTCCCCCTATCGCGATTGGTATGTGTGGTCGGAGGAAAAGCCGGAGAATATCCACGACGGCATCGTGTTTCCCGGCGTGCAGGAGGCGATCTGGACCTACGACCAGAAGGCTAAGGCCTGGTACCTGCACCGCTTCTACAAACACCAGGCCGATCTCAACATCGCCAACCCGGCGGTGCGCGAAGAGATCGACAAGATCATGGGTTTTTGGCTGCAGCTCGGCGTCTCGGGCTTCCGCATCGATGCCGTGCCCTTCCTGATCGAATATCTCGGCCTCGATCACGCACCGGCCCGCAACCCGGCCGAGTATCTCTCCGACATGCGCCGCTTCCTCTCCTGGCGAAAGGCGGAATCGGTCCTTCTCGCCGAAGCCAACGTCTCCATGAAGGAGGTGACGAGCTATTTCGGCGAAGACGGCAACCGCATGCACATGGTCTTCAACTTCATGCTGAACCAGCACATGTTCCTGGCCATGACGCGCCGCGATGCCGAGCCGATCCGCCGCATCATGTCGATCATGCCGGATCTGCCTGTGGAAGGTCAGTGGGGGTCCTTCCTCCGAAACCACGACGAAGTCGATCTCGGCCGCTTGTCCTCGCAAGAGCGCCAGGAGGTCTTCGATGCGATGGCGCCCGACCCCGGAATGATCGTCTATGATCGGGGCATCCGTCGCCGCCTCGCACCGATGCTCGAAGGCGATGTCCGCCGCCTCAAGCTCGCTTACGCTCTCATGTTCGCGCTGCCCGGAACACCCGTCATCTGGTACGGCGAGGAAATCGGCATGGGCGACGACCAGAGCCTTGAGGAGCGCAATTCCGTGCGCACGCCGTTGCAATGGTCGAACCGCAAGAACGGCGGCTTTTCCTCAGCCGATCCCGAAGCACTCGTTCGTCCTGTCCTGAGCGACGGCCCTTTCGCCTACGACAAGGTCAACATCGCCGACGCCATACGCGACCCGGACTCGCTGCTCTCCTTCGTTCGCGAACTCGTGCACATTCGAAGGTCGTTGCCCGAAATCGGATGGGGAAAATGGACGGTGATGGACAGCGACACGGGGATTCTCGCACTGCGCAGCGAGTGGAAGGGAAATGTCACCCTCACCTATCACAACCTTTCCGACGAGGAGGTCGAGGTGACACTCGAACCCGCTCGGGAAAGCGATAGCGAGGAGACCGCCTATACCTCCGTTCTCTTCGGACCCGGCGCACCCCCTCGCAACTTGAAACCGGGCACCAGCCTGAGGCTCGCGCCCTACGGCTTCGCCTGGCTGCGGCCGGACAAGGAGCGCCGCTGACCGCAAGCCGCTGAAGTCCAGCGGCAGCGCCAAACCCCGCACAAAATTCGTTATTTCTCAACCACATCTCGCCTTGCCCCGACGCTTCGCGTCCAGGAGGTCAGCCTCAGATCAGACAGACATCCCATTAGATCTCGATTCAAAGAGGTTTCGACATGGGAGCTATCCGCAAGGCGAAAGCGCTTTCCACCCACGTATTGTGGGTGATGAGCCTGTTCGCCCTCCTGGCTGTTGGCGGAATGTTGTTCGTCGTTCTGCAAGCGCTCGTGGGCACAGACCACGTCTCCATCGAAAGACAGCAGCAGCTCGTGCGCCATGCCATGGAGGCCCAGACGACGCGCGTCTCCGAAGAGCAGAAGAGCGTCACCTGGTGGGATGAAGCCGTCGAGGCGGCAAAAAACCGGGATATGCCTTGGATTCACGAGAATCTCGGCGAGTGGATGTATGAGTTTTTTGGGCACGATCGCACCCTCGTCGTCGCGCCTGGCGACCGTGCGATCTACGCCATGGAAGAAGGCCGGGCTGCAGACCTTGAGACAGCCGCAGACGTGCTGCCCATCATGGGACCCGAACTGGCAAGCCTTCACCGCCGTTTCGCAGAAGTCGAAGGACACGACGCCGTCGTCGAGCGCAGTGTCAAGATGGTCGGCGGACGGCCTGCGATCATCAGTCTCCTCCCGCTCCTGCCTTACTCTGAGGCTTTGCGTGTCATGCCGGGCGAGGAATACGTGCTCGTCAGCGTGCAGTTTATCGACCACGCCTTCCTCGATCACATCCGCGACGGCTACCTCCTGGCCAAAGCGCGCATCCAGACGGATGAGCCGGAGAAGTTCAACGAAACGTCTCTCCCGGTTCTGGACGATAAGGGCAACACGCTCGCCTATCTCGCCTGGGAGCCAGATCTGCCAGGTCGTGAAATCCTCAACCAGGTGCTTCCGACGGCCGTGATCGCGGGTCTTGCGATGCTGGCACTCATCGTCTTCTACGCCCGCAACATCTACCGCAGTTCGGCCGAGATCGAGGCTGGGCGACTTCGCGCGCTCCATCTCGCATCGCACGACGGGCTGACCGGCCTGCCGAACCGCTCAGGCGTCATTCAACGGCTGGAGCGCATTCTGCCTCTGGCAGGCGAAGAGAGCATTGCCCTCCTTTTCGCCGATCTCGACCGCTTCAAGGAAGTGAATGACACTTACGGCCACCCGGCAGGAGATGATGTCATCCGGCAGTTCGCAACCCGCGTCACGCGCCTGCTCGGTGAAAAGGACATGCTCGGACGCCTCGGCGGCGACGAATTCGCCATTCTTATTCGCAATCTCGGCACGCGAGAGGATATCTCGGTGATCTGCGAGCGCATCCTCTCATGCGCCAGCGCGCCTTTCTCGATCGAAGGAGGCACGGCCCATGTCGGCGTCTCGATCGGCTACACCTTTCTTCATCCCGACATGCCCCGGAGCGAATCTCTGAGGCGGGCCGACATTGCTCTTTATGCGGCCAAGCGCGAGGGCCGCGACCGCTTCGTCGCCTTCTCACAGGAAATGGACGCTGCCCTGCGCGCCCGCCACCTCATCGAAGAAGAACTCGCAGCGACGCTGGCGCGAGGCGGCCGCGATCTCGTCCTTCACTATCAGCCGCAAGTGTCGGGACGCGACGGCGAGATTTGCGGGGTGGAAGCGCTCCTGCGTTGGCGTCATCCGCGGCTCGGCTTCCTTCTGCCCGGCGCCTTCATCGGCCTCGCCGAAGACACCCGCCTCGTGGCCAAGCTCGACGAGTGGGTTCTGCGCCACGCCTGCCGTCAGGCGCGAGACTGGCCGGAGCTGACCGTTGCCGTGAACATATCGCCCTGCTCTTTCGAACGGCTCGGACTTGCCGGGCGCCTGCTCCGGATCATGCGCGAGGAAAGGGTGAACCCGAACCAGATCGAAATCGAAATCACGGAAAGCGTCCTCCTCAAGGAAGGCAAAAGCGCTGCAGAGGAATTGCTGCATCTGAGAAGCCATGGCGTGCGGGTCGCGCTCGACGATTTCGGCACGGGTTATTCGAGCCTCAATCGGCTCAGAATGCTGAAGGTCGACAAGGTGAAGATCGACCGCTCTTTCGTGCAGCCGATCGGAGAAACGGCCGATTCGACCGCGATCGTCGACGCGATCGTCGAACTCGGCCACGCGCTCGGACTTTTGGTGACGGCCGAAGGCGTCGAAACCGAGCGGCAGCGCGAATATCTGCGTTTCATCGGCTGCGACGAAATCCAGGGCTTCTTGTTTTCCGGGCCGGTCCCGCCGGAAGCGATCAACGATATGCTGATCGAAGAAAGACAACGCGGCGCCGCCTGATTGCGCAGGCGAGCCCCTTAAAGCGCCAGCATGTGCCGAATATCGGCCGCACAGTCGCAAACCTTTCTGCCCGCGGTTTCGACCACCGGGACGGGACGCGTCCAGGGCCGGTAATCCCGCGCCACAACCTCTTGCCAGGTCGGTCCTGCGCAGCCGTCCGAAACCATCCTTCGGGTTTCGACCCGGTGGCGGTGCGCATCACGATCCGTACAGATGATCTCCACCTCCAGAAGCTCTGCGTCGGCTGTGCGCGCGACCTCGCGCCACGCATCGCGGGTCAGCATCCATGGATTGACGCAATCGGCGATGACGCGATGACCCAAGGCGAGATTGTCCGCGGCAACGGCATAGGCCGCGCGGTATCCGGCATCCTTCATATCGTCATCGACGACACCGGACGCGCGAATGGCGTTCTCGATGGAATCGATACGAAGCCAGATGGCCGCGATCTCAGCCGCCAGCACGCGCGCAATGCTTGACTTGCCGACACCGGGAAGACCGGAGAGCGACACGAGAAGCCCGCGCTTGCGTCTGCGGCTCATGCCGTCTCCGCCCGCGCCCATTCGAGATAGGGTGTGTTCACCTGCACCGTGGCAAGCGTCAGGATGGCCGGGACGTCATAAGGGTGTCTTGCCTCGATGAGGCGACGCAGGTCCGCCTCCCTCTCGGGCGGCGTCTTCAGGATCAGCACCGTCTCCTCCTCGTCCTCGATGGCGCCCTGCCAGCGATAGACGGAGACCATTGTCGGGAGGATATTGGCGCAGGCCGCCAGCCTTTCGGAAACCGCGGCTGCAGCGAGCTCTTTCGCCGTCTCCATGTCCGGGCAGGGAATATAGAGAAGCATCAACTGCCCCGTCTCCTGCAGCCCGCCCACACTGCGCTTGCGCTCGTCTTCGTCTTCCATGGTCGTTCGCCTTTGATTTCCGTGTCCGCGAGGGCCTTCCAGGATCCACGCGCAACTACAGCTTTGCCGAAGCGGCCGGCTCCGTGCTAGGCGAAACGTGACCCGAAGCTGGGCTCGCCACAACCGCCGCTACCGACACGCCCGTCATGACGATCGTATCGCCGATCAAGAAGATCGCCATCATGTCCTCCGATTCGCCCGAGGCCGTGGGGGCGGCAGACCTTTTGCGGGAAACCTATGGCGAGGTCCCGCCCAAAGATGCCGATGTCGTCGTGGCTCTCGGCGGCGACGGACTGATGCTGCAGGCGCTGCACGCACACATGGATTCGGGCAAGCCGATCTACGGGATGAACCGCGGCTCCGTCGGCTTTCTGATGAATGAGTACAGGCCGGAAGGTCTGATGGAACGCATTTCGGAAGCGAAGGTGGAGCCGGTCCATCCGCTGCGCATGAGCGTTCTCACCGCGGACGGCGAAACGATCACGGCGCACGCCGTCAATGAAGTGGCGCTCTTCCGCCAATCCTATCAGGCCGCAAAGCTGAGGATCACGATCGACGGCCATGTCCGCCTCGAAGAGCTCATCTGCGACGGCATCCTGCTTGCGACACCGGCAGGCTCGACGGCCTACAATCTATCCGCCCACGGGCCCATCATCCCGATCAACGCACCCTTATTGGCCTTGACCCCGATCAGCCCGTTTCGGCCGCGTCGCTGGCGCGGCGCCCTGCTGCCCGATCGGGCCGAAGTGACGCTCGAAGTGCTCGAGACCGACAAGCGGCCGGTCAATGCGGTCGCCGACCACACGGAATTCAAGAGCGTGCGTCAGGTTTCGATCGTCGAAGACAAGACGGTGACCGGCTTTATCATGTTCGATCCCGATCACGGCTGGGACGAACGCATCCTGGCCGAGCAGTTCCGCTACTGACGCTCAGGCGGCCGCCTTGATCTGAAGGGCGTAGCCGCGCGCCGCATCACGCTTTGCATCCATCGCAAGACGCCTCAGAAGAGCGAGAAGATCATCGAGTTCACCCGTCGGCCGGGCTCCGTAACGCAGGAGCACGGCGTCGATCAGCCGGGTGGCGCGCCGATAATCGTGACCGGAACCGGCCTCGCAATCGAGGTCGCGCAGGACCTCCATGACGGTCACGATGACAGGCACGGCGCTCGCGGGCAGTCCGGCCTTTCGAAGAAGTGCGCCGAGCCCGGAGGAGCGCCCGGCGGCCACGAGAGCGGAAACCCGCCGTCGCGGCATATCGGCAAGCGCGGCGATCGCTTGCTCGAAGAAATCGATCTGTCCGCAGACCGCCGCGCGCACGAGGAGCACGGGGGTCAGCTGATCCGAATCGAGAAGTCGGTTGACGAGTTGCACGAGGCCCGCAGGTCCGGCGTCTTCGGCCAAGACGAGGACCGCGCGTTCGAGCGTTTCGTCGGCAACCGCCCGCGCCTGCATCGGGGAAAGCCAGCCTTTCGCGGAGACGAAGGCGCACAGGCTGTCAGCCAGATCTTCCAGAAGGACCTGGCGCACGCCCACAGGCAGATCGCTGCGCGCCAAGAGCATCTCGCGCAGCTCCGCCTCGTGGCCATAGCGTTCGACGATCCGGTCGAGGGAGAAACGCGCCACGCAGGCCCCGTCGTTGCAGAGGAGATCCATCACGGCTTCCAGGCAGCCGACTTCCGCGATCGCGGCGGCAAGCGCGCGCGACACGGTTCTGCGACGCGCGATCGCCGCCTGCACTTCCGGCTCGCGTGTCGCCACGAGATCGACGAGTTCGCCGTCGAGGAGAAGCGGCGAGTGTTCGACCACGATCGTCGCCACTTCAAAGTGATCTGCGGACAGCGCGAGAATGACATGGTGCGGCGCCATCTCGCTGTCTGCGAGCTGTTCCGCGAGCGCCAGACGGACCAGACGATTCGGATCGTCGAGCAGAATGGTCATGGCCGCTTCGAGGCCGTCATGCTCCTCCGGCGACAATTCGGAGGTGAGAAAAGCACGTGCGAGCGCACTCGCGGCTTCCACACGTCGCCTCGGTGCGGCACTTTCGATCCAGGTCAAAAACCGTTCGACGATCATCAAGACACTCTCCTCAATATGAGATCGTGCACGGGGATGATTAATGATCGGTTCACCATAGCGTCGGCCTTTGCGCAGCGCCCTCCTCAGTCCCCAGCTATGGCCCCAACGATGGGTGAAAAATGATGCGCTCCTACCTTCTCGTGCCCGCAGACAGCGAGCGGAAGCTCGCGGGAGCGCTGACGAGCGGCGCCGACGCGCTCATCCTCGATCTCACCGATTCGGTTGCCCCCCGGGACAAGGGCAAGGCCCGAAAGCTGGCGACAGACTTTTTGCGCAGGCACGTCGGTCTCATGCGCCCTCGCCTCTTCGTGCGCATCAACGCTCTCGAGAGCCCTCTGAGCGAGGGCGATCTCGACCACGTCATGACCGGCGCGCCCGCCGGCATCGTGCTGTCGGCCGCGGCGGGAAAAGACGATGTC
Organism: Afifella sp. H1R; assembly: GCF_021462425.1. Lineage (NCBI taxonomy): Bacteria > Pseudomonadati > Pseudomonadota > Alphaproteobacteria > Hyphomicrobiales > Afifellaceae > Afifella > Afifella sp. H1R. Next base: position 1,165,121 of record NZ_JAKEDY010000001.1, read on the forward strand.
GTGCTCCTCGGCGCACGCATCTCCGTTCGCGAAGCGCTTCACGGTCTCCCGGACGGCGGCACACGCATTCTCGCAGTCGCAGGAGATCGGCCCGATTCCGTCTTGGCGCTCGGAAGCTATGCCGGCGACGTTGCGCGCCTCTGCGGCCTTGTTGGGTGCGGCGACAGGTCTGCGGCGGGAATCGGGCGCCAGAGGGAGAGCGATGAAGACGGCGACTGGGGAAACCCGTCTGCGCTTGCACGCAATCTGTGCCTTTTTGCCGCCGGTGCAGCACATGTCGATGCCATCGATCGCCCCTATCAGGACTTTGCCGACTCAGAGGGGCTTGCCGCCGAAGCGGCGAAGGCTGCTGACGCAGGCTTCGCGGGCAAGATCGCCATCCATCCCTCACAGGTGGCGGCAATCAACGCTGCGTTTACACCGGATCCCGACGCGGTCGCGGCGGCCGAGGCTTTGATTGCCACGTTCCGAGAAGCAGGAAACCCGGGAGCACTCGCAATCGAGGGGCATGCCTGCGATCAGAGCGATCTGCGAAAAGCCGAACGGCTTGTCGCGCGCGCCGCTCAGATCACCCAGATCCGTGAAATCGTCAGCCCGTCATCTTCGGATCCTTCGGGCGAATGATCTCGAAGACACCGTCGACCACGGCATAGTCGAAATAGCCGCAGCGCGCGATCGTTCGGGCCGCCGCCATGTCGAAGCGGTCGTCGCGGATGAAGCGGTCATCGACATAGATCGAGACGACTTCTCCGAAAACGACGATGTTGCCGGACCACTGCCCGTCGAGACCGGCGAGACGGTCCGCCTTGAGAAGCCGGCATTCGAGCGCCGTCGGGGCATCGCGAACGCGCGGCGGCTTGACGACGGCGCTCTCCGCCATGGCGAGCCCCGCCTCTTCCGCCTCGCTGACCCCGCGGGGATAGGCGGCCGAGGTCGCATTCATCTCTTCGCGGAGATCGAACGTCGTGAGATTGCACACGAATTCGCCTGTCGCCTCGATGTTCTTCACGCTGTCTTTCTCGCCAAAGGACGAGAACATCACGATATGAGGATCGTTGGAGACGGCGTTGAAGAAGGAATAGGGCGCAAGATTGAGACGCCCTTCCGGATCGAGACTCGAAATCCAGCCGATCGGACGGGGCGCGACAATCGCCTTGAACGGATCATGTGCGAGCCCGTGGTCCCGCAGGCGCGGCGTATAACGCATCTAAAATCCTCAGTTAGAAAAGAAAGTCGTGAGCGCGGAGATATCCGGCCGGTCGCGTTCCGGCGTTTCCTGGCTCGCCATTCCGATATGGATGAAGCCGGCAAGCTTCTCGTTCTCACCAACGCCGAGCGCGTGGAGCGCTTCCGCATCGAAGGCGAACCATTGCGTCAGCCATTGGGCGCCGAAACCGTGGCCCGCGGCTGCGTGCAGGAGGTTCATGCAAACGGCGCCCGCCGTCAGCTCCTGCTCCCAGACCGGCACTTTCGCATGCGCGGCCGCTGTCGAGACAACGCCGATGACGACCGGCGCAACCGCAAACTGGGCGGCCTTTCCCGCTTTGCGTTCGGCTTCCGGATCACCGCTCTTCAGAACCAAGGCTTTCAGCGTTTCCGCCAAACGTTGCCGGTCCTCGCGGCTATAGATAATGTAGCGCCAGGGTGCGAGCTTGCCGTGGTCGGGCACACGCGCACCAATGGTCAGAATATCGGATAACGTATCTGGATCCGGCCCCGGATCGCCAAGCTGGACGGAGGGTGTGCTCCGACGTTTGCGCAGATGGTCGAGAAGGTCGTGCATCGTCGCCTGTGTCATTTTGCCTTTGCGCCGAACGGTTTCCATCATGGCTCGGGCCGTTTCAACCTTGAAATCGACATGGTTCGCCGCTTACGACCAGGAAGAACCATCAACAGCATGAGCAGATGATCCGCTTCACCCCGGCTATTGTCCTAGCTTTCGCGACCGTGGCGACCGCCTTCGGCGGAGCGCTCGCAACCGCACCAGCCTATGCTCAAGACGGCCGGGGCGGCGGCGGAGCAGGCTTTTTCGGGCCCGGCCCCTCAGATCTCGGACCGGGCGCCCCTCCGCAAGGAGACGAGCCGAGGAGCTTCTTTCGCAAGGACGGCCCCCGGCCTCCCCGGCAGGACGATCCGCCCCACAAGCTCGATTTCGTCGCGCCTTCGAGCGAGTTCAATCTGCCCGGACCGGAAGAAACCATCATCTTTCCGGACAATCCGGACGGCGATGCGAAGGGATTGCTGCTCGGCGGCAACGTCCTCACGCTGAATGCGCGCCTGACGGATGACAGCCCCGATCTCACCCAGGGTCTGACCTGGAGGATCTTCGGCACCACACCGAGCGAAGACGGCAGCCTGCCGCTGATCGCAACGTCATCCGGCGGAACGGCGCGACTCACCCTGCCCGACGGCGCCTATTATGTACACGCCGCCTTTGGCCGGGCGGGCGCCACCCAGCGCATCGAATTGAACGGCGTTCCAGAAACCGAAGATCTGGTGCTGGAGGCGGGCGGCCTTCGCCTGTCGGCCGTGGTGGGCGAGGACTTTCCTCTCGATGAAGGCAAAGTCACCTACGAAATCTACTACGAGGCGGAAAACGACAAGCGCGAGCTCGTCACGCCCAATGCCGAAGCCGGTCACATCGTGCGTCTGCATGCGGGCACCTACAGCGTCGTCAGCCGTTACGGCACCCTCAACGCCATCGTGCGTGCGGAAATCGAGGTGAAACCCGGCGAGCTGACCGAGGCCATCATCCACCACGCGGGTGCCGAGGTGACGCTGAAGCTGGTGGAACAGGAGGGCGGCGAAGCTCTCGCCAACACACGCTGGACGGTGCTGACGCAGGGCGGCGACACGATTCACGAATCGGTCGGCGCCTTTCCTCACATCATCCTTGCGGAAGGCACCTACACTGCGGTCGCGCGCCACGACGACACGACCTATGCCCGTGATTTCGAGATCAAGGCAGGGATGAACCGTGACGTCGAAGTCCGGCTGACCGACCTTGTCCGTCCGGAAGGGATGCGCCTGGCTCGTTAGAGCCAGGCACTTTGAGACTTATGCCGCGGCGGCCTGGGCTTCCCCGGCCGGCCGAAGGTCAGGCGGCGTCGCCTCTTCCTTCAGGCGGCGAAGCGCTTCTTCGAGAGGCAGGGTCATCTGATCTTTCTGGCCGAGACGGCGCAGAGAAATCGTTCCCTCTTCCGCTTCACGACGGCCGACGACGAGCATCGCCGGCACCTTGCCGACCGAGTGCTCGCGGACCTTGTAATTGATCTTCTCGTTCCTGAGGTCGGCGACCGTGCGAAGGCCCGCAGCCTTCAGCTTCTCCTCGACCTCGCGCGCGTAATCGTCGGCTTCCGAGACGATCGTCGCGACGACCGCCTGGACCGGCGCAAGCCAGAGCGGCAGGCGCCCGGCATAATGCTCCAGAACGATGCCGATGAAGCGCTCGAACGTGCCGAAGACGGCCCGATGCAGCATCACCGGACGGTGACGCTCGCCATCCTCGCCGACGTAAGACGCATCAAGCCGCTCCGGCAGCACGTAATCGAGCTGATACGTGCCGCACTGCCAGGTCCGGCCGATCGCATCGGTCAGGTGGAACTCGAGCTTCGGGCCGTAGAACGCCCCCTCGCCCTCGGCGATCTCGAACTCCACGCCGGCCGCCGTCAGAGCATCGGCAAGCGACTTTTCGGCACGATCCCAGGTGGCGTCGTCGCCGGCGCGGGTCTCCGGCCGGGTCGCGAGCTTATAGCGGATATTGGTGAGACCCATATCGGTATAGACGCGCGCAAACAGCTTCAGGAAGCGCTCGGTCTCGCTCACCACCTGCTCGTCCGTGCAGAAGATGTGCGCATCATCCTGCGTCATCTGCCGGACGCGCATCAGCCCATGGAGCGCGCCATGCGCTTCGTTGCGATGGCAGCAGCCGAATTCGGCCATGCGGATCGGCAGATCGCGGTAGGATTTGATCCCGTGCTTGAAGATCTGCACATGCGCCGGGCAGTTCATGGGCTTGAGCGCCAGCCAGGTATCGACCTCGTCGGCGAGAACCGGCCCATCTTCTTCCGTATTCGGGGTCTGATCGGGGACCACGAACATGTTTTCGCGGAATTTCGACCAGTGCCCGGATTTCTCCCAGAAGCTCGAATCGAGAAGCTGCGGGGTTTTCACCTCCACATAGCCATCCTCATCGAGGCGCCGGCGAATGTAATCCTCCAGGACCCGCCACACGGCATAGCCCTTCGGATGCCAGAAGACGGACCCCTGCGCCTCTTCCTGCAGATGAAACAGGTTCATCTCGCGCCCGAGACGGCGGTGGTCACGTTTTTCCGCCTCCTCGATCATGGTGAGATAGGCGTCGAGCTCTTTCTTGGAGGTCCAGGCGGTGCCGTAGATGCGCTGCAGCTGCTGGCGACTGGAATCGCCGCGCCAATAAGCGCCGGCGAGTTTCGTCAGCTTGAAGGCGTCCCCGATCCGCCCGGTCGAATCCATATGCGGGCCGCGGCAGAGATCGAACCAGTCGCCCTGGCGATAGATCTTGACGTCGTCGCCTTCGGGAATCGCATCGACGAGTTCCACTTTGAACTGCTCGCCCATTTCGCCGAAGACGTGCTTCGCCTCGTCGCGGTCCCACACCTCCTTCGTGAAGGGGCGGTTGCGCGCGATGATCTCACGCATCTTCGCTTCGATGGCGGTGAAGTCCTCGGTCGAAAACGGCTCCTGGCGGAAGAAGTCGTAATAGAAGCCGTCCTCGATCACAGGCCCGATGGTGACCTGCGTGCCGGGGAAGAGCTCCTGCACGGCCTCCGCGAGGACATGGGCGCAATCGTGACGAATGAGGGACAGCGCCTGCGGGTCCTCGCGCGTGACGATCTTCACCGTAGCGCCTTCCGGCAGCCTGTCGGCGAGATCGGCGAGTTGCCCGTCGACTTCGACGGCAACGGCTTTCTTCGCCAAAGATTTGGAGATCGACGCAGCGAGATCGGCACCGCTCGCCCCTTCGGGCAAGCTGCGCTCCTGGCCGTCGGGAAGTCTAATCCGGCTCATGACAGCAAAGTCCGGGCCCATCGGCCCGCTCCATAGTTCAATCCGAAAAGCGTTCGGTGATGTGTCGGCCCGTCCATAGGCCGTAGCGCCACGGCGTATACCAGCGGGCATTGTCGGGCAAGCGGGCTGGCACCGGGTCGAGCCCATTGCTGCCGAAAGGATGACAGCGCGAGAAGCGGGCAAGCCCCATCCACAGCCCTGGCCAGGCGCCGAAGGTGCGGATCGCCTCGCTCGTATAGTCCGAACAACTCGGCAAATGCCGGCACGTGCGGCCCATGATCGAGGACAGCGAGAGCTGATAAACCCTGATCAGTCCGAGGAGACCACTGGCGACGGGCGAGAAACGCCGCGGCTTCAGCCGACCGCCTTCTGATCCTTCGGCCCTCTCCATAGCGTCACGCGGCCTGACCGGCGCCGGCCGCTTTCCGGCCCTGCCCCTTTTCGAACGAGGACGAACCTGCGTGACCCGCCGCCTCGATCTGATCGAGCGCATCGACGACGGCGTCGAATGTCAGCATCGTCGAGGCATGCCGCGCCTTATAATCGCGCACCGGCTCGAGAAAACGAAGATCGGCCCAGCGGCCTTGCGGCGACGGCCCGTTCTCCTTGAGCATGGCGCGCATCTCCTCACGAACCTGCCGCAGCTCGTCGGGCGTCGAACCGATCACCGTCCGCGCCATGATGGAGGAAGACGCCTGGCCGAGCGCGCAGGCCTTCACTTCATGCGCGAAATCCGCGATCCGGCCATCCTGCAGCTTCAGATCGACGGTGACCGTCGAGCCGCACAAGCGCGAATGCGCCTTGGCGCTCGCGTCGGGATCGGCAAGCCGTCCGATGCGGGGAATGTTCCCTGCGAATTCCAGAATTTTGGCGTTATAGACGTCGTCGATCATAGGTCACTCCGCTCGGGGGGTGGCCGAGCTTGGGCAAAATCATTACTTCGCCTTATATAGGTTCGACAGGCCGGCGTCACACCTCCACCCGAGAGCGGCCGGCACGTCTCGAAAGGACGCAAGATGGACAGCACGTTGAAGCTCTTCTCCTCGGCCGCGGTGGCGGGTCGAAGGCCAAGCCGCGAGGAGGCAGAAGCTGCCGTGCGAACGCTGATCGCCTGGCTCGGGGACGACCCCGACCGCGAGGGTCTGCGCGACACGCCGCGGCGCGTGGTTTCGGCTTATGAGGAGCTTTACGCCGGCTACCCCCAGGATCCGGGGACATTGCTCGCACGCACCTTCAAGGATGTGGGCGGCTATCACGACATGGTGCTGGTTCGCGACATCGCCTTCTACTCGCATTGCGAGCATCACATGCTCCCCTTCTTCGGGCATGTGCACATCGCCTATTACCCGAACGACGGCGTCGTGGGCCTCTCGAAGATGGCCCGCGTCGTGGAAGCCTATGCGCGCCGCCTGCAGACGCAGGAGACGATGACAGCCCAGATCACCGATGCGCTCGAAAACGCCCTGAGCCCGCGCGGCGTCGCGGTGATGGTGGAAGCCGAGCATATGTGCATGTCGATGCGTGGCGTGCAGAAGCAGGGCTCGTCCACCATGACGTCGCGCTTCACCGGCCTCTTCCATGACGAGGCAGCCGAACGCGAAAAATTCCTCAACCTCGTGCGCCCGACAGGCCGCTGATCACGGACGCCGGTGTCGATGAAGGACGATCAGGCAACGGCCTCTCCCGAGGCCGTCATCGAAGAGACGCAGGACTTCCGGCCCCGCTTCAACGAAGCGGGCCTCCTGCCCTGCATCACCCAGGATGCCGAAAGCGGCGATGTCCTGATGATGGCGTGGATGAACCGCGAGGCTATCGATCTCACGCTCGCCACCGGCGAGGTGTACTATTTCAGCCGGTCTCGGAACTCCCTCTGGAAGAAGGGCGAGACGTCCGGCGCCATCCAGAAGCTGATCGAGCTCAGGATCGACTGCGACCAGGATTGCCTTCTCGCGCGCGTCGCCGTCGCCGATCGCGCCAGAACCTGCCACACCGGTCGCACAGACTGCTTTTACCGCGTCGCGGAGGCAGCACCCGAGGGACTCCACCTCCGCATGCGCGATTAGGCGTTCCGGTCAGCCCTGCGTCACGTATTCCCGGATCGCTTCGGCTTCGTTCTGCACCTCGGCGATCCGACGTTTGACCACGTCCCCGATCGAGATGATGCCAACGAGTTTGCCATCCTCCTCGACGGGCAGATGACGAAACCGCTCATTGGTCATCATTTCCATGAGATCGTCGGTCGTATGATGCATCCGGCAGATCCGCACGCGCGCCGTCATAAAATTGGCCACCGGCTGACTGAGCGCCCCTGACCCCTCGCGGGCGACAGCAGAGACGATGTCGCGCTCCGACAAAATACCTTTTATGGCCGCGCCCTCGGTCACGACGACCGCGCCGATACGATGTTCTGACAACGTGACGGCGACTTCGTGCAGGCTCATCTGCGGCCGGCACGTCACGACGTCATTGCCTTTGCTCTCCAGCAATTGCCGTACATGCATGTCTAGTCCTCCCCGAATGCGAACGTTTGTTTCGTCCGCTTATCAGTATCCTAGGGCGAGACGGCATAAGTTTGAACTCTTCTGAGATCGAGTTTTCTCAAAGAACCAAGATCCCCGGGAGCCTATGAACGAGTTTGGCGTCCGACCGGGTCGAATAAGGGAAAAAGAAGAAGGCCCGCTAGAAATCCGCCGATATGAGCCTGCCAGGCGATCGCACCCCCGACGCCCGGGAGCATCTGCCCGCCGACACCAAACAGGAGATTGATTCCGAACCACATCAAAATGAAGAAGGCGGAGTATGGATTGAGAAGGCTCGCTCTCAGCCCCGGATCTGGCACGAGGTAGGCTTCCGGGCGCGCGCCTCCACCCGCCAGAGGACCGCCCGGCGCAAAGGCGAAACGCGCGGCCGCAGCCGTAATGCCAGAGACACCAGCGGAAGCTCCGATGACGAGGGTCTCATTCCCCGGCATCGCCAGAAACTGGGCGAGAGCACCCGCGGCGATCGCCACCAGCAGCAGGAGGAGGAAGCGAGAAGTCCCGAAACGCCGCGCCACGGCACTCCCGAAGCTAAGCATCCAAAGAACGTTCACGCCGAGATGCAGCCAGTCGGCGTGCAGCAGCCCATAAGTGAGGGGCGTCCAAAAGCAGGCCGCGAGCCCTCCAGGAAGGAATGAGGCCGCGCCCGTATAGCGTGCCGGCACGAAGCCGAACATCATGAGCACCTCGACGTCGCTCTGATAAGGCAACAGGGCGCGGATGACATGCACGATGAGCAGCACACCGACCGTCCACACGAGGACCGTCGGCAGGTTGAACATTCTCTCTCGTTCTCGTTCTTGCATGGGCGGGTCGCTTCTTCGGAGACAGGCGAAAAGGTGGAGCATCCGGGGGATTACGGCTCACCCCTTCGCAATCACAGAGCGTCCGGGCAAGGAAAAGACTTGGAAAAACACTGTTTCTTTCTGCCACACACGCTTACAGATGGTTAACTTGCACTATGATAGTTTTGCCACAGGCTCCTGGTTTCACGAGCAATGACCATCGCTTCCACAAACACTGATGCGCCCAAAGAGACGGTGGAGATCACCGTGGAGGACCCCGAACGCAATCGTCGCCAGCATGAGCGCGTCGAGGTCAACCTGCTCGGCCGCTGCATGTTTGCGGATCAGCAAGAGAACCCGTGCGAGATGCGCAACGTGTCCGCAGGTGGGGCCGCGATCATCAGTCCTCTCAAAGGGAATGTCGGCGAGAAGATCATCATCTATGCCGAGCAGATTGGGCGTATCGAAGGCATCATCACGCGTCACACGCAAAATGGTTTCGCCATCACGATCACGGCCTCGGCGCGCAAACGGGAAAAGCTCGCGAACACGCTCGCCTGGCTCGGACGGCGAGACGTGCTCAAGGTCCGCGACGACCGCCGCTCCGTGCGGCGTGTGCCGGCCACCACGGAAACACGGGTGACCCTGCCGGGCGGCAAACAGGTCGATTGCAAGATCATCGACATGTCGAAGACCGGCGCAGCGTTGGCGATTTCAGAGCGCCCGCCGATCGGCTCTCGCGTCAACCTCGGCCGGCTTGGAGGCCGCGTCGTGCGCCATTTCAGCGACGGCGTCGCCATCGAGTTTATGCGCATCATGTCGGAAGAAGAGATCGAGCGGATTATCGAGGAAGAGTTCTTCACAGATGGAAGCATGTGACAGCACTCTTTCCCGGCCGTCATAACAACATCTTTTTAACCAGACCGACAGTCGACTCTTATGTAAAAGCCCTTACACTTGCCGACAATTTCAGGAGAACTTCCTGATTTCAACCAAATGGTAGGCAGCGTAAAGAAGAGCTTGCCGAAAGCGTGAAACTCCGAAAGAACCGCTTAGCCCGCGCCTAAGCGGCCGGGGATACGGTCTCCCAAAACGGGGGATCGCGATATGCGGTTGAACAGAGTGACCGGAACAATGCTTGGGGCAGCTTTCGCCCTCGCCGTCTTTGTGGCGGCCCCGGCGGAGGTCCAGGCCCAGCAGACAAGCTCCGGTCTTGGCATCAGGATCACGGGCAGCATCAGCGCACCGGTCATGCGCACGGGCCGTTATGCATCGCCACCGATTGGACATCGTGCCTTCTGCAGATCGTTTCCGGGTGAATGCGAGGTTCATGGCAGCCGCTCACCCATGCAGCTGACACCGTCACGCTGGCAGGATCTCGTACGCGTCAACAATTACGTCAACGACACGGTCGAGGCCGTGACGGACCAAGAATATTATGGGCAGGAAGAAGTCTGGACGCTCCCGCAGGGCTACGGCGATTGCGAGGATTACGTGCTTCTGAAGCGCAAGCAGCTCGTGGCGCGCGGCTGGCCCACCTCCGACCTCCTGGTCGCCGTCGTTTTCGACGAAGTGGGCGCCGGCCATGCCGTGCTCGTGGTGCGCACCGATCGCGGCGACTACGTGCTCGACAACAAGGTCTCCGATATCCGCCTGTGGAGCGAGACCGGCTACCGCTACGTAAAACGGCAGGACATCGCGGATCCGAAAAAGTGGGTCGCCATCGACGATTCCCGCTGGCAGCCGCTCGACGCCACAGGTCGCGTGCGCTGAATGTGACCTAGCCTGGTCGCCTCCAAACTCTCCCGTCCCCGACCAGGCTCAGCGGCCGGTCTCCGCAAGGAGGCCGGCCGGCGCTTTATCGAGCCGACGAATTCCGGGCGCCAGACTGTCGAGCGCTCTATATTTCGCCGAGCGATTCCCGAAAGCGTCGACCGTTGGCGACGTATCTTTCGGCCGATTCCCGCAGCCCCTCCTGTGCGGCCTCGTCGAGCGTGCGCACCACTTTGCCCGGAGAACCGACGACGAGCGAATAATCCGGGATCTCCTTGCCCTCGGTGATGAGGGCACCCGCGCCGATCAGACAGAAACGGCCGATCTTGGCGCCGTTCAGAACGATTGCGCCCATCCCGACGAGTGAAAAATCCCCGATCGTGCAGCCGTGCAGGATGGCGCGGTGGCCGATCGTGCAATCGCGACCGATCGTGCAGGGGAACCCGGGATCGGTGTGGATGACGCTGAGATCCTGAACGTTGGAGCGAGGGCCGACGGTGATCGGCTCGTTGTCGCCTCGCAGGACGGCGCCGAACCACACGCTTGCGTCTTCACCCACTCTCACGTCGCCGATCACGCTCGCGCCGGGCGCGATCCAATAGGCTCCGCTCTCGGGCAGGTCAGGCTTCCGTTCTTTCAGACAATAAATGCTCATAGGCGGGCAGCCACCAGAAAACTGAGAAACACCGTGCCCGAACATGCACTCCACAGACCCGCCACCACAAGTCCGAGACACACGATCTCAGGCCCTGCTTCCCTGCGACGCAAGGCGGCGAAGCACATCAAGGTGCACGTCGCGATCGCAGGAAAGGAAACGGAACCGTCTCAGGTGGGCGCAACAAGATACGGGCGGCCGCTCGCCGCGACCGCCCGCATTTTCACGTCAGATTCGTCTTCGACGGCCGTCAGGCGCGCAGGTCGAAATCCAGGATCGCCATCGAGAAATTGTAGGAGAGATCCTCATCCTCATCGTCCCGGAAAATGAGGCCGACGAATTCCTCGCCGACGAACACCTCCGCCGAATCGTCTTTCCGCGGCCGAGCCTTCACCTGGATCTTCTCGTTGTCGAAAAGCCTCTGCAGGTAGGCCTGGAGTTTTTTCAGTTCGTCGATGCTCAACGCGACACCCTTTAACTTGGTTTGGCCCGTCCTGACATAACGAGAAGCCGATCTCAACCGGCTCAGCCGGAAACGTCGTCGCTGCCCTGCTCCGCCTCGCGCAGGAGCTGATCCATGGATCGGCCGGGCTCGTCGCGGCCCGCTTTTCCGACGATTCGTGCCGGCACGCCCGCAACCGTGACCATAGGCGGCACCGGTTTCAACACGACCGAGCCGGCCGCCACACGCGAGCAATGGCCGATTTCGATATTGCCGAGGACCTCCGCACCGGCGCCGATGAGAACGCCATGACGAATCTTCGGATGGCGGTCGCCACAGGATTTTCCCGTCCCACCGAGCGTCACGTTCTGGAGGATCGAGACATCGTCCTCGATCACGGCCGTGGAGCCGATCACGATACCCGTCGCGTGATCGATGAAGATCCCCCGCCCGAGAGGAACGGCGGGATGAATATCGACCTGGAAAACTTCCGAAGCCCGGCTCTGCAGATAAAGCGCGTAATCCTTGTGACCTTGCTGCCAAAGCCAATGCGCCAGCCGGTGCGACTGGATCGCGTGGAAACCCTTGAAATAGAGCACCGGCTCGATCAGCCGCTCGCAAGCCGGATCGCGGTCATAGACGGCCATCAGATCGATGCGCAGAACCTCCGACAATTCCGGCTGATCCTCATACATCTCGCCAAAGGACCGGATGATCTGGCCCGTCGAAATGCCGGGATGGCGCAGCCTGTCGCCGACACGGTGAGCGACCGCATCCTCCAGCCGCGGATAGTTCAAGATCGTCGAATAGATGAAGGCGGCCAGCACGGTCTCGCGGGCGACGATGTCCTCGGCTTCGCGGCGAAGCTGCGCCCAGACCGGATCGACCGTTTCGGCTCCCGAGCTCAGACGGGTTTGTTCGACAGCCATATCGGCTCCTCTCGCTGCGTCACGATCCGGTTCTCCGGCGCCCGGATATCTGGTGCGGCACGCTCAGTTTACCAGAGAGATCATGCAGGCTCTCTCTGCCGTCACCACCGCTCTCGCGGGCCACGCACCGTGTTATATAGCTTCCAATGAAAATCAGCATATGCCGGCGCGACCCAGGGTCAACAGCTCGCTGACATGATCGGCACCGGTTCGCACCCTTCGCGCACCACTCTCAGATGCCGCTAGGCCGCTTTGCGCAGGCTGTCCAAAAACGTCAGAACGGCAGCCTTGGTCGCCTTGTCCCCAACCGCGCGCATGTGGTCACGCCGCGGGATGATCGCCGTCTCGGCGCCCGGGATGAGTTTTGCCAGCGCTTCCGGATCGCCGGCCACCTCATCCTCGGACCCCACGACGATGAGCACCGGCATCGTAAGCTTGCCGAGCATGTCGGGAGTAAGGTTCTCGCGGCCGGCCTCCATACAGGCGGCAAGCGCCAGGAGATCCGAACCGGTCTGTTCGGCGAAGACGCGAAATCCTTTTGCGGTCTCGCCAACGACCTCGTCCATGGAGGCGGCGCGCATGCCGGCTGCAACGTCATCAGCCTCGCCGAAACCCTGGACGAGCTGATCGCCGAGCCCACCGATGATGAGGGCTTCAACCTTCTCGGGTGCAGCGACGGCAAGATGCGCCGCGATCCGCGCGCCCATCGAATATCCCATCATGAGGGCTCGCTCGAGGCCGAGATGATCGAGAAGCTCCAGCATATCGCGTCCCATCCGGTCCATGCCGTAGGCATCGGCCGAATGCGGTGCGTCGGACCAGCCATGGCCGCGATTGTCAGGCGCGATGACGCGATATCCGGCCTCATTGAAGGCCGACACCCAGCCGGTGGACTGCCAGTTGACCCGGTGGCTCGACGCGAAGCCATGGATCAGGAGGAGCGGTTCGCCCTCTCCCTGGTCGAGATAGGCGATGGCGACGCCGTCTGACGTTTCAAAGGAGGGCATGAGAAGAATGGACGTGCGAATGGATCATGCCGCCGCTTAGCCCCTCATGCGGCAGACGGTCAACGCGAAGCGGGAGCAGGCGCCTCGACGAGCTGGAATTTTGACATTGGCCCGCCGCCCCTGCACGCCTATGTTCCGCAAACCAGCAACAACGGACAGGACGAGCGACGATGGCGGAGAACGTGGTTCCGCATTTTCATAATACCGGCGGAGTGGAGGCGATTTCGGTGGGCGCCAGCGAATTCATGTGCATCGGTGCCCTGCCCCCGTTCGACCATCCGCACGTTTTCCTCGACATGGGCGACGAGCACGAGATCGTCTGTCCCTATTGCTCGACCCTCTACAAGCTCGATCGTTCGCTCAGCCCCAAGCAGGCGCGTCCGACCGAAGCCGTTTACCAGGAATGAGGATGGAGGGGAGCATGGGCGCCCGCCCCTGCCCTTCCTTATAGGATGCGCGTCGCCGTCATCGGGGCCGGCATCTCCGGCCTGACTTTCGCGCTTTCGCTGGCGCGCAAGGGATTCGAGCTCGATCTCTTCGAGCGTGCGGAAACGTTGGAGGAAGTGGGCGCCGGCATCCAATTGTCGCCAAACGCCTCTCGTCTTCTCCTCGCGCTCGGCCTCGGGGAGGAACTGAGCAAATGCGTCGTCGCACCTGACAAGCTGCAGATCGGCAACGGCCAGCGCCTCAACCTGCTTGCAACGCTCCCCTTGGGAGAATGGGCGCAGGCGCGATACGGCGCGCCCTACTGGCTGATCCATCGCGCTGACCTGCAAGACGTCCTTTTGCAGGCGGTTCGCAAAGAGTCCGCGGTGCGCCTTCATCTCGGCGCAGGCGTGGAGGCTTTTGACGCACATGAAAGCGGTGTCGCCTTCGAGGCTGCCGGCGCCGAGCATCACGCCGATCTCGTCGTTGGTGCAGACGGGCTTCGCTCGGTCGTCCGCCGAAAGCTCGTCTCCGGGGCAGACCCCGCCCCGTCGACCCATATCGCCTGGCGTGTGAGCATCGACGTTTCGGCCGCCCCCGACTGGCTCGACACGAGCTGCACCACGTTGTGGATGGGCCCCGGCTGGCACGTCGTTCACTATCCGATCAGGCGGGGCGAACGCCTCAACATCGTGGCAATCGAGCCGCAAAGAGCAACCGGCCAATCGGGACCCGTGCTCTTCCATGCGGCGCCCGAGATCGCCACGTTTTTCGGTTCCGAGACCCTACGCCACAAATGGCTGCCCTGGCCGCTCCAGACCGTCGACCCGAGCCTCGCCTGGACAAAAGGGCGTGCCGTTCTCCTCGGCGATGCCGCCCATGCCATGCTGCCGACGGCCGCCCAGGGAGGCGCGATGGGGATCGAGGATGCCGCGACGCTTTCCGCCGAGCTCGCAGGCGACGGAGCGCTTTCCGGAAAACTCGCCCGTTACGAGCTTTCGCGCAAGACACGCGTCCGTAAGGTTGTATCCATGGCGGAGAGCAATCTCCAGATCTACACCATGCCCAGTCTCGTCGCGGGCCTCAGGAACACAGCGCTCCTGGCGCTCCCCGGCGAAGTTTTGATGCGCCGCCAGGACTGGCTATATTCTTTTACCGCCTAAGCATTTCAGAGAGTTATACATCTCCGCAATCGGAACCCGATCGACCACTTAACGTTGTCGGGTGGTAACGGCCGCGCGAACGGCTTCCACACACATCCGCGCGGCCTCAATAGCATCCGAGATGCAAGGAGATTACTACATGATCCGCACATTGATGGCGAGTACGGCGATTGCCGCACTGTTGACCACCGGCGCGATCGCCCAGACGCAGCCGGCCCCTCAGAACGAGACGACGCAGGCTCAGTCCACCACCGAGGGCGTCAAGACGCAGCAGAAGCAGGGCGAGGATCTCGCCTCCTCCTGGATGGGCCAGACCGTTTACTCCTCGGCCGGACCGGACGCTGAAGAAGTCGGCGACATCGACGATCTTCTCGTCGACGAGAACGGCAATATCACCGCAGCGATCATCGGCGTCGGCGGCTTTCTGGGCCTCGGCGAAAAAGAAGTCGCCCTCGATTACGATCAGTTCCAGGTGACGCAGGACCAGAATGGCGAAATGCGCCTGGTCGTGGATGCCACCGAAGAAGAGCTAAAGAACGCTCCTGAATTCCAGGAGAATGACAATCAGCGCAGCTATGCGCAGATGCAGAAAGAAGGTGGCAACGACAGCGCGAGCTCTACGGATGCCTCGGCGACAACCGCCTCTTCGGCTGGCGCTGCAAGCGGGTCCATGACGAAGGATCAGTCGCAGCAGACAGCCTCCAGCACCACGACGACCAGCGACGGCGCCGCGAATAACAGCGCGATGAGTGGTCAGGACCGCCAGACGGCATTTGCGCAGCCGGAGCAGGGCGAAACCCGCCTGAGTGACTGGCTCGGACGGGAAGTCTATTCGTCGGCAACGGGTCAGGACGCGACGGGCGCCGGCTCCATGGGTGACAAGGCAGGCCAGCGCCAGCAGCAAGCCATGCAGAACAACACCGACAGCGGTCATGCCAGCGGCTCCATGGGTCAGAACGACACCATGGCAAGCGGCGAGCCTGTGACCGACATGCAGGATCGGGTGAAGACCGACGCCTCCGGCCAGACGACGGCCATGGGCACGAGCGGCACGACGTCCGGCGACAGCACCGATCAGCAGATGGCGACGAACCGCTCGGCGACAGGCGGCTCGGCATCGGGTAGCGACACTGGCCAGAACCAGGAGCTCGCCGCAAACCCGGACGATCAGCAGCAGAGCGTTGGTGAGATCGACGATGTCATCCTCGCCGACAACGGCAAGATCGATTCGATCGTGATCGACGTCGGCGGTTTCCTCGGCGTGGGCGAAAAGCCGGTCGCCATCAAGTTCGATAAGGTCGAGATGACCCAGGCATCGAACGAGGATGAGCCGCGCCTCACGATCCCGATGACGCGCGCCGAGCTGGAGAACGCTCCGAAGTGGGAGATGGCCGGCCAGGAAGGTGATGTCGCCAGCAACACCAGCGACATGAATGCCGATACGACGGGCTCGCAGACGGCACAGAACAGCCAGAGCGAGACGACGAAATCGGGCACCAACGACAATGCCGGCACGGGCTCGATGACCACCGCTTCGCGTGATCAGACCGACATGGGCTCGAGCAAGTCCGCTGCCGGAGGTGCGCAGCCCAGCGGATTGAGTGCTGACGAGATCATGGGCGCTACCGTCTACGGCAGCAACGATGAGAGCGTCGGTGATATCGATGACGTGATCGTCGGCCAGAATGGCGATGTCCGCGCCGTGATCATCGATGTCGGCGGCTTCCTCGGCATCGGCGAAAAGCCGGTTGCGGTCGAATATGACACGCTCAACATCCAGAAGGATGCGAACGGCGAAACCCGCTATTCGATCAATGCCACCGAGAATCAGCTGGAAGACGCGCCGGAATACGAAGGCGCGCAGTAAGCACCCAGCGTTCACTCAGACAGTACGACCCGTCGGCTCCGGCCGGCGGGTTTTTCTTTGGCCTTCTACGACATCACGGCTTGAGATCGAGCGGCCCGGGCCCTGGCCCTTTCCAGCAAGGGGGAGCGAAGTCCGAAGCTCGGATCGTGTGAGAAGAAAGCTCCTGACGCCGTCGATGTCAGCGCGCGCCGAACTCTCATCGTCTTGGTCTGCAACGCACGACGCCGCTCGGAGACGACCCGGCAGAGAACTGACATGGCAGAATGGTGCGGGCGGCGGGACTCGAACCCGCATGGTTTTCCAACCGAGGGATTTTAAGTCCCTTGCGTCTACCTGTTCCGCCACGCCCGCGTGCCAGGGTTTCTCTCTGCTTTTCGATCCCCGGTCAATCGGATGTGTGCAGCTCAGCATACGGCATTATGTGCGAGCTTCTCCCCACCCGCAGTCGTATCAGCTCAGCGACAGGCCCGTTGAACGACGACAAATGTCAGCCCAACCTCCAACTCTGAAAACACGTAAAGCTTGTAGGTCCTTAGATTTATGTATATACGAAAACTAAATGATCGTCTGGGATGAACGAAAGCGGCTCGCGAACCTCGACAAGCACGGGTTGGACTTCGCCGATTTGGATGAAGACTTCTTTTTGAATGCGCTGGTGCTGCCGGCGAAAGCGGCCGGTTTCAGGCAATAGGGCGCCTCGCGGACGGAACCGTCTCGGTGATCTTCACCACCCTCGGGACCGAAGGGCTGTCGATCATATCCATGCGCCCTGCCAGGAGGAACGAAAGGAAGAGGCTGGAATGACGAAACGCAATGAGAAAAAGAGGACGTTCGAACCGGGCCGCGGATACAGCCGCGACGATTGGGAGGAGGTCTCGGACAATCCGGAACTGACCGAAGGAGACTTCCGAGAGGCCAGGCCGTTTCGCGAAGCCTTTCCCGATCTGGCCGCCAAAATGGAAAGGAACGTGGGAGGCCGCCCCAAAAAGACGAATCCGAAGCAAGCGGTTTCCCTTCGCCTGGATGCCGAGGTGATCGAAAAGTTCAAAGCCACAGGTCCTGGCTGGCAGACCCGCATTAACGACGTTCTCAAAGCTGCAAAGCTCTAAAAAGCCGCACGACGCCGGAAGCAACCGGCAAGAGTCTCACCAGCGCCAGAAGGCCGGGTCGAAAAGCACCAGGACCGTGAAGAGCTCCAGCCGCCCGAGGACCATTGCAAAAGTGAGCGCGATCTTGGCGGCGTCGGGAAGCGACCCGAAATTGCCGGCCGGGCCCACGATCTCGCCAAGCCCGGGACCGACATTGCCGACCGCAGTCACCGCCGCGGAAATGGCGGTGACGAAGTCGAGGCCGAGCGCCGCGAGAATCATCGTGATGATCACCGTGGTCCCGACATAAAGCGTCAGGAAAGCCAGAACCGAGGGCGGAACGTCGGCCGGGATACGACGGCCGGCATAGCGCAGCGGATCGACGCGCGAAGGATGGGCGAGAAGCCGGATCTGGCGCCGGATGATCTCCCACAGGATAACGAGACGGTAGATCTTGATGCCGCCGGCCGTGGACCCGGTGCAGCCCCCCACATAGGTGAGCACGAAGAAGAGGCCGACCGAAAAGGTGCCGAGCTGCGTGTAGTCGAGCGAGGCATAGCCGGTCGTGGTCACCACGGAAACGACGTTGAAGGTGGAGTGCCGCAGAGCCTGGCCGAACGTGAACTCGCCCGTCAGCGTCAATTGGAACGCAAGGCCCGTACACACGATCACCAGGAGACCGACCAGCGCCCGCACCTGGGGATCGCGAAAGATCTCATACGGGCGGCCACGCAACGCGCCGATATAAGCGACGAACGGCATGGCCCCCGCCAGCATGAAGAAGCTGCCCGTCCAAAGAAGCTCCGGATTGTCGCCGAAATAACCGAAGGACGCGTCGTGGGTCGAAAACCCGCCGGTCGAGAGCGTCGTCATCGCATGGCAGATCGCATCGAAGAAGGTCATGCCTCCGGCCGCATAGGCGAGCGCGCAGAGAAGCGTCAGACCGACATAGATGCCGCCGATCCAGGCGGCGAGATCGAACGACTTTGCCAGCACCTTCTCCGAACGGTCGGAGCTTTCCGCGTGGAAGAGCTGCATACCGCCGACCTTCAGGAACGGCAGCATGATGATGGCCATGACGACGATGCCGACGCCACCGATCCATTGCAGGAGCGAGCGCCAGAGATGAATGCCGGGCGGCAGACTGTCGAGGCCAGTGAGGACGGTGGAACCCGTGGTCGTCATGCCGGAGACCGTCTCGAAGAAGGCATCGGCATAATCGACATCGAGGCCGAGGAACGGCAGGGCCGCAAAACCCGGCAGCACGAACCACAGAACGGTGGTGAGAATGAAGGCCTGCTTGAGATTGAGCCCGAGCGGCTCGTCCTCGCGCCCCGCAATGGCGAAGACCGCGCCGACGAGCGCCGTCACGACGCCCGAGAGCGCAAACACCATCCAGTCCGGATTGCCGGCCGAAAGATCGACGAGGGCCGGCAGAATCATCACCACGCCGAGCGCCACCAGAAGGAGGCCGGTTATCGCCAGGATAGGTTGATACCGAAGCAAGATGTCGCCTGCGCCCGTGGCGTCAGCTCGGCGCGCCGAAAATCGGCGGCTGGAAGCTCAGCCCGAGATCCCACGGGAAATAAATCCACGTGTCCTGGGAGACTTCCGTGACGAACGTATCGACCAGCGGGCGCCCCTTCGGCTTGGCATAGACCGTAGCGAAATGCGCATCCGGCAGCATTTCTCGCACGATCGACGCAGTCTTTCCGGTGTCGACGAGATCGTCGACGATGAGGACGCCCTTGCCGCCTGCCCCGCCGAGATGGCGCACCTGTTCCGAAATCGGCTTCAGGACCTCGGTCGTGCCCTGGGTTTTGTAGTCGTGATAGGACGCGACGCAGACCGTCTCGATCAGCCGGATTTCAAGTTCGCGCGACACGACGGCCGCTGGCACGAGCCCGCCGCGCGTGATGCACACGATTGCCTCGAAGGGGCCGGCGCCGGCGAGCCGCCAGGTCAGCGCCCGCGCGTCGCGATGAAACTGCTCCCAGGAAACCGGGAAGGCCTTTTCTTGCACCA
Source organism: Afifella sp. H1R (assembly GCF_021462425.1). NCBI lineage: Bacteria > Pseudomonadati > Pseudomonadota > Alphaproteobacteria > Hyphomicrobiales > Afifellaceae > Afifella > Afifella sp. H1R. Next base: position 1,184,867 of record NZ_JAKEDY010000001.1, read on the forward strand.
TATCTCTCTCGTTCTTTCCGGCCTCTTATCCGCTTTGCAGGCGGCTTTCCACGGCCTCGGCCGCCTTTTTTAGCGCCTCTTCATCGCGCGAGCGGATCACGATGCGTGTCGTGAAGCGGTTCCCGTCCTGATAAGGGTAGGAACCGAAACGCACCTCCGGGTGCTCGTCCTGAAGGTCGGAGAGCCAATCAGCGATCTCTCCTTCCCCGCGTCCCGCCTCGATCGTCACAGACATGATCTTCGCGGCATGTGGCAGCGTGGGCGCGAGGGCGGCAAGCATTGCCTCCATCACGGCCGGCACGCCCGCCATCACATAGACGTTGCCGATCTTGAAGCCGGGCGCGCCCGAGACCGCATTGGCGATGAGGTCGGCGCCTTCCGGCGTCCGCGCCATTCTGAGGCGCGCCTCGTTGAGCTCCCAACCGCGCGCCTCGGCCCGCTCCCGCAGGATCCGAACCGCCTCGGGATGATGAATGAGCGGACGATCGAACGCGCTCGCAACCGCATCCGCCGTGATGTCGTCATGCGTCGGCCCGATACCGCCAGAGGTGAAGACGATGTCATACGCCGCCGACAGCGCCTTCAGCGCCGCCACGATCGCATGCTTCTGATCGCCGACGATCCGCACTTCCTCCAGATCGATCCCGAGGTCGGTGCAGAAATCGGCCAGCGTGCCGATGTTCTTGTCCTTGGTGCGCCCCGACAGGATCTCGTCGCCGATCACCAGCATGGCTGCCCGAGGCGCGGCCAGGGTCGGGTGTGCGATAGTCGCTTCGATCTCGCTCATTGAGACTGAGTGCCCTTTGTCGTAGCCGCCGGCAAGTCCAATCTGGCTTGCCGCCCGCCCCTTCCCCATATGGAAGGCGAAATACTCCATCTCCCCTTTAAAAGGGGCGCCTCAATCGGCTAGCTTGTCGCCGAATAAGGACGGTTTCATCCTATGCAGAACGCACTTTCAGGCCAGCGCGAAAAGGCCTCCATCCATACCTACGGCGAGGAAGGTTTTGTCGGCATGCGCCGGGCCGGTCAGCTCGTCGCCACCTGCCTCGATGAATTGACCGAGCGGGTCAAACCCGGTGTCACGACGCAAGAGCTCGACGATTTCGTTTATGATTTCGCGCTTCAGCATGATGCACTCCCGGCAACGCTCAATTATCGCGGCTACCGCAAGGCCTCGTGCATCTCGCTCAATCATGTCGTCTGCCACGGCATTCCCAACGATAAACCGCTCAAAGAGGGTGACATCGCCAATATCGATGTCACCTTCATCCTCGACGGCTGGCACGGCGATTCAAGCCGCATGTACGCGGTCGGCCAGATCAAGCGCGCGGCTGAACGGCTGATGGAGGTCACCTATGAGTGCCTGATGCGCGGGATCGACGCGGTGAAACCCGGCGCGACGCTCGGCGATATCGGTCACGCCATCCAAAGCTATGCGGAAGCCGAGCGCTGTTCGGTCGTGCGCGATTTCTGCGGCCACGGCGTCGGGCTGGCCTTCCACGAGCCGCCGAATATCCTGCATTACGGGCGTCCCGGCGAAGGGCTCGCGCTCGAACCTGGGATGATCTTCACGATCGAGCCGATGATCAATCTCGGCCGTCCGCACGTCAAACTCCTGAACGACGGCTGGACGGCGGTCACGCGCGACAGATCTCTCACCGCACAATACGAGCATTCCGTCGGCGTTACGGAGGACGGGGTGGAAATCTTCACGCTGTCACCCGCCGGCTACGGCCGGCCCTGAGACCTCCGTGGGCTTTGATTTCGAAGAAGCCGGCCCCGGCCAGGTCCATTATCACGGCCACCGGGACCGTCTGCGCAACCGTTTTCGCGAGGCAGGAGCCGACGCGCTGGCGGATTACGAGCTTTTGGAGCTCGCTCTCTTCAGCGCCCTGCCCCGGCGCGACACGAAGCCGATCGCCAAGGCTCTGCTCGCCACCTTTGGTTCTCTCGGCGAAGTTCTGGCGGCATCGCCGACACGCCTGAAAGAAATCGATGGCGTCGGCGACGCCGTCATCCTGCAGCTGAAATTGATGCGCGCCTTCGCCGAACGTCTTGGTCGTCACGAAGTCAGAAGCCGTCCGGTTCTCGCCTCCTGGTCGACCCTTCTTGACTATTGCCGCACGGCGATGGCGTTTGAGGATCGCGAGCAGTTCCGCATCCTCTTTCTGGACAAAAAGAATGCCCTCATCGCCGACGAAGTGCAGCAGAGGGGCACGGTCGACCACACCCCGGTGTATCCCCGGGAAGTGATGCGTCGCGCCCTCGAACTTTCGGCGACCGCCCTCATTCTGGTTCACAACCACCCGTCCGGCGACCCCTCACCGTCTCGGGCCGACATTCAGATGACGAAGACGCTCATCGACGTCGGCAAGCCTTTGGGGGTGACCGTGCACGATCACATCATCATCGGCCGCGATGGACACGCGAGCTTTCGCGGCATGGGGCTGATGTAACGGCTGCGTCGTCGGCGCTCACAAAATCCCGTTCGCGCGCTGCAATTCGCGCACATAGGCGGCGATCTTCTCCACCTCCGTCTGAGACAGCCCTTCTACCGGCGCCATGTTACCAAAGCTCCAATGATGCGCGGTCACGCCGCGGGCCACGGCAAGCTGAAACGCCTGATCGCTGTGATGCTCAGGCGCGTAGACCGCATGCACGAGCGGTGGCCCGGCTTCTGTCCCCGCGGCATTCTCGCCATGACAGGCGACGCAGTTCTCCTCAAAAAGCGCCCTGCCCGTCTCAGCGTCGGACGAAAGCTCCGGCACTTTGACGTTCGCGACCCGAACATCACCGTCCCCCGCCACGAACGCCCGGATGGCCAGGAAAGCGGCGATCGCAAGGCTCAGAACGACAAAGGAAACCGCCTTCGGCGTCATGTCCGGTCCCCGGCCAGATCCTGCAGGATCGGGCAATCGGGCCGATGGTCGCCATGGCAGGCCTCGACGAGGTTCGACAGCGTATCGTGCATTGCCTGAAGTTCGGCGATCTTGCGCTCGATCTCACCGATATGGCGGATCGCAATCGCCTTCACGTCGCCACTCGCCCGGCAGCGGTCTCCGTAGAGAGACAGAAGCTGACGGCATTGCTCGATGGAAAACCCCAGAGAGCGGGCGCGCGCCAGGAATTGCAGATTGTGGACGTGGGTATCGGAATAGTCGCGGTAATTGTTGCCGCGCCGGTCCGGCTGTACGAGCCCGATATCCTCGTAATAGCGGATCGTTTTGGGGGGCAGGCCGGAGGCCTGCGCCGCATCGCCGATATTCATGCGCCAACTCCCACGCTTTCCTGCTGGATAAGGGTTCCAGCCACTGGAAAGTCAAGGGAGCGCCGCGTGCCCCACAATCCCTTTCGAGATTAGTTGAGCCGCCCTTCGAAGGTCGCGAGACGCCATTCCGAGGGCTTGATCAGACGCTCATGGGCAATCTCAACCGAATGGATGGCCGCATCGATCTCGCGGCGCCAGTAGTCGAGGAAGCGCTCCAGCCGCGGATGGTCAGGTGCCACATCGTAGAACTGCCAGACGAAGCTTTGAATGAGCTTCGGGCGCTCCGGCATGTAGTAGAGAACGTTGGCGGTGGTCAGGCCGTAACCGGCGAGCTGAAGGCCGAGATCACTCTCCTCGCGACTTTGCTGCATGCTCTCCTCCTGGGTCAGGAGGTGCAATGATTGCGTCTCATAGATTAAAAGTCTACTAGCCCTTGGTCGAAATCATGATATCGAACAATGGCTTAGCAGCTTTCACTCAGGAGTGCTGCCAGCAGCCGGACCGTCCTCCGACGGCTGGATCGAGGTGATATAGCCAAGAATGTCGTCGATATCGGCGGGCGGCCAGCGGAATTCCGGCATGGCCGGGTGGCCGGTCACGATACCCTCGGCAAGCGCTTCCCATAATGTGTCGATCGGATAGCGCTCGGACAGATCGCGGAAGGCTGGTGCGGGCGGCATCGGGCTCGTGCCCGTCGATCCGACGGCGTGACAGCGAGAGCAATACTCTTCGGCCAGCGCTTCGCCGCGGGCGATGTTCTGGCCCGCAGCGCCCTGCGCCGTTGCCAGCAGAAGCAGGCCCGCCAATGCGATCGATCCCCTCATGAGCGCACGATAGTCGCAGCTCCGAACCGCGCCATGACCAGGATCAACCTTCGCGTGCCGGATCGATCACGCCACCGGCAGCCTCAAGTGCCTCGGGCGTGTCGACGTCGAGCCGCGCGGCCGCGCCGATCTCGACCTCAAAGACGTCGTCGGGATAAAGCCCGATCACATGCCGACCGCCGGTGTCACCGCTCACCTGCAACAACTCGTCAAAATAGCGGCGCGCCCACAGAACCGGATTGCCGCGTTTTCCCGACGCGGTCGCAAGCACGATGCTGCGGCTGGCGTCGGGCTCGAAGGCGGCGAGCATCTGGCCAATCGCTTCGCGTGTCAGCCCCGGCATATCGGCAAGGACGATGAGCGCACCCGACACGCCCTCAGGTAAGGCGCGCAACCCGACCCGCAGAGAGCTTGCGAGCCCTTCGGCAAAATCGGGATTGTGAACGAGGCGCGCTCCGCTTCCTTCCAGCGCCTCTTCCACCGCCTCGCGCATATGGCCGGTGACCACCACGACCTCCGAGACGCCGGACGATGTGACCGTCTCCACCGTGCGACGCACGAGAGGCACGTCGTCGAACCGGGCGAGAAGCTTGTTCGGACCGCCCATACGCCGCGAACGCCCGGCCGCAAGCACAATGGCGGCCACACCGCCATCCCCCTCGGACGGCTGACGAGGTTGCGGCCGCGATACGATCTCCGACAACAGACCCCCGACGCCCATCCCCATGATGTCTTCAGGCTTGACCTCAAGTCCCGCCAGGAAGCGATTCACCACAAAGTCGAATCCGTTCTCCTTCGGGCTGCGGGCGCAACCGGGAGCCCCGATCACCGGGCGGCCGCCAAGCTCGCCAATGAGGAGAAGATTGCCTGGATCAACCGGCATGCCGAAATGCAAAACGCGACCGCCGGCCATGCGGAGCGCAGCCGGGATGATGTCGTCCTGATCGGTGATCGCGGAAGCCCCGAAGACGACGATCATATCCGCACCTTCCGACGCCGGCTGCCGCAACGCCTCCGCCAACGCCTGGGTCACATGCGCGACGCGCGTCTCGTCGGTGAGGCTCGCCCCCGCCTTCTCGAGCCGGGCTTCCAGCACGCGCCGCGTCTTGTCGAGCATCTTCGCCTGCGTCGACGGCAGGCATGTCGACACGAGGCTGACCCGGCAAGGACGGAACGCCGCCACGGATAAGGGCGGTTCATGGCTCGCGAGAAGCCTCTCGGCCGTCTCGAGAACCGCCTCGGAGAGTGCGAAAGGGATGATCTTCACCGTCGCGATCATGCGGCCCGCTTCGACCACTTCGAACGGCGCAAGCGTTGCCACCGTCAGCCCCGGATCGATCCGGTTGAGGGCGTCGATCAGATCTTTGTCGACTCTAAAGACTCCAGAGACTTCGGCGTGAAGATTGCAGCGCCCTGTGAACGGTGCCTCGATGCGGAGATGCCTGCCGGCAATCGCGCGGGCGATGCGTTCGGCGGCCTGATCTTCATGGACGTCGCCGGCATCGAGCCGCGCCGCAATGACCTCAGAGATCCCGGCAGCTTGAAGCCGCGCAACGTCCTCGGCACTCAACCGCGCGCCCTTCTTCAGCGACAGATCGCCGGCCCGGACCTTATGGGCCAGGATGGCACCTTCGGCCTCTGCGACCGCAATCGGGCCGAACTTCAAGCGGCCTCACGTACCATCGACGGGCCCTTGCGGAGCGCCGCGATCACTTCCGCAAGAACGGCGACGGCGATTTCGGCCGGCGAGGCCGCAGCGATGTCGAGACCGATCGGCGCATGAATCCGCTCGACATCGGCTGAGCCGACACCGGCTTCGAGAAGCCGCTCCACACGCTTGCCGTGCGTCTTCCGGCTGCCGAGAGCCCCGACATAGAAACAGCCGGCGGCGAGCGCCTCCCGCAGCGGGAAATCGTCGATCTTCGGATCATGGGTGAGCGCCGCGACCGCCGTATAGGCATCGAAGGGGATCTTCTTGAGCGCCTCTTCAGGCCATTCCGCGATGAGCGAAACACCCGGGAACCGCTCTTCCGTCGCAAAGGCCGTGCGCGGATCGATGATCGTGACGTCGAGGCCCGCAAGTTTCGCCATCGGTGCCAGGGCCTGGCTGATATGCACGGCCCCGATCGCGACGAGCCGTGGTGGCGGCACCGCGACGGTCAGAAAAGTCCGGCCATCCTCCAGCATCCCGGATCGGCCGGAGCGAAGACGCCGTGAAATCTCCCCCGCGAGCGGATCTCCCGCAGCCTCGCTCTCTTTGACGAGACGTGCCTCGCCGCTTGCCGTGTCGGTGACGAGGATGGCGGCGCGGCGGGCTGCGCGCTCTTCGTTGAGCGCCTTGAGAAGCGACAGCTCCATCACGCCACCGGTTCGACGAAGACGCGGATGCGGCCTCCGCAGGAGAGACCGACCCGCCAGGCCGTCTCATCGGCGACGCCGAATTCGAGCATTTTCGTCGCCCCGCTCTCCAGAAGCTCGAGCGCTTCGCCGACGACGGCGCCTTCGACGCAACCTCCCGAAACCGAGCCTTCGAAATTGCCCTCTTCGTCGATGACGAGGTGACTGCCGACAGGCCGCGGCGCCGAACCCCAGGTCTCGACGACGGTGGCGAGCGCCACCTTCCGTCCGGCCGCGCGCCAGGCTTCAGCTGTGGCAAGCGCGTCGTGTTCCAACATCTCTGCCATGGTCCTCTCCCTCAGGCGGCTCGGCTCAATGCCGGGCGCGGCCTCTTGGCCGGTGTCGACAAGGCCTTCACCAGATCCTCAATCGCCTCCAACGAATGCACCGGCCGAAAGTCATCGACATGGGGCAGGATCGCTCGAATGCCACGGGCCTTGGCCTCGAATTGCTCAAAACGCAGGAGCGGATTGAGCCAGATCAGACGACGGCAGGAGCGGCCGAGCCTCGCAGCCTCCGCCGCGAGATCCGCCCCCTCTTCGCGCTCCAGCCCATCGGTGATCAAAAGCACCGTCGCGCCCTGCCCCAGCACCCGCCTGGACCAGTCGCGGTTGAAGACGTGCAACGCATCGGCGATGCGCGTGCCGCCCGACCAGTCGACGACCGCGTCGGAGCAGCCCGCAAGCGCCTCGTCGGGATCCTTGTAGCGCAGCTGCCGCGTCACGTTGCTGAGCCGTGTGCCGAAGAGGAACGAGTGAACCTTCCGGCGCGACGACAGCGCATGCAGGAAATGCAGCATCACACGGGAGTATTCGCTCATCGAACCGGAAATGTCGGCAAGCGCCACGAGCGGCGGCTCCTGCACCTTGCGCTTGCGCGCCTGCGGCAGGATCAGATCGCCCGCCGAGCGCATGGTGGCACGGACCGTGCGGCGCGGATCGACCTTGCCCCGTGTCGCAGCGACAAGCCGCCGGGTTACGATCTGATCGTCGGGAAACTGCAGAGAGGCGAGCGCACGCATCGCGGAGGCGATCTCCTCGGCGCTCATCTGCGCGAAATCCTTGCGGCGCAAAATCTCCTTCTCGCTCACCGTCATGCGTGCATCGATCTCGATTTCGGGAAAGACCTCTTCCTCGCGACGCTCTTTCAGCGCCTGCATCGCCTCCTCGACGCGCTGCTGCCCAGGCTTCGGCTTTTCGGTCTCCGCGGGCCGTGGCGGGGCCACCGGCGACAAGAGCTCGAGCATCTTCTCCACGAGCCCGCGCTCGCGCCAGAAAAGCTCGAACGCTTCATGGAAGACCGGGCGATCGGCACGCTTGTTCACGAAAACCGCATGCAGGGTCCAATAAAAGTCGTCGCGCGAAGAAATGCCCGCGACCTCGACCGCACGGATCGCATCGACGACCGCGGCGGGGCCGACCGGCAGGCCCGCGCGCCGCAGCGCCCGTGCGAAATAGACGATGTTGTCGGCGATCTTGCCGCCTGTCTCCGTCACGGCGCTACCCGTCCCTCACTCGGCAGCGGCGAGCTCGGCCCGCGCCTCGTCCAGAAGCTGCTTCGAGCGGCTTCCCTCGATCCGGCCGATATCGTCCTGGTATTTGAGAAGCACGCCAAGCGTATCGGAAATCATCTCCGGATCGAGCGCCACCATATCGAGCTCGGTGAGCGCACTCGCCCAATCGAGCGTCTCCGCCACCCCCGGCTTCTTGAACAGATCTTCCCGACGCAGCCGCTGAACGAAGCCGACGACCTCGCGGGCAAGCCGCTCGCGAACGCCCGGCACGCGCTCGTTGACGATGCGCAATTCCCGCTCGGCGTCCGGATAATCGACCCAATGATAAAGGCAGCGCCGCTTCAAAGCGTCGTGGATCTCACGTGTGCGGTTGGTGGTGACGACGACGACCGGCGGTTCGGGTGCGCGGATCGTCCCGATCTCGGGGATCGTGACCTGATTGTCGGACAGAACTTCCAGGAGAAAGGCTTCGAATGCCTCGTCGGCACGGTCGAGTTCGTCGATGAGAAAAATCGGCGGCCCGTTCAGATCCGGTTCTAACGCCTGCAGGACCGGACGCTTGATGAGAAACCGCTCGGAGAACACATCCTCGGCAAGCATCCGCCGGTCGCTGTCGCCGGCGGCCTCCGCGAGCCTGATCTCGATCATCTGCGCCGTGTAGTTCCACTCGTAGACGGCGCTCGCGACATCGAGGCCTTCATAGCATTGCAGTCGGATCAGGCGGCGATCGAGCGTCTGCGACAAGACCTTGGCGATTTCCGTTTTGCCGACGCCTGCCTCCCCCTCCAGGAAAAGAGGCCGGCCCATCTTGAGAGACAGGAAGAGGACGGTCGCGAGCGAGCGGTCGGCGACATATCCGGCACCGTTCAAAAGCTGGAGCGTCTCGTCGATCGATTGCGGCAAGGGTCGGACGGACATGGGGCTCCTATCGGCTTGGGCTCTCGCTATCAGTATAGATCAAGCCGCTCACCAGACCATCCGCCTGATGAAAACGCCCCAGCCGCCTTTCCTCTGCCGCAGGCGAAGCCTAAGTCTGCGACCGGCCCGAGCGACGAGAGGAATCGTTTCGCCGGCGGCTGAAAGCGGAATCAAACTCTCAGACCTGCCCGCCAAACCCCTCTCGTTCCACGACAATCGCGCAAAGGAGAATCCGAATGCCGTTTTGTGAGTTAAGCGATGGAGCCCGCATCTGGTATGAGGAAGCCGGCAACCGCTCGGCGCCGCCCCTCGTCTTTTCCAATTCGCTCGGCACCAACCTCGCCATGTGGGACGCCCAGGTCGACGAGGCGGAGACCAGTTTTCGGGTCATCCGCTACGACCAGCGCGGTCACGGCCGCTCTCCCGTCCCGGCAGACGCCTTCTCCATGGAACGCCTCGGCCAGGACGTCGTCGAGCTCTTGGACTTTTTGAAGATCGACAAGACCGATTTCTGCGGCCTCTCGATGGGCGGTATGACCGGCATCGTCCTGGCGCGCGATCATCCGGCGCGATTTGGCAAACTCGCTTTGTGCAACACCTCCGCCCATATGCCGCCGGCCGACCTCTGGAACGCGCGCATCAAGGCCGTCACCGACAACGGCATGGAAGCCCTGGTCGACGGTGTCACCGAACGCTGGTTCACGGCCGCCTTCCGGCGCGACTGTCCGGATGAAGTGGAGCGTATCGCGGAACAGATCCGGGCAACCGAACCCGATGGCTATGCCGGCTGCTGCGCCGCGATCCGCGACATGGATCTGCGTCCCACCCTGTCCGCGATCGAGGCGGACGTTCTCATCCTCATCGGCGACAGTGATCCCTCGACACCTCCGCAGGACGGCGAACTTATTGCCGACAACATCGCAGGCGCTCGCAAGGAAATCGTGCACGCAGCGCATCTGTCGGCCGTCGAAGCGCCAGCGGAATTCAACCGCGCTGTCTTCTCGTATCTGCGCGGAAACTGATCGAAGGCCTCCACGAATGCGGGCGCTCCGACCTCGGGGCTGAGAAGACCGCACGCACCTCCCAGCCCTGAGGACCAGCGCCGAGGACCCGCCCGAAACATTCATCGACCGGCCTCCCCGGTTTCTATGGCCGATCGGCAACACCGTTTCGTGAACTGTGCCCTGGCAGGTCCGCTCAATTGACGCCTGGCATTTCGGGGAGATAGCTGCCCTCCATTGCGACATTCGCGGAAGCTCGAGGTGATTTGGATGCGTGGTCTTGGAACAGCCGTCTTCGGCATGGTCGTCCTCGCAAGCCCCGCTCTCGCCGCCGATCTTCCAGAAGCGCCCGCACCCTATGTTCCGGTCACATCTCCGGTGTCCGTGTCGCAATGGGAGGGCTTCTACACCGGCATGCATTTCGGCTGGTCGTCGGACAATATCGACGGTCGGACCCCCGCGGGCACCGACTTCTCCATGAGCGACCATGGCGGTTTCTCCGGCGGCGGACTGCGCGGCTACAACTGGCTCTTCGGCAATATCGTCCTCGGCCTGGAAGGTGACATCACCATCCACGAGACCAAGACGGAAAATGCGTCCGTCTCAGTGGGCAGCGATTACATCTGGGATGCCGGCGTCTATGGGCGCCTCGGCTATACGTGGGGCCGCTTCATGCCGTACGTCATGGCCGGCGGCCGCGTGGCCGAGATCCATGGCCATTCGCTCGCGCCGATGACCCAGGGCGATGTGACCCGCCATCTCGGCTGGTCGGTCGGCGCCGGTCTCGAAGTTGCGGTCTACTATCCGATCCGCGTGCGCGCAGAATACCTCTACACCCGCTTCGGCGCCGAGGATTACGTGTTCAGCGGCGGCTCGACGAAGTTCGAGCCGGAGGCCCAGCAGTTTCGTGGCGCCATCATCTTCGCTCTCGGCAACGGCTTTAAGGACTATCCCGAAAGCTTCCTGACGAAGCCCGGAAACACCTGGTCGGGCTTTTACGGCGGTGCGATGGTCAGCGCATCGATGCTCCAGGACGACGCAGAGATCGCCGGCCTGGGCAGCGATGATGCGAGCGACGGAAGCTTCGGCACGGGCATGTTCCTTGGTGCGAACTACCAGTTCGGCAATGTCGTCACGGGCCTCGATGCAGATCTCAGCCTCCGCCAGGGCGAATCGACCTCGACCATCGCGGGCGTGAGGCTCGATAAGGAGCCGATGTGGGATGCGCATGTGCGTGGCCGTATCGGCTACGCCTGGGACCGGTTCCTGCCCTACCTCGCGGGCGGTTTCGCCATCACGCAAGTCCACTTCCAGCAGGAAGGCACCTCTTCGCTCAATGTCGAGCCCGCGAAGGGCTGGACGGTCGGTGCTGGCGTCGACGTTGCGATTACCGATCACGTGTTTGGGCGGCTCGAGTATCTCCACGACGAATTCGAAGACGTGACCGGCGACGTCGTTGCAGGTGCGGCGAGCTTCGAACCCTCTGTAGACACGGTTCGCGCAGGTCTCGCCGTTCGTCTTCCGTGATGTGAATATTTCAGACTTTCGTCGAAACCGTCACACCGTCCACAGCCACATATTGTGCACAGTGTGACGGCTTGCTAAACGATTGACCTCTTTGGCGTTCGAGTGTTCCGCACTCGATCGTGTGCCAATAATAAAATAATGGCCATAAGAGGGGTACAATTAAAGAACGATGGAATATTTCGTTCAGCAGCTGATCAACGGCGTCACGCTCGGTTCGATCTACGGCCTTATCGCCATCGGCTATACGATGGTCTACGGCATCATCGGCATGATCAATTTCGCCCATGGCGATATTTTTATGGTGAGCGCCTTCATCGCTCTCACTGTTTTCTTGATTATGCTCGCAATCGGAGTGACGGCACTGCCGCTCATCCTGCTTGCAGTCCTCATCATCGCGATGATCTTCACCTCCGTCTGGGGATGGACAGTCGAGCGCCTGGCCTACCGGCCGCTTCGCGGTTCCTTCCGCCTGGCGCCGCTCATCACCGCCATCGGCATGTCGATCACGCTGCAGAACTTCGTGCAGCTGACGCAGGGCGCGCGCGTCAAGCCGCTGCCGCCGCAGATCACCGGAGGCGTCACCCTGATGCAGGGTGATGCGGAAGCCGGCAACATCGTGGTGCAGCTCTCCTACATGCAGATCATCATCATCGTCACGACCGTCGTCTTGATGGCCGGCTTCTCGATGCTGATCTCCAAGACCTCGCTCGGACGGGCTCAGCGGGCTTGCGAGCAGGATGCCAAGATGGCCTCGCTGCTCGGCGTCAACGTCGACCGGACGATCTCTTTGACCTTCGTCATGGGCGCCGCACTTGCGGCCGTCGCAGGCGTCATGTTCCTGCTCTACTACGGCGTGATCGACTTCTACATCGGCTTCATCGCCGGCGTGAAAGCCTTCACAGCGGCGGTTCTGGGCGGCATCGGCTCCCTGCCGGGCGCCATGCTCGGAGGCCTCGCCATCGGTCTCATCGAGACCTTCTGGTCCGGATACTTCTCGGTGGAGTACAAGGACGTGGCGGCGTTCTCGATCCTGGCGATCACGCTCATCTTCCTGCCCTCCGGGCTCCTCGGCAAACCGGAAGTCGAGAAAGTCTGACATGTCCAACATAAACCAGGCAGGCAGCGCCGACGAACAGCAGGCGCCAGGCGCCTTGGTGGAGTGGGAACAGCGCGTCGCCGGCTATGCCGGCGAGCCCCCCTTCGTCGAAGAACCGCAGCGTCTTTCCGCAATCGCCGCTGCTTTGAAGGATGCCGCCATCGCCGCCGCGATCGCAGCAGCTCTCTTCCTCTTTTTCATCGGCTTCCGCACCGACATCGCGATCGGTGGACTGGACCTGTCGACCCGCTGGCAAGCCTTCGGCACCGCCATCGTCGTCGTCTTCGTCGGCCGTCTCCTCTTTCGCATTCTGCTGTGGCGGCCGGCCACCAAGGCCGGAACGAGGCCGCTTCTTCTGCGCGCCTTCGGCTCCGGCGAAGGCACACCGTTATCTGAGCATTTCGCGCGCCATTCGAAGTCGGTCGGCGTCGTGGCACTGGTCGCGGCGGTCCTTTATCCGGTCATCATCCTCGCCCTCTTCCCGATGAAGGATAAGCAATTCATCGATCTGGGCGTGCTCGTTCTCACCTACATCATGCTCGGCTGGGGGCTGAACATCGTGGTGGGCCTCGCGGGCCTCCTCGATCTCGGCTACGTCGCCTTCTATGCGGTGGGCGCCTATTCGTTCGCCCTCTTCGCCCAGTTCTTCGAAGTCGGCTTCTGGTTCGCTCTTCCGATCGCGGGCATCCTGGCGGCCTGCTGGGGCCTCATTCTCGGCTTCCCGGTGCTGCGGCTTCGAGGCGATTATCTCGCCATCGTCACACTCGCGTTCGGTGAGATCATCCGCGTCGTGCTCTTGAACTGGTATACGTTCACCGGCGGGCCGAACGGCATTTCCGGCATTCCCGATCCGACATTCTTCGGGCTGGAATTCAAGCGGGGCGCGGAAAACCTGCCCGGCCTTCTCGGGATCGGCTACGATTCCGCCTACAAGCAGGCCTACTTCTTCTACATCATCCTGGCGCTCGCCATGATCACCAACCTGGTGACGCTCAGGCTCCGCAAACTGCCGCTGGGACGCGCCTGGGAAGCGCTGCGTGAAGACGAGATCGCTTGCCGGTCGCTTGGCATCAACACCACCAATACGAAGCTGACGGCCTTCGCCATCGGCGCCATGTTCGGTGGCTTCGCCGGCGCCTTCTTCGCCACGCGTCAGGGCTTCATTTCGCCGGAAAGCTTCACCTTCATGGAATCGGCACTGATCCTGGCGATCGTCGTGCTGGGCGGGCTCGGTTCGCAGATGGGCGTCGTCATCGCCTCGATCGTCATGATCGGCGGCTTCGAGCTCTTCCGTGATTTCGCCGAATACCGCATGCTGATCTTCGGTCTTCTGATGGTGATCATCATGGTCTGGCGTCCCCGCGGCCTCATCGCCACGCGCGAGCCATCCGCCATTTTGAAGGAACGTCAGACGATCAGCGCCGATATGGTCTCTCAAGGTGAGGGCCACTGATGTCTGCAGCACTCAAAGACAATGTCAGCGAGCCGGGACGCTGGGACGACAACCCGGTTCTCACGGTCGAAAACCTGACCATGCGCTTCGGTGGCCTCGTGGCCGTCGACGATCTCTCCTTCAATGTCGGTCGGGGCGATATCACCGCCCTCATCGGACCAAACGGTGCCGGCAAGACGACGGTCTTCAACTGCGTCACCGGGTTCTACAAACCGACCGAAGGGCGCATCATCATGCGCCACGGCAGCACCATCTCCGACGCGGAGGTCCGCAAGCTGACGGAAAGCGGTGAGCAATCGATGAGCACCGCCGAGGGAGCGATCTTCCTGCTGGAGCGGATGCCGGACTTCTGCATTTCACGCGATGCAAAGGTCGCCCGCACCTTCCAGAACATCCGCCTCTTCGGCGGCATGACGGTTCTGGAAAATCTGCTCGTCGCCCAGCACAACGCGCTGATGGCCGCCTCGGGATTCACCATCGGCGGGATCTTCAACCTGCCGGGGTTCCGTAAGGCAAGGCAGAAGTCGATCGACAAGGCCGTCTATTGGCTGGAGCACATTCGCCTGAAGGAGCGCGCCGACGAACCCGCGGCCGCCCTGCCCTATGGCGACCAGCGCCGGCTTGAGATCGCCCGTGCAATGTGCACCGACCCGCAGCTTCTCTGCCTCGACGAACCGGCGGCGGGACTGAACCCGCGCGAATCGAGCGAGCTCAACGAGCTTCTTCAGTTCATTCGATCGGAAGCCGGCACCTCCGTGCTCCTGATCGAACACGATATGGGCGTGGTGATGGAGATTTCCGACCATGTCGTCGTGCTCGATTACGGCGAGAAGATTTCCGACGGCTCGGCCGATTACGTCAGAAACGATCCTTCGGTGATCGCCGCCTATCTCGGCGTCGAGGACGAGGAGGTCGCCGAGGCGGAAGCCGAAGCGGCAGCCGCAGCAGCGGCCGGACAGGCGGCGTCTGCCGGAGAGCCCGCAGGCGAGCAGGAGACGAAGCCATGACGGGCCAAAATCCGCTTCTCGCCGTTGAAGGCGTCGAGACCTATTACGGCAACATCATCGCCCTGCGCGGCGTCGATATCGCCGTCTTCGAAGGCGAGATCGTCACCCTCATCGGAGCCAACGGCGCCGGCAAGTCCACCTTGATGATGACGATCTGCGGCAACCCGCAGGCCCGCAAGGGACGCATCGTCTATGATGGCGAGGACATCACCCATCTGCCGACGCATGACATCATGCAGCGCTCCATCGCACAGTCTCCGGAAGGGCGCCGCATCTTCCCGCGCATGACGGTGATGGAGAACCTGCAGATGGGCGCTCTCGTCACCGACGGCGCGAGCTTCGATGCCGATCTTCAGCGGGTGTTCGACCTTTTCCCGCGCCTCAAAGAGCGTCAGCATCAGCGCGGGGGAACGTTGTCGGGCGGCGAGCAGCAGATGCTCGCGATCGGTCGCGCCTTGATGAGCCGGCCTCGCCTGCTGCTTCTCGACGAACCCTCCCTCGGCCTCGCGCCGATGGTGGTCAAACAGATCTTCGAAGTCATCAAGGAGCTGAACCGAGAAGAGGGCCTGACCGTGTTCCTCGTCGAGCAGAACGCGTTTCACGCCCTCCGCCTCGCCCATCGCGGCTATGTCATGGTCAACGGACAGATCACGATGTCGGGCACGGGGGTAGAGCTTCTGGCAAGGCCGGAAGTTCGGGCAGCCTATCTCGAGGGCGGCAGAAAAGAGGCGGCCGAATGAACCTGATCTGGGAAGTTTCGCTCACGGAATTCGCGCTCGTCACGCTCGTGCTCGGCGGGCTCGCGGCCTGGATGACAGGGCGTGCCGTCGCGCTCACCTGGGGCTCCTGGCTGCGTCTTGCCGTCTATATCGCGCTTCTGTCTCTCGCTGTACGCTTCATCCATTATAGCCTGTTCAACGGCACGTTTCTCTTGCCGCCCGCAGGCTTTGCGACGGGTCTTCACTATTATGTCGTCGACTTCATCGCATTGATGCTGATTGCAGCCGCGGCCCGGCAGATGAATCGCTCGCACCAGATGAGCGAGCAGTATAGTTTCCTTTACCACCGTTCAGGGCCGTTTGGCTGGAAACGCAAGGTCTAGGCATAGATCCGGATGTCAGCAAAAGCCGTACCATCCGGGAGGAGAATGGGCTTAGATCGAGACAATTGAGGTTCGCCTCAATCACCCGCACGGGCACCGCGGGTCTTTTAGATCATGGTGCCATCTAAGAAAGAGGGAGAATCCATTGAAAAAAGCAATGTTGGCAGGCGTCGCTTTGAGCTTCGCAATGACGGGTGCGGCATGGGCCGACATCACGATCGCCACGGTCGGGCCGATGACCGGCCAGTACGCCTCTTTCGGCGAGCAGATGAAGGCTGGCGCCCAGCAGGCGGTGGAAGACATCAACGAGAAGGGCGGCGTCCTCGGCGAGAAACTCGTTCTTGAAATCGGCGACGACGCCTGCGACCCGAAGCAGGCTGTGGCCGTCGCCAACCAGATGGCCGGCAAGGGCGTCGTCTTCGTAGCAGGCCATTTCTGCTCGGGATCGTCGATCCCGGCTTCCGCAGTTTACGCGGAAGAAGGCATCGTCCAGATTTCCCCGGCTTCGACCAATCCGACGTTCACGGACGAGCGCCCGAACCCGGACGGCGGCACCTACCGCGTCTGCGGCCGTGACGACCAGCAGGGCAAGGTCGCGGGCGAATTCATCGCCGAGCATTATCCGGACAAGAAGGTCGCCGTCATCCACGACAAGACGGCTTACGGCAAGGGCCTCGCCGACGAGACCAAGGCGGCGATGGAAGCGGCCGGCAAGAAGGCCGACATGTACGAGGCCTACACGGCCGGTGAAAAGGACTACACGGCCCTCGTTTCCAAGCTGAAGCAGGAAGGCATCGGCGTCCTCTATGTCGGCGGCTATCACACCGAAGCCGGC
Organism: Afifella sp. H1R; assembly: GCF_021462425.1. Taxonomy (NCBI): domain Bacteria; kingdom Pseudomonadati; phylum Pseudomonadota; class Alphaproteobacteria; order Hyphomicrobiales; family Afifellaceae; genus Afifella; species Afifella sp. H1R. Next base: position 1,201,808 of record NZ_JAKEDY010000001.1, read on the forward strand.
CTGATGGCGCGCCAGATGAAGGATCAGGGCATGGATGTGCAGCTGATCTCCGGCGACGCCCTCGTCACCGACGAATACTGGGCGATCACCGGCGATGCCGGCGAAGGCACGATGATGACCTTCTCGCCGGATCCGCGGAAGAGCGAGACGGCCGCCCCGATCGTGAAGAAGCTGGAAGATGCCGGCAAGCCGACCGAAGGTTACGTCCTCTACACCTACGCCGCGATTCAGGCATGGGCTCAGGCAGTCGAGACGGCCGGCGCGGCCGATTATGACGAAGTCAACGAGGCTCTGAACACCGGAACCTTCGACACGGTTCTCGGCGAGCTCTCCTTCGACGACAAGGGCGACGTGTCGCTGCCGGGCTACGTCTTCTACGAATGGCACGACGGCAGCTACGATTACCTCAACGCGGGCGACGAAAAAGCTACCGAAGAGAAGAAATCGTAAGCGCGTTAACCCGCTTTTTCGATCGGCCCCGGCGGCATCTCCGCCGGGGCTTTTCTTTTGCCTGCCGCTGCGTTTTGATCCGGCATGAATCGTTATCCGGTACCCTTTTCTGGAATGCCGGCAGGTCTGCGCATTGGCCACGCTTCCGATGAAACTCTGAAATCGGGCGTCACTGTTCTCCTGCCGGATGAACCTGCGGTGATGAGCGCGCATATCGGCGGCGGCGCGCCCGGAACGCGCGAGCTCGGCCTTGCCGAGCCGGAAGCGAGCGTGTCGAAAGTCGACGCGATCGTCCTGTCAGGCGGCTCCGCCTTCGGACTTGCGGCAGCAGATGGTGCCATGTCCTTTCTTGCGGAGAACGGTCGCGGCTTCGAGGTGGCGGGGCTTCGCGTCCCGATCGTGCCGACAGCAATTTTGTTCGATCTCGCCAATGGCGGGGACAAGAGCTTTCTCCCGGCAAAAGAACGCGCCGCTGCCGCCAACCCCTACCCCGGATTGGCATATCGAGCCTGCAGCTCCGCCCTGGAAGCGATACAAGGCGGGGCGGTGGAAGTGGGAACTCTCGGAGCCGGCACGGGGGCCACGACCGCCAATCTGAAGGGCGGGTTCGGCCATGCCGGGGAGCAACTCTCCTCGGGAGCGACGATCGCCGCCTTCGTCGCGGTCAATGCCGTGGGTGCCGTGACGTTCGGCGACGGCCCTCATTTCCGCGCCGCCCCTTTCGAGGTCGACCACGAATTCGGCGGCCTCGGTTTGCCAGCCACGGCCAGTCCGGAGACGGCCGCGCGCATCACGAAATTCGATCCGGCGCCGGCCGCCAATACGACGATCGCCGTCATCGCGACCGATCAGCCTTTGACGAAGGCTGAGGCGAAGCGCCTTGCTATCGTCGCACATGACGGGTTTGCTCTGTCGATCTATCCGGCCCACACACCTTTCGACGGCGACACGGTCTTCGCATTGTCCACAGGCAAAGCTGAAACAGATCCGAACATGGAGCCCCTTTCCATGATGCTGGAGCTCTGCGCAGCAGCCCCGGGGGTCCTGGCACGGGCCGTTGCGCGCGCCGTCTACTGGGCGACAGATACACAAAGCGATCGCCTCCCGACCTGGAAAGGGCGTTTTGGCGATACGGCTTGAGCGGCCGGAGACCTGAAAATTAGCTTCCGCGGCGGGAGGAGAAAATAACGTGCAGAGGCCTCAGGAAATTGAACTTGACCCAGGCGAGATCCGCATTCTGCGGATCATGCAGCGCGATGCGTCCCTGTCGGTGGCAGATATCGCGCGCGAAGCGGGGATGAGCCAGACGCCGGCCTGGCGGCGCATCAAGCGACTGAAAGAAGAGGGCATCATCCGCGCCGTCGTGGCGCTGGTGGAGCGCAACGCGGTCGGGCTCGATTTCGTCGCTTACGCCTTCGTCAAGCTCGGCGTACCGAGCCGTCAGAACATGGAAAAATTCGACAAGCTGGTGAATTCCTGGCCGGAAGTGCTCGTCTGCGAGCGGGTGACGGGCGCGGTCGACTATCTGCTCAAGATCGTCACCAACGACATCCACACCTATGACTGGTTCCTGCGCTCCAAGCTCCTCGACAACGAACTCGTCACGGATGTCCAGTCGCGCATCGTCGTCGCCACCGTGAAAGACACCCCCTCCCTGCCGATCCGGGAGGCGTGAGGGCAACCGCCCCTGTCTTCGCGTCCAACCATTCCCTGGCTTCCATCTGAACTTCGCAGCCCTCCATCCTTCTCGACCGTCCTCGTGACAGAGCCTGGACACGGCACCGACAGATGCGCAGCTTTGAAAGCTCATCCGCTCCGAGACCGGTCTTGCCGCCACTTCGGTTGCGGCTGATCTGGCCCGACAAAGGAAGCCGGAGACCCGCGTGATCGTCCAAGCCTGTTTGAACGGAGCACGCCCCGTCGATTACCACCCCCGCCTGCCGTTATCGGCCGACGCCATGGCGCAAGATGGCGCGGCCTGCATTGCAGCCGGGGCGGCCGAACTCCACATCCACCCACGCGGGCAAGACCGCCAAGAGAGCCTCGTAGCGGTCGGCGACACCATCCGGGCGGTACGTCGCGCCTGTCCGGGCACGCTCATCGGCGTCTCGACCGGCGCGTGGATTACGGGCGATGAGAGACGGACACGAGACGAAATCGCCGCCTGGCAGGAGCTGCCCGATTATGCCTCCGTCAATCTCGCCGACCCCGACGCACCTGCGGTCATCGCGTTGCTCCAGCGCATGGGTGTGGGCGTCGAAGCGGGGCTCGCCAGTGTCGCTGATGCCGAGCGGTTTGTCGCTCTTCAGGAGCGCAAGCGGGTCTTCCGCATTCTGATCGAGATCGAGGAACAAGAGACCGAGGAGGCGGACGCTGTCGCAACCGGAATCGTGCAGGTTTTGGAAGCGGCAGATGTTCACCGACCGCTTCTGTTGCATGGCTTTGATGCCACCGTCTGGCACTTTGTCGAACGCGCCTTTGCGATGAACGTCTCGACGCGCGTTGGGCTGGAAGACGGATGCACCCTCCCGAACGGCGACATTGCCGACGGGAATGCCAGCCTGGTCTCACAAGCCATGGAGTTTCGCCGGGCTCGCTGACCGCAGGCTCAGACCTAGGCGACGCAGGCGCACTCGGCCTCAAGGAGGCCGACGAGGCTCTTGCCGCGTGTCCACTGGATCGCCATCCAGCCGGCCTCACGCGCCGCTTCGACATTTGCGCGCATATCGTCCACGAGAACGGTGTTCCGCGCGACCGACCCGCTCTGCTTCAGAGCGGCGTCAAAAAAGGCCCGGTCGGGCTTCCTGACGCCCACGGCGGCCGAGTAGACGATCCCATCCACATGTTCGCCAAGGCGAAGATGCTCCATCAGGTAGCGCGCCCGCATATGCTCCTGGTTTGTCGCAAGAAACACGAGCATGCCGTGGCGGCGCAGATTGTCCGCCTCCGACAAGAGAGCCTCGTCGAGCAGACTGTCGTGGGCAAACCAGTAATCGACGAAGTCCTGCGGTGCGAGCCAGGGCGCCACGGGCGGCAGACACCTCTCCAGCACGTCCAGAAGCTGCTTTTTGCCGACGATGACATCGGCCCAGTGTGGCTCGAAAAAGCAGGTCTCCAGGATCGCAGGCGTGACACCGAGATCGCGCTCCACGTTCTCGACCCAGGAATCTCCCTCAGGATGCCCGTGAACCAGAACGCCGTCGACGTCGAGCATGAGACACGGCTTCACACTTTTCCTCCTTCAAGCAGCCGACTTGCTGCCCGCACCTCCGCCTCTACCATCTCATGCCGTCCTCGCAAGAATCGCAGCTTTCATTTTCCCGTGCAGGCGCAATCCCATCGGTCACCCGCCCGCCCTCATACCTATTGCGAGGCCGGAAGCGCCAGCAAGCGGCGCCGTTGCCGTTGCCCCAGCCCCATACCCTCATTAAACGGAAGGGCGATTGAAGGAGCCTTCCCATGATTCCGCGCTATGCACGCCCCGAGATGGTGGCGATCTGGTCGCCCGAGACGAAATTCCGCATCTGGTTCGAGATCGAGGCGCATGCCCTCTCCGCCATGGCCGAAATGGGACGCGTGCCCAAGGACGCTGCGGAAAAAGTCTGGGAAAAGGGCGGCTCCGCCACCTTCGATGTGGAGCGCATCGACGAAATCGAGCGCGAGGTGAAGCATGACGTCATCGCCTTCCTCACGCATCTTTCGGAGATCGTCGGGCCGGAGGCGCGTTTCGTCCATCAGGGGATGACCTCGTCCGACGTTCTCGACACCTGTCTCTCGGTGCAGCTTGCGCGCGCGGCAGATCTTCTGCTCGCGGATCTCGACCGTTTGCTCGACGCTCTCAAGGCCCGCGCCTACGAGCACAAAGACACGCCGACGATCGGCCGCTCGCACGGCATCCATGCCGAGCCGACGACCTTTGGGCTGAAGCTCGCCCAGGCCTATGCGGAGTTTGCCCGCAACCGCGAGCGCCTCGTCGCCGCACGCGCGGAGATCGCCACCTGCGCCATTTCCGGCGCCGTCGGCACCTTTGCCAACATCGACCCGAAGGTGGAGGAATACGTCGCGGAGAAAATGGGGCTGAAGCCGGAGCCCGTCTCCACGCAGGTGATCCCGCGCGACCGCCACGCCGCCTTCTTCGCCACGCTTGCCGTCATCGCCTCCTCGATGGAAAGGCTCGCGACCGAAATCCGCCATCTGCAGCGCACCGAAGTGCTGGAGGCGGAGGAGTATTTCTCGCCAGGCCAGAAGGGCTCTTCGGCGATGCCGCATAAGCGCAATCCGGTTCTTTCGGAAAACCTCACGGGCCTCGCCCGCATGGTGCGTGCCTTCTCCGTGCCGGCCATGGAGAACGTGGCACTCTGGCATGAGCGCGACATCTCGCATTCTTCCGTCGAACGCATGATCGGTCCCGACGCCACGATCACGCTCGATTTTGCTCTCGCCCGCCTCGCCGGCGTCATCGAGAAGCTCGTCGTCTATCCCGAGCGCATGCAGCAGAACCTCGACAAGCTTGCCGGCCTGCACAATTCGCAGCGCGTGATGCTCGCCCTCACCCAGGCCGGCATGTCGCGAGAAGATTCCTACCGCCTCGTCCAGAAGCACGCCATGAAGACATGGGAGCGCGGCGCCGACTTCTTGTCCGAGTTGAAGGCCGACCCGGAGGTGACCCAAAAGATTCCGGTTTCCGAGCTCGAGGCGATGTTCGATCTTGGCTACCACACCAAGCATGTGGACACGATCTTTGCCCGCGTTCTCGGCGCAAACTGAGCTGCACGACGCCCTCCCACCGCTTCACCAAGTCACGAGCGCATGAAAGCCCGCGAAGCCGATATTTTGATCCATCCCGGCCTCTACGGTCCGAAGCCCGACAATTGGTATGCGCGTTGGGCGAGACAGATCGGGACTGCGGAGATGATCGAGCAGGACTGGTCGCGACCCGACCGGTCTGATTGGACCGCCAATCTGATCGCCGCGGTGAAGCTCGCCAAACGACCGGTCGTGCTCGTCGGCCATTCCGCCGGCGCGCTCACCATCGTGCATGCGGCTGCGCATCTCGCGGGTACGGCAGTGCGCGCGGCTTTTCTGGTGACCCCGCCAGACTTTGATCTCTGCGGCGACGAGCTCCCCGAGGGGCGCACGTTTCTCCCGGTTCCAAGAGAGCCAATGCCCTTCCCCACCCTGGTCGTCGCAAGCCGCAGCGATCCCTATTGCGCCTTCGAGACGTCGGAAGACTGGGCCGCTGCCTGGGGCGCTCTTTTCATCGACGGCGGCGAGTCCGGGCACATGAACTCAGATTCCGGCCACGGGCCCTGGCCGGAGGGTTTGATGGTCTTCGCCCGCATGATGGGACAGCTCTGACGACCTCCCGGTCGCAAAAACCGCGACCGGTCATTTTCTGGCAACCCGAAACGGCGAAGCTCTGCGGACGAAACGAAGCTGCGCCACCAGGGAGGCCGACATGCCCCTCCACCACCAGAAGCCTCGGCACAAAATCTCCTCGTCGGAGATCGACGACATCTATGCCTCGGCGGATTCGATCCGCGAGCTTCCAAAAATGCGGTTGCCGGAGGGCGAGCACGATCCCCGCCACATCTATGCGGCGATCCGCGACGAGCTCGTGCTCGACGGCAATTCGCGCCAGAATCTCGCGACCTTCTGCACCACCTGGATGGAGCCTGAAGTCGCCCGCCTGATGGCCGAAACGGCCGACAAGAACATCATCGATAAGGACGAGTACCCGCAGACGGCCGAAATCGAAGGTCGCTGCGTCCGCATGCTGGCCGATCTTTGGAACGCCCCGGACGGCGCCGCCGTGGGCTGCTCGACCACAGGTTCGAGCGAGGCGGCAATGCTCGCCGGCATGGCAATGAAGTGGCGCTGGCGTGAAAGACGCCGACAAGCCGGCCGGCCGACGGACCGCCCCAACCTCGTCACCGGTCCGGTGCAGGTCTGCTGGCACAAATTTGCCCGCTATTGGGATGTGGAACTGCGCGAGATCCCGATGCAGGGCGATCGCCTGATCCTCTCCCCCGACGAGGTGATCACGCGCTGCGACGAGAACACGATCGGTGTCGTTCCGACCCTCGGCGTCACCTTCACGGGCCAGTATGAGGATGTCGTCGGAGTCTGCGCAGCACTCGACGCGCTGGAGGTCAAAACCGGGCTCGATATTCCCGTGCATGTCGATGCGGCGAGCGGCGGCTTTCTCGCTCCCTTCGTGGTGCCGGGTCTCGCCTGGGACTTCCGTCTTGCGCGCGTGAAATCGATCAACGCCTCCGGCCACAAATTCGGGCTCTCCCCGCTTGGCGTCGGCTGGGCTCTCTGGCGCACGGCCGAAGACCTGCCGGAGGACCTCGTCTTCCGGGTCAACTATCTCGGCGGCGACATGCCCACCTTCGCGCTCAACTTCTCCAGGCCCGGCGGCGAGGTCATCTGCCAGTATTACAATTTCCTGCGCCTCGGCCGCGAGGGTTACCGCCGCGTGCAAGAGGCGTGTTACGCCAATGCTGCGGCTCTCGCCGAAGCGATTGCGGGCTTCGACCTCTTCGACATGATCCACAAGGGTGGCACCGACGGCATCCCGGCCGTCTCCTGGTCGATGAAGAAGGATATCAATCCCGGCTTCACGCTCTTCGATCTCGCCGATCGCCTGCGTACGCGCGGCTGGCAGGTTCCGGCCTATTCCATGCCACCCGACCGCGAAGACCTCGCTGTGCAGCGCATTCTCGTCCGCCACGGCTTCAGTGCCGATCTCGGCAGACTTCTCCTCCGCGACATCAAAGACGCGCTGGCGTTTTTCCAGAAGCATCCGGTTGCCGCTCCGATGACGGGGGCCGAGGCCGGTGGCTTCGACCACAGCGGACGCGCTGTCTCTTAAGCCGCGAAAGTATTTTCATGCGCCACATCAAATCAGACGTCACACGCATGTAATCTCCGGCCGCTTAGTCCTTTAAGCGGCGACAACTCGTGACGAATATTGGGGTATTTCTCCTCGCAAACGGTCGCCGGAAAGGCAGAGCGACCGGATGGCGACCGAGATTCACACAGGTGAGCCGCAGACCCGATTGCGCGACGAGCTTTCCTGGCTCAGCACCGTCTTCCTCGTCCTTCTCGTCGGCGTAACCGGATACTTTCTCTTCTGGGCGACAGGCTATACGGACGGCCATCGCAGCACCGTTCTCGTCGCAGCCACGCTCTTCGGCGTTTTCATGGCCTTCAATATTGGCGGCAATGACGTCGCCAATTCGTTCGGTACCAGCGTCGGCGCCGGCACTTTGACCATCCGCCAGGCGCTTGCTGTCGCTGCGATCTTCGAAGTCAGTGGCGCGGTCATCGCCGGCGGCGCCGTCACCGACACCATCCGCGACGGCATCGTCGAACTCGGCAATCTCGACGTCGCCCCATCGGACTTCGTCTTCATCATGATGTCGGCCCTGATCGCGGCCGCACTCTGGCTTCTCTTCGCCACCATGCGCGGCTATCCGGTCTCGACGACGCATTCGATCGTGGGCGCGATCGTCGGCAGTTCGATCACACTCGGCATCCTGATGAGCGGGCCCGAGGCCGCCTTCTCTCTCGTCCAATGGACGAAGGTCGGCCAGATCGTGGTCTCCTGGGTGCTCTCACCGCTTCTCGGCGGCGCGGTGGCCTATCTGCTGTTCTGGCAGATCAAGAAGCGCATCCTGTCCTTCAACGACACGATGACCGCCAAGCTCGATCAGATCCGCCAGGCAAAGATCGACCACAACAAGAAGCACAAAGAAGCCTTCGAACGCCTGTCGGAGATCCAGCAGCTCTCCTACACCCACGCTCTGACGCGCGACATGAACGTCGTCGCCGACAAGGATCTGGGGCCGGAGAACCTCGAGACCGATTATTACCGCGAGCTGCAGCGCATCGAGGAGCGGCGCGAACAGCTCCGGCCCCACCGCGCGCTCGAAAAGCTCGTCCCGCCGATCGCATCTTTCGGCGCCATGGTGATCGCCGCCGTGCTTCTCCTGAAAGGGCTGGAGAACCTGCATCTCGGCCTCAGCCTCGTCGAAGATCTCCTGATCATCGCAATGGCCGGGATCGCCGTGTGGATGGCCGTCTTCGTCGTCGCCAAACTCCTGAAAAGTCAGCCGCTCGGACGCGCGACCTTCCTCTTGTTCAGTTGGATGCAGGTCTTCACCGCCGCCGGCTTCGCCTTCAGCCACGGCTCCAACGACATCGCAAACGCCATCGGCCCCTTCGCCGCGATCCTCGACGTTTTACGCAGCGGCTCGATCGAGCAGAATGTGCCGGTGCCCGCGATTGCCATGATCACCTTCGGCGTCGCGCTCGTGGCCGGTCTCTGGTTCATCGGCAAACACGTCATTCAGACGGTCGGGCACAACCTGACGACCATGCATCCGGCTTCGGGCTTCTCCGCCGAGCTGTCCGCGTCCGCCGTCGTCCTGCTTGCCTCGATCTTCGGCCTGCCGGTGTCGAGCACGCATATCCTGATCGGTTCGGTCCTGGGGATTGGACTCGTCAACCGTCAGACGAACTGGAAGCTCATGCGGCCGATCGCCTTTGCCTGGGTCGTGACCCTGCCGGCAGCCGCGATTCTCTCGGCAATCGGATTTATCATCCTGCGTCAGGTTCTTTAGGCAGGCGTGCCCCGAAGCGGAGCCGACCCGAACGTCTCGTACGAGTCTTTAGTGGCGGGCGCCAGAGTGCCGGCGTGCCGGAGGCGAGCGGCTTTATTCCGCCTTCGCACGTTCCAGAAGCGTCGCTGCCCCCAAAACCAGACTTTCCGTATCGGACGCGGTCGCCACGAGCCGGTACCCCATCTGGCGGTAGCGCCCGGCAAGGCCGGGATCTGCCGCATAGATGGCGGCGAGCTTGCCGCTCCGATCCGCAGCCGCTGCGATCGCCTCGATCGCCGGCATCATCTCCTCGAGGCGGGGATCGACCTTGGCCCCCTCGCTCCAGGCGATGGAAAAATCCGCCGGTCCGACGAAAACGCCGTCGATCCCGTCGACGTCCAGAATGTCGTTGAGTCGGTCGAAGGCCTTGCGGGTCTCGATCATGGCGAAGGAAAGCGTCTCGCCATCCGCCGTCCGCATGAACGTCGAGACGTCCCCATGTCGCGAAAGTTGCATGGCCCGATGCGGCCCCCACGAGCGTTCGCCGAGCGGAGGAAACTTCGTCGCCGCCGCAAAGGCACGCGCATCGTCGACATCGTTGATCATCGGAGCAATCACCGCCGCAGCGCCCATATCGAGCGCGCGGCTCGCCATGTCGAAGCGGCCGACCGGGATGCGGACAATCGCAGGCTTGCCGGCGAGCGCCGCACCGGCGATTCCCCGCAGCACGCTTTCGGTCGAATGAAAGCCGTGCTGCATATCGAGCGTGACCGCATCGAAGCCGAGCCTTGCGAGCGTCTCGGCGACGAGCGGATCAGGAAGGCCGGACCAGGCGGAAACGAGTTTCTCGCCCGCCCGCAGTCGTCCCGCGAGCGTTGGCTGCCCCCTGGCGTTATTGTCCTCGCTCAGCGTGCTGCCTCGATCTGCTCGGCCGCTTCCACCAGGAAACGGCGCATGAGCTGACGCAGCTCTTCATCGGAGCAGGCCACGCCGCCCGCCTCCAGATCGGTCTTCACCTTGAGGAAGACATCTTCTTCACCAGGCTTGGCGAAATCTGCCCTCACCACCTCGCGAGCGTAAGCCTCCATATCTTCGCCATCTTTTCCGAGCTTTTCAGCAGCCCAGAGGCCCAGAAGACGGTTACGCCGCGCGATCGACTTGAACTTCAGCTCTTCGTCATACGCGAACTTATTCTCATAAGCGTTTTCGCGATCGTCGAATGTTGTCATAGCCGCTCACTCCCTCCCACGACTATGGCTCTGTTAGCGGGAGAGTATGCGCTCCGCAATGCCGCCAACCGCCGCCGTTAACACGACATTGTGCTTCCTCGAGCTTTCGGCTAGGTTCCGACAGCAAATGGCGGATCGCCGCTTCGGAGCCGACACTCGCCAGCCCATCTTTCCTCATCATGATCGTTAGACTGAAACCTATGAACCGTCGTCGCCGCATCTACGAAGGCAAGGCCAAGATCCTCTACGAGGGGCCGGAGCCGGGAACGCTCATTCAGCATTTCAAGGATGACGCGACCGCGTTCAACGCCAAGAAACATCAAATCGTCGATGGCAAGGGCGTCCTGAACAACCGCATCTCCGAGTATATCTTCAACAATCTCAATGACATGGGCATCCCGACCCATTTCATTCGGCGTCTCAACATGCGCGAGCAGTTGATTCGCGAGGTGGAGATCATCCCGCTCGAGGTCGTTGTCCGGAACGTTGCCGCAGGGTCGCTTTCGAAGCGGCTCGGCATCGACGAAGGCACGCCGCTGCCGCGCTCGATCATCGAATTCTACTATAAGAACGATGAACTCGACGATCCGATGGTGTCGGAAGAACACATCACGGCCTTCGGCTGGGCGACGCCCCAGGAGATGGACGACATCATGTCGCTCGCGATTCGTGTGAACGACTTCCTGTCGGGCCTTTTCCTCGGCGTCGGCATCCGCCTCGTCGATTTCAAGATGGAATGCGGCCGCCTCTTTGAGAACGACATGATGCGCATTGTCGTCGCCGATGAGATCTCGCCGGATTCCTGCCGTCTGTGGGACATGAGCTCCAACGAGAAGCTCGATAAGGACCGCTTCCGCCGCGATCTCGGCGGCCTCCTCGAGGCTTATCAGGAAGTCGCCCGCCGGCTCGGCCTGTTGAACTCCAACGAGCGTGTCACCGGCACGGGCCCTGTCCTGGTTCAGTAGGCTCGGCACCGTCCGTGGGCCTCAAAAAGACATGTTGATCGCGCGGCGCGCGGGCTCGCCCCGGCGCCGCGTTTTTGTTTATTCAGACGGAGCCGGCACAGTCGGCAGCACCGCAGCATAGAGGGGCCGCCCGGCCGAGCCGGCGCGGAAGATGGCATGAAAGCCCGCATTTTCGTGACGCTGAAGGACGGCGTGTTGGACCCGCAGGGCCAGGCCATTCAGGGCGCGCTCGGCGCTCTCGGTTTCTCCGGTGTCGAATCGGTGCGCCAGGGCAAGGTGATCGACATCGAACTCGCCCCGGACGGCGCCTCCGAAGAGCGCATTCGAGAAATGTGCGAGACGCTTCTCGCCAACACAGTGATCGAAAACTACCGCATCGAGATGCTGTGACGGCAGCGTAGCGGCGGCGACACGCCGCGGACGCCGTCACACGCCTGCCAGGTTGAGCTGAGACAGAGCGGGCGCCCAGTTAGGAGTTGTCCGATGACCTGTCTCATCCCCTACGAGCCGCTCAACGCTCTCAAGCCCATCGCCGAGAATGTGTGGATCGTCGACGGGCCGGAGATCGCCATGAGCTACGTGGTCGGCACATTGCCGTTCACGACCCGCATGACCGTGATCCGTCTTGCAGACGGCGCCCTTCTCCTGCACTCCCCGACGCCACTCAGCGAAGATCTCGTCGAAGCCCTCGCGGCGCTCGGAGAGATCCGCTTCCTCATCGCCCCGAACCGTCTGCATTTTTGGTGGATCGGCGAGTGGAAGGCGCGCTTCCCGAACGCGATCGCCTATGCCGCGCCTGGCGTGCGCGAGGCCGCAAAAGAGCGGTTTTCAGGCTTCGATGCGGAACTCTGCGAGGAAGCCCCGGCGGCATGGGCTGGTGAAGTCGAGCTGTTTCCGCTCATCGGCAGCTTCATGACGGAGCTCGAGCTCTTCCATGTTCCGTCAAAAACGCTCGTGCTGACCGACATGATCGAGAACTTCGAGCGCGACCGCGTCACCTGCCGCCACATGCCGCCGCTTCTGAAGATCGGCGGCGTGCTGGATCCGAACGGTTCGACGCCACGCGACGTTCGCCTCACCTTTCTCGGCCACAAAAAGAAGCTACGCCAGACCGTGAAAGAAATGCTGGAGCGCAAACCGGAACGGGTTCTTATCGCCCATGGCCGATGCTATCTAACGAACGCGGAGGCGGAGCTTCGTCGCGCCTTTCGCTGGCTTCTTTGACAAATCGGATACACGCATGAAAGCCGCCATCATCCAGTTTCCCGGGACCAACCGCGAAGGCGACATGGCGGCGGCACTCCGCCTCGTCTCCGGGCGCGATGCCGACATCGTTTGGCACGGCGAGACGAGCCTGCCTTCGGGCGTCGACCTGATCGTGCTCCCTGGCGGCTTCTCTTTCGGCGATTATCTGCGCTCGGGCGCGATCGCCGCCCATTCTCCGGTGATGCGCGACGTGGCCAAACGCGCCGATGACGGCGTCATGGTGCTCGGCGTCTGCAACGGATTTCAGGCCCTCTGCGAAGCGGGCCTTCTGCCCGGCGCATTGATGCGCAACGCCTCGCTCAAATTCGTCTGCCGCGAGGTCAAGCTCAAGGTGACGAATACGGCCACCCCCTTCACGAGCCTCTATCGCCCCGGCCAGGTGATCCGCTGCCCCGTGGCCCATGCCGACGGAAACTATTTTGCCGACGCGGAGACTCTCGATCGGCTCGAAGCCGAGGATCGGGTCGTGTTCCGCTACGCCGACGGCACAAATCCCAACGGCTCGCAGCGCGACATTGCCGGCATCACCAATGAACGCCGCAACGTGCTTGGCATGATGCCCCACCCGGAAGATCTCGTGGAAGCCGCACATGGCGGCGACGACGGGCTCGCTCTTTTCAAGGGGCTCGTGGAAGGTCTGCAGGAGAAAGCCGCTTGAGCGGCTCATCTGGCCGAAAGGCTCGGCCGTTCCGCTCCCGATTGCGCGGATTTGCTGGCATCGCCATCGCCACGCTCGTTGCGGCCGGCTGCACCCAGGCTCAAAAAGACTATCTGAGCTATTCGGCCAGCGATCGGCCGCTCGATGCATCGACGCGCATCGCCCGCGCCATGGGGCAATGCTGGTTCGCGGGCGATGCAACCTTCGCCTCCTACATCTACGCGCCGGAACTCAATTCCTATTCGGGCCAGCCGCGCATTCTCGTCCTGCCGAAGAACGAGCCCGGCGGATTACCGCGGCTCGTCGTCCAGGCGCAGGAGGACGGCCGCGGCGCCGAAGTCAAACTCTTCGGTCCGCTCCTCGCCACCGAGGCGGCCCCGAGGATACGCGCCGACATCGCCCGCTGGTCGGCCGGTTCCAGCGCCTGCACAGCCTGATTCGATATCTCAATCAAAGCGCGGAAGCCTCTCAAAAGACTCCCGGTTTCCACTGACGCGGCAGCGTGCGCCCGCCGAGCGGCGACGCGCCTACCAGGGCGCGAGCGCGACGCTTAGACGTCCCAGGGACGGCGAAGTCCCTCGCGATACGCATCGGCTCTTGAGACGCCGATATCCTTCAACTGGTCGTCGGTCAGCGACAGGAGCGCCCGCCTCGTGCGCCGCCGCTGCATGATCAGCACAAGCCGAGTCGACAGGCGCGCCACAGCAATTCGCATGCCCAGCTGCGCCTGCTGAAAGCGGGAAAGCCTGACACCGGAAAATGTAGCAATTGAACCCATCGTTCGTCTCCATCGGTACGACTTGCGACAGGCAATGTTCTGATTGACCCCGCTCAATGGTGCAATATACAACATTGACACCATGACAAGTTGGCTTCCCGATCTCTCCACCGGCCAGGGGCCGCTTTATGTCCGCCTCGCCGATCAGCTCGAGCGGGCGATCGACGCGGGTCAGCTCGCTGCGGGCACGAGGCTGCCGCCGCAGCGCAATCTCGCCTTTGATATCGGCGTGACCATCGGCACGGTGAGCCGCGCCTATTCCCTCGCCCGGGAGCGAGGCCTCGTGTCCGGTGAAGTCGGTCGCGGCACCTATGTGCAGGCCGCGCATGCGCGCCAGGCGCCTCTGCCGCCGACAATCACCTATGCCACCGGCGATCGGCCGGGGCCGGAGGGCGCCCTCAGATTCGACACGACGGCGGCGCCCGAGAACGGCGCAGCGGCTGTGATGGCACGGCTGACCGGCGAGATATGCCGGGAATACCCGAATGCGGTCTCCAACTACATTCGGGAGGTGCCGCAAAGATGGGCCGAGGCAGGGGCCCGCTGGCTCACACGACACGACTGGGAGCCGTCTCCCGAAGACGTCGTCCCGACATTCGGCGCCCATGCCGCCATCATGACCATCGTCGCCGCGGTGACGTCGCCGGGCGATCGCATCGCCTTCGAGCCCCTCACCTATGCCTCGATCGCGCGCAGCGTAGCGCTCCTTGGGCGACGCCCCGTCCAGGTGGCCGCCGACCGCGAAGGCCCGATAGCGGAGGATTTCGAGCGCCTCTGCGCACAGCAGCACCCGAAAATCCTGTTCGTCATGCCGGCCTTGCAGAACCCCACTCTCGCCGTGATGGGGGAAACACGCCGACGGGAGATCGCCGACATTGCCTATCGCCATCAGACCTACATCATCGAAGACGCGGTCTATGGGGTTCTGTCGCGCGGAGGGCCACCGCCGATTGTATCGATTGCACCCGAGCGCGTCTTCTATGTGAGCAGCCTGTCGAAGGCCGTCGCGGCCGGGCTGCGCGGCGGCTTCGTCGCCTGCCCTCCGCATTTCGCCAATCGCATCAACATCGCCCACAAGATGCTGACCGGCGGAAAGCCCTTCCTGATGGCCGAGCTCGTCGCCCGGCTGATCGCCTCCGGCGCGGCTTTCGAGTTGATGGCGAAGACCCAGGCGGAAATCGCACGGCGCGTCGGCCTGGCGCGCGAGATTTTCTCAGGCCTCGATGTCTATCTGGACGACGTGTCCCCGTTCCTGTGGCTCAATCTTCCGGAGCCGTGGCTTTCCGGCACGTTCAAGAATGCCGCGTTGGGCGAGAACATCCGCATCGACGAGGAGGACGAGTACAAGCCGGTCCGCTCCGACACCTCCTTCCATGGCGTACGCGTCGGTTTTACCACCGTGCAGGATAGCGACCGCACGGCCGAGGGTTTCCGCACGCTCCGCCGCCTTCTGGATCAGGGCCCGGCCGCCTACGACAGCTACAATTGAAACGGCGCCCCTACCTCACGTACGGTCAGGCATAGCCAACCCAGCCGCGCCAGGTGAAGGCGGCAAAAAACAGACTCACATCCCGGAAGCCGGCCGCATTGAGAATGGCAGCATCCTTGTCGGGGTTGAAAAGGTCGAGACTGGCCGCCACCGCCGCACGAGCGTTTTCAGCATCGCCAGGATCAGCCCCCGAGGCTTTGGCATAGGCCGCGTAACGCGCCAGCCAGTGATCCCTCTCGCCTTCGCCTTGCGGGAAGCTCGAATGCGCGACAACCAGCGGTGCGCCGGGCCGCAGACGTCGGCGGATCGCCTCCGCGGTCTGCTGGCGCTCCCGAGCATCGAGAAAATGCAGGGTCAAAAGGCAGGTCGCGCCATCGAAAGGCCCCTCCGGCGCATCTTCGATCGTGCCGGTCACAAATTCGACCCGGGACGCGAGGGGGCCCAGCGTCCTTTCGGCGAGATCCAGCATCTGCTGTGCCGGGTCGACACCCACGAAGCTCCAGTCGGGATATGCCTTCGCCAGCGCCCTCGTCTCCAGGCCACCGCCGGCGCCGAGAACAAGGATCTTGCCCCCTTCCCTGACGCGCTCGGCAAGGAGGATGCCCGCCATCCGGTGTAACACATCGAGAGCCGGCACGAAGCGCCGCACGCCTTCCTCGTATTGGGCCATCGCCTGCGGATCGGAGAACCGCTCGAGGAATTGCTTGGGACCCGTCTCAGACGGCATGGCACACCTCCGCGTCCCTTTTGTCCTTCGGAAGGCCGGCATGGAATTCGGCTGAAAGCATCGCGAGCGTCACCGTATCGAGGCGCGTGAGGATGAGAGCCTCGGCTTCGCTCAGGGTCTGATCGAGGGCTGCATTGACCGCCCTCTCCACGAGGCACGTCGATTCGTTGTTTCGGTTGCCCATGGCGAAAAACGACGGGCGCCCAAGAGCTTCGTAGACGTCGCGCAGCGAGATCTCCTCGAGCCGGCGGGCGAGCTCCCAGCCGCCGCGATGGCCCTTCGTGGAGCGCACGTAACCCTGCTCGCGAAGTCCCGCCATCACGCGCCGAACGACCACCGGGTTGGTCGACATCGCTTTTGCCAGCACCTCGGAGGTGACCGGCCCCTCGTGCTCCGCCATGTGCAGGAGCACATGCAAAACGCTCGACAATCTGCTATCCAATATCATGTAACTTCTAACATTACATATTCGTTGTGATGTCAAGATGACTGCCGGTCTCCGGAAATCGTGACAACGGTGCTGCCGCCGCCCCCGACCGTCAGCATGGGGCCGTCTGCATGGGGATTTTTCGTAAGGAAGGGTGTGTCGCGCGCCATCACGCGCTAAGACACGGCGGCCAGAAGCATCAGGCAGAGACATGCATCCACAGAACGCGCCCGAGATCACCGAAGACCTCATTGCCGCCCACGGGCTCAAGCCCGACGAATACGAGCGGATCCTGGAACTGATCGGGCGCACGCCGACGATCACCGAGCTCGGCATCTTCTCGGCCATGTGGAACGAGCATTGTTCCTACAAGAGCTCGAAGAAGTGGCTGAAGACGCTTCCGACGAGCGGACCGCAGGTCGTCTGTGGCCCTGGCGAGAACGCCGGCATCGTCGATATCGGCGATGGTCTCGTGGCCGTCTTCAAAATGGAAAGCCACAATCACCCCTCCTACATCGAGCCCTATCAGGGGGCTGCGACCGGCGTCGGCGGCATCCTGCGCGATGTCTTCACCATGGGCGCACGGCCCGTGGCGGCGATGAACGCGCTGCGCTTCGGCGAGCCGGACCATGAAAAGACGCGCCACGTCGTGGCGGGCGTCGTCGCCGGTGTCGGCGGCTACGGCAATTCCTTCGGCGTGCCGACGGTCGGCGGCGAGGTGAATTTCCATCCCCGCTACAACGGCAATTGCCTCGTCAACGCCTTCGCCCTCGGCATCGCCCGGAAGGACGCGATCTTCTATTCCAAGGCGGAAGGCGTCGGCCTTCCCGTCGTCTATCTCGGCGCCAAGACCGGACGCGATGGCGTCGGCGGCGCCTCGATGGCCTCCGCCGAGTTCGGCGAAGAGACGCAGTCGAAGCGCCCGACGGTCCAGGTCGGAGACCCCTTCACCGAAAAACGTCTTCTGGAAGCCTGCCTCGAATTGATGACGACGGGCGCCGTCGTTGCCATCCAGGATATGGGTGCCGCCGGCCTCACCTGTTCCGCCGTCGAAATGGGCGCGAAGGGCGATCTCGGCATCCGTCTCGACCTCGACAAAGTGCCGACCCGCGAACGCGCCATGACGGCCTATGAGATGATGCTGTCGGAAAGCCAGGAGCGCATGCTGATGGTGCTGCGCCCCGACAAACGCGACGCGGCCGAGGCGGTCTTCAAAAAATGGGGCCTCGACTTCGCCGAGGTCGGCGAAACCACCGACGATCTCCGCTTCCGTGTGTCGCGATACGGCGAGGAAGTGGCGGACCTGCCGATCAAGGATCTGGGCGACGAAGCTCCGGAATACGACCGTCCCTGGGTGGAGCCCGCCAAGGCCGCACCGCTCGACCTCGCCTCCCTTCCCGCTCCCGGCGATCTCGGCCTCGCCCTCATCCAGATGATGGGCACGCCGGACCTCGCGTCAAAACGCTGGGTGTTTGAGCAATACGACCACCTCGTCCAGGGCAACACCGTCGTGCGGCCGGGCGGCGACGCTGCCGTCGTCCGCATCGACCGGAGCTTCGGCGCGAAGGGCGACAAGGCGCTCGCCCTCTCCTCCGACGTGACGCCGCGCTATGTCGAGGCCGACCCCTTCGAGGGCGGCAAGCAGGCGGTCGCCGAATGCTGGCGCAACATCACGGCCGTCGGCGCGACACCGCTTGCCGTCACCGACAATCTGAATTTCGGCAACCCGGAAAAGCCGGAGATCATGGGCGTCTTTGTCAAGGCGCTGCAGGGGCTCGGCGAGGCCTGCAAGGCACTCGCCTTCCCGATCGTCTCCGGCAATGTCTCGCTCTACAACGAGACCTCCGGCCAGGCGATCCTGCCGACCCCGACGATCGCCGGCATCGGCCTTCTCGATGATTGGAAGAAGGCCGCCACCATCCCCTTCAAACAGGAGGGAGATACCATTCTCCTGATCGGGGGCGATGAGAAAGACTGGGGCAGCCATCTCGGCCAGTCCGTCTATCTCAGAGAAATCTTCGGCCGCGAGGAAGGTGCCCCGCCCCCCGTCGACCTGGCGAAGGAAGAACGCCACGGCGATTTCGTTCGCTCTCTCATCGATGACGGCCGCGTCACCGCCGTGCACGATTGCTCCGACGGCGGCATTGCGGTGGCGCTCGCTGAAATGGCGCTCGCCGGCAATCTCGGTGCGGAGATCGACGAGGCGCCCGGACGCGCCGATTGCGCGCTCTTCGGCGAAGACCAGGCCCGCTATCTCGTCACGACGCGCCCGGAAGATGCCGAGGCCGTCTTGAAATCGGCTGCGGAGAACGGCGTGCCGGCGGCGCAAATCGGCATCGTGACGGGCGATGCGCTCACCTTCGTCAATGCCGGTTCCGCCGCCGTCCCTGCCCTGCGCGAAGCGTTCGAGGACTGGTTTCCCAAGTATATGGCACAGGTCTGAAGCCCAGCCGTCCCAAAGGTCGGATTGACCTTTCAGGATCGATTGACCACATTCGGCGCCATAGGATGAGGAGCAGCCACGAATGCCAATGAATGCGGGGGAGATCGAGCGTTTGATACGCGAAGCGTTTCCCGATGCGAATGTGACGATCAGGGATCTCGCCGGCGACGGCGACCATTTCGCCGCAGAGGTTGTATCCGAAAGCTTTCGCGGCAAGAGCCGCGTGCAGCAGCATCAGATGGTCTATGAGGCGCTCAAGGGAGACATGGGTGGCAAATTGCACGCCCTCGCCCTGCAGACCAGCATCCCGGAATAACCGACGAGACTGCGCGGCCGCGCCCGCAGTCTGGAGGACCAGCGATCATGTCAGCGATCAACGAATGGATCGATAGCCAGGTGAAGTCCAACGATGTCGTCTTGTTCATGAAAGGCACGCCGACCTTTCCGCAATGCGGCTTCTCGGGGCAGACCGTTCAGATCCTCGATTATCTCGGCGTCGCCTATCAGGGCATCAATGTCCTGGAATCCGACGATCTGCGCCAGGGGATCAAGGACTACACCAACTGGCCGACCATCCCGCAGCTTTACGTGAAGGGCGAGTTCGTCGGCGGTGCCGATATCATCCGCGAGATGTTCCAGGCGGGCGAGCTGCAGAACCTGATGGAAGAAAAAGGCGTCGCCAAAGCGGCGTAAGGGCGAGCGGAGGTCGCACTCACACGTCTTCGATCACCGCTCAGAGATGCCTGACGGGAGCTGCGGCTGGATAAGCGAGGCTCCCGATCGCAGGCCGGATCGGGCTGCGGATTATCTCATTTGCAAAGACCGAGCCGGCCGAAAGCCGGCTCTTTCATTGTGAGGCGACCCGCTTCCCGGCGGAGGGAATGGGCATTCGGCTCATCCCGTGACCTTGCAGGGGTCCGCCGCCGGCCCTAGAACCCGGTCTCCCAACAATTCTGCCGCACTCGTTCCGCGCGGGACTGCGTCCTGCCCGGGGAGACCGTTTCAATGCCATCCTCCACGCCTGCCGCCTCCCGGCTGACAATTCCCTATGTCGAGTTCGTCGCTCTCGCCGCCTCGATGATGGCGCTCAATGCCATGGCGATCGACATCATTCTGCCCGCCCTCGACAACATCGCAGGCAGCTTTTCGATCGCGGATCAGAACTCCCGGCAATTCGTCGTCACGGCCTTCGTGGTGGGCTTTGGCATCGCCCAGCTCGTCTTCGGTCCACTGGCCGACCGCTTCGGCCGCCGTCCAATCCTGCTCGCGGGCCTGGTGATTTATGTCGTCGGGGGCACGGCCTCAGCGCTCGCGCCCGATTTCGGCATTCTGCTCGCCTGCCGGACGGTGCAGGGAATGGGCGCAGCCGCAACCCGCGTCGTCGCAATCTCCGTGGTGCGCGACACCTTCGGCGGACGGCAGATGGCGAGCCTCATGTCGCTGGTCATGATGGTCTTCATGGCCGTGCCGATCTTTGCGCCGACCCTCGGCCAGCTCGTGCTCTTCGTCGCAAGCTGGCACTGGATCTTGTTCTTCACGGCAATCTTCGGCGCCATCGTCCTGTTGTGGTCTGGAATGCGCCTGCCCGAAACGCTTGCCGACGAGAACCGCCGCCCTCTCAACGGACGCAAGGTCATCGAGGCCTTCCGCATCGTGCTCACCAACCGGCAGGCCTTCGGCTACGCCTTTGCCACGGCTCTTGCCTTCGGCGGCTTGTTCTCCTACCTCAATTCGTCGCAACAGATCTTTGTCGAGGTCTTTGGCCTAGGCCCCTGGTTTCCCGTGGCTTTCTCCGGCAGCGCCATCCTGATCGCGGGCGCCTCTTTCGCCAATTCCCGCCTTGTCGGCCGTTTCGGCATGCGCCGCCTCGCTCACACGGCGCTGATCAGCTTCTGCGTCTTGAGCTTCATCACGGCCATCCTGTCGGTCATTTATGCTGGCCCGATGCCGTTCTGGCTGTTTTTTCCGCTGATCAGCGCAGCCTTCTTTTTCTTCGGCTTCGTCGGCACCAATTTCAACGCACTCGCCATGGAGCCGCTCGGCCATGTCGCCGGAACGGCCTCCTCCGTGCTCGGCTTCATGCAGACCTTCGGCGGCGGCTTTTTCGGGGCGTTCGTGGGCTACCTTTACAATGGCAGTGTCACGCCCTTCGCCTTCGGTCTCACCATTCTTTCCGGTTTGGCGATCGCGACCGTGCTCGTCGCCGAACACGGCGTTCTGTTTCGCCAGCGCTATTCGTAACGAAAAAGCGCGCAGAACCGAGCGCGCCATGGCCTGAGCGCAAGAAGCGCCCCTCACTTACAAAGCGGAGAAATCGAAGCGGGTTGGATCGTGCAAATGCGAGGGACGCAGATGCGCGAGCGCTCGCAGCATGTTTGCCTTGGTGCCGGGCCGCTCGCGCTCCCATTCGGCCAGGATGTCTTTCACCCGCTGGCGCTCCAGCCCGTCCTGCGATCCGCAGAGATTGCATGGGATGATCGGCGCTTCGAGGCCTGCAGCGAAACGCTCCAGATCCGCCTCGGCCGAGCGAATAAGTGGCCTCAGCACCAGGAGATCGCCCGCGTCGTTCTTGAGCTTCGGTGGCATCGAGGAAAGCCGGCCGCCGTTCAGCATGTTCATGACGAAGGTTTCGAGCGCATCTTCCCGGTGATGGCCGAGAACGACCGCCTGACAGCCTTCCTCGCGCGCGATCCGGTAAAGATGACCGCGCCTGAGGCGTGAGCACAGCGCGCACATCGTCTGCCCCGGCGCGATCTTCTCCGTCACCACCGAATAGGTGTCGCGCCGCTCGATCCTGTGGGGAATGCCGTGTCCCTCGAAATAGCCGGGCAGGATTTCGGCTGGGAAACCCGGCTGGGCCTGATCGAGATTGCAGGCGAGCAGATCGACCGGCAAAAGCCCGCGCCATTTGAGGTCGAGAAGCACGGCAAGAAGCCCGTGCGAATCCTTGCCGCCGGACACGCAGACGAGCCACCGGGCGCCCTCTTCGACCATCCCGTAGGTCGAGAGCGTCTCGCGCACTTCGCGCAGGAGCCTTTTGCGCAGCTTCTTGAAGGCGACGCTGCCCGGCGCATTGCGGAACAGCGGATGTGTCGCCTCCGAAGCTTCCTCGGGCTCGGGCTGAGGCGCAGCCCCGTCCAGCACGTCGTCGATATCGTCCAGAACGTCGGTCATCGCCGCACCTTCACCGAAGCCGACCCCTCGCTCAAGCCCATGGATACAAAAAGGGCCGCCCGAAGGCGGCCCTTGAAAAACTTTGTGATCGCAACCGTTTACTGGCGCGAATAGAACTCGACCACGAGGTTCGGCTCCATCGTCACCGGATACGGCACTTCGGAGAAGGCCGGCACGCGGGTGAAGGTGGCCGTCATCTTGTTGTGGTCGGCATCGATGTAATCCGGCACGTCACGCTCGGCGAGATCGGTCGCCTCGAGCACGACGGCGATCTGCTTGGAGCGCTCGCGCACTTCGATCACGTCGCCCGGCTTGCAGCGATAGCTCGGGATGTTGACCTTCTGGCCGTTGACGCGGACATGACCGTGATTGACGAACTGGCGCGCCGCAAAGACCGTCGCCACGAACTTCGCGCGGTAGACGATCGCGTCGAGACGGCTCTCCAAAAGGCCGATCAGCTTCTCCGAGGTGTCGCCCTTCAGGCGCGCGGCCTCGTCGTAAATCTTGCGGAACTGCTTTTCACGGATCTCGCCGTAATAGCCCTTCAGCTTCTGCTTGGCGCGCAGCTGCACACCGAAGTCCGAAAGCTTCGACTTGCGGCGCTGGCCGTGCTGGCCCGGGCCGTACTCACGCTTGTTGACTGGGCTCTTCGGGCGACCCCAGATATTTTCGCCCATGCGGCGATCAAGTTTGTACTTGGCGCTCTGGCGCTTGCTCATAACGCTGATATCCTTACCGTTTCGCGTTTCGAAACGCGCCCTCCTCTGCCGCCCGTGCCGCACATGCGGACAAACGACTGACAGGGGCTCGGCGAAGCGCTCGCCGAAATTCCGATCCGAACAAGAGTTGGCGGAAGTGACCCCACGGGTGCGGGCCCCGCGCGCTGAAAGCGCCGAGCCGCGGCTCACTTATGGGTTTTATCGCCTGCTGTCAAACACCAACCGCGGCGGCGAGCCTTCCTGGGCCCTTCATCGTCGCTTCATCCGCCCGTCAACGGCCTGCAACGAAAGCCGTCTTCATGGAAGAGCCTGGCGCGCCCAGGCGCACCCGAAATGAGAGGCCACATTGATGATGCGCACATTCCTTCTGGCGGCAACCGCGTCCGCCGCCCTTCTGAGCCACGCGAACGCGCAGGAGAAGGCGTTCCCGGCCAAGCTCGAAGCGCATGCCGTGCTGCCGGCAGCCACTTTCGTCGAGCCGCCGAAGGACGCTCCGGCGAGCCTCGCCACCTCCGCAAAGTTCACCTCCTCCGATTTCCATCGCGCCGGCGACACAAAGGTCGCGGGCAAGGACGGCACGCGACCGACCGGCCTCGACATGCCGTTCGACGGCCAGCCGATCCAGGGTTTTTCCGGCATCAAGAAAATGGACGACGGCACCTTCTGGTCGCTCTCCGACAACGGTTTCGGCTCCAAGATCAATTCGGCCGATGCGGCCTTGATGATCCATCATCTGTCGTTCGACTGGGACGCGAACAAGGTGAACCGGCTCGACACCGTCTTCCTGTCCGACCCGAACGGGGTGGTGCCCTTCCCGATCGTCAACGAGGGCACGGAAACCCGCTATCTGACCGGTGCCGATTTCGACGTCGAATCAATCCAGCCGGTCGAAGACGGCTTCTGGATCGGCGAGGAATTCGGCCCCTATCTCCTCAAATTCAACACGGACGGAGAACTCGAGACGCTCGTCGAGACGAAAATCGGCGACAAACCGGTCACCTCGCCAGACAATCCCTTCCTGCGCCTGCCTGGCAATCCGGCGACCGAAATGCCGGCCTTCAATCTGAAGCGCTCCGGCGGTTACGAGGGTCTCGCCTCCTCCCCCGACAAGTCGAAGCTCTACGGCCTTCTGGAGGGCCCGATCTATGTCGACGGCGAAGTTGAAAAGGTCGACGGCCATCCGGCATTGCGCATCATCGAATTCGATGTGGCGAAGGGCGAATGGACCGGCCGCTCCTGGCTCTATCCGCTGGCCGAGGGCGGCGAGGCGATCGGCGACTTCAACATGATCGACGACACGCACGGCCTCGTCATCGAGCGCGACAACGGCGCCGGCTCAACCGACGAGGCTTGTGACGATCCGAAGTCGACGGCAACCGACTGCTTCGCCAATCCGGCCAGGCTGAAGCGCATCTACAAGATCGAGATGACCGACGAGATGGAGGGCGGGCCTGTCCGCAAGATCGGCTACATCAACCTTCTCAAGATCGACGACACCGACGGCAAGAAGGTGCAGGGCGGCGGCGAAGGCTTTTACGACATGCCTTTCGTGACGATCGAGAATGTGGATGTGGTCGACCCGACGCATATCATCGTCGGCAACGACAACAACCTGCCCTTCTCGGCGGGCCGATCCGTCAACAAGGCCGACGACAACGAATTCGTGCTCCTGGACGTCGGCGACTTCCTCAAAGCCGAATAATCCCCTTTGAAGCCGAGCAATCGGCATCGCCGGCGCGTCCGTCTCCCTGCGGGCGTGCCGGCGAAAAATGCCGCCCAGATTTAAGCTGGAGCCAATCGATACTGCCGCAGGATCTCCAATACCGGCGCCGGTACCGGTCGGCCGCTCGTAAATGCGGCACTCCCCGGCCCGCCACCCACCCGGCGGCCTTCCAGAACACTCGCCAGCCGACGCGCAATGGCCGGTGCCGGATCGATGAAACACACCGCCCACGGCGCATGCCGATCGAAAAGATCGGCCAGGAACGGATAATGCGTGCAGGCGAGGACGACCATATCGGTGCGCCGCCCCTCGAGCTCCACGAAGCATGGTTCGATCTGCTCTGCGAGCGCCCGCTCGTCGATCCCTTCGCCCCGCATCCGCGCTTCGGCGAAAGCCGCCAGCAACGGCGCGCCGACGAGCCGCACATGAACGAGCGAGGCGAATTTTCGGATGAGGTCGCGCGTATAATCGCGCCGCATCGTGCCCTGCGTTGCAAGCACCGCGATGATCCCGGTCTTGGTCTGTTCGGCGGCCGGCTTGATCGCCGGGACCGTACCGACGAACGGAATGTCGTATCGGGCCCGCAGCGCCGGCAGAACGAGCGTCGACGCCGTATTGCAGGCAATGACGACGGCCGTCGGGCGATACTGCGCGATGAGGCGCCCCATCAGCTCGACGATATGCGTGCGCAGCTGGTCGTCTTCCCAATCCCCGTAGGGAAAGGCTGCATCGTCGGCCACATAGACGAGACGGATGCGAGGTATTTGTTGGCTGATCGCCCGAACGACGGAAAGTCCGCCGAGGCCGGAATCGAACACCAGCACCGGGCCGGCGTCATGCATTCTCGTCACTCATCCTCTTCGCCGGCCGCTCTCGCGATATCGCGCTTCGTTTTGCGGCCCTCGAGCGCGGCCACCACGCCGCGCAACGCACGGATTTCGGTGGTCGTGAACCCCGGCCTCTGCAGCATGGCGCGCAGATTTCGGACCATCACCGGGCGCTTCTCTTCGGTGCGATAATAGCCCGTCGGCTCGAGCGCGCTCTCCAGATGCTCCATCAAACCGACCAGCTCCGCTTTCGGCGCCGGCATCTCATCGAGCTCCGGAAGCCCCGCCCGCGTCGGAAGCTCGCCCTCACCGAGGCCGGATTGCAGCCATTCGTAGCTCATCAGAAGCACGGATTGCGCCAGATTGAGGGAAGCGAAACTCGGATTGACGGGAAACGTCACGATCTTGTCGGCATAGGCGATCTCTTCGTTGACGAGCCCCCAGCGCTCGCGACCGAACAAGAGGCCGGTCTCCTGACCGAGGCTTTCGTGTTCGCGCAAGGCAGCTGCAGCCTCGCGCGGACCCAGGACCTCTTTTGGAATCTCGCGCGTGCGGGCTGTGGTCGCGAGCACGAAGCGAAGCTCTGCGACCGCATCGGCGACATTGTCATAGACCCGGACCGCCTCGATCACATGATCGGCCCGGCTTGCCGCGGCGCGCGCCTTTTCGTTCGGCCACCCGTCGCGTGGCGCAACGAGGCGCAGATCGGACAGGCCGAAATTCGCCATCGCCCGGGCCACCATGCCGATATTCTCACCAAGCTGCGGCTCGACGAGGATGATCGCAGGCCCAGGGACTTGGGTGATTTTTGCCCCGCTTTCGCCGCTCACGCGCCCCTCCTTTGACCCAATGGGCCAAGAAATCCGCGGAACCATGTCGCAAAGCAGGAATTGTCACCGCAAAGCTGAATTGAACGCACACTGAGAGAGGGCATGATGCGAAGCATTATCTATATCGTTGGTCTGATCGTCATCGTCGTGGCGGTTCTGTCGCTGCTCGGCCTCGCCTGAGCGGCACCTTCGACGCAACAGCGCTTATAAGCCTCAACAGCCACGGAGCCACCCGCCATGCGCAATATTGTCTACCTCGTTGGACTGATCGCCATCGTCATCATCATCCTCTCTCTTGCGGGTCTCGTATGACCTGAACGGGGCAGGCTCGCGACGAGCCTCATGAGAGAATCGATTTCTCGCCCTTCGCCGTGTTTGCGCGGCGAAGGGCGTTTGCTATACGCCCGTTGATCTGAATGTGCGGAAAAGCCGCTCCGGCCCCGCACAGCACCGAGCAACGCAGACAGGAAAATCCATGGCGAAGATCAAGGTGGAGAACCCCGTCGTCGAACTCGACGGCGACGAGATGACACGGATCATCTGGCACTACATCAAGGACAAGCTCATCCACCCCTATCTCGACCTCGATCTCCAGTACTACGATCTCGGTATCGAGAACCGTGATGCCACCGAGGATCAGGTGACGGTGGATGCGGCCGAGGCGATCAAGAAGGTCGGGGTTGGCGTCAAATGCGCCACGATCACGCCGGACGAAGCCCGTGTCGAAGAATTCGGCCTCAAGAAAATGTGGCGTTCCCCGAACGGCACGATTCGCAACATTCTGGGCGGCGTCGTCTTCCGTGAGCCGATCATCTGCTCGAACGTCCCGCGGCTCGTCCCGGGCTGGACGAAGCCGATCGTCATCGGCCGCCACGCCTTCGGCGACCAGTACAAGGCGACGGATTTCGTCGTCCCGGGCGCCGGCAAGCTCACGATGCGCTGGGAAGCCAAAGACGGGTCCGATTCGCAGGAATACGAGGTGTTCGATTTCCCCGGTGGCGGCGTCGCCATGGGCATGTACAACCTCGACGAATCGATCCGCGATTTTGCCCGTGCCTCCCTCAATTACGGTCTGATGCGCGGCTACTCGGTCTATCTTTCGACCAAGAACACGATCCTCAAGGCCTATGACGGCCGCTTCAAGGACCTCTTCCAGGAAACCTACGAGGCCGAGTTCAAGGAGAAGTACGAGGCGCGCCAGATCACCTACGAGCACCGGCTGATCGACGACATGGTCGCGGCGGCGCTGAAATGGTCCGGTGGCTTCGTCTGGGCGGCGAAGAACTACGACGGCGACGTGCAGTCCGACACCGTCGCGCAGGGCTTCGGCTCCCTCGGCCTGATGACCTCTGTGTTGATGACGCCGGATGGCAACACGGTCGAAGCGGAGGCCGCACACGGCACCGTCACCCGGCACTTCCGCCTGCATCAGCAGGGCCGCGAGACCTCGACCAATTCGACGGCTTCGATCTTCGCCTGGAGCCGCGGTCTCGCGCACCGCGCCAAGCTCGACGACAACAAGGAGCTGAAGCACTTCGCCGACACGCTCGAACGCACGGTGGTCAACACCATCGAATCGGGCGCCATGACGAAGGACCTTGCCCTGCTCGTCGGCCCCGACCAGCCGTGGCTGTCGACGACCGGCTTCCTCGACAAGATCGACGCCAATTTGCAGAAGGCCATGGGCTGACAGCCCGGTCTTTCTGACAGGTTGAAGGGCGGCGGCGAGCCGCCCTTTTTCTTTGGAGGCTCGTCAGCGCTCTGACGCGTTGGGCGAGAGGCGGGCTTCCAGACGCGCCCGGCGCCGTCCTTCCGCATCTGGCAGGAAGGCTGCAAGAAAACCCATCGCCGGCAGGAAAGCGCAGATCTTGTAGACGAACTCGATGCTCGTCCAATCGGCGAGAACACCCACCAGCGCGGCCCCGATCCCGCCCAGACCGAAGGCAAGGCCGAAGAAGAGGCCGGAGACCATCCCGACACGCCCGGGCATCAATTCCTGCGCGTAGACGACGATCGCGGAGAAGGCCGACGAGAGAATGAGGCCGATCAGAACGCTGAGGACGGCGGTGGCGGGAAGCCCGACATAGGGCAGAACGAGCGTGAAGGGCAGAACGCCGGCGATCGATGTCCAGATCACCGCCTTGCGCCCGATGCGGTCGCCCACCGGCCCGCCGATCAGCGTGCCCGCCGCCACAGACGCGAGGAACACGAACAGGTAGAGCTGCGCCTCGCCCTGCGGCAACCCGAAGCGATGCATCAGGTAGAAGACGTAATAGCTCGTGAAGCTCGCGAGATAGAAATACTTCGAGAGGATCAGACCGAAGAGGAGTGCCAGCGCACGCGCGATCTCGCGACGGCCGAGCCCGCTCTCTTCGCCACTGCCCCGCCGCGCCACCGGTCGGCGCTCGGCATGACGCTTGTACCAGCCGCCGAGCCGCGTCAGCACGATGATCCCGCACAGCGCCACGAGCGCAAACCAGGCAATGCTCTCCTGCCCGCGCGGCAGAACGAAAAACGCGACGACGATGGGGCCGAGCGAGGCGCCGGCATTGCCGCCGACCTGGAAGATCGACTGCGCGAGCCCGTGCGCACCGCCGGAGGCGAGACGCGCCAGACGCGACGATTCCGGATGAAAGATCGAGGAGCCGACGCCGAGAAGCGCGCTGCCGACGAGAAGGCCCGGATAGCTCGACGCGAAGGCGAGCGCGAGGAGGCCGCACAACGTGGAGCTCATCCCGACAGGTAGCGAATAAGGCTGCGGCCGGCGATCGGTATAGAGACCGACGAGCGGCTGCAGCATCGACGCGGTCGCCTGATAGGTGAGCGTCAAAAGGCCGAGCTGCGCAAAGCTCAAGTCGAACTCCGACTTGAAGATCGGATAGGCCGCAATCACCAGCGACTGCATCATGTCGTTGAGAAGATGGCAGAAGCTCGCCGCGCCCAGCACCGCAAAGGCGGTACCGCCGGAACCGGAACGGGAGGCAGTGACGGAGGTCATTCAAGGGGCCTTTCGAGCCTGTGCGGATTTCAGCCGGCGACTGCCGGCTTCTGGGGAGACCGCCTAGCAAGCCCCATCGACGGCGGCCCGCCACCGCATTAGGGTCATTGTCCTACGAGACTGGGCCACGATCTTGAAAAATCCTCCCCTTCTCCCTTTCGCGGATGACATTCCGCGCCGCGTGATCGCTCTCGGCACCGAGTATCGGGACGGCCAGATCATCGCGCCGCACAATCATCGCAGAGGCCAGCTCCTCTACGGCTCGACCGGCGTCGTGATGATGGTCACCCGCGACGGAGCCTGGGTGATGCCGCCCGAGCGCGGCATGTGGATCCCACCCCAGGTGGTCCATGAGGTTCACATGCTGGGTCGAGTGAAGATCCAGAGCCTCTATCTCCTCCCCGAGGCCGCCGAAGCGATGCCGGCCCGCTGTCAGGTCGTCGGCATCTCGCCCCTCATGCGCAACCTCCTCGCCGAAGCGGTGGCACTGCCGCGGCACGGCGAGCTCGACGAGCGGGACGCCGCGCTCATGCGGCTCGTCGAACACGAAATGCACCGCCTGCCGGCCTTGCCGCTGTCGCTCCCGCTGCCCAAGACCGACCCTTTGCTGCGGCTCTGCCGCACCTTCCTGCTTCATCCGACGCCGCACAGCACGATCGATGAATGGAGCGAAGCTCTCGGCCTGTCGCGGCGGAGCTTCACCCGCCTTTTTCGCCGTGAGACGAGCTTGAGTTTCGTCGCCTGGCGCCAGCAGGCCTGTCTGATGGCGGCCTTGCCGCGGTTGGCCGCCGGCGAGGCCGTGACGGCCGTCGCGATCGATCTCGGCTATGACAATCCGGCCGCCTTCACGACGATGTTCAAGCGCGTTCTCGGCACGCCGCCTCGAACCTATCTGGAGCGTCAGGCGGCTCCCGCCGAAGGAAGCCTCGGCGCGACCAACTGAGAGAGCGGCGAGAGGTCGTCGTGAGGGCTCCCTGTCCGATCCGACCTCCCCTTCCGCAATTTGCCGAAGCGCAAAGACGTTCTGTCCGCTCCCGCTAGTCTTGGCGCAAGCAAGCGAGAGACGATCATGTGCCCGATCACCGACAGGATTAACGCCACCCTCATCGACCGTTCCGTTCCGCGGCGCGAACGGGCGGGGGGCGTCAGCAACAAAGACACGCGCGGCCGCAGCCTCGACGTCGCCCCCATCCTGTCGTACGGTTTCCGGCCCTTCTTTTTCGCCGGCACCCTCTTCGCTGGCCTCGCCATCCCCTTCTGGCTGTGGATGTATTTTGCAGGCGGCAGCCCTGCCGGTCCCTTCGACGCGCTCTCCTGGCACGAGCACGAGATGATCTTCGGCTATGTCGGCGCCATCATCGCGGGCTTCATTCTGACGGCTGTGCCCAACTGGACGGGCCGCCTCCCTTTGAGCGGAAAACCGTTGCTCGGCCTCATCGCGCTTTGGCTTCTCGGGCGCATCGCCTCAGCCTTCGTGGCCATGCCTGCACTCGCGTTTGCGCTCGACCTCGCCTTTCCCCTGGCACTTGCATTTGCCATCGTCCGCGAAGTCGTTGCCGGCAAGAACTGGAAGAACATGCCGGTCGCCGTCATTCTTTCCGTGTTCGCGCTCGCCAACGCGCTTTTCCATGCAGAAACCGCAGGGTTCATCTCCTCCGGCTACGCCGTGCGTCTGGCACTCGGCCTTATCGCGCTTCTCATCGCCCTCATCGGCGGCCGCGTAACTCCGAGCTTCACCCGCAACTGGCTCGTAAAGAATGGCGACAAAAGCCTGCCCGCGCCTTTCGGCCGGATCGACAAGATCGCCCTCCTCGCAACGCTTGCGGCCATCCCCGCCTGGGTCATCTTCCCCTATGCCCTCGTGACCGGCATCCTCTGGCTCGCGGCAGGCCTCCTTCTCGGTCTGCGCCTGTCGCGCTGGCGCGGACACGCCACCTTCGGCGAGCCGATAGTCCTCGTCTTGCATCTCGGCTATCTCTGGCTCGCAATCTCGCTCGTCCTCGTCGGCGGCTCCATTCTTGCACCGACGCTCATCACGCAGAGCGCCGCCATTCATGCTTTGACGGCCGGCGCGATCGGCACCATGACGCTCGCCATCATGACGCGCGCAAGCCTCGGCCATACGGGCCGCGCGATCCACGCGGACCGCTGGACGCGGGCGCTCTATGGAGCCGTCAGCCTAGGCGCCGTCCTCCGAATCGCCGCGACCTTCGCGATCAGCCTCTATGCCGCGCTCATCACGCTCGGCGGCGTCGTCTGGAGCCTCGCCTTTCTCGCCTTCGCGCTTCGCTACGCACCGATCCTGTGGGGACGACGCCGACACGCGACACCGTGAGGCCGTCAAACGAGCTGTGTTCCCCTCGCCTGCCCCGCATTGTCTTCCGATGCGGCAGAACTTCTTCGCGAACCGCTTTTCCTCAGCCGCTCAAGCCGTTTAGAACGGAGACCGGCACTGCGTTCCGCGGTTTGCGAGGGAGACCTGTTTGCCCGCTCTCGATCGATCGCTCATCCAGGATCTGCCGCTCTTTGCAGGGCTGCAGCCGGATGATCTCGACGTCATCCTCAAAACGGCTCGCTCCGCCCGCTATCCCCGCGAGACGACGATCTTCGAGCAGGAGGCGGAGGCGCATTCCTTCCACCTTCTCCTGAACGGCCATGTGCGCGTGGTCCGCACCACGCCCGGCGGCGACCAGGTGATCACCCGCTACATCAACGACGGAGAGCTCTTCGGCATCGCGCCGGCGATTGGCCGCAAATCCTATCCCGCCAGCGCCGTGGCCGCCGTCGATTGCGTGGTGCTGACCTGGCCGACCCATCTCTGGGCCGATTTTGCGGCGCATTTTCCGGCCTTTGCCGACAACGCCTCGCGCACGGTCGGCGCCCGCCTGCAGGAAACGCAGGCCCGTGTCGTGGAGATGGCCACCCAACAGGTCGAGCAGCGCGTGGCACAGGCGCTTCTGCGCCTCACCGAACAGGCCGGACGCCCGACCAAAGACGGCGTGGAAATCGATTTCCCCATCACCCGCCAGGACATTGCGGAGATGACCGGCACCACGCTTCACACGGTCAGCCGGCTCTTGAGCTCATGGGAAGAAGCAGGCTTCGTCAAGAGCGGGCGCCAGAAGGTGACGATCGTCGATCAGGAAGGTCTTCGGCAAATCGCCGAAAACCGCCGCCACAAATAGCCTGACGACAACAGCCTGAAAGACGGGGCGGAGATCTTCAACGGCGCCGCGCCCGCCCTTTTAACAAAACAGGCCTATGCCGCGAGTTCTTCGACCCGCGCGGTGATCGCCGCGAGTGCGGCTTCGGCCTGGCCGGCATCCGGACCACCGGCCTGCGCCATATCCGGGCGCCCGCCACCGCCTTTGCCGCCCAGGGCCTCAGACCCGAGCCGCACCAGGTCGATGGCGTTGAACGTGTCCGTCAGATCGCTCGTGACGCCGACGGCGAGACCCGCTTTGCCGTCGTTGACACCCACGATGGCGACGACGCCGGATCCGACGGCCTGCTTGCCCTCATCGACGATGCCGCGCAGATCCTTGAGCGCGACGCCTTCGACGAGGCGCGCCATCAGCTTGATTGAGCCGATTTCTCTGACGGGCTCCGCGCCCGCCTTGCCGCCGCCCATGGCCAGCTGCTTCTTCGCTTCCGCGAGCTCGCGTTCGAGCCGCCTCCGCTCTTCCATGAGACCATCGACACGCTCGACAAGCTCTTCCGGGCGCACCTTGAGACGACCGGCGAGATCCTTCACGCGCCTGTCCTGCTCGGCGAGATAGCGGCGTGCCGCCTCGCCCGTCAGAGCCTCGACGCGGCGCACGCCCGCGGCGACCGCCCCCTCGCTCAACACCTTTACGAGGCCGATTTCGCCCGTCGCGCCGACATGGGTGCCGCCGCAAAGCTCCACCGAATAGGGTTTCGTCTCGTCGCCATTCTCGCCGACTTCCGTGCCCATGGAGACGACCCGCACTTCATCGCCGTATTTCTCGCCGAAGAGCGCCATGGCCCCGGCGGAAATCGCTGCTTCGCGATCCATCAGCCGCGTCGTCACCGGCGCATCCTGCAAGATGACGGCATTGGCACGGTCCTCGACGAGCCGCAGCTCCTCCTCGCTCATCGGCTTCGGATGCGAAAAATCGAACCGCAGCCGGTCAGGAGCCACGAGAGACCCCTTCTGAGCCACATGCGGACCGAGCGTGTCACGCAGCGCCTTGTGCAGAAGATGCGTCGCCGAGTGGTTGGCACGGATCGTCGTACGGCGCTTGCCTTCGATGATCATGCGGACATTGTCGCCGACGGAGAGCCTGCCCTCCTCCATCCGCCCGAAATGCACGAAAAGCCCGTCCGCCTTCTTCTGCGTATCCTCCACGCGGAAGACGCCGCCCGCCTCGCTGCGAATGACGCCGGTGTCGCCGACCTGGCCGCCCGATTCGCCATAAAACGGCGTCTGGTTGACCACCACCGCACCCGCATCGCCGGCATCGAGCTCGGACACGCGCTCACCCTCCTTGACGAAACCAAGGGTGACGGCCTCCGCCGTTTCCGTGCCGTAGCCGAGGAATTCCGTGGCGCCATGCTCTTCCTTGAGCGCCATCCAGACTTCTTCCGTCGCCGCCTCGCCGGATCCGGCCCAGCTTGCCCGGGCCTCGGCGCGCTGGCGCTCCATCGCATCGTTGAAGCCGGCGAGATCGACGCTGATGCCGCGGTTCTTGAGCGCATCCTGCGTCAGGTCGAGCGGAAATCCATACGTGTCATAGAGCTTGAAGGCGGTCCCGCCGTCGAGCATGTCGCCTTTGTGAAGCGAGCCCGCCGCCTCGTCGAGAAGGCTCAGCCCGCGCGACAGCGTACGCTGAAAACGGCTCTCCTCCAGACGGATCGTCTCGGTGATGAGAGCCTCCGCGCGCATCAGCTCCGGATAGGCGCCCCCCATCTCGCGCATGAGCGTCGGGACCAGCGAATAGATCACCGGCTCCTCGGCCCCGAGAAGATGCGCGTGCCGCATCGCCCGCCGCATGATGCGCCGCAGCACGTAGCCCCGCCCATCGTTCGACGGCAGCACACCGTCTGCGATCAAAAAGCTTGTCGCCCGCAGATGATCGGCGATCACGCGGTGGCTCGCACGGTTCTCCAACGTCGCCTTGGCGCGCGTCGCCCCTTCCACGGCCTCGATCAGATGCCGGAAGAGGTCGATATCGTAATTGTCGTGCACGCCCTGCAGAACGGCCGCGATTCGCTCGAGCCCCATGCCCGTATCGATCGACGGCCGCGGAAGGTCGTGGCGCTCTCCGCCCGCCACCTGCTCGAACTGCATGAAGACGAGGTTCCAGATTTCGATGAAGCGGTCGCCATCCTCGTCGGGCGAGCCCGGAGGCCCTCCGGGGATCTCGGCACCGTGATCGTAGAAAATCTCCGAACAGGGGCCGCAGGGTCCCGTCTCGCCCATCTGCCAGAAATTGTCCGAGGTCGCGATGCGGATGACCTTTTCTTCAGGCAGACCCGCAATCTTGCGCCACAGCGAGAACGCCTCTTCGTCGTCGGCATAGACGGTGACGAGAAGCCGCTTCGGGTCGAGCCCGAATTCCTTGGTGACGAGGTTCCAGGCAAGCTCGATCGCGCGCTCCTTAAAATAATCCCCGAAGGAAAAATTCCCGAGCATCTCGAAAAAGGTGTGATGGCGCGCCGTATACCCGACATTGTCGAGATCGTTGTGCTTGCCGCCCGCCCGCACGCATTTCTGCGAGGTGACTGCGCGCTGATACGGTGCCTTCGCCCGCCCCGTGAAGAAGTCCTTGAACGGGACCATGCCCGCATTGGTGAACATCAAGGTCGGGTCGTTGCGGGGCACGAGCGGGCCGGAAGCGACGATCTCGTGGTCGTGCTTGGAAAAATAGTCGAGGAACGCAGAGCGGATCTCGTTGACGCCGATCATCTGGCGAAACACCTGTGGTTGGACCTCATGGCCACCGAACATCTACGGCCGGCACCGAAGTAATGGAATTTCCGGGCTGTCGTCGGGTCACCACCGTCACCGGATCACCGAAAGCCCGCAGGCGGTGGTTTTAGCGATGGGCCAGAGAACTGTCCACATGGCTCGACCCGGCGCCAAACGACATCGAAACGCCGCAAGCCGTGCAACTCACGCGTCAGTCCGAGACGACGCCGCAAATGCCCGCTCTCGTCCCTTGAGAAGCCGACCAGCCGCAAACATCGGCGTCCATCGGCCGCGCCCGACCTCTCGTGACATTCCGGACGGTCCGCCCCTCGGAAGCAGCCCGAAGAGCCCGCACCCCGGGGAGAGAAACAACCGCGGCATCGCGGCCCATCACATGGGTCTAAGCCGAAACCGGAAAGACCGAAGATGCAATAGCCCAAAAACCAGAAAGCCCGCCAGAAGCGGG
This sequence comes from Afifella sp. H1R, assembly GCF_021462425.1. Taxonomy (NCBI): domain Bacteria; kingdom Pseudomonadati; phylum Pseudomonadota; class Alphaproteobacteria; order Hyphomicrobiales; family Afifellaceae; genus Afifella; species Afifella sp. H1R. The sequence goes on from NZ_JAKEDY010000001.1 coordinate 1,237,518, forward strand.
CTTTCCTTATGAAGACATCTTGATGAAGAGATCCCTCTCGTTCATCCCGCCGGCTCGCCGATACGGGCGAAGCCAAGAGGACGAACGGCAGACAAAACTCAGGCCTTCGCCGCCTTGCCGCCCTCGTCCTCCTGGCGCGGGCCATCCAGAAGCTCGTCTGCGATGAGACCGGCATTCTCGCGAATCGCCTTTTCAATGGCGTTGGCGACGTCCTCGTTTTCACGCAGGAAGTTCTTCGCGTTTTCCCGGCCCTGACCGAGACGCTGGCTGTCGTAAGAGAACCAGGATCCGGACTTTTCGACGATCCCGGCCTTCACCCCGAGATCGAGCAGCTCGCCAGTATGGGAAATGCCTTCGCCATACATGATGTCGAACTCAACCTCCCGGAACGGCGGCGCGAGCTTGTTCTTCACCACCTTGACCCGGGTCTGGTTGCCCACGACCTCGTCGCGGTCCTTGATGGCACCGATCCGGCGAATATCGAGGCGCACGGAGGAATAGAACTTCAAGGCATTGCCGCCCGTCGTCGTTTCCGGGCTGCCGAACATGACGCCGATCTTCATGCGGATCTGATTGATGAAAATGACCATCGTATGCGAGCGCGAGATCGAGGCCGTCAGCTTTCTGAGCGCCTGGCTCATCAGCCGCGCCTGCATGCCGGGCAACGAATCGCCCATCTCGCCTTCGAGCTCGGCCCGCGGCGTAAGGGCCGCGACCGAATCGACGACAAGCACGTCTATGGCGCCAGACCGCACCAGCGTATCGGCAATTTCGAGTGCCTGCTCGCCGGCATCCGGCTGCGAAATCAGGAGATCATCGAGTTTGACGCCGAGTTTGCGCGCATAAATCGGATCGAGCGCATGCTCGGCATCGATAAAGCCGCAGATGCCGCCCTTCTTCTGCGCCTGCGCCACGGTGTGCAGCGCCAGCGTCGTCTTGCCCGAGGATTCCGGCCCGTAGATCTCGACCACACGCCCGCGCGGCAGACCGCCGACCCCGAGCGCGATATCAAGTCCGAGCGAACCAGTCGGGATCGTGGCAACTTCCACGACCTGTCCCTCCTGGCCGAGCCGCATGATCGACCCCTTGCCGAAGGAGCGCTCGATCTGGCTGAGAGCAGCGTCCAGAGCCTTGGTTCGATCCATGGATTCTTTGCCTCCTTCGACTACGCGCAACGGATTCGCCATCGGACTATCCTCTAAAGTTCAGCGGATGACCACCCGCTCCTCAGAGAATTTCGTACTCTATTTGTTCTATAGCGTCAACACCGCCGGATCCCCTCTCGATGGGCCAAAAGAGGCGCGCCGGAAAGCCTACTTTCCCGGCGCTGCGGCACCTACGGGCTCGAAGACATCGCTGTCTGGACGCCGCACCATCAAAAGTCCGGTCGCGACGGCAAAATAGGCCGCATGGAGTTGGAGCGAGCCCTCTTCCACGCGCCGTTGCACGAACGGAAACGTCATCAGATTGTCGAGTGTCTTCACCGCCGACACCTGCTCGAGCCGCTGCAGGTAGTCGTCGAGAGGCGCCGCATCGCGCGGGCCGAGCTCTTCGGCGGCAGGTGCGATCAAAGACATCCACTTGCCGATGAAGTCGCCGGGGGAAAGCGGGCCAACCTCGTCGTCGGCGAAAGCCCGAATGCCGCCGCAGCGGGCATGTCCGAGAACGACGATGTGCTTCACCTTCAAAGCCTCGACGGCGAATTCGATCGCCGAGGAAACACCGTGCTGCGAAGCCGACGGAGAGTAAGGCGGCACGAGATTGGCCACATTGCGGACCACGAAAAGTTCGCCGGGCCGGGCATCGAAGATGACTTCCGGCGAAACCCGCGAATCGCAGCAGCCGATGACCATGATCTCCGGGCTCTGCCCAACCTCTGCGAGCTCGGCATATTGATGCTGCTCGATGGGCAGCCGGCCATCGCGGAACGATTGATAGCCCTGAAGGAGACGCTCGGGAAAACGCATGTGACACACCTCTCGGCCGGCGGATTCGCCGAAAACATATGAACAGGCAAGGGAGAACGTCAGCTCACCCTATCCGCCCCCATCCAATCGAACGGCCTCCGCCCGGCACCTTTCCGCCCGTTAAGGCTGCAGGACACGCTTCACCGTGATCGCCAGATCCTTGAGCGAGAACGGCTTCGGCAGGAAGTGGAAGTCCTCGTTCTCGGGCAGATGCCGTGCGAAAGCGTCCTCGGCATATCCGGAGACGAAGATGATCTTCAAGGCGGGATTGGTCTTGCGCAGCTCTTTCAGAAGCGTCGGCCCGTCCATCTCCGGCATGACGACGTCGGACACGACGAGATCGATGGCGCCGTCCATGTCCTTCATGATGCGAAGCGCCTCCGGTCCGGACGCGGCCTCGTGCACCTCGTAGCCGCGCGCAGCGAGCGCGCGAGAGGCGAAGGCGCGCACGGCCTCTTCGTCCTCGACGAGAAGGATCGTGGCGCTGCCGGTGAGATCGGTCGGCTCGGACTTGGGCGAGGCCACCTCCTCCTCCGCTTCCCGCTCCGCCACGTAGCGCGGGAGAAGCAGCGAAAAGGTCGTGCCTTTTCCAAGCTCGCTGTCGACGAAGATGAATCCGTCCGTCTGCTTGATGATGCCGTAGACCGTGGAAAGGCCGAGGCCGGTTCCCTTGCCGATCTCCTTCGTCGAAAAGAACGGTTCGAAGATCTTTTCCATCACCTCCGGCGTCATGCCGGTGCCGGTGTCGGTGATCTCGATCAGCACATAATCGGCGGGCCGGAATCCGTCCTGGCGGAAGCGATGGCTCTCGGCCTCCTCCAGATTGCTGGCGCGGATCGTAAGCATGCCGCCGTTCGGCATGGCGTCGCGCGCATTGACGGCGAGATTGACCACCACCTGTTCCAGCTGGTTGAGGTCCGCCTTGACGGGCCACAGCCCGCTCTTGTGATCCGTCTTGAGCTCGACGGTCTCCCCGAGGAGGCGATCCAGCAGCACGGTGAGATCCGACAACACTTCTTCGAGGCGAATGACGCGCGGCTGCAGCGTCTGCCGGCGGGAGAACGCCAAGAGCTGCCGCACCAGACCCGCGGCACGATTGGCGTTCTGCTTGATGTTCATAATGTCTTCGAACGCCGGGTCGGACGGCCGATGGTTCGACAAAAGCAGGTCGGAAAAGCCGATGATGGCGGTCAGCACATTGTTGAAGTCATGCGCGATGCCACCGGCGAGCTGTCCGACCGCCTGCATCTTCTGGCTCTGCGCGAACTGCGCCTCGAGCGCCCTCTGCTCGGTCGTCTCAAGCGCATAAACGATCGCCGCGTCCTCGCCGGGTTCGCCTTCGACGATCGGGCTGACGAAGAAGCGCGCGCTTCTTTCCTCGTCGCTCTCAAACTGCGCGTCGACCGGAGAAATATCGCTCTGCCCGTTGATCGCCGCATGGAGGGCGGCCTTGAGCGCAGGGCGGTCGGCGGCCTTCACCACGCTCGTCAGCTCGATGCGGGCGGGACCGCTCTTGCGGAAGAGTTTCAGGAACCGCGCATTCGAAAGATTGATCGCTCCGCTATGGTCGACGGAGGCGATCGCCATCGGCGTGTTGTTGAAGAAGCGCGTGAACCGCCGTTCGGCCGCAAGCCCGGCATCCCCGTCGGCAAGCCCCACTTCCAGAACGAGCGTGCGTGAGGCGCCCACTGTGCCGTCGGCCGAAACCGGCACGCGGTGCAGCAGACGCACGGGCTTGCGTGTCCCGTTCGCCCGAACGAGGTCGATTTCGAGCCGCTCCGTCGCGGTTTCGCCGCGCTGACCCGAAGCCTCCAGAACCGAGAGGCTCTCGGCCGTGACGAAATCGCCGATCTCTGCCGCCCCCGGCTCGAAATCCGCAAGATCGATGCCGAGCCACTCCGCCAGGGTGGCATTGACATATCGGATGCGGCCGTCCGGCTGCATGGAGAAGAAACCTGCGGGAGCGTGATCGAGATAATCGATCGCGTTCTGCAGTTCCTGAAAAATGTTCTCTTGATGCTCCCGCTCGCGCGTGATGTCGGAGATGAGCCACAAAGCGAGCTCCGGGCGTCCGGCAATCGGGTTCACCTTGACCCGGTACCAGCGCGCCGAGCCGGACTGCCCGCCGATCCCGCCCGGCATGCGGATCTCTTCCATCGCCCGACGGCCTTTTTCGGCGGCTCCGGAAAGCCGATAGATCGCCTCCGAAGCATCGGGGCTTTCCGCGAAAAGCCGCTCGATGGAGCGCAGATCGCCGCTCTCCTCACCATAGAGGCGATAATAGGCACGGTTGGCCTTGATGGCGCCCGCAGCGCTGTCGGCGATCAGGGCACCCTCGCCGATCGCCTCGAAGAGCTGTTCGGGAAGACCCGGCACGCGCGCGTCGGCGACCCGGGAGCGCACGAAGCGGATGAGGCCCCCGGCCGCCATGAACAGGCACATGACGCCGACGGTTGAAAGGATACCGAGGCACACGAGCACAACGGTATCGGTCCATTCCGGCGGGACGAAGAGGTAAGAGCCTGCCACGACGAGAAGTCCGAGCGACAAGAGGAAAATACGAATCATGCTGTCGCGCCGCTCTCCGGCTTCTGCAGCCTCGGTGCTCTGCCTGTCTGCCATGGGATCGCTGGTTACGGCCATTAAGTGAGATTAGCCGATTCGGCGAACCACGCCGCAGGCCTTTGCGTGACTTGTGACAGCCTTGACGAGAGCTCGCAACTGACTCGCAAGGCACAGCTTCGTTTGAAAAGCCTTAATATCCGGGCTATCGTGCCATATCGACCGCGTGGGTTGAGTGTAGCGTAAGTCAAGGAGGCGTCCATGCGCGGTTTAACCGATCTTTCAACAGGGGCATTTGCGGGCCCCATTCTCCTCGCCATAGCCGTCCTTCTCGTCATCCTGGGACTTGTCGTCTGGATCACCCGGCGCGGCATCGTTCCGGGGCGCGGCGCCGGTGCGCAGCGGGTTTCCCGGCTGCAGGTCATGGAAACGCACGCCGTCGACCAGAAGCGCCGCCTGCTGCTGATCCGGCGCGACCAGGTTGAACATCTCGTGATGATCGGCGGCCCGGCGGACATCGTCGTCGAATCGCAGATCGTGCGCGGCCGGCCGACGGCTCAGCCGACACCCCGACGGCCAGGCGGTCCTTCGGTTGCTCCGCAGATGCCAGACTACCAAGCGTCGCATCGCCCGCCCGCACCAACCAGTGGCGAATATCCCCCCACATCGAGTGCACCGCAGCCGATGGGGCAGCTTCCTGTTTCCCCGGCCGAATCCCGCGCCCCATCGCCCGCCCTCGGGCGAACCTCAGGAGATGGGCCCGGACATGGCCCCGAACACGGTCCCGGGCATGGCGTTGCGCAGGCAGCGCCGCTTGCGCCGAATCTTTCGAGGCCACGCCCAGAGGCGGCAGAGGTTCCGGAAGCTGAGACGGAACCGGTTCGCACGAGGCGTGCCGTGCCTGAGGCCTATCGCTTCGGAATGGACGAGGACGACAGCCCGGCTCCCTCCTCGGCAGAGCTTTCAAGCAGGACCGCGGACGCCAGGGCAGAGCCGCGTCATGACGCGTCCGAAGCGAAAGACCGCGAGACAAGGAATGCGCCGGCCCAGACCCTCCCGGCAGGCGCCTCGAAAGACGAAACCAAGGCCGCGCAAGAGACACCCTTCGGCGACATGCCGCCGGCACTCAGGGCGCGGATGCTTTCGGGTCTGTTCAGTCCCGCCCCGAAACCGGGACAGCCGGTGCCGGACGAGACGCCGGCGGTTCAGGCGCCCTCCAACACCCTTCCGTTTGCAAAGCGTGCTGTCCCGCAGCAGGACAAAGCTCCAGTCAGCAGAGCATCCGCCGACCTGGAACCGGCAGAGCAGGAACCGGCCGACCCGAAACCGGAGCTGGTGGCGACCCCTCAGGAAACCGCAGCGATCGAAAAGGCGACCGTCAGCTTCTTCCAGAACATCCGCCGGGTTTCGAAGGAAGCAACCGAAGAGGTCGCCCCGGCCAAGACCGAGACGTCGCAGCCCGATACCCGCTCGCTTGAAGAGGAAATCGGCGAGGCTTTCGGCGAGATCGCGGCCCAGCGCAGCGACGCGGCCGATGCGAGACCGGCTGGAGCAGACCGCTCCGCGCTCAACGTTCCCCCTGCCCTCAACGAGGATCAGGGAGAGGCACAGACGACCACCGCTCATGTGACCTGGCCGACGATTTCCTTGGCCGGAGAAAAAGGGGAAGGCACTCCTGTCGGACTGACCGAGGCCCAGAGCCCGAGAGATGCACAAAGCCCGAGAGATGCACAAAGCCCGAGAGATGCCCAAAGCCCAAGAGATGAACGTCCGCAGCCAACGACGATTGCAGACATCGCAAGTCAGCTGGAAAGCGCACTGTCCGACCATGTGACGGCGCGCATTCCCGCGAGCGAACAGGTGACGGCGGGTGCGCAACCGGAAGGCCCGGGCGTTTCACCAGCAAAACCTGAGACGGTTTCGAAGGCCGAAAGCGGCGGCGACGACATCTCGGTGACGGCAACAGCGCCGGAAATCCACCGGGACGACGATCGCATCGAAACAAGGCTCGAACCGGAAGCGCCTGCGATCGCGTCAGCCCCCCTCTCCGCCCCGTCAGAGATGCGAGAGATCCCAGGTCAGAAAAGCGACGAGAATCAGCGGGAGCGTCGCTCGACCGCCAATCTTGAAAACGACGAATCGGCGAGCGTCGTGGCCTTCGAGCCGAAGCGCAAATGGGCGTCGGAGCAGGAACAGCTCGAAGACGAGATGGCGCGCCTTTTGGGCGAGCTGACAGGCGATCTGAAGAACCGTTGAGCCCTGGACGCCCGCAAGGGTGCCCGCGCTGTCGCGCAATCCAAAACATAAACACCCGGCTGATCACTCAGCCGGGTGTTTGATTCTCATGCCTTCGAAGAAAAATCCGTCTCCGCCCAGACCTCAGTCGTCGCGGTAAACCCTTTCCCGACGCTCATGACGTTCCTGCGCTTCGACCGACAAAGTGGCGATCGGCCGGGCGTCGAGCCGCTTCAGGCTGATCGGTTCGCCGGTTTCTTCACAAAATCCGTAACTCCCATCCTCAATCCGCCGCAGCGCAGCATCGATCTTGGCGATCAACTTGCGTTGCCGGTCGCGGGCACGGAGCTCGATCGAGCGGTCCGTCTCCGACGATGCCCGATCCGCAAGATCGGGATGATTCTGGTTTTCCTGCTGCAAAGCCTGCAGAGTCTCCCGGCTCTCGGCCAGAATCTCCTCTTTCCAGGCCTGCAGCTTCTTACGGAAATATTCGCGCTGGCGCTCGTTCATGAACGGCTCATCTTCGCTTGGCGAATAGATTTTCTCTGCCTCCAACACCATCGGTCTTCCCCGCAGTGCCGCGTGTGCCATTGGCGTGCCCTATACGGTCAAGACCACTGGCGTGCAAGCGTTCGAATATGAACCTTTGATATGACGTAGGGTCAAAGCCCATGGCTAACCTGACGTTAACCGTGTCATCGGCATTCTCCCTTTATGGACAATCAGGCGAACTCTTCTGCGGCTCATTTGCACGCCATGGCTGTAGCCGAAGCGATGGTCACGGATGCGATCGCGCAGCAGCGCGCGGCCTTGCGGGCGGGAAGAAAGCTCGCAGCCAAGGCCTACGGCACGGCCCTCAACGAGGCCGCACGAACCTATATCACGACGCTTCGCGCCGTGCGGCGCATGGTGACGAGCGAAGCCGAGTTCGAACGTCTGGACGCGCAACGTCGGGCTTTCGCGAATCTCCTGCGCGTCGAGCTCGCGGCTCTCGCCACGGCCCGCTTGAGTTCCGAGGCCGGCCTCGTCTTCAAGACGCCAGCTCCGAACGGAAAAAAACTCCCGCCCCAGTCCGAGAGGCCGGCGCGCACCCAGCCGCCAAAGATCCCCGGTCAGCGCGCCCGCGCCGCCTGACATTTTCACAATCTGCCCCGGGATTCCTGCCAGCGGTCCATGAGGCGCAGCTGCCAATAGACCAATTGCGTCGCGGCCTGCCCGAAGATGTTGCGGCCACCGACGAGACGGTCGATCCAGGCCGGCAGGAACGGCTCGAACACCCGCCAGCTCTCGTCGCCTGAGGCAATCGCCGCGGCAATGAGGTTGCCGCCCGTAGCGGTCGCCCCCATGCCATGGCCACCGAATGCCGTCACGCCCCAAAGACCGGCATCGCGGGCGCCTGCCAGGAGCCCGATGACCGGCATTTTGTTGCGCTGATAGCCCATGAGGCCACCCCAGGCATATTCGATGCGGAATGCGCCGAGTTGGGGATAAATCGACAAGATGTCCCGTGTCAGCATTCGCGCAAGCTCTTTCGGCTCGCTGCGCGCCGTGGTGATGCGTCCGCCCCACAGGAGACGGCGATCGTCGCCAGAGCCGACGATTCGGTAGTAGTCGCTCGACCGGCGCGTATCGCCGATGCAGCCGGAAAAATGGATCGCCTTGTCGAGGCGGTCGCCCAGAGGTTCGCTGGTGACGACGTAGGTCGAGACCGGCAGGACGGCGTGTTCGAGCGGCGGATAGAGGCCGACCTGCGTCGCATTGCCGGCAAGCACGACGTGGCGCGCGCGAAGCGTCCCCTTGGGCGTGGTGACGCGCCAGCCGCCGTTTTCGCGCGACAGGCCGGTCGCCGGGCTCGCCTCGTAGATTCTGGCCCCGCTGTCGGCTGCGGCGACAGAGAGAGCGCGGCTGTAGGCGAGCGGGTCGAGATGAAACGGTTCCGGATCGTGAAGCGCTCCGAAATAACGGTCGGTCTCAAGCGTCTCGCGCACCGCTTCGCGCGGCCACACCTGGTAATGAACGCCATAATCCCGCGCCATCCGTTCCGCGCGCTCTTTCAGCGCGTCTTCAGCCGGATAGCGCACGCATTTGAGCCAGCCGCGACCGCCGACGAGATGCTGCAGCCCGAACTCGTCGAGCCGTTCCGCCACGAACTGCGTCCCGGCCCGCCCCATGTTGAACAGCGTTCTGGCCTTCGGAAGACCGAGCTTGGCTTCGACGGCGAAGATCGACTGGGCATAGCCTGGCGAGACAAAGCCGCCATTGCGGCCGGAGGCACCCCAGCCGACCCGGTTCGCCTCCAGAAGAGCAACGCTCTTGCCCATACGCGCAAGGCAGAACGCAGTGGTGATGCCCGCAAGACCGCCGCCGACGACCACGGTCTCGACGTCCTCTTCTCCTTCCAGGACCGGGAAGACCGGCCCTTCTTCCTTGCTGGCGTACCAGCTCTCGGCATGCGGTTGGGCACCGATCGTCATCGTCTCACCTCATCTGCGGCTGGCGCCATCGGTCTGGATTGCCTCTTTGCGCGGCAGCCGGCAGCTTTGCGTTCTTTTAAGGCAGCTCCTACTGCCGCAACCCCCTGCCTGGCAAATCGAAAGCTTGCGGCGAATGCGCTGGAGGGCGCCGATGGAGCGTTTGTTCCACCAGCTCTGGAAGCCGATCCTCTTCGGCCCCAGATAAACCGCAGCCACAGAACACGTTTCGTTCGCGTCGCACGGGCCCTCGGCCGGAATATGCGGCACCGTCTATTTTGCGACAAAGGGGAAGCCGCATGGCGCGAGCTCTGCGCGAAAGCATCGACCGCCTCGAACTCACCACCAAGGTCACCCTCGCCGTCCTGGCGCTGGCCTCCGGCGTCTACACCTATCTGGGTGTGCGCGGGCTCCTGGACGGCTCCGCCTCGATCGTCTTCTTCGGGGCGATCATCTATTCGGCGGCGGTCTCCGTCGGCATCTACGCCTTCTGGACCTATCTCATGCGCTTCCTGCCTCTCATGCGAGAACGCGGCGGCCGGCGGGCTCTATGGGCCGCGATGGGCATCGGCTCGATCATGATCGTCGCCATGTCGTCCTGGCTGAACGCCGCGGCACTCGCAGGTTCAGCGGCGCTGGAACAGCACCTCGCGAACACGGTCGAGGATTACACGCAGGATCTCGACGCGGCGCACAACAATGCGCTCGCGGCCCAATCGCTTCTGCCCGACATCCAGATGGCCGCCGAAAGGTTCTCGCGCCTCGCCGATGAAGAGCGTTCATCCGGCGCGCTCACCGGCACCTCAGGCTCCGGAACGGTGGTCCAGCTTCTCAACCAGATGTCCCAGCAATTGCGCGGCCTTGCCGATGAGGTGGCGGCGTCGCGCGAACGTGTGAAAAGCCTGTTCGATCAGGGCAGCGAGCATCTCGCCTCGATGCGCCGTCTGGTCTCGGCCTCCGGACCGATCGATCCGCGGGCGAATTCCTTCGCCGAAGAGGCCGTGTCGCTGGCCGGCGTCATCGCATCTTTGCAGCAGACCTCGGTCGCCCCCGCCGTGAAACGGGCTGCAGAGGATCTGTCGCTGTCTTTCATCGCCCCCGTGGCCGACGGCGATGATGCGGACCTTCGCCAGCGCCAGACGGCGGTCGTCGGCAATGTGGCGCAGGCCGTACAGGCGCAATCGGCGGCGCTCGCCACGGCGGCCGACAACATCCTCTCCGAGCCGCCCGTCCAGCCGAAGCGTTTCGTGCCTTTATCGACGCCTGAAGCGGTCCTGCTTTACGCGAGCGACTTCCTGCCCTCCTGGGCGGGCGCGATCTCCATCGACCTTTTGCCGGCCGTCCTCGTCCTGATGCTCGTCGCGGTGCACGGCGCAATCCGCCATCACGAAGACCCCGACGTCGACGAACACGCCATGACTGCCGGAGACATGCTCGTGGCCATGCGGCTTTACGAGCGCATGCGTGCCGCCGACCCCGCCCGAGCGGCCGAGCCGGCCGTTTTCGCACGGGCGGAAGGGAACGCTGTGCCCACCCGCGACACCGAGACGACAGAACCGCGCAACATCACCACTCTGACACCGAAAGGCGGAGCACCCTCGCAGCACGGCGGCCACGGCAATGTCACCTCCTGAGCCCTCGAACGCAGGCGAAGCCGTCGTGCCCGAGACCGGGTTTGCGGAACGCATCCGGCAATTGCCGGAAGGCACGATCCTCAAAGGCGTCTTCTTCGGCCTCGTGGCACTTTCCGTGGCAATGGTCGGCTTCGATCTGAAATCGATCGTCGAGGAACGTCGTGCCGATCCTTTCGTCAATCCGGCGAGAGAGCCGGTCACGATGCCGCGGCCCGCTCCCGGCGATCAGGTCCGCCCCTATCTGCCTCAGACGCGGCCGGTCTCCCCCGATCGCGACGGAGTACCGAGGCGGCAACCTCCCCGCAGTTTCGAGGAGGCCGAACCGGTTCGCTTCCGCGCACTCAATGACGAGACGATCTCCATGGAAGGCACGATCGTTCCCGGCAGTGCCGGAGAATTCGAGCGCTTCCTCCAGGACAATGAGTTCGCCGCAGGGACGGAGGTCTTGCTTCACTCGCCGGGCGGCTCGGTCGCCGACGCCATGTCGATGGCCCGCCAGATCCGCGAGCATGAATTCAACACCCGGATTGCCACAGAGGGGTATTGCGCCTCCTCCTGCCCCCTCGTTTTTGCATCAGGCGTTGAACGCCATGCCGGCAAGAAGGCCTGGATCGGCGTTCACCAGATCTACGCGATGAAGGGCGCAGATGCGCTCGGTTCGCTCTCCGATGGATTCGATCAGGCACAGCGGGTTTCCGCCGAAGCCCAGGCCCTCTTGATCGATTTCGGCGTCGACCCGCGCGTCTGGATCCACGCCATGGAAACGCCGAAGAACCAGCTTTATCTCTTCACTCCGGAAGAGCTCGCCGACTACCGTCTCGTCACGGATGCGCCAGATACGGACGCAAGCGAAACTGCGGCTGCGCGACAATAGACGCCGCACCATGAACGAGGTGATGCTTGCCCCTGCCTCCGCGTTTCGTCTAAGTCGCAATGATGCCGAAATTGCTCCTCCTACGTCACGCCAAGTCGGATTGGCATTCCGGCGCCCGCACGGACTTCGAGCGCCCGCTCAATGCGCGTGGCCGCGAAGCCGCCGAGGCGATGGGCGCCTTTATGGCTGCGGAGGGGTTGGCGCCTGATCTGGTGCTGTGCTCCCCGTCCAAGCGCACCCGCGAAACGCTCGAACTCGTCGCCAAAAGCCTGCAGCTTCCGGAAGACGTGCGTTTTCCGGAAATTCTCTATGAAGAGAATGGCAGCGATTATCAGGCGGTTCTCCGAGACGAGGCGGGCGAGGCCGAGTGCTGTCTCCTCGTCGGCCACAACCCGATGACCTATGAAGCGGCCTTGAGCCTTGCAGGAGATGGAGCCTCGCACGACATGGCGCGTCTTGCGGTGAAATATCCGAGCGGCACCCTCTCGATCCTGGAATTCGACGCGCCCTGGGCGGAACTGAAAACGGGCTCGGGACGCCTGACGGGATATGTCAGGCCGGCCGATCTGACGTCGTGATGGCACGCTTTGCACCAGCGACCGCCTCTGCCCATATAAAGCGCGCAAAACGAGCCTGAACCTCAGTGGCATCCATCATCACCCTCGCCGACGAAGCCAGATATGCGTTCGACAATCTCCTGGAAGGCGTGCTCGGCGGCCCGTCGACCCTGAGGCTCGGCGTCACCGGCCTGTCGCGCGCCGGCAAGACGGTCTTCATCACCGCACTCGTTCACAATCTAATCCACGGCGGCCGGCTTCCGCTCTTCGACGCCTACGCCTCTGGCAGGCTCGCCGGAGCCAAGCTGCAGCCGCAGCCCGACGACGCCGTCCCGCGTTTCGATTACGAATCGCATGTGCGCAATCTGGTCGATGCCCGCATCTGGCCGCGTTCGACGAGACGCATCAGCGAACTGCGCGTCACCCTGGAATACGAATCGGCGAGCACCTGGAAACGGACCTTCGGGCCGGGCCGTCTCGATCTCGACATCGTCGATTATCCGGGCGAATGGCTTCTCGATCTCGCTCTTCTCAACAAGAGTTACGGCGAATGGTCGGCCGAGGCTGTCGCCATGTCGCGCGAACCGCATCGCCAGGAGCTTGCGGCCGAGTGGCATCACCGTCTGCAGGGCGTCGATCCTGACGCGCCGGCCGATGAATTGAAGGCGCAGGAGCTCGCCGGCGCCTTCACCTCGTATCTGCGCGCGGCCCGTGCCGACGAATATGCGCTTTCGATGCTGCCACCCGGTCGCTTCTTGATGCCCGGCGATCTCGAAGGCTCGCCCGCCCTCACCTTTTCGCCGCTCGATATTTCGCCCGACCGCGAGCCGGTGCAGGACAGCCTCGCCGCCATGATGGCGCGTCGTTATGAATCCTACCGGACGCATGTGGTGAAGCCGTTCTTCCGGAACCATTTTGCAAGACTCGACCGGCAGATCGTGCTCGTCGACATGCTCGCCGCCCTCAATGCGGGTCCAGCGGCCTTGCGCGACCTCGAACAGGCGCTGGCGGACGTCCTCGCCTGCTTCCGGCCGGGTCGCGCGAGCTGGCTGACATCGATCTTGAGCCGCCGGATCGACAAGATCCTGTTTGCGGCGACGAAGGCCGACCATGTCCATCGCTCCGATCACGACAATCTCGGTGCCCTGCTCGCACGCCTGACGGACAAGGCTGCGAAACGCGCGGAATTTGCCGGCGCCGAAGTGCGCGTCATGCCGATGGCGGCAGTCCGCGCCACCCGCGAGGTGACGGTAACCCGTGGCGGCCGCAGGCTTCCAGCGATCGCCGGAGTCCCGCTCGAAGGTGAAGAAGTCGCCGGCGAAGTCTATGACGGCGCAAGCGAAATCGCCTTGTTTCCCGGGGACTTGCCGAAAGATCCGGAATCGATCTTCGAAGCCGCCCGGCAGTTCCAGTCGAAGCCGAGGGACCTTGCAGAGGAAGCCCACGACGACACGCTGGCGCTGCGTTATCTGCGCTTCCGCCCGCCCCGGGTGGAGCGGAGTGAAACCGGCCTGAAACTCTCACTGCCGCACATACGCCTCGATCAGGCCCTGCAATTTCTTGTCGGAGACCGGCTGCAATGACCGCCTCGGAGACCCGCCGCGCCCCGGAAGCCTTCCGCCTCGACGAGCCCGGGGAAGCCGAGATCGAAGAGGAGGTCTGGGAAGAGCTCGATCCTGAGGAAACGGATGCGGACCGGGCCGTCTCGACCATCATCGAGCCGAAGAAGAATGGCATCCGCTGGGGTCGGCTCGCAGTCGCCTCGGCGGGCGCGCTTCTGTCGCTCGCCGTCGGCATCGCCATCGACGATCTCATTCGCAGTCTTTTCACGCGCGCCGACTGGCTCGGCTGGGTCGGCCTCGTCTGTCTTGGTCTTTTTCTTCTCGCGCTCGGCGCCATCGTCGGCCGGGAGATCCTCGGGCTCGCGCGCCTCAAGGCGATCGCCCGCCTGCGCCTGACAGCAGACGCCGCCTACGAGGAAAACGATCCCGACAAGGCGCGCAAAGTCGTTAAAGAGCTGATCCATCAATATGCCGACCGGGCAGATACGGCGCAGGGTCGCCGGCAGCTCAACGAGCATCTCGGCGCGGTCATGGATGGTTCCGACCTCATTCGCCTTGCCGAGCGCGACCTCGTCGCAACGCTCGACCAGCGCGCCAAGCAGGCGATCTCGAGCGCCTCGCAGCGCGTCTCCGTGGTCACGGCCGTCAGCCCCCGTGCCCTCATCGACGTCGCCTATGTGTTGATCGCCTGTCTCGGCCTCATTCGCCGCGTCGCCGCCATTTACGGCGGCCGACCAGGAATGATCGGTCTGATGCGCCTGACGGGTGCCGTCGTCAGCCACCTCGCGGTGACGGGAACGATCGCCATCGGCGACACGCTGCTGCAGCAGGTGGTGGGCCAGGGCCTCGCGGCGCGCCTCTCCGCGCGGCTCGGAGAAGGCGTCGTCAACGGGCTCATGACGGCCCGCATCGGTCTCTCCGCGCTCGACGTTTGTCGGCCGGTGCCCTTCGTGGCGCAGCCGCGACCCCGCCTCAAGGATCTGGCGGGCGATCTGATTTCGTTTTCCGCCTCCCGCCAGGAGGTCGTGACAACATCCCCACGAAATGCTCGTAGGGTTAACGAATGATTGGCATTTGGCTCCTAGGCTGATCGTCAGTTCAGGCCACGCCACATTCGGAGCCATTGATGTTGCGCGCTTTTTTCGTTGCAGCTCTTGCAATCTGCATCCCTGCGCTTGCCCCTCAGCCGGCCGCAGCGGCCGATGAGGACGCTGTCGCCTTCATGGAGCGCTTCGGGGGTGAATGGCGCGGCAGCGGCCGTCTTTTGATCGGACCGGAAAGCGGCCTCCGCTTCCATTGCGCGCTCAACGGTGATCCGAGCCGCAGCATGATGGCCTTCGGCATGACCGGAAAATGCTGGACCGGTTCACTCTCCGCCCCGGTCTATGCAAAGCTGCGCTACAATGGCGATCAGAAGCGCTTTTTCGGCTCCTTCATGGACGGCGCGGAAGGCGACGGTGCCAATATCGTCGGCGAGCGCGACGGCGAAGGCTTCATGTTGAAGCTGATGCGCGGCGAGCTGCAAGGTCTCCTGAATGCCGAGCCGGCAGGCGACGGCAAGATGACCATCCTCCTTTCGCTCTATGATCCGAACTCGCGACGCTCTATTCCTGTCGCTGCGATGGGATTTGCGAGAGCCGGCTCCGATTCGCTGCCGATCTACGATCCGGCCATCACAGGCTCGATCGAGCCCGGTAACAAATAGCGGACCGCGAGCCCGGTTTTTCGGGAATCTTCACGTTTCACCCTCACCTTCGGGCCGTCGGAGGGGGAAGCCGTATGTCAACCGCACAATCGTTGGAACGCGTCGTTAAGTCGGAATCTGAAGACCAGGCCGAGCCTCCCGCTCCAACAACCGCGCCAGCGCTCGACGCGACGATCGTGGAAGGCGCGGCCGCGCTGCTGTCGCTCACGTCCGATTGGCAAAGACTGATCGATGCCTCTCCTCGCGGCCGCATTTTCCAAACCCCGCAGCATCTGGCGATATGGGCGGAGCATTTTGCGAGCGATCCCAAGGTCGGCTTCAAATGTGTCGTTGTTCGCCGCAACGGTAAGGTTGCGCTGATCTGGCCTCTCGCCTTCTGGAAGATCGGCCCATTGCGGCTGGCGCAGACCGCCGGCGCACCCATCGCGCAATACGAAGACATTCTGGTCGAGCACAACGACGAAGCCACCTCGCTCTTCGCTGCGGCCCTCGCCGAAGTCGAGCGAGCCGGCATCGACCTCATCCTGATGGAGCGCGTGCGGGCCGATTCCGCGCTTGCCTCGGTGCTGCCGCCTCAGACAGTCGCACTGGGTGAGGAAGACGGCGCGCCATTCGTCGACCTTACCTCAGGCGACGTCGAGACGGCGCTTGCCGGACGCAAGGGGAAAGTCAAACGCCACCAGAGACGGCGCATCGCCGCGCTCACCGA
This sequence comes from Afifella sp. H1R, assembly GCF_021462425.1. Taxonomy (NCBI): domain Bacteria; kingdom Pseudomonadati; phylum Pseudomonadota; class Alphaproteobacteria; order Hyphomicrobiales; family Afifellaceae; genus Afifella; species Afifella sp. H1R. The sequence continues at coordinate 1,253,794 of NZ_JAKEDY010000001.1, forward strand.
AGAAGGCGAGCTCCGCCTCGAAGTGGCACCCGACGGTCCGACGACGCGGCAATGGCTGCGCGAGGCGACAGAGATGAAGCGCGCATGGCTGACGGAGAAAGGCTTCCTAAGCCGCGCATTCCTGGACGAGCGCACCAATCAGTGCCTGGAAGCCTTCGCCGAACGCCATGGTGGAGCTGGTGTGAAAACCGGCATGACCGCCTCGCGGCTGACGGTCGGAGGCCGCCCCGTCGCCACAGAGATCGCCTACCGCCTGGGAAGCGATTACCTCCTCTTTCTCGGAGCCTTCGCGCCGGAATATGGCCGCTTCGGCCCCGGCAACGTGCTGACGGAGATGGTTCTGCGCTGGTGCGTTCAGAACGGCATCACGCGCTACGACATGCTGCCACCACGCTACCGCAACAAGCACGAATGGGAGACGGGTGAGGTCGTCGTGCACGATTTCGGCGTGCCGCTGAGCCGGCGTGGCCGGTTCTACCTGCGCGCCGTCCTGGGCTACGGCAAGCCGCGGCTGAAGCGCTTGTATTACGCCCTGCCTCTGCCGGTGCGCTCGCGCCTGGCCAATCTGATGCTGCGCCTCTAGCGGGCTTCCCACCCGGTCGGCAAGGCCACCCGGCGGAACAGAGATCAGGTCACAAAAAAGGCGGCCGAAGCCGCCGATTGTCTTCAATCAAAAAACTGCTGATCGCCGGCTCCGCAGCGGCAATCAGCAGACCGTCTCAGATGACGCCGAGCTTCTTCTGCAGTTTCGACGAAGACGTCGTGTACTGGAAGACGACGCGCTCGTCCGGGGAGATGTAGTGCTTGGCGGCCTGCGCCATCAAAGCTGCCTCGTGGAAGCCCGAGAGGATCAGCTTCAGCTTGCCCGGATAGGTGTTGATGTCGCCGATGGCAAAGATGCCCGGCTCGGAGGACTGGAACTTCTCCGTATCCACCGGGATCAGGTTTTCGTGGAGATTGAGACCCCATTCCGCGACCGGGCCGAGCTTCATCGTCAGTCCAAAGAACGGCAGCATGCGCGTGCAGGAGACCTCGATCTCCCCATCCGGCGTTTTGAGGACAGCCGCTTCCAGACTTCCCTCCCCGCCCTTGAGCGCAGTCACCTGCCCCTGCTGGAACGTCAGCTCGTGCTTTTCCTGAAGCGCGAACATCTTGTTGACGGAATCCGGCGCGGCCCGGAATTCCGGGCGCCGGTGGACGAGCGTCACGCTCTTTGCGATCGGATGCAGGTTCAAGGTCCAGTCGAGGGCCGAATCGCCACCGCCGACGATCAAGAGATCGTGGTCGCGGTAGTCCTCCATGCGCCGCACCGCGTAGAAGACGGAGCTGCCTTCATAGGCTTCGATGCCCGGGATCGGAGGACGCTTCGGCTGGAACGATCCGCCGCCGGCAGCAACGACGACGGCCTTGGCCTTGATCGTCGTCGCGGCATCGGTCCTGAGAATGAAACCGCCATCTTCGGTGCGCTCGAGTTCGGAGACCATCTCGCCGAAGTGGAATTCCGGATTGAACGGAGCGATCTGCTCCATGAGCTTTTCGATGAGGCCCTGCGCCGAAATCTCCGGCCAGCCCGGAATGTCGTAGATCGGCTTCTCAGGATAGAGCTCGGCGCACTGGCCGCCCGGACGATCGAGAATGTCGACCAGATGGCATTTCAGATCGAGCAATCCGAGCTCGAAAACGGCGAAAAGCCCGACGGGTCCCGCCCCGATGATGGCGACGTCGGTTTCAACAAGCGTTCCAGTCATGCTTGACGCTCCGGAATGGTGACGACGAGTCCGTCCAACTCGTCACGAACTCTGATCTGACAGGACAAGCGCGAGGTCGGCCGAACATCGTAAGCGAAATCCAGCATGTCCTCTTCCATCGGCTCCGGAGAGCCAGTGCGCTCGAACCATTCCTCGGCGACATAGACGTGGCAGGTCGCGCAGGCGCAGGCGCCGCCACATTCCGCTTCGATTCCGGGGAGGCCCTGCTTGAGAGCGGCTTCCATGACAGTGGAGCCATTTTCGGCTTCCACCTCGTGGCGGTCGCCGTCCAAACCGATAAAAGTGATTTTTGGCATGATCGATCCGTGTTGCGCCGCACGGGTTTAGGGACGCGGCGGGCGATGTCAAGAAGGGCACAAAACGGGTGCCCGCGTGTCGCAGGGAGCCCTGGCTCAGGTTCGGGCGAGATATCGCACAACCTCTTGCACGGCGGCTTCGAGCGGCGCAAGGTCGCAGCCCTGCGCTTTCAGCCGTTCTTCGGTGAGAGCAGCCGCCAAAGCCAGTCTTTCGGCGCCGACATTGCGGGCAAGGCCCTTGAGGGCGTGCACCCTCTCGCCGCGTGCAGAAGAGGTCTTCGCTTCCTTGACCTGATTGAAAAGCCGGTCCGCCTCGGTGACGAAAAGCGCCAGGATCTCAACCTTCAAGGCCTCGTTGTACATCGTCTGCCGGTCGAGATGGGCCTCATTGAGGATCGCAGCATCCTCCGCCATGGCCTGTTCCTTCGTGGAAGCGGATGGTTTTGCCCCTAAGGCCCCGGTGGCGTCCGCTTCCGCCACGCATGTGCCCCAAAATAGCCCGAATCTTAGCTCGCTACATGCACGACAGGCTGCAGCACATTCATATTATTCATGAAACAAGTGCACAGAAACGGGAAATCCCGTGATTCCGGCTTCTCAGGCCGTTACATAAATATTAGGATGCATTCACCCATTTTGATGGGAAGGCGCAGCTGTGTCCTGGTCGACACGGCTGCGTTCGGTATCGGGCGGCGGCGGTTCTACAGCCAAGGGGGTGGCAGGAATCGTCCAGAACGGGTGGCCCCTTTATATGTCACCCTCGCATGCCGGCAGAGACTGGCACGGCGTCCGTTGGAGTGGTTGCGTACGGACCGGAGCGAATGTCATGGGTAAAATACCAAAAGCGGAATCGACCGAAGCGGCGCTGTCGGCGGTCGAAGAAGCGCTGAGGATCGACTTCGGCGCCGCGGCGAACAGTCCTGCGAGAGCTTCCGGAGGTGCGGCGGCGGCGAAGCCCGTGCCGGCCAACAACGGCCGCTCCAAAAAGACGGAAGCGCCCACCAAGGCTGAAAAGCGTGCCGAGACGGAATCGTCCCGCAGCAGCGAGCGCAAGGCGCGTCGCGCTGCCAATGACGACGTTCGTTCCATCGGCAATCTTCTTTACGCCCTGCAGCGACGGCCTTCCTACGCGCCTTTCTGGACCGCGCTTCTCATGTCGGCCATATGGGCCGGCCTTGGCACGGCCTTCGGCATGGCGCTCTGGCGCGACCAGATTGCAGCCCTCAATTCGATCGAACAGCTCCGCGAGGCGCCGCATCTCGTCGCCCTCGGTGTCGCGATCGTCGTCCCGGTCCTCCTCTTCTGGGTGATGGCGCTGATGATCTGGCGCTCTCAGGAGATGCGCATCGTGTCGCGCACCATGACAGAGGTGGCGCTTCGCCTTGCCGAGCCTGAAAACATCGCCAAGGAATCGATCGTCACCGTCGGCCAGGCGATCCGCCGTGAAGTCGCCTCCATGGGGGACGGCATCGAGCGGGCATTGGCGCGCGCCAGCGAACTCGAAGTGCTGGTGCAAAACGAGGTCGCCTCCCTCGAGCGCTCCTATACCGACAATGAGATGCGCGTCCGCCGTCTCGTCGACGAGCTCGTCAACGAGCGCGAGGCGATCCTGCAGAACGCCGACCGCATCAAGGCGGCGATGGGCGGGGCGCACGAGACGCTGACCTCAGATCTCGCCAAGACCAGCGACCAGATTCTCTCCACCGCCGATGAAGCGGCGCGCCGCATTGCCGACCTTCTCGTCGAGCGCACCAAGAACGTGACCGTCGATCTCTCCCGCGCGGGAGACGATTTCGCTACCTCCATTTCGAGCCGTACCGAGAGCCTGCTGGAGCGCATCAATCAGGTGAGCGGCCAGATCGGCGATACGATCGACCACCGCGGCGAAGAACTCGTCGGCCGGCTGAACCGCAGCCAGTCGGAAGCCACCGAGAGCTTCACGGAACGCGGCAGCGAGCTTCTGGAGCGCATCCGTGCCGCCAGCGAAGGGCTGAACGAGCTCATCGCCTCCAAGGGCGGCGAACTCAACGACCGCATCGTCGAGGCGCAGGACCGGCTGAATTACACGCTGACGGAACGCTCCACGGCCCTTCTTGAGAATCTCGGCCAGTCGAGCCAGCGCATCGAAAACGCCATCCTGGTCGATGGGCCCGCACTTGCTGAACGTATGTCGAGCCGCGGCGAAGAGCTTGCCGAACGTATGACCTCGAGCAGCGACCGCCTCACCCGCCAGCTCACGGAGAGCGGCGAAGCGATGACCGGCCGTCTCGTCACGAGCAGCGAAGAACTGACCGGCCGCCTCCTCTCCAGCAGCGAAGAGCTGAGCGGGCGGATCACGACATCGAGCAGGCAGTTCACCGACCGGATTTCTTCAACTGGCGAAGAGCTCATCTCACGCCTGGAGACCGGTGGCGAGGATGTGGCCGCTCGCATCACGGCGAGCGCCGATGCGCTGAATGACCGGTTGGGCACCACGGGAGCCGATATCGCCGGGCGCATCACCATCCGCGGCGACGAGCTCGTCGAACAGCTCGGCGCGCGTGGCGATGCCATCGCCGACCGCATCGGAGAAAAAACCGAGGAAACGGCGAGCCGCCTGGAACGCGCGAGCGACATCGTCGTCAACACGCTCGATACCCGTTCGCGCAATGTCATCGACCAGCTCGGTCAGACCGGAAAGTCGATTTCGGTTGCCATGCACACCGAGCTCGAAGGTGTCACGCAGCGCCTGACGGATGCGGAGCGCAGGCTGTCGACGACCGGCGAACGTGTCGCCGGCACCGTGGAAGAGCAGGTTGGCCGCATCGAGACCGGCTTCGACCAGAGCGCAGATCGCCTCAAGGGACGTCTGTCGGAGATCGAGGAGACCGTCAAAGGCTCCGCCATTCGCCTGGAAGAAGCCGGCGACAATGTCGGCGAACGCCTGCGCCAGAACATCGACGTCAACGTCGAGCGTCTCGCAGGCCGCCTCTCCGAAATGGAAGATTCGGTACGCGGCTCGGCCGAGCGCCTGGTGGAAACCGGCGACGATGTCGCCCGCCGCCTCGGCGCCAGCATCGACGGCAATGCCGACCGGCTCGCCGGCCGTCTTTCGGAGATGGAGGATTCCGTCAGGAGTTCTGCCGATCGCCTGGAAGAAGCTGGCAACGGCGTGGCCGAACGCCTGCGCCAGAACATCGACGTCAATGTCGAGCGTCTCGCAGGCCGCCTCTCCGAAATGGAAGGCTCGGTCCGCGGCTCGGCCGACCGTCTGGTAGAGACCGGCGACGATGTCGCCCGCCGCCTCGGCGCGAGCCTCGACGGCAATGCCGATCGACTCGCCGGACGCGTTGCGGAGATGGAAGACGCACTGCGCAACTCCGCCGGCCGTCTCGAGCAGGCGAGCGACGGCGCGGGCCAACGTCTGCGTCAGAATATCGATGTCAACGTCGAGCACCTCGCTGGCCGTCTCTCCGAGATGGAGACGTCTGTTCTCGCCTCGGCGACCCGGCTTGAGGACGCTGGCGAGCGCGTGTCGGAGCGGCTCGGCTCAAGCCTCGACAGCAATGTCGACCGCCTGACGGGCCGCCTGTCCGACATCGAAGACACGTTGCGGGCCTCGGCCGGACGTCTCGAGGAAACTGGCGAGCACGTCTCAGAGCGTCTGCAGCGCAGCGTCGACGGCAATGTCGAACGCTTGAATGTCCTCTTCGACGATCGCGGCAACACGATTTCGGAAACGCTCGACCAGAAGACGGCGATGCTGTCGACGGTGCTCGGCGAGCGTGGCCAGGCCCTCGGCGCCATGATCGACGGTCACGTCGCTCAGGTCGGAGAGACCCTCGACGGCCGCCTCGGCGGATTCGAGACACGCCTCAAGGAAAGCGCCGAGAACGTCGCGATCCGCCTCGCCTCCTCGGCCGAGACGATCGAGATGGCCGTGTCGGCGCGACTGTCGAACTTCGAAAACCGCGTCACGGCGCGCATCGGCGAAGTCACGCAGGAATTCGGCGAACGCGCCGACGGCCTGTCTGAGACGCTCGACGACCGCCTCGGACGCATCAACACGGCGCTCGACACGCGGGCACGCCAGATCAGCGACACGCTGGTGGCGCGCACCCGCGAAATCGCCACGGCCTTCAACGAAGGCCAGTCGGAGATGACGACGAGCCTCGACGCACGCCTCGGCGAACTCGGCGAAACCCTGACCAGCAAGACGCAGGAGCTGACGGAGACGATCGCCAGCCGCATGATCGACGTCAATGCGAGCTTCGGCGAGCGCCTGATGGCCGTGGAGCACAGTTTTGCCGACCGGGCGAACTCGCTGCAGGCGACGCTCACCGGCACCAGCGACGCGCTCAACGAGAAGACCGAGACGCTGAACAACATGCTGACCCAGCGTCAGAGCGAACTCGCTTCGGTCATCGATTCGCGCTCGTCGATCCTGGTGGAGACGATCGAGAACCGCGGCCGCTTCGTCATCGACGGCCTGGAGAACCAGAACCGCATCCTCACCGACACCTTCGGCACGCAGGCGGAGAGCTTCGTGGAAGGCCTGGAGGGACGCACCCGCGACCTCACCGAGGCGCTGGACAGCCGTCGCTCCGGTCTCATGGAAGATCTCGAACGGCAGCGCGACAACCTCTTCGAGGGCATGGAGGATCGCAGCCGCAACACGGCCGATGCCATCCGCGCGACGAGCGAGGAATCGCTTGCCCGCCTGGACGACAGTGCCCGCGCGCTTCTGTCCAACCTCAGCACGCATTCCCACAACATCATCGATGCGGTCACTGGCACCAACGCCCGCTTCCGCACCGATATCGATTCGCTGCTGACGCGGATGGAAGAAACCAACGCACAGCTGACCGAAGTGCTGGGATCGAGCGGAGAGCAGCTCTCCGCGATCGAAAGCAACCTCGCCGGCCAGGCGGAGAGCTTGCGCAACGCCCTCTCGGCGGCAGCGCAGGACACCTCCACCTCGACCTCGATCCTCTCCGACCAGATCAAGACGTTGCGCGACGTGTCGACCCACGTGCTGCGTGACATCACGGCCATCGCCTCGCAGTTCGACAGCCAGTCTGAATCGCTGTCGGAAGCCGGACGCATGCTCGACGAGGCCAACCGCACGATGGAAGGCCGCATCAGCGGCTCCACCGAGGCGTTGGAAGCGATGGCGCAGGGCCTCACCGGTCAGGCCTCTTCCGTCGAAGAGCAGCTCACGCGGCTCACGGCGATGCTCTCCGATACCCTTGGATCGGCCGAAGAGCGCATCAATTCGGTCGCCGATTCCTTGAGCTCGCGGGCCTCTCTGTCCGCGCAGCGGGCGACCGAAGAGCTGGCCCAGAGCCTCGGCGCGGCGGAAGAGCGGGTGAGCGCCATCGCGAACTCTCTCACCTCCACGGCGTCCGATTCGGCTCGCCAGGCCGCAGAGGAACTCGCCGCGAGCCTCGCAGAGGCGGAGGAGCGCATCAACGCCATCTCCGGCTCGCTCAGCACGCGCGCGGCCATGTCGGCCCGTCAGGCCGTGGAGGAGCTCGCAGAGAACCTTTCGCAGGCGGAAGAGCGCATTGCCGCCCTCACCGGCTCCCTGTCGTCTGCAGCCTCCGATACGGCCCGCAGCACGTCGGAGGAACTGGATCGGGCGATCGGTTCGGCCGAAGAGCGCGTTGCCTCTCTCGCGGAATCGTTGAGCGCCAAGACCTCGATGTCGGTTCAGACCACCTCGCAGGAGCTGGAAACCACGCTGACCGCGGCCATGCAGCGGATCAACGAGGTCGCCGATGCCCTGAGCGCCCGCGCGGCCCAATCCGCCACCGGCGCTTCGGAAGAGCTGGAGCAGACCTTGAGCTCGGCCGAGCAGCGTGTGGCGCAGATCGCCCAGGCGCTTGGTCGCCGGGCCGAGGAAGCCGCCCGCGCTGCCATCAGCCAGTTCGAGACGATGCGGCTTGCCGCCATCGCCGAAGGCCAGCGGACGGTGGAAAGCGTGGAACAGGCCCGCGCCGAACTGACGGAACGCCTCGCCGACGTGACGACCGGGTCCGACGAAAAGGTCCGCGCGGCGAGCGAGCGGCTCATGTCGGAAATCTCCGAGGCCGTCGAAAGCGCCACGGAGCGCTTCGCCGAAACCGCGGAGAAAATGCGTCATGCCGCCCGCGACATGAAGAGCGAGCTTGAATCGGCACGCGAGGATCTGCGTCGCGGCGTCAAGGACATGCCGGAAGAAGCCCGTCACGCTTCGGAAGCGATGCGCCGCGCCATCACCGAGCAGATCGAGGCAATCTCGGCTCTGACCGACATCGTCTCGCGCCGCGAAGGTGCCGCAAAGCGCACCGCCCAGCCGGCAGCGGCGACGCCCCGGCGGGAAGAAGCCGTCGAGGCAGCACCGCAGCCGCGCAGCCTGCCCCGTGCGGCCAATCTGGAGACGGAAAGCGCGTCCGACCGCGCCCCGATCGCACCGCGCTCGACGGGACCGGCTCCGGCCAGCGCCCCTTCGGCACCTGCAGCAGCGCCTCAGCCTGCCCCGGCTCCGCAGCCGGCGGCTCAACAGCCCCCGGCCCAACAGCCCGCAGCACAGCAGACGCAGTGGAGCGAGCGTTTCGCCCGTCCCGCGGCACAGCCTGAGCCGAAACAGGAAGCGCGCCCGCAAGGCGAGCGTCGCGGTTGGGTGGCGGATCTCTTGCGGCGCGCCTCGAGCGACGAGAGCGAGTACGACACGGGACCGGAGCCCGCCTCCGCCCCGACACCGCAGCCCGCTCCCGCGACGCAGAATGCGACGCCGGGCCGTTCGCCCTCGCAGATGGTGGAGAGCCTCAACTCGCTGTCCGTCGACATCGCCCGGGCGATCGACCATCAGGCCGCGCTCGAGCTGTGGGAGCGCTACCGCAAGGGAGAGCGCAACGTCTTCACGCGGCGCCTCTACACGATCCAGGGCCAGAAGACGTTCGACGAGATCCGGCGCAAATACGAGCGCGACGGCGAATTCCGCCGTGCGGTCGATCATTACATCGCCGATTTCGAGAAACTTCTCGACCAGCTGGCGAAGCGTCAGAAGGACCCGGCGATGGCGCAAAGCTACCTCGCCTCGGATACGGGCAAGGTCTACACCATGCTCGCGCACGCGGCGGGCCGGCTGAGCTAAGCCAGTCGATCACGGACAAAAGAAAGGGCGGCCGCGAGCCGCCCTTTTTTGTTGTCTCCAAATGGCCATGAGAACGCTGAGGAGAGCCTCACAGGTCTCATCCCGGGCTTGAACCGCCGAGACGCAGCAGGACCGTCAGCCCGGCAGCGTCACAATGATCGGATCTCGATCAGTCGCGACGATCGTGTGCTCGTACTGCACCACGGGGGCGGAGGGCTCGCTATAGAGTGTCCATCCATCGTCACCCTCGGCCGCCCAGAGACCGCCTGTCGACAGGAACGGCTCGACGGTGAGCACGAGCCCCTTATTGATACGCCGCCGGTCGCTCAGCGTGGGCCAGGTCGCGATCTCTCCCGGATATTCGTGCAGGGAACGCCCCACCCCGTGGCTGGCAAGATTGCGGATGAGCGTGTAGCCGCGCTGCGAAGCGAAGCGCCCAATGGCAGCTCCGATGGCCGCGAGCGGCCGGTCGCTACCGACCTGTGCGATGCCGATCTGCATGGCGCGCTTACCGTCTTTGCAGAGGCGTTCCAGCGAAGGCTCGACGGGACCGACGCGAAACGTCGCCCCGGTATCGGCAAAATAGCCGTTCTTGGACGCCGAAACGTCGATATTGACCAGATCGCCTTGAGCGATCACCCGGTCGCCGGGGATCCCGTGGGCGATCTCCTCATTCACGCTGATGCAGGTGGCGCCGGGAAAGTCGTAACAGCTTTGCGGTGCGGAGACGGCGCCTTGCCGATCGAGAAACACCCGGCCGATGTCGTCCAGTTCTCTGGTCGTCATCCCGGGCTCCATCGCTTTCGCCATCAAGCGCATGGCATTGGCGACGATGCGCCCGATTTCCTTCAGCCCGTCCAGTTCGTCTTGTTTGGTGACCGTCACGCTTCGGATCTCGCAGGGAAGTAAAATCACACGGCCGCAGCACCGGCGATCTCCCGCCGGCAGGAGTGAGAGCCGCGGCGACCGCCTAAACGCTCGTCAGCGTCCAGCTGGCGATCTCGGCGAACGCCTGATCCATCGCGCGGTTCAGTCCGGCGACGATCGCGGCGTTGTCGTTGCTTCCGACCGGGCTTTCCGCATGGACGACGCGCGAGGCGACGACACGGCCGTTGCGGTCGTTGAGAAGCTTGACGCTGAAGTCTGCGACAGCGACGCCGTTCCTGAGCTCGAAGGCGCGCACGTCGAGGACGATCTGATAGTCGATCAAAAGCCCCTGCCCCGGCAGGCCGACGGCTTTCACACGCCCCGTATTCTGCAGCGTCTCCATGAGCCGCGCCTGCAGCAGCCGCGGCAGCGTGTCGGGCCAGGAAGCTCCCGGCAGGTAGGCGAGCTCGGCGGGCGTCGGACGCGCGGCAATGCGCGTCGTGTCGAGGCTTGCGAGCGCGGCAGGCACCGGAACCAGAATCTGAGCGGATGTCCCGGCGCGCACAGAAACATCCTGCGGCGCGGTCAGATCATAGATGGAATCGGGTGTCTTCGGCAGCACGGCGCAACCGCCGAGCAGCAACAGCGAGACGAGCGCCGCGGCCCCGGCCGTGCCTCCGAAGCGGCGCCGGCGCCGAGAGTGGGCCTTACCGATGTCCTTGCGCATGTTCATCCAATCGCCCTTGCGAGCTCTGCCCCAACCGGACTTTGCCATCATCGTCGCCATTACCGTCTTTGGCCGCGATAGGTGGGCGCGTTGTCTCCGCCGAAGATCAAGCGGCCCGGATTCTGTTCGAGATCGGAAATCAGCGAATCCAGCCGTGACACGGTTCGCCGACCCTCGTTCACGAACTGGCGGATATCGGCAAGCCCCCGGCTGGAAAAATCCGAAGCCCCGGAGCCGATCGTCTTCGCCTGCTCGTTGAAGGTCGCCGCGGCCGTCTGGATTTCGGCGAGCGTTGCCCGCGCCTGGGCGATCAGCCCCTGCCCCTCCTCGCTCGAGGCGGTGTCGTCGAGCGTGCCGAGAAGCCCCTCGGCCTTGGCACTCAGAATGCCGAGCCGGTCCGAGACCTGACGCGCATTGGCGAGGATGACGCGAATGTCCTCTCGCGATTCGTCGACCGTCGTCGCGACCCGGTTGATGCTGTCGACCGTGTCGGTGATCTTCTGCGGATCGACGCTCGCAACGACCTCGCTCGCATCGTTGACCATCGTCTGCACCTTTTGCGGGTCGACGGCGGCGAGCACCTTGTCGGCCTGAGTGCTGACGGAGGCCAGACGCGTCACCAGCTCGTCGATCTGTTCGCGCCGCGCCTTGAGCGTTGCGGCGAGGTCGGAGACACCTTCGACGGTGGTGCGGATACGCTCAGGATCGATGGCCGCGCTGATCCGGTCGACATTGTCCACGGTTGAGGAAATCTTCGCGGGATCGACGCTCGCCACGATCGTTTCTGCCTGATCGACGACACTGCGCACGCGCTCTGGATCGACCGCTGCCAGCACCTCGTCGAGGCGCGTGCTGACGGCGGAAAGCCGGGTGACGAACTGGTCGATATCGGCCTGTCTGGCGCTCAGCGTCGCCGCAAGATCGGACGCGCCCTTGACGGCGGTGCGCACCTCTTCCGGATCGATCGCTCCACTCACCCGGTCGATATTGTCGAGCGTGCGGGCGAGTTTTTCCGGATCGACGGCTTCGAGAATGGGGCCAGTCTTCGCCTGGACTTCGCTCACCAGGAGGTCCGCTTTCTCGCCGACATTGCGCATCCGATCGGAGAACTCGCGCACATCGTCGGAAACGCCGGAGAGATTCTCGACGAACTTGCGCACTTCCGCGCTCGTATCTCCGAGCGACTGGCTGAATTCGGCGACATTGTCGACGGTCTGCGAGACTTTGTCGGGCTGCACCGCGGCGACGATCGAGTCCGCCTTGGCGATGATGCCATCGAGCTTGCCCGACATCCCGGCCATGCCTTCGGCCGCACTGGAGACGGATTCGATCAGCCTCGAGATCTGCTGCGAGTTGTCGCTGAGCGCCCCGGAAAAGGTGTCGACATTGGAGATGATCCGATTGATGCCGTCGCGGTTGTCGGCGACGATCTTGTCGATGGCGTCGAGAGTTGATTCCGCACGTCCGGCAATCTCGCGTGCCGAGGCCATGAGATCCTGCATGTTGGACTGCTTGGCCACGAGCACGGGGACGTCACCGTCCGTCTGCTCCCACACGTCCGGCTCGTTGGCGGAGCCCCCGACCATCTCGATATAGCCGACGCCAGTCACACCCTGGAAGCCAAGCGAGACCTCGGTGTCCGACTTGATGGGCGTATTGGCGCCGACAGAAACGCGGGCATAGACGCGCGAGGGGTCCGACGGATCGATCTCCAAAGCCTTCACGTCGCCCACCTTGATGCCATTGAAGAGCACCAGTGCCCCTTTGGTGAGGCCGGTGATGGAGCCGGAGAAGACGATGCGCAGCGGCTGCTGCTCCTGCGAGCCCTCCCCGGCCGCCATCCAGTAGATGAAGCCGAAGGCCGCAACCAGGACAGCAAGGGTGAAGGCGCCGATGACGGCTGTATTGGCTTTGCTTTCCATGTTTATCGGCTCACTTCCGAAAGACCGGCCGCCCGCGCGCGCTCGCCGCTGAAGTAATCACGGACCCAGGGATGGTCGAAGCGCTCCATCGTTGCGATGTCGCCTTCGACAAGAATGCGTTTTTCACCGACCACGGCAATGCGATCGACGATGGCATGCAGAGTATCGAGATCGTGGGTTACCATGACGACGGTCAAACCCAAAGTCTCGCGAAGATCGGCAATCAGTTGATCGAAAGCTGCCGCCGAAATGGGATCGAGCCCCGACGTCGGCTCGTCCAGGAAAACGATCTCCGGGTCAAGTGCGAGCGCGCGGGCAAGAGCCGCGCGCTTGATCATGCCGCCGGAAAGTTCTGACGGATATTTGATGCCGTCGGCGGCCCGCAATCCGACGAGTTCGACCTTCATCGTCGCCAGAGATTCCATCAAAGCGTCCGGAAGATCGAGGTATTCGCGCATCGGCACCATGATGTTGTCGGCAACCGTCAACGCCGAGAACAAGGCGCCGTGCTGGAAGAGAACGCCCCACCGCCGTTCGAGCTCGGGATTCGCCCCCTGGCTCAGATCGTGTCCAAAAGCCATGATGCGGCCTTCCCGGTGCGGCAGGAGACCGAGAATGGCACGCGTCAGCACCGATTTGCCGGCGCCCGAGGCACCCACAACCGCCAGCACCTCACCGCGATAGATATCGAGGTCGAGGTTTTGAAGGATCGGCTTGTCGCCGAAGCCGACGGTCAGGCCGCGCACCGAAATGATCGGCTCTTTGCCCTTGCCGCTGGTTCGTCCGTCGGACCCGTTCCCGCTTTTGTTGGTCGTCTGCTCCATCAAGACCTCAAAAGCCGATCGCGGCGTAGAAGACGGCAAACAGACCGTCGACGACGATCACCATGAAAATCGCCTTCACCACGGAGGCGGTCGTCCGTCGACCGAGCGATTCCGCGCTGCCCCCGACCGCCATGCCTTCGGTGCAGGCGATGAGACCGATGATGAGCGCCATGAAGGGCGATTTATAAAGACCCGCCAGCAGGCTCGTCATATCGACGGCATCATGCAGGCGGGCGATGAAGGCATCAGGCGTAATACCTGAATACAGCCACAGCATCATCATGCCGCCGGCGAGCGTCGCCAGCGCGGCGATGAAGGACAGCAGCGGCAGGACGATCAAAAGCGCCAGGATGCGCGGCAATATGAGGACATTGACCGGATCCATCCCCATCACGCGCAACGCGTCGATTTCCTCGCGCATCTGCATCGAGCCGAGCTCCGCGGTGATCGCACTGCCCGAGCGGCCGGCGACCATGATGGCGGTCAACAGCAGCGAGATTTCGCGCAAAGCGAGGATGCCGAGAAGATCGACGGAGAAGACTTCGGCGCCGAAATAGCGCAGCTGGAAGGCCGATTGCTGGGCGAGGATGGCGCCGATGATGAAGGACATCAACACCACGATCGGCACCGCGCGAAGCCCGATCATCTCCATCTGGGTGATGATCGCATAAAACCGCGCCGAGCCCGGATGCAGGATGACGTGCAGGATTTCCAGGATCACCGAGCCGAGCATGGTGACGATGCGTCTCGCATCCGCGATGATCGACAGGACTGTCTGCCCGACATCGGCAAAAACGTTCGATTTCTTGGGGTGCGGCAGGCTCTCGCCGTCTTTGAGCGCCACGCGCACCCGCTCGATCAGGGTCTCGCGCCCGTCCTCTGCGCCGACATAGGTGACGTCGCGGCCAGATTCCCGCCAGGCTTTCTCCAGCCGCACGAGGAGAAAAGCGCCCGCAGTGTCGAGCGTCTCGAGATCGGACAGATCGATTTCCAGACGGCGCGCACGGCTCTCCTTATCGCCCGCCGCCTTCTGCAGCGAACGGTCGAGATTGGCGGCCTGGTCGATCGCCCACACCCCCTTGGGCCGCAGGACAAAACGCTCGCCGACCAGTTCGTAAGAGAGATCGGACGTCATAACCTCACGTGACGTAACAACAGCTGACGCTGCCCTTGCAGCGTGCTAACGGTGCGGCCTTCATGGCGCGGACTTTGCCCGCACCGACCAGGCATCACAAGCGCAACGAGGCCACACATTTCAAATGATTGAGCGTCCTTATCTTATTTTCCTCGGCGACGTTCCGGACAAGCTCGCGGCCAAGACGGCCTATGGCGTCGTCGACTGGAGCCGAGAATGGTGTGTCGGTCAGCTGCGTCTCCCCGGCTGCCAGGCCGATACGGGTCTGAAGGATATGACGATTGCCAAGGCGACCGAAGCTGGCGCCCGCACCCTCATCATCGGAGCCGTCAATCCCGGCGGAGTGCTGCCGGAGCATTGGACGTCGACGATCGTGGAGGCGATCGAAGCCGGCATGGATATCGCGAGCGGCCTGCATGTGCGGCTTGCCTCCGTCGACGCGATCCGCGAGGCGGCCGAGCGCAAGGGCGTCAAACTCCACGACACGCGCCACGCCGATCGTCGCTTTGCCACGGGCAAGGGCACGAAGCGCCCGGGCAAGCGGCTTTTGACCGTCGGCACCGACTGCTCGGTCGGCAAGAAATACGCGGCGCTCGCGATCGATCGCGAACTCAACGGACGCGGCCTCAACTCGACCTTCTGCGCGACCGGCCAGACCGGCGTCATGATTTCGGGCCGAGGCGTCGCGATCGACGCCGTCGTCGCCGACTTCATATCGGGTGCGGCTGAGTGGCTGTCACCTGCGACCGAGCCGGACCACTGGCAGATCGTCGAGGGCCAAGGCTCGCTCTTCCATCCCTCGTTTGCCGGCGTCAGCCTCGGCCTTTTGCACGGTGCCCAGCCGGACGTCTTCGTCGTCTGCCACGAGCCGACACGCACCAAGATGCGCAATGTCGAAGCCCCGATTTCGACGATCGAGGCGGTGATCGAGGAAACGATGCGGCTCGGTCGGCTCACCAATCCGGACATTGCCCCGCTCGGCATCTCGATCAACACGCAGGCACTCTCTGACGACGAGGCGAAAGCCTGTCTCGCAGAGGCGGAAGAACGCTACGGGCTGCCGGCCTGCGATCCGATCCGCACCGGTGTCGCCAAACTCGTGGACCGCCTTCTCAAAGAGTTCGTGGCATGAGCCTGTCGCTCGATCTCGCCGTCGAATCCTGGCCGATCGCCGGCAGCTTCACGATCTCACGCGGTTCGCGCACCGAGGCGAAGGTCATCGTCGCGCATCTGAAGGACGGGCCGCATACCGGCCGGGGAGAATGCGTCCCCTATCCGCGCTATGGCGAGACGGTTGAAAGCGTCGCGGAACAGATCCGCGGCGTCGACCTCGACGGGCTCGATCGCGAAACGCTGAGACAGCGGCTGCCGGCCGGTGCCGCGCGCAATGCGATCGATTGTGCCCTCTGGGACCTTGAGGCCAAGCGCGACGGCACCTCCGCCGCGGATCGCTGCGGCCACATGGTCGCCCGCCCGCTCGAAACCGCCTACACCATCTCGCTCGGCAGCCCGAGCGACATGGCAAGCGCGGCTCACCGTGCGGGTCACAATCATGTGCTCAAGCTGAAGCTCGGCGGAGAAGGCGATGCGGAGCGCGTCCGCGCCGTCCGGGCGGCCATGCCGCGCGTGCCGCTCATCGTCGACGCCAACGAATCGTGGAGCGAGCACAACATCCTCGAAAACATGCGCGCCTGCGCCGAATCTCACGTCCAGCTGATCGAGCAGCCACTGCCGGCCGGTGAAGACGAGATGCTGCGGGAGATGCCGCATGTGGCGCCCATCTGCGCCGACGAGAGCCTTCACACACTCGCCGATCTCGACGGCCTCACCGGCAAGTACGACGCCGTCAACGTCAAGCTCGACAAGGCCGGAGGCCTGACCGAAGCGCTGGAACTCGTCCGCGAGGCACGCCGGCGCGGCTATCTGATCATGATCGGCTGCATGGTGGGCACGTCGCTCGCGATGGCGCCGGCCGTCATCCTGGCCCAGGATGCCGATGTCGTCGATCTCGACGGCCCTCTCCTCCTGGCGCGGGATCGCCAGCCCGGCCTTGTTTATGTGGGCTCGCTCGTCGAACCCCCGACGCCGCAGCTCTGGGGCTGAGCCTTCAGAAAAGCCCTGAGAGACGGCTCTAGGCTTTGAGGCCACGCGGAAGGCGCCATGCAATCGCAAGTGCGCAGGCGCCGAACGCGGCCATGAGCAGGAACGGCAGAGACGGTGCAATGCCGTAAAGCATCCCGGCCGCCAGGGTGCCGCTGCCGATCACCAGCCCGGCGCTCAGCTGGTAGGCGGCCTGAAGCCTCGCCGTATGCCCTGCTTCGGCGACTGCGGCGAGCGCCATCATCGCCCCGAGATGCGTGGCCGCAAAGGTGAGCCCATGCAGGACCTGCAAGACGAAGGCCCATGACACGTCGGTCGCAAAGGCGAAGAGCGACCACCGCAGCAGCGCGCCCGTGGCACCCGCGATGAGAAAACGTCGCGCGCCCCAGCCGACGAAATGCCGTGCGAACCAGAACAGCGCGATTTCGATGACCACACCGAGCGACCACAGGGCCGCAATGACGAGGTCCGAGAAACCGAGCGAGCGCCAGTAGAGGCTGCCGAAGGCGTAGTAAGCGCCGTGGCTGCCCGTCACGAGGCTGGCCGCAGCGATGGTCAGAACGAGCCGCCGGTCCCTTGGGAAACCGATCATCCCGCCCCCCTTGGCAAGCTTTGCGGCCCGCCCGACGAGCGGCAGCGACAGCGCGGCGACAATCCCGAAGGCGAAAGCCGCGAGCTGCAGCCCGTAGACGGCATCGACCGAAACGCTCGAAATGATCTGACCGGCGGCGAAATTCCCGACGATGAACGCGACCGAACCCCACAGCCGGATGCGCCCGTAATCGTTGCCGTGCCGGCGCACCCCGGTGAGCGCCACGGCATCCCCCAGGGGGATGAGCGCGTTCCAGAAGATGAGTGCGGCAGAGGAAATCAGAAGCAGTGCCGCCGCACCGCCGGCAAAATTGAGAGCAAAGAAAACGAAAGTCGCGATGCCGGCATAAAGTGCTGCGGCGACCCGCAATTCGCCGAGACGGTCGGCAGCCGCTGCGAGCGTCCCGCTCAGGACCGCACGCACCAGCAACGGCAAAGCAACGGCCACGCCGATCTGCCCGTCGGAAAGCCCCTGCGCCTCGAGCCACACCGGGAAGAAGGGCAGATAAACGCCGAGCGCGAAGAAGACGGCTGCGAGGAAGCCTGCGCTCTTCAGTCCGAAAACGCGTCGTGCACGGCGCTTGCCGTCGCCATTAGCTCTTTCTAAGCTCTTCCGGTCCATCTTCGGACCCGTCAACGCGATCGCGTTCTGGAAGAGGAAAAGGCATGGCGCGCCTGATCGAAAAGGGCCTGACGGACATCGAGTACGAGACGATGCTGTCGGCACTGACCAGCACGTCCAAGGGACGCGCTTTCCTCGACGAATATGTGCGCCGTTCGCGGCGCACCGAAACCCGCTCGCTGATGACGGCGATGACGCGCCTTGCGATGAACGTCAGCACCCTGCGCACCCAGCTGAAGCCGAGCCAGATCGCCCGCGAATTGACGCGGATTGCCGGCGAGGTGCCGCCGGGACGCGCGCGTCAGGATCTGATGGTGCTCGCTGCGGGTTTGCACGACGCAGCACCCGATGCCGCGGCAACCGCGGGACAGACGGCCGACATTCTGGAGCGTCTGAAGCAATTCCGTCCCTTCGGCACCGCTTCGGAGGAAAGCCGGGACGACCGCGACCGGGCGTCGGAAGAAAACCACTAAGCGGCCGAGCGATAACGAGCGAGCGCCTGCGCCAGGACTGAATCGTCGACATTGCCGCCGGAGAGAACCAGAACGACCACCGTTCCGCGCACATCGACCGAACCCGACAACAGCGCAGCAAGCGCGAGCGCGCCGCCCGGCTCCAGCACCAGCCGAAAACGCTCATAGGCAAAGGCAACGGCATTGAGCGCCGCATCGTCGCTCACCGTGCGTGTTCCCGACAAACGCTCGCGATTGATGGCGAAGCCGATCTCCCCGGGTGCAGGCGCCAGCAGCGCGTCGCAAATGGAGCCGCTGGTACGCTCGTTGCTGACGATCTGGTCGGCGGCGAGCGATCGCCCATAATCGTCGAAGCCTTCAGGCTCCATCGCAAGAACGCGGCAGTTCGGGGCACGCTCGGTCACCGCGAGCGACACGCCGGCAGCGAGTCCGCCGCCGCTGCAAGGCACCATGACGATGTCTGGCACAAGCCGCATATTGGCAAGCTCAGAGGCGATCTCGAGCCCGATCGTTCCCTGCCCGGCGATGACCTTGGTGTCGTTATAGGGATGGATCAGAAAGCCGCCCTCGCGGCGGATGACGTCCGCAAGCACTTCCTCGCGGTCTTCGCGCGCACGATCATAGGTGATGATGCGGGCGCCCGCCGCGCGCGTGCGATTGACCTTCACCGCTGGCGCGTCTTCCGGCATGACGATCGTCGCCGGCACGCCTGCGAGACGCGCCGCCTCCGCCACGCCCTGGGCGTGATTGCCCGACGAACAGGCGACCACGCCGCCCGCAGCGGCGTCGCCCCCCGCCATCAGCGCATTATAGGCTCCGCGAAATTTGAAGGAGCCGGTCCGCTGCATGCATTCCGGCTTCAGGAAGACGCGGGCGGCGAATTGCTCCGACAGAGCTGGCGCAGCAATGAGAGGCGTCCGCATGGCTCGCCCTTGCAGGCGGGTGGCAGCAGCCTCGATATCGTTGAGAGAAACCGGCAGGGTCATGGATCGCCCTTAAGGCCTTTTTCATCCGCTTTGAAGAGGTAGAAAAGTATCGTATCCGCTATTCTACGACGTCACGCGGCGAGCTGGCAGTCCGGTCCCTGTGCCTTGACGAGATTCTCGCGAAATTCTTGCACGCTCGCATCCCAGCTGAAGCGCGTCGCATAGGCACGCGCCGCCTCTCTCGAAAGATCGAGGCACTGAAGAGCGGCCGCACGCAGATCCTGGCTCAAAACCCCGATCTCCGGTTCCACGATCACATCGCTCGGGCCGGTGACGGGGAATGCGGCAACCGGCAGACCGGAGGCCAGCGCCTCCAGGAGAACGTTGCCAAACGTGTCCGTCAGGCTCGGAAAGACGAAAACATCCGCAGCCGCGTAGGCATGGGCGAGCTCCTCGCCTTCCATGGCTCCAAGGAAATGCACATCCGGATGGCGCGCCTTCAGATCGGCAAGGGCCGGCCCGTCGCCGACGACGACCTTGGAGCCGGGCAGGTCGAGCGAGGTGAACGCCGCGAGGTTCTTTTCCACGGCGACACGGCCGACATTCAAGAACACCGGGCGCGGCAATCCGAGATCGGCCCCCGGGCGCGGATGGAAGAGATGGGAATCGACCCCGCGCGACCAGCGCATCAGATTGCGGAAGCCGCGTTCGGTGAGCTCGGCCTCCAGAGAAGGCGTCGCGACCATGCAGCCGGCGGCGGCATTGTGGAACCAGCGCATCATCCCGTAGAGCGCCCCGAGCGGCACCGGCGCCCGCGCACGCACATATTCGGGAAACTTGGTGTGGTAGCTCGTGGTGAAGCGCTGCCCCGTCTTCAGGCAATGGCGCCGCGCCAGAAAACCGAGCGGACCCTCGGTCGCGATGTGAATGCAATCGGGGCGCGCCGCCTCGATCATGCGGCCGACACGCGTCTTCGTCGTCACGGAAAGACGGATGTCCGGATAGGTCGGCATCGGCAACGTGGAAAAGCGCTCCGGCGCGATCACGGTGACCTCGTCCCCGCCCTCGGTCAGAATGTCGACGACCCGCTTGAGCGAGCGCACAACTCCGTTGACCTGGGGGAACCAGGCATCGGTGACAATGACAAGCCTCATCGGATCATGCTCAGGCAGCAACCGGTGTCGGAGCGTGATGCAGCTCGTTCAAAGGGGCGGCCCGCATGATCTCCGACCAGCGGATGATCTCCATCCGCCCGTCGTGATGCTCGGCCACCGCGGTGCAACTTTCGACCCAGTCGCCGCAATTGACGTATTTGATGCCATTGCTGTCGTCGCGAATGGCCGCATGGTGGATATGCCCACATACGACCCCGTCGGCGCCCTGGCGCTGCGCCTCCGCCGAGAGCGCTTCTTCGAACGCACCGATGAAGTTCACGGCGTTCTTGACCTTCAGCTTCGCCCAGGCCGACAGCGACCAGTAAGAGAAGCCGAGAGCGCGCCGCAGCTGATTGACGTAGGTATTGACGGCGAGAGCCGTGACATAGGCCCAGTCGCCCAGGAAGGCGAGCCATCTGGCGTGGCGCACGACGACGTCGAACTGGTCGCCGTGGATGATCAGGAAGCGGCGCCCGTCGGCCGTCTCGTGGATGACGCTGTCACACACTTCGATGCCACCGAAATGGCTGCCGAGATAGCCGCGCAAGAATTCGTCGTGGTTGCCCGGGATATAGACGAGCTTAGCGCCCTTGCGGCCCTTGCGCAGAAGCTTCTGCACCACATCGTTGTGGTTCTGGGGCCAGTACCAGCCCCGGCGCAGGCGCCAGCCGTCGACGATATCTCCGACGAGATAAATCGTCTCGGCGTCATGCACCTTCAGAAACTCCAACAACAGCTCGGCCTGGCATCCGCGCGTGCCGAGATGAATGTCCGACAGAAACAATGTCCGGAAATGATTTGGCGGAGCCATCGCCGTGCTTCCCATGTCTTTCAAGCATGAAAAACCCGATTCAGGTATCAGTTGTGTGACATTGGCCGCCGCAAAGCTGCGGCAGGGCGTCCCGCGCTGGAATGAAAAGCCGCCTCCCCCTAGAAAACGGCAACAAACATAGGAGAAAGCCATGGATCTCGGCATCGAAGGACGGACAGCTGTCGTATGCGCCTCAAGCCGCGGGCTGGGGAAAGGCTGCGCGGAAGCTCTCGCCAAAGCCGGCTGCCGGCTCGTCATCAATGGGCGCAACGAGGAGAGCCTGGAGGAAACGGCAAGCGACCTCCGCCGTCTGGGCGCCGACGTCACGGCGGTCGCCGCCGATATCGGCAGCCGTGAGGGGCAGACACGTGTCCTCGCCGCGGCGAAGACGGTCGATATCTTGATCAACAACAATGGCGGCCCGCCCCGCCGCGGCTTCCGCGAGCTGACGCGTGCGGACATGTTGGAGGGCGTCACCCAGAACATGGTGACACCGATCGAACTCATTCAGGCCGTCGCCGACGGCATGGTCGACCGCGGCTTCGGGAGGATCGTCAACATCACCTCCCTGTCGGTGCTGATGCCGATCCCGGGGCTCGACCTTTCCTCCGGCGCCCGGGCCGGCCTGACGGCCTTCCTCGCCGGGGTGTGCCGCGAATTCGTTCCCCACAACGTCACCATCAACAATATCCTGCCCGGCAAGATGGACACGGACCGCCTGCGCGCGGGGATCTCCTGGCAGGCAGAGAAAGCCGGCATCACCGAGGACGAGGCGGCAAAGCGCGAGGCCGCCGCAATCCCCGCCGGGCGCTTCGGAACGCCGGAAGAATTCGGCGAGCTCGCCGCCTTCCTCTGCTCGGCGCAGGCCGGCTACATCACGGGACAGAATTTCCGGGTCGACGGAGGTCTCCTCCCGATCGCCTTCTGAGCGCGACGACGCGGCCTGGCTCAAGGCGGTTTCGGGGAGGAAGGGATCGTCGGCAACGGCTGCGCTTTGGACGGCCGCCACGACGAAAGCAGCAGCCACAAAAAAGGGGCCGGTCACCCGGCCCCTTCCGAATTCCAGGACTTCGACGAAGTCTCAGTATTTGGCGACGATCGGCTCTTCCGTGCGCGGGCCGCCGAACTTCATCTTCAAAGCCGCCGACAGGATGTGCACGGAGCCATCCGAGGTACCGCTAAAGGGGCCATTCGAGAGCGGGCCTCCGGCGGCCGCCGGAACGAGATCGGTATCGTCCGCCGTGATGTAAGAATAGCCGACGTCGAAGGAGAAACGCTCGGTCGCCTGGTAGCTCGCGCCGGCGGAGAACCACCACCGATCGTTGTCCGGCAGGCGGAAGGAGCGGTTGGCATTGTCGTTCGGCGACAATTCACGCGCCACACCGGCACGCACCGTGAGGTCCGGATTGACGTCGTATTCGCCACCGAGAGCGAAATACCAGCTGTCTTCATACTCGAAGCCCAGCGGGATCGGAGCGGGCGCGCCACTCAGCGTCACAGTTTCGAAACGGCTCCAGTTCGCCCATTCGAGACCGGCCGTCAGGCGGAAACCGTCCACGATGCGCTGACGCAGACCCACACTCACTTTGTCCGGCAGGTCGAAGCCGTCTGCCTCGACATTGAACGTACCGATCTGCGTGACGAGCGGACCTTCGATGTCATGATCGATGCGGGAGCGGTAACCGATACCGATCTCCGTACCGTCCATCGGCTTCAACTGAATACCGGCGGTGATGCCGAAGCCGAAATCGTCCGCATCGTCGAGTGCGGAGACACCGAAGACCGGGAGCGCCTGTCCGGTCAGACGGACATTGGCATATTCCACGACTGCGCCGACGGCGACGGTGAGATAGTCGTTGAACTGATAGGCGACGACCGGGTTGGCCGCCATCGTGAAGACTTCCGTCGTTCCCGCGATACCGCTGGTGCGCACGAGCGAGTTGTAATCGTATTTCGTCGCAAGCCCGAACGGCGCGTTGATGCCGAGACCGAGGATGATTTTGTCGTTCACCCGGTAGCCATAATAAGAAGCAGGCACGGGCGCGTTCTCGGCAATATCCCCTTCGTTCTGCGGGAATGGCGAGAGAACATCGACATCAGAGCGCGGCGCGATATAGGAAATCACGCTCTCACTCTGGAAGCCCATGACGGCGCTCAATGTCGCCGGGTTCCAGAACATCGACGACAGGCTGCCCCCAGCGGCCATGCCGGCAAAGGCCATACCCTGGCCATAAGCACTCTGCTCACGCAGCGCGAATGCGCCTGCATGCGCCATGCTGCTCGTCGTCACCGCGATGAGTGCGGCGGCGGCCACGCTATGGCCGAGATGCCTCTTCAGTTTGTGCATTCGCTCCCTCCCCCGATTCGTTTGGCTCACATGTGGCAGCACTAAGCCATGCGTCTTTAGGACAAGCAATCGCGGAACGCTGACACCGGACCTGCTCCCCGTCTTCGGTAAGCGATTGTGACAAAACCGCCACGATTGCCGTTGCGGAAGTCTAGTGAAACAGTATTTCTTGGATATCTCCGCCTTGAGCTCCGCAGATCTCTACACCTCGACAAGAAGCTTCACACACATACAACCTGGCTTCGAAAAGCCGGAAGTGTGCCGGCGAAGCGCCCCCCGGAATGCCTCGCTGCGAGCGAGCGAATAACTTTCTCCCGATTGTCCACTCGGCAGGACAGAGATGCGCTCTGTCGCCGCAAGGCGCATCGGCATGCTTTGGGAGGAGCCTGTCTCCGCCCTACATTGAGAACCGTTCTCAGTTTCCGTCATCACAGATGACGCTGGTGGCGCCACTCTTCCCCCCGGGTCGGCGCCACGTCACATTTCGGAGGTCGCATGACCCATCATCGCCTTTTCGGCCGGCTGGTTCCCGTGGAACTGGCAGCCGCCATCATTCTCACGGCCGCAGCATGCTTCAGCTTTGTCGGCCACGCCCACGCCACCGACGTTCCCGGGCCTCTCGTGGACGTCGACTGGCTCAAGACCAATCTCGACCAGCCGGATCTCGTCGTTCTCGATACGAGGGGCGAGGCGGACGGATCCGATCCCTATGCGGAAGGCCACATTCCGGGCGCCGTCCACGCACCCTATCCGGGCGGCTGGCGCGCGACGCGTGACGGCGTTCCCGGTCAGCTTCCGGAGCTTTCGGCTCTCGAGAAACATATCGGCGGCCTGGGAATTTCCGGCGACGAGACCAT
Organism: Afifella sp. H1R; assembly: GCF_021462425.1. Classification (NCBI taxonomy): domain Bacteria; kingdom Pseudomonadati; phylum Pseudomonadota; class Alphaproteobacteria; order Hyphomicrobiales; family Afifellaceae; genus Afifella; species Afifella sp. H1R. Next base: position 1,278,332 of record NZ_JAKEDY010000001.1, read on the forward strand.
CGTCATCGTCCCGGCTGCCTCGAGCTCCAGCGAGTTCGGCGGCGCGACGCGCATCTATTGGACGCTCAAGCTCGCGGGCCTCGATCACCTCGCCATTTTGAATGGCGGCTACCGCGCCTGGAATGCCGATCCGAGCACGACGCTTGCAACGAATACGCCCGAAATCGTTGCCGCCGACTTCAAGGCGCAACTGCAGCCCGAACTGCTCGTCTCGAGCGATGACGTCCGGTCGCATCTCGATGACGGCTCTACGGTTCTTCTCGACGGCCGTCCGGCCGAGCAGTTCAAGGGCAAGGAAAAGCATCCGGCTGCGAAGCGCTTCGGTCATCTTCCCGGCGCCATCAATCTTGACCAGTCGGTCTTCTTTGATCCGGAAACGGGCAAGGTCGTGCCGCAGACAGTCGCCGCATCGCTTCTGCCGGAGGCTGCGGCGCAGTCGAAAGCCGAGGTGGTGAGCTACTGCAACACCGGGCACTGGGCCTCGATGAACTGGTTCGTCCTGTCGGAAGTTCTCGGCCATAAGAACGTGACGCTCTACGACGATTCCATGGTGGGTTGGACGGAAAACCCCGACAATCCGGTCGAGAGCGAGCGCAGCCGCCTCGACGACATCAAGGCCTGGTGGAACGGCAACGGCTAAGCCCGCCGTTTCCTGTCGACATCACAACCTGAGAGATCGAATGTCCGTCTCCGCTGAAACGGCGCGGGGAAGCGGGGCTCCCGCATCCGCTGCCGAAATCGTCGCCGCGATCGACCGCTCTGCCCTCGCCTTCGCGGCAGCCGCGCTCCTGCTCGGCACGCTGATCATCGGCTACGAGGTTTCGCCAAAGATGGCCTCGCTGTTCCTGATCGGCGCAGGCCTTGGTGCGGCGCTTCTTCATGGCGCTTTCGGCTTCACCGCCGGATGGCGCAATTGCGTGACGAAGAGCGATGGGCGCGGGCTCCGAGCTCAGCTCTGGGTGATCGCCTTCACGGCACTCTTTTTCATTCCTTTGATCAACGGAATGGTGCCCGGCTTGACCGTCCAGGGCGCGATCGCACCGGTCGGCACCTCGCTCATTGTCGGCTCGTTCCTCTTCGGCCTCGGCATGCAGCTCGCCAATGGCTGCGGCTCAGGCACGCTTTTCACCCTCGGTGGGGGCTCAGGCCGGATGCTGATCACGCTGGTCGCCTTCATCATCGGCTCGGTCGTGGGCTCCATTCAGCTCCCCTGGTGGCTCGACCAGCCGGGCTTCGATCCGGTCAACCTCGCCGAGCTCCTGACCGTGCCGGGTGCGCTGATCGCAATCTTCGTCGGCCTTGCGCTCGTTGGCGCCCTCACCTTCGCCATGGAAAAGCGGGCGAACTTCATGGCCCCGGCCAGGAAGCCCGGCCATTTCTGGCGCGGACCCTGGCCGCTTTTGTGGGCTGGTGGGGCGCTCGTCGTGCTCAACCTGTTGACGCTCCTCATCGCCGGCCATCCTTGGACGATCACCTATGGTTTCGCTCTGTGGGGCGCGAAGGCGGCACAGGCGATCGGCATCGACATGTCGGCGTACGAGTTCTGGCAATGGCCGAAAGGCGATCAGGCGCTGCACACCTCGCTTCTCGCAGACGTCACCTCGGTGATGAATATCGGCCTGGTGCTGGGCGCAATGGCGGCCGCCGCACTTGCGGGATCTTTCGCCAAGGCGCCTCTGCCGAGCGCGAAATCCGCACTTGCCGCCGTCATCGGCGGCCTTTTGATGGGCTACGGCGCCCGCCTCGGCTTCGGCTGCAACATCGGAGCCTTCCTCGGCGGCATCGCCTCGGGTTCCCTGCACGGCTGGATCTGGTTCGCGTCGGCCTTTCTCGGCACTCTGATCGGGATCCGAATGAGGCCTGCCTTCGGTCTGGCGAATTGAGGCGGTGATGGCGCGTTATCTTCTTTTCGGCTTCGTGACGCTCGGGCTCCTGCTCGTTCTTGCCGACCATCTCCTGTCACCGCCTCTGCATCAGACGGGAACGAGCGACGTCGTCGCCTGCGCCCCCTGCGGCGCGCCCTGCCCTTCGACGCGTTAGGCGAGAGCGCTTAAATCAACGGCGGGCGGCGAGAAGCGCCGCCTCGCTCACTTCCGACCAGGGCTGCATCCGTGCCCGCGCCGAGCGGTAGCTTTCGACGATCTCCACCTGCACGCCGCCGGCGTCTGCAAGCTCGTCGAAGACCTCGTCGGACGCCTGACGCGCTGCAGCCAGGAAATCGTCGGGAAACCGCCGGAGCACCACGCCCTTTTCCTGCGTGAGCTGTTCCAGAGCCCGAGCATTTTCCCATTCGGCCTCGCCCAGACCGCGAATGTTCTCCACCGCAAGGACATGACGCACGATCGCCTTGAGATCGTCCGGCAGCTTCTCCCACGCGGAGATCGAGACGAGGCCCTCGCCGGTTCCGTTCGGCTCGTGGAAGCCCGGCCAGTAATAGTTCTTCGCGACCTGCCAGAATCCCATGGCGAGATCGGACCAGGGCCCCAAAAACTCCGTCGCGTCGATCGTCCCCGACTGGAGTGCCGGCAAAATCTCCGATGCCGGCAGCGAAACGGGCGTTGCCCCGAGCCGGCGCGCGACCTCACCGCCGAGGCCCGGCATGCGAATCTTGAGGCCTTTGAAATCGTCGAGCGAGGCGATCTCGCCGCGATACCAGCCGCCCATCTGAAAGCCGGTGTTTCCGGCCATGAACGGCTTCACCCCGAACGGGCGATAAAGCTCGTCCCACAGCTCCTGACCGCCGCCATGGTCGATCCAGGTAATATGCTCCAGAGGGGTCAGGCCGAAAGGCGCCGCGGTGAAGACGGGAGCGACCTTCGCCTTGCCGGCCCAGAACAGAGAGGCGGTATGCGCCATCTCGGCTGTCCCTTCCGACACCGCATCGAACACGGCAAGAGCCGGGACGATCTCACCTGCCGCATGCACCTGCACGACCATGCGCCCGCCGGACGCGGTCTCGATATCGCGTGCGATCCGTTCCGCCGAAACGCCGGGACCCGGCAGGTTCTTCGGCCACGACGTGACCATCGACCATTCGATGCGGCTTTGGGCGACTGCCGGTCGGGCAAGTGCGCCAGCACCTGCGACCGCCGCCCCTCCGGTGAGAAGGCCGCGCCGGCTGAGGCTGTGGCCGGAGCTCATCCATTCCTCCACTGCCGGTAGAAATGGTGAACCGGTCCATGCCCCTTGCCGATCTCCAGGAGGTCCGCATTGACGATGGCGTTGTGGACATAAGCTTTGGCGGCATCGACCGCCTCCGGCAGGCCGAGCCCGTTGGCAAGCCCCGCCGCAATCGCCGAGGACAGCGTGCAGCCGGTACCGTGTGTATTCTTGGTGTCGATGCGCGGCGCGCTGAACCAATGGGCCTCGCCTTCGAACCACAACAGGTCCGCGGCTTCATCGCCGTTGCCATGCCCGCCTTTGAGAAGGACCGCCCCGGCGCCGAAATCGGCAAGCGCCTGCGCCTGGCGCAGCATGGTGTCGGAATTGTCCGCAGGCTCCTCGTCGAGCAGGCGGGCCGCTTCCATCAGATTGGGCGTGATCACGGCGGAAAGCGGGAAAAGTCTCTCGCGCAGGCTCGTCACGGCCTCATCGGCAATGAGCGGATCGCCGGAGGCCGCCACCATCACCGGGTCGAGGACGACGGGACCGGGCTCCCACCGCGTCAGCCCCTCCGCCACGGTCTCGATGACCTCCGGCTTCGAGAGCATGCCGATTTTGGTCGCACCGACGGCGAGGTCGGAGAAGACCGCATCCATCTCGGCCGCCACGAAATCCGCGGGCACGTCGTGAATGGCCCTCACACCGCACGTGTTCTGGGCGACCAGCGCCGTGATCACCGTCGCGCCATAGACGCCAAGGGCGGAGAAAGTCTTGAGGTCGGCCTGGATGCCGGCGCCGCTGGTCGGGTCTGTGCCTGCAATCGAAAGTGCGATGGCCGTCATTGTGTGTCCTTCGCTGTACGAATTTCTTCAAGAAGCGCCTGGGCGGCGGCTTGTGGATCGTCCGCCCCCATGATGGCGGACACGACGGCAACGCCCTCGGCCCCGGCAGCGATGCATTCAGCGGCATTGGAAGCGCCGATGCCCCCGATGGCAACGGATCGAAGCCCGACATCCCTCGTGACCGTGGCAAGCCCCTCCAGGCCGATCGCCGCACCGGCATTGGGCTTGGTGGCCGTGGTATAGACCGGCCCGACCCCGATATAATCGGCGCCAGAAAGAGCGTCCCGGGACGCCTCGTGCTCGGTCACACTGCCGACGGAAATGCCGAGGATGCGTTCCTCGCCGATCAGCCGCCTTGCATCCGCGCCGTCCATATCGCTCTGGCCGAGATGCACGCCGTCAGCCTCGGCCGCGAGCGCCACATCGATGCGGTCATTGACGATGAGAGGCACGCCCATGGGCTCCAACAGCGCCTTCAGGCGACGCGCAATGGCAACGAGTTCGCGCGTGCCGGCGTCGGGGTCGCGCAGCTGCACCAGCGTCACGCCACCTTTGACGGCCGCAGCGACGGTCTCGAAAAAATTGCGCGGACCGCAAAGCTTCGGATCGGTGACGAGGTAGAGCGAAAGATCGAACGGATGACGCATCATTTCGCCTCCCCGCTTCCGGCGCCAATACCGGAATGAGCGGCAAGAAGATCCTTGTCCATGCGGAAAAGCGCGTCACAAAGCTCGGCCGGAAGATGGCCAGGCCCGTTGCCGCATCGCTCACCGGCGATCCGGCCGGCAGCGGCATAAACGGCAAGCCCGGCGATCGCCGCTTCGAGCGGCGGCCGCACGGCCGAGAATGCGGCGACACAGGCGGAAAGCGCACAGCCGAGGGCGGTCGAGCGCGGCATGAGATCATGCCCGCCGGTGACCGAAACGACCTCATCGCCATCTGTCGCGTAATCGGTCGCGCCAGTCACGGCAACGACACTTCCCGATGTCCGCGCCAGCGCCTTCGCCGCCGCAACGGCCTGATCGGAGGCGGCAAGAGAATCGACCCCCCTGCCGAGTGCGCCCGCCTCGCCTGCGAGACTCATGATCTCGCTCGCATTGCCGCGCACGATCGTCGGCCGCAGGGACAGGAGTGTGTTCGCGGCCTCGCTTCGGTATGGCGTCGCGCCCGTCGCCACCGGGTCGAGCACCCAGGGCTTCTGCTGCTCCCCCATGGCCTCGGCGGCTTTTTTCATGGCGCGCAGCCAGGCGGGCGACAACGTGCCGATATTGACGACGAGGGCGTCCGCGAGCTTGGCGAAATCGCCGACCTCTTCTTCCGCATGCACCATCGCGGGCGACGCGCCGAGGGCGAGAAGCGCATTCGCGGAGACGCTCATCGAAACGAAGTTGGTGATGTTTTGGACGAGAGGCTGGCGCGCCCGCAGATCCGTCAGCGCCGCAAAGACCTCGTCGATCGTCATAGGCATGAAATTCTCCCACTTCGGACCCGGCCCGAAGCGGAAGCAAATGAACGACGAGGATCTCTCGGCATCATCCCATCCCTCCGCCGGTGTTAACCGGATCAGGTTCGAGGGGTTGGCCGGATCGCCTCTCAGCCACCTACAGATTGCAGCGGCACCCCCTGAGACGTCTTCCGATCTAGTGGTCTCGGAACCGCTTTGCAAGCATCGGCCGCTTGGCCCTTGCCGCGACCGGACAGTTGCGGTTTTCTCCCGGCCAAGGAGACTGCCATGACCCCGTTTTTCGTACTCATCAAATGCCAGCTCGGCCAGGCCTACCAGGTCGCAACCGCCCTGGCCGACGCCGAGATCGCGTCTGAAATCTATTCCACAGCAGGCGATTACGACCTTCTGGCAAAGTTCTATCTGAGCCCCGACGACGACATCGGCCGCTTCGTGCAGGAAAAGGTGCACGTCATCGAAGGCATCCAGGACACCAAAACGATTCCCACCTTCAAGGCGTTCTGAGGCTCATCCGCCTCACCCCTGCGGCGTCGACAATTTGCGCATCTTTCGCCGCTCCAGCCCCAATTGATGCTCGCGGTAGATGATGAAGATGCCGGCAGCGATGACGACCGCTCCGCCCACGGCAACGTTGATCCCGGGAATTTCATTGAAGAGCAGATAGCCGGCGATCGTGCCCCAGATCATCGAGGCATACTCGAAAGGCGCGATCGTCGACGTCTCGGCATAACGATAGGCGGCGGTCAGGGAGATCTGCCCGAGACCGCCGAAGAGCCCGCACAGGGTCAGAAGGATCAACTCTTCCGTATCGGGCATGACCCATCCGAACGGGATGGTGAAAAGCGCCACGACCGTGCACGTGACGGAAAAATAGAAGACGATGGCGGAGGTCGATTCCGTCGCCGTCATCTTGCGGATGAGGATCGCGACCACCGCCGTCAGCACCATGGAGCCGAGCGCGCAGAGCGAGCCGACGAATTCCCGCCCGCCGAGTTCACCGCTTGAGAGAAGATCGAAGCGCGGCCACAGCACGATCATGATGCCGACGAAACCGACCGCAACGGCGGTCGAACGATAGATGCGCACCGTTTCGTGCAGGATCAGGGCGCCCAACACGACGATCATCAAAGGCGCGCCGTAGCTGATCGCCATGGACTCGGGCAGAGGCAGGCGCTGGACGCCGGCAAACCACAGCATCATCGTGGTCACCCCGATGAGGCCGCGACGGGCATGGCTCCAGGGATCTTTGGTGCGCACGGCCTCCTTGAGCTTGTTCTGCCAGGCGAGCATGCCGAGGAGCGGAACGAGCGCAAAGGCGGAGCGAAAGAACACGATCTCGCCGGTCGGCACACGCTCGCCGACGAGCTTGATGCAGGAAAGCATCAGCGCGAAGGCAATGGTCGAGCTGACCTTGAGAATGATGGCGCGGGTCGCTGTAGTCACGATTGCCCACCGCCTCGGCTCTGCCGCGCGTTACGCCGGCAGTCCGCTTCGTCTTTGGTCACCCTAGCCTCGTTGTTCGGGGAGCGCCGCCTTTGCGGCTTGAATGGCATTCCACACCCGCAGCGGTGTCGCCGGCAGGTCGAGATGGCGGATCCCGTACTCTCGATAAAGCGCATCGACAACGGCATTCATGACCGCGGGCGTCGCGCCGATCGTTCCCGCCTCCCCGGCACCTTTGATGCCGAGGACGTTGTGCGTCGAAGGCACGTTGCGCGTCTCGAAATGGAAGGAAACCGTGTCCCACGCGCGCGGCATGGCGTAATCGCTGAAGCTTGCGGTCAGAAGCTGCCCGTCTTCGTCATAAACCGTGTTCTCCAGAAGCACCTGGCCGATGCTCTGCGCCACACCGCCATGCACCTGACCCTCGAGCAGCAGCGGATTCACGCTCACCCCGAAATCGTCGACGATGGTGTAGCGATCGATACGCGTGCTGCCCGTCTCCGGATCGATCTCCAATTCGCAGACATGCGTGCCGTTCGGATAGGTCGCTTCCGCCTGTTTGAACTCTCCGATCGCCGTCACTTCGGCGCGGTCGCCTGCTTTGGCGGCGAGGTCGGCGAACGAAATCGCCCGGTCGGTCCCGACGATCCGCGCCTCTCCGGCGGCAAGCTCGATATCGCCCGCAGCCGCTTCCAGCGCATCGGCCGCCAGATCCTTGAGCTTTTCCGCAAGATTGTCCGATGCGATGCGCACGGACGGACCCCCGAGCGGGATGGAGCGTGAGCCGCCCGTGCCGCCGCCCGTTTCCAGCGCATCGGTATCGCCCTGATGCACCCGGATCTGATCGAGATCGAGGCCGAGCCGCTCGGCCACGAACTGGGCATAGGCCGTGCGGTGTCCCTGCCCTGTCGCCTGCGTGCCGATGAAAAGCGCGACATGGCCGTCGTCTTCGAGCACGATTTTCGCCGGTTCGGAGCCGGCAAAAGCGCAGGCCTCGACATAGCTCGCCATCCCGATGCCTCTGAGCCGTCCGCGCGCCCTGCTCTCTGCAGCGCGCGTCTCGAAACCGGCGTGGTCCGACACCTCCAGCGCCCGATCCAGGTGCCCAGCGAATTCGCCTGTATCATACAGCCGTCCGGTGACGGTCTCGTACGGCAATTGCTCCGGCCGGATAAAATTGCGCCGCCGGATTTCATCTGGAGCCAGACCCGCTACGCGCGCGGCCTCGTCGATCAGCCGCTCCAACAGGAATGCCGCTTCGGGACGCCCGGCACCACGATAGGCGTCGACCGGCACGGTGTTCGAATAGACGCCTTTGACGCTCACATGGGCGATCTCGATGTCGTAAAGACCGGTCGTCATCGAGACCCCGACCCAAGGGATATACGGCCCGAACTGCGAGAGATAGGCACCCATATTGGCCGTGAGATCGACCTTCATGGCGAGGATGCGGCCGTCTCGATCGAGCGCCATGGCCGCCTCCGCGAAGTTGTCGCGGCCTTGCACATCCGACTGAAAATGCTCGTTGCGATCGCAGACCCAGCGCACCGGCTGACCGAGCACGAAGGCCGCTTTGGCCGCGAGTGGATATTCCCGGTAAGCGAAGATTTTGGGGCCGAAGCCGCCGCCGACCTCCGGCGTGACGACACGAAGGCGCGACGGATCCACCTGCATCGCTTTGGCGACCGCCTTGCGCATGCCGTGCACGCCCTGCGAGCCGACCGTCAGCGTCCAGCGTTCTTGCCCCGGATCGTATTCGGCAACGATCGCGCGCGGCTCGATATAGTTGCAGACGAGGCGGTTGTTGACGAGGCTGAGCCGGGCGACCTTGTCGGCCCTGGCGAACGCGTCATCCGTCGCGGCCGCGTCTCCCACCTCATACTCGAAGGCGAGGTTGGTCCCGTGCTCCGGCCATACGAGCGGCGTGTCCGTCTCGAGCAGCCGATCGGTGCCGACCGCAACCGGCAGAGGTTCATAATCGATCTCGATCAATTCCGCCGCTGCGCGCGCATTCTCGATTGTATCGGCGACGACAAAAGCGACCGCATCCCCCACATGCCGAACCACGCCTTCGCAGAGAACAGGCGCCTCGGCCTTGCGCATTTCGCCCTTGGCCGGCCCCGATCCGAGACAGGGCATGGCGGCCATGTCGGCGACATCGGCTGCCGTCCACACGAGCTTCACGCCCTCCGCCTTTCGCGCCGCCTCAAGACGCGGCGTGTCGAAGCGCGCATGCGCAAGCGGCGAACGCAGGACAAAGGCGGCCAGCGTGCCGGCCGGCTTCACATCGGTCGTGTAGCGGCCCTCACCGCGAATGAGAGCCTCATCCTCGACACGGCGCACCCGTGCCCCCATGCCAAACTTTGGCGGTGCCAGATCGGTCATTAGCGCAATTATCCGTCGTGAAAGCAGGAGAGACAGGCGCGAGCGGGGAGCCTGCGCCGACGAACGAAAGACCGCCCACAGCTTGACGGAGAATGCGACGAAGCGTCAATAGACGCCATGGATGGAACGGGCCGGTTCGGCGAAACATCTGCCGGACTGACGAAACGGTTTCAGGCTCTGCCTGGCAATCTTCGTGGTGCCGCCTGGATCATCGTCGCCACCGTTCTCTTCACCATCATGATGACGCTGATCAAGCTCATCGGCACGAGGCTGCCGGTCGCTGAAATCCTGGTCGTTCGTCAGTCGGTGATGTTTCTCGCCGCCCTGCCGCTGATCATCCGGGGCTTTCCGGGTTCGCTGACGACGCGGCGCCCTCTCCTTCACGCGGGACGCATCCTCTTTGCCGTCATTGCGATGTTCTGCGGCTTCACAGCGGTTGTTCATCTGCCGCTCGCTGATGCAACCGCGATCGCCTTCGCCAAGAGCTTTTTCATCCCGCTCTTTGCCATCGTCATCCTCAAAGAGGCGGTCGGACCTCGCCGCTGGGGCGCGATCATCTTCGGCTTCATCGGCGTCATGGTGATGCTCAACCCGACCGGCGCAGGCATCGACGGCTACGGCCTTCTCGCCGTGGCGGGCGCCGCCTCGGCGGCCCTCGTCATGGTGATCATTCGGCTCCTGTCACGCTCGGATCTCGCGATCACCATCCTCGCCTATCAGACGGTCTTCGTGGGTGTTTTGCTGACACCTCTCGCCATCTGGCAATGGGTGTGGCCGACCTGGACGGAATTCGGCCTGCTCGTCGCCATAGGGCTCGTCTCGGTCACGGCACAAAGCTGCAACATACAGGCATTTCGCGCCGGCGAAGCGACCGTGCTGGCGGCGCTCGATTACGCCCGCCTCCTTTGGGCGACGATCCTCGGCATCCTGATCTTCAGCGAGATCCCCGCCATGCGCACCTTCATCGGCGCCGGCATCGTCATCGCGGCCGCACTTTACACCATCCATCGCGAAGCGAGACGTGGCCAGAGGCTGGCGCGTTCACCGGCCGGCCGCGGCTATACGAACTGAGCGAACCGGCCCAATCTTGGCAAACCTCTGATAAACATAGGGTTGCCGGCTTAGGAAGCTCTGCGCTCAGCCGAGGAACCAGGGCTCTCTCCTGCCCGTTTCGTGCCCGTCCTTTGGAGGCACGATGGCCGACACGCTTCAGGAACGAGCCGAATTGTGTGGGCTCAACTACATCTGCGCGGAAAATCTCACAATCGAGCGCCGCCGCAGCGGGCGTGGCTTCACTTATAGGCGTGCCGGCAAGACCATCCGCGATCGCCGCCTGCGCCAGCGCCTGGAAGACCTCGTCATCCCGCCAGCCTGGACCTCGGTCTGCATCGCCGAGGATCCGCATGCACATCTGCAGGCCGTCGGACGTGATCAGGAAGGTCGCCTGCAATACCGCTATCACGAGGATTGGACGGACGTCCGCAACGCCATCAAGGCCGAGCGTCTTTTGCGTTTCGGCCGGGCGCTACCGAAAATCCGTGAACGGATTGCCCGCGATCTCGCCCGCCGCCAAACAGACAGATGCTTTTCCGCCGCCGTCGCGGCACGCCTCGTCGACCGAGCCTTGTTGCGGTCGGGCCACCGAGGCGATACGGCAGATTGCGAAAGCGCCCGCGGTGCCACCACGCTTTTAAAAAAAGATGTGCGGCTGAACGGCCGCGCCGTGACGCTCGATTTCATTGGCAAATCGGGCAAGAGAATCCACAAGGTGATCCCGGACACCTGCCTTCCGTCACGACTTCGTAAGCTCAAGGCGATCGGCAAGCGCCGCCTCTTCGCCTATCGCGAGAGCGACGGTCGCCGCGCTTATCTGAACGCCCGGGACTTGAATCAATATCTGAAGAACGCCGCCGGAGCGCAGGTGACGTCGAAGGATTTCCGCACCTTCGCCGCGAGCGCGGCGGCCCTTGAGCTCTTCGTCGAAAACGAAAGACCGGAAAGCGACGCTGGGCGCAAACGTGCCATCGCATCCGTGATGCGCGAGGTCAGCGACAAGCTCGCCAATACCATGGCCGTATGTCGCTCCAGCTACGTGCACCCGCTGGTCGTCCAGGCCTTCCAGGAGGAACGCCTGCGCGCCGATCTTCTGCGCGGACCGCACCGCACACATCTCTCCGCGGCGGAGACCGCCCTCATGCGATTCTTGGAGGCCGAAGAGGCGCGCGTGAAGCGGGAACACGAGCCGGAGGCCCGGCGTTGAATCGTCCGAGAAACAAGGAGACACGCCGATGACAGATGCGCCGATCGAGGAGTTCTTCGATCTCATCGAAGACGTGACCGTCTGCATGCTGACAAGCCGAGACGGCAGCGAGCTGCGCTCTCGCCCGATGGGCTTCGATGTCGACAAGTCCACCCACGAATTCCATCTCCTGACACGGAAATCGTCGCACAAGGCCGATGCGCTGGCCGCCCATCCGGAGGTCAATCTCTCGTTCGCGCGACCCGGGCGCCGGGAATATGTTTCGGTGTCGGGCCAGGCCTACCTCACCACCGACAAGCGCCTCATCGATGCGGTCTGGTTCGACGACGCCGACAGCTGGTTTCCAGGCGGCAAGGACGACCCGGATGTCGCCGTCATCCGCGTGGTGCCCTCGAGCGGCGAATACTGGGAAGGTTTCAACTCCTTGCGCAGGCGCTGGAACCTGATCAAGGCGAAGCAGACGGGTGAAGAACCGCGTCTCGGCGAGAACCGGAAGGTCGCTCTTTAGGGGAACGTCGGTTCGCCGGAGCGTGAGATACAAAAAGGCGAGACACAAAAAAGGCCGCTCCGGTTCGGAGCGGCCTTTTTTCGTTGTCGAGACAGGATCAGCTGAAACTGCGCGTGATCACCGTTGTCGCCATCGGATCGGAGCCGTAGGTCTCCCCCTCCTCCAGAGCGAGGAGTTCGGCGAGCCGCGTGCGTGCACGGCTGACCCGGCTTTTGATCGTGCCGACCGCACAATCGCAGATCTCGGAAGCTTCCTCGTAGGAGAAACCGGATGCGCCGACGAGCACCAGGGCTTCACGCTGATCGTCGGGCAGCTGCGACAGCGCCTCGTTGAAGTCGCGAAGATCCATATGCCCGTTCTGGGCCGGCTGCGATGCGAGCTTGGCGGCATAGGCGCCTTCGGCGTCTTCGACCTCTCGACCCTTCTTGCGCACCTGCGAATAGAATTCGTTGCGCAAGATGGTGAAAAGCCAGGCCCGCAGATTGGTGCCTTCCTGGAAGGTGTGAAACTTGGCCCATGCCTTCATGAGCGTCTCTTGGACGAGGTCGTCCGCACGCTCGCCATTGCCGCAAAGCGAAACGGCAAAAGCACGAAGATTGGGAATTGCTGACAGGAGCTCCTGTCGAAGAGCCTCGGATACGGCCATATTGGGAGCGGCCTAACTGCGACGGTTCTTGGTTGTGGATTCTTCCAGCTGCTCCAGGAGATCGAGGAAGCGCTGAGGAACTGGCTCGTTCACCACATCGTCGTACACGGCGCGCAAATGCTTCCCGATCTGAGACTGAACCAGAGGGTGCATTCCATTTTCGCGGCCGTTGCTGTCCGCCAACATCATATCCTCCTGCGAGCGACCGCTGCCCTCCCGGTCAGATTGATCCATGTCACTTCAACTCCGTCACGAGGTTAATTCGGATGCTCGGGTTTTGTTCCGGCAAAGCAATTTCTGGTGCGAAACGCCGCAGCCGACGCTCGGGCCGGATGCAAGGGTGCCGGACGGCCGCGTCGCATCCCGTCGGAAAGCGACATCAACCACAGTCTTGAACCTGTAAGGCATTTACCATGATCAAGGTTAGCAGGCCGTTTATCGCCTCGGCTTCCACGACTTCACGCCGCTTGTCAAACACAAATGCGGCCGAATTTGGCGTTGCAGCAAAGGCGTCTGGCCAGAGAATGGAACCCGCAGCTTTGAGAAAAGGGAAGGCCTAAAGCCCGAACCACAGCGCAATCGCGCCCAGAGCAACGATCGCCAACAGCGTCCCCCAGACAAGGACATGGCGGTTGGTGTTTCTCTCCTCCGCCTGCGTCACTTCGACTTCATTCATGTCATCCCGGGGCATACGCGCTCCTGAAAAGTGCCGTGGGTTGCAAAGGGTCGAGCTCTCTCCGTCTGCGCCCTTTCGTACGGTGCGAAACTAGTGATTGCGGAGGGCGTCAATGAGCTCGGATTTGTCCATCTTCGAGCGCCCCTCGATGCCGAGCTCCTGCGCCCGATCGTAAAGGTCGTCCTTGCTCCACTCCTCGTAGGCGGGATTCTTTCCGCCCTTCTTGGAAGGATGCATGGACGGATTGGCACGCGCATTGGCGATCCTTACGGCTTTCTCCTTGGATTCGCCGCGCTCGCGCAGATCCTCATAAAGCTTGTCGTCTTTGACCTGGTTTCCGTGATTCTTCGCCATCGCTCCGCTCACGTTGCCGTTTGAGGACACAACGGCGAAGGCGCCCATGCGTTGCGAAAGAAATGTGACAACGTGCACCGGCGCGCCAAGGAACCCGTGATGCCCGGCGACCATTCCCCAGAAAGCTGCAACCCACAGGGAGATAACAATGAAACGCGACTGGATACGCGACCTGGCGGAGCGCACGGGCTTTCCCAAGATCAGCATCTACCTGCCGATGGAGATGCGCAGCGCCGAAACTCTGCAAAATCCGACGCGCCTCAAAAACGCTCTCGCAGAAGCACGGCGCAACCTGCACGCGGTCGACGAAGGAAAAGACGTCGACGCGCTGTTGCGACCGGCAGAAGAACGGCTGGACGATTTCGACTTCTGGCAGCACCAGGACCAGTCGCTGGCCGTCCTCATCGACGAAAGCGGCGTGCATTGGATCAAGCTGCCGGGCGAAGTCGAAGAGCTCTCGCTCGTCGGCGAGCGCTTTTATCTCCGCCCTCTGATCCGCATCTTCTCATCCGCGGGCCACGGCTACCTTCTGTGCGTCACGCGTGACGACGTACAGCTCTATAAAGTGCGCAAGCACGACCTTCGCCCTGTCGACGTTCCGAACATGCCAAAAAGCCTCGCGAAATTCCGCGGCATGACGGAGTTTGACGGCAATGTCGGCTTCCATTCGAACGCATCCGGCGGCCAGCAAGGCGGATCGGCCGGCGTACCGCAATACCATTCGCTCGGGCCGAGCCCGGACGATTACAACGAGGTCGAGCTTGACGAATATCTGGGGCAGATCGCCAAGGCCGTCGATCACAAGCTGGGAGGTGCAGGCGCGCCTCTGGTGATCGCCGCCGAGCCGCGCACCCTGGGCCACCTGCAGAACAAGCTCCACTACAAAGGCGTCTCGGAGGAGAACCTCAAGGTCGATCCAGCCTCCAAGAGCGAGCCGGAATTGCACCAGACCTCCTGGTCCTTGATGCAGCAGGAAGTCGAGGGCGATCGGCGTGATGCGCTGGAGCGTCTCAAGGCACGCCTCAAGGACAAGAGCTCCAACGGCGCGCTACGCGACATCAACGAGATCGCTCGTGCGTCGATCGAGGGGCGGCTGGAAGCGGTCTTCATCGCCCGCTCGGCCCATCTTTGGGGAACCTACAATTCCGACGAACACGCCGTGCACGTGGTCGATGAACCGGGTCCCGAACAGTCCGATCTCATTGATTTCGTGGCGGTGAGAGCGCTCCAGGCAGGCGGCTCGATCTACAGCATGGAAGGCGAGACGGCCGAAAACCTCGGCCCTGTCGCAGCGCTGACCCGCTACTGAGCCACGGAGTCCTTCGCGACATGTCCCGCGGGCGCCAGCACGGTCAGCCCGCGGGGATATTGCCGGATTTTGAGCGGCGGTCTGAGCGTCACCACTTCCCCGTCGACGGAGGCTCGCGCCTCGGAGCGCTGCATGGAAATCGTAACGGCCTGAGACCGTCGCATCGACAGAATCGGATTGTCGCTCATGCGCCCGAGCGCGAAAGCCGCTGCGAGTTCCAAAAGGTCGGTCCATTTGCGCGACGTGGCGAAATAGATGCCGAGCGTCTCGGCGCAGGGATCATCGGCGTAGGGAAGATGCCCGTCCCCAAGAGGTCCGTTGCTGACCACGAGGGCCGCAGTTTCGACGTCGATCTCCTCATCGGCGAGGGAGAGACGGGCGCGAATGATCGGTGGCCGCCGCAACGCAAGGCGGAGAGCCTTGGCGCTCGCCATGAGCTTGCCGAAACGCGATCCGTAATCGAGTTCCTGGCGCAGCCGGATCATCTTCGGATGCAGCCCGAGCGTGACATGGTGGACGAAGAGCCGCCCGTTCACATCCGCGATATCGACGCGAGAGACTTCACCCGCAGCGAGCACCCTCGCCGCCTCATACATGTCGAGCGGAACGCCCAGGGCGCGGGCGAAAAGGTTCATCGTGCCGAGCGGCAAGATGCCCAGTACTTTGCCGTTCTGGTAGGCTTGTGAGGCGGCAAACGACACGCTGCCGTCCCCGCCGCCGATGATCACCGTGTCATAAGCGTCGTCGGCAAAAGCGGCCTCGATGGCGGCAATCGCCTCCTTGCCCGCCTTCCAGTGAAGGGTCACGTCGTGCCCGGCCTGCCGGAAAATATCCGCGATCTGTTCGCCTGCAGACGGCTCGCACGTGCGCAAGGTCCCGGAATCGCTGTTGAGAACGAGAGCCAGGCGCATAGCCGCACTCGAGGGTCCGGGCTGTTCGGACGCCTCGGCGGAGTCTCTTTCATTCCCGGTCATTGCGACGCTCGCCCCCAACGCCAGCGCCTGGTGAGACGCTCAAATTGTCTCTCAGCGAAGGCCGCTCAGTTCGCAATGCGACTTCATCACCCGGCTCTCGTCGTCCTGCTCGATCAGGTAGGCCGGGTTCTCGGCATCCGCATTGCGCACGATTTCATGGCCTTCCAGGCTGCGCACGACGGGACGCGTGAAGACTTCCACGATCCGGCCTCGGCTGGTCCAGCCACCGAACCGCCACTCAACGCTCTCACCCTTGCGATAGGTTTGCGCCATTTTCTTCTTCAAAACCTCTTTCGTCTCCGCCGGCATGGCGGTCATCTTCACTCGCGTTCTGCGCCTTCTTCCTTGACCGAGTCTTGCGCCCGCTCCAAAATTTCATCCGGCTGATCTAGCCGGTCTTCCGGAGCAAAGCCAAAACCCTCTGGATCTCCAGTTTCGACAGACGAGACCGGAGAGGTTCCCCAAAGAGACTTAAGCAGATCTCGGCCGTAGGCGATGACGCCGTCGACATCGTGGGAAACATCCATGGACCGGCGTGCCTCGAGTTCATCGAGCGCTCCGCGAAGCGCTTCGCGGCGCTCCTCGACCGTTCCACGCGCAGAATGCGCAAGTGCATCGAGATCGTCCGTGGTGATCGGCTGGGCCAGGCCCGGCTCGTCCGCATCCCCGCCGACGTCGTAGTCCGACGAGAACGGCACTCCAGGCCCATCGAGACGGTTTATCATTTCGTCCTCCATGACCAGTGAATGTCCCCGAAGGCTGGTGAGTTCCCACACCGGATAGCGCGGCCCTTCGCTCGTGGTGGATTGGCCACGCCACCTTGAAGCGCGCTCTTGCAGCGCAATCTTGATCCACCGGTGACGGGATTATGGCGAGAAGCGGAATCGAGCGAAGATGAACGAGATTCAAAGCGACAGGCAGGCGAGACGCAGCGAGGAACGCGAGCACAGAGGGGCCGAGCGCGCCCAGGATTCGCGTGGCCTCACCCAGCGTGAAGCCAAGACCGTCGAGAAGAGACTTCGCCTGTCTGTGCCCGCAATCTACGAAGTGGTGCGGCAGGAAGGCGAGGAGGAGATGCAGCGCCCCACCTCCTCTCTCTGGTGGTCGGGCATCGCGGCGGGGCTGTCGATCGGTTTCTCGCTCGTGGCGGAGGCGGCCCTGCGCTACCACCTGCCCGACGCTCCCTGGCGTCCGCTGATCGACAACTTCGGCTATTGCGTCGGCTTCCTGCTCGTCATCCTGGCGCGCCAGCAACTCTTCACCGAAAACACCATCGCTCCGATCCTGCCGCTCGCAGCGGAGTTCACACGCAAAAATGTTCTGTGTGTCTTGCGGCTATGGAGCGTCGTCTTCGTCGCCAACATGGTCGGAACGCTGGGTGTCGCGCTCTTCAATGCAGCTCTTCCCGGAACTCATCCCGAAGTCTTCCAGGCAATGCTGGAGATCAGCCAGGAGATGATGGACAAGAGCTGGTTCATGATGTTCGTGCGCGCCATCGGGGCCGGCTTTCTGATCGCGGCGATCGTGTGGATCCTGCCGAGCGCGTCCGGAAGCGAGTTCCTCGTGATCGTGCTTTTCACCTATATCATCGCAATCGCCGAGTTCACTCACATTATTGCCGGTAGCGTCGAGGCATTCCTGCTCGTTGCGCATGGAGATATCAGCATCTTCACAATGTTATGGCACTTCACTGTGCCCGTATTAATTGGCAACATCCTGGGCGGTACAGCGCTTTTCGCTCTCCTTGCCTACGCGCAGGTAAAAGAGGAAATCAAATAGCGATCCTTCATTAGCCGGGGTATGAAATTTTCTTCACCAACGGCGGGCGCCGGGAACCGCGCGACATCGATCCTCGTTTTCCTGTCATCGAAATCAACAGGAGAAAGTCATGAATTGGGACCGTGTTCAGGGCAACTGGAAACAGTTTAAAGGCAACGCTCAGGCTCAGTGGGGCAAGCTCACGGATGACGAGCTCGACCAAGTCGAGGGCAACCGCGAGGTACTCGCCGGCAAGATCCAGGAACGCTATGGCGTCGCCAAGGATCAGGCCGAGCGTGAAATCGACGACTGGCTCGCCCGTCACTAAGACGGTCGAGGTATAGGACAAACAAGTCCGGGGCCGGCTTCGTGCCGGCCCTTTTTGTGTCTTTCTCGCAATTGCAATAACCGCCTCGACGTGGCTTAAGAGCCGCGTTCGCGAGGAAGACCGCCATGCGCATCACGATGATTGGGACCGGCTATGTGGGCTTGGTCTCCGGTGTCTGCTTTTCCGAGTTTGGCTTCGACGTCACCTGCGTCGACAAAGACCAGGCAAAGATCGCGGCTCTGCAACGGGGCGACGTGCCGATCTATGAACCCGGCCTCGCAGAGCTGATGGTCAAAAACGCCAGCCGGCTGACCTTCACCACCGACCTTCCGGGTGCTGTCGAGAACGCCGACGTCATCTTCATCGCGGTCGGCACACCGACCCGCCGAGGCGACGGCGAGGCCGACCTCTCCTATGTCTATGCTGCGGCTCGCGAAGTCGGCGAAGCCATGCGCTCCGGCTCCGTCGTGGTCATCAAATCGACGGTCGTCGTGGGGACCTGCCGCGAAGTCCGACGCATCATCGAAGAGACGGCCCCGGACAAGGAATTCTCCATCGCCTCCAATCCGGAATTCCTCCGCGAAGGTGCGGCGATCGAGGATTTTCTCCGCCCGGACCGTGTTGTCGTGGGCGTGGAAGACGAGCGCGGCGAGCAAATCTTGAAGGCGCTTTATCGCCCACTCAACTTGCGCCAGACGCCGATCGTCTTCACCAGCCTTGAGAACGCGGAGATCACGAAATACGCAGCGAACGCGTTCCTCGCGATGAAGATCAGCTTCATCAACGAGATCGCCGATCTTTGCGAAACCGTCGGCGGCAACGTGCAGGACATCGCCCGCGGCATTGGTCTCGACAATCGTATCGGACCGAAATTCCTGCATCCGGGGCCGGGCTATGGCGGCTCCTGCTTTCCAAAGGACACGCGGGCGCTGGCTGCCACCGCGCGCCGTCTTGGCAGTCCGATCCGGCTGGTCGAAACCACGATCGCCGTCAACGAGGAGCGCATGCGCTCGATCCCCGAACGGGTGATCGCCGCACATGGCGGCAGCGTCGAGGGCAAGACGATCGCCGTGCTCGGCATCGCCTTCAAGCCCAACACCGATGATATCCGCGAGGCTCCGAGCCTGACCGCCATTCCCGCGCTGCAGGCCGCGGGAGCCACCATTCGCGCCCACGATCCCCAGGCGGCCGAGGCGGCAAAACCGCTGCTTCCGGGCGTGACCTGGTGTGCTTCACCCTATGCCGCCGCAGAAGGGGCCGACGGCCTCGTCATCATGACGGAGTGGAACGAGTACCGTGCCCTTAATCTCGCCACGCTTTCGCGGACGATGCGGGGCGATGTGTTAATCGATCTGCGAAACATCTATCCGCCCGAAGAAGTGGCACCTCACGCCTTCAACTATCACAGCGTTGGCCGCAAACCGCGGGTTGCCGAGCCCAAGAGCCCGGCACGTCCGCGTCTTGTATCCTCCTGAGATTTCTCGAACTGTAAGACCCATGTCCGCAAATCTGTCCCACCTTGACCGGTTGGAAGCAGAAAGCCTGCACATTTTCAGGGAAGTGGCAGCCGAATGCCGCAACCCGGTGATGCTTTATTCGATCGGCAAGGATTCGTCGGTCATGCTGCATCTCGCGCGCAAGGCCTTCCATCCGGCTCCGCCTCCCTTCCCGCTTCTGCATGTCGACACGACCTGGAAGTTTCGTGACATGTACGCCTTCCGCAACCGAATGGCGGCCGAGGCGGGCATGGAGCTCATCGTCCATGTCAATCAGGAAGGCGTCGCCGCCGGCCTCAACCCGTTCGACCATGGCGCCAATTACACGCGCGTCATGAAGACGGAGGGTTTGAAGCAGGCGCTCGACAGGCATCATTTCGATGCAGCCTTCGGCGGCGCCCGCCGTGACGAGGAAAAGTCACGCGCCAAGGAGCGGATCTTCTCCTTCCGCTCCAAGAGCCATGGCTGGGATCCGCGCAATCAGCGCCCGGAGATCTGGCGGCTCTACAACACCCTCATCCATGAGGGCGAATCGATGCGCGTCTTCCCGCTCTCCAATTGGACCGAGCTCGATATCTGGACCTATATCGAGCGCGAGAACATTCCGCTCGTGCCGCTTTACTTTGCGGCCGAAAGGCCGGTCGTGAAGCGCGACGATCAATGGATCATGGTCGATGACGAGCGCATGCGGCTGATGCCGGGCGAAGTCCCGCAACAGCGGCTCATCCGTTTCCGCACGCTCGGATGCTATCCCCTGACCGGCGCCGTGGAATCGTCGGCAACCACACTTGCCGAAGTGGTCATGGAGACCATGGGCGCGACCCAGTCGGAGCGCGGCGGCCGTGCCATCGACCGGGAGGCCTCGGCTTCCATGGAGCGCAAGAAGCGGGAAGGCTATTTCTGATGGATACCGCCCACACCAATCCCGCGAGCTTGCAGACGCTCGCCGGCGCGCTTGCCGCGCCCGACACACTGCGCGTCCTGACCTGCGGCTCCGTCGATGACGGCAAGTCGACCCTGATCGGTCGCCTCCTTTACGATTCCAAACTGCTCTTGCAGGACCAGATCGCCGATCTGGAGCGCGACAGCCGCCGCCACGGCACGACCGGCGGCGACATCGACTTTGCGCTTCTCGTCGACGGGCTCGAGGCCGAGCGCGAACAAGGCATCACGATCGACGTCGCCTGGCGTTTCTTTGCGACACCACGCCGGCGTTTCATCATCGCCGACACGCCGGGCCACGAGCAGTACACCCGCAACATGGCGACCGGCGCATCGACCGCCGAGCTCGCCATTCTCCTGGTCGACGCCGAAAAAGGCCTGTCGCGACAGACACGCCGCCATGCCCTGATCTGCTCGCTGATGGGCATCAAGCAGGTCGTGCTGGCCGTCAACAAGATGGATCTCGTCGGCTACGATGAAGCCGTTTTCGAGAAGATCGCGGCAGATTTCGCAGCTTTTGCCGAGCGGACGCGCATCGAAAGCGTCACGCCGATCCCGCTCTCGGCCCGCGAAGGCGACAACGTCACGGGCCCGAGCCCCCGCCTCCCCTGGTGGAAGGGTCCGGCGCTCCTGCCGTTCCTGGAAGAAGCGCCGTCGGCTCCGGGCCTCGTCGAAACGCCGTTGCGCTTTCCGGTGCAATGGGTGTGCCGGCCCGATCATACCTTCCGCGGCTATGCGGGCACGATCTCATCCGGGCGCATCGCCGTTGGCGATGAAGTCGTGGTGGCTGCCTCCGGCAAAAAGAGCCGCGTGACGGCGATCGACATCGGCGAGAATTCACTCGAGGAGGCCGTCGCCGGCCAGTCGATCATGCTACGGCTTGCCGACGAGGTCGATATCGCCCGCGGCGACGTTCTGGTGCCGGCGGAAAATCGGCCGGAAGTGACCGATCAAATCGCCGCCCATCTCGTTTGGATGGCGGAGGAGCCGCTTCTGCCGGGCCGGCCTTATTGGCTGAAAGCCGCCAACCGCATGGTCTCGGCGCAGGTGAGCGAACTGAAGCATCACCTCTCCGTCGACACGCTTGAAGAGACGGCCGGCAAGGTCCTGGAATTGAACGAGATCGGGTTTGCCAACCTGTCGCTGGCGCATCCGATTGCATTCGATCCGTACGGCGAGAACCGCGAAACCGGCGGCTTCATCCTGATCGATCGGTTCACCCATTCGACGGTCGCCGCAGGCATGGTCGATTTCTCGCTGAGACGTGCCGCCAACATCCATTGGCAGTCGCTCGACGTCGACCGCAATGCCCGGGCGCGTCTCAAGAACCAGAAGCCGACGGTGTTGTGGTTCACCGGCCTCTCCGGCGCCGGCAAGTCGACCGTCGCCAATTGGGTCGAAAAGAAACTCTATGCGGCCGGCCGGCACACGATCACGCTCGACGGCGACAATGTCCGCCATGGTCTCAACCGCGATCTCGGTTTCACCGATGCCGACCGCGTGGAAAACATCCGCCGCGTCGCCGAGACGGCAAAACTGATGACGGACGCAGGCCTTATCGTGCTCGTCTCCTTCATCTCGCCCTTCCGCTCCGAACGGCAGATGGCGCGTCAGTTGATGATGGAGGGCGAATTCGTCGAGGTCTTCGTCGACACGCCTCTCGACATTGCCGAAAAGCGCGACCCGAAGGGGCTCTACGCAAAGGCGCGGGCCGGGCAGCTGAAGAATTTCACGGGCATCGATTCGCCCTACCAGGTGCCGGAAAACGCCGAAATCACCGTCGACACGACCTCGGCTTCCCCGGAAGAACTGGCCGACGAGATCATCGCTTACCTGCGCCAGAACGGCCGATTGAGCTGAACGGAGACTGCGGCGGCGCTCCAAAGGGCCGCACCCTGAAGGACAGAAAGAGCCGTTGACCCTAGTGTCAACGGCTCGTTACACCGGGCCAATCTTGCAATACAAATACCATCGGCGCCGCCCACAGCTCGGCGACAGCATGATGGTTATGGTCGATGCGATGACCCCGGAAAAACCGTCTCCTTTCGCCATCTGGTGGTATGCCATCCGTCCGCGCACGCTGGCGCTCTCCGTCTCGCCGGTCGTCGCCGGCCTGACGCTGGCATGGGCCGAAAACGGCGATTTTCACGTTCTTCTGGCGCTGGTGACCCTGATCTCGGCCGTGGCCATCCAGATCGGCACCAATCTCAACAACGACGCCGTCGACGCTTTGAACGGGACAGACGATTCCGGCCGCATCGGCCCGCCTCGGGTCACGCAAAAGGGATGGGCGACGGCGCGCGAGGTCTTCCACGCCACGCATCTCGCCTTTTTCATCGCAGCCCTCGGCGGCCTTTATCTCATCCAGGCCGGTGGCATTCCGATCCTCATCGTCGGCATCCTGTCGTTGATCGCAGGGTACGCCTATTCGTCCGGACCCTGGCCGATCTCGCGCAGCCCCTGGGGCGAAGCCTTCGTCATCACCTTCTTCGGTCTCGTGGCCGTCGACGGGACCTTCTATCTGCAGACGGGTTTCATCGACTTCCCCGCCATCCTTCTCGGACTGGCGATCGGATTGCCGGCAGCCGCCGTTCTCCTCGTCAACAACACGCGCGACCGCGAAACCGACACGCTGGCTGGCCGCCAGACGCTCGCGATCCGCGTCGGGCCTCTCGGTGCCGGACGCCTTTACGGCCGTCTGCTCGCCGCAAGCTTTGTGATGATCACCCTTCTGGCCCTCGTCGGCGAACACCTGACAGGCGCTCTCCTCGGCCTCGTCTGCATTCCGCTTGCCTGGAAGGCTCACGTGGCTTTCCGCAATGCGACGACGCCCGCCGATTTCAACGGCTGTCTCGGACAGACCGCCTCGGTTCAGGCCGCGCTCTGTCTCACCGTCAGCCTTGGTCTGATCTTCACCGCCGCCTGACCGCTTCGGGCTCTGCCACATCCTGCGTCTGCAGAAAGCGCCGCTCGTCCCCTTCCAGAACGAGGCAGGTCAGCCGGCCGGAGGCAAAGGCGCGCGTATCGATATCGATGCGGTTGGGGCGAATGTCGACCTCGTCGCGAGGTGTGTGCCCATGCACGACACAGAAGCCGAAATCTCGTCCGCTTGAGAGAAACGGCTCGCGGATCCACACCAGATCCTCCTCCCGCTGCGCCCGCATGGGACGTCTGGGATCGATTCCGGCATGAACGAAGAAATAATCGCCGACGCTCTCACTGAGAGCGAGCGAACGTAAAAACTGTTCGAAGCCACCGCTCAGCGCCTGCAGCAAAGCCTGATGGCAGGTGACGAGCGAGCGCTGATCTCCGCCCGAAGGAGGCGCAACGCCGAACGACCGCAACGTCGCCGATCCGCCCTGCCCGCACCAATAGGGCAGCATGCTCGGATCGGAGAGAACCTCAAGAAGCACCGCCTCATGGTTGCCCTTGAGGCAGACGCGGCGGTCGCAGAGCTTTTCGCCCGCGAACAGATATTCAAGGACCGCGCGGGAATTGGGTCCGCGATCGATGTAATCGCCGAGAAAGATCTCGACGCTCTCTTCCGGAGGGGACGCCGCGAGATCGGCTTTGATCTGCTCTTGAAGATCGAGAAGCAGATCGAACCGCCCGTGAATGTCGCCGATCGCATAGACGCGACATCCGTCTGGGACGGCGTGTTGCGGGTCAGTGCGTGCTGCGGAGAAAAAGGCCATGCCCGCGATATAGGGTGAGGGTCCGCAAAATCAGCCGCCCCACCCTCTCAGGCCCCGCCCGTGTCAGCGCCGCGCGCAGAAAAGATAGGCAGGCTGCATGTCCGGCCGAAGCCCCCTGGCACCGTCCATGACAGCCTGCCCGGCCGAGGCGAGCCTCAGCCGAACTTGAACAGGACGCCGAAACCGCCGCGCGGATAATTCCACTCGATGTCGTGCGTATCGGCGCACACGATGCGGCAGGTGCCGCATTCCATGCAGCCGTCGGGCGTCACCTCGACCTGCCCCTTGTCGTTGAGGGCATAGCAGCCCGCCGGGCAGATCTTCGTCAGCGCCAGAAGGGCCTGAGACGGCACCTCATGCGGGCGGATCTTGACGTGCGGACGGCCCGCATCCACCACGTAACGGTTGTAGTAGAGCTTCTCCTCAACCTTCACGCCATCTGTCTCCGTGCTCATCGCCAGGCCCTCGCCAGTTTGAACGCGTCACCAATCATGCCCCTCAACGTCCGCGCCTGGCGGAACGAGGAGACGATCGCTTTCTCTTTCGCCTTCTTGTCCAGGCCGTCGACGCGGAACCATGTCTGCGCCGCCTTGCTCAAGAGACGCGGATAGAGGCCGAAGAGTGTTTCCTTGTTGCCGTGCAGGAAGGCCGGGATCTTACGATATTTGCGCATATCCTTGAGGACGAAAGTCTTCTCCAGCCGCTCCTGATATTCGGCGAGATTGGTTTTCGACATCTCCTTGCGCATGCGGTGCAGCCGCACGACGGTTTCCGCGGCAACCCGGCCCGTCGTCATCGCAAGGTTGGAACCCTCCCGGTGGACGGCATTCACGAAATGCCCGGCATCGCCCACCATCAGCCAGCCATCGCCGAAGAGCGAAGGGATGGCGTTGTAGCCGCCTTCCGGGATGAGATGAGCGGCATATTCCTTCACCTCCGAGCCCGCCAGAAGCGGCGCGATCGCCGGATGCGACTTGAATCTCTCAAGGAGTTCGTAGGGCTTTGCGCCCGTCTCTTTGAAATCGGAGACGAGGCAGCCGATGCCCACGGAGATCGATTCCTCGTTGGTGTAGAGGAAAGCGGTCCCGGTCATGCCGAGCGTCACGCTGCCCATCGCCTCGATGACGACGCCTTCGTCGCCCTTGAGGTTGAACCGGCTTTCGATCACGTCGCGCGGCAGGAAGTGCATTTCTTTGACCGCAAGCGCCACGGTGTCCGGCTTCAGCTCATCGCGCAGCCCCGAACGCTGGCCAACGAGGCCGTTGACGCCTTCCGCAAGGATGACGACATCGGCCATCACCGCACCATCCTCGCGGTCGGTCTGCACGCCGATCACCTTGCCCGACGTGTTGCGAATGAGCTCCTTGACCGTCGTCTCATAAAGGACGGTCGCGCCGGCATCGCGAACCTTCTGGCTGAACCATTTGTCGAACTGCGCGCGGATGATCGTGTAGCGGTTCGGCTTCTCTTCGTTGAACTCCTCAGAGCGGTAATGCATCCCGGTGTAGGACGCGTCGTCGAGCATCCACAGACGCTGTTCGATGACATGCCGCTCGAGTGGCGCATCCTCGCGAAAGTTCGGGATGAGCTTTTCGAGCGCGTCGGAATACAGGATCGCGCCCTGAACATTCTTGGAGCCGGCATATTCCCCGCGCTCCAGCTGCAGGACGTTCAATCCCTCCTTCGCCAGGGTGTAGGCGGCGGCGTTGCCCGAGGGCCCTGCACCAACAACGATCGCATCGAAACGCTGTTCGACCATGGCTGCCTCCTTAGCCTGCCAGGCGGTTGACGGAGAGGTGCTTTGCGAATGCCCGCGTCAGCGCCGGAAGCACTTCCAGGGCATCGGCCACCACGCCGAGATGAGCAAAATCGAAAATGGGAGCATTCGGGTCGCTGTTGATGGCGACGATGAGATCCGCCCCTTCCACACCGACACGGTGTTGGATCGCGCCCGAAATGCCGGCGGCGATGTAAAGCTTCGGCCGGATGGTCTTGCCGGTCTGACCGATCTGGCGCTCGGCCGGCACCCACCCCTTCTGCACGAGCGGCCGTGAGCAGCCGTATTCGGCGCCGAGAACTTCGGCGAGATCCTTCACCAGCTGAAAATTCTCAGCCGAGCGAAGCCCGAGCCCGCCGGCCACGACGATGTCGGCGAAGGCGAGCTGCACCTTGTTGGAATCACGGTCGGCGACGAAGCGCAGAACCTTGGTGACGACATCCTCCTCCGCCATGTTGAGCGGATGCTCGATCAGGCGTCCCGTGCGTCCCGGCTCGCGTTTCGGCATGGCCATGACGCGCGGCCGCACCGTCGCCATCTGCGGGCGGAAATTCAGCGTATAGATCGTGCACAGCAACGACCCGCCGAAGGTCGGCCGCGTCGCCGCGAGCGAACGATCGTCGTCGATCGCGAGCTCCGTGCAATCGGCCGTCAGCCCCGTTGCGAGCGTCGTCGCCACAGAGCCCGCGAGATCGCGGCCGAGCGTCGTCGCCCCGAGCAGCAGGATCTCCGGCTTGTAGGTGTTGACGAGATCCGTCAGACACTTCGTGTAGGTCTCGTTGCGGTAATGCGCGAGCATCGGATCGGCGACCTGATAGAGGACGTCGGCACCGTGCTCGTAGACTTCGGCTGCAGCCGCCTCGAGCTCGCTCTTGTCGCCGCCGAGAAGAACGCCGGCGAGCTCCACATCGAGCTTCTCAGCAAGCTTTCGCCCCTCTCCCAGAAGCTCCAGCGACACGGGATGCACGTGCCCGTGCTCGTATTCGATGAAGACCCAGACATGCCGGTAGGCTTTGAAATGCTCCGGCAGTTCCTTCTTCATGCCGGCCCGACCGCCTGCGGGGCGGGCTTGCTGCTTTGGCGCGTTTGCCATCGGCTTTGCCTCCTACTGCCCGGCCGCGAAATTCATCAGATCGTCTTCGATCGTCTGATGCCGGCTGAAAATCTCGTTCATGAGCGTGTCCGCGATCTCGTCAGGGCCCTTGCCGCTGACGGGAAGCTGCTCGGCTTTCTCTTCACGCGGCGTCGGCGCGAAGACGCGCTTGACGACCGTCGGCGAGCCGCGCAGGCCGCATTTGGTGACGTCCTCGATGCCGATATCCGCGGCGTTCCACACCGTCACATCGGCCTTGGCCGCCGAGAGCGCGGCCGAAAGCGAGCCGCGCCGCATCTCGTTGGTGCCTTCGAGCATGGTGATGAGAACGGGAAGCTTGGTCTGTAGAACCTGCACACCCCCTTCCGCACGCCGCTCGACCTCGATCGTGCCGCCCTCACGGTCGATCGGCCCGATCTTCGCGACATAGGTGAGCTGATTGAGGTTGAGGCGCGTCGCAATTCCCGGCCCCACCTGAGCCGTATCCCCATCGATCGTCTGCTTGCCGGTGAACACGATCGAGGGCGCGCCCCAGACCTCGCCGATCTTCTTGATCGCCTGCGACAGGGAAAAACTCGTCGCCAAAGTGTCGGAGCCCGCAAAGAAGCGATCCGTCAGGAGCACCGCGCGATCGGCCCCGAAAGTCAGCGCCTTGCGCAGCGAATCCTCGGCCATCGGCGGGCCCATGGAGAGAACGGTCACCTCCCCGCCGGACTTGTCGCGCAGCCGCAACGCCTCTTCGAGCGCGAAAAGATCGTAAGGGTTGATGATGGTCGGCACGCCCTGGCGCATGATGGTGTTGGTGACCGGATGAACGCGGATCTGGGCGCTGTCCGGAACCTGCTTGATACACACGACGATCTGCATCGTTCCTGCCTTCCTCATGCGCACCGGAGCCAGCTTGCGTCTGGGGGCCGGTGCCGAATTCAAGACCTCATCAGGTCTTTCGCAAGCAGCGTGCCAATCTCGAAAATCTCGTAACTATATGATATTAATGTGCTTTTACGAATTGTCGGGTTTGCGCGACACGGCCAAAAGCGGACGGTAGCTGTCGCAAACCCGACAGAAGTGTCACTGGCTGGCGCGTCCTGTCAGGGTGTTGAGCGCCACGAAGGGCTTCGATTTCGGCTTCGGGCCACCCGCGGCCTGCTTCAGCACCTTGAAGACGCGCTGTTCGAGCGGCGACGACCGTGTGAAGTCCTCATAGGCCTGCGCCAGATGCGTCCGGCACGCTTCGCGCGCGGCCTCATCATCGAGGTCGTCGAGATGGTCGGCGGCGAGATATTCGCCCATGCGTCGCAGAATGTGCAGGCGCGCGACATGCACCACCTTCGGATCGTACGGCACGCCGAGACACGCGAAAAACTCTTCCGCGGCCGACAGCTCCCGCAATTCGTCCAGAACGCCCATGATATCCTCCGCAGCGGCGGCCTCAGGGCCGCGCTTTCTCTTGAGAACCGGTCAGGCCGCGAGTTCGCGTGCCGTCAGCGCCGCATGGAGGGCGGCAACTTCGTGAAGGCCGACTGCGCGCTTGGCCTTGGCGGCCTCTGCCCGCACCAGATCGAGCAGCGTGCGCGTCTGCGCGTCGTCGGCGGCGAGTCCAAGAGTCTCGAGCGCATGGCGCATCGAGGAGATGCCGGAATGCTTGCCGAGAACGATGGTGCGCGCGCGCCCGAGCCGCTCCGGATTGAGGCCCTCATAGGTTGCCGGATCGCGCAGAAGGCCGGAAACGTGGATGCCGGATTCGTGCATGAAAGCGGCGGCGCCGACGATCGGCTTCGATTCCGGGATCGGACGGCCTGCCGCCGCCGCAACGAGCTCCGCGAGCCCCGTCAGATGCGTAAGGTCGACCCGGCTCTTATGCGCACTGATATGATCGAGCGCGGTCGCCACCTCTTCGAGCGCCGCATTGCCGGCACGCTCGCCGATGCCGAGAACGCAGACGGAGGCATGCGTGGCTCCCCCGCGGATCGCGGCCAGCGTGTTGGCCGTGGCAAGGCCGAGATCGTCGTGGCCATGAAATTCCAGATCGAGATCGCTCATCGCCCGCAGCCGCTGAAAGACAGCAAAGGTCGTGAACGGGTCGAGGATACCGACCGTATCGGCGAAGCGGAATTTGACGGCGCCCGCCTCCTGCGCGACCGCAATGGCCCGACGAATGAAATCCAGATCGCCGCGGCTTGAATCCTCGCCGCCGAGCGCGACCCGGAGCCCATGCGCGCGGGCATAAGGGATGACGCTGCGAATACGGTCGAGAACGTCCGCACGATCAGTGCCGAACTTCGCCTTGATCTGCCGGTCCGACATCGGCACGGAGAGATTGACCTCTTTGAGACCGGTCTTCAGCGCGGCATCGACATCGCCCTTGGTCATCCGGCACCAGGCGATGACGCGCGAACCCGTCACCGCCTCGCCGATCGCCGCAAGGCTCTCGATCTCGGCCTCCCCCATCGCCGGCGTGCCCGCCTCGATCTCGTCGACACCGGCCGCATCGAGGGCCCGCGCAATTGCCACCTTCTCGTCGATCGAGAAGGCGACGCCCGGCGCCTGTTCACCATCGCGAAGCGTCGAATCGTTGAAGGCGATGTGGCGGGGGACGATGCGCTCCTCAAGCATAGAGACGCTCCTGTGGCTTTGCGGGCTGCCGTGCCTTTCGCCAGAACGGCGACACGGCGCGCAGTTCTTCGATGATGTCGGGAAGGATCTCGATCAGCCGATCGACATCGGCTTTCTCGTTGTCGCGCGACAGGGAGAAACGCACGGCACCATGCGCCGCCGTAAAGGGAAGACGCATCGCGCGGATCACATGCGAGGCGTCCATGCCGCCGGAGCTGCACGCCGAGCCGGACGAAACGGCGACCCCATCCCGCGACAGAAGATGCACGATCGCCTCGCCTTCGACGCCATCGAAAGCGATGTTGCTCGTATTCGGCAGGCGATTGTCCACGTCACCGGTCACGATGCATTTGTCGATCACCGACAAGACGCCGGCTTCCAGATGGTCGCGCAGCTCCCGCACGCGCGTCTGTTCGTCATAGAGATGGAAGGCGGCAAGCTCCGCGGCCTTGCCGAGGCCGACGATGGCCGGCACATTTTCCGTGCCGGCGCGGCGTCCCCGCTCCTGCCGCCCGCCGCGAATGAGCGGCTGAAACGGCACGCCGCGACGGACATAGAGCGCACCGATCCCCTTCGGTCCGTGCAGCTTGTGTCCCGAGAGCGACAGCATATCGATCGCGCCGGATTGGAGGTCCATCGCGATCTTGCCGACCGCCTGCACCGCATCGGTATGGAAGAGCGCGCCGGCCTCGTGCGCCATCGCAGCCAACCGCTCGACTGGAAAGATCGTGCCGGTCTCGTTGTTCGCCCACATGATGGAGACGAGAGCCGTCTGACGGCCGAGCACCTTCTCATAGGCATCGATATCGAGCCGGCCCCGCCCGTCGACCGGTATGACATGGACGACCACACCGGCCCGTTTCGCCAGATCCTGAGCGAGCGCGAGGACCGCCGGGTGTTCCACCGCCGAGACGATGAGTTCGTTGCGGCCCTCCTGCGTGGCGAGTGCCGACAGGATGGCGGTCGTATCGGATTCCGTCCCGCCGGAGGTGAAGGTGATTTCCTGGTCCGATTCGGCACCCAGCAGCGACTGAAGCTGCCCGCGCGCCCGCTTCACGGCCGCGGCAACCACCGAGCCGAAGCCATGCAGCGAAGAAGGATTGCCGAAATGCTCCGTGAAGAACGGCAGCATCGCCGCCAGCACGTCGGGATCGACGGGTGTGGTTGCGTTGGCATCGAGATAGACGGGCCGCATCACCGCCTCCTCAATGTCTCGGGTGAACCGGGATGACGCGGACGGGCGCGCCGAGCTTCGCCATCAGCCGCATCTGGATGCCGCCGATGGTCACGCCGGCAAGCTGGCAGCCGACGCAGGCACCGGTCAGCCGCACCATGATCTTGTTGTCTTCGATATCGACGAGCTGGCAGTCGCCGCCATCGCCCGCAATGTAGCGGCGGATATCCTCCAGCGCCTCTTCGACGAGAGCGAATTTCTCCTCACGGCTGAGACCGAGCCCAAACGCCGCCGCCTTGCGCGAGCCGGCCTCGCCCTCGGCGCTCTCAACGCGCGCCTCGGGCGACGACGCAGGCCTCTTCGGCATCTGCGTGCGGTTGAGAAGCGTCAGCCGCACCATCGGCTTCTCACCCGGGCCGGCCGCACCTTCGCAGCGTTCCTCTCGCTCTTCGGCGGCCGCCTCCAGAAGCTCATCCTGATAAAGGGGGGTAAAATCAGTCATGGGGCTCTCCATCATCCGAAGGACTTGCCGCAGGAGCAGCTCCAGGTCGCCTTCGGATTGTCGAAGGTGAACCCGGCGCCCTCCAGGCTTGTGACGAAATCGACGGTGGTGCCTTCGAGGTAGGCGATGCTCATCGGGTCGACGAAGACCTTGATGCCCGCCTGCTCCACCAGCACATCGCTCGGCTCGGCCTCGCCGACGAGGCCCATCATGTATTTGAGGCCGGCACAGCCGCCGCTCTCGACCATCAGGCGCAGGCCCTCGACCGGTTCTTCAGACCCGGCGATCGCTGTGCGCAGCGCATCCACGGCGGCCTCGGTCAGCTGGATCATGCCTTGCTCCTTCGTTGCCAGGAGCGCAGCAAGCCGCATGCCAAACCATAAGATTTTGTTTTTAAAGGATATTCAGAGATTGACGGAATGTCGCATTCCGCACCAATGTCACAAAGCCGACAGGCGCCTTCGCAACAGCGGGAAGGATCGATGCGCCCTCAGGAAGCCTTCTCGGCATCGCGCTTGACGCGGGCAAGCAGGCTTTCGCCGCTCTCATCGCCGAAGCACGTCTCGAAGTCGTCGCATTCGTTGCAGGTCGGCGCGGTGCAGATCTGATAGCCCGTGTCGCGGCAGATCATGCGGTAGAAGAACTTCTTCCACTTCATGTCCTGGCTGTTCGCCTCCGACAGCATTTCAAAGTGCCGCTCCATCAGCCAGCCGAGTTCGCGTCGGTTGCGGAGACCGAGATCCTGCCAGAGATGGTTCGGCCGCTGACAGCGCCGCGCGATGATCTCCGCAAACCGCATTTCGAGTAAGCTGTCCTCGGTCGTGCCGCTCATCAAGAGGTCGAGAAGGCAGGCCTCGTCTTCGCTTCTCGCCGGCGCGACATCGGCCGGCAGGCCGTCGAAAATCGCTGCCGCATGCGGAAAGAGCGCGCCGACGAGGTCTTTGAGATTGTCGCTGTCGAGGCCGAGCGTCTCGACGACGCTCACCTCGTCCCTGCGGCTTTCCGAAATGGCGAGCGCCAGCACGGAGGCGATGACATGCGCGTCGAACGCATTGCAGAGCGGCCGCTCGCCGCCCTCCATCAGAAAATCGTAGACCTCCGCCGCGTCCATCGTCTCAGGCCGCGAGCGCCTCGGCCCCGTGCGTCTGGCTGCCCGTCGGGCAGACCCTGGCGCAGGCGCCGCAGCCGATGCAATTGCCGGCATCGCCGAGCACCATCACCTTGCGCTCCAGCTCGTCGTCATCCTCGTCCTCGAGGTCGACGAATTCACCGTCCTCGGTGACGCCGCGAAGCGTCATCACGCTGCGCGCACAGACTTTGTAGCAGCGACCGCAGCCGATGCATTTCTTCGGATCGATCGAAAGAAGATATTCCGGCGTCCAGTCCCGGCCGTCACGTGTCACGAAGCTCATCATGTCCCCCTGGGCTCGCCCAAGCCCCTCTCATCGGCCACGCCTCAGGCGCGGGCCACGTCTGGATAGGTATCGATCGTCTCGCGCGCCTGGCGCACGACTTTCATGCCGGCCTCGGCAAGGTCACTGAGGCTTTCGAAACCGAAGCGGTGCACGTCGCGCAGCGACTTCGCGAAGATCACGAGCTTGCCGGCCGTCAGGATGACGCGCCCGAACCCTTCCCAATGCATGCTCATCATCGGCGAGGCCATGAGCCCCGTCTCACGCTCCACGGTCAGACCGACGGCGCGATAGAACTTGTCCACCCGGTCGAGAAGGTCGGGATCGGGATCGTCGATGATCGGCTTTGCCCGCCGCTCTTCGGCGGTGACGATGAACTCCTCGAGAAGCTCGGCATCGCTCTTGCTTTCCCAGGCGCCGTAGGAATCCTCCGCCCGGTAGAGCGCGACGAGCGATTTGAGGAAGGGCGAGCCCATGGCCTTCTCGTCCGCGTCGCCCGCCGACATCAAAGCTTCGGCCATGCTCAATCCTCCTCGTCGAGAAAATCCATCGACCGCGGCTGCGCCGTGCCCATGACCTTTCGCAGCCAGGGCGGCGGATTGGTCGACATCATCGTCTGCACGCGCCCGATGAGGCCGTCGATCGGCTCCGGCGCCGGCAATTTGACGGGATGGATGCGCGCATTGATGACTTTCGCGGCCGAAGGCCCACCGATCGCCAGGCAGAAAAGAAGGTGGCAGCCATTCAAGGCCTCGATCTTCGGTCCGATGCGGTCATCGCCCTCGCGGCGGTGGCTGCCGCTTTCATCGGACACGTCATCGAAGGCGGCGGCGGAGACGAAGCGCGAAGCCGTCGGCGTCACATCGTAGATCGCGAACTTGCGGGCCGAACCAAAATGCGCGTTGAGCCCCTTCATATCCTGCGTGGCGATCGCGACACGCAGCTTCGGCTCGTCGCTCTCAGCGGTCACCGACATGACTTCCTCCCGTTCAACCAATTGCAAGTGTCTGACCGACATCGCGCTTCTCCTGAACCTTGAAGGGAGGCACTTTGGCCGAGGCGAAATCCTCGGGCTTTTTCTCCTTGATGAGGCTGAGGAAGATGTTTCCGACCTCGTAGAGAAAATCGCGGCTTCCCGCATAGCCGATCATCGCGCGGTGCTGGACGCCGAGCCGGTCGAAGATTGGGAACCCGACGCGCAGATGCGGCAGGCCGAGCCGTTCCGCAGCCTGCCGTCCGTGGCTGTGCGTGACGAGGAGATCGGCCTTTGCCGCGGCCGCCCGTTCTTCGAAATCCATGAGATCGCCGACGACGACCTCCTTCGCCGGCACCTTTTCGAGAAGCGCCGAATGATTGGTGGTCGTCACCGCCGTGACGATCTCCGCGCCGAGGCTCTTGAAGAAGACGGCGAGCTGATAAACGAGGTCCGGATCGGCCGCGATCGCGATCCGCTTGCCGCCGAGATAAAAATGGCAGTCGAGCATGGCATCGACGAGTTGGCTGCGGCGCCTCTTGAGGTTTTCGGGGACCGCGACGCCCGAGATGCGCGACAGCAGCGCCACGAGGTCATCGGTCGCGGCAAGCCCGGTCAGATTTGCGAAAACCGTGCTCGGCACGCCGGTCAGCCCTTCGAGGGCCTCTGCCGCCGGGGTCATATGCTGGCCGATCGCGATGGTGGCGAGCGCCTCGCCCATGTCGGCAATATCTTCGAGCTTGGTGCCGCCGGAGGTGATCGGCGTGAACTCGGCGTTCACATGCCCGTCGAGCGAACCGGAAAGGTCCGGCAGGACGACAGCGTTGAGCCCGAAAGCCGCCGCCATATCGCGCAATTGGTCGATATCGGCCGCCGTCTGATGCACGCCTGGAAGAATGTTGATCTGCCGCAGGCTCTTCTGCCGACGTTCGCCCGGAACGACGAGGCCTTCGATGATCGCCGTCACCGCCTTCGCCCAGCCGTCTTCGAGCGCGCCGACATAATCCGGCGTCGAGGCGTAGACGATGGCCGTGCGTGCCAGTTCGTGGCGGCGCTGCATGATGGACAGGAGATCGCCGGTGATATCCTCGCCGCGCGTCTCGATGAGTGCCGTCGAGGCGATGCCGATGAACTTCGGGTTCATCCGCGACTGCAGATTGATGAGCGCCTCCTCCAGATTGTCGGCGCCCCCCAAAATCGTCTCGACCTCAGCGATCGCCGTCGTCTGCATCGGCATGTCTTCGCGGAAATGACGGACGGCGAGCGTCAGAGCGAAGGAGGTGCACCCTTGCGCACCATGAAAGAGCGGCACGGCGCCATCGACGCCGAGATAGGCAAGCGCCGCCCCGAGCGGCGCCGAGGACTTCAAAGGATTGATCGAGCCGCTTTTTTTCGGCTGCAGAAGCGTGGCCATTCAAGCCTCCCCAAGGCTGGAACGCGATTGCGGTCCGCAATCGAGCGGCACGATATCGGCGGAGATTTCCCAGGGCGCAGGCCGGCGGATCTCGTCCCAAACGGGATTGGACAAGGATTTCGCGAGCTCGGCGACGAGCGCCACGGTGCCGTCATAGCCGGCATAGGCGTAATTGCGCTCCTGGTTGATATCTAGCCAGGGCCTGCGCGCCTTCAGGCCGACATATTGCGTCTTGCCGCCCGACAGAAGAATGTCCGCCTCGTCATTGGCAAGTTTCGCATACATCTCGCGGGCCGGCACGGAGCCGACCATATGCGGATCGTCCATAATCTCCCGGATCCGCTCCTTGTCGCCTTCGGTCGATTTGCGCACCGAGGTGGCGACGATCTTCATGCCGACTTCCTGGAGCGCGGAGACGATCGACCAGGATTTGACCCCGCCCGTATAGAGGATGACGCGCTTGCCCTTGAGGATCTCGCGGTAAGGTTCGATGCGTGCCCAGGCCCGCGCCTCCTCCGCCGCGATGAGCATTTCCGTGCGCTGCAAAAGATCTTCGGGAGCTCCGCGCTCGACCAGCATCCGGGCAAGCGTGCGCAGCGCCGCCGATGTATCGGCGATGCCATAGAAAGACCCTTCGAAATACGGGATGCCCCAGCGCTCTTCCATCTGACGCGCCAGATTGATGAGGGCCGCCGAGCACATCATCATGTTGACGCGGGCGCGGTGCGCCCCGGCGAGATCGCGGTAGCGCGCATCGCCGGTGATGTTGGCGAGAAGCCGGATACCGAGTTTTTCCAGAAGCGGTTTGATCTGCCAGATCTCGCCGACGATATTGTATTCGCCGAGAATATTGACGTCCGTCGGCGTCGTATATTCAGGCTCGATGGTGCCGATGACGTGCTTAAAGAGCGCCTCACCGGCGAGCTTGTTGCCGAAATTCTTCTTGCCCGAAAATCCGGCCGACAGGACCGGGATGCAGGGCGTGCCGGTCTTCTCCGCCGCATGCCGGCAGACGGCCTCGATGTCGTCGCCGATCATCGCCGGCACGCAGGTCTGATAGACGAAGACGGCCGGCGGGTCGTATCGGGCGATCGCGTCCTTGATCGCCCGATACAGTCGCTTTTCTCCGTTGCCCATGACGATGTCGAGCTCGGAGAGATCCGTGGTGAGGCCGAGCCGATAGGTGCTCGGCCCCGAAGTGGCAGCATGGCGGTTGTCCCAGCTGTTGCCTTCGCACGCCGACGGCCCGTGCGTCAGATGCACGACGTCGACGATCGGCTCCAGCGCGATCTTGGCACCGTCGAAGGCGCAACCGCCTGCGGCGGCGCCCGGCACCAAAGGCTTGGAGCAACCCTTTTTGCGCTCCTTTTCGCTCTTGGCCTGGTTTTTCGCACAGCCCGGCTCGTTGAAGAGTTCGGCTGTTTTCGACCTCAAGACTTCGCCCATGATCGCCTCCCGGCGCCGCCCGCCTTTAGCGGGTCAAATCGAAGGAAATGTCACCGCCCGGCTCGAGCCCGGCCGCATCGAGCGTGTCGAACGCCTTGTCGAGCAGCGTCACCAGAACCCGCAATCCGCCCTGGTAGCCCCAGACGGGGAAGCGGTGGTGATGGTGCCTGTCGAAGATCGGGAAGGTCAGCCGGATGAGCGGCACGCCCGTGTCGCGCTCCAGGAACTTGCCGTGCGAATTGCCGATCAGGAAATCCGTCGGCTCGGTGGCGAGAAGCGACCGCATATGCCACAGATCGTTGCCCGGATAGGCCTTGCATTCCGCACCGAAGGGCGAGGAATCGAAGAGCGCCTGCATCTTCTTCGCCCACGGCTTGGTGCCGTTGGTCGCCAGGCAGTGGCGCGGCTCGCCGCCGAATTCCAGCACGAAGCGGGCCATCGCGTAGACGAAGTCCGGATCGCCGTAGATGGCGTAGGTCTTGCCGTGCAGGGTGGCCTGGCTGTCGGCCATCGCATCGACGAGACGGCCCCGCTCCATCCTGAGCGCTTCCGGGATCTCCTTGCCCGTGATCTCCGACACCTTCATCAGGAATTCGTCGGTCGCCGCCACGCCCATCGGGTAGTGGAAGCTCGCCGTCTCCTGATCGAAGGACTTCGCGTATTGCAGCGTCTTCGTCGAGCAGTAATGCTGCAGGCTGATCGTCGCCTTGGCATTGACCGCGTTCTTCGCCGCTTCCAGCGTCGTACCGCCGTCATACATGCGGAACTCGCCGTCTGAAGGCGTGTCGAACTGATCGGAGACGTCGGAGAGGATCGTATACTCCACGCCCATCAGGTCGAGGATGCGCTTCAGCTCGCGGTTGTTGCCGACCGCGAACCCGTCGAAGCCCGGCACGATGTTGATCGTCTCGGTCTTCGTGACCTCGGCATCCGCCCAGAAGCCCTCGAGAATGCCGCGCAGCATGTTGTCGTAGCCGGTCGTGTGGCTGCCGACAAACGCCGGAGTGTGGGCAAAGGGCACCGGGAAATCCTGCGGCACCGACTCCTTTTCTTTGGCGCCGATGATGAACGACTGCAGATCGTCGCCGATCACCTCGGCCATGCAGGTCGTCGACACCGCGATCATCTTCGGCGAGTAGAGCGCATAGGCGTTCTTCAGGCCTTCGACCATATTGTTGAGGCCACCGAACACGGCCGCATCTTCCGTCATCGACGAGGAGACCGCCGAGCACGGCTCCTTGAAGTGGCGGGAGAGATGCGAGCGGTAATACGCAACGCAGCCCTGGCTGCCGTGCACGAAGCTCAGCGTCTTCTCAAAGCCCGCCGCCGCAAAGACGGCGCCGAGCGGCTGGCAGGCCTTTGCCGGGTTGATGGAGAGGGATTCGCGGGCAAAATTCTTCTCGCGATACTCCCAGCTCTTCGTCCAGTCGGCAGTTTCCTGCACCTTCTCGGCGGCAGGCATGTTTTCCATGTCCGCACGCTTCTTGGCGAACATCTCCTTGTATTCCGGCTCCCGGAACAGAAGGCTGTGGTCGAGGACTTTCTCTGCAGATTGTGGCATGGGTCCATTCCTTCTTGAGGCTCGGCGCGCGCGCTATTCGGCGGCGACCGCCAGCGGCTCGGTCTTGGTCCAGGGAGCGTCGAACAGATCCCAGACGGGGTTGTTGATGGCGAGGTCCATGTCGCGGGCGAAAACCGCGAAACCGTCGTAGCCGTGATAGGGGCCGGAATAGTCCCAGGAATGCATCTGACGGAACGGGATGCCCATCTTCTGCACCGGGTACTTTTCCTTGATGCCGGAGCCGACGAGATTGGGCCGGATCTGCTCGATGAACTTCTCCAGCTCGTAGCCGGTCACGTCATCGTAGATGAGCGTGCCTTCTTTCACGTAATGGCCGGTGCGCTGATAATCGTCGTTGTGGGCGAATTCGTAACCCGTGCCGACGATTTCCATGCCGAGGTCGTCATAAGCATTGACGATGTGGCGCGGACGCAGGCCGCCGACATAGAGCATCACCGTCTTGCCTTCGAGGCGCGGCTTGTACTTGGCGATGACGGCATCGACGAGCGGCTGGTACTTGGCGATGACGCGCTCGGCACCTTCCTTGATGGTGTCATCGAAGTAGCTGGCGATATGGCGCAGCGATTGGGCGATCTGCGTCGGGCCGAAGAGATTGTACTCCGTCCACGGCACGCCGTGCTTCTCTTCCATGTGCCGGCAGATGTAGTTCATCGACCGGTAGCAATGGATGAGGTTGAGCTTTGCCTTCGGCGCCTGCTCGAGCTCGGCAAGCGTGCCGTCACCCGACCAGCTGCCGATGACCCTGAGGCCCATCTCTTCCAGGAGCCGGCGCGAGGCCCAGGCGTCGCCGCCGATATTGTAGTCGCCGATGATGGTGACGTCGTAATCCGTCGCCTCGAACTCGCGTTCGCTCTTGTCGAGCACCCAGTCGCGGATCGTGTCGTTGGCGATGTGGTGGCCGAGCGACTGCGACACGCCACGGAAACCCTCGCAGCGCACCGGCACGACAGTCTTGCCGGTTTCGCTCTTCTTCTTGCGTGCCACCGCCTCGATATCGTCACCGATCAGGCCGATCGGGCATTCCGACTGCACGGAGATGCCATTGGCGAGCGGGAACAGCTCGTTGATCTCGTCGATCACCTTTTCGAGCTTCTTGTCGCCGCCGAAGACGATGTCGCGCTCTTGGAAGTCGGTGGTGAACTGCATCGTCACGAAGGTGTCGACGCCCGTGGTGCCGGTGTAATAATTGCGGCGCTGGGCCCAGGAATACTGGCCGCAGCCGACCGGACCATGGCTGATATGGACCATATCCTTCACCGGGCCCCACACCACGCCCTTGGATCCGGCGTAGGAGCAGCCGCGGATCGTCATGACGCCCGGGATCGACTTGATGTTGGATTTGACGGCGCATTCCGACAGATTCTGTTCGCCACCCTCTTCAGGGGCCTCCGCGGGCTTGGCGACACTCAGATGCCGGCTCCGCTTCTTCTGGGCCTTGTCCGGATAGGCCTTCAACACCTCCTCAATGAGGCTGGCGTGGAACTCGGCGTCGTTCTTGTGGTCGAGGCTCATAGCGCTCTCCTCATCGAACAATGTTGAAGATGAGCCCGGCCACCGCCTCGCGGCGGCCGGGCGGGACAATTAGGCCGCGGCTTCGGCGGCCTTTGCGGCTTCCTTGGCCTGGAGTTCGGCGAGCGCCTGCTCCTCGGTCTTCATGATGCCGAAATCGAGCAGCATCTGCTCGAGCTCATCCATGGAGACCGGCGTCGGGATCGTGCCCTGCCCGGAATTCGCGTGGATCTTTTGAGCGAGCGTCCGGTACTCCTTCGCCTGCTGCGAATCCGGGGCGTACTGGATGACCGTCTGGCGCCGCAGTTCGGCATGCTGGACGATGTTGTTGCGCGGGACGAAGTGGATGAGCTTGGTGTTGAGCTTCTCCGCCAGCGCTTCCGACAGCTCGACTTCGCGATCGGTCTGACGCTCGTTGCAGATGAGGCCGCCGAGCCGCACGCCGCCCGAATGGGCGTACTTCAGGATGCCCTTGGCGATGTTGTTGGCGGCGTAAAGCGCCATCATCTCGCCGGACATGACGATGTAGATTTCCTGCGCCTTGTTTTCGCGGATCGGCATCGCGAAGCCGCCGCAGACGACGTCGCCGAGCACGTCGTAAGAGACGTAGTCGACATCGTCGTAGGCACCGTTTTCTTCCAGGAAGTTGATGGCGGTGATGACGCCGCGGCCGGCACAGCCGACGCCGGGCTCAGGACCACCGGATTCCGTGCACTTGATGCCCTTGTAGCCGATCTTGAGCACGTCTTCGAGCTCGAGATCTTCCACCGAGCCCGCCTCGGCCGCGAGGCTCAAGACGGTATCCTGCATCTTGGTGTTGAGGATGAGGCGGGTGGAATCCGCTTTCGGATCGCAACCCACAATCAGAATCTTCTGCCCCATTTCGACAAGTGCCGCGAGGGTGTTCTGAGAAGTGGTCGACTTGCCGATGCCGCCCTTCCCGTAGAACGCAATCTGGCGAAGTGAACTCATAGTGTCTCTCCAGGTTGTCCGGTTCAAAACTGTTCCAGCGGGCGCTCTCGGCCGCGTACCCTCAGTTACGCAAAGGGCGTGCCAACTTGGAGAAAACAAAACTTTCCTTATTTATAAGTGACTTACGTGATTTTCGGACAAGCCGAACGTCCGACAGTCGCTGTCCGATCTCCGACAAAAGACGACAGTGGGACACGGTGAGAACACCCGACAAAACCGACACGACATCGCGCATGTCGCGTTTCGCCGTGACCTGGCGCAGCGACAGCCCAAAGGTGCCGCGAGCGATCGGCCGCATGAAAATCGTGTCAGGAAAGGAAGAAGGTCAGGCGAGTTCGGTGAGGCGTTCGGCCAGTCTTGCCGGAGAAGCGGCAAGTGGCGTGATCGCTTCCGTCTCGAAGAAGCGCAGCTCGTTGCGCGTGAGCCCATCGGGCTCCACCAGGGCGAAATAAGGCCCCTTGGAACGCTTCATGATCTGCCGGGCATAGAGCCGGAGCATCTGGTCGTCGAAGCGACACCCGATGAAGAGAAACCCGCAATTCGTCCGTCGCGCGCGCACGATCTCAGGGATCGGCGTCTGGATATCGATTTCCGTCAGCACTTCGACATAGTCGGAATCGGCAATGAGATAATTGTCGGCCGGCGCCACGCCGCCATGCGGTTTGTAGAGAAGCGTCCGCCATTCATCTTGCGGCGCGCTCACCTCCCCGCCTTCGGCATCGTAAAAGCGGAACCACAAAAACTCGCCGATGCCGGCGCGGGTGATCCCCTGCACCTCGCCCCAATCAGCAGCTCGCTCAGGGCCCTGACCAGCACTCCGATTGCGGCGTTGGGCGAACGCAGACCGCATCGCCCCATCGTACCAGCTGTCGACGATCATCGGGATTTGCGGACATGAGGCGAGCGCCTCGTGAAGCGGCGTCGGTGCCACCGGTTCGGCGAACGCCGCTGCCATCAGGGCGTCGAGTGTCTTGCGATGCTTGCGCCCCTCGATGAACTGCGCGGAGGCCCAGGGATTGCCCCGGGCGCGTCTCGGCAGGGCGACTTTTGCGGAGAAGAACTCGGCCAATGCCGCATAGCTTGTCGGGACGCCCGCATCGGCGGGCAACACACCGGGACCGAGATAAGGAATGAGGCCGCCGCCCTTCAGGCGACGGACGATATCGTCAAGAATCGGCTCGGCGTTGCGGACAACCACCTCGTCCAAAGCCGCAGCAGCACTCATGAAACGCTTTCCGGACGGCGCCGCGCTTCGACCGTGATCGGGAGCTTGGTGTCGGTCTCCATCTCCGGCAGCTCGAGAATCCAGCCGTTCTTCAGCTTCACCCAGCCACCCCACAGCGCCTCGTGCTCGCATTCGATGATCGGCTCTTCGAGATCCTTCTTGGCGACATAGGCGGAAAGCCCCTTGGGCGTGCTGCGGATCATCACTTTCATGCTGCTGTCTCCTGCTCGTCCGAAATGTCGCCGACCGCTCCGTCGACCGCATCGACGGCAGTCAGCTCGCGCCCACGCATGCCGACGATCCTGCCGCAATCGAGAAACTCGACCGCGTAGATGTAAAACCGCTGCAGATAGGTGCCGACGTCGCGCACATATCCTTCGTCACCTTTGCGCACGACGATCTCGCCGATCTCGCAGCCGGGCATCGTCCCGTCGTTCTTGACGGCCTTGCGGGCACGCACCTTGGCGCCGGGCATGAAGAGAGGCTGATCGTAGATCTCCACCTCTTCTTCGCGGGCAAGTCCCATCGCAGTCTCCTTCACGACATGGCGAATGTCAGGTCGGGGGTGATCCGTCCGGGGCGCAAAAGACAGCGCCGGCGGGCCGAACCCGACCCGCCGGCGGCCAATTCAACTCAGGCCGGCACGCACGTGTCCGGGACCGGGCAGACGGCGACGCATTGCGGGGCATCGAAATGTCCCTCGCATTCCGTGCACTTGTCCTGATCGATGATGTAGGTGTCGCCCTTGAACTTGATCGCCGCGTTCGGGCATTCGAATTCACAGGCGCCGCAAACGGTGCACTGGGACTTGATGATCTTGTAGGCCATTTGATTTCTCCTCTCGGTTAGGCTGTCAGCATTGCAGGCTGGGTGCCGTATTCGGCGGCGTACCAGGCAGCAATCCCTGCCTCGATCCAGTCAAAAGCATGGGCGTCGCTCGCCTTGATGCCGACCTTCTCCAGTCGATCTTTGGGGGCTTCGCCAATCTTCGCGCACAAAACCGTGGAGACGCCTTGCAGCGTTTCGACAATGCCGTCGAAGGCCCTCTCCTCGCCGTGTCCGCCATGGCAATATTGCTCGACTTTGCGATGCCCCACGAAGGTCACGCCACCAGGTGAAACTTCGAAAACCTGGAATTCCTGTGCATGACCGAAGTGTAGATTGATACGCCCGCCACCTCTTGTTGCCACCGCGACAAGAAGCGCCGGCGCATCCCGCACTTCGGCAAGATCTGCTTTGGCCGCCTCTTTGGTCGCGGCATGCTCGCCACGCACCGTCGCGACCACGGAGCGATACTCCTCGCGTCGCGCCGGATCGTAGGACACCGTCTCGGGCAGCTGATCCATGGTGAATTCCTGGCCGCGATCCTCACCAAGGATACCGACGGCATCGGCGCGGCACTGGCGGCAATGGCGCATCAGCTTGGTGCCGCCCTCCACCTTGTCCTGCAGCGCCTTCACCTCCATCGGCGTCGGCCCGCGCTGACCCGTCAGCCCGAAATGCGTGCCGTGGGCGGGGTCGGAAATGAGCGGCATGATGTTGTGGAGGAAGGCGCCCTTCGCCTTCACCGCCTTGTTCACCTCGATCAAATGTTCGTCGTTGATCCCGGGGATCATGACGGAATTGACCTTCACCAGGATGTCGCGGGCCACGAGCATCTCCAGGCCGAGCATCTGCCGCTCCAGCAGAATCCGGGAGGCCTCCACGCCCGTCCAGCGCCGGTGATCGTAGAAGACCCAGGGATAGATCTTCGCACCGATCTCCGGATCGATCGCATTGATGGTGATCGTCACATGATCGATCGCCATCTCGGCGATCTCGTCGACGTAATCCGGAAGCGCCAGACCGTTGGTCGACAGGCAGAGCTTGAGGTCCGGAATTTCCTTGGAAACGCGCTCAAACGTCTCTTTCGTCTTGCGCCAGTCGTAGCAGGCGTCGCCGGGACCGGCGATGCCGAGGACGGAAAGCTGCGGCACCTCGTTGGCGACCGCGATGACTTTCTTGACCGCCTGATCGGGGTCGAGCCGCTCGGAGACGACGCCCGGCCGGCTTTCGTTGGCGCAATCGTACTTCCGATTGCAGTAATTGCACTGGATGTTGCAGGCAGGCGCGACGGCGACATGCATGCGCGCGAAATAATGATGCGCCTCTTCCGAATAGCAGGGGTGATCCTTCACCCGCTCCCACAATTCCGGCGACATGTCGGCGGGGCCGTCGGAGGAGCCGCAGCTCGAGGAGGCGCAGCCGGACTTGGCGAGCGATGCCCGCATTTTGGCGGCAGATGTCGGCGCCTTCAGGCTGCCAAGCGAGATGAGCTGAGCCAATCGATCCCTCCGCGACACACGTCCAAAGCGTCTTTCAGGAACCGTTGAGCAAGCCCCATGCCAGAACGAAAATGCCGTGTTTACAAGGGGTTGGTATCATCCCGGCAGAGACAAAACCCTGTCGCAGCTCCGACATCGTGTCGGGTCTCCGACATTGGCCGGCCCTGCCGTCCCGCTCAGAAGCGCTTGATCGGAATCGAATGCTTGCGAAGCGCATAGCCGATCTGGCGCGGCGTCATGCCGAGAATGCGCGCCGCCTTCGCCTGCACCCAGCCGGCCGTCTCCATCGCCTCGATCAGCCGGTCACGCTCCGAGCGCGTATCCCCTCCAGGCACTGGGCAGGCGCCGGGCGACGGGCAGGCTTGCGGCGTTGAAACAGGGCTTTCCGCCTCGGCAAAAACCGTCCCGCCCATCTGCGGCTGCGGTTGGATGACTGGCAGCGGCTGGAAGCCGGGCGAATGGGTCGCCCTCTGGCTTCCCTGCCAGAGAACGGAGGACAGGCATCCATCATTCTGGCAGGCGAGATCGTGCGCCACGATGGTCCGGTCGCGCGCCAGTGTCGCCGTGCGCCGGATGCAGTTTTCCAGTTCCCGCACATTGCCGGGGAAGTAGCAGCCGGAAAGCGCCCGAAGGGCCTCGCCCGTCAAGGTGAGATCGGTGCCATGCTCCTTGTTGAAG
Organism: Afifella sp. H1R; assembly: GCF_021462425.1. Lineage (NCBI taxonomy): Bacteria > Pseudomonadati > Pseudomonadota > Alphaproteobacteria > Hyphomicrobiales > Afifellaceae > Afifella > Afifella sp. H1R. Next base: position 1,323,212 of record NZ_JAKEDY010000001.1, read on the forward strand.
CGTTGCAGGATCTCCTGCGCGAGAAGCGGGATGTCCCCGGTCCGCTCGCGCAATGGCGGCAGGAAAATCGGCACGACGCTGATGCGATAATAGAGATCCGCGCGGAATTCGCCCTTGCTGACGGCGGCCTCCAGATCCCGGTTGGTGGCGCATACGAGCCGCACATCGACCTTCAGCGAGCGCGTGCCACCGACACGTTCAAACTCGCCCTCCTGCAGCACCCGCAAGAGCTTCGCCTGAAAGGCGGCGGAAATCTCGCCGATTTCGTCGAGAAAGAGCGTGCCGCCATGGGCGAGTTCGAAGCGGCCCTTGCGCTGCTGGATGGCCCCGGTGAAGGCCCCCTTCTCGTGGCCGAAGAGCTCCGATTCCAGCACGCTTTCCGGCAGCGCCGCACAATTGAGTTTGACGAAGGGGCCGGAACTGCGCGGCGACAGATCGTGGATCGCCGAGGCGAAGAGCTCTTTGCCGGTGCCCGATTCCCCACGCAGCAGCACGGTCGAACGACTGCGGGCGACGATCCGGACCTTGTCGAGGGCCGCACGCAAGGCCGGGCTCTCACCGACGATGCCTTCGATCTTGCCGGAGGCCACACCGTCGTCTCGCCCCGCCGACAATTGCTTTTCGAGCCGGCGTTGTTCGGCCATCAGCCGCTCGCGGTCGCGCGCCACCGCCTTGTGCAACCGCAACGTCTGGCCGAGAAGGTTGGCGACAAGTGTCAGAAAACGGACATCCTGATCGAACGGTGTCTGATCGGCGAATTCGTAGCTGCGGTCGATCGTCAGCGTGCCGACGACCGCCTCGCCGTTTTTGATCGGCACACCGATCAGAGAAAACGGCTTTCCGTCCTCCGGTCCCCAGCCGTCGAGATCCGTCCCGGCGAACAGCTGGTCGCTGCGCACATCCGGCACCACGAGGGGCATGCAGGTGGCCACGATCTGACCGATCGCCTGCTCGGGCAGGCGCTTGAAATAGCGCTTGGCGTTCTCCTCGCTCCATCCCGAACCGACGACGATCTCCGGCTCCCCATCGCCGTCCAGAAGAGCAATCAAACCATGGCGCATATCGAGAAAGCTGGAGAGCAGCGTGAGCACGCCAGCGAGCGTCGTCTCCAGCCGGTTCGGCGCGCTGAGGAGCTTTGAGATCTCATAGATCCCAATAAGCTCGATATCGGCGCGGCTTGTCCGCCCATGTGTACCGTTGCCGGGGCTGTGCACTGTCACGGTCTCCGCCCTCCATGACGATCTCGATGCGCATGCATCGAATACGCAGGCTGAAAGGCCCCCAAACCTTCCAAGAATCCGCCTACCTATGTTGCATCTGCTAAATAGTTAGACCAATGCGAAGGCTCGCACAGGTTCGACTTTTGTCGGACCCTAAAGAAAACTGCGAAAACAGGCTTTGCATAAGAGCCATGCGTCTTCCATAGAGCCATTCTACGGATCTTCTTTGCATATTCCGTGCCAGACGCAGGAAGACTTCGGAAGCGCCTGTAGATAGGCGTTTTTCTGCACATAGGCCGAAATGCTCGCACCGGGACGGAGGCGAAAACGATTCTTTTTCTGAAGGACGTCACTTCGTAAAAATTTTCGCCGCCGCGAGCAGAATTCCGGGCACAAGGAGAACAGATTTTTCGGAAAGCCGGCAGAATCCGGCCTAATTCGCCCCGTCGGTAGACAGCACCACATGCGCGGGTGCATGACCGCTCCTCACCGGATTTTGCTTTTAGAAGCAAGCCATTGGCAGCTCCCGCAGCATTCGCTGCCATCAGGAGGAAACAGTGAGAGCTATTGCGCTTGTGTCCGCGTTCTTTGGGCGCACCTTTGCCTTGTGGGTCATTGCCTTCGCGGTCCTCGGATTCGTCCTGCCCGACGTCTTCCGAACCCTTGTCCCCTATATCGTCCCGCTCCTCGGCATGATCATGTTCGGCATGGGGCTGACGATCTCGCTGAAGGATTTCCGCGAGGTCGTCCGTCGGCCGAAGGACGTGGCGATCGGGGTCGGCGCGCAATTCCTCATCATGCCGCTCGTTGCGGTCGCCCTCACATCGATCATTCCGATGTCGCCGGAAGTGGCGGCCGGCGTCATCCTGGTCGGCTGTTGCCCGGGCGGCACGGCCAGCAACGTGATGACGTATCTGTGCCGCGGCGACGTAGCGTTGAGCGTCGCCTGCACCAGCGTCACGACCTTGGCAGCACCGATCGTCACGCCCTTCCTCGTCTGGCTTTTCGCCAGCCAGTATCTGCCGGTCGATGCCGTGAGCATGTTCATCTCGATCGTGAAGATGATTCTTCTGCCGCTCGGTCTCGGCTTCGTCATGCAGAAGCTGGCGCCGGCACTGGTGCGCGCCGCGATTCCCGCGCTGCCGCTCGTCAGCGTCACCGGCATCGTCCTCATCATCGCGGCCGTGGTTGCGGTCAATCAGGAGAAAATCGCCACGACCGGTCTTCTCATCTTCGCGGTCGTCGCCCTCCACAACGGCATCGGACTGGCGCTCGGCTATTGGCTCGCGCGCATGAGCGGCATGCCGGTGGCCAAGCGCAAGGCGATCTCGATCGAGGTCGGCATGCAGAATTCCGGCCTGGGGGCGGCGCTCGCCAGCGCCCATTTCTCGCCCCTCGCCGCCGTGCCGAGCGCGATCTTCAGCGTCTGGCACAACATCGCCGGCGCGATCGTGGCAAATATCTATGCGAAGCTCGACGACGGACGCGCGCTGCGCAGCGAGATGGCGCCTGCCCGATCAAGCTGATCGGCGTCGAAGAAGCCCCAAAAAGCGAAAACCCGGCCGCGAGGCCGGGTTTTTTGTGCCGAGGCGCGCCAGCCGGAGAAGGCTCTCCACAGCGCGCTCTGTCGTTTTTGAAAGATTGGTGGGTGAGCAGGGACTCGAACCCTGGACCCGCTGATTAAGAGTCAGCTGCTCTACCAACTGAGCTACACACCCGAAGCGTGGGCGCTGTATAGTGGCGCCAGCCGCGCTGTGCAAGCCATCAGGCGCGGCATCGGTGCAGAATTGCACAACGCATCGATTTTCGTCAGGATATTTGTCCCCTGCCGGCACCCGCCTGAATGACGGCGACGCCGGCTCGCGCCCCTTCCACCCCCAAAGACCGTGTGATGCCGATGACCGCGCCCGATACGCTTATGCCCGACCTCGCCTCCCATATCGCCGGAGAAAAGGTGGCCGGCGGTGGCGAGAAGATCGCCACGATCAATCCTGCGAACGGCACGATCCTCGCCCGCTTCGCGGCCGCCGACAGCGCGACAATCGACCGCGCCGTCGCCGCAGCCCAGACCGCACAGCGCGAATGGCTGGCGATGGCGCCGGCCGAACGCGGCCGCGTCCTCAACCGCGTCGCCCATCTCCTGCGCGCCCGCACGGACGAACTCGCGCGTCTCGAAGTCCTCGACACCGGCAAGCCCATCCAGGAAGCCCCGGAGGCCGATATCGGCTCGGCCGCCGATTGTTTCGAGTTCTTCGCCGGCCTGACGCAGATCGTCCATGGCGAGCACATGCCGCTCGGCGAGGACGCCTTCGCCTATACGCGCCGCGAACCGCTCGGCGTCTGCGCCGGCATCGGAGCCTGGAATTATCCGATCCAGATCGCCTCCTGGAAGACAGCGCCGGCGCTTGCCGCCGGCAATGCCATGATCTTCAAGCCGAGCGAATTGACGCCGATCACCGCGCTCAAGCTGGCCGAGATCGTCGAAGAGGCCGGTGCCCCGAAAGGTCTCTTCAATGTCGTCCTCGGCGCCGGCGAAACGGGCGCCGCCATGACGGCCCATCCCGGCATCGCAAAAGTGTCGCTGACCGGCTCCGTGCCGACGGGAAAGCGCATCATGGCGGCCGCGGCCGAGACGCTCAAACACGTCACGATGGAGCTCGGCGGCAAGTCGGCACTCATCGTCTTCGAGGACGCCGACATCGATGATTCGGTTTCTGCGGCGCTCCTTGCAAACTTCTATACGCAGGGCGAAATCTGCTCCAATGGCACGCGTGTCTTCGTGCATGAATCAGTTCGCGAGGAATTCCTCGCAAGGCTCACGGAGCGCACGGAAAAAATCCGTCTCGGCGATCCGCTCGATCCGGACACACAGATGGGCCCGCTCATCTCCGAAGCGCATCTGCAAAAGGTCCTCGCCTATGTCGAAAAAGGCGTCGCGGAAGGCGCGAAGCTCGTCACCGGCGGCGAGCGGCTGACGACGGGCGAGTTCGAAAACGGCTTCTTCATGCGCCCGGCGATCTTCGCCGAGACACGCGACGACATGACGATCGTCTGCGAAGAGATTTTCGGCCCCGTCATGAGCGTCCTCTCCTTTTCCGAGGAGGAAGAGGTCGTCGCCCGCGCCAATGCGACGCCCTTCGGTCTCGCGGCCGGGCTGATGACGCAGAACCTCGCCCGCGCCCACCGCGTCGCGGCGGCGCTGCAGGCGGGCACGATCTGGGTCAATTCTTACAATCTGACGCCGATCGCCATGCCCTTCGGCGGCACCAAGCAATCCGGCATCGGCCGCGAGAACGGCCTCGCCGCGCTCGATTTCTACACCGAGCGGAAGAGCGTCTACGTCAATCTCGGAAAGGTCGAAGCGCCCTACTGAGAGGACCGTAGGCGACCGGAGAAATCAGGCTGCACCTGCGGGTTTGCGCCAGCCCTTCAGAGCGGATGGCGCAGGCCCTCCACGCCTTCGCCGGCAAAGGGGAGCGCTGCCTCACCCAGCATCGGCAGAACCTCGCGAATATGATCGGCGAAGGCATTCACGATCGAGGATGGCCGTTCGTCCGCGAATTCGAGGGCGATGCCGATCTCCGGCAGAGGCGGCAAGCCTTCCGTGACGATTGAGAGATCGGACGGAACGGCGGTGCGGGTCAGAACGCTGATCGCATGGCCGGACCGGGCGATGGCGATGAGGCCCGCGAGACTGTTGCTGGCATAGGCGACCCGGTAGCGGCGATCGACGGCATCCATCGCATCGCACGCTGCGCGGTAGTCGAGCGTGACCGGGGCAGACAGCGCCAGCGGCAATGTGCTGCTTTCAAGAATGGCCGGCGCTTCGGAATCCGCGACCCAGACGAAGCGCTCCTTGCGGATCACCGCGCCATTCTCCGGATCCGCAAGAGACACCATCGCCATGTCGATCTGGCGCCGACGCAGCATCGGGCGCAGCTCGAAGGTCGGCGCGCAGATCATGCGCAGTTCGACCTCGGGGTGAAGCGCGCAAAAGCCGTTGAGGAGAGCCGGCAGAAAGGCGATCGAATAATCCTCCGGGCAGCCGAAGCTCAAGCTGCCCTTCAAGGCCGTTCCGTTCATGTCGGCGAGGATCTCGTCGTGCTGCGCCAGCAGGGCTTCCGCATGCGCGAGAAGCTGCTCGCCTGCCGCCGTCAGCCGCACCCCCTGCCCCGTCCGGCGCATCAGCCTCTGCCCCAAAAACTCCTCGAGCCGGTGCATCTGCATGCTGAGGGCCGGCTGTGTGCGCCCGACCTGCTGCGATGCGAGGCTGATCGAGCCCGCACGGGCGCAGATGACGAAATTCTTCAGGAGCGCGAGGTCGAGCAAGGAGGGCATCAATCAGATTGATATCGGAATGAAATAATATCAATTCGCTGAGGCTCGCAAGCTTCTGCTAGCCTTCTCCGCAACGCTGCCGAAGGAGAGCCGCATGTCGCTCAATGACGATCCCGCCTTCTGGGCCTCCGCCCACAAGCATCTGACGCGCTACGGACCGAACTTCGAGACGATCATCGCCGAGCGCGCCGAGGGAAGCTTTGTCTATGACGCCGACGGCCGCGCCATCCTCGACTTCACCTCCGGCCAGATGAGCGCCCTCCTCGGCCACACCCATCCCGACATCGTTGCGACGGTGAACCGTCAGATGGGCGCGGTCGCGCATCTCTTCTCGGGCATGCTGTCACGCCCGGTGGTCGCGCTCGCCGAGCGTCTCGCCGCGCTTGCGCCCGGCCTCGACCGCGTGCAGCTCCTCACCACGGGAGCGGAATCGAACGAAGCGGCAATTCGCATGGCGAAGCTCGTCACCGGTGGCCACGAGATCGTCGCCTTCGCCCAGAGCTGGCACGGCATGACAGGTGCCGCGGCATCCGCCACCTACAGCGCCGGGCGCGCCGGCTACGGCCCGGCCGCGATCGGCTCCTTTGCCATCCCCGCGCCCAACGCTTACCGCCCGCGCTTTGCGAAAGCGGACGGCACGAACGACTGGCAGGCCGAGCTCGACGACGCTTTCTGGCTGATCGACCGCCAGTCGACCGGCAATCTCGCTGCTTTCATCGCCGAGCCGATCCTCTCGAGCGGCGGCATCCTCGACCTGCCCCCGGGCTATCTCGCGGCGCTCAAAAAGAAATGCGAGGAGCGCGGCATGCTCCTCATCCTCGACGAGGCGCAGACCGGCGTCGGCCGCACCGGCCACATGTTCGCCTTCCAGCGCGACGGCGTCACGCCCGACATCATGACGCTGTCGAAAACGCTCGGTGCCGGCCTGCCGCTCGCCGCCGTCATGACCACCGAGGCGATCGAGGAAAAGGCGCATGAGCGCGGCTTCCTCTTCTACACGACCCACGTCTCCGACCCGCTGCCCGCCGCCGTCGGCGTCACCGTCCTCGATGTCGTCGCCCGCGACGGCCTCGTCGAGCAGGCAAGTGTGCGCGGAAAGCGCCTCACCGATGGGCTTTTCTCGCTCAAGCAGAAATTCGAATGCGTCGGCGACGTGCGCGGCCGCGGCCTCCTTCTCGGGCTCGAAATCGTCACCGACCGGCAGACCAAGGCGCCCGGCTTCGAGCTCGGAGCGAAAATCATGGAAGAGGCGATACAGCGCGGCCTCAGCATGAACATCGTCAAACTGCCGGGCATGGGCGGCGTCTTCCGCATCGCCCCGCCGCTGACCGTCTCGGAGGCGGAGATCGATCAGGGTGTAGAGATCATGTCGGACGCGATCGCAGCCGCCGTCGAGAGACACTGATCACCAGCGAGAAGGGGTCCGGGTAGCGAAGTCGGCGGCCGTGGGCCTCGATTTCTCCACCGAGCGAGAAAGCATCTTCGTCAATCTCGGAAAGGTCGGCGCCCCACTTCGAGAAAACCGCCGCCGACACCGCCCATTGATCGTGACCCGGGCGAAGCTGCTATGGAGAACGCTCCCACGATTCTCCATGCGACCTCACATGCCCACGAAAGCCGTCGAAATCCTCAAAGCTGTCTATGGCTATGATGCGTTCCGGGGCCCGCAGGCGCGCATCATCGAGCATGTGATTGGCGGCCATAACGCCTTCGTGCTGATGCCGACCGGCGGCGGAAAATCGCTCTGCTACCAGATCCCGGCGATCGCCCGACCCGGCATGGCGCTGATCGTCTCCCCGCTTCTGGCCCTGATGGCCGATCAGGTCGCGGCCTTGCGCCAGGCGGGGGTGAAAGCCGCCGCGCTCAACTCCGATCTTCCGCCGGAAGAGCGGCGCGCCTTGTGGAGCGATATCGAGGCCGGCGCGCTCGATCTCCTCTATGTCGCGCCCGAAACGCTCCTGCGCGGTGGGGTCTTGCAGCGGCTTGGGCAGACGACCCTGTCGCTGATCGCCATCGACGAGGCCCACTGCCTGTCGCAATGGGGCCACGACTTCCGCCCCTCCTACCGCCAGCTCGACGTGCTCGTGCGCCAGTTCCCGAAGACGCCGCGCATGGCCCTGACGGCAACGGCCGATGCGCCGACGCGCGCCGAGATCCTGTCGCATCTCGAGATCGTCGAAGCCGACGCCTTCATCGCCGGCTTCGACCGCCCCAACATCCGCTACGCCATCGCCGAAAAGGACAATCCCCGCGCCCAGCTGAAGGATTTTCTCAAGCGCCATCAAGGCGAGAGCGGCATCGTCTACTGCCTCTCCAAGCGCAAGTGCGAGGAGACGGCCGCCTGGCTTCGTGGCGAGGCTTACGACGCCCTCGCCTATCACGCGGGCATGGACAAGGCCGATCGCGAGGCGAACCAGCAGCGCTTCCAGCATGGCGAGGCGGTCGTCATGGTCGCCACCATCGCTTTCGGCATGGGCATCGACAAACCGGACGTGCGCTTCGTCGCCCATATCGATCTGCCGGGAAGCCTGGAGGCCTATTACCAGGAGACCGGCCGCGCCGGGCGGGACGGCCTGCCCGCCGAGACGCTGATGCTCTACGGTCCCGAAGACGTCGCGCTGCGCAACCGCTTCATCGAGGAATCGGATGCCCCGGACGAGCGCAAGCGGACGGAGCGGCAGAAGCTCGATGCGCTCCTGGGTCTGGCCGAGACGGCGGGTTGCCGCCGCCAGGTGCTGCTCGCCTATTTCGGCGACAATTGCGAGCCTTGCGGCAATTGCGACACCTGCGCCGCGCCACCACAGCTCTTCGACGGGACGATCGCGGCGCAGAAGGCGCTCTCCTGCATCTATCGCACCGGCGAGCGCTTCGGGCAGGCCTATATCGTCGATGTTCTTCTCGGCGTGGAGAGCGAGCGCATCGCGCAGTTCGGCCATGACCGCATCTCGACCTTCGGCATCGGCAAGGAGCACGACAGCCGCCTGTGGCGGGCCATCCTGCGCCAGCTGATCGCGCTGCGCCTCGTCGACGTCGACCTTGCGGGTCACGGAGGCCTGTCGATCTCGACCGCCGGTCGCAACTTCCTGCGCGACAAGCCGACGCTCATGCTGCGCGTGCCAGCCCCTCGCCGAAGCCGGCGCGGCAAGGGCGGACAAAGCACGGCTCAGTCCGTCGTGCCGGAAGCCGATCGGGCTCTCTTTCAGATGCTCAGAGAAAAACGGCTCGAGATCGCACGGCAGCAGAACGTGCCGCCCTATGTGATCTTTCACGACAAGACCCTGATCGAGCTCGCGGCGGCGCGTCCCCGCTCACGTGCCGAGATGGCCCATGTTCCCGGTGTCGGCGAGGCCAAGCTCGATCGCTACGGCAGCGCCTTCGTGGCGGTGATCGCCGATTTTGCAGAGCGTTCTTCTTAAGCCTCGGGGCCGAAGCGCAGATAAATCCCCTTCGGCCGATGCCCGTGATGCTGCTCCCGATAGCGAAACCGAAGCGCGCCTTGGCTCCGCTTCGCGCCCAGGCTCAGGGCCCAGGGCCCAGGGCCAAGAGCTCAGCGCATCGTCACCCACGCCGCCGCATAGACGAGGCCGAACAGCACCGGCTGATGGATGAGGTAGAAGGCCAGCGAATGGCGTCCGCCGAAGGCGAGCGCCTGCGAGATCGGATCGCGCGCGGGTTTTGCCAGGAGTCTCAGAACCTGCTGATTTTTCAGAAGCAGACGCCCACCGACGAGGCCCGACAGGACGACGCCGAACCACGGAAAAAGCGGCACGTAATCGTTGGTGAACGGGCGGTAGGTCATCAGCCCGAGAAACTGCAGATAGCGGCCGTTGAAAGCGGGGCCTGCGAGGAAATCCGCCCCGAACAGGAAGAACGCTGCCGCAGCTGCGACGAGCCATAACGGCGCCCGCAGGAAGAGGAGGCCGAGCACGCTCGCCAGTGCGATCTCGTGCAGAATGCCGAAGAAGATATAGGCCTCCGGGAAGACCAGATAGGTGACGACGGTAATCGCCGCCGCGCCGCCCGCGACCATCGCAAGACGCTTGAGGAAAGGCCGAAACCGAAGCCCGGAATGATGGGCAAGCGCGAGGCTCACGCCGACGAGAAACAGAAACGATCCGGCGATCATGCGTGCGAACAGGATCCAGCCCGGCGCACTCGCCACGCCCGCATTGGAAAACCCGAAGAAGGCAAGATCCCAGGAGCAGTGGTAGACCGCCATCGCCACGAGCGCGATGCCGCGAAAGACGTCGATCCAGATGAGCCGCGGCAGCCGCGCCCCGGCGGCCGGAGGATCGAGACGCCCGGCCTTTTCGCCGAGCGAGGCGCCCGTCCCGTCCAAAACATTCCGGCCCGGCGTTTCCGCCGGCCCGGTGATGCTGTCGTGCGTGTGTTCGTGTGCCAAGGGCAGCCGCGTCAGCCGGCCTGCGCGTGCAGCCGTTCGCCGCGCGCGATCAGCTTGTTGACCGCGGCGAGATAGGCTTTTGCGGAGGCAACCAGCGTGTCGGGATCGGAGGCACGCCCGGTCACCGCCCGGCCCTCGCGGTCTTCGACGCGCACAGAAACCTCCGCCTGCGCGTCCGTGCCGCCGGTCACCGCATGCACCTGATAGAGCGCCAGGCTCGCCTCATGCGGGACGAGCGATTTGATCGCATTGAAGGTGGCATCGACCGGGCCGTTGCCCGTCGCCTGGAAGGTGCGGTGCTGGCCATCCTGACTGACCGTCAGGGTCGCGGCCTGCGGGCCCATCGTACCGGCAATGATCGTCAGCGCTTCCAGCCGGATACGATCGGCCGCATTCGCCAGCTTCTCGTCGACCAGCGCCTCGATGTCCTCGTCAAAGACATGCTTCTTGCGATCGGCCAGCGCCTTGAAGCGGTTGAAGGCATCCTCGAACGCATTGTCGCCCAGGTCGTAGCCGAGCTCCTTCAGCTTGGAGCGGAAGGCATTGCGGCCGGAATGCTTGCCCATGACGAGCGAGGTCTTCTGAACGCCGACCGATTCCGGCGTCATGATCTCGTAGGTCTGGGTATGCTTCAGCATGCCGTCCTGGTGGATGCCGCTTTCATGCGCGAAGGCATTGCGACCGACGATCGCCTTGTTGAACTGCACCGGGAAGGAGGTCGCCGACGACACCATCTTCGAGGCGCGCGTCAGCATCTTCGTATCGATACCGGTGTGATAGGGCAGAACGTCCCGGCGCGTTTCGATCGCCATGACGATTTCTTCCAGCGCCGCATTGCCGGCCCGTTCGCCGATGCCGTTGACGGTGCACTCGATCTGGCGGCAGCCACCGACGACGCCGGCGAGTGAATTCGCCACCGCCATGCCGAGATCGTTGTGGCAATGGACGGAGAAGACCGCCTGATCGGAATTGGGCACTGCCTCGCGCAGGCGGATGAAGAGATCGCGGTATTCGTCGGGCGTGGTGTAGCCGACGGTATCGGGGATGTTGATCGTCCCGGCGCCGGATCGGATCGCCGCTTCGACGCAGCGACACAGGAAATCGAATTCCGTGCGCGTCCCGTCCTCGGCCGACCATTCCACGTCGTCGACCAGATTGCGCGCTCGGGCGACGGAATCGGTGACGAGCTGCAGAACCTGCTCCGGCTCCTTCTGCAGCTTGAATTTCATATGCACCGGTGAGGTGGAGATGAAGGTATGGATCCGCCCGCGCTTCGCGTGCCGCACGGCCTCGCCGGCCCGGTCGATGTCGCCCGGATTGGCTCTCGCGAGACCGGCGATGACGGAATTCTTCGAGCGGCGGGCAATTTCCGAGACCGCCTCGAAATCACCCGGCGAGGCGATCGGAAAGCCCGCTTCGATGATGTCGACGCCCATCTGGTCGAGGAAGGCAGCGACTTCGAGCTTTTCCTCAAACGTCATGGTCGCGCCGGGACATTGCTCGCCGTCGCGCAAAGTGGTGTCGAAAATGACGACGCGGTCGCCTTCGGATCGGACTTCGTCGGTAATGGTCATTTGAATTCTCCTTGCCGGTCTCCCGGCTGGCCTCATCGAGGCGCTGAACGTTTCGGCTTGTTCGCGTCTCCCCTGAGTGCCCGCCCTGTGCGGCTCGGTCGAAACCGGCCCGGGCTGTCGACGCTCAGGGGCGCCTAAGGAGAAGAAGGTCGAGGGGAAGAAGGGTAAGCGCCAGCGCCGCGCCCGAAGGGGCACGGGAGAAGGAAATGTCGCAATGCTTCGTCGGCGAGCGCATTCGAGCGGCGTTCCACAACGTCAACACGTCAGGCCTTTTAACCTCAGCGCGCCGCAAAAGCAAATGCCGGTGACGCCGCCGGGCGCCACCCACATCAAAGCCGCGCATGTGGCCGCGCATTCGGCATGACAAGCGAAGCCTCGTCAAACCTGGAGCACACCTTCCATCACCTGCACGGCCGCACCGCCGATTCGCACCGCCGTGATGGCGGAACGCGTGATGCTGACTTCGAGGCGAATGATCGAAGGCCGGCTCATCTCGAACCCCTGCTCGATGCGCACGGCATGATCGCCATCCGGCAATTGATCGAACTTCAGAAGCTGGCCGGCGAAGGCCGCCGCGGCCGAACCGGTCGCCGGATCTTCCGCAATCCCGAGCGAGGGCGCGAGCATGCGGGCCCGAAACTGGTTGTCCCGCCCCTCCGGATCGCGACAGTAGAGATAGACGCCGTCCTGGCTGAAGGTTTCGGCCCAGGCCGGATGCGCCGGATCCACGGCAGCGAGTGCGGCACGGTCCTGCACCGGAACGAAATGAAACGGCAATCCCGCCGACCACACCATCGGCTTGTGGTTTTCGAACAGCAGTTCGCCGGTCGTCAGCCCGCAGGCCGCGGCGATTTCGTCGATCTCACGGGCAGGTCCCATTTCCACGGGAAGTTTTGGACAGTCGAACTCGGCGAAGCCTGCCTGCTCGGAAAGCTTGACGCCGCACCGCACCGGCCCGATCCCTTCTTCCAGAACCACGACGGCGTCCTGTCCGCTCGGCTGTCCGCCGAAACGCGCCGAGGCGAGGCACACGGCCGCGCCGACGGTCGGATGGCCTGCGAAGGGCAGTTCGCTGAAAGGCGTAAAAATGCGGGCCCGCGCCGAATGCGCCGGATTGTCCGCGGAGAGAATGAAGACCGTCTCCGACAAATTGAATTCACGTGCAATCGCCTGCATCTGGCTGGTCTCCAGCCCGTCTGCATCGATAACGATCGCCAGAGGATTTCCGGCCAAGGCCTTGTCGGTAAAGACGTCGTAGATCTGATAACGGCGTTCCACATCCCCTCCTAAGTGAACACGACACGACGTATGAGGCTTCTGATCGTCAGACCCTGCACCACGATGGAGAAAATCACCACCGCATAAGTGGTCAGGAGAATCGGCTGCTTGGCGGGCACGTCCGGCAATGACAGCGCAAGCGCGACGGAAATGCCCCCGCGCACCCCGCCCCAGGTGAGCACGGCGATCGACCCGGCCGTGAAGGTGCGCTTCAAGGCAAGGAGCGTGATCGGCAAAAAGACAGAGACGAGACGCGCCAGAAGGACGAGAGGGATCGTGGCCACGGCAAAAAGCGCCAGCTCCGGATCGATCGCGACGATCAGAACCTCGAGCCCGATGAGGAGGAACAGGACCGAGTTCAAAAGCTCGTCGATCACCTCCCAGAAATGAAACAGATAGGTCTTGGTCTCTTCGCTCATCGCCGTGCGCTGGCCGCGATTGCCGACGAGAAGACCGGCCACGACGACGGCGATCGGCCCCGACATGTGCAGCGCGAGCGCGACGGCATAAAGCCCGGTCACGAGCGCGAGGCTTAAAAGGATCTCGACCGGATAATGGTCGATCGACTGCATCAGCCGGACGGCGATCCATCCGCCGACGAAGCCGAGAAGCGCGCCCCCGCCCGCCTCCAGAAGGAAGATCTCGCCGATATGGAGAGGCTCGATCTCGCCTCCCCCCGCCGCGATCGCGAGAAGCACGGTAAACACGACGATGCCGACGCCGTCGTTGAAGAGGCTCTCGCCGGCGATCTTGACTTCCAGAGTCTCGGGCACCCGCACGGACTTCAACAACGACAGAACCGCGACCGGATCTGTCGGGCTGATCAAAGCGCCGAAGACCAACGCCCAGGGAAGCGAAAGGTCGACGCCAAAGAAATTCGCCCCGAAATAGAAGCCGAAGCCGATGAGGACGGTGGAGATGAGGACGCCGAGGCTCGCCATCAGGCCGACGGCCCAGCGTTCCGACTTCAAAAGCCCGAAATCGACATGCAGGGCACCGGCGAAAAGCAGGAACGCCAGCATGCCGTGCATCAGCGTATCGAAGAAATCGATTTGCCGGATCGTCTGGGTAAAGGCTTCGCGCACATGCGAGCCGGGCATCACGATGTCGAAGGCGACGATGGCGAGCGAGGCGAACAACGCCATCAGCAGCATTCCGATCGTATGCGGCAAGCGAATGAAGCGCACATTGACCCACCCGAAGAGGGCCGACAGAACGAGCAGAAGGGCAGAAATATCAAAGAGGCTGAGCATCGGCTTTCCTGGCAATCGCACACCCGATCCGGTCAGCCAGATCCCTATCCGACCGTCGCGCGAGAGGGCTTGCGTTACGCCTGATGAACGGGTGAAAGGTATTTTTGGCCGGAGAAACCCTGGGTTGACAAGGATGGAAGATCAGGAAAAGCGGTCCGAGCACCGCGCACGGGCCCTCAAATCCGCGAAAATCGTACTGAACGACCGCCACTCCACGATCGATTGTGTGGTGCGGGACCTGTCGAAAGGCGGGGCAAAACTCAAAGTGACCAACCCGGTCGCCGTCCCGGAGAGCTTCGAGCTTCTCCTGGAATCGGACAATGTGATGCTGAAGGCCGAAGTGATCTGGCGCAAGGGCGACCAGGTCGGCGTGCAGTTCATCCGCGAACAGGCCGACTGAGGCACGAGAGACCAAAGCAAAAGGGGGCCGGCATGCCGACCCCCTCGAAACCGTGACGCAAGGCGAGGAGTATCCCCCTCGCCGCAGCCTCAGTTCTTCGCCTTGTCGACGAGCTGGTTCTCTTTGATCCAGGGCATCATCTCACGCAGCTTGGCACCGGTCGCCTCGAGCTGATGCGCGTCGTTCATGCGGCGGGTGCCCTTGAAGCGGGGCTGTCCGGCGCGGCACTCCGTCATCCAATCGGAGGTGAACTTGCCGGTCTGGATGTCCTTCAGAACCGCACGCATCGCCTGACGAGATTCGTCCGTGATCACCCGAGGACCGGACATGTACTCGCCGTATTCGGCGGTGTTGGAGATCGAGTAGTTCATGTTGGCGATGCCGCCCTCATAGATGAGGTCGACGATGAGCTTCATCTCGTGGACGCATTCGAAATACGCCATCTCCGGCGCGTAGCCGGCTTCCACCAGCGTCTCGAAACCGGCACGCATCAGCTCCACGACGCCACCGCACAGAACGGCCTGCTCGCCGAAGAGGTCGGTCTCGCACTCTTCCTTGAAGGTCGTCTCGATGATGCCGGCGCGGCCGCCACCGATGGCCGACGCATAAGCGACGGCAACGTCGTGCGCATTGCCGGTCGCGTCCTGCTGAACGGCGACGAGGCAGGGAACGCCGGCGCCGCGCTGATATTCCGAACGCACCGTGTGGCCCGGGCCCTTCGGCGCAATCATGATCACGTCGAGGCTCGCCTTCGGCTCGATCAGATTGAAATGCACGTTGAGGCCGTGGGCAAAGGCGATCGCAGCACCGTCCTTGATATTGGCGGCGATGTGCTCGTTGTAGATGTCGGCCTGCAGCTCGTCGGGCGTGCACATCATGATGAGGTCGGCCCAGGCGGCGGCATCGGCAACCGACATCACCTTGAGGCCCGCGCCTTCCGCCTTCTTGGCGGACGAGGAGCCTTCGCGCAGGGCGATGGCCACGTCCTTGACGCCTGAATCGCGCAGATTGAGCGCATGGGCATGGCCCTGGCTGCCATAACCGACGACGGCGACCTTCTTGTCTTTGATGAGATTCACGTCCGCATCGCGGTCGTAGTAAACGCGCATTTCCGGCACCCTTCCTGAAGATGAGAGGGGCTCGCGTCGCGGCGAGCCTCAAAAAGATAATCGCGGCGTTCTAGCGGGCAGAAGGGCGGCGGGCAACCACGCGCGCGCCCGATGCCGGGCCTGCACCGAATAAACCGGCAGAGAGCCCCGCAGAACCAGCATTCCCTTACGTCGCAAGGGCGCTCGAGCCAAACCGAAAATGACGGAAAGAAGAGGCTTATTCGAGCCCTGCATCGTGGCCGTAGCGCACGACCTCGACCTTCTCCAGCGTGACGAGACCGCTGCCCAGCATCGGCTCCGCAGCCCGAACGAAGCTTTCGATCTTTTCAGCCGTGTCGACGATTTCGATGATGAGCGGAAGATCTTCCGAAAGGCGCAGGATCTTCGAGGTATGCAGACGGCTCGACCGGCCGAACCCCATCGGGCCGCGCAGAACCGTCGCGCCAGCGAGCCCCATCTCGCGAGCCTTCAGAACAATCGCCTCATAGAGCGGACGGCCTTCATGCTCGTCGCTTTCGCCGATGAAAAGGCGCAGGAGGCGCGCATCCTTCGTGTCAGGCATGGCTCAGCTTCCTTTCAGACGGTTGAGGCGCGTGCCGATGCGGTAGCCGACCCAAACGGCCACGAGCCAGAGAAGGACAGAGGCGGCAACATTGAGTGCGGCAGCACCGAAAGCCTGGGCCTGAAGCAGGAGGAACGTCTCCAGGCTGAAAACGGAAAACGTCGTAAAACCACCGCAAAAACCGGTGAGCACGCCCTGGCGCAGGATCGGCCCCGCCATGATGCGCCCATCGGGCTCCGTCAGCGTCGAGTAAAACCCGATCAGAACCGAGCCGACGACGTTGACGAAAAGCGTGCCCCAGGCAAAGCCGGAGCCGAGAAGCGCGAGCGCAGCCAGCGAGGCGAGATAGCGCAGGAGCGAGCCGCTGGCGGCTCCAAGCGCAACGGCCATGAGGAGGCGCGCCTGCCGCGGCATGCTCTCAAGCCCCCACGAGCGCATGCGCTGCACCGAAGCCGGAGGCGACCGCGAGAAGACAGGCGGCAAGAGATACCGCGATGTTGAGGACGGCATCGAGTGGCTCACCGGCACGCGCCAGCGCCAGCGTCTGCAGCGCGAAGGAAGAAACGGTCGTGAAGCTGCCGAGTCCGCCGGTGACGAAGAGCGCCCAGAGCGGCAGGTTCGACGGGCCCTGCGTCGCTGGATCCAACATGAGCGCGGCGAGGATGCCGATCGCCCCGCAGCCGATCACGTTGACGGTGAGCGTGCCCCACGGAAAGGTCTCGCCAAAACGGCGGGCAACGAGGCCCGACAAGAAAAAACGACCGATGCCACCGATAGCGCCCCCCAGAAAGACGAGAACGCAGGACAAGAGAAAAGTCGTCACCACCACTGCCCTCTCAGGGCAGGCAGAGACATCCGGGGGATTGGCAAAAAGGACGAAGGCAAGACGGGGCCCGGGGATGGAGTCTTGAACCGGCGACGGCCCAACGACCGCCCCCTCCCCGGATAGAACAAAGCGCCCCGAAAAAAAAGCGGCGGGCCTCCTCGGCATCGAACGACGCAGACCATGCGGATCGAAACCTTGCGGCGGCGTAAAAGGAGTTCGACGCCCAGATGCGCGGAGGACCGATCGGAGACTGCCTTTCCTCACCCCAAGGCTGGAGTTTTTCTCCTCAGCGATGGTTCCCAAAAGCGAACCAACCCAAGCACGAAGCATAGCAACAAATACAATTTCAGATCCGACAAGACGCCTCCCGGAGCCGGATTTATTTTATTCATCCTTTGACCGGAGCTTGGATAATCCTAAACTTCTCTCAGTGAACCTGTGCGCAGCAAGCGCGAGCCATGACGCAGGGGGGCAGACATGGCAGCTACGGACGAACCCGCTACGGATGGTAACTCCGTCCTCGAACTTCTGCGACCGAAGGCGACGGGCGGTCTCGTCGTCTCCTTTGCCGAGCGCGCCGGCCGCGAGGAGGTGACCGCCCTGGAGAATGCCGTCGGCTCCGGTGTGCGTTCCGTCGGGCTGTCGGAGGCAGCCGAGATCAAGGCACTCGACGGCGAGCCTGCCCTTGTCTTCGAGGAACTCGGCGTCGCCTTCGTCTCCGAGCGCTTCGGACTGGAGGCGACGAGCTCGATCCGGGCCAAGCTGATGGACACCGAATGCGTGCAGAGCGTGCGACCGGAATTCTATATGTTCGCAATCGAGAGCTTTGGGGACACGGCCGAAGCGACCTGGGGTGTTCGCGCGGTCGGTGCCCTCGACAGCCCGCAGACGGGCCAAGATGTGCGCCTCGCAATCCTCGACACCGGCCTTGATCTGACGCATCCGGACTTTGCCGGCCGCAACATCGTCCAGCGGAGTTTCGTCCCGGGACAGGACGTGCAGGACGGCCATGGCCACGGCACGCATTGCGCGGGCACGGCTGCGGGTGGTCGGGCCGCGCAGAGCCGGTTTCGCTATGGCCTTGCTTCCAATGCCGAACTCTATGTCGGCAAGGTGCTCAGCAATTCCGGGTCAGGGCGCGAACGCGACATCATCGCCGGCATGATCTGGGCCATTCAGCAGCGCTGCGCCGTCGTTTCCATGTCGCTCGGCCGTCCTGTCCAGCCCGGCGAAGAACCGGCCCCCGAATACGAACGCATCGGCCGGCTGGCACTTCAGCAGGGCTCGCTCCTCATCGCCGCGGCGGGCAATGAAAGCTCGCGCCGCTATGGCTTCATCGCACCTGTCGGCGCGCCGGCGAATGCGCCGTCGATCATGGCCGTGGCGGCCGTCGACCAGTCGTTGGACGTGGCGGAATTCTCCAGCGGCGCCATCAACCCGGGTGGCGGCGAGGTCGACATCGCTGCCCCTGGCGTCGGCATCCTGTCCGCGGCTCCACAGCCCGAGCTCTACAGGAAGATGCAGGGAACCAGCATGGCTTGCCCGCATGTGGCGGGCGTTGCAGCCCTTTGGGCCGGGACCGACCCGGAACTGCGCGGCCAGGCTTTGTGGGACAAGCTGACGATGACGGCCCGCGGGCTCGACGCTCCGGCGCGCGACGTCGGGGCGGGCCTCGTTCAAGCGCCGCAGGGCCAAGCTGGCGTCTGAGCTGCCGCCGCCCTATGTTAGCGCGTAGCGAAAGACAGGTGGCGAGACGGCCATCTGATGCGAGGTCGCCATGGCGGACATTGCCTTGAAAGTCGTTGTCGACGAGGCGCATATCGGCAAGACCGATGTGGTGAGCCGGTCGGCCGTCAAGGCGGGCATGCGCGTGGAATCGATCGTCCCTGAGATCGGCGTCATCTACGGCTCGGGCGACGAGACGCTGCTGGCGAGCCTTGCCAAGGTCGAAGGCGTCCAGAAGGTGGACAAGGAAACGAGCTTCTGTCTGCCGCCATGCTCGGAGAAAGTGCCGCAATAGCAGCGCCCCCTCGCCCTGCCGACAGCTCTCACACCGGCGGGCACCGTCCCCTTTCCGCCACCGTCACTTCACGATGGTGATCTTCTCCGCCGCGCGGGTGATCGCGGTGTAGAGCCAGCGCTCGCGCGTATCGGGAAAGGCAAAACTCTCGTCGAAGAGCACGAGCTCGTCCCATTGCGAGCCCTGCGCCTTGTGCACGGTCAGGACATAGCCGTAATCGAAATCGTCAAACCGCCGCTTCACCGGCCAGCCGGGATCGGAATCGGGATCTTCGAAGGCCGATTTCAAGACCTTGATCTTGGCCGTCGGCGAGCGCGGCACTTCATCGACCGCCTTCACCATCAATTGCAGACCGGGACCGCGCGGCGTGCCGACGGAGGCGACGTCCCACAGCGAGCCGTTCAACAGGCCCTTTTTCGGATCGTTCCTGAGACAGACGAGCCGGTCCCCCGCCTCCGGCAACGCGCCGTCAAAGCCTTTCAGCGTCCGCAGGCGCTGATTGTAGAGGCGGCGCGTACGGTTGCGCCCGACGAGCACCTGATCGGCCGACATGACGATGTCCTGATCGACATCGTTTTTGGAGATGACGCGGCTTTCGCCATAAGAGCCGTAATCGATGCGCTCGCCCTCGCGCACCCGCATCGCGAGATCGATGATCGGGTTGTCGCGAGCCTGGCGATGCACCTCGGTGAGGAGCATGTCCGGCTCCGCCTCGGTGAAGAAGCCGCCGCCCCCCTCGCCCGCCTTGACCGGCGGCAGCTGCCCCGGATCGCCGAGCACCAGGATCGGCGTGCCGAAGGAGAGAAGATCGCGGCCGAGCGCCTCGTCGACCATGGAACATTCATCGATGACGACGAGCGCCGCCTGCGCCACCGGACTGCCACGGTTCAACGAAAAGGTCGGCGAGATCTTCGTCTTGCCGCTCTCCTCGTCCTCGACCGTCTCCTCACCGCGCGGCCGATAGATGAGCGAATGGATGGTGCGCGCATTCTCCGCGCCCTTGGCGCGCAAAACCTGCGCCGCCTTGCCGGTGAAGGCGCCGAACAGCACTTCGCCATCGACGCCTTCGGCGAGATGCTGGGCGAGTGTCGTCTTGCCGGTGCCGGCATAGCCGAACAGCCGGTAAATCTGCTGGTCGGGCTTCTTCAGCCATTTCGAAACGGCCTTCAGCGCCTGTTCCTGCTGCGGGGAAAACTGCATCGTCCTTCGGGTATCGCGGCTCTCGGGGGATTCTGCCGCGGACACTCGCATGCCATCGGACAGAAAACGACCCCAACGGCGAGACGCTAGCCCGACATCAACAAGAACACAATAAGAACACGCAAGGCACGAGAAACCGGCGCCTCACTTCTCACGGACGCAACAGCCCTTGCCGGTCACCTCTCGCGGCGTCGCCGTCTGCGCCCCCTGCTTGAACGAGACCATCACGGAAAAGTCCGTCGTCTCGCCGCTCGGTTCGGTGCAACTCTGGCCGACGATGCTGGCGATGAGGTCGAGAGGCGCCTCCGTCGTCAGCTCGAAATCGTTCGGCGCGCCCTGCTCCACGCAACCTTCGATCACCAGCGGGCTCCCCTGGTCGTCCGGGTTCTCCGGATCGGAGAACCGCACCACTTCGCGCCCCTCGGCATCGATGCCCGTCGTAAAACTCCAAAAAGGCTCTGCGCCGCGGCAGGTGAAAGCGATGTCGAGGCAGGGATCGCCGGCACGCGCGGGAGCAGCAGCAACGAGGCTACCCGCCGCAACCGCGCCCGTGATCATGACCGACGAAAGGATCTTGCCGAAAGAACTGCGCATCTCATTCCCCCACAGCCACGGCCCATGTCGGGCACGCCGATCGCGGGAAGCGTGATGCCGAAGAAATCCGCTTTCAAGATGACACGTATGTGCGAGATGACGCTTACTTTCGAAATCATACCGCGGCACTCACTTCAGCATCGGCCAGAGCGAGGCGACGAGCGCGAGCCCCATCGCGATGTTGAACCATTTGATACGGACGGGATGATTGAGCCAATCCTTCAGGGCTGACCCGAAACCTGCCCAGATCGACGCCGACGGAATGCCCACGAGGCAGAAGACGGAAACGA
Organism: Afifella sp. H1R; assembly: GCF_021462425.1. Lineage (NCBI taxonomy): Bacteria > Pseudomonadati > Pseudomonadota > Alphaproteobacteria > Hyphomicrobiales > Afifellaceae > Afifella > Afifella sp. H1R. The sequence continues at coordinate 1,344,278 of NZ_JAKEDY010000001.1, forward strand.
CGATCGCGAGCGTCAGCGCATAATGGTCCGGATCTGTGTACGCGGCCATGGCCGCAAGCCCCATCATCCAGGCCTTCGGATTGACCCATTGGAAGAGCGCCGCTTCGAGAAAGGTGAGAGGCCCCTGCCCGGCGCTCTCCTCGTGCAGCGCACGCGACATCGCGATCTTCCAGGCGAGATAGAGAAGGTAGGCACCGCCCACGACCTTGAGCAGCGTGTGGAGCGCGGGAAAGCGCTCCACCAGAGCGCCGACACCGAGCCCGACGGCCGTCAGGAGAATGGCAAAGCCGACGAGAACGCCGAGAAGATGCGGGAGCGTCCGGCGGAAGCCGAAATTCACACCCGAAGCCAGAAGCATCAGGTTGTTCGGCCCCGGCGTCACCGAGGCAACGAGGGCGAAGACGATGAGGGCGGAGACGACTTCCGTCGACATGGCGCAGATCCCGAGCAGATTTCAAAAGGCGCCCGGGGCCTTACGCCCGCGGGCAGTGTTAGGAGGATTCAGGTCCGCGCGACAGCGCGGCAAGCCCCGTGCGGCATACTTCGATGAGGCCCATCGGCTGCATGATGGAGATGAATTGCTCCACTTTGGCGGACCGTCCCGTCATCTGGAAGACGAAATGCTCGCGGGTCGCATCGATCACCTCGGCCTTGAAGGCATCGGCGAGGCGCAAAGCCTCCACCCGCATCTCGCCGTGACCCGCGACCTTCACCAGCGCCAGCTCGCGCTCCAGGGGCTTTTCCTGATTGCGTGCCACCGCCACTTCGGTGAGATCCGTCACCCGATGGACCGGGACGAGACGCCCGAGCTGGTTCTTGATCTGCTCGAGGACCGCGACGCTGCCGCGCGTCACGATGGTAATGCGCGACAGGTGCTTCTCATGCTCCGTCTCCGAAACAGTGAGACTTTCGATATTGTAGCCGCGCCCGGAGAAAAGCCCGATGACACGCGCCAGGACGCCCGGCTCGTTGTCGACGAGAACGGAGAGGGTATGCGCCTCCTCCGGGTCCTGGCGATCCTCGATGAAATAGGTCGAGGCCGGCGGCGTCATGGCGGGCTTGCCGGTCATGGTCGAGGAATCGTTCATTGTCCTTCGTATCCTTCATCGAACGGCGAAGGCGCTTCTCGCAAAAGCACCTGCCGAATGTCATCCGCCTGGCGGTCCGCGGACGGGCCGCCGTCACCTCAAACCAGGGGCCTCTGAAGCTGGGCCCCTCCAACCAACAGCATCAAACCAGTGCTTTGCCGCCGGCGAAAGCCTCTTCGGCTCCCTCAGATTCAGCTGGCAGGATCATCTCGTTGTGCGCCTTGCCGGAGGGAATCATCGGGAAGCAGTTTTCGAGATTGGCCACGCGACAGTCGAACAGGACGGGCCGGCGCACGGAAATCATCTCTTCGATGGCGTCGTCGAGCTCGTCAGGCTTGTCCGCGCGCAGCCCGACGCAGCCATAGGCCTCGGCGAGCTTCACGAAATCGGGCAGCGATTCATTGTACGAGTTCGACAGGCGATTGCCGTGCAGAAGCTGCTGCCACTGCCGCACCATGCCCATATAGCAATTGTTCAAGATGAAGATCTTGATCGGCAGGTCGTGCTGCACCGCCGTCGACATCTCCTGCATGGTCATCAGCACGGACGCATCGCCGGCGATATCCACGACGAGACTGTCGGGATGCGCGACCTGCACGCCGAGAGCCGCCGGCAGGCCGTAGCCCATCGTGCCGAGCCCGCCGGAGGTCATCCAGCGATTGGGTGCGTCGAAATGATAGAACTGCGCCGCCCACATCTGGTGCTGGCCGACCTCCGTCGTGATGTAGGTGTCGCGGTCCTTCGTCGCCTGATAGAGCCGCTCGATCGCATATTGCGGCATGATCACGTCACGGTTCGTCCGGTAGGCCAGCGAACGCCGCCCCTTCCAGGTTTCGATCTGCGTCCACCAGGCCTTGAGATCGGGTTCGGGCGCACGCGCCTTCCACATGGCGAGCATGTCTTTCAGAACATGGGTGACATCGCCGATGATCGGCACGTCCACGCGGATGTTCTTGTTGACCGAGGACGGATCGATATCGACATGGATCTTCTTCGAGCCGGGCGAGAAGGCGTCCGTGCGCCCGGTGATCCGGTCGTCGAAACGGGCGCCGATGCACACCATCACGTCGCAATCGTGCATCGCCATATTGGCTTCGTAGGTGCCGTGCATGCCGAGCATGCCGAGCCAGTTCCGGCCCGATGCCGGATAGGCGCCGAGCCCCATCAGGGTCGAGGTGATCGGAAAGCCCGTCGCCGCCACCAGCTCACGCAAGAGCTGGCTCGCCTCCGGACCGGAATTGATGACGCCGCCGCCCGTATAGAGGATCGGGCGCTTGGCATGCGCCATCAGTTCGACGGCATGCGCAATCGCATTCTCGTCGCCCTTCATGCGCGGCTCGTAGCCCTGATAGCTCGAGCGTCCGTCCGGATCCGGGGTGTGATAGATGCCGGTCGCGAACTGCACGTCCTTCGGGATGTCGACGACCACCGGGCCCGGACGGCCCGTCGTCGCGACGTGAAAGGCATCATGCAGGATGCGTGAGAGATCGTTCACATCGCGCACCAGCCAATTGTACTTGGTGCAAGGCCGCGTGATGCCGACAGTATCGCATTCCTGGAAACCGTCGGAGCCGATGAGATGGGTCGGAACCTGCGCCGTGATGCAGACGAGCGGGATGGAATCCATCATCGCATCGGTGAGCGCCGTCACCATATTGGTCGCCCCCGGCCCGGAGGTCACCAGAACGACGCCGGGCTTGCTGGAGGAACGCGCATAGCCTTCCGCCGCATGGCCTGCGCCCTGCTCATGGCGAACGAGGATGTGCTGGATGTCCTCCTGCTGGAAGATCTCGTCGTAGATCGGTAGCGCAGCGCCGCCGGGGTAGCCGAAGATATGCTTGACCCCGTGGTCCTTCATCGCCTGCAGGACCATCTCCGCGCCGGTCATTTCCTTGCCCATCAATCCTCTCCGCCTGGCCGCTCGGGCTCACCGTTATCTCGTTTCTTGAGGCAATAAAAAAGGCCCCCGAAGGAGCCTTGGCACGCACCACCGTAATCGCGGCGACCTAAGAGGTCGCCCCGGTGGCGCGCAACATTACGATAAGCGACGAGATATACATGACGCGGCTTCTAGGGTGATGCGACCGCAAGGTCAAGCGGAAGAATCTTATGCCACAGCCACGCCCGCCGGCGCCTCGTCCTCCCGGGCCGCGAGAAGCCCCGCCGCCGTGCGCCGGAAAACCTCAGGATCGACCGGCTTTCCAAGGCGCGGACAATTCCGAAAGCTCGCCGGCCAGATGCGCTCTTCCGCGACATGCGCCGTGACGAACATGATCGGCACGCCTGCGGCCATGAGCGCCCGCGCCAGCGGAAAGACGCGCCCGTCCGCAAGCTGAACGTCGAGAACCGCGGCATCGGGGCTCGTTTCCTCGGCGAGCCGCAGCCCTTCCGTCAGCTCCCCGACGGGTCCGAGAACCTCGTAGCCCGCGTCGCAAAGAGCGAATTCGAAATCGAGTGCCACCAGCGGCTGGTTCTCTGCGAGAAGAATACGAGCCTGTTGCACCATCATAACACCGGCGAGATTGCCTTTGCCTCCCTGCTGCGGTTAAGCATTAGGAAACAACGCAATTTGTCTCGCCCCTTCCCTGTCATCTTTCCTTGTCATTATTGCCAATGGCGCGATGCGTGATGAGTTCCGCCTCAGACAAGGATGAGGGATGGCAGGCTCGGATGAGCATCGACGGAACGATGGACGTAACCATGACGCCCGAGCGCCAATCCAAATGGCGCGCAGCACTCGGCCGAGCTCGCAACCGCATCATGCTCGCACGTATGGCGCTTTTCGGCCTGCTGCTCCTGTCGGTGGGAGCAATTCTCTTTTTGACCGTACGGGCCGACCGCACCGATGACTGGGTCGAACACACCTTGCGGGTGCGCAGCGAGATCGAATCCCTTCTCGGCTCGTTGCGGGAGGCGGAAGGCGCCCAACGCGGCTATCTCCTCACCGGCGACCAGACGTATCTGAACCCTTATCGGCCGGCCGTGGCGCTATTGCCGGATCAGGTCCAGAAACTGCACGATCTTCTCTCCGACAATCCTCCCCAGACCGCCCGTCTCGACGCCGCGAACACTCTTATCCGGCAGCGCCTCGACCAGATGGATGAGACGATCGAGCTTTTTGCGGCCGGTCAGCGGGACGCTGCCCGCGCCCAGGTCGAACAGCAGGGGCGCACCATCTCCAATGGCATCGCGCAGCAGCTGCGTGAGCTCGATGCGGAGGAAGTCCGCCATCTCGCTCAGCGACAGGCGCTGCAGCGGCGCAACCGCAATCTGCTCCTTCTCGCCATCACCGCCTCCCTGCTTGCGACCGCGGGGCTTGCCACCGCCATCCAGCGCGTCGAGCGCTTGCACATCGCCGAATTGAACCAGACCAACGCATCGCTCGAAACGCGTGTGCGTGAGCGAACGGCGGAGCTCGAAATCGAGCGCCAGCGCGCCGAAGCTTTGTTGAGCGACGTCAATCACCGCGTCGGCAACAACCTGTCGATGGTGTCCTCCATCCTCGCCTTGCAGGCCCGTCAGAGCGACAACGAGGAAGCCAAAGCGGTGCTCGACGGCGCGCGCGAGCATATCGGTGCCATCGCCTCGGCACAGCGTCGCCTGCACCTTCTCGCCGGGCGCGACTGGGTTCGCCTCGACGGCTATCTGGAGCCGCTCGTGGAAGACCTGCAGGAATTGTCGGCGGGCAAGCCGATCACGCTGAAACTCGAGGCCGAACCGTTCCAATTGCCGAGCAAGGATGCCGTGTCGATCGGCATCATCGTCAACGAACTCGTCACCAATGCCATCAAATACGCGTTTCCCGATGGCGAGCGCGGCGAAATCCTCATTCGCTCCCATGCGGTCGAAGATCCGGCCAAGGGCTGCGTGATCGAAATCGTCGACAACGGCATCGGCTATGCGCTCGACGAGACCGAGGGGCCGGGCCTCGGTCGTGTCATCGTTTCCTCGATGTCGCGCAGCCTCGGCGCCGAAATGGAGGCGACGCCGGCGGCGCCGGGGGAAGCGCGCCCGGGCGCAAAACATCGGCTGTTCGTTCCGCGGAAAGCCACACCGCCGGCGACAGCCTGAGCACCGGCTGCCACCTGAGGAGCGAGATCAGGCGTGGATCTCGCACCAGCCCTCGCCGCATTGGTGGCGCAGCCAGGTCAGCTGCCGTTTGGCATAGCGACGGCTTTCCGTTTTTCCCCGCTCGACCGCAGCCGTGAGAGCGATCTCGCCCCGCAGATAGGCGGAAAGCGGCCGCACGCCGATCGCCTTCATCGCCGGCAGATCGGCCGGGAGATCGCGCGCCATCAACGCCTGGACTTCTTCAAGCGCACCTTCGTCGATCATCACACCGAAGCGCCTGTCGATCGCCCGGTAGACCGCCTCACGCTGCGGCAGCAGGATGAAGCGTTTCGCCTCGCTCACGAGCGCCGGCTCGCGCGTCTCGTTCTGCCAATCGAGGAGCGAGCGTCCTGTCGAAAGCTTCACTTCGACCGCCCGCACGGCCCTTTGGGTGTCGCCGGGCCTGACGGTCCCCGCCGCCCGCGGGTCGAGCGTCTCGAGCCAGCGGAGCATGGCATCGCTGCCTTCCCGCTCGGCACGCGCCCGCACCTCGTCGCGAATTTCGGGTTCAATCTCCGGGATCGGAGAAAGGCCTTCCGTCAGAGCCTTCAGATAAAGGCCTGTCCCGCCCACGAATATGGCGGTCGCGCCGTCCTCCTGCACGGCAGAGAGGACGTCACCGACCTCCGACAGCCAGCGACCGACAGAATAGCGGTCCGCCGCATCGACATGCCCGAAAAGTCGATGCTCCAGATTGCGCATCTCGGAAGGCTGCGGCCGCGCCGTCAGCACCCGGAGATCCCGGTAAACCTGCATGGCATCGGCGTTGATGACCACGGCTCGGCGGCCCCGAGCGTGAAGCCCCTCGGCCAAATCGAGCGCAAGCTGTGTCTTGCCGCTCGCCGTAGGCCCCGCTATCAGCACGACCTCGCCTTCCGCCACATGTTCAGGATCAATTCTCATGCAGTCCGTCCTAACGCTGATCGGCTCGAAACGGAAAGCGCCTGTCACCGAGGAGCTGATCGTCGCAGTGACGGCCGAGCTCGGCCGGGCCGGCCTTGCGGCGGGCAACCCGAAATGGCTGTGTGAAGGCGAAGCCTGTGACCTGCCTTTTGCCGGCATGAGCGCATCGGCCCTCGTCGCGGCACGGCAGGCGATCGGTCCGGCCACCATCGACGTGGCCGCCATCCCGGCAGCGAACCGGCGCAAGCGGCTTCTGATCGCCGACATGGATTCCACGCTCATCGACCAGGAATGCATCGACGAGCTCGCGGTCGAGGCGGGCATCGGCGAACATGTGGCCGACATCACGGCGCGCTCGATGGCCGGCGAACTCGCTTTCGAGCCGGCACTCAAAGAGCGGGTCGGCCTTCTCAAAAATCTTCCGGTCGACGTGGCAGACCGCGTTCTGGCGGAACGCATCACTCTGAAAACGGGCGGGCGGACGCTGGTCGCCACCATGCGCGCCGCGGGCGCTCACACCGTTCTCGTCTCCGGCGGCTTCACCATCTTCGCCGAGAAAATCGCCAAAATGCTCGGCATCGAAGAATTCCACGCCAACCGCCTCCTCCACGAAGACGGCCGTTTCACCGGCAAGGTCGCCGAACCGATCCTCGGCCGCAACGCCAAGGTCGAAACGCTGAAGGCGACCCTCGCCCGTCACGACCTCGCGGCAGAGGATGTCATCGCCGTCGGGGACGGCGCCAACGATATCGGAATGGTCGCCCATGCGGGGCTGGGCGTCGCCCTCCACGGCAAGCCGGCTCTGGTGCGGGAAGCGGATGCCGACATTCGCCATGGCGACCTCACCGCCCTTCTTTATCTCCAGGGTTATACGCGTGAGGAATTCCACGAGACGGAGGCAGGTGAGCCATGAGCAGACTTGAAACCGAGCGTCTGATCCTGCGCCCCTGGCAAGACAGCGACCGCGATTTCTGGGCCGATCTCAACGCCGACCCGGAGGTGATGCGCTTCTTCGAGAAGACCCGCAGCCGGGCGGAATCGGACGCCATCTTCGAAAAGCTGAAGGGCCATTTTCTGGTGCACACCTTCGGCTTCTGGGTGTTGGAGCGGAAGACGGACGGCGAGCCGGTCGGCTTCGCCGGGCTGCAGCACACGGATTTCGAGGCGCCGTTCACGCCGGCCGTGGAAGTCGGCTGGCGGCTGAAACGCGCCGAATGGGGCAAGGGCTATGCCACGGAAGCGGCGACCGAAAGCCTCGCCTATGCCTTCGGTCCGCTCGCCCTCGACGAGGTGATCTCGTTCACCGTCACGGCCAATGTGAAATCGCGCCGTGTCATGGAGCGGATCGGCATGTTGCGTGACCGAGCCAAAGATTTCGACCACCCGCGTCTGCCCGAGGATTCTGCTCTCAGGCGGCACGTGGCCTATTCGATCACGCGCGAGGCGTGGCAGGCTCGGCAACGCCAAACAGCCTGAGACTATTGCTCCGGGCTCTCTTCGTCAGGCGCATCGTCTGACGGCTGATCGTCGAGCCGGATCGCGACGAAGCGCAGGTCGCCATCCGGACTGGCGATCAGAAAGAGAGCCGACTGCCGGTCCTGAGCCCGCAGCCGTTCGATGCGCGCCGTGACGTCTTCCGGCTCCGCGACGGCCTCTTGGCTCACTTCGACGATGACGTCTCCGGCTGCGATCTGGTTTTCCTCCGCGACACTTCCAGGCTCCACCGCGGAAATGAGAACGCCTTCGATATCGTCGGCAATCCCGTATTCGCTCCGCGCGTCGTCGCTCAAAACCTCGAGCGTCAGGCCGAGCGTCTGGACCGCTTCGTCGCTGTCCATATCGGAGCCGGGCGTGTCGTCGCCGGAAAGCGTCGAGACCGTCTGCTCTTCCTCGAGCCGGCCCAGGCGGGCGGTGACCGTCAGTTTCTCGCCCTTGCGCAGAAGCGTGACATCAACATCCTTGCCGACAGGCGTATCGGCCACGATGCCCGGCAGTTCGCGCATCGAGGAAACCTGGCGGCCATCGAAGGTGATGATGACGTCGCCGGGCTGAATGCCCGCTTCCGCCGCCGGCCCGCCATCGGTCACGCCGGCGATCAGCGCACCTTCGGCCTTGTCCATGCCGAGGCTTTCGGCGATCTCGTCCGTGACTTCCTGGATCCGCACGCCGAGCCAGCCGCGGCGCGTTTCGCCGAATTCGCGAAGCTGCTCGATGACCGGCATGGCGATTTCGGCAGGAACGGCAAACCCGATGCCGATCGATCCGCCGGTCGGCGAAATGATCGCCGTGTTGATGCCGACGACCCTGCCGTCGAGGTTGAACAGGGGGCCGCCCGAATTGCCGCGGTTGATCGAGGCATCGGTCTGAATGAATTTGTCGTATGGCCCTGAATTGATGTCGCGTTCGAGCGCCGAGACGATGCCGACCGTGACGGTGCCGCCGAATCCAAACGGATTGCCGATCGCCATCACCCAATCACCGATGCGCAGATGCTCCGAATCGCCGAATTCGACCGCCTTGAGCGGATGCGGCGGATTCACCTTGAGAAGCGCGAGATCGGTCTTGGTGTCGCGTCCGACGACCTCGGCTTCGAGCTTCGTGCCGTCGGCGAAGTTCGCAACGATCTCGTCGGCGTCGGCGATGACGTGGTTGTTGGTGACGATGAGCCCCGACGAATCCAGCACGAAGCCGGAGCCCAGCGACTGCACCCGTCGCGAGGGCTGCTCGCCCTCGCTCTGATTGCGATTGAAGAAATCTTCGAAGAACTCCTGGAAGGGTGAGCCTTCGGGGACCTCCGGAACCGGAATGCCGCGTGAGGCGCGCACCCGTTGCGAGGTCGATATGTTGACGACGGAATCGAGGAGGCTTTCCGCCAGATCGGCAAAACTCTCCGGCACGGGTCGGGCGGCGGCGAGGCTGGCCGTCAGCGTCACCATCGCCGCAAGGACAAGGCCGATGCCGGTCCGCGCGACCATGCTGACCGAATTGCGCTCACCCATCAAACAACCTCCTCAAGCCGACGTTATGCCCCCGCCTCGCTTGCTCAACCTCGAGCCAACCAGACGAGGGCAACTCCGAAACCCGCCGAAACCAGGCCGACGGTTCTGAGCATGTCGCTCGGACTAGCCACCGCCTGTTCGGCCACTCGCTTCATGAAGTCAGGAAATAGCGCGTATAACGCACCTTCCAGGGCAAGAACGAGGCCGAAGGCGGCGAACAGGTCGCTCATTGCGGGATGGCGGTCGGCGTCGGTTCGCCCGTCGGCACACCCGGCTCGCCGGCGTCGCCATTGGAATCAGGGCTGGCGGGGCTCGTCCCGTCGCTGCCGGACTGAGACGAAGACGCCCCATCCGCGGCACCCGCAGACGCACCCGAAGGCGAGGTGTTGCTCCCCTCGTCTCCCGGCGCGGCTTGCGCCGCACCGTCATCGCTCTGCGCACCACTCTCGTCATCAGCCGGGGCAACGCCCGAATCCTGGCTCCCGTCCGTTCCGGTCGCATCCGCCCCGCCGGCCCCATTCGGGGTGGCGGCGGGCTGCGCCGGTCCAGGCTGGGGTGCGGGCAATGAACCGCTCGGCACAGCATCCTGGAAATAGCGGAAGAACTCCGAATCCGGCTTCAAGAGCATCGTCGTGCCGGTGCCCTGGATCGCGTTCTGGTAGGCCCTCATCGAACGATAGAACTCGAAGAAGTTTTCGTCCTGACCATAGGCGTTCGCGAAGATCGAGTTGCGCTGCGCTTCGCCCTCACCGCGGAGGATGTCGGCATCGCGGCTCGCCTCGGCGACCGTCACCTGCGCCTCGCGGTCCGCCTCGGCCCTGATGCGGGCCGCCTGCTCGGTACCACGGGCACGCAGCTCCGCCGCTTCGGCAAGGCGTTCCGCCTTCATCCGATCGAAGGTCTGCTGCGACACCTCGGGAAGAAGATCGGTCCGCTTGATGCGCACGTCGACGATTTCGATACCGAGATCGACGGCGAGCGGGCGGAGCTGATCACGCACTTCCACCATCATCGCGACGCGTTCTGCCGACAGAGCAGCCTCGAAGGAGCGCTGACCGTAGACCCGCCGCAGAGAGGCATCGAGCCGTGTCTGCAGGTTCTGCTGGGCGACTTCGAGCGAGCCCGAAACGTTTTCCCGGAATTTGCGCGGATCGACGATCTTATAGGCGAGGAAGGCATCGACGAGATAACGCCGGCCGTCACGCACCTGCACGCGGATGTTTTCGAGATCGAACGACAGGAGCCGATCCTCGATGATCTGCACCGTCTCCACGAAATTGGTCGGGATCTTGAAGTAGAGCCCGGGCTCCTTGATCACCCGGTTGATCTCACCGAAGCGCAGGACCAGGGCCTGCTGCCGCTCGTTGACGACGAAGACGGAGGAATAAACCAGGATCAGGATCACGATCGCGGCGACGAGGAGAATCCACAAACGCCTCATTGATTGCTCCCCTGCTGGCTCGTGCGCGAGCTGCTTGAATTGGACGATGAGGATCTACGCGCATTGCTGTTCGGCAGATCGTTCAGCGGCAGATAAGGCACGACGCCCGAGCCGTTTCCGTCCGTTTCCATGATGACCTTGTTGGAGTCCCGCAGCACGCCCTCCAGCGTTTCCAGATAGATGCGCTTGCGCGTTACCTCCGGCGCGAGCCGGTATTCGTTGTAGACGGAGATGAAGCGCTGAGCCTCACCCTGAGCTTCGGCGATCGTCGATTCCTTGAAGGCACGGCCCGCCTCGCGGGTCTTCGACGCCTCACCACGCGCTTCACCGAGCCGCTTGTTCGCGTATTGCTCGGCCTCGCGCTGGTAGCGATCGAGATCCTGCTGCGCGCGCTGCACCTCTTCAAAGGCATCCGCGACTTCAGACGGCGGATCGGCGCGCTCCAACTGAACACCGACGATGGTGACGCCAGCGCCATAGGTGTCGAGTGTCCCCTGCAACAGGGCGCGCACCTGGTCTTCGACTTCCGCACGGCGTTCCGTGCGCACATCCTCGGCGCGCGAACGGCCCACATATTCACGCATCGCGCTCTCGGCGATGCGCCGCACGAAGCCCTCGGGATCGGCGACGTTGAAGAGGAAATCCTTGGGGCTGCTCACCCGCCAGATCACGGTGAAAACCACGTCGACGATGTTCTGATCGCCCGACAGCATGAGGCTGTTGGGATCGTTGTTGCGCGCAGAACTCGTGCCGATCGTCTCGCGGCGCTGCCGGATGGTGACGATTTCCACGGTCTCGAACGGCCACAGATGGAAATGCAGGCCCGGTTCCTCGACCTGCGGCTTCGGCTTGCCGAACACCAATTCCTGGCCGAGCTCGTCCGGCTGCACCGTGTAGATGGCGTTGGTCAGCCAGATGGCGACCAGGATGATCGCGACGACCGCTGCGATCGCGAGATTGCCGCGGCCGCCATTCGGAAACATGCCGCGCAGCTTGTCCTGGCCGCGTCGAATGAGATCTTCAAGATCCGGCTGCTGTGGGCCGGACGGCTGCGGCCCGGACCCCCAAGGTCCGCCACGGTTGCCACCGCCGGGATTACCCCACGGGCCACCACCGTTATTGTTGTTACTCCAGGGCATTTAGCCTCCTCGTTTGACCCCATCCGCGCCTTGCGCGCGGTTATAGGCGAGCCCTGCCCGCCCATCAACGCCCGCCCGTCTGCGGATGCGAACCGCCAATCCGCTGGCCACCGTCATGCTGCTAGGGCGATCGCCGAAACCGATTTGCCATAAAGAGATGCGGGTGCCGCGGGCCACATGGGATAGCGGGAAAGCCAGCGCAAGCGTCGCCGAGGCGATTGCATCATCTCCGTTCCAACAGCCGGTAGATGGCTTCCGCCGTATCGCCCTCATGCGTAGGCAGCCGATCACAGGAAATCTCGTGCCACTCGGTGCGCTCAAAAGGCGGAAACGCAACGTCTCCCTCGGGTTCTGCCGCGATTTCCGTCCAGTGGAGCAGAGAGGCGTGCGGCAGCGCCTCGGCAAAGAGCCCGGCCCCGCCGATCACGCAGATTTCATCGGCGTTGAGCCGTTCCGCCGCATCTCGGGCGAGCGCAAGCGCGTCCTCGAGGGAGCGCGCCGTCGTCGCGCCCGGCGCCTCATAACCTTCCTGGCGGGTGACGACGAGATTGCTGCGGCCCGGCAGCGGGCCTTTCAGGCTCTCCCAGGTCCGCCGCCCCATGATGATGGGCTTGCCCATGGTGACGGCGCGAAAACGCTTCATGTCACCGCGCACGCGCCAGGGCAGCCCGCCATCTCGTCCGATGATGCCGTTGCGCGCCACCGCAACGACGAGAGAGATTTTGGGCGCCGTCACACTGCCACCTTCGCCGCGATATGCGGATGCGGATCATACCCCTCCAGGCGGAAATCGTCGTAAGTGAAATCGAAGATCGAGCCGACGGCGGGATTGAGGTCCATGCGCGGCAGCGACCGCGGCGTGCGCGACAGCTGCAGCTTCGCCTGCTCCACATGGTTGGCGTAGAGATGCGCGTCGCCAAAGGTGTGGATGAAATCGCCCGGCTCGAGCCCCGTCACCTGCGCCATCATCAAGGTGAGAAGCGCATAGGACGCGATGTTGAAGGGAACGCCCAGAAACACGTCCGCCGAGCGCTGATACAGCTGACAGGAGAGCTTCCCGTCGGCGACGTAGAACTGGAACAGGCAATGACAGGGCGGCAGCGCCATCTGATCGACATCGGCCGGGTTCCAGGCCGTGACGATCATCCGGCGTGAATCAGGATTCGAACGGATCGTCTCAACCACTTGAGATATCTGATCGATCTGGCGCCCGTCGGGAGCTGCCCAGGAACGCCATTGCCGGCCGTAGACCGGTCCGAGATCGCCGTTCTCGTCGGCCCATTCGTTCCAGATCCGCACGCCGTTGTCGTTCAGATAGCGGATGTTGGTGTCGCCAGCGAGGAACCAGAGAAGTTCGTGGATGATCGACTTCAGATGCAGCTTCTTCGTCGTCAGAAGCGGAAACCCCGCCGCGAGATCGAAGCGCATCTGGTGCCCGAAGACGGAGCGCGTGCCGGTTCCGGTGCGGTCGCCCTTGACGCTGCCCTCATCGAGCACGCGCCGGAGGAGATCGAGATATTGCTGCATCAAGAATACCTAGCGTGATTCTCAGGCCCCGTCCGAGCGTCGATCTTTCACGGGCCGTCACATTGGCTCAGTTCACAAGAGAATTCAGAACATCGGCAGCTGGTCGCCGTCCTTACGCCGCTTCACCAGGTCTTCGAGCCCGGCAAGGTGGCATTGGACGAGATGCTCGATGGTCGGCCGCACGCTGTCGAGGCGGATGGCGCCGAGACGGCCGGCGGCGGAAAGGATGAGAAGCCCGTGGACGGCCGCCCACAGGCCCCGCGCCGACTGGCTGGCAAGCTTGTCGTCGATGCGCCGGTCATGTGCGCGGATCGCCCGCTCCAGCGTGGCGAAGAGACGGTCGACCGTCGGCTGATTCGGCGGCTCGGCTCCGTCGGCGGGCATTTCCGTCTCGAACACGGCGAGCCAGCGGCGCTCGTTTCGATGGACGAAGTCGGCGTAGCGATCGGCGAAATCGAGCAGCACCTCGCGCGTCGCGCGGCCTTCGACCTTCACCTCCGACATCGTCTCGGCAAGGGCCGCAAAGGTACGGGCGTTCACGGCCGCGATGAGCGCGCCGAGATTGTCGAAGACATTGTAGGTGGTGCCGACGGCAACGCCGACTTCGGAGGCGACGCGTCGGGCCGTGACGGCCGATACGCCTTCCTCGCTGACGATGCGCTCCGCCGCGTCGATCATGGCGGACCTGATGTCGGCGCTCCGCCGCCGCGTGCCAGAAACCTCGGCCAAATGCGACCCTCCTGCCCTTCCGCTTAGCGCAGTTCGCACAATGCCGCCACCAGCACTTGAACAATGTTCACAGATCGAGTAGACGTGAACATTGTTCATGAACGGTGTTCAAGAATGGAGACGAGGATGATCACACAGACCCTGAAACGGCTCACGCTCGCGGCCGGCCTGGCACTCGGCGTCGTCGCCACAGCCCCGGCCGCCGATGCGGCCGGTCTGATGACGCCGAAGGACGGGACGCCCGCCCTCGATCTGCGCGACCAGGCGGTCGATGTGGTGGTGGAAGGCGGCTATGCCGTCGTCACGGTCGAACAGACCTTTGCCAATCCGAACGCTGAAGACATGGAGGCGATCTATTCCTTCCCGGTTCCGGAACGCGCGGCCGTGTCGGAATTCACCTACTGGATCGACGGCAAGCCGGTGACGGCCGAAGTCCTGGAGAAGGAGGAGGCCCGAAAGATCTACGAGAGCGAGAAGGCGGCCGGTCGTGAAACGGCAATTGCCGAGCAGGACGCCTACAAGACCTTCGACATGACCGTCTGGCCCGTGCGGGCGGGAAATGACGTCAAGATCCGCCTCGCCTACATCCAGCCGGCGAAGCTCGACACCGGCATCGGCCGCTTCGTCTATCCGCTGGAAGAAGGCGGCGTTGACGACGACAAGCTCGCCTTCTGGACCGCGAACGAAACCGTCACGGGCCGCTTCAGCTTCGATCTCCACCTGCGCACCGACTATACGGTCGAGGCCCTGCGCCTCCCGGCCCATCCGGACGCCGCCATCTCAAAGGATCCGGATGGCAGCTGGCGCGTCCATATCGACAACGCGGCCGCCGCCCCCAAAGCCGGTTCCGAACCCGTCGACGACGCCGGCCCAGCCGATGAGGACACGCCTGCCCAGGCGCCGGCACCAGCCGGAAAAAGCTTCGAACTCGACACCGACATCGTCGTCTATTGGCGCCAGGCCGAGAACGAGCCGGCCCGCGTCGACATGCTCGCCTACAAGCCGGAGAGCGATGGCCGCGGCACCTTCATGCTGACGCTGACGCCCGGCATGGACCTGAAGCCGATCACCGAAGGCCGCGACTTCATCTTCGTGCTCGATCGCTCCGGCTCCATGGGCGGCAAGATGTCGAGCCTCACGGAAGGCGTCTCGCGCGCCCTCGGCCAGCTCAATCCCGACGACCGCTTCCGCATCGTCTATTTCAATGACAGCGCCCGCGAACTCACCCACGGCTTCATGAATGCCAATGAGGAGAGCATTTCGCAGGCTCTCGAATGGGTGCGGAACGTCGACGCTGAGGGTGGCACCAATCTCTACGACGGCCTCAAGCTCGGCCTCGACGCGGCCGACGCCGACCGCACGAGCGCCCTCGTCCTCGTCACCGACGGCGTCGCCAATGTCGGCCCCACGGAGGTGAAGGATTTTCTCGCTCTGGTGAAAGAGCAGGATGTGCGCCTCTTCACCGCCATCATGGGCAACAGCGCCAACCGCCCGCTGCTTGAGCCGATGACATTGGAATCGGGCGGCTTCGCGAGCGCGGTCTCCAATTCCGACGACATCATCGGCGTCCTCTTGCAGGCGACGGCAAAAGTGACCCACGAGGCGCTTCACGGCGTGAAGCTCGATCTCGACCCGTCCGGCAGCGGCCTCACCATCGACGATCTCCGCCGCAAAGGCATCCGCACCCTCTATCGCGGCGAACAGATGGTTCTCTTCGGTCATTACCGCGGCGCGGGCAACGCGGAGCTGACGCTCTCCGGCGAGATTTCCGGCAAGGCGGTTTCCTATGAAGCCAGCTTCGCCTTTCCTGAGACGGCGAACCTCAACCCCGAGCTGGAGCGGCTTTGGGCCTTTGCCGAAATCGAGCAGGAGCTTCGCAAGCTCGACCTCTTGGGCAGCGACGCCGACGTCAAGCAATCGGTCATCGACACCTCCAAGGAATACGGCATCCTCTCCCCCTTCACCTCCATGCTGGTGGTGCGCGACGAGCGGTTCGAGGAGCTGGCGATCGATCGCAGCAACCGCGACCGGCTCGCTGTCGAGGAGACGGCACGCGAGAAGCGCATGAGCGCGCCGGCACCGTCGACCCGGATCGATACCCAAGCCCCGATGTTCGACGCCCCGCGCCCCTCCCATTCGGGCGGTGGCTCAGGCGGCTCCGGCGCCATTGGCCTGCCGGGCCTCATCCTCGCGATCCTCGTTCTCTGCGGCACGCTCCGCCTGCGCCGGCGGGAGACCGCCTGATGCATGCGCCCGCAAACGCGTTCCACGGCAGGCCTCGCCTGCCGTGGTTCACCCTCGGCCTCGCAGCCCTGACCGCCGCTCTCTACGCCCTCGCCGGCGGCGCGCCCTCCGGCCTCGTCTATGATCGGGCCGCGATCGAAGCTGGCGAGGTCTGGCGGCTCGTCACCGGCCATCTCGTTCATCTCGACCTCCACCATCTCGGCTACAATCTGGGTGCCCTTCTGGCGCTCGGCATCGCTTACGAGCTCGCACCTTTCGGCGGCCCGCGCCGGCTCGCCCTCCACATTTTCGGCTTCGGCGCTCTGGCGGTCACGGCCACCCTCCTCGCCGTCTTCCCCGACACGCTGCGCTATTGCGGCCTCTCGGCCGTCCTCAATACGCTCTATGCGACGCTCACCCTCGGCCTGTGGAAAGAGACGCGCGAAAAAATCTGGCTTTTCGCACTGGCCGCAAACGTCGCCAAGATCGCGTGGGAGGCGGCCTTCGGCCCGATCTTCTCAGCAGGTCTCGCCTGGCCCCCGCATCTCGGCGCCCATGTGGCGGGACTTGTCGCGGGCTGTCTCGTCGCTCTTTCCGGACCGTCACGAATTTCGGATGAAGATCCTGAATCTCTTTCGCAGCCGGTAGGCGCAAACGCCTGAGAAGACTCGGCGATCCCAGGGCCGGGCTCCAGAGAAATCCTGTCGCAACTCAGAAGTCGGTGCAGGCAAGCCTTTGAAATTCGGCAGGGACCGCTTATATTGGCTCGCGTCGGCGCAAGCCGACTATGGCGATAAATGGTCTACGGAATAAGCCTATCGGACCCGGGGGCGGTACCCGGCGCCTCCACCATCAACGGCCCAGGGCAGAGTGCCTGGAAAAGCCGGATTCCCTGCAAGGGGCCGCTGTTGATGGGGGCGAAATAGGATCGACGAGGGTGTAAAGGTAGAACTTTCGCTCGGTATGGTACCACCGTTATCGGACCAAAACTTGTAGTTGCGAATGACAACTATGCTGAGGCTCGTCTCGCTGCGTAATGCAGCCTGACTGCTTCGATTCAAGCCCTGGCGGTTAGCCCCGTCAGGCGGGGTCCGGAGGCACCTGGCAACAGAAGCCTCCATTTCGTTTTCCATGCCGTTGCAAATCGGTGTCAGAGGGGCCGAAACGTCCTGGCGCATATTGCCCGTCGCGCGCGGCCAACCTAATTTTGCTCAATGGCAAGCGACCTCATTCGTTACGACATTCTCACTCAGGACGCGCTGAGGCAGGTCATCCGCAAGGTGATCGGCGAGGTGGCGCAAACCGGATTGCCCGGTGAGCACCATTTCTTCGTGACCTTCGAGACCCGTCATCCCGGCGTGCGCATCTCCTCGCGCCTCAGGGCGCAGTACCCCGAAGAGATGACCATCGTCCTCCAGCACCAGTTCTGGGACCTCAACGTCACGGAGACGACCTTCGAGGTCGGCCTCTCCTTCAACGGCGTACCGGAACGTCTTCTCGTCCCCTTCCGCGCGATCAAGGCTTTCGTCGATCCGCATGCGAGCTTCGGCCTGAAGTTCGACGTGCCGGAGACGGAGGGCGAAAATCTCGCCGCCGCGGAGGCTGAGGCGATGCCAGGGCTGCTCCCTGGCGAAGAGGAACAGCCCGGCCTGATGCCGAGCCCTCTTCCGCCGGCGGTCGTGGAGCACAAGGAAGGAAGTGCGGAGACCGCAGAGGCGTCTGCCGAAGGCGAGGATGGCAAAGAGGGCGCCGAAGTCGTCTCTCTCGACGCATTCCGCAAGAAAAACGGCTGAGCGTCCGCGTCTTTTTCTGTTCTCCGTCGGTTGAAAGCCTCTTTCCCGCCTCCGGCTCTTGCCTGCGGCGCCCGCCAATGGGAAAAGGCCGAAAAACTGGCGGACCCGACCATGACAGAGAGCACGCGTACCGAGACCGATTCCTTCGGCCCCCTGGAAGTTCCCTCCGACAAATATTGGGGCGCACAGACCGCGCGCTCGCTCAAGAATTTCGAAATCGGCCATGAGCGGATGCCCAAGCCGCTCATCCGCGCCCTCGGCCTGATCAAGAGCGCGGCCGCGCAGGTCAACAAGGACCTCGGCAACCTCGAGCCCCGCCTCGCCGACGCGATTTCCGCAGCCGGCCAGGAAGTCGCCTCTGGCAAGTTCGACGACAATTTCCCGCTCGTCATCTGGCAGACGGGCTCGGGCACCCAGACCAACATGAATGCCAACGAGGTCATCGCCAACCGTGCGATCGAGATGCTCGGCGGCACGCTCGGCTCGAAAGATCCGGTCCACCCGAACGATCACGTCAATCGCAGCCAGTCCTCCAACGACACTTTCCCGACGGCGATGCATATCGCTGCGGCGGAAGAGATCGTGCACCACCTCATTCCGGCGGTCGAACATCTGCGCGAGGCTCTGCGCGACCGCAAGCGCGCCTTCGCCGACATCATCAAGATCGGCCGCACCCATACGCAGGACGCCACGCCCGTCACGCTCGGCCAGGAATTCTCCGGCTACGTCGCCCAGCTCGATTACGGTCTGCGCCGTGTGCGCGAAGGCGTCGACTATCTCTTCGAACTCGCCCAGGGCGGGACGGCAGTCGGCACCGGGCTCAACACCAAGCCGGAATTCGCCGAGAAATTCGCAGCCGCTGTCGCCGAATCGACCGGCCTGCCCTTCCGCACGGCGCCCAACAAATTCGAGGCCCTTGCGACCCACGACGCCTATGTCTCGGCCCATGGCGCCATCAACACGCTCGCCGTGTCGCTCTTCAAGATCGCCAACGACATTCGCTTTCTGGGTTCGGGGCCGCGCTCCGGTCTCGGCGAATTGATCCTGCCGGAAAATGAGCCGGGCTCCTCGATCATGCCGGGCAAGGTCAATCCGACCCAGTGCGAAGCGATGACCATGGTCTGCGCTCAGGTGATGGGCAACAACACCACGATCGGCATTGCCGGCAGCCAGGGGCATTTCGAGCTCAACGTCTACAAGCCGGTCCTCGCCTACAACATGCTGCAGTCGATCGATCTCCTCGCCGGCGCCTGCCGGTCCTTCGCCGACAAATGCGTCGTGGGCATTCAGGCGAATGAAGAGCGCATTTCGGAATTGATGCAGCGCTCCTTGATGCTGGTGACGGCACTTGCGCCGAAGATCGGCTACGACAACGCCACCAAGGTCGCCAAGACGGCGCACAAGAACGGCACGACCTTGAAGGAAGAGGCCGTCGGCCTCGGCTTCGTCACACCGGAGGAATTCGACCAGATCGTCCGCCCGGAAAACATGATCGGGCCGCGCTGAGCAGGAGCCTATGGCCGAGATCGTCAATCTGCGCACCGCCCGCAAACGGGCGGCGCGTCAGGCCAAGGAAAAAGACGCTGCGGAAAACCGCCGGCGGCACGGGCTAAGCACGGCCGAACGGCAGAGAGAGCGTGACGAGCTCGCCCAGGAGGCGCATCGTCTGGACGGCCATTTCCGCGGCAGACCGCCTGAGGGCGAGGAGAAACCATGAGGTTGCCATGCAGATGATGTCTCGCCTTGTCGCTTTGTCGCTTCTCGCCACACCGTCGATGGCGCTCGCGCAGGATCAGGCGCCCGGCACCATCCGGCAAATCCCCATGCAGGTGCCGCCTCAGACAGAGCCTTCACCCAGCCAGCAGACACAGCAGCAGCCGCAAGCGCAACATCAGACCGGAACCCCGGATCAGAGCGGCACACAGGCGCCGACGGCATCAGAGTCCACTGAGCCGAGCGGCGATTCCTATTCCTGGCGCTCCTCCCTCACCGACAGTGGGGCCGCCGCCTTCATCGCCGGCTGCGATCAGTGCGATAACGTGCCGCTCGACATCAGCTGCACGCTTGCGGGCAGCGACATCACCGTTCGCCCGACCATCGCCGTCGAAAGCGCACTCGAAGGCGATCTCGTCGAAGTCGCGTTCGAGGTCGATCGGGATATCTTCCGCCGCGATGGGCGTCTGCACCAGAGCGAGCTCTATGGCGGCTTCGTCCCGGAAGTGACGATCAAGGAGAGCGACCCGCTGCTCTACGCGCTGTCCGTCGGCGACAGCCTCAACGTCGCGGTCGGTCAGCAGCGCCTCGATCTCACCTTGAAGGGATCGGCAGCGGCATTGCGTACGATGCGCTCGGCCTGCACGAAGCCGGCATCCACGCCTGTGCCGCCGTCCTCGGAAGAACCGGCACCCCTGCAACCCGACAGTTCGGTGGAGCCGAACCCGACGATCCGCATCACCCCGCCGCCCCCGCCTGAGGCGCTTCTGCCTCTGCCCGGCTCCGGGAACTGAACGGAGCACGGCCCTGCCCGTCGTCACGATGTGAAAAAGCGCTCCGTCGTCATCGCCGGACATCGCACGAGTGTCAGTCTGGAGGATCCCTTCTGGACCGAGCTCAAGGCGATGGCCACAACGCGCGACATGCCGCTTGCCGCTTTGATCGAGGAGATCGATGCGCGGCGGGAGACCGACAACCTCTCCTCCGCGCTGCGCATTGCCGTTCTCGAAAGTCTTCGCCGCCGCCTGGCAGAGGGCGGCTGAAGCTCATTCCGACAGCGACGGCAGGAGATCGAGCGGCGCGCCGCTGCCGCTACGCTCCGGTGTGATCACCGTGGGGGCATCCGGAACCGGCTCATCCAGAATGCGGCCGAGCCGACGCCCAAACGTTTCCTGATCTGTTTCTGAGCCCTGCGGCTGCGGCGTCGAACCTCGCGCTTCGGGCTTTTCCGGGCGATCTTGGGTTCCATCCCCTTGCGTTCCATCCCCTGATGGGGCGTCGGGCCGAGCCGCGTCCGGCCCACCTTGCTGCACGCCGGGAGCCGTCTTCTCGGCCGCGTCTTCGGCCCGCTGAGCCGCCTCCTCCGCCGCCCTTTCTGCCGCCGCCTTCTCGGCGGCCTCCTTCTCTGCAGCAGCCTGGGCCGCCTTCTCGCGCTCCTGGCGCTGTTCCTCTTCGCGCTGGCGCTTCAGTTGCCGCCGCAGCCGCTCGCCTTCGAGGATTTCCGCCTGAAGCTTCTCGACCCGTTCCACCTCCTGTTCGAAGGCGCGCACCGTCAGAAAACCGAGGAAGGGCGTGATGTCGATATGACGGCCCGGATCGGCAAGAGGCCCGGAAAAGACGATCCCGACTTCGGGCTGCGCGCCCGTCACCGCATCCTGGCCGGGATCGACCTTCAAGGACCAGTCGGAGGCGAGCTGCATCCGGTTCAAGTCGATCGAAGCGTTGCCGAGAACGGTCGCGCTTTCGCTCCCTTCCACCTGCAGCGTCGACAACCGCGCCGTCCCGGAGGTGATGGAGAACGAGCCCGTCGCCTCATCGAAGGAAAGCGTCCCGGCATCGAGATGGCCGGAAAACGCGGCCGCAACCGGCTCGCTTTCAAGCTTCAGTCCGGCATCGGAGGCGCGAATGACCGAGCCGAAGGCCTGCGGGTTCAGATACCGCAGAAGACCGTCGCGCAGGGTGAAGGACCCGCTCCCGTTCAAGGCGGAGACCATCCCGGAGAAGGACCGGCCACGCCCCATCACTTCGAGCGACGAGGAAAGCCGCCCCGCGGCGACCGGACGGCCGTCTTCGCGCCAGACGAGTTCGGCGAGAACCGCATCCTTGAGAGACAGCTGCAACGTCAGGGGCTGTGCGCCCTCACCGCCACCCGCCGACAGAGCCCCGCTGAGCTCGCCGCCGGCAAACCCGCCGCTGAGTCGATCGAGGCGCAGACGTCCCCCATCGTAACGAAGCTTGAAGGCCGGATTGCGCAGAGGCATTGCGAGCCCCGTCGCCGCCTCCTGCGCCTTGACGGCAAGATCGAGAGAAATCCCGCCGGGCAGAGCCGGGGCGAAAGCCTGGGTCGGCCATGTCCCCTCCACATAGGCCGGCATGATCCCGAATGGCGCAGCCAGGAGAAATGGCAAAGAGACGTTCTGCAGACGAAGATCGCCGCCGATCGCCAGGCCGTCCTCCGCTTGAGCGGTCAGGACACCGCCAACCGACTGCCCATCGAAAGACGCATTCTCGAGATCGAGCTCGGCCGTGCCGCCCGAGAGCTTGAACGGCCCGCTCGCCGCCAGAGCGTGGCCTTCGCCGATCCCGGGCAGCGCCACACCGGCAAGAAGGAGGGTAGGATCGACATCGTCGGCCGAAAGCGTCAGCGGACCGGCAAGAGAGGGCGTATCGCCACCGAACTCGCCGCGCCCGTCAAAGCCGAAATCGATGCCGGCGACACGTCCCCTCGCCTCGAAATCGGCACCCTCGCCGGCCGATCCATTCATTTTCAGGCTCAACCGGGCCGGGCCACTCCCGGGCAACGGCACGACGTCGAGGCCGAGCTGTGCAAGCAGAGATGCCGAATCCTGCGATTGCACAAGGAGATCGGCCTGCCCGGAAAGCTCATCCGGATCGTTGAAGCCGCCACGCCCATCGGCTGTCAGCGTCAGGCGCGTTCCGGCAAAGTTGCCGGAAAGCTCCAGCGTCTGCGCTCCATCGGTCTCCGCGGTCGCGACCAGACTGGCATCGACCGGCGACAGCGCGTCGGCGCGCGCGACCAGACGTTCCGCAAGCGGGCTCTGCGGCAGAAGCCCCTGCAGAAAAGCTGCCGCGCCTGAAAGGTTCTCAGCCACGATATCGGCCGAAAGCCGCCCTCGCGGCGCCGCGAAGAAATTTTCGATCCGCCCCGAGGCGTTGATATCGGCACCGGCGAGATCGGCGATCGACAAGGTGGCAATATCCAGACTGTCGCCGGTCAAGACCCCTTCCAGGTTGACGGAGGCCGCCTCCGCCCCGCCGACAGAAAGGTTCTGCGCCGCAAGCGACATCGCCACACGGGCAAAATTGCCCTTGCGCAGATCGTCACCGGCGAGAAGGCCCGTGACCGCCTCCGCCTCTTCGAGCGCCACATTCTCGGCGCTCAGCGTCACGTCGGCAAACGTTTCTCCTGTGCGCGCGAAACGGCGCATGGAAATCGCCCCGTCGATCGTCCCGTCGTTGATCTCCGCGACCAGATTCTGCGCCGTCTGCCGGCGCTGCGACAGATCGAGATCCGCCTCCACCCGGAACCGGTCGAGGCGCACCGCCTCCCCCGCATCGCCGCGCCACCAGGCGGCAAAGGCCGCGGGACGCTCCGAGGCGATCCGGCCATGGCCGTGGAAAGTCGGCGTCGCCGTATCGATGTCGCCGCTCACATCGATTCGGGTCGCCCCCGGCAGCACCGCGGACAGGATGTCCACTCTCCAGCCGCTCTCCGTCGGATTTACATCGGTCCCGACCGCCTGAATGACGCTGCCACCGACGACGACGCCCTGGGCATCGAGGGTCAATGTGCCGGGAACCGAGGGCCTCGGCAGATCCGTAAGCCCCGCGACGAGCCTTTCGGCCGCTTTCTCGATAGCGATCGGTTTGCCTGCACCGCCCCCGAGCGCACGATCGAGGTCGATCTGACGCGCATCGAGAGCGATGGCGAAGCGCGGTTCCGGCACGAATGCGAGTTCGCCATGACCGGCCGCCTGAACCGCGTTCGCTTCCGGCCCGTAGGCAAAGGTGAAGTCCTCCGAGGCGAGCTTTTCGCTGGTGAGCTCGAAATCGCCCTTCGTCCGCAAAAGCGTGAGCGGCGATTGCGGTTGCTCGGGCGCAGTTTCCGTGTCCGGCTTGAGACCGGAAAGATCGAAGCTGCCCTTCAAGGCGAGCCCCTCGTCGCCATCCGTGACGAGATCGCCGGCGACCGTCAGCACCAGAGGTTTCGCTGCCGGTGTCAGGCTCGCTTTCAAAGGCATGCGGCCGTCGGCCAGCCGTCCGACCCCGACATCGATGCTGTAGGCGTCGCCGCCGAGCCGGAAGCCGCCCTGCAAATGCCCGGGCCCTTCGAGCGAGCGCGCCTGCATGAGCGCATTGATCTCGCCGATGCGCCAGGAGGCGCCGCGCCGGCTGTCCCTGAGGTCGACCTCGCCGTTGCGAATGTCCATCTCGTCGAGGGAGATCTGCTCGGGCCCGAAACGCCCGATCCGCATCCGTCCCCCCGTCTGAGCGAGATCGGCGACATCGAGCGACAGGTGTGGCCGATCGAGCTGAACCGAAATGATGTTGATCTCGCCCTTGAGGAGCCCCGTGAGCTCCACCTTGGCGCGCAGGCGCCCCAGCGTCAGGATCGGCGCGTCGGAAGGTCCGATACGCACGTCCGCGAGCCGCAAGGTAGGCGTGGGCAGGATTGAAAGGTCGGCATCGCCACGCACCTTGACCGGCACGCCCAGGCTCGCCGAGGCCTTTTCCTCGAACTCCTGCCGGTAGGCGCTCCAATCAACGAGATACGGCCCGATCAGTGCGGTGAAGAGCACCGCAATGATGGCGAGGCCTATCGCGACATAAAGCCTTCCCAGAACAAATCTCCCTCTCCGCCCGCCTCCGCGACGGTCTCGATCCGGCCTAGAGACGGATGATCTTACCCGGATTCATGATGTTCTGCGGATCGATCGCGCGTTTGACGGCACGCATGACATCGAGAGCGGGGCCGAGTTCCTGCTCCAGATAGGCGCGCTTGCCCTGACCGATCCCGTGCTCACCGGTGCATGTTCCGTCCATCCCGATGGCTCGGGCGCTGATGCGCGCCGAAAGCTGCTGCGCCTTGTCGAGTTCCGCCGGATCGTCCATGTCGATCAGCGCCGAAACATGGAAATTGCCGTCGCCGACATGGCCGACGATGGGCGCGATGAGGCCGAGTTCGGCGATGTCGTCCATCGTTCCACGCACGCAATCGGCAAGTCTTGAAATCGGCACGCAGGCGTCGGTTGCGAAGGCCCTCGTCCCAGGACGCAGCGAGATCGCCGCCCAATAGGCGTCGTGTCGCGCCTGCCAGAGCCTGGCTCTGTCCTCCTGACGCGTCGTCCAGGAAAAATTGCCGCCGCCGAATTCCTCCGCGATGTCGCCGAAGAGCTCCGCCTGCTCCTTCACGCCGGCCGTCGTGCCGTGGAATTCCAGGAAGAGCGTCGGCGCCTCGGGGTAATCGAGCTTGGAATAGGCGTTGCACGCGCGCATCTGCAGCGTATCGAGGAGCTCGATCCGCGCCATGGGAATGCCGCTTTGGATGGTGGCGATGACGGTGTTGCAGGCCGATTCCACATCCGGAAAGCTGCACACGCCGGCCGAGATCGCCTCGGGGATTCCCTGCAGCCGCAACGTCAATTCCGTGATGACGCCGAGCGTGCCCTCCGCCCCCACCAGAAGCCGGGTCAGATCATAACCGGCCGAGGTCTTCTTGGCCCGCTGCGCCGTGCGCACGATTGCACCATCCGGCATGACCGCCGTGAGGTTGAGGACATTGTCCTTCATGGTACCGTAGCGAACCGCATTGGTGCCGGAGGCGCGCGTCGAGGCCATGCCGCCGAGGCTCGCATCCGCCCCCGGATCGATCGGGAAGAAAAGCCCGGTATCGCGCAAATGCTCGTTCAGCTGCTTGCGCGTGACGCCCGGCTCGACGACGCAGTCGAGATCTTCGGGATGCACGGCAAGGATTCGGTTCATCGCGGAGAGGTCGATCGAGACGCCGCCCGCCGGGGCGTTGAGATGGCCTTCGAGAGACGATCCGGTGCCGAACGGGATGATCGGCACATGATGCTCGGCGCAGACGCGCACCACTTCGGCGACTTCTTCGGTGGAATGCACGAAGACCACGCCGTCGGGGGGCTGATTGGTGATCCACGTCGTGGTGTGGCCGTGCTGCTCACGAACCGCGGCGGAGGTGGAAAAGCGCTCCCCAAAACGCTGTGCGAGAATATCAAGCGCGGTAGCAATACCGTCTTCGTTGCGAGAAAGCGCGTCTGCGATGGCCATATTCGGCTCCCGATGCCGGAGCAAATCCTCAAGCTTGTTGAAAGCATAACAAGTTGCCGCGCTGGCTCTCGGGCGGCGCGACTATCCCCTGCAATGCGAAAAAAGGTGGCTTATGTCCAGGACAATTGAGGCTCCGTTCCAGGCGACGACACAGACCGTCGAGGACGCCTGGATCGATTACAACGGCCATATGAATGTCGCGTATTACGTCCTGCTTTTCGATCGCGGCATCGACGAAGCCTTCGAAGCTCTCGGCCTCGGCCCCGATTACCGGCGGGCCCATGACGCTTCCTTCTTCGCAGTCGAAATGCATGTGCGCTATCTGCGCGAACTCAAAGCCGGCGCGAAAGTCGCCGCGACCTGGCAGCTCCTCTCCGCCGACGACAAGCGGGTGCGCAGTTACATGGAACTCCGTGATGCGGACGAGGGCTTTGTGGCCGCCACGTCGGAGCACCTGCATCTGCATGTGGATATGACCGCACGGCGGGCGGCCGCTTTCCCGCCGGACATTCGGGCAAAGATCGACGCGACCTTCGAGGCCCACCGAAAACTCCCCTGGCCGGAAAGCGCGGGCGCCGCGATCACTCTCGATAAACGCTGATGGATCAGCCCTCTGGGATCGAGGGCTGAATCAATTTGTCAGGCGATCAGGAATAGTGATTGCGGATGACCGCCCCGGCGATCTCCGGAGAATCGATGATACCGACGACATCCTCCGGACGCGGCACCACCACGCCCGCCCGCACGACGATCGCGAAGGAGCGTGCGCGCCGGTTCATGCGCGTGATGATGGAATTGAGAATGTTGTTTTCCGGCGCGACGACGAAATCGTCGGAGATGATGTCGGCGAGCGTCTGATCGGCTCGGATCGACGGCGCATAGAGAACCGAGCCGAAGCGGGCATACCCGACGATACGGCCATCTTCGCTGACGACGACATGCCTGCGCTGCCCTTCCTCGCCGACGAGCTTGATCGCATCCCGCACGCTGGTCGCCGCAGGCAGCACGACGAAATTGCGGTTCATCAGATCGCGCGCCTGCTGCACCAGATACATATTGGTGTGGCGCACCGACGGAATCGGACGGCCGCGATTGCGCAGCTTGATCGTGTAAATGTCGGCCGCAATAAACCAGCGCCGCACGCCGACCGACAGCGCCACCGCCAGCACCAGCGGGACGATGACATTATAGTCGCGCGTCATTTCGAAGATCATGACGATCGCCGTCATCGAGGCCCCGGTCGCACCGCCCACGAGCGCGCCCATGCCGACGACGGCAAACTCCGCCATGTTGAAGCCCTCGCCCGGGAAGAGCCACGCGCCGAGCGCGCCGACGGCGCCGCCGAGCGTCGCACCGATGAAGAGAGACGGAGAAAAGACACCGCCGGAGGCGCCCGCGCCGAGGCTGACGCTCGTCGCCACCAGCTTGCCGATCAACAGGGCGACGAGAAGGAAGAGCGTGTAGCTGTAATTGCTCTCGCTCACGATCGACTGGATCGTGGCATAGCCGACGCCGGCCGTATGGTACTGCCCCGTCGTGACGAAAAAGCCGTAGGCGAGCAGCCCGATCAGCGTCATGCCGATGATGTTGCGCGTGTAATCGTTGCCCGGCAGTTTCGGAAAGAAATCCTCGCAGAAGGCGAGGAAGCGGATGAACGCCCAGGAGGCGACGCCCGCAAGGAGACCGAGGACGGCAAAGCCGACGAGCTCGGCGAGATTGATCGCGTGCTGGGGATCGACGGCCGAAAGCGCCACGAAGAATGCCGGATCGAGGCCAAGCGCGATGCGTCCGATATAGGTCGCCGTCGCCGTCGCCACGACGACCGGCAGAAAGGTGCGCCCGCTCACCTCCGGCAGCAGGAGTTCCACCGCAAACAGCACGCCGCCGAGAGGCGTGTTGAACGTGGCCGCGATGCCGGCGCCGGCGCCGGCGGCAAGCATCGTGATCTTCTGCCAACGCGGCAGCTTCAACGTCCGCGCAATCGTCGAGCCGAAGGACGCACCGATCTGGATGATCGGCCCTTCGCGGCCGACCGAAGCGCCGCTGCCGATGGAGATGGCGGAAGCGATCGATTTCACGATCGCCACGACGCCGCGCACATTCCCGTTGTTGTGGTAGACGGCGTACATCACTTCCGGAACGCCGTGACCCTTGGCCTCCGGCGCAAACGTCTTCACCAGAAAGACGACGATGAGGCCGCCGATGACGGGCGCGAGAATAATGAACGGGCCCCAGACGCTCGCCGCCTCGAAATGGTTGGCATCATAGAAAAAGCCGATGCGGCCGTTGAACGCCAGATTGTGCACGAAGGCGATCATGTAGCGAAAAAGCACTGCCCCGACGGCAGCCACCACACCGATTGTGAACGCGACCACACACAATGCGGGAGCGCTCAAGACGCGTTCCTGGCTCTCTTCTTCCGTACCGGACGCGGAAACTGGCGCTGAATTTGTCGGCTTCGCCTCGGCCGGAGTGTCGGTCACGATCTCGCTTCTTTCTATCTCGGGTGCCGCTTCCGAACGGAGCGTCACACTGAGAAGAACAAGAGGTTAATCTGTCGCGGGCACCGGGAAGCCCCCGTCTCCTGCACCCAAGCAAGCCGCAAGGTCAAGGTTGCGCGCCGGCTTTCTCCCATGCGCCCTCGTCCGCGCCCCCAAAAGCGATCAGCCAACCGAGCAGACCCAGACATCCCTCTCCCTCCCATGCCCGGCACGGCGGAGCGGAAGGGGAAGCGGCCGAAAAAACGTTGACCATGTGCCGAAACGGTTCCGTCCGAAGCGATCACATTTTGCGAGCCTTTCGCAACGTTATTTGAACGAACCCTTCAGCCGCCAGGGCATTGCCCTCCCACTACACACACGGGGCGAGCCGCCACCCAGGCGAACCCCCAACAGGGAGAGTGAGAATGTTGAAGAAGCTTTTGGCAACGACGGCCATCTCGGCAATGATGGCGACCGGCGCGATGGCGCAGTCGAATGACACCGACACCACCAACCAGCCGATGGCGGAACAGCCGGCAAGCCAGGACAAGGCGCCTGCCGGCGAGATGGAAGCGCAGCCGAACGACAGCATGAGCGCCCCGGCCGGCGAGACCGCTGAAGCTCCTGCGAAGCCGATGGACTCGTCCGTCTTCCTCACCGAGCAGAGCGAAGACCAGATCCAGGCGAGCAGCTATATCGGCCAGACCGTCTACAATCAGAGCGACGAGGCGGTGGGCGACATCAACGACCTCCTCTTCACGAAGGACGGCGGAGTTGACGGCGCGATCATCGGCGTCGGCGGCTTCCTCGGCATCGGTGAGAAAGATGTCGCCGTCAAGTTCAGTGAAATCGACGTGCAGACCGATGAAGATGGCGACCTGCACCTCGTGATCGACGGCTCGAAGGAGGCGCTTGAAGCCGCTCCGGACTTCGTCGACCTCGACGACCAGAAGGCGCAGGCTGATGCCGCGGCCCAGCAGTCGCAGACTGAGAGCGGCGGCATGGGCACCAGCACCGGCGGTGCCCCGGCGACCGGCGAACCGGCTCAGTCGAACTAAGCTAAAACCCTCTTAGGGTTTGAAAGATGCCGTCCGCACTCTGCGGGCGGCATTTTTTTGGGAGCGCGGTGTTTTTGCGGAGCGTTGCGCCCGCCGAACGGCTGACGCTCAAGCTTCGTTCTATTTCTCGCTGGTCGCGCCGGACTTGTCGGTGTCGCGCGTCTCTTCATGGATGTCAGAGGCATCGCGCGCCTCTTCGCCTTCGGCGGGCTCTTCATGCTCCGCAGAGGCGTCGGCGCCCACCTCCGCTGTACCGGCTTTCCAATACTGAAAGAGCGGACCTTCCCGCCCATAGATCGGATCGGTGTCGGGAAGCGGCACGCTTGCGGCCTTCTTCCTGGCGTCCTCGAAATCGATCTCTTCGGGCTTGGTAATGTCGCCCTCCTGCCCCGGCGGATAAGCGCCGACGACCGAAAAATCCTCTGTTGCCGACAGCTTTTTGTGGCCGACGCCGGCGGGAATGACGACCACGTCGCCCGCATTGAGATCGGTTTCGATACCGTCATCGCCGCCAAGCCCGACGCGGGCCGAGCCGCACACACACGCGAGCACTTCATGCCCCTTGGTGTGGAAATGCCAGAACGGATAGATCGACCAGACCCACACGCCCTGCCACATATTTCGCTTCAGGATCGTGTCGGCCGCCCCGGCCATACGGACCGGCTCGTCGAGACCGCCGCGATAGACGAGCGTCGGCAGCTTGCTGTTGGGAATGCCGCTCGAAGGTTCAAAATCATAGGATTCGACTGCGACGCTGAGATCGAGATCGTGCGTTGCCATGCGATGTCTCCGCTCTTGGGTTTCTCAACCCCAATGCAGAGGAAGGCGGATCAGTTCGCTAGGCTGTCTTGAGAAGCGCATCTCGGCGCGCCAGGCTGGCGGTCGGCCACACCTCCTCGAGATCGTAATATTCCTCAAAAGCCGGGACACCCGCCGGCAATTCGAGCCACGGGAGCTTCGAGCGCATGTAGATGTGCACGTCCGGCACGAGCACATGCGGATTATCGAGCGTTCCGACCCGCAGGAAGCTCAAGATTCCGCGGCGTCCGTAATCGCTCCAGAGCGCAATCTGGCAGTTCGGGCAGCGATAGACGTCATGAGGAAGCCCACTCGCCGTCGGCAGCGTCACGACGACCGGCTCTGCCTTGAAAAGCTCGATCCGGTCGCGCTCGATGAGCGCGTTGAGGACGAAAGCGCTGCCCGTCTCCCGCTGGCAATCGCTGCAATGACAGCAATGCACGAACATCGGTCGCGATGTCAGCCGGTAACGCACCTCCTTGCAGGAGCATCCTCCTTCAAGTTCCACAGGCATGTCTTTCCCCCCAAGCCCTCAACCTCGCAGGAGGTGGGCCGACGAAGAAGCTCGGAAGTTTCGTCGGCTCCATCCTCACGGTTCGATCATGAGCAAGAGCTGAGGCAAGCAACACGCATTTTTTTGCACAGCCCCCTTGCGACTTGGTCGGCAGACGCAGAGAACGAGACAAGAACAGCAGTACAATCCCGCAGCCAGGCCATCGCCTCGCAAGACAGGGATCGTTGCCCTATCTTGGGCTTAAGCGAATCGAAACCTG
This sequence comes from Afifella sp. H1R, assembly GCF_021462425.1. NCBI lineage: Bacteria > Pseudomonadati > Pseudomonadota > Alphaproteobacteria > Hyphomicrobiales > Afifellaceae > Afifella > Afifella sp. H1R. The sequence goes on from NZ_JAKEDY010000001.1 coordinate 1,375,364, forward strand.
ATGACCCATTCAAACGCCGACCGACACGACGATCCCTTGTTCGACCCGCAGACGCCCGCGCCGCGGCCGGGCGGGATCGCGGCCCGCGCCCAGGCGGCGCAGGTCTCCGCTCCCGCGCGCTACCTGCAAGGCCTCAATCCCGAGCAGCGCGATGCGGTGGAGACGACGGAAGGCGCGCTTCTTGTGCTCGCCGGCGCCGGCACAGGCAAGACCCGGGTTCTGACGACGCGCATCGCGCACATCCTCGCCTCACGCCGCGCCTTTCCCTCGCAAATCCTCGCGGTCACCTTTACCAACAAGGCCGCGCGCGAGATGAAGGTGCGGATCGGCGCCTTGATCGGCGGCGAACAGACGGAAGGCATGCCGTGGCTCGGCACCTTTCACTCGATCGGCGTCAAGATCCTGCGCCGCCATGGCGAACTCGTCGGCCTGCGCTCCGATTTTACCATCCTCGATACCGACGATCAGATCCGGCTGATGAAGCAGGTGATCCAGGCCGCCGGTCTCGACGACAAGCGCTGGCCCGCGCGCCAGCTCGCCAACCTCATCGATGGCTGGAAGAACCGCGGCTTGTCGCCTGACAAGATTCCGGATTCCGACGCTTACGCTTTTGGCAACGGGCGCGGGCGCGAGCTCTACACCGCCTATCAGGAGCGTCTGAAGACGCTGAATGCGGTCGATTTCGGCGATCTTCTGACAGAATGCGTGCGGCTCTTCCGCGAGCATCCCGATGTGCTCGAAAGCTTCCAGCAGCGCTTTCGCTACATTCTCGTCGACGAGTATCAGGATACCAACGTCGCACAATATCTCTGGCTGCGCCTCCTCGCCCAGCGTCCGGAAGGCGAGCGCGCCAATATCTGCTGCGTGGGTGACGACGATCAGTCGATCTATGGCTGGCGCGGCGCCGAAGTCGCCAACATCCTGCGCTTCGATCACGATTTTCCCGGCGCCAAGGTGATCCGCCTGGAGCGCAATTACCGTTCGACGGGCCATATCCTCGCCGCCGCGTCATGCCTCATCGCCCAGAACGAGAGCCGTCTCGGCAAGACGCTGTTTCCAGCAACCGACGAGATGGGCGCGCCGGTCATGGTCGCCTCCGGCTGGGATTCCTCCGAAGAGGCCCGCTCGATCGGCGAAGACATCGAAAGGAAACAACGCCAGGGCATCTCCCTCAATGAGATCGCCATCCTGGTGCGGGCGTCCTTCCAGATGCGCGAATTCGAAGACCGCTTCGTCACGCTCGGCCTGCCCTATCGTGTCATCGGCGGCCCGCGCTTCTTCGAGCGCATGGAAATCCGCGATGCGCTCGCCTATCTGCGCGTCACGCAAAATCCGGCCGACGGGCTCGCCTTCGAGCGCATCGTCAACACGCCGAAGCGCGGCCTCGGCGCGGCCACCATACAGCTCATCCATTCTCATGCACGCAGCCGCGACATCCCGCTTCTCGCGGCGGCCGGAGAGCTGGCGGCAACCGAAGAGATCAAGCCGCGCCAGCGCCAGGCGCTCGGCGATCTCGTTCGAAATTTCGCGCGCTGGTCGGAGATGCTGGAGCACACGCCGCATCCGGAACTCGCCGAAATCATCCTGGAGGAATCCGGCTACATCGAAATGTGGCAGCGCGACCGTTCGCCGGAAGCTCCGGGCCGGCTCGAGAACCTCAAGGAACTCGTCAACAACCTCGGTGAATACGATTCCCTCGGCGGCTTCCTGGAACATGTCTCGCTCGTCATGGACACCGAGGGCGGCGAGACGGAAGAAGCCGTCTCCATTATGACGCTGCATTCGGCCAAAGGGCTCGAATTCGACGTCGTCTATCTGCCCGGCTGGGAGGAAGGCCTCTTCCCGCACCAGCGCGCCCTCGACGAGAGCGGCAAGGCCGGCCTCGAAGAGGAACGTCGCCTCGCCTATGTCGGCCTCACGCGCGCCCGCCGCCACGCCACCATCTGGTTCGTCGGCAATCGCCGCGTGCATGGCCTGTGGCAGTCCACCCTGCCCTCGCGCTTCATCGACGATCTGCCGGAAGACCACGTCGAAGTGGCCGAGCCCGCAAGCTACGGCGGCTATGGCGGTGCCGGTCATTACGGATCGGGCGGCTATGGCGGCTCACGCTTCGAGCGGATGGAGCCGTTCGATTCCGCCTATCGGACGCCGGGATGGCAGCGCGCCAAGTCGAACCGCGATCGCGCCGATCCGAGAAACCGCACCGGCCGCGGCCCGACGACACTCGAAGGAGAGCTCGTTGCGAAGTCGGTGATCGGCGGCAAGAGCCGCTATTCGGTCGGCGAGCGCGTCTTCCACCAGAAATTCGGCTACGGCACCATCCACACGATCGACGGCAACAAGCTCACGATCGACTTCGAAAAATCCGGCCGCAAGCGCGTGGTCGACAGTTTTGTCGAGGCGACCTGAGGAGGCTGGCTCACGCTGCCCGGACACCCTCTGCGCGAGTGACTTTCGACGAAAGTTGCGCAAACGGCGCTTGAAAGCAGCCGCAGCTGCTCTTTAATCCCGCTCTTCCAGCGCAGAGCCGGGTCCATGCACGACATCATCACCGAGATTGCGCTGATCGGCGCCACCGGCATTGCCGCCCAATGGTTCTCCTGGCGTTTCAGCCTGCCGGCGATCGTCGTCCTGTCGCTCGCGGGCCTTCTGATCGGCCCGGGTCTCGGCCTCATCGATCCGGAATCGGATTTCGGCGATTTTCTGCGCCCGATCATCGCGGTCGCCGTCGCCATCATTCTTTTCGAAGGCGGCCTGACGCTGCATTTCCACGAAATCCGCGAAACCTCGATGGGGGTGCGGCGGCTCGTGCTGGTCGGCGGCCCGCTGGCGTTCCTGCTGGGCACGCTCGCCGCCCATTTCGTAGGCGATCTCAGCTGGCCGACGGCAACGGTTCTGTCCGGCCTCTTCGTGGTCACGGGTCCGACCGTCATCATGCCGCTGCTGCGCCAGGCCCGGCTTGCCCAGCGGCCGGCATCCCTTCTGCGCTGGGAAGCCATCATCAACGATCCCATCGGCGCCCTGTTTGCAGTCCTGGCCTTCGAAGTCATTCTCATCAACCATCACGAGCAGGCTTTCGCCGAATTCGCCATGTCGATTGGCGCGGCGGCCGTCGTGGCGCTGGCCGGCGCTTATCTTCTCGGCCGCGTTCTCGTCACCGTCTTCTCCCGTGGCTGGGTGCCGGAATACCTGAAAGTCCCGCTCATCCTGGCGGCCGTTCTCGTCGCCTATGCCGCAACCGACCTTCTGGTGGCCGAAGCCGGCCTCGTCGCGGTGACGGTGCTCGGCATCACGCTCGGCAATTCCCGCATTGCGAGCCTCGACGAACTGAAGCGCTTCAAGGAGACGATGACGGTCCTCCTCGTCTCGGGCGTCTTCGTGCTGCTCACGGCAACGCTCACCTGGGCGGATCTCACCGCGCTCAACTGGCGCCTCGCCGCCTTCATCGTCGTTCTGCTTCTCGTCGTCCGGCCGCTCTCCGTGCTCGTGGCGACGATCGGCAGCGGGCTCAAGCTTTCCGAGCGGCTTCTCGTCGGCTGGATCGCCCCGCGCGGTATCGTGGCGGTGGCGGTCGCGGGTTTGTTCGGAACGGAGCTTGCGGCGATCGGCATCGACGATGGCCCGCTAATGGTGCCGATCACCTTCGCCCTCGTCTTCGTCACCGTCGTCGTCCACGGCTTCACACTCCCCTGGGTGGCGCGCCACCTGGGTCTTGCAGCAGACAGGCGCTCGGGAATCCTCGTCGTCGGCGCATCGAACTTCACCAAGGCGCTGACGGCCCGTCTCAAGGAGATGAAGATCCCGACGATGGTGGCCGATCGCAACTGGTCGCGCCTGCGCCTTCTGCGGCAGACGGAGACGCCGACCTATTACGGCGAGATCCTCTCAGAGCCCGCGGAATTCTCCGTCGAGTTCAACCGCTACGACTATCTCATCGCGGCGACCGACAACGATGCCTACAACGCCCTCGTCTGCACGGACTTCGGCCCGCATTTCGGCCGCACCGACGTCTTTCAGATCGGACGTCAGCGCGACGAAGACTCCGGCAGCAAGAAGAACATGGCCGTCACCGTCGGCGGCCGGCCCCTGCTTGCGTCCGGAGCGTCCTACTGGGAGCTCGAGCGGCGCCTGTCGAGCGGCTGGACGATCCAATCGACCCCGCTTACGAAGGAATACACCTTCGAGGATTATCGCAACGAGCGCGGCGACGATCTGGAGATTCTGTTGTATGTCGCAGCCGACGGCAGCCTCTTCTTCGCCGAACAGGCGCAGGAGCGTGCCGCCTCCAATGCCGGGCGCATCCTAGCGATGGTGCCGCCCGAGACAGAAAACCAGGACCGCACGACGGAAAAATCCGTGCGTCGCAAGGTCCAGCGAGAGACAGACAAAGCCAAGACATGACGGCACGTATCAGTTTCACCGGCAGCCGGGAGGAAGCGGAGCTTCTCTCGGATCGGCTCGACGCGGCGTTTGAAGAGGAAGGCGGCGTCGTCGCCTTGAGCGAGGCCGGTCCGAACTGGCAGGTCGAACTCTATCTGGAAGGAGACGAGCTCGGCCCCCTCCAAACGAGGTTGAGCGACGCGCTCGGCGCCGACGCGACGAAGTTCGACATCGAAATCCTGCCGGAGACCGACTGGGTCGCCCAATCCCTGAAAGGGCTCGCGCCCGTCCCTGCCGGGCGTTTCATCGTTCATGGCGCCCATGATCGCGGCGCCGTTCCGGCCGGGCGGACCGGCATCGAGATCGATGCCGGCCAGGCCTTCGGCACCGGTCATCATGCAACGACGCTCGGCTGCCTGGAGACGCTGGACGAACTGGTGAAAGTCCGCCGCTTCGACCGGCCTCTCGACGTCGGCACCGGCACGGGGCTCCTGGCGATCGCGCTCGCGAAACTCTTGCGTGAACCCGTTCTCGCCTCCGACATCGATCCGATCGCCGTCGAGATCGCAGCTGAAAACGCCCATCTCAACGGCGTCGGCCATCTCGTCGAGACGATGACCGCCACAGGGCTCGGCCATCCGAGGATCGCCGCCTGCGCGCCTTACGATCTGATCGTCGCCAATATTCTGGCCGCGCCTCTGATCGCGCTCGCGCCGGCAATGGGACGCGCCAGCGAAGCCGACGGTGTCATCGTGCTCTCCGGCATTCTCAACACACAGGCCTCACGCGTTATGGCGGCCTACCGCAATCAGGGCTTTGCTCTGGAGACACATCGACGCTTCGGCGAGTGGAGCGTGCTCGTCCTGTCTCACCGCATCTGATCGAGTCCGAAGGAATGGCTCGGAACGAAAATCAGAACCGCGACGCGCGGTCGCGCGTCGCCGCAAGGTCGCTGCGGCGATAACCGAGACGTGCAAGCTCGTCATCATCGAGCTTCGACAGGCAGACGTTGACCGCGTGCTGCGCTTCGGCAAGCCGTGCCGCCATCAGACGATCCAGAATACGCCGCCACAGCGCTGGTCTGGCCCGATGTGCGAGATGACCGCTCTGGTCGAAGGTGAGAGACATGGTGCACAAGTCCCGGTTGCGCTTTCGAGAGTGAGATACGCCTCGACGCGGCAATCGAAAATGCCGTCAGCCGCATGTCAGCCCCTCGCCTGTCGCAGCTCTGCGGAGAGTGGCGCGTGACGGCGCCCGCTGGTAAGGAAAGCCATGTTTCAAACCTATGACGACAAGAGCGACGCCACCCATTCGGCTGAACGGTTGGCAGCGCTGCGCACCGCTCTCAAAGAGCAGAATCTCGCGGGCTTCATCGTTCCGCGGGCCGACGAGCACCAGAGCGAATACGTGCCGCCCTCGGCCGAGCGGCTGTCCTGGCTGACGGGCTTCACCGGATCGGCCGGCACCGCCATCGTGCTGGCCGACGAGGCGGCGCTCTTCGTCGACGGCCGCTACACCGTTCAGGCGGCCGCACAGGTCGACAAGGCGGCCTTCGAGGTCGTCTTCATCGGCGACAAGAGCCCGACCGACTGGCTCGTCGAAAAGATCAAGGAAGGCGACCGCATCGGCTTCGATCCCTGGCTCACGACGCGAAGCCAGCGCCGCTCGATGGCGGCGAAGCTCGAAAACGCCGGCGCCGAACTCGTCGCCCTCTCGGAGAATCCGATCGATCTCGCCTGGAGCGATCGTCCCGACACGCCGACGGGCGCCGTCCGTCTGCACCCCGACGAACTCGCCGGACGCAGCGCGGCTGACAAGATCGCCGAGCAGAAGGAAGCGCTTGCCAAGCGCCGGGCACAGGCGGTCGTCCTGACCGATCCCTCCTCGATCGCCTGGCTGTTCAACATTCGCGGCAGCGACGTTCCGCACACGCCGCTCGCGCTTTCCTTCGCGATCGTCCACCAGGACAAGGCGCCGGATCTCTTCATCGACGGGCGCAAGCTCTCCAATGCCGTGCGTGACGCGCTGGCAGATCTCGCCGGCCTGCACGAGCCGGGCGAATTCGCCGACGCCCTGCGCGCCCTCGGCAAGGGCACGAAGGTTCTTTACGACGCGGCGGGCTCGGCCGAAGCCGTCGCGCTGCTCGTCGAGGAAGGCGGCGCCGAGATCGTCGAAGCCTCCGACCCGATCGCGCTTCCCAAGGCCCGCAAGAACGCCGCCGAAATCGCCGGCAGTCGCGCCGCGCATATTCGCGACGGCGTCGCCGTCACCCGCTTCCTTGCCTGGCTCGACGTTCAGCCGGCCGGCAGCGTGAGCGAGATCGACGCGGCGAAGAAGCTCGAAGAGATCCGCACCGAGACGGCGGAGCTCGACGGCTCCAAGCTCGAAGACGTGTCGTTCGATTCCATCTCCTCGACCGGACCGAACGCGGCGATGAACCATTACCGCGTGACCGAAAAGAGCAACCGCACGCTTGAGGCGGGAGAGCTCTATCTCATCGATTCCGGCGCCCAGTATCGCGACGGCACGACCGACATCACTCGCACCGTGCTCGTGGGCGAAGCGTCATCCGATCGCCTGACGCTCTATCGCGACCGCTTCACGCGCGTCCTCAAGGGCCATATCGCGCTTGCCATGGCGAACTTTCCGAAGGACACCTCAGGCGCCCAGCTCGACGTCCTGGCACGCACCCCTCTGTGGCAGCCCGGTCTCGATTTCGATCACGGCACCGGCCACGGCATCGGCTCCTTCCTCGCCGTCCATGAGGGCCCGCAGCGCATCGCCAAGAGCGGCCATGTGGCGCTGGAACCGGGCATGATCGTCTCCAACGAGCCGGGCTATTATCGCCCGGGCGATTTCGGCATCCGCATCGAAAACCTGATCGTGGTGCGCGAGCCAAAAGTTCCGGTCGGCGGCGACAGGCCGATGCTCTCTTTTGAGACGATTTCGTTCGCGCCGATCGACCGCCGCCTGATCTCGCCGGCACTTCTGACGGCCGCCGAGATCGCCTGGCTCGATCTGTATCACGCGCGGGTGCGGGCAAGCCTCTCCTTCTGGCCGCACTACACCGATGCGGAACGCAAGTTCCTGGAGAATTCCTGCCGCCCGATCGTCCGCTAAGCGGCGGCCGGCGCGAACATCGCCTCAGCGGCCTTCGCGCCCTTGCAGGCCGCAACGAACCAGCGTGCCACCTGGCGCGCTGGGACGCTGAGCTCGGTATCGTCGCGCCAGGCAAGATAATAGGCGTAGCCGCTTTCATCGGCCGTGCCGAAAGGCGCCTCCACCCGGCCGTCATCAATCCAGCGATCGATCATCGGCCGGCGTCCGATGCCAAGCCCGACGCCGCCCGCCACCGCCTCGATGATTTGTTCGGTGCCGTCGAAAACCATCGCATTGTCGAGTGACGGCGGCTCGATCTGACGCGCCTGCGCCCATTCCACCCATTCTTCCTTGTGGAAGGCGTTGACGATGAGGCGGACCGATCGCAGCGCCTCCTGCGGATCGGCGTTCTTCGGCAAAAGGCCGGTCTTGCAGACCGGAAAAGTCTGCTCGTTAAAAAGATGCACCGAGGCGATGCCGGGCCAGCTCCCCTTCCCGTGCCGCAGGGCGAGATCGATCTGTTCCCGCTTCAGATCGATGATGCGGTTGGACGGCGCAAGCTGCAGCTTGATCTCCGGCAGCGCCGCCTCGAGCTCCATCAGCCGTGGGATCAGCCACATCGTGACGAGCGAGGTTGGCAGGGTGAGCGTCACGCGCCCACCGGGCCCTGCAAGCCTTTCGGTCGCCCGACGGATGGCGGCAAAGGGCGGATCGATATCCTCAAAATAGCTCGCACCGGCAGCCGTGAGCTGAACCGCATTGCCCCGCCTCTCGAACAGCCGCACCCCGAGATAATCCTCGAGCTTGCGCACCTGGTGGCTGATCGCCGATTCCGTCAGCCCGAGAGCGCTCGCGGCGTCGCGAAAGCGTCCGCACTGGGCCGCCGCATGGAAGCTTCTCAAAGCGTGCAAGGGCGGCAATGCCGTGAGCCTCGTCTCATCCATAGCGCCTCACATGAATCTCATTCAGGCTGTCATGCATTCTGCGCGTTCGAATAACCGCGCCAGTCCGACTACCTTAGCCTCAGTCGATCGGCACAGCCAGAAGGCAAGGCTGATCATTGTTCATGGAGGCAATGAATGAAATTCATCCAGCACCTTCTCCGCGCCCGCCGCAAGCGGAATGCCGCGCACGAGCTTCGGGGCCTCTCGCCCGACCTTCTCAACGATATCGGCATCAATCCGGCCGACGTCGACAAGGTGGCCGCGAAAATGCTGTCGAGCGACCAGCCGGCGCCATCGCAGCCTCACGCGCTTCTCTTCAAGACGGCGCTGTTCATGCCCATCGACTGGCCGGGTCAGGTGCCGGCGAGGCAGCCGACCTGCCGGCCAGCCTGACACGACAAGACAGGCTTTGCGGGCGGCGCAGCACCTCTCCGGACGAAAATCCGGGCCGCGCCGTCCGCTGACGCTTTTATCCGCTGGCGCTCTTACTCACCGATGAGCTTGAACCAGCCATCCTCGTCGATGACTTCGACGCCGAGATCGGCGGCCTTTTTGAGCTTCGAGCCGGCGCCCGGGCCGGCGACCACGAGATCGGTCTTGCCGGAGACGGATCCCGACACCTTGGCACCAAGGCGCTCCGCCATCGCTTTGGCCTCGTCGCGGGTCATCTTTTCGAGTGAGCCCGTAAAGACGACCGTCTTGCCGGCGACGGGCGAAGCCGAGGCGACCTTCTCCGCCTCTTCCGGCGTCACCTCGCGCAGGAGCCGCTCGATCTCATCAAGATTGTGCTCTTCGCCGAAGAACTGGGCGATAGCCTCTGCCACCACCGGCCCGATGCCGTCGATGTCGTTGAGCTCCTGCCAGGCCTGACCTTCCTGATCCGTTGCCGCGCGGGCTCCCTCCAGGAAAGCCTCGACGGTCCCGTAATGGCGCGCCAGGCGTTTGGCGTTGGTTTCGCCGACATGGCGAATGCCGAGCGCATAGATGAAGCGGTTGAGCGAAATCTGCCGCCGCTCGTCGATCGCCGCAAAGAGATTGCGCACGCTCGTCTCGCCCCACCCCTCGCGATCCTTGAGCTTCTTGAGTGAGCGCTCGTCGCGCTCGGAAAGCGTGAAGATGTCGGAGGGATGCATGATGAGACCGTCCCGCCAGAACGCCTCGACCTGTTTCGAGCCGAGTCCCTCGATGTCGAAGGCCTCGCGCGAGACGAAATGTTTGAGCCGCTCCACCGCCTGCGCCGGGCAGATGAGCCCGCCCGTACACCGGCGCACGGCATCGGTGCGCCCCGTCTTGGGATCGTGCTCGCGCACCGCGTCGGAACCGCATTCCGGACATTGGGTCGGAAACTCGAAAGGCTTAGCGTCTTGCGGTCGCCTCGAAAGGTCGACGTCGAGCACCTGCGGAATGACGTCGCCGGCCCGCTGGATGGTCACCGTATCGCCGACACGGATATCCTTGCCGTCACGGATCGTCTCGCCGTCACGACCGATCCCCTTGATGTAATCTTCGTTGTGCAGCGTCGCGTTCTGAACGACGACGCCGCCGACGGTCACCGGCTTCAGCTTCGCGACGGGCGTCAGCGCCCCGGTGCGCCCGACCTGGATCTCGATGCCCTCCAGAACCGTCGTCGCCTTCTCGGCCGGGAATTTGTGCGCGATCGCCCAACGCGGCGAGCGCGACACGAAACCGAGACGCTCTTGCAAATCGAGCCGGTTCACCTTGTAGACGACGCCGTCGATGTCGTAGCCGAGCAACGCCCGCTCCGCTTCGATATGACGGTAATGCGCGAGCGCCTCTTCGACATTGGCGCAGAGCTTCATGAACGGGTTGGTCGGCAGCCCCCAGTCGCGAAACACCTCCATCACGCCCCATTGCGTGTCCGCCGGCAGCGCCGTCACCTCGCCCCAGCTATAAGCGAAGAAGCGCAGGGGCCGGCTTGCCGTCACCCTGGCATCGAGCTGGCGCAGGGAACCTGCCGCGCCGTTCCTGGGATTGGCGAAGACGCGGTCGCCCGCCTCCTCCATGCGCTGGTTGAGGGCTTCGAAATCGGCGTGGCTCATATAAACCTCGCCGCGCACTTCCATCACCTCCGGCGCGCCCTTCGGCAGCCGTTCGGGAATATCCTCGATGGTGCGGAGATTGGCGGTGACGTCCTCGCCTTCGGTACCGTCGCCACGCGTTGCCCCGCGCACCAGAACGCCGTTTTCGTAACGCAGAGAGGCCGACAGCCCGTCGATCTTCGGCTCGGCCAGAACCTCGATCGCCTCTTCCGGCTTCATCCCGAGAAACCGCCGGATCCGCGCCGCGAAATCGTGCACGTCCTCATCGTAAAAGGCGTTGTCGAGCGACAGCATCGGCACGCTGTGGCGCACCTTGGCGAAGCGGCCGGAAGGTTTTGTGCCGACCTTCTCTGAAGGAGAATCGCTGCGCTTCAGCTCTGGAAAGCGAGCCTCGAGCGCCGCATTGCGCTGCCGGAGGGCATCATAGGCCGCATCGGAAACCGAAGGCGCATCGTCTTCGTAATAGCGCCGGTCATGCTCGGCGATCTCCGCCGCCAGCCGGGCGAGTTCCGCCTGCGCCTCGTCGAGGGTGAGCTTGTCGACAGGCTCGGCGGCAAGCGCCTCTTCGCCTTCGGACGACTTTTTGGAGCGGGGTGCCATGCCGTCCTGTCGCGCAAAGCCGCGCCAAGCTCAAGAGGCTTGCGTCTCACCCACGATGAGCCGTTCGGCCGCCGCCCGCGCCTCGTCGGTAATCGTGGCGCCCGCGAGCATGCGCGCAATCTCCTCGCGCCGATCCCCAGCCTCGACGCGGGTCACGGCCGTCGCCGTCTTACGCCCTTCGTCGGTCACGCGCTTGGAGATGACGAAATGGCCGTTGGCGCGGGCCGCAACCTGCGGCGCATGCGTGACCGACATCACCTGCACGCGCTCTGAAAGCCGTGCGAGCCGCCGTCCGATCGCCTCGGCCACTGCACCGCCGACGCCCGAATCGATCTCGTCGAAGACGAGCGTCGGAGCAGACCCGCGGTCGGCGAGCGCCACCTTGAGCGCCAGAAGAAAACGGGCAAGCTCGCCCCCGGACGCAACCTTCATCAAGGGCCCGCGCGCCGTACCCGGATTGGTCTGGACCTCGAAGGACACCGTGTCGAAGCCATCCGCACTCCGCCGCGCATCGTCCCGCTGCAGATGCACGTGGAAGGACGCAGCCTCGAGTTTGAGAGCGGGCAGTTCGGCAGTCACCGCATCTTCGAGACCTCGCGCGGCCTCTTCCCGTCGCTCCGACAGAATGCGCGCCGCCGCGACATAACTTTCCTCGGCCTCGCGCACCGCGTTCTGCAGCCGCGCCAGCCGGTCGTGACCGCTTTCGAAATCTTCGAGCTTCGCCGCAAAATCCGCCGCCACGCCCGGAAGCGCGTCGGCCTCGCAGCGATATTTGCGCGCCGCCGCACGAATGGCGAAAAGCCGCTCCTCGACGCGCTCGAGCTCGCCCGCATCATGGCCGAGCTCGGTGACCGCCGCGGCAAGGCCCGAACGCGCATCTTCAAGCCGGTCGAGCGCCTGACCGATCGCTTCCACGATCGCGTCCATCACCTCCGGCATCTCGGCGCTCTTGCGTTCCAGCCGGCGCATGAGAGCGGCCAGATCCGGCACGGGCGAGACGTTGCCGCCCAGGATATCCAGCGCCTCGTTGAGGTCGCCCGCAACCTTCTCCGCCTGCATGAGAAGCCGTCGGCGATCGGCAAGCCGTTCCTCTTCGCCGGGTTCGGCCGACAACGCTTCGAGCTCTTCCACGGCAGCGCGCAGAAAATCGGCTTCCCGCTCGGCCGCCTCGATGGAGGCTTGCAGCTCTTCGGCCTGCCGCTCCGCTTCTCTCAGCACCTGGGCGTGGCCGGCCACTTCCGCCCGATCCCGTTCCAGCCCGCCGAAAGCATCGAGGAGCCTGCGGTGCTCTTCGGGGGCGACCAGCGCGCGTTCGTCGTGCTGGCCGTGAATTTCCACGAGCTGATGGCCGATCTCGCGCAAGAGCGAAACCGACACCGGCTGATCGTTGATGAAGGCGCGGCTGCGTCCGTCGCCCGACTGCAGGCGGCGAAGAACGAGGGGACCGTCGACGTCGATGCCGTTCTCCTCGCACGTCCGGATGACGGCATGCGTCGGAACGAGATCGAAGACGGCCGTCACCTGCCCCTGGTTCGCGCCGGAACGCACCAGCGCCGCGTCGCCGCGCGCGCCGAGAGCGAGCGCCAGCGAATCGAGCAGAATCGATTTGCCCGCGCCGGTCTCGCCCGTCAGGACGCTGAGACCGGCGGCAAAGTCGATCGACAGGCGTTCAATGAGAACGATGTCGCGGATGGTCAGGTTGGCCAGCATGGCCGCCGGAAGCTATCAGGTGGCCTGCCCCGAGCGGAAGGCCCGCGAGATCCAAGATCCCTTGCTTTCCGACGGTTCGACACCCTTGTCCGCCAGAAGTCGGTAGGAATCCTTGTACCAGGGGCTGTCCGGGAAGTTATGCCCAAGCACCGCGGCCGCCGTCTGCGCCTGATCGACGAGACCGAGGGCGAGATAGCACTCGACCAGACGATGCAGCGCCTCTTCGACATGACGGGTGGTCTGATAGGCTTCCACGACCGACTTGAATCGGTTCACCGCAGCCAGATACTCCCCGCGCTCCTGATAGTAGCGCCCGGTCTGCATCTCCTTGCCGGCGAGCTGATCGCGGCCGACCTCGATCTTCCGGCGCGCGTCATCGGCATATTCCGAATCGGGATATTTGCTGAGGATCTGCCCGTAAGCGAGGATCGCGCGCTGCGTCATCTCCTGATCGCGCGTCACGTCGGGGATCTGCCGGTAATATGATTCGGCGATGATGTACTGCGCATAGGCCGCATCATCGCTGGCCGGGAAGAGCGTCACGAAGCGTTTCGCCTCGGTCACCGCATCCGTGTAATTGCCGCGCTTGTAGTTGAGGTAGGCCGACAGGATCATCGAACGGCGCGCATAATCCGAATAGGGATGCTGCTTGTCGATCTCGGCGAACTTCTCCTTCGCCTTGGTCGTCTCCCCTTCCTTCATTGCTGCGAGGCCCTCGTTGTAGAGGACGTCGGCAGGAATGGTCGGTTCCTCCTCGATGATCTTCGTACGATCGCCGAAATTCGAGCAGGCCCCGAGCGAAGCGCCGATCGAGGCAATGAGGAGACTGGCGGCGACGATGCGCAGCCCGGGCTTGGTAGCTTCAGAGAAAGTCATGCATCCACACGGAGCAAAAGGGCACGGGCTGCCTCCTTATCGAAGATCAGGCCGACTGCAAAGCCGCATGCACACCGCAATCGCAAATGTCGGCCGGCTGCGATGGGCACAGCACGCAAAAATGGCTGCCATATGGTGATGGCGCCATCATCTGGTGACGGCTACGAACGGTCGGGAGCGAAGGCGGGGGCGAAATAGCCGGGCAGGCCTTCCGCCTGCTCGCTGCGACGCGGCGCGGGATCGGAGGAAACGAGCCAGCTCCACGCGGAGCGATCTTCCAGAAGCGCCGCAAGCGCCATGGCATTAACCTTGTGGCCGCCGCGATAGGAACGATAATGGCCGATGATCGGCGCCCCGGCGAGAGCGAGATCGCCGACCGCGTCGAGCAGCTTATGGCGAACGAATTCGTCCGGGTAGCGCAGGCCTTCCGGATTGACGACCTTGTCGTCGGCAATCACCACGGCGTTGTCGAGGGAAGAGCCGAGAGCCAGCCCCTTGGCCCACAAGGCCTCGACGTCCTTCATGTAACCAAAGGTCCGCGCCCGCGAGATGTCGCGGCGGAAGCTGTTCGCGGTGATGTTGGCCGCATGCTTCTGCCGGCCGATGACCGGGCAGTCGAAATCGATCTCGACGGTGAAGCGACGCCCGCTATAGGGCAGAAACTCGGCCCAGGAGGAGCCGAGGTCGATGCGGACCGGCTTCAACACCTTGATCGCGCGCGCCCGTGCAGGCTGCGCCACGATACCGGCCTCGTCGATCGCCTCCACGAAGGCCGCGGCACTTCCATCCATCATCGGGATTTCGGCGCCATCGACCTCGATCACGAGATTGTCGATGGAAAGCGCGGAAGTCGCGGCCAGAAGATGCTCGACGGTGGCGACCGAAAGTCCGGCTCCGTCGCCCAGGATCGTGCACATCTGCGTGCCGACGACGGAGGAAGACCGCGCGGGAATGGAAACATCCTCGCCCGCCTCGTTGCGGCGAACGAAGACGATACCCGTGTCCGGGTCGGCAGGAGACAGCCGCAACGTAACCGGCTTGCCGCTATGCGTGCCGATGCCCGTAAGTGTCGCATCCCTGCGGAGCGTCTTTTGGGCGCCCTGAGCGGTCTTTGTCATCAAGCCATCTTTCATGTTGTCGTGCCGGTGGCATCGCGAATCGGAGCGGACCGGCCCTCACCCGACGCGCCGGAAGCTAGCAGCAGCGGTCACAGTTTCGCCAATCAAGCTTTCTTACCTTTTGTTACCGACTTGAGATCCGGCGTTACTCGGATTTCCCTCATGAAAACATAAGCTTACAAAAAACGCGGCCCCGGCGAAAAACGCCGGGGCCGCAAGAGCGTTACAGGCTGTGGGCGCCCATCAGCTGGTCTGGCGCCGCAGGAATGCCGGAATCTCCAGCTGGTCGTCCTCGCTGTGCCCAGCCGCTGCCGGACGGCCATGCGGATCGAGACCACCACGCGCCGCCTGCTCGACAGCACGCCGCTGCTGCGGCCGGCCGAAGGTCTCGGCGGCCGACGGACGGGCCGGCGCCCGCTCGGGGGCGGCAGCGATCCGCGGCTCGATTTCCATGTCGCGAGCCTGACGCGGAGCCTGGCCTTCCTCGCCCTCGCCGTGCTTGGCGAGGCCGTGCGTCAGACGCTGCAGGAGAGAACGCGGACGGCGCTCTTCTTCCTCATTGGCGGCACCCCTGCTGGCGTGGATCTGCCGCTGTGCGATGGCCGGAAAATCCTCCACCTTCGGCATCCGCGGCTGCACGCTCTCCGGCCGTTCCGCCGCCTGCGGAACGAAAGCCTCCTGACGGCGCACCGGGGCCTCGCGCGTCTCCATCTCGTCATGCGCATCACGCGGCGCGATCAGGGACGGTTCGGGGCGAAACGGGCCGATTTTGATGCCTTTCTCCTGGCGGACTTCGGCACGCGGCTGCTGGTTCGTGTGCGGCACGGCGGCGGCTGCGGCAGCGACCTGGCGCTCGACCTGCTGCTGGCGCGGAGCAGCGAGCTCACGCTCCAGATCCTCCGCCATCGCCTCCTCGAAAGAAGGGGCCTTCGCCGCCACCTGCTCGGGAGCCTGACGGGCATGACCTGCCGGACCGCCGACGCTCTTCAGGCGCTGCTTTAACTCCTGCATGCGCTGCTCGGTGTTCTCCGACTGGCGCTGTTCCTGGTCGATGCCGGTGGCGACGACCGAAACGCGGATGACGCCTTCCAGGCTTTCGTCGAAGGTCGCGCCGAAGATGATGTTGGCATCACCGTCGACCTCTTCGCGAACCCGGCTCGCCGCCTCGTCGACCTCAAACAGCGTCATGTCCTTGCCGCCGGTGATCGAGATCAGAAGACCCTGCGCACCGCGCATGGAGACCTCGTCGAGGAGCGGGTTGGAAATCGCCTTCTCGGCGGCTTCCACGGCGCGCTTGTCGCCAGAGGCCTCGCCGGTGCCCATCATCGCCTTGCCCATCTCGCGCATGACGGAGCGGACGTCGGCGAAGTCGAGGTTGATGAGCCCGTCCTTGACCATCAGGTCGGTGATGCAGGCGACACCGGAATAGAGGACTTCGTCGGCCATGGCGAAGGCGTCCGCGAAGGTCGTCTTCTCGTTGGCGATGCGGAACAGATTCTGGTTCGGGATGACGATCAGCGTATCGACGTGCTGCGTCAGCTCGTTGATGCCGGCCTCGGCGAGGCGCATGCGGCGCTGGCCCTCGAACTGGAACGGCTTCGTGACAACACCGACGGTCAGTATACCGGCATCGCGTGCAGCGCGCGCCACCACCGGTGCGGCGCCGGTGCCGGTGCCACCGCCCATGCCGGCGGTGATGAAGACCATGTGCGCGCCGGTCAGATGGTCGTTGATCTCGTCGATCGTTTCTTCGGCAGCGGCCCGCCCGATCTCCGGCTGCGATCCGGCGCCGAGGCCTTCCGTCACCGCGACGCCCATCTGCACGACGCGGTCGGCGCGTGACATCGTCAGCGCCTGGGCGTCGGTGTTGGCGACGACGAAGTCGACGCCCTGCAGGCCTGCTTCGATCATGTTGTTGACCGCGTTGCAGCCCGCCCCGCCCACACCGAAGACGGTGATCCGGGGCTTCAGTTCGGTAAGATCCGGCATATGCAAATTGATGGCCATCTGTTGTCCTTTCGCCGCTGTCCTCGCGTCGGGCATCTGCCTTGCCCACGCCTATTCTCAATTCCCGCTCGGCCCCGCGCCGCGCGTCAGAAACTCTCCCTGATCCATCGCCCCATGCGGGCGAAGTATCCATCCGTCCCGGTCATCGCGAACTGGCTCGGACGTCTCGTCCGGAACTGCTCGATGCGGGCGACCTGGGGATAGGTGATAAGGCCGAGCGCCGCCGCGAAGGCCGGTCCTTTGACCGCTTCAGGCAACGCATTCGCACCCTGCTGCGGGCGGCCGAGACGCACATTGCGTCCAAGCACCCGCCGCGCCGTTTCCGTCAGTCCGGTGAGCTGGCTCGCCCCGCCGGTCAGAACGACGCGTTTGCCGACGATCTCGGCAAATCCCGATTCGTCGATCATCGTGCGCGCCATTTCGAGGGTTTCCTCGATGCGCGGCCGGATGATGCGCGTCAGCGTCGAGCGTGGCACCGCATTCGGTGCGTCTCGCTCGTCCTCGCCGACAGGCGGGATCGTCAAAATGTCTTTCTCGTCGGAGATCGAAGGCAGCGCCGAGCCGTGACGCGCCTTCAGGCGCTCCGCATCGGCAAGCCGGGTCGAGAGGCCGCGCGCGATATCCATGGTGACGTGGTTGCCGCCGATCGGAACGCTGGCCGCGTGAATGAACTGGCCTTCGTAAAAGATCGACAGGCTGGTGGTGCCGCCACCGAAATCGAGACAGGCGACGCCGAGCTGCGCCTCGTCCTCGACGAGGACCGAAAGCGCCGACGCATAAGGCGTCGCAACCACGGTCTCCACTTCGAGGTGGCAGCGGTTGACGGCGAGTTCGAGGTTCGTCAGCGGCGCTTCGTCGGCGGTGACGACATGCATGTCCACCCCGAGCTCGCTGCCGAGCATGCCGCGCGGATCGGCAATTCCCCTGTGCCCGTCGAGCGCATAGCCGATCGGCAGGGAATGGACGACGACGCGCCCGTCGGCGATGGAATTGGCGCAGCCCGCGCCCAGGACGCGCTGAATATCGATCTCCGACACGCCCGAACTGGACAACTCGACTGTGGCAGAAAACGTATCGCTCTTCAGACGTCCGCTCGACACGTTGACGATGACGGAGCCGATCGTCATGTCGGCCATCCGCTCGGCCTGATCGACGGCGATCCGGATCGACTTTTCCGCCTCTTCCAGATCGACGACGGCACCGGATTTGATACCGCGCGAGCGCGTCAGCCCGAAGCCGATCACCTCGGCGTGATGCGTGCGGCCCGCCTGATGATCGCCCTCGAGCGGCTTCAGGCGTGCAATGAGGCAGGTGGTCTTCGACGAGCCGACGTCGAGCACGCTCACCACGGCGGTGCGGCGTGGCGACAGCGGCTTGATGCGGGAGCCGGCATTTTCAGTGATGGCGTTCAAATCTCGCCTCCAGCTTTGGCGAGGCGACGGATCACCGATTCATTCTCCTTGATGACGGTTTCGGCCATATTGTCCGCAAGGCCGATGCGGATGCGGTCCTTGAGGCGCAGATCGATGGTGACGATCTCGCGCGACAGGACGTCGTCCTTGTCCTGCAGGGCCTTCAGGCGATCGATCGCCTCGTCGACCCCGCTCTCGGGCAGCTGAACGGTGATGCCGTTCTTCGTGACGAGATCCCAGCGGCGCTCCGAGACGAGCACCGCCGTGCGCATGCGCTCCGCCAGGAACGGGTGCCGCTGCACCATGGTCATGAATCCGTCGGCGCGGCTGTCTGCGCCCTTGCCGACGACGAACGGAAGTGCGGCGAAGCGCACATCCTTGTACGGCCCGATGACCACACCGGCGCGGTCGATGATCGAGATCACCTCGTCGTTCTGCCAGAGCGCGAAGGGCGTGCGCTCGGTGAGCGTGATGTCGAGCCGGTTCGGATAGAATTTGCGGATGTCGGCGTCTTTGACCCAGGGCAGCGCGATGAGCCGCTCGCGCGCGTCGCTCGCGTCAAATCCGAGCAGCGACCCACCACGAATGTCGAGCTGATCGACAACCGCGGATTCGGGCGTTTCGATCTCGCCCCCGATGCGGATCTCCTGAATGCCGAAAAAGGCGGCGGCAACGGTGCGGTCGAGCAGCGTCAGCATGTGACCGCCGGCGATCAGACCGTAAAGAATGGTGGCGCCCAGGAAACCGATCGCGGCGACCTGGCCGTAATGGTGCTGCCGGCCGGTCTGCATCTTTTCCACGATGCGACGCAGGCGCGGCGGCACGGCGCGATTCAGGGTATGGCCGAGACCGGCGCTCAACGCGTCGACCCGAGCCCCCTGATCTGCCAGCCACGTCCCTATCGTCGGCACGATGCATCCTCCACAAGCCACGTCACCAGATCCCCGAAACTGCGGCCTGCATGGGCCGCCATGTCCGGGACCAGGGAGGTCGGCGTCATGCCTGGCTGTGTGTTCACTTCCAGCCAGATGAGCTCATCGCTTTCCTCGCAGTACCTGAAGTCGCTGCGAGACACTCCGCGACACCCGATGGCACGATGCGCCTCCAAAGCGAACCTGCGGATATTTTGGTAAACAAATGGTTTAAGATTGGCCGGGAGAATGTGCTTAGAGCCCCCCTGAAGATATTTTGCATCAAAGTCATAGAAGCCGTGGCCAACGGGAACGATGTCGATGACGTCGAAGGCCTCCTCCTCACCCGGCCGTCCCATAACGGCACAGGTGAGCTCCTTGCCGGCGACATAGTGCTCGACCAGCACCTCCTCGCCATAGGTCCAGGCATCGCCCAAAAGTGATTGCGGCGGATGCGCCTGATCCTCAGGTACGATCGTCACGCCGAAGGACGAGCCTTCGTTGATCGGCTTCACGACATAGGGGGGCGCCATGACGTGTTCGCGCGCCGTTTCCTCGCGGGTGACGACACGCTGTTCTGCGACCGGCACGCCGACATTCGCGACGACGGTCTTCGCCTTGACCTTGTGCATGGCGAGCGCGGAGGCGAGCACTCCGGAATGCGTGTAGGGAATCTCCAGGATTTCCAGGAGGCCCTGGATCTTGCCGTCTTCGCCGAAAGGCCCGTGCAGAGCGTTGAAGGCAACGTCCGGACGCAGATCGCTGAGAACTCTTGCGATATCGCGCCCGACATCGACGCGCGTCACCCGATAGCCCCGCTCCTCCAGGGCATCGGCACAGGATTTGCCGGAGGAAAGGCTCACCGATCGCTCCGACGACCAGCCTCCCATCAAGACGGCGATATGGGTGTTGCGGGTCACGGCAGCGCCTCCCTCTGCTCCAACCGACGCGCCTGGCGCTCGGTCCGCATTCGAACGAAGCCGCAATCTCGACCCGAAAGGGTTAGAAATCGTTAACTAAGAGGTGGATCGGCGATTCTTTGAAAGGCGCCCACTCAGGCACCCAGGAACGGCTCGACCTCGCCCGTCTCGCCGAACCGGCCGAGGCGCCGGACCTCCCAGTCGAGCCGCACGCCGGAATGGGCTAGGACCCGCGCCCTCACCGTCTCGCCCAACAATTCAAGGTCGTAGGCGCTGGCGTCATCCTCGTTGATGAGGAAGTTGCAATGCATCTCGGAAACGCGCGCCCCGCCGATCTTCAGCCCTCGGCAACCGGCGGCATCGATCAGCTCCCAGGCACGCTGGCCGGGTGGATTCTTGAAGGTCGAACCGCCGGTGCGGGTCTTGATCGGCTGCGCCTCTTCCCGGTGTTTCTGCACCGCATCCATCTCGGCTCGGATCTCGTCCTCGGGCCGTTTCTCACCCCTGAAGAGCGCTTCGACGAAGATGAGATCCTTGGGCGCGTCGCTGTGGCGGTAGGAATAGCCCATCTCCGGCTGCGTCAGCACATGGCGGTTGCCCTGGCGGTCGAGCGCCACGACCTCGATCAGCCGATCGCAGGTTTCGCCGCCATTGGCGCCCGCATTCATCCTGAGCGCCCCGCCGAGCCCGCCCGGTATCCCATGATAGAATGCGAAGCCGCCGAGGCCCGCATCGAGCGCCGCCTTGGCGAAGAGCTTGTCGGGAAGTGCGGTGCCGACGCGAATGAGATCACCATCGACCTCGATCTTACCCAGCCCTTTGCCGGAGAGGCGCACGACCACGCCTTCGATCCCGCCATCACGGATGAGGAGATTGGAGCCGAGACCGATCACGGTCACCGGCACCTCTTCGGGCAGAGCTTTCAGAAGAAAGGCGAGATCGTCGGCATCGGCCGGCATGGCGAGAAGATCCGCCGGCCCGCCAGCCCGCAGCCAGACGATCGGCGCGAGCGGCTCGTTCGCCTTCAGCCTGCCGCGGAAGCCTTCGAGCAGGCCCTCGAGTTCCTGAGCGCGCATCACAATCCCTGCCGATCGAGCTTGAGGCTCACGCGGCCTCGTCTCGCGCATTGAGCTCGCCCGGCAGAGCATTGGCCCATTTCGAGATCGAGCCCGCGCCGAGGCACAAGACCATGTCGTCAGGCTTCGCGACATCGGCGATCATGCGGGCAAGCTCGGCTTCGCTCGGAAGCGGTCGCACGTCGCGATGTCCGCCGGCCCGCAACCCGTCGACGAGACTGTCGCGATCGGCCCCTTCGATCGGGTCTTCGCCTGCCGGATAAACGTCCGCCACGATGACGGTATCGGCATCGTTGAAGCAGGCGCAGAACTGATCGAAGAGATTGTGGAGGCGGCTGTAGCGGTGCGGCTGCACGACGGCGATGACGCGGCCGCGGCAGCTCGCGCGGGCAGCCTTCAAGACGGCGGAAATCTCCACCGGATGGTGGCCGTAATCGTCATAGATGGCGACGCCGTTCCAGGTGCCCGTCAGCGTGAAGCGGCGTTTGACACCGCCGAACGAGGCGAGCCCCTTGCGCACATCCGCTTCCGAGACGCCGAGCGCCCGGGCGACTGCGATCGCAGCCGTCGCGTTCGAGACGTTGTGGATGCCCGGCATCGGCAGAACGAGGTCGGAAAGCGTCTCCGTTTCACCCGTCAGCCGGTCGCGCCGCTCGATCGAAAAATGCGATTCACCCGGCACGAAGCTCACCGAGTGAAACCGAACCTCCGCCTGGAGATTGGAGCCGTAGGTGATGATGCGCCGGTCTTCGATGCGCTTCACCAGCGCCTGCACCTCGGGATGATCGAGGCACATCACGGCAAAGCCGTAGAAGGGCACGTTCTCCACGAAGGCCATGAAGGCTTCCCGCACCTTTTCGAAGGAGCCGTAATGGTCGAGATGTTCCGGATCGATATTCGTCACGACGGCGACGTCGGCCGGCAGCTTGACGAAGGTGCCGTCGCTCTCGTCCGCCTCCACCACCATCCATTCGCCGTCGCCCATGCGGGCATTGGTGCCGTAGGCATTGATGATGCCGCCATTGATGACGGTCGGATCGAGACCTCCCGCGTCGAGCAGCGCCGCCACCATGGACGTGGTCGTGGTCTTGCCGTGCGTGCCGCCGATCGCAACCGCGGATTTGAGCCGCATGAGCTCGGCCAGCATCTCCGCCCGGCGGACCACCGGCAGACCCTTGGCGCGGGCTTCCTTCAGCTCGGGATTGTCGCGCTTGATCGCCGAGGACACGACGACGACGGCGGCCTCGCCGAGGTTCTCCGCCGCATGCCCGATCATCACCTTGGCCCCCTTGGCGCGCAGGCGGGCGACATTCGGGCTGTCGGAGACATCGGAACCCTGGACCTGACAACCCTGATTGATCAGCACCTCGGCGATGCCGCTCATGCCGATGCCGCCGATCCCCACGAAATGGATCGGGCCGATGTTGTAAGGCATTTTCATTGGCGATGTCCTCGCGTCAGGCTGACGAGCTCGTCGACCTGATCGGCGAGCCTTTCGGCCGCGTCCGGCCGGCCTGCCTTTTTCGCGGCGGCGGCCGCTGCGGCCAGTTCGTCGGGATGCGCTATCAGCTCCTTCAACCGCGAGGCAAGGGCTTCGGCGGTCAAAGAGCCTTCTTCCATCATCCAGCCGCCGCCGACATCGGCGAGAAGGCGGGCATTTTCAGCCTGATCCTGATCGATCGCATGCGGGAAAGGGATGAGGATGGCCGGACGACCGATAACGGCGAGTTCCGACACGGTCGACGCCCCTGCCCGGCTGATGACGAGATGGCTTGCGCCGATCTTCGCCGGCAGATCCTGAAAGAAGGAGGCAAGTTCCGCCGAGACATCGAGACGGCCGTAGAGAAGCCGCACCGTGTCGAGATCCTCCGGCCGGCATTGCTGCACGATCTGAAGCCTTGCGCGCAGCGCTCGCGGCAGAAGCGCGATCGCCTCCGGCACCAGTGACGACAGCGCGCGCGCACCTTGACTGCCGCCGAAGACGAGAAGGCGGAAGCTGTCGTCCTCGCCGGCTGGCTCATAAGTCGTCTTGCCGGCGTCGATGACGCTTTCGCGGACCGGATTTCCGGTGAATGCAAGGCGCTTCGCAGAGGCCGCACCTTTCGGATCGGGAAACCCGGTGGCAAGTGCTGCACCGGCCTTCACCAGCAGCCTGTTGGCACGGCCAAGAACCGCGTTCTGCTCATGCACGAGGGCGGGCACACGTGCCATACGCGCGGCAAGGAGCGGAGGCACGGTCGGGTAGCCCCCGAAACCGACGCAGATATCGGCACCAAGTTGCCGCAGCAGTTTTCGCGATTGCAGGACGCCGCGAGAGAGCTTCCACATGGAGGAGACGGCGCGCACCGGATTGCCGGCCGAAAGCGTCGCCGCATCGATGGCGTGGAGTTCGTCGGCCGGCAGATCGGCCGCGTATTGCCCCGCCCGCTTGTCGGTGACGATCGCGACATCATAGCCGCGCTTTTTCAGCTCGGCCCGCAAGGAGATTGCCGGGAAGAGATGCCCGCCGGTTCCCCCGGCGGCCAGCAAGGCCAGCGGCCTGGTCTTATCGCTCATAATTGCTCAGCAAAGCTCGAATGCGGCATGACGGTCACCTTCCGCTCCGCGCGCTCGCGCGACAGGGCGAGGATGAAGCCCATGACGACGGCGCTCGAAAGCAACGCCGAGCCGCCATAGGAGATGAACGGCAAGGTCATGCCCTTGGCGGGCAGAAGCTGCAGATTCACGCCCATATTGATGAAGGCCTGCAGGCCGATCTGGATCGAGAGGCCGGCGATCGCCATGCGCTCGAACGGCTGCTTGCGCCGCAGCGCATGCATGAGCCCCCGCATGACGATGAAGCCGAAGATGCAGATGAGGGCGAGGCACAGGATGATACCGAACTCCTCGGCGATCACCGCGAAGACGAAGTCGGTATGCGAATCCGGCAGGATCCGCTTCATGACACCCTCGCCCGGTCCCGATCCGGACCAGCCGCCGCGCTCGAAGGAGCGCATGGCGATATCGACCTGATAGGTGTCGCCGCCTTCCGGATCGAGGAACCGGTCGATGCGCGAGGTGAAGTGCGGAAACATGAAATAGGCCGCAAAGAGACCGGCGACAGCCGTGCCGGCAAGCCCGCCAACCAGAGGCAGCGAGACACCGGCCAGGAAGAAGACGGCACCCCAGACGGAGAAGATCAGGATGGTCTGACCGAGATCCGGCTCGGCCACGAGCAGCGCCGCCGTGATGATGAGCAGGATGACGGCAAGAAGCTTGCCCGGCACTTCCGGATGTTTGGAGCCTTCCGCGAACAGCCACGCCACGATGACGATGAAGGCGGGCTTCAAGAACTCCGACGGCTGCAACGACATACCAGCGACATAGACCCAGCGCCGCGAGCCCTTCACTTCGTCGCCGATGAAGAGCACGGCGACCATCATCGACAGAGAGACGAGGAGGATGAGAAGCGCGAGCCGCCGCACCTGACGGGGCGTGAGCAGCGAGATGCTGAGAATGATCGCCGTCGCGGTCGGCGCGTACATCGCCTGCCTGAGCGCGAAATGATAAGTCGAGAGGCCGAGGCGTTCCGCAACCGGCGGGCTCGCCGCAAAGGACAGGACGACGCCGGCCGCGAGCAGAAGAAGCACTAGGAAGAGCGTCGTGCGATCGACGGTCCACCACCATTCGGCAATCAGGGAACGATCGCGACGACTGATCATGACGCGGTCTCCGAGAGCGCAGCCTGCTGCGCGGATGCATCGTCCAGGGCGTTGACGGCGGTGACGAAGGCTCGCCCGCGCGCCTCGAAATCGGGGAACTGATCGAAGGAAGCCGCCGCCGGCGACAGCAGGACGACAGGCTCGTCCTCGGGATCGAGCGCCGCATCTTCCGCCGCCATCCGGACGGCGCGTGCGAGCTCTCCGGCGATGACATGCGGGACCCGCGCGGCAAGCGTGGCGGAGAATTCATCCGCCGCCTCGCCGATCAGATAGGCTTTCGCAACGCGCGGGAAGAAACCGGACAAGCCGTGAATGCCGCCCGCCTTCGGGCGTCCGCCGACGATCCAGTAAACGGGCTGAAAGGTCGCCAGAGCGGGCGCGGCCGCATCGGCGTTGGTCGCTTTGGAATCGTCGACGAAAAGCACCTTGCCGCGCCGCCCGACGATCTGCATCCGGTGTTCGAGCCCCGGAAAGCTCGCCATCCCCGCGGTGATCTGAGAGACCGGCACGCCGAGCTCTCGCACCGCCGCATAGGCGCAGGCAGCATTCTGCCAGTTGTGACGCCCGCGCAACGATGGGAACGCTGAAAGATCGAGCCTCTCGCCGTTGCGCGCATCCGTCATCTGCCCGGCATCGTCGACGTGAATGTCGGCCGCGTCCCGCTCGCGCACGGTGACGCGGGCAAGGCGTGGCGCCTGGGCTCGTCCGGAAAGCGCGGCGGCGACCTCTTCCATATCGGTCTCGTCGATGCCGAGGACCGCAAGATCGTCGGCCCCCATCTTCGCAAAAATCCGCTCCTTGGCCAGACGATAGCCGGCCATGTCGCCATGGCGGTCAAGGTGATCGGGCGTCAGATTGAG
Source organism: Afifella sp. H1R (assembly GCF_021462425.1). Taxonomy (NCBI): domain Bacteria; kingdom Pseudomonadati; phylum Pseudomonadota; class Alphaproteobacteria; order Hyphomicrobiales; family Afifellaceae; genus Afifella; species Afifella sp. H1R. Next base: position 1,401,038 of record NZ_JAKEDY010000001.1, read on the forward strand.
CCAGACCGCGACGTTCGGCCGAAGGCGGTGGCAGAGATCGAGCTGATAGGACGAGAGCTCCAGGACATAGACAAGCTCTGGAACATGGTCACGCGCCGAAGGTGCTGCGAGATCGAGCGCGGAGCGGCCGATATTGCCCCCCACCTCGACCGCAATTCCGGCCTCGCCGAGGAGATGGCCGATGAGCGCCGTCGTCGTCGACTTGCCGTTCGTGCCGGTGATGGCGACGAAGCGGGCCTGACCTTCGAGCTCGCGAAACAGAAGCTCCGCGTCGCACAGAATTTCGACGCCTGCGCCCCGGGCCATGCCGACGATCGGATGCGGCTCGGGATGCGTGAGGGGCACGCCGGGGGCAAGCGCCAGAGCGGCAAGCTCTTCCCACGGCCATTCAGCCGGCTCTTGCAGCGTGACGCCCTCGCCCGCCGCTTTTGCCCGCGCATCTTCCCGGTTGTCCCAGGCATAGACGCGCGCCCCGCCGCTGACAGCGGCCTTGACCGTCGCAAGCCCGCTGCGGGCGAGCCCGAAAACCCCGAGACTTTTTCCTTTGAGATGGGAGAGAGGGATCGACATCGCCGGCCTAGCGGAGTTTCAGCGTGGAGAGGCCGATCAGGGCAAGAACCACGGCGACGATCCAAAACCGGATCACCACCTGCGGCTCGGTCCAGCCGATCTGCTCGAAATGATGGTGAATGGGCGCCATCTTGAAGACGCGCTTGCCCGTGAGCTTGTAAGACGTGACCTGGATGATCACCGACAGCGCTTCCATGACGAAGATGCCGCCGATGATGGCGAGCACGACCTCGTGCTTGGTGGCGACCGCGACCGCGCCGATCATGCCGCCGAGCGCCAGCGAGCCGGTGTCGCCCATGAAGATTGCGGCAGGCGGGGCGTTGAACCAGAGAAAACCGAGCCCGGCGCCGATCATGGCGCCGCAGAGAACGGCAAGCTCGCCGGTGCCGGCGACGTAATGGATCTGGAGATAATCGGCGAAGCGGATATTGCCGGCGAGATAGGCGATCAGCCCGAAGGAGGCGGCAGCGATCATCACCGGAACGATGGCGAGCCCGTCGAGACCATCGGTCAGGTTCACGGCATTGCCCGCCCCAACGATCACGAAGGCGCCGAAGACGACGAAGAAGATGCCGAGCTGGATGACGGTCTCCTTCAAGAACGGCAACGTCAGCGCCGTCGCGCTCGCACCCTCGCCCGCACGCATCATCACGTAGACGGCGGCGCCGGCGATCAAAGCCTCGAACGCGAGCCGCGCCCGCCCCGAAAAGCCCTTCGAGGACGCGCCCTTCACCTTGAGATAATCGTCGTAGAAGCCGATCGAGCCGAAACCGAGCGTCACCAGAAGCACGCACCAGACATACGGGGAGGAAAGATCCGACCACAGGAGCGCGGAGACGACGACGCCCGTCAGGATCATCAGCCCGCCCATCGTGGGTGTTCCGGCCTTCTTGAAATGCGTTTGCGGTCCGTCGGCCCGAATCGGCTGACCTTTGCCCTGCCGAAAACGCAGAACCTCGATCATCATCGGACCGAACAGAAAAACGAAGAGCAGCGCCGTCATCGTCGCCGCCCCTGTTCGGAAGGTTATGTAACGGAAGATGTTGAAGACGGAGAAGTCATCCGCGAAGTTCTGCAGATAGGCCAGCATCCGTCTCAGCTCTCTTCTTTTTCGCTTGGATCTCTTGCGGGAAACCGCTCTTTCATTGCCGCAACCACTCTGCCGAGACCGGTGAGCAGGGAGGCTTTCACCATCACCACGTCGCCCGGCCGGATCGCATCGAGAAGAATCGGCTCAATTTCGCCCGCCGTTTCGGCATAGGCTCCCTGCACCCGTTCCGGCAAGTGATTCCAAAGATGATGCATGAGCGGTCCGACCAGAAAGATTTGATCGGCGCGGGCTGTTGCAAGATTATCAACAAGCTCGGCATGAAAAGCCGGCCCATGCTCGCCGAGTTCGCCCATATCGCCGAGAACGGCGATCCGGCGACCGTTCGGACCCGGCTCGGCCGCACCCAGGAGCGCGATCGCCGCACGCATCGACGCCGGATTGGCATTGTAGCTTTCATCGATGAGGGTGAAGCTTCCCTCGCCGACGCGAAGCTGCGTGCGTGCCCCGCGTCCGACGGGGGCCGCAAACTGCGACAGCGCTTGGCCCGCAGCCGACGGGCTCTCTCCAAGGACCGCAGCCGTTGCAAGAACGGACAGGGAATTGGTCGCCAGATGGCGACCGGGCGCGCCCAGCCGATACTGCACGCTCTCCCCGAAGACATCCGCGGTCACCCGGCTGCCCGAGGCTTCTTCGATGAGACCGACGAGACTGACGTCACAATCGGGATGGCTGCCGAAGCTGACGATACGCGCGCCCCGCGCCCGGGCCGCTCCGGCCAGACGGTCGAACTGACCGTTGTCGCGATTGAGGATCGCTGTTCCGCCCTCTTCGAGCCCCTCGAAAATCTCCGCCTTGGCATCGGCAATCGCTTCGACAGTCCCGAAGAACTCGATGTGCACGGGTTCGACGGTCGTGACGATCGCAACGTCCGGTCGCACCATCCGCGTCAGCGGCCGGATCTCGCCGGCATGGTTCATGCCGATCTCGAAAATCCCGAAAGCCGCCTTTTCCGGCAGGCGCGCGAGCGTCAGGGGCACACCCCAATGATTGTTGAAGGATCCGACCGGCGCATGCGTCTCGCCGAGAAGGGAGAAGGCGAGCCGCAGCATTTCCTTCGTGCCGGTCTTGCCGACCGAGCCCGTCACCGCGACGATCTTGGCATGCGAGCGCTCGCGTGCGGCAATGCCGAGGCGTTCGAGCGCCTTCAAGGGATCGTCGGGCACGACCACGAAGGGTCCGCCGGAGAGTTCCGCAAGACGATCTTCGGAGACGACCGCGAGCGCGGCACCTTGTTTCAGCGCCGCCTCGGCAAAATCGTGACCGTCGAAGCGATCGCCTTTGATGGCAAAGAAGGCCTCACCAGGACCGACCGAGCGGCTGTCGATGGAGATGCCGGTGATGGCCATGGGCGAGATCGCGCCAGCATCCTCGTCTCCGGCCAAGGCCGGTTGAGGCGCCCCACCTTCCAGCCGCCCTTCTGTGGCGGCCAGGAACTCGGCTATCCGCCACAAAGGGTTCATAAGGGCTGTTCCTTCGCCTCTTGCGGAGTTTCGCTGCCAAGTTCCGCCAGCGCCTTGCGCACCTCCTCCTGATCGGAAAAGGGCAGAACCTGATCGCCGACCGTCTGGCCCGTCTCGTGCCCCTTGCCGGCCACGAGCAGGATGTCGCCGGCTTCGAGACCGGCAATGCCCTGCCGAATGGCCTCGCGCCGGTCGCCGATTTCACGGGCCTTCGGCACCGCGGCCATGATGGCCTGGCGGATTGACGCCGGATCTTCACTGCGCGGATTGTCGTCGGTGACGATGACGCGGTCGGCGGCCTCCCGCGCGGCCTCGCCCATCAGCTCGCGCTTGCCGGGATCGCGATCACCGCCCGCCCCGAAGATGATGACGAGACGGTTCTGCGTGTGCGGACGCAGCGCCTGAAGCGCTGCCGTGATCGCGCCCGGCTTGTGTGCGTAATCGACAAAAACCTGCGCCCCGTTCGGATGGCTCCCGACGAGCTCCAGCCGCCCCGGCGCGCCTTGAAGCTCCGGCAGGGCCGCAAGCACCTGATCGACCGAAAGCCCGGCTCCGATGGCGAGGCATGCGGCCATCAAGGCGTTGGAGACCTGAAACTCCCCGATGAGCGGCAGCGGCACGTAACGTTTCTCGCCGTTCACTTCGAGGAGCAGACGAGCCCCGTCCGGCATGCGCGTGACCGAAAGGAGCCGAAGCGTCTCGCCCGCTTTGCCGATCGACAGATAGGAGAGATTGCGACGCCGGGCGATCGCCCTCACCCGCATCGCTTCCTTCTGATCGGCATCGGCCACGGCGGCCGCACCTTCCGGCAGAAGCACCTCGAAGAGCCTGAGCTTGGCGAGAAGGTACTCTTCGAGCGTCTTGTGATAATCGAGATGATCGCGCGACAGATTGGTGAAGCCGCCCGCCGCGAGCTTGACGCCGTCGAGCCGCCGCTGGTCGAGGCCATGGCTGGAGGCTTCGAGCGCCAGATGCGTGACGCCCGACTTGGCGAGATCGGCAAGCGTGCGATGCAGATAAACCGGATCCGGCGTCGTCAGGCCGGGCTTCGTCTGGCCATCCGACGTCACGAGCCCGATCGTCCCGAGGCTCGCCGCCTTCAGCCCCGCATGAGCGAAAATCTGCCGTGTGAAGACGGCGACCGAGGTCTTGCCGCTCGTCCCGGTGATGGCGACCACACGCTCCGGCTGCCGTCCGAAGAAATTGGCGGCCGCAACTGCGAGCGCGCGGCGCGGATCGGCGGCATGGATAACGGGCACGCCGGGGTCTTCCGGGAGCCGCTTCGTGCCGGTGAGGATTGCGGCGGCACCCTTCTTCACCGCATCCGGAATGAAGGAAGCGCCATCGGATTTCGTACCGGGCAGCGCAGCGAAGAGAGTCCCCCGGACCACTTCGCGACTGTCCGCGGTCAGTCCGGAGATCCACACCTCGGCGGCATCGTCGGCAACGGAAGCTTCGTCGCCGAAGAGCTTGCCGAGCCGGCGCGGTGGGTAGGCCTTGTCGGAAGCCATCGACCTGTCACCTACTCGATGGCTGCAATCGTCGTCGCCAGATCCTCTTCAGGATCGGTGAGGAGCGGCTTGATGCCGAGCATCGGGGCGATCCGGCGGATGATGGCGGCGGTCGTGGGGGCGGCATTCATGCCGGCCGTGGCGGGCAATCCAGGCTTCTCCGGGTTCGGTTCGTCGATGACCACCAGCACGAGATAGCGGGGATCGTCGATCGGAAAAGCCGACAGGAAGGCATTGCGGCGCTTGTCGTTCGCGTACTTGCCGTTCACCACCTTTTCGGCGGTCCCCGTCTTGCCGCCGACGCGGTAGCCAGGAACGGCGGCGCGGCGGCCGGACCCCTTGAGGACGTTGAGCCGCATCAGCTTGCGCATATCGGCGCTCGTCTCAGGCTTGACCACCCGGCGCGAAAGCTCGGCTGCGGTCCGCTCGTCGCGCGGCAGGAACGTCGGCGGAATATAATAGCCGCCGTTCATCAGCGCCGCACCGGCCGCAGCCGTCTGCAGCGGCGACACCGAAATGCCGTGACCGAAGGAAATCGTGACCGAGGAGAGCTTGGTCCACTCCCGCGGCTTCAGCGGTGCGCCGGCCTCCGGCAATTCGGTGCGCAACTCGTCGAGGAGCCCGAGCTTGCCCAAAAATTCCTGTTGCATGGGGATGCCGCATGCGAGCGCCATCTTCGCCGTGCCGATGTTCGACGAATAGATGAAGATCTCCGGCACGCTCAAAGCCCGGTGCTTGCCGTGGAAATCGTGAATGGTGAAGCCCGAGATGCGCAGCGGCTTGCTCGCGTCGAACGTGTCGTTCAGGTGCACCAGCCCTGAATCGAGGGCCATGGCCGTCGTAAACGTCTTGAAGGTCGAGCCCATCTCGTAGACGCCGACGGTGGCGCGGTTGAGCCGGTCCTTGTCGAGAGCCTGGGCCGGGATATTCGGATCGAAGTCGGGCAGCGAGCTCATGCCCACGACTTCGCCGGTCTTCACGTCGAGCACGATGCCGATGGCGGCTTTGGCGGTGTACTTGTCCATCGCCGTCTCGAGCTCGCTGCGGACCGCATGCTGGACACGCAGATCGATGGAGAGCTTGACTGGTTCGAGACCGTGTTCGGTCGCAAAGCCCGCCTGATGCAGGTCGGCAAGGCCGCTGTCGTCGATATACTTTTCGATGCCGGCAATGCCCTGATTGTCGACGTTGACCGCACCCAGAATGTGGGAAACGGTCGGGCCGCCAGGGTAGAAACGGCGATTTTCAGAAACGAAGCCGATGCCCGGCAGGCCGAGCTCGTGCACACGCCGGCGCTGATCCGGCGTGATCTCGCGCTTCAGCCAAAGAAAGCCGGCATTGGTGGCGAGATCGCGCCGCAGCCGCTCGCGATCGAAGTCCGGAAAAACCAGCGACAATTGCTCGGCCGCCTCGTCGGCATCGACGATGCGGCGCGGCTCCGCGTAAAGTGACGCCGTCTTGATGTCGGTGGCGAGTATCTCGCCGTTCTCGTCGACAATGTCGGGCCGCGCGGCCGCAACCGCGCTTGCAGCACCGGCGGTGCGCATATCATCGCCGTTGGCGGCGAGACCCAGATGCACGAGCCGTCCGGCGAGCACCGCATAGAGCACGCCGAACGCGGCCATCGCGAAAACGACGCGCCAGCGCAGGCGCTCATTGTCGCCGGCTCGGGTGATCGACGGCTGGCGTGGGCGCGAAGCGAGATGCCTCCAGCTGCTCTCCCGCCATGAATTGTCCGGCTTGAAGGCTTCGGTCGTGACGCTCACTGGAGTTTCTCCACAAGGTCGCCGGCGAGGCCGGTCAGGAGGTCACGGTCCTGCTCGCTCGGAGCGATGCTTCGCATGGGTATCTGCCTTGGATCAGCAAGTTGCGCCGGCTCGACGGGTGCGAGGTCGAGAGCTTCGGCATGCCGCGAGACGAGTTCCTCGACACGTTCCGGCTGGTTGAGGACGCTCCATTCGGCGCGCAGGAGCGACAGGCTTTCCTTCTCCTGATCGACCCGCCGCTGCAGCTCCGCGACCTCTTTGGCGACGCCCTCAGCCTGGTACTTCAGATTGAAAACGGAAAAGGCCGCGATGAGCGCCGCGGCGATGGCGACGATGTTGAGAACACGCATCATGCGAAGGCCTCCGGCCCGGCGACACCGACAAGACGCGGCACGCCGAGGCGCGTGATATCGAGAGGGTGAGCGGGAGCTGCGGTGCGTTCGGCCGCACGCAGAACCGCGGAGCGAGCCCGGGGATTGCGCGCAGTTTCCGCATCATCGGCCTTGAGGCCGCGATTGAGCGCCTTGAAGCTCGGCGCCGGGCCGACGTTCAGCGGCTGATGGCGCGAACCGCGCAGCTCCTCGCTGCGCAGACGCAGGAAGCGCTTGACGATGCGATCCTCGAGCGAATGGAAGGCGACGACGACCAGCCGGCCGCCCTCGCCCAGAACCTGCTCCGCGGCCGCAAGCGCTTCGACAAGCTCGTCGAGCTCACGGTTGACGAAGATGCGCAGCGCCTGAAAGGTGCGCGTCGCGGGATGGATATGGGCACCGGGAGCCCGGCCTCCGGCCGCCTTCTCGACGATGGCGGCGAGTGTCGCGGTGCGGGTAATCGGCTCGTCCTCGCGGGCCGCGGCGATCGCACGGGCGATGCGCCCGGCACGGCGCTCCTCACCGAGATGGCCGATGATGCGCTGAAGATCGCCGATCGAGGCACGGTTGACGACGTCGGCGGCAGACGCACCGTCCGCGCCCATGCGCATATCGAGCGGGCCATCGAAACGAAATGAAAAACCGCGCTCGGCCTGGTCGAGCTGCATGGAGGACACGCCGATATCGAGAACGACGCCATCGGCTGGCGTGAAATCGTTGTCTTTGGCGATCGCCTCGAGCTCGGAGAAACGGCCTTCGACGAGACGCAGGCGCGCCCCGTATTCGTCCAGAAGAGCCGCACCGCCGGCGATCGCACTCGGATCGCGATCGATCGCCAGAACCGCGCCGCCCGCCTCGAGGATGGCGCGGCTGTAGCCGCCGGCTCCGAATGTTCCGTCGATGTAGCGCCCCTCGGCGCGCACATTGAGAGCCTCCATGACCGGCTCGAGCATCACCGGGACATGCGGGGAATTGTTCGGCAGGCTTTCCGACCCGCCCATCACGCGTCGCCCTCGGACGGCCGCTTGCCGTCGAGCGAACGGATGATGCTGCGCAGTCTGGAGCGGGCGACCTGACGGCGCGCCTGGAACTTCTCCTGCTCCCAGATCTGAAATTTGAGGCCGAGACCGGCAAACACCGCCGCATCCTTGATGCCGGCGAATTCGATGAACTCCTCGGGAAGCATGATGCGGCCGTCCTGATCGATCTTCAGGAGACGGCTGTCGGCATAGAAGGCCGTGGAAAGGGTCTCGTAATCCTCCGAGAACGTCTCGAAGGCTTGCAGGCGCTTGCTGATCTCGTCCTGAAGACGAGCGCCGCCGCAATCGATCGCGTCCTGGTCGAGTGAGGGATAACAAAACAGCCCTTCCGTCCCTTCCCGCGCAAGCACCGCACGGAACTGGGCAGGCACCGACACCCGGCCCTTCGCATCGAGCCGGTTGGTGAAGGTTGCCACGAACCCGTCCATACGCCTGCACACCCCATAGCGGTCATCGAGCCGCCCACCCCGGCAAGATCACGGCATTCCGCAAACACGAAAGACGAAGCGCGCCGAGAACCCCACGCGCATCATCCCTACCGATCCATTCCGGGTATCCATGGGATAACATGGGATACCATGGTTTGCAATGGAATCCGGCGGGCCGGAGCACCGTTCTGATGGTCTGAAAGAGATGCGCTCACAAGGTAAACAGGCGGTAAGCGGAACCTTTCGCGATTGCCTAAACCCTTTGCCGGCAAGGATTTCCGGCAGCATGAAAGAGACGCACAGAGAGAGGCCGAGGCCGGAACGCAAAGCTCCCTGCGACCGTTACAGGACGAGTGGGCAAGGGATCGGCCGCCGGCCGATCGGGTGCCGGCCTGGCGGCCCGAGGCAGCGCGACGTTCGCGTCGCGCTGCCTTGCCCGCTCACTATCGGGTGCTCAGGCTCGCGGCGGGCGATGGAGGCTCAAGGCACCACGCCGGGCCTGGAGAAGCGCTGAGGAATTCGCTTATTCTTGCCTGGACACTTTTGCCCCGCTAGGGACACAAAAGCGGTTCCGACGCCGCTGACAGTTCGCTTCACCACCTCAGCAGGACATCCATGAGCATCTGGTCGCGTCTGTCCGACTTCCTCGACCGCACGGGCGCGGCGATCGCCGGCCTGCGCGACGTGCTGCTGCAGCTCTCGGGAAGCGAAAGGCGCAAGGAGATCGCCTTCACGATCGCGATGATCGCCCTGTCTGCAAAAATGGCGAAGGCTGACGGCATCGTCTCCTTCGAGGAGATCGAGACCTTCGAAAGGCTCTTCACCGTCCCGCCCGCGGACGAGAAGAACGTCGCCCGCATCTATCGTCTGGCGAGCGCCGACATTGCAGGTTTCGAGGCCTACGCGCAGGACGCCGCCCGCCTCCTGCAGGACGATCCGGCGATGCTGGAAGACATTCTCGACGCCCTCTTCGCCATCGCCAAGGCGGACGGCGCCGTGCATCAGCGCGAGCTCTCTTATCTGGAGCGGGTCGCAGCCATCTTCGGCTTCGAAGGCCGTGATTTCGAACGCATCCGGGCCCGCCATGTGCATATGGGTGAGGCCGATCCCTGGCTGGTTCTCGGCGCGGATCCCTCATGGGACGAAAAACAGTTGCGAGATCGCTACCGACAGCTCGTCCGCGAGAACCATCCCGATCGCTTGATCGCACGCAACGTGCCCGAAGAATTCATCGCGATCGCCAATGACAGGCTGGCCGCGATCAACGCGGCCTGGGAGGAGATCGACCGCGGACGCTCCTTCGCCTCGCGAGGCTCGGCCGCCGATCAATGAGCAACACTCCCCTCGCCGAGTGGCAGCCGTCGCCCAATTTCAACTCTCGGAACGGCGAGCCGATCGATGTCCTTCTCCTGCATTATACAGGCATGGAGCATGAGGACGCGGCACTCGCTCGGCTGTGCGACCCAGACGCGCAAGTCTCCTGCCACTATCTCGTTCGCACGGACGGCACGCGCCTCCAGCTCGTCGACGAGAAAGATCGCGCCTGGCATGCCGGCCGCGCCTCATGGAACGGCGCGTGCGATATCAATGCCCGCTCGATCGGCATCGAGATCGCCAATTGGGGCCATGCGGCACTCGAAGAAGGCAAGCCATTGCCGCCGTTCGGCGCTCGACAGATCGACAGCGTCATCGCCCTGTGCCGGGATATCCTGAAACGCCACGAAATCCCGGCCCGACGTGTTCTGGGCCATTCCGACGTCGCACCCGAGCGCAAGCTCGATCCGGGCGAACTCTTTCCCTGGCACCAACTTGCGAAGGCGGGGATCGGTCATTTCGTGTCGCCGGAGCCCGCCTCCTCCGAACCGCTCTTCGCTCTCGGCGCTGAAGGCGAGCACGTCGCCGACGTCCAGAGCCTCCTCGCTCTCTATGGCTACGGGGTCACGGTCAGCGGCGTTTATGACGACCGCACCCGGACGATCGTGGCCGCCTTCCAGAGGCACTTCCGCCCCGAGCGCATCGACGGCATCGTCGACCGTTCGACGCTCCAGACACTGCGCAAGCTCCTCGCCACGATCGACGAAGCTTAGTCGGTTCAGGGACTTGCCCGCCGCTGCGTCACATGTCGTGTTCCATCAAATGACCTTGGAACCCGCACATTGTGGCCATCTGGGCTTTTTACCCGCCCCGCCCGGAAGAGACCGGCAAAGGGGTCAAAGTTGAAGAGAACGATTGCAGCGGTCCTGCTTGGAGCCGCTTTCATCCAGCCTGCTTTCGCAGATGATGCCTCCAAAGATCTGATCATCGGCGCACAGCGGCAGGCCGCATCCGAAACCACCACCGAAAAGAGCGACACCGCCGCGCGGAAGACCGCGCATACGCCCCGGGCCAGCTCAGGTGACAGCTCGAAAGCCTTCATCATCGCCCGGGCGCACGACGCAGCGCCGAAAAGCACCGGCAGCACGGACGCCGTCGCGAGCCCCGAGAAAACGGCCGAAGCGAAGAAGGACACGGCCGGCAAGACCGCAAAGCCGGCCAGCGATCTGCATGCGCTCGTCGCCAAGGCAGCCGCAAAGCATGGCGTCCCGGTGGAACTCGCAAGCGCCGTGGTGATGGTCGAAAGCCGCTTCAATCCGCGCGCCACCGGCAGCGCCGGCGAGATCGGCCTCATGCAGATCAAGCCGGCGACGGCCCGCGGCCTCGGCTATACCGGTTCGATCCAGGCGCTCTACGATCCGGAAACGAACCTCGAATGGGGCATGCGCTATCTCGCCCGCGCCTATGAGCTCGGCGGCGGCACGACCTGCGGCACGCTTCTGCGCTACAACGCCGGCCATTACGCGACGCGGATGACCTCCGGCGCCACAGCCTATTGCGGTCGCGTCAAGACGGCCTTGGCCTCCGTCGGCCCAACCGTCTGATTTTTCAGCGGAAAATATGCCAGCCGGCCTGTAAGCCGGGTTCTGTACGGCCGCGGTTGCCCGCGACGTGACGACCATTCATCTGGAGCGCCGGTTGCCCGGCGCTTCTCGCGACCTACCCGAGCGGCTGGCCTGAAAACCGGCCTGGACGCAAGCGCCCGAAGACGTTCGTCCCTGCCGCCCCTTCTCGGTCTTGCTCCCGACGGGGCTTGCCGTGCCGTCCGCATCGCTGCGTCCGCGGTGGGCTCTTACCCCACCCTTTCACCCTCACCTCTCGGCCGAAGCGGAGAGGCAGACTGCTCTCTGTGGCGCTTTCCCTGAGGTTCGTCTGCGCTTTGCAGCGCAGCTTCCCTCGCCGGGCGTTACCCGGCGTCGTGTTTCCATGGAGCCCGGACTTTCCTCTCCGCCGCCCTTTCGAGACTTGGCGAAGCGGCCGTCCGGCCGGCTGGCGCGCGACAGGTGGCATTGGCGGAAGGCGGCGTCAATGCCGCCGGCGTGACTACAATGACACGGCTGACCGCGCCGCCTGATCGTAATGGCCGGAGAGCGCCCTGAGCAGCGCGGCGAGCCGGCTCATCTCCGCTTCGTCGAGGCCGAGCGATTTCACCGCCTCCACGAGCAGCGTCTCACGGATTTCGCGGTAGCGCAGGCACGCCGCCTCGCCTTCGCGTGTGACGGCGACCGCCTTCTCCTTGCCGCGCCGGCTGGAGGAGACGAGGCCGAGCCGCTCGAGCTTCTTCAGCGTGTAGGTGACGGTGTGCGTGTCCTCGATGTTGAGAACGAGGCAGATGTCGGCAACCGTCTTCATCCGTGCGCGATGCGCGACGGTGTGAAGAACGAGAACGTCGAGCGCCGACAATCCGTCCACACCGGCGGCGGCCATGCCGCGCACCATCCAGCGCGAAAAGGCGTTGTTCGCCATCTCTAGGGCGAACTCGACTTCCGACAGCGCGGGCATCCCCCCTTCCGCGAGATGCGCGGCCGACACGATCGGGCCGATCTCCGTGCTTCGTTTAGGGGTCGCCGCCATGGATCACCTTGCGAGCATCGTGCGCGGCAGGAAGAGCGCGATATCCGGGAATGCCGCGATCAGCGCCACTGCCACCACCATGATGAGAAAGAACGGCAGCGCCATCACCGCCACTTTGAAGATGTTGTGCCCCGTAATGCCCTGCAGAACGAAGAGATTGAAACCGACCGGCGGCGTGATCTGGCTCATTTCCACGACAAGAACGAGATAGATGCCGAACCAGATGAGGTCGAAGCCCGCCGCCTCCACGATCGGCAGGATGACGGAGGTCGTCAGCACCACCACCGAAATGCCGTCGAGAAAACAGCCGAGCACGATAAAGAGGAGCGTGAGCGCCGCCAGAAGTGCGGCGGGCGACAAATCCATCGCGCCGATCGCCGAGGCGAGCTCCCGCGGGATGCCCGTAAATCCCATCGCGACCGTCAGCACCGCCGCCCCCACGAGAATGAAGGCGATCATGCAGGAGGTGCGCGTGGCGCTCATCAGCGCTTCGGCAAAGCTTGCCCTCGTCAATGTGCCCGTCACCCAGGAGAGCAGAAGCGCCAGCATGACGCCGATCGCAGCCGCCTCCGTCGGTGCCGCAAGACCCGCATAGATCGAGCCGATGACGCCGACGATGAGAAGAACGACAGGCAAAAGCCGGCGCGCCGCCGAAAACTTCTGCCGCATGCTCGTCGAGGGATCGGCCTCCGGCATGCCGGACCGGCGCACGAGCGACCAGACGACGACATAGCCCATGAAGAGACAGGCGAGCATCGCACCCGGCAGGATGCCGGCGATGAAGAGGCGCGCGATCGATTGCTCCGTCGCCGCACCATAGACGATGAGGATGATCGAGGGCGGAATCAAAAGCCCGAGCGTGCCGGACCCGGCGAGCGTCCCGATCGCCATCTTCTCGTCGTAGCCACGGCCCCGCAGCTCCGGCAGCGACATGCGCCCGATCATGGCCGTGGTGGCGGCCGAGGAGCCCGAGACGGCGGCAAAGATGGCGCAGCCGACGATATTGACGTGCAGAAGCCGCCCCGGAATGCGCCGCATGAAGGGCGAGATGCCGGCGAACATGTCCTCCGACAGGCGCGTGCGGAACAAGATCTCGCCCATCCAGATGAACATCGGCAGCGCCGTCAGATCCCAGGAATTCGACGCGCCCCAGGCCGCCGTCGCCGTCACGGCGCCGGCCGGCACGTTGGTCATCAGAAGAATGGCGACGAGCGCCACGCCGAGAAGCGACAGCGCCACCCAGAGGCCGAGAGCGAGCGCACCCAAAAGCCCGAAGGCAAGAAGCGCGGAGATTGTGGCGAGACCCATCACTCGCGTCCTTCCACCAGATCCTCGCCCTCATGCTGGGCGAAGACCGGAACCTGTCCGCGAAGCAGCACGAGGAGATCGTCGAGGAGCGCGATCGTCAGGATGACGAGGCCCGCCGCCATCGTGGTCTGCGGGATCCACAGCGGGATCGGAATGATGCCGAAAGACACCTCCCCAAACCGATAGGATTCAAGCACGAGGTTCACCCCCTGAAAGGCGAGGAAGCCGGAGAGCGCCGTGCCCGCCAGGAGGACGAGAGCATTGAGCGGCCGCTGCGCCGCCTCCGGCACCGACTGCAGGAGAAGATTGACGCGGATATGCACGCCGTGGCGAAGCGTCGAAGCGAGCGCCAGAAAGGATGCCGCCACCAACAGGAAGCCGCAGATTTCCGCCAGCGACGGGATGAGAAAGCCATAAACGGGATAGCCAAAAAGCTGCAGCGCCTTGTCGGCCACGCGCCCGAGCACCTGAACGGAAACAAGCACCGCAATGGCGACGATCGCGGCAGCCGCGGCAACCCCGGAGGCGGCATAGAGCATGTCGAGCGCCTTGCGCATCGTTGTCCTCCGCTCGAATGGAAGCGGCCGGCTCAGATCTGAGCCGGCCGTGTTGCCTCACATGCTCTTGTAGTTATCGAGCACGGCCTTGCCGGGATCGCCAGCTTCCTCGCTCCATTCCGAGGCCATCGTCTCGCCGATCTTCTTCAGGCCGCTCATCAGCTCGTCGGTCGGCTCTTCGACCGTCATGCCGTTGTCCTTGAGCTCCTGGGTCTTTTCCTCGGTCTCCGTCTTGGAGGCTTCCCAGCCGCGCGTCTCCGCGGCGGCAGCGGCTTCCATCACCGCCTTCTGATCTTCCTCCGAGAGGCTCTGGAAAGCCCGCTTGTTCACGAAGACCATGTTCTTCGGCAGCCAGGCCTGCGTGTTCGTATAGATTTTGACGTAATCCCAGGCCTTGGAATTGGCGCCCGTCGAGGGAGACGTGACCATGGCCTCCACGCGTCCGGTGGAGAAGGCGGTCGGCAGATCGGGCACTTCGACCTGCGTCGGCACTGCGCCCGCAAGCTGGGCGAGCCGCTCTGTTGCGGCATTGTAGGCACGCATCTTCAGGCCGGCGAGATCTTCGACCTTCGTCACTTCCTTGGTGGTGTAAAGCCCCTGCGGCGGCCACGGCACGGAATAGAGAAGCGTCAGGCCCTGCTGATCGAGCACCTTTTCGAGCTCCGGCTTCTGCGCGTCGTAGAGCTTCTTGGCGTCGTCATAGCTCGTCGCCACAAAGGGCACGGAATCGAGCCCGAAAATCGGATCTTCGTTGGACAGGCGCGAGACGAGCACCTCACCGATCGGCACCAGCCCCTTGCGCACCGCGTCCTTGATCTCCGGATGCTTGAACAGCGATCCGGCCGAATGGACGGTGATGGTGAGATCGCCGTCCGTCGCCTCTTTCACATCCTCGGCGAACTGGGCGATGTTCTGCGTGTGGAAATTGCTGTCGCCATAAGGTGTCGGCATGTCCCAGGCGGTCTGCGCCTGGGCACCCGTAACAGCTAAGCCATTAGCGACGAAGCCGGCGAGCGCGAGCGCCCCCAGAAATGTCTTGTACATCGATGCTCTCCCTCTTGGTTTTTCGCGAGAGCCCGAGCCGGCGTCCCGCAGCTGTGCCGAGACTGTTCGCACCCCGACGATTTGTCAACGTTGTGTTGACGTTTTCTTCCCGACATGCTTCCGATAGCCAATCGAGCGACGGGAGAGACGATCGTGGCACAATCGGAAGCCGGCGGGAAATGGGACTTCTGGATCGATAGGGGCGGCACCTTCACGGATGTCGTGGCCCGCAATCCCACGGGCGCACTCTCTGCGATGAAGCTCCTGTCGGAAAATCCCGGCGCCTATGACGACGCGGCGATCGAGGCGATCCGCCGCTTTCTCGAGGTTCCGGCTGGCGAGAAAATGCCGTCGGAGAAGATCGGCGCGGTCAAGATGGGCACGACGGTCGCCACCAACGCGCTCCTGGAACGCAAGGGCGAGCGCACGGCCCTTTTGATCACCAGAGGTTTCCGCGACGCGCTTCGCATCGGCTACCAGGCGCGCCCCGATATCTTTGCGAAGAAGATCGTCCTGCCGGACCTCCTCTATGATCGCGTCGAAGAAATCGACGAGCGCGTGCGCGCCGACGGCACGGTCGAGGCGGCACCTGATGCAGCCGCGATCCGCAAGACGCTTCAGGCCTTGAAGGACGACGGCTTCGACGCGCTCGCGATCGTCTTCATGCATGCCTGGAAATACCCCGAGCACGAGGCAACCGTCGCGGAAATCGCCCGCGACATGGGCTTCACCCAGGTCTCCGTCAGCCACGAAACCTCACCGCTCGTCAAACTCGTCGGCCGTGGCGATACGACGGTGGTCGACGCCTATCTCTCGCCGATCCTCGCTCGCTACATCGCCCGCGTCGCCCGCGATCTCGGCATCAAGGAAACGGCGGACCCGGCCGAGCCGCACGATCCCGATGCGCCCCGCCTCATGTTCATGATGTCTTCAGGAGGTCTGACGGCGGCCGAACTCTTCGCCGGCAAGGACGCGATCCTGTCAGGCCCCGCCGCCGGCGTCGTCGGCGCGACCGAGACCGCAAAGATGGCCGGTCTCGACAAGATCATCGGCTTTGACATGGGCGGCACCTCGACCGACGTCTCGCATTTTGCGGGCGACCTCGAACGCGCCTTCGAGACGGAAGTGGCAGGGGTCAGAATGCGCGCCCCGATGATGCGCATCCACACGGTGGCCGCCGGCGGCGGCTCGATCCTCTCTTACGCCTCGGGCCGCTTTCAGGTCGGCCCCGCCTCGGCCGGCGCCGATCCCGGACCGGCCGCCTACCGCCGCGGCGGTCCCCTCACCGTCACCGACGCCAACATCATGGCCGGCAAAATCCGGGCGGAGAATTTCCCGGCGATTTTTGGCCCGAACCAGGACGAGCCGCTCGATATCGCAGCGGTCAAAAAGGGCTTCGAAGCTCTCGCGGAGGAGATCGGAGCGGACGAGAACGGCAGGCACCGAACGCCTGAGGAGATCGCCGACGGCTTCCTCAAGATTGCCGTCGAAAACATGGCGAACGCCATCAAGAAGATCTCGGTCGAGCGCGGCCACGACGTCACCCATTACGCGCTCTCCTGCTTCGGCGGCGCCGGCGGCCAGCACGCCTGCCAGATCGGCGACCGGCTCGGCATGCAGAAGGTACATATCCACCCGCTTTCGGGCGTCCTCTCCGCCTACGGCATGGGCCTCGCCGATGTGCGCGCCAACAAGAGCCGCGCCACCGTCCTGCCGCTCGAAGCGGATTCTGAATCAGAACTTCAACGCGTTGAATCAGAACTTGAGGAAGAGGCCCGCAAAGAGCTTCAAGACCAGGCGATAAGCGATTCAGAGATCACGATTATCGCCAAGGCGCATCTGCGCTACGAGGGCACCGATACGCCGATCCCGGTGCCTTTCGGCAAGGCGGCTGAAATGCGATCCGCCTTCGAAGATGCCCACCGCGCCCAGTTCGGCTTCATCTACGACGACAAGCCCTTGATCGCCGAGCAGGTCGAGGTGGAAGCCGTCGGCGGCGGCGCCGACATCGACGAGCCGGAAACGGACACGATCTCTGAGGACGTGCGGCCGGAAGCGACGACCCGCTTCTTTTCGGCCGGCGACTGGCACGAGGCTGCGATCGCGCAGCGCGCCGAGCTCTCCCCCGGCGCCCGCCTCAAGGGCCCGGCGCTCATCATCGAGGACCATCAGACGATCGTCATCGAGCCCGGCTGGTCGGCGGAGATCACGGCGAAGAACCACGTCATCCTGACGCGCACCGAAGCGATGGCGCGCGACCACGCGATCGGCACCAGGGCCGATCCGGTGCTTCTCGAGATCTTCAACAACCTCTTCATGTCGATCGCCGAGCAGATGGGCGTGACGCTGCAGAACACCGCCTATTCGGTGAACATCAAGGAGCGCCTCGATTTCTCCTGCGCGGTCTTCGGGCCGAACGGCACGCTCGTCGCCAACGCCCCGCACATGCCGGTGCATTTGGGCTCCATGGACCGCTCGGTGGAGACGGTGCGCGAGAAGAACCCGGACATTCGCCCCGGCGACGTCTACGCCCTCAACGCCCCCTACAACGGCGGCACGCACCTGCCCGACATCACCGTCGTCACACCGGTTTTCGCCGAAACTGGGAAAGAGGCGGGCAACGAGATCCTCTTCTGGGTCGCCTCGCGCGGCCACCATGCCGATGTCGGCGGCGTGGCGCCGGGCTCGATGACGCCGCGGGCAACCAACGTCGACGAGGAAGGCGTCCTCATCGACAATTTCAAACTCGTCGATCAGGGCCGTTTTCGCGAAGACGCGCTCCGCGAGCTTTTGACCGACCATGCCTATCCCTGCCGCAACCCGGACCAGAACGTCGCCGATCTGAAGGCGCAGATCGCCGCCAACGAAAAGGGCGTCGCGGAGATGCGCAAGATGGTGGCGGAGTTCGGGCTCGACGTCGTGCAGGCCTATATGCGCCATGTGCGCGACAATGCGGCCGAAAGCGTCCGCCGCGTCATCGAGAGCCTGAAGGATTCGGAATTTTCCGTCGAAACCGACCAGGGCGCCGTGATCAAGGTGGCGATCACGGTCGACAAAGAGAACCGTTCCGCCAAGGTCGATTTCACCGGCACGTCGGCGGCGAAGGAGAACAACTTCAACGCCCCTGCCCCGGTGACGCGCGCCGCCGTGCTTTACGCATTCCGCGTCATGGTGGAGGCCGACATCCCGATGAATGCCGGCTGCCTGGAGCCGATCGAAATCGTTCTCCCGAAAGGTTCGATGCTGTCGCCGGAATATCCGCGCGCCGTCGTCGCCGGCAATGTGGAAACGAGCCAGCAGGTGACGAACGCCCTCTTCGGCGCGCTCGGCGCCATGGCGGCCTCCGAAGGCACGATGAACAACCTCACCTTCGGCAACGCCACCTACCAGTATTACGAGACGATCTGTTCGGGCTCACCGGCCGGCACGATGAACGACGGCACCGGCTTCGACGGCACGGATGGCGTCCATGTGCACATGACCAATTCACGCCTCACCGATCCGGAAGTCCTGGAGATGCGTTATCCGGTGCTGCTTGAGGATTTTCATATTCGCCACGGCTCGGGCGGACGCGGCACGTTTTCGGCCGGATCAGGCACGCGCCGCACCATCCGCTTCCTGGAAGAAATGGACTGCGCCATCCTTTCCTCCCACCGAAAAGTTGCCCCGCACGGGCTCAAAGGCGGCGCGGCCGGGCAAGTCGGCAAAACCGAAATCCGCCGCCTCGACGGAAGCCTTGAAGAACTCGAAGGCGCCGACCAGACGGTTCTGAAGGCCGGAGAAGCGGTGATCGTAACGACGCCGACCGGCGGGGGATTTGGGGCAGCCTGACGCTCATACACGGACGGCGCGGAACACCTCCGCGCCGTCTTGAAAGAAAACCTTGCGACCGGCTCAGCTGCCGCCGCCGTCGCCACCACCCGGCGCAGGCGCCTGGATGTCGACGTTCACGTCCGGCCCACCGCCGCCGCCACCCGTGAAGAGGTTCACGCCGCCGAGTGCCAGGAAGAGGATGACGACGAGGACGAGAAGCGCCCCGACGATGAAGGCGAGGAAGGTGTTGCCGCCTGAGCTTTCAGCCATTTCGTTCTCCGTCTTATGTTCCGTGCCACAATGCGGGGCGCACAGGGTTCGTTCCCGCCGCCAGGCGCCTCTCCTCCCCCCGCAGGATCGGCGTTGATCGACCCGCGCATCGACCATTCTCATGTCCAGAAGATGCAGCCGATCGCCAGGCACCGTCTTCGCAGCCGGCAATCGCTCCCTATATCCCTCTTCAAACAGGGAGATCTCTCATGACCGACACCGCCGCCCAGACCGATGGCCAGCATGTTTCGCAATCCGGCTATGATCTGACGCCGATCCGCGGCGCCGAACGCAACAGGCTCGCCGAAAAGCTGACGCCGGAAGAGCGCCACATCATGCTCGACCACGGCACGGAGACGCCCTTCTGCGGCGGTCTTCTCACCAACAAGGAGGATGGCGTCTACACCTGCAAGCTCTGCAGCCTCCCGCTCTTCCGCTCGGTGACGAAATTCGAATCCGGCACCGGCTGGCCGAGCTTCTACGAGCCCTTCGATCCGGAACATGTGCGCGAGATCGAGGACACGTCCCACGGCATGCGCCGCATCGAGACGCGCTGCGCCCGCTGCGACAGCCATCTCGGTCACGTCTTCCCCGACGGGCCGCGCCCGACGGGTCTGCGCTATTGCATGAATTCGGCCGCGCTCGAATTCGAGACGGAATGACCGGCGCGCCTGCGAGCTGACACGGCACGATGTCGAAGACGCTGATCCTCATCGGGCTCGCCCTCGTCGCGGCGGGCCTCCTCTGGCCGCTCCTTTCGAGGTTCGGCCTCTTCCGCCTGCCCGGCGACATCGCGGTGGAGCGGGAGAATGTCTCGTTCTATTTTCCGATCACCACGATGGTGATCGTGAGCCTCGTCCTCTCGCTCATCCTGTGGTTCTTCAACAGGTAGGCCGGCAAAGAGCGGAAAAGGCCGCGACCAACGCGGCCGAAAACCTGCCTTGCGCTCAACCACAAGCTGCCCCATCCTGCGCTTCGGTCGAGGCTGTGCCGGGGGGAGGCAGATCTCATGCGAACCGCCATTCTTGGGCTGATGTTGGCTGTCATCGCGCCCGTAGCAGCCGAAGCGCAGGTCCCCGCCTTGGAGACGGATGGCACCGTCGTCTACACCACGACCAACCGACAGACGCGGCTCGGCGAGGGACGCCGTCTCACCGCCATCGTCCAGAAGGGCATCATCAAGGACAAGAGAGAGGCGAGCCCGCTGCATCTGAGCGCGCAGGATTGTGTGGGAACGCTCTATACGGCCGAAGGCGAGACGCCGTTTGGCGCCGGGATCTGCACGACCATCGACCATGACCGCGATCTCTGGTGGCTCTCCTGGACCTCGGACGGAGAACGCGCCGGCGAGTGGGTCGCCATCGATGGCACCGGCAAATATCGAGGCCTGAGCGGCGGCGGCACCATCCGTGTCATTCTCAACATGAAGGATCGGACGGCACTCGAATATACTGGCTCGCTCACCCTGAAGCCGCGGCCGCGCCGGCCCTCTAGCGCTGCAGAGACGTCGTCTCCACCTCCCGATACGGATAATGACGAACGACGGCATTGAAATAGGCGCCCGCCGACTGCGCCTCCGTGAGCCCGGTGAAGATCGCTTTCGGGACATGGTCGTAGCGGTAAATGCGACCCGTCTGGAAAGCGATGAAAAGCGCTTTCTCCGCCGGCACGTAGAGCGCCTGCTTCAATGCCTCCGATTGAAAGACATGCTCCAGAACCTCCATGCGAGCACGTATCTAGGCTTGGCCCCCTGGCCGGCGAGACGGAGGAAGCGGCGAAGCGTCCGCTGAAGAATGCCGATCTGCGGTTTAACATGCGCAAGGTGCCAAGAAACTCTTCGGAGGCCCTCATGTCCTCGTCCCTGCATCACTCGGCCTGCGCTCTCGCGGTGCTTTTGTCTCTCGCCCCACCGGCCTTGGCGGCGGGAGATGTGCAGGAGGGACAGGCGATCGCCCAGAAATGGTGTGCCGCCTGCCACGTCGTCATGGAGACGCAGACGAGCGCCACGCCCGCCGCACCGAGCTTCGCCGCAATCGGAGAGAAATATCGCGGCAAGGGCCTCGCGGCGCTTGCCGCCTTCCTCGCCGACCCGCATCCGGTGATGCCGGATATGAGCCTGACGCGACAGGAGATCCGCGACCTCACCGCCTATATCGACGCGCTTCGCGGCTGAGACCTGGCCAAACGCGGCAGTCGGAATCGAAACGGGCCGCACGCGGCGGCCCGTCCATGGAAAAGTCTTCGATCCCCGAAACCGGGGCTCCGCCTCAATTGAGGGCGGTCAGATCCGTCGCCGTCGGTGCGCCATCGCGCATCTCGACGTCGAAGAAGACGATCTGGTCGGGCTGAAGCGTCGCCAGCCCGGCGCGCTCCAGCGCGGTGCGGTGAACAAAAATGTCGGCGCCCTCATCGGGGCGGATAAAGCCGAAGCCTCGGCGGGTGTCGAACCAGACAACGTTGCCTGTGTGCATAATTCGGGTGTCCTTTGACTCACTTTCGCGCCGCGCTCCGCGGCTGCGTTCAGCGATGTGATGGATTGATTGGGAATATGCGCCGCCCGGCTTTCGCGGGGCTTGTGGCGCGGGCGCCCATGAAGTCGCCCTGGATGACGGGAATATGGAGAACGAAGAGGGCCGTTTCAAGGCCGTGTCAGAACGCCGAAATCGGCTTCCGCGGTCTCCGGCATTGAAATCCGCTTTTCAGCCAGTCTCAGCGCGCGGCTGGAATGTCGGCCGTCTGCGTCCAGGGCTTCAAATCGATGATCGGCGTACCATCAAGACAATCGAGGGCATCGACGACGATGATCCCCCTCTCCTGCTCCACCTCCAGGATGGAGACGAGCGACAACCCGATCGGATTGGGCCGCACCGGCGAGCGCAAAGAGAAGACGCCGGCCGGCCTTTCGCGATGCTTCGGCGCCTGGACGATGAGATCGCGTCGCGCCCCGTCCATCCACATGAGCACGAAAACCACCTGACCCGGTCGATAATCGGCAAGGCCTGGCCGGTAGGGCTCGTCGATCTGCAGCGAAAAGCCGAGACCCGCTTCGGCCTCCGCTCGCTCGCGCGCCTGACGGATGTTGCGCGGGCATTCGCCGGGTCCAACCCACGGCGTCTTGGCATGACCGATATAGACGAGACCCGCGTCAGGCGTTCGTTCGCCCGGATCGAAAGCGAGTGCGATCTCCCCCTTCCGCGTCGGGTTTTCCCACGAACGGGCCCTGGCATCCGATTTTTCCTGTTGCGAGCCGGAGCCCACCGTCCCGGAATCGTTCCTGTCGTCCGCCATGTGCCTCTCCTTTCGAAGGAGTTAGGCAAAGGTCGCGGCGCGGTTCAAGCGTGAGAGCGTCGCAAGCACGAGGCTGCGAGACGGCGGCTGCGGGTGGCATTCGCGGGATAGCGGTGGCGAGACGGCGGCTGCAGGACGATCGGCCCCGGCAGGCAGACGAACGCCGACCGTTGCACCACACTCCAAAAAGATATAATGCTATCTTTATATCTTTTTGAAAGAGGTCTCGATGGGCCTGACGAAACTTGCGCGCGCCGCCCAGGCGCTTGCCGATGAAACCCGGCTCCGCCTTGTGGCGCTGCTTGCCGAGGGCGAGCGCCCCGTCAAGGAGCTCGTGGAAATCCTCGGCCAGTCGCAGCCGCGCATCTCCCGGCATCTGAAGATCTTGACGGAGGCCGACATCATTCGCCGGCTGCCGGAAGGCGCGCATGTCTATTACCGGCTGGCCTCCGACGGCGAAGCGGCGGCGTTGGCGCGGGCGGCCCTGGCCGCCATGCAGGCCGATCCCTTGCGCAACGAGACGGATTTGCGCCGCGATCGCGACAGGCTGGAGCTCATTCGCCGCCGCAACCAGGAAACGGCAGAACTCTATTTCGCGCGCCATGCCGAGGAATGGGATCGGCTGCGTTCCCTGCACGTGCCCGAAAAGGAGGTCGAGGCGGCAATCCGCGCCGCGCTGAGCGGCCACCATCCCCGTTCTCTCCTCGACATCGGCACCGGCACCGGCCGCATGCTCGAACTCCTTGCCGATTGCGCCGAGCGGCTGACGGGCATCGATCGCTCGCCGCAGATGCTGGCGCTCGCACGGACGAGCCTGGAACGCGCGGGCCTCTCGCATGTGCGGCTGCGCAGCGGCGATGCGCTCAATCTTCCCCTGCCGCGCGCGTCCTTTGACGTCGTCGTCATCCATCAAGTTCTGCATTTTCTGGAAGATCCGAGGGCGGCACTTTCGGAGGCGGCTCGGGTTCTGGCTCCGGGCGGGATGCTGCTCGTCGTCGACTTCGCGCCCCATCATCTGGAATTCCTGCGCCAGAACCACGCGCATCTGAGGCTCGGCTTCTCCGACGAGCAGCTCACGCAATGGCTGTCGGCCACCGCCCTCGAGCAATTCTCCATCCAGCACCTCGCCCCCAAGTCTCCGGCCAGAGAGGACGAGCATTTGACGGTCACCATCGCGACAGCCTTCAAGGCCGAGGCCGACGAAGACGCGGAACCCCTCCAGGAAGGAGCGCTCGCATGACGCCTGCAGCCCACCACGCCGCCGGACCGAAGAGGCTCGAGCTCTCATTCGAGTTCTTTCCGCCCAAGAAGCCCGAGCAATTCGCCGCCTTCAAAGACACGGCAGAGCGGCTCAAAGCCTTTGCGCCGGATTTCGTCTCCGTCACCTATGGCGCCGGCGGCACGTCGAAGGACCGCTCTTTCGCGGCGGTGGAGATGCTGACGCAGGAAGTCGGCTTGCCGACGGCCGCGCATCTCACCTGCGTCTCTGCCGCCTGCTCCGCGACGAACGAGGCGATCGCGACCTTTCAAACCTTCGGCGTCAGGCATTTCGTGGCCCTGCGCGGCGACCCGTCCGAGGGGCCTGGCACGCCTTACGCCCCGCATCCGGAGGGCTACACCGATACGGCCGACTTGATCCGCGGCCTTCGCCGCATCGACGATTTCGAGATCTCCGTCAGCGCCTATCCGGAGCGCCATCCGGAAAGCCCCGACTGGGACACCGAAATCGACATCCTGAAGCGCAAGGTCGATGCCGGCGCGACCCGTGCCCTGACGCAGTTCTTCTACGACAATGACGATTTTGAACGGTATGTGGAGAAGGTTGCGGCCGCCGGCATCACGATTCCGATCGTGCCGGGCATCCTGCCTGTGCACCGCTTCGCCGCCGTGCATTCCTTTGCCGGCCGCTGCGGCGCGCGCATCCCGGAGCATCTTCTGCCGCTATCGGAGCTTTCAGGCGAGGCGCATTTCGAAGCCGCGGTCGACCTCGCCGCGCGCCAGATCGACGATCTCGCGCAGCGCGGCGTCTCCGGCTTTCATATCTACACGATGAACCAACACCGCCTCGTCTCGGCGGTCTTGAAAGCGGCAGGAGTTTTCGAAGGGGAAAGGACATGCTGCGCGGCATGAGCCCGCCGCGCAGCCGGAGAAGAGTTGGACGTCGCCGATATCACACCGCGCCCAGCACGATCGCGCAGATAAAGACAAAGGCAGATATCAAGGCGATCATGTTGATTGATTTCGCCAGGTTCATGGCATCCTCCCGCATCTTTTACGCCTAAAGTCTAACGCCAAACATTGCTGACAGGAATGTTTTTCGTCATTGCGACGCATTGTTCTCTTCATGCGGCAGGTCGCCGCAGCCAGATTCTCTCTGAAATACCAGCGGCTTAGGCATGCTGCGGCGCGACATTCCCGCTAAGCCGGCATAGATTTTTTTTGTTTCCGCACGCCTCCAAGGGCCTGAAGAGCCGCTCTCCGACACTGTTTTCGCATCTGGATATGAACTTAGAAGTATTATAGAATACCGTTTTTGCGGAGGACGCGACCTTGCCCCATCTGTTTCGCTTCCTGTTCGTGCACATCGCGCTTGGCGCTCTCGTCGGCTGGTTGTTCCTGGCGATTCTGCTGGGCTTCGACACCGGCGGTTTGTGGACGCTGATCTCTCACTCATCCACGCCCCTTCTGCCGCTCGCCCTTCTGGCGGCTTTCTTTGCCCTCACCTTCGGCGGCGCGGTGACCGCAAGCGGCGTCCTTCTGTCGGCGGAGGAAGGCGACGAGCCGCCCATCGGCCCGAAACGGCGCCGGCGCCTGCGCCTGATGGCGCTCCCGTCTCTGTCTCCGCGCCCGGCCCCCCGCCCAGCCGTGGCCGTCGCGGGCGCACGGCGCAGACCCCGCATCCACGATATGGACGAACTGCACCGGAGCTGATCGAAAAACCTGCGCCGAGACGGGAAAGACGACGCGGATAATATGCCGGCGGGTCTTCGCCCGGCCGCCCTGTCCTGCTAAACACCGCCAACGGCGATTCCTGAAGACGACGGGGCCAAAACGATCAAAACCTTCACCGACGCACGCGAGGCTGCGCTGGAGATGCGGCCGGATGTTCCGGTCTATTGTTTCCATCCACAGGTCCTCGCCGAGGACGTTGCGCATTTTGCGCAGGCGTTCCCTGGCAAGACGGCCTATGCCGTCAAAACCAATGGCGAGCCCTTCGTTCTCAAGGCGATCGCCGATGCCGGCGTGAAAACCTTCGACGTCGCCAGTCCCGCCGAATTTGCGGCCGCGCGCGAAGCCTCGCCCAACGCCGAACTCCTCTACATGCACCCGGTGAAGGCGCAGTCGGATATCCGCCTGGCGCTCGAAAGCTACGGCATCCGCACCCTCTCCCTCGACCACGAGGATGAGGTGGCCAAAATCCTGCGGATCGTGCGGGCGCTCGATTTCGATCCGGCAGATCTGACCTTGTTCGTGCGTCTGCAGACCAAGGGTTCGGCCACCTACGAATTGTCGAAGAAGTTCGGCGCCACCCCCGCCCATGCGGTGGAGCTTTTGCAGCGCATCGCCGGCATCGGCTTCAAGCCGGCCCTTTGCTTCCATGTCGGCAGCCAGATCGAAGACCCGGAAATCTACGAGCGCGCCCTCGGCTCGGCGGATTGGGTGCGTGCCCGCTCCGGTGTCGAGCTGACGGCGCTCGATGTCGGCGGCGGATTTCCAGCGCCCTATGGCTACGATCCGCGCCGCAAGAAGCGCATCATGCCGGACCGCGACGAGATCATGGCGCGGCTTCGAAAAGATCTGACGGAATGGGGTTTTGCCGACCTGCCGCTCATTGCCGAGCCGGGTCGCGTCATCGTCGCCCGCTCCATTTCGCTGATCGTCCGCGTGCTCCTGAAAAAGGGCAAACGCATCTACATCAACGACGGCATCTGGGCGTCGCTCTCAGATTCCTGGACGGGCAAGATCACCCTTCCCGCCCGCTTCATTCCCGATCCGGCCCGCAAGCGCCGCTCCGGCAATCCGCACGAGATCGTGCCGTTCAAGGTGTGCGGCGCCACCTGCGACAGCGTCGACATTCTCTCGCGCCCCTTCTGGCTGCCGGAGACGGTCGATACCGGCGACTGGATCGAAATCGGCCATATCGGCGCCTATTCCCTGTCGCTTCGAAGCCGCTTCAACGGCTTCTATCCCGACACGGTCGTCGAGGTGGAAACGCCCTTCGACGAAGGCGATAAGCCGGAAGGCTTTGCCGCGATCGAGACCATGGCCGACTGAGCTCCTCCGGCCTTACAGACCGATTTCAGCTTTGGGGCGGATATCTTCATTGTCCGCGGTCCGGGCGATCGCGATGAGCACCTCGATGACCTCCAGCGTCAGCGAGCGCAACGAAAGGTGCGACAAAGGCATGGGTGGACAGGTCCATCCAGAGAGCATCCTCGGCCGCTGCCGGGTTTTCGGCCAGGGCCTGGCGCATGCGCCCGAGCGCTTCCACCGCCTCGACGAATTCCCCGCGCTCCTCGTTATCGTCGCGCTTCATGTCGACCCAGAAGAAACCTTCTGAGAACAAGAAAAGAGCGCCGGCGAGGTGGACGGCCGGCGAAAGACCTTCGATATCGCGGATCCGACGGTAGAAGCGCTTATCCAGACGTATCTCGTCAGTTCCATCCCACTGAGCGCGGACAAGGTCATCGGCGACCTGAAGCAACAATTGACGGTAGAGGTTCCTTATTTCTTGGTCAGGCAAGCGGTTCTCCAGCGCCGCCCTGTCGGGAATGAAAAAACGATTGGTCAACGACCAGACCAAGCTCATAGCCCCATCATCGAAGGCTCGGGTGGCCAACGACTGCAATGCGACGAGTGGCAGGAAGGGGCGCCGCACCTGTTTGTTGGCCTCGCGAAAGGCTTTGAGGCGCTGGAACTCGTCCCTCGAAAAGAGCGGTGAAAGATCCTGATCCACCAGCATGTCGTCGATCCGGTCATAGCCGCAGGCCAGGGCGAGATAGACGGCCTTCAGAGCCGGCTGATGGTCGCCCGCAGCGACATAGGCGCAGGCTGCATGATGGAAGACATAGGGGTTCCACCAGGCATCTGCCGCGACACGCTCATAAAGCTCCACGATGTCGTCGCCGCGGCCGAGGGTCCAGCAAGCGTAGAAATACTTCACCATCAGCCACCAGAAGCGATCGTCAAAAGGCCGTTCGGCGAGAAACGCTTCCGTGTTTCTGGCAAACCAGCCGGCCCCGAACTCGGCGATCAATTGAAGTTGAGCCGGATCGGGATCGTCCTTGGGACAGATCGCCTCGAATTCGTGCAGCTCTCTTGGGAGAGGCGGCAGCAGCGTCTTTTCATCAGCCTCCTTCAACGCATCCCACAGCGCTTCCGGGTCATCCGTCCGCTGCCACTCCGGTTCTTTGAACGCGCTGATCACGTCATGAATGATGAGGGCGCCATCCCGGTCGACAAGCCATCCAAGGCTATGCTCGCGCATCCCTCTTTGCCGGACGCGTTCGAGCCGGACCACCTCGACGCTGCCTGGATCGACGGGTAGGGGCTTCCCGCCGAGATAGACCGCCCGTTCGCCGATCAGCAAAGCGTCGCGCGTATAGTAGAGCCGGGTGTCGACATGCCCTTCCTTGCCGACATCGTCCAGCACGGTTCCCTCGATCGTGTACCAGCGGCGCTTGTCGCGCGCGTAGCCGCCACCGACATATTCGAAGCTTTCAGGATCCGCGCCCGAAATCACCTCGCCCGTGGGCGTGTAGACCTGTCGATCATCGCGATAGAGGCATCGCTCCATTTCGGGCTCGGTCGGGATGGCCCGGAACGAAGCGGGATCGGTCTCGATCAGGCGACGGCCGACCACGGCATGGCGCGCATCCTTGGCACCCCACGACGTCTGTTCGGCCGTAAAGGCATCGAACCCCGGCAGCGGCCATAGCCTGCCGGTGTCGTAATGCGTCGTGAAGTGTCCGTTGTAATGGAAACCTTCAAACAGGCGCACCGGCCTCAAAAGCGTCGCCTGAGGCAGGCGCTCCCTGGCGATCTCACGACGCCGCGTCTCGATCAGCGTGCGAACTCTCCTGCGAATGCGCGCGCCGAGAACGGTACTTCGCCCAATCGCCTCTTGATAGGGCTGCTCGTAGGGCTTGGAGCCGAACATGTATTTGTTCAGCAGGGCGTCGAAGCGCTTTTTCTCGTCCTCGTCGAGCCCGTCGTCATCCCGACGCGCACCGCCCTTCTTTGTGAGCGTGAAGGCCGCATCGATCGGATCCGTCAGGAAGTTCATCGCTCCTGCCGAGATTAGCAGCCGGCCGCTTGCGCCTTCTGGCATGAAGTCCGCGATCTTCAAGAAGGCGTCGAAGTAAGGCCGTGCCATGATCTCTTCGCCCGTGTCGCCCCAATTGTAGATGAAGGCGAGGAAAGCCGCCGCCTCACTCTTCAGATAGCGCAGGATGAGCCAGTCTTCGCTCCGATCGACGATGATGCTGGCTGCAGGCTCGGCAAAGACTGGGGCTATGGTTTTCAGGAAGCGGTCGAAAGCATCCTTTTCGAGCGGGACATGAGCGGCGAGCAACGACGGTTCGGTCATGGGCGACAGCTTCCGATATACCCCTGAGTGAGCGCCTGGTTGTAACTTGCCCACCCATCCTTGCTGGTAATCCTACTAGCGTGACGTCGACTGCGCCGAGCGCTCCCAATAATCCCGGATCGCCTTTTCCAATTGATGCTTCACGTAATTCACGTGAAGGCGTGCGCCCCATAGGCTGAGATCCTCTGGATAGGCTGAAATGCTGGCAAAGCCGACGATACGATCCTTGTTCACGGTCACGAGGGCGCTCGCCGCGCTTGCGCGTGGGAAATCCTTGATCGTCACCTTAAACGTGTAATAGCCGGTGAAATCGGTGAGATCACCGAAATCGGCGTAGCGGCCGCCCGCAAGAGGCTTCAGGCCGGGCTCGCGGCCGGGCAGCATATTGGTAAGCAGGACCTCCACGAGAACCGATGCGAGCCGTCCTCCGTCCTCGACCCCGTGCGGCACCCTCCCCTCAGCAAGACGAAACGAAAATGGCATGACCCCGGTATTTTCCAGCGGATCGGCATCATCGACGAGGAAACGGATATCGCCTTTACCGTCCAGGGCGGACGCGGAGAGATTGAGGTCGCGCCAATGCGCCGGAAAAACGATCTCCAGCGTCTCGATCTCACCAGCCTCTGCGGGGGCATCGAGGCGCACCGTCTTGGCATCTTGAAGGGCGGGATCTTCAGCCGCCGGCTCCACAAATGAAATGGAGCCGACAAAGGTGGCGATCTCCGTCTCAAAACCCGACCAGTCGTCTTCCTCCGCCTCTGCGCGAACAATCAGAAGCGCCTTTCCTCGCCGAAAGACGGAGATGCGCATTCTTAAGCCCGGTTCTGTCGCTTCGCTCGTTCCGAGCGCCTCGCCGAAGACAGCGCTATGCGAAACCGCATCACCGTTGGAAGGAGCCCAGACCGCGGCTAGCAACCGGGCGTAATCGATACCAAGCCCAACCCTTTTCAGGTCAATCTCTGCCGCATAGACGTGGATCTCAGCCCGCCTCTCATCAGAATGCCGGCCAGCCAGCACCTCGCGGAAGACGGGGAAGATTTCTGCGGCCTTGAAGTCGTCTCGTCCCACATTGAGACGCTCCCATTCGAAGCCCTCGGGAGATGCCGATCGGAAGGTAAGCGCGGGAAAGCCATCTGGCTCGAAGGTGAGCTCATCCACTGGGCGTTCAAGCAAAGAAAAGCCCGGCTTTTCCCGAGCAGCGCTGGAAGAAGCTCCCACCAAGGCAAACGCCAAGGCGACAAGAAAGAGCCCGACAAAGCGGCGAAGCGGACAGAGGGATTTGCTCCATCCTGCCACTTTTTTCTCCACCTTCCGCACCTGATGGCGGCCCTCTTTCAACAGGAAAGCCACAACCAATCCACAGCTCTTATACAATCTGCCCACAACCCGCATGCGAACTCTTACGCGAGCATGAGCTTGTCGTCGTCGAGCTGCTTTCCGATCGCGCGTCCGAACAGGCTCGAGAGATCCTGAACGGTGAGTTTCGCCCGCTCCTCTTCGGTGAAGTCGAGGACGATGCGGCCGGAATCCATCATGATGGTGCGGTGGCCGACGGCCAGCGCATCGCGCATCGAATGCGTCACCATCAACGTCGTGAGCTTGCGCGTCTCGGCGATCTCTGTGGAAAGCGCCAGGACTTTCGCGGCAGCCCCCGGATCGAGCGCGGCCGTATGCTCGTCGAGAACGAGGATCTTCATCGGCAGAAGCGTTGCCATCAACAGGCTGATCGCCTGGCGTTGCCCGCCCGACAGAGTGCCGACCGGCTGCGTCATGCGGTCTTCCAGCCCGATCTCGAGCTTCGCCACCTGGTCGGCGAGCCATTTGCGGTTCTGCCGCGTGCCGAGTGCGCCCTTGAGGCCCCGGCTTTTGCCGCGCGCCGCCGCGAGCGCAAGGTTTTCTTCGATCGACAGGGACGAGCAGGTGCCGAGCCGCGGCTCCTGAAAGACCCGGCCGACATGCATCGCCCGACGGTGCGGAGACCAGGCCGTCACGTCCTCGCCATCGAGATGCACGCTGCCGCGTTCGGGCTTCACCGTGCCGACGACGACCGACAGAAGCGTCGATTTCCCTGCGCCGTTCGAGCCGATGACGGTGACGAACTCGCCATCCGCGATCTTGAGGTTGATGTCGCTGAGCGCCCTCACCTCCGTCGGCGTGCCGGCGTTGAAGGTGACGTGGATGTTATTCAACGACAGCATCAGCCGGCCCTCTTGGCGGCGGCCGCACGGCGCGGCGTCATGCCGGCCCTGCGTCGGTTTCTTTGCGCGCGCCCCTTGGACAGGACGACGGCGATCGCAACGACGATCGCCGTCACGAGATTGAGGTCCTGCGGCTGAATGCCGATGAAGCCGGCACTGAGCGACAGGGCGATAAAGAGACGATAGACGAGCGCGCCGACGATGCAGCCGAGCGTGGCGACGAAGACCATGCGCCGGCCGAGGATCGCCTCGCCGATGATGAGGGCGGCAAGGCCGGTCACGATCGTGCCGATACCCATGGAGACATCCGCCACACCCTGAAGCTGCGCGAACAAGGCGCCGGCGAGCGCGACGAGGCCGTTGCTGATCGCCATGCCGACGAGCGCCATGCGCCCGACCGCAATGCCCTGCGCCTCCGCCATGGCCGGGTTCTCACCGGACGCGCGCAGGGCGAGCCCCAGCTCGGTCTTCAAGAACCAGTCGACGAGGAACTTCGCCGCAAAGGCCACGATCGCAATCAGGACCGTGTTCGTCCAAAGCCCGAAATCGAACCAGGATTGCGCCACGTCGAACACCGTATCGACGTTGTAGAGGGGCACGTTCGGCCCGCCCATGATCCTGAGATTGATGGAGAAAAGCGCCACCATCGTCAGAATGCCGGACAGTAGGTTCATGATGCCGAAGCGCACGTTGAGAAGCGCTGTGACGAGCCCTGCCCCCCAGCCTGCGACGATCGCAAGCCCGGTTGCAAGAAACGGATCGACACCGGAGGCGAGAGCGGCGGCCGCAACCGCCGCTCCGAGCGGAAAACTGCCGTCGACCGTCAAATCGGGAAAGTCGAGCACGCGGAACGAGAGAAACACCCCGAGCGCGACGAGCGAAAACAGAAGTCCCGATTCAAGGGCGCCAGCGAAGGCGAAAAGGCTCATAATTAGCGAACGACCTTCTTCGCCTTGGCCAAAACGTCGTCCGGAATGGTGACGCCCATTTTCTCGGCCGAGGTGGCGTTGAGATAAAGATCCTGGCTGTCGGAAACGGCCACCGGGATATCGGCCGGTGATTTGCCGTCGAGGATATCGGCCGCCATTTCGCCGGACAGGACGCCCATCTTGTAATAGTCGAAGCCGAGGGCTGCGATGGCGCCGCGATTGACGGAATCGACGTCGGAGGCAAACACC
This sequence comes from Afifella sp. H1R, assembly GCF_021462425.1. Taxonomy (NCBI): domain Bacteria; kingdom Pseudomonadati; phylum Pseudomonadota; class Alphaproteobacteria; order Hyphomicrobiales; family Afifellaceae; genus Afifella; species Afifella sp. H1R. The sequence goes on from NZ_JAKEDY010000001.1 coordinate 1,433,488, forward strand.
GGCAGACCGGCGCGTTCGCCGACCGTGACGACACCTTCAAGCACCGAGACGACGGTGTTGTCGACGGGAAGAAGCACGGCGTCCGCCCGTCCGACGAGGCTGCGTGCCGCATCGGCGACGAGCGTCGACTGCGCTGCAGGCGCCTCGACCAGCGTCATGCCGAAAGGCTCGACCGCGGTCTTCAGATCTTCCACCTGTTTGGCCGCATTGGCCTCGCCGGGATTGTAGATGACACCGAGTTTCGTGGCGTCGGGCATCAGCTCTTTGATGAGCTCGAGCATCGGCTCGTAGGGCTGCTGGTCGCTCGTGCCGGTGACGAGACCGCCCGGCTTCTCGCGGCTTTCCACAAGGCCAGCACCGACCGGGTCGGTGACGGCGGCGAAGATCACCGGGGTGTTCTTGAGCGCGTGTTTGACGGCCTGTGCGGAAGGCGTGGAAATGCCGACGGCGAGATCGGGTTCAAGCCCGGCGAATTCGGAGGCGATCTGGGCCTGCGTCGCCATATTGCCCTGAGCCGAGCGCGAAACGATTTTGAGGTTTTCACCTTCCTTGTAGCCGCGTTCCGCGAGGCCTTCGATCATCCCATTGCGGACGGCGTCGAGCGCCGGATGCTCGACGATATAGGTGATGGCGACGGTCTTCGTGTCCTGCGCCTTGGATTCCTCGAAGGTCGCGGCGCTGGCAATGCCGAGTGCGAGCGCGGCCAAAGCGAAAGCTTTGAGGGTCTGCATATGAACGCCTTTCGAGATTGAGAGAACGGAAATCTGCCTCATGGCCCCGTGGCAGATCCGATGCCGGCAGATAAGCCGCCGCCCCCCAAGGCGGGCACATCGAACGTCCTGCCAAAGAGTTCGATTTTCAAGATTTTACGCAATAGCACGGCAGAAGCTGCGATCAACGCCTTCCGCGACCAAAGCCTGCGGTTGTTCGTCCGATCGTGGATTATGCGGACGCGTCTGTCATTGAGGCGGCCGCAGCATATCGGGCCGGCGGGCACAGAAAAGGCTTGGTCACCCGTATTGCTGTGACCTGCGCCCATCAGAGAGTTCTCGGCGCATCAATGAGGCTTGGCAGCTCGCAAAAAAATCAAAGATACACGTCGTCGGACAGATAGCCGTTGCCGCCGATGACGGCCTTGATGTCGGCAAGGCTCCGGTCATCGGGACGCAGATCGACGGCGAGTGGCCACTCCGCGTTCTCCGCTGCCTGGCGGTAAACGTTGCCATCACGGAAGGGACGCGGCAAAGCCACGACCTTGTCGGCAAGAAGCGCGCCACCCACCATCCAGATGTGCTGCCCGTCATCGGGCGCCCGGTAAAAGAGCGCATCGCGACCGATGATCACGAGCTTTCCGGCCGTGCCGTAGCCATCCGGGCGCACGCTTTTAAAAGACCTCTCGGAATAATACGCCGCATCCCAGCGCGGATGCGGCTCATATTGTCCGGAGGATTGAGGCGTCTCTCGAACGACAGCGCATTTCGTCATCCGCATGAAGCCGAGAAGAAAGCGATCGAGATCCTCTTCGGTTGCAACGCCCTCCGGCCCGCTTCCGTAATCTTCGGCACGCTCGGCCCGACACACGACGCTGTGCTTGCAGGCACCCTTCCAGTAATCGACTGAGACGACCTGCGCCTTCTGCAGGGGCGTAAACTTCCCCGTGAGCCGCACGATCACGAACTGACCGGATTCCACGGCGTATTGGCAATTGACGGGATAGGCCTTGCCGCCCTCTGAAAAGCGCACCTGCGCGACCCGGTATTCTGGCAATTGGCGCCCCCCCAAACTCTCTCGGCCAAACGGCCTCGTTCGCGCATCGCTGCAGAGGTCGTTTAGCCGTGAGGTCGTGAAGGGTTTGTTTCGCCGCGACAGATCGCGGGCCGGCACCGCGACAGAAAAGCTCAGCGAATCTTGGCGAGCAGCTCTTCCGTCGGCCAGGCATCGGCCGGCAGGCCGAGACGCAGCTGTTCAGAGCGCACGGCGTCACGCGTCATCGCGCCCAGAATGCCGTCGACCTTGCCGACCTGATAACCCTTGTCGAGAAGCGCCTGCTGCAACTGCTTCATCTGCGCCGATGACAGACCGGAGGAGGCATTGCCCATATCGGCACGCGGAGCTCCATCCAGGCGCGTGGCGAGATAGGCCGCCGTCGTGGCGTAGACGAGCGACTGATTCCATTCCAGGAAGACATGGAAGTTCGGATAGGCGAGGAAGGCCGGCCCGTTGCGTCCCATCGGCAGGACGAGAGAGGCGGGCAAAGAACCGCCCGGCAGATTGCCGGAGCGCGCCTTCACGCCCCAGGATTCCCACTTGCTCACCGGGATTTTGTTGTAGAGCCCGGCCTCCGCCCAGGGCAGATCGGCCGGAATCACGACCTCTTGCAGCCATGGCTCGTTCGCACGCCAGCCGAGGCGGTTCAGGAAATTGCCCGCGGTCGCGAGCACGTCGGGAACGCTCTTCTTCAGGTTCACATGTCCGTCGCCGTCGAAGTCGACGCCGGAAGCGAGATAATCGGAAGGAAGGATCTGTGTCTGGCCGAGCTCACCCGCCCAGGCACCCTTCATCTCCGAGCGTGCGAGATCGCCGCGATCGAGGAGCTTCAAGGCGGCGATGAGCTGCGGCCTGAAAAGCTCCGGCCGCCGGCAATCATGCGCGAGGGTCGCAAGCGCGTTGAGCGTATCGAAATCGCCCTGATTGGCGCCGAAATCCGTCTCCAGCGCCCAGAACGCCGAGATCACCGGCCCCGGAACGCCATATTTCTGCTCGATGCGCGAGAAGGTCGAGGCATATTTGTTGAGAAGCGAGCGGCCGTTCTTCAGCCGGTAATCGTTGACCATACGGCCCGCGAACTCGGCAAACGTCTGTGTGAACACGCCCTGCGCGCGATCGCGCGAAATGACCCGCCGATCGAATTGCACACCGGAAAGGGCGGAGAGGCCCCGATCGGAGACGCCGGCTGCGGCCGCCTCCTGCTTCACTCCGTTGAGCCAGGTCGAAAAATCGCCGCCGCATTGCTGAGCGGCAGCCGGCGTCGCAAGGACGAGACCGAAAACGGCCGCCGTCCATACACATTTCGCGCGCATGAGATCTCCTAATGATTCCCGCGCCCCGCATTCTGGCGCGGCCCTCAAACGATTCAAGAAGTGGGCCTTTTCAAGAAGCGGAGCGCGGATCGGTCAAAACTTTCGCTCAGGCCGATTCCGTCTCGGCGGAGAGGGTCGGATAGTCCGTATATCCGTGCTCGTCGCCGCCATAGAACGTCGCCTGGTCCGGCTCTGCGAGCGGGGCATTCCGCTTGAGCCGCTCCACGAGGTCGGGATTGGAGATGAACGGCCGTCCGAAGGCCACGAGGTCGGCCTTCCCCTCTTCGACGGCTGAGATCGCGAGTTCGCGCGTATAGCCGTTGTTGCCGATGTAGAGGCCGGCAAAATCCCGCTTCAACGTGGTGACGTCGAACTGACCGTCCGGCTGGCGGGCACCGCGCGTCTCGCCTTCGATGACGTGCAGATAGACGAGCCGTCTTTCGGAGAGTTCACGCACATAGGCGCGGAAGAGCATCTCCGGATCGGAATCGGCGATGTCGTTCGCGGGACTGACCGGCGAAATCCGGATGCCGACCCGCTCCGGACCCCACACATCGACGACGGCATCAACCACCTGCAGCGGAAAACGCATGCGGTTGTCGAGCGAACCGCCATAGGTGTCATGGCGCCTGTTGGTCTTGTCGCGCAAGAACTGGTCGAGCAGATAGCCGTTGGCGGAATGGATCTCCACGCCGTCGAAACCGGCACGCTGAGCATTCGCGGCCGCCTTGCGGTAATCCTCGACGATGCCCGGCAGCTCGTCGGCGCTGAGCGCCCGCGGCTCCACGGCGTCCTTGAAACCCTCCTCGGTGAACGCTTTCACGTTCGGCTTCACCGGAGACGGTGCGACCGGCAGCTGACCGTTCGGCTGCAGATCGGGATGCGAGATGCGCCCGACATGCCACAATTGCAGGACGATCTTGCCGCCCGCGTCGTGCACGGCGTCGGTGACCGCACGCCAGCGCTCCACCTGCAGGTCGGAATGGATGCCAGGCGTCCAGGCATAACCTTTGCCCTGCTGCGTGATCTGCGTCGCTTCCGCGATGATCAGGCCGGCCGAGGCACGCTGGCGGTAATATTCCACATGCCAGTCCCTCGGGGCATCGTTCTCGTCGGCGCGGCTGCGCGTCAACGGCGCCATGACGATGCGATTGGCAAGCGGTACGGGGCCGAGATCGATCGGCTGAAAGAGCTTCGACAATGTCTCAGACATAAACTTCCCTTCTCAAAACGGCGGGCGGGTGTCGTTGCGCATCTAACTAGGTGCGGTGCAAAATCTCGCCAGTCATGACGGCCGCGCAAAATCGCCTACTCGCCAGGCCGGCATCAACAAAGGCCGCAAGGTTTGGGTTCGGTCAAGTTGCCGTGTAGTGGCGCAGCCGGCGTTGCGGCACATGCAACTCCCGCTAAACTCATTCAGATGAAGGCTTGATGGGAGAGAGGGCCATGCCGCCGCCTTCGCCACTCCGCCGGCTGCGGATGAGGGGACGCGCCTCCCCTGCCATCACCCGCCCAGTCGCCCGCTCGATTGCCCACACAATCAGTGCCGCCATCATTGCCCTTGCAGCTTCGATCGGCCCCTTTGGCACAGCGGCAAACGCCGCGCCCTTGCCCGTTCAGGAGCGGACGGAAGGTCAGACGCCGAGCCGCTGCCTCGCGATCGCAGAAGCCGCCCCACCCACGCTTCATGCAGCCTATCGCCGCCTCGACGCGCCCGCACGGCACCTCGTCCAGGGCAAGCCCTTCGCCTTAAGACCGCCCGAGCAGGGCGAGGTGACGATCCGCTTCGTCGGCCACGCCACCTTCCTCATCGAAAGCCCAGAGGGCGTGACGATCGCCACCGATTACGACGGCTGGGCCGGCGGCGTGACACCGGACGTCGTCACCATGAACCACGCCCATTCCTCGCATTACACCGACCAGCCCGATCCGGCGATCGCCCATGTCCTGCGCGGCTGGAACCCGCAAGGCGGCGAAGCCCACCACAACCTCACCGTCGGCGATGTCCTCATCCGCAACGTGCCGACCGACATTCGCAGTTTTGGGGGACGCGAGACGGCCGGCAATTCCATCTTCATCTTCGAGATTGCGGGCCTTTGCATCGGCCATCTCGGCCACCTCCACCATGTGCTGGCGCCCGAAGATCTCGGCGTCATCGGCCAGCTCGACGTCGTCATGGTGGCGGTCGACGGCTCCTACACGATGAGCCAGGACGCGGTCGTGGAAACGCTGAAAGTGCTGAAGGCGCGTCTCATCCTGCCCATGCATTATTTCGGCATGGGCACGCTGCAGCGCTTCCTCTCCCGCCTCGGCGAGGATTTTGCCGTCGAGATCAACCCGAGCGCAGAAACCACGGTCTCGGTCGCCACCCTTCCGCTCGACCCGAAAGTGCTGGTTCTGCCGGGACACTGAGACCGCCACCGTCAAAACCGTCTCGGCCCTTGCCTCTCCCCTCCTCCGGCGCGACCACTTGCCGAGGGGCGCAGCAGCTGCAATTGCTGGCAAACGGACAAGATGGCGCAAAAATCGGAAAAACTCAGTCTCGTCGAGGTGACCGCTCTCGGCATCGGCGGCATGATCGGTGGCGGCATCTTCGCCGTTCTCGGCCTGGCGATGGCGACGGCCGGCCACGCGGTTGCGCTAACCCTCGCAGGTGGCGGCGCGATCGCACTTCTGACGGGCCTCTCCTACGCCCGTCTCGGCCTCACCTTTCGCGATGACGGCGGCAGTTTCACCTATATCGAGAAGGCGTTCGCCGCGCCTGCGATCGCCGGCGTCGCGGGCTGGCTGCTGGTGGCTGGCTATGTCGGCACGCTCGCCCTTTATGCGAGCGCCTTCGGCGAATATGGCGCAAGCCTTCTGCCCAAGACCATCGATCCCGCCTGGGCGCCGGGTGCCTTGGGCGCCTTCGTCCTCGGGCTCTTCCTCGCCATCAATCTCGTCGGCGCGAAAATCTCCGGCGGCGTCGAGCTCGGCGTCGTCGCGATCAAGCTCGCCATTCTGGCGCTGTTTGCCGCCGTCGCCATGGGCGGCATCAAGGCCGACCATTTCGTGCCGGTCTTCAATCTCGGCATCACCGCGCCGATTGCCGCGATCGCGCTCATTTTCGTCGCCTACGAAGGCTTCGAACTCATTCCGAACGCCGTCGATGAAATGGCAAACCCGGAGCGAAACCTGCCGCGGGCGATCGTGATCGCGATCCTCGTCACCGCCGCGATCTATGTCGTCGTCGCGATCGCGGCTCTCGGCAATCTGACGCCCCAGGAGATCCAGAAGGATCAGGAATACGTGCTCGCCGTCGCCGCCCGCCCGACACTCGGCGCGGCGGGCTTCACGCTGATCGGCATCGCCGCCCTCCTTTCCACCGCCTCGGCCATCAACGCCACACTCTTCGGTGCGGCGCGCCTCGCCATGGTGATGGCACGCGAACATGCCCTGCCGAAAATCTTCTCCATGCGCGAGCGCACCCGCCCGGTGCCCTTCGTTTCCCTGATCGTCCTGACGGTGCTTGCGATCGCCTTCACGCTCGCCGCACCGCTGCAGGTCATCTCCACCTTTGCGAGTGCCACCTTCCTGGTGATCTTCACGGCGGTGAACCTCGCCGCGTTCCGCCTCGCACGGCGGATCAAGATGTCCCCGCTCCTGCCGCTCACAGGCAGCGTGCTCGCCGCGGCGAGCTTCGCCGTCCTGATGTGGCACACCTGGCAGGAGGACAAGGTGAGCCTCGCCTGGCTCGCGGCGGCTTACGGGAGCGCGATCCTCGTGGAAGCGGCCCTCATCTGGCGCCGCGGCCCACGCCGACACACGGGCTTGCCGGTCGAGACAAAAGCCTGACCGAAAGCCTCAAAAAGCAAGGGGCGCCGAAGCGCCCCAAACCAAGACCGTATCTGAACCTCACCGCGTCAGCGGCTTGTATTTGATCCGCCGCGGGTTTTCGACGGCGTCGGTGCCGAGGCGCCGCTTCTTGTCCTCTTCGTAAGCCTCGAAGTTGCCTTCGAACCATTCGACATGGCTGTCGCCTTCGAAGGAGAGGATGTGCGTCGCGAGCCGGTCGAGGAACATGCGATCGTGGCTGATGACGACGGCGCAGCCGGCGAAATCTTCGAGCGCCTCTTCAAGCGCCGCGAGCGTCTCCGTATCGAGATCGTTGGTCGGTTCGTCGAGCAGCAGAATGTTGGCGCCCGATTTCAGCATCTTCGCGAGATGCACACGGTTGCGCTCACCGCCGGAGAGCTTGCCGACCGGCTTCTGCTGATCGCCGCCCTTGAAGTTGAAGGCGCCGACATAAGCGCGCGAATTCATCTCGCGCTTGCCGAGCTGGATCACCTCCGCCCCGCCGGAAATCTCCTGCCAGACGGTCGAATTCGGGTCCATGTCGTCCCGGCTCTGATCGACATAGCCGAGGATGGCCGTATCGCCGAGACGGATCTCGCCCGCATCCGGCGTCTCCTGCCCCGTCAGCATGCGGAAAAGCGTCGTCTTACCGGCGCCGTTCGGGCCGATGACGCCGACGATGCCACCCGGCGGCAGCTTGAAGGAAAGGTCTTCCATCAAAAGCTGATCGCCGAAGCCCTTCGTCAGCCCCTCCGCCTCGATGGCGACGTCGCCAAGCCGCGGGCCCGGCGGAATAACGATCTGCGCATCGCGGCTTGCCATGCGTTCCTGATTCGCTTTCAGAAGCTCGTCATAGGCCTTGATGCGGGCCTTGGACTTCGCCTGCCGCGCCTGCGGCGAGCGGCCCATCCATTCGCGCTCGCGGGCGATCACCTTCTGGCGTGCCTCGTCCTCGCGCTGCTCCTGCTGCATGCGCTTCGACTTGGAATCGAGATAGGCGGTGTAATTGCCCTCGTACGGAATGCCGCGGCCGCGATCGAGCTCGAGAATCCAGCCCGTGACATTGTCGAGGAAGTAGCGGTCGTGGGTGACGATCAGGACGGCGCCCGGATACTGCTCCAGATGCTTTTCGAGCCACGCCACCGTCTCCGCGTCGAGATGGTTCGTCGGCTCGTCGAGGAGGAGAAGGTCTGGCTCTTCCAGAAGCAGCTTGCACAGCGCCACACGGCGGCGTTCACCGCCGGACAGAACGTTGACGTCCGCGTCGCCCGGCGGGCAGCGCAGCGCCTCCATGGCCATGTCGACCTTTGAATCGAGATCCCAGAGATTGGCGCTATCGATCTGATCTTGCAGCTTTGCCGCCTCTTCCGCCGTCTCGTCGGAATAGTTCATCATGAGCTCGTTGTAGCGGTCGAGAATCGCCTGCTTGGCGGCGACCCCTTCCATCACGTTGCCCTTGACGTCTTTGGCCGGGTTGAGCTGCGGCTCCTGCGGCAGGTAGCCGACGCGTGCGCCGTCGGCCGCCCAGGCTTCGCCGGTGAACTCCTTGTCGAGCCCGGCCATGATGCGCAGGAGGCTCGATTTACCCGAGCCATTCGGGCCGAGGACACCAATCTTGGCATCCGGGTAGAAGGACAGATGGATGTTGTCCAAAACCTTCTTGCCGCCGGAATAGGCCTTGGACAGGCCGGACATATGATAAATGAACTGGCGCGCCATGGTCGCCGATCTCCGTTGTCTTCGGGATGCGAGGGAATTTCAGCCCACATAAGCGAGGCGGCGGCCGGGAGCAATGGCGTCGCAGTCAGCGCCTGCGCCCCATCTCTGCCACATCTTCTTCCTATCGACCCGCCAGAGACCTTGCTTCGAAGCCTTTCACCGCGCGCATAACCATGCTGCAACGCCAAAAAAAGCATGTTTCCGTGGCAACCGAGTGCTATGAGGCGCGTTAGGAACGCGGGCGCTCGGCCCGCGTCTTTTCCGACAATATGAGTTGAGTATGGACAGGCGGGCCTTCCTCGTTGCTTCTCTGGCAGCCGCGGCATCAAGTGCGAGCGGCAATGCATTCGCCCAGAGAGGCGCTTCATCAGACAACCCCGAAAATCCGGCACCCGATATCGCCGCACCTCCCCCAAGCAACAACGCATTTACCTGGGATGGTCTGAAATCGCAGGCGCGCGCGCTCGCCGAGCGCCCGTTCAAAGAGGCTGACGACGATCTGCCGGCCCAATATGCCGATCTCAACTATGCGCAGTTCCGCGAGATCGAATACCGGCGCGAAGCCCGCCTTTGGCGCGACGAAGGCCTCGCCTTCCAGCTGGACTTTCTCCATCGCGGGGCGCTGTTCAAAGAGCGGGTCAACATCTTCATCGTCGAGAACGGCGAGGCCCACCAGGTGGCCTACGACCCGGCGATGTACAATTTCCGCCAGGCGCCACAACCGCCCGAAGGTGTCGATATCGGCTTCTCCGGATTTCGCGTCCACAACCCGATCAACAGCCCGAATGTGTGGGACGAATTCCTCGTCTTCCAGGGCGCGACCTACTTCCGCGCCGTCGGCCAGGGCCAGTATTACGGGTTGTCCGCGCGCGGCCTCGCGCTCAAGACCGGCGATCCGGAAGGCGAGGAGTTTCCCCGTTTCACCACCTTCTGGATCGAGAAGCCTGAGGCTGGCGAAGAAGTTCTGAACATCTACGCGCTCCTCGACAGCGTCTCGACGACGGGGGCCTATCGCTTTGTCGTGCGTCCGGGCCGCGACACGGTGATCGAGGTCACGGGCGAGCTCTTTCCGCGCCAGCCTCTGCACCATATCGGCCTGGCGCCGCTCACCTCGATGTTCCTCTTCGGGCCGCTCAACCGCACGGGCTTCAACGATTACCGCCCGCAGGTCCACGACAGCGACGGTCTGCAGATGCTGACCGGCAACAACGAGTGGATCTGGCGGCCGCTCGCGAACTATCCGACGCTGCAATCCTCGTCCTTCATGGATCCCGCCCCGCGCGGCTTCGGCCTCGTCCAGCGCGCCCGCGATTTCCAGGATTTTCAGGATCTGGAAGCCCGTTACGAGCGCCGCCCGAGCGTCTGGATCGAGCCGATCGGCACCTGGGCCAACGGCCAGGTGGAGCTTCTGGAGATCCCGACCGACAAGGAAATCCACGACAACATCGTCACCTTCTGGCGACCATCCTACGATGTGAGCCCCGGCGCGCCCTATTCGTTCGCCTACCGCATGCGCTGGACCGACCGGCCGAAAGCTCCCGCCGGTTCGCTTTATGCCGCCGACAGCCGCGCCGGGCGGAACTTTCACGACACGAGCAACCTTTACGTCATCGATTTCATTCCCGAAGAGGGCACTCTTCCGGCCTTTGACGGCCTGTCGTTGGAGGTCTCCGCCAATCACGGCGCCATCAAGGGGCAGGTATTGCAGCCGAACCCGCTTGTTGGCGGTGTCAGAGCGACGTTCCTCTTTGAGCCGGAGGATCAGTTGACGGAATTCCGCGTGCGTCTCGTCGCCAATGGCGAGCCCGCCAGCGAAACCTGGCTCTACCGTTGGGTCCCCCAATGAGCGACCAGAAGCACGACCATCCTGACGAACGTGTCTTGAGGCCCTTCGGGCCGATGCCGCCGCAGCATCCGCTGGCGATGCCGCATCAAGACTTTTCGAAGGAGCCGGTCGATGCTCTGCCGCGCAGCAATCCGGCCGCGGCGCGTTATGCGCGGCTGATCGCGATCCTGACGGCGGGCGGCCTCATCTATTACGGCGTGCACGAGATGATCGCCGTCGTCTCGGCGGGCGGCATCACGATCCTGGAAGGGATCATGACGATCCTCTTCGCGATTACCTATTCCTGGATCGCGATGTCGACGAGCTTTGCTGTCGCCGGCCTTCTCGCCCCGCGCCCCCTGCCGACGCCGCCCGTTCCGAAGCATCCGCTGAAGAGCCGAACGGCGATCGTCATGCCGGTCTATAACGAAGATGCCGACATGGTCGCCGCCAGCCTTCAGGCGATGGCCGAGGACATCGCGCGCGCCGGTCAGGCGCACGCCTTCGAGATCGTCGTCTTGTCGGATTCCAATCGCGCCGAATCCCTGGTGCGTGAGACGCTGGCCATGCACCGCCTCACCGATGCGCTCGCCGGCACCCTGCCGGTCTGGTATCGCAGGCGGGCGATCAATTCGGCCAAGAAGGCCGGCAACATCGAGCAGTTCGTCGCCAATTGGGGCGGACGCTACGACTTCATGCTCGTCCTCGATGCCGACAGCCTGATGCGGGCGGACACCGTGCTGCGCATGGTGGCGCGCATGGAAGAGGATCCCAATCTCGCCCTCTTCCAGAGCGTGCCGCGGCTCTTCGACGGAAACTCGTTCTTCGCGCGGATGCAGCAGTTTGCCGGTGCGGTCTATGGCCCGGTCGTCGCCGGCGGAATGGCAGCCTGGCAGGGCTCCGACGGCAATTACTGGGGCCACAATGCGATCATCCGCACGCGCGCTTTCGCCAAGGCTTGCGGCCTCCCGCCCCTGCCGGGCGATCCGCCCTTCGGCGGCCATATCCTGAGCCACGATTTTGTCGAGGCGGCGCTTTTGCGCCGTGCCGGCTACAAGGTGGAGATGGCGACGGACCTCGTGGATTCGTGGGAGGAGAGCCCGCCGTCTCTGTTGGCGACGGCCGTGCGCGACCGGCGCTGGGCGCAGGGCAATCTGCAGCACTCCAAGGTGATCGGCGCCAAGGGCCTTGCCGGTCCCTCGCGTCTGCACTTCTTCATCGGTATCATGAGCTACCTCTCCTCGCCCTTGTGGCTGCTCCTGATCCTCGTCGGTCTGGTTCTCGCCGTGCAGGCGAAGCTCGTCACACCGGTCTATTTCGGCGACGACCATCAGCTCTTCCCGAACTGGCCGGTCTTCGATTCAGAGCGCATGTTGACGCTCTTCGTCTTCACGCTCGTGATTTTGTTCATTCCGAAGATCTTCGGCACGCTGCGCGTGATTTTCTCCAGGCGCCTGCGGCGCGCCCATGGCGGCGCTGTGGCCGTCACGCTCAGCATGCTCCTCGAAATCGTCGCCTCCACCCTTTACGCCCCGATCATGATGCTCCTGCAGAGCCGGCATGTCTGGGACATCCTGCGGCGCAAGGATTCCGGCTGGGCACCGCAAAGCCGCAAGGGCGGCAGCGCCGAGGCCTGGTCGGCACTCTGGGGGACACACCGCACCCACGTTCTCTTCGGCATTTTCCTCACCGCCGTCGCCATCTTCGTCTCGCCCGCCATCCTTGCCTGGCTGTCGCCGATCGTCATCGGTCTCGTCTTCTCGCCGCTTCTGTCGCGTTGGAGCGCCAGCGAGGAGATCGGCAACGCCCTGCGCGGCATGAAGCTTCTCCTCATTCCGGAAGAGGTCGAGCGGCCCGCGATCGCGTGCGTGCGCGATGAAATTCTCGCCGAACGGCCCGAGCTCGGCGATGATCCGCTGGCGGCAGTCGCGCAATCGTCCGATCTGCGTCAGGCCTATTTCGCATGGCTGACGCCCCCGGCCCCCAAGGACCGCGGTCAGGTCGACCGCTTCCTCCTGAGCGCCGCCAAGAAGATCTCGGATGCCACAAATCTGTCCGAAGCGCTTGCCTGGCTCGACCCGCAAGAGCGTCTCGCCGTCGCCGCGCATCCGTCAGAGATGGAGCGGCTGGCAAAGCTCGCAGCGGCAAGCCGCTCCCGCGAAGAAGCAGCAGCCTGACCCCACCCTGATACCGGACTATGCCATGAAGGCGCCTTCCGTGCCGGGCCACACCGGCCCTGCCGATCTCCGCAATTGCAGATCGCGCGCGCGGTCGTGATGGAGTTTCTGCACGCCAACCAGGCCGTCGTCGCTCTGGCGATCCTGGCGCTGATGTTCGTCTTCTTCATGTGGGAGCGCTTCTCTCCGGAAGTCGTCGCAACGCTCGGCGCCGCCGCGTTTCTCGCGCTCGGCATTCTCGACACGAACACGGTGTTGAGCGTTTTCGCCAATCCGGCTCCGATCACCATCGGCGCGATGTTCGTCTTGTCCGGTGCGCTCGTTCGCACTGGCGCGCTCGATGCCATGTCCCGCTTCATTCTGAGCCGGGCGACGCGGCGACCGGTTTACGCGATCGTCGGCGTTCTGGGCGCGACGATCGCCGCCTCCGCCTTTCTGAACAACACGCCGGTGGTGATGGTGCTCATCCCGGTCGTGATGGGCCTCGCCCGCTCGGTCGGATCGCTTCCCTCCAAGCTTCTCATCCCCCTGTCCTATGCCGCCATTCTCGGCGGCACATGCACGCTCATCGGCACCTCCACCAACATCCTGGTCGACGGTGTGGCACGCGATCTGGGGCTCGAGCCCTTCACCATCTTTTCGCTCGCGCCGGTCGGGCTCGTCGTCGCCGCCGTCGGCAGCCTCTATCTCTTCGTGACGCAACGGTTTCTGCCGGAACGTCCGACCTTCGGCGACGTCATGGGCGCGCAGGAGGGTGCGGCCTTCATCAGCGATTTCAGCATCCCAGAAGATTCCGCGCTGATCGGGCGGACGCTCGGCGACGTCGCAAGCCTCAACGAGCCTGGCGTGGCCTTGCTCGCGATCCGGCGCGGCGGCCGGGTCCTGCGTCGCAATTTGCAGAAGGAACCGTTGCAGGCGGGTGACCGCGTCGCCGTCAGCGCCTCCCTCAGCGAACTCCTCGGCATTCGCCAGACCTCCGGCATTCGCATGGGAACGAGCGAGCCGCCGCAGCCGGACGAAGAAGGCAAGCCGCCGGAACTCGTCGAAGCGCTGATTTCACCCGATTCCCAATATGCCGGCCTGCGCATTCCCGATCTCGCCTTGCGCAGCCGCTATGGCGTATCGGCTCTCGCCGTCAGCCGTCACCGCCACTGGCTCGGCCACAATCTCAATGCGGTCGCCCTTCAGCCGGGCGATGCCCTGCTTCTGGAAGGCAATACGAAGGGTCTCGCGGAGCTCGTCAGGGAAGGCGGCATCTTCAACATCGATCAGCCGGAGGCGCGCCCCTATCGGCGCACCAAGGCGCCGGTGGCCGGGCTCGTCCTTGCCGTCGTGGTCGCGGCCGCGGCCTTCGATCTGATGCCGATCGCCGGTCTCGCCATCCTCGGCGTCGCGGCGGTCCTCCTCAGCCGCTGCATCGACCCCGATGAAGCCTTCGGCGCCATCGACGGGCGCATCCTCATCCTCATTTTCGGCATGCTCGCGGTCGGCGAAGGCATCGACAGATCGGGTGCCATCAAACTGATCATCGACACCACGCTGCCCTATCTTCAGGTGCTTCCGCCGATCGTCCTGTTGGCGGCAGTCTATGCGCTGACCTCGGTCCTCACCGAGATGGTGACGAACAACGCCGTGGCGGTCGTCATCACCCCCATCGCTGTGGGGCTCGCGGCGCAGCTCGGGCTCGATCCTCGCCCGTTTGCGGTGGCCGTCATGTTCGGCGCGAGCGCGAGTTTCGCCACGCCGATCGGCTATCAGACGAACACGCTCGTCTATGTGGCGGGTGGCTATCGCTTCACGGATTTCGTCAAGATCGGCCTGCCGATGAACATCATCGTCGGCTTGGCGAGCATCTTCACCATTCCGCTGATCTGGCCGCTCGAAGGCTGATCAGCGGGCCTGAAAGCACGTGAAGGCTCGGGAGGGGGGCCTCAGGCGACCCCCGCCCTTAGAAGATCGAGCATATGCACGATGCCGATCGGGCGGCCCTCGTCGACGACGAAGAGCACGTTGATCTTCTTGCCTTCCATCTCGCGCATGGCGGTGGCGAGAAGCGCATCCGCCGCAACCGTCTTCGGCGTGCGCGTCATCACGTCATCGACCTTCTTGTCGACGAGCCGGTCGGCCATGTGGCGGCGGATATCACCGTCGGTGATGATCCCGACGAGCTTGCTCGCCTCATCGACGACACCGACCGTGCCAAACCCTTTTTCGGTGATGGTCAGGATCGCATCGCCCATGCCGGAGCCGAGGCGGCACAGGGGCAGGCTCGCCTCGCCATGCATGATCTCCGCGACCTGGCGCAATTGCGCCCCGATCTGCCCGCCCGGATGAAAGACCTTGAAATCCTGCGCTCCGAACGAGCGCGCCTCCAGGAGCGCCATGGCGATCGCATCGCCCACGGCAAGCTGAATGAGCGTCGACGTCGTCGGCGCGAGCCCGTGCGGACAGGCCTCCGTCACCTTCGGCAGGACGATCGGGATCGTGGCCGCCTTCGCAAGCGTCGAATGTCCGCCCGAGGTGAGCGCGATCAAAGGAACGGAGAAGCGTTCGGAATAGGCGAGAAGGCTCGCGAATTCTGAGGTCTCTCCCGACCAGGAGAGGCCCAGGATCGCATCTTCGCGCGTGATCATGCCGAGGTCGCCGTGGCTTGCCTCGGTCGGATGCACGAAATAGGCCGGCGTTCCGGTCGAGGCGAGCGTCGCCGCGATCTTGCGACCGATATGGCCGCTTTTGCCGATGCCGGCCACCATAACACGGCCTTTGAGAGACAAGATCAAACGCACGGCGCTTTCGATCTGGTCGCCGAGCGGCCCCTCGGAAATCTGGTTCTGCACCTCGCCGAGACCTGCGGCAGCGATCTCGATCGTCTTCTTGATCGAGGCATCGAGCGCGTCGTGGGAGGTGGCTGCGAGCTTCAACATAGGTACTCCGCCGATCCTTTTCGTCGCTCTATTGCGCGGCATTGAGCGGGTCAATGGCACGGGTGTGCAGAGCGGCCCTGCAGACCGCGGCAACCACCGCGCATCGAGGCTACCTCAACTGCCATGCGATAAGCATCCCGGTTGAAAGGTTTCGCGTGATCCACCCTGTTGCGGGCCATCCCTTTCGTCCCCGCCGCAACGTCCGGTACCGCTTGCGAGATCAGCCCGCACGAAAACCCGTCTCCGACGAAAATTGGATTGCGGAGGCCGCCCAAGGGCGTATGCAGGGCCCTTTCACCAGCCGCGTTCCATGACCACACCCGCCGACAAGCGCATTCCCGTCGATTTCGCCGAGCCGAGTTTCGCCGAATTGTTCACGCCGAAGCTCATCACCGTTCTGCGTGAAGGTTACGGGCTGACGGCGTTCAAGAGCGACCTCGTCGCCGGCCTCACGGTTGCGATCGTCGCCCTGCCGCTCTCGATGGCGATTGCGATCGCCTGCGGCGTCACCCCGGACCGCGGACTCTATACGGCGATCGTCGGCGGCTTCCTCATTTCGATACTCGGCGGCAGCCGCTTTCAGATCGGCGGCCCGGCCGGGGCCTTCATCGTTCTCGTCGCAACGACCGTGCAGCAGCACGGCATCGACGGGCTCCTCCTCGCCACGCTCATTTCCGGCATCTTTCTCGTCATCGCCGGTTTTCTGCGCCTTGGCACCTACATCAAATTCATTCCCTACCCGGTCACGGTCGGGTTCACGGCTGGCATCGGCATCATCATCTTCACGAGCCAGCTGAAGGATTTCCTGGGTCTCACCCTCTCCGGCCCGGAGCCCGGGCCGATCCTCGACAAGCTCGAAGTGCTCGCAGCCGCGGTACCGACGGCAAGCCCTGCAGCCCTCCTTCTCGCGGTCGTGACGGTGGCCATCATCGTTCTGGCGAAGCGCTGGCGGCCCGGCTGGCCCGGAATGCTCATGGCGGTGGTCATCGCATCGCTTCTGGCGCTCGCCATCGGCCTTCCCGTCGAGACGATCGGCAGCCGCTTCGGCGGCATTCCGCGGACGCTTCCGATGCCGGCCCTGCCGTCGCTGTCTATCGAGAAAATCCAGGCCGTGCTGCCGAGCGCGCTTGCCTTCGCGCTTCTCGGAGCGATCGAATCCCTTCTTTCCGCGGTCGTCGCCGATGGCATGACCGGGCGCCGCCACCGCTCCAATTGCGAGCTTGCCGCGCAGGGCACGGCCAATATCTTTGCAGCCCTCTTCGGCGGCGTGCCGGCGACCGGCACGATCGCCCGCACAGCCACCAATGTCCGCGCCGGCGCGCGCGGTCCGATCGCCGGCATGGCGCATTCGGTCTTTTTGCTTCTTTTCATGCTGCTGGCCGCCCCGCTCGCGGCCTATATTCCGCTGCCGGCCCTTGCCGGTGTGCTCGTCGTCGTCGCTTGGAACATGATCGAGAAGCACGCTTTCGCGGCCTTGATCAGATCCTCCCGGGGCGACGCCCTCGTTCTGCTGGCGACGTTTCTTCTCACCGTCTTCCGCGATCTCACCGAAGGCATCGTGGTCGGCTTCGCGCTCGGCGCCATGCTGTTCATCAACCGCATGGCCAAGACGATCACGGTGGAATATCAGACGCCGCTCATCGATCCGGATGTGGCGGACAGCTCTCGCGAACGCGTTCCCTACGATCCGAGCCTCGTCACCGATCCCGACATCGTCGTCTACCGCATCTCGGGCGCCTTCTTCTTCGGCGCGGCATCGACCGTCGGCGCCGTCCTCGACCGCATCGCCGATCAGCGCAAAGCGCTCATCCTCGATTTTTCGGCCGTGCCCGTGCTCGATTCAACGGCCGCCAACACCATTGCCGGCGCAGCACGCAAAGCGCATCAGGCGGGTGTCGAACTCTTCATCACGGGCACCTCTCCGGCAATCCGGCGCACACTTTTCACCCACGGCGTTCGACCGCCGCAGACACGCTTCGGTCGCACACCGGAAAGCGCCGTTCGCCACCTGCAAGCACGAAGCGCCGACAGCACCAAAGATGCCGGCGAGACAGCGGGAAGCGATCCCCGGTCATAGAGCGGCACAGCCGGCTTCATACTTCGTTTACCTTGAAGCGCACGAGTTTTGATCACTCCAGCCTCAGGCAACGTTCCCGCAAGAACACGTTGCCTGCAAAACTCCATCCTTCCGGATCGTGCCCTTCATGCCCGCCCTTTCACGATCAGACGACTATGCCGAGCGCAGCGACCGCGAAGACGCCGAACTGGCTTTGAGCGTCCTCGACAACATTCCCTGCGCGCTCGCGGTCTTCGACCGTGGCGGTCGACTGACGATGACCAATCACGCCTTCGACAGAAGCTTTCCGCACAATTGTGAAAGGATCCGCCTCGAAGCCTCTGCTCTCCTGGCGTCGGGCGAAAGCCGCTCCTTCGAGGCCGACGACGGCCGCACTTTTGTTTTGGAGCGCAAGCCGCTCCCCGATGGCTGGCTCGTCATCGCTCAGGATACGTCGGAACGCATGGCCGAGATCGCCAAGGCGGCCAAAGTCGCTCGGACCGACCCGATCACGGGCCTCGGAAACGGTCTTGCCATGCGCGAAGCTCTCACGGCCGAGCTGTCATCGAGCGCGGCAGCATCGGGTGAGCAGAACTTTGGCACCGCCGCCGTCATCGCCATCGACCTGGAACGCTTCAAGGCGATCAACGAATCCCTGGGCCAGTCTTTCGGCGATGCGCTTCTCAGCCTGTTGGCGGAGCGCCTCCAATCGGCGCTCGGCGAGGATGACCTTGCCGCCCGGCTCGGAGGTGACGAGTTCGTGGTGCTGCAGCGAAAGGTGGTGCAACCGGCCTCGGCCCACAGACTGGCCAAGCGTCTGGTCGATCTCCTCGGTCGCTCCTATCTCATCAACGGACATCTGATCGACATCGACGTCAGCATCGGCATCGCGCTTCTGCCGACCGACGGCAGCTCCGCCGACGACGTTCTGAAAAACGCCCATCTTGCCCTGCGCCGCAGTCGCACCACGGGAAGCCGGAGCTATTGCTTCTTCGAGCCGGAGATGGATCGGCAGATGAAAGCCCGCCGCGAGCTGGAGACCGACCTGCGCCGCGCGCTCGGCCTGCGTCAGTTCTCGCTCGTTTATCAGCCGCAGCGCGATCTCGCGTCCGGCCGCACCAGCGGTTTCGAGGCTCTCTTGCGCTGGAACCACCCGACGCGTGGCCCCGTATCGCCATCGGAATTCATCCCGATCGCCGAGGAATTGCGGCTGATCGTCCCCATCGGGGAATGGGTCCTGCGCACAGCCTGCCACGAAGCCGCCGGCTGGCAGGAGCCGCTCACCGTCGCCGTCAATGTCTCGGCCATCCAGATCGGCATGCCCAATTTTGCCGATACCCTCAAACAAGCCCTTCATTCCTCGGGGCTTCCCGCCAGCCGCCTGGAGCTGGAAATCACCGAAAGCGCCCTCATCGCCGACCATCCGGCGGCTTTGGAAACCCTGCATCTCGCCCGCAAGATGGGCGTGCGCGTCTCCATGGATGATTTCGGCACGGGGTATTCGTCCCTGTCCTATTTGCGCAGTTTTCCGTTCGACAAGATCAAGATCGACCAGTCTTTCGTCCGCGCCGACCCACACGACTCGAACTGCACCGCAATCGTCAGCGCAATTGCAGCGCTCGGGCGAAGCCTCGGCATGATGACTCTTGCAGAAGGTGTGGAATCGCAGGAACAATGGCGGCGGATCATGGCCTCCGGTTGCACGGCGGCGCAGGGTTTCCTCGTCAGCTATCCGCTGCCTCCCGAGAGCATCGGAGATTTCCTGGCGGAGGAAGCAAAGCGAAACTGCACCATGCGGGCCGATCGACCTGAAGGAAGCGCCGGTTGAGCTGAATGCGAATGACCCCAGACACTCGGGACCTTTATCGTCTCGTCTATTACAGCCGCAATCGCATTGAAGGCCCCGACGATGTCGTGAGCCGAGAAATCGCGGCGATTCTGGAGATCTCGCAACTCAACAACACCGCAGACGAGATCACGGGAGCCCTGATCTTCAACTCCGGAATTTTTGCGCAGGTGCTGGAAGGGCGAAGAGACGTCCTGGAACAGGGGTTCGAACGCATCCAGCGCGATCCCCGCCATAGCGACGTGCACGTGCTCTTCTTCTTTCCCGTGCCCGAACGCGCCTTTCCGAACTGGTCGATGGCTTTTATCGGCCGGTCTCGCAGAGGTCAGAACCTCTTTGCACATCTCGGGGACAAGACCGGCTTTGAGGAAGCGCGTATGCAGGGCGAGCGGCTCTTCTCCATCATGCGCGAAATCGCGATCGACGAGGAACTGATCGAGGCCTGACGCCGCCAGACGTCTCGAAAAGACAAGCGAACCCGCCTTCCATGCATGTCACCGACCATCGCCTGAGAGATCGCCTCGGCCTCAAATGGCCGATCATTCAGGCGCCGATGGCCGGCGTCTCCACGCCCGCGATGGCGGCGGCCGTCTCGAATGCTGGAGGCCTCGGCTCGCTCGGCATCGGCGCGACCGACACGGATACGGCACGCACGATGATCGCCGAAACCCGCGCCGCCACCCGCGCACCCTTCAACGTCAACGTCTTCTGCCACCGGCCTGCACGAGCCGATCCGGCGCGCGAAAGCGCCTGGCTCGACCGTCTGCGACCGGAATTCAGCCGCTTCGGCGCCGAACCGCCGCAGGCGCTGCGCGAGGTCTATCGGAGCTTTGCCGCAAATCCCGACCTTCTCGCCATGCTCGTGGAGGAGCGCCCCGCGGTCGTCAGTTTTCATTTCGGCCTGCCCCCGGCGGAATTCATCGCCGCGCTGAAAGGCGCCGGCATCGTGCTCTTCGCCTCCGCCACCTCTCTGTCGGAGGCGCAATCCGCCGTGGACGCCGGCATCGACGTGATCGTGGCCCAGGGCTACGAGGCGGGCGGCCATCGCGGTATCTTCGATGCCGACGGCGCAGACGAATGCCTGCCGACCTCCGTCCTCACGCGCCAGCTTGCCGACACGTTCGGCGTGCCCATCGTGGCTTCGGGCGGCATCATGGACGGGGCGGGCATCCGCGCGGTCCTGGAGCTGGGCGCCGCGGCGGCTCAGCTCGGCACCGCCTTCATCGCCTGCCCGGAATCATCCGCCGACGCGGCCTATCGCGCAGCGCTTCTGAGCGACAAGGCTCATCACACGATCATGACACGTGCCATTTCGGGCCGCCCCGCGCGCTCCATGGCGAACGGCTTCACGACGCTTGGCGAGAGCGTCGCGCCCGGCGATATCCCAGATTATCCGATCGCCTACGACGCCGGAAAGGCGCTCAATGCCGCCGCCAAGAAGGCCGGAGAGACGGGCTTCGGCCCACATTGGGCCGGCCAGGGCGCGCCGCTTGCCCGCGCTCTCCCGGTCTCCGACTTGATGGCCGACCTCGTCCGCGACCTGGACGGCTGAGCGCGAGAGCCTCGCCAAGGCGCCTCGCAGGCGCGATCGACGTCACGGATACGCGCGGGTCTTGAAATAGCCCGCAATGCTCCACTCTACTCAAAGACTTGTCACCCCGCCGATTCCCTTTCGCGTCCTCTCCTCAAGGCGCGGCCAAGGCCGAACCCATCATGCCGCAGCGCCCCCGCCCGTTCCGATTTCCCCGCCTGGCAGGGTGGCCGCCCTCGGCGCAATGGCTGACGCTCCTCGCCATCTCCCTTCTCCTTGCGGTCGGCCTGGAGAGCCTCGATCTTGCCGCCGGTGTTTTGATGGGGGCGATGGCCGGCGCCATTCTCCTGGCCGCCGCCGGGGCCGATCTCGCCGTGCCGCGCACGGCCTTCTATCTCGCGCAAGGCGCCATCGGATGCCTGATCGCCACGAGCATCACGCCCCCGCTTCTGCGCGAGATGCTCTTCAACTGGCCGGTCTTTCTGGTGACGCTCGTTGCCGTGGTTGGTGCGAGCGTCGCGCTCGGTGCGGCGCTGACATGGTTCCGGATCCTTCCCGGCACCACGGCGATCTGGGGCGCGTTTCCTGGAGCCGCCACGGCCATGGTGCTGATGGCCGATGCCTATGGCGCCGATTCCCGCCTCGTCGCCTTCATGCAATATCTGCGGGTCGTCTGCGTCGTGGTCGTGGCGTCTCTGGTGGCGGAAATCTGGGTGCCGCAGGCGGCTGAAGCTGCGCTTGCCGGAAAAGTCTGGTTCCCGGCAATCCACTGGCTGGCTTTTGGCGAAACCCTCGCCCTGGCTGTCGTCAGCGCGGGCCTCGCGCTCGCCTTCAACATTCCGGCGGGAGGCCTCATCCTGTCGATGCTCTTCGGCGTCCTCCTGCAGGATTTCGGCCTGTTGGAAATCGAGCTGCCGCCCTGGCTTCTTGCCATCAGCTATTTTCTCGTCGGCTGGGGGATCGGCCTGCGCTTTACGCGGCCTCTTCTGCTCTACGCGCTGCGCGCCCTTCCCTGGCTGATCGCAGCCATCGTGGCACTCATCACGCTGTGCGGCCTCTTCGCTCTTGTGCTGTCCTTGGCAACCGGCATCGATCCCCTGACGGCCTATCTCGCCACCAGCCCGGGCGGCGCCGATTCCGTCGCCATCATCGCGGCCTCGACCGACGTCGACATGCCCTTCGTCATGGCCATGCAGATCGCCCGCTTCATCGCGGTCTTGCTGGTCGGTCCAAGTCTCGCGCGGCTGATCGCCGAGCGCATCGACAAAAGAGGAAAGACGGCACCGCCTGTGGCCTAAAAAGGAAGGCCGCGGAGATTGCTCTCCGCGGCCAAAGGGCTCTTCGGGGGGCGTGAAGAGCCTTATCGGGCTGAAATCTTCGGCCTGCTCCATCGATCGATCAGGCATTCGGGTCTTAGCCTGGCTCGCCTTCCTGAAGCTTGCACATTTTAACTGTTCTTATGAACCCAGATCGCCATAATGTCCAATGCTTAATCCAAGAACGCCGATTAGATTTCCCTATCGATGATCACCCTTCGCCAACTGCGCTATCTGCAAGCACTTTCAGAGACGGAACACTTCGGCCGGGCCGCCGGACGCGTCGGCGTCACGCAGCCGGCGCTGTCGGCGCAGATCCGCGAGCTCGAAGAACAGCTCGGCCTCGACCTCGTCGAAAGACTGTCCTCCGGCGCGCGTCTGACGGGCTTCGGGAAGGAGGTCGTGGAGCGTGCCGCTTCGGTCCTCGCAGAGGTGCGCGCCATCGAGGGCCTGTCTGAGCGCTATCGCGGTCCGCTCTCGGGTGAGATGCGCCTCGGGATCATCCCGTCCGTCGGTCCTTATCTTCTGCCGCGCCTTCTCCCCTTCATGAAAGAGAACCTGCCGGAGCTGAAACTCCGCCTGCGCGAGACGATCACCGAAACCTTGATGCGCGAGCTTCTCGACGACCGGCTCGACTGCATCATCATCAGCCTTCCGACCGGCGAGCCGCGGCTCGAAGCAGCGCCCCTCTTCAACGATCCCTTCTATCTCGCCGTCGCCGCCGACAGCCCTCTCGGGAGAAAGCAGGCCGCCGATATGGCCGCGCTCGAAGATGTGGAGATGATCCTGCTCGAGGAAGGCCATTGCCTGCGCGATCAGATCCTCTCCTTCTGCCGCATTCCGCCGGACACGGAGCAGCTCAGCGTCACCAATCTCGCGACCATCATCGAACTTGTCGAAACGGGCGGCGGCGTGTCGCTGTTGCCGGCCCTCTTCACCTCCTCGAACGGGCTCGAGAGCCGCCGCGTGCGCCTGCTTCCCTTCGCCGAGCCGGCACCGAAGCGCCAGATCGGATTGGCCTGGCGCGCAAGCCATCCGGGCGCGGCACAGTTTCGCGAGCTTGCCGCACAGATCGCCGGATGGCATGCGGGCTTGAGCGCAAGCGCCGCTTCGGCCACCGGTTGAGCGGAACGCGCGGCAAGGCTATAGAGCCGCTTCCTTTCTCCTTTTTCGAACCCCGCAAGGACATGCACCGATGGCGCTAGAACGCACCTTTTCGATCATCAAACCCGATGCCACCGCCCGCAATCTCACCGGCGCGATCAACGCCATGATCGAGGCCGCCGGCCTCAGGATCGTCGCTCAGAAGCGCGTGAAGATGACCCGCGAGCAGGCCGAGACCTTCTACGCCGTGCACAAAGAGCGCCCGTTCTTCGGCGAGCTCGTCGATTTCATGATTTCGGGCCCGGTCGTCGTCCAGGTTCTCGAAGGCGAAGGCGCGATCGCCAAATACCGTGAGGTCATGGGCGCCACCAATCCGGAGAACGCCGCCGAAGGCACCATCCGCAAGGCGCATGCGAAATCCGTCGGCGAGAACTCGGTGCACGGCTCCGACGCGCCGGAGACGGCCGCCGTCGAGATCGCCCAGTTCTTCGCCGGCAACGAGATCGTCGGCTGACGCCAGACCGCTCTCCAGAACGGCAAAGGGCGAGGCCGCGGCCTCGCCCTTTTTTGTTTGCGGCCGGAGCGCGCGAGGGCGCTTCCCCTCTTCTCCCCGTCGGGGAGAAGGTGGCGCCGAAGGCGCCGGATGAGGGGGGTCTGTCCATCAGGCGTACGGGTCTTGGGCTCTCTCACCCCTCACCCACCGCTTCGCGGCGACCTCTCCCCAGCGGGGAGAGGAATGGAGCCTGCCGACAGGATCACCCATCAGATACGGTCGCCCTGCCCGCTGAGAGAGGCTCGGCACCCCCCGCGAACAGGCATAGCAACCTCGGAAATCGGCCTCAGCCGGTCGCCTAAGCGCCCTTCGCCAGCGCCTGCTCCAGATCGGCGATGATGTCCTCGACATCCTCGATGCCGACGGAGATCCGCACCGTATCGGAGCCCGCACCCGCCGCGCGAAGCTGCTCTTCGGCGAGCTGGCTGTGGGTGGTCGAGGCCGGATGGATGATGAGCGAGCGCGTGTCGCCGATATTGGCGAGATGCGAGAAGAGCTTCACGCTTTCGACGAGCTTCACGCCCGCATCGTAGCCGCCTTCGAGGCCGAAGGTGAGGACGGCGCCCGCCCCTTTCGGCGCGTACGTCTTCTGCAGATTGTGATAGCGGTCGCCCGGCAGGCCGGCATAGGAGACCCAGGACACCTCCGGCCGACCCGACAGCCATTCCGCCACCTTGAGCGCGTTGTCGCAATGGCGCTGCATCCGGAGCGGCAGCGTCTCGATGCCGGTCAAAATCAGGAAGGCGTTGAAGGGCGACAGCGCCGGTCCGAGATCGCGGAGGCCGAGCACGCGGCAGGCGATGGCGAAGGCGAAATTGCCGAACGTCTCGTGCAGCACGAGGCCGTGATATTCCGGCCGCGGTTCCGACAGCATCGGATAGCGGCCTTCGCGCGACCAGTTGAACGACCCGGCATCGATGATCACGCCGCCCATGGAATTGCCGTGGCCGCCCATGAACTTCGTCAGCGAATGCACGACGATGTCGGCGCCATGCTCGATCGGCCGGCAGAGATACGGGCTCGCCAGCGTGTTGTCGACGACGAGCGGCACGCCGGCCCGCTTGGCGATCGCCGAGATCGCCGCGATGTCGGTGACGACGCCGCCCGGATTGGCGATCGATTCGATGAAGATCGCCTTGGTGCGCGGCGTGATCGCCTCTTCAAAACTCTGCAGATTGTCGGTGTCGGCCCATTTCACCTTCCAGCCGAAATTCTGGAAGGAGAAGCCGAACTGGTTGATGGAGCCGCCATAGAGCTTCTTGGCCGCGACGATCTCGTCGCCCGGCTGCATCAGCGTGTGCATGACGAGCATCTGCGCGGCATGGCCGGAGGCGACGGCAAGCGCGGCCGTGCCGCCCTCGAGCGCGGCGACGCGCTCCTCCAGCACCGCCGTCGTCGGATTCGTGATGCGGGTGTAGATGTTACCGAAAGCCTTCAACCCGAAGAGGTTGGCGGCCTGCTCGGCGTCATCGAAGACATAGGAGGTCGTCTGGTAGATCGGCGTCGTACGCGCATGCGTGGTGGGATCCGGCTGCGCTCCGGCGTGAATGGAGAGTGTGTGAAAGCCGGGCGTGCGGTCTTCGGACATGATCTTCCCCGTTTCGTTCTCGTTGATTGCGGTCGGCCGATTTAGCGGCAAGCGAGGCGCGGAGCAAAGGACGGATTTTCTGTGAGAGGCTGCCGCGAAGAGGAAATGTTGCTAAGTCTGCCGAAATTGGGGGCTTGGGAGCAAAAGATGACCGTCACGATCCGCCGTGCCGAGGAAACCGACACCGAGACGCTTCTCCCGCTCTTCATCGAAATGCAGCACCATTACGAGGGGGCAGCCGCCATCGACGCCGAGACGGCACGGCCACGCCTTCGTGCCGCGCTGAAGCCCCTGCCCGGCCGCGCCATCCTCGGCGCCTTCGAAGACGAAGCGCTCGGCCTTGCCTGCCTCTACGAGCTCTTTCCCGGCCCGGACATGCACCCGGCCTGGCTGTTGAAGGAACTCTACGTCGCGGCGTCAGCGCGCGGACGGCGTATCGGTGAGGCCTTGCTGCGCGAAGCCGCCCGCGTCGCTCTGGCGGAAGGCGGGGCCCGGCTCGACCTGACGACAGCGGGTGAGAACGAGGCGGCACAACGCTTCTATGCGCGTGTCGGCATGACGCCGATCGCAAAGGTCTATTATCGCTCGGAAGGCGCGGCCCTTCTCGACCTTGCCGAAGACCGCGGCTGATCGCGCCGCATAGAGAGGAAGCTCAGCCGAGGAGGCGCGGCCACTCGATCTTCGGGCACCGATCCATCACGACCTTGATGCCGGCAGCTTCCGCGCGCGCGGCCGCCGCGTCGTCGCGCACCCCGAGCTGCATCCAGATCACCTTCGGCAGCGGCTGAAGTTTCAGGATTTCGTCGACGACACCACCAACGGCCTCCGAGCGGCGGAAGACATCGACCATGTCGATCGCGACCGGCATCTCGGTGAGCGAGGGCAGAAACGCCCGCCCTTCGATCGTCTCGTCCGGCTCGCCGGGATTGATCGGATAGACCTCATAGCCCTGACGGATCAGGAATTGACTGACGCCGTAACTCGGCCGCACCGCCTTCGGCGAAGCGCCGACGACGGCGATCGTCTTCGTATCCGTGAGGATGGAGCGGATGAAATCGTCGGAATAGGAAAGCTGGCTCATGCGCCTTCATCTGTTCCGTCCGGACGCCACGGCAAGCCCGACCTCGCCCCCAATGTGACTTTGCCTGTGGGACATGGCGCGCCGCGTCGCGATTCGATCGCGCCTTCCGCCAGGATCGCCGCTGGCGCGTCCCCGCTGTCGTGACCTACTCTGCTTCTGAAAAGAGAGAGCCGAAGGGGAGGAAGAATGACGTTTGCGCCGGTGATGAATGAAGCGGAGGTGGAAGCCTTCCTGGAAAAGGAATTCCCGCAGATCCACCTGCATGGCCGCGCCTTCACGGTCGTCAAAGTCGCGCCGGGGGAAGCGGTCATGCGTCTCGACGCATCGGAAGCTCACCTCCGACCGGGCGGCACAGTGTCCGGTCCGACGCTTTTTTCGCTCGCAGATCTCGCCGCCTATGCCGCGATTCTCGCGCATATCGGTCCGGTCGCGCTCGCCGTCACCACCAACCTCTCGATCAATTTCCTGCGCATGCCGTCGCCCGGCGCACTCCTTGGCACTTGCCGGATTCTCAAGCTCGGCAAACGACTTGCCGTCACCGAGATCGCCATCGCCCCACCCGATGACGAGGCTCTTGTCGCACACGCCACCGCCACCTATTCGATTCCGCCCGACCGCGCTTGAGGTATAATAATACCACCTCCGCAAGCTTCTGATTTTTGGGCTTTTTCTCCAGCAGCGCTTGACAATGACAGGCCTCTCCGCCTATCTGCCGCGCGATCGGGCGCCAGCCATCGGCTCACCGGCCGGCTGAGGTCGCCCTTACCTCATTGCTGAGGTTCCCCGAAAGAGGACGAAGATGAAAACCTATTCCGCAAAAGCGGCGGACATCGAGAAGAAGTGGATCGTCATTGACGGCGACGGCCTGGTCGTCGGTCGTCTGGCGACCCTCGTCGCGATGCATCTCCGCGGCAAGCACAAGCCGAGCTACACGCCGCATATGGATGACGGCGACAATGTCGTGGTGATCAACGCCGACAAGGTCGTTTTCACCGGCAAGAAGCTCGACCAGAAGAAGTACTATTGGCACACGGGTTATCCGGGCGGCATCAAGGAGCGCACCGCGCGCAAGCTGATCGAAGGCCGTTTCCCGGAGCGCGTCGTGGAGAAGGCCGTGGAGCGCATGCTTCCGAGCGGCCCGCTCGGACGCCAGCAGCTGAAGAATCTGAGGGTCTATGCAGGGCCGGAGCATCCCCATGCCGCCCAGCAGCCGGAGACGCTCGACGTCGCCGCCCTCTCCAAGAAGAATGTGAGGGTTTTCTAAATGGCTGAAACGCTTCAAGACCTCTCGGAGCTCAGCGGCACCGAGGCTGCGGCCCAGCCGGAGGCTCCCGTCCATGTCCAGAAGCTGGACGAGTACGGCCGCGCCTATGCCACGGGCAAGCGCAAGGACGCCGTCGCCCGCGTCTGGGTGAAACCGGGTTCCGGCCGCATCACCGTCAACGACAAGGACTACACGGATTACTTCGGTCGTCCGGTGCTGCAGATGATCATCGAGCAGCCGATCCTCGTCGCCGACCGCAACGGCCAGTACGACATCATGGCGACCGTCTCCGGCGGCGGCCTGTCGGGCCAGGCGGGCGCGCTGCGTCACGGCATCTCCAAGGCGCTCACGCATTATGAGCCGGAGCTGCGCGGCATCCTGAAGAAGGTCGGCTTCCTCACGCGCGATTCCCGCGTGGTCGAGCGCAAGAAGTACGGCCGTGCCAAGGCGCGTCGTTCGTTCCAGTTCTCCAAGCGCTAATCGGCATTTCTCTTTTGGGTTCTCAAAGGGCGGGTCTTCGGACCCGCCCTTTTTGTTGTGAAGACTTCCCCTTCGCCTGCTATTCATCCACAACGAAGGCTCAAGGCGGAGGAAGGAAGTGTCTGATCTCCCGCTCTGGCCGCCGATTGCGGCCGTCATTTTTGGGTTTGTTGGCCTGTTCGTTTTCTGGGTCTGGGGCCGCCGGCTCGACCGGCGCGAGGCAGAGCTGCGCCATCGCCACGGCCCCGCCGAATAGTCGGACGGACATCCCGCGTTGGACCGAAACAAAGCTTCCGTTTCCGGTTTCCTCTCTCTTGGCGGCGCCGCCGCTGGTTTCCGGCGCCCACACCTGCTAGAGGCGAGCCATGTCTGAAAAGCCTGCAATCGACCACGCCTTCCGCGCCAAAGAGCTCAAAGGCGGCGCTGCCGACCCGACTTATGCCGGCGCCCTCTCCTTCATGCGGCGGAAGTATTCCCGCGACCTCACAGGCGTCGATGTCGCCATCCTCGGCATTCCGCTCGACGTCACGGTGACGAACCGCCCGGGCGCCCGTTTCGGCCCGCAGGCGATCCGCCGCGCCTCGGCGATCTTCGACGGCGATCCGCAATATCCGTGGGGCATCGACATTTTCGAAAATCTCGCCGTCGTCGATTACGGCGATGTCGATCTGCCGCTGCATCATCCGGAGAAACTCACGGCCGCGATCGAGGCGGAGATCGGGACGATCCTGTCGGCCGGCGTGCATCTCTTCACCCTCGGTGGCGATCATTATTCCACCTGGCCGCTCCTGAAGGCGCATGCCAAACGCCACGGGCCGCTCGCCCTCATCCAGTTCGACGCCCACCAGGACACCTGGGACGACGACGGCTCGAAGCTCTCGCATGGCTCGTTCGTGCTGCGCGCCGTGCGCGAAGGCATCATCGACCCCGAACGATCGATCCAGATAGGCATCCGCACGCACGCGCCGGAGACCTGCGGCATCGAGATCATCTCCGCCTATGACTGGCAGCGCATGCATGCCGACGAGACGGCGGATCGCATCGCCGAGCGCGTCGGCGACCAGCCGGCTTATCTCACCTTCGACATCGACTGCCTCGACCCGGCCTTTGCGCCTGGCACCGGCACCCCGGCCTCGGGTGGACCGAGCTCCGCGCAGGCGCTGATGACGCTTGCGGGCCTCAGAGACGTGAATTTCGTCGGTGGCGACGTCGTAGAGGTCTCACCGCCCTACGACCACGCCGACATCACGGCGATCGCCGCCTCCACGGTGGCCCAGCATTATCTCGGCCTGCTGGCATTGAAGCGTGCCGGGCGCTGAGCGCCCGGGCCCTCAAAACCGGATCGACAGACAGGACAGCCCGCCATCGAGAAGCTGCGCCTGGCTCACCTTCGTGGTGCGAACATTGTAGCCCCAGCGATTGAGCAGCTCCTCGGTGCGCGGGTAACCGGCGGCGAGAAGCACGATGTCGTTGACGCGGATGGCGTTGGCCGCCGCCTCCTCGCCTTCCGGCAGCGTCAGAACACGAAAATCTGAAAACGTCGCCTTGAGCGGCTCCACCGCCAGGATCGTCTCTTCGTCGAGAAGTGCGCAGCCGGTCTTCAGGTGCAAGAGCCCCTCCGGCATGTCGACGCCGACGAGCTCATAGCCCCAGCCGGCCACGATCGCGCCCATCGCATCGAGCCCTTCTTTGTCGGTGCGCTTCGACAGGCCCGCAAAGATCTTGGGCCCGGTGACGAGGATGTCGCCGCCGTCCACATGCCCGTTTTCAAGCGGCGTCACCGGCACGAACTTCTGAAGCGCCTCGCGCACCGTTTCCGGCTCGCCGGCACGGCTCGGCGCCGCCATCCGGAAGAGAATGGCGCCTTCCGGCAGCACCATCGCGGGATCCTCGATGAAGACGGAATCCGGCCAGTCGGCAAGCGCCGGCAGGAGATGCGTCTCAAGTCCCGCATTCTCGAGGATGGCCCGATAGGCGGCATGCTCGAGATGGAAAAGTTCAAGGCTCGGGTCGCCGCGGTCGACCGCACGCAGACCGCAGACGACGCTTGCCGCCGGCTCGCGCAGAAGCGCGCGAGAGAAACGGTAAGCAGGGAAAGGATCGTGTGACATGCAAGGGCGGTAGCCGCGGCTCATGCGCATTGCAAGCGCCAAGAGCGCGCGTGACGCGAACCGCTTGCCTTTCGCCCGGCGGAGCCTCTATGCCCTCGCCATGCTGCAGCTTTCAAACATCACGCTCCGCATCGCCGGGCGCACCCTCATCGACAAGGCGAGCCTCAACCTTCCCGCGGGCTCGAAGGTGGGCTTCGTCGGCAAGAACGGCGCCGGCAAGACCACGCTGTTTCGCGCCATCGCGGGCGACATCGCGCCCGATGAGGGCGAGATCATCCTGCCCAAGCGCGCCCGCATCGGCCGCGTGCTGCAGGAAGCCCCAGGCGGCCCGGAGACACTGATCGAAACCGTGCTTGCCGCCGACGAAGAGCGCAGCCGGCTTCTGGCCGAGACGGAGACGGCCAAGGAAGGCGCCCGCATCGGCGAGATCCACACCCGCCTAGCCGAAATCGGCGCCCATGAGGCGGAAGCGCGTGCCGCCCGCATTCTGAAAGGCCTCGGCTTCGACGAAGAGGCGCAGAACCGTCCCTGCTCGGAATTCTCCGGCGGCTGGCGCATGCGCGTCGCCCTCGCCGCCGTTCTCTTCACCGAGCCCGACCTTCTCCTCCTCGACGAGCCGACGAACTATCTCGATCTCGAAGGTTCGTTGTGGCTGGAGCGCTACATCGCCCGCTACCGGCATTCGGCGATCCTGATTTCCCACGACCGCGATCTCCTGAACAACGCCGTGCGCATGATCGTGCATCTGTCTGAGCACAAGCTCACCACCTATTCCGGCGGCTACGACAGTTTTGAGCGCCAGCGCGCCGAGCGTCAGGCCCTGCAGGCGAAGCTCAAGGACAAGCAGGAAGCGCAGCGCAAGCACATGGAGGCTTTCGTCGACCGCTTCCGCGCCAAGGCGTCGAAAGCGCGTCAGGCGCAGTCGCGGCTGAAGGCGCTCGCCAAGCTGCAGCCGGTCTCCACGATCGCCGACGAGACGGTCCTGCCCTTCCGGTTCCCGGATCCGGAAAAGCGCGCCGCCCCGCCGATCCTGCAGCTCGAAGGCGTTTCGGTCGGCTACGAGCCCGGCCACCCGATCCTGACGAACCTCAATCTCAGGATCGACGACGATGACCGCATCGCGCTCCTGGGTGCCAACGGCAACGGCAAATCGACCTTCGCCAAGCTGATTTCAGGCCAGCTCGAGGCCGAGGCCGGAACCTTCAAGCGCTCCAACAAGCTCAAGATCGGCTTTTTCGCGCAACACCAGCTCGACGAGCTCATTCCGGGCCAGTCGGCCGTGGAGCACATCCGCGCGCGCCTCCCCGACCTTTCGGAGCCGCAGCTTCGCGCCCGCGTCGCGCAGATGGGGCTCGCCACGCAGAAGATGGACACCAAGGCGAAGGACCTCTCCGGCGGTGAAAAGGCGCGTCTGTTGATGGGCCTCGCCACGCTCGGCCGGCCGCATCTCCTCATCCTCGACGAGCCGACCAACCATCTCGACGTCGACAGCCGCGAGGCGCTCATCCATGCCCTCAACGATTATTCGGGCGCCGTCATCCTGATCAGCCATGACCGCCATTTGATCGAGGCCTCCGTCGACAGGCTCTGGCTGACCTCGAAAGGCACCGTCGCACCCTATGACGGCGACATCGAAGACTATCGCCGCGAAGTGCTCGAAGGCCCGGCGAAAAAGCCGGTAGCGGAAAAGGTCGTCGCAGCACCGGCAGCCGGCCGGCAGAAGCAGGCAGACAAGCGCCGTGCTTCGGCACCCCTGCGCCAAAAACTCAAGGAATGCGAGCGGCTGATCGACGTCTTCACGAGCGAGATCGAAGCCCTGGACGAGGAACTCGCGTCACCCGCTCTGCATCGCGCCATGCCCGAAAAGGCCGCTGCACTCGCCAAGAAGCGCGGCGAGAAAGCGGCCATGCTGGAACGGCTGGAAGAGCGCTGGATCGAGCTTGGGGCCATGCTGGAGGAACTCGGCCGCGAACCTGACGCGGCCTGAGCCACCATTGCCCACGCCAAATCCAGATCTTCGTCGCAGCGTGTTCGACGAAGGCAAGACACCTGGCGCGCCTCGGCAGGGACAGCGTTCGCGGCGGCGATAGCGGAAGACGTTGGGGTCGGGCGTGTTCAGCCCGATTCCGCCCCGCAAAACGAATACGATGATTCACGCCCTGTGCGGCAGCCAGCGTGCGCCGTTTCGCGGCTCGAAACATCCCCATCATCCCGACATCCTCAGGGGCGACGGAGCTGTAATCGATGCTCCACCACGCGAGCTCGGCCACCCTCACGCACCGCCAAGCCCTTGCAAAATCAACATATCATGCGCTCGGCATAAAATACGCCAAAATATTCCATATATAATCCCTGTAATAATTCTAATTTACTTGCAGGACTCACGTAAAACTCCATTTTGCACTTGCGAACATACAAAATTTTCTAATTTCATAATTGACAATTCCAAATTACGCCCCTTACCCTGCAATGAAACGGCAAATGTATCCAGGAACAACCGTGACTGGACTATGCGTTTTGCGTAGTTCTCCGCGGATACAATAAATCTGGGCGGAATTGCCCTAGCGCTCAAGCGCTAGATGAGGGGGGAAATCGATGATACTAGCCAGCGGTGTAGGCCGCGCGATCTCTATTGCCTTATCGGCAGGTCGGCGACCGACGATTGCTATTTTCCTGATTCCGATCGTCTTGCTGGCTGCCACGGTCTTCGTTCCCGATTCTGCCAAGACGCAGACGGCGGACACCGCCCAGATGGCCATGGATCTTCTGTCGCGGGAAGATACGCTGAAGGGCCTGCCGCGCCAGGACGTGCTGCAGGTCACGGCAAGCGGGGCCGCGGTCGGTGCCCATTACGTCGGCTCAGAGCCATGCCGCGTGTGTCATGCGGGCTCCTTCGACGAGTTCAAGCTGACGGTGATGGGCCGTCTCCTGGAGACCGGGCATCACACCATTGGCGGCAAGATGGAATGCGAGAGCTGCCACGGACCCGGCTCCTCGCACGTCAACGCCGGCGGCGGTCGCAACGACATCGGCACCGGCGTCATTCGTTCCTTTCGTCCGAACGACCCGCGTTCCTCGGCGGCCGACATCAACGGCATCTGCCTGACCTGCCACGAAAAGGGCGACCGGACCTACTGGCGCGGCTCCGTCCATCAAACCCGCGGTGTCGCCTGCACCAGTTGCCACACGGTGATGCGCCGGACCTCGCCCCGCATGCAGATGGCCAAGGGCAACGTCATGGACACCTGCTTCCAGTGTCACAAGGACCGCCGCGCCCACTCGGTGCGCACCGCCCATATGCCGATGCGCGAGGGCAAGATGGATTGCGGCAGCTGCCACAACCCGCACGGCGGCCCGCACGACAAGATGCTGAAGGAAGCGACCGTCAACGACGTCTGCTACACCTGCCATGCCGACAAGCGCGGGCCGTTCCTCTTCGAGCATCCGCCGGTGCGCGAGAACTGCCTCAACTGCCACGAACCGCACGGCTCCATGAACCGCAACCTTCTGACGGTGATGCGGCCGCGGCTGTGCCAGCGCTGCCATACGCCGGGTCGCCATCTCGGCAACCCCGCGCTCGGCATCAGCTCCAACCGCTACATGGTCAACAGCGCCTGCCAGAACTGCCACACGAACATCCACGGCTCCAACAGTCCGTCAGGGAGGCGCTGGCACCGCTAGCCATAGGGGGGGAGGCGCGGGGCGCGTGCGGGTTTCGCAAGCACCGCCCCGCAGCCACCCAAAAAGCAACGACACGCAAGGAGCTTCGCTCACACGCCAAGGCCTGAAGACATTTCTCTGGGGGGAGGAAACGATGAAGGTTCAACGCCGATTGACGCTGGCCACGATGGCGCTCCTCGCCGGTGGCGCGGCGCTGCCGCAGGCAGCCAAGGCACAGGACGACAAAGACACCGAGGCGGTCACCTGGGGCGAGATCGAAATGGGCGCCCGCGTCTTCATCGACGAGCCGCCCGATCACGCGTCCGTCTGGGACACGCCGAGCATCCTGGCACCGCAGAAATACAGCTCCGCCAAGTTCGAGGAATATGGCGATGTGCCTTCGGGCCTGCTTCTCGAAAAACTGATGTTCGGCTGGCAATCGGGAGACGGCCTCTATTCCGGCGAGGTTCGCGCCGAGAACATCGGCCAGAACAACGGCCGCTACATCTTCGACTGGTCGCGGACCGGGCTCCTCGACGGCACCTTCATGTGGGACGAGATCCCGCATCTCTACTCGACGACCGCGCAGAGCATCTGGCAGGGCGTCGGCACCGACTTCCTGTCGACCGACGTGTCGTTTCCGGAAAGCCCGCCAAGTCCCGCAGAATATGATGCGGCGATCTCAGGCGCCGTCCATCCGATCGACATCGGCATCGACCGCCGCCGCATCCAGTACGACCAGACCTACACGCCGAGCCCGAGCTGGGAGTTCGAGGCGAGCTATCTCAACGACCACCGCGAAGGAACGCAGCCCGCCGGCATCCTCATGAACGGCTTTGGCGCCGGCGAAGTGCACCGCGTCGACGTTCCCCGTCCGGTCGACGACGTGACGCAAAACCTCAAGGCAAGCGGCGAGTATTTTTCCAAGACACCTTGGGGCGGTCGCTTCAACGTTTCCGTGACGGGTCACGCTTCGACTTACGAGAACAAGTACGATTCCTACACATTCCAGAATCCGTACTATCAAGTGCCCGGCACCACCTTCCCGCAATTCGGCCGCGTCAGCCTTGCTCCGGACAATGAGGCCTATTCGCTCGGCGTCACGACCGGCGTCGACCTGCCCTGGAAGAGCCGCTACATGGGTACGGTCTCCTATACGACGATGGAGCAGACCGACACGCTCATCCCGTATACGATCAATCCCAACGCCCCGGCGCTGTCGCTGCCGACCACGGATGCCAGGGCGAAGATCAACACGCTCCTCATCAACAACAAGATCAGCACGCAGATCGCCGAGGATGTCTCCACGACGCTGCGCTACCGCTATTACGACCTCGACAATCGCACGCCCGAATGGCTGATCGACCAGTACATCATGGGCGATTCGACGACGGCCACCCCGGCCACCGGCGGCCTGAGAGCCCTCGCCTATCAATACACCAAGCAAAACGCCTCAGCCGAGGTGAGCTGGCTCGCGACCAGCCGGATCACGCTCGGCAGCGAGTTCGGCTGGGAGCGCTGGGACCGCGACAGGCGCTCCGTCAACGTGACGGACGAATATCTGGGCAAGATCACGCTCGACGCCCGCATCACCGATCGCGCGCAGCTGCGCTCCAGCTACCAGTATTCGCAACGCCGCTACGACAGCTACGATCTCGGGCCGGTGCTCGATGCCATGGTGAGCGACCCGCTCGGCACCAATGTCGATCCTGGCGTGCGCAAATACGACATGGCCGATCGGGACCGTCACAAGGCGAAGGTCTCGCTGGAATACGAAGCGCTTGAAAATCTCGTCATCACGCCGTCCTTCGGCCTGCGCTTCGACGATTACCTGACCGATCCCGCCATCCCGGAATACGGGCTCTTGAAGGACAACAGCTGGGACGGTGGCCTCGAAGTGGCGTTCTCGCCCGCTCCCGGCATCAGCCTGATGGCCGCCTATGTCTACGAGGACTTCGACCGTGACATGGTCGGCGCCAGCATCACCGGCGGCGGCACGGACGTCGTCACCGGCGGCTGGGACAGCAAGATGACCGAACAGGTGCACACGCTTGTCGCCGGCGCCAACATCGAGATCATCCCCGGCGTTCTCGATCTCGAATTCTATGACAGCTTCGCCCGCGGCGTCTCCAAATGGACCGCGACCGCAAGCTCGCGCACGCCGATCGCCACGCCTCTTTGCCCGGGAGACACCAACTGCCTGCCCTTCCCGGACATGGTGACCAATTACAATCGCTTCGACGCAGCCCTGAACTACCACCCGGAAGCGGGCGGTATTCTTGGCCTCGACGGCGATTTGACTTTGACCCTCAAATATTCCTGGGAACGCAATTTCGTCGACAACTGGCAGGACGAGCTCGACACGCCCTATCAGCATTTGATCGAGGACGGCGTGACCACGAGCTACGCGATGGGCTTCTGGGACACCAACTACAACGTCCACGCCGTCATGGCCTCGCTGGTCTACCGCTGGTGAGGAAAGACCCCTGTGCCGTCGACGCGACGCATCCGGGGCACATTCAAAGAAAAACCAAGGAGGGAACCCAAAATGAGCGACAATTCGAAGACATCGAACACTGGCATGTCCCGGCGTGAGCTTCTCGGGGCCTGTGCGATCGCAGCCGGCTCTTTGGCTCTGGTCGGGACGGGGTCGGCGGATGCGCAAATCGCCAACAAGGCCAAGCAGAGCATCGCCGGCTACCAGACGACGCCAAAGGGGCGGCAGGAGTGCGACAATTGCCGGCACTTCCAGGCGCCGGACGCCTGTCAGGTCGTGCAGGGGCCGATTTCACCGAAGGGCTGGTGCCGCCTCTACGCCAAGAAGTAGCGCGGGCCGCACCCGGAACGGGCGAGAAAACCTCTT
Organism: Afifella sp. H1R; assembly: GCF_021462425.1. Classification (NCBI taxonomy): domain Bacteria; kingdom Pseudomonadati; phylum Pseudomonadota; class Alphaproteobacteria; order Hyphomicrobiales; family Afifellaceae; genus Afifella; species Afifella sp. H1R. The sequence goes on from NZ_JAKEDY010000001.1 coordinate 1,470,500, forward strand.
CAGGGGTTCCCGCCTCACCATTCAATCCATGCGGGACTTTACGTCCCGCATTTTCATGTCCGCCGTCCGCGTTTCGCCGTCAGCCCCCCTCGCCGCTCATCCCCGCAGGAGGCTCACCGCGATCACGCCCATGATGATGCCGATCACCAGATCGAGCACCCGCCAGGCGCGCGGATCGGCAAAGACCGGCCGCAGGAGCCGCGCCCCATAGCCGAGCGCGAAGAAGAACGAGAACGACGCCGTTACTGCGCCCAAAGCGAAGGCCGGTCTTTCCCCTTCATATTGCGAGGACACCGAGCCGAGGAGCACCAGCGTATCGAGATAGACATGCGGATTGAGCCAGGTGAAGGCGAGACAGGTGGCGATCGCCGCGCCGAGGCTCCCTCCGTCGGCATCGAGCGGCTGCAAGCCGAGCCCCGGCTTGAGCGCAGCGTGAAAACTCTTCAGCGCATAGACAATGAGAAACAACGCGCCGCCGTAGCGCATCACCGTCTCGATCCACGGCAACGCCTTCATGAGACCTGATGCACCGGCAACACCGGCCGAGATCAGAACCGCATCGGAGAGCGCGCAGACGAGGCAGACGGCGAAGACGTGGCGGGCGACCAGCCCCTGCCGCAAGACAAAGGCATTCTGCGCACCGATCGCCAAGATGAGACCGAGCCCCAGCGAGAAACCAGCAAGTGCTGCATTCATGGAGAGGACTGATCGGGTAAGCGCCCCTGCATTTCCGAGACGTAGAGTTTTTGCAGCTCGACCGGCCGCACTTCTCCCGGCTCCGAATAGGGATAGGCGAAGGCGATGACGAAAAACACGATCAGCCCGGTATAGGTGCCGAAGATGGACAGAAGCAGAAGGTTCGGCACCGTCGGCGGAAAAGCGAAATAGGCGGCAGCCGTCAACGCCACGCCGAGCAGCGCGGCCAGCATGAACAGCCCGTTCACACCATCCTCTGCGGCTTCCTCACGTTTCAGCCGAAGCTGCGAAATCTCGTGCACGTTCTTGATGAGCAACGGCTTCAACGCGACCTGGCGCACATTCTGCGGCTCGAGATCGAGAATGGCATCATAGACATCGTCCCAGCTCTCCCAGGCTTTGCGAAGCAGAGGCTCACCGTCCGCCAGCGCCGGAAGCTCCTCGTTGAGAACGATCCCCGTATAGGTCGCAAGATCGTCCCGCGCCTTTTGGGTAATGTCCGCATCGAAGCGTTCGAGGTCGTAGAAGACATCGCCGATGAGCGCCGCCTCCGTCGAAAGCCCGTCTCCGATCTGGTCGAAATTCGCCAGCTCCTGGGCAAAGACCAGTGCCAGGATAAGGCCGTGAAGCGCAGAAACCCGGATCACCACGGAACCGGCGAGATCCTTCGAGTCCTCCGGCCCGCGCGAGGACAGCAAAGTGCGCGCAAGAAAATAGCTCGCGAAAGCGATCGCCACCGTCCCGACAACCACAATCAGCCCCATGAGCGGGGCGGGAACGAAGCCGATCATCCCAATCCTTGTTCGGTCATGCACACTCACCTCATTCCATAACCAGCGCGTGGATGAATTTCCAACCGAATGGCGTATTCTCGCGTTCAGGTCGGTTCGGCGAGCATCCGATCGTCCGCCAACATTTCGGCGCGACGAATCGTCAATTAAGGGAACCGGCAGGGCCCATTTGAGCTTGCAGAGGCATGGCACTCGAAATCGAACGCAAATTCCTTCTGGCCAGCGATGACTGGCGGAAGTCCGTCAACGAAACCCGGCATATCCGGCAGGGTTATCTGTGCAACGACGAGCGGGCGAGCCTGCGCGTGCGCATCGTCGACGACGAAAAGGCGTATCTCACCATCAAGAGCGGCAAGGCGGCGATCAGCCGCGACGAATACGAATACGCGATCCCTCTCGAAGACGGCGAAGAACTGATCGCCAAATGCGCCGGCCGCCTGATCGAAAAAACCCGTCACATCATCCGCCATGGCCATCTCGCCTGGGAAATCGACGTGTTCGAAGATCGCAATGCCGGCCTCGTCGTCGCCGAAATCGAGCTCGACCATCCGGACCAGGAATTCGAGCATCCGGAATGGCTGGGCGAAGAGGTCTCTGGCGACGGCCGCTACACCAATGCCTCTCTGTCGCAGCACCCCTACCACGACTGGACATGACTTGAGGCGCACTGGGTGCGCACCCATATGGATGCCATGAGCTTTTCTCTCGATCCGTCCGCGTCCATTGCCGAAGAACTGAAGCGGGCCGCCGCCGAACAGATCGAGCGGGCGCGCGCCGAACTCGCTGACGAGGCCGAGGATCGCCACGAAGCGGTGCATCTGGCGCGCAAACGCTTCAAAAAGATCCGTGGCCTCTTGCGCCTCGCCCGGCCCGGCCTCGGCGAGGATTACGCGATCGAAAACGCCCGCTGGCGCAATATCGCACGCGAGCTCTCCGTCATCCGCGACGCGACGGCGCTCCTTGAGACGCATGACGCCCTCACCAGCCATTTCGGGGATCGCATCGAGGACGGCATTCTCTACAGCACCCGCCAGCGGCTCGACGAGCGCCGGGCGGAGATGACCGACGAGGTCACCGATCTCGACGAGCGCATAGACGCCACGATGAAGGCGCTCGATGCCGGTGAGAAGCGGCTCGACGAGCTTTCCTTCCCCGATGATTTCGAGACGATCGCAGAGGGGTTTGCCAAGACCTACAAGCGCCTCGACAAGGGCTACCACAAGGCCAGGACCGCAGAAGATTCAGCAGTGTTCCACGATTGGCGCAAGCGCGCCAAATATCACTGGGTACATCTCAAACTCCTGCGCAAAATCTGGCCGGAGCCGATGAAGGCGCGCCGCGCCGAAGCCAAGGCGCTCGCCGATATTTTGGGAGACGAGCATGATCTCGCCGTCTATCGGGGCACGCTGATCGAAGAGCCGAAGCTCTTCGGCAAGAAGAAGGTTCAGGAGCTCCTGCTTGCACTCCTCGACCGCCGGCAAAGCGAGCTGCGGTCCGCCGCGCTCGACATCGGGGCAAAGCTCTGTGCGGAATCCCCCGACGCTCTCTCAGCCCGTATGACCTCCTACTGGGAGGCCGCAGAAGAGGAAGCGCAGAAGCCGCGCGAACATCTGGCGACATCGGCCGTGCAGGACGAACGCGCCGAGAGCAGCTGACGGACGAACACCGCCAGCCCCCGTCAGCTCAGCCCTGCTTGTTCCAGCGGCCGTCGGAATCCTGTTTCCAGTAGGTCATCTCGGCGCCTTCGGCCTTCAGGCGTTTCCAGGCCTGCCGCGCCCATTGCATGGTCGCTTCGTTCGCCGCCTCGAAAAGATAGACGACGCGCTGATAGGCCGAAAAATCGCCCTCCTCCGCACAATCGAGGAGAAAGCGGACCGCAGCCCCGTTCGGGTTCTCCGGCTTCGTGGTGAGAAACACCGGCTGATCTTCGGGGCGGCCGTCCTCCGCCATCCCGTGGGGCAGAAACGACGCGTCGTCGAACGTCCAGAGCGCCGCATCGAGCGAAGCCAGCCGCTCTTCGCTCCCGGCCTGCACGACTGCCCGCCAGCCGCGATCGAGCGAGCGCTGCAAAAGATCCGGAAGCGCCTTGTCGAGAGGCCTCGTCTCCAGATGGTAGAAGAGGATCTCAGGCAAGGCGCTCCCTCACATCATCACCCAGGGCCTCAGGCCTTTTCGTAGCTCGACTTCACCAGCTGATCGAGAAGCCGGACGCCGAAGCCCGAACTCCACGAATCGTTGGTGTCGCTCGAAGGCGATCCCATCGCCGTTCCGGCGACGTCGAGATGCGCCCAGGGCGTGTCGTTCTCCACGAAGCGCTTGAGGAATTGCGCGGCTGTGATCGAACCACCCCAACGCCCGCCGACATTCTTCATATCGGCGTTCTTGGAATCGATGAGCTTGTCGTATTCCTCCCCGAGCGGCATGCGCCAGACCTTTTCGCCGGTCGTCTTCCCGGCATCGAGAAGAGCCGATGCGAGCGCATCGTCGTTGGAGAAGAGCCCGGCATAATGGTGGCCGAGCGCCACGATGATGGCACCGGTCAAGGTCGCCAGATCGATCATAGCCTTCGGCTTCGCGACATTCTGCACATGCGTCAGGATATCGGCGAGCACCAGCCGGCCTTCGGCGTCGGTGTTGATCACCTCGATCGTCTGGCCGGAGAGCGACGTCACGATATCGCCCGGGCGCTGCGCATTGCCGTCGGGCATGTTCTCCACGATTCCGACGATGCCGACGGCATTCACCTTGGCCTTGCGGCCGGCGAGCGCCAGCATGACGCCGGAGACGGCGGCCGCCCCGCCCATATCGCCCTTCATGTCCTCCATGCCGGCTGCCGGCTTGATGGAGATGCCGCCCGTATCGAAGACGACGCCCTTGCCGACGAAGGCGATCGGCGCCTCGTCGCCGGCTCCGTTCCAGCGCATGATGACGACCCGCGGCGGACGCACCGACCCCTGCGCCACCCCCAACAGCGCGTTGAGCTTCAAATCCGTCAGCGCCTTCTCGTCGAGAACGTCGATGTCGAGCCCCTTCGCCTTGAGCTCGCCGAGCCGCTCGGCGAATTCGACCGGGCCCAGAATGTTGGCCGGTTCATTGACGAGATTGCGCGCAAGTTCGACGCCCTCGGCGACGGCAGCAGCCTCTTTCCAGGCCGCCTCGGCAGCCTCCGGATTGTCGACGCCGATCGTGACGGTGATCGGCCCGCGCGGCGCATCTTCATCGCTCTTCCGGCTCTTGTAGCGATCGAAGCGATAGCGGCGCATGACGAGGCCGAGAGCGAAAGCGGCCGCGTCTTCGCCGTTCGGGCCGCGGCCTTCCGGAGCCTGCAGAACGACGGTCACCTCGCCCTCGTCGGGCAAGGCCTTGGCCGTCGCGCCGCCGAGGCGCAGCCAGTCGATATCGGGATCGACGTCGCCAAGGCCCACAAAGATGATTCGCTCCACGTCGACGCCGGACGGCGCGACGAGTTCGAGCGTTTTGCGCAGGGCGCCTTTGTAGCCTTTGATTTTCGCCGCCACCGCGAATCGCGAGCCGGCGGCCTCGTCGAGCGAGGTCGCGATCGGCCCCAGAGCGAGCTCTTTGCCGGTCAGAAGGACGGCGGTTCCCTTTTTGGGAACGGCGGGTTTCTCAAAAGTGATGGTGGTGTTGGCGACCATGCTGTTGCCTCGATCCTCGGCTTTTGTCATGGAAAGTAGGGGTGCGACTGGATTAGCCGTGAGAGCTTGGCCGTCAAGGCCAATTGCCGTTAACCATGCTTGTTGGGTGAATTTTATCCATGCCTGCGTAAGGCTTGAGCTCGCAAGCCCGATCTTGCCGAACAAGGACCGGATGCAAATCTTCAGGCTGCCCCTTCTGGAACGCTACGTTTTTCGTCGCGCATTGATGCTGCTCCTGCTCGTTCTGGGGGCGCTGGTCGCCACCATGTGGATGACCCAGGTGCTGCGCGAGCTCGACGTGGTGACGGCCAAAGGCCAGGCGATCTGGATGTTCGTCTTCATGACGCTTCTGGCCCTGCCCGCCCTCATTCAGGTGATCGCACCGATCGCCTACCTCATCGCGGCGACGGTCACCTTAAACAATCTCAATGCCGACAGCGAATTGCCGGTGATGGCGGCGGCGGGCGCATCGAGCCGGGTCGTCGCCCGGCCGATCATCGCCTTGGGCGCCGTCATTTTCGTCGCCGTCACCCTGCTCTATCACGTCGTCGCGCCGGCAAGTCTCGGCGCCTTGCGCGAAATCGTGGCGCATGTGCGCGCCGATCTTCTCGCCACTCTCGTCAAGGACGGCGGCTTCCGCACCGTCGACAACGGCCTCACCCTCCACATCCGCGCCAAGGCGCCGGACGGGAGCTTCAAAAACATCTTCGTCAGCGACGATCGCATCCCGAGCGATTCCACCCAGTACATCGCCAAAACCGGCGTGCTCGTGGAAAGCGGCGGCAACGCCTATCTCATCATGAAGGATGGCGAACTCGTCCGCGACAACCGCATGAAGGGCGAGACGAGCGTCGTCGAATTCGACACCTACGGTTTCGACCTCAGCCAGTTCAAGGCGGGCGAGGTCAACGCCACGCGCAAGCCGCGCGAGCTGACGACACGGGAACTCCTCAACCCGGCGCCGGACAATCCCTACCGCGAGGAATTCCCGACGCGCTGGAAGGCGGAGCTGCATGACCGCATCACCGCGCCGCTCTACACCATCGCCTTTGCGTTCATCGCGCTTTTGTTTTGCGGGCGCGCGCGCACCAACCGACAGGATCGCGGCTATGCGACGGTGCTTGCGGTGGTTTCGGGCTTCACCCTTCGCGGCCTCGGCTTCGGGGTCCTCGCCGCGGCAACCAACGACGCGACCCTCATTCCGCTTCTCTACGCGGTGCCCATCGCCGGCATCGTCGTGTCGGCACTCGCGCTCAAGCGCGGCTATCGCTGGCGCACCCCGGTCTTCATCGCGCGCGTTCTCGACACTCTCGCCCGGCTGGGCCACAAGCTCATGAAGCTTTCCCCCCTTGCCTTGTTTCAACGCAAGAGCACCGGCCACGCATGATCCTTGCAACCTATATCGGCCGCCGTTTCCTCGTCTCCCTGGGCACGATTCTGATCGCGCTTCTCACCCTCGTCTTTCTGGTCGACTACGTCGAACTCTTGCGCCGCTTCTCCGATGCGGAGGCCTTCACCTCCCTGCTCGGGCTCAAGCTCGCTCTGATGCGTGCGCCGGCCTTGCTGGAAGATATCCTGCCTTTTCTTTTCCTTTTTTCGGCAACGATCTGTTTCCTCAATTTGTCTAGAAAGCTGGAACTCGTGGTGGCGCGCGGCGCCGGGGTCTCCGTCTGGGGCTTCCTGCGTGCGCCGTTCTTTCTTGCTCTGGTGATCGGTCTGGCATCGACGTTTCTCTTCAACCCGCTCGCCACGGAGCTCAAGGAGCGCTCGGATCGAATCGAGGCCTCGCTCTCCGACGGCATCGCGGCGAGTTCCGCCGACGCCATCTGGTTTCGCCAGGAGGGTCTGGACGGGCCGTCGATCATCCGTGCGGCGAACTACGACAGCTCCGCGAAGGAATTGCGGGGCGTCACCGCCTTCCTGTTCAATCCCGACGGCAGCTTCCAGGCGAAGCTCGTCAGCCTCTCCGCCAGCTATCGTCCGGGCCGCTGGATCTTTGCCAAGACCCGCTACATTTCCGGCGAAGGCGCCTCGGATCGATTCGACCGCTACATCCTGCCGACCTCGCTCACGCCCGATCAGGTCAATTTGACGCTTCTGCGCCCCGACCGGCTCTCCGTCTGGACTTTGCGCCGCTTCATCGACACGGCCGCACAGACCGGATTGAACACCGCTCGCTTCACCCTGGCATTCCATAGCCTTCTCGCCCGGCCTCTCTTCCTGATAGCCATGGTCACTGTCGCCGCCACCGTCAGCCTGAGGCTTTCGCGCTACGGTGGCGTAGGAAAGCTCGCCCTGACTGGCATCATCATCGGCTTTCTGCTTTATGTCGCGACCGAGATCGTCAGCGATATGGGCAGCAACGGGATCCTGGATCCTGTCCTCGCGGCCTGGAGTCCTGCGGTTCTCGCCATGTTGTTCGGAGCCACGGCGCTGCTTTATCAGGAGGACGGATGATTCCCGTCCACACACGAGAAAGAGTGACGCGCAGGCGCGCAGGCTGGGGGCTTGCGCGGCGGCTGGCGGCCGTCTCCGCTTTGGCTTTGGTCGCGTTTGCGGCAAATCCGTGGACACCCGCCGCCCTTGCTCAGGATTTGAATTTCGAAGAGCAGGTCACGCAAAATCCGAACGCCAAGATGCTCTTGGAGGCGGACGAGCTCGTCTACGATTTCGACCGGCACATCGTGACCGCCCGCGGCGGCGTCGAGATCTATTACGAAGGCTATACGCTGCGTGCGCCGCAGGTGACCTATCGTGAAAGCGACAGCCGGCTCATCGCCTCGGGCGGCGTCAGCATGACGGAGCCGGGCGGCAACATCATCACCGCCCGCGAAATGGACATCACGGACACGTTCAGCGACGGCTTCATCGAGAGCCTGAACGTCCTCACGGTGGACCGCGCGCGCTTCGCCGCCAACAGCGCCGAGCGGCGCGGCAACAACCTCTTGATCTTCCGCCAGGGCGTCTACACCGCCTGCGAGCAGTGCCGGGAAAATCCGGACCGGCCGCCGCTGTGGCAGATCAAAGCCTCGCGCATTGTCCACAACAAGGAAGAAAAGACCGTCTACTATCGCAATGCCCGTCTGGAGTTCTTCGGCATTCCGATGGTCTACATTCCCTATTTCTACCATCCGGACCCGACGGTGAAGCGCAAGAGCGGCTTCCTGCCGCCGCGCTTCCATCAAAGCTCGGCCCTCGGCTATGGCGTCGGCACGCCGTATTTCTGGAACCTTGCTCCCAACTACGACATCACCTTCGCCCCGACCGTCTATTCCAAGCAGGGCCTGCTTGCGGAGACGGAATGGCGCCACCGGCTGATGAACGGCTCCTACAGCATTCGCCTCGCCGGGATTTTGCAGCAGAACAAGGACGAGTTCGAGCTCGGCAATTTCGTCTCGTCGGGCGTCAGGGACTTCCGCGGCAGCGTCGCCACGAAGGGACGCTTCAACATCAATTCCCGCTGGAACTGGGGCTGGGATCTCGCCACGACCACGGATCGTACCTTCGGGCGCGATTACGACATTCGCGGCCTGACCGACACGGAAGTGGTCAACACCATCTTCCTGACCGGCCTCAGCGATCGCAACTTCTTCGACCTGCGCGGCTATGCGTTCCGCATCCAGCGCAACGACCCGGTGGATTCCACCCGCAATTATCAGGACGAGCAGGCTGTCGTGCACCCGGTGCTCGACCACAATTACATCTTCGACCAGCCGATTTTGGGCGGCGAACTCAGCCTGACCTCGAATCTGACAAGCCTCACCCGCGGCGACACGGATGAGCGCGCCTACTTCCAGTATGACGATGCGGGCAATCGGACGCAGAAAGAATACTACGCCGGCGTCGCGGGCACCTTCACCCGGGCGAGCACCGACGTCACCTGGAAGAGCAAGATCGTCGGCCCTCTCGGGCAGGTCTTCACGCCCTTCGCGTATCTCAAGGGGGACGTCTACAACGTCCAGGCCGACGACACCGAGACGGGTCTCGCCGGTGACGAAACCTATCTGCGCGCCATGCCGGCGGTCGGTTTGGACTACCGCTATCCGTTCCTGGCGCAGATGGGGCCGATCTCGCAGACGTTCAGCCCGGTCGCCCAGATCATCGTTCGTCCCGACGAACAGCACATCAACGACCTGCCCAACGAAGACGCGCAAAGCCTCGTCTTCGACGACACCAACCTGTTCGAATGGGACAAATTCTCCGGCTATGACCGCCAGGAGGGCGGCACGCGCGCCAATGTGGGCTTCACGTATCATGCGATGCTGGGCAAGGCGAGCATCGACGCCCTCTTCGGCCAATCCTTCCAGCTCGCCGGAGCGAACTCCTTCTCCAAGAGCAACGTCACGCTCACAGGCATCGGCTCGGGGCTTTCCACCGACGATTCCGACTATGTCGGACGCGTCACGCTGGATTCCGGCGAAGGGCTGACGCTGACGGCCCGCGGCCGCTTCGACAACGACACCTTCGACGTCAACCGTGCGGAAGCGACGGCGCGCTTCTCCAAGGGTCGGCGCAACAGCGCGGCCCTCACCTACTTCTATCGTCGCGAGATTCCCGAGCTCGGCATCGACGACGATCAATCGGAAATCTCCACGACCGGCCAGTTCGCCGTCAGCGATTTCTGGTCGGTGAAGGGTGGCGTCACCTTCGACATCGACCAGATGAGCCGCGTGAAGCACGCCGTCGGCCTTGCCTATGACGACGAATGCTTCAATCTATCGGTGGTCTACAGCGAGACGCGTGACCGCTACACGGACATCGTCTCTGGCCGCGAGGTGTTTGTGCGCTTCAATCTGCGCACCCTGGGCGACAGTGAGGTGAGCTTCGCGGCATCGGGCGACGATTACGACGACGATGACGAGGAAGACCTCTACTCTGGGCTCTTTTAAAAATTAGCGCCATAATTCGCGCTTAAGAGCGCCATCAAAAGCTGCAACGGAACGATGCGAATATCGATGTTTAAAACCCTCACGCAAACCGCTTGGCTTGTTGCGGCAAGCGCCTTGATGGCCATGGCCACATTGCCCGTCGCCGACAGCGCGCGGGCTCAGAGCTCCATCAAGATCCTGGTCAACGACCAGCCGATCACGACCTACGACATCAACAACCGTGCCAAATTCCTTCGCCTGACCTCGCGCGGTCAGGCGGGTGCGAAGCAGGCGACGGACGAGTTGATCGAAGAAGCGCTGAAAATGCAGGAAGCCAAGCGCCGCAATGTCAGCGTTTCGCAAAACGAAGTCGAGCGCGCCTTCGCCAGCATTGCGAGCCGCGCCAAGCTGCCCCCTTCGAAGCTCGAAGCGGCCCTGCGTCAGAACGGCGTCAATCCCGACACCCTCAAGGACCGCATTCGTGCCGAGCTCGCCTGGCGTGACGTGGTGCGTGCCCGCTTCCGCGCCACGGTGCGCATCACCGAGTCGGATGTCGCCCAGGCCATGCTTGGCCGCGACGAGGACGCCGAGGCGTCTGGAACCGTCACCGAATACGACGTTCAGCCGGTTCTTTTCATCGTCCCCAAGAAGGGCAAGGCCGGCATCGCTGCTCAGCGCAAGCGTGAAGCCGAAGCCTTCCGCAGCCGCTTCAGGAACTGCGACGCAACGCTGGAACAAACCCGCGGCATGGCAGGCGTCTTCGTGAAACCGACGGTGCGGCGGGAGAGCAGCGATTTTCCCGATTCCCTGCGTGACAGCCTCGGCAAAGCCAAGGTTGGTACGGCTCTACCTCCGACGCAGGTAGATGAGGGGTTCCAGGTGCTCGGCATCTGCAACAAGAAGGCTGTCGCCGGCAAATCACAGGCGGCCGACGAGGTCCGCGATGAACTGACCAATGAACGGGGTCAGCTTCTTGCCCGACGCTATCTGCGCGACCTGAAATCCGACGCGATAATCGAGTACCGTTAGGAACCGATGCTTCCAATTGCACTGACCCTCGGAGAGGCGGCCGGCGTCGCCCTCGACATCACCATTGCTGCCTGGGCTCGGCGCGAGCGCGAACGCCTGCCGCCGTTTATTTTCCTCGGCTCGGCCGCGAACATTGCCGAGCGGGCGATTCTCCTCGGCATCGACTGCCCGACGCGCGAAGTGGAGCCGGAAGAAGCCGCTCTCGTGTTCCCGATGGCGCTGCCGTGCCTGCCGGGTTTCCCGGAGGCGAAGGCCGAGCCAGGGCTTATCGCCCGCGAAGACGCAGCGCTGACGATCCAGTCGATCCGTCAGGCCGCTGAGTTCGTGGCCGATGGCCGCTGCTCGTCGATGGTGACCAATCCGATCGCCAAACACGCGCTCAACGAAGCGGGCTTCGCCTATCCGGGTCACACCGAATATCTCGCCGACCTCGGCGAGCAGCTCTTCGGGGAAAAGCGCCGGCCGGTCATGATGTTGGCCGGGCCCGACCTGCGCGCCGTGCCCGTCACCATTCATGTGCCTCTTTGCGAGGTGCCGCGTCTTCTGACCACCGAACTCATCGTGGAAACCGGAAAGATCGCCGCGGAGGAGCTGAAGCGCCGCTTTGCCATTTCCTCCCCCCGCATCGCCGTGTCGGGCCTGAACCCGCATGCCGGTGAAAAAGGCGTCATCGGCAAGGAAGACATCGAGGTCATCCGTCCGGCCGTCGACCTGCTCTGCCAGGCTGGCATCGAAGCGGAGGGGCCGCTGCCCGCCGACACCATGTTCCATCCGGCGGCCCGCCGCCGCTATGACCTGGCGCTGTGCATGTACCACGACCAGGCGCTCATCCCGGTCAAGGCCCTCGCCTTCGATCATGCGGTCAACGTGACGCTCGGTCTGCCTTTCGTGCGCACGTCGCCGGATCACGGCACGGCCATGGAGATCGCCGGCACAGGCCGTGCCCGTCCGTCGAGCCTGATGGCGGCGCTGCATATGGCAGCCGAGATGAGCCGTTCTCCCGTCCTGGCGTGAGCGACGTCATCGAACGCGTGGCGGCCCTTCCGCCGCTGCGCGACGTTCTCGCAAGACACGAGCTCTGGGCGCAGAAGTCTCTCGGCCAGAATTTTCTGCTCGACCTCAATCTGACGCGCCGCATCGCCCGCGAGGGGAGCGCCAGCGGCGAGACGATCGTCGAGGTCGGCCCGGGACCGGGTGGCCTGACAAGGGCGCTGTTCCTTGAGGGCGCAGCCCGCGTGATCGCCATTGAACGCGACCACAGGGCGCTTCCGGCGCTTGAGGAAATCGCGGCCGCTGCGCAGGGTCGCCTCGAGGTGATCGAGGGCGATGCGCTTGAAGCCAATTATCCGGATCTCGTCGGGCCAAATGGCGGCCGCATCATCGCCAATCTCCCCTACAACGTCGCGACGCCGCTTCTCACCGGCTGGCTGACCCCGCCCACCTGGCCCGCCTGGTGGCGCAGCCTGACGCTGATGTTCCAGAAGGAGGTGGCAGAGAGGATCGTCGCGGAGCCAGGTTCCAAGGCCTACGGACGCCTCGCCGTGCTCGCCCAGTGGCGTTGCCACGCCCATATTCTCTTCGAAGTGCCGCCGCGTGCCTTTCTGCCTCCGCCGAAGGTCACCTCCGCGGTCGTCCGGCTGGAACCGCGGCCCGATGCCGTCGACGTCGCGCCCAAAGCCGTTGAGGCCGTCACCGCCTCTGCCTTCGGCCAGCGACGCAAGATGCTGCGCCAAAGCCTGAAACAGGCCTTTCAACAGCCGGAAGCGGTTCTGGAAGCTTGCGGCATCGCACCGACGCGGCGTGCCGAAGAAATTCCGGTCGCGGGCTTTCTCGATCTTGCCCGGATTTACGAGGAGCTCGGGCGCTCTTCGTCCTGAGCCTGAAGGTGATCGACGAGGTCGCGCCCCTCGGACAGAAGCTGGCTGACGAAGGAACGCAGACCAAGGACGCGGTCCCGCTTCAACCTTTCGGCCGTCAAAATCCCCTTCACCGCCTCGAAGGCCCGCTGCAGATCGTCATTGACGATGACGTAATCGTAGCGGCTCCACTGCTCGATTTCCTCCAGCGATCCGACCAGCCGCCGGCCGATCGTCTCGTGGGAATCCTCGGCTCGCCGTTCCAGCCGCGCCTTCAATTCGCGCATGGACGGCGGCAGCACGAAGACGCGCACGAGATCGTCGGGCAGCTTCTCGGCGATCTGTGCGGTCCCCTGCCAGTCGATGTCGAAAAGCACGTCCCGCCCCGCAGACAAGGCATCTTCGACGGGTTCGATCGGCGTGCCGTAATGGTTGCCGTGGACCGTCGCCCATTCCAGAAGATCGCCGCGCTCCACCATGCGGTTGAAATGCACGTCGTCGATGAAATGGTAGTGGACGCCTTCGCGCTCGCTTCGCCGGCGGGGGCGCGTGGTCACAGAAACCGACAATTCCAGGCCGCTGTCGGCTTCAAGGAGCTGCCGCGCGAGCGTCGACTTGCCTGCCCCCGAAGGCGAGGACAGGACGAACATGAGGCCACGACGGACAAGCTTGATCGGGTCGGCGGTCATTCGAGATTTTGCACCTGCTCGCGGAACTGATCGATCGCGGATTTGAGATCGAGGCCGATCGCCGTCGTTTCGTGGTCGCTCGACTTGGAGCACAACGTGTTGGCTTCGCGGTTGAACTCCTGCGACAGAAAATCGAGCCTGCGCCCGATGACGCCGCCTTCCGCAAGCCGCGTGCGCGCCTCCGCGATATGCGCCTTGAGACGGTCGATCTCCTCGCGGATATCGGCTTTCGTCGCGACCATCAGCGCTTCCTGATAGAGACGCCCCTCGTCGAGCTGCGTCTCGGAGGAAATGAACTCCACCTGCTCGCGAATCCGCGCACGCAGACGCTCCACCATGCCGCCGAGACGGGCCTCCGCTGCCTCGACCAGCGCTTCGATGCGGTCGATGATCTCCGTGAGATGCGCCCGCAGCCTCTCGCCTTCTTCGAGCCGCGTCGTCACCAGCGCCTTGAGCGCCTCGTGCAAAGCCGCAACCGCCGCCTCGGCGACCGGCCCCTCGGCAGCCCTTTCGCTGTTGCTGCCCTGGACGATCACGCCGCGCAGCGACAGAAGTCCATCAGCGCGCGCCGGTTGCACTTCGTCTTCCTGCGCCAGGCGCTTTGCCCGCTCCAGGACGAGACGCAGAGCCGCCTCGTTGATCGTGACCCCGGCTTCCGCACCGCCGCCGTCTTCCTGCAGGTTCAGATAGCACGAGCCGCGGGAAAGATGGCTGCGCACGGCTTCGCGCGCGGACGGTTCGAGACCGTCAAAGCCGGGCGGCAGACGGAAGCGCAGCTCCAGACCGCGTCCGTTGACGCTCTTCAGTTCCCAGACATAGCTCGACGAGCCGACGGTGAAGACCTGACGGGCAAAGCCCGTCATGCTTTGAATGCGCATGTGCCGTAATCAGCTGTAAGTGTGGAAGGGGCGTAGCGCGGGCGCGCCGCCCGGACAAGCCTTGCCCCTCATTCCGGCTCTGGTCGCGGACGCGGGACGAGGTTTTCCGCCCCTGGCATCGGCTCCTCTTGCAGAACCTCCGCCTCGGCCTCCGCCGCCTCGGCCGCCCGCTGCGTGCGCTCGATGCGCCGCCAGCGCGCCACGTTGCGATTGTGGTCGGCGAGCGTCGTGGAGAAGACATGGCCGCCGGTTCCGTCGGCGACGAAATAGAGATCGTCCGTGCGCGACGGATTGGCGACGGCTTCGAGTGCCGCGCGCCCCGGATTGGCGATCGGCCCGGGCGGCAGACCGCTGATCTGGTAGGTGTTGTACTCGGTTTCCTTCTCCAGATCGGAGGCAAGAATCGGCCGGTCGGACGGTTTTCCCGCACCGCCGAAGAGCCCGTAGATGATCGTCGGGTCGGACTGCAGGCGCATGCCGCGCTTCAGGCGGTTGATGAAGACCGCAGCAACGCGCGGCCGTTCGTCGGCCTTGCCGGTCTCCTTCTCCACGATCGAGGCCAGCGTCACGAGCTCTTCCGGCGTTTCGATGGGGAGATCCGGCGAGCGGCGTCCCCAGACCTCGTCCAGAAGCCGGTCCTGTGCCCGCTCCATCTGCTCAAGAATCTGCTGGCGCGTCGCCCCACGCGTGAATTTGTAAGTCTCCGGCAGCAGCGAACCCTCGGGCGGCACCGTCTCGATCTCGCCAACGAGCACATCGTCGGCCCGAAGCTTGTCGACGATCTGCTGGCTGGTGAGCCCTTCCGGAATCGTCACGGCATGCAGGATCGATTTGCCCGAGGTGAGGATCTCCATCACCTCCCGCATCGAGACGTGCGGCTGAAAGAGATATTCGCCGTATTGCAGGCGGCTCGCAGCCTCGTTGAGGCGCACTCCGACGTTGAAGATGAGCGGACTGTCGATGACGTTGTTGCGCTTCAGCTGCGCGGCGATCGCGTCGACGCCCGAGCCGCGGGTGATCAGCACCGTCCGCGGCTCTTCCAGCGGCCCGTCCGCAACGAAGCGCTGCTTGCCGAAATAAAGCGCGCCGCCCACGAACAGGACAGCGAGCACTGCCGTCATCAGAAAGAAATTGAGGGTCACCACGACCGGGTGCTTCGCCTGCTTGGAGCGCGGCGGAGGTGGCGGTGCCGGCTCAGGCTGGATCGCCTGGCGCGGGCTCTTCGGATTGATTCGGCGGCCGGAGCGCGCACCGTTGTGCTCCGCAGGCCGCGCTTCGCCGTTGGCAGCGTCAGCCGCAGGAATCCCTGTTTGCTCGCTCGGCACTTTTTCGTTCATTGCCCGCTTTTCCCACGTCGCCGTCGATCCGACAACTAAGCTCGAATATGGCGAAAGAGGGCCGCTGCCGGCCGATCAGCTAATTGAAACGCCGGAAGACGAGCGAGGCGTTCGTGCCGCCGAATCCGAACGAGTTGGAAAGCGCGACATTGATCGGCTTTTCCTTCGGCTGATGCGGCACGAGATCGATCGGCGTGTTGACCGACGGATTGTCGAGATTGATCGTCGGCGGCGCGACGTTGTCGCGAATGGCGAGGATCGAGAAGATCGCTTCGACCGCGCCGGCAGCTCCGAGAAGATGACCGATCGCCGACTTCGTCGACGACATCGTCATCCCCGGGGCATGCTGTCCGGTCAGGCGCTCCACGGCGCGCAGTTCGATCTCGTCGCCGAGGGGCGTCGAGGTGCCATGCGCGTTGATATAGTCGATCTCGTCGGGGCTGACGCCGGCCCGCTTCAAAGCGGCGGTCATGCAGCGATAGGCGCCATCCCCATCTTCGGCCGGAGCCGTGATGTGATAGGCATCGCCCGACATGCCGTAGCCGACGATCTCGCCATAGATGTGCGCGCCGCGCGCCTTGGCGTGTTCGAGCTCTTCCAGAACGACGACACCCGCACCCTCGCCCATGACGAAGCCGTCACGGTCGCGGTCATAGGGTCTCGACGCCTTCGTCGGCGCCTCGTTGAAATTCGTCGATAGCGCCCGGCAGGCGGCAAAGCCCGCCACCGAGACGCGATTGAGGGGTGATTCGGTACCGCCAGCCACCATCACCTCGGCGTCGCCCAGCGCGATGAGGCGCGACGCGTCGCCGATGGCATGAGCGCCCGTGGAACACGCCGTCACGACGGCATGATTCGGGCCCTTCAGATTGTGCTGGATGGAGACGTAACCGGCCGCAAGGTTGATGAGGCGGCCTGGGATGAAGAAGGGAGACACGCGACGCGGCCCCTTCTCCTCCAACAAAAGCCCGCCTTCGACGATGCCGCGGATCCCGCCGATACCGGACCCGATCAGCACGCCCGTGCGGATCTGGTCCTCGTATTCGTCGGGCTCCCACTCGGCATCTTTCAGCGCCTGGGCAGCAGCGGCCATGGAAAAGGTGATGAATTCATCGACCTTGCGCTGCTCCTTCACCTCCATCCAATCGTTCGGATTGTAGGTGCCCTCGGAGCCGTCGCCACGCGGGATCTGGCAAGCGATCTGACACGCGAGATCGTCGACCTTGAAGGCCTCGATGCGTGCTGCACCACTCTCACCAGCAAGAAGTCTCGACCAGGTTTCCTCCACCCCGCAACCGAGGGGCGAAACCATGCCGAGACCCGTAACGACGACGCGCCTCATTCCACTGTACCGCAAATCACGAGAGAAGGTCAGCCGGCGTTCTTCTCGAGGAACGACACAGCATCGCCCACCGTCAGGATGGTCTCAGCGGCATCGTCCGGAATTTCCACGCCGAACTCTTCTTCGAACGCCATCACAAGCTCGACCGTGTCCAGGCTGTCGGCGCCGAGGTCATCAATGAAGCTGGCTTCCTTGGTGACCTTTTCTTCTTCAACGCCAAGGTGCTCCACGACGATCTTTTTGACGCGCTCCTCGATATTGCTCTCACTCATAGCCTCAGCTTCCTCGATTGCCTGGTCTGGTATGACCGTGAAAAACAGTCCTTATCCCCTGAAAAACCCGGATTGCCGCGCGGTCGAGGGGTCGAACGGGGATGGTCGCGCGGTCCGTTATCATGTTTCTATGGCCTTGACCAGCAGTCGAAAGACGGTGGTCGTGCGGTTCTTTGGCGTCAGATCATCGCCATGCCGCCATTGACGTGCAGCGTCTGCCCCGTGACGTAGCCGGCTTCCTGGCTCGCCAGGAAAACCGCAGCCGCAGCAATGTCTTCGCCGCTTCCAAGCCGGCCGGCCGGAATGCTCGACATGATTCCTTCGCGCTGCTTCTCATTGAGCTGGTCGGTCATGGCGCTGGAGATGAATCCGGGGGCGATGCAATTCACGGTAATGCCGCGGCTCGCCACCTCCTGAGCCAGCGCCTTCGACATGCCGATGAGACCGGCTTTCGAGGCCGCGTAATTCGCCTGACCAGCATTGCCGGTCACCCCGACCACCGAGGTGATGTTGATGATCCGCCCGGCCCTCTGGCGCATCATGCCTTTGAGCGCGGCGCGCGACAGGCGGAAGGCCGCCTCCAGATTGACCTTGAGAACGATCTCCCAATCGGCGTCCTTCATGCGCATGGCGAGGCCGTCGCGCGTCAGCCCGGCATTGTTGACGAGAATGTCGAGCCCGCCCATCGCCTTCTCGGCCTCACCGATGAGCCCGTCGACGGCCGCCGTATCGGAGAGATTGGCAAGAAGCACATGCGCGCGGTCGCCAAGTTCGGCGGAGAGCGCATTCAGCGGCTCCTCACGGGTGCCCGACAGGGCCACCGTCGCGCCCTGGGCATGAAGCCCCCGCGCGATCGCGCCGCCGATTCCTCCGCTCGCGCCGGTGACGAGCGCGCGTTTTCCCTCAAGGCTGAACATGCCCTCTCCCCTCTTCTTTCTGACTATTCTTTCGCCGCTTTCAGCGCCGCCACGGCAGCCTCGATCTCCTCGGGCTTGCCGACGGTCAGCGCGCTCATTCCAGGCGCAATACGACGGACGAGACCGGAGAGGACACGCCCGGCACCAATCTCGGCCAGGAGCGTCACACCGTTCTCACCCATCCAGGCGACTGATTCGCGCCAGCGGACGGCCCCCGTCACCTGCTCGACGAGCCGTTGACGAATTTCCGAAACCGCCGTCAGCGGCCGCGCCGTGACATTCGCCACGACCGGCACCGACGGCGGCGCAATCTCGGTCTGCGCGAGCGCATCGGCCATGCGTTCGGCCGCCGGCTGCATCAAGGCGCAATGGAAGGGTGCGGACACCGGCAGAAGCATGGCGCGCTTGGCGCCTTTGGCCTTGGCGATCTCCGCCGCACGTTCGACGGCCGCCTTGCTTCCGGAGACGACCACCTGTCCCGGCGCATTGTCGTTCGCCGCCTCGCAGACATCGCCCTGCGCGGCCTCGTTGGCGATCTCGCGCACCGCCTCGATATCGAGACCGAGGATCGCCGCCATGGCCCCCTCGCCGACCGGCACCGCCGCCTGCATGGCATCGCCGCGAATGCGCAGGAGCCTCGCCGCATCGGCGATCGAAAGGCTTCCGGCCGCCGCCAGCGCGGAATATTCGCCAAGCGAATGCCCGGCGACGAAATCGGCATGTGCCGAAACCGAAATCCCCTGCGTTTCGAGCGCCTTCAGAGCCGCCATGGAAACCGCCATCAGCGCCGGCTGCGCGTTGCGGGTCAAAGTGAGCGCGTCGTCCGGCCCCTCGAAAATGGTCTTCGAAAGAGCCTCGCCGAGCGCGTCGTCCACTTCCTGAAAAACCGCGCGCGCTTCCGGAAAAGCGTCTGCGAGCGCAGCTCCCATGCTGACGGCCTGGCTGCCCTGCCCCGGGAAAGCGAACACGGTGGCCATGGCTTCTCCTTTTTGTTCTTGCCGCGTTTGTTCTTGTGGCCCAAAGGGCCGCGACGTCAGTTGAGCGGGTGTGATCACGCTGCGCGTGGACTGTCAAGGCGCCATGACGCCCGTCGCGGCACCCCACAAGAACATCCTGCGCGCCTCTATTCGTCGTCAGAATCCTGTGTCGGTTCCGGCAGCTTCGGTTCGTCCTTGCGCCGGCGACGCGGTCTGCGGCTGCGATTTTGCGAACGCGACCCCTTCGTGCCCTGCCCGCCGGCGCGGCGGCTCGCGGGGGTCTTGTCGGACGTCTTTTCGTTGCGCCCCTCCCCGGCCGGCTTCTCCCCAGACGGCTTGTTCTTGGCCGCCTCGTCCTCGGCCGGCTGATCGACGGAAGCGGCGGCTTTGCGCGAATCCTCTGGATCGGGCAGCTGATCCTCCGTGAACTGGTCCGCAAACGGCTCACCTTCCGCGACCTTTCCGCCGGAGAGGGCGGCAGCCTTGAGGGCTGCGGCCTTCGCCTGCCCCTCTTCCGCGGGCAGGTCCTGGGTCGGTGCCGTGTAGGGCTCGGAAGCGCTCGAGCCTTGAGCCGGTTCGGATTTTTCGTCCTTCTTGCCGCCGTCCTTCTTCTCGCCGTCCTCAGAAACCACCTTTTCTTCGATCTGAGGTTTCGCAGCCTCTTTCAGCGCTTTGCGGCGGGCCTGCTCTTCGATCGCGATCGGCAAGGTGTCGATATGCCCGTCCTTGTGGACGCCCAGATAGAGCGTGCGATGCGGGAACGGGATCTCGATATCGCGCTCGTCGAAGACCTCTTTCATGATCTCCGTATAGGCGCGGCCGACCGCCCATTGGCTGCCCGGCAGCGTCTTGATGCGCCCGCGCACCATGACCGCCGAATCGGCGAGCCCGGTCACGCCATGCATCTCGAAATCGTCGATGATGTCGGTGCCGTATTCGCTCGCCTTGAGACGATCGAAGGCCTCGCGCATCGCCTCTTTCACCTCGCGGATATTCTCGCGGTAGGCGACGCCGACCTCGGCCAGATGATAGGCGAATTTGCGCATCGAGTTGGAGACGGCATCGACCGACGAGAACGGCACGATGTGATAGACGCCCGCCAGATCGCGAATGCCGACGGAGCGCACCGTCAGCTTCTCCACGACGCCGGAAATACCGGCGACGGTGACGACGTCGCCTTCGTTGATGGCGTTCTCGAACTGGATGAAGGCGCCCGTGATGACGTCCTGGACGAGCTTCTGGGAGCCGAAACCGACCGCGAGGCCAAGGACACCGGCACCGGCGAGAAGCGGCCCGATATTCACACCCAGTTGCGACAAAGCGAGCATGCCGGCGATCACGAAGAGCGTGATGGAAAGCCCGTTGCGCATGAGAGAGAGGATCGTGCGCGCACGCGCGCTCGGCATCGCCCCCTGCTTGCCGTAGTTGAGCCTGTGCTCGATCCAGGACGAGATGCCGATCCACAGAAGATAGGTGACGACGACGATGATGAGGGCGCTGATGACCCGCGCGACGAGATCGGCCCCCCGCTCGGTCGAAATCCACCCGGAAATGTCGAGCACCTGCCAGGCGTCGATGATGGCGAGGATCACGGCGACGATCACGAGCGTGCGCACGATCTTCAGAATTGCCGGGATGAGCGTGTTCATCCGCCGTTCCAGAACCGGCACTTCGCGCGCCATCCATTGCGGCAGACGCACGCCGCGCTGCAGCGCGAGCTTCACCAGCGCCACGAGCGCCACGCCGATCCCGATCGCCACCGCCGTGCGCACGGAGGCGCCGACCACGAACGAGACGAGCAGGTAAGGCCGGGTGATGCCGATGGAGAGGACGGCGAGCACGTAGAGCGTGCCGATCCAGGGCCAGAGCTGCACGAACATGGTCACGACCTGGCCGCCCATGCCCTGCGTATCCGGGTCGCGCCGCTCCTTGATGCGCGCGGCGAGCGTCCGCATCGAGGTGAGAGCCACGAAGGCCGCCACCAGCATGACGGTGACGCGCAGCCCGCGCCCGGCCACGAAGGAGAGGCTGGTGTTGACGACGGGCACCAGGAAGGCGATGCCGGTGATCAAGAGCGCCGCCACGACCATCAGCCGGGTATAGGCATAATCGGTGATGCCTTCCCGGTAGGGAATGAGAGAGGTCGTCTCCGTCGTCGAAGCCACGATCGCCCGCAGGAAGACACGCACGCCGCCGACGATGAGGAAGGCGTTGAGATAAAGCGACTGCTCGATCTGCATCTGCCCGCCATCGCCGAAGACGCCGACGGCAAGCCCGCTGCCGACCGCATAGGCGATCGCCAGGGCCAAAATGTCGGCGAGCGTTTCGACGACGAAAGCAATGCTCCTCACGACCGCATGCGGCCCCGATATGCGCCGCGTCACGAGATGCGTGAGCTTTTGTAGAAGGTAACTGAAGACGACGAGGCCCACTCCGGTGACCGCGATCGTTCCGAAGAGCCGCAAAATGGCAACCTGAAGGGCGCCCCAATCGAGATCGCCCGCCTGCTTGGCGAGCGCGCCAAGACCTTTCAGGTCGCGGAACAGACGCTCGACCACGCCGTAGCTTGCCTCGGCCGCGCCCTTGGTGGCATCGGCAAGCTGCCGGGCAAGCGACTGGTCTTCCTCCTGCTGCGGCGCCGCGGCCTCCGCCGCCGGCGACTGCGGGTTCGCAAGCTGCTCGAGCTGATCGATGAGCGCCTGACGCGCTCTCTCGTCCTTCAAGATGTCGGCGAGCAGCTTGGCACGGAGCGCACTGTCGCCGCTCGTCTCGCCCTCGCCCTCATTCGCCGTATCCGAAGAGCCCGACGTGTCGGAGGTGCCAGACACGGTCGGCAGCGGCAGGGATTGCGCGCCAGCGCCGCTCGGCGCCAGACCCGCGAGCGTGAACAGCACCAGCAGAACGGCGGAAAGGCGCAAAAGACGTGCGGGAAAGAGATCGGTCAAAAGCATCGGTGTCCGGTCGGAAAGAGCATCAGCGAGTGGCGGAACGCCGCCTCATGGGCGTTGGATGGGACTAGAATGAGGCAGCCCGGCGCAAGGGCAAGAGCACGAATGGGCGAGATTGGGCGCTTTTCCCGGCATTCATCGGCGCGTGCTCCCCACAGGCTTGCACGGGAACGAAAAATCCCTATAACGCAGCGACGCGACCGGCTTCGGCCGGGGGCTGAATGGGAACGGCTGCCCAAAAGGTGGCCGAGACCGGCAAGACCGGTCGGTTCCCGGTGTCTCCGCTCCTGAAGACGCACTCTTGAGCCTTTCTCCGGTTTTCGAAAGATCCGGCTGAGGCTTCGGTGAGGCTCCGCGCCAGGCAGGTCGCTGAATGGAAAGGCCAGTTATGTCACTTTATGAGCACGTATTCCTGGTCCGACAGGATGTGTCGGGCCAGCGGGTCGATGAGCTCGTCGAACACTATAAGGGTGTCGTCGAGCAGGGTGGTGGCTCCGTCGGTAAGACGGAGAACTGGGGCATGAAGTCCCTCACCTACCGTATCGAAAAGAACCGCAAGGCGTATTTCGCGCTGATGAACATCGACGCCCCCTCCCCGGTGGTGGCGGAGATGGAGCGTCAGATGCGCTACAATGAAGACATCATCCGCTTCATGACGATCCGCGTCGACGAGCACGAGGAAGAGCCCTCCGTGCAGATGCAGAAGCGCGAGCGCGACGAGCGTCGTCGCCGCGAACGCGAACGCCGCCGCGAGGATGGAGAATAAGCACATGGTCGATATCGCACAGCTGCCGACCCGTCGGCCCTTTCACCGTCGCCGCAAGTCCTGCCCGTTCTCGGGTGAAGATGCGCCGCGCATCGATTACAAGGACGTCAAGCTTCTGGAGCGTTATGTCTCCGAGCGTGGCAAGATCGTTCCCTCGCGCATCACGGCGGTTTCCGCCAAGAAGCAGCGCGAGCTCGCCAAGGCCATCAAGCGCGCCCGCTTCCTGGGCCTGCTGCCTTACGTCCTGAAGTAAGATCCAACCCGTTGGGGCGTCGGCCTGCCTGACGCCTCTAACCGCCGGCCACGGCCAGGCGGGACAGCAAGGAGATAGAAATGCAAGTCATTCTTCTGGAGCGCGTAGCCAAGCTCGGCCAGATGGGCGACGAAGTGCGCGTGCGTGACGGTTACGCCCGCAACTTCCTCCTGCCCAAAGGCAAGGCTCTGCGTGCCACCGAGGCCAACAAGGCCCGTTTCGAGCGTGAGAAGACGCATCTCGAAGCGCGCAACCTGGAAGCCAAGAAGGAAGCCGATGCGGTGGCCGAAAAGCTCGCCGGCAAGACCTTCAGCGTGATCCGCTCCGCCGGCGAAACGGGCCAGCTTTACGGCTCCGTCTCGACCCGCGACATCGCCGAGATTCTGGGCGAGGACGGCTTCACGGTCGGGCGCAGCCAGGTCTGGCTCGATCGTCCGATCAAGACGCTCGGTCTGCATCCGATTCTGATTTCGCTGCATCCCGAGGTCGAAGCTCCAATCACGCTCAACGTCGCCCGCAACGCCGATGAGGCCGAGCGTCAGGCACGTGGCGAGAACCTCTCCGGCCGCGATCGCTTCGATGACGAAGAGACCGAGGATGCAGAGGCCGCAGCGCTCGAAGAGGTCTTCGAAAATCCCGAGGATCTGCAGCTCGAGCCGACCGAGGTCGACGCGGAGGCCGAGGAGCGCGAATAATCGCCTTCTCCTGAGGATTATCGAAAGGGGCGCTTGCGGGCGCCCCTTTTTTGTTGCTCTTTTGTTCGGTATGAGTCGGCGTGCGACAACGAGATCGCGGTCAAGCCCGAACGGGTATTTTGTCGTTCCTGACAAGGAACAACTAGGAAAAGACTCATACCCTGCACCGTCTCGCCCCGACGCCCGGCAGGCTTGCTAGTAAGGGGCGATTAACCAACGACGGTCCCATGACAGCCGCAGCCCGTTTACGCGAAGCCGAGCCCATTTCGCCTCGCCAGGTGCCTCATAATATCGAAGTCGAGCAGGCGCTTCTCGGCGCCATCCTGATCAACAACGACGCGCTCGACCGGGTCTCCGATTTCCTCGAACCCGTTCATTTCTACGACCCCCTGCACCAGCGCATCTACGAGGTCGCGCGCCAGCTGATCCGTGTCGGCAAGATCGCGGATCCGCGAACCCTCAAGAGCTTCCTCAACGAGGAGCAGCGGGTCGGCGAGATCACCATCGCGGAATATCTCGCCCGCCTCGCCTATGAGGCGGCGACGATCATCAACGCCCAGGATTACGGCCGCACCATCTACGATCTGGCGCTCCGCCGCTCGCTGATCACCATCGGCGAGGACATGGTGAACGTCGCCTATGACGCGCCGGTCGACATGACGCCCCGCCACCAGATCGAGGAAGCCGAGAGATCGCTCTTCGAACTGGCCGAGAAGGGGCGCGGCGCGACTGGCTTTCAGGGTTTCGGCGACGCGCTGAAGACCGCGATCGACATGGCGGCCGCCGCCTACGAGCGAAACGGCCACCTGTCGGGCATCGCAACAGGCCTCGACGACATGGACCGCCTCATGGGCGGTCTGCAATCTTCGGACTTGATCATCCTCGCCGGTCGCCCGGGCATGGGCAAGACGGCGCTCGCCACCAACATCGCCTACAATGTTGCGCGCGCCTGGCGCGGCGAGCAGCAGGGCGACGGCACGATGAAGACCATCGATGGCGGCATCGTCGGCTTCTTCTCGCTGGAAATGTCGTCGGAACAGCTCGCCACCCGCATTATCGCCGAGCAGGCCGCCGTCCCCTCATCGAAGATCCGGCGCGGCGACATCCACGAGGAAGAGTTCGACAAGATCGTCGTCGCGGCGCAGGAAATGCAGAAAATGCCGCTCTACATCGACCAGACCGGCGGCATCTCCATCGGCCAGCTCATGGCCCGCGCGCGGCGTCTCAAACGCCAGCGCGGCCTCGATTTTCTGGTCATCGACTATCTGCAGCTCATTCAGGGGTCCTCGAAACGCTCCTCCGACAGCCGCGTGCAGGAAATCACCGAGATCACCACGAACCTGAAGGCTCTCGCCAAGGAGCTGAACGTTCCGGTGCTCGCCCTCTCCCAGCTCTCGCGTCAGGTCGAGGCGCGCGACGACAAGCGCCCGCAGCTCTCGGATCTGCGCGAATCGGGTTCGATCGAGCAGGACGCCGACGTCGTCATCTTCGTCTTCCGCGAGGAGTATTACCTGAAGAACAAGAAGCCGAAGGAAGGCACCGAGGAGTTCTTCAAGTGGCAGGCCGAGATGGAGGGGGTCGCCGGCCGCGCCGAAGTCATCGTCGGCAAGCAGCGCCACGGCCCGACCGGGACGATCGATCTCGCCTTCGAGGCCGACGTGACGCGCTTCTCGTCCCTGGCCCACGAAGAGCGCCTTCCGGTACGTTATGATTGAGCCTTGATGATTCCAGTTTGCGCGAGGTTGGAGACGTGAGCCAAGAGGCGGCCGCCGGTCTTTGCCTGACCATTGATTTGAACGCCCTCGTCGGCAATTGGCGCCGGCTGAAAGACCTCGTCGCGCCGGCCGAATGCGCAGGCGTCGTCAAGGCGGATGCTTATGGCACGGGCATCGCGATGACCGGGCCGGCCCTGTTTGCAGCGGGCTGCCGGACGTTTTTCGTCGCTGTCCCGGAAGAAGGGGCTGCCCTGCGTGCCGCTTTGGCAGCCTACGATCCCTCCGAGACGGCCGCGATCTATGTGCTTGCCGGCTTCTTCGCGGAAGCGGCGGAGCTCTACCGCGAGGCCCGCCTTTCTCCGGTCCTCGGCCATTTCGGCGAGCTTCAGAGCTGGCGCAAATGGCCCGGTCGCGACAAGGCCGCGCTTCACGTCGATACCGGCATGAACCGCCTCGGCCTGTCGCTTGCCGACACCGAAGCGCTTGCCGAGGCTGGCGGCCCGGGACCCGGCATCGATCTCATGATCAGCCATCTCGCCTGCGCCGACGAGCCGGAAAAGCCCTTGAACGAGAGGCAGCGCGAGCGCTTCGCACATGCCAAGGCGCTGCTCCGGCTGCCGCGCGCCTCGCTCGCCAATTCGGCCGGCATCCATATGGGGCGCGCCTATCACCACGAGCTCTGCCGGCCGGGCATCGCCCTTTATGGCGGCGCCTCGCATCCGGAGGCGGTTTCCGACCCGGTGGTCACGGCAGAAGCGCGCATCCTGCAGGTGCGCACCGGCCATCCCGGCGAGACAGTGGGCTACGGCGCCCTCGAAACCCTGCGGCGGACGACGCGCATCGCCATCCTTTCCGCCGGTTACGCCGACGGCTATCTGCGCGCCGCCGGCTCCTCGGACATGGCGTCGGGCGCCCTCGTTTCCATCGCCGGGCATCTTGCGCCCTTGCTCGGGCGCATCTCCATGGATCTCATTTCGGTCGACGTCACCGACATTCCGGAAGGCCTCGCGCTTCCCGGCAAGACGGCCGAGCTTTTTGGCCCGAACGTCGATATCGATGCTGTCGCGCGCCATGCCGGCACCATTTCCTACGAGCTTCTGACCAATCTCTCCCGCCGCGCCCATCGCCGCTACATCGGCGGCGTCGAAAGCGGCGGCCCCTCCTGATGGCGCGCCCGAAAACGCAATATGTCTGCGTGAATTGCGGGGCCGTCTGGCCGCGCTGGCAGGGGCGTTGCGACGCCTGCGGAGAATGGAACACGCTGCAGGAGGAAGGCCCGGCCGCCCCCGCCTCGACGGCCGCAGGACGCGGCAATGTCGTCGCGCTGCGTCCGCTCTCGGGCAAGACGGAGAGCCCCCCGCGCTTGACGAGCGGCATCGCCGAACTCGACCGCGTCACCGGCGGCGGCTTCGTGCCGGCCTCGGCCCTTCTCGTCGGCGGTGATCCGGGCATCGGCAAGTCGACCCTTCTCCTCCAGGCCGCCGCCTCGCTCGCCCGCGACGGAAGGCATGTCGTGTATATCTCCGGCGAGGAGGCGATCGACCAGGTGCGTCTGCGCGCCGAGCGTCTCGGCGTCGTCGATGCGCCCGTGCAGCTCGCCGCGGAAACCCATATCGAAGACATTCTGGCGACGCTGAAGACCGGGCCGAAGGTCGATGTCGTCATCGTCGATTCCATCCAGACGATGTGGACGGATCTCGCCGAAAGCGCGCCCGGCACGGTCACCCAGGTGCGGCTTGCCTCGCAAAATCTCATCCGCCTCGCCAAATCGACGGGCGCCGTCGTCGTTCTCGTCGGGCACGTCACCAAGGACGGCCAGATCGCGGGACCGCGCGTCGTCGAGCACATGGTCGACGCGGTGCTTTATTTCGAAGGCGACGCCGGCCACCGCTTCCGTCTTTTGCGGGCCGTCAAGAATCGCTTCGGCCCGGCCTCGGAAATCGGCGTCTTCGAGATGGCCGGCGACGGCCTGCGCGAGGTCGCTAACCCGTCCGATCTCTTCATCGGCGAGCGCGATGCGAGAAGCCCGGGCACGGCGATCTTCGCCGGCATGGAAGGCACGCGGCCGCTCCTCGTGGAGGTACAGGCGCTCGTCTCGCAATCGAGCCTCGCCACGCCGCGGCGCGCCGTCGTCGGCTGGGACCCCAACCGCCTCGCCATGCTTCTGGCTGTGCTCGAAGCGCGCTGCGGCCTTCGTTTCGGCCAGTTCGACGTCTATCTCAACGTCGCCGGCGGGCTTCGCATAGCCGAGCCGGCCGCCGATCTGGCGATTGCGGCCGCGCTCATCTCCTCGCGCACCGGGGTTGCGACGCCGCCCGACAGTATCTATTTCGGCGAGGTCAGCCTTTCGGGCACCATCCGTGCCGTCGCACAAAGCCAACAGCGGCTGAAGGAAGCGGAAAAACTTGGCTTTCGCACAGCATTTCTGCCCGAAGCGGGCAGCGAGGACACAGTGACCGGGCTGGCTCTGGACAAGATCGCGACCTTGGCCGATATGGTGGCCGCCTTTGCGGCACGCGCCCAGGAACAAAGCGGCCGGGACCGCAACCATCAGTGAGCTCGGCGATGCCACGACGCGCCGTCATCTATCGCGGACGAGGGAACCACCTGCAATGCCGATAACGCTACTCGACGGCGTTCTCCTGCTGATCATGTTCATTTCTGCGGTTCTTGCCATGATCCGCGGCTTCACCCGTGAGGTCTTCTCCATCGCCTCTTGGGTGGTGGCAGCGATCGTCACCTATATGTTCTGGCAGGATCTCCTGCCCTACACCCAGCAATATGTGGATGACCGCACGGTGGCGCTCGGCCTGACGGTGGCCGGCATCTTCTTCATCACCTTGATCGTCGTCTCGCTGGTGACGATGCGCATCTCCGACTTCATTCTCGATTCCAAGGCCGGTCCTCTCGACCGCACCTTCGGCTTCGTTTTCGGAGCGGCGCGCGGCCTCCTCCTCGTCGTGATCGCGGTGCTTTTCCTCAACTTCTTCATCTCGCCCGAGCATCAGCCGACCTGGATCGCCGATGCGCGCTCCAAACCCTGGCTCGATTCCATGGGTCAGGATCTGATGAACGCGCTGCCGGAAGATCCGGAAGCGGAGATCATCGAACGCTTCCGTCAGGAAGACGCCGAGCGCCGTGCCCAGCCCGCAGGCAACGCCAGCGATGCCACCGGTTCCGCCGGCTCCTATGATGCCGACGATCAGAACGCCCTCAACCGCCAGCTCTCGCAATAGGCCATGCAGATCCTTCCCGCACATCCCTTCCAGGGCACCGGCGACGACAAGTTCCACGAGGAATGCGGCGTCTTCGGCATTTTCGGTCATCCCGAGGCTGCAGCGCTGACGGCGCTCGGCCTGCATGCGCTCCAGCATCGCGGCCAGGAGGCGGCGGGCATCATCTCCTATGACGGGCGCCAGTTCCATGTGGAGCGCCACATCGGCCATGTCGGCGACAACTTCACCGCGCCGGAGGTGATCGCACGCCTGCAGGGCGACAAGGCGATCGGCCACAACCGCTATTCCACGACCGGTGCCCCGGTTCTGCGCAACGTCCAGCCGATGTTTGCGGAATTCGCCGGCGGCGGCTTCGCGGTCGCCCACAACGGCAACATCACCAATGCCCGCACCTTGCAGCGCGACCTGCAAAACCGCGGCTCGATTTTCCAGTCGACCTCCGACACCGAGACGATCATCCATCTGATCGCCACGAGCCAGAAGGCGCCGCTGATCGACCGCCTCATCGATGCGCTCACCCAGATCGAGGGCGCCTATTCGCTGGTCGCCCTGTCGGAAAAGAAGATGATCGGCTGCCGCGATCCGCTCGGCGTGCGCCCGCTGGTTCTCGGCGATCTCGACGGCGCCCATGTGCTCGCTTCGGAGACCTGCGCGCTCGACATCATCGGCGCGCGGTTCGTGCGCGAGATCGAGCCGGGCGAGATGATCGTCATCACCGACCATTCGATCGATTCGCTGCGGCCCTTCAAGCGGGAGCGCCCGCGCTTCTGCATTTTCGAGCACGTCTATTTCGCCAGGCCCGATTCTGTCATCGCCGGGGCGTCGATTTACGAATCGCGCAAGAAGATCGGCATGGAGCTCGCCCGCGAAGCACCAGCCGAGGCCGACCTCATCGTTCCGGTCCCGGATTCCGGCAATCCGGCCGCCATCGGCTTCGCGAAAGAGAGCGGCATCCCCTTCGAGCTCGGCATCATCCGCAACCATTACGTCGGCCGGACCTTCATCGAGCCCTCCGATTCGATCCGGCATATGGGCGTGAAGCTGAAGCACAACGCCAATTCGGCGATCCTCAAGGGCAAGCGCGTGGTGCTCGTCGACGATTCCATCGTCCGCGGCACGACCTCTCTCAAGATCGTGGAAATGGTGCGCGATGCCGGCGCCGCCGAAGTGCATATGCGCATCGCGAGCCCGCCCACGACCAATCCCTGCTTCTACGGTGTCGATACGCCGGAAAAGGCGAAGCTCCTCGCCTCGCGCATGTCGATCGAGGAAATGGCCGATTTCATCCGCGTCGACAGCCTCGCCTTCCTGACCATCGACGGGCTTTATCGGGCCGTCGGCGAAGAGGCCCGCAACGCGGCGCAGCCGCAATATTGCGACGCCTGCTTCACGGGCGAATATCCGACGCGCCTCACCGACCGCGAATCGGTCGGCACGGTCCGCCAGCTCAACCTGTTGTCTGAAGCCGGATAATCATGACTGACCAAAAACCGCTCGCCGGTCGCATCGCCGTCGTCACCGGCGCGACGCGTGGCATCGGCTATTTCGCCGCCAAAGCCATGGCCGAGGCCGGCGCCCATGTCGTTGCCGTCGCCCGCACGCAAGGCGCGCTTGAAGAGCTCGACGACGAGATTCGCTCCGCCGGCGGCGCTGCCACGCTCGTGCCGCTCGACCTGACCGACGGGCCGGGCATCGACCGTCTCGGCGGCGCCATCAACGAGCGCTGGGGACGCCTCGACATTCTCCTCGCCAATGCCGGCATCCTCGGCACCCTGTCGCCGCTCGGTCACGTTCAGGCGAAGGACTGGGACAAGGTGATGGCGATCAACGTCACCGCCAATTGGCGCCTCATCCGCTCGCTCGATCCGCTTCTGAAGCGCTCGGAGGCCGGACGGGCGATCTTCATCTCATCGGGCGTCGCCCACAGCCTGAAGCCGTTCTGGGGCCCCTACGCGGTCTCCAAGGCAGCACTCGAGGCCCTGGCGCGCACCTATGCGCACGAGACGCAGAATTCCCCGATCAAGGTGGTGATGGTCGATCCGGGCGCCATGCGCACGGCGATGCGGGCACAAGCGATGCCGGGCGAAGATCCCGAGACGCTGCCGCATCCGTCCGAGATCGCACCGCATCTCGTGAAGCTCGCTGCACCCGATTTCGAGCGGACCGATGTCCTCTTCGACTTCCGCTCCAAGGCGTTTCAGGACTTCCACGCCCCGGCCTGAGCCTCGGGCCTGAGATCTGCACCGAAGTTTGAATAAAGGCCGGAGGCGTTCAGCCTTTCCGGCCCCTTCCCTCATACGGATTTTTGGCGCCGCGCGTCATCAGCCGGATCGGCACGCCCTTGAGGTCGAAATCCTCTCTGAGGCCGTTCACGACGTAGCGCTTATACGCCTCGGGCAGAGCCTCGGGCCGCGAACAGGCGAGAAAGAACGTCGGCGGCCGGGTCTTCGACTGCGTCAGATATTTGATCTTCAGACGCCGGCCGGCCACGGCAGGAGGCGGATGGCGCGCGATCAGATGATCGAGCCAGCGATTGAGCGCCGCCGTCGCCACACGCCGGTTCCACGTCTCGTAGATCCGGCAGACACCTTCCAGAAGCTGATCGATGCCGGAACCGGTGAGCGCCGAGATCGGGATGAGCGGCACGCCGCGCACCTGAACGAGCGTCTCGGCGAGATCGGCCTGCAATTCGCGGCGCAGCCCGTCTGGATCGCGCACCTCGTCCCATTTGTTGAGCGCGAGAACCAGGGCCCGCCCCTCGCGCGCCACGAGATCGGCGATCTGCAGATCCTGCTTTTCGAACGGCATCGTCGCGTCGATGACGATGATGACGACCTCGGCAAAGCGGATCGCGCGCAGCGCGTCCCCGACAGAGAGCCTTTCGAGCTTGTCGATGACCTTCGCCTTGCGCCGCATCCCGGCCGTATCGATGAGCCGGAACGGCCGCCCGCGCCAGGTCCAGTCGACGGCGATCGAATCGCGCGTGATCCCGGCTTCCGGTCCGGTCAGAAGTCTCTCTTCGCCGATCATCCGGTTGATCAGCGTCGACTTGCCGGCATTCGGCTGTCCGACGATCGCAACGCGGATCGGTTTGAGCGTGCGGGTTTCCTCGCCCGTGCCCTCGGCTGCCTCGTCCTCGCCATCCTCGTCCGTCTCTTCCTTGGGAAGATAAAGGGCGGCCTTCTCACCGAGCGTCGCAACGACGGCCTCATAAAGGTCCGGAAGCCCGACACCATGCTCGGCCGAGACCGCGACAGCCTCGCCGAAGCCGAGCGAATAGGCTTCGAGGAGCCCGGATTCCGCCGCACGTCCCTCGGCCTTGTTGGCGACGAGGACGACGGGTTTGCCGCCCTGGCGGATCAGCCGGGCGAAATGCTCGTCGTCCGGGGTGATCCCGACGCGCGCATCGACCATGAAAACGGAGATATCGGCATCGATGATCGCCCGCTCCGTTTGCGCACGCATGCGCCCCTGGAGCGTCTCGTCGGCGGCGTCCTCGAGGCCGGCCGTATCGATCAGGATGAAATCGAGATCGCCGAGCTTGGCCGGAGCCTCGCGGCGATCGCGCGTGACGCCGGGCCGATCGTCGACGAGCGCGATCTTCTGCCCGACGAGGCGGTTGAAGAGCGTCGATTTGCCGACGTTCGGGCGCCCGACGAGGGCGACGGTCAAAGACATCGCAGAAGCCGCCCCGTCTCTCTTATTGCAGCGCGGACAAGGATCCGTCGCTGGTCACGATATAGAGCCTGCCGCCGGCCGCGATCGGGCGCTGGAGACCCTTTGCCGGGATGGAGCGCTCGCCGACGATCTTGCCACTCGCGGGATCGACCGCGATCAGCTTCTCGTCGTTTGAAACCGCCCACAGCGTCCCGCCCGCGAGCATCGGCCCGACCCAGGTGGAGAAGAAGCGCTTCTTGCGCACCACCGGCAGCTCGGTCTCCCAGAACAATTTGCCGGTGCGCCGGTCGAGCGCCACCATGTGATCCTGCAGATCGATCAGGAAGAGCGCGTTGCCGGAGACGACAGGCGTCGACGAACCGCCGAGATTCTGTTCCCAGAGCCGTTCGCCGTTGGAAAGCTTGACGGCGATCGTCCGCCCGGACACGCCGGTGGCGTAGACGACACCGTCGGAAACGACAGGGCTCGCGGCGACATCCGTCAGGCCGGAGACGGCGAGCGTGCGCGTCGAGCGAATGACCGCATCGGCCCATTTGAGATCGCCCTTATTGGCATCGAACGCGATCACCTCGCCCGACGAATAAGGCACGACGACCGTGTTGCCGACAACGGCCGGGCTTGCGCCCGAAAGCACGCCGGCATTTTCCGGAATGCCCGGATAGGTCCAGGCTTCGGAACCGTCGGCCAGATTGACGGCGTGAAGAACGTTGGTGGAAGTGACCACATAGGCCTTGCCACCTGCCGCGGTCGGGGCCGAGCGTGCCGGCGCCTTGAGGTCATAAGACCAGGCGCGCCCGCCGGTCGCGGGATCGAGAGCCACCATCTCGCCATAGCCGGTCGCGGCAATCACCATGCCATTGGAATAGGCGATACCGCCGCCCGGCGAACGGCTCTTTTCCTTCTCAGGTGCAAGCGAGACCGACCAGGCTTTGCCGCCGCCCGTCGAAAGGGCCGTCACGGTGCCAGCCGCGTCGTAGACGTAGATGTTGCCGCCGACGATGAGCGGAGCGGCCGAGGCACGCGCCGCGCGCTTGCCGGTGCCGAACACCCGCGCACGGAAGACCGTCTGTGAGGCATTGCCGGAAAGAGCCACATTGCCGGGCGCATTGGCGGCGTTGCCGCCGGGCTGCGTCCAGTCCTGCATCGCGCTCGCCCCGCCGACCGCTGGCGAGCCGGCGGCTCGGTCTGCGTCGTCGACACCGGCGATCGCGCGGCGTTCGCCCGGCAGAATCTCTTCCTTGCTGCTGAAGGGATTCGTGAAGTTGCTGCAGCCTGCAAGCAGTGCTGCCGTCAAAGCGATGCCCGCAAGTCGGACCGCGAATTTCGTTTGCGTGGTCATGATTCCCGCCCGCTTTCTCGCTCGCTCAAAACGGCTCTATTGCGTCGATTGTGTGTCGGATGCGCCGCTGTTCGCGTCGGCAGACCCGTTTTCGGTATTTTGCGCGCCCTCGTCCGCCGATGCGGGCCCGCTTGCGTCACCCGTTGCGTCCCCGGAGACAGGAGCCTCCGCCTCGGGTGCGTCGTCGCCGGACGCTGCGTCCGCCGAAGGAGAAGGCGCAAGCTGCCCGTCGATCACGCTGATCATCAGGCCGGCGCGATTGCGCACGCCCTGCGGGGCCTGCACATCCTGGTCGATCGCCACGAAATAATCGCGGGCCTTTTCGAGCGCGTCCCGCTGATAGGCGACCATGCCGAGGATTTCCCGCGCCGTGTGGCGCCAGGCATTGCCGGCTTCGTCGAGAGACGCGACGCGGCTTTCCGCACCGTCGAGGTCGCCCGCATCGAGGGCGAGGAGCCCGGCCCGCACCCGCGCCAGATCGCGCATCACCGGCGCGACGCCGCCGTCGTTCGCCACCTCGTCGTAGGCGGCGATCGCGGCCGTCTCGTCGGTCTTGGCCAGAATCTCGGCGTTGCGCAGACGAGCGAGCATGCCGTAGCCGCCGCCGTCCTTCGCCAGGGCCGCAAGCGTCTCGCGCCCCTCCGCCTCATTGCCGGCGTCGATGGCTTCGAGCGCCGTCAGATACCGGTCGCCTTCCTCGGCCGCCTTCTTCGACTGCCACCACACATAGCCGCGATACCCCGCGGTGATGGCGACGATCAGAATGCAGACGCCAATGATGACGAAGCCAAAACGCTCCCAAAGCGTCTTCAGCTGCTCGCGGCGCAGCTCCTCATCCACTTCACGGATGAAGTGGTCAGATGTACGGTCGTCGTGGGTCATCTACCTCTTCGGGGAATCGTCCCGGCCTGCCGATTATTGTTCCGTGGATTGACGTTGAGCCTTGCGAAGCGCGCCGGAACCTAGCCACTTTGCGCACACCGCGCAACGGCCGTCCCGGATCGCCCTCAGGCCTCTTTCTTGGTCTCTTGGTAGACGTGCTCCGGCCCCGGGAAGCGCTCTTCACGCACGGCCTCGGCATAGGCCGTCACCGCTTCCTCGATATGCGTCCTGAGCGAGCCGAATTTCTGCACGAATTTCGGCACCCATTCGTTGAGGCCCAGCATGTCTTCGAGCACGAGCACCTGCCCATCGCAGGCGGGCGAAGCGCCGATGCCGATCGTCACCGCCGGCACCTTTTCGGTGATGCGGCGCGCCACCGGCTCTACGATGCCTTCCATGACGATGGCGAAAGCACCGGCGTCGGAGATCGCCATCGCGTCGTCCTCGAGCGCCTTCTGGCCCTCTTCGGAACGCCCCTGCACGCGGAAGCCGCCCATCGTGTTGACCGATTGCGGCGTCAGCCCGACATGGCCCATCACCGGCACGCCGCGCTTGGTCATGAAGGCGACCGTTTCGGCCATATGGACGCCGCCTTCGAGCTTCACGGCCCCGGCGCCGGTTTCTTTCAGGATGCGCGCGGCGTTGTGAAACGCCTGCTGCGGGCTTTCCTCATAAGAGCCGAAAGGCATGTCGACGACGACGAGCGCCCGCTTCGAGCCGCGCATCACGGCGAGCCCCTGCAAAATCATCATGTCGAGGGTGACGGGAACCGTCGTCTCCAGCCCGTGCATGACGTTGCCGAGCGAATCACCGACGAGGATGAAGTCGACCAAAGGATCGACGATCCCGGCCGTATGAGCGTGATAGGCCGTGAGCGAGACGACCTTCTCGCCGCCTTTGCGGCGCGCGATGTCGACCGCCGTCAGACGGCGCGAAACCGTATGTTTGGACAAGCTGCCTCCTCAATCCGTCACTGTCTCTTCGGGCGCCCTATCAGAGCACCGGCATGGCCCGTGCTCATCCGAGCGGAGAGACGCCGAACAGCCATTGATGCAGGAAGAGCAGGAACACAAGCCAAAGCGCAAGCCCGATCGCCATACGAATGAGCTCCGGCTTCCACGGACCGGCCATGCGCACGATGCCTTCGCGCTTGTCACGACGACGCGACCCTGCGTAATCGACGATCGCCCAGACCATGAAGGCGCCGAACAAGAGGATGTCGCCGAGACGCCCGTTGGCGAGGAGATGGGCGAACGCCCAGACCTTGACGCCGAGCACCATCGGATGCCCGACGGCGGCGCGGATCGGCCCCGGAGAGCCGTTGAGCGCCACCAGGGCAAAGGCGACCGCGTTGAGCAGAATGGCAAGGTGCCGCGTCCAGACCGGCGGATACCAGACATCGATCGGGTTGAGACGCGTCAGGCCGTATCCCCAGACGATGAGCACGAGCCCGACGATAGAAGCGAGCGAGTAGAGGCCCTTCCACATCCCATCGCCACGCTCGGCGATCATGCGGTCACGAAAATCCTCGCCCCAAAGGCGCACCGAATGGGCGCCGAGAAAGAGGATGAGGCCCAGGATAAGGACAAACATGTGACGAGGCTCCCCAACGCCCAAGGAAACGGACCGCCGGCGCGGCCCGCAGAGAAGGGCCCGCATGGAACGGTTCAAGAAAGGGCTAGCTTCTTTGGCCGCGACAAACAATGAGGCGGGGTGTCTCCCTGACGCATGCGCCCCACCCGCGCATCGGAAAACGCTCGCCTCCACCAAAACTACTTGCCGTGAGTGGAGCGCGTCGGCGCCTGCGTTCGCACGTATCTGCCGGCCCCTGAAATCGCCATTCCAGATCCCGCGGCGAAGCCGAAAACACCCGCCCTGCCAATCATTTGACACATTCCCTGGCGGAGTTCCGGCCTCTCACGACGGCTAAACGAAAAACGCCTCTGCGGTCGGAACGAGCCACCACGCCACAAGGTTTTCCTGGTGACTTCTTCATAACGAAGACAGGGAGACACCAATGGCTATGCAGAATCTGCAAGAACTCTTCGTTCACACGCTGAAGGACATCTATTTCGCCGAGAAGCAAATTCTCGAAGCGCTGCCGAAAATGGCCGACAAGGCGACAAACAAGGACCTGAAGAACCTCTTTGAGACGCATCTCGAAGAAACCAAGGGCCACGTCGATCGCCTCGAGGCTGTCTTCGGCCTCGTCAGCGTCAAGCCGGAAGGCGAAACCTGCCAGGCGATCCAGGGCATCATCACCGAAGCCGAAGAGCTGATGAGCGAGATCTCGGACGGTGACACGCGTGACGCGGCGATGGCTGCGGCGGCGCAGGCCGTCGAGCATTACGAGATCGCCCGCTACGGCACTCTGGAGGCCTGGGCCAATCGTCTCGGCCACAAGGAAGCCGCGAAGCGGCTCGGCGAAACCCTTGCGGAAGAAAAGAGCGCCGACGCCAAACTCAGCAAGGTTGGCGAGAGCGAACTCAACAAGAAGGCGGCTTAATCCACCACGCCTTCGTCCGGCATCTGCCGGACCCTGCAAAGCCCCGGCTCAGCCGGGGCTTTCTGCGTCTGCGTTCACCCTGCCTTCTGGGTCTCAGGAGGCCTTCTGATAGAGAATATGCGGCGAGACGGGCGCCTCGGCCGGGCGCTCGAGTTCGGCGAAGCCTGGCAATTCGAGAGGCCTGTCGCTCAGCACATAGCCGCCATCCGCCGCCCAGGCCGCCACCAGCGGGGACAGCCATTCCCGCGTCGCAAGATCGGCCGTTGGATCCCCTGCCCCCATATCCGCATGGATGAGCACGGGCTTGGCCGGCACGCGCGGATGCACGAGCCGCAGCGTGTCGCGCATATCGCCCACCACCATATGCTCCGCATCGGGGATGCAGCCCGCATGCGCGCGGATCGCGCGATCGAAGGCAAAAATATCCCGCTGCGGAAAAATCTGGCGCAGATGATCGAACGTGCGGCCATTGCCGAGACCGAGCTCGAAGACCGGTCCTTCGCGCGCGCCGATCAGCCTGGCGACATGATCGAGCAGCACCTTTTGCGCGATCAGGCGGTTGATGGTGCTTTCCAGGCGGCTCATCGACTTTGTCCTTCAGTTCGGCGTCCTTCAGTTCGGCGCAAGCCCGCTGTGGCATGAACGGGGCTCGACGCCAAGTCGGCAAAACCGGCGACGACGCGCGGGTCTCCTCGGGAACCGGAGCGGCCCCGCCGCCATTGCCCATGAAGACCTGCAACCACAGGACCATCATGAGTGATTTTCAGATTCCGCAAGTCGGTCGTCTGCACCACCCAGAAGCCTTCGTCACCGGCATTTTGCGCAATTTCGACTTCGCCTCTCAGGCGCTTGGCGCGGCGACGGACACATTGCAGCTTCGCCTGGTGAAGACCGAACACGGGCTCGATCCGAATTATCAGATCGGCACGACCGACGGCATCGATGCGGCGGCCTTTTCCGGCACGACGCACGAGCTTCTCTTCGACGATATCACGGAACGCATCGACGAGAACGAGCTCAGCCGTGAGGCCTACACCCAAGAACATGTCCGCGCCTGGCTCGACCAGATCAACGGACAGACG
This sequence comes from Afifella sp. H1R, assembly GCF_021462425.1. Lineage (NCBI taxonomy): Bacteria > Pseudomonadati > Pseudomonadota > Alphaproteobacteria > Hyphomicrobiales > Afifellaceae > Afifella > Afifella sp. H1R. The sequence goes on from NZ_JAKEDY010000001.1 coordinate 1,508,908, forward strand.
GGTCAGGAGGAACCGCTCTTTCCGGGCATGGCAGGAGAAGGCTGAAACGAGGAAAAATTTTCCGCGCGAGAAGCCTCACGATCAGTGTTGGAAAGGGAACAGCATGAAGACGACGCAGACATTTCTCACGGAGCGATCCACCCGTTTTGACGGCAACAACGCCGACCGGCAGCTGGCAGCCAGCATCCCCCCGGTCGTGTCGCGGGCAAAAGGCCGGGCGCCGGCTGGTTCGGCAAAGGCTGCGCAGGGTCTGACGAGCGGCAAGCCGGGCCTCTGAGCCTTTTCCGACCGAGCACCCGCTCCGGATCGCGACGGCCCAAAGTGAGGTAAGCTGGACGCCCGGATCAGCCGGGCGGATGATCCGGCTTCCGATGGTTCGGCCATAATTGTCTTTCTAGCTTCTCCCGGCACAATTCGACGAGAGTCGGCCAGCAGGCGCGGGTCGCGCCGCCGGCCTCTAGGTTTCGCGCCGCAAGCCCTCCTCTAGAGAAGCTCGCGCAGCCGTCCGGGCTCCGGCAGGCCGCTGACGACGATCTCCGGCTCATCGCCGGCGGAATAGATCGTCACCTTGGCGGCGCCGACGATCCGGTCCACGAACGACTGGTCGACATTCACAGAGCGCACGGAACTGCGCTTCATCTCTTTGATCTGCTTGGAAAAGAGCCCAACCTCGTACTGCACCTCATCGGCGGTGATCGTGAACAACTCCGACCGCGTCTTGATGTACCAGCCGATGATCACGATCAGGCCGACGAGAACCGGAATCGTGACGACGCAGATGATGAAGAGAAGCGGGCTCGACTTGAACATCGAGGGATGGGCGGAATAGAGCGGCTCGGCCTGGCTTGGCATTCTGGTCTCCGGGGCAGGATGTCGCAAAAAGCGGTGGGTCCCAGGAAAAACGGCCCGATTTGCGGCATGTTCCGCGATCGCTGCTTATGCCGCAGCTTTCTTCCTTACCAAAGCTTCACTGGCTGACATTCGCGTTCAGATATATGACAGCCGCATCGCCATTCCTTAGGGGAAGCACGCGTATGCAGGTTGAAGATACTCGAAGCGGTTATGGCGCGCTCTCGCTCGCCATCCATTGGCTTGCAGCCGCGGGCATCATCGCCCTCTGGCTCCTTGGAAATCAGATGGAAGACCTGCCCCGCGGACCGGAAAGGACCGCGGCGCTCGATCTGCACGTATCGGTCGGTGTCGCCCTCTTCGTCATTCTGGCGGGGCGGGTTCTCTGGCGGCTCTACAGCACCCTGCCCGACAGTCCGGACGAAGCGCCCGCCTTGCGCATTTTCGCACGGGTCGTGCAGGTCGGCCTTCTCCTCTGCCTGACCATCCTCATCATCTCCGGCCCGATGACCATCTGGACCGCGGGCCGGCCGCTGCCGGTCTTTGGCTTGTTCACGATCCCGAGCCCGCTCACCGAGAACCATTCCCTGCACGAGGTGTTCGAGACGGTGCACGTCGTCACGAGCAAGGTGATCCTCGTTCTCTTCCTGGTGCATGTCCTGGGGGCTCTGAAGCTCTGGGTCACGCGCCCGTCTCTTTTGCGCATGGTGGCGCCCGGCCGCTGAGGGCGCCCCTCTTTCCGATATCCCTTTTCATTGGACCAACTTGAGCCGGATGACCGACCGTCATCCGGCTTTCTTTTTGATATTATTCCATTCGAACGCGTGAATAAGACGCAGAACGCCTTGCCTTCCGTCAAGGCAATGCCACGCAGAAGGTGTATGTAGGCCTGAGGGGGCACGTGTCGGAAGGAGAGCGAAAATGAGAAACGATCGCACCGCACCGAGACGGGCATTTGTGCAGATTGCGGCGCCCGCTGTGCTGGCTGCTGCAATGGCATTGTCGCCCGCATGGGCACAACAGGGTCCCGGCGCAGGCATGGGTCAAGGCATGGGCCAGGGTATGGGCCAGGGCCAAGGCATGGGACGCGGCATGGGCCAGGGTATGGGTCAAGGTATGGGCCGCGGCATGGGTCAAGGCATGGGACAGGGCATGGGACAGGGCATGGCCGCCCGCGTCGACGCCATGGATACCAATGGCGACGGCGTGATTTCGCTGGACGAAGCGACCGCCTGGCACCAGTCCGTCTTCGATACGATGGACAGCAACGGCGATGGCCAGCTGACGAAGGACGAATACATGTCCGTCCGCTTCGCCTTCGGTCCGGGCGGCGGCCAGGGCCCGCGTGCGGCCCAGATGACGCAGCGCAAGGAAGCGCGCTTCACCCAGGCCGACACCAACAAGGATGGTCGCCTGTCGCGGGACGAATTCATGGCCTCAGGCAAGAGCCGTTTTGCCGCGGCGGACTACAACAAAGACGGCCGCGTGACGCCGGCGGAGTTTGCGGCATCACGCAATTTCTGAGCGTCGAAACGGCTCCATCTGACGCCGATCCTGCCGCCCACGCGGCAGGATCCAAATCTCGACGGACACTTCATCGCCCTCCCCGCGGAGCATGGCGCCATTTGAAGTGTTGACCCCGGGTCAACACTGCGTCCAAGGCATCCCATGTTTCGTTTCGCCCTCACCTCTGCTCGTGCCGTTGCGTTTGCGCTTCTCCTCGCCTTCGCCGGCGTCTTCGATACGGCTGCGGCCCAGACACCGGCCCAGACACCGGTCAGAACACCGGCCGCGAGACCGAACGAGATGGATGCTCTGCGGCAGGAAAGCCTGCGCCTCGTCAACGAGGCCCGCAGCGAGGCCCACCTCCCGCCACTCACGCTGAGCGAGATATTGGACCAGGCGGCGCAGGCGCATGCCCGCGACATGCTGGAGCGCAAGTACTACAGCCACACCACGCCCGAGGGGCGCACCGTCATGGATCGCTATCAGGCGGCCGGCGGCAATCCCGGGCGGCTCGTCGCCGAAAACATTGCAAGCTGCCGCGGCTGCCCGGTTCCGGCCGATCGGGCCGCGGTTGAAAAGCTCCACGAAGGCTGGATGCAAAGCCGCGAACACCGCGCCAACATCCTGCGCAAAGGCCTCACGGAATACGGCTTCGGCCTTGCGGAGAATCTGGACGGGCGCCGCTACGCGGTGCAGGATTTCGCCGGTCCGGGCACGCCGCAAACGGCTGAGGGCAACGGGGAGACGACGGAAACGACGCCGCTCGCCCCAGAAGCCCAATCGGAACTGGCCGCAGACCTCATCAACGCGGCCCGCTCCGACGAAAAGAGCGTCTTCGCCGACAAGTCTCTGGTTGCGACCGCCTCCGAGATGATGCCCGAGACACTGAAGGGCGCATCGCTCGACGATCTCCGCAACCTCCAGACCGCCTTACCGGACGAAACGACCTTCCGGCGTTTCCGGGTGGTGGCCGGGAGTTGCAGCGGATGCGGGACGGAGGCGACGGACGCGGACGTCCGCTTCTTCCTCGGACAATGGCTCAAGAACGACGACTACCGGGCCATGCTTCTCAACAATGACTTGACGGGGATTGGCCTCGTCATCGCGGCCGATGGCGAAGGCAAGAAGATGGCCGTTGCGGTTCTTGCTGGAAAATAGGCTTTTTGCGCAACAGAAAGACAATTCGGAAGATCGTTGCCTTAGCGTCAAGCCCCGCACCAGCTTTCGCGGGCAAATCCGGTGGGTAGAAAAACCGAATGGCAACCCATGGCTTTCCTTCGCAACATGAACGCTTTGAGCGACCAGTTCGCCGCCCTCAGCCGCTCGCAGGCGATCATCGAATTTGAGCTCGATGGCACGATTATTCGCGCCAACGACAATTTCTTGAAGACGATGGGTTATACCCTCGACGAAATTAAGGGCCGCAAACACGCGATCTTCGTCGACGAGAAAGAGCGCGAGAGCAAAGCCTATCGGGAATTCTGGGATCGCCTGCGGGCTGGAGAATTCTTCTCCGCCGAGTACAAACGCAAAGCCAAGAGCGGCAACGACGTCTGGATCCAGGCTTCCTACAACCCGGTCATGGGTCGCGACGGCAAGCCCTATCGGGTGATGAAGCTCGCGAGCGATATTACGGCATCGAAGCTCAAAAGCTTCGATCATGAAGGTCAGCTCGCCGCCATTCACAAAGCCCAGGCGGTCATCGAGTTCGAAACCGACGGCACCATCATCACTGCCAATCAGAATTTTCTCAAAGCTCTGGGCTACGAGCTCTCCGAGATTGTGGGCAAACATCACAGAATCTTCATGGAGGCCTCCGAGCTCGCCTCCCCGAGCTATCAGGCCTTCTGGGAAGCGCTGCGCCGCGGCGAGTTCCAGGCGGCTGAGTTCAAGCGCATCGGCAAGGGCGGCAAGGAAGTCTGGATCCAGGCCTCGTACAATCCGATTTTCGACAGCGAATGCCGCGTCATCAAAGTGGTGAAATTTGCCACCGACCGCACGGCGCAGGTCAAAGATCGTCTCCGCCGGGCCAAGGCGCAGGAAGTCATCGACATCGACCTCGGTGAAATCCTACAGGCCGTCGAGCACACCAATCACCAGGCATCGACTGCCGCGTCCGCATCCGAAGAAACCTCGACGACCGTTCAGGCCGTGGCCTCCGGCGCCGAAGAGATGGCCGCCTCGGTCGCGGAGATCAGCCGCCGCGTCACCGATGCGCTCGCCATTTCGATCGAAGCGGTCAAGCAGGCGGACGAGACCAACCGGATCGTGTCCGGCCTTGCCACCTCCGCCCAGAAGATCGACCACATCGTCGACCTCATCAACAATATCGCCGGCCAGACGAACCTTCTTGCCCTCAACGCCACGATCGAAGCAGCGCGCGCCGGTGAGGCCGGCAAGGGCTTTGCCGTCGTCGCTGCCGAAGTGAAGGATCTCGCCGGCCAGACCGCCAAGGCGACGGGCGAGATCAGCACGCAGATCAGCGAAGTGCAGGGATCGACCTCGAGCGCCGTCAGCGCCATCGAAGCGATCTCCCAGATCATCAATCAGGTGAAGGAAATCTCGTCCGGCATCTCGGCCGCCGTCGAACAGCAGGCCTCCGTGACGCGCGAAATATCCTCCAACATGCACACGGCAGCTCAGGGCGTCTCGGAGATCACGCAGTCCATGTCGCAGATCGCATCGAGCGCCGCGCAGATCGACCAGGCCACCCGCCAGGTCAAGGAAATCTCGCAGTCGATCGCCGCCTGATCGCCGCAAGCCGCCAAGAATCGTCTGAAAGCCGCCTCGTTCGCGAGGCGGCTTTCATATTTCAGCGCCGAGGAACCAGCAAAAATCATCTCATGCCGGACGCGGCAGGCGTTCGCGCGCGACGAGAAGACCGTCACGAAGGCTGAGCCCGATCAGAGCGAGGTTGAGCCCACCCGCCAAAAGCTCGATCCCCTGGACGGCGATGAACGAGCCGGAGAACTCGCCGGCCGCCGCCTTCGCCTGCAGAAAGAAGGCGCACGGCACGAGCACGAAAAGGCCGTTTGCGGCGATCACCGGCATGCGTCGGCGTTTCGCCGCAATCCTTGGATGGCGCGACGTTCCCCCGAGTCGGAAACCCGACATCCCGACCGCCGCCATCGCCGGGATCAGGGCAAGCATGCCCCACAGGATGGCCGTCTTGACGGCGAGGATCGTGGCCGCGCTGCCAAAGAGCTCGGCGAGAACCGTCGACGTCCAGAACGTCAGAATGATGAGGAAGGCGGCCCCTCCCGCCACGGGGTGCAGTTTGCGGATCATCGTCCCTCTCCAGAAAGCGGCCCCTCTTCCAGCCGGGCCCTGAGTTGCGCCAGAAGTTCCGTCAGCCGCGTAAGTTCGCCGGGGGCGAGAACGGCGGCGAGGTCGTCGGCATGCGGCCGCCAGCGCGCAGTCGCCTCCTCGAACAACGCTTCCCCCTTTTCGGTCAGGCGCACGAGCTTCGCCCGCTTGTGATGCGGGTTGTCGGCAAGCTCGAAAATGCCGTCGCCGACCAGCTCGTCGACGATGCGCTGCACCGATTGGCGCGTGAGGCCCATGTTTCGGGCAAGCTGCGCCACGGAAAAACCGCCCCTCCCCTGCGCCACCGATCCCATCACCTGCCAGCGGGCACTCGTCAGACCGAGCGGCCGGACGAGCGCATCGCCTGAGGCGATGAGCGCCCCGTTCAACCGGAAGACTTCCAGCACCAGGGCGTTGAGCGGATGTTCGAAGGGATAAGGAGCTTTTTCAATCATGACAGCATACATACATTATAGCAGCATGCTGTCAATATGCGATTGCCCCCTCGCGCCGCTTGCATCATGGGGTTCATGGCCTATATGAATCGTGCACGATTTAATCTAACACGAGCAATATCATGAAAATCATGTACGAAACCGAAGCCCGTGCCGTTGGCGGCCGCCAGGGCCACGCCGAGACGCCGGATGGCCTCCTCAGCGTCGATCTCGCAACGCCGAAAGAGATGGGCGGAAAAGGCGGGGCGACGAATCCGGAGCAGCTCTTTGCCGCCGGCTATGCCGCCTGTTTCGAAAGCGCCATGCGCTTCCTCGCCGGCAAAAAGAAGCTTCCCTTGAAAGGCGCATCGGTCACCGTCAAAGTGCGCCTGGGTGCGGCGTCGGAGACCGCTTTCGGGCTCGACGTCGATCTCATCGCCGAGACGGAAGGTCTGGACCGGAAAACGGCCGAGGATCTCGTCGCGGCGGCGCATGAGGGATGCCCTTATTCGCGGGCCATCAAAGGCAATGTGAACGTAGCGATCACCGTCGAGGCGAAGTGAGCGGCAAGCACAAAACCTCTGAGAACGGATTGTCGCCCGACGCGCTTCGGGCGACGATCCTCGATGCGCAGATATGCTTTGCGCTCTATTCGGCATCGAGCCGGATGACGAAGCTCTACCGGCCGCTCCTGGAGCCTCTCGGCCTCACCTACCCGCAATACATCGCCATGCTCGCATTGTGGGAAAAGGCGCCTCGTTCCGTGGGCAGCCTCAAAGAGGCGCTCGGTCTCGATTTCGGCACCCTGAGCCCGCTCCTGAAGCGGCTGGAGGCGCAGGGCCTCGTCGACCGCCGCCGCGATCCGGAAGACGAACGCCGTGTCATCGTCGACCTCACCGAAGCCGGGCGGGCTCTGCGCGTGCCGGCCTCGAAAGTGCCCGAAGAAATCGTCTGCCGCGTCGGCCTTCCGCGCGAGACCATGGTGTCGCTGCGCGCCGCTCTGAGGCAGCTCAACGCAGCGCTCGACGAAAACGACGCGCCAAAAGCCTGACCGGACTCACCTCAGCCAGGGGCAAAGTCGCGAGCCCATCGCGCAACCCTGACCGCCTCATTCAGCATATCAACTTTCGGACAAGGCGTCTTGTCGCCGCATTGGTGACGCATTAGATAGCGGTAACACAATTAGCTTGCTATCTATTATGCCGCCTTCCCAGAACTCTCCCACGCATGACGCGTTCATCGAGGCCGTCACCAACGTCACGCGCAAGCTGCGCACCCGCTTCGACGCCATGGCCAAGAGCCGAGGCCTCACCTTTTCCCGCGCCCGGCTCTTCGTGCTTCTCGCCCGTCACGAGGGGGCAAGCCAGGCGGAGCTTGCCGACCTCCTCGAAGTCGAACAGCCGAGCATGGTCCGCCTCGTCGACGGTCTGGAAAAATGCGGTCTCATCGAACGACAGGCGGCCGAAGAGGATCGTCGTTCCAAGCACATCTATCTGACCGAGGCCGGCCGCGAAAAAGCCGGTGAGATCCTCCCCTTCGCGCGCGAATTGAAAGCCACGGTCCTGGAAGGCATCGACGCGGAAGAGCTGCGGCAGGCGACGCTCACGCTGCAGAAGGTCGCCGCCAACATCGCGGCGCAATCGTGAGCCCCCATGCCTGAAAGACGTGCGAGCGACCAAGGCCCGGACCCCCTCGTACGAGGCGCGGCCCGCACGCCGGCACCGCGGGCCGAACAGCTCGACCGCCGGCGGCCTTTCGGCAAAAGCAGCGGGATGGATGCCGCGCGCGGCGAGCCGCAGGCCGCACCGCCTCCGCCGGCGGAGCCCGAGCGCCCGCCCGTGGTCCAGCCCATGCCCTATGTGCCGAAACATCCGGCACGGGCGGCCGCCTATATCGCGACCTCCGCACTTCTCGGCATCACCCAGGGCCTCGGCACGCAAATGGTCGGGGCCAATCTTTTCCAGATCCAGGGCTCGATCGGCGCGACGCAATCGGAGACGATGTGGCTGATGGCCGCCTATATGGCGCCCTACGCCTCCCTGTCGCTTGCTCTCGTAAAACTGCGCCGCCAGTTCGGCCTGCGCCGCTTCGCCGAACTTTCGATCCTCGTCTTCGTCGTCGTGGCGCTTCTCAATTCCTTTGCCCGCGATCTTCAGAGCGCCGTCATCCTGCGCTTCATCGCCGGCATCTCGGCCGCACCCCTCTCCGCCTTGAGCTTCCTCTACATGATGGAGGTGCTGCCGCGCGAAAAGAAGCTGACGATCGGCGTCTCCTTCGCGATGACCAACCTCACTCTGGCGATGCCGATCGCCCGGCTGATTTCGCCGACGCTCTTCGACATCGATCAATGGCACGGCCTGACGACGTTTGAGCTCGGCCTGTCGATGCTCTGTTTTTGCGGCGTCTACATGCTGCCGCTCACCTCGCCGCCCCAGGCAAAGGTCGTCGATCCTCTCGATTTCATCAGCTATCCGCTGATTGCCGTCGGCTTCGGCTGTATGGCTGTCTTCCTGACGCTTGGCCGCGTCTATTGGTGGTTCGAGCGCGACTGGCTCGGCTGGCTCCTGGTCATCTCGCTCGCCTCGCTCACCCTGGCGACCGTCATCGAGCTCAATCGCAAATACCCGCTCGTCGATATCCGCTGGATCTGCAGCCCGCCGATCCTGCATTTCGCCGCCGCGCTCATCATCTTCCGCACCATCCTCGCCGAGCAATCGGCGGGCATTCGCGGCCTCTTCAATCAGCTCGACATCACCAACGATCAGGCGATGCCACTTTATTGGATGGTCTTCGCCTGCGTGCTCGCCGGCGGCTGGGTCTCCGCCATGGTTCTGAAACCGGGGCGCGAGCCGGCCATTCATGCCGTTGCCCTCAGCGCCCTGTGTGTCGGCGCCTATCTCGACGGCCAATCGAGCAATCTCACCCGGCCCGAGCAATTGATGGTGAGCCAGGGGCTCATCGCCTTCGGCGGCGCTCTGTTCCTGCCGGCCGCGATGGCCCGGGGCATTATCGCCGCGTTCACCAAGGGCCCGAACTACATCTTGAGCTTCGTCGTCGTCTTCCTGTCGACGCAGAGCCTCGGAAGCCTCTTCGGATCGGCGCTCTTCGGAACCTTCGTGCAGATCCGCGAGAAGTTTCACTCCGAAGCGCTGATCGAAGGTCTGAAATCGACCGATCCGCTCGTTGCCGATCGCATCTCGCAGCTTGCCGGAAGCTATGCCGGTGTGCTCGGCGATCAGACGCTTCTCAAGGCCGAAGGTGCCGCCCTTCTCTCCAGAGCGACGTCCCGAGAGGCCTACATCCTCGCCTACAACGATGCCTTTTTGGCCGTGTCCGCGCTCGCCGCGACGGCTCTTCTGGCGCTCACGATCCACGTCGCCGTGGCCTGGCTGATGAAACAGCGGCAGCCCGCCCCGGCACTTCAAACCCAGACTTCATAATCCCGATGTTCAATTTCCTGCGCTCCTTTTCGACAATCCTCGCCGTCACCATCGGCCTCCTCGGCATCTGCGTCGTGCTCTACGCTTGGCGGCTGCCCCCCTTCACCAGCGCCGTGGAGGTGACCGAGAACGCCTATGTGCGGGGACCGGTGACGATGATCGCCCCGCAAGTGGCCGGCTACGTCACCGAGGTCCCGGTGCAGGATTTCGAGACCGTCGAAAAAGGCGATCTCCTCGTCCAGCTCGACGATCGCATCTACCGGCAGAAGCTCGAACAGGCGCGCGCGGAACTCGATGCGCAGAAGGCGGCACTCGCCAATTCCGAGCAGAGCCGGCATTCGGCGGAAGCGAAGCTCCGCTCCACGCAGGCGCAGCTCGCCGGCAAGAAGGCGGCTCTCGAACAGGCGAAGGCGGATTGGCAGCGGGTCGAGCCCCTCGTTGATCGCGGCGTCGTCAACAAGGCGACGGGCGATGAAACCCGCTCGAAGCGCGATCAGGCGCAGGCCGCCTACGATCAGGTCACGGCCGAGATCGAAGTGGCGCGACAGGAGCTGCAATCGACCATCGTCAACCGCGCGTCTCTGAAGGCCGCGGTGGAAGGCGCGGAAGCCGCCGTACATCTTGCCGAGATCGACCTCGACAACACCCACATCACCGCCCCGGCAGGCGGGCGTCTCGGCCAGGTCGGCACGCGCATCGGCCAATATGTCTCTGCCGGCACCCAGCTCGTGGCCCTCGTGCCGGAGAGCATCTGGGTCGTGGCGAATTTCAAGGAAACGCAGGTCGCCAAGATGCGCATCGGCCAGCCTGTCACCTTCACCGTCGACGCCCTCGAAGGCGCAAGTCTCGCAGGCCATATCGAGCGCTTTTCGCCGGCCACGGGATCGGAATTCAGCGTCATCAAATCCGACAACGCCTCCGGAAACTTCACCAAGGTGGCGCAGCGCCTGCCCGTGCGCATCGCCATCGACCCGGACCAGCCCCTGTCTGAACGCCTTGCGCCCGGAATGTCGGTGGTGGCGACGGTCGACACCGCAGCCAAGAGCGCGCCCGAAATCGCCGACGAAGGAGATCGACCAACCTCGGGAAACACCTCCGGCAAAAAGCCCGTCCGGCTCGGCCGCACGGAATCCAGAGCCGGAGGGGCGCACCTGGAAACCAATTGAGCTCGGCACGCTGAAGGCCAGCCGCAGCCCTCGGCGTGCCTGGTCTCGACCTGGAGCGGACCTCCCTTCGCGTCGAGGCCTGGATCGGCCGGCTCGCCATGGGCCGGCCGATCTCATTTTTGGTCCTATGCGCCTCGCCCAAAAAGCAACCGCAAACGGTTAGCGTCAGGCCGCGCGCCGAGAGGCGGTCTCGCTTTCCCCGTAAAGCCGGAATTCACGCGGGCGGAAGATCACCTCGCTTCCCGTCTCCACGCCATGGCTCGTCTCCGCGAGCGAAGGCACGTCGATCTCGACAGGATGGTTGCCGCCGACCGCAATCTCGAGCCGCCTGCGATCGGTGAGGCGGCGGCTTCCCGTCACCACGCCCGCAATGCCGCGCTCGCCCGGCCGGAGCATCTCCACATGGCCAGGGCGGAAGAAGAGCCGTGCCGCGCCCGCCCCTGCGCCGACAAGCCCGCTCGGGCGACCTGCAACGAGGATGGCCCCGCCCGACAGAGTCACCGGAAGGCTTGAGGATTCGCCGATGAAGCCGTGCACGAAGGGCGAAGCCGGCGCGTCGTAGATTTCGTCGGCCGTGCCGACCTGCTCGACACGCCCGGCATTCATCACCACGACGCGGTCGGCAAGCTCCAGCGCCTCTTCCTGATCATGCGTCACGAAGACCGTGGTATGGCCGGTCTGCTCATGCAGATCGCGCAGCCAGCGGCGCAGCTCCTTGCGCACCTTGGCATCGAGCGCGCCGAAAGGTTCATCCAGCAGGAGAACGGCCGGCTCGATCGCGAGCGCCCGCGCCAGCGCCACTCTCTGCCGCTGCCCGCCGGACAGCTGCATCGGAAAGCGCTTTTCGAGCCCCGAAAGCTGCACGAGATCGAGAAGCTCCAAAGCGCGACGCCGGATTTCCGTTCGGCCGGGCCGGCTCGCGCGCGGGCGCACCCGAAGCCCGAAGCCGACATTGTCGGCGACATTCATCTGTTTGAAGAGCGCGTAATGCTGAAAGACGAAGCCGACATTGCGCTCCTGCACGCTCTTGGCCGAGGCATCCTCTTCGCCGAAGAGGATGCGGCCGCGATCGAGAAATTCGAGCCCGGCGATGAGGCGCAGAAGCGTCGTCTTGCCGGAGCCCGAAGGCCCGAGCAGCGCGATGAGCTCGCCCGAGCGAATGGCGAGCGAAATATCGTGCACCGCCGGATAATCGTCGAACGCCTTGGAGATGTTTTGGAGAACGATGTCCATCTGGTCCTCAATGCGCGCGTTCAGCGGCGATCGCACCGGCGAAACGCCATTCCAGGAAGGTCTTCAGGGCAAGGGTGAAAAGCGCCAGGAGGGCGAGCAGCGAGGCGACGGCGAATGCGGCCGCAAAACTGTACTCGTTGTAGAGGATCTCCACATGCAGCGGCATCGTACTGGTGAGGCCGCGAATATGCCCCGAGACGACGGAGACGGCTCCGAACTCACCCATGGCGCGGGCGTTGCAAAGGAGCACGCCGTAGAGAAGCGCCCATTTCACGTTCGGCAGCGTGACGAGCAGAAAGGTCGTAAAGCCCGACGCGCCGAGCGAAAGTGCAGCTTCTTCGTCGCCGCTCCCCTGCTCCTGCATGAGCGGAATGAGCTCGCGCGCCACGAAGGGAAAGGTGACGAAGATCGTCGCGAGAACGATCCCCGGCACCGCGAAGATGATTTCCACGCCATGCGCGTCGAGAAAGGGGCCCAAGACCCCCTGCGCCCCGAAGAGAAGCACGTAGACAAGGCCGGAAATCACCGGCGAGACGGAAAACGGCAGATCGATCAGCGTGACGAGCAGGCTCTTGCCCTTGAAGTCGAACTTGGCGACGGCCCAGGCGGCCGCGATCCCGAAGACCATGTTGGCGGGCACCGCGATCGCCGCCACGATCAGCGTCAGCCGGATGGCAGCGAGCGCATCCGGCTCGACGATCGCCGCGAGATAGGTGGAGATTCCCCCGCGCAGCGCTTCCACGAAGACGGCGACAAGCGGCATCACGAGAAAGAAGCCGAGAAAGACGAAGACGAGGCCGATCAGAGCCGCGCGCACGGCGGGCGCCTCCGTCGTGGCCGGTCGGCCCCGCCGCACCGGCCTCGAGACCCTCAACGACGCGCCCGACAATTCAGCTGCCATAGCCGAACCTCCTGCGGCTCCACGCCTGAAGCAGATTGATGACGAAGAGCATGACAAAAGCAATCGCAAGCATCACCGCGGCGACCGCCGTCGCGCCGGCGTAATCGAATTCCTCCAGTCGGATGACGATCAGAAGCGGCGCGATCTCAGATACATAGGGAATATTTCCGGCGATGAAGATGACGGAGCCGTATTCGCCGACAGCCCGGGCGAGCGCGAGTGCGAACCCGGTCAGGAGCGCCGGCACCAGGGCCGGCACGATCACCTTGAAGATCGTCTGCCGCCGCGTGGCTCCGAGCGTTGCGGCAACCTCTTCGAGCTCGCGGTCGATCTCTCCGAGGACCGGTTCGACGGTGCGCACGACGAAGGGCAGGCTGACGAAGGTGAGCGCCACCACGATACCGGCCGGCGCATAGGCGATTTTGAGCCCGAGCGGCTCGAGAAACTGCCCGACCCAGCCATTGGGTGCGTAGAGCGAGGTGAGCGCAATACCGGCCACCGCCGTCGGCAGGGCGAAAGGCAGGTCGATGACGGCATCGAGAAACCGGCGTCCGAAAAAGCGGTAGCGCACCAGCACCCAGGCAATCAGGGCGCCGAAGACGGCGTTGATCGAGGCGGCGACGAGCGCCGCGCCAAAACTCAAGCGCAAGGCCGCGAGCGTGCGTGGATCGGTGGCGAGACGCCAGAATTCGGCCGCGCCCAGACCCGCGCTTTTGATGACGAGAGCCGCGAGCGGCACCAGGACGACGAGCCCCAGATAGGCGATCGTGAAGCCGAGTGAGAGACCGAAACCCGGCAGAACGCTCCGCTTCCGCCAGGTTCGAGCGCGCCCGCGCATCCGCAGCCGTCCCTATCGCGCAGGCTGATAGATCTGGTCGAAGACGCCGCCATTGCCGAAATGAGCCGGCTGCGCCTTCTCCCATCCGCCGAAGAGCGGGTCATCGATGGTGACGAGCTTGAGATCGGGAAACCGCGCCATGTCCGCGGTATCGGCGAAGGCCGGCTCCGCCGGGCGATAGAAGTTCTTCGCCACCAATCTCTGCCCCTCGGGCGAATAGAGATAGGCGAGATAGGCTTCCGCCGCCTGGCGTGTCCCGTCCTTGTCGACATTGCCGTCGACCAGCGCGACCGGCGGTTCGGCCTTGATGGAAATCGACGGCGCCACGATCTCGAATTTGTCGGGACCGAGCTCCTTGAGCGCCAGAAACGCCTCGTTCTCCCAGGTGATCAGGACGTCGCCGATGCCCCGCTGCACGAAGGTGGTGGTGGCGCCGCGCGCGCCCGTGTCGAGCACCGGCACATGCCGGAAAAGCTCGCCCATGAAGTCGCGGGTCGCCTTCTCGTCGCCATGAAAAGCCTCATTGGCGTAGGCCCAGGCCGCGAGATAGCTCCAGCGCGCACCGCCAGAGGTTTTCGGATTGGGCGTGATGACCTCCACGCCCTCCTTCACCAGGTCCGGCCAGTCTTGGATCCCTTTCGGATTGCCCTTGCGGACGAGGAAAACGATGGTCGAGGTGTAGGGCGCGCTGTGATTGGGAAGCCGATCGCGCCAGTTCGCGGGGATCTTTCCGGTCGTCTTGGCGATCGCGTCGATATCGGCTTCGAGCGCCAGCGTGACGACATCGGCTTTGAGCCCGTCGATCACCGCCCGCGCCTGCTTGCCGGAGCCGCCATGCGACATCCGCACCGAGACGGTTTCACCGGTTTCGGCTTTGAAATGCGCGGCGAAGGCGGCGTTGAACGCCTCGTAGAGCTCGCGCGTCGGATCATAGGAAACGTTGAGGAGCGTGGTGTCGGCGACGGCCGGTGCCGCCATCGCCCAGAGAGCGGCAAAGCCCACCGCAAGAGATCGTTGCATCCTTCGCATGCCAACCTCCATCACCTACCGATCTGGTAGAGATCAATAGCCTACCTGTTTAGTAGACTATGTCAACGGAGGCAAAACGACCGCGACAACGACGCTGCGACAGGGGGCGCCACGACAGAACACCCAGTGACAGAGAGGACCGCGAAACGGCTCAGGCGGCGTCGACCGAGAGCCCGGCAATCCAATCCACACCATCCGGATCGGCGATCGCGTCGGCGAGCGTGGTCTGGTCGAGAACCGCACGCGCGGAATTGGCGACATGGGCGAAAACCCGGCGCACACGGCACGCGCCTTCGTCCTTGCAATCGGCGCAGCGGCGATAGGCCACCCGGCTGAGACAAGGAAGCGGGGCGATCGGCCCATCGAAAAGCCGCAGAACATGCCCAAACGTGATCGTATCGGCCGGCCGCTGCAGGAAATAGCCGCCGTTCACCCCGCGCCGGCTCTGGATCAGGCCGTCACGCTTCAATTCCATCAGAATCTGCTCCAGGAACTTGCGCGGGATGCGCTCCCCCTTGGCAAGCTCGCCGGCGGAAATGGAATCGCTCTCCATCTCTGCGAGCGCAAGCAGCGCCCGCAGGGCGTATTTGGCCTTCTGGGAAATCATCCGCGCGGGCACCTCTGGGCTGGGCTATTTCCTATTAATTCGATAGTATATTGAAGCCGTTGCGGCAAGCTTGCAGGCGGCATCGGCACGGTCGTTCCAGTCAGCTCTGCGGCGGCTCGGCGCGCGCTTGGTCGGGGTGCATTTCCTCGACGAGGGCAAGCCAGGCCCGCGCCGCATGGGACAGATAGGCGCCACGTCGCCAGATTATGGCGATATGCCAGGCAGTCTCCGGCTCGTCGAGAAGCACCGAGGCAGCACGGCCCGCCTCCGAGCGCGGTGCAATGATCTGCGGCAGGAAGGCGATGCCGAGGCCCGCCGCCGCAAGGCCGACGATGAACTCGATCTGGCTGCTGCGCGCGGCGACCGCGGGCGAAAACCCATGTCGGCGGCAGGCGTCCCCGATGATCCGGTTCAAGCCGAAACCGGCCTCGAAAAGGATGAACGGCTCCTCGCGCACATCCTCGATCTTTATCGTCCGCCGCCCGGCAAGCGCATGGGCCCGTGGCATG
Organism: Afifella sp. H1R; assembly: GCF_021462425.1. Classification (NCBI taxonomy): domain Bacteria; kingdom Pseudomonadati; phylum Pseudomonadota; class Alphaproteobacteria; order Hyphomicrobiales; family Afifellaceae; genus Afifella; species Afifella sp. H1R. The sequence continues at coordinate 1,524,726 of NZ_JAKEDY010000001.1, forward strand.
ACCGCCATCAGCGGCTCGCGCCGCACGCCCTGCCATTCGAAATCCTCCCCGAAAGGAAGAAGCGAGGCGGCCATTTCGATTTCGCCCGTCCGCAGCATCTCCTCCAGCCGGTCGCTGCCATGCTCGACGAGGCGCACATCGATGCCCGGAAAGCGCTGGCGATAGATCGCGAACAGGGGCGCAAACAACGCGCTGCTCGCCACGGGCGGCAGGCCGAGAGACAAAGACCCCTGCTTCAGGCCGCGGATCTCGTCGAGCTCGCGCGCGAGATCTTCGCGTTCCGCCAGAAGCTTCACGGCTCTTCGATAGACCACCTCGCCCGGCGCGGTCAGGTGGCTGCGATGGCCGATGCGATCGAGAAGCGGCAGGCCGATCTCGTCTTCGAGCTGCCGCACGGCCTTTGAGATCGTCGATTGCGTGGCGAAAAGCGCCTTCGCGGCGGGCGTGAAACCGCCTTGGCGGACCACTTCGACGAAAGCCCGCAGATTGCGAAATTCCATATTATTCCGATACGGAATGAAGCCTATTCAGTCAATTCATTTTGTCGATTGATCAGGTGCAACTATATGCCGCTCCTTCCAGGAGAGATCGATGACCCCCCGCAGCCTCGCGCTTCGCTTCCGCCGCAGCCTTCACAACAGCCGCCTCGCCCAGATCGCGGCGATCTTCGTGTTCTGGGGCATCGGGGAGACGATCGTGCGCCTTTCGGGGCTTCCGGTGCCCGGCGGCATCATCGGCATGGCGCTCGTCCTCGCCCTTTTGATCTCCGGCCGTCTCAGCCTTTTCAGCATGCGCCGCGGCGCCCAATGGTTTCTGGCGGAGATGATCCTGTTCTTTGTGCCGGCCGTCCTCGCCGTCGTCGATCACCGCGAATTCGTCGGCCTGCTCGGCCTCAAGATCCTGTTCGTCATCCTGGCCGGAACCGCCTCCGTCATGGCGGTCACGGCGCTGACGGCGGACCTCTATTATCGCCGCCGCCTGGCCGCGGAGGACCGCAATGCTCTCTTCGAGTGAAATCCTGCTCCACGGCCTCTTCTGGTCGGCTCTGACCATCGGCACCTATTTTCTGGCGAAGCGCATCTATCTGCGCTGGCGGCAGCCTTTTTTGATGCCGCTCGCGATCACCCCGGCGCTTCTCATCCTGATCGTCGTCACCGCCGACGAGACCTACCGCGATTATATCCGCTCCACCGGCTGGCTCGTCAGCCTGCTCGGGCCCGCCATGGTCGCCTTCGCCGTGCCGATCTACGAGCAGCGTGCCCTGATCGCGCGCCACTGGCCGGTCCTCGTCGTCGGCATGCTGGCGGGCACGACCACGGCCATTCTCTCCGGCTGGACCTTTGCGAGCCTCGTCGGTCTCGACGACGCCCTGCGCCTCAGCCTTCTGCCGCGCTCCGTTTCGACCCCCTTCGCCATGGTCGTCTCCTCCGACATCGGCGGCGCCCCCGACCTCACCGCCGTCTTCGTCGTCCTGACCGGCGTCTTCGGCGCCATCCTCGGCGAGTTGATGCTGACCATCCTGCCGGTCAAATCGGCTCTTGCCCGCGGCGCCCTCTTCGGCGTCGCAGCCCATGCGAGCGGCACTGCCAAGGCCCACGAAATCGGTCACGAGGAAGGCTCGGTTGCCGGCCTCGTCATGGTGCTCGTCGGCCTTTTGAACGTCCTCGTCGCACCGCTGATCGCCCACGGCCTGCCCTATCTCTGAGCCCCTTCCACGGGCAGCCGCCTCAGGCCGGCTCCTCAAATCGGCTCTTCAGGCCGCCTTCAGTCTCTCGCCCGCAATCTCCCGCACCTGCCGAAGGTCATCGACGAAGGCACGGTAGGCACTCGCCTTGGCCTCCGCATCCGGCAGTCGCAGAAGATAGGACGGATGCACGGTGAGGAAGCCGGCAAAAGGCGGAAACTCCTGCCGGCCGCGCATCTTCGTCACGGAAACCTGTCGTCCCGAAAGCGCCAGCGCCGCTGTCCCGCCGAGCGCCACGACGAGGCGCGGCGATAGAAATTCAAGCTCCGCCATCAACCACCAGCGATAATGCTTCACCTCCGACAAGGTGGGCTTCTGGTGGATGCGCCGCTTGCCGCGCATCTCGAACTTGAAGTGCTTCACGGCATTGGTGAGATAAACCGAGCCGCGCCCGATCCCGGCCTCCGCCATCGCCCGATCAAGAAGCTGGCCGGCCGGCCCGACAAATGGCCTTCCCTGACGATCCTCCTGATCGCCCGGCTGCTCGCCGACAAAGACGATGTCGGCATCTAGAGGGCCCTCGCCGAGCACCGCACGCGTCGCTCCCGGCACCGCCCCCGACACCAATGGCTCCGAGGCAGCGATCCGCGCGTTGAGGTCTTGCAGGCTCTTCGGACGATCCTCACGCATTTTGTGGAGCGCCTTCTCCGGCGCGCGCCTGGGCGACGCGGCGGCCTCGCGCGCGATCATCTCGCGCACACGTGTCGGCGCGGAGCTGACGAGTTCCGGGATCGCCGCCACTTCCGGCATGTCGGCCCAGTAGCGCCGCGGCATATGCTGCGCCATCAATTTGGGATTGGCCCGCGCCGGGTTGAACGTCGCCGCATAATACGTGCGCCACCCCTCTTCGAATCCGTCGCCGGCGGCGGCCGGGTCGCGGCGCGCCGGCGGCCCTTCGACGAGCTTTTTGCCGTCCCAGTGGAGCGAACCGTCGGGCGTCAGGATCGACCAGGCCATATTGGCGAAGCGCTCGGCGAAAAAAGGCGCGGCCGCAGCCAAGGTGAAATGCGCCGGCTCGAAATAGGCGACGAAGCGTTCGTTTTCCTCGCTGCCCGAGCTCGCAGTCTCGCCCGCCGTGACACCCCCTTCCGTCACCACACGGCGAAAGCGCAGAAAGCCATGCATATGGTGGATGTCGCGCCGCACCTCCTGCTGCATGCGCGCAAGACGGTAGACGAGCGGATCGCTCGCCACCTCGAGAAGCCCGCGCTCGCCGCGCAAAATTCTCCACACGAGCCGATAGAGAAGCCCATAGCGCTCGTGGTCGCGGTGACAGACGACATCGGCGATGAGCCGTGTCACGGCGCGCGGCAACACGACCGGCGGCGCCTCTCCGGCAAGCGGCGCGCCGAAGAGATCCTGGGCACCCTCCGCCGCGAAGACGACATCCTCCGGCGCGACCCGGTCGCGCACGAGGACGCGCAGTGCCCGGCGAAAACCGTCGAGATCTGCCCCCGCCTTCATATCGATGCGCACGCGGGTCATCAGAACAGGCTCATTTGCTGGGCCGGCTCGGCGAGCCTTTGCCGCAGATCGAGCCGGTCGATGAGGGAGACGGGCCGGTGGTCCGGCGTGACGAGAAACGGCAGCGCCCGCTTCAGGCCCGCCGTCAGCCGCGCGAGATCTGGAAGTCGCAGCTTCTGGTGCCGGCGCGAGGTGAGAATGCGCTCCACCGCGCGCTGCCCGAGCCCCGGCACCCGCAAAAGCATCTCCCGCTCCGCCCGATTGACGTCGACCGGAAAGCGCTCGCGATGCTTCAGCGCCCAGGCGAGCTTCGGATCGACATCGAGCGCCAGCATGCCGTCCTCGCCGCTTTCCGCGACCTCGTCGGCCGAAAACCCGTAAAACCGCATCAGCCAGTCCGCCTGATAAAGCCGGTTTTCCCGGCGAAGCGGCGGCGCCTTCGCCGGCAGAAGCAGGCTCGCCTCGGGGATCGGGCTGAAGGCGGAATAATAGACCCGCTTCAACGCGTAATCGTCATAGAGCCTGGCGCTCGCCCGAATGATCGCGACATCCTTCACATCGTCTGCCCCGACGATCACCTGCGTGCTCTGCCCGGCCGGCGAGAAACGCCGTCGCTCGTCGCGCGCCTCCAAGATGCGCTCATGCATCTGCCCCATCGCCTCGGTGATCGTCCGGTCGTTCTTTTCCGGCGCGAGCGCTTTCAGGCTCGCCCCGCTCGCAAGCTCCAGATTGATCGACAACCGGTCGGCGTACCGCCCCGCCTCCTCGATCAGCCACGGGCTCGCCTCGGGGATCGCCTTGAGATGGATATAGCCCTGAAAGCCGTGGACGCGCCGGAGCGTCTTCGCCACCCGCATCATCTCCTCCATCGTCCGGTCGGGCGAGCGCGCGATGCCGGAGGAGAGGAAGAGGCCTTCGATATAGTTGCGTTTGTAGAATTCGAGCGTGAGCCGCACCACCTCCTCGACCGAGAAACGCGCCCGCGGCACGTTCGAGGAGCGCCGGTTGATGCAATAGGCGCAGTCGAACAGGCAGTAATTCGTCAGAAGGATTTTCAGAAGCGAGACGCAGCGCCCGTCCGGCGTGAAGGCGTGGCAGATGCCGGACGGCGCCGTCGCGCCGAGCCCGTTCTTGCCAGCCTTGCGCTTCGGCGCGCCCGACGAGGCGCAGGACACGTCATATTTGGCCGCGTCCGCCAGAATGCCGAGCTTGGTTGCGAGCTTCTCATCCATGCCGGGATGATGCCATGTTCTACTTTTGTTCGCAACAGGCTTAATTGGCGCCCGGTCTGAATCAGCCGGTCTGAATCACAACCTCCGAAGTTCAGCCCATCCGCTTCAATCGACTCGGGAATTTTCGGCCCGCGCCTCCGTCTCCGCATCCAGCACCGCGCGGATCTCTTGAAGCAAAGGATGAGCGTCGGTCGCGCGCCTCCCATAATCGAGATTGAATCGATAATCGAAGTCGGGCGGGTTAAGCCCCTGATTGTGCTGCAGGATCGTCTCGAGCTTATCGAGCCCCTTGGCGAGCCGCGCCTCCGCCGTCGCCCCCACCTCGTACTCCTCCCAGAGATCGAGGATCGCCTGCCGCCGCGCTGGGTCGAGCGGTGCGGTCAGTTGCAGAAGATCGGCGCGCTCCTGCGCCGCCTTCTCTTCGCCTGGCATCTGCACAACCGCCGGCACGTCGCCCGACAGGGTTTCGCCGAGATCGTGCACGATCAGGATCTTGAGAAGACGCGAAAAGTCGATCGTCCCAAAATCCTTTTCGAAAACGATCGCCATCAGGGCGAGCCGCCAGGTGTGCGCGGCTGTGCTCTCCGGCCTCCCCTCCGCCGTGAAGCCGGAGCGGAACGTGTCCTTGAGCCGCTCCGCCGCGCGCAGAAAATCGAGCGCGCCGGAAAGGTCCTCCTGCCTCATCATCCCCTCACAGCATGCCCGGACGGAAGAGCGCGCTCTTGTCGATGATCTCGCCGGACACCATGAAGATGCCGCCGCCCTTGTAATGCAGCGTCTCGGGATGTTCCGGCTCCGGCGCCACATGCGCCTTCACCACCTCGAAAACGAAGAAATTGTAGCGCCCGACGAGCGCATCCTCGAACAGCCGGCATTCGAAATTGGCGTGGCATTCGCCGATCATCGGCGCGCCCACCATCTCGGCCGGCTCGGCCGTCAGACCGAACTCCTCGAACTTGTCGATCCGTTCCCCGGAGGTGTTGCCGATCTTGACGACGGTATCGGTGAGCGCCGTCGTCGGCAGATTGATGACGCATTCGCCGCTCGCACGGATGAGCTCGAAGGAATGGTTGCCGGCGGAGATCATGCAGCCGACGAGTGAGGGCGAGAATTCCATGATCGTGTGCCAGCCCATCGTCATGATGTCGTGCTCGCCTTGATGGGCGGACGAGACGAGCACGACCGGCCCGGGCTCGAGATAGCGCCGCACATCCGACACGTCGAAATCGATTTTCCTCACCGCCGTCATCCTCCGCCTCCCTGAAATGGTATGGCTCCGTCCCGCCGCCGAATGCCGTCTGAGACCCGGTGAGGCCTCGCCAAGGCACGCATGCGGCATAGATGGAGCAACAGATCCACTCACATCTCAATCAGGTTCATTCCATGACAGAAAGCACGCAGATCCTCCTCGCGTCACGCCCCGAGGGCCGGCCAACGCCAGAGAATTTCCGCACGGAGACCGCACCCGTGCCGGCGCCGAAGGAGGGTGAAGTCCTCCTCAAGGTCCGCTACCTCTCGCTCGATCCCTATATGCGCGGGCGGATGAGCGCGGCGAAATCCTACGCCGCCCCGGTCGAGGTCGGCGCCGTGATGGAAGGCGGCACCGTGGCGGAGGTCGTGGAAAGCCGCGACCCGAATTTCGCAGCCGGCGACATGGTCCTCTCCTATTCCGGCTGGCAGACCCATGCGGTCGCGAAGGCATCTCATCTGCGCAAGCTCGATCCCGAAAAAGTGCCCGTCACCACCGCCGTCGGCGTGCTCGGCATGCCGGGCTTCACCGCCTACGCAGGGCTTCTGACGCTCGGAAAGCCGAAGGAAGGCGAGACGGTCGTCGTTGCCGCGGCGACCGGACCTGTCGGCTCCGCCGTCGGCCAGATCGCCAAGATCAAGGGCGCGCGGGCCGTCGGCATCGCCGGCGGACCGGAAAAATGCCGGGCGCTCACGGAAGACTTCGGCTTCGACGCGGCGATCGACCATCGCTCCGAAAGCTTCGCGGAGGATCTGAAAGCCGCCTGCCCGGACGGCATCGACGTCTATTTCGAAAACGTCGGCGGCCCCGTCTTCGAGGCGGTGCGCCCGCTTCTCAACTTTTATGCGCGCATGCCCGTCTGCGGCCTCGTCTCGCAATACAACGCCACCGGCCCGTTCGAGGGCCCGGACAAGCTGCCGGGCTTGATGCGCGATATCCTGACGAAGAGCCTCACCATCCGCGGCTTCATTCAGACGGAATTCAAGGATCAGATGCCGGACTTCCTCAAAGAGATGGGCAGCTGGGTCGCGGACGGACGCATCCGCTACAAGGAAGATATCGTCGAAGGTCTGGACAAGGTGCCGGACGCCTTCATCGGCCTTCTGGAAGGCAAGAATTTCGGCAAGCTGATCGTCAAAGTCGCCTGAGCCGACGAAAACACGCCATCACGAAAAAAGCCCCCGCCGCGGCGGGGGCTCAATCATCACGGAAAGACGCTGCGGCCGAGACCGCAGCGCCTGAAAAATCACACGGCGGGCGTGCGCGCCGCCGCGGCATAGGTGGACACGACGCGGTCGATATTGGCGAGGATCAAGGCCTCGGGCGTCGCCGCAAGCCGTCCGTCCGCCACCGCCGGGTAGAGCGCGCCGAGATACTGGCTGATGAGCGGCAGCGGCAATTGCCGGCCCTTGAGGCGCGTCAGGAGCGTCGTCACCGCGGCAACGGCCTTCGGCTGCGGCCAGTAATAGCGGATGCGGTCGGAATAGCTGAAATGGCGGTTGATGCGCTTCTCCGCGTCGCTGCCGTGGTAATATTTCGCCCATTCGCGCGGATCGCCGACGAGCACCTCTTCCATCGCGTGCTTCAGCGTCTCTTCAGGCGAAAGCCCGTCGAGCTCGACCGCAATCTGGTCGAGCCCGTAAAGCGCCTCGCGATAGGCGAAGGTGAGCGCCGGCCCGACCTTCAGGATCGGAAAGCCGTCATCGACCAGGCCCGCCAGAAGCTCCACCGGCTGATAATCGGTCGAATGCGCCTCGAAGACGAATTGCGGCATCTTCGACAGGACCGCACTCAACGAGGCCGCCTTCGCCCGGTCGTAGAAAACGATGTTCTCGTTGCCGTATTCGACACCGGGCTGCACCACGACGCCGATGGCGCGCGCGAACGCGTCTTCGAGCCCACGCGCCGCAAAAGCCGCACGATGCACCTCGACGGTAGCAAGTGCCGCTTCCGGATCGGTGACGGCCAGCTCTTCGATCTCTTCCATCGCCCCGCCCGGGATCGGCACTTCCGTGCCGATGACATAGACGGGAAGATCGAAGCCCGATGCCTTCGCCGCCCTTTCCGAGACGGCAGCAAGCCGCGCCGCCCGCTCCGCCGTCACCTCGTCGGCGAGTGCCACGCTCTCCCCGGCACATCCCATCGAGGTGTCGAGATGGATCTTGGTGAAACCGGCCTTCACGAAGGCCTCCACCATGGCCTCGGCCTTGCCCATCGCCTCTTCGGCCGGAAGGCTCTTCCAGGGATTGGGACCGAGATGATCGCCCCCGAGGATCAGCCGGCTCGTGTCGAAGCCGACCTTTGCGGCGATCTCTTCGACGAAGCGGCGGAAATCCGCCGGCGTCATGCCGGTATAGCCACCCTCGTGATTGACCTGGTTGCAGGTCGCCTCGATCAGAACCGGCCCGCCGGCCTTCAGGCCATGGCGAAGCGTCGCCTCGATGACCATCGGATGCGCCGAGCAGATGGAGGAAATGCCGACATTCTCATGTGCCTGATGCCGCCTTGGCAGGCTCGCCAGATAGGCCGTGCTCATGCCCTTGTGCCTTTGTGTCGTTCGATGAAGTCTTCAAGCTCGGCGCCCGTCGACGTGCCCGACATCGGCCCTTTGACGCCGACGGCGCGCGCCCCGCTCGCATTCGCCATCAACAGCGCGTCTTCGGGCGAGACGCCGCGCAGCCAGAAGGTCACGAACGTGGCACCGAAACTGTCGCCGGCGCCCGTCGGATCGATCTCCTCGACGGCAAAAGCCGGCACGCGCGTCTCGCCGGAGGCATCGAAATAGCTCGCTCCCTCGGCGCCGCGCTTGATGACCACGGCCTTGGTGCCGCGCGTCAGGATTTCGGCGATCGCCGCTTCCTCCTCCTTCGCCTCGGTGAAGAGGAAGAGCTCGTCGCCGCTCGGCAGGAAGATGTCGGCATTCTCGAAGATATGGACGAGTGCCTCCCGCATGCCCGGAAAATCCAGCATCTCCTTGCGGATATTGGGATCGAAGGAGACGCTGCCGCCTTTCGCCTTCACCCGCTCGACCGCGGTGCGGATCAAGGAAATGATCTCGTCGGAGAAGAGCGACGAGCCCATCACATGCAGATGGTCCACCTCGCCCAGCATCTTTTCGGCGCCGTGATCGAGGCTCACCTGCCCGCAGGCCGAGTGCCGGATATTGAAGATGAAATTGCGGTTGCCGTCCTCACGGTAGCGCACGAAGGCGGAGCCGGTGACGGCATCGGGAATGACGGCGATGGCGGAGACATCGACCCCGTCCGCCTTCAGCCGCTCCACATTGACGGTGCCGAAATCGTCCGGACCGACGGCGCTGATGAGGCCGCAAGGCTGGCCGAGCTTTGCGACCTGATCGATGAAGATGGCGGGCGCGCCGGAGGGAAACGGGCCGACGAGCGTGATCGGCTCCAGAAAGCCGTTGCCGCGCTCCTCGGCCATGATCTCGACGAGCACCTCGCCGATGGTGACGATCTTTTTCATGAGATGAGCGGACTTCAGCCGCGGTTGGTTTTGGAGCGCACGTCGATCCACACCGCCAGCAGAATGACGAGGCCCTTGACGATGAGCTGGTAGAAATACGGCACCGACAGAAGGCTCATGCCGTTGTTGATGATGCCGATGATGAGCGCGCCGAGAAGCGTGCCGACCATGGTGCCGACGCCGCCGGCAAGGCTGGTCCCGCCGAGCACCGCAGCGGCGATCGCATCGAGCTCGTAGCCGAGGCCGGCATTGGTCTGCGCCGAGCCGAGACGCGACGACAGAAGAATGCCGCCGATGGCCGCCATCACGCCGGAGATGGTGAAGATGATCACCTTGATGCGCTTCACCCGGATGCCGGAATAGACGGCCGCTTCCTTGTTGCCGCCGGCGAGATAGGCGCGCCGGCCGAACACGGTTTTGGCGAGAAGCACGAAATTGAAGGCGAAGAGCGCGAGCACGATCCAGATGATGATCGGCAGGCCGAGCCAGTTCTCAGCCCCGATCGCAAGCCACGCATCGTTGTTGATCGGCGCCGGCAGGCCACCCGTCGGCAGCGACACGAGCCCGCGAAAAATGCCCATCGTCGCCACCGTCACGATGAAGGACGGCAGCAACAGATAGGCCGCGAGCACGCCGTTGAAGGCACCCATGATCGCGCCCGAAAGAAGCGTCAGCCCGAGGGTCGGCCAGAAGCCCAAACCGATGGCGAAACATTGCGCCGCCACCATGCCGGCGACCGCCAGGATCGAGCCGACAGAGAGATCGATCTCGCCGAGGAGGATGACATAGGTCATGCCGAAGGCGAGCACCGCCACCACCGACACCTGCTGCACGATGTTGAGCAGATTGTAGAAGACGAGAAAGCGCGGGCTCAGCACCGAAAAGACGACACAGAGGACGATCAGCGATGCGACGATCCCGCCATATTCGCGAACGGCCGGCGCCGAGGTGAATTTCGAGACGAAGCTCTTCATGATTGCATTCCTGCGGCGTAGGTCATGACGGTCTCAGGCGTGAGCCCCTCCCCGTCGAGGATGTTGGCGACCTTCTTGTCGTGCATGATGACGAGCCGGTCGGAGAGGCCGAGCACTTCCGGCAGATCGGATGACACCATCAGGATGGCGGCCCCATCGGCGGCCAATTGCCGGATAATCCGGTAGATCTCGAATTTCGCCCCGACATCGACGCCGCGCGTCGGCTCGTCGAGGATCAGGATGCGCGGCTTGATACGCAGCCATTTGGCGAGCACGATTTTTTGCTGGTTGCCGCCGGAAAGGTTCGCGGCCGGCGTGTCGATCGTGTCGGTCTTGATCGTCAGCCGCGCGACCTCGTCTTCGGCCGCACGGCGCTCGGCGGAGCGCCTCGCAAAGCCGAAGGCGTTCGAGATATCGCCGAGCGACACCATGTTGATGTTGCGCTCCACCGTATGGGCGAGAACGAGCCCCTCTTCCTTGCGGTTTTCGGTGAGGAAGGCGATGCCGTGCCGGATCGCATCGTCGGGCGAGCGCGGCCGGATCTTCCTGCCATCGAGAAAGATCTCGCCGCCTTCCGGCCGCTTCACGCCGAAAAGCGCATTCATGACGTCGGAGCGACCCGAGCCGACCAGCCCGAAGAAGCCGAGCACCTCGCCGGGGCGGGCATCGAACGTCACGTCGTGGAAGAGATGCCCGCCGTTCAGCCCATCGACACGCAGGACCGGCTCGACGTCTGGTCCCGGCTTCGGCGCCACGCGCGGCGGGTAGATGTCGTGCATCTCGCGTCCCACCATCATGGCGATCAGCTTGTCGATGCTCGTCTCTTCGCGCGCCATCGTGCCGACGAGCTCGCCGTCGCGGATGACGGTGATGTCGTCGGAAAGCCGCATGATCTCTTCCATGCGGTGCGAGATATAGATGACCGTGACGCCCTTCTCCTTGAGGCGCCCGATCAGCGAGAACAGGATTTCCGCTTCGCTTTCCGACAGCGACGAGGTCGGCTCGTCGAGGATGACGAGATCGGCCGGATAGCTCAGCCCCTTGGCGATCTCGACGAGCTGGCGGCGGGCGATCGAGAGCTGGCTCACTTTGGCACGGGCCTTGATCGGCAGGCCGAGCTCTTCGATCAGCTCTTCGGCCTTGCGCACCAGTTCCGCGTCATCGATGAAGCCGAAGCGGTTCGGCTCGTGCGTCGCGAAAATGTTCTCCGCCACAGTCATGTGGCGGCACAGGCTCAGCTCCTGGAAGACGATCGTCAGGCCCGAAAGCCGCGCCTCGCGCGGGCTCTTCGGGCGATAAGGCTCGCCTTTGAAGGTAATCTCGCCCGAGGTCTGCGGATGCACCCCGGCAAGAATCTTCATCAAGGTGCTCTTGCCGGCGCCGTTTTCGCCGATGAGCGTGTGGACGCGCCCCTTCTTCACCGAGAGCGTCATGTCTTTGAGCGCCGTGACCGGCCCGAAGGTCTTGGTCACGTTGCGGATGTCGAGAACCGTCTCGTCTTGGGGGGCGGTCATGGCGAAAGCTCCGCCGAAGCTGGCAGGAAGGCTGACAGGAACGCTGTCAGGGGGCGAGGAAGTGCCCGCGCCCACCAGATGAGAGGGTGGGCGCGGGGCACAGGAGGAGAGAGTGGGGGGCGGCTCTCTCCTGACCTCTTCTCGCTACTTGGTCTCGCCGTCCTTGGTGACGACGCCCGGCTCGATCGGCTGCTCGGCCGCAACCTCTTCGCCGTTCATGACCTTGACGGCCGTCTCGACCGCGACCTTGCCCATCTCGTCGGGATACTGGGCGATCACGCCCACCATGACGGGATTGCTGGCGACCGCGTCGCGGGCCTCTTTCATGCCGTCGAAGCCGATGACCTTCACCTGGTCCTGAAGCCCGGCGGAGGCGACAGCCGAAGCCGCAGCCAGAGCCGCGTCATCGCCAAAGCCGAAAATGCCGTCGAGATCGGGATGCGCCTGCAAAATGTTCTGCGCGGTCGTCAGCGCTTCCGAGCGGGTGATGCCGGCCTGCTGCGCCACGATCTCGATGTCGGGATGCGATTCCATCGCCTTCTTGAAGCCATCGGTGCGGGCGACGACCGAGGCGACCATCGGATAGTCGATGATGGCGACCTTGCCCTTGTCGCCGATCATCTTGGCCATGAGCTCGCCGGCCTTCACGCCGCCGGCATAATTGTCGGTGCCGACATAGGAGGTGACCTCGACGTTCTTCGCCGGCACGTCGACGGTGATGACCTTGATGCCGGCCTTCTGGGCCCGCCCGATGACGGTGCGCACGCCGGTGGAATCGACCGGGGAAATGATGAGGACGTCGACGCCCTTGGTGATGAAATCCTCGACGTCGGCGAACTGCTTGTTGAGATCCTGGTTGGCGATCTTGATCTCGAGCGGCACGCCTTCGGCCTGCGCCTCGGCGCGCATGGCGTCAGCGAGCGCGATGTAGAACGGATGCTGCTGGGTCAGGAGCGAAGCCCCGATCCCCTCGGCAGATGCCGGACCGGCGAACCCGGCGAGCGCGATCCCGGCGGCGAGCAGGGACTTCGAAACGAAACTTTTGAACATAGGCTTCCTCCTGATTATCGGGCGGTGCGCTCCGCCTTTCCTGATGGCGAGCATGAACGGCGCCCGATCACTGGCTTTGTCGCGAACGGCTTTTCTCGTCACGCCGAGGCGCCAGCTTCCGATCTTCGGGTCATCTCAGCGTGCGTCACCGGCAGCGGCGAAAGCCGTGCCTAGAGAGGCGAAAACGGGACCGCGAGAAATCTGAACCGGCACATGCGCGGGCACGGGCCGCGCCTCCTTTCATCAAATTGTTATTGACGCCAGATGACACTTCATGGGACAAAATGTCAATTTAAATTTGTCGCGCGTAAAGAATTGAAATGTCGCGTGCCAGATAACTTGTCCGTGACCGCCCTCCTCTCGTCACGGCAAAAAGGAGCGTGGCCGATTGTCTTCGTTTTGGATTGAGCCGGAAATCGGTTCAATCATGCCGAATTCCTTCGCCGTCCGAATCTCCTGGCCGGCCCAAAGCAACGCCAACCTCGACAGAGACAGCTGCGGAACCTCCCGATGAGCGGCAAGAAAATCAGGAACATGGAGGATTTCGCGGTCGCCGCCGGCATCTCCCGTCCGACCATCTCCAAATACTTTCAGGACCCGAGTTCCGTCCGCACTTCGACCCGGCAGCGCATCGAGGAGGCGCTGGCCCGCCACAATTATCAGCCGAACATTTTCGCGGTGAACCTGAACCGCCGCAATCCGCGCAACATCGGCGTCATCGTCCCCCACATCTCCGACCCGTTCTATGCGGAGATCGTCAGGCAGATCGAGATTTCGAGCCTTCGCCAGGGCTATTGGGCGATCGTGTTGAGTTCGCACGGCGAGCCGGATCTGGAGGCGAAAGCCATCCAGATGCTGCAATCGCTGAAACTCTCCGGAGCCATCGTCGCGCCGCTCGGCTACGAATCCGATGCCGGCCTCATCCGCGAGCTGCGCCAGGCGATGCCGCTCGTCTTCCTCGATTCGCGCGCTGCCGAAGACCAGCCCTTCGTCGGCACCGACAATGCGCAGAGCATCTCCTTGATGGTGGAATATCTCTGCCGCACCGGCGAGCGCCCCTGCTTTCTCGAAATGCCGCGCGTCAACCGCAACGCCACGGAACGCCGCGCCGCCTATGAACGGGCGATGGCCAATCTCGGCTTCGAGGCGCATGTGCTCTCCGTCGAATCCGCCGACTGGGATTTTGAAACCGTCGGCTTTGAGGAAACCAACAAGATCCTCGCTCGCGGCGGCTTTCCGACGCGCTCGGTCCTCTGCGCCAACGACCGCCTCGCCTTCGGCGTCATGGCGGCCGCCTATCAGCGCGGTCTCAAGATCGGCCGCAGCGCCGACGCCGATCTCCGGGTCGCGGGCCACGACGATCATCCCTTGAGCCGCTACACCTGCCCCGCTCTCACCACGGTTGCCCAGGATTATTCGGGTCTTGCGACCACAAGCCTGAAACGTCTCCTCGATATGATCGGCAAATCCGACGAGGCGCCGCCGAAAACGGAACCGGCCGGACCGACGCTTCTTGAAGCAAAACTGATCATGCGCGATTCCGCCTGAGGCACGCGCTCACGGTCCTGAGCACCGGGGCCCACGCACATTTCAATCTCTCACCCAGACGAGGCCATCCTGTCCCCTTCCCGCTCGCACAAAGGCGCTCTCCTCATCGACCTCGACGGCACGGTGATGGACAGCGACCCCTATCATTACGAGGCCTTTCAGAAGATCGGCGAGAAATACGGCGCCGAGATCGACGAGGAGATCTTTCGCACCCGCATCTCCGGGCACACCAACGACGAGATCTGCGCCGAGCTCTTCCCCCATATCGACACCTCGCGGCACGCCGACATCGCCGATGAGAAGGAAGCGCTGTTCCGCGAACTTCTGGAGCGGGGTGCGGAGCCGATCGCCGGCCTGCCCGAGCTTCTCTCCTGGGCCCGCAAGAAGAGCTGGGGGCTCGCTCTCGTCACCAATGCGCCGATCGCCAATCAGCAGGCGATCCTCGCCGGTGTCGGGCTGTCCGACGCCTTCGACCTCCTGATCTCCGCCGACGAGCTTCCCCGTGGAAAGCCGGATCCGCTGCCCTATCAGACGGCGATGCAGCGGCTCGGTGTCGATGCGCGACACGCGGTCGCTTTCGAAGATGCGATTCCGGGTCTGACGGCGGCCGTGCGCGCCGGCGTTCCGACCATCGGCCTCCGCTCGAGCCTTGAGGAAAAATCCTTGCTGGAGGCCGGGGCGGCACTTGCGATCCGCGACTACCACGATCCGCGCCTGCGGCCCTTCCTGCTCTCCCACATCGAAGGATGAAGCACCGCACCGCGGGCATCTCGCGAGGCGTCCTCAGTCAAGACCTCTTCGACCTTTACTAAGCCGGCAAATCTTTAGTTATTTACGAGACTTACCCGTCTTTTTTTAACCGCAACTGCGTATGCCTGTCGTGGTGGCCCTGCTGTTTGGGCGATGGCATCCAAAGAGAGACATTCTGGCAGGCAGCGTCTCCGCCAGCCAGCGCCATAGACCCAACAGGCGAGACACCGTCTCCAGGAGCGCAGATGTCGGGCCCCACTTCCGGATCGATCCACAACCGCTTTCGCAAGCGCTGCCGGCGCGAGCACGACTGGATCGACGAACTCATCAATCGCATTGAGCCGCTCTCCTCCGACGAAGAGGCGGAGCTGATCCTGCGCGTGCATTCGCTCGCCGGGGCGGGCGGAACTTTCGGCTATCCCGAAATCAGCGAGCGCGCCTTGCGTGCCGAGCAGACCATGCGGGAAACCTCCTGCACCTGCGCAGAAAGCCGCGAAGCCCTCAAAACCCTGCTTCAGGCCCTCGAGGCTGCCGCGGAAGAATAGACGGCAGCGCCGGACGCCGTCTCGTTCAGCTCAAGAAATCCCGGGCCTGCTCGGCGAGCGTCATCGGATCGAAGGGTTTCCGGATGACGCCGGCTGCACCGATCGCCAGAAAGCGAGCGATCTCGGTCGTCTGCGTCTTCGCAGTGACGAAGACGATCGGCACATCGGAGGTGCGCGGATCGGCTTTCAGCTGCTTCAGGGTTTCCGGCCCGTCCATACCCGGCATCATCACATCGAGCAGAATGAGATGCGGCTCGAACTTCGGAGCTTCGACGAGCGCTTCGGTTCCCGACGAACAGGTGCGCACCGTGAATGCCTCGTCGAGTTCGAGCGACAGCGCTGCCACCTCGCGGATATCCGGTTCGTCGTCGACATAAAGCACACGAAAATTCATTTGACGGCTCCCATTTCGCGGCGTTGCGCGGCCGCATCCTTCTCGCGGTGCTCGAAGGCCAGCTTGCGCACCATATTGGCGATTGCCTTCTCCGACGTCCGGGTCTTCGTCATCGCTGCCTGCACCCGTTTTGCGACATCCTTTTCCGCATCGGCAGCGGAAAAGATGATCACCGCCGTCCCGCTCGGGATCGTGCCGAGAAGGCAGGCGCCCTGTCCGTCCGGCAGGCCGAGATCGAGGATGACGAGATCGAACGTCGTGCGCGACAGAGCGGTCTTCGCTTCCGCAATCGTGCGCGCCTTGACGACCTGCATCTCCTCGCCGAGTTCGGCCGCCATCACCTCGAGAAGGCTGTCGTCGTCTTCGACATGCAGGATGGAGGGACGCCGCTGCGACAGACGCGCCGCGATGACGGCCGCTGCCCGCCGCAGCTCCTCCATGTTCCTGGGCCGCTCCAGCCAGGCGGCGACCCCGACGGCGGAGCCGTTGAGCACCCTTTGCGCGTCGTCGATGCTGGCCGAAATCATGATGACCGGCATGCCCCTGTCGGCGGTCGCATCGCAGAGTTCGCGAATGAGCGACAACCCGGCCTCGTTCTCCAGATCGAGGTCGACGATCACGGCGAGATAATCCTTGGCGGCAATGTCGCGGCGCGCCGCAGCGACATTGCGGGCGATCATGCTCTGGAAGCCTTCCTGCTGCAGGTTTTCCGCAATCAGTTCGGCGACGTCTTCGGCATCTTCGCAGATCAGAACCGTCCTCGACATGTCAGCCTTGAGAGGCTTCTCGATCGCCTGCGATGCCTGACGCGTGAGGTGCCATTCGGGAAGATCGACATGGAAGACGGTGCGGATGTCCGGCTCGCTCTCGAAGGTGATGTCCCCGCCGGAGCGCTCCACGATGGCTTTCGCAATATTGAGGCCGAGGCCGGTGCCGCCCTTCTGGCGTGTCGCCGAGGAATCGGCCTGCTCGAAGCGGCGGAAAATGCGGTTTCTGAACGCTTCGGGAATGCCCGGCCCGTTGTCGATGACGGAGATGCGCAGACTGTCGCCATGGCGGCACAGATTGACGACGACGGTCCCATCTTCCGGCGAGTACTTGATGGCGTTCGACAAGAGGTTGGCGAGCACCTGATGGAGCCTGTCGGGGTCGACATAGACATTCGCATCCGGCGCATCGTCGACGACGCTGATCTCGACGTTCCGGTCCGCGAGATAGTCGCGGCTCGCCTCCACCGCCTGCTCGACGGCAGGGCGAAGCCCGACGGGTATCGGCTCGAAGGGCATGCGCCCCGATTCGATTTTTTCGATGTCGAGGATATCGTTGATGAGCCGCACGAGCCGTTCCGAATTGGAATGCGCGATGTTGATCAAACTCGCGGCCTTCTTCGGCAGCTCGCCGGCCGCACCGCCGGCGACGAGGCCGAGAGAGCCGCGGATCGAGGTGAGCGGCGTGCGCAATTCGTGGCTGACCGTTGAGATGAAGTCGTTCTTCATCTGCTCCATGCGCTTGCGGTCGGTGATATCGAAGAGCGAGCCGTCCCAGATCACCTTGCCGCTCGGATCCATGCGGGGTTTGGCGGCAATGCGCACCCAAACCTTGCCGCCGCCGCGCACCGAAAGCTCCGCTTCCATCACCCAGGACTGCATGCTGCTCGCCGAAGTGGCGAGCTTTTCCCTCGCCCGGGCCAGATCGTTGGGCGAGAACAATCGTTCGATATGCGCGGAATCCTCCAGCAATTCCTCGACCCCGACCCCGAGGAACCGCTTCACGCCCGCCGACACATAGGTGAAGGAGGCAGATCCCGGCCGCTCCTCCTTGAGCTGGAAGAGAACACCCGGGGCGTTGTTCACCATCGCCTGCAGCAACAGCCGGCTTTCGCCGTAGGCGGCGATCGCCCAGCGTCTCTGCAGATCGCCGAGAAACAAAAGCCCGAGCACGATGACAGCGACGAAGTTGGTCGGCACCAGCAGCAACAGGAGCGAGAAGGCCGTTTGCCCCGACAGATTCGGGATGAAGACGAGCGTGAGCATCGGCACCACCCCGGCGATCACGGCAAGTGCCAGGAGTGAGCCGATGCTGAGCCGCCCCTGATATCGCCTGTTGACGACAAACCAGAGAGCCGTCGAAGCGCCCCCGACGAGCAGGACCGCAAAGATACCGGCCACCATCCCGGCCCCGCCGAACCAGACGCGCATGGCGATGAGCATCGCCGCGGTGATGATGGCGCTGATCGGGCCGCCGAGACCGCCCGAAAGCGCCATCACGACATTGCGCGCATCCACCACGATACCCGGCGCGAGCTCGATCGGCGCCGCCATGCTCAGCAATCCCGTCAACCCGAAAATCAGACCGGTGACACCGCCCTTCAGCCAACGCGACTGGTCGAGCCTCGGTCCGAGAAACGACAGCGCCAGGATAGCGAGCGTGACGAGAGCCGCACTCTCGATCATATGGATAAGCTGGAGCATTCTGAACGCCTTCGCCGCGTGGGCATCTTCACCCGTCAAGGTTGATGGAAAGCGTTAAGAATACAAGGCCGGCTTCGCTCTATCCGCCAATCTCGTAAACTGCGTGCGAACAAGGCTCTGGCCGACGGCGTTCTCTCAGCGGCACAGACACGCGAAAATCTCGACGCGGCGTGCCGCGACGCATAAAAAACAACGACAGGGTGTAGAACGAGCGCGACAGGCGCAAAGCCGCACACACGGGCTTCGGCGCGCAGTTCCTAACGGGACGCTGGAACCTTGCCGAAGGCGCTCTCGACATGCACGAAAACGCGGTCGAAGGAGGCTTCCGCCCCCGCCACGGCCCGGGCCTCCTCTGCCGGCGAAAGCTCGACAGCGTCGAGCGCATTCGTGAAGGCTCGCCAGGACCGGGCCCGGCCCTCTTCCGCACCGGCGAGATGGCGCGCCCCGAAACTCTCCGACAGACCGATCTTCTTGGCTTCCTTGATGAGGAAAGCGGCGCCGAGATTGGAGCCTTCGGTGACGTAGAGATAGCCGAGCGCCGTCGGCACATCGATCGCGCCCTCGCCGAAGACGGGCTCCAGTTCCGGCGGCGGCAGGACGAGCCCGAGATCGGCGAAATCCTGCTCGACGAGATGCAGCTGCCGCCGTTCGGGAAGGTCGGGCACGAGAGCGATGAGCTCGGGATGAAAACACAGCGCGTCGACGTCGAAGAAGACGCGGTGCTGCATCTTCAAGAACAGCCGATAGCGTTCAAGGCTCGAAAACGGATCGCAGGCCATGACCGTCTGGTCGAGCCGCTGATGCGTTTCGTCCGTCGCGGCCTTGAGCCGTTTCGCCCGGCTTGGTTCCACACATTGCGCGAAATCGGTAGCACTCATGAGATCGGCCATAACATGTGCGTGCCGTCGCGTCCCCCTTCAACTCGCCCGACCCGGGAGGACCGGCTGACGCAGCGCCGGCAGCTCACTGCGCCCGCCCCGCCTCATGGGACATCCCAGAACCCCTCGGCCGCGCTGAGCTTCGGCGCATTCGAAAGCGCCGCGAGGTCGGGGCCTTTCGGCGCCAACCCCGACAGACCGGCAATCAGAGCTTCGAGTTCGGCCGCGACGGCAAGAAGCCGCAGATCGTCATGCCGTCGCCCGATGATCTGCAGACCGAACGGCATGCCGTTCTCGTCCCGCCCGCACGGGATCGTGATCGACGGACACCCGGCGATCGTCGAGGCATAAGCGCAAGCCAGCCAGTGATAATAGCTCGCAGTCGGCCGCCCATCGATCTCCCTCGGATAGGCCTCATGCCAGTCCCGAGGCTGCGCCGTGACCGCCGGCGACAGGATGAAATCGCACTCGTCGAAAAAACGCTGCCAGCGCCGGTCGTAATTGCCCTGCATGACCAGCGCCTGCGCCACGTCTTCGGCGCTGTAGGACCGTCCCTCGCGGACATTCTCCGTCACGTTCTCGCCGACGAGCTCGCGGCTCTTGTCGACGGAGGCCGCATGGGTCGACAGGAAGATGACCGACCGCAGCACGGCAAAGATACGATCGGCATCCGTGCAATCGGGGCTCGTCTCCTCGCACGAGCGTAGAAACGGCAAAAGGGCGTTGACCCCTTTGCGGAACACGCGCCGGCTCGCCGCCTCGACCGGAGCGAAACCGAAATCCTCCGTCACCGCAAAGCGGAGCGCGGCGAGATCGCAGCGCGGCGTATGGGCGAAATCATCTGGCTTCCACGCCGTCTTGCCGCCCACAACGGCCGTAAACGGATCGCGCGGATCGGGACGCGCCATGACTGACAGCATCAAGCCGCAATCGGCGACGTTGCGCGCCATCGGCCCGGAGGTCGCAAGCGGCAACAGGCTCGTGCGGCGCGCGTCTCCCGGCACCACGCCGAAACTCGGGCGAAACCCGACGACCCCACAGAAGGCGGCCGGCGTACGCAGCGAACCGCCGAGATCCGACCCAGAAGCGAGAGATGCGTAGCCGCAGGCGAGCGCCACGGCGGACCCGCCCGACGATCCGCCGCAATTGCGGGTGAGGTCATGCGGATTGGCCGTCGTGCCGTAGACGCGGTTGCGCGTATTGGCGCCGGCGCTCCATTCCGGATTGTTGGTCTTGCCGAGCGGCAGCGCACCCGCGTGTCTGAGCCCCGCGACGAGCGCATCGTCGCTCTTCGGCACGTTGTCGCGAAAAATCTCGGAGCCGAACGTCGTCGCAAGACCCGCGACGTCGTTCATATCCTTGATGGCGACAGGCAGACCGTGCAGAGGACCGAGAGCGTTCCCGGCCGCCCTGTCCCGGTCCGCCTTTCGCGCACCTTCGATCACGGCGTCGAAATCGCGCGCCACCAGTGCATTCACCGCCGGATCGATCGCTTCGACGCGGGCGATGCAAGCCCGCGCAAGTTCTTCGGCGGAAAGCTCTCCCCGGCCGATCAATCGCCGCGCCTCGATGGCGCTGAGATCGGCCGGATCGGACACGTCAGGTCCGGAATTCGCGACCATGGCCACGGCTCACTCCCCCTCGGCGACGGCGTCGCCCCAGGCGCTCATCGTCTCCGTCATGCCGAAGCGCCTGTCGCCCTCATCCATCACCGCCGACGGACAGGCGAAAGGATAAGGCAGCATCGACCGGCGCACGGCTTTGACCGGCGCGATAGCCTCCAGAGCCGCGACGATTTCCGCCGGCAGCGCCGCATCGGCGACGATCTGCTCCCCGCTCGACGCATCGATGCGCGGCTGCCGAAACGCCGCGCCGACATCCATGCCGAAATCGGCCATGAGAGACGCAAGCTGCGTCACCGCCGAAACGATCTTGCGCCCGCCAGAGGCGCCGAGCGCAAAGCGCCGCCCCTTCGCCTCGCCCAGCACCGGACAGACATTCATCAGACATGTCTTGCCGGGTCCGAGCGAGTTCGGTCGCCCCGCGACCGGATCGAACCACATGATGCCGTTGTTCATCAGAAAGCCGGTCGACGGCGACACCACGCGCGAGCCGAAGAGCGACAGCAAGGTCTGGGTGTGGGCCACCATATTGCCGTCGCGGTCGACGACCGAGAAATGCGTGGTCGAGCCGGCGCATTCGGGAATCTCTCCGTCATGCCCCATATGTTCGAGCCGGTCGCGATAGGCCGCAAAGAGGGCGCGCGCATAGGCGAGATAGGCCTTATCCGGCGACGGCAGCTCCGTCTTGGCGAGCCCGGCGATGGCGCCGGCAAAGGTCGCCCCGCCGGTGAGCCCGGGCACGGCGTGAAAGAGCGCATCGCGATAGGCGACCGACAGCGGCGCTTTGAACGCGGCACGGTTGCCGGCGAGATCATCGCGCGTGAGATAGCCGCCCTTGTCGCGGATATCCTGCGCCATCGCGGCGCCGAGATCGCCGCTATGCATTGCCGCCGCGCCCTCTCGCGCGAGAATGTCGAGACTGTCCGCCATGCGGCTCTGGTCGATCCGGTCTTCCCCGATCCCCGTCCAGGAGAACGGCCGCGGCCACTGCCCGTCGGCGAGAAACATCGCCGCCGCATCCGGATCACGCGCCAGATCGCGGGTGGCCGTGGCGATGATGAGCGCCGCATACCAGTCGACCCTCATCCCCTCGCGGGCATGGGCGATGGCGGGCGCCAGCAATTCCGCCCAGGGCATGCGCCCCCAGCGCCGATGCGCCGCTTCCAGCCCGTCGACGAGCGCCGGCACCGCCACGGCTTTCGCACCGATGACGTTGCGGTCTTCGACGACGCGCTCCCACGGGAACAGGTCGGCGGCCGCCCCCTCGCCCGACAGAGGAAAATCCTCGATCTTCAATCCCGACGGCGCACGCATGCCGAAATCGAGCGCATGCGCCTCGCCGCTGTCGGCACGCCAGTGCATGGCTGCACCGCCGCCGGCCGGGCCGCTCATCCACGGTTCGAGCACGCCGCAGACGAAGCTGCAGGCCACCGCCGCATCGACGGCATCGCCGCCGGCCCGCAGCACTTCGGCACCGGCCTCCGACGCCAGACGATGCTGCGAGGCGACGACGCCGCGGTCCGTCTCAACGACATGTTTGCGGATCTCCATCGTCCGCGACAGAGCTTCCGACATCACGCACCCAGCCGGCAGTAGAGCGCCGCGGCGAGCCTTGCCCGCTCGACGAGGCTGTCAACATAGATATGTTCGTTGAGCGTGTGCAGATCCTTGCCGCGCACGCCGATCGAATCGAGCGTCGGCAGGCCGAGAAAGCCCGTGAAATTGCCGTCCGAACCACCGCCGGCCGAAGCGGCGCTCAGCTCGAAACCGATCTCGCCGGCGATCTCCTTGGCGAGCCCGAACATCTCCATCGTGCCCGCTTGATCCGGCTCCCAGACCGGCCGGGTGACGCCGCGTGTGACGTCCAGCGTCACATCGCCGTCGGAGGAGTTGAAGGCCATCATCTTGGCGATGCCTTCGTCGAGAAGCTCCTGCGTCTTCGCCATGCTCAGAACCTCGGCATCGCAGACGGAGGAGACGCAATTCACCCATCGCCCGGAATTGAAGACGCCGACGGAAAACGTGCAGTCTTCCGTCGTCATGCCTTCGATCTCCGCGACCTTCTTCGCCATCGCGGCGATCGCCGAACGCCCTTCGGCGAGCTGCCAGCCCGCATGGCTCGGCTTGCCGCGCGCCGTCAGGTTGAAGCGTGCGATGGCATAGCGCCCGATCACCGCGCCGCCGTCGGGGCGCGCCGGTTCCGGAACGAGGATATATTTGTGGCGCTTCGCCTCGGCCTCGATCAGCTCGCGCGTCGAGGGCGTGCCGATCTCCTCGTCGGGCGTGAACAGGACGGTGACCGGCAGGGGCGTCTCGATCCCGGCGGCAAAGAGCTTCCGAAGCGCATCGAGATAGACGTAATTGCCACCCTTCATGTCCATCAGGCCCGGGCCGTAGCAGATCTCGCCCTCCCGCTTGAACGGCAGGACGTCGATCGTGCCGAGCGGATGCACCGTGTCGAGATGGCCGAGAAGCAGGATGCCCCCCTCGCCCGCCCGCGCATGCGGCATCGTCGCGCGCACGCTGTCGCCGAGCCCCATGCGGCCCGGAATGCGTTCGACCTTGCCCCCGAGCGCTGCCAGCTCGTGCTGCACGACGTCCATCATGCGATTGACTGCCGCCGCATCGAAGGTCGGGCTTTCGGTCTCGATCCAGGGCTTCAGGCCCGCGAGCATCTCCTCCGCATGGAAGGGCAGATCGAGCGGATTCATCATCAGACAGCTCCTCTACCGGCCGCCGCTTCGGGCGGGCCGGGCTGGTTGAATATCGGAGAAGGAAAGTGCGTCGGCTGTGTCAGGCGCCGCGCTTCAGAGGCCGCGCTTCAGGCGGTTTTCGACGATGCGCGCATAGATCGAGGCACCGACGGGAAGGATCGCGTCGTCGAGCACGAACGCCGGGTTGTGCAGCCCGATCGACCCCGCATGCCCCACCCGGCAATAGGCCCCCGGCACCACCTTCAGCATGTCGGCGAAATCTTCCGAACCGGTCATCTGATCGCTGGTTTCGAAGGCCATGTCGGCACCCACCACCTCTTTCGCCGCATCGACATAGGCGGTGGAGAGTTCCGGGTCGTTCATCAAAACGTCGAAGACGTTGCGCAGATCGGCCGTGATCTCGATGCCATAGGCCTGGCTCAGCCCGGCGCAGAGATCCTTGATCCGCTGATGCGCCATCTCCGCCACGTCGTCGTGGAAATAGCGGATCGTGCCGGAGATCGTCGCCGTGTCCGGCACGACGTTGTAGGCGGCGCCGGCATGGAACGTCGTCACCGAGATCACCACCGGCTTCGTCGGCGGCGCGTTGCGGCTGACGACGCTCTGCAATTGCTGCACCAGCGCCGTGCCGATGACGATCGGATCCTTCGACTGATGCGGCATGGCGGCATGGCTGCCGGTGCCCTTCACGGTGATGTCGAAGAAGCTCGCCCCCGCCATCGCCGGCCCCGGCGCGACGGTGACGATCCCGGGCTCGGCATTCGGATCGTTGTGCATGCCGTAGATCTCGTCGCAGGGGAATTTCTCGAAGAGACCTTCGGCGATCATCCGTCGTGCCCCGCCGAGCCCTTCTTCCGCCGGCTGGAAGATCAACACCACGGTGCCGTCGAAATCGCGCGTTTCGGCGAGATATCGCGCCGCGCCGAGAAGCATCGTCGTATGCCCGTCATGGCCGCAGGCATGCATCCGCCCCGGGTTTTGCGAGGCATAGGGGACACCCGACGCCTCCTCGATCGGCAGAGCGTCCATGTCGGCGCGCAGCCCGACCCTGCGGTTGCCGCCGCCCTCTCCCTTGATCAGCGCCACGACACCGGTGCCGCCGATGCCCTCGTGCACCTCGTCGACGCCATAGGCGCGTAGCTTTTCCGCAACGATACCGGCGGTGCGCGTCTCCTCGAAGCCGAGCTCGGGATGCGCATGAAAGTCGTGCCGAATCGCAGTCAGCTCGGCAGCGAATTCTTCGATCTTCGGGATGACGCTCATGCGGAGGCTCCTTCGTTGAACGGCGGCGTGCCGAGCGCACGGAAATTGGCGAAGTCCCATTCCCGGCCGGGCGCGGCCTCGATCAGATTGCGTGTGTAGGGATCATGCGGGTTCTGCAGGACGGCGCCGGCGGCGCCATGCTCCACCACCCGGCCTTTCTGCATGACGAGCACCTCGTCGCAGATCTGTGCGGCGACCCGCAGATCGTGGGTGATGAAGAGCATCGCGATCCCGAACCTCTCCTGCACATCGTCCAGGAGGTCGAGCACCTGCGCCTGCACGCTCACATCGAGCGCGGAGACCGCCTCGTCGGCGATCAACAAATCGGGCTTCATGGCGACGGCGCGGGCGATCGCAATGCGCTGCCGCTGTCCTCCCGAAAACTGGTGCGGATAGCGTTTCAGGGCATCGCGCGGCAGGTCGACGAGCTCCATCAGCTCCGCGGCATGCTCCATCGCCGCAGCCTTCGACGTGCCGAAATTGATCGGCCCCTCGCAAAGGCTGCGCGCCACGGTCCAGCGCGGATTGAGCGAGCGGTAGGGATCCTGGAAGACGATCTGCAGATGCTTGCGATGCGGCCGAAGCTGCCGGCGCGACAGCGTCGAGATATCCGTGCCGGCGACCTTCACCTGGCCGCCCGTCGGATCGATCAGGCGGATGATGCAGCGCGCCACCGTGGACTTGCCGGAGCCGCTTTCGCCGACGATGCCGAGGGTGCGGCCCGGCGCAATGGTAAAGCTGACCTCCTGCGCCGCCTTCACGCCGCCCTGGCGCTTGAGAAGGCCGCCGCCGCCATAGACCATTTCGAGATCCTGGACGTCGAGCACGTCCTTGGCCGAGGCAGCCGGCCGCGCCGGCCGCGGCGCCAGGTTCGGAACGGCGGTCAGGAGTTTTTTGGTGTACGCCTCTTTCGGGTTCGTCAGCAGCTCGCGGATCGGGGCCTTCTCCACGATCCGGCCATTCTGCATCACGCTCACCGTGTCGGCGATTTCCGCCACCACGCCCATATCGTGCGTGATGAAGAGAAGCGCCGTTCCCTTGCGCTCCTGCAATTCCGCGATGAGCTTCAAAATCTGCAGCTGCGTCGTGACATCGAGCGCCGTCGTCGGCTCGTCCGCGATCAGCAGATGCGGATCGAGCACGAGCGCCATGGCGATCATGATGCGCTGGCGCTGACCGCCGGACAGCTGGTGCGGATAGGATTGATAGATCCGCTCAACGTCCGGAAGATGCACCTGCTCCATGATGTCGAGCGTGCGTTTCTTGGCTTCCGCCTGCGACAGATCGGTGTGCATGTTGAGCACCTCTTCGATCTGTTCGCCGACCCGCAGCACGGGATTGAGCGCCGTCATCGGCTCCTGAAAGATCATGGCGATCCGCCGGGCCCGCAATTCGCGCAGCTGCGCATGTGTCGCGGTGGTGATCTCGAAGCCTTCGACGTCGATCTCGCCGCCCTGCACCTCGAGCGCCCCTTTCGGCAGAAGCCCCATAACGGCGAGCGAGGTGACCGATTTCCCCGAGCCGCTCTCGCCGACCAGGCAATGGGTTTCCCCCGCCCGGATATCGAGATCGATGCCGTTCAAGACCGGTGCCGCATTGGGGCGTCCCGTCAGGGCGACCTTCAGCCCGCGGATTTTGAGGACGCGGTGCGCGTTCGAAAAGTCTCGCGATGAAAGCTGCATCTCAGCCCTCCCGCTTCTTCATCCGCGGATCGAGGAGATCGCGCGCGGTGTCGCCGAGGAGGTTGATCGCCAGAATGCACAGCGACAGGAGAAGTCCCGGCCAGAAGATGAGCCCGGGCTTCACCTGAAAATAGCTTCGGCCCTCGGCCATGATGTTCCCCCAGGTCGGGATCTCGGTTGAGACGCCAGCGCCGAGAAAGCTCAGGATCGCTTCGATCAGGATCGCCGAGGCGCAGACATAGGTTCCCTGCACGATGAGCGGCGCGAGCGTGTTCGGCATCAGATGCTGGACCAGGATCTTCGGCATCGACGAGCCGAGCGCGATGGCGGCCTCCACATAGGGCTCCTCGCGCGCCGACAGCACGACGGACCGCACCAGGCGGACGACGCGCGGCACTTCGGGAATGGTGATGGCGATGATCACCGAGCCGAGGCTCGGACCGTTGAGGGCGACGAGCGCGATGGCGAGAAGGATCGCCGGGATCGCCATCAGGCTATCCATGATGCGCATGATGATGCCGTCCGCGGCGCGGAAGAAGCCGGCGACCAGGCCGATGATGAGGCCGATGACGACGCTGACGAGAGCCGCGCCGACGCCGATGAGGAGCGATACGCGCCCGCCGGTCATCACCCGGCTGAAGGTGTCGCGGCCATACTGGTCCGTGCCGAGAAGGTGCGCCTCCGAAGGGGGCTTCAGGCGGGACATGGAATCCATCGCCAGCGGATCGTAGGGCACGTAAAGCGGTGCCAGCAGCGAAGCGAGCACGATCGCGACAAGGATGACCGCCGCGATCATCGGGCCCGCGCCCAGACGCGCTCCGGCCGGGAGCGAAAACACCCCGGTCAAGACCTGGAAGGCGCTATGGCGGGATGGGGAAATCTCAGCCATGTCAGTAGCGGATCCTCGGGTCGAAGAAGGAATAGGAGACGTCGACGATGAGATTGACGAAGACGTAGATGCCGGCGGTGAACAGGATCATCGCCTGGATCACCGGATAGTCCCGCGCCAGGATCGCATCGACGGTGAGCCGGCCGATGCCGGGAATGTTGAAGACGCTTTCCGTCACCACGACGCCGGAGATGAGGAGCGCAAAGCCCGTGCCGATGATCGTCAGGATCGGCACCGCGGCGTTGCGCAGCGCATGGCGGAAAAGCACGACGTTCTCCCGCACGCCTTTGGCGCGGGCGGTGCGCACGTAATCCTCGCCCAGAACTTCCAGCATGGAGGCGCGCGTCATGCGCGCGATCAGCGCCACATAGATCGTGGCGAGCGTCAGCGACGGCAGGATCGCCCGCGTCAGGAACGGACCGATGCCCGAGGAAAGCGGCGCGTAGCCCTGCACCGGTACCCAGCGCAGCTCGATCGCGAAAATCTGGATCAGGATGTAGCCGATCACGAAGACGGGGACGGAGAAGCCCAGCACCGAGAAGGACATCACCAGGAAATCGACCCAGGTGCGATGGCGCCACGCCGCGATCACGCCCATCGGCACGGCCAGCATCACCGAGATGATGATGGTCATGATGGCGATGCTGAGCGTCGGCCCGAGCCGGTCTCCGATCATGCCCGCAACCGGTGTGCTGGAAATGAGGGAGGTTCCGAGATCGCCGTGCAGCATCTGCCCGATCCAGGTGAAGAACTGGATATGCAGAGGATCGTTGAGGCCGAGCCGGTCACGGATGCGCTCGAGCTGCGCAGGCGTGGCGGCATCGCCGGCGAGAATCGCCGCCGGATCGCCGGGGGTCAGGCGAAGCAGAAGGAAGACGAAGACCGCGACGATCGCCATCACGGGGATCGTGGCGAGGATCCGCTTCAGGATATAGCCGAACATGATCGGTCTCCTTGCCGCGAGGCCTGTTCGAACCTCAGCGCAAATTGCGAGACAGGACGGCCGGAGACGCGCGCAAAGGCGCGTCTCCGAAGGTGGATCACTCCGCCTCTTTCGTCATGTTCCAGAAGACCGGAACCGGCGACGGGATCATGTTCTGGATCGAATTCCGCCGCGCCTGAGGCATGTTGTATTCGCCGAGATGGATGTAGTTCACATTGTCCATCACATGCTTCTGGATCGCGACGGCGGCCGCTTTGCGGGCCTCCTGATCCTCAGCGAGCGCGAAGTCGTCACGCAGCTTTTCGATCTCGGGATCGTCCGGCCAGCCGAACCAGGCATCGTCGCCACGACCGTTCACCATCACGTTGATGAGCGGATCGGAAATCTCCGGCACCATCCAGTTCGTGAAGAAGATGTTCCAGCCGCCCTCGGCAGGAGGGTTCTGCTGCGCCCGCCGCTGCACGACCGACTGCCAGTCCATGGCCTGCATATCGACGTTGAAGCCCGCCTGGCGAAGGGCCTGTGCGGCGACGACCGGCTGATTGGTCAGGCTGACGACGTCCGTCGGCTGCATGAGCACCACGGGCGTGCCGTCGTAACCGGCCTCTTCCAGAAGCTTCTTGGCCTCTTCCGGATGCGTGCCGGAGGTGATCGGCTCAGAGCCCGATTCATCGCCGAGCGGCGTTCCGCACCCGAAGATCGCACCGCAGACTTTGTAGTACTTGTCGGAGCCCATCATGGTGGCGAGCACGTCTTCCTGGCTCAGAGCCAGAAGGGCCGCCTGGCGCACCTTCTTGTTGTCGAAGGGCGGATGCAGGAAGTTCGGCCGCCCGATCGTGACGAAGCCGAGCGGGTCACGCATCTCGACCGTCACGTCCGGCGCGTTCTCGATCACCGGCAACAAATCGACCTGCACCTGTTCCAGATAATCGATCTCTCCGGCCGCGAGCGCGTTCATCGCGGTCAGATTGTCGGGCATCGTCGTCCAGACGACATGGTCGACATTGACCTTTTTGCCGCCGGCCATCCAGGAGGGCGGCTCGTCGCGCGGCACGTAATCTTCGAACTTGTCGTAGGTGACCGAAGCGCCCGGCTCGTATTTGTCGTTGTTGAAGACGAACGGGCCGGAGCCGGTGTAATCGGTGATCGGCTCGTCCGGCGAGGTTTCCGCCACCCGCTCCGGCATGATGAAGGGCGGCACGGCTGATTGCTTGGAAATGACGTTGAGGAGCGGCGGAAAAGGCTCTGAGAGCTTCCACACGATGGTCTTGTCGTCCGGCGCCTCGAGGCTTTCCGTCACGTCGAAGATCATCTGACCGCCGGAATCGCGCTTGCCCCAGCGGGTGAGCGAGGCGACGACGTCCTTGCCGGTGACCGGCGCTCCGTCATGAAACTTCAGCCCGTCGCGCAGGGTGAAGGTGTAGGTCAGTTTGTCGTCGGAGACGTCCCAATCCGCCATCTGCGGCTGAGGCTCGAAATTCTCGTCCACGGCCGTCAGGACGTCATAGATCATATAGCCGTGGTCGCGGGTGATGTGCGCGGTGGTGATCACGGGGTCGAGCACGCGCAGACCCGAATGCATCACCGCCGTGATGGTCTTGCCATCATCCTGCGCGTTGGCGACAGCGGGTGCGGACAGCACGCCGCCTGCAAGAAGCGCGGCGGCGAGGCTACGCTTCATGCAAGAAAGTGGTTTCAAGCTCTGCATACATCCCTCTCTCGGATTCGATCTGTTGGTGCTTTGTCGTTATTGGACCGCGGCGATGTTCTCCCCGCCTGGGTCGGAATGCGCCTTTGCGGCGCTCGCTTCACCGAACAGAGGTCCGTTCGGGAAGAGTTTCATGTCGGCCGGAAGCCGCGTGAACGGCAGATCGGCAGGATTGAACGGCATCGGGCCGGGCGACAGGGCCACCAGAATCTCCGAGGCGATGGGCGCGAAATCGGCGCGGAAATGCGTGGAGCTTTTCACCACCAGGATCGCCTGCTCCTCCGGGACAACGCCGACGAAACGGAACATTTCGCGGTCCGCCATCTGCGCGATGCCGCTCGTCACGACGACGCGCACGCCGCCGATGCGCAGGCACGCCGATCGCCCGAGGTCGAGCCGTCCGCCGCCGTAATAGGGACCCGTCGCGTGAAGCCGCCCATCGGAGAGACGCTCCACCACCGCCTCCGTCTCGACCGGATGATCGCCTGGCACCCCGGGGTGACTGCCGATCGCAAAATGCGCCGTCGCCCCCTCGCCGAGCTGATGCGCCTTTTCCGCGCTCGCCGGATCGACGATGAGGCCGATCGCGGCATTTTGGGCATCGGCCGCGATGAGTGCCCGCAACATCCCGGTCGTCGCCGAAACGCCGCCCGCCCCGGGATTGTCCTGCGTATCCGCGATGATGACCGGACCCGTTTTGACGGCGGCGATGCGCGCCGCCTCCGCCACGGCTTCCCCGGCCGTAAACGTGCGGTTGTCGAAGAGCGGCTCGGCCGCCTCATAGGCGGCGGCGATACGGTCGGCGGCACGCTCGGCCTCCGCCTGCGTCGCCGCGAAGGCCATCGCAGTCGGGCCGCAATCTGGAATATCCGCCGCCGGAAACCCCATGAAGAGCGAGGCTGACAGAACGCCCTCCCGCTCCAGCGCATCGATCTCGGCGTAGAGCGCGTCCCCCGGCGCCATCTCCGTCGCCTGAAACGGGATCGGCACGAGATAGGACATGCGCCGGAAGGCTTTCGCGGGCCGCCTGCCCGTTGCCATCATCTCATGGAGAAGCCGGGCCGCCCGCGCGCCGGTCGCGGCCATATCGACATGGGGATAGGTGCGGAAGGCGACGAGCGCGTCGACCGTGTCGACAAAGGCCGCCGAGATATTGCCGTGCAGGTCGAGCGCCGATGTGATCGGGACGGCGTCGCCGACCACCGCGCGGACGCGGCGGGCGATCTCGCCTTCCCCGTCGTCGACATGCTCAGCCACCATCGCGCCATGGAGATCGAGAAAGACGCCGTCGAGCGGCCCCGCCTCGGAAATTCGCTGCACGATCTCGCCGGCGATCGCCTCAAACGCCTCGCGCGTCACATAGCCGGAGGGGATCGCCCCGGCCCAGAGCGTCGGCACCACGTCCCAGCCCTGCTCCCGGGCAACATCGAGCGCGCCGGCAATGCCGAGATTGACCTTCTGCGCCGCATCGAGAAGCGCGGCCCCCCGCGTCATCCCGATATAGCCTCCGCCGACCCGGAAAGCTTCGAGATCCGCCCGAACCGGAGCGAACGTATTGGTTTCGTGGAGGAAGCCCGCCACCGCGACCCTGAACGTCATCTCCGCCTGCCCCCACCCATCGGCACACACCGTTAAAAGAGGTTGTGTATCGCTATGCAATACAACTATATTGCACAACGATCATAGTAACCCCCTCGAACGAGCCGTCAAGCTATCCATGAATAAGCGTCTACGGGCTGACCCCTCCCAACCGATCGATTCCCTTCCCTATGAGGACGACAGCCTCTTCGTCCGCGCGGCCGGCCGGGCCATGCAGGTTTTGAGCGCCTTTCATCACGCGCCCGGCCCTCTCAGCCTTTCGGAAATCGCCCTTCGCGCCGGCATCGACAGATCGGCCGCCCAGCGCCTCGTCCACACCCTCTCGAAACTGGGATATCTTCGGCGCGGCCCGGGCGATCGCGGCTATCTCCCCGGCATCCGCCTTCTCGACCACACGCTCGACGTGCTCCGGCTCGATCCCGTCATACAGAAAGCGACGCCCGTGCTCCTGGAGCTGCGCAAGACGATCCGAGAGCGCGTCGATTTCAGCCTCTATGACGAGACCCGCATCATCTACGCGCTGCGCATGCAGAGCAAACGCGAGACCTTCCACGCCACCCTCGTCGGCCACAGCGTGCCGACCTATTGCACGGCAGGCGGCCGGGCCCTCCTCTCGCTCCTTCCGGACGAGGCAGCGCGCGAGATCGTCCTGCGCACGTCTTTGCACAAATACACGGCCAAGACGGTCGTCGAGCCGGACGCGATCATGAAGCGGATCAAGCAGGCCCGCACCGACGGCTATGCTGTCGTCGTGGAAGAGTTTCTGCAGGGCGAAGTGGCGCTCGGCGTGGCGATCTCGCGTGGCGACGGTGTCCCCCTCGGCGCAATCCACGTGGCGGGATCGCTGTCGGAATGGACGCCCGAGGATTTCGTCAAACGGGCCTCTCCGCTCGCCATGGAGGCGGCGCGGGCGATCATGGGGAGTCTTTGAGGACGTCTCGAAAGCTCAGAAGCGGACCCAGACGGCGGAGAAAACGGCCCGCTCGCGAAGCGCGTTCTCTCCCCGAACGGTCGCAAAGCTGCCGGCCTGCACGGAGAGACGCGCGTTGATGTCGTAGACGGCGCTCACCTGCAGCTTATGCTCCCGTGTCGGCCGAAAGACGCCCTCGGCCGCGCCGACGCTCACCGTATTGAAGGACTGCGCCAGCAGAAGAACGTCCGGCCATACCCGGTAGCCGAACGTGAGATCGCCCCGCACTTCGTCCGCCGGTCCGGCCGTCCGGAACCGGTAGCCGGCCTGAATGTCGACGAACGCGTCATTCTCGCCGAGCTTGAAGCCGTAGCCGAAGAGACCACGCAGATCATATTCCGCGTTGGTGTAGCCGAGATTGGCCGACACCGTCGGATCGGAGGCGCCCGGAATGCGTGCGATCCCCTGAACCGATGCGACCGCCGCGCCTTTCCTGAAGACCTGATAGCGCGCCCCGAGATCGAAATATCCCGGCCCGCTGCTCGTCGAAGCGCCGACCGAAGCACGTCGAAAACCAGGTGCCGCAATCAAAGTCAGATCGCGCGTCACGCCATATTCGGCAAAGAGCGTGACTTCCGTTTTCGCGGTGTCGTGAAGCTGGCGGCCGAAACCGCCAGAAAGATCGGCATCAAGACCGGCGGGGCTCTTCGAAAACATGACGGACCAGATCACCTGACCCGCCCCCTC
Organism: Afifella sp. H1R; assembly: GCF_021462425.1. Taxonomy (NCBI): domain Bacteria; kingdom Pseudomonadati; phylum Pseudomonadota; class Alphaproteobacteria; order Hyphomicrobiales; family Afifellaceae; genus Afifella; species Afifella sp. H1R. The sequence continues at coordinate 1,558,099 of NZ_JAKEDY010000001.1, forward strand.
CTCGAGCGTCCATGCGCCGGCCAGAACCTCACAATCGGGGATGAGGCAAGACAAGACGAGCGAGACGGCGAAGAAGCTCCCAACACATGGGCCACCCGCCCGCGACGTCCCCGCGCCTCCTCGGCCGCCCGTCAGGCGACACATGCGCGGGAATTCGCGGGCAAACTCCCGCCCTTCACCTCCGCCAGATTTGAAACGGCGACCCACGAGACGCGATGAACTCAAAGAACTACGAATTCCGACATCACCACCCGCCACATCAAGGGAGGGATTCAGGTAGAGCTCGGACACAATTCCAATAATATTTGCAAAATTCAATTATTATTTAATGTGAACTATAGTACAAATCCGCCTTCACGTCAGATCACACAAACATCTCCATCGAGGTCAATCCGCACCCGGAGGAGAGCCTGATCGGGGTAGCGCTTCCCGCCGTCACGCCGGAGGAGCTGAAAACCTATGTCGGCAGAAAGACATGACGGCAGGCAGACATGTCGGCAGGTCGAGCGGCACGCGCCCGGCGGATATGCGTCATGTCACGGACGACCTTGGCCGGACGCAGATGCAATCCGATTAGATCGTTTTCGCGTCGATGAGCACTCGCAAGCGCTCGGCGTCCGCGGGCGATGCAGGGTTGTAGACGATCATGCCGAGCTCTGGCCGCCCCTCGACGGCGAAGGAGGAGAATTCCAGATCGAGCAGTCCGGCCTCCGGGTGGTGAATGCACTTCACGCCCTCGCCGTGCGCCACCACGTCGTTGTCCCGCCACAGCGCCTCGAACTCCGAGCTCATCTCGCACAGCTCGGCAACGAGCCGCATCACCTCGGCGCTGCCGCTCGCCCCCGCTCGCGCCACGTCCGCCCGGAACGCGCCGACGACGAAGCGAGCGACGCTCTCCCAATCCTCCTGTTTGGCGCGCACGCGGCAGCTGCTGAACATGAGACGGAGGATGTTGCGTCGCTCGCGCGGCAGCTTGGAATAGTCGGTCAAAAGCGCCGCCGCAGCCCTGTTCCAGCCGACCACGTCCCACAGCGCCGTCTTGATGATGGCGGGGCTGAGCGGCATCGCGTCGAGCACGCGCTGGAGCCGCGGGGTGACGCCTTCGACCGGCTGGTACCGCACTTCCGGCGGATGGCCGAGGGCGAGCATATAGAGGTGCTCGCGCTCAGGCTCCGTCAGCATCAGACCCTTGGCGATCCGGTCGAGCACGTCGGCCGAGGGCGCGCCGCCGCGGCCCTGCTCGAGCCAGGTGTACCAGGTCGGGCTGATGTTCGCGCGAGCGGCGACCTCCTCACGGCGCAGCCCAGGCGTGCGGCGCCGGCCTCCGACGAAGCCGAACGAGGTCGGATCGAGCCGGGTACGGCGATCGCGCAGGTACATGCCGAGCTGATTGGGCGTTTCGTCGGGCACGGTCGAACCTGTTGTGAATTATACCATGATAAGCTCACTACTTTAACAGGTAGCGGCAGATCGCGAAATACGCATCCTCTCAAAGAGGAAGAACCAGATGCGTGTATTTCTGACTGGCGCAACCGGCTTTATCGGCTCGCGAATCCTGCCCAATCTGCTTGCGGAAGGGCACCAGGTGCTTGGCAACGCCCGCTCCGAAGCGGGCGCTCGCCGGCTGCAGGAGGCTGGCGCCGCAGTCCACCGCGGCGATCTCGACGACCCGGCAACGCTTGCAAAGGGCGCCGAGGGAGTCGACGCTGTGATCCACACGGCATTCGACCACGATTTCTCGCGCTTTGTGGAGAATTGCGACAAGGACCGGCGGGTGATCGAGGCGATCGGCGACGTGCTTGCCGGTTCGGATCGTCCGTTCCTCATCACCTCGGCCGTCGCGATGGGCAGTCCCGGGCCGGGACAGTTCGCCCGCGAGGATATTTTTGATCGCGAGCATCCCCTGCCCCGGATCAAGAGCGAGCTCGCGGGCGTCGCCGTCGGGGAACGCGGCGTCTCCGTCGGCGTCGTGCGGCTGCCCCAGGTCCATGACCCCGTCAAACAGGGCCTGATTTCGCCACTGATCGACATCGCCCGCGAAAAGGGCGTGTCGGCCTATGTCGACGAGGGCAGCAACCGCTGGTGCGCCGCCGCCGTCGAAGACGTCGCCCGCCTCTATGTCCTGGCGCTCGATCACCACGAGCCGGGCATCCGCTGGCACGCCGTCACCGAGGAAGCCATTCCGATGCGCACCATCGCGGAAGCGATCGGTGCCGGTCTGGGTGTGCCAGTCCAATCCGTAACGAAGAACGAAGCCGAGACCCATTTTGGATGGCTGGCAGGCATCGCTTGTCTCGACATGCCGGCCTCCAGCGCCCTCACCCGCGAACGGCTCGGCTGGAAGCCGACGGGACCGGCGCTTTTGGAAGACCTCGCTCGCATGGATTACGCGGCCAGCGCCGGTTGATCCACGAACGATCGCGCCGTCTCGCAGCATGATACTGATCGATCCCGCCGGCCTTCATGTCGGCGGGATTCAGGCCGGCGGAGTTCAGGAAAAGCTGACCATCGCATCGACCTCCCCGCCGGACTCAAAACCGTCGGCGTCGCGCCCAGCGACGCCAAGACGGCGAAGGTCACGAATGCACAAGCTGCCAAAGACGACAGCCGCGGCGTCGATCATGGATGCAGCTTCGCTCCCTTTGTCGCCTTGTCGACGTCCTTCTTCGGGCCGCGGATCGCGATCCCGACGAGATCGGGGGCATCTGCGGGTTCGGCCTTGAACACCTCGCGGTTTGCCGCGTCGTGGCCCGTCGAGAACATCGCCCTGACATAGGCGGCCGTGAGAAGCCCTTTCTCTCCCGAAATGCGGTGGGCGCGCTTGAGCGCGCTTTCTCCCGCCGCGAAAATCAGCATCGGCTGTCCGAGGAGACTGGCGAACCGTCGTCCCGTCGCATCCTCGTAGGGCTCGCCGATCGCCTCCGGAGCCATGGCGGCCACGCCGGTGGCGAGGAACGCGGTGACGTTCAGCTTCTGCCAGGTCGCGAGATCGTCCAGCACCAGAATGGCGACCTTCGTGTCGAACATGCCTTATTTTCCTTCAGACTAAGCGGGTATTTATTGCATTTCGTAAGATCCAGACATCATAATGCCGAATGATATTCCGCACCAAAGGCATTCCGGGCGATGACGAAAGATACGAACCACGTTCGGCAGCGGCTCGCACCGCCGGCCCGTTTGGACGACAAGGACCGAACCCTGTTAGGTCTTCTGGCTGAGGATTCCACGCGGAGCTATGCGGAGCTGGGCAAGCTGCTCCACCTCTCGCCCCCGGCCGTGCACGAGCGCGTCAAGCGCCTGCGGCAGGATGGCGTGATCAAGGCCAATATCGCCGTTCTCGACGGCGCAAGGCTCGGAAGACCCCTTCTGGCCTTCGTGCATATCGACACGACGAGCTGGGCGGTGACGCGCCAACTCCTGGCGCTCAAGGAGCTTCCCGAAGTGGAAGAGATCCACACTGTGACGGGCGAGAGCGCCATGCTCCTCAAGGTGAGGACGCGCGACACGCAGGCATTGGAGGAGCTTCTGGAGCGGATCCATTCCATCGAGGGCTTCAAGGGCACCCGCAGCTACATCGCTTTGTCGACCTATCTCGAACGCGGACCGAGCCCGGTCGCGGACGACTAGAAGCATCGGCCGATAGGAATACCGCGCGGAGTTCCCAAAGCACGGAAATGCCGGCCGCCGGCCGGCACCCGTTCCATCCGCAAGGGGGCGCGCATCTCGCCCGTCCCCTCGCCTGTCATCCCGGCAAAGCCGGATGTCCCTACATCAGGCCGTTGATGAGGATCGCCAGGATCGCGACCGGGGCGACGAAGCGCAGGATGAAGATCCACAGCGTCAAGAAGACGCCGGGATGCTCGCCATCCACGGTCACCTCGTTGGCGGCCCGCGGCCCCAGCACCCAACCGACGAAGATCGCCACCATCAGGCCGGAGATCGGCAGCATGATGTTGGCGGTCAGGAAGTCGAGGAGATCGAGGAACCCCATGCCGAACAGCTTGTAATCGGCCCAGATGCCTTGCGACAGCGAGGACGGAACGCCGAGCAGGAAGGTGACGGCGCCGATGGCGATGGTCGTCGGCACCCGGCCGAAACCGCGGTCGCAGAACAGGGCGACGAGCGGTTCCAGGAGCGAGACCGAGGAGGTCAGCGCCGCAATCAGCAACAGCACGAAGAAGGCGGGTCCGAAGATCGCGCCGCCGGGCATGGCCTGGAACACCGTCGGCAGGGTGATGAAGGTGAGCGCCGGACCGGCTTCCGGATCGAGACCGAAGGCAAAGACCGCCGGCAGAATGGCGAGGCCGGCCAGCACCGCCACCATCGTGTCGAGGGAGACGATGTACCAGGCCGAGCGGCCGATGCGGGTGTCGCGGTCGAGATAGGAGCCGTAGGTCAGCATCGCCGCCATGCCGATGGAGAGCGAGAAGAAGGCCTGGCCGAGGGCGGCCATGAAGACCGTGCCGTTGATCTTGGAAAAGTCCGGCGACAGGAAGAATTTCAGACCTGCTTCCGCGCCCGGCAACGTCATCGAACGGGCGACGAGGGCGAGCAGGATCAGGAACAGGACGGGCATGAGGATCTTGCTGACCCGTTCGATGCCGGAGGCGACGCCCTTCAACACCACGAAGACGGTGAGGACGACGAACACCGCCTGATAGATCAACGGCTGCCAGGGGTCGGAGATGAAGCCGACGAAAGAGTTTCCGATCCCGCCGATGTCGAGACCGCTGAAGGCGCCGTCGGCGGACTTGATCACATAGGCGATCGTCCAGCCGGCGATGACCGAGTAAAACGACAGGATCAGGAAGGCGACGGTCAGGCCGATCGCACCGACCACGGTCCAGCCCTTGTGGCCGAGCACCTTGAAGGCCGACAGCGCATCGCTCTGGCTCGCGCGCCCGACGGCGACTTCAGCCAGCAGCACGGACAGGCCGATCGTGAAGACGATCGCGAGATAAAGCAGAAGGAAAGCAGCACCGCCGTTCTCGCCGGTGATGTAGGGAAACTTCCAGATATTGCCGAGGCCGACGGCGGAACCGGCAGCGGCGACGACAAAGCCGATGCGGGAATGCCACTTTTCTCGCGGAGCGTTCATGAACCGATCCTGTGGGGCTCTTGGCATGCCGACCGGCCGTCTTGGGGCCGAAACGGATGCGCTGGTGTGAGTTGATGCCGGCACAGGGAAGGATCATCGCGTGACCGGCTCAGGCTGGCGGACTAAAAACCCGGTCCGGAGCCGAAAGTCGATGACCGAAAGCAAAAAAGTTCGGCGATCCCCGCTTTCGAGGGGCATTTTTGCCGGGTCGCGACGATTGGGCACATCGTCCCATGTCGGCTGTCAAAGGGCCGGCAGTGGGCCGGCAGCCGGCGCATCCAGCGGACGCCTGAGCCGCAGTTCACTCGGCTCGCTGCCCGCAGCCCTGAAGCCAGACATCCGAAAAACCCGAAGGCGCGCACGCCCCCGCCACCAAACGCTGGATCCGGGCCACCCGCTCGTCCAGTTTGGCGTCGCTTCCAGCGAGATCATAGGATGCCGGCGCGATCAGCACCGCCACGAGCCTGATGAACTCGGCTTCGGTCAGTTCGGCTGGAGGCCGCCCATAAATCGCTGAGCTTGCCGAATGAAAGCCGGCCATCCAGCCATCGGGACCGTTGCCCATTTCCAGCGTCTCCAGCCACAGGGCAAGGATCTGCTCCTTGGAAAGACGGCTCTCCATCCCGAGCGCATAGCCGGTCTGGCGTATCTTTCCGAGGCCGGGGTGAAATTCCTCAAAGGCAAGCCGTTTGGCTGCCGATTGGGTGATGGTGGTCAAGCCGGCGCCCGGGGTGGAGAAATCCACGCCGGGATGCGTTGAAAAATTCGGGTCTTCGACAGCGAGGAGGATAGCCCGGCGGGCCGGCCCCAGAGAGCCCCCGCCTCGCCCTTGAGCAATCGCCGCGTCAGCCTGAGCACGCAAGCCCTCGGCACCCGAGACCGCATCCCAGTATCCTTTGGCGCCATAGCCCACGAGACCGACAAGCAGGAGAGCAAAGACAATTCCAAAATATTTCAGAATGCGCATCATCCGATATGCTTGCCCCAAACACAATTTCGATGATTTCGACCCGAATGAATTCCTGAGGTAATTTACAATAAGCTCTTTCGACTTCTTATTCGGTATTCAGAGATTGACGCCAAAACACCAGGGAGCCGGCGCCCACCGCAGCCAAGAGCCATGCGAGCAGCGTGCCAAGCCCTGTGAGGCCATATGCCCGCTCGGCACCGGCAAAAAGCCACGCCCGCGCAGCGTCGGCGGCAAAAGAGGGCATAGGAACGGTGGCTACGGCCGCACCAAAATAGGCCTGCACCATCGCGCACGCGATCCCGACGAGAAACACGGGAACGACTGCCGCGATCATACTCCGGAATATGATCGTGAGCGTCGCAACGATCGCTGCGACACTCGCCAGTTCGAGAAAAGCGATCACAAACGCTCCACCGAGCACGAAAACGCCGCTCGCATGAATCGACGTCCTATTGCCGGTGCCGAGAAGGCCAAGTGCCGTGTTGAGGATCATATCTCCGGCGATTGTCAGAACAAGACCGATGACCATGCACAGGAGGCAGACGACGAACTTCGCGGCGAGGAGAGGAATACGCCCTGCGCGGGGCACGAGGTTGCGCCAGGCCGAAAACCGGTATTCGACATAGAATACGGAGGACACACCGATCGCATAGAGAAGCTGCGCAATCGGGTTCCCTGCGATGCTCAGCGATTGCGCAGCCGACAGAAGCGCATCGGCCCGTGCCGGCGGGAGGTGTCCTGATCGAAGGAAGAAAAAGCTCTCCAGCGTGATCTTGAAGGCGAGAGCGGCTGCGGGAACTGACAGAAATCCCCAAAACAGCATTCCTGGCTGGCGCAGGAGCTTCAGAACCTCCGCCGAAATGAGAGCGTTCATGGGAGCTCCCGTCGCGTTTCAGACAGGAACACCGATTCCAGATCGGGTTTCACCCATTTGGCCTCGAAAATCCGTATGTTGGCGTTTGCCAGCGTACGGATGAGGTCAGGAGCCTCATCACGCCCAACGCGAACATAAACCCCACCGTCACCGACATCCGCTTGCGACGGCAAGCGTTCCACGACGGCTTGCGGCAGATCGACGTTGAGCCAGAAGCGGGCTTGGCTGTCCAGCAACTCGGCGACCCGCCCCTGCGCCGCCAATCGGCCATTCCGCAGGATCGCGACACGGTCGCAAACGCGTTCGACTTCATCGAGGAGATGGCTGGAAAGCAGCACGGTGATGCCATCCCGCCGGGCGAGATCGGCAATCAGAGAACGCATTTCGAGGATGCCGTCCGGATCGAGACCATTGGTTGGCTCATCGAGAACGATCGCGTCTGGGTGCGTGACGAGAGCACATCCGATCCCCAGCCGTTGCTTCATGCCGAGCGAGAACTCAGCCACCCTCTTATCGGCGGCGTATTCAATGCCGACGCGCCGCAGAACAGGCTCGACCATCGTGATGGTGTCGCTCAATCGAGCGAACATTTCCAAATGCTCGCGTGCCGTCAGGAACGGGTAGAAGGCCGGGGCCTCGATCAACATGCCGAGGCGCCGGCGCGATCGCCTGCAGGCATCCTCTCCGAAAATGGCGATCGAGCCGCGATCAGGACGCACGAGGCCGGCGATGATCCGCAGCAATGTGCTCTTGCCGGCTCCGTTCGGACCCAGCAGGCCATATACGCAGCCTTGCGGAACACCGAGAGAAAGCCCATCGAGTGCTTTGAAAGCACGGCCTCCCCATCCGAATGTTTTTTCGACGCCCGAGACTGTAATGGCGTCTTCCCGATCTCCGTCGCTCACAAAACGATCCCATCTCGAGCCTCGCTTCCGAAGCGGCGTTGCGACGCGGACTCATGTTCCGGCTAGGCTATAGGCGATTGTCGGCCATCTCTGGCACCAGAATATGTCGAGGGCGAGAGCCGCAGGAGACGTTCGAGACGGCTTTCCCGGCATCGCCTCGCCCCCTTCGTCACGGGCGGAAAAGCGATACACAGCGATGCGCACGAGATTCCGCCAATTCCCACCACGCCGGCTTCCGCCTGAAAGGCGCAAATCGGGGACGAAATGTAGCTCGTCACAAAGGGTGACGACACGTCCCCAAGGTGCTTCGCCGGCGACCTCGGGATCGCGATCGACCAGTGGGTTGCAGCTGCTGGTTTCGTCTCAACTACGGATGCAGAGCTCTGGAGAAAAATCGCTGCCGCTCGGGCAGGCCGAACTCACTCCCACTCGATCGTTCCCGGCGGCTTCGAGGTCACGTCGTAGACGACGCGGTTGATGCCCTTCACCTCGTTGATGATGCGGGTCGCGGCCGCGCCCAGGAAGTCCATGTCGAAGTGGAAGAAATCGGCCGTCATACCGTCGACCGAGGTGACGGCGCGGAGCGCACAGACGAAATCATAGGTGCGCGCATCGCCCATCACACCGACGGTCTGCACCGGCAGAAGCACGGCAAAGGCCTGCCAGATCGCGTCATAGAGCCCGGCCTTGCGGATCTCGTCGAGATAGATCGCATCGGCCTTACGCAAAATGTCGAGCTTGTCGCGCGTCACACCGCCCGGGCAGCGGATGGCAAGGCCCGGCCCCGGGAAGGGATGGCGTCCGACGAAGCTTTCAGGCAGTCCGAGCTCGCGCCCGAGCGCCCTGACCTCATCCTTGAAGAGCATGCGCAGCGGCTCGACGAGCTTCAGATTCATCCGCTCCGGCAGGCCGCCAACATTGTGGTGCGACTTGATCGTCACCGAAGGCCCGCCGGTAAAGGACACGGATTCGATCACGTCCGGGTAGAGCGTGCCCTGCGCCAGAAATTCCGGCGCCTTGCGTCCGTCGGCCGCAAGCTTCTCCGCCTCCGCCTCGAACGTCTCGATGAAGAGGCGGCCGATCGTCTTGCGCTTCGTCTCCGGGTCCGCCTCGCCTTCGAGCGCCGAGAGGAAGATGTCCTCGGCGCGCACATGCACGAGCGGGATATTGTAATGGTCGCGGAAGAGCGAGACGACCTCCTCGCCCTCGCCGAGCCGCATCAGCCCGTGATCGACGAAGATGCAGGTGAGCTGATCGCCGATCGCCTCATGCAGGAGAACCGCGGCAACGGAGGAATCGACGCCGCCGGAAAGCCCGCAGATGACGCGGCCGGAGCCCACATCCTCGCGAATGCGCGAGATCGCCTCCTCACGGAAGGCCGCCATCGACCAGTCGCCTTTGAGGCCCACGACCTTGTGCGCGAAGTTCGCGATGAGCCGCGCCCCGTCCGGCGTGTGCACCACTTCGGGATGGAACTGCACGCCGTAGATCTTGCGGCTCTCATCGGCGATCGCGGCAAAGGGCGCCCCGCTCGAGGCGGCGATGACGCGAAAGCCCTCAGGGATGGCCGTCACCTTGTCGCCGTGGCTCATCCACACCTGGTAGCGCGAGCCTTTGTCCCACACGCCTTCGAACAGCGGCGAGGCCTCTTTCACCTCGACGAAGGCGCGGCCGAATTCGCGATGGTCGGAAAGCTCCACCTCGCCGCCGAGCTGCCGGCAGATCGTCTGTTCGCCGTAACAGATGCCGAGCACCGGCAGGCCGGCCTCGAAGATCGCCTGCGGCGCGCGCGGCGTGTCGATTTCCGTCGTGCTGGCCGGGCTGCCCGACAGGATGATGCCGCGGGGATTGAGCCGCTTAAGCGCCTCTTCGGCCTTCTGAAAAGGCACGACTTCGGAATAGACGCCGGCTTCGCGCACCCGCCGCGCAATGAGCTGGGTGACCTGCGAACCGAAATCGATGATGAGCAGCGTATCGTGCTGTTCGGAGGGATGCTCTTTCATGGCACGCCTTTAGGCGCATGTGCGCGTGAGCTCAATAACCCAATCGCCGGAGAAGGCCTCAGTCCAGAAAAAGCTTGTAGCCGCGATGCGTGTTCTGAAACCCGAGGCGCTCGTAGAAGCGGTGCGCATCGCGACGGGCGTTGTTCGACGTGAGGGAGAGCGAATGCGCGCCCTTGCGCCGCGCCTCGGCGATGGCAAAGCGGACGAGCTTGCCGCCGATTCCCTGCCCCCGCTCGGCGGGGCGCACCTGGACGGCTTCGAGCGTGGCTTTCAGAGCGCCGCGATCGGGCAGCGAATAGCGAAATCCGAGCTGGAAGGTGCCGATCACCTCGCCGTCCTGTTCGGCGACGTAAAGACATTCATCGGAGCTGCCCGCCAGCTCCTCGAACGCCTTCTGGTAGGACGGCAAGGCCGCAGGATGCAGCGTGTCGCCATGGCCGCCGATATCATCGGCCGCAAAGATGGCGATCAACGCCGCAAGGTCACCCCGTTTGGCTCGGCGGATAGAAAGTCCAGACATTCCCGTCGCTCAACCTCGTTTTCGAATGCCGGCGCAGTCTGCGCACAGCAGCTTGAGCGGGACATGCGTTCCTCCGCGCCCGCACCGGCCGACGACCGCGCCGTCTCGTTCAGATCGCGCAGCCCGTCGGATCCCGGGCGTGCTTAAGGCCGATTCCGGCCGAAGCCAACATCCCCGATTGCACAAGATGAGAGCGTTCGCACGCGCCGTGAGGGCGCCCGTTCGGCCGCCCACGCCGGCCACTCACGAGGGTCGCTCACGACGGCCGGCCGCCGCGCCACCCTTGTCGCGATGGAGCAGCGGAAGAGAGCGGCCCTGCCGGCATCCGCGCCTCAGCGCGGCGTCTGGCCGCAACAGCAAACATATGCGCGAAAACAAGAACGATGATATATTTTCAGGCAATTCGAACGGCGCGCAAAGTCGTCTTTGCGGCCGAGATGGGCTTTTACTCTTTGAAGAGAGATAAGTTTCGCCCTGGACGATAAGAACACTCCGAGGGAGGAGCGAGATGACGGCTCCCCAGACGCTCTTTCGGGATACCTGCAAGATATTTCTTGCGATGAAAGACACATACCCGAAGATCGTCACCGGCACAGCGACACAAAGTGAAATCAACAACTTCGTCGCTCAGAGCAGTGTCGCCGCCGACAAGACAGAGGAGCTGATGACTGCCCTCGGCCGGCAGGATGACGCCGGAAAAGCCGCCGCTCTCACACAGTTCTACGACGAGATCGCCGCCCTCCTTCGGGGCGATCTGAAGCATGCAAAGCCGCTCTGCCGCGATCTGGTGCGCCAGTTCACAGAGATCGCCACCTTCCATGTCCTCCACGAGGAGGGCGACCTCGCAGCCTGGAGAGCGCTGGCGGACCGCTATCGCCGGATGCTCGACGCCCTGCCCAAAAAGTGAGTGAGGCGCAGAAGATGCTCGATCATTCCCACATTCCGGAAACCGGCCACTTCCTCTGGATCGACAAGCCGGGCGCCAGCTTCACAATCGACGTGCATGTCGGCAAGGGCGGCATCGCCTCGGCCGCGGCCCTCGCGCATCGCAAGGCGAAAACCGGCAAGAGTTTCGCCATCAACGGCACCTTCTTCTACGCCGGACGGCTTCTCGGAGACGTCCTGACGCTCGCCGGCCATCTCCATCTCACCTCGGAACCGAAGGCGAGAAAACGCTTCGGCTTCGCCATCACCCTCTTCGACCAGCCGACGATCTATGAGCGCGCCCTGCTCCCGGAGGCTCCGAGAGAGCTCGAAGCCAGCTATCGCGCCACCTACCACGCAGCTTTGGGTGGTCTCGGGCGCCTGCTCGCCGGCGGCAAGAATGTCGCCGACGCCGCGACGCTGAAAGACACGTCCGGGCAGTTCTTCCTCGACGATGCGATCCGGAAAACCTCCCGGCCGGCGCTCGGCATCGACAAATCCGGCCGCCTTCTCGTCTTCGTCGCGACCGAAAAGGAAACACCCGCCCATAAGGGCATGAGGCCCGCCGAAATGGCCGACGCCATGCAGGCGAGAGGCGTCACCGATGCGGTCTTCCTCGACGGCGGCGGCTCCACCTCGCTTGCCGTCAACGGCAAGGTCCTCGTGAAAGGGGGCAACGACAGCTCCATCCCCTGCTGGGTGATCGGCTATGGATAAAGCGCCTGTCGTCTCGCGCGGCACCGCCTCCCCGGGTGGCGCCTCCCCAGGTGCCGTCTCCCCGGCTGCCGTCTCCCCGGGTGGCGCCAACCCGCACCGGCTCGTCTTCGCGCCTGGCGTCAAAGCCATCCGGGATTTTCGCACGGGCCGCTTTGCGCTGTTCAACGATTGCGAGGTGCCGGTTTCGCGGTATCTGGTCTTCGACGCCGACGAGAGCGACGTGCTCGCGCTCAGGCGGGGCCTCGACGAGGAGGCGTTCCACGCCGCGCTCCCGCGACAGGCGGAGGACTATCTCGCGGCTTTCGACGAGGAAGGCTTCTTCGCCCCGCCCGAGCCGGCCGCAGACCGCATCCGCCACGTGCGCCGAGGCTACGATGCCGCGATGCGGGCGCGCGAGAAGGCCTTGCGCCAAAACCTGGAAGAAAAGCTGGAGAGCTTCCGGCGCGATGGCACCAGGCCCTGGTCGACCTTCGCTCCGCCCGATTCCGCTCCCTTCGTGGAAGTGTCGCTCCTCATCACCGATGCCTGCAATCTGCGTTGCCGGTACTGCCATGTGATGGACAATGCGCCCGACCTCCCGTCCGACAAAGCCGTCGGCGTCATGTCGGAGGCGACGCTTGCGGCCTTCGCCCGCACGTTCGTCGATTACATCCGCCAGCGCTGGGGCATGGGCTGCCTCAACGTCGTGTTCTTCGGGGGCCAGCCATCGCTGAAGGGCAAGGTGCGCGCCTTCCTTTGTCACGCGGCCGCATATCTGAGCGCCTATGCCGCCCGCGAAAGAATCTTCATCCGCTTTGCGATCGACGACAACGGCACGCAGGTCGACGACGACCTCATCGCCTTCTTCAAGACGTACGATGTACGCGTCGCGCTCTCCTTCGATCCGCCCGTGGAGGTGAACGACTGGCAGCGCCCCTTCCCCGGCCACGCGTCAAAGAGCGGCAAGACGGTCGAGAACGGGCTGCGGCGGCTTCTCGATGCGGGCGTGCGCGTCGGCCTGCGCGCGACGGTGAGCGATCAGAACCAGAGCGCCGTACGCCGATCGATCGAAAAATATGCCGCCTGGGGCCTCACCGCCGCCTCCTTCATCCCGATGCAGGATGTCGCCCATGGCCGGCGGGTCACAGGCGTCGCAGCGCCCGATCCCGCCATCCTGAAGCGGGAATATCTCGACGCCTTCGAGGCGGTGCTGAAACTCTATGACAGCACCGGCCGCGTCTTCGATTTCGGCCCCATCACCTCGATCCTCCACCGTGTGGCCCGCGGCGGCGAACGCCAGACCTGCGGCATGGGCGACATCTATTTCGCCGTCGATCCGAAGGGTCGCGCGTTTGCCTGTCACCGCGACCTCATCGACCGCTATCTCATCGGCGATGTCGCCTCACCCGACTGCGCCCGGCGCCTGCTCGACGCACCGCTACGGCAGACCTGCCCGCAGGTGACGAGCTTTTATGATCCCGACCTTTTCTGCGAGCATCCGAACGCCTGTGCCGCGGAGGCGAAAAACGAGGTCTCCTGCGCCGCCTGCCCCATCCTCGCTTTCTGTGGCGGCTCCTGCCCGGCCGCAAGCCTCGCCCATTACGGCTGCACCGACATCGGCGTCTCCGTCCTCGTCGATTCCGATCCCGCCCGCGGGACGGAAAGATGCCGCGTCAGCCGCGAATTGGTGGAAGAGCTCTTCTGGCGCTTCATCGACGAACCGCCGGCATCGCCTTTCAGGCGCTATTGCACGGCCCTCTTCGGCGAGGTGCCGGCATGAACCTCCTCCTCATCGAACGCTGCAACCTCACCTGCGCCTATTGCTTCTTCGCCGGCAGCCTGAATGCCCGCCCGGCGGAACGCGGCGGTCACGACATCATCACTGAGGAGAATTTCCGCGTGGCCCTGCACTACGGGCGAGACTTCGTCGCCACGGGGCTTCGCGACAGCGTCAATCTGCTCGGCGGCGAGCCGACGCTGCATCCGCGCTTCCGCGAGCTCGTTGCGATCGCCCGCTCGCGCGAATTCGCCCTGCCGAACGGTGCGCCGCTGCCCGTCAGCGTCTTCTCCAACGGCGTCTTCGAGCCTCAGATCGCGGAATTCCTCAGCGAGACCCCGTGCGGGCTGATGCTGAACATCAACCATCCGTCGAGCTACAGCGGCCGCCTGTGGCAAAGGCTCACCGCCAATCTCGACATCATCGCTAGCGCCCGCGGGGAAGAGCCGTTCAGTCTCAGCCTCAACCTCTTTGCGCCGGATCAGGAGGTCGACTTCGTCTTCGATCTCCTAAAACGCCATGGTGCGCGGCATCTGCGTGTCGACGTCGCCAAGCCCAATTCCGCGGCGACCAACACGCATGTCGGCTTCGAGGCCCTGCCCGCCATGATGCCGCTCTTCGAAAGGATCGCCGTACGCTGCCGACACGATGGCATCGCCCTCAACACGGATTGCTGCCTGCCCGTCTGCGCGGTCGACAACGACCGTCTGGCGCGCCTGAAAGAGGCCGGCATATTCCTGTCGTTTGCCTGCCCTGGCGCCATCGACGTCACGCCCGCGCTTCAGCTCTTTTATTGCGGGCCTTTGAAGCATCTGAGCTTCGGCCGCATCGACGGCTATGCCGGCGCCAAGGAGATTGTCGAGACGATCGAAGAGACGGTCCGACCGCTGCGCTGGGAGGTCGCGACCCGGAAGGCGTGCGAGACCTGCAAATGGCGCACCCTCGACATCTGCCAGGGCGGCTGTCTCGCCTTCAAGCCGCCGGCCACAGCCGAACGGAGGAGCCACGATGAAGAACAAATACACGCTGAGCGCCTATGGCCAGAGCCGCAGGCGGGATGATTTCGCCGAGCCCGCGCCGTCGCAAACGGCCACGGAGGCGGATGATCGTCACGTGCGCGCGAGCTGCTACGTCAAGGATCCCTGTTATGTGAAGGACAGCTGCTACGTGAAGGATAGCTGCTACGTCAAAAACACCTGCTACGTGAAAGACACGTGTTACGTGAAGGGCTGAAGATCGCGCTCTCGCCCACCCGCAGCAGCGTGGCTCGCGACACCCGTCGGCCCGCGATCCAGCCCATTCATTCGCCGGCGCAAAGCCGCGGCATTACCTTCACGATGCCTGATTTGCGCCGCATTTTCGCCTCAACGCGGACACAAGTCAAAAACAAGATTTCATCTATCGACGGTGAGCTCTAAAGGCCAATTCCGGCCCAGCCAACACCGCCGATGCTTTCAGGATAGAGACGATGGCAAATACTCCGAAGCCGGGCCCGAAGGATCCGAAGGGCGGTAAGGGCGGCAAGAAGTAATCTCTTCCAGTCCAGGTATTGTCGAGGCGGCTGCACGCAAGTGCAGTCGCCTTTTTGTTCTTCAAATCTTAGAATAACGGGAGCATCCGCGCAGAGATCGCGAGATGCCCGCACATCGACTTTTTCCTACTCCCCGCCGTCACGCATTTGCCACGAGCTTGGCGCGCTTTGCTGCCGCTTCGGCGATGCCGATGGCGGCAAGCGCAACCGCCACATGCACGAGCTTCAGGAGCCAAGGCGCACTCGCGATCGGCATGTGGAGCTGCGCCAGCCCGACGACGGGCAGAAGAAGGCCGAGCACGAAAGCTCCTGCAGCCACCCCCTTCGAAACCGGCATCACCTTGAAGGCGAGCGCCCACAGGGTCAGCACGAAAAGCCCGCCGAAGGTCATGTGCAGGTGGATGGGCAGTTCGTAATAGCCGAACCACCACGCCGCCCCGAGGGCGAGCGCAACGAGGGCCAACACCCGTGCGGCCATGATCAGCATTTTCGTCATCGTTCGCTCTCCAATTCAGAATGTGATGTCTGTCGGATCGGCATGTGAGCCGGCGCTCATCGCGCGCCAGCCGCGCAGGAAGGTCTGATCCGCGTGAGGCATGGGACGGGAAAGACGGTTGCGGCGGACCTGCAGGCGGTCCGGAATCTCGCGCTCAAGCCGCAAGCTTCAACCGTTTGGCGGTCATCTCCGCGACACCGATCGCGGCGACGGCGAGCAGGAGATGTAAGGCGCCGGCCATCCGCCCGTCGATCAAAAGAAGGATCGGCGCAATGCCGGCAAGCACGACGAGGGGGATGAGAATGAAGCCCGCTGCCGAAATCCAGGGCCTCACCGTCAGCAGGCGGCGGCTCAGGATCCACAAGGCGGCGAGAAAAATGCCCCCGGCGATCATGTGAAAGTTGAGAACGAGGTCGGAAGCGCCCTCCGCCCAGATCAGCACGCCGAGAAGGAACGCGATGACAGAACAAAAGCGCGCGGTCATCGCGAGAGCCTGCGAGTTCATGCGAAATGCGCCCCCGGGACAGGCGGACGGCGGGCGCCGCCGCCGCTCCGCTCTCGTTTCGAGCTCAACCTATTCGATGCCGAGCTTCTCCTTCAACAGGGCGTTGACGGCCTGCGGATTGGCCTTGCCCTGGCTCGCCTTCATCACTTGGCCGACAAACCAGCCGATCATCGTCGGCTTGGCCTTCGCCTGCTCGACCTTGTCCGGGTTGGCCGCGATCACCTCGTCCACCACCTTCTCGATGGCGCCGGTGTCGGTCACCTGCTTCATGCCCCGCGCCTCGACGATGTCGCGCGGATCCCCGCCCTCGCTGTAGACGATCTCGAAGAGGTCCTTGGCGATCTTGCCGGAGATCACCTCTTCCTTGAGCATGTCGAGAATTTCGCCGAGCTGCGCCGGAGAGACGGGTGATTCCTCGATCGTCCGGCCGTCCTTGTTGAGCGCACCCAGAAGATCGTTGATCACCCAGTTCGCCGCCTGCTTGCCGTCACGGCCCTCGGCGACATGCTCGAAGTAATCGGCGATGGCGCGCTCGGAGACGAGGATCGACGCATCATAGGCGGACAGGCCGAAAGCCTGGATCAGCCGTACGCGCTTGTCGTCGGGAAGCTCCGGCAGATCCGCGGCCAGCGCCTCGACATAAGCGGCGTCGATCTCGAGCGGCAGAAGGTCGGGATCGGGGAAATAGCGATAATCATGCGCCTCTTCCTTGGAGCGCATGGACCGCGTCTCGCCCTTGTTCGGGTCGAAGAGCCGCGTCTCCTGATCGATCGTGCCGCCGTCCTCGATGACCCCGATCTGGCGGCGCGCCTCGTATTCGATCGCCTGACCGGCGAAGCGGATCGAGTTGACGTTCTTGATCTCGCAGCGCGTGCCGAAAGGCTCGCCCGGCCGCCGCACCGAGACGTTGATGTCGGCGCGGAGATTGCCCTTGTCCATGTCCGCGTCGGACGTCCTCAGATACCGCAGGATCGAACGCAATTTGGCGAGATAGGCCTTGGCCTCGTCGGAGGACCGGAGATCGGGCTTGGAGACGATCTCCATCAGGGCCACGCCCGAGCGGTTGAGATCGACGAAGCTCATCGTCTCATGCTGGTCGTGCAGCGACTTGCCGGCATCCTGTTCCAGATGCAGCCGCTCGATGCCGACCGTGATCTCTTCGAACTCGCCCTTCTTGTCCGGACCGACCTCGACGATCATCTCGCCCTCACCGACGATCGGCTGGTCGTACTGCGAGATCTGATAGCCCTGAGGCAGATCGGGATAGAAGTAGTTCTTGCGGGCGAAAACCGAGCGGTGATTGATCTCAGCCTTGAGGCCGAGCCCCGTACGCACCGCCTGCGCCACGCATTCCTCGTTGATCACCGGCAGCATGCCGGGCATCGCCGCATCGACGAGGCTCACATGATCGTTCGGCTCGCCCCCGAACGCCGTGGCGGCGCCGGAAAAGAGCTTCGAGTTCGAAGCGACCTGGGCATGGACTTCCATGCCGATGACGATTTCCCAGTCACCGGTCGCACCGGCAATGAGGTTTTTCGGATTTGTATTGCGGTTTTCGGCGATCATTCGCAAAGGCTCCAGCGTTGCGCCCGCTATAGACCACCGTTTCGCCGAAAGGAAAGAGGCCAGTCGCCCGCCGCCGGCCGCGCATCGGATCGCAAAGCCGCCACCGGCATGCCGGTAAGGCTCAGCCCCCAAGATGGGACATCAGAAGTCCGACATCAGAGGCCTGACCCCCAGAGGCCGAACCTCAGTAGCAGCAATATTCCGGCGGCGGCGGGATCTCGCCCGGCAGGAGCGTCTCGCCGGTGGCGCAATAGAAATACGGTGTGCGCGCCGGAACGGTCGGCCGCCCTTCTTTGTCGAAGAGCTTCACGGTCTCCCCGCCGATCGGACACACCACGACCTGCGGCTGCGGATTGACCGGGGGATAATAGCCGACATCGAGATCGGCGGCCCTGGCCGCGGAAACGCTCGCCGCCAGCATTCCGATGGCCGCCGCCGACAATGCAGCCACAGCGAGCATCTGCCGCGCCGTACGCCAGTGTTCTCGTCTCATGCTACTCCCCAGCGCTCGATCAACCTTGCCCAAATTGAGGCAAATCGAGCTGGAAATGGTTAACAGGACGAAGTGTTCCCGGCCGAGTTGCTGCCATCGTAAATTTTCAGTTAACACGCGCAGGACCCGCCAATTGATCCTGATCAATGTTGGGCTGCCGCCATGGCCATAATTTCGCCATACGCGGGCAGCCCGCAGCACGGCGGAGGCGAGTATGGCACTCAAGAAGCGCTACCTCGAACACCTGAACCGGATGCGCCGAATGATGGCGATCTACGGTTTGGGCCCGAGCGATGTCACGAACATGCTCGGCGACAACGAGACGCGCAACGCCCTCGGCCGCTGTATCACCTGCGACTCTGTATGCCCTTGCGAAGCATACCTTGCAGACGGTGAGAATGCGGACGCGCCTGCTTTTTGCCCGAACCTGCAACTTATCGAGGCACTCGCCGCCCAGTTAGACGGCGATCCGAGACAGGCCCGGTCCGAAAGCGCCGATGTGAGTGCCTGGCACTCGATTGATCGGCGCGGCGTCCGCTTCGGCGCCTCTGCCTGAACCTCGGAGGGCAGCCAAAGCGAATACGCCCACCGGATGGGGGCCGGGGTAGGCGGCGACGTGAGCGGCTTGGGGGGAGCTCGGGACTTCGGTCTCGTGCCAAGGATCCGCTCCGTCTCCGCCTGCCCCATCAGCTTGGGGCGCATTTCGCCTGAGCTCCATTCTGCTGGAGGCGTGAGACAGGGGCGACCTGGCCGTCGTCCGAGAAAACCGCCACACCGCACCTCACTGACGAGCCTCGCGCACAACCTCCGCGAGATTTCTTCTGCGCCAGACTGATTCTCGCCGCACGCGCTGCACCCTCCCGGTGATGGCATAACCCTCGCCGTCAGCTCCCGCAGGTCAGGCATTCCGCCTTCCCTCCTGCATTGAAAAGATTGCGCCCTGCGACAAAACGCGGGAATAAGACCTCCGTCCCAGCCTTTCTTTTTCAATGCCCGCCCACCGTCTTATCCCGCTCATCGTCGCGGTCGCGCTCTTCATGGAGAACATGGACGCGACCATGATTTCCACCTCGCTCCCGCAGATCGCGGCCGACATCGGCACCACGCCGATCGCGCTCAAGCTCGCCCTGACCGTCTATCTTCTGTCGCTCGCGATCTTCATCCCGGTCTCCGGCTGGGCGGCCGACCGTTTCGGCGCGCGGCGGGTTTTCACCTCGGCGATCGTCGTCTTCATGATCGGCTCGCTCGCCTGCGCCGCGTCCAATTCGCTCATGAACTTCGTCGGCGCGCGTTTCCTGCAGGGGCTGGGCGGCGCCATGATGACGCCCGTCGGCCGCCTCGTGATCATGCGCACGGTGGAAAAGCGCGATTTCGTCAATGCGATGGCGTGGTTTTCGATCCCCGCTCTGCTTGGGCCGATCTCCGGTCCGCCGCTCGGCGGCTTTATCACCACCTATTTCTCCTGGCACTGGATCTTTCTGATCAACATTCCGATCGGCGTTCTGGGCATCTTCTTCGCGCTCCGCTTCGTGCCGGAATTGAAATCGGAGGAGACGCGCCCGCTCGATTCGCTCGGCGTCGTGCTGATGGGGCTCGCGAGTTCAGGCCTCGTCTTCGGCTTTTCGGTCGCAAGCCTCGGCGTGCTGCCGGCGATCGCCTGGCAGACGATGATCGTCATCGGCGGCGTGTCCGCTCTCGCCTATCTCCGCCACGCGCGGCGCGTCGCCTATCCGGTGGTCGATCTCTCCCTCATCCGCGTGCCGTCTTTCGGCTTGAGCCTCGGCGGCGCCACGCTCTTCCGCATCGGCGTCGGCGCCATGCCCTTTCTCCTGCCCTTGATGCTGCAGATGGGTTTTGGCCTCAGCCCGTTTCAGAGCGGCCTCATCACCTTCACCGGCGCGGCCGGCGCCCTGTTTATGAAGTTTCTGGCGCAGCCCATTTTGCGCCGCCTCGGCTTTCGCGCCGTCCTCGTGGCCAACACGCTGATCGGCGCGGCCTTCCTCGGCGTCATCGGCTTCTTCACCGAGGAAACCCCGGCGCTCGTCATGATGGGGCTGCTGCTTGCCGGCGGCTTCGCCCGCTCGCTGCAATTCACCTCGCTCAACGCGCTCGCCTTCGCCGATATCGACCACGAGCGCATGAGCCATGCGACGAGCCTCTGGGCGACGGCCCAGCAGATTTCGCTCGCGACCGGTGTCGCCGTCGGCGGCACACTTCTGGAAGTCTCGATGCTCAGCCACGGCGGGGGGATCGAGATCGGCGATTTCCACTTCGCCTTTTACGGCGTGGCGATCGTCTCCGCGCTCTCGATGCTCTTCTTCTTACGCCTGCCGGACGATGCGGGCTCTGAGATGAGCGGCCATATCGCTGGCCCCGCCTCCGGCAGCGGCGGCGGCCTCAGCAAGCTCTGAGCGACCTGTTTATTCGGAGATTACCGCCTCGAACTCGATCTCGACGAGCCAGTCGGGATCGATGAGCCCCGCGGTCACCACCATCGTCGAAGCCGGGCGGATCTCGCCGAACGCCTCGCCATGGGCGCGTCCGACCGCCTCCCAATCCATGCGGCGGGTCAGAAAGATGCGCGTGCGCACCACATCGGCAAGGCTCGCCCCCGCGTCTTCGAGCCCGATCCTCGCAATCTCGATCACGCGCCTCGTCTGCGCCGCCGCATCGCCGACGGCGAACGCCTTGCCGTCCTCGCCGATCGGCGCCGTGCCGCCGACGAGAACGCGGTTGCCGACCCTGACCGCCCGCGAAAAGCCGATGATCGGCTCGAACGGGCTCGCCGAGGAGATGTTCTTGCGGCTCACCACCAGCGTTCCGGCTTGAACGCGCCAGCCGCGTCTTCGATCACCTGCCCGGCCTTGAACAAGGTCGCCTCGTCGAAGGGACGGCCGATGAGCTGCAGGCCGAGCGGCAGGCCCTTGGCATCGAGGCCGGCCGGCACCGAAATGCCCGGCAGCCCGGCCATGTTCACCGTCACCGTGAAGACGTCGTTCAGATACATCTTCACCGGATCGGAGTTCATCTCCTGATCGGCGATGCCGAAGGCGGCCGACGGTGTCGCCGGCGTCAGAATGGCGTCGACACCCGCGGCAAAAACATCCTCGAAATCGCGCTTGATCAGCGTGCGCACCTTCTGGGCGCGCAGATAATACGCGTCGTAATAGCCGGCGGAGAGCACATAGGTGCCGATCATGATGCGCCGCTTCACCTCGCGGCCGAAGCCCGCCGCGCGCGTCTTCTCGTACATGTCGATGATGTCGTCGCCGTCGACGCGCAGGCCATAGCGCACGCCGTCATAGCGCGCGAGGTTCGAAGAGGCCTCGGCCGGCGCCACGATGTAATAGGCCGGCAGCGCGTATTTGGTGTGCGGCAGCGACACTTCGACGATCTCGGCGCCTGCGTCGCGGTACCAGTCGATGCCCTGCTGCCAGAGCTTTTCGATTTCCTCCGGCATTCCCTCGACGCGGTATTCCTTCGGCACGCCGATTTTGAGCCCCTTGACGCTTTCGCCGAGCGCGGCCGGATAATCCGGCACGGCGATGTCGACGGAGGTGGAATCCTTCGCATCGACCGAGGCCATGGATTTCAGCATGATCGCCGCGTCCTTGACGGTGCGCGCGATCGGCCCCGCCTGGTCGAGCGAGGAGGCGAAGGCGACGATGCCCCAGCGCGAGCAGCGCCCATAGGTCGGCTTGATGCCGACCGTGCCGGTGAAGGCCGCCGGCTGGCGGATCGAACCGCCCGTATCCGTCGCCGTCGCGCCGGCGCAGAGATTGGCGGCAACCGCGGCCGCCGAACCGCCCGAGGAACCGCCCGGCACGAGATCGGTGTTCGACCCCTTCGCCCGCCACGGGCTGACGACCGGGCCGTAATACGAAGTCTCGTTGGAGGAGCCCATGGCGAACTCGTCCATGTTGAGCTTGCCGAGCATGACCGCGCCGTCGGCCCACAGATTGGCGGTCACCGTCGATTCGTAGCGCGGTTCGAAGCCGTCGAGGATGTGCGAGCCCGCCTGCGAATGCACGCCTTCGGTGGCGAAGAGATCCTTGATGCCGAGCGGCACGCCTTCGAGCGTCCCACCCTCGCCCCTGGCGAGGCGCTCATCGGAAGCTTTCGCCATCTCGCGCGCCTTGTCGGGCGTGACGGCCACATAGGCGTTGAGCGCATCGTTCGCCGCGTCGATGGCGGACAGATACGCCTCCGTCAGCTCCACGGCGGAGAACGACTTGGCGGCGAGGCCATCGCCGATCTCGGCGATGGTAAGGGAAGTAAGATCGGTCATCGAAATCGGCTCAGTTGGAAAGGCGTTTTTCCATGAAGATGGAGACGCCGTCATCGGGATAATCGAGATAGGGACCGCGGACGGCAAAGCCGGCCGAACGGTAGAGATTGAGGGCGGCCGGTTGCTGGTCGCCGGTTTCCAGAAGAAGCGTGGCAAGCGCCATGTCGCGGGCACGCGCTTCGATCGCCGTGAGGATCAGCCGGCCGAGGCCCCGCCCCTGCTGGCCCGGCGCCACATACATCCGCTTCACCTCGCCCTCGTCCTCAGACAGAACCCGCAGAGCACCGCAGCCGACCGCCTTTCCCCGCTCACGGGCGACGAAGAAGACGATATTGGGCTCCGACAGTTCCGCCACCGTCATGTGGTGGCAGGCCTCGGGAAGATAGAAGGACAGAAGATAGGCGTTGAGGTCGGCGATGAGCGCATGCACCTCCGGCTGATCGGGAGGCTCCGCAGCGATAGAAACCGATTGTTCCAGAACCGCCGTCACGGCTCATTCCACGACTTTGGGAACCAGGAAGAAATTGTCCTCGCTCAAAGGCGCGTTGGCGACGATGTCGATGGCCTTGGCGCCGTCGGTGATCTCGTCGGCGCGCATCTTGAGCGTCATCGCGGCGACGGAGGTCATCGGCTCGACGCCCTCGACATCGACTTCCTGCAATTGCTCGACGAAGCCGAGAATGGTGTTGAGCTCGCCGCGCAGGCCCTCGGCCTCTTCCTCGGTGACCTTGATGCGGGCGAGATGCGCGACGCGTTTGACGGTGGAAAGATCGACGGACATAAAAAACCCCTCTTCTCCGGCCCGCTATAGACCGCAGAAACCGGCGCGGCAACGCCCCGCGCCCCGGCATTCCAACCATCCGATGCCGGCAGGAGATTGCAGGGGCGGACAAAAACGCCGCCCCGCCCTCTCAGCCGTTCACAACCACCAGGCCTCAGACCTCCATCGTCTCTCCGACCTGGGGCACCAGCACCTTGCCGGCATCGTCGCCGAGCGCCGCCAGGAACTTGTCCGGTGCCTGATCGACCAGCGGGAACGTCCGATAGTGGCAGGGAAAGATCTTCGAGAAATCGAAATAGCGCTGGCAGGCGAGCGCCGCCGTTTCGCCACCCATCGTAAAACGATCGCCGATCGGCACGATGCCGATTTCCGGCTTGTGCCGCTCATGAACGAGCGCCATGTCGCCGAAGATGTCGGTGTCGCCCATATGGTAGAGCACCTTCTCGCCCGGCGCCTTGACGACGAGACCCATCGGATTGCCGAGATAGACCGGGGTGCCGTCGACCATCGTCGAGGAGGAATGCAGCGCGTTGACGAAGGAGACGGTGAAGCCGCCGCAATCGACGGTGCCGCCGTGGTTGCCGGGATTGACGTTGTCGCCGTTGACGCCGTTCTGCGCCAGATACATGCACACTTCGAAGGAAGAGACGAACTGCGCGCCCGTCGCTTTGCAGATGTCGACCGTGTCGCCGATATGGTCGTCGTGGCCATGCGTCAGCAAGACATGCGTCGCGCCCTTGGCGGCCTCCAGCGGATCGCCCTCGAAGACCGGCGAGCCTGACAGGAACGGGTCGATCATCACCACCTTGTCGGCGAAGTCGAGACGGAATGCGGAATGTCCGAGCCAGGTTACTTTCATGAGATAAGCCTCCCTTGTTCGGCGATAACTCTAGCGGGCTTTCACGACATGACGAGGGCGCCGGATAACGCGCGCGGCATGATAAGACCCGGCACGGCAACGTTCACGGTCGCGCCAGCGCCGTGCGGATAAAGGCCTGGCGCATCTCGGGCAGGCCGAGACCCCTGGGCGCCAGCACATGCCGTTCCAGAAAAAGCCCGGTCATGGCAAAGCCTGCCGCCAGATCTTCCTCGTTGGGCAGCGCCTCGCCGCCGCCTGCGCGCAAAAAGGCCGGCAGAGGCAGCAATCGGTCCCGGTAGGGCGCCCCCGCCCCTTCGCTCACCGCACGGCCGGATTTCGGCGACACATAGACGAGCCGCTCCGTCGTACCCGTTGCGGCACAGGCGGTGAGATCGAGCCCGACGCCGAGCTCCTCCAGCAGCATGATCTCGAAATGCACCATCCCCGCGGCAAAGCCCTCGCGCGCGGCATCGGCGCTGAGCGCCCCGTCGAGGAGCGTCCTGAGCGCCGCATGCAGGGCCGGATGCGGGTCCCGCTCCGGCAGGAGCCTGAAATGCGCGGAGAGAAGCTGCATGCCGTAGGACGCGGTCCGGTCGGCCATGATGGCAGCGGCACGTTCGGTGATCGGTTCGGCGCGAAAATTGCCGAGATGCGCGTCGAGCCGCGCCCGCCAGGTGAGGGACAGGGTATTGCCCGGCTGCAGGATCGGCCGCTGCCGGCGCGAGCGCCCGCCCTTGACGAGGCCGAGATGACGGCCGCGCGTTTCCGTCATCACCTCCAGGATGATGTCCGCCTCGCCATGCCGGCGCGTGGACAGGACGATACCGTGCTCCGACCATTCCATGGCGCAGGCTTAGAGCGTTTCATCCGGTGACGGAAACACTTCTCGTTCGCCTGCGATGGGGCGATCCGGCGGAAACGCAGGCAAGCGCGACACGGGCATGGAGCAAGCGACGCGACGCACCGGGCATCGCGCCGCGTCTTGGTAGTGCTTACTTTTCGGCGGCCTTGGCCTTGGCGCGCTCGATGCCTTCCAGGACGAGCTGTTCGGCCCCTTCGGTGTCGACCCAGCGGCCGACATCGACCCACTTGCCCTTCTCCAGATCCTTATAATGCTGGAAGAAGTGGGCGATCTGCTCGCACATGATCTGCGGCAGATCGAGATAGCTGCGCACGCCGGTATAGAACGGATGCAGCGCGTCGACCGGCACGGCGATGATTTTCTCGTCGCCACCCGATTCGTCTTCCATGATCAGCGCCCCGACGGGGCGGCAGCGGATGACCGCGCCCGGCACCACCGGCACCTGGCTCACCACCATGATGTCGCAAGGATCGCCGTCCGGCGACAGCGTGTGCGGGATGAAGCCGTAATTGCCCGGATAGAACATCGCGGTGTGCAGAAAGCGATCGACGAAGATCGCGCCCGACTTCTTCTCGAGCTCGTATTTCACCGGAATGCCGCCGAGCGGAATTTCGACGATGGCATGAAGATCCCGGGGCGGGTTCTTGCCGACAGAGATATGACGTAGGTCCATGAAGATCCTCGCAGCGGGCTGCTCGTGCTGCCCTTCTTAAAGTAGATTCATAAGTTTGAAATCGCCCGCCAGCCCTTTGAGACGATTCAGGAAGATTCCGGAGCGCAGCGTCTCTTGGCGAAAGCTGCGCCGGCAAAGCCAAGCGCGAGATGGCCTTACCGCTGAAAGAAATGCGCTCTGCCATGCCGGCAGATCGGGCTCAATGCACCTTTCGGCTGGGATCGGCATCATCGACTGGAAGAGCTTATAGGCTGAGGAAAGTGAATTTCGCTTTACGACAAGCGCCGCAGCGCCCCTATTTCGGAAATTCCAGCCCCATCTCCCGGTAGCGTTCCGGATCGTTGGTCCAGCCCTCGCGCACCTTCACGAACAGGAAGAGATGCACCTTGCGCTCCAGCATGTGGTGCAGCTCGCGGCGTGCGGCGATCGAAATCTGCTTGATCGTCTCGCCACCCTTGCCGAGGAGGATCTTGCGATGGCTTTCGCGCTCCACGAAGATCACCTGGCTGATCCTCACCGATCCGTCGCGCTTCTCTTCCCAGCTTTCCGTCTCGACCGTCGCCGAATACGGCACCTCCTGATGCAGGCGCAGCATCAGCTTCTCGCGCGTCACCTCGGCCGCGATCGCGCGCATCGGCAGGTCCGACACCTGATCTTCGGGATAGAGATACGGCCCCTCCGGCATCGCCCCGGAGAAAAACTCCAGGAGGTCGCTGACGCCGTCGCCGTTCGCCGCCGACACCATGAAGGTGCGCGAGAACGGCAGCCGCGCATTCGCCTCCGCCGTGATGGCGAGAAGCGCGTCGCGGCGCACGAGGTCGATCTTGTTCAAGATCAGGACGCGCTTGTCCTCGCGGGCCCCGGATTCGCCCAGGCGATCGATGATGCCGAGCGCGGCTTCGTCGAGACCGACACGTGCATCGATGAGAACGGCGGTGATGTCGGCATCGGCCACCTGCGCCCAGGCGGTGCTCACCATCGCCTTTTCCAGACGCTTCTTCGGCGCGAAGATGCCGGGCGTATCGACGAAGACGATCTGCGCACCCTCGTGCATGGCAATGCCGCGGATGACGGAGCGTGTCGTCTGCACCTTGTGCGTGACGATCGCCACCTTGGTGCCGACGAGCTGGTTCAACAGCGTCGACTTGCCCGCATTCGGCGCGCCGATCAGGGCAACGAAGCCCGCCCGCGTTCGCTCTTCGCTTTCAGATGATGCCGGGCTCTCAAGCTCGGTTGTCACAGCCATACCCCCTCGCGACGCAGAATGGCGGAAGCGGCCGCATGTTCGGCCTCTCGCTTCGACGGGCCTCGGCCCTCTGCCCCTTCGGCGCCTTCGATCAACACTTTGACGGAGAATTCCGGCGCATGGTCCGGTCCTCTGCGTCCACTCTCTTGATAGCGCGGCGTGCCGTGCCCGTTGCGATGCGCCCATTCCTGCAATTCGGTCTTGGCGTCGCGCAGCGGGCCCTGCATCGTCCGCAGCCGCTTGATCCAGAAACGGTGAATGATGACTTTGGCCGCATCCAGGCCGGCATCGCGGAAGACCGCGCCGATCACCGATTCACACGTATCGGCGAGGATCGACCGCGCCGTGCGCTCCGTCGCCCGCGCCAGGCTCTCGCCGACGCGGTAATGCTCGGCGAGATGCATCTCCTCCGCCACTTCCGCACAGGCGTCGCGATTGACGAGTCGTGCGAGCCGGCGGGACAACTCGCCCTCCGGCGCCTGCGGATATTCTTCGATCAACAGATCGGCGATCACGAGGCCCAGCACCCGGTCGCCCAGGAACTCCAGCCGTTCATAGGTATTCAGCGGATCGCCGCGCCGCTCGTCACCGATGGCGCTCGCATGCGTGAGCGCGCGCTTCAGCAGGTCCGGGCGGGCGAAATGATGGCCGATCCGCTCTTCAAGATCGCCGAGCGAAGCCTTGCCGCTCATAATGCTTCAAGCAACCGGTTGTAACGCAACGACCACGGCCACCGCCAGAATTCCCAGACATGGCTGTCCTCCTCGACGGAGAAGAAGATGACCTCGGCGCGTCCGACGAGATTTTCTTCCGGCACGAAACCGACGAAATTCAGAAAGCGGCTGTCGGAGGAATTGTCGCGATTGTCGCCCATCATGAAATAATGGCCGGCCGGCACTTCGTAGACGCCGGTATTGTCCTTCTCGCCGTTCGGCGTCAGGTCGAGCGTCATATAGCTGACGCCGTCCGGCAGCGTCTCGCGGTACTGCGCGACCTTGATCTCCTGACCGAAGGCGTTCTCGCCGGTGTAATCCTCGACGCGTTCGCGCTCCACCGGCGTGCCGTTGATGTAGAGGAGGCCGTTCTTCATCTGGATCTTGTCGCCCGGCAGGCCGATGACGCGCTTGATGTAATCGGTCTTGGGATCGCGCGGCAGCCGGAAGACGGCGACATCGCCGCGCTTCGGCCCGTCGCCTTCCCAGATGCGGCCATGGATGAACGACAGATCGATCGGGAAAGAGTAGCGCGAATAACCGTAGCTGAACTTCGAGACGAAGAGATAATCGCCGACGAGAAGTGTCGGCATCATCGATCCGGAAGGAATGTTGAAAGGGTGATAGAGAAAGGTGCGGAAGACGAGCGCGATCAAGAGCGCCTGGATGACGACCTTGAGCGTTTCGCCCAGGCCTCCGCTCGATTTGGCTTTCTCGGATTCGGCGCTGCGTTCGGCCACGTTCATGGCTCCGTCCTTGGGAAATTGCTCGCGGGTTTAACGGCAGCGTCCCCCGCCTGCAACGCCGGGCCGTCTCCGCTGCGCATTAATTCTGTCTTTGAGGCCTGAATGCGGCAGCGCCGTCAGTCTGCGCGCACCGCCTCGATCACCACGAAAGCCTGCGCCAGCGGGCCGTCGTCGGTGATGGTGAGATGGATGAGCGCTTCGTAGCCTTCGGGCGTCATGCGGGCAAGCACTTCCGCCGCCCCGCCGGTCAGCCGCATGGTCGGCTTGCCGGATGGGAGATTGACCACGCCCATATCGCGCCAGAAGACGCCCTGCCGAAGCCCTGTCCCGAGTGCCTTCGAGCAGGCCTCCTTGGCGGCGAAGCGCTTGGCGTAAGAGGCCGCCCGCATCCGCCGGCGTTCCGATTTCGCGCGCTCCACCTCGGTGAAGACGCGTTCGACGAAGCGCGTGCCGAAGCGGTCGAGCGTCTGTTCCACCCGGCGAATGTCGATGAGATCGGAGCCGAGGCCGATGATCATGCCGCCTCTCCCGCCTCCGCGCGGGCGGCATCCATCAGCCGGCGCATCTCGCGGATGCTCTCGCCGAGCCCGACGAAGATCGCCTCGCCGACGAGGTAATGGCCGATATTGAGCTCGCGGACTTCGGCAAGCGCAGCGATCGGCGCCACATTGTCGTAGCCGAGCCCGTGGCCGGCATGCACTTCGAGCCCGATCGAAGCGCCGTAGCGCGCCATCTCCGCGATGCGCTGGCGCTCTTCCTCGGCGCCGGCCTCGTCGCCCTCGCGCCAGAGATCGCAGAAGCGCCCGGTGTGCAGTTCGACGACGGGCGCGTGAAGCGTCCGCGCCGCATCGAGCTGTGCCTTCGCCGGCTCGATGAACAGCGAAACGCGCACGCCCCGTTCGTTGAGCGCGCTCACGATCGGCCCGAGCCGCGTGATGCTGCCGGCCGCGTCGAGCCCGCCTTCCGTGGTGCGTTCCTCGCGCCTTTCCGGAACGAGGCAGGCCGCATGCGGGCCGTGCTTCAGCGCGATTTCGAGCATCTCGTCGGTCGCCGCCATCTCCAGATTGAGCGGCAGCGAGATCTCGCTCATGAGCCGGTCGATATCGCCGTCGCGGATATGGCGGCGATCTTCGCGCAGATGCGCGGTGATGCCGTCGGCGCCAGCCTCCTCGGCGATTTTCGCCGCTCTCAGGGGGTCTGGATGGTCGCCGCCGCGCGCATTGCGCACCGTTGCCACGTGATCGATGTTGATGC
This sequence comes from Afifella sp. H1R, assembly GCF_021462425.1. Classification (NCBI taxonomy): domain Bacteria; kingdom Pseudomonadati; phylum Pseudomonadota; class Alphaproteobacteria; order Hyphomicrobiales; family Afifellaceae; genus Afifella; species Afifella sp. H1R. The sequence continues at coordinate 1,587,879 of NZ_JAKEDY010000001.1, forward strand.
CGAGCCGAAGCGAAGAGGTCATTGAATTCCGTTGAAGCTTGCACCGTTCTGCGGGGCATCGCTCGCCGCCGGCTTGCGCCGCGCCACGAAACGTTCCCGCCGGGCCGCCTGATAGGCCGCAACGAGCCTGTAGACAATCGTGTAGGTGATGATCCCGGCGACGAGCCCGAGCGGCACCGCCCCGATCGTCATCGGCTTCAGGATCGGCAGGAGCTGGTCGAAGGATTTCTCCACCAGATCGTGACCGAGACGGGCGGGCGGCATTTCGTGCTGCCCCCGCCACAGGAGATGGCCGAGCTTGTAGGTCGCGGCCCAGATGAAGGGGAAAGTGAGCGGATTTCCGATCGAGGTGCCGAGCGCCGCGGCGATGAGGTTGCCGCCGATGAGCCAGGCGATCGCGAAGGAAATCACGAAATGCAGGCCGAGAAACGGCGTGAACGAGGTGAAGACGCCGGCCGCACAGCCCGCGGCGATCGCATGCGGCGTCGCGGAGAGCCTTAAAATCCGCTTCATGAAATAGAGAAACGACCGCCGCCAGCTCGAACGCGGCCAGAGCCAGACGCGCAAGCGCTGAAAACGACCTTCCTCTATACGTCTGCGAAACAGCATCTTTCGCCTTCTGATCTCTCCGCCCGCATGACGCAGCGGCCCGAAATCCACTCTATCCGTTGACGCGCACCACGCCGCTCACCACCGATTTCGCCCTCAAGTTGCGCATGATGTGGTTCAAATGCTTGAGGTTCCAGACTTCTAGATCGATTTCAAGCTCGGTAAAGTCACGACGGCGCTGCAGCATCCGAAGATTGTCAATATTTCCGTCACTGCGACCGATCGAATCTGCAATCTCGGCAAGAGACCCGGGCTCGTTGAGCGTCGACACGCGAATCCGCGCCGGAAACCGCTCCGCAGAGCCCTCAGGGATATCCCAGCGCACATCGACCCACCGATCCGGCTCGTTCTCGAACTCCGTCAAAGCCGGAGAATGGATCGGATAGATGGTAATCCCCTCGCCTGGTGTGAGGATGCCCACGATGCGGTCGCCGGGCACGGCACCGCCTTCCGGGTCGAAACGGATCGGCATGTCGCCGCTCGCGCCGCGGATGGGCAGAGCGTTGTCGTCATGCGCGCCGCGCCGGCCTTCTTCGTCGAGGTTGAAGCCGAGGCTCGCCCGCGCGCTATCGTGCCAGGTATTGGTGCGCGTGCCCGCCTGCGCCACGGTCATGCGCTCGGGGAAGACGGAGTTCATCACCGCATCGGCGTTGACCTGGCCGCGCCCGACGGCGGCGAGGAGATCCTCGACGTCTTCGAAGCCGAAATGGCCGACATGCTCCTTGAGGCGCGCCTCCGACCACGGCTCCTCCAGCCGCTCGAAAGCGCGGTGCAGCGTGTGGCGGCCAAGCCCCGCATATTGCTTGCGCACATGCGCACGCGTGGCACGCCGGATGGCGGCGCGTGCCTTGCCGGTGACGACGACGGATTCCCAGGCGGGCGGCGGCCGCTGCGCTTCGGAGCGCACGATCTCCACCTCGTCGCCGTTTTCCAGAGGCGTCACGAGGGGCGTCAGCTTGCCGTTGACCTTGGCCCCGACGCAGGTGTCGCCGATATCGGTGTGCACCGCATAGGCGAAGTCGATCGGCGTCGCGCCGCGTGGCAGCGCGATGAGGCGGCCCTTCGGCGTGAAGCAGAAGACCTGGTCCTGGAAGAGCTCGAGCTTGGTGTTTTCCAGAAACTCTTCCGGCGCGTCGCCATGGGCGATGTGTTCGACCGTCTGCCGCAGCCAGGCATAGGCGGAGGATTCGCGCGCCAGCCGGTCCCGGTCGGCGGCGATGCCGTCCTTGTAGAGCGGATGCGCGGCGATGCCGTATTCGGCGATCCGGTCCATCGCATAGGTGCGAAGCTGCAGCTCGACGCGCTGCTTGCCCGGCCCGACCACCGTCGTATGCAGCGATTGATAGCCGTTCTGCTTGGGCGTGGAGATGTAATCCTTGAAGCGCCCCGGCACCATCCGCCATTCCGTATGCACCGCACCGAGCGCCCGGTAGCAGTCGCTCACGTCGTGGAAGAAGATGCGGAAGCCGAAAATATCCGACAATTGCTCGAAGCCGACGGCCTTGCGCTGCATCTTGGCGAAGATGGAATAAGGCCGCTTCTGCCGGCCCCGGATCTCGCCCTTGATGCCGCTGTCCTGCAATCTCTTTTCAAGCGCCACCTGGATCGTCTCGATGTCGCCACCGGTGCGCTCGCGAAGATCGACGAGCTTCGCCGCGATCGTCGCATAGGCTTCCGGATTGAGCGTACGAAAGGACAGTTCTTCCAGCTCCTCGCGCACGGCCTGCATGCCCATGCGCCCGGCGAGCGGCGCATAGATTTCCATCGTTTCTTCGGCGATGCGGCCGCGCTTCGCCTCCGGCACGTATTGGATCGTGCGCATATTGTGCAGACGGTCGGCGAGCTTGACGAGAAGCACGCGCACATCGTCGGCGACGGCGAGAAGCAGCTTTCTGAGGCTCTCAGCCTGCCGCGCCTCGCGCGACATGAGATCGAGCCGGTCGATTTTCGTCAGCCCGTCGACGAGGCGGCCGATCTCGGTGCCGAAGAGCTTGTCGATCTCGTCGCGCGTGGCACTCGTGTCTTCGATCGTGTCGTGCAGAAGCGCGACGGCGACGGAGGCGTCGTCCATCCTGAGTTCGGTGATGATGGCCGCGACTTCGAGGGGATGGGAAAAGTAGGGATCGCCGGAGGCGCGCTTCTGCGTGCCATGCTTCTTCATGGCATAGACATACGCGCGATTGAGCAGATCTTCATTGACGGCTGGATTGTAGGCGGCAACCCGCTCGACCAGCTCGTATTGGCGCATCATCCCCAGACGTCCTCGCGGCCTTGTAGCCCTGCGCGGCTAGTGAACCGCTTTCAATGCATTTTGCCGGATATAGGCTTTACAAAGGCTGAGCGCATCCGTGCGACAAAAAAAGCCCCGCATCGGCGGGGCTTTATCGTCGCGACGGGGAAGACCCCGCCGCCGATGTCGCTGAGGCCGTTCTCAGTCGTCGCGCCGCTCGGGCGGATCGAGGCTCTCCAGACCGCGCAGGAGCTCTTCTTCGCTCATGCGGTCGAAGGTCACTTCGTCTTCCGCACCGCTCTGGGATTCGATCTCTTCCGGAGCCGGCTCCGGCTCGTCGACCTCGACGAACTTCTGCAAGGAATGAATGAGATCTTCTTTCATATCCTCGGGCTGAATCGTCTCGTCGGCAATCTCCCGCAAGGCAACGACGGGGTTCTTGTCGTTGTCCCGGTCCACCGTCAGCGGCGAACCGTTCGAGATCGTGCGCGAGCGGTGCGCCGCAAGAAGCACGAGATCGAACCGGTTATCGACCTTGTCGACGCAATCTTCCACGGTGACGCGCGCCATGGATGCACCTCCTCAAAAATCATTCGAAAAAGGGAATTGGGCTTCCCATAGGCCTTTTTCAACAGTCCCGCAAGGTTTACGAACAGCCTGCCTTGAAAGCGCCGAATCCCTCGCATAGGCGTTGGCAACTTTCTTGGTGCGGCAAAAATTTCCAAGAAAACACATTGTCTTAGAGGAGGTTCACGATGTTCGATGCGCGTGAAAAAGTCGCCTTATTTCTGGATGGAGCCAATCTTTACGCGACATCCCGCTCGCTTGGTTTCGACATCGACTATCGTCGTCTTCTCGATAGTTTTCGCAAGAAAGCCTATGTCTTGCGCGCGGTTTATTATACTGCGCTCGCCGAAGATCAGGAATATTCTTCAATCCGCCCCTTGATCGATTGGCTCGATTACAATGGTTACCGCATCGTCACCAAGCCTTTGAAGGAATTCACCGATGCGCAGGGCCGGCGGAAGGTCAAGGGCAATATGGACATCGAGCTCGCGGTCGATGCCATGGAAATCGCCGAGCACATCGACCATCTCATCCTCTTCTCCGGCGACGGAGACTTCCGCTATCTGGTCGACGCCTTGCAGCGCAAGGGCAAGAAGGTGACCGTTGCCTCCACCTTGAAATCGCAGCCGCCGATGATCTCCGACGAACTGCGCCGCCAGGCCGATCATTTTCTGGAGCTTGCCGACATGTCGGCCGAATTCGGCCGTGCCGGCCCCGCCCGCACGCGTCCCGCCTCCGATGACGAGAGCGAAGGCAGCCCCGGCTCCTATGAGGACGACGAGTTCGATTATTACGACGACGATGATGAAGTCGACACGAGCGCCCGGTGAAATACGCTGAAAACCCGGCCGCGGGGGAATTGCCGTCTTCGTCAAAAACCTCCCGCGGCGCCTGTCCGCCCGCGAACCCGCCCCGCGATTGCCCGCCCCCCGATTGCCCCCTTTGCCCGCGCCTCGTCGAATTCCGCAACGAGTGGCGGACCAAAGAGCCGTCCTGGCACAACGCGCCCGTGCCGACCTTCGGCCCCTCTTCGGCCAGGCTCTTGATCATCGGTCTGGCGCCGGGCCTGCGCGGCGCCAATCGCACGGGGCGTCCCTTCACCGGCGATTATGCCGGTGATCTCCTCTACGACACGCTGATCGAATATGGCTTCGCGCGCGGCGAATACCGCGCCGATCCCAACGACACGCTCGAACTGGTCGATGCGGCGATCGTCAATGCGGTGCGCTGCGTGCCGCCGCAGAACAAGCCGGTCGGCGCGGAGATCAACAATTGCCGGCCATTCCTCGCCGCGACCATCGCCCGCCACACCGATCTTGCGGCCATCCTGGCGCTCGGGCGCATCGCCCATGACAGCGTCGTGCGCACCCTCGGCCTGCGCCTCAAGGACGCGCCCTTCGGCCATGGAGCGGTGCACGAAATCCCACACGAGACGTCAGGCGGCCTCCGCCTTTTCGACAGCTACCATTGCTCGCGTTACAACACGAACACCGGTGTTCTGACGGAAAAAATGTTCAAAGGCGTGTTCGCGGAGATCCGCAATCTCTTGGAGTAAGCCGCGTTAATCGTTCGCTAACCAAGAAATTCCAGCCGGCATTCAGACATCGGCGCAACCTTGCCGCGACATTGATTGAAAGGCTACGCCATTCATCGAAATGGGGGGGAAGGGCATGGCCGAGCCGACACAAGATCTGACGACGATCGCGTATGTCTATGGTCCGAGCCAGACATCGCTCGCCATCTCCATGCTTAAGGCCCACGGCATTGTCGTGGTGCCGGTGGCGCAGCAGCACACCTCCGTCGCTTGGCATTACAGCGTTGCACTCGGCGGCGTCGCCTTGCGCGTGCCATCGAGCCAGGCCGAGGAAGCTCTGGAAATTTTGAAGGATTTCGGCGCGCCGGTGCGGCGCTTCAATCTGATGGCCGCAGCTTTTATGGTGTTCGCATTCCTGCTCGCCGGCGTCGCCGTTCCGCCCCGGGCGCTTTATCTCGCCGAAAGACGCGCAAGCTCAAGCGAGCTCCTCTCCTGAGCCGCCCCTGAGCCTCAGCAGGAGCCCGGCTAGCCGAGCTCCTTCAACAACCGGTTCTTCTCGCGCTGCCAGTCGCGTTTCTTCTCGGTCTCGCGCTTGTCGTGGGTCTTCTTGCCCTTGGCGAGCGCGATCGCGAGCTTGGCGATGCCGCGATCGTTGAAATAAAGCCGCAGCGGCACGATGGTCATGCCTTCGCGGTCGACGCTCTGCGACAGCCGGTCGATCTCGCGTTGATGCAAGAGCAGCCGGCGTTTGCGTCGCGGATCATGGTTGAACTGGTTCGCCTGGACATATTCCGGGATGTTGCCGTTGATCAGCCACACCTCACCGCGTTCCGGGCTCACATAGGATTCCGCGATATTGGCTTTGTTCTGCCGGAGGCTCTTCACCTCCGTTCCGACGAGCTGCAGGCCAGCCTCGATCGTCTCGCCGATTTCGTAATCGAAACGAGCGCGCCGATTGTCGGCCACAACCTTGTTGTTCGTCGTCGTCTTCTTCGCCATCGAAATCCAACTGCAACCTTGCGTTAATTGAGGAGCCCGGCATGGCGAAGCGCGTCTTGCACCTCGCTCTTGGTCTCCTCTCCGATCGTGGTGATCGGAGAGCGCACTTCCTCGCTCATCTTTCCGAGCGCCGAGAGTGCATATTTGGTGGGTCCCGGGCTCGGCTCAAGGAACAATGCGCGATGGAGCGGCATCAGCCGGTCCTGATAGTTGAGCGCGGTCGAGAAATCGCCCGCCATGCAGGCCTTCTGGAATTCCGAACAGAGCTTCGGCGCGACGTTCGCCGTCACCGAAATGCAGCCATGCCCGCCATGCGCCATGAAGCCGAGCGCCGTCGGGTCTTCGCCGGAGAGCTGATTGAACTCCGTGCCGATCTCCTGGCGCTGCAGGCTGGCGCGCACGAGGTTGGCCGTCGCGTCCTTGACGCCGGTGATGTTCGGGCAATCCTCGAAGAGCTGCTTCATCGTCTCCACGCTCATGTCGATCACCGAGCGCGGCGGGATGTTGTAGATGATGATCGGGATGGAGATCGCGTCCGCCACCGCCTTGAAATGCGCGTAGAGGCCCTTCTGGCTCGGCTTGTTGTAATAGGGCGTCACCACCAGCACGGCATCGGCACCCGCCTTCTCCGCATGTTCGGCAAGCTCGATCGCCTCGCGCGTATTGTTGGAGCCGGCCCCGGCGATCACCGGCACCCTTTTGGCCGTGACCTCGACGCACAATTCCACCACCCGCTTGTGCTCGGCATGCGACAGCGTCGGTGATTCGCCGGTCGTGCCGACGGGCACGAAGCCGTGGCTGCCCTCACCGATCTGCCATTCCAGGAAGCTTCGGAACGCCTCTTCATCGACATTACCGTTGCGCATGGGCGTCACCAGCGCCGGAATTGACCCCTTGAACATAACTTGGCCCAAAAATTCTGTCCTTTTGACTGTGGCGGCGGACGATAGTGGCGCATCCTGGCAAGAGCAAGCGCACCGCCTCCGCTCTGGGGCCGCAAGGAAGCAGAACCGAACACGTGATCTTGCCGAGCAGGAAACTCGCGGCGATCGCCGCAGCGTTCGCCCTGGCCATCGCGGCTGGGGAGTTTCTGCTCGTGCTTGCCGCCCCCGTGGCGACCGCCGCACCCGCAACGCCGATGCTGCCGAAGCCGCGCCCGGTGGAAAAGGCCCCGGCGAGCGTTGAAGCCATGCCCGCGCCTCGCCCTGCCGCAGACGCCACCGCCACCGGCACCGCAACCTCAGACGCAAAGCCGGGCGATGTCGCGGAAGCGAAGGCGACACCCGCCTCGGCGTCCGAAGATTCGACCGCCGAGAATGCGGCCCCCGAAAACGCTGCGCCTGAAGAAACCGCCGCTGCCGACACCGCATCCGTCGGCGCCGATGAAAACCCGGCCCAGGAGACGGATGGGGACGCCTCGGCCAGCGTCGAGCCCGAAACGACCACCGGCTCGATCGGAACCGGCGAGACGCTCTCGGCCGAAACGGAGAAGCCGGCCCCGTCACAAGAGAACGCTGCAGAGAAGACCGGATCGCAGGAGCTCGCCTTTCTGGCGCCGCGCCCGCGTCCGATTCCGATGGGTGTCGCGGCTGAGCGGTTGAACCGGATGAAGAACGATCGCCCGCCTTACGGCTTTTCGCAGGCCGACCTCCTGAAGCGCGGCCTCGATCTCGTGACGGCCGATGCCTATACGAGCGCACTCGCCTTCTCCGAGACCCTGCCGAACGCGTTCGACCGCGAACTCATTCGCTTCTTCGTCGCCCGCGCGCCCTTCTCCGGCCTCGCCCCGGCCACGATCGAGGAAGTCGCGCGCGACCACCCGGACTGGCCCGATCCCGACCTCCTCAGGCTGCGCGCCGAACAGGCGCTCCTGCGCACGCATCCGACGGGCGAAGCCCTTCTCGCCTTCTACGCCGAAGGCGCGCCGATGACGGATGATGGCTGGCTGCGGCTCGCCGACATCTATTCGGAGCGCGGCTGGCACAAGCGCAGCCGGAAAATCGTTCGCCGCATCTGGCGCGAGGAATCGCTGTCGAGCACGCAGATGGCGCATATTCTGGCCGAGCATGCCGACGCGCTCTCAAAAGAAGACCACCTCTACCGCTTCCGCAGACTTCTCCTGCACAAGCGCACCGGCGAGGCGATCCGTGTCGGCCAGGCGATCGGTCCGGGCTACGACCAGCTGGCGCGTGCCGTCGCCGCCGCCGTCGACCGCGGCGGCTCGACCGCGAGCCTGATGGCCATCAAGACGCGTTTCCGTGGAGAGCCCGCCTGGGAATACGCCCGCATCCTCATGCTCATTCGCAAAGACCAGCTTGTCGAAGCCGCTCTGCGCATGAGCCTGGTGGAGCGCGACGGCACCAGGCTGGGTGATGCCGACCGGTGGTGGGAGCTGCGCAAGGATCTGGCGCGCATGCTTCTGGAAGAAGGCTACCCCGCCCTCGCTTATTCCGTCGCCGCCACCCATGCCGCGCAATCGCCGGAGGCGATCGTCGAAGCGGAATTCCATGCCGGCTGGCTGGCACTGCGCTATCTCGATTCCCCGCGTGCCGCGCGGGCGCATTTTGCGAGGATCGCCGCCGTCGCCACGCAGCCGCGCTCCATCGCGCGCGGCTATTACTGGCTCGGTCGCGCCCATGCCGCGAGCGGCCATGCCGATCAGGCGGCCAAGGCCTATTCCGTCGCCGCCCGCCATGGCGCCACATATTATGGTCAGCTGTCGCGCGAAGCTCTGGGCCTCACCCATACGGGGCTCGAACTCCGGCCGCGCCCGACCGCCCTCGACAGGCTGCGCTTTGCCGCAAGGCCGGAAGTGCACGCCATCAAGCGCCTCGCGGCGGCACAGCACAATTTCCGCACCCGCGCCTTTTTCATGGCGCTCGGCGACAAGGTCGAGAGTCCGGGCGAGCTTTCCCTTCTCGATACGCTGTCCCGGCGCATCAACGAACCGCATTACGGCATGCTCGCCGCCGCCCGCGCCGATGCCCGCGGCGTCGAGGTCGGGGCCCTGCGCGCGCCGCTCATCGTCGTCCCGCCGGACATTCCGCAGCCGGCGATCGTCGATCGCGCACTTCTCTATGCGGTCTCCAAACAGGAGAGCGCCTTCAATCCGTCGGCCACCAGCCATGTCGGAGCGCGCGGGCTGATGCAGTTCATGCCGGCGACCGCGCGCTCTACGGCGCGGCAGATCGGCCTTCCCTTCTCTCTCGTGCGCCTGTCGAGCGACCCCGCTTACAACGCCACCTTGGGCGCCGCCCATCTCGGCGAACTTCTGACCAATCTGCGCGGCTCATATATAATGACTTTTGCGGGCTATAATGCCGGGCCCGGCCGCGCCATCGACTGGGTGAAACGCTACGGCGACCCCCGCGGTGCGGAGACCGATCCCGTCGACTGGGTGGAGCGCATCCCCTTCGACGAGACGCGCAACTACGTCCAGAAGGTGATGGAAAACCTCCAGGCCTATCGCAGCCGCCTCGGCCACACGCTCTCCATCTCCAAGGATCTGGCGCACGGCGACCCGGTCCGTTAGCCCTTTCACGCGCCGCCCCTCACCCGCACCCTCACTGCACCCTCTGCCGCCAGCAACCGGCCTTCCGAGACGGGCAGCATCGCCCCAAAACGGGCTCGCACGCTGTGCTTGCGATGCGACGCTCGCCGACCGGCATCGGCCCGCGTGCCGCCGGGCCTCAAAATTATCGAGCGACGTGATAATCGTACAAAAGAACAATTGATAGGCGAGTAGAACCTGTTTTACATTTGCAGGTGGAGACAATACAAATACTCGGTCAGAATTAACATTATATTCACCCACTAACCAAACAGGTTCAGGTCGCGCCATTCCTCTAGGGAATTGGTCATAAGCCTGGGGGAATCTGCGCTGGTGGTTGGAGAGGACGAGCCGATGGGGGAACAAGCGGCGAGTGCGAGGGCTGTCGGGGATTCTGAGCCGCCTCCGCGTTCCGCCGCGCGCCCGCAGGCGAGTGGGCCGCAAACGAGCGCGCCTCAGTCGAATGCGCTTCAGACGAGCGCACCGGCCTCTCTGTTCGATCAGAACGTCGTCGCCGCGGCTCAGATCCGTTTCACCGACGGCGGCTTCACCCGCATCAACCACCGCTGCGCCGCCCTGCTCGGCTTCGAGCCGGAGGGGCTCGCCGGCCGCTCGCTGATCTCTCTCGCCGTTCCAGAGGAGCGCAATATCTGGGGCGAGCGCCTGACGAGCCTCAGCTGCGGGGCTCTTTCGGAATGCAGCGGCGAAATGCACTGCATCGGCGGCAATGGCTGTCCCGTGCGGGTCAATCTCACGCTGAGCGCCTTCACGAGCGGCGGCACGCGTGCCGATGAATGTGTCGCCATCCTTCACGGCATCTCGCCCGAGGCCGCGCAGGCCCCGGCTCCCCGGATCGAGCAAGAGCCGGAGGCGACGTTCCGCGCCATCTACGAGAACATACAGGAGGGCGTGTACCGCTCATCCATCGACGGCCGCCAGCTCGCGGCAAATCCCGCCCTCGTGCGCCTCAACGGCTACGACAGCGAGGCGGAGATGTTGGCGAATGTCCACGACATCGCCACCGAATGGTACGTCGACCCGACGCGGCGGGCCGAGTTCCAGACCGCCCTGCGCGAACATGGTCGGGTGGAGAGGTTCATCTCCGAGGTCTACCGTCACAAGACGCGCGAGCGCATTTGGGTGGAGGAGAACGCCCATCTCGTACGCGACCCGGCGACCGGCGAGACACTCTATTATGAGGGGACCGTCCGCGAGGTGACCGGAACGATCGAACAGCTAAAGCTGCATGAGCGCCTGCAACGGATCGGCGCCGTCATTTCGGCCTGTCTTTTTCAACTGCGGCGGCGGCCGAACGCGACCAGTGCGGTCCCCTATGCCGGTCTCGGCCTTGAACCGCTTTTCGGGGTCGCCCCTGAGGACGTGCGCAACGACGCCTCTCCTCTCCTCGCCGCCGTCCATCGCGACGACCGCCTGCGTCTGTCGGCGAGCCTGTTGCGCTCGGCAACCCGCATGACGCCCTGGGCGCTGGAATTTCGCGTCAATCATCCCTATCGCGGCACGATCTGGCTTTCCGGTCGCGCCGTGCCCGACCGCGAGCCCGATGGCTCCGTCCTCTGGCACGGCCTCGTTTCGGATGTCACCGCCCTCAAGACCAATGAGCGGCAGATCTATGAGCTCGCCTATTTCGATTCGCTGACCGGCCTGCCGAACCGGCAGATGCTGCGCGACAGGCTGGCGATGGCGCTCGCCGCGAGCCGGCGGCGCAAAAGCTTCGGCGCCCTCCTCTTCATCGATCTCGATAATTTCAAGGTCATCAACGACAGCTACGGCCACGATGTCGGCGACCTGCTCCTTGCCAGCACCGCCCAGCGTCTGCGCCTGTGCCTGCGCGAGCTCGATACCGTCGCCCGGCTCGGGGGCGACGAGTTCGTCGTGCTCTTGCAGGATCTGGGGGATACGGAAGCGCAGGCGATGCACCACGCCGACAGGGTGGCGCGGAAAGTGCTGCAGGCGGTCGACCAGCCCTGCCTCCTCAACGAGCAGCGCTTTCAGACCACCTGCTCGATCGGCCTTACCTTGCTGGACGGACGCGAGAGCGATCCGGAAGAACTCCTCAAACGCGCCGATCTCGCGATGTACGAAGCCAAGGCCGCCGGCCGCAACGGCCTCAGCGTCTTCAGCGCCGCAACGCGAAACCCCGCCCGCGAGCATGTCGGCGCAATCGCCGACTTTCGCCGTGCGATCGACAGCGGCGACATCGAGTTCCTGCTCGACGCTCAATATGATGTCGACGGCAACTGCCGTGGCGCCGAGCTCCTGCCCTCCTGGCACCATGAAAGATGGGGGACTTTCCGACGTCAGGAGCTGGCAAGCTTCGCCGAAGAGGCCGGGCAGGCAGAAGCCCTGACGCGCCAGGCGATCGCTCAGGCCTGCGCGCTCCTCGGCAGATGGGGCACAAGGCCGGAACTCTGCCGGCTGTCGCTTTCCGTGGGTGTCAGCACGCGCATGCTGCACGAACGCGGCGCCGTCAGACGGATCAACCGCTTTCTTCTGGATGCCGGCGCTGATCCCAGGCGCCTCACGCTCGAATTGCCGGAGATCATCGTCGGCAAGAACGATGTGGCGCTCGCCGACAAGATGCATCGGCTGCGCCGTTCCGGCGTGCGCTTCACTCTCAAGAGTCTTGGCGCCCGCCTCACGCGCCTCGCCCAGCTCAAAGCGCTGCCCTTCGACGAGATCAAGATCGATCCGGCGCATATGCGCGATATCGCAGCCGAGCCGCCTCCCCTCATCCGCAAGGTCATGCGCATCGCCGACAGCCTCAACCTCATGGTCATCGCCGAAGGTGTCGAGACGGAGGCGCAGCGGCGGGCTCTGGCAGCCGCCGGTTGTGACCGCCTTCAGGGTCCTTTGTCCGGAGCACCGATGCCGCCCCAGGTTTTCGAAGAGAGATTCGCCTCCCCGGTGATTCCCCTCCACGCGGCCCCGCTGACGCAACAGAGATTCGCCTGATCCGAATCTGAGCCCATCCAAAATGTGTGGCTTCGGCGCACGATTCTCTCCGTCACCACCCCGAACGGGATGCGCGTAAGGCCCCCAGAGGCGGGAAAGAGCCGCGAAACGGCGTCCACGTTAAGGCTTTCTTAGGGTTTGGGGCCTGCTTCGTGGCAATTGTGCAACATCGATTGCCAAAGCCGGCAGCGCGGGCATTCTGATGTTGCCTGTGCAGGGCGGATGAATAGTGTGGCCTCAGGCAGCCACGAGGCAGCCCACTTCTTCGAAACGGAGAAGGTTGAGGGGCGGGGGACGCCACTCAGAACCGATGCCAACAACGGCGCGGACTGGAACGCAACTCCCCCGGCTCGTGCAACTTGGACTGGAGGTCTACAAATGAAACTCAAGAGCCTTCTTTTCGGCTCGGCGGCTGCTGTGATGGCCGTCACCGGAGCACAGGCCGCCGATCTGCCGGTCGCGGAGCCGGTTGAATACGTGCGGATTTGCGACGCGTTTGGCGCTGGATTCTACTACATCCCGGGCACCGACACCTGCTTGAAGGTCGGCGGTCGGGTGCGCGTTGAAGCGCACTACGTCAATGGCGACGACCAGGGCGACACGTTCAACGAGTTCACCTCGCGTGCTCGTGGCTATGTCCGCCTCGACGCTCGTACGCAGACCGATTTCGGTCTTCTGCGCGCCTATGTGAGCTCTTCGCTCCAGATTGGCCCGTCGAGCTTCGCCGACAACTACGATGAGGGCCAGTACCTCGAGAACGCTTTCATCCAGCTCTCGAATGACATGGGCACGCTCACCGTCGGTCATGCCTCGTCGTTCTTCGACTTCTTCGGCACCTACGGCTACGGCACGCGTATCGGCATCGACGATAACACGACCGAGCAGACGCTGTTCGCGTACACCTTCAACGTCGGCAATGGCGTTTCCGCCACGCTGTCGTTCGAAGACGCCGCTTCCGGCGGCCGTCGTGCGCACTTCGATGGCGTTGTCATCGACGGTCAGGAATTCCCGGACGTCGTCGCCAACGTGCGCGTCGATCAGGGCTGGGGTTCGGCCCAGATCATGGGTGTCCTTCACGACACCGGCGTCGACTCCGTGTCTGACGACCTCGGCTTGCTCGACGACGACGACAGCGATCTCGGCTGGGCCATCGGCGCTGGCGTGACCGCCGGCATCCCGGGCACGGGCTTCGAGGCTTCGGTTCAGGCCAACTACACGCAGGGTGCTGTTTCCTACATCACCGCCGGCGTGAACAGCCTCATCCTCGAGAACACGCTCTCTGACGTGACCATCGACGAAGACGGCTCCCTCGAGCTGACGAAGGCCTGGAACGTCCGCGGCGGCATTTCGGCTGACTTCGCCACGCAGTGGACGGCGTCTCTGAATGCGTCCTACACGGACATCGACTACGAAGCCCTTGGTGACCTCGACTTCTACGGCATCTCGGGTAACGTCGCTTGGACGCCGGTTTCTGGCTTCCTGATGGGCGTCGAAGTTGCCTACAACAACGTCGATTGGGAGTTTGCGGACTCCTCCGATCCGGACGACATCTGGGGCGTGATGTTCCGCGCACAGCGCACGTTCTAATCGCTTCAAGCGATCGGAATTGGGAAGGCCCGGCGGCAACGCCGGGCCTTTTCTTTTGAGCCAGCGGCTCGGCTTCTCTCGACTCTGCGGATTTTCGGAGCGTCAAAGGGCAGCACCCTTTGCGTGAAATCCTATAAGGCTTGCGGGACAGGCCTCAGCTCCCCCCCATTCGGACGAACATGCAGGCTCGGCCAGGGCCCAATCGGCCCGGCTGATCGGAACTGCGCGAAACGAACTTGGCAGAGCGACAGAAGGCCGTGCGAACGGGGCAGAGTTCGGCGGGCTTCTCAGCCTGCCCAATGATGAAGCCTCAAGCGCCGCCGCTGCCCTCTCCCGAAGCCAGGACATGAGCCACCCCGACCTTTATCGCGACGGCACAGGTGCTTCACGAAAGTCTCAGGGAGAGTCCGGCGACGCCTCTATGGCTTCGCAGGCTGATGGAGATCGCAACGGCGCGCGAACGCCGCGATCCGATCGAGCGTCGGCTGATCGCGCAGCAGAGGCGCATGCCCCTGCCCTTCGACCGTCAGCCGCTCCATGCCGGGATGGCGCCAGGCCATCTCTTCCACGGTCGCAGCGGTCAACAGATCGGAATTCTCGCCACGGATCGACAACAGCGGCACGTGCCGCAGGCTGTCGAATTGCGGCCAGAGCGTCGGAACCGCCTCTTCGAGATCGAGCGTGGCAACGGTCTTCAGAAGCTTCGGATCGTAATCCGGCTTGATCGCCCCATCGCGCTCCACGAACAGCGCCTCGGTATAGGCGCGCCAATCGTCATCGCTGAGGCTGGTGAAGGAATGGCCGGCGATCTTCCGAACCATCTTCTCGGCGTCCGCCATCGATTGCGGCGTGCGCATATTGGAGAGGTAGTTCTTGATGCGCGCGAGGCCAGTTCCCTCGATCTTGGGGCCGATATCGTTGAGGACGACACCCGCGATCAGGCCGGGGCGCATGGCGCCCATGATCATCGTAATGATGCCGCCGCGCGAGGTTCCGACGAGGATCGCCCTCTCGATGCCGAGCGCCGTCGTGACGGCGAGAACGTCGTCGGCCTCCACCATCGGCGTGTAATGCGTCCAGTCGGGATCGTAGCCGGACAATCCGCGTCCGCGGTAATCGAGCGCCGCGACCAGCCGCGGCGTGTCGGCATGGGCCGAAAAGAACCGCGCCAGTTTGTCGAAATCGCGCCCGTTGCGCGACAGACCCGGCAGGCAGACGAGCGGCAGCGCCGGGCTCTGCCAGTCGCCATAAAGGCGCAGGGCGAGCTTCAGCCCGTCCTGCGCCTTCACGTATAAGACGCGTCCTTCACGCTCGCCTGTCCCGGCCATCGCTTCGTCGTTCATAGGGACAGGCAATAGCGCCTTTCATCCAATCCGTCCAAGGATTGGGGCGTCGTCAGCCAAGGCACTCCTGAAGCGCCGCGGCATTCTCCTCGAGCAGCTCGAAATAGAGGTCGGGTCCCGCCTTGAGGTCGGCGCCGAGCGGATCGAGCACGCCGCTCTTGGCGTCCGTGCCTTCTGTGACGACCGCAATCAGCTTCGGCGTGAACTGGGGCTCGGCAAAAACACAGACGACCCCGAGATTGCGGATCTTCGCAGCGATCTCCGAAACCCGCTGCGCGCCGGGAGAGACTTCCGGGCTCACGGTGACGGAACCGGCCGCTTCCAGCCCGAACCGCTTCTCGAAATACTGATAGGCGTCGTGGAAGACGATGAAGGGCTTGCCCTTCAGTCCGGCGAGTTCGTCGGAAAGCTCCGATGTGAGGCTGTCGAGCCGCTCGCGCGTTTTGTCGGCGTTCCTGGCATAGGTCGCAGCATTGTCGGGATCGATGTCGGCAAGCTCCGTCTCGATCTCGTTCACCATCGCCTTCGCATTCTCCGGATCGAGCCACAAATGCGGGTCGATCTCGCCTTCATGGTCATGCCCGGCATGATCATTGTCCGCATGCTCGTCGCTGGCATGCGCGTCGGCCTCATGGTCGTGCCCGGCCTCCTCATGAGCGCCATCCGCGTCATGCTCATGGTCATGGTCGTGGTCGTGGTCGTGGGGCTCGAAAGCGCCATTTTCGCGCGGCGGCAGAAGCGTGACGCCGGGCGCCCGCGACAGCGCAATCTTCTTGGCATCGGGCGCGATCGTCTCAAGCGGCTCCGTCAGAAACGCCTCGATTTCCGGTCCGACCCAGAAAACGATGTCCGCCCCCTCCAAGGCCCGTGCATCCGACGGCTTCAGGGCATAATCGTGCGGCGAACCGGTCGCGACGATGAGATGCGGACTTCCGACCCCCTCCATGACGGCCGCGACCAGCGAGTGCACGGGCTTGATGGAGACGGCGACATCGGGAGCCGCGGCCATCGCCTGCGTGCCCCAGGATAGAACGAGTCCTGCCGCAAGCCCCTGAGCGAGGGATGCAAGAGGATGCCTTTTGCGCATGAAATCGACCTCTGAATTGTACAAGTCAGATATGTTATTACATTACATACCTTGCGTAACCCTATAACATGGGCCATAGAGCGCGGCAACCGGAGACGATGATGCGCAGCGAAAAAAACGGAAAGGACGCCGACCTCCTCGTCGAGATCGAAGGTCTCGGCGTGCGCAGGGGCCGCAAATGGCTGGTGCGGGGCGTCGATCTCTCCATCCGTCGCGGCGAAATCGTCACGCTCATCGGGCCGAACGGCAGCGGCAAGAGCACTACTGCGAAATCGCTCCTCGGCGTCATCGCGCCTGACGAAGGCGAGATCCGCCGCGCCCCGAAACTGACGGTCGGCTATGTGCCGCAACAATTGACGATCGACCGCACCATGCCCTTGTCGGTCAGCCGTTTCATGGCCTTGACCGCCCGTTTTCCGGCCGATGCGATCACCTCAGCCCTCGCCGAAACCGGCGTGGCGCATCTCGCCGGCGCCGCCCTGCAGCAGCTCTCCGGCGGGGAATTCCAGCGTGTCCTGATCGCCCGCGCGCTCATTCGCAAGCCCGACCTCCTCGTTTTCGACGAGCCGGTTCAGGGCGTCGATTTCACCGGCGAGATCGCGATTTACGATCTGATCGGCCAGATCCGCGACCGGCTCGACTGCGGAATCCTGTTGATTTCCCACGACCTCCACATCGTCATGGCGCAGACGGACAGGGTTCTGTGCCTGAACGGCCATGTCTGCTGCTCGGGTCCGCCGGAACAGGTGGCCGCGAGCGAAGCCTATCAGCGTCTTTTCGGGCCGCGCGCCTCCGAAACGCTCGCGATCTACCGCCACCATCACGCGCATACTCACGACGCCGCCGCCCCCCAGTCGGCCAACAGCGACGATGTGGAGGACAACACTCTCTCTCGGCCGGTCCGCACCGGCACGGAGGGAGGCCACCGCCATGCTTGATGATTTCTTCGTCCGCGCCCTCCTCGCCGGCATCGGCGTTGCACTCGTCGCCGGCCCGCTCGGCTGCTTCGTCGTGTGGCGGCGCATGGCCTATTTCGGCGACACCATGGCCCATTCCGCCCTTCTCGGCGTCGCCATCGCCTTTCTCTTCGACATCAACCTGACCTTCGGCGTCTTCGCCGTCGCCACCTCCGCCTCGCTCGGCCTCGTGGCCCTGTCGCGCAACCGCTCGCTCCCCGCCGATGCGCTTCTCGGCATCCTCGCCCATTCGACGCTCGCTTTGGGTCTCGTCTTGATCGCCTTCATGACCTGGATCCGCATCGATCTGATGAGCTACCTTTTTGGCGACATCCTTGCCGTTTCGCGCACCGACGTGATGCTCATCTACGGCGTCGGCGCTGTCGTCCTCGCCATTCTCGTCGCCATCTGGCGCCCGCTTCTCGCCGGCACGATCTCGCCGGAAATCGCCGTCGCCGAAGGCCTCGCGACCGAGCGCGCCCGCCTCGTCTTCATGCTCTTGATGGCGGCCGTCATCGCCGGAGCGATGAAGATCGTCGGCGTCCTCCTCATCACCTCGCTGCTCATCATTCCGGCGGCAACGGCGCGCCGCTTTGCCTCGACGCCGGAGCGGATGGCGGTGATCGCGGCGATCGTCGGCGCGCTCGCAGCCTCGGGCGGCCTCTTCGGGTCCCTCGAATTCGACACCCCCTCCGGCCCCTCGATCGTCGTCGCCGCATTGATCCTGTTCCTGGCAAGCCTCACATGGAAGATGGTCGAGCCGGAGCGCAGCCAGGCCGAAGAAGTCACGGGAACGGAGTGAGACAATGCATGAAACGCCCGCCCTGACCAAAAACCAGTCGCTGGTGATGTCGGTTCTGACCCACGCCAAGAGCCCGCTCAGCGCCTACCAGATCCTCGACGAATTGCGTCCCGAGGGGCTGCGGGCCCCGCTCCAGGTCTATCGCGCCCTCGACAAGCTGACCGAGCACAAGCTCGTCCACCGCATCGAATCGCTGAACGCCTTCGTCGCCTGTTCGCATGCGGCCGAGCATGGCGGCGAAACCGTCGCCTTCGCCATCTGTGAAGCCTGCGGCCGGGTGGAGGAATTCTGCGACCCGGTCCTGCAGAGCCGGCTCGCCGCCTGGAGCCGCGAGCACGATTTCGTTCCGACCCGCACCACTTTGGAAATCAAGGGGCGCTGCGCCGCCTGCCACTGAGACGTTTCCCGGCGGCGCCCCCTCGCCACGCTCCCCGGCGGCGCCCTCCTCAGGCCGCCGGCTGCCGCACCCGCGCCTCTTTGGCGAGCCGCACCAGCATCGGCTGCAAATCCTGTGGGGACGCCAGTCTCTCCGGAAAGACGAGCCGCTCCACGAGATCGCCGGAGACGAGATCGGCCCCTTCCGGATCGAGAGAAGCCATCCACCATTCATCGGCCGGGGCTTTGCCTTTGCACAGAACCGTCGCGTAGAGCCCGATCGCCTCGCGGTGATCCTCGTTCATATGCTTGACGGCCCCATACTCGACCGGCTCCAGCTCCTGAACGAGGTCCGCCGGCAGCACGAAATCCGCGCGGTCGAGCAGAAACGCCTTGCCGAAGCCGCCGTTGAGGCTCGCCCGCTCCGGCTCGATGCGGAAGAAGGCGAAATCGGCGAAATCCACGTAAAGCTGCGCCTTCGGCTGGCGTGCGAGATAGCGGCGCTTAAGCCGCGGATGCGCCGGATCGTCCGCATCGACCCGCCGCGCCTTGCCCATCATGGTCAGCCTGGGATGCGCCAAAGGGTCGCCCCTGCCGGGTTCGCCCACCATCAGCGAGCAGCGCGGATCTGACATGAGCGCCTGGCGATGCGCGGAGAGTTCCGAGATCAGAATGATCGGTGTACCATCCATATCGGTAGCAAGCGCCGTGCGGGTGGCAAGCGGGTGACCGCTTTCCGCCTCGAGCGTCGCCAACGCGCCGAAACGGGCCATACGGATGAGCCGCTTGGCGAGGCTCCGTGCCTCGTCGTCCGTCGGCCGGATCACTTTGTTCTTGTCGTTCATAGGCCTGCGGCCCTCCGCTGTCTCCCACCATCGCGACGTCTTGCGCGACGGACATTTGGTCGCTGCAAATCAATGTTGACTCTAAAAGTCAAGAAGAGCTAACCCCAAACTGTTCTTTGGACGAGGTCTTAAATGCTGTCGGAAACGCAACCCCTGCCGCTTGCGGCTGTCGCACCCGATCGCAGTGCGTTTCCCGACGCCGGCAGGCGAAAGATGAAGGCACGCCCCCCGCTTTCGTCTTTTGCCTGGCCGGCGCTCCTGGTTGTGCTTCTGCTCGCGGCCTTCTTTGCCGCGCCGTCTTATGCCGCCGAACCCGACTATCGCGGCCTGGTGAGCAAGATTGAAGAGCGCCTGGCGAAAGCTGCCGACAGCTATGACGCCGGCGATGCGGACACCGCCAAAGATCTCGTCCAGGGTTCTTACTTCGAAATCTTCGAAAATCTTGAAGGCCCCATCCGCATCAACATCTCGGCCAGGCGCAGCTACGAGCTGGAGGCGGAATTCGGCGACATTCGCAAGGCGATCATCGACGGCGTCCCGGCAGCCACGGTGCGCGAGCGCATCGAAGCCCAGATCGCAGCTCTCGAAGAGCTCGTGCCGCAGCTCGAAGAGGGCGTGCACATCAAGGCGGAGACGGGCCATGCCGCAACCACGGCCGACGCCTCCGCAAATCCCCCGGCAGACGCCGCACCCAAGACGGTCGAACCCTACTGGCAGCAGGCGGTCGATCATGTCGGCAAGCTGATGTCGGACGCGGCCGGCGCCTATGAAAACGGCAATGCCGACAAGGCCAAGGCGCTGATCACCCAGGCGCAGTTCGAAGGCTACAAGAATTCCCTCCTCGAAACCGTCATCCGCCGTCACGTCTCGCAGCGCCAGGACGCCGAGTTCAACGCCGAATTCACCCGCATCCTCGGTCTCGTCGAAGACGGCAAGCCGGCGCGCATGGTGCGTGCCTCGGGCGACATTCTTGTTGCCGACATCGAAGACGACCTTCCGGGCCTGCCTCTCCTGCCCGGCATGGAAAACCGGGCGACGGCCGCCTCGTCCGCAAATTCCAAGGACTGGCAGAGCGTCATCGGCACCATCGACGAGCGGCTCGCGGCAGCAATCGAAACCTACCACGCCGGCGACACCCGCAAGGCGATCGGCGAGGTTCAGGACACCTATTTCGACGTCTTCGAAGGCAGCGGCATGGAAGCCGCGATCGGCGCCCGCGACACGGCGTTCAAGACGAAGCTCGAAGGCCATTTCACCAAGCTCGTCGGCGCCATGCGCGGCGGCCTCGAGCCGGCAGCGCTCGAAGAAGACCTCGCCACGGCAAACACGGATTTCGCGACTGCCGCGGAACAGCTCGGCGGCGGCACCGCCGATTCCCCGTGGACGCTCTTCGTCTATTCGCTCACCATCATCCTGCGCGAAGGCTTCGAGGCGATGCTCGTGGTCACCGCGATGCTCACCTATCTGGAGAAGATCGGCCACCGCGAGAAGAAGCGCGTCGTCTACAATTCCGTCGTCGTCGCCCTCGTCCTCAGCGTCGCGACCGCCATCCTCGTGCAATGGGTCTTCGACATCGCCGCCTCGCAGCAGGAGATTCTCGAAGGCGCGACGATGCTGATTGCCACCGTCGTCCTCTTCACCATGAGCTACTGGCTCATCTCCAAGGCCGAAGCGCAGAAGTGGACCGCCTATCTCAAGGGCAAGATCGGCGATTCCCTGTCGACCGGTTCCCTGACGGCGCTCTGGCTCGCGGGCTTCCTCGCCGTCTACCGCGAGGGTGCGGAAACCGTCCTCTTCTACAAGGCACTCGCCGTCGGCGCCGATGCGAGCGGCGGCTCGTCGATCCTCGCCGGCTTCATCATCGGCCTCGGCCTCCTCGCGATCATCTATTTCGCCATGAGCTACGGCGCCCTGAAGCTGCCGATCCGGCCCTTCTTCATCTTCACCAGCGCGCTCCTCTACTACCTCGCCTTCGTCTTCGCCGGCAAAGGCGTCATGGAGCTGATCGAAGGCAAAGTTCTGGAGCCGACGCTCATCGCCTGGGTGCCGCAAGTGCCGCTCCTCGGCATCTTCCCCTACGTCCAGACGCTCGCGCCCCAGCTTTTGCTGATTGCCCTTGCGCTTCTGGCCATCCCCCTCGTCCGCCGCTCCGGGAGGCCCGCCCATGCCGGCTGACCTCCGCTGCGGCGCCGAGCGCGGACATTCGTCCGCCTGACAACGACCAAGCTTCTCACCCGCCAGACAGGAGAATTGGCGATGATTGCAAGATGTACCAAGTTATTGACTGCGGTGGTTTTCGCCGCCGGCATGGCCAGCGCCGCCCATGCCGAATTCAAGGAATATCCGGCCGGCGAGGCCAAAGAGATGGCCAACATGGAGATCGCGGCCGTCTATCTCTCGCCGATCGACATGGAGCCGCGCGGCATCGACCTTCCGGCCGATCAGGCGGACATTCATATCGAGGCCGACATCCACGCCACGCAGGGCAACCCGAACGGTTTCGGTGCCGGCGAGTGGATTCCCTACCTCACCATCGGCTATACGCTTGAGAACCTCGACACCGGCAAGGTGACGAGCGGCAACCTGATGCCGATGGTGGCCATCGACGGGCCGCATTACGGCTCCAACATCAAGATGTCGGGCCCCGGCAATTACCGTCTCAGCTATCACATCGATCCGCCGTCGCGGCAGGGCTTCGGCCGCCACACCGACGAGGATACGGGCGTCGGCCGCTGGTTCGAGCCGCTCGACGTCGAATACGAATTCAGCTTCGTCCCGCTCAAGGACTAAGCAAACAACGACATGACACGTGTCAGGCTCCGCTTTTCGAAGCGGAGCCTGGGGCGTGAGTGAGGGATGACGTGAGTTTTTATCTCGCCGATATGTTTCGCGCCTTCGGGCCCGCCACGTTCATAGCGGCGCTTTATGCGGGCCTTCTTCTGAAAGCGGCAAGAACGACGCTCGCCGCAGAAGAAAGGCTGCGTCGTCACCTCACCTTCATCGCCGTGCCGGCGCTGATCGCAGGAATTGCGATCGGCGCTTTCGCCTTTTTCTGGGCGGACGGCGCGGCGGCGTTGACGGAAGCGAAGATGGTCATGGAGGGCGCGTGTCTGGCCGCCGCCCTCCTGGCCCTTCTTTCCGCCCCCTTCGCCTTGCGCTTTTCGGCGGCGCGCTTCGTCGCGCTGCCGATCTTCGCGCTTCTCGTCGCGATCCTGACGGCACAGGCGGCGCTCGTCTTCGCCGACGACACCACCACCCATGCCTTGACGGCGACGAGCGTCCTCAACACCGAACTCATCCTCAACGTCCTTGCCGTGACCATCGCGGCGGCCGCCCTCGGCGCCTTCGCCGCCGCCGTCAGCCATGCCGCGAGCCGCACGCCGCTCATCGGCCTCGGCCTCCTCGTTCTCGCCGTCCTCATCGAGGCGGCGGTCTGGGGCGGCGATGTCATGCTGGGGCTTCTGCAGGTCGGTTGGCTGCAGGTCACGTCGGCCCGCGTCTCGCTCGTCGCCAAGGCCGATTATTATGCTGAAGCCGCCGTTTACGCCGAACTCGTCCTGGCCCTCGTCCTCGGAGCCGTCTTCCTCCTGCGCGCGCCGCGCCCCGCCACGCTGAGCGACGATCTCGCTGGCCAGGCGCGCACCGAGCGGCGCAAGCTGAAGGCGTTTGCGCTCGGCGAGCGGCGCTGGTTCCGCGGACTGGCCGCGGCGATGACCTTCATCGTCGCCTCGATGCTCTATTACGACCTTTACGCCTCGCAGCCGCCCCGCCTTTCGGAGGCGACGCCCGTCACCGTCGACGACGACGGCACCGTCCGCATCCCGGTCGATCAGGTGAAGGACGGCACGCTGCACCGTTTCGCCTACGTCTCCAGCGACGGCCACCGCGTGCGGTTCTTCCTCATCAACCGCTTTGACGCAGAGCATGTCGCCATCGGCGTGGTCTACGATGCCTGCATGATCTGTGGCGACAAAGGCTATATCCAGCGCGGCAACGAAATCATCTGCATCGCCTGCAACGTGCGCATCTTCGTCCCCTCGATCGGCAAGGCCGGCGGCTGCAACCCGATCCCGCTGAAGCATGAGGAAGCAAACGGCGACATCGTCATCGCACAGCTGGAGCTCGAGAAAGGCGCCCGCTTCTTCTCCGAGGTCGTCTCCACCGATGTGACCGATCCCGTCACCGGCGAGACCCTCGTCAACACCGACGCCCCCTTCAGCTTCGAATTCGAAGGCCGGACCTATTATTTCACCGGCGAGGAATCCTACGACACCTTCCGCGACGCGCCCGAGAAATACAGCCACGAGCCGCTCGCACCTGCCCGCGTCAGCTGGCAGCCGGAGGACTGATCATGTTCACACGCCTCCTCCAGCAATCCTTCCGCCGCGACTGGCGCCGCAAGCTTCTGGCGATCTTCACCATCGTTCTCGCCACCACGCTGATGACGGCGCTCGCCAGCCTGTCGATCGACGTCGGCGACAAGATGGCCCGCGAGATGAAAGCCTACGGCTCCAACATCAAGGTCGTGCCGAAGAGCGATTCCATCCCGCTCACGATCGGCGGCGTCAATTACAACCCCCTGAGCGGCCGTGATTATCTGAACGAGGCCGACCTGCCGAAGATCAAGGACATCTTCTGGCGCAACAACATCACCGGCCTCACTCCCTTCCTCACATTGCCCGTCACGCTCGGCAGCGCCGAAGACGACCATGTGCCCCTGATCGGCACCTATTTTCACAAGCTGATGCCGGTCGAAGGCTTCGACAATTTCTTCACCGGCGTCACCGTCACGCATCCGTTCTGGCAGGTGACGGGCACCTGGCCGGAAGAGGATTCTCTCGATCAGGTTCTCGTCGGCGAAACGCTCGCGGACAGGCGAGGTCTGAAGCCCGGCGCGACGCTCACGCTCACCTCCGCCGACGGCCAGAGCCGCAACGTCACGGTGAGCGGCATCGTCGCGGCGAGCGAAGAAGAAGCCGGCGGCATCGTCGCCCCGCTCGCTCTCGCGCAGGATCTCGCAGGCCTTTCCGGCAAGGTCGGCTCGGTCAGCGTCAGCGCGCTGACGATCCCGGAGAACTCGCTCTCCCGTCAGGCGCGGAGCGATCCCTCCTCGCTCGACGCGCAGCAATACGACACCTGGTATTGCAGCGCCTATGTGAGCGCCATCGTGCACCAGATCGAAGAGGCCCTGCCCAACGCCTCGGCGCGCCCCATCTGGCAGGTCGCCGACAGCGAAGGCGTCGTCATCGGAAAAATCCAGCTCCTGATGGCAGTCGTGGCGCTCGCCGCCTTCGCCTCCTCGGCGATGGCCATCTCCTCGCTTCTCAACACCTCCGTCATGGAGCGCAGCCGCGAGATCGGCCTGATGAAGGCGCTCGGCGCATCGGAGACGGCGATCCTGTCGCTCTTTCTCGGCGAGGCCGTCATCATCGGCATCATCGGCGGGCTGATCGGCGCCGCCCTCGGTGCCGGCCTCTCGCAGATCATCGGCCTCACCGTCTTCGGTGCCACCATCACCTTCCCCGGTGTCGTCGTCCTCGTCGTCGTCATCGCTTCGATCCTGATCGCGCTCGCAGGCTCCGTCCTGCCCTCGCGGACCATTGCCGCTCTGGCTCCCGTGGAGACGCTTTATGGCCGCCGCTGACCGTCCAACCACCACCGTCCGCCGTGGCGGCATGGGCGCGCGCCTTCTCTGGCGGGCGCTTCTGGTGCGCCGCAGCCGCGTTCTCGCCGCCGTCACGGCGATTGCCGTCGGCGCGGCCGTCATCGCGGCGCTCGCGAGCCTTTATTTCGATATCTCCGCCAAGATGAGCCGCGAGCTCAGAGCCTATGGCGCGAACTTCATCGTCGCGCCGGACACTGCGGAGGGCGACAAGACGTTCAGCGAAGCGACCTACCGCAAGCTCATCGCCGAACTCCCGGCCGACCGGCTCGTCGGCGCCTCGCCCTTCCTTTACGGCGTCGCCCGGGTCGAGGACCGCGAAGCCGTCATCGCCGGCCTCGATTTTGCCGGCGCGCAGAAGATTTCGCCCTACTGGCAGGTCGAAGGCAATTGGATCGGCGTCGATTTCGACGAGCGCCGCTGCATGCTGGGCGAACGTCTCGCCGCAAGTCTCGGCCTTCACCCGGGCGATACCATCGAGGTCTCCAACGACGACGGCTCCTTTAAGACCGAGCTCACCGTGCGCGGCATCGTGGAGACCGGCGAAGCGGAGGACGATCAGATCCTCGTCAACCGTTCGCTCGCCCAGAAACTCCTCGGCATGCCGAACGTCATCAACCTCGCCATGCTGAGCATCCAGGCGGAGGGCGAGGAGGCCGATAGGCTGGCGAGCACGGTCGAAGCCGATTTCCCCGGCCTCGACATCCGCCCCATCCGCCAGGTGTCGCAATCCGACGGCGAGCTTCTCGACAAGATCAAGGTGCTGATGGCCTTCGTCGCCGGCATCATTCTCGTCATCACCGCCGTCTGCGTGAATTCCACCCTGACCGCGATGATCGTGGAACGGCGGCGCGAGATCGGTCTGCAGAAGGCGCTCGGCGCCGATGATTCCGCCATCATGCGCCAGTTCCTGATCGAAACCGTCACCCTGTCCCTGATCGGCGTCGCGGCCGGCCTCGTCATCGGCTTCGGCCTCGCCCAGCTTCTCGGTCAGGCGGTCTTTTCGACGGCGATCTCGTTCCGCGCCATCGTGGTGCCGGCAACGCTCGCCATTTCGCTTGTTGCGGCGCTTGCCGCCGCCATCGTCCCGATCCGCAGAGCGATCCGCATCGTTCCTGCGCAAGTGCTGAAGGGAGAGTAGACCATGCTCCAGGCTTCGAGCGACGAGCTGGAGGAGTTCGAGACGAACTCCGAAAGCCATGCCCGTCCCGTAATCGAGACGCGCGGCCTGACCAAACGCTTCGGCACGGTCACCGCGCTCGATCACATCGACCTCACCATTCGCGCCGGCGAGTTCGTCTCCGTCATGGGCCCGTCGGGTTCGGGCAAGACGACCTTCCTCAATCTCATCTCCTGCCTCGACACGCCGACGGAGGGCTCCTACCTCCTCGACGGCATCGACGTGTCCACCTTCACGGAGAAGGAGCGCGCGGTGATGCGGCGCGAGCGCATCGGCCTCGTCTTCCAGCAGTTTCACCTGATCCCGTATCTCAACGCTCAGGAAAACGTCATGCTGGCGCAGCACTACCATTCGGTCGTGGATCCAGAGGGGGCGACGCGGGCACTCGAACGTGTCGGCCTCGCCGACCGCGCCCACCACCTGCCCTCGCAGCTGTCCGGCGGCGAACAGCAGCGCGTCTGCATCGCGCGCGCGCTCATCAACGAGCCGTCCCTGATCCTCGCCGACGAGCCGACCGGCAATCTCGACGCCAAGAACGAGCACCTCGTCATGGAGCTCTTCTCCGAGCTTCACCGTGAAGGCCGCGTCATCGTCCTCATCACCCACAATCCGGAACTCGGCCGCCGCACCGATCGCACCATCTGGTTCGAACACGGCCGCCGCGTCCGCCGTGCCTCCGAGGTGGCGTGATGATCCGGCTCCTCTCCGCCCTCGCCTTGTCGACGACCGTCGCCCTTTGCGGCTGCAACAAGAAGGACGAGACGGCGGAAGTCGGCCAGGAAGCCCCGGCGATCGCCGCGCTCAACGACGACAGCGAGCCGGTCGATCTCGCCGATTACCGCGGCAAGGTCGTGCTCGTAAATTTCTGGCGGGCCGAATGCGGCCCCTGCCTGCGTGAGATGCCGGAGCACGACAAGGTCTATCAGCGCCTGAAGAAGGACGGCTTTGAAATCCTCGCCGTCAATGTCGGCCAGAGCCAGAAGGTCATCCATGACGCGCAAAGGCGCATCGGCGTGAGCTTCCCGCTCCTCTCCGACGAGCTCGAAATCACCTCGCGCCGCTACCGCGTCATCGCCGTTCCGACCTCCGTCATCCTCGACCGCGAGGGCATCGTCCGCGCCTGGAAACCCGGCCCGATGACCGAGGACGAGCTCGAAGAAAAGGTCGAAGCGCTGCTCTGATCCGCAATCTGTGCGGGAGCGTCGCACGTCTCTGCCATTGCCCTTGCCCGTCACCGCGACAGGTTCAACGGCAAAGCGACCTTTTCGGGCGGTCGCGACAGCGGGAGGCGGAATGGAAATCGGATCGACGCGAGGCCAGCATGCAAGGCGCACGGCCTGGATCACGGGTGCGAGCACCGGCATCGGCCGGGCCCTGGCGCTCCGGCTGGCGCGCGAAGGCTGGAAGGTGGCCGTCAGCGCCCGCAGCGCCGACAAGCTGGAGGCCCTCGCCGCCGAAGCGGAGAGCCTGAAGGGCGACATCCTCGCCTTCCCCCTCGACGTCACCGACAAGGAGAAGACCGCCGAGGCCGTCGCCGCGATCGAAGAAGCGCTCGGCCCCCTCGATCTCGCCGTTCTGAACGCCGGCACCTACAAACAGCGCAAGGCGGAGAATTTCTCAGCCGACGAATTCCGCCAGACCGTCGAAGTCAATCTGATGGGCGCAGTGCATGGGCTCGCGCCCCTTCTGCCGCGGTTCATGGAACGCGGCCGCGGCCATGTCGCGATCGTCGCCTCCGTCGCCGGCTATGTCGGCCTGCCGACCGCGGCCGCCTATAGCGCCACCAAAGCGGGGCTGATCGCCCTGGCGGAATCGCTCCAGCCGGAGCTGAAGCGCAAGGGCGTCGCCATCACCGTCATCAATCCGGGCTTCGTCGACACGCCGCTCACCGAAAAGAACAGCTTCCCGATGCCTTTCCTGATCCCGGTCGACCGCGCCGTCGATGCCATCGTCACAGGACTCGAGAAGAAGCGCTTCGAGATCGTCTTCCCCTGGCAGATGGCGCTCTCGATGAAATTCCTGCGCGCGCTCCCCTACCCGCTTCTCTTCCTTTTGACGCGTTTCATGATCCCCAAATGAGGCTCATCCGCGCGCCAAGAGGAACTGGCCGACATCGACGCGCCCGCCTTTGAAGCCGACCGCGCAATAGGTCAGATAATAGCGCCACAGCCGGCGGAAGCGCTCGTCGAAGCCGAGCTCGGAAATCGCCGGCCAGTGCGCGAGAAACGCCTTCTCCCAGCGCCGCAGCGTCTCGGCATAATCGCGCCCGAAAAAGAAGGCATCGCCAATCTCGAACCCCGCCTCGCGCGCATGGCGTTCGAAAGCGGAGCGCGGCGGCAGCATCCCGCCCGGAAAGACGTAGCGCTGAATGAAATCGACATTCTTGCGGTAATGCTGGAAACGACCCTCGTCCATGGTGATCACCTGGATGAGCGCACGGCCGTTCTCCTTCAGCCGCCGATGGACGACGTTGAAGAAGGTCGCCCAGTTCGCCTCACCGACCGCTTCGAACATCTCGATCGAAACGATCTTGTCGTAGGAGCCGGCCGTATCGCGGTAATCCTCCAGACGGATCTCCGTCTTCCCGTCGAGTCCCGCACCGGCGAGCCGCTCGCGCGCAAAGGCCGCCTGCTCGCGTGACAAGGTGAGCCCGGTCACATGACAATCGGCCTCCTTCGCGGCGATCTCGGCAAAGCCGCCCCAGCCGCAGCCGATCTCGAGCACCCGCTCGCCGGGCTTCAGCTTCAGAATATCGATGATGCGGCGGTATTTCGCCCGCTGCGCCTCGGCGAGATCCACATCGGGGCGCGCGAATAACGCCGCCGAATAGGTCATCGTTTCGTCGAGCCAGCGTCGGTAAAACTCGTTGCCGAGATCGTAATGCGCCGCGATGTTGCGCCGGCTGCCGCGGCGGGTGTTCGCCCGGCCGAGATGGCGCAGGCGCTCCCACGCCCCCTGCAGGCGGTTGAGCGCCACGGCATCGCCGACGGCCGGCTCGTTGAGGAGCGCGAGCTCCAGCACCGCTTCAAGGTCGGGCGACGACCAATCCTCGGCGAGATAGCCCTCGGCGAGCCCGATCGCGCCTGAGTTGAGAAGGCGCAGAAAGAACCGGCCGCGATGGATATGCATGACGGCGTGCGGGCCTGCGGTGGCGCCGGCGGCCGTCATCTGGCTGCCGTCCGGGAAATGCAGTGTCAGCTCGCCGACCGCAATTCGGTCGACGATCTGGCGGGCAAGGCGCGACCAAAGAGCGGCGGGGAGCGCCGGCCATGCGGAGGACCGGCGTTCGGCGTGGCTCATTGCGGATTGTCTCCCTTTTGGGCTTGCGGCAGGACGATCGTGGACGCGTAGCGCTGCGGCGCCTTCTCGTGGCGGAAGAGCGGCATGCCTTTCCACCACAGGCGCAGCGCCTCGTAATGGATGCCGACCGTCACTTTCCACGTCATCAGCGGATAGGACAGGAAGGCGCGCAACAGCGCCTTGTCCGAGATGGCGCGCCGTTCCCCCGCGAACGAGGCGATGAGAAGCGGCCCCTCGCGATCTTCCTCGGCGATGCGCACGAGAACGCGTTCCTCGGGCGGCGCGATGCGGAAATGATAGCGGCAGTCCATCGGAATGAACGGCGACACATACATGAGCTTGTCGCAGGCCTGCTCGATCGTCTCCTGCGCCTCCCCCGTCACCGGGATCACATAAGTGTGCTTTTCGGAAAACGTGTTCGACACTTCGTGCAGGATCGCAACGAGCCGATCGTTGGCATCGTAGCAGTAATAGACGCTGAGCGGGTTGAAGACATAGCCCAGAACCCGCGGATAGGTGAGAAGCGCGACCCGCCCGCCTTCGGCCTCGATGCCCGCCTCCGTGAGCCGTTCCGACACCCAACGGCGCAAGCCACCGGTCTCTCCACGACCATGGTCGGCATCGTAAAAGCTGAACAAAGAGAAGCGGTTATAGCCGAAAAGACGCAAGCGCCGGCTGAGGCTCTCGAGCTCGTCGAGATCGACGAGCAGCGAGAACACGCGATAATGCAGGCGGTGGCGGCGGGGCCGCATCCGGCTGTGCACCACATCGCCGGCATAGATGGCGGATCGAAAGGTCATTGCGCCATCTCAAGATGGGGCGAAAGTGTGATCCGACCAGATTGTGCGGCCACGTTCCACGGCCGGCGCGCCCCGGAAAGCGCCTCTGCGGCGGCAAGCCCGGCCTGCAGCCCGTCCTCATGGAAGCCGTAACCGAAATACGAGCCGCAGAAGAAGGTGTTGCGGCGCCCCTGCAGACGCCAGAGCTCACGCTGCGCCTGCAAGGCGGCCGCATTGAACAGCGGATGCTGATAAGAAAACTCTTCGATCACGCTCTCGGCCGCCGGCTCGCGCACCGGATTGAGCGTCACGAACAGCGGACAGGCCGGATCGAGGTTCTGCAGCCGGTTCATCCAATAGGTGACGCAAAGTTTCGGGTCTGCTCCCTCCGCCGTCTCCGCAACCGTCTCGCCGACATAGTTCCAGCTCGACCACACGCGCTGGCGGCGCGGCATCAGGCGCGCATCCTGGTGCAGAACGGCGCGGTTCTGCGTGTAGGAGAAGGCCGACAGCGTGGCGCGCTCCTCCGCATCGGCATCGCCCAGCATGTTGAGAGCCTGGTCGCCGTGACTTGCGATCACGACGGCCGCAAAGCGGTCCCGGTTGCCCGTGTCGTCGACGACGGTGACACCGTCCGCCTGCCGCGTCACCTCGACGACCGGCGTGCCGAGCCGGAGATCGGCGCCGAAGCCGTCGAGCATGCGCGCCACATATTCGCGGCTGCCGCCGCTCACCGTGCGCCAGGCCGGCCGGTCCTTCAGCTGCAACAGGCCGTGGCTCACGAAGAAGCGCACGAAGGCGAGAACCGGATAGGCGCGCATTTCCTCCGCCGTCGTCGACCAGATCGCCGCCGCCATCGGCAGAAGATGGTCTTTGACGAAAGGCTCGCCGTAACGCTGTTCGGACAGGTAATCCCCGAGCGTCAGAGAAAGCGCCCGCTCCTGCCCGATCAGCGCCGGCGCCTCGCGGTAGAAGCGCAAGAGATCGCGCAGCATCGACCAGAAGCGCGGCTTCACGAGATTGCTGCGCTGGCCGAAGAGCCCGTTGAGACCCGTGCCGGAATATTCGAGCCGCCCCCCGTCGAGCGAGGCGGCAAACGACATGTCGGAGGCCTCCGTCGCCACGCCGAGATACTCGAACATGGCGACGAGATTGGGATAATTGGCGGCGTTGTAGACGATGAAACCGGTATCGACCGCGATCCCACCCTTCTCCGGCGGCAGCACCACGGTGTTGGAATGTCCGCCCGGCCGACCCTCGGCCTCATAAAGCACGACCTGCCGCCCGCTCCGGCGCAAGAGCCAGGCGGCCGAGAGGCCCGAAATCCCACTGCCGATCACCGCGACCTTGCCGCCCTCGGCCTCCCCGGTCGCCGTTTCCGGCCCGTCATCCACGAATCGCTGCATGTCCGCCCCTTCCGTGTGGCCACGATAACGGCTTCAGGTAAAAATCCTGCGTCCGACTTTCGTGGCCCAG
This sequence comes from Afifella sp. H1R, assembly GCF_021462425.1. Taxonomy (NCBI): domain Bacteria; kingdom Pseudomonadati; phylum Pseudomonadota; class Alphaproteobacteria; order Hyphomicrobiales; family Afifellaceae; genus Afifella; species Afifella sp. H1R. The sequence goes on from NZ_JAKEDY010000001.1 coordinate 1,619,733, forward strand.
GCAAAAGTCGGTCAATTTTCCAGGAACGCCTGAACTGGAACGGACCGCGGCGCCTATGTATTCTGAAGATCGCACATCAAATCATGTCGCCCCACCTGCCAGGCCGTCCCGAAAGGATCGTTTCATGCCCACATCTCTCACCGCCTACATTGCGACGGCAATCGTCTTCTTCGGCCTCGATTTCGTGTGGCTGAGCCAGATGGGCGGCACCTTCTACAAGGACCGGCTGGGCGACCTGATGGCGGCAAAGCCCGATCTCGCCGTCGCCGGGCTCTTCTATCTCGTCTACGTCTTCGGCATCATCTATTTCGCCGTCTGGCCCGCCATCAACGGCGGCGGCTGGACGACGGCCCTCGTCGCCGGCGCCATCCTCGGCTTCATCGCCTACGGCACCTACGACATGACCAACCTCGCCACCCTGCGCGACTGGCCGGCCTCCGTCAGCATCGTCGACATCTGCTGGGGCACCTTCCTCACCGGCTTTTCGGCGCTGATCGGCTATCTTCTGACCCGCTGGATCAGCTGAGCCACCCACAGCCATGTCTGCGGTCGCCGGCGGAGCTTTTGGGAGTGCCCCGCCGCGGCTCGGATGCGACAGCTTTCCTCCCGCGTCATGAGAAAGACACGAATCTCGAAGTCGGAAGAACGGCTTCGAAATTTCAACTGTGACGAATTGACAGCTCCCTGAGCCGCGATGCTACACAGCCGGCCCTTCCATAGTGCCGGCGCGCCGGTGCGTTCATCTTTCCATTCGACCGATGTCGTTCCGTGTCTGCGGAGGCGTCGGCATGACCGGGAGAGCCCATGACCTGCGCCAGGCTTCGCGCCTCCGTTCTCGTTGCGGCCGCCCTCGCCGCATCCCCCGCTTTCGCGCTCGACAATTGGCCGGTGAGTTGTGACTGGCAGAAGGACGTGGCGGGCTGCTTCCACAGCTTCCACGAGGGGCTGGCGCTCGTTCCCACCGGCCCGCTCGATGGCGCGCCCGTCTACGGCTATCTCGACCACGACGGCAACATGGCGATCGCCCCGCGCTTTCCGGAAGCGGCGCCCTTCGCCAACGGCCTCGCCGCGGTGAAACTCGACGGCAAATGGGGCTATGTCGACAAATCCGGCGCCTTTGCGATCGAGCCGCAATATGACGCCGCCCATTCCTTCAACGCCGCCGGCGTCGCCATCGTCGAAAAGGAAGAAGCGGTCAGCCTGATCGACAAGGCCGGCACGGTGGTGAAGCGCTTTCCGCTCGGCGCGCGCTATGTCGAGCCGGCGAACCAGGCGGAAGTGCAGCTCACCCCCATCGAGGCGCCGCTTGCGCCCGTCGTGTGGGACGCAGCGACCACGAAATCCCTCTCCCTGCCCGACGGCACCATGCGGGTGGAGCCGGCCCCGTTCATCGAGGACGGCGTCTTCGTCCAGATCCGCGAAAGCCGCTATCTCGGCTCCTGGGGCCTTCTCGGCATGGACGGCAAATGGATCGTCGCGCCGGAGGTGCTCGGCACGCAAAAACTGCCGATCACCGACGGAAAATCCTTCGCCGTCGACCGCGAAGACGGCTGGCAGATGGTGGATGCCACCGGCAAGCCCCTGAACGACACCTTCTTCCGCGGCCTCAGGCTGATCGCACCGGGCACCTGGCGCGCCAGGACCGAGGACCGCACCGAGCTGCTGCTCGACGCGGCGGGCAACACGCTTGCCGAACTCGGCAAGGGCACGCGGGAGATCAAGTCCGACGAGACCTCCACCTATTTCCAGACCGAAGACGGCGTGATCATCGCCCGTGCCGGTGGCGAGGTCGTCGAAAGAGACTTTCCCGACATCGGCTATGCGCGCGAGCAGGGCGATACGCTGTGGATCTACGACAACGACAACAACGAGGTCCAGGCGCTCGGCCCGGATGGCACACCTCTTCTCGACGAGGAGACGCTGGCAAAGCTTGATGCCTATTCCATCTCGCCGGTGTCCGCCGCCGACGGCAAGGCGGAAAGCCTGCCGCTTGCGACCTTGCGCCCGACCGATCGCAACACGCCGCCTGCGATCCTCACCCACGAGGGCGAGATCGTCACCCGCGCGGACTGGTCCGACATCGATGCCTATTATGCGGACGAAGGTCCGCTCGTCGTGCGCGCCGACAACGATCTTTACGGCGCCATCGCGGCCGATGGCGACTGGGTGGTCGAGCCGGCCTACCGGCAGCTTGCCTCCTTCCACGACGGCTATGCGCTCGCCCAGAAACCGTCCGAGGAGGACGGGCTGATCGTCGCCGCCGATGGCAGCGAGCATCCGGTGCGGCGCGCCGTCTTCCGCGGCCGCGACAAGATGGCGGATGGCATCCTGACCTATCGCGAGCGCGATCCCGACACCCGGAGCACGCGTGCGGGCCTCTGGGATATCGCGGCGGGCAAGACGGTGGGTGAGCCGAAATTCGTCGAGATCGGCGAGTTCGCAGACGGCTTCGCCCCGGCGAAGAAGGCCGCGCCAACCTACGGAGGGCGTCATTGGGGCATCATCGACCGCAATGGCGGATGGGTGATCGATCCGGACGAGACCATCTCGCGCGAGCCCAAACGCCTCGCCTCCGGCCTCTATCTTCTCGAGCACCGGGTCGACGGCGAGCAGACCTATGCCCTCGCCTCCCCCCGCGAAAAGCGGGTGATCGTCGAAGGCCTCGGCGAGAGGCCGACCGAGATGCCGGGCGGAGGCTTCCTGGTTCGCCCGGCGGACGGCGGCGCCCTTCTCCTCGACGAGGCCGGCGAGACGCGCATGCAGGCGGACGGCAATCCGGAAGACGTCACGACCGCAGGCAATTTGGCGATCCTGACCTTCCGCTCCGGCCAGGGCGCCGTCGATGCGAGCGGCGCATGGCGGGTCCCCCCGCGTTTCAGCGAGCGGCTGGACTTCGTCCTGCCGCAGCGTGTGGCGCGCGCCTATGACCGCAGCGAAACACTGCTCGTCGGTGCCGATGGCAACATCCTTTCGCTCGATGCCGACGCGACCGTGCCGATCCCGGGCATGGACCGCTATGCCCGCACCTTCGACAACGAGGGCGAGACCGCGCTCATCGATCGCGACGGCAAGGAATTCGCACGCATCGAGGGGCGTTACGCCCTGCGCGAGAAAACGGGCGGCGAAGGTCTGGTCGCCTATCGCGACGAAGAGGCCCGGAAGGTCGGCTTCATGGACGCCGACGGCAACAAGGTCATCGGTCCGTTCTTCGAAACGCTCGGGCCGATGAGCGAGGGGCTCGCCTATTTCCGGCGCCTCGACATTTCGGGCAACCGGCTCGGCTACCTCCGCCGCGACGGCACGCGCGCCATGCCCGCCATCTACCTGGACGCAAAATCCTTCAGCGAAGGAAAGGCCCTGGTGGTCGATCGCGACGGCGATCTCTTCTTCATCGACAAGGAGGGCGAGCCGACGATCCGCTTCGCCGCCCAATGCGGCAGCATCATCGTCCAGGATGCGGACGGCAACCGCACCTGGCCGGACGAAGTGACCTGCGAAACCGACGCGAGCGGCGATGCGCCCGACGACGGGGCCTCCGAAAACGATGCGTCCGAGCAACGTGCAGACGACAAAGGCAGCAAGCAGTGAGGCGGCCCATCATGAGCAAGACGGCATCCTTGACGACACTTAGCGCCGCCCTCCTCGCGAGCGCCCTCGCCGCACCGATGGCGCATGCGCAGACGCGAACCTGCGACGTCATGGGGAGCTCCATCCTCTTCTCCGCGCTGGATCCGAACTCCGGACAGACGCCGAGCCGCAGCAACGACTGCCTGTCGGCGCTCGGCGAAGGCATGGCCGCGGTGCAGCTTCCGAGAGCCGACAGAAACATCGATGACATCGCGGCCGGCCAGAGCCAGGGCTACGGCCTGAGCGATCACAAATGGGGCTTCGTCGATCGCGACGGCAGGCTTGCCATCCCGCCGAAATTCGACGCCGTGCAGCCCTTCGCGCATGGCCTCGCCGCCGCCAGGGACGGAAGCCATTGGGGCTTCATCGACACATCGGGAGACTGGGTGATCGAGCCCGGTTTCGGCGAGGCCAAGGCTTTTGCCGAAATCGGCGTGGCGCCGGTCTGGAAACTCTATGAATGGGTGCTGATCGGGCGCGACGGAAAGCGGCTCGACGTCGATCTCGGGGGGCATCTCGCCTCCCTCACGGTCGGGTCCGGCGAGCCCGCTCCGGTCCGGACCACGTACGCCCCGGTCTACAAAAGCCCGGACGGCAAAGAGATCAGCTGGATGCCGGATCTGGAGATCGTCGGCGGGTTCGGCGCGCCAGAGGCGAACCTCTTCCTCGTCCGCGCCCATGGCGCGCTCGGGATCGTCGATAGCGACTTGAATATTCTGGTGCCGCCGCTCTTCGATTACATCGACCCACCGCGGAAGGACGGCGGATTGTGGACGGCGGCTGGCGGCGCGACCTATCAGGCGCTCCTCAAGCCCGACGGCACCGTCGTCGGCTCCGAATACCGGGAGATCCGGCAAATCAGCGACGATCTCTGGTGGGCCTCCGGTGATGACGGAGAGGTCTTCATCATCAATCGCGCAGGCAAGACGCTCGCCGAGATCGACCGGCCGGGCCGCACCTCGATCGGCCAGTTCGGCCCCTTCGTCACCTATCGCGCGGAGGATGGCACACAGGTCTTCGCGCCTCAGGCGGATGCGCCGGTGGTCCTCGAAAAGGGTTTCCTCGCCGAGCGGACGATCCAGGACGAACTCCTGCTCGTTCAGGACGAGAACGGCGCCGTCGCCGGGCTCATCTCGCGCGACGGACATTATCTCTCGCGCGAGGATCATGACTGGGTCGGCCAGATCGATTCCGTCGAGATCAGAGGCGGCTGGTACTGGCCGAACGACATCGACGGCCGGCTCAACATCCTCGGGCCCGACCTTAGACCCCTGCTCACACCCGAAGCGGTCGAGGAGCTCGACGGCTTCGGCGTCGAGATCATCCCGCGCGTCGACAAGGCCGAAGGCCCGGTGCCGGTCGCGATCCTCGGCCAGACCTGGTGTCAGTGCAACGAGGAGGGCACCGGCCTCCTCCTCTCCGACGGCAGCATCGTGGTCGACAAATCGTGGGGCAACGTGAGCCTCCTGGAGGACGAGCCGCTCACGACCGACGAACCCCGCTTCGCCATCGCCACGGCCGAAGGCGTCGGCATGATCGACGAGACGGGCAAAGTGCTGCTCGAACCGTCACAGGATCACATCAGCCGCTTCCACAATGGCTACGCGCTCACCTCCCGCAACGGCGACATCCAGGCGCTCGGCCGCGACGGCACACTCCACGACATTCCCTCCAGCTTCGGCCTGAAGATCGTCTCACCCGGCCTCGTCACCTATCAGGAGACGGCCGCGGCCGATGATCTCCTCAGGCTTTACGACATCGCGGCCGGCGAGCCGGTGGGCGAGGCCCGCTTCCGCACGGTGCAGGACTTCGTCGAGGGACAGGCGATCGCCAAAACCGCCGAGGGCCGGCTCGGCGTCATCGACCAGAGCGGAGCCTGGATTCTCGATCCCGATTACGCCGAGATCGAGCGCATCAACGGCAAGCTCTGGGCGGTGCGCGACGAACCCTCCGACGAAATCTTCAGCACAAAGCCCAAGGCGATCGTGAATGCCGCGGGCGAGACGGTCGTGGCGTTCACGCCCTCCCTCAAAGCCACGACCTGGCCCGACGGGCGTGTCGAAGTGGTGTCCCACGAGACCGGTCTCCATCTCCTCCTGTCGGAGGACGGCGACATTGAAATCGATGGCCGCGAGACGCAATTCGCCCGCGTCGGGCATTGGCTGCGCACCATCCGCCGGCCCGCGACGGGCTATCTGACAGCCGAAGGCGAATGGGCGCTGCCGCTCCGCCGCGGCGTCGGCTCGTCCTTCCACGGCGATCGCGCCCTCTTCGCCACCGCCGAGGGCGCCCATCTGATCGATCGCGACGGCGAGACGGTGGCCGATCTCCCCACCGCGCAATGGGCGTGGCCCGCGGACGCCGACTGGCTCGTCGGCTGGAACGAGGACGAGGACAGGACGGTCTATGCCGACGCGCAAGGCGATGAGACGCTCAGCGTCGAGGGCCGCGGCGGCTCCTTCCGCAACGGCGTCGCGCTCAATCGTCCGAACCGGAACGCAAAGCCCGGCTGGATGGACCGTTCCGGCGAGCGCCTTGAGATCGGCCGGTACCGCGATCTTTCACGCCCTGACGAGGAGGGCCTCGCCTATGCGGCCGCGCAGGAAGGCCTCTACGGCTATATCGACAGCGAGGGCCGCTATCTCATCCCGCCCGTCTACCGCGATGCCTCGCGCTTCTCCGACGACAGGGCGATCGTCACGACCGGCGCCAACGCCATGATGATCGACAGAGACGGCCGCCCCCTCGCCCGCGTCAACGAAACCTGCGGCGTGCGCGTCCTCTACGGCCCGGACAACCGCCGTCTCTGGCCCGAAAGCCTCCCCAAACGCTGCCGCTGATATAAGCAGTGCCGCCGGACCATCCCGGCGGCGCAGAAGCGCTCGGCCTTGAATGTGGCGTCCTAGACGGCTCCCAGACGCGACGTATTCCCGGCCGTGCGCGCTCTCATCCCTTCGATGTCGCGCTTCGGCGGAGCCCCGAAGAGGCGGCCATATTCGCGGCTGAACTGCGACGGGCTCTCATAGCCGACCGTAAAGGCGGCCCCCGCCGCATCGAGATATTCGTTCAGCATCAGCCGCCGCGCTTCGTTCAAGCGCAGCCATTTCTGATACTGGAGCGGGCTCATCGCGGTGAGCTGCCGGAAATGGTGGTGCAGGCTCGACGGGCTCATCTGCACATGCCCCGCCAGTTCGTCGATGCGCAACGGCTCGGCGTAGTGTGTCTTCAGCCAGTCGATCGCCCTGGCGATGCGGTGGCTCTGACTGCCCACTGACGCGATCTGCAACAGCCGCGCCGCCTGATCGCTCATCAACAGCCGGTAATGGATCTCCCGCTCGATCAGCGGCGCGAGCACGGGCACGGCATCGGGCTCGTCGAGAAGCGCGAGCAACCGGCCGAACGGTTCCAGCAGCGCCGGGGTGATCGTGCCGAGCGCCGCACTGCCCTCGCACATGCGCTCCCGCGACACCGGCAGCCGCACCTGCGCGATGAGCTCTGCGATGACGCGGAGATCGAGCCGGAGCGCCAGCCCGAGGCACGGCGTCTCCCGGCTCGCCTGAAGAACCTGCGAATTGGCGGGAAGATCGAGCGAGGCGAGCAGGAAACGCTCCGTATCGTAGGGATAGGCGCGCTCGCCGATCAGCAATTGCTTGGCGCCCTGCGCGACCAGAATGACGCTCGCCTCCACCAGACACGCGCAGGGCTCGGTCAGGCTTTCGCGCCGGAAAAAGGTGAGGTTCGCGATCGGGGTCGCGCAATCCTCCTGTCCAACGGTCCATCGTCCGATGATCTCGGCGAGGGTCGCGTGGATTGAGAGAGGCGCCTGGGGCTGGTCTTGCACGGACATGGGCGTTTTCCGGGACATCATGCGCAGACCCTAACCCGGCGCCAGGGCCAGTGTCGCGGAAAAATCCGCGCTCCTGGAGGATCAGGCAAGAAAACCGCCGGATATTTCTACCGGCCGACAAGCCTGACGTGGAATGTTGCATTCCACCATCAACGAACTCAGGGTACCGACATGATCAAGGACAAGGTTGTCATCATCACCGGCGCGTCTTCGGGCATCGGCGAGGCGACTGCCAGGCTGCTCGCAGAGAAGGGCGCCAAGGTCGTCCTCGGCGCGCGCCGTGAAGCAAAGCTGAAACAGATCGTCGACGAGATTAAAACGGCTGGCGGCCAGGCCGCCTACCAGGTGCTGGACGTCACCAGGCCGGCCGAGAACGAGGCCATCGTGAAGCTCGCCAAGGATAGCTTCGGCGGCGTCGACGCCATCCTCCTCAACGCCGGTCTGATGCCGGTGAGCCCCGTCTCCGCCGTGAAGACGGATGAGTGGAAGCAGATGGTCGACGTCAACATCAACGGCGTGTTGAACGGCGTCGCGGCCGTCATGCCGACCTTCACCGAGCAGAAATCCGGCCATATTCTCGCGGTTTCCTCGGTCGCCGGCCTCAAGGCCTATCCGGGCACGGCCGTCTATGGCGGCACCAAGTGGTTCGTGCGCGATTTCATGGAAGTCCTGCGCATGGAATCGGCGTCCGAAGGCACGAACATCCGCACCGCGACGCTCTATCCGGCCGCGATCAACACCGAGCTTCTCGACACGATCACCCATAAGGGTGCGGCCGAAGGCATGCAGAGCACCTACGAGTCCTACGGCATCTCGCCGGACCGCATCGCCGACGTCGTGGCCTATGCGCTCGACCTGCCGGATGACGTCACCGTCAACGAGTTCACCGTCGGGCCGGCCAACCAGCCCTGGTAAAAGCCAAACTGACAAGACGGGGCGGTGTTGCACCGCCCCGCGAATTCCCGATCGATCGAACGCGTGGCGGAGGGAGACCTCCGCCACTTTTTCATGCGCGCGAGAACCAAGCCCCCGCCGGCTTCCGTCGGATCGTGAAGCGCCTTAGGGAAGGTCGAATACGGAGCGAGCGCACCACCTCTCTGGCCACCACCATCGTCTTTGCGACGGGCGTCCTGTGGGGATTTCATTCTCTTGATGGCGGATGGTCTCGTCGGGGCGGCCTCGGCCGCTGTGCTCGCCGGCGAGGCTCTGCAGCCGCTCGAAATCACCGGCGGCGCCCTCGTCCTCGTCCCGGCATTTGGAGATCTGGCCGGTGCGCGGATTACGCCAGGAGACCGAAAGCCAAAGACGGTGAGCGGCGCCCACGCCGGAACCAGGCCATCACCCGTTTTTCCGGGCCGAATACTCAGAAAATGGTGACCCCGACAGGATTCGAACCTGTGACCCTCGGATTAGGAATCCGATGCTCTATCCTGCTGAGCTACGGGGCCTGATCGATCGCACCCGAGCCCCGGCACGCGGCCGACGGGCACAGGCGCCAAGCTCCTGCTATCTACCGTCTCGAGGAAGAGCGAACAAGCCCCGCGGCCTTCGTCTTCTGTCGCGCCCCCCTTCTGTCGCCCCGGCAAGTTCTGCAGGCGCCTCTCATCGGTCGACATCGCCCCACAGCACTCGGGCGCCGCCTCACCTGACACCCTAAGTCAATCAGTTTACGAGTTAAAGAAACCGTCAGTTATCTTAGAAATCAGATCCGCAAAATTTGCCTTTCAAAGTCTCGCTTCACCGCCCTGTGACGCTGTCTTTCTACATCCATTCAAGACTTCTACTTGAACTCAGACGTTTTCCAGGCTCAGATATGCCGGCAAGCAAAAGACCGGCGACAAAAGCCGGAAACGACATCCGGGAGGAAACATGTCTGAGAACAAAACGCCCGTATCGCGCCGATCTTTCTTGAAAGCCGGAACCCTCGCCGCGGGGAGCGCGGCAGGCGCGCTTGCCGCTCCGGCCATCGTCTCCGCCCAGGGCACGCAGACCTTGAAGATGCAGTCGTCCTGGCCCGCCTCGGACGTTTTTCAGGACATGGCGAAGCAATATGCCGACCGCGTCGAGGCAATGTCCGGAGGTCGGCTCAAGATCGATCTTCTGCCGGCGGGTGCCGTGGTCCAGGCCTTCCAGGTCCAGGACGCGGTTGCCGACGGCGTCATCGACGCCACCCACACCGTGACCGCCTATTGGTACGGCAAGAACAAGGCCGCCTCGCTCTTCGGCACCGGCCCGGTCTTCGGCGCCGACGCGTCGCAGATTCTGGCCTGGATCCATTTCGGCGGCGGCAAGGATCTCTACCGCGAGCTCGTCCAGGACGTTCTCGGCCTCAACATCGTCGGCTTCTTCGCCCTGCCGATGCCGACCCAGCCGCTCGGCTGGTTCAAGGAGGAAATCACCTCCGCCGATCAGATGAAGGGCCTCAAATACCGCACCGTCGGCCTCGCCACGGACATCATGCAGGGCATGGGCCTGTCGGTGACGCAGCTTCCAGGCGGCGAAATCGTCCCGGCGCTCGAGCGCGGCGTCATCGAAGCCTTCGAGTTCAACAACCCGACCTCCGACCGCCGCTTCGGCGCCCAGGACGTGTCGAAGAATTATATGCTCGGCTCCTATCACCAGGCGGCGGAGTTCTTCGAAATCGCCTTCAACAAGGATCTCTTCGATTCCCTCGATCCCGATCTCCAGGCGATCCTGGAATACGGGGCGGAGGCGGCGAACACTGCCAATTACGGCCTCGCCATGGATCAGTATTCGAAGGATCTGCAGGGCCTCATCAACGAAGACGGCGTCACCGTCTCGCGCACGCCGGACTCCATCATGGCGGCCCAGCTTGAATCCTGGGACACCGTCCTCGAAGGCCTGATGCAGGACGAGTTCTTCGCCAAGGTGGTCGACAGCCAGAAAGAATGGTCGGAGCGCGTCGCCTTCTACAGCCTGATGAACCAGGCGAACTACAAGCTCGCCTACGAGCATTACTTCCCCGGCAAGCTCGGCTTCTGAGACCTCTCGGCGGGGGTTTTGGGCCCCCGCCCCTTCCCCGTTTCCCAGCCCGATCCCGAGCGGTTTTCCGATGGAAGCCTATATCCGTTTCGCCGACAGGGTCTCCGCGTGGTTCGGCAAGGCCTTTGCCTGGTCGATCCTCGTCATGACGTTCGGCGTCGGCTACGAAGTCTTCGTGCGCTATGTGCTCGGCGCCCCGACGAGCTGGGCCTTCGACATTTCCTACATGATGTACGGCGCGCTCTTCATGATGGGCGGCGCCTACACCCTGTCGCGCGACGGCCATGTGCGCGGCGACGTCGTCTACAGGCTCTGGCGGCCGCGCACCCAGGCGATCGTCGAGCTCGTTCTTTATTTCCTGTTCTTCTTCCCGGGCATCCTCGCCCTCATCTTCGCCGGCTGGAAATACGCCTCGCGCTCGCTCCGCTACATGGAGGTGAGCGTGATGAGCCCGGCCAACGTGCCGATCTTCCAGTTCAAGCTCATCATCGTCGCCGCCGGCATCCTGCTCTTCCAGCAGGGCATCGCCCAGGTCTTCCGCTGCATTCTGTGCATCCGCCGGGGCGCCTGGCCGCAGCACGAAAGCGATGTGGAGGAACTCGAAGAGCAGCTCATCAAGGAGCATGAGCGCGACATCCTCCACCATGGCGGCGAGGCGATCGACATCGTTCTGCCCGCCGGCCAGACCCGCAAGACCTTCCACCGCGACGACCCTGGCCACCGCGATCCGCACGACGATGACGGGCCGCCCGACCGATCGCGACACAGCCCCGGCACGAAGGGCGAAAGATGACCGACCCGCAAATCGCCGTGGCGATGCTCGGCATCTTCATCTTCACCATCATGCTGGGCTTTCCGATCGCCTTCACCTTGATGGCGCTCGGTGTGGGCTTCGGCTACTACGCCTATTTCGACGCCGACCGGCAATGGCGCCTCTACGAGCGCGCCCTCACCGACGGTGCGGATCTGTGGACGCGCATCGAAACCTGGCTCGGCGGCTTCTTCAACAACCGCATCTTCGATCTCTTCGTCAATCAGACCTACTCGGTCATGTCGAACGACGTTCTGACCGCCGTGCCGCTCTTCCTCTTCATGGGCTACGTGGTGGAGCGCGCCAACATCGTCGACCGCCTCTTCTCCACGCTGCAGATCGCGGCAAAGCGCATCCCGGGCTCGATGGCGGTCGCCGCCCTCATCACCTGCGCGCTCTTTGCGACTGCCACCGGCATCGTCGGCGCCGTCGTCACGCTGATGGGGCTCCTCGCCTTCCCGGCGATGCTCAACGCCCGTTACAACACGAGCTTCGCCTCGGGCGTCATCTGCGCCGGCGGCACGCTCGGCATCCTCATCCCTCCCTCGATCATGCTGATCGTCTATGCGGCGACCTCGGGCGTCTCGATCGTCCGGCTCTATGCCGGCGCCCTCCTGCCGGGGCTGCTGCTCGCCGGCCTCTACGTCCTCTATGTCGTCGGCCGCGCCTGGCTCAATCCGAAGATCGCGCCACGCCCGCCCGAGACCGAGGAGACGCAGATCTCGGGCCTCGCACTTCTCTGGCTGCTCGTCACCTCGTTCTTTCCGCTGGCGATCCTCATCCTCTCCGTGCTCGGCGCCATTCTCTTCGGCCTGGCGACGCCGTCGGAGGCTGCAGCGGTCGGCGCCCTCGGCGGCCTCATCCTCGCTCTCGCCTACCGCGCCCTCACCTGGCAGCGGCTGCAGGAATCCGTCTATCTGACGGTCAGAACCTCGGCGATGGTGTGCTGGCTCTTCGTCGGCTCGTGGACGTTTTCCTCCGTCTTTTCCTATCTCGGCGGCGAACAGGTCATCTCCGATTTCGTCACCGGCCTCGACATCTCGCCGATCGTCTTTCTGATCCTCGCCCAGATCATCATCTTCCTGCTCGGCTGGCCGCTCGAATGGTCGGAGATCATCATCATCTTCGTGCCGATCTTCCTGCCGCTCCTGCCGCATTTCGGCATCGATCCCCTGTTCTTCGGCATTCTCGTCGCGCTCAACCTGCAGACCTCCTTCCTCACCCCGCCGATGGCGATGTCGGCCTATTACCTCAAGGGCATCGCGCCGCCGCAGGTGCAGCTCGTCGAGATCTTCAAGGGTTGCATGCCCTTTCTCGGCATGGTCATCCTCGCCATGGCGCTCATCTACGTCTTCCCGGGGGTGGTCTACTGGCTGCCGAATCTCGTTTACGGACGGTGAGCGAATGGGGAGAACGAGATGACGGCCGAACGAACCTTGGATGCCTGCGAGTTGCGCGACCACCTCGCCCGCGGCGAGATCAGCGCACTTGCCGTGGCGGAGGCCTGTCTCGCCCGCGTCGCGGAGAAGGAAGGCGAGATCGAAGCCTTCGCCTTTCTCGATGCCGACCATGTCCTCGCCCAGGCACAGCGTCTCGACGATTGGCGCAAGGCCGGCAAGCCGATCGGCCGCCTGCACGGCCTGCCGGTGGCCTTGAAGGACATCATCGACACCGCCGATATGCCGACGGAAAACGGCACCGTGCTCGATGCCGGCCGTCGCCCGCGCCAGGACGCTTTTGTCGCCGCAAAATTGCGGGCGGAAGGCGCCATCCTCTTCGGCAAGACGACGACGACCGAGCTCGCCTATTTCGCCCCGACCAAGACCCGCAATCCGCATGACACGACGCGCACGCCGGGCGGCTCGTCGGCCGGCTCCGCCGCGTCCGTCGCCGCCGGCATGGTGCCGCTCTCGGTCGGCACCCAGACCAACGGCTCGATGCTGCGGCCGGCGTCTTATTGCGGCGTCGTCGGCTTCAAGCCGGGCCACGGCGTCATCCCGCGCACCGGCCTCATCGTACAGTCCGAGCCGCTCGACACGATCGGCGTCTTCGGCCGCTCGGTGGAAGATGCGGCCCTCCTCGCCGAGGTGCTCCAGGGCTACGACGCCGGCGACCACGACACGCATCCGATCGCTCGCGACCGGCTTCTTGAGGCGGCGCGGAGCGCGCCTCCCGTCAAACCGCAATTCGCCTTCATCAAGACGCCCGTCTGGGACCAGGCCGATGCCGACATGCAGGGCGCCATGCAGGAGCTCGCAGGCCTCCTCGGCGATCAATGCGACGAGGTCGAGCTTCCCGCCGCCTTCGCCAACGCCCATCCCGCCCATCGCCGTCTCATGATGGCGGGCTTTGCACGCAATCTCCGCCCCTGGGCCGAGCGCGGATGGGATCAGCTCAGCCGGCACATGCAGGACGCCATCGAAGAAGGCCGCGAGATCAAGGCCGTCGACTATCTCGCCGCGCTCGACTGGCGCAACATCCTCAATGCCGGGCTCGACCGCGTCTTTGCCCGCTACGACGCCATTCTGACGCCGGCCGCGCCCGGCGAGGCGCCTGCGGATCTTTCAACGACCGGCGATCCCGTCTTCAACACCATCTGGTCGCTCTGCGGCGTGCCGGCGCTCAGCCTCCCGCTGGCGAACGGGGCAAACGGCATGCCGCTCGGCATCCAGATCGTCGGCGCCCGCGGTCAGGAAGGGCGTCTCCTGCGCACCGCGCGCTGGCTGATGGATCATGTCGCCGCATCGCCGGAGCCGGAGGACCGCCCATGACCGATTGGAGCAACCGGATCCTGGCCTTCGTGGCCCTTGCGGGTTTCGCTCTCTTCCTCTTCATCATCGCCTGGTGGGTCCGCGAGCCGGACCTCGTCATCGTCCTCGCCGTTGTGGTGGCGATGGCGGCCTATGATTTCTGGGGGCATCCATGGCGGCAGCGGCGAGCCGAAGAGCGCGCGCAAGGCGAGAGCGACACCTGAGGTTTCGGGCGCGCCGCGCCCAATTGTGCGGCGCCTTCCTCTGCCTGTCGCTCATCGTCTCGCCCCTGCCGGCCCGGGCGGACACCTGCGAACTCGCGGGCGGCGAACGTCTTTTGGCCGCGCACGCCGAAGAGCCGCGCACCATCGTCACGCCAACCAAGAGCTTCGCGCTCGCGGGCATCGCTCCGCCCTCGCTTCTCGATGAGCGCCTGCCGGTCGAGCCGATGCTCGCCGCAATCAACGACTTTCTGGTCGCTCAACCCGCCCGGGCGGTCCCGCTCTCCCAAAAGCCCGACCGCTGGAACCGCATCCCCGCCTGGATCATGACCGACAGCGTCCTCCTGCAGGACGAGCTTCTCCGGCAAGGCCTTGCCGTCGCGGTTCCTTTTGCCGGTGACGCTCTCGGTGAGGCCTGCGCCACACGCCTCTTTGCGGCGGAAGAAGAGGCGCGAAAAGCCGCCCGTGGCATCTGGAAAACCCCGGGCCTTGTGCATCAGGCCAAGGACGCGGCGGCGCTTTCGTCACAATATGGCCGTTACGGCATAGTGGAAGGAACCATCATTTCTGTTGGGAACCGGCCTTATCGCACCTATCTGAATTTCGGACGCGACTGGTCGCACGATTTCACGGCGGAGATTGACGGCCGGGACGTCCCGGTCTTCGGCGGGGAGCAGCAACTTCTGGGCCTTGTCGGAAAGACCGTCCGTCTGCGTGGCTTCCTTGAGGAGAAAGGTGGCCCGATGCTTCTTCTGCGAAGGTCCTCGCAGCTTGAAATGATGGACGCGCTGCAACACCGCTGAGGTTTCGCAACAGAGGGCCCCAAGGCTGATGTTCAAGAGCTTGATTTGCGACCGAAAGACGCGCATGGGCGTTGGTATGCGCAGGTCGTTGCTCTCTCTGTTCGTCGTCGCCTTGCTCGGCGGTTGCCAATTGGGACCGTCTCCGAGCCAGCTCGGCCGTGTCGAGCCGGTCGCCGCTCTGCCTCAGCCGGGTCCGACGGTGTCGCCGGCCGAGAGCGCCATCGGCGCGCGTGAGCATCAGCGCGTCCTCGCCCAGTATGGCGGCGTCTACAGCGATCCCGACGTGCAGCGCGAGACCGAGCAGATCGTCAAACGCCTCGTCGAAGCCTCCGACGAGCCCGGCCGCAGCTATCGCGTCACCATTCTGAACTCGCCCGTCGCCAATGCCTTCGCGCTGCCCGGCGGCTATGTCTACGTCACCCGCGGCCTGCTCGCGCTTGCCGACGACCGCGCCGAGGTTGCCGCCGTCCTGTCGCACGAAATGGCGCATGTCATCCTGAAGCACGCCATTGCGCGCGCCCAGAAGGCTCAGACGAGCGAACTCGTGGAACGCGTCGCAACCGACGTCCTCTCCGATTCCAAGGCCGGGCAGTCCGCGCGTCTCAATTCGCGCATGACGCTTGCGAGCTTCTCCCGCGATCAGGAGGCCGAGGCCGACAGAGCCGGCGTGCAGATCGCCGGCCGCGCCGGTTACGACCCCTTCGCGGCCTCCCGCTTCCTCGACAAATTGCAGCGCTATGCGGCCTTCCGCTCGGCGAGCGGCGAGAAGGACGATGCGCAGAACTTCCTGTCGTCGCATCCGGCGGCGCTTGAACGCCGCGCGCTCGTCGTCAAGGCGGCCCGTCAGTTCGGGGCGCCGGGTGTCGGCGAACAGGGCCGCATTCCCTATCTCAAGGCGATCGACGGCCTCGTCTACGGCGACGATCCCTCGGAAGGCTTCGTGCGCGGCCGCGAATTCCTGCATCCGCGCCTCGCGATCGGCTTCAAGGTGCCGCCGCAATATCGCCTGGAAAACACCCGCGAGGCGGTTCTCGCCGCCGCAGGCCGCGATACGGCGATGCGCTTCGACGGCGTGAAGGCCACTGAAAACCAGAGCCCTGAATCCTATCTCGCCTCCGGCTGGATCAACGGTCTGGAAGAAGGATCGATCGAGCCGCGCACCGTCAACGGTCTTCCCGCCGCCGTCGCCACGGCCGTCGCGGGCGACTGGCAGTTCCGCATCGGCGCGATCCGGCTCGGCAGGTCCATCTATCGCTTCATCTTTGCCCAGCGCGGCGGTTCCGGCGACATCGACGCGGCCTTGTCGCAGACGCTCGCAAGCTTCCACCGGCTCGACCCGGCTGAGGTCGCGCGCCTGCGCCCGCTCAGGATCGATCTCGTCATCACCAATCCGGGCGACACGGTGCAGAGCCTCGCCACCCGCATGAAGGGCGTTGAAAGAAGCGAAGAGCTGTTCCGCATCCTGAACGGCCTCTCCGACGACGAGCCCCTCGGCGCTGGCCGCATGGTCAAGGTCATCTCGGACTGAGGCGCCGGATTGCGGCACGGGCGCCGCTCCCGGTCTCCCGGCAGCTTCGTCCCGTGCTTCAAGCCAGCAATCGTTCGGGGAACGCCGTCCAGCCCGGACGGCTGCAGGGATCAGGCCGCGGCGAAAGCAGCAAAGGCTGAGGCGACCCGCTCATAGACGTCGCGCTTGAACGGCACGATCAATTCCGGCGTCCGCTGCAGCCGCTCCCAGCGCCATTTCAGGAATTCGGCCTTGTGGCCGTCGCGCGGACCGACATCGATCTCGCTTTCGTCCCCCTCGAAGCGGAAGGCGAACCATTTCTGCGTCTGACCGCGGTAGCGCCCCTTCCAGGCGGAGCGGCAGAGTTCTTCCGGCAGATCGTAGTGCCACCAGACCGGAGATTCGGCGAGAAGCGACACGGAGCGCATCGCCGTCTCCTCGTAGAGCTCGCGCTTGGCCGCCTCCAGCGGCGTCTCTCCAGGGTCCATGCCCCCTTGCGGCATCTGCCAGGCATAGCCGGACGAAACGCTCTCCTCGCCGCCGGTCCTGCGTCCGACGAAGACGAGTCCGTCGGCATTGAACACGGCCAGGCCCACGCACGGACGATAACCCTCGAGCGGCTCCGCAAAGCCGGTTTCATGCAACATTTTTTCGTTCATTCCTCTTGCTGCGCCAGAGCGCTCACCGGCACGAACGCGATCCCGCGCGCCTCCGCCTCGGGGATCCATTCCGCCAGCGCGGACACCGTCGACGGGAAGGCCGAGGCAACGCCGACGGCCCGCCCCTTCTGCCGCGCGATCGCCTCCAGATCGTCGAGCGCCTTTGCAATCAGGGCCGGCTGCCTTTGCTCGTCGATGATCCGGTCGGCCACCACGACGGGCGTGCCGAGCGACGGGCCGAGCCGGGCCGCAACGCTCAGATCCGAGCTGCCGTCGTCGACATAAAGAAGACCGCGCTCGCCGAGATTGGCGAGAAGCGGCCGCATCGCATCCGCCTCGGCCGTGAACCGGCCGCCGAGATAATTCATGATGCCGGTATAGCCACCGGCCCGGCTCAAAATCCACGCCAGACTGTCGGCATTCGCCCCGCTTTTCGCACTGACGAGGAGCGTGTGCTCGCCCGGATCGGTGCTCGGATAGCCGAAAGGCTCCATCGGCGCCTGCAGCAGGATTTCATGGCCGTCGGCGCGCGCATCGCCGGCCCAGCGATTGAGGCTCGATCCGGTTGCGGCGAAGGCGAAGGTGACGTCGCTCGGCAGGGCCCGGATGGCGCGCTGCGTGCCCGTCTGGCTGATGCCGAGCCCGCCGACAACGATGGCGATATGCGGCTGGTCGGGCGCCAGATAGGCCGGGCGCGCATAGGCTTCGCGCGGCAGCGTGCCATCGTCGCCGATGCGCGGCAGCGGCCCGTAGGCGGAGCTTTCCTGCAATTCCGGAAGCGGCGCGCCGGCGAAGAAGGCGGTGCTCGACGGCGCCTGCTGCAAGGCCGCCTGCATGCGCTCGAAATCCGTTTGCGGCTCGGAAGAAGACGCCGTCTCCGGTTCCGCGGAGGCGGGAAAGAGCGAGCCCATATTGGACGGGGCGTTCACGCCCGCCTCCATCTCCCAGCCGGGCGCCGCAAGCGCCTGGCGGCGCGCATTCGCGACGGAAGTCTTGTCGATGCTGCCCGTCGTCTCGGGTCCTGCGCCTTTCACTTCGGCGACCGCGACGGCACGCCCGCCATCGGGATCATCGACGAGCGCCGTCCACATCAAGGCGGTGACGAACACCATCCCGGCGAGAACGAGCGGAACATAGAAAAGCCAGCGCAGCCGTCCTTTTCGGACCGGCCGCGCCGGGCGTTTCAAAGGTGCATTGAGCTCATCGGCCGCCATCGATTCCCGTCGGCTGGCTCATGCAGCGGGGCGAAATGCCCCGCTGATTCGTCAGTTAGGTATACCCTGTGACGGGTCTGCCGGAAACCGGTTGTTGACCTGGATGCCGCGCAGAAGATCGAGCGCATATTGCAGCTGCTTGTCGTCCTTGGCGTCCGCCGGGACATAGGCCGACGCGGCGGAGACCTTCTCCTCCTCGCCGTCCTCGCTCGACAGATGGCCGCGCAGATTGGCCTCGCCCGTCGCTTCCTCGCTGCCCTTCAGCTCTTCCGGCAGCTCCTGCACGACCTCAATGTCCGGCTCGATACCCTTCGCCTGGATCGAGCGGCCCGAAGGCGTGTAGTAGCGCGCCGTCGTCAGCCGGATGGCACCGTTGCGGCCGAGCGGAATGATCGTCTGCACCGAGCCTTTGCCGAAGGAGCGCGTGCCGACGATCGTCGCGCGGCGGTGGTCCTGCAGCGCACCGGCCACGATCTCCGAAGCCGAAGCGGAAGCGCCGTTGACGAGGACGATGACCGGCTTGCCGTCGGCCTTGTCGCCGGCCCGCGCCGTCGCGCGCTGCACGTCGTCTTCCTTGCGGCCGCGCGTCGAAACGATCTCGCCCTTGTCGAGGAAATCGTCGGAGACGGCGATCGCCTGGTCGAGAAGCCCGCCCGGATTGTTGCGCAGATCGAGGATGTAGCCCTTGAGCTTGTCCTTGCCGATTTCCTTCTTCAGCTCGCTGAAGGCGTCGTTGAGGCCGTCGGCGGTCTGCTCGTTGAACTGCGTGATGCGGATATAACCGACATCGTCCTCGGCACGGTCGCGGACCGAGCGCACCTGAATGATGTCGCGGATGATCTTGATCTCGAGCGGCTTGTCGACGCCCTCGCGGCGGACCGTGAGCGTGATCGGGGAATTCACCGGACCGCGCATCTGATCGACGGCCTCACGCAGCGACAGACCGGCGATCGGCTCGCCGTCGAGATGCGTGATCACGTCGCCGGCGCGCACACCCGCTTTGTCGGCCGGCGTATCTTCGATCGGCGTCACGACCTTGATGAGGTCGTTCTCCTGCGTCACCTCGATGCCGAGCCCGCCGAATTCGCCGCGCGTCTGCACCTGCATGTCGCGGAAGCTCTTCGGATCGAGATAGCTCGAATGCGGATCGAGCGAGGTCAGCATGCCGTCGATCGCCGATTCGATCAGATCCTTCTCCGAAGGCTCTTCGACATAATCGCTGCGCACCCGTTCGAAGACGTCGCCGAAAAGGTTGAGTTGGCGGTAGGTTTCAGAGGAAGCGGCCGTCGCCGAACCGGTCTGCCCGACTTGCACGACAGCGCCCATGGCCACCGCGCCAACGACCGCTCCTGCGGCCAGCAGGCCCATCTTACGCATCATCCTCGAACCTCTTTTTGCTCGCGCCGGTCCCACCACGGATCCGGGTCGATCGACCGTCCATCCTTGCGAAACTCGACATATAGAACGGGCTGGGCGGAAGTGTGGTCAATATCACTTAGGCTTGCAAGCCGCTCCGCGCCCATAACCGCGACCGGCTCCCCAGCCAGCACGAACTGGCCAAGTGCCACATCTATGTGCTCAAGCCCAGCCAGAACAACATGATATCCGCTCCCGACGTTCAGGATCAAGACCTGCCCGTAGCTGCGGAAGGGGCCCGCATAGACGACCCAGCCATCGGCGGGTGAGACAACACGCGCATCCGGGCGTGTGGCGATCGAAATCCCGCCGGCATGCGCCCCGAATTCGTCCCTTTCGCCGAAATGCGTCAGGATCGGGCCCGCCGCCGGCAGCGGCAAAATCCCGCGCGCCTTGTCGAACTCCACGGCCGGCGCCATGCGCGCCGTATCCTGGAGATCGCGCGCCGCCTCTTCGGGCGTCTTGTTGCGGGCGGCCTCCTCGGCCCGTCGCGCCTCTTCGGCGGCCCGCGCCGCGGCCTCGACCTCTTTCTCCAGCGAGCCGATCAGGTCTTCGAGCCCGCTCGCATCTTCGGCGAGCGCGGCCGCTTTCTTCTGTTCGTCGGTGAGTGCGGCCTCGGTTCTTTGGCGCTGCTCTTTCTTCGATTCGATCAACAGATTGATGCGCGTCTGTTCCTCGCCGAGCGTGGCGTACTGCTTCTTCAGATCCTCGTGCTCTTCTTCGATCCGCGCCTTGAGCTGCGTGAGCTCGGCAAGATCGGCGGCGAGCGCCTCCGCCTCCACGCGAATATCCGGCAGAACGGCACCGGCGAGGATCGATCCGCGGATCGCCTTCAAGGCATCCTCCGGCCGCGACAGGATCGGCGGCGGCGGCGTGCCGCCCATGCGCTGCAAGGCCGCAAGCACTTCGCCCAGAACTTCGCGCCGCGCTTCCAGCGACTGCCGCACCCCGTCCTCGTTGGCCTGCAGCCGGTCGAGCCGGACCTCGGTCTCCTGGATGCTGTTTTCCGCCCGGCGCAGCCGTTGCGCCGTCGCAATCAGCTCGCTGCTGAGCTTCGCCCGATCGGCTTCCACCGTCTCGATCTCGCGGCGGAGCGCTTCCTGGCGTTTTTTGGAGACTTCGATCGAGCGCCGCACCGCTTCGAGCTCGGCCGCCCGTGCCCGGCGTCTGGCTTCGGCGGACAGGGACATGCCCCCCTCCGTCACACCTTCGTCCGCGACCGCCGCCTCGTCCGGCAGCTCCGTCTCGGTGGCGAAACTCGGCCCGAACGCGAGCGGCAGCCCGGCGCAGACGAGCACCGCCGCCCGAATGCCGTTCCTCAGGATCCGCGCCCGATATGTCGGAGAGTGATTCGTCACCGTCTCACGATGCCAGTCGATCAAGGCCTTGCGCCACGCCTTTTGGAGAGACACCCACGCACGCCCGTCCGGTCAAGTGCGTTCTCGCAGGCGTCTTTCACACGCCCCGGCCTCTCATGCCCGGTGGCCTCTCATGCACGGTGACCCCTCACGCCCGGTGATAAGGATGCCCGCTCAAGATGGTGACGGCCCGGTAGACCTGCTCGGCGAGCATGGCACGCGCGAGCTTGTGCGGCCATGTCATCCGCCCGAAGGCGATGGCCGCGATCGCCTCCTCGCGCAGGCCTGCATCGAGCCCGTCCGGTCCGCCGATCACGAGACAAAGGCCGGAAACGCCCTTTTCCGCCTCGCCACCGATGAGCCCGGCGAAATCTTCCGATGAGAGATTGCGGCCCGTCTCGTCGAGCGCGACGATCGGGTATCCGGCCGCAAGCTTTTTGAGGCTCGCAGCTTCCTCCGCCTTGCGGTCGTCTGCCCTCGAGGCGGAGGATTCGGCAATTTCGCGCACGCTGATCCCGCTGATGCCGACCGACCGGCCGGCTTTGCCGACCCGCTCGAGATAGCGGGCCGCAAGCTCGGCTTCCGGTCCGGCCTTCATCCGGCCGACCGCGAGAACAAGGATCTGCAACGCGTCTAACCCGGCCTACTCAGCCCTGGACGCGGCGCTCCGCATAGGGCTCCGCCGACCACATCTTTTCCAGATTGTAGAACTCGCGCACTTCCGGACGGAAGACATGGACGATCACGTCCCCGGTGTCGATCAGCACCCAGTCGCAATGGGGCAGCCCTTCGACGCGGGGAATGTTATGGCCGAGGCCCTTGAGCTCGCTGATCACCCTTTCGGCGATGGCGCCGACATGGCGATGCGAGCGCCCCGAGGCGACCACCATGTGATCCCCCAGCGCGGATTTCCCGGCGATGTCGATGGTCACAACATCCTCGGCCTTCGCATCATCCAGGCTCGAGAGGACGGTTTTCAGCTCATCCGCCGCTATAAGGTTGGCGCCGGCATGAGACGCGTGAGGCGCAAACATCGGAATGCTCGCCTCGCTCTGGCTAGTAGTCAGGAGTAAGATCCTCTTTCCTTCCTGCCGTGAATAGGCCGGGCCAAAGTAAGCCACATGCCTACGGTGACGTTGTGTCACCCCTTAAAGATAGAAACGACACCATGACGGTTTCAAGTCCAATCTCTCCGGAAGAGGCCTGTCATGGACGATGTGACGCGAAAAATCGCGCTTTCCGGCATAGCCTTAGCGCAAGTCAGCCGCTCGCGGCCCGCAGCGCCGTCGACGAAACCGGCGTGCGCGGACCGGGCAGGACGACGAAGGCGGGCGCTCTCAGGTCGGCGAGGCAGGCCGCTGATTCGTTGCCCTGGCGATAAGGCGCAAGCGCCCGCGCTGCCGGCGCGGCCAGCGGCGCACTCAAAGACCCCGGCCGCGGGACGATGGCGATCGGAACGCTCGCAGCGATCTCCTGCCAGCTTTCCCACAGGTGAAAGTTCTGGAGATTGTCGCCGCCCATGATCCAGACGAAGCGCGTCGCCGGCTCGCGCACCGCAAGTCGCGTCACGAGATCGGCCGTGAAGCGGATGTGCCAGCGGTTTTCGATCGCCGTCACCTTGAAGCGCGGATGGCTCGCAATCCGCGCCGTCGCTTCCAGGCGCTCCCGCAGCGGCTTTAAGCCATGCGGCGCCTTCAAGGGATTGCCCGGCGTCACCAGCCACCACACCTGATCGAGCTGCAAAAGCCGCAGCGCCCGCAGCGCCACCTGCCGGTGCCCGATATGCGGCGGATTGAACGAGCCGCCATAAAGCCCGATCCGCTGCCCCCGCCCATGCGGCGGGAGGCCCTCGTAAATCCGGCTGTCGCGGGCGATATGGATCGAACGGGAGATCGTTGCGCCTCGCGCCTAGGGCCGTGTCTGGCCGCTGCCATAAACGCAGTATTTGAAGCTCGTCAGCTGCTCCACGCCGACGGGCCCGCGCGCATGCATCCGCCCCGTCGCGATGCCGATCTCCGCCCCCATGCCGAATTCGCCGCCATCGGCGAATTGGGTGGAGGCGTTGTGCAGCACGATGGCGGAATCGACGAGCGCCATGAAACGGCGGGCGGCCGCCTCATCCTGCGTGATGATCGTCTCCGTATGCCCGGACCCGTAGCGGGCGATGTGCTCGCTCGCCGCTTCGACGCCGTCCACCACCTTCACGGCGATGATCTTGTCGAGATACTCCTTCGGCCAGTCCTCCTCGCTCGCCGCATGGGCCTGCGGGAAGAGCGCCCGCACGCTCTCGTCGCCGCGGATCTCGCAGCCGCCCATTGAAAGCGCCGACAGGATCGGCTCGAGATGCGTCTTGGCAACGGCCTGGTCGACGAGCAGCGTCTCCGCCGCCCCGCAAATACCCGTGCGCCGGAGCTTGGAATTGACGGTCACGTCCACCGCCATCTGCAGGTCGGCCGCCTCATGCACATAGACGTGGCAGACGCCTTCCAGATGCGCGAAGACCGGCACGCGCGCCTCCTTCTGCACCCGTTCCACCAGGCTGCGCCCGCCGCGCGGCACGATGACGTCGAGATTGCCGGCGAGGCCTGCGAGCATTTCGCCGACGGCCGCACGGTCGCGCAGCGGCACGAGCTGGATCGCATCCTCCGGCAATCCGGCGACGCGCAGCCCCTCGCTGAGGCAGGCATGGATCGCCGAAGAACTCTCGAGCGAATCCGAGCCCCCGCGCAAGATGACGGCATTGCCCGCCTTGAGGCAGAGTGCGCCCGCATCGGCGGTCACGTTCGGGCGGCTTTCATAGATCACGCCGATGACGCCGAGCGGCGTGCGCACGCGCGAAATCTTGAGCCCGTTCGGCCGCTCCCAGGAGGCGATCACGTCGCCGATCGGATCGGGCAGCGACGCCACCTCTTCAAGGCTCCTCGCGATCGCCTCGATGCGCGCCGCATCGAGCTTCAGTCGGTCCAGCATCGCCGGCGCGAGCCCGTCCGCCTCGCCGCGCTGCATATCGCGCGCATTGGCCTCCAGAATTTCGTCGGCCCGTCCGCGTACGGCATCCGCCATCGCACGAAGCGCCGTATTCTTCTCGTCCGTCGTCGCAAGCCCCAGCGGTCGCGAAGCCGCACGGGCACGAATGCCCATCTCAGCCATCAAGGCAGCGGCGTCGTTGTTCTGTCGCAGGGCTGCGAAAACCATCTTCGTCTCCACGTTTTTGGAGGGGAACAAGTGCTGTTAGCGCGCCAGGCGCAAGAGGAGCAAGGTTTACCGCTCACGTCTCTCGGAGCACGAGATCGTCGTGATGGACGATCGCCGAGCGCCGCACATAGCCGAGAATTTCGGAGATCTCCTTCGATTGGTGCCCGATGATCTGCGCCGCCTCGTCGGCATCGTAACCGACGATGCCGCGGCCGATCTCGATCCCCTCAGGATCGACGAGAAGCACCGTATCGCCACGGGCGAAATGACCGGAAAAACCGCTGACGCCCGGCGGCAGCAGCGACCGCCCGGCCCTGAGTGCCTTCACCGCCCCCGCATCGAGGCTGAGCGAGCCCTTCGGCTCCAGATGCCCGGCAATCCACGCTTTTCGCGCCGTGGCGGGCGTCGTCTGCGGCCGGAACCAGGTGACGGGCGCCCCGCTGTCGATGCGCGTCAGCGGATTGAGGTGATGGCCGGAGCCAATCACCATGGCGGCGCCGGCCGCGACCGCGATCTTCGCCGCCTCGACCTTGGTGCGCATGCCACCGCGCGACAAATCCGAGCCGGCGTCGCCTGCCATCGCCTCGATCTCGGGCGTGATCGCCGTCACCTCGGGAATGAGACGGGCATTGGCATCCTGCGCCGGAGGGGCCGAATAAAGCCCGTCCACATCCGACAAGAGCACCAGAAGATCGGCTCCGACCATCGCCGCGACGCGCGCCGCCAGCCGGTCGTTGTCGCCGTAGCGAATTTCGGTCGTCGCGACCGTGTCGTTTTCGTTGACGACCGGCACGACGCCCATGCCGAGAAGCGTCGTCAAAGTGGCGCGCGCATTGAGATAGCGCCGCCGCTCTTCGGTGTCGCCCAACGTCAGGAGCACCTGCGCAGCGTGAATCTCGCGCGTCTGCAGCTCCTCCGCCCAGGCCTTTGCGAGCGCGATCTGGCCGACGGCCGCGGCAGCCTGCGCTTCTTCCAGCTTGAAGCGCCGGCCGTTGAGGGAAAGCCGCCCCCGCCCGAGCGCGATCGCCCCGGACGAGACGACGAGGCATTCCGCCCCCTCCTGGCGCAAAGCCGCGAGATCGGCGGCCAGCGAACCGAGCCAGTCGCGGCGCACGCCGCCGCCGCGCTCCACCAGAAGGGCGGAGCCCACTTTGACGACGATGCGCCTGTAACCCGATAGTTTTCTCATTGCCCCCTCGCCCGGCTCCCGGCACCACAACCGGCCCCGCCGACGCTTGCCCACGCTTCCGCGCCGGGCAAAACCCGTCTCATCAAAGAACGCGCCTCATGAGAGCGGCGTCCATTCGCCGTCCTCCTCCGCCTCCTTCTTGCCGCCGCGCGGCAGCGCCGCAAGGCAGGCGTCGAGAACCTCCGAGACGCCTTCGCCCGTCCCGGCAGACACCAGGAACGGCTCCTTCCCCGACGCGTCGACAATCTCCGAAATCGCCACGTCCCGCGCATCGTCGTCGAGAAGGTCGACGCGCGACAGCGCGACAATGACCGGCTTTTCGGCAAGACCGTGACCATAGGCGTTGAGTTCCTCGCGCACGGTGCGATAAGCGGCCGCCGGATCGCCCGAGGCATCGACGAGATGCAGAAGCGCCCGGCAGCGTTCGATATGGCCTAAGAACCGGTCGCCGATCCCCGCCCCGTCATGCGCGCCTTCGATCAGGCCCGGAATGTCCGCGAGCACGAATTCGCCGCCCTTGTGGCGCACGACGCCGAGATTGGGGTGCAGCGTCGTGAAGGGATAATCGGCGATCTTCGGCTTTGCCGCCGAAACGCGGGCGAGAAACGTCGACTTGCCGGCGTTCGGCAGACCGACGAGCCCGATATCGGCAATCAGCTTCAGGCGCAGCCACACCCACATCTCCTGGCCTTCCTGGCCGGGATTGGCACGCCGCGGCGCCTGGTTGATGGAGCTCTTGAAATGGATGTTGCCGAAGCCGCCATTGCCGCCATGGAGAAGCTTCACCCGCTCGCCGACATGGTCGAGGTCGGCGAGAATCGTCTCGTTGTCTTCGGCAAAGACCTGCGTGCCGACCGGCACCTTCAAGACCACGTCCTTGCCGCCGGCACCGGTGCGGTTGCGGCCCATGCCGTGGCCGCCGCGCTCCGCCTTGAAATGCTGCTGGTAGCGATAGTCGATGAGCGTGTTGAGCCCGTCGACCGCCTCCAGCCACACATCGCCACCGCGTCCGCCGTCGCCGCCGTCCGGCCCGCCGAATTCGATGAACTTTTCGCGCCGGAACGAGACGGATCCCGAACCGCCGTCGCCGGAGCGCAGATAGACCTTCGCCTGGTCGAGAAACTTCATGGCGTTCTGCCTCCAACGGCCGCAAATTCGGACCGGGTCACCTGCATGTCGTCGACATCGACGTCACTGTCGCGGGCCCGGCAATAGAGGGAATAGCCGCCCGCCTTCGTAAAGCCGAGCTTTTCCAGGACCCGGCGCGAGGCGGGGTTGTCGACGAAGACGCCGGCGCCCACACGCTCGGCCGGCGCATCGCCGCCGAAGCCGGGTCGATCGAAAATCGCCGCGACTGTCGCCGCCAGCGCTTCCGTCGCATAGCCGCGCCCCCAGAACGGGCGGCCGACGAAATAGCCGAGACGCGGCATCTTGCGCGGCGGCGTGCCCGATCCGGCGCGCTTCACCGTCACCTCGCCGACGATCTGCTTCCCCCAGAGCATCGTGAGATGATGAAAACCTTCGTCCTGCTCCACCTGGTCGGAGCGCTGCACGAACGGCCAGGCCGGCATCGCCAGCATGCGCGCCACCTCCCGATCGTTCTTGAAGCGCTCGAGCGTCGCGACATGCCGCGAGCGCTTCGGCGTCAAAACGAGCCGTTCGGTGGTCAAATCGCTGAGCGGTAAGTGCATCGTCTCGTAAACCTTGCGGGCCAAAAACCTTGCGGCCTCTTCTGAGATTTCGGCAAAGGCCGGCGGGCACCCCCTGCCCGGCAGCGCCAGGCACGGACGATCCGCGACAACGGGACCCCGAATCGAAAAGGGGCCCGAATCGAAAAGGGGAAGCGGTCGCCCGCTTCCCCTTCATCACTTGCGCTGGATCGGCGGGAGGCCGCGTCGCAACGCAGCTATTCGGCAGCCTCCACCGGCGGCAGCACCGAAATATAGGTGCGCCCCTTGAGGCCCTTGTGGAATTCCACGCGTCCGTCGGTCAGCGCGAAGATCGTGTGGTCCTTGCCAAGCCCGACATTCTGGCCCGGATGCCACTGCGTGCCGCGCTGGCGAACGATGATGTTGCCGGAGACGACCGCTTCGCCGCCGAACTTCTTGACGCCGAGGCGCCGGCCAGCGGTATCGCGGCCGTTTCTCGAAGAGCCGCCTGCTTTTTTGTGCGCCATGGTTACTTCTCCTTCGATTCGTCAGCGAGGGTCTTGGCCTGCGCGACCCAATCCTCGTTTTCGGCCTTGCCCTTGAGCTTCAGAGCCTCGTCCAGCTTCTGAAGGTCGTCCTTCGAAAAGCCGGCGATCTGGTCGTAGCGCGTGACGCCGGCCGCATTCAGCTTCTTTTCCATGGCCGGGCCGACGCCGCTCAGCTTCTTCAGGTCGTCCGGCTCGCCCGCCGGCGCCTCGAAGACGGCACCGTCCGTCTCGGCGTCCTTGGCAGGCTTCTTGGCTTCCGCCTTTTCGGCCGCTTTCGTCTCGGCCTTCGTCTCCGCCGGGGCGTCCGCCTTCGTCTCGGCCGGCTTCGCCTCGTCCT
This sequence comes from Afifella sp. H1R, assembly GCF_021462425.1. Classification (NCBI taxonomy): domain Bacteria; kingdom Pseudomonadati; phylum Pseudomonadota; class Alphaproteobacteria; order Hyphomicrobiales; family Afifellaceae; genus Afifella; species Afifella sp. H1R. The sequence continues at coordinate 1,647,867 of NZ_JAKEDY010000001.1, forward strand.
TCGGCGCCGCCTTCTTCGCCTTCGAAGGCTTCTTGCCGTCGGTCAGGATGTCGGTCACGCGGATGAGCGTGTAATCCTGGCGATGGCCGTTCTTGCGGCGCGAATTCTGCCGCCGGCGCTTCTTGAAGATGATGACCTTGCGGCCGCGCGTATGCTCCACGATTTCCGCGGTGACGGCGGCGCCGCCGACAAACGGCGAACCGATCTTCGGATCACCCTCGCCGCCGATCATGAGCACCTCTCCGAAGGTGACCGTGTCGCCGGCTTCGCCTGCGAGCTTTTCGACTTCCAGAAGCGTATCGGCGGCAACGCGATATTGCTTGCCGCCGGTTTTGATGACTGCGAACATTTCGTCCTCAATTCCCGTCCTGGCGGTGGCCCGCCGGATCGGCTTTTTGTTCAGTCTGAACCGGTTGATATGGGGCCGCTTGCGGCCAAAGCAAAACGGCGCCGGGCAGAGCCCACGCCGATTTCAGCCGCATAAAGAGCAGCGAGCCCCGAAAGTCAAGGCCGCCGGCACCTGAAGACAGCCCTCGCTGCGCCCTTGCGTATCCCCCCCCGAGGCTCCTCCTTCGGAGCCCCGCGAAACATCCTCGCTCGGCGCTCCCTGTGAGCGCACCCTTCGGCAAGCCTTCCGACCTCCCTGCTGCCGGACGCGCCGGACGCTCCCCATTGAGCACCGAAGCGTCTCTTCGGGAGCACCGCTCTGGGCGCCCCATCAAACACCCCTTAGGAACGCCCCGAAGCGGCCCGGCCGGTCCGAAACGCTGTCACGAAAACGGCCGATCTTGCGACAGGCTTGCACTTTTCCAGGAAATCTTTCCGACACCCTTGTCAGACGCATCATGCATGCGTAGATACGCGGCGCCTCGAATTTCAGCGCCCGCGGAGGGGTGCCGGAGCGGTCGAACGGGGCGGTCTCGAAAACCGTTGTGCGCGTGAGCGTACCCAGGGTTCGAATCCCTGCCCCTCCGCCATTTTTTGATCTCACGCCGGTTTGCTTCGCTCACGGCTCCGATGGGGCGGCCGAAAGGGCGGGCCGCAGTCGCGGCCTGAGGCGTCGAGTTTGAAATCTCTCCCCAGCTCTCCGCCAATTACCTCCGATTGCCCTGGGTCCCGTATGCCCTGCCAATTTCTTACTTCCAGCTGACAGGGGCCAATTGCTTCCAGTGTCGGGAAATGCAAGGTTGCTGCGCGCCCCAAGCACAATGTTCGTGCTTGCCATCTGCGCTGCCGCAGCCATCGGCTGATTGACAGACGTGATCGCGGCCTTGCAAACAAATTGCGCTATCCCTGGGCGGCGTTGGAAAGTTCCGTCCATTCATCCCAATCCTTCAGCCGTTGTTCGTAAGCGGATCGGAAGACCGGGATCGTGGTTGAACCGAGCACCAGGCGAAGCGGCGGTTCCGGAGTATCAACAAGACGGGCGATCACGTCGGCCGTCGCCAGCGGATTACCCGTGTCTTCGGGCTTGAAACCGGCGCGCATGGACTGGCGCAGCGTATCGTATTCCACCATGGCGGGCGCTGCGGTCGTCGATGAGCGAAAGCTGGTTGCATAGCTGCCAGGTTCAAGCATCGTCACCTTGATACCAAAACTTCCAACTTCACCGGCCAGCGCCTCGGTGAAGGCTTCAACCGCGAACTTGCTAGCGACATAGCTTCCGCCGGTAGGAAAGCCGACCACGCCGCCAATGCTGGACAATGTAATAATATGGCCGTTCCCCTGCGCCCGAAGCAGGGGCAGCACGGCTTGGATGACGGAAAGCGTGCCGAAGACATTGGTCTCGAAGTTCGCCTTCGCTGCTGCGAAATCCAGTTCTTCAACCGCCCCCATATAGGCGTAGCCTGCATTGCATATGACGACATCCAGTCGACCGAAATGATCGTGAGCCCGGCCAACCGCTTCAAACACGGCCTTTCGGTCGGTGACGTCGAGCGTCAGGACCAGCAACGTGTCCGGATAGGCCGAAGCGAGATCTTTCATGCTGCTCGGGTCTCGTACTGTCGCCGCCACCCTCTCGCCGCGCTTGAGCGCGGCCTCGGTCCAGATGCGTCCGAAACCCCGCGACGCTCCCGTGATGAACCAAACCCGGTCTTGAGACATTGCATTCTCTCCTGTAAAGTCACACTCAGTGCAAAATATTTATTACACTCGGTGTAAATTGACAAGCGCAGCAGACGAATTCCCAGACGTCGGCCCATCGGATGGCAAGCGCGCGGTAAAGCGCCGTGAGACACTGAAGCGCATCGCAAAAGTCGGATTGCGGCTTTTCATCGAAAAAGGCTTTGACGCGACGACCTTGGACGAGATCGCCGAGGCAGCGGGCATCTCGCGCAGGACGTTCTTCTACTATTTCGAGTCCAAGGAAGATGTGCTTCTTGCACATGAAGGTGGTGACTTCGCCAAGGCATTGCGGCCCGCAATGCTTCGCCAGTCGCCAGGACAACCGCCGTTGATGGCCATTCGGAAATGCATTCTGGAACTGGCGCCTCAATACGAGGGGCCGGACGCCATAGCCGCCGACCGGCTCTTGCGGTCGACCGAAGCTCTTCGGCTGCGAAAGGCGGCTCTGTTCGTCGAAATGGAAAAGGCGCTGGCGGATGCCATGGCAGAGCTGTGGCCCGACTTGGAGAAGACAGGTGTCTTACGAACCGCCGCAATGGTCGCCATGGGCGCAGTCCGGCTGGCCTTAGACGACTGGAGGACCGGCGAGGGCGGATCATCGCTCGCTACCTGTATCAATCTGAGCTTCGATCGCCTGGACCTGGTATAGGCGTTGAGGGGCGACTACCCTTTTGTGCGGCTACAGAGGGTTATTGAGTAGACATAGTTCTCATCGCTATCCCGCATGTCCCGCCATTTCCCGCTGATTGCCACCGAAAACAGCCTATGTGCCGCCGATCGTCGCCGATGACCGGCCAACCCCCCTGTGTCTAACCTTCGGCGTGTGCTGTAGGGCGCGGCCGTTTCAGCGCAGTTCGTCTGGTGCGAGATGCCCGAAGTTCTGGCGCAGACCCTCCGATCGCCTGCCGTTCCTCCGCCGAGACAGGCGGAAAGAAGCGACCGCGAATGTGAATGCGGCGGTCAGCCAGAATCGCGCGCGCTCCCTTGGTTCTGCGATCTCGGGTTCTGAGGTCTTGCAATCTCGTTCAGCGAAGAGCCGAGCGCCTTTTCTATCAGTCCAATGCTCAGGGTCCGAAGCCGCCGGCGGGCGTCGGTGTCATAAGCTTGCGGGTTGGCTCGCGCGTCCTGCTGTCCGTCGAAGTAGAGGCCGGACGTTCCCGCCAGATCCGGCCGCATCAGGAGGGCCAGGATCGCATCGGCACCGGTCTCGACCGAATTCACAGGCCTAATTCCCGTCGCGCGCACCATGCCTGTGTCCATGAATGTGGCCGGATGCAGGGCGTTGGCTGTGACCCTGGCCGGATCGCGTTCCCGTGCCAGATCGAAGGCATGCATGATGTTGGCGAGCTTACTCTGAGCGCAGGCTCTGCGTCCGTCATAGTTGCGCTCCAGCATGACGTTGTCGAAGTCGATCGGCATCTGTCCCGCAGCGGCAACGTTGATGATCCGGGACGGTCGCTCGACGCCAAGGATCGGTTTCAGCAGATGTGTCAGCAGGAATGGCGCGAGGTAGTTGACGGCGAAGTTCAGTTCGATCCCGTCGCGGCTTTCCCTGCGGGGACCGTGAAAGTCGGCGATGCCTGCATTATTGACCAGCGCATCCAGATGCGCATGCGTCCGCGTGACGGCGTCGGCGAGCGCAACCACATCGGAAAGCGACGCATAATCGGCACGATGGAAACTGGCGCTGCCGCCGCCCTTCGCTATCGATGCGGCCACGGCCTGCCCGCGATCGACGTCGCGACCCTGCAGGACAATATGGACGCCCGACGTCGTCAGCCGCTCGGCAACCCGGCGGCCCAGGCCATCGGTCGATCCAGTAATGAAGATGATCTGTTGTTTGGGCATGACCGATTCCATCACGTCAGGCCTTCGCGTCTCGCCGATGCGTTGGACGCATGATGCTCTGGTCGCGCCGTGGAACGCATCAGTCACGCTCGCTGGCGAGGCGTTCCAGCATCTCCCAATAGGCAAGCGCGTGGTCGGGATCGAGCGCATAGGGCCGCACCCCGCCTTCGAGAAGATCTGCCTCTTCGTCGTCGCTAAGCGTATCAGCTACGCGGCAATCCTCGCAGTAGCGACCGCCGATGACATCCGGGTCGGCAACGACCCCGGCCCAGACGGTCGTTGCCGCACCCTGCGCGATGGTCTTGCCTTCGAAAGGCGGCTTGCCGGCCTTCTCGCGCTCTTCCGTGACAGTCTTCATCGTTGCCTGTGTCTCTGCCGGATCGAGATGTCGACCGATGCCGGTTTGGATGAGCCCGGGATGGACACTTGCAGCGCGAATGCCGCGATCGCGGTTCTTCAGATCGAATGCAAGCGCGAGCAGCGCGTTCCCGGTCTTGGCGCGGCTGTAGGAGAACCACGGTTCGTATTCTGTGTGCTCGAAGTTCGGGTCATCCAAATCGGCATCGGCGAACCGATGGCTGTTCGAGGACAAGACGATCAGACGGGCACCCTCGCGCATCAGGGGGGTGAGGCGCTGAATCAAAACGAAATGGCCAACGACGTTGACGCCGAACTGAAGCTCGAATCCGTCCTTTGTGCGCCCGAACGGTGTCGCCATGACACCGGCATTGGCGACGACAAGGTCGAACCGCTCGCCCCGCTCGACGAGGGCATCAGCCGCCTTGCGCACAGACGCGAGATCATCGAGTTCGAGCGCCACGACCTCGAAGCTCCCACCGAAAGCCGCTGCTTCCCGGATTTCAGCAACGGTTTCGGCGTGGATCCTTGCCTCCCGTGCCGTGCCGATAACCGACGCACCGCGCGCGACGAGCGCGCGTGCCGTCTCGGCTCCAAGACCTGAGACCGCGCCGGTCACGAACACATGCTTGCCCCTGAGATCCACGCCTTCCAGAACGCCGTCCGCTGTAGAGTGCTCGTTAAGATCCTTGGCCATCTCATTCTCCTGCGGGTTGTTTCATCGCTCACCAATGAATGACGGACGGAGGAATGAGATTGAATGCGCGAGAAGCCATAGTATCGTATTGATCGTCCATGACCGATCCGCTGACCCAAATTGTGACACTGCTTCAGCCGCAGGCCGTGCTGATGACGGAAATTCATGGCGCCGGGCGGTGGGGCATTCGCTTTCCCGGCTTCGGCGTCACCAACTTCGTTGTGGTGGCCGAGGGCGCCTGCTGGCTGAAGCTCGGCGATGAGACGCCGATGCCATTTCGGGAGGGTGACTTTCTCCTGCAGCCGGCTGCCGGGACATTCGCGTTTTCCAGCGCACCCGATTCCGAGACGGTGCTGGGCGATGCCGCCTACAAGCAGGCCGCCGGGCCCATCATTCGGTTGGGGACGAAGGACGCCACGGCGACGCGTCTCGTCGGCGGCTATTGCACGGTCGACCGGGTCAATGCCGATCTGTTCACCGCTCTCCTCCCGCGTGCGATCCATATCCAGTCCGACCAGACGGGTGCGGATCGCTTCGGCCGTCTGATGCAGGACATCGCGGACGAGGCACGGGGCGATCGCCCGGGTCGGACGCTCATCCTTCAGCGGCTCGTCGAGGTCTTGGTGCTGGAAGCGCTGCGCAGACCCACGCTCATCGACCATATCCCATCCGCTTCGGGGCTTCTTGCGGCCTTGCGCGACCGCTCGCTCTCGGCCGCTTTGCGTGCCTTACACGATGATGTCCGCGCGCCCTGGACGGTCTCGAAGCTGGCTGGCGTCGCTGGCATGTCGCGTTCGGCCTTCTCGCCCGCGTTCCACAACCGGATGGGAATGACGCCGATGACCTATCTGACGAGCTGGCGCATGGCTCTGGCGAAAGCGGCGCTCATCCACGAGAGGCTGACGCTCGAAGAGGTTGCCGACCGGACCGGCTATGGGTCCGCCGGGGCATTTAGCCACGCTTTCCTTCGTAGCGTCGGCCAGACCCCCAGCGCCTTTCGGCGCAAATGGGCGTGATGCCTCAAACCGCGCATCGTCGGCTCTCGGGCGGTTTTTGGAATACGGATAGAGGGCTATGGAGTAGACATGGTTCTCATCGCTATCCCGCATGTCCCGCCATGTCCCGCTGATTGCGTGCATTTCGATGTCCGCACTTAGCTGCCCGCAAGTGTCAGAGGTGATCTTGAATTTACGACCGATCTGCCACTGGACGACGCTAGTGCATTGGTTTCATTGCACGCATTGACCGGGACCGACGCCCCGGATTTCTCCCGTTTGGCCGGGCGGCCCCTACCGCAAAACGGCCGCTGACACCCCTGTGTCAGGGATTGAAGCCGCACGGCGCCAACGCGCCATGATCTGATGCCGGTTTCAAGATTGGCGCGATACGTTTTTCGTTTTCAGCCACGTCCGCAGCCGCCCGCGTGCATTGGCGTAAGGCGATGCCGTATTGAATTGAATCATGCGCCCCATCGTCCATTTCTCATACCACGGGTGACCGTATAGGTCGTCGTTATTACGGGCTTCGATCAACGCTACGATCCGGGCCTTGGCCTCTGCCAAACGCTCGATAAGCTGGGGATAGGGGACGCCCTCATAATCACGATAGAACTTCTGAGCGAGACGGCCCAGCTCGTTCCACTTGAAGCCCGTTTCTGGGAAATCGACCGGCTCGCCGGCCGCGTCCCGGTCAAGCCATTTCAAGACCAGCTCATTCCATCCGACCAGATAGGCAACGAGGTCGGCAACGCTCATTTGCGTTCCTCTCGCATGGCCTTCCAAACTGCATTCATCGACCAGCGACCCCGGAACGCCGCGGAGGTCCTTGATAAGCTTATCAAAGTTTAAATCTATCGCTTTGAGCAATTCGTCTTTGTTCGTGGGAACAGCCATACGTTCCTGCCTTGTTGCCAGATCCCGAAAGCTGCGACGGTCTGCTTTCGGCTTCGGCCTTCTCAGCGCCGGGCCGTCCAGGGGTCGATCACCGGAACGCCTGCCGCCTTGAAGGCGCTGGCGTCGCGTGTCGCGACCGTGAAACCATGGGCGGTTGCAATCGCAGCGATATAGCCGTCCGGCGTTGGAAAGCCCTTGCCGGCCTTGCGGGCAGCAACGGCGAGATCGGCATAATGACGGGCGGCATCGGTGTCGAAGGCGAGGATTCGGCCTTCAAACAGCGGCAGCATCGCGTCGACCATCGCTGCGAGTGTCTGCTTGCGCCGCCCATCCGGCAGCGCGCCGATGCCGAACAGGAGTTCCGCCACGCTCACGCTGGAGATGTAGAGGGTTTCGGCCACTTGTTCGTCCAGCCAGTCGCGCACGGCAGGGTCCGGCTCCGGCTTCATCGCCTCGGAGACGACGTTCGTATCCAGAACGATCATTCAAAGCTCATCGGCGTGGCGGCCGTCTTGTCGCGGGCCTGTTCCAGCGCCTCGAAATCGGCATTCGTCAGCCCGGCCTCGCGGCTCAACGCCGACAGGGCAGAGCCGAGGCGCAGGCGCTCGGCGGGACGCACGGCCGCTTCCAGAATGTCACGCATTTCGGCTTCGGTGCTGCGGCCATGCTGCGCCGCGCGCACCTTGAGGGCGCGATGGGTCTCGTCCGAAAGATTGCGAATGGTCACCGCAGGCATCTGATGGCATCTCCGACCCAGTGATGGCAATGATATCAAAATAGATTAGGTGACATCGTCCGACAAGGCGTGGCCGTTATCGGGCGGCGGGTCGTGAGCGGACCCACGAGATCGGCAAAGGCATTCTCACCTCTTCGATTTGCCCCTAAAGCTCTCGGCGAAACGGAGAGACCCCTGCGATGAAAGCCGTCCTGTTCGAAAAATTTCAAGAAGCGCCCCGGCTGGTCACGGTGGATGACCCGAGCCCGGAGATGCATGGGGTCGTGCTGAAGGTCGCGGCGACCGGCGTCTGCCGAAGCGACTGGCATGGCTGGATGGGGCATGACAGCGACATCGAACTGCCGCATGTTCCAGGTCACGAGCTCGCCGGCGTCGTTGCGGCCGTCGGCCGGGATGTCACCCGCTGGAAGGTGGGCGACAAGGTCACCGTGCCCTTCATCTGCGGCTGCGGCAGCTGTCCGGAATGCGCCGCGGGCCAACAGCAGGTCTGTCTCAATCAGGAGCAGCCGGGCTTCACCCATTGGGGCTCGTTTGCGGAATATGTCGCCATCCATCAGGCCGATCTGAACCTCGTCGCGCTGCCCGAAGGCATGGCGTTTGCGACCGCGGCGAGCCTCGGCTGCCGCTTTGCCACCTCCTTCCGGGCGGTGATCGATCAGGGCAAGGTGCGCGCCGGCCAGTGGGTGGCCGTGCATGGCTGCGGCGGTGTCGGCCTCTCGGCCGTCATGATCGCCTCGGCGGCCGGGGCGAACGTCATCGGCGTCGATCTCGATGCGGCAAAACTCGACCTCGCGAAAGACCTCGGCGCCGTCGCCGTCATCAACGGCCAGGAGGCCGATGTCCCCGCCGCGATCCGAGAGATCACCAGGGGCGGCGCGCATGTCTCCCTCGATGCGCTCGGCCATCCGGTGACCATGACGAACTCCATCCTCGGCCTCAGGCCCCGGGGCAGACACATTCAGGTCGGGCTGATGCTCGGCGAGCACGCCGCCCCCGCCGTCCCCATGCCCAAGATCGTCGGCCAGGAGATCGAGCTCATCGGCTCTCACGGGATGCAGGCGCACCGCTATGGCGCCATGCTCGACATGGTGGCGAGCGGCAAGCTCGATCCCGCCCGCCTGGTGGGCGATCAGATCAGCCTTGCCGAGGCCCCCGAGGCCCTCATGGCCATGGACAAATTCCAGTCCGTCGGCGCCACCGTCATCACCCGCTTCTGAGACGGGCCGAACGTCGTTCGTCGGTCCGGCCTGGCGACAAGGTTCCGCGGCGCCTGCCCATGCGGATCTCCTTGCGCGTCGGTCCCGCGGATTGGGGTCAAGCGCAGAACCCTGGCGGCCGCGCCAAAATGCGCATCTTCCCAGCTGGGGACGGATCGGCGACACCAGAGGCATGAAACTCTACGACGAGCTTGCCGATTGGTGGCCGTTGATGTCGCCGCCGGAGGACTACGCGGCCGAGGCCGGCCCCGTTGCGCGCCTGCTCGCCCCGAACGCCGGCACGCACCGGCCCCGCCTTCTCGAACTCGGCGCGGGCGGCGGCCATCTGGCGTCGCATCTGAAAGCCTGGTTCGACATGACGCTGGTCGATCTCTCGCCGCGCATGCTGGAAGAGAGCCGCCGCCTCAACCCGGAATGCCGTCATCTCGTGGGCGACATGCGCGATCTGCGCCTTGATGAGCGCTTCGACGCCGTGCTCGTCTTCGACGCGATCAGCCATATGACGCGCGAGAGCGATCTCATGGCGACGCTGCGCACGGCCCGCGCCCATCTGAATGACGGCGGCAGAGCTCTTTTCTGCCCGGACTGGACCGTCGAATGCTTCGCGCCCTCCACCTCCATGGGCGGCACGGACGGGCCAAAGCGCGGCATGCGGTATCTGGAATGGACGCAGCCCGCGATCGTCGGAACCACCTACGAAAGCGACCTCGTCTATCTTCTGCGCGAGGCCGATGGCAGCCGCCGGGTGGTCGAGGACCGGATCGTCATGGGCATTTTTCCGCGCGACACCTGGCTGCGGCTTCTCGCCAAAGCGGGCTTCGGAGAAATGGCGATCGTCCCCCAATCCGGACGCGACGTCTTTCAAGCGGTCGCCGCCTGAGGCCAAGCAAAGCGCCCCGGCGCCACGAAAGCCCGCAGCGGCCGAACCGCTTGTGCCAGCGCGCCAACGAAGGACGACATGACGTCCGATGACGGCACCTCGATGGCTCAGGCGTTTCGATCCACGCCCCTACGCGAGGGGCGACGCGCCGCCCGGTCGATTGTCTTGGCCTGTGCCATGTTTCGATCCACGCCCCTGCGTGAGGGGCGACCGGTCTGACGGTCAAAGAGTTCGAGTTCATCCGGTTTCGATCCACGCCCCTGCGCGAGGGGCGACGCGGTGGCGCAGAAACGCGCGATAGCCGCCCTTGTTTCGATCCACGCCCCTGCGCGAGGGGCGACGAGACGGCCGAGGCGGTGCGCGCGCTCATTCGCGTTTCGATCCACGCCCCTGCGCAGGGGCGACCAAAACGAGTGCCCGCATTCGGGACAGGCGATGTGGTTTCGATCCACGCCCCTGCGTGAGCGGCGACTGCCTTCCTCAGGCATAAGAATGCCATACAGATAGTTTCGATCCACGCCCCTGCGTGAGGGGCGACCGCGCTTGTTTGTCCGGTCGACCGCCGCGGCCAGGTTTCGATCCACGCCCCTGCGTGAGGGGCGACTGCGCGGGGTCGACGCAAAGCCGAAGAGGCGCGCGGGTTTCGATCCACGCCCCTGCGTGAGGGGCGACCTCATAGCCAGACAGCCCGGCGGTCAGGTTTTCGTTTCGATCCACGCCCCTGCGCGAGGGGCGACTTGCCGGCCTTGTCGACGACTTCCTGCGTGTTCGACACGATGTTTCGATCCACGCCCCTGCGTGAGGGGCGACCGACGCACCCCGGCACGCCGCTTACCAACGCGTGGTTTCGATCCACGCCCCTGCGTGAGGGGCGACAATCCATCGCCGCCGAACCGGCCGGCAATATTGGTTTCGATCCACGCCCCTGCGTGAGGGGCGACGCGCGGCGAAACGCGTTGCGAATTTTTTGCTTGCTGTTTCGATCCACGCCCCTGCGTGAGGGGCGACGCGCTCCTACAATCCGGCTTTCGAGGACATCGAGTTTCGATCCACGCCCCTGCGTGAGGGGCGACCCCGATTGTGACATCAGTGATTGTGCCCGCGAACGTTTCGATCCACGCCCCTGCGTGAGGGGCGACATTCGGGGCTGGCTGGCCGGTGGGGATATGGCGGTTTCGATCCACGCCCCTGCGTGAGGGGCGACCCGGGCGCAGGAAATCCAGCACCTGCTTGTCGCCGTTTCGATCCACGCCCCTGCGTGAGGGGCGACGGTCAATGCGGCAGATGCTTACAAGGCCTTCGTGTTTCGATCCACGCCCCTGCGTGAGGGGCGACCGGGTCGCAGGGCGTGCTTTTGCATTTCGGGATCGTTTCGATCCACGCCCCTGCGTGAGGGGCGACACAATGCCAAGGGGGTTTGGCCCTTTCGTCGAAAGTTTCGATCCACGCCCCTGCGCGAGGGGCGACCGCCCCGGCGCCGCGAACACCAGCGCGACGAAGCAGTTTCGATCCACGCCCCTGCGCGAGGGGCGACGATCGAGGAGCTGCTCTTCGGCCGCATCCTGCAGTTTCGATCCACGCCCCTGCGCGAGGGGCGACAGGAGATCAGGGCGCGTGCCGAGACCGATCATGAGTTTCGATCCACGCCCCTGCGCGAGGGGCGACGGTCCCCACGATAAGCCAGCGAAACGGCAGAGGAAATGGCGCCGTCTGCGCGAAACGGCGTGGCCGGCTTCCGGCACGGCGGGCGTTTGCGGCCCCCTCCGCCCATCAGAGCTTGTTTTTCAACGCCTTGGCCTATGCGCGAACCGCCCAGGAAAACCCGGCACGCTTCAGGTTCGCGCCGCGCGGGCCGGCGCTTCGGGCCAGAGCCCCGGCACAAAGCCCGCCCAGAGGAGGCCCGGCAAGGCGCACGCGCCTTGCCGCATCTCAAATAGCAGACATGATCCCGTTACGCGGCGTTGCGGAAATTCATGAGATCGACGGCATGGCGGGCGATCATGAATTCCTCGTTCGTCGGGATGATCGCGACGGGAAGCGTCGCCGGCGCGGAGATGAGCGTCTCTCCGCTTTCGTTCGCCGCCGCGTCGATCGAGATCCCAAGGAAGGCGAGGTAGTCGCAGACCCGCGCCCGAACCGGTGCCGAATGCTCGCCGATGCCGGCGGTGAAGACGAGCGCGTCGAGCCCGCCCAGCGCACAGCAGAGCGCCCCGATCTCCTTCGCCACGCGGTAGCAGAAGAGATCGACGGCCTCTTTCGCCTCCGGCCGGTCACTCTCCAGAAGCACCCGCATGTCGTTCGAAATGCCCGAAACGCCGAGAAGCCCGGATTCCTGATAGAGGAGATGTTCGAGCGCATCGGCATCCATGCCCATCTCGCGCATGAGATAGATCAGAATGCCGGGATCGAGGCTGCCGGAACGCGTCCCCATCGGCACGCCTTCGAGCGCCGAGAAACCCATCGTCGTATCGATGCTGCGTCCGTCTTTGAGGCCGCAAAGACTCGAGCCGTTGCCGAGATGCGCGACCACCACCCGGCCCTCGGCCACCTCCGGCAGCGTCTCGCGCAGCTTGCCGGCGATATATTCATAAGAGAGGCCATGAAAGCCGTAGCGCTGCACGCCCTTCTCGCTCAGCCGCCGCGGCAGACCATAGGTCTTCGCCATAAACGGCTGCGAATGGTGAAACGCCGTATCGAAGCAGGCGATCTGCGGCAGGCCATCGAAACTCTCGGCGAGCACCCGGATCGCCGACACGTTCTGCGGCTGATGCAAGGGCGCAAGCGGAACCAGAGTTTCCAGCTCGTCGAGGACGTGGTTCGTCACCCGCACGGGGTGATGGAAGCCGGCCCCGCCATGCACCACGCGGTGCCCGGCGGCGAGAAGCGGCAGATCCGGCAGGCGCGCGCGGATCCAGGCGATGAGATCGCGCAACAGCGGCGCAACACCACCCGTATCCCGCTCCGCCCAGGATTCGCGGGCAAGCGAGGCGCCATCGACGTCTTTGACGGAGAACTCCGCCGCCGTGCCGATGCCGGTCACCTGACCGGAGAACAGAGGGGAAATGTCTTTCCCCGCGTCTGCGACCTGAAAGACGGTGAACTTGATGCTGGAGGAGCCGCTGTTGAGAACCAAGAGGGCGCCTTCGCGCGACATTTCTGAGGGCATGGCAGACTCCATTTCACGCCACCGCGGCATGGTTGGCGACGAGAGAGGCGAGCGCACAGGAGGACAGGCGGGAATCGAGGCTGTCGGCGCGGCTCGTCAGCATCACCGGAACGGCGGTGCCGAGAACGATGCCCGCGACCTCCGCCCGCCCGAGGAAGGTGAGTTCCTTGACGAGCATGTTGCCCGCCGCGAGGTCCGGCACGAGCAGGATGTCGGGACGGCCGGCGACTTCCGAGACGATGCCCTTGGTTTGCGCCGCTTCGGCCGAGATCGCATTGTCGAAGGCGAGCGGCCCGTCGATGATGCCGCCGCGGATCTGGCCGCGATCGGCCATCTTGCAGAGCGCCGCCGCATCGACGGTCGACGGGATCTTAGGATTGACCGTTTCGACCGCGGAAAGAACCGCGACCCGCGGCGCCTCCACGCCCAGCGCCCGCGCCAGGTCGATGGCGTTTTGCGCGATATGCGCCTTGTCTTCGAGCGTCGGCGCGATGTTGACGACGCCGTCGGTGATCATCAGCGATTTCGGATAGGTCGGAACGCGCATCATGAAGACGTGGCTGATGCGCTTCGACGTGCGCAGGCCGCGGTCGCGCTTGACGACGGCGCCCATCAATTCGTCGGAATGCAGCGCCCCCTTCATCACCGCGCCGGTCTCTCCTTCGCGAGCGAGATCGATGCCGCGCGCGGCAGCGGCGGCCGCATTCGGCGCTTCGACGATACGCAGGCCCGAAATGTCGATCTCATGGGCGAGCGCCAGCTTCTCGATCACCGCGCTCGGACCGACGAGCACGGGATCGATCAGCGCCTCGCGGGCGCCATCCGCGGCGCTGCGCAGAGAGGTCTCGTCGCACGGATAGATAACGGAGGTCGGCAGCGGCGGCAGATGCGCGCACAGTTCCTTGAGGCGGGCGAGGTGCGAACGCGTTTCGGGGATCTGAGAAAAGGCAGTCATGGGAAAAGTCCTAGGATAAGCGGAGGGCATGAACGGGGGACGAACGGGCGGAGGAAGCGGCTCCCTGCCGCCTCCCGCCCGGAAGTGTGGACGGGCGGGAGGCGCGACCGCCGGACCGATCTGGAATGGGAGGGAGCTGTCGGGCCGGAGGTCGGGGGGAGCGAGGGAGGAGGATGACGGGTGGTTAAGCGCCTCAATCGCGGGCGACGCAGAGCGCCATGCCCATGCCGCCGCCGATGCACAACGTGGCGAGGCCCTTCTTGGCGTCGCGGCGCTGCATTTCGTTGAGAAGCGTCACCAGGATGCGCGCACCGGACGCACCGATCGGATGGCCGAGCGCGATCGCCCCGCCATTGACGTTGACCTTGTCGGTGTCGAAGTCGAGCTCGGTGTTGACGGCGATCGCCTGAGCGGCAAAGGCCTCGTTCGCCTCGATCAGATCGAGATCCGTGGCCGACCATCCGGCCCTGTCGAGAGCCTTGCGCGAGGCCGCGATCGGGCCCGTGCCCATGATCTTCGGATCGACGCCGGCGGTCGCCCAGGAGACGATGCGGGCCATCGGGGTCGCGCCGCGCTTTTCGGCCGTCTCCGCCGACATCAACACCACGCCGGCCGCGCCATCGTTGATGCCCGACGCATTGCCGGCCGTGACGCTGCCCGATTTGCTGAAGGCGGGGCGCAGCTTCGCAAGGCCTTCCGGCGTCGTGTCGGGGCGAATGAATTCATCCGCATCGACGATCGTCTCGCCCTTGCGCGAATGCACGCTCACGGGAACGATCTCGGCGGCGAAACGACCCTCGTCGCGGGCCGCTGCGGCCTTGCGCTGCGAGGCGGCGGCAAAAGCGTCCTGCATCTCGCGGGTGATGCCGTAGCCGTCGGCGACGTTCTCCGCCGTCATGCCCATGTGATAATCGTTGAAGGCGTCCCACAGGCCGTCCTTGATCATCGTATCGACCATCTCGGCCGGCCCCATCTTCACGCCCTTGCGCAGATAGGTGGCATGCGGGGCGAGGCTCATATTCTCCTGCCCGCCGGCGATGATGACATTGGCGTCGCCGCAGGTGAGAGATTGCAGGCCGAGCGCGACGGCGCGCAGCCCCGAGCCGCAGACCTGGTTGACGGTCAACGCCGTCGTGGTCACCGGCAGCCCGGCCTGGATCGCCGCCTGCCGCGCCGGGTTCTGCCCGAGCCCCGCCGTCAGCACATGGCCGAGGATCACGTCGTCGACCTCCTGCGGGGCGAGCCCCGCGCGGCTCAGAAGCGCACGGATGACGACGGCGCCGAGCTCTGCTGCCGGAACCGTGGAAAGCCCGCCTGCGAACGATCCGATGGCGGTGCGTGCGGCTGCGGTGATTACGATGTCAGTCATGATGGGATGTCCCATGAGAAGAGGTTGCTGCGACCCCCTCCCCGCCCCGTTGAAGGCGCCCGCGCGTTCTGCCGGGCGGCCGCGGTGCCGGGAGAGGGTTGTTGTCGGCGGTCGCTCAGGCGGCCACCTTCATCTCGCCCACGGCGTCGGGAACGATGAGGCTCGCTTCGGTTGCCGCAAGGACGTCCTCGACGCTCGTTCCGGGTGCGACCTCGCTGAGGACGAGGCCGTCCGCGGTCGGCGTGATGACCGCCATTTCCGTCACGATCAGATCGACGCGGCGTTCCGCCGTCAGCGGCAGGCTGCATTCCTTGACGATCTTCGGCGCGCCCTTGGCGGTGTGCGTCATGGCGACGATCACCTTCTTCGCCCCGGCGACGAGGTCCATCGCCCCGCCCATGCCCGGCACCATCTTTCCGGGCACCATCCAGTTGGCGAGATAGCCGCGCTCGTCGACCTGCAGGCCGCCGAGCACCGTCACGTCGAGATGCCCGCCGCGGATGAGGCCGAAGGAGAAGCCGGAATCGAAGCCCGCCGCTCCCGGCACGGCGCCGATCGGATTGCCGCCGGCATCCGTCAGATCGAGATCTTCCAGACCCGGATGCGGCAGCATGCTCATGCCGATGATGCCGTTCTCGGACTGAAAGAAGACCTCCAGATCCTTCGGCAGATAGGAGGCGACGAGCGTCGGCATGCCGATGCCGAGATTGACGAGATCGCCGGATTTCAGCTCCTGCGCGATCCGCTTGGCGATCAGAACCTTGTTATCCATGGCAGGCTTCCTTCGAGACCAGATAGTCGACCAGGACGTGCGGCGTGGCGATCACATCGGGCGCCAGCGTTCCGACCGGGACGATCGCTTCGGCTTCGGCGAACACCTTGTCGGCCGCCATCGCCATCAGCGGATTGAAGTTCCTCGCCGTCAGCGAATAGGTGAGATTGCCGAGATAATCGGTGAGCTTGGCGTTGATGAGCGCCACATCGGCGCGCAACGGCTTGGCGAGCACATACGTCTCGCCGTCGACCTCGAGCGTCGTCTCGCCTTCGGCCGCCAGCGTGCCGACGCCGGTGCGGGTGAGAACCCCGCCGAGGCCGAAGCCGCCCGCCCGGATGCGCTCGGCGAGCGTGCCCTGCGGCACCAGCTCCACGTCGAGCTCCTCGGCGATCATCAGCTTCTGGGTGACCGGATTGGTGCCGATATGGCTGGTGATGACCTTGCGCACGAGGCCGGCGTCGATGAGCTTGCCGATGCCGATGCCGGGTTTCGCCGTATCGTTTGAGATGATCGTGAGATCGGACTTCTTCTGCCGCACCAGGGCATCGATCAGCCGCGGCGGCGTGCCGGAGCCCATGAAACCGCCGATCATCACCACCGCGCCGTCTTCGATCCGTTCAACGGCATCGTCGACGCAGATGACTTCGCACATGATATTTTCCTTGCCTGCGAGAGGGTTTCTTCGGGGGAGGACCGGTCTGCGCCGAAGGCCTGCCGGAAGGGGGGAGTTCCTCCCCCGAAGAGGGGCTCAGACGTCGCTGTCGGGGATTTCCAGCGCCAGAAGCGCGGAGCCGAGACACTTGCCGTGCGGGTCGAGAGCGAGCGACCGGGTCACGCCGCCGCCGAGCGCTTCGTACATGACGAAGTTCAGGGCGCCGATGCTGGGCAGTTCGTAGCGGACGACGTCGCCGTGAACGATGCCCTTGAAATGCTCCTTCACCCGTTCGGCCGTCACATGGGCGGCAAGCCGCGCATAGTCTTTCTCGTCATAGGCAATGACCGAGATGTTGGAGATGTCGCCTTTGTCGCCGGTACGCGAATGGGCAATGTCGAAGAGTTTCATGATTGCACCTCAATGATCTGGATCCGCGGGGTCACGGCTGCCCGTGGCACGAGGGCGGAAAGCATCGCCACGACCTGGCGGGCCGATTTGGTCGCACCGCCGCCGCCGGCCGGGCCGTTCGTGTAGAGGGTCTCCACCTCGTTGCCGATGCGCACGGCCTCCTTCATGCTCTCGCAACGGCCGGTGACGCGGGCGCGCACTTCGGTCGGCTCGGGCTGAGGCGCGAGGACGTCGCGGTGGATGGCGTTGACGCCGATGAGGTCGTAGCGCAGCTCGCTGCTCTGCAGACCGATGATGTCGAGCCGCTCCTGGACGATCTCGAGAGCGAGCTTCGCCCGGGCCAAGGCACCCGGCCCCGCATAGGAGATCTGACCCTCGCCGATATACCCGTCGACATAGCCGACGGAGACCTTCAGCGTCGCCGGCCTCTCGCGGCCCGTCACGCCATCGACCCGGACCCGGTCCGGGCCTTCCTGGGTGAAGGTGATCTGCGAGAAATCGGCCGTCACGTCGGGCGTCAGATAGCTCTTCGGATCATGCACCTCGTAGAGGATCTGCTCTTTGCAGGTGTCGGTCGTGACGTGACCGCCCGCGCTCTCCACCTTGGTGATGACGAAGCTGCCGTCCTCGCTGACTTCCGCGATCGGGAAGCCGAGATGGCCGAGACCCTGCACGTCCTTGCGGCCCGGCTCTGCGAAATAGCCGCCGGTGACCTGGCCGCCGCATTCCAGGAGATGGCCGACGGCCGTCCCCTTGGCGAGATGCGCCCAGTCGTCGAAGGCCCAGCCGAACTCCTTGATCTGCGGAGCGAGGAACAAGGCCGGATCCGCAACGCGGCCGGTGATGACGACATCGGCCCCCTGCTCCAGCGCTTCCACGATCGGCGCGGCGCCGAGATAGGCATTGCCGGAGACGAGCACGTTCGACATCGACGCCGCCGGCTGCCCGGTCTCGGTGATCTTGATGTCGCCCGACTTCAGCGTCTCCAGAACGTCGTCGCCGGAAACGGCAGCGATCTTCAGGGAAAGCCCCTGCGCGGCCGCGATTTCCCGGGTCTTTTCGGCCCCGGCTTCAGGGTTCGCCGCACCCATATTGGTGATGATCTTGATGCCCTTTTCGGCACAGACCTTGAGAACGGCCTCCATGCGATCGGACAGAAGCGCGTCATAGCCCTTGGTGGGATCGGCGAGCTTTGCCTTCTGGGCGATGGCGATCGTGCGCTCGGCCAGGCACTCGAAGACGAGGTAGTCGATCTTGCCTTTTTGGGCGAGCTCGAGCGCCGGCTCGATGCGGTCTCCGGAATATCCGGCACCGGCACCGATACGAATGGTTTTCATGATGAAATACTCCTGGAATGAAACGTCAGGCTCGGAGCGGGCCGGGCGTTAGAAGGGGAAGACACCGATCAGGGCGGCGACGAACGTCATCAGGACGGAGGCGCCGAACAGGAAGGGGATCGCGAATTTCTGGTGTTCGCCGAGCGAGATGCCGGTCAGACCGACCACCAGGAAGGTGGCGGGGGTGAGCGGGCTCACCGGGAAACCGGTGGTCATCTGGCCGAGGACGGACGCCTGGGCGATTTCGATCGGAGCACCACCGAAGTTCTCGTAGACATGGGCCACGACCGGCATGACGCCGAAGTAGTAGGAGTCCGGATCGAACAGGAGGCTGAGCGGCATGGCGATGAGACCGATGCCGAACGGGATGTGCTGGGCCATCGCCTCCGGCACGAAGCCGGCAGCGCTCTGCGCCATCGCGGTCAGCATGCCCGTCCCGCGCATGATGCCGGTGAAGGAGCCCGCGGCGAAGAGGATGGTCGCCATCATCAAGGCCGCCTTGGCATGGGCGTCGACCCGCGCCTTCTGATCGTCGACCTTCGGATAGTTGATGACGAGGGCGATGACGGTGCCGATCATGAACATGATGGCGGCAGGAACCACACCCGACATCATCGTCCCGAGCACGCCGAGGGTGAGCAGGATGTTGACCCAGAAGAGCTTCGGACGGCGGGTTTTCTGTTCCGCTTCGGTGAGCACGCGGCCGGTGACGACGGCTTCGCCAGCGGCATCGGCCCCGCCGGTCAGACCGAGACGCTTCTCTTCGCGCCGACCCAGCAGATAGGCGGTCGTGAAGGTGAAGAGGAGGCCGACGACCTGCACCAGAATGAGCGGGTTGAAGATGTCGGTGACGGGAACGCTGAGAGCGGCGGAGGCGCGCAGCACCGGACCGGTCCATGGCAGGAAGTTGACGCCGGCGGCGAGAGACGCGACCAGGGCCAGAACGCGACGATCCATGCCGAGCCGGTCATAGAGCGGCAGCATGGCAGGGATGGTGATGAGGAACGTGACCGCACCCGACCCGTCCAGATGGATGATCAGCGCAAGCAGCGCCGTCCCCATGACGATGCGTGTCGGACGCAGGCCGACGGCCTTCAGGATCCGGTCGATGATCGGGTCCATCATGCCGGCGTCGGTGACGATGCCGAAGAAGACGATCGCGAAGACGAACATCGCCGCGACCGGAGCAATTCCTTTGAGCCCATCGACAATGAACTTTGCGGTCTCAAGACCGAAACCGCCGAGGAGGGCGGCAATCAGAGGCACGAGGATCAGAGCGACCAGCGGCGACAGCCGGTTGGTCATGATCGACGTGAGCAGAACGAGGATTGTTATGAGTCCGAGTAGAGCCAACATGGCTTGACCTCAACTGGCTTGCCCCAAGTAACGTATATTTTAGTTCAAGGGGCCCGTTTTTGGGATCTACTGATTTAACAGAAAATACAGGCGCCACTTTCCCCGCGGATTTACCGTCCGCATGACAAAGATATACGTCGCTTAACTGCTTTTGATCTGAGGCGACCTCATCTCGGGAAGAGAATGTGTCAGAAGAGCGACATTTAAGGAATTGAATTTATTGGAACGGACTAATAGGAAAAAATTATAAATGGACACCTTGGCCTCGCTCTGAGCTGGCGAAGAATGCCCGAAAAATGAGCGCCTTACGCCGACGGCACGCTGTTCCGAGCCTTCGCCCGGCGAACACCCCGAAGGCCGGCATGTTCTCACAGCAGAATTGAGTACACTCGACGGCAGCCGTGCCACCAGCGGCGGAATCGGGATGGAGCCTTGCAGCTCTTCGCATGTCCGCTCGGGCGCGCGGAACGACGATCGAAGTGGAAAGCCGAGGCGGCTGCACAGGAAATGCTCTTTGCTGAAAAAACGCGCGGATGGCAGCGCATGGCCCCCGCCTGGCAGACCGCGTGCCCGGCAAGTAAAACGATTTCCGTCACGCCGACATCGTCGGACGGCCATCGGTTCGCCGCCTTTTCGCCCCAATGTCTGATCTGGACGACGCCCCCTTCGAGGTCGTCTGAGACGCTGAAGAACGTCGAGGGTGATCCCCCTCTCCGTCCCCTCTCTTCGTCTTGTCAGGACGCCTTGCGTTCCACCGATGCGATCGGCTCGGAGCGGCGCACGGAGCGGAAATTCGCGCTCGGCAGATTGCCCGCCGTATCCTGCACCGCCTGGATGAAATGCTCCACGACCGGGCTCAGATAGCGGCCGGACTTGCGGATGATGCCGACGCGGCGGTTGAGCCAGGGCGCGTCGATGCGCTTGAAGCCGAGGCCCATCGTATGGCCGGAATCCACTGCCGATGTCGGCAGGATGCCGATGCCGTAGCCCGCCCGCACCATGCCGAGCGCGGTCGACATGTAGTTCACGTCGCCGGCGATATGGACTTCCACCCCCTCGCGCGCCAGCGCCCGTTCGAACAGCACCCGCACGCTGCTGGTGCGGCTCGTCAGGATGAGCGGATAGGGCGCGCAATCCTTGATGGTGAGAACGGGCGGTGCGTCCTCGATCGGGTGCCCCCGCCGGAAGAAGGCGCAGATATGGTCGGTGATGAAATTCTCGACCTTGATGTCGCGGTCGGGCGTCAGGCGGATGCCGATGCCGAAATCGACCTGTTCGGCCTTCACCAGATTGATGATGTCGTCGGCGACCACGTCGCGGATGCGCACGCTGATATTGGGATGCGTGCGCCGAAACGAAACGAGCGCCTTCGGCAGCAGGCTGGCGGAGACGGAGGGGAGTGCCGCCACACGCACCGCCCCGCGCCGCGCATAGGCGAGATCGGTGCTCGCAATGACCACGTCTTCGAGATCGGTGACGATGCGCTCGAACATCGGCAAAAGGTTGCGCCCCGCCGGCGTCAGCGACACCTGTCTTTTGTTGCGATCGAAGAGCTTGATGGAGAGCACCTCTTCAAGCTGATTGATCTGCACCGTCAACGCCGGCTGCGAGATGTTGAGATCTTCCGCCGCCCGGGTGAAGCGCAGATGCTTCGCGACGGCGAGAAAGGCCCGAATCTGGCGGACATTGGGTGTCCGTACCGGAGAAACTCTCGCCATATCAGCCTCGCTGAACCCAAGGGGACGCCGATTGGCGCCGATGCCGCCCGCCGTCGACGGCAGGCGCTCGCAGCCGCATCGACCGGACATTTCGGTCCCGAACGCTGGCACCAGAGTTGCGTGAAGAGCACCAGAAAGAACCGTGCTGCCCTTCTAACTCATTCTTTCCACGTAAGAAACGTTCTGCAACGAGTGCACCGATGCAGAAGGTCGCAGGCCGGCGCGGAAGCGGTTGATCCGGCCCGTTTTTTTTCGCGCTGCGCCCCAACCGCGGCTGCATCCGAGAGCCGGCAGCTCCGCGCCCTGGCAGAACGAAACCCTCAGGCGCTCGCCACCCGCATCAGCACGAGCCCCGAAACGATCAGGAGCGCAGCCAAAATCCTCGCCGCATTCAGCGGCTCCCCGAGAAAGACGATCCCGACGACGAACGCCCCCATCGCGCCGATGCCGGTCCAGATCGTATAGGCCGTGCCGAGCGGGATGCTGCGCATGGCGAGCGCGAGAAGCCACAGGCTCACCGCCATGGCGGTCACTGTAATGAGCGTCGGGACAAGCCGGCTGAAGCCATCGGACTGCTTCATCGCAAAAGCCCACACGACCTCGAGAATACCGGCGACAACGAGATAGATCCAAGGCACGAGCCCCTCCACATCTGATGGGCCAGGCCGTCCTGGACATTGCAGCCCGAAATGGGCGACCCGAGCTGGGCAACCCGAAACGGGAGAGGTCGTCCTCCTTTTGAGGCGGGATCTATCTCCCGCCACCGCCTCCGCCAAGACCTCGTGCGAAAATCCCCCCGAACTTACCGGCGAGCGGGCCCGGCCCCCGCGCTCTCGATCAGCCCCCGCGCCACCGCCACGCCGTCCTCTTTGGAAATCAGCGCCCCGACCTCCGCCGCCCTCGCCTGCATCTCTTGCGAGCGCGTCATCTCGCGCATGGCCGCGGCGAGCCGGCCTGCGCTGAGCTTGCCTCTCGGGATCGGTTTCGGCCCTGCGCCGATCGCATGCACCCGCGCGCCCCAGAACGGCTGATCGCCGAAGAACGGCACGACGAGCGAGGGTTTTCCGGCCCTGAGCGCGGCGGCCGTCGTGCCGGCGCCGCCGTGATGCACGATCGCCGCCATGCGCGGAAACAGCCAATGATGCGGCGCCTCTTTGATCAGAAGCACGTTCTCCGGCAAGTCGTCCGCCCTCAGCCCGCCCCAGCCGCTTGCCAGGATGCCTCTCACACCGGCGGCCGCCAAAGCCTCCACCGAGAGCCGCGTGAGCGTCTCCGGCTGGCGCACCGACATCGAGCCGAAGCCGACATAGACGGGCGGCGGACCGCCCGCCAGAAACGCGGCAAGCGCCTCGGGCGGCGCCCAATCGCCATCCTCGGGCAGAAACCAATAGCCGGTGACATGGGCGCTCTCGGGCCAGTCCTCGGGGCGCGGCAGCACCACCTCGCTGAAGCCGTGCAGCACCGGAATATCGCTCCCGTCGCCCCGCTTCAGCGGATCGTAACTCTGGATCGCAGGCAGATCGATCGAGCCCCTGAAATCCTGGAGGAGAGGCCCGAAAACCCTTTTGACGACGGCATTGATGAGCCCGTAGCTCGCTGTGTTGAACCAACCCCCGAGCGGAACTCGCGGCAGGATCGCAAAGCGGAAGGCGCGCGTCGGCACATGCATCGGCACCGGCGTCGCGAGCACGCAGGCGCAGCCGAGCTTGTCGGCGATCGAGGGCGCCGCGGCCGCTTTCGAATGATAGACGATGATCTCGGGACCAAACGCCCTGGCGACTTCCCAGCATTCCTGCATCAGCGCCTGCTGCAAGGGCTTCAGCTGCCGCCACATCTCGAGGCTGCTTTTGACGACCTGAAAGAGGCCGCCGCCCTTCTCCAACAGCATCTTGCCCTGATCGGTGTCGAGGATCGCAAGAAGCGCGTCGCTGAGCGGCCCGAAGCGCAATCCATGCGCCTCGACGAAGCCCTGAAACCGCCAGCTCGTCGCCAGCACGACGTCATGGCCATGCGCCTCGAGCCCGAGGCCCAGCGCCACATAGGGCTCGACATCGCCGCGCGATCCATAGGTGAGGATGAGCACTTTCATGTGCGTCTCCTATGGGCTTTCCGCAAAGCAATCGGTCTCGTGCGCGCGTCTCATCGCGACGATCGTTCCGTCATCGCCGAGCGCCTGTAAAGCGTGGCGGCAAAGCCCGCCTGCCGGGGAGGCGGAAAACGGCCGGACTGGCCGTCAAAACACCGCGTGGTCGCCGCGTTCCACGCGCGCCTCGCCCGTGACGAGCCGCGCATAGAAATCGAACAGCGTCTCGGTGCCGTAGGACGGCGTCGCTGCCGCGTCGTAACGCCCGGTCTCGGGGTTGAGGAGCAGCATCGATTCCGTCGCGTAATAGCGGCCGATCCGGGCAAGCTCCGCCTTGGCGCGCAGCTTCGGCGAGAACCTGCCAAGCCCGCTCAGCCCGGCGATGATCGCATCCATCAGCGCCACCGGCACATGCTTGAATTTCGGCTCCTTGCCCAGAAGCTGAAACAGCCTTTCCCCCTGCTCGATCGGCGTCACCGCATCGCCCGGCCCGCCGATCGGCAGGATCTGGTCGTGGCGGTCCTCGTCATCCACGCATTCGGCGAGATAGCGCCCGAGATCGTCGTCGCTGATCGGCTTGCACGCCGTCAGCCGCCCGTCGCCGAAGAGAAGATAGGGCTTTCCGGCACGCAGCCGGTCGATCTGGCCGGCAAGCGATTTGAAGAAGGCCGTCGGCCGCACGATCGAATAGGTGAGCCCCGACGCGATCAATTCCTTCTCGAAGGCGAGTTTTGCCTGCTGGAAGGCGAGAAGCGGTTTCTGCACGCAGATCGCCGACAAGAGCACCATCTGGCTCACGCCGGCCTCCCGCGCCGCGGCAAGGGCGTCTGAATGCGCCTGATAATCGATCGCCCAGGCGTCTTTTTCTCCGCCGGTGCGCGAGGCGAGGCAGGAGACGAGAACGTCGAACGGCTCGCCCGAAAATCCGTCGCGTCTGAGCGAGGCCGGGTCCGTCACCTCGCCGAAGCGCAGTTTTGCCCCCTCCAGAAGCTTCGCCGTCCCCTCCGGCGTCAGCGCCCCGCCGACACCGGCTTTCGGCCGCACGAAACAGACGACCTCATGGCCGCGGGCCATGAGCGCCTTCACCGTGGCACGGCCGATCGTCCCGGTCGCGCCCAGAACGAGGATTCGTTTGGGCTTCAGATCGCTCGCATTCTGTGGATCCGTCATCGCTTCGCCCGCAGGACTGGCATGGCGCAAAGAAAGTCGTGCATCGCGTCAGCTAGCGGACCGAACCGACTGGACGCAATGGGACAAGACCTCGCTGCGGCCCCACCGCAGCGGTGGACGCGACCGCCTGCGCACCCTCACCCGCGCTCGATCGTGACCTTCACATCGCTCGGCCGGCCGAAATAGGGCGCCGATGTCACCAGCACGTCGCAGCCCGTCGCCGCGTAGCGCGCCGCATTCGCCTCGTTGACGCCGCCGGCCATCGCCACCACCGGCCGCGGCGTCAGGCTCGCAACCCGCCGCACCATCTCCGCAACTTCCTCGGGCTCCAGCTTTTCCAGCTGGATGACGTCGGCCCCGGCCTTCGCGAGCGCCTCGGCCTCGTCGAGGTCATCGCTCTCCACCACGATCTTCTTCTCCGGCGCGTGCCGCTTCAGCGCCGTCATCCACGCCGCCATGTCGCCATCCAGAAACACGCGGTGCTCCGGAAAGACGAGGATCGTTTCCGACAGCCCGAGCCGGTGGATGCCGGCCCCGCCGGCCATCACCGCCTTGATGCTGATCTCCTTGGTGCCCGGAAAATTCTTGCGCGTGCAGGCAACCACGATCTCCGGCGCCTCCGCCCGGGCCGCCGCGACGATCCGGTTGGCGCGCGTGGCGATGCCGGAGGCGTATTCGACGAGCGTCTGCGACACCTTCCAGGCCTTGTGCAGCGCGGCGGCCGGCCCGACCGCACTCAAAAACACCGTCCCCGCCTCGATCGTCGATCCGCTCGGTAACACCGAAGCGATCTCCCCGCCCACGCGCCGGATCATCCGCGCCGCCTCTTCGGACGCACACAGCACCATCGCATCGCGGGCGGCAAAGCTCATGCGCCCGGCCTTCCCGCCGATCTGCAGAGCCTGCGTGGTGAGGTCCCCATAAGGCGCATCCTGCGCGAGAAGCCGGTTGAGATCGGCATCGGAAAGATCAGGCATGTGGGATTCCTTCTGGCTGGGGAGAGGGAGTGCGGGCAAAATCGGCGGGCGCATCGTTTCCGGAGGCGCAAGACCGCACCCGCCATGATCGCCACGAACCTCTCCGAGGGAAGCCGGGCGCGCTGCGGCCTTCAGCCTCCCCTCGCGCATCGCAAGCACCTCGTCGCCGAGAGCGAAGGCCTCATCGAGGTCGTGCGTGACCATGAGCGTCGTCAGGCCGAACGCGTCGTGCAGCCGCTTCACCTCGCCTTGCAGATGCCGGCGCGTCTGATCGTCGAGGCTGCTGAACGGCTCGTCGAGGAGGAGAAGCGACGGCGCGCCGATGAGCGCGCGGGCCAGCGCGACGCGCTGCTTCTCGCCGCCGCTGATCTCTTTCGGGCGCCGCTCGGCGAGATGCGCAATCCGCAACTGCTCCAGGAGTTGCGCCACCCGCGCCTGCCGCGCCGCCGGATCGAGCCGCTGCCGCTCCAGCGCGAGCAGAAGATTGCCGGCGACGCTGCGATGCGGAAAAAGGCAGAGATCCTGCGGCACATAGCCGATCTCCCGTTGATGCGGCGCCGCTCTCTCGATCGCCGCCCCGCCCCACAGGATCTGGCCGGCATGGCGCACGAGCCCGGCGATCGCCTTCAAAAGCGTGGATTTCCCGGCCCCCGACGGCCCGATCAGCGTGACGAAGGCGCCGCGTGCGATCCGGCAATCGACGTCGTGCAGAATGCCGTTGCGCACACCTTCGAGGGTAAGCCCGCCCGTCATGCCCGTTTCAGCCCGCGCATCATGAGAAGCAGCGCGAAAGCGGTCACCAGCAGCACGAGCGCACAGGCGACCGCCACCTCCACCTCGCCCGTCGCCATGTTGAGATAGATCGCCATCGGCAGGGTTTCGGTGCGAAAGCGCGTGGCGCCGGCGACCATCAGCGTCGCGCCGAATTCGCCGAGCGCCCGCGCCCAGGCGAGAATGGCGCCGGAGACGATGCCGCCAGCGGCCAGCGGCAGATCGATGGCGAAGAAGACGCGTGCCGGGCGGAGACCGAGCGTGCCGGCGACGTCGCGGTAACCGGGATCGACAGCCTCGAACGCCGCTTTCGCACTCCGGACGATGATGGTCGTCGCAATAAAGGTCTGGGCGAGCACGATGCCCGCCGGCGAGAACAGAAACACGGCCCCGATTTCGGCAAGCGGCGGCAGCGGCGAGGCGCGCCCGATGACGAAAAGAAGCCCGAGCCCGGCGACGAGCGGCGGCATCACCAGCGGCAGATCGAGAAGCGTGTCGACCAGCGCCATGCCGCGAAAGCGCCGCCGCGCCAGGAGATAGGCGGCCGGCACGCCGAGAAGCAGCGAAAGAGCAAGCGAGATCAGCGACGTCGAAAACGACAGGCGCAGTGCAAACAGTGTCTCCGGTTCGCTCAGCGCCCGAGCCAGCTCATGCGGCGTGAGCCTGGCCCCGAGCCCGAGAATGACGAGCCCGATTGCAGCCGCAATGATGAGAAGCGGAACCGCGAGCAGCACATCGAGCGGGATGGGCAGCCGTGGCGCCCGCCCGTTCATTCGGCGTCGCGTGCGACCGGCGTGAAGCCGAAGCGCTCCCACACCGCGCGCCCTTCGTCGGAGGCGAGCTTTTCCGCGAACGCCTCGGCCGCCTCGGGCTCCTTGGCGGTCGTCAGAACCACCACCGGCACGATCTCGGCCGTGTACCACTCCTTCGGGATCGCAACGATCGCGACCTTGTCCGGGTTCATCGCCGCATCGCTCGCCGCGATGATCGCCGCATCGACATCGCCGTCGAACACGTAGAGAGCGAGCTGCTTCACCGTCGCCGCCCGCACCGCCACGTTCGGCAGAATCTGTTTCGCCATGCCGGAGGCTTTGAGGATATCTTCCGCCGTGCGCCCGAGCGCCATCGCCTCGGGATCGCCGAGCCCAAGGCGCACGCCCGGTTTGGCAAGATCGGCGAACGTTGTGATCTCGCCGGCTTTCGCCTTCGTCACTGCCAGCACCGGCCCATGCTCGACGAGAAGCCGCGTCGACCGCACGAGCCCCTTCTCCGCGAGCTTGTCGCTGTAGAACGTCGAACCCGGAACGAAGACGTCGCCTTCGCCCGCCTCCGCATAGCGCGCCATGATCTGGCCGGAGCCACCGAATTCGATGACGACATCGGTGCCGGTCTCCGCCTTGAACAGATCGGCGATCGCACTCACCGGCTGGCGCAACCCCGCACCGGCATAGACGTGAAGCTCGTCGGCCATGGCCCGCGGTGCCACGAGCGCCAGGACCAGCACCAGGACCAGCGCCGCTCCTGGCAGAAAACCTCTCTTCGCCATTTCTCAGCTGCCCCCCGCTTGATGAGAAATTCCACGATATATAGTTCGACTATATAGCGACGACGCAAGACCGCCGTTCGTCGTATCCGGCAAAGACCTGTCTTCGCGCGCTTCCCCACCGCGCCCTCTTATCTCCGCGCCCCAAATCCCCGCCTGCGTGGTTGCCTCTCCGAAAAGCCGGTGCCAATCATCTGAGGAGGCCCGCTCGGAGAGATTGGACGTGAACGAAACCCGCACCCGCGCACTTCTTGCGCTTCTCGTCGTCCTTCTCGCGCTTCTCTTGCTGCAGCCCTATGTCGACCGCCTTCTCTTCTCGGCGACCGCGCCGCGCCCGATCGCCCCGCGTGCCGAACTCTCCGATTTCGAGCGCTCCAGCGTTTCCGTCTTCGAGGAGATCGCCCCCTCCGTCGTCCAGGTCGTGGCGCGCCCGCGGGGAAGCGGCTTCGGTCAGAGCAACGGCCTGCAATCGGGCACCGGCTTCGTCTGGGACGAGGCCGGCCACATCGTCACCAACAACCATGTGGTGGAGAACGCCGCATCCATCTCCGTGCGTCTCGCCGATGACGAGGTGGTGGCTGCGAGCCTCGTCGGCCGCGCCCCCAATTACGATCTCGCCGTCCTCCGCCTTGCCCCGCGCACGCGCCTGCCGCCGCCGGTGCCGCTCGGCACCACGGACGATCTAAAAGTCGGCCAGACCGCCTATGCGATCGGCAATCCCTTCGGCCTCGACCAGTCCTTGACGATGGGCATCATCTCCGCGCTGAAGCGGCGCCTGCCGACGAGCGGCGGCCGCGAGATCGCCGACGTCATCCAGACCGACGCGGCGATCAATCCCGGCAATTCCGGCGGCCCCCTGCTCGATTCGGCCGGCCGTCTCATCGGCATCAACACGGCGATCTTCTCGCCTTCGGGCGCCAATGCCGGCATCGGCTTCGCCATCCCCGTCGATGTCGCGAACCGCGTCGTCCCCTCCCTCATCTCGTCAGGGCGCGTGCCGACACCCGGCATCGGCATTCTGGCGGCAGATGAATCGATCGCCGCCCATCTCGGCATATCGGGCGTCGTCATCGCCGGAATCGTGCCGGGCTCGCCCGCCGACCGGGCCGGCATCGAAGGCCTCAACCAGTACCGCGGCACCATCGGCGACATCATCGTCGGCATCGACGGCGAGGAAGTCCGCGGCCTCACCGGCCTCACCAAAAAGCTCGAAGCGGCGGGCGTCGGCGGCACCGTCGAGCTCACGCTCGAACGCGACGGCCGCACCCGAGACGTCACCGTCGACGTGGTCGATATCGGCCAGCAATAGAGCGCTGCCCCCAGGTTTATCTCAGCGTCGCTCGCAGAGCGCCGTGCGGCGCCCCTCACGGCACCTCGTCACGCCCAAAAGACATCGCACAATGTGCGTATACGTGAACGCTCAGACAGCGCCGTCAGCTTTCCGCCACCGTCTTCCGTCGCGTCACCTTCCAGCATTTCCGGAGTTTTTCGGTCGCTTTCCGCATTGTTGAGGAAACGGTTGCACAGCGCCGGAAGAGCCGCCACTATAGCCATAACGAATACATTAATAATCCAAGGCGAGGAAACGTATGGCATCGGTGACGTTCCGCGACGTCCGCAAGGCGTTCGGATCGGTGGAAGTGTTGCACGGCGTCTCGATCGATATCGAGGAAGGCCAGTTCGTCGTGCTCGTCGGCCCTTCGGGCTGCGGAAAGTCCACGCTCCTGCGCATGCTGGCAGGTCTGGAACACATCACCGCCGGCGAGATTTTGATCGGGGATCGCGTCGTGAACGCGCTGCCGCCCAAAGAGCGCGACATCGCCATGGTGTTCCAGAACTACGCGCTCTACCCCCACATCACAGTGGCGGAGAACATGGGCTTCTCCCTGAAGCTCAAGGGCGTCTCCAAGAAGGAGATCGAAAGCCTCGTCTCGCCCGCCGCGGAAATGCTCGGCCTCTCCCATCTCCTCGACCGCTATCCGCGCCAGCTCTCCGGCGGCCAGCGCCAGCGCGTCGCCATGGGCCGCGCCATCGTCAGAAAACCGCAGGTCTTCCTCTTCGACGAGCCGCTCTCCAATCTGGACGCCAAATTGCGCGTCTCCATGCGCACGGAGATCAAGAACCTCCATCAGCGCCTGAAGACCACCACCGTCTACGTCACCCACGACCAGATCGAAGCGATGACCATGGCCGACAAGATCGTCGTCATGCATGACGGCATCGTCGCGCAGGTCGGCGCCCCCCTCGATCTCTACGACCGGCCGGAAAACCTCTTCGTCGCGGGCTTCATCGGCTCGCCGGCGATGAACATGGTGACGGGCACCCTCGACGCGAACGACCGCAACATCTTCGTCACCGGCGACGGCGAGCGTCTGCCGATCGCCGAGCCTGGCGATGCCGAACCCGGCCGCGAGATGATCTACGGCGTGCGCCCCGAACACTTTCAGCTCGGCGGCGATACCACGCTCCGCGTGGAGGTGGTCGAGCCGACGGGCTCTGAGACCCATGTCGTCGCCTTCCTCGGCGAGACGGAAGTCGTCTGCGTCTTCCGCGAACGCATCTCCGCCGGCCCCGGCGACGAGCTCAAAGTCACCATCGACGCAGGTTCCGTCCATCTCTTCGATGCGAAGGAGGGCGACCGGCTCTCCGTGTGAGTGCCTTGACGATCTGAATGGGTGAAATCTCCGGCCAAAGGCCGGCCAGAAGGGCAGAAAGCCCTCGTCGCTGCGGTCGCGGGAGCCGCAAGAAGCGCATCAAAAAAACATCCCGCAACGTGGAGGAAACCGACAATGCCAATCGATCGCAGAACCTTTCTGAGCGGCACGGCGAGCCTTGCCGCCGGCGCCGCCTTTTCCGGCGTCCCGGGCGCCCGCCGGGCGTTCGCCCAATCCGCCGGCATGACGTTCCAGCCGGAAGAAGGCGCTTCGCTTCGCCTCCTGCGCTGGGTGCCCTTCGTCACCGGCGAGGAAGAGGCCTGGAACGCCAACACCAAGGCCTTCACCGAGGCGACGGGCGTCGAGGTGCGCATCGACCAGGAAAGCTGGGAGGATGTCCGTCCGAAAGCTGCGGTCGCCGCCAATGTCGGCTCGGGCCCGGACATGGTGATGAGCTGGTTCGACGATCCCTTCCAGTATCCCGACAAGCTCGTCGACGTGACCGATCTCGCCACCAAACTCGGCGAGGCGCATGGCGGCTGGTACGAAGGCCTCGAAGGCTATGCCCGTCAGGACGACACCTTCATCGCCGTCCCGCTCTGCGCCATCGGCAACGCCGTCTGCTACCGCCAGAGCCATATGGAGAAAGCCGGTTTCTCCGAATTCCCGAAGGATACGGACGGCTTCCTGGAACTCTGCAAGGCGCTGAAGGCGAACGGCACGCCCGCCGGCTTCCCGCACGGCAAGGCCGTCGGCGACGGCAACAATTACGCCCATTGGCTTCTCTGGAGCCATGGCGGCATGATGGTCGATGAAAACAGCAAGGTGACGATCAACAGCCCCGAGACCAAGGCCGCGATCGAATACGCCAAGGCGCTCTACGAGACCTTCATTCCGGGCACGGAAAGCTGGCTCGACATCAACAACAACCGCGCCTTCCTCGCCGAACAGATCTCGCTGACGGCAAACGGCGTCTCGCTTTATTACGCCGCCGCCAAGGACCCGGCGATGAAGGAGATCGCCGAGGACATCCGCACGGTGAACCTGCCGGTCGGCCCGATCGGAAAATCGGTGGAGCTGCACCAGACCTCGACGCTCTCGATCTTCAAGCACTGCAAATATCCGCAGGCGGCGAAAGCCTATCTGGAATTCATGTACCAGTCGGACAAGATGAATGCCTGGATCGAAGGCGCGAGCGCCTATTGCTGCCAGGCGCTCAAAGAATTCGCCGACAATCCGGTGTGGACGTCGAACCCGGTGCACGAGCCATATTCGCGCGCCTCTGAAAGCCTGCGGCCGAACGGCTATGCCGGCCCGCTCGGACCGGCCTCCGCCGGCGTCATGGCCGATTACGTTCTCGTCGACATGTTCGCCGAGGCCGTCACCGGCCAGCGCTCGCCCGAAGACGCCATGGCGAACGCGGAACGCCGCGCCAGGCGCTACTACAGCTGAGGCACCGGGGGGAGCCGGGCGCCGGCTAAGGCCGGCGCCCGTTATCTCAAAGCCCCCCTCAGACAGTGAGCGCGCGCCCTTAAGCCGCCGCGCCGACCAAAAGATGAGACAGGCTCACAATGACGGATGTGCCGCTGACACCACGCCGCTCGCTGCTTTCGAGGTTCCTGGAGAGCCGCAACGGCCTCGGGCTTCTTTTCATGCTGCCGGCGGCGGTCTTTCTCCTGTGCTTCCTGACCTATCCGCTCGGTCTCGGCGTCTGGCTCGGCTTCACCGACACGCGCATCGGCCGCACCGGCGAATTCATCGGCCTTGAGAATTACATCTGGCTCTTCGACGACCCGATCTTCTGGCTGTCGGTCTACAACACTATTCTCTACACCGTCGTCGCCTCGGTCCTGAAATTCGGCCTCGGCCTCTGGCTCGCCCTCATCTTGAACGAGCATCTGCCCTTCAAGACCTTCTTCCGGGCGATCATCCTTCTCCCGTGGGTGGTGCCGACGGTTTTGTCCGCGCTGGCCTTCTGGTGGATCTACGACAGCCAGTTCTCGATTATTTCCTGGGTCTTGATGCAATGGGGGCTGATCGATGCGCCGATCAACTTCCTCGGCCAGCCGAACCATGCCCGCGCCTCGGTGATCGCCGCCAATGTCTGGCGCGGTATTCCCTTCGTGGCGATCTCGCTTCTCGCCGGCCTGCAGACGATCCCGCAATCCCTGAACGAGGCGGCAGCGCTTGATGGCGCCACCTCCTGGCAGCGCTTCACCAAGGTGACGCTGCCGCTTCTCACCCCGATCATCGCCGTCGTCATGACCTTCTCGGTGCTCTTCACCTTCACCGACTTCCAGCTCATCTACGTTCTGACGCGCGGCGGACCGGTCAACGCCACGCATCTGATGGCCACCCTATCCTTCCAGCGCGCCATTCCCGGCGGTCAGCTCGGCGAAGGTGCGGCGATCGCGGTCGCCATGATCCCCTTCCTGCTCGCCGCCATTCTGTTCTCGTTCTTCGGGCTGCAGCGCCGCCGCTGGCAGCAGGGCAACGACTGAGGAAACGCACCCATGGCCAAGAAAAGCCTCAGCCCCGCAGCCTCCACCCGCGACGACACGGAGGGCATGGATCAGTTCAACACGGTGACGCGGCGCATCCTCGTCGTCTATCTGCCGCTCGCCGTCTTCATCTTCGTGCTGCTCTTCCCGTTCTATTGGATGGCGATCACGGCGATCAAACCGGACCACCAGCTCACCAATTACGACCGCTACAGCCCCTTCTGGGTGGTCGAGCCGACGCTCGACCATATCCGCTACCTGCTCTTCGAGACGTCCTATCCGGGCTGGCTGTGGAACACGATGCTCGTTGCCTTCGCCTCCACCTTCCTGTCGCTGTTTGCCTCCGTCCTCGCCGCCTATGCGATCGAGCGCATCCGCTTCACCGGCGCGCGCACGACCGGCCTCCTCATCTTTCTCGCCTATCTTGTGCCGCCGTCGATCCTCTTCATTCCGCTCGCCTTCATCGTCTTCCAGGTCGGCATCTTCGATTCCCGCCTGGCGCTCATCCTCACCTATCCGACCTTCCTCATCCCGTTCTGCACCTGGCTGCTGATGGGCTATTTCCGCACCATCCCCTTCGAGCTTGAGGAAAGCGCCCTCGTCGACGGCGCCTCGCGTTTTCAGATTCTGACGAAGGTGGTCCTGCCGCTCGCCGTTCCCGGCCTCATCTCCGCCGGCATTTTCGCCTTCACCCTGTCGTGGAACGAGTTCATCTACGCCCTCACCTTCATCTCCTCCTCGGAGAACAAGACGGTGCCCGTCGGTGTCCTCACCGAGCTCGTGCGCGGCGACATCTACGAATGGGGAGCTCTCATGTCCGGCGCCCTCCTGGGCTCGCTGCCGGTCGTCATCCTCTATTCCTTCTTCGTCGACTACTACGTCTCGTCGATGACCGGCGCCGTGAAGGAATAGGCGTGCCGGGCGGGGGACCCGTCGCCCTCAGATCCAAGCTGGAACTACGAAAATCGGCACCAAAAAAATAAACGATACAAAGAATTCAAATATTACTGGAATATCACGTGATTACCGTCACGCCTTTGAGCAACTACAAAAGACAGCTCTTGAATAAGTTAGAAGATAATCGTATAATTCATGCGTTGGCTTCGGAAGAAGACACTCTGAAGCCCGAAAACAAAGGAGAGAGCCATGGCTGACAAACCCGTATGCAGCAGCTGCGCTTTCTTTGAAGATCACCACGCCAACAACGACCGCGAGATCAGAGATGCTGGTCTCTGCCGGTTCAACCCGCCCGTCACGCAGCCCGTGGCGGATGCCGTTGGATACTGGCCGGTCGTGAAAGAGAGCGATTGGTGCGGCCATTTCGCAAAGGAGGGCCTGGCGGCCTGATTTTCCGAAACGCGCATGGCGCGGCTTGGACCGCGCAACGGGGCGCAGCATGGCGCTGCGCCTCCTTCAAAGGGTCGGACGACATAGCCTGACGATGACAGTCTGAAGACGACAGGGCGGCATGCATGCCGCCCTTCTGCGTTATGGGCTCGAAGTCCTTACCGACAGCAGACAGCCGGCCTTCCCGGCCACCTCAGGCGACGGGGCTCAGAAGCGGCTCGCCCTTGAGATGCGCGCGCAGATTGTCGACCACCATCTGCCCCATCGCCGCGCGCGTCTTGTGTGTGGCGCTGCCCTGATGCGGCGACAAGACGACATTGTCGAGCGCCTTCAGTTCGTCCGGCACGTTGGGCTCATCGGCAAAGACGTCGAGCGCCGCGCCGCCGAGCCCGCCCGATTGCAGAAGCTCGATCATCGCCGGCTCGTCGACGAGCGAGCCGCGCGCCATGTTGACGAGCATCCCCTCCGGCCCGAGCGCCTCCATCACGCCGCGGCTGACGATGCCTTGCGTCTCTTTCGAACCCGGCGCGATCACCACCAGCCAGTCGCAGGCCTTCGCCATCTCGGTGAGGTCGGCGAAATAGGGATAGGGCTCGTGCGCCTGCTTGTGGCGGCCGTGATAGACGACCTCCATCTTGAAGACCTGCAGCCGCCTCGCGATCTCCTTGCCGATGCGCCCGAGCCCGAGAATGCCGGCCCGCGCCCCGCGGAGTTCGTCGGTCAGCGGAAAATCGCCCCCCGGCCAGCGCCCCTCGCGCACATAACGGTCGGTCTGCGGCAGCCGATGGGCGAGCGCAATCATCAGCCCCACCGTCATCTCCGCCACGCAATCGTTGAGGACGTCGGGCGTGTTGGTCACGTGCACCCCTGCCCGCTTCGCCGCCTCCACATCGACGGCGTCATAGCCGACGCCGAAGGAGGAAATGATTTCGAGCTTCGGCAGCGCCTCGATGATCTTCGCCGAACAGCCATGGTGCCCGCCGGTCGCGACGAAGCGCACCCGCTCGCCGATCTCGGAGAGAAGCGCCTCCTTGTCGTCCGCCGCAAAATAGCGATGGACGGTGAAATCCTTCTCGATCTCGGCAGTCACCGCGTCGGCGAGAGGGCCGACCATCAAAAGCTCGGGTCGCGTCATGACATCTTCCATTGGTTTTCAGGGGCGCTCCTCATCCTTGCGGCAGATCCTCCTTGGGAGAGGCCGCGGAGCCCGCCCATCGCCGTCGCAGATAGAGGATGATCGGGATCGACCAGACCACGATCGTAAAGATGCCGAGCCCCGCCGCGATCGGCCGCTCGAAGAAGGCGAGGAAGCTGCCGTCGGCCTTGATCATCGAGGTGATGAAATTCTGCTCCAGCATCGGCCCGAGCACGAGGCCGAGGATCGCCGGTGCGATCGGAATGTCGTTCTCCTCCATGATGAAGCCGAGCACGCCGAAGATCAGCATCAGGAGAACGCCGAAAACGGAATTGTTGATGGCGAACGAGCCGACGATGCAGAAGAGCAGAATGACCGGCATCAGCACCCGGTTCGGGATCGACAACAGCGTCGAGGCGCCTTTGATCGCCACCCAGCCGAGCGGCAGCATGATGATGTTCGCCAGAAAGAACACCATGAACACCGCATAGATCAGCTGCGGATCGTTGATGAACACGGTCGGGCCCGGATTCATGCCTTTGACGTAGAGGACGCCGATCACGATCGCGGTGATGGAATCGCCCGGAATGCCGAAGACGAGCGCCGGGATCCAGGCGCCGGAAACGGCGCCGTTGTTGGACGCTCCGGCCTCCACCAGCCCCTCCACATGCCCGCGCCCGAACTTCTCTTTCTGCCGCGAAAACTGCTTGGAGACGGCATAGGAAATCCACGCCGCGATATCGGCGCCGGCGCCTGGAAGCGCGCCGATCGCCGTCCCCGTCGCGCTCCCGCGCAGCATCTGGATCGGATAGCGGCGGATATTCGTCCATTGCCGCGTGAACACCGTATGCTTGCCGGAGCGATCGACGCTCGGCCGATCCTTCGAATAGACGATCGAGCGCAGAACCTCCGACACGGCAAAGAGCCCGATCATCGCCGGAATGAACTGCACGCCGGCCAAAAGCTCGACATTGCCAAAAGTGTAGCGCGGCTGCCCGGCCGGATTGTCGATGCCGATCGTCGCTGCAAAAAGCCCGATCAGAAGCGCAATCATGCCGCGCGTGACGGAACTCGGCGACACGAAGATGGCGCAGGACAGCCCCAAAAGCACCAGCCAGAAATATTCGAACGAGGAGAATTTGAGCGCGATTTCGGCAAGTGTGGGCGCCGTCGTCACGAGCACGATGGTGCCGAAGATGCCGCCGATCGAGGAAAACACGAGGACGGCGCCGAGCGCCTCGTCGCCGCGCCCGTCCTGCGTCATCCGATAGGCGTCTTCGACGTAAGCGGCACTCGCCGGCGTCCCCGGCATGCGCAGGAGCGCGCCCGGAATGTCGCCGGCGAAGATCGCCATCGCCGTCGCCGTCACGATCGCCGCGATCGCCGGCACCGGATCCATGAAGAAGGTGATCGGCACCAGAAGCGCCGTCGCCATCGTCGCCGTCAGCCCCGGGATCGCACCGACGAAAAGCCCGAAACAGGCGGAGGCAAAGATGACGAGAAGCACGTAGGGCTGAAAGACGAGGCCCGCGGCCTGCGCGAGAATATCCATCGTCGTCACCACAAAAAGGAAAGAAAGTCGTTGCGCGGCAGCGGCACCAGAAGAAGCCGCCCGAAGGTCTGCTGCACCAGGATCGTGGCGAAGATCGCCACCGGCACGGCGACGATGATGCGCGTGCGCAAGGTCAGCATGAAGACGAGGAGAATGAGGAAGGCGATCGGCACGAAGCCGACGCGCTCGGAAAAGACGATATAGACGCCGATCAGCGCCAAAGCCGTCGCCACCCCGACCACCGCCGTCGGCGATCTCGTCCAGTCGGCGAGCGCCACCGCCCGCCCCTGAAAGCCCGCAAGCGCGCTTTTCGCCATCATGAAGATGCCGAGCCCGGCCGCCACGATGCCGATCGCGTTCGGCATGGTTTCGGCGCCATAGGCCTGGCCTGGGATCGGCGTGAAGTTCCGCGCCGAAACGAGGATCGCGGCGGCGCCGATCAGCACCAGCACGCCGAGCACGAAATCGTTGAATTTCATCGCAGGTTCCCGGCAGATGGCGGCGTCCGAAGACGCCGCCGATCGCCCTTATTCGGCCGCGAGTCCGGCCTCTTTCATGACGCGCCCAAGGCTCTCATCGTCGGACCCGACGATCTTCGTCGCCTCGTCCGGCCCCGCCCAGCGCATGCCGAACCCGCGATCGGCCATGAACTTCTTGTATTCTTCGCTGTTGTAGGCCTTCTCGACGGCCCCCGCGAGTTTCGCCTTCACGTCGTCCGGCAGACCCTTCGGCGCCGCAACGGTGCGCCACACCGCAAGCGTCCAGTCGGACCCCACGGCCTCTTTCAGCGTCGGCACGTCCGGGAACATCTCCTGGCGCTCCTCCGACATCGACGCGAGCGGACGCACCTTGCCGGCCTCGATCATCGAGCGGCCTTCCGCCAGCGACGAGGGAACGAGGTCGACACCGCCCGCCACCATATCGGTGATGCCGGCGGCCGAACCCTGGCTCGGCACCCAGGTGATCTGATCGGGCGGCAGATCTTCCGACAACATCCAGCCGAGAAGGCCGAGATGCCAGATGCCGCCCTGCCCGGTGCCGGAGGCCTTCAAAGACCCCTTCGGCTCGGACTTGATCGCGTCGAGAAGATCCTGCGCCGTCTCGTAATCGGAATCGGCCGACACCATGACGCCGCCCGGATCGGCATTCACCATCGCCAGGAAATCGAAGTCCTTGTAGGTGAGATCCGTCAGCCCCTGCCAATGCATCATGTCGATCTCGATCGTCACGATGCCGATCGTGTAGCCGTCCGGCTTGGCCGTCGCGATGGCGCTGTGGCCGACGACACCCGACCCGCCGGTGCGGTTGACGACGTTGACCGGCACGCCGAGCTCTTCCTGCAGGATCGAAGCGAAGATGCGCCCGACGGCATCCGTGCCGCCGCCCGCACCCCACGGCACGATCATCTGGATCGGACGGTCCGGATAGCTGGACTGCGCCATCGCGGCCGGCGCGCTGAACACGGCTGTGGCAAGAAGCGCCGCGGCCGCGGCGAGAAAGGTTCTTTTGCGCATGTTTCCTCCCGGTGCGCGATGTCTGTTCGCGGCAGGCCTCTTCTTTGGAAGGCTCTGCCCGGCTGCGTCACGCGCAGCTCTTTTTGTTCACGGAGAGACTATCTCCTGCGTCGACCGAAGATGTCAACGTATACATTGTGGCGCCGGCAAGCGTCGGAGCGCTTTTTTGAGGCGCCGGCGCAGCACAGGGCTGCACCGGCCACCGGATCTCAACCTCAGGCCGCGACGACTGTCTGCCGCTGCCTGCCGAGCCCTTCGATCGCCAGCTCCATCACATCGCCGACTTTGAGATAGACGGGCGGCTTCATGCCCATGCCCACGCCCGGCGGCGTGCCGGTGGAAATGACGTCGCCCGGCATCAGCGTCATGAACTGCGACAGATACGAGACGACATGCGGCACGTTGAAGATGAGCGTGTTGGTGTTGCCGCTCTGGCGCCGCTCGCCGTTGACGTCGAGATGCATGTCGAGATTGTGCGGATCGGCGACCGCATCGCGCGTGACGAGCCACGGTCCGAGCGGGCCGAACGTGTCGTGGCTCTTGCCCTTCGTCCACTGGCCGGAGCGCTTCGTCTGGAAGTCGCGTTCGGAGACGTCGTTCATGATGGCAAAGCCCGCCACATGCTGCATCGCCTCGTCTTCGGAGACGTATTTGGCGCGCTTGCCGATGATGACGGCAAGCTCCACCTCCCAGTCGAGCGCCTTGGAGCCGCGCGGCATCTCCACGTCGTCATTGGGCCCGCAGAGAGCCGACAACGCCTTGGCGAAGATGATCGGCTCGCTCGGCGGCTCGGCGCCCGTCTCCGCCGCATGGTCGGAATAATTGAGGCCGATGCACAAGATCTTCGAGACATGGCCGACACAGGGGCCAAAGCGGGGCACGCCCTCGACCTTCGGCAGCGACGCGGGATCGAGCGCGCGCAGCTTCTCGAGCCCGGCATCGGAGATCACCTCCCCGGCGATGTCGTCGACCTCGCCGGACAGATCGCGCAGCGCGCCCTCGTCATCGATGAGGCCGGGCTTTTCCTGGCCGGCAGGGCCGTAGCGAACGAGCTTCATGGCATCCTTTCTCGGATTGTCTTAGGGGATTTCTGAGGATCAGTAGACGGCGCGGCCGCCGGAAATGTCAAAGACGGCGCCCGTCGAAAACGAGCATTCCTCCGAAGCGAGCCAGCAGATCATCGCCGCCACCTCGGCCGGCTCCACGAACCGGTTCATCGGGATCTTCGACAGCATGTAATCGATATGCTCCTGCGTCATCTGATCGAAGATCGCCGTGCGGGCCGCCGCCGGCGTGATGCAATTGACGAGGATGTTGTGCCCGGCGAGCTCCTTGCCGAGCGATTTCGTGAGCCCGATCAGACCCGCCTTCGAGGCAGAATAATGCGAGGCGTTGGGATTGCCCTCCTTGCCGGCGATCGAGGCGACGTTGACGATCCGCCCGTAGCCCTTTTCGAGCATCAACGGCACGACGGCATGGCTCGTCAGAAACGGCGCCACGAGATTGACCTCGATCACCTTGCGCCAGGTGTCCGGATCGAGCTCCCAGGTCTTCGCATTGCCGCCGGTGATGCCGGCATTGTTGACGAGAATGTCGATACCGCCGGCCTTCCGGGCCGCCTCTTTCGCGGCCTCCGCCACCGCGCCCGCATCCGTCAGCTCGACGACGGCGCCGCTCGCTTTCTCGCCGAGTTCGCCGAGCGCATTCTCGATCGCCGCTCCGTCGATGTCCCAGATGACGGCCCGCCCGCCGCTGTCGAGCACGCGTTTCGCCGTCGCAAAGCCGATGCCGCGGGCGCCGCCGGTGATGACGGCCGTGCGGTTTTCAAGGTCGATCCTGTTCATGGGGCGTGTTCCTCGTAGCGTTTATCGCTGCCGCTTTCTCGCGGCTTGGACGTTGTGGGGAAAGAAGACGGGCGCAGGCAGCCTCAAGCCGGCCCCCGCCGCAGAAGTTCGAGCGCCAGCCGGTCGGCGCGGTCGCGGTGCTGCTGATGCAGATGCGCCGCGCGGCGGATATCGCGCTCCACCACGGCCTGAAGGATCGCCCGATGCTCGCGGTCCGACTGCGCCGTGCTCGGCCGCATATGCACGATCGCCATGCGCGCCCGGTATTGCTGGTCCCAGTATTGCCGCAGCGTCGCGCACAGCCGGTTGTTGCCGCTGAGGCTGACGAGCTCGGAATGGAACTGATCGTCGAGATGCGACCAGCGCACCGGGTCTTCGCGCTGCGTCGCCCGCTCCAGCTGGTCGAGAATGCCGGAAAGCCGGCGCCCGTCGTTCGTCTCGATGCCGCGCCTTGCGGCAAGCTCCACGGCCTTCACTTCGAGCGTCGAAAAGACGTCGTAGATGTCGGAGAGATCGTCGATCGACTGCGCCCGCACGCTGATGCCGTGACGCGGCCGCACATCGACGAGCCCTTCCTCTTCGAGCTTGATCAGGGCCTCGCGCACCGGCGTGCGCGACAGGCCGAGAAGGTTCGCCACCTCCGCTTCGAGAAGCGTCGTTCCGGGCGGCAGCCGGCCTTCCATGATGCGAAATTTGAGCTCGTGATAGGCCCGCTCGCGCGCCGGCATGTCGGCGACGCCTTCAAGGCTCGGCCGCCCGCGCGCACCTTTCACCGCCGGCGGCACGGGCCGCCGCCGGGCATTGTCCGCCGGCGCTCTCACGCCCGCCGCATCCAGGGGCTCACCGCCCGCAGCGTTGTCACGATCCTGTCTCATGTTTGATGCCGTTGAGCTCCGCCACGATGTCGGCGATGCGCGGCAGATATTCCTCGCCATGCCCGGTCGCATCGGCGGTGGCGAAATTGTTCTTCACCGCCGAGGAGACATGCGAGGCGATGCCGCTTTCGTTCGCCAGCGATACGACATAGCGCATATCCTTATGCGCATTCTTGAGCGCGAATTTGTGCGCGTCGGGATCGCGCTCCACCACCCATTTCATAAAAGTCTGGTAGAAGCCGCAATCCATCCGCCCACCGCCGATGATGGAATGAAACGTCGCCGCATCGAGGCCGTTCTTCGCCCCGATCGCCAGCGCCTCCGAATAGATCGCGGCATAGCCGAGCGACAGGAAATTGTTGAGAAGCTTCATCGTGTGGCCGGCACCCGGCTCGCCGACGCGCACGATCTTGCCGGCCCAGGTGGCGATGATCGGCTGAACGCGGTCGAAATCCGCCTCGCTCGCTCCCACCATCGCATCGAGAAGCCCTTCCCAGGCCTCCTTCGGCGTGCGCGACAGAGGCGCATCGATGAGCGTCACGCCGTCCGCCCGGCACTTTTCGACGAGGGCGCGCGTCGACACCGGATTGCTGGTCGAGGTGTCGATGATCGTCTTGCCAGACGCCCCCGCCGCCAGGATTTCACCGACGACGGCTTCCACCTGCGGGCTTCCCGGCAGGCACAGAAAGATGACGTCGGAGGCCTCCGTCAGCGCCGCGACATCCTCCGCCTCCTTGGCGCCCCGGCCCTTCAGATCCTCCACCGGCGCGCGGTTGCGGTGGCCGAGGATCGTCAGGGGATAGCCCTTTTCGACAAGATTCTTCGCCATGCCCTGGCCCATCAGCCCGACGCCGATGAAGCCGATCTGCGGTTTCTCGCTCATCATCCCGTCTCCTTTTCGCGTCGCGCCTCTTCGTCGGCGATATGCGCGCGGATGATGGAGGCGAAATCGGCATCGGCGGAAAAGCCCGCCTCGCGCGCCCGCTGTGTCTCGAAGTCGCGCGGCCAGCCATGGACCATGCCGCGGATCGCCTCGTCCGGCTCGCGCCGGATGCGCCCCGCGACCTCGTCGCCCGCCACCTCCTGCAGGGTCGCGATCATCTCGCCCACCGTCACCGAAAGCCCCGGCATGTTGAGCGAGCGCCGCGGCCCGAGCGTCGACGTATCCATTGTCGCTGCATGCATCAGGAAGCCGACGGCCGCTGCCGGGCTCGCGATCCAATGGCGCACATCGTCTTCGACCGGCAGCACGGCCTCGAGACCCGCAAGCGGCTCGCGGATGATGCCGGAGAAGAAGCCGGACGCGGCCTTGTTCGGCTTGCCCGGCCGCACCACGATCGTCGGCAGGCGGATCCCCACCCCGTCGACGAAGCCCTTGCGCGTGTAATCGGCGAGAAGCAGCTCCGAGATCGCCTTCTGCGTGCCGTAGCTCGTCAAAGGCGCCGACAAAAACGTGTCGGAGATTTTCTCCTCGAACGGCGCGCCGAAGACGGCGATCGACGAGGTGAAGACGAGCCGCGGCCGATAGGCCTCGCCCGCCTGTCGGATCGCCTCCAGGAGATGGCGGGTCCCGTCGAGATTGATGCGGTAGCCCTTGTCGAAATCCGCTTCCGCCTCGCCCGAGACGATGGCCGCGAGATGGAAGATCACGTCCGGCTGACGCGTAATCAGCCCTTCGACCGTCTCCGCGGACGCGATATCGCCCGCCTCGCAGGTCACCGTGATCGTCTCCGGCACATCCGGATAGTCCGGCGCCACCACGTCGAAGGCATCGATCGCCGCAATCGGCCGCCCACCGAGCTCCTTGTCCGCAAGCAGCCTTTCGACCAGGCGCCGCCCGACCATGCCGGCCGCGCCGAGCACCAATATCCGCATCAAATCCTCCCCGACCCTTCGGGCCTTTTATCGTTCAAAGCGACCAGCCGCCGTCGATCACCTGCGTCGTGCCGGTCGTGAAGCGGCTCTCGTCGGAACCGAGATAGACGGCGAGATCGGCGATCTCGTCGGGCGTGCCGATCCGGCCGATCGGCTGACGCTCGACGAACATCGCCCGCGCCTTTTCCACACCGCCCACCTCTTCGCCGAGCGCAGAAATCCGCGCTTCCAGCGACGGGCTCTCGATCGTGCCCGGGCAGATGGCGTTGCAGCGGATGCCTTTGCGGATGAAGTCGATGGCGATCGAGCGCGTCAGCCCGATCACCGCCGCCTTCGTCGCCATATAGACGTAGCGATTGGGCGCAGCTTTGATCGAGGAGGCCGCCGACGACATGTTGATGATCGACCCGCCCCCGTTCTCCAGCATGCGCGGCAACAAGGCCGAGATCGTGCGGTGCATGGAGGTGACATTGAGGTCGAAGGAAAAATCCCAGTCCTTGTCGTCGCAATCGAGCACCGTGCCGTGGTGCACGAAGCCCGCGCAATTGAAGAGGATGTCGGGCGTGTCGACCGTCTTCATATAGGAGCCGACGGCGCGGCCGTCGGTCACGTCGAGCACGGCCGTATCGACCTCGCCCAGAGTATTAAGCCCCTTCAGCTTCTCGGCGTCGAGATCGGTCGCATAAACCCGCGCCCCCTCTTCCAGAAACCGTTCCGCCACGCGGCGGCCGATCCCCTGCCCCGCCGCTGTGCACACTGCGATCTTTCCCTCA
The DNA here is from genome assembly GCF_021462425.1 of Afifella sp. H1R. NCBI lineage: Bacteria > Pseudomonadati > Pseudomonadota > Alphaproteobacteria > Hyphomicrobiales > Afifellaceae > Afifella > Afifella sp. H1R. The sequence continues at coordinate 1,691,974 of NZ_JAKEDY010000001.1, forward strand.
AGTCGCCGCCCCATCAGGCTTCCTCCGTTCCTCGTTTATTGATTTTTGCGGGAGGGTTAGGCCCTCCACACGTTCTTGAGATGCTTTGCTTTTCACGCCGCCCCGCCGCCCGCCGCGCCAGACGCGGAGCCCATGAACCGTGACCGCTAGTGATTGTCGCGCGGAATGCCGCTCGTCTGGGCGATGCGGTGGTATTTGACCGCCGGCTCCAAAACCATGCCGGTTTCGAGCTGCGAGACCATGGCGCGCTGGATCTCCTGCCAGGGCGTCTGGCTCTCCGGGAAGGGATAGCCGCCCGCCGCTTTCAGCGCCTCGCGCCGCTGTTCAAGCTCCTCGTCGCCAATGAGGATATTCGCCTCCCCGCGCCCGAGATCGATGCGCACGCGGTCGCCCGTCTTCAACAGTCCGAGACCGCCACCGGCCGCCGCCTCAGGCGAGGCGTTGAGGATCGAGGGCGACCCCGACGTGCCCGACTGCCGCCCGTCGCCGATGCACGGCAGCGAATGCACGCCCCGCTTCAGGAGATAATCGGGCGCGCGCATGTTCACGACCTCCGCCGCACCCGGATAGCCGATCGGCCCCGCCCCGCGCATGAACAGGATGGTGTTCTCGTCGATCTGAAGTTCCGGATCGTCGATGCGGTGATGATAATCCTCCGGCCCGTCGAAGACGGCCGCCTTGCCCTCGAACGCCATCGGATCGTCGGGATTGGAGAGATAGCGCTCCCGGAATTCGGTGGAGATCACCGAAAGCTTCATGATCGCCGAGGAGAAGAGATTGCCCTTGAGGACGCGGAACCCCGCACCCTTCAAAAGCGGCTGGTCGAACGGGCGGATAACGTTGAGATCGGCAATCTCGGCGCCGCGGCAATTGTCGCCCATCGTCTGCCCATTCACCGTGATCGCCGCTTCGTTGATGAGCCCCGCCCCCATCAATTGGTTGACGACCGCCGGCACGCCGCCCGCGTGATAATAATCCTCGCCGAGATATTCGCCCGCCGGCTGCAGATTGACGAGAAGCGGAATGTCCTCGCCATAGGTCTGCCAGTCGTCGATCGAAAGCTCCACGCCGACATGCCGCGCGAGCGCGTTGAGATGGATCGGCGCGTTGGTCGAGCCGCCGATCGCCGAATTCACCCGGATCGCATTGATGAAGGCATCGCGCGTCAGGATATCCGACGGCTTCAGGTCGTCGCGCACCATGTCGACGATGCGAAGCCCCGTCAGATACGAGACCTCCTGCCGGTCGCGGTAGGGTGCCGGGATCGCGGCGGACCCCGGCAATTGCATGCCGAGCGCTTCGGCGAGCGAATTCATCGTCGAGGCCGTGCCCATCGTGTTGCAATAGCCGGTCGAAGGCGCCGAGGATGACGAAGCCCGGATAATCGATCTCACCGGCGGCCAGCAATTCGCGCGCCTTCCACACGATCGTGCCGGAGCCCGTCCGCTCGCCGCGGAACCAGCCGTTCAGCATCGGCCCGACGGAGAGCGCGATCGCCGGAATGTTGACCGTCGCCGCCGCCATCAGGCACGCCGGCGTGGTCTTGTCGCAACCGATCGTCAGCACCACGCCGTCGAGCGGATAGCCGTAGAGCACCTCGACGAGCCCGAGATAGGCGAGATTGCGGTCGAGCGCCGCCGTCGGCCTCTTGCCCGTCTCCTGGATCGGATGCACCGGAAACTCGATCGCGATGCCGCCGGCCTCGCGAATGCCGTCGCGCACGCGCTTGGCGAGCTCGAGGTGATGCCGGTTGCACGGCGAAAGGTCGGAACCCGTCTGCGCGATGCCGATGATCGGCTTGCCCGATTGCAGCTCTTCCTGGGACAGGCCGAAATTCAGGTAGCGCTCCAGATAAAGCGCCGTCATATCGGGGTTGTCGGGGTTGTCGAACCAGGCACGCGAGCGCAGTTGCGGCAGATTGGCAGCGTCGGTCATCTCATCTCCAAAGGGTTTGACCCGCCGGAAAAGCTCGTTGCGGGTCGCCCGATTGCCAACAACGTATACCTCATTGTTGGGGCCTTTCAACGGCCTTTAGGTAGAGAACTGGCCAGGCGGAAATCTTACTGCATACGCAAAATGCGGACGAAAGCCCGCTCCGCCTAGCGCGCCCGCCGCGCAAATCCGCCAAAAATCGAGAAAGAAAAAGGCCCACCCGCAACCGGTGCGGGCAGGCCTCTGCAGAAAGCGAAATGTCGATGCGCGGTTAGCGCGTGCCGTCGAGATAGCGCTGAAGTGTCTTCTCGGTCCCCTCGTCCCACAGCGTGCGCAGCCAATGCGCGAAAAGCTCGCGGAAATCGTCGGAGCGCCCGACATCGCCATAGACATCGTCCATGCCGAGCCATTCGCCCGGATCGGCGCGCGCCGCCTGCGCCTTCGGCACGAGCAGATCCCAGTTCGGGTCGTTCGGCTCGATGACGGCCCCGCTCTCCGTCTCGCCGAAGCAATAGCGGCACCACAGCGCCGATTCGAGCGCGAGACCGGTCACGTCGCGGCCCTCCTTCAGCCGATCGGCGATCGTCGGCACGATGAATTTCGGCTGCCGGTTGGACCCGTCGAGGCAGAGACGGCGCACCGTGTCGCCGATCTTCGGATTGGCGAAGCGGCGCTTGATCTCGCCGAAATAGACCTGCAGATCCGTATCCGGCACAGGCGGCACGGCCGGCACGATCTCATCCTGCTCGATCTTCTCAAGGAACGCCGCCACGAGCGGATGCTCCATCGCCTCATGCACGAAATGGATGTCGAGAAGCCCCGCCGGATAGGCGATCACCGCATGCCCGCCGTTCAGAATCCGGATCTTCATGATCTCGAACGGCGTCACGTCCGGCACGAACTGCACGCCGACAGTCTGAAGCGCCGGCCGCCCGGCCGGGAAATTGTCCTCGAGCACCCATTGCTTGAAATCCTCGCAGAACACCGGCCAGGCATCTTCGACGCCGAATTCCTCTTGAAGCAGCCGGCGCTCTCGGTCCCCGGTCGCCGGCGTAATCCGGTCGACCATGCCGTTCGGAAAGGCGACGTTCTCGGTGATCCAGTCGGCGAAGGCCGGGTCTGAAAGCCGGGCCGTCCCGGCGACGGCGTTTTTCGCCACCACGCCATTGTGGGGGATGTTGTCGCACGACATCACGGTGAAAGCCTGAAGCCCGCGGCCCCGCCGCTCCTTGAGCCCCGCCGCGATCAGCCCGAAGACGGTCTTCGGATCGTCGGGCGTCTTGCCGTCGGCGGCGATCGCCGGATGCTCCGGATTGAAGCGCCCGGTGGAATCGATGAAGTAGCCGCCCTCCGTCACCGTCAGCGAGACGATGCGGATCGCAGGATCGGCGAGCTTTTCGATGATCGCCTGCGCATCGCCCACGGGCAGCATGCCGACCATGGCCCCGGTGACGCGCGCATTGGAAGCTGCCGCCGACTGATCGACGACCGTCGTCAGAAAATCCTGGCCGCTGAGCGCCTGGCGCATCTTTTCGTCGCCCGCCATGACGCCGGCGCCAAGGATCGCGAAATCGTGGTCGCGCCCGGTTTCAAACAGCTCGTCGAGATAGACGGCCTGATGCGCGCGGTGAAAATTGCCGATGCCGAAATGCAAAATCCCGGCCGACAACCCGGCCCGGTCATAGCCAGGGACATGCACCCTCGGCGCCATTTCGCTCAGGTTCTCGGCTGCAAGCTTCGTCGTCATGTCACTCCTTCCGGGGCGGAGGAACGTCCTCTCCGAACCCCTCCGGGGCCGCGCCCCATTCGATAAGTCCGCACTTGCCGGCCCTGCGAGACAGGCCGAAAGGCGGATCGTCATGCGTCCCCCTCCCCCTTGTGGGGAGGGGACATGGGTGGGGGTCGCCCGTCACAAGGCGTGCCGGCATGAATTCCCAAGCACAGCCCCCCACCCGCGAGCTTTCGGTTGGGATGCCCCCCTCAACTCATCCAATTGCCGCCGTCGACATTGTAGGTCTGGGCGACGATGTAATCGGCCTCCGCACTTGCCAGAAACACGGCCATGCCGGTCAGATCCTCCGCCCGGCCCATGCGCCCGTAAGGCACCGCTTCGCCGACGAGCCGCTTCTTCTCCCCGAGCGGCCGGTTCTCGTACTTGGCAAACAGCGCATCGACGCCGTCCCAGTGCTCGCCGTCGACCACACCCGGCGCGATCGCATTGACGTTGATCTTGTGCTGGATGAGATCGAGGCCCGCCGACTGCGTGAGGCTGATCACGGCCGCCTTCGTCGCGCAGTAGACCGCGACGAGCGCTTCCCCGCGCCGCCCGGCCTGGCTCGCCATATTGATGATCTTGCCGCCTTCGCCCTTGTCGATCATCGCCTTCGCCACCGCCTGCAGCATGAAGAGCGTGCCGGAGACGTTGATCGCAAAGAGCCGGTCGAAACTCTCCCGGCGGATTTCGACGATCGGCGAAAGATCGAAGAGGGCGGCATTGTTGATCAGAATGTCGATGCGCCCAGTGCGGTCCAGAACCCGCGCCACCGCCGCGTCGATCGAGGCTTGATCGGTGACGTCGAGCGGCACCGCATAGGCTGCCTCGCCGATCTCGGCCGCCGTTGCCTCGGCGCGGTCGAGGTTGATGTCGGCGATCGCGACCCTCGCCCCTTCGCGCACATAGGCTTCCGCAAAGGCGCGCCCGATGCCGCGCGCCGAGCCGGTGATGATGGCGGATTTGCCTTCCAGCCGCCTCATGACAGCGCCATGCCCTCGGCGTCGAAGCGATGGATCTTGTCGTCCTGCGGCGTCAGAAACACGCGGTCGCCGTGGCGCACGGGAAACTCGCCGTCGGCGCGTGCCGTCAGCATCCCGGCGCGCTCCGTCTCCACATGCAGGAACGTGTCGGAGCCGAGATGCTCTGAGACGCTGACCCGGCCTTCCCAGCGACCTTCTTCGAGCGACAATTCCATATGCTCCGGCCGGATGCCGACCTTCGCCGCGTCGCGCCGCTCCGCCACCGCGCCCTCGATGAAATTCATCTTCGGCGAGCCGATGAAGCCCGCGACGAAGAGATTGCGCGGCTTGGAATAGAGTTCGAGCGGCGTGCCCACCTGCTCGATGATGCCAGCGCGCAGGACGACGATGCGGTCGGCCATGGTCATGGCCTCCACCTGATCATGCGTGACGTAGATCATCGTCGTCTCGAGCTTGTTGTGCAGCTCGGAGATTTCCAGGCGCATATTCACCCTGAGCGCCGCATCGAGGTTCGACAAAGGCTCGTCGAACAGGAAGGCCGCCGGCTCGCGCACGATCGCTCGCCCGATGGCGACGCGCTGGCGCTGGCCGCCGGAAAGCTGCCCCGGCCGCCGGTCGAGATAATCGGTGAGGTTCAAAACGCGCGCCGCATCGTCGATCTTGCGGTCGATCTCGGCCTTGTCGAACCCCGCCATCTTCAAAGGAAAGGCGATGTTCTTCCGCACACTCATATGCGGGTAGAGCGCGTAGGACTGGAACACCATGGCGAGGCCCCGCTTGGCCGGCGGCGTTTCCGTGGCGTCCCGCCCGTCGATCTTGATCTCGCCGGACGTCACGTCTTCGAGCCCCGCGATCAGCCGCAGAAGCGTCGACTTTCCGCAGCCGGACGGGCCGACGAAGACGATGAATTCGCCATCCTCGATTTCGAGATCGAGCGGCGGGATCACCTGGACATTGCCGAAAGTCTTGGTGATCTGGTTGAGCGAGATGTGTCCCATATCCGTCCCTTTTCGCCGCGTTTGTCGCCGCGCCGTTTATTGTCGGGTGCCGCCGGGGCGGCAGCCGCGTCTTGGTCGCGCCCCTATTTGACCGCCCCAAAGGTGAGGCCGCGCACGAGCTGCTTCTGGCTGAACCAGCCGAGGATCAGGATCGGCGCGATCGCCATGGTCGAGGCGGCCGAAAGCTTGGCGTAGAAAAGCCCCTCCGGGCTCGAATAAGACGCGATGAACGCCGTCAGCGGCGCCGATTTCGCGGCCGTCAGGTTCAAGGTCCAAAACGCCTCGTTCCAGGCGAGGATGATGTTGAGGAGAAGCGTCGAGGCGATCCCCGGCACCGCCATCGGCGTCAGCACGTAAAGGATCTCCGAGCGCAGCCCCGCCCCGTCCATCCGCGCCGCCTCCAGGATCTCGCCCGGAATCTCGCGGAAATACGTGAACAGCATCCAGATGATGATCGGCAGGTTGATCAGCATCACCACGATGACGAGGCCCAAAAGCGTGTCGAGCAGCCCGGTATCGCGGAAGATGAGATAGATCGGGATCAAGACGCCGACGGGCGGCAGCATCTTGGTCGACAGCATCCACATCAACACGTTCTTGGTCTGCTTGCCGGGCACGAAGGCCATCGACCACGCCGCCGGGATGGCGACGAGGAGGCCCAGAACCGTCGAGCCGAGCGAAATCACCACCGAATTCCAGAAATGCCGGAAATAGGCGGAGCGCTCCTGCACCTCGGTGTAATTGTCGAGCGTCCAGTCGAAGAACACGAAGGAGGGCGGCGAAGCGATCGCCTCCGCCTCCGTCTTGAAGCTCGTCAGGATCGTCCACAGGATCGGGAAGAAGATCAAAATCCCGATCGTCCAGGCGATCAGCGTCATGGTGAGCTTGCGCCCTGTCGTGGGGGTGTGGGCCATGGCTCAGACGTCCAGGTTCTTGCCGATCATCCGCATCAGGAAGATCGCGACGATATTGGCGAGAATGACGGCGACGATGCCGCCGGCCGACCCGCCGCCCACATCGAACTGCAGGAGCGACTGGGCGTAGACGAGATAGGTGATGTTGGTCGTGGCATAGCCCGGCCCGCCATTGGTGGTGACGAGGATCTCCGCGAACACCGAGAGCAGGAAGATCGTCTGAATGAGCACGACGACGGTGATGGCGCGCGCCAGATGCGGCAGCATGATGTGGAAGAATCGGCTCAAAGGCCCCGCCCCGTCCATTTCCGCCGCTTCGAGCTGGTCGCGGTCGAGCGATTGCAGCGCCGTCAGCAGGATGAGCGTCGCAAAGGGCAGCCATTGCCACGACACGATCCAGATGATCGAGGCGAGCGGCGCCTGACCGAGAAAGTCGAAGGGCTGCATCCCGAGCGCCCGAAAAATGTTCGAGAAGAGCCCGTTCACGGGATTCATGAACATGTTCTTCCACACGAGCGCGGAGACCGTCGGCATGACGAAGAACGGCGCGATCACCAGAACCCGCACGATCCCCTGCCCCCACATCGGCTGATCGAGCAGGATCGCCAGAAGCACGCCGCCGAAGATGGTGATGACGAGAACGCCACCGACGAGAAGAAGCGTGTTGATGAGCGCGGAGAAGAACGCCGGATCGGTCAGGAAGAACCGATAGTTCATGAAGCCGATGAAATCGTGCGTTCCCGGCATCAGAAGATTGTAGCGCAGGAACGAGAAGTAGAGCGTCATCGACAAGGGGATCAGCATCCAGCCGAGCAGAAGAAGCACGGCGGGAGAGATCATCAGTCGCGCGGCGGAACGCGAATGCGCAGTGGCCATGAGCGAACCCTTTCGGGCGATGAGGAACGAGCCGGTGAAGAGGGCCCGGGCGGACGCCGCAACGGCATCCGTCCGCGCCGATCATGTCGAGGCGGTCACGGCGTCGGCGACCGCCCCAGGCAGGTGCGTGAAGCCGGCGATATGCGGCCGGTCACGCGCGGCGCATCACTTCGGATAGCCGGCCTTCGTCATCTCGCGGTTCGTCAGCTGCTGGGCGTTCTGGATCGCCTGATCCGCACTCATCTGCCCGGCAAGCGCGGCGGAGAACATCTGCCCGACGGCCGTGCCGATGCCCTGGAATTCCGGAATGGCGACGAACTGTCCGCCCGTATACGGCACGTCCTGAACGGACGGCTTGTCGGGCGTCGCCGCCTGCATCGAATTCAAGGTCATCTCGGCGAAGGGCGCTTCCTTCTGGTATTCCTTGTTCTCGTAGAGCGAGGTACGGGTTCCCGGAGGTGCCGCGCGCCAGCCTTCCTTGTCGGCGACGAGCTTGGTGTAATCCTTCGACGTCGCCCAGGCGATGAACTGCTTGGCCGCATCTTCCGAATTCGTCGAGGTCGGAATGGCGAGGTTCCACGACCACAGCCAGTTGCCGTGGTTGTCGACGCCTTCCTTGTTCGGGAACTGCGCAAAGGCGACCTTGTCGGCGACGGTCGATTCATCGGGATCGGTCACGAAGGAGGCGGCGACCGTGGCGTCGATCCAGATGCCGCATTTGCCCTGCTGGAAGAGCGACAGGTTCTCGTTGAAGCCGTTCGAGGAGGCTCCCGGAGGGCCGTAATCGTTCATCATGTCGAGGTAGTCGTTGACCGCCGCTTTCCATTCCGGGCTGTCGAGCTGGGCCTTCCAATCCTTGTCGAACCAGGCCGCGCCGTAGGAATTCGCCATGGCCGTCAGAAACGCCATGTTCTCGCCCCAGCCCGGCTTGCCGCGCAGGCAGATACCGTAGACGTCGTTCGACTTGTCCGTCATCGCCTCGGCGGCTTTCTGGATATCCGACCAGGTCGGCTGATCGGGGATATCCACGCCCGCCTTTTCGGCGAGATCGGTGCGGTACATGACCATCGCCGATTCCCCGTAGAACGGCGCCGCATAGAGCTTGTCCTCATAGGTCAGCGCACTGCGGATCGCCGGCAGGATATCGTCGGTGTCGTAGCCGTCCGGCATGTCGTCGAGCGCGACGAGCCAGTTCTGCTTCGCCCAGATCGGCACCTCGTAATTGCCGATGGTCATGACGTCGTACTGACCGCCCTTGGTGGCGATATCCGTCGTCACGCGCTGGCGCAGCACGTTTTCTTCCAAAGTCACCCATTCCAGCTGGATATCCGGGTGCTTCTTGGTGAAATCCTCGGCGAGCTTCTGCATGCGGATCATATCGCCATTGTTGACGGTGGCGATGGTGATCGTTTCGGCATGCGCTGCGGCAGTGAAGGCGGCGACGGATACAGCGCCGGCCACCCAAATGGAGCGTCTCATCAGGTTTCCTCCGTTCCGCGTCTTTGGCCCGAAGGCCTCGCGGCTTATCAATATCGGAAAGACACGACACCGGATGTCGATATCGCATCCCTCTGCCCGCACCGAACGGCACGGACATTAAGGGCGAAGTTGCGCGAAACCGCGGCCCTCGCCTCATCTTCGGATATCTAAATTGTCGTCCGCTGCACGAAGGGAAAGACCCGACGGCAACTTGCGCAAGACTAGATCACGCGGTTTTGCCGCTGTCAAATAAATAAATCACTTTGATTTTGCAATTAATCGGGCAGCAGAATAAGTCCCGATTCCCTCGTGACTTAGCGCCAATGTCGCAGTGTTCCCAAAATTTAAAACCGGTGAGTTTCAAATCCTGAGACTGCGCGTTTATTCTTCGCGCTCCCAGGGCGGCACGCTGCCGAAATGTGCGCTCAGATAATCGATGAAGGCGCGCACCCGCGGCGACAGATTCCGCTTCTCCGAATAGAGCGCCAGAATGTCCGACCCGTCGTCGGCGTAATCCGGCAAGAGCCTGACGAGCCGCCCGGCCTTGATGTCCTCGCCGACGAGATAGGTCGAAAGCCGCGCGATCCCGAGGCCGGAAAGCGCCGCGTGATAGATCGCATCGGCGCTGTTCGCCTCGAAATTGCCGGTGAGCGGCACGGGATCGGTCCCCTCCGCCCCTTCCAGATGCCAGTCGTTCCAGCGCGTCACGGTCGACAGGCGCAGGCAATTGTGATGCGCGAGATCCTGGCGCGTCGTGGGGGTCCCGGCGCGCTTCAGATAGGCGGGCGCCGCGCAGATCACGCGCCGGTTGCGGGCGAGCTTGCGCGCCACCGCAAAACTGTCCTCCACCTGCTCGGTGAAGCGGATGGCGACGTCGATGCCCTCCGCCGCGAGATCGATCGGCCGATCCGTCACCTCGAGCGAGACCTTGAGCTCCGGATAGCGCGCCATGAACTCCGGCATGATCGGCAGAAGCTGTGCCTTGGCGAAGGCGACGGTGGCCGCGATCCGCAGGACCCCGACCGGCTGGCCGCTGATCGCGGTGGCGAGGTTTTCCGCCTCCGACACCCTGGCCGCGAGATCGGCGCAGCGCTCGTAGAAGGCGCGCCCCTCTTCCGTCAGCGACAGGCCGTGCTTGCTGCGGTTGAGAAGCCGCACCTTGAGCCGATCTTCCAGAAATCCGATCTGCCGGCTGACCGCCGACGGCGTCAGGCCGAGCGAGCGCGCCGCCGCCGAAAAGCTCTCGCTCTCCACCACGGTCGCAAACAGGATCATCTGGCTCGGAAGTTCCATCACACCTCGGCTTTGCAGCTGGGTCACAGCCCCTTTGACCCAAGGGCGCCTTCGCAAGCGCCGCCGCCGTCATTATTTGTGCATCACAGCACGATTATATTGCGCCGCAATATCGGCGTAGGGCCCGACACCATCAAGATAAAAACGGGTTCGTGGGAGCGCACCAAAGAGCGGTTGCAGGCGACTACCGCAATGCAGCACAGGTTGGCGAAAGCCCGTCGAGGCAGACTGCCGGCCCCCGAACCGAAATTTTAGACGGCAATCCCCCTGCCGTCCCATGATGGAGAAGCCACATGAAGACCCTCACTCTCGCACGCCCCGCTTCCGGGCCGCTCGCCGCACCGGCCTCGACCGTATCGATGGGCGATGGCGCGCGCACCCTCTTCTCGCGCGTCTGGACGTCCGTGAAGCAGCGCTACCAGTATGGCGAACTCGTGCGCGAGCTTCAGCGCTATCACGACCGCGACCTCGCCGATATGGGCTTCGACCGCAGCGAAATCCGTCGCGTCGCGTATGAAGGCGCCTACGGCCGCGCCCGCGCCTGATCGGCCGTTCTCCGGTCGGCCGTCCGTTCGCAAGACCGCTCGAAAAACCTCCATCACCCGTCCAGGCTGGCGGCAGCACCAAGCTCCGCTCGCCGGGGCGGATCGGCGCCGCGGCGTCCGCAGGTGATGCCGGCCGCCTCCGTGGCGAAGGCGAGAAGCGCCTCCACCTCGTCCCGCCGCAGCATGGAAAGCGCCTCGCGCGATTTCGTCGAGCGCTCTGAAAGGCCTGCGATCAAGGCGGCCATGAAACTGTCGCCCGCCCCGACCGTATCGACGACGTCGACCTCGGAGCCTTTGACGGACACCCGTCCGAACGAGCCGAAGGCTTCCGCCCCCTCCCGGCCATAAGTGACGACGACCAGGGTCGCGCCTGCCGCCCGCCAGCGTTCGGCGGTCTCCGCCGGCGGCGCGCTCGGATAAAGAAGTGCGAGATCCTCCTCGCTCACCTTGACGAGATCCGTCGTCGGCAGAAACGCATCGAGGCGTTCGCGCCAGAGGGATAGATCCGGCTCCACGTTGAGCCGCACATTGGGATCGAGCGTCACCAGCCGCTCGCCCGCCTCTCGCCCCAGAAGCGACAGCAGGCTCGTGCCGATCGGTTCGGTGACGAGTGAAAACGAGCCGGCATGCACGCCCCAGATATCGCGGCTGAAAACCGGCAGATCGGACAGGTTGACGGCCCGGTCCGCCGCCCCGTCTCCATAAAACGCATAAGACGGCGAGCCGTCTTTGCCGAGCGTCACCAGGCTCAAGGTCGTGCGTCGGCTGGAGCGCAGAAGAAACCCGGTCTCCACGCCTTCCGTCTTGAGTGCCGCAAAAAGCTTTTCGCCCAGAAGATCGGTCGAAAGACCGGTGAAGAGCGCCGCCTCCTGGTCGAGACGCGCGAGCCCGACGGCGACGTTGAAAGGCGATCCGCCGATGCGCGCGTCGAAAGAGAGCCCTTCGCCCTGATCCGAACCGTAAAGATCCCAGAGCGCCTCGCCGCAGACGACGAACATCAGGCCGCTCCTGTCGGAATGTGAGGAAAGCCTCGCTGCATCTTCTCCTCCCGCCGGCTGCCTGTTTTTCTCGGCCCGTTTGTGGCCTGTCTTTCCGGCCTTATGATCTTGCTCGGCGGGCCGGGATGGCCGGCGGCGCCGCGCTCGGGCCGGCGGCTTCCACACGAGCCGACCCCCAGAGATGGGCAGCGCAGCGCCGCCTGACCGGCAGCCATGGCGCACGTACCCATCCACATCGGACACCTAAAGTCAATAACTAAATCACATTGGTTTTTTAATTTCCTTTCGGCTAGCCTGCCCTGCCGCAAGAGGACGAACCGCAAGGACTGCGAAGGCACGGCGAGATGCGAGGCGGAGACACAACCGGGCTGCGCGCCTACAACGAGCGCCTGATCATCCACGCGCTCCTGCGCGCCGGCGCCTTGTCGAAGGCGGAGATCGCGCGCGAGACCGGCCTCTCCGGCCAGGCCGCCTCGGTCATCGTCAACCGCCTCCTCGCCGAAGGTCTCCTCATCAAGCGCGACAAGGTCCGCGGCCAGGTCGGCCAGCCGTCGACCCCGATCGCCCCCAATCCGAAGGGCGCCTTTTCTCTCGGCGTCAAGATCGGCCGCCGCAGCGTCGAGGCGATCCTGGTCAATCTTCTGGGCGAGGTCATCGCATCCGCCCAGGAAAGCTACGACGCACCCCTGCCCGAAGAGACGGTCCGCCTCGCCATCGCCCAGGCGAGCGACCTTCTCGCCTCCCTCGACGCCTCCTCCAGAAAGCGCGTCGTCGGCCTCGGCATCGCCATGCCGAGCGAGCTTGAGTCCTGGGCGCCGGAGCTCGATCTCGCGCCGGGCACCCTCGACGCCTGGCGCGACATCGACGTCGCCGCAGCGCTTCAGGAGGCGACGGGCCTCCCCGCCTCCCTCCACAACGACGCGACGGCCGCCTGCGCCGCGGAAGTCATCCTGGGCGATGCCGTCACCCGCCGCAGCGCGCTCTACCTTTATCTCGGCACCTTCATCGGCGGCGGCATCGTCATCGACGGCAAGCTCTATCGCGGCGAGCAGTTCAACGCCGGCGCCATCGGCTCCATGCCGACCGCCCATCAGAGCGCCACGGGCGCGCCGCAGCAGCTCATCCACACCGCCTCCATCATCCAGCTGCAGCAGGCCTTCATCGAGGAAGGCATCGACGCCGGCGAGGCGCTTCTGCGCGGCGACGACGTTCCGGGGGCGGCACGTATCTTCGATGTCTGGGCCCTGCAGGCGGCAGAGGAAATGGCCCGCGCCGTCATCTCGGCCATGAGCGTCATCGATTTCGAGACGATCGTGGTCGACGGCCTGCTGCCACCGGCCTGGCGCACCCGCATCACCGGCCACCTCGCCGAGGCCGTGCAGGATTTCAACCGCCTCGGCCTCAGCCGGGCCGAGATCGTCTCAGGCTCTGTCGGGCCGATGGCGCGGGTTCTGGGCGCCGCCATGCTGCCGCTCCAGGCACGCTTTTCGCCGAACACCGACCTCCTCGTGCGCCAGACGATTACGCGCCAGAGCGACGCCGAAGCCGCGCCTTCGTTCGCAAACGAGCCGCAGGCCGGATAGCCGCCGTCCGCAGCCGCAATCCGCAGGCGCTGTCCGCCCGCTCTTTGCATTCGGGCCGGCTTGTGCCCATCATGGCTCCAAACAAGAAAACGATTTCTCTCGGGGGTCCATCCTCGCGAGAAACCGAGGAAACCCTCTTGAGGACCGTCCATGAGTCTCGCCCCCATGAGCCTCGCCCCATGAGCCTCACTGCCGCGCGCAGCGTTGAGCCTGCGCCGCGCGTTCCCGAATTCGGGCCCTGGCTCGCCCAGGCCTCGATCCTCGTCGTCGACGACGAGCCGGGCATGCGCAATTTTCTCGTCCGCACGCTGAAGCCCCGCTGCAAGCGCCTGGAAGAGGCCGCCGACACGGCCGAAGCCTCCAAAAGGCTCGACGAGCATCATTTCGACGTCGTCATTCTCGACAACATCATGCCCGGCAAGAGCGGCGTCGAATGGCTGACGGAACAGCGCGAGATCGGCCTTTTCGCCGATGCGATCCTGATCACCGCCTATGCCGATCTCGAAACCGCCATCCAGGCGCTGCGCGCCGGCGCCGTCGATTTCGTCTTGAAACCCTTTCGCTCCAACCAGATCCTCAACGCCGTCGCGCGCTGCCTCGACCGCATCCGTCTGCAGCGCGAAATCCATGTCCTGCGCCACGAATTGCGCTCCACCGCCGATCACATGCTGCTGCGCGACAAGCTGATCGGCCATTCCGCCGGCATCGGCGAGGTGCGCGACACCATCGCCCGCGTGGCGCCCCTGCCGACCTCGGTTCTCATCACCGGCCAGTCCGGCACGGGCAAGGAGGTGGCGGCGCGCTCCATCCACGCCCTCTCCGAGCGCGCCGACAAGCCCTTCGTCGCCGTCAATTGCGCCGCCATGCCGACCGACATGCTGGAGGCGGAGCTTTTCGGCCACCTCAAAGGCGCCTTCACCGGCGCCGATGCGGGCCGCGAGGGCCTCTTCATCCATGCCCATGGCGGCACGCTCTTTCTCGACGAGATCGCCGAACTGCCGCTTGCCATGCAGAGCAAGCTCCTGCGCACGATCGAAGACCGGCGCGTGCGCCCGGTCGGCTCGGAGCGCGAAGTGCCGGTCGATGTGCGCTTCATCTTTGCCACCAATGCCGACCTCGAAACCGCCGTCGAAGAGGGCCGCTTCCGCACCGATCTCTTCTACCGCATCAACGTCATGCAGATCGCCATGCCGCCGCTCGCCGCCCGCGGCGAGGACGTGATCGAGCTCGCCACCCTCTTCATGCAGCGCCTGTCGAAGCAGCTCGGCATGCCCCCGGTCGAAATCGATGCCGCGGTACGCGCGGGCCTCGCCGCCTATGACTGGCCCGGCAATGTCCGCGAGCTCCGCAACCTCATCGAGCGCTCGCTCATCCTCGGCCGCTTCCCGCCGGAATTTCGCGGCGATCCCGCCCCCGGCGCGGAAGGCACGCACGCCCCCGATATCACCGGCGAACCGGGCGAAGCACTCGAAGAGGTGGAGCGCCGCCATATCCTGCGCGTTCTGGAAGCGACCGGCGGCAACCGCGCCGAGGCCGCCCGCCGCCTCGGCATCTCGCGCAAGACCATCGATCGCAAATGCTCAGCCTGGAACCTCTGAGCTGGAGCCGCTGAGATGAGTTTGGAGCCGGCGCAGCCCGGCCCTGAGAGGATCGGCGAAAAAATCGGCCGCCACCGCTCGGTTCGCTTCCGCCTCCTGGCGATCGCGCTCCTGCCGACCTTCGTCATCCTGCCGCTTCTTCTCGGCGTCACCATCGTCCGCTGGAACGCGAAATTCGACCAGCTTCTGAAGTCGAAGGTGCATGGCGACCTCACCATCGCCGACCAGTATTTCAACCGCATCCTGGAGACGACCGGCGACGAGATCGACGCGCTCGGCCGCTCCGCCGAATTCCGGGACGTGGTCGAGGCCGGCGCGCCCGCCCCGCTCGCATCTTATCTGGAGAAGAGCCGCAAGGCGCTCGGCCTCGATTTTCTCTATCTCGTCAGCACAGGCGACGGCGTGCGCGCCACTTCCCCGTCCGGCGCAGCCCCGAACCTTTCGGGCGACCGGCCGGTCGTCCAAAGCGCCCTTGCCGGCAAGCCCACGACGGCAATCGACATCTTTTCCGGCGACGACCTCGCCGCCATTTCGCCGGCGCTTGCCGCGCAGGCGCGCCTTCCCCTCGTCGACACGCCCAACGCCGTGCCGACCGACAAGACGGCCGAAACCCGCGGCATGGTCGTGCATTCGGCAAGCCCCGTCAGACTGCCCGGCCAGGGCCCCGCCGCCCTCGTCGGCGGCCTCCTCCTCAATCAGAACCTCGTCTTCATCGATACGATCAACGACCTCGTCTACCGCGAGGAGAGCCTGCCCGCCGGCAGCCAGGGCACGGCGACCCTTTTTCTCGACGATGTGCGCGTCTCCACCAATGTCCGGCTTTTCGAGGACAAGCGCGCCCTCGGCACCCGCGTCTCCGCCGCCGTGCGTTCCGCCGTCCTCGGCGAAGGCCGCGTCTGGCTCGACAGCGCCTTCGTCGTCAACGACTGGTACATCTCCGCCTACGAGCCGATCACCGACAGTTTCGGGCGCCGCGTCGGCATGCTCTATGTCGGGTTCCTGGAAGCACCGTTTCAGCGCACCAAGCTCGTCTCGCTTCTCACCCTCATCGCCGCCTTCGCCGCCGTCACCGCCTTGAGCGTGCCGCTCTTCCTGCGCTGGGCGGGCTCCGTCTTCCGCCCCTTGGAGCGCATGACGGAGACGATCTCCAAGGTGGAGGCCGGCGATATGAGCGCCCGCACCGCCCTTCCCGACAATGAAGACGAGATCGCCCGCGTCGCCGCCCATCTCGACGGGCTTCTCGATCAGGTGCAGGAGCGCGACCGGCAACTCCGCTCCTGGAACGAGGAGCTCAACGCCCGCGTCGCGGACCGCACGCGCGAGCTGAGCGAAGCGAACCGCCAGCTCGAGGCGACGACGAAACAGCTCATCATGTCGGAAAAGCTCGCGGCCATCGGCGAGATCACGGCGGGCGTCGCCCACGAGATCAACAATCCCGTCGCCGTCATGCAGGGCAATCTCGAAGTCATGCGCTCGATCCTCGGCGACGCCGCCGCCCCCGCCGAAACGGAGATCCGCCTCATCGACGAACAGATCGACCGCATCGGCCAGATCGTGACGAAGCTCCTGCAATTCGCCCGGCCGGAGGAATATGCGGGCTTCGTCGAGAGCCACGCCCCCGCCGACGTCGTCGCCGACTGCCTGCCCCTCGTCCAGCATCTCCTCAACAAGGCGGAGATCGAGGTGGCGCGCCGCTACACCGCCACCCGCCTCGTCCTCATGAACCGCACCGAGCTGCAGCAGGTGCTGGTCAACCTCATCGTCAACGCCATCCACGCCATGCCGGAGGGCGGCCGGCTGACGATTACGACCTCCGATACGGATCGCGACGGCACGCCGGGCATTCAGATCGCGGTCGAAGACACCGGCACCGGCATCCCCCCGGAGGTGCTGTCGAAAATCTTCGATCCCTTCTTCACCACCAAGCGCCAGGAGGGCACCGGCCTCGGCCTCTCGATCAGCCAGACGCTGATCGTTCAGCAGGGCGGCTCCCTGACGGTCACAAGCACGCCGGGCGAAGGCACGACCTTCGTGATCTGGCTTCCCGAAGCGCGCTGACGGCACCAGATCGCCCCGCCACGCCCTCGGCGTCACAGAGACAATTTGTCCTATTTTTGCTGACGTCTCTTCCCGCCCGAGGGACGTTTTGTCCTTCTGCCCCTCGACAAGACTCCCGGAAAACCGCGGCTTTCCCGCCTCCCCCGTTCTGGCATCCCTCTTGCGTAGCGTCCTCACGCCACGCCGAAAAAACGGGCGGGCGCTGCGCGGCCATGCTCCGCGCAGGGAGGAAACGACAAGGGGCGCTCACTTGCCGAAAGACCGCGATCACGCGGCGCGGCGGGGCGAGCCCGGGAGGGAAAATCGCGACATGTTCGACAGCCTCAAGAAGGAACACATCGTCGCCGGCGAGAACTTCAACCGTTGGAAGGTTCCGCCGGCCTCGATCGCCATCCATCTGTGCATCGGCTCCGTCTATGCCTGGAGTATCTTCAACCCGCCGCTGACGCGTGAATTCGGCGTCGTCGCCGCCTCCGCCGGTGACTGGAGCCTGCAATCCGTCGTCTGGATCTTCTCCGTCGCCATCGTCTTTCTGGGCCTTGCCGCGGCCTTCGCCGGCAAGTGGCTCGAAGAAGTCGGCCCGCGCATGGTCGGGGTCGTCGCGGCGCTCTGCTGGGGCGGCGGCTTCATCGTCGGCGGCCTCGGCATCGTCACCCACCAGCTCTGGCTCGTCTATCTCGGCTACGGCGTCATCGGCGGCTGCGGCCTCGGCCTCGGCTATGTCTCGCCCGTCTCGACCCTGATCCGCTGGTTCCCGGACCGGCGCGGCATGGCGACCGGCATGGCCATCATGGGCTTTGGCGGCGGCGCCATGATCGCCACGCCGATCAAGGAATTTCTGCTGCGCACCTTCTATGAGGTTCCGACCTATCTCGGGCCGGAAAGCGCCGTCTCCCTCGTCACCGAGGGCGGTCGCCGCATGGCCGAGGTCAACGGCCAGATGGTCGAGGTCGTCGTCGCCGGTGCCAAACAGGTCGCCGCAGCCCCCGTCGCCATCGAGCCCGGCATCTACGTCGCCGGCACCGGCAACACCGGCGCCGCGATGACCTTCTTCACCCTCGGCGTCATCTACTTCGTCGTCATGGTCATCGCCTCCTTCTCCTACCGCGTACCGCGGGAGGGCTGGAAGCCGGCCGGTTGGGAGCCGGCCGCCGCGCATGTCGCCCAGCGCAAGATGATCTCCGACAACGACGTCCACATCGACCAGGCGCTGAAGACGCCGCAATTCTATCTTCTGTGGATCGTGCTCTGCTTCAACGTCACCGCGGGCATCGGCGTCATCGGCGTCGCCAAGACCATGATGACGGAGATTTTTGGCACCACCCTGCCGTTGATCGTGAACTCCGCCTTCGCGGCGACCTACGTCTTCATGATCTCGGTCTTCAACATGGTCGGCCGCTTCCTGTGGGCTTCGGCATCGGACTATATCGGCCGCAAGAACACCTATTATTGCTTCTTCGTTCTTGGCACGATCCTCTATCTGTCGATCCCGTTTGCGGCCCAGCAGGTGAGCGTCGATCCGGCGGTGACGTGGCTCGTCATGTTCTACGCCGCGACGATGATCATCTTCACCATGTATGGCGGCGGCTTTGCCACCATCCCCGCCTATCTCGCCGACATTTTTGGCACCAAATATGTGGGCGGCATCCATGGCCGGCTTCTGACGGCGTGGAGCACCGCGGGCGTTCTCGGCCCCCTCGCCATCACGCAGCTGCGGGAAATGTCCCTGTCGAACGCGATCCACGATCTCGCGGCCCGCATCGATCCTTCCGTCTTCCGGGAGAAATTCGGCGCCGGCATCGATCAGCTCGACCAGATGATCGCCGCCAATACGGTGACGATCGGCCGGCTGATGGAGATCGCCCCCGCCGGCACCGTCGATCCGACGCCGAGCCTCTACAACACCACCATGTACTGCATGGCGGGGCTCCTGGTGCTCGCGCTCATCGCCAATTCCCTCGTCCGTCCGGTGCACGAGAAGCACCATATCGACGAGACGACGGAGGAGATCGAAGGGCGCGTCGTCGCCGCCGCCGAATGATGGGACTTGCGGCCGGGCATCATGCCCGGCCGTCTTTTTCCCCTGCGGCAGGGCGCGTCACCCGGCCGCCGTTTAGCTCCCAGGCCGAGCGTCGCGCCCGGCCCTCTCTCATCGCCATGACCGGGCCCTTGCCCCGTCCGGCTTTTCTCAACGCCCGCATCCTGTATCGTGGGCACGTCGCAGGCGGGCCGAAGATCCGCAAGGCGGCGGGAGACGCTCATGATCGACAAGCTGGAAATGTTCATCGCGCTTGCCCGCGAAAAACATTTCGGCCGCGCCGCAGAGGATTGCCGCGTCACCCAGCCGACGCTCTCCTCGGCGATCAAGCAGCTCGAAGATCAGTTCGGCGTCATGCTGGTGCGCCGCGGCTCGCGCTATCAGGGGCTGACGCCGGAAGGCCAGCGCGTCCTGGAATGGGCGCGCCGCATCGTCGCCGACGTCCGCTCCATGCAGGAGGACCTGAGAACTGCGCGCTACGGCCTCTCCGGGCATCTGCGCATCGCCGCCATCCCGACGGCGCTCTCCGCCGTCGCCGAGCTGACCGCGCCCTTTGCGGAGGCCCATCCCGGCATCACCTTCACCGTCCTGTCGCGCAATTCGGTCGAGATCCTGTCGCTTCTGGAAAATCTCGAGATCGATGTCGGCATCACCTATCTCGACAACGAGCCGCTCGGCCGCGTCACCACCGTGCCGCTCTACGAGGAGCGCTACGCCTTCGTCACCCAGGCGGACGGGCCGCATGCCGGCAAGTCGAGCATCACCTGGAAAGAGGTGGCGGCCGCGCCGCTCTGCCTGTTGACGCCCGACATGCAGAACCGCCGCATCGTCAATCAGAAGATGGGCGAGGCCGGTGCGAGCGCCAATCCGACGCTCGAATCCAACTCCGTCATCACCCTCTTCGCCCATGTGCGCACCGGCCGCTGGTCGAGCGTCATGCCCTGGCGGCTGGTGGACGCCTTCGGACGTCTGGACAATCTAACGGCGATCCCGATCGTGGAACCGGAGGCCGTGGAAAGCATCGGCCTCGTCGCCGCCTACCGCGAGCCGCACACGCCGGTTCTTGCCGCCCTTCTCGCCGAAGCCCGCAAGGTCTCGCAGCTTCTGCCCCGAGAGAAACAACCCTCGGCCTAGCGCTCGATAGGTTTTCCCGATCACTCGACGGGATAACGCTATTGATAAGACATGACGTCGCGCGTCAAAATTACCGCAATAAGAAATCCGGCAAAAACAATCGCCGGCCATGGGAGGAAGAATGACTGCCCAGACAGGCGCAGCGGACATTGCCGTCCGCGCCACAGCGATCGTCGATGCCAACGCCGCCCTCGAAGGCCCGCTCCTGCCGATCCTGCACGATCTCCAGGAAGAGTTCGGCTGCGTGCCGGAAGAGGCCGTGCCGGTCATCGCCAACCGCCTCAATCTGAGCCGCGCCGAAGTCCATGGCGTCGTCAGCTTCTATCCCGACTTCCACCACACCCCCTCCGGCCGCCATGTGCTGAAGGTCTGCCGCGCCGAGGCCTGCCAGTCGATGGGCGGCGAAAAAATCGCCGACCGCGTGCGCTCGGCCCTCGGCATCGACTGGCATGAGACGACGCCCGACGGCGCCGTCACGCTCGAACCCGTCTACTGCCTCGGCCTCTGCTCCTGCGCCCCGGCCGCGATGCTCGACGGCGAGGTGACCGGCCGCCTCGACGAAACCCGCCTCGCCCCGCTTCTCGACGAGGCCCGGCGATGACCGATCCCGTCAAAGGCCCCATCAAGGTTTACGTCCCGCGCGATGCCGGCGCGCTGGCGCTCGGCGCCGACAAGGTCGCGGCCGAAATCGCTCGCGAGGCGGAGGCCCGCGGTCTCGATATCCGTCTCATCCGCAACGGCTCCCGCGGCCTCTTCTTCCTGGAGCCGATGGTCGAGGTGGCGACCGAAGACGGCCGTCTCGCCTATGGCCCGGTCGCTCCGGGCGACGTCGCCTCTCTCTTCGATGCGGGCTTTCTCACGGGCGGCGACCACCCCCTCGCCCAGGGCGAAACCGAAAAAATCCCCTTCCTCGCCCGCCAGACCCGCCTCACCTTCGCGCGCTGCGGCATCATCGATCCGCTCGATCCGGCCGATTACGAGGCGCATGGCGGCCTGAAGGGGCTGCGCAATGCCGTCATGATGACGCCCGAAGAGATCGTCGAGACGATGATCACGTCGGGGCTCCGCGGTCGCGGCGGCGCCGGCTTCCCGACCGGCATCAAGTGGAAGACCGTCGCCGAAGCGAAAGGCGAGCAGAAATACATCGTCTGCAACGCCGACGAGGGCGACAGCGGCACCTATTCCGACCGCATGATCATGGAGGGCGACCCCTTCATGCTGATCGAGGGCATGGTGATCGCGGGCCTCGCCACCGGCGCGACGCGCGGCTACGTCTACACCCGCTCCGAATATCCGCATGCGATTGCGACGATGCGCGACGCGATCGCCATTGCCCGCAGCCACGGCTTTCTCGGCCCCGACATTCTGGGCTCGGGCCACGCCTTCGACATGGAAATCCGCATGGGCGCCGGCGCCTATGTCTGCGGCGAGGAAACCTCGCTCCTGAACAGCCTGGAAGGCAAGCGCGGCGTCGTGCGCGCCAAGCCGCCGCTTCCCGCGCATGAGGGCTTTCTCGGCCGCCCGACCGTCGTCAACAACGTCATCTCGCTTGCGACCGTGCCGGCGATCCTCGACCACGGGCCGGAATTCTTCCGCGATTTCGGCGTCGGCCATTCGCATGGCACGATCCCGATCCAGATCGCGGGCAACGTCAAGAATGGCGGCCTCTTCGAGATCGCCTTCGGCCTCACCTTGCACGAGCTCGTCGACGAGATCGGCGGCGGCACCAGAAGCGGCCGCCCGGTCAAGGCGGTGCAGGTCGGCGGCCCGCTCGGCGCCTATTTCCCGCTCGCCCTCTTCGACACGATCTTCGATTACGAAGCCTATACGGCGAAGAACGGCCTGATCGGCCATGCCGGCATCGTCGTCTTCGACGACACCGTCGACATGCTGAAGCAGGCCCGCTTCGCCATGGAATTCTGCGCCATTGAATCCTGCGGCAAGTGCACCCCCTGCCGCATCGGCTCCGTGCGCGGTGTCGAGGTCGTCGACAGGATCGCGGCGGGCGAGGATCCTGACGCGCAGATCGCCCTCATGACCGACCTCTGCCAGACCATGCGCTTCGGTTCGCTCTGTGCCCTCGGGGGCTTCACGCCCTTCCCGGTCCTGAGCGCGATCGAACATTTCCCCGACGATTTCCGCCCCACCCCCTTCGCCGAAGCCGCCGAGTAAAACCGAGGAGCAGCCTGATGAGCCTCATCCACGAAATCGACTACGGCACCCCCGCCTCCACCTCCGAAGAGACGGTGTCGCTCACGATCGACGGCTTCGAGATCAGCGTCCCGGCCGGCACCTCGGTCATGCGCGCGGCCGCCGAAGCCGGCATTCAGGTGCCGAAACTCTGCGCCACCGACATGGTAAAATCCTTCGGCTCCTGCCGCCTCTGCCTCGTCGAGATCGAGGGACGGCGCGGCACCCCCGCCTCCTGCACCACGCCGGTCACCCCCGACATGGTCGTGCATACCCAGACGCCGCGCCTCAAGGAGATCCGCCGCGGCGTCATGGAGCTCTATATCTCCGACCACCCGCTCGACTGCCTCACCTGCGCGGCGAACGGCGATTGCGAACTCCAGGACATGGCGGGCGAGGTCGGCCTGCGCGACGTGCGCTACGGCTATGACGGTGCCAACCACGTCAAGGCGAGGAACAACGGCGAGGCGAACCCGCGCTATCGGCCGAAGGACGAAACCAATCCCTATTTCACCTTCGATCCCACGAAATGCATCGTCTGCTCGCGCTGCGTGCGCGCCTGCGAGGAGGTGCAGGGCACCTTCGCGCTGACGATCGAAGGCCGCGGCTTCGGCTCCGTGGTCGCCGCCGGCCAGGACGAAGAGTTCCTGGCATCAGAATGCGTCTCCTGCGGCGCCTGCGTCCAGGCCTGCCCGACGGCGACGCTCCAGGAAAAGTCGGTGATCGAGAACGGCCTGCCGGAGCATGCGCGCGTCACCACCTGCGCCTATTGCGGCGTCGGCTGCTCCTTCAAGGCGGAGATGCGCGGCGAGGAACTCATCCGCATGGTCCCCTACAAGGAAGGCAAGGCGAACCGCGGCCATTCCTGCGTCAAGGGTCGCTTCGCCTATGGCTATGCCAACCACAAGGACCGCATCCTCAACCCGATGATCCGCGAAAAGATCACCGATCCCTGGCGCGAGGTCTCCTGGGAGGAGGCGCTCGCCCATACGGCGTCCGAATTCCGCCGCATCCAGCATCAATACGGCCGCTCCGCGCTCGGCGGCATCACCTCCTCGCGCTGCACCAACGAGGAGACCTTCATCGTTCAGAAGCTGGTGCGCGCCGGCTTCGGCAACAACAATGTCGACACCTGCGCCCGCGTCTGCCATTCGCCGACCGGCTACGGCCTCAAGACCACGTTTGGCACCTCCGCCGGCACGCAGGATTTCGACAGCGTCGAGAAGACCAACGTCGTCATCCTGATCGGCGCCAATCCGACCGACGGCCATCCCGTCTTCGCCTCCCGCCTCAAGAAGCGTCTGCGCGAAGGGGCCAAACTCATCGTCATCGATCCGCGCCGCATCGATCTCGTGCGCTCGCCGCATATCGAGGCGTCCTATCACCTCCCCCTGAAGCCGGGCTCCAACGTCGCCATCCTGACCGCACTCGCCCATGTCGTCGTCACCGAAGGCCTCTTCGACGAGGCCTTCATCCGCGAGCGCTGCGACTGGGACGAGTTCCAGGATTGGGCGGCCTTCGTCTCCGAGCCGCGCAACTCACCGGAGGAAGTGGAAAAAATCTCCGGCGTGCCGGCCGCCGCCATCCGCGGCGCGGCACGTCTCTATGCGACCGGCGGCAACGGCGCGGTCTATTACGGCCTCGGCGTGACGGAGCACAGCCAGGGCTCCACCACCGTCATGGCGATCGCCAATCTCGCCATGGCGACCGGCAATCTCGGCCGCCCGGGCGTCGGCGTGAACCCGCTCCGCGGCCAGAACAACGTCCAGGGCTCCTGCGATATGGGCTCCTTCCCGCATGAGCTGCCGGGCTATCGCCATATCTCCGACGAGGCGACGCGCGACATCTTCGAAAAGCTCTGGAACGTCACCCTCGACGACGAGCCGGGGCTTCGGATCCCCAACATGCTCGATGCGGCCGTCGACGGCACCTTCCGCGGCATCTACATCCAGGGCGAGGACATCCTGCAGTCCGACCCCGATACCAAGCATGTCGCCGCCGGCCTCGCCGCCATGGAATGCGTCGTCGTCCACGACCTCTTCCTCAACGAGACGGCGAATTACGCCCATGTCTTCCTGCCGGGCTCCACCTTCCTGGAGAAGGACGGCACCTTTACGAACGCCGAGCGGCGCATCAACCGCGTCCGCCGCGTCATGGCGCCGAAGAACGGCTATGCCGATTGGGAGGTGACGCAGCTTCTGGCGAACGCGCTCGGCTGCGGCTGGAACTACACCCATCCGCGCGAGATCATGGCCGAAATCGCGGCCACCACGCCGAGCTTTGCCGGCGTCACCTACGACATCCTGGAAAAGGAAGGCTCGGTGCAATGGCCGTGCAACGAGAAGGCGCCGCAGGGCACGCCGGTCATGCATGTCGGCGGCTTCCAGCGCGGCAAGGGCAAATTCGTCGTCACCGAATATGTGGCGACGGATGAAAAGACCGGCCCGCGCTTCCCGCTCCTTCTGACGACCGGCCGCATCCTCACCCAGTACAATGTCGGCGCGCAGACGAGGCGCACGGCGAACACCGTCTGGCACGAGGAAGATCGCCTCGAAATCCATCCCCACGACGCCGAACAGCGCGGCATCAAGGACGGCGACTGGGTGCGGCTCGCGAGCCGCTCCGGCGAGACCTCGCTGAAAGCCCGCATCACCGACCGCGTCGCGCCGGGCGTCGTCTACACGACCTTCCACCATCCGGGCACGCAGGCGAACGTCATCACCACGGATTTCTCCGACTGGGCGACCAACTGCCCGGAATACAAGGTGACCGCCGTCCAGGTCGCGCTGTCGAACGGACCGAGCGACTGGCAGCAGGAATATGAGGAGCAGACCCGTCAGGCCCGCCGCATCGCCCCGGCAATGGAAGCGGCGGAGTGAGAGAGGCGCCGAATGAGGACGCGAGGATGACGCAAAAGACCCATCACCCGGTCGCCCGCATCGCCCATCGCCTCGGCAAGGCGCGGCCGGGCGAACGCGACCTGCCGGAAGAGACGGCCATCGCCCTCACCTATGGCGGCACCACCCAGGCGGTGATGATGGCGACCCCGGCCGATCTCGTCGATTTCGCCGTCGGCTTCACCCTGACGGAGGGCATCGTCGACACGGCCGAGGCGATCGACGCCGTCGATATCGTCGAGCTCGAAGACGGCATCGACGTGCAGATCATGCTCGCCGAGGAGGCGGACCAAAAGCTCGCCGAACGCCGCCGCCACCTCGCCGGTCCCGTCGGCTGCGGTCTCTGCGGCATCGAGAGCCTGGAAGGCGCCATGCGCCAGCCGCCCGTCGTCCCCACCTCCGATCTCACGTTGTCGCCGGCCGACATCGCCCGTGCCATGGGCGCGCTCTCCCGGGCCCAGCCGCTGCACGCCGCAACGCGCGCCGTGCATGCCGCGGGCCTCTACGCTCCGGGCGAAGGCCTCGTCGCCGTGCGCGAGGACGTCGGCCGCCACAATGCGCTCGACAAGCTCGCAGGCGCGCTTGCCCGCCGCGCCATCCCGGCCGCCAATGGCGCCATCGTCCTGACGAGCCGCGTCTCGGTCGAAATGGTGCAGAAGGCGGCGGTCGCCGGCAGCCCGATCCTGCTTGCCGTCTCGGCCCCCACGGCACTTGCCGTGCGCATGGCGGAGGCCGCCGGCATCACCCTCGTCGCCATCGTCCGCGACCGCGACTTTGAAGTCTTCACCCATCCCGAGCGAATTACCGACGGCACTGTCGACACCGGAAAGGTCTCCCATGTCGCCTGACAAACTCGCCTATATGGCGAACCAGATCGCCACCTTCTTCAAGAGCCGCCCGGAACACGAGGCCGCCGCCGGCGTCGCCGACCACATCAACTCCTTCTGGGAACCGCGCATGCGCGCAAAACTCTTCGAGATCCTGGATGCGGGCGGCACCGGCCTCGACCCCCTCGTCGCCGAAGCCGCCCCGATGATCCGCCAGCCGAAGCCCGAGCGCGCCTGAACAGGAGCGCACCCGCCCCTTTCGAACACCATCCCGAAAGACGGCGCCCGGCCCCCGCCGGACGCCCCCGTCAAAATCCCTCGTCTCAGATCTCGCCGCGGCCCATCCGCCCGGCGATATGGTCCGCCTGCCGCAGCGCCAGCGCCACGATCGTCAGGGTCGGGTTCTCCGCCGCCCCGGTCGTGAATTGCGAGCCGTCTGAGACGAAGAGATTGTCGATGTCGTGCGTCTGGCCGTAGCGGTTGACGACGCCGTCGCGCGCATTCTCGCTCATCCGGTTGGTGCCGAGATTGTGCGTCGAGGGATAAGGCGGCGTATGGATCGTGCGCACCGCGCCCACCGCATCATAGATCGCCGACCCTTGGGTGTAGGCATGCTGGCGCATGGCGTTGTCGTTCGGATGATCGTCGAAATGCACGTCCGGGATGGGCATGCCGAAATCGTCGGTCTCGTCTGACAGCGTGACGCGGTTTTCCGCCCGCGGCATGTCCTCGCCCACGATCCAGATGCCGGCCATGTTGCTGTAGCCGTCCATCGCGGAGGCGAAATCCCGCCCCCATTTGCCGGGATCGAGAAACGCCGCCATGAACGGCAGGCCGAGCGACAGGGTCTCGAACTCGTAGCCGCCGGCAAAGCCGCGCGAGGTGTCGTGCTTTGCCTCGTCGCGCACGATCCCCGCCATGGTCGTGCCGCGATACATGTGCACCGGCTTGTCGAACACCGCATAGACCGAGCCGGTCGTGTGGCGCATGTAATTGCGGCCGACCTCGCCGGAGGAATTTGCGAGCCCGTCCGGGAATTTCGACGAATGCGAATTGAGGAGAAGCCGCGGGCTCTCGATCGAATTGCCGGCAACGCAGACGATGCGCGCCTTCTGCCTCTGCTCGCGCCCCTCTTTGTCGGCGTAGACGACGCCGGTCACGCGGCCCTCGTCATTGTGCTCGATGCGCAGAACCTGACAGTCCGGCCGCACTTCGAGCTTTCCGGTCGCCTCGCCTTTCGGGATTTCCGCCACCAGCGTCGACCATTTGGCGCCGGATTTGCAGCCCTGGAAACAGAAGCCGATCTGCAGGCAGGAAGCCCGTCCGTCGCGGGGCTCGGAATTGATCGCCATCCGCCCGGTATGCACCTCCTTGTAGCCGATCTTGCGGGCACCGGCCTCCAACACCTTGAAGTTGTTGTTGCCGGGCAGGCCGGGAATGCCGTTGGTGCGCGTCACGCCCATCCGGTCTTCGGCCATGGCGTACCACGGCTCCATCTCGTCAAGGTCGATCGGCCAGTCGAGAAGCGTCGCGCCTTCGATCTCGCCGTAATGCGTCTTCGTCTTGAACTCGTGCTCCTGGAAGCGCAGCGAGGCGCCCGCCCAGTGGACGGAGGAGCCGCCGACCGCCTTCACGATCCAGGCCGGCAGGTTCGGAAAATCCTTCGCCACCCGCCAGTCGCCGGAGGTGAGACGCTTGTCCTTCCAGGCGAGCTGCGTGAAGGAATCCCATTCGTCGTTGATGAAATCCCAGGTTTCGTGGCGCGATCCCGCCTCCAGGATCACCGTATCGATGCCCTTGAGGGCGAGCTGCGTGCCGAGCGTGCCGCCACCGGCGCCCGAGCCGATGATGACGACGACGCTGTCGTCGTTCTTGTCGTAAGGAGCAGACATGTCGTTTCCTCCCGGACTCCGATGGCTGGCCGCGCATGCGCAAGCGCAGCCGAACGAGCCCGTCTTTTCTGGTGCGTTTCGTCGCTGAGACTGCCGGCCTAGAGCCAGGCGATGTCGTCGAAGCCGCGGTCGATATAGCCGCCCTTGTCCGCCGACGCCCCTTCGTAGCCGAAGATCGGCCACAGCTCCTTCTGGTTGTAGAGGCCGACGACGAGGTTCGAACGCACCTTCTGCATGAAGGGCTCGTCTGCGATCGCTTCCAGAAGCGCGACCCGGTCCGCCTCGTTCTCGATCGCCGCGTAATCGGCGCCATGGGCGTCATGCGCGGACTTGTCGAGTGCGGCGACCCCTTCTTCGAGCAGGTTGAGCTCGTCCTCCGAGGCACGTGCCGCCTCGTCGAGGATATCGACCGCCTTGGCGTAGTAGCGGTCTTCGAGCTGGTCGTGCGGATAGCAGTCGCGCGACATCTGCACGAGGGTCGCGAAAGTCTCCGGCTTCGTGGAACGGGGCATCTGCGCCCAGGCGCGCCCGACCACCGTCCCCGCCGGCGTAATCGTCATGGCGAGAAGCCCGCTTCCCACTTTCAGGAAGCCGCGTCTCGTCGGTCGTGTGAGGCTCGTCATCTTGCATTTCCTCCTAGGGATTTTTTCTTGATTGGGAGCGCCGCTTATTGCGCGGTCGTCTCCGCGGTTTGGGGCCGGCGCCAGGCGCCGGCCCGCAAACTCACTTGTAGCGGCCCTGCCGCTCCAGAACTTCGATCTTGTAGCCGTCCGGATCCTCGATGAAGAAAAACCGCGCCAGCGCTTTGCCCTCATGCGTCATCGCCTTGATATCCTTGGGCGAAAGCCCGGCGGCCACGAGGCGCTGATGCTCGCCTTCGAGATCGGCGACGGAGACCGCCATATGGCCGTAGCCGTTGCCGAGCTGATACGGCTGGCTCTGATCCTTGTTGATCGTCAGCTCCAGCTCGAACTCGCTCTCGTCATTGGCGAGATAGACGAGCGTGAAATCGTCGAAGTCGAAGCGTCCGGCGACCTTCAGGCCGAACGCCTTGTCGTAGAACTCGACCGAACGCGCCTCTTCGGCAACGCGGATCATCATGTGAATTATCTTCGCCACAATCGTCCTTTCATGTCTCGCGCCATCGGGCGGCTCGGCGGACGAGGCGGACGGTTCTGGCGCGGCGCGGACATCGAGCCGCCCCGTCGGTGCCAGCAATCTTTGCGCCCGGTGGAGCGCATCGGCGGCGCGCCCGGTCGGCCGAAATTGCCGGTGCGGCGCGCCTCTTCCTCATCCGCCAGCTCATCCCGGCTGACGGTTGAAGTCTACTGCCCTGCCCGCAAGGCAGGTAGTATCATGATAATACAATTGCGCTTTTGCCCGCGCGCCTCGGCCTCTTGCGACCGAAATGGCCCTCATCGGCGATCGCGCGCGCCTCTCGCGCCGCCTCGCGCCGCGGGGTCCGGCCTCAGCCGAGCGCCACGGCCTCGCCGGAAACGCCCGTCGGGCGCTGCGTCTTGCCGGCGGCAAGCCCCGCCTTCTCCTCGGGCTGCGCGGCGGCGCCGCGCCGCTCCAGATGCACGAGGCAGGTGCAGCGCAGGAGCGAGGAGAAGTTCCGCGCCTCGCCATGCAGTGCGAGCACCTCGTCGTGCAGCGTCGTCAGAAACTTGGCGAGCGAAAACCCCTGCTCGGCGGCGAGCTCTTCGAGCACCTGCCAGAAGGCCGTCTCCAGCCGGATCGAGGTGGCATGGCCGGAGAGCCGGATGGAGCGGGTCTCGCTGTCGTAGAGTTCGCGGGGCATGCCCGCAAAGAGATGGCACATCGTCGACCTCGTTCCGCTGTTCCCGCCTCTCGGACATCAGTAAACGGCGGAAGCGGCGGCGAAGACAAGCATCTTCTGTTCCGCCCGCGGGGTCGCGCCTCCGCCCAACCCCCTCCACGTCACAAGGGGCCACGCGGCGGACACATCCCCCGACACGCCTGCCGGCCACCTTGCGCCGCTCGGAAATGACGGCACCGCCCCATCCGCCACAAAAGCTCCCGCAAGAAAAACCCGTTCCCGCCCCTGCGTCAGCCGGCGTTTCTCAGAAAATCTCTGCATTGTCGTCCCGATCTGACTTGAAGTTTCAGGCAAACCGGTGCGACAACATGCACCGAGCGGAATAAAACAAAGAACCGCTCCGCGGCTGCTGTGAACAAAAGACGGCGGGGCCGCAGGGAGGATGACAATGCTTCCCCGCAAACCCGCTGCGCATTGGGCAACTGTGATCAGGCGGGGAAATGTCGGAATTCATTCTCGAGACCGAGAATCTCACGAAGTATTTTGCCGGCTTCGCGGCGGTCAGTGGCGTCAATCTCGGGGTCCGTGAGGGCACGATCCATGCTCTCATCGGCCCGAACGGCGCCGGCAAGACGACCTGCTTCAACCTCATCACCAAATTCCTGCAACCGAGCTCGGGCACGATCCGCTACGCCGGCCACGACATCACCCGGTCGACGCCGCATCACGTGGCGCGGGACGGGCTCGTGCGCTCGTTTCAGATCTCCGCGGTCTTCCCGCATCTGACGGCGCTCGAAAACGTCCGCCTGGCGCTGCAGCGCCCGACCGGCCTCTCCTTCCATTTCTGGAAGTCGAGCCGGGTTCTGGAGCGGCTGCACGAGCGCGCCTACGAGCTTCTCTCAGCCGTCGGCCTGTCGGAATTCACCGACACGTTGGCCGTCGAGATGCCCTATGGCCGCAAGCGCGCGCTCGAGATCGCCACGACGCTGGCGCTCGAACCCAAGGTCATGCTCCTCGACGAGCCGATGGCAGGCATGGGCCATGAGGACATCGCCCGCGTCTCCGATCTCATCCGCCAGGTGGCGCAGAACCGCACCGTCCTGATGGTGGAACACAATCTCGAAGTCGTCGCCGATCTCTCCGACACGATCACGGTCCTGCAGCGCGGCCAGATCCTGGCGGAAGGCAGCTACGACGAGGTCTCACAAAACCCCGAGGTCCGGGAGGCCTATATGGGCACGGGCGACGAGGCGGAGGCATGAGCGTGCGCAAGACCATCCTCGAAGTCTCCGATCTCAACGCCTGGTACGGCGAATCCCACGTTCTCCACGGCGTCGATTTCGAAGTCCGCGAAGGCGAGGTCGTCAGCCTTCTGGGGCGCAACGGCGCCGGCAAGACGACGACTTTGCGCTCCATCATGGGCCTCGTCGGGCGCCGCTCCGGCTCGATCCGCTTCGACGACCAGGAGCTCATCGACCTGAAGCCCGACAAGGTCGCCCGCCGCGGCATCGCCTATTGCCCGGAAGAGCGCGGCATCTTTGCGAGCCTCACCGTGGAAGAGAACCTTCTCCTGCCCCCCGTCGTGCAGAAGGGCGGCCTGCCCATCCCCGAAATCTACGAGCTCTTTCCGAACCTGAAGGAGCGGCTTCTCGGCGCCTCCGGCACCCGCCTGTCCGGCGGCGAGCAGCAGATGCTGGCGATCGGCCGGATTCTGCGCACCGGGGCGAAACTCCTCCTGCTCGACGAGCCGACGGAAGGCCTCGCCCCCGTCATCGTCCAGCAGATCGGCGCCAGCGTGCGCCGCCTGCAGGAGCTCGGCTTCACCGTTCTGCTGGTCGAACAGAACTTCCATTTCGCCGCCCGCCTCGCCGACCGTCACTACGTCATCGAGCATGGCCGCGTCGTCGACCGCTACCAGCGCGACGACATCAAGACGCGCATGGGCGAACTCAACGAACTTCTGGGCGTGTAACGGACGGCGCCCGGAACACCACAAAAAGTCCAAACGAGAGGAGAACCCCAATGAGCATCAAATCGGTCGCCCTGGCCTCAACCGCGCTTGCCGCACTCGCCGCGATGGTGGGCGCCGCCCAGGCGGAGATTTCCGACAACGTCGTCAAGATCGGCGTCCTCAACGACCGCTCCGGCCTTTATGCCGATCTCTCCGGCGAAGGCTCCGTCGTCGCCGCCCGCATGGCGGTGGAAGATTTCGGCGGCAAGGTCGGTGACGCCAATATCGAAGTCGTCTCCGCCGACCATCAGAACAAGCCCGATGTCGGCTCTTCCATTGCCCGCGAATGGATCGACCAGGACGGCGTCGACGTCATCGTCGACGTGCCGACCTCCTCCGTGGCGCTCGCCGTCCAGCAGGTGACCTCGGAAAAGGATACGGCGTTTCTCGATTCCGGCGCCGGCTCGACCGCGCTCACCAACGACCAGTGCGCCCCGACCTTCGTGCACTGGACCTACGACACCTACGCCATGTCGGTCGGCACCGGTAAGGCGGTCGTCGAACAGGGCGGCAAGAGCTGGTTCTTCCTGACCGCCGATTACGCCTTTGGCCATCAGCTCGAAAAGGACACCTCGGCGGTCGTGAAGGAGAATGGCGGCGAGGTTCTGGGCTCCGTCAATCACCCGCTCTCCACCTCCGACTTTTCCTCCTTCCTGCTGCAGGCGCAGGCCTCGGGCGCCGATGTCATCGGCCTTGCCAACGCCGGCGGCGACACCACCAACGCGATCAAGCAGGCGAACTCCTTCGGCATCGTCCAGGGCGGCCAGAAGCTCGCGGCCCTTCTGGGCTTCATCACCGATGTCGACGCCCTCGGCCTCGATGTCGCGAAGGGCCTGACGCTGACGACGGGCTTCTACTGGGACCGCACCGACGAGACGCGGGAATTCGCCGATCGCTTCGCCGAGAAGATGAACGGCCAGAAGCCGACCATGGTGCAGGCCGGCGTCTATTCCGCCGTCACGCATTATCTGAAAGCCGTGGACGAGATCGACGATGACGGCGGCGAAGCGGTCGTCACCCAGATGAAGAAGATGCCGATCAACGACTTCTTCGCCGAGAACGGCAAGATCCGCGAGGACGGCCGCATGGTCCACGACATGTATCTCGTCGAGGTGAAGGGCCCGGACGAGTCCAAAGGCAAGTGGGACTATTACAACATCGTCAAGACGATCCCGGGCGATGAGGCCTTCCAGCCGCTCGACAAGGGCAGCTGCAAGCTCGTCAGCAACTGATCGTCCCTGAAATGGCCCGGCGCGGCCTCGCCGCCCGGGCTTCCCGCCAACGCCAGGTTCCCCCAACCAAGGAAAGGCTCGTATGCAGGAAATCCTGGGTGTGCCGGCGCCCCTGTTGTTCGGGCAGCTTCTGATCGGGCTCATCAACGGCTCGTTCTACGCGCTGTTGAGCCTCGGCCTGGCCGTCATCTTCGGCGTTCTGAACGTCATCAATTTCGCCCACGGGGCGCTCTATATGATGGGCGCCTTCGTCGCCTGGCTCTTGTTGCATCATCTCGGCATCGGCTACTGGCCGAGCCTCATCGTCGCCCCGTTGATCGTCGGTGTCTTCGGCATCGTCATCGAGCGCACCATGCTGTCTCGCCTCTATGACCTCGACCATCTCTATGGCCTGCTTCTGACCTTCGGCCTCGCCCTCATCATCGAGGGCACCTTCATCAATTTCTACGGCGTCTCCGGCCAGCCCTACGCCCCGCCGGAAATCCTGACCGGCGGGCACAATCTCGGCTTCATGTTCCTGCCGACCTACCGCGCCTGGGTGATCGTCGCCTCGCTTCTCGTCTGCGTCGGCACCTGGCTTCTGGTGGAGCGCACGCGTCTCGGCGCCTATCTGCGCGCCGCGGTCGAAAACCGCGAGCTCGTGCGCGCCTTCGGCATCAACGTGCCCTTGATGATGACCCTCACCTACGGTTTCGCGGTGGCGCTGGCGGCCTTTGCGGGCGTTCTCGCCGCGCCCGTCTATACGGTGAGCCCGATCATGGGCCAGCATCTCATCATCGTCGTCTTCGCCATCGTCGTCATCGGCGGCCTCGGCTCCATCTTCGGCTCCATCGTCACCGGGCTCGGCATCGGCATCGTCGAAGGCCTGACGAAGACCTTCTACCCGGAGGCCTCCTCCACCGTCGTCTTCGTCATCATGGCGATCGTTCTCATCTTGCGGCCGAACGGCCTTTTCGGGAGGCCCCGCGAATGACCGACACGACCTCCAATGTCGAACTCAGCGACGACACGTTTCGCAGGCATCGCCTCGCCGGCTATCTGATCGCTGCCGTCGGCATCGCCGCCCTCGCCGTCGCGCCGTTCCTCGGCATCTATCCGATCTTCCTGATGAAGCTTCTGTGCTTCGCCCTCTTCGCCTGCGCCTTCAATTTGATGCTCGGCTATGTCGGGCTTCTCTCTTTCGGCCACGCCGCCTTCTTCGGCATGGCGGCCTATGTGGCGGGCCATGCCGTCAAGGTCTGGGGCATCGGCACGGTCTTCGGCATCGCGGCGGGCACCCTCACCGCAGGCGTGATGGGCCTCGTCTTCGGCGCGATCGCCATCCGCCAGAAGGGCATCTA
This sequence comes from Afifella sp. H1R, assembly GCF_021462425.1. Taxonomy (NCBI): domain Bacteria; kingdom Pseudomonadati; phylum Pseudomonadota; class Alphaproteobacteria; order Hyphomicrobiales; family Afifellaceae; genus Afifella; species Afifella sp. H1R. The sequence goes on from NZ_JAKEDY010000001.1 coordinate 1,726,343, forward strand.
TTTCGCCATGATCACGCTGGCGCTCGCCCAGATGGTCTTCTTCTTCTGCCTGCAGGCACCCTTCACCCATGGCGAGGACGGCATCCAGGGCATTCCGCGCGGCACCGTCTTCGGGCTCATCGATCTCCGCGACACGCTGACCATGTATTATTTCGTCGCCGTGATCTTCGCCGCCGGATTCTTCGTCCTCTACCGTACCGTTCATTCGCCCTTCGGCCAGGCTTTGAAAGGCATCCGCGAGAACGAGCCACGCATGATCTCGCTCGGCTATCCGGTCGCGCTCCTGAAGGTGCTCGCCTTCACCATGTCGGCGACGATCACCGGCCTTGCCGGCGCGACGAAGGCGATCGTCTTCCAGAGCGCCACCCTGACGGACGTCAACTGGCACATGTCGGGTGAAGTCGTGCTGATGACCCTGATCGGCGGCATGGGCACCATTCTCGGACCCGTCGTCGGCGCCGGCATCGTCATCGCGCTGCAGAACTATCTGTCGACGATCGGCTCCTGGGTGACGGTCGTCATGGGCGCCATCTTCGTCATCTGCGTCCTGACCTTCCGAAGAGGCATCGTCGGCGAAATTTTGGCCTGGATGCGCCGATAGAGCGGCTCGGACGAACCGCTCTATCGCGGGGCTCGGGGGAGAACCCCAGCCCGATGAGACTTCGCGTCGGCGGCGATCCGCTGCCTCGAGCCGCCTGCGCAATGTCCGCATCGCGCTTTGCGTCTCTCTAGCCGGACCGCCCTGCCGACGCGAAAAAGAATCGCTTCCCTCAAAATGAGCGAGGCTCCGGAGCGGGCCGACGCCCGCGCCACTGTCGCTCAGACCTTAACCGAGTCGGGCCTTATGCGGCACGAACGTTCTCCAGGAACTGGTTCATCGCACTGCGCAGGGAGCCGAGCCGCGTGTCGAGATCGCCCACCGATTGGCGCAATTCGTTGCTCGCATTCCCGGTCTGCATTGCCGATTGCGACACTTTGCCGATCGACGCGCTGACATCCTGAGTGCCGGTCGCGGCCTCGGTGATGTTGCGGGCGATCTCGCTCGTGGCGGCGTTCTGCTGCTCGGTGGAGGCTGCGATCTCGTCGGAGCGCTGGGCGATGTCGCGCACCATCTCGGCGATGGAATGCGTCGCCTCGATGGAGACGTCCGCCGCCGAGCGGATGTCGGCGATCTGGCGGTTGATTTCCTCCGTCGCCTTGGCCGTCTGCTCGGCGAGCGCCTTCACCTCGGCGGCGACGACGGCAAAGCCCTTGCCCGCCTCGCCGGCCCGCGCCGCCTCGATCGTCGCGTTGAGCGCCAGGAGATTGGTCTGCGAGGCGATGTCGGTGATGAGCTGCGTCACGTCGCCGATCCGCCGCACGACCGCGTTGAGCCCGTCGACCGCCTGGCTCGACCGCTCCACCTCGTCGGCCGCCGTGCGGGCGACCTTCGAGGAGGCCTCGATTTGGGCACTGATGTCGCGCGTGGAGGCGGACAATTCCTCCGTGGCGCTCGCCACCGTCTGCACGTTGTTGGTCGCCTGTTCGGCCGCCGACGAAACCGACAGAGACTGCTGGCTCGTGGAGCTCGAGACCTCCTGCAGAAGACCGGCCGTCTCCTCCAGATGCTGCGAAGCGGAGCTGATCTCGCCGGAAAGGCTGAGAACGGACGCCTCAAACTCGTCGGCGAGGCGCAGCATCGCTTCGCGGCGCTGCCGGTTCGCGGTCTCGCGCTCTTCCGCCGAGGCGATCTCCAATTCCCGCGCCCGCACCAGGCTCGCACGGAAGACGGAGAGCGCATTGTGCATCCGCCCGATCTCGTCGGCGCGCTTCACTTCCGTGATCGTCATGTCCGTGTGGCCCTCGGACAGGTCCTGGGTGACCTTGGCGAGATTGCCGAGCGGGCGCACGACGCTCAGATGGTTGAAGATGCCGAAGAGCACGGCGCAGAGCGCGCTGATCACGGCGCTGACGATCGCCACCGTCTCCACCATCGACAGGGCACCGTTCTGGGCGGTCGCAAGCACGCCCTGCTGCTCGGCAAGTTCCGTGAGGCTCATCTTGATATCCTCGCGCACCGCCCGGAAGGCCGCCTGGCCGTTGCCGGCCGCTTCGATCGCCTTGGCGAGATCGACGGTCATCGGATCGCGCATCAGCGTGATCTGGCGCACGACGAAATCCTCATACCATTGGCGCCACTTCGTCATGGCGTCTTGGATGTGGTCGGCAATTTCGAGATGCGCGAGCATCGGCGCGATCTCGGCGGCGAGCGCTTCGGTGTCCGCCCGTTTCGCCTCGATCCTGGCGACCCAGTCGCGGTCGCCGGTCAGAAGGAAGTTCTTGAGGCCGACGGACTGGTCTTCGATGACGCCTTCGAGCTTGGAGATTTCGATGATCGAGTTCTGAAGTTCGCCGTAATTGGCCACGGCGCGTTCGGCGTCGACCGCCTGGAGATAGATGACGGAATTGAGCACGAGACCGATCACGGTCAAAACCGTGAAGGCCAGGATCGCTTTCAGTGTCACGGACATGTTGTTGAGCACGGTCAGGTCTCCGATCACTTGGCCATGGCGAGCTTGCGGCGCGCCAGCTCGGTCAGATTGATTTCGACGGTGACCGCGCCGATCGGCGTGTTGCTGGCTTCTTCGGCGAGCGTCATGTTCACCTGCGCCCGCCAGATATGCAGAGTGTCGTCGTATTCCGGCGCGTCGATGAAGACGGCGCCCGCGCCCTTCGGATAGGTCTCCTGGAACTTCGCCTCGTCGCCCTGCCAGAAATCGCCGGTGATCGAGGACTGCCCGACATTCAGCCCCTTGTCGTCCATCACGAAGATCTCGACGAAGAGACCGGCCGACTGGCCCTGCATGCGCGTGAGATAGACCGACAGCGGGTTCGACAGCGTCGCCGCGATCAACGGCTTGTCGACGGCCTCGCGCTCGGTCTTCCATTGCGTGTCGAGCTCGTCGATCTTGGCCTGATCGAGCGCGCCATAGCGCGCGTTCTGCGTCCTGACGGAGAGGCGCACGACTTCTGAATCCATCCAGGTGCGGATCTCGTCCATGACCTGGGCATCGATGAGCCGCTTGGGATCGGGCGCCACGGGATCGGACGGCACAGGTTCGGCCTTCGCGGCGAAGGCTGGAACCGCCACGAGGGCGGCCATGGCAAGTCGGAGCATGGGCGTTTCGTTCCAAACAGAAAATACGGTCTTCGCACCCATAAAATTTCAGGCTGTCGCGAAGCTTGAAAGCTCCTCCAAGGGTTGCGGAGGCGCTGTCGGGCCGCGTGGCACCCTTGAGCGAGAGGCATGCAGGCCTCTCTGCCCGTGGGCTGCCGGCGGCCGAATCCGGTCGGCCGGCGCCTAACACAGGTGAGTGACGGTCGGCCGGCACGGGTGCAGCGTGATCTGCGCGAACGGTCGGTATGGAGCAGGCGCATCGCTTGATGAAGGAAGCGCCGTGCCTCGCTATTTCTTCAACGTCTATCCGGACAGCGCGGAGCTCGACCGCGAGGGCACCGAAATCGCCGACTCCTACGAAGCCCAGGCCGAAGCCGTCCGCATGGCCGGAGAGATCATGCGCGATCTCGGTCGCCGCTTCTGGACGGGCGAGGAATGGCGTCTCGACGTGATCGACGCCGAAGGCAACAGGATCTTCGTCGTCCGCTTCTCGGCCAGAGAGGTCGCCGACGGCGAACTCTGAGCCGTCAGGCGTGCGGGCGGGGCGCGAGCTTCTGTTGGTCCAGATGCAGGTAGTTCGGCGTGAAGCCGGCGAACTCTTCCAACCGTTCGATGTCGTGAATGACGAGACGGGACCCCGCAAACGAGATCAGCCCGTCGCCGCGCAGCCGCTGCAAGACGCGGTTCATGTGCACGTTCGACAGGCCGAGCGTGTCGGCGAGATCGATCTGCGTCAGCGGAAGCTCGTAGCTGTCGCCGTTGGCGAGCCCGACCGCTCTCAGCCGATAGAGCAGCTCGCAGAGGAGATGCGCGGCCCGCTCCGTCGCCTCGCGGCCGCCGAGATTGACGAGCCATTCGCGCAACGTGGCTTCGTCCACGAGAGCCGATGCCCACATCGCCTGGGCGAGCTTCGGCCTTTCCATGAGCTTGAGGATCCGCTCCCTTGGAATATCCACGACCTTGCAGGGCGACAGCGCCGACAGCGAATGGTCCATCTCCTTCAGGATGAAGATGTGCAGATCGCAGAAATCGCCGGGGATGAGATAGGCCATGATATGCCGGCTGCCCTCCGGCAGGATCTTGTAGCGGCAGGCGAAGCCTTCGAGGATCAGATGCACATGGTCGGGCTCGTCGCCCTCCTGAATGAGATCGGTCCGCGCCCGCACCGAACGGGTCTTCTCGATGAGCTCGCCCAGAAGCCGGCAATCCTCCTGATCGAGAGCAACGAACCCTTTGAGCTTTCTGATCAGCGGATTATCGCATTCCTGTCCGTCCTGCATTCCGACGTCCCTTTGTCGATCTCCGTCGTTGAAAACGAAGCTCAGCACGAATGCTATTCGATTTCTACGCCTGTTCTTTGCGCTCAGCGGCGGTGATAACCTCCGAACTGCACCGAACTACCTCCCCTCCACGAAAAACTCCGGGCTGCCGCGCCAGACGAGCCGCCAGGAGGCGCCCGGCCGCACATTCTGGATGATACCCGGATCGAAGGCGACGAAGCAGCGTCCGCCCGGCCGGCGCACCGAGGGATAGAGCAGCCCGCGACAGCCCTCGCGGCGGAGTTCGGCGGCAAGGGCCTGCCCCGCCGGATAGCCGAGAGAGGGATCGGGATCGAGCGCCGCCGCCTCCCTCTCCGGCACGGCTCTGCCCGTCTCGATCTCGGGAAAATCGCCGATGAAATCGGCGAGAAGCTCCACATAATGCGCTTCGTCGTCGAAAATGCCGATGAAGGCGAGCTCTCGCGTGCGGTGGAAGCCGACCTCCGCCGTCGCCGTCACCACGTCGTCGGCCGCGTACCAGGCGCCGCGCTCGCCAGAATTGAAGCGGTTGCCCGTCGGGCGCGTATAGGTGAAGGCCGCGTTGATATGGCTTTCGCCATAGACTTTGAGATCGTGCGCGCGGCGGGCGAAAACCAGTTCGCGGCGATCGAGCGCCGGGCTCCCCTCGCGTTCGGCGATCAGCCGGGCGCTGGTCTCGCCTTCGAGCTCCGCCAGAATCGCCGCCTCCTCGTCGCTGTCGACGAGGCCGCGCAGCACCGGCGGCTTGTGATGCGTTTGCGAAATGAGACGAACGAGCCCGCGCGCCTCGAGCGGGGTGATCTTCACGCCCCGCCCCGCAGGGCATCGACGTAACTGCGCACGCGCAGGATTTTCGGCAAGCCCCCTTCGATCATCGCATCGATCGGGCGGCGCCCGTCGAATTCCGGACCCTTGTTGGGAAGCCGGACCCATCGGCGCGCGATCGGCGGATTGAAATAGAGTTCGAGCGATTTGTAGAGGCCGACGATGGCGCTGAGCCTCAGCATCTGATCGCGCGTGAGATCGCCGGCAAAGCCCGGCCTGCGCGCCCGCTTCCAGGTCGATTCCGACATGTCGGCGAGCAGGGCCGCCTCGCGCCCCGTCAGCGACCATGAATCCGCGATGCGGCCCACCGCCTTCAAGGCGACGGCCCGCACATCTTCCGCCGAAGGCTCTTTGAGCGCGTCTTCCATCAGCATCTCCCGATGCGGAAGATTAGGTCATATGGACTGATTTACAAGATCATATGAGCGGGAAACGTCCCTCAACCGCCCTTGCGCGCCCGGATGTCGCTCAAGACCTCGGTGTCGATCAAATCGTCGTCGCGGATGCGGTTGTCGTAGTTTTCCACGCCCATGAAGCGCGCCATCGCGGCGATCTTCTCGGGTCCCCAGATACCCGCCGAATTGGAACTATCCGGATCGAGATAGCCCTCGCGCATCAGCAATCGAATTAAATATGGAGCGATTTTGCTATCAATTTGAATGAGATTGTCGGGATCCGATCCGAAATAGGAAAGACGGTGGAGCCGGTAGCAGCGCGATAGCTCCGAAATGGGATCGGTATGATCGTAAATGGAGATATCGACAGCCTTGCCCTGCCGCCCGCCATAGCCGGCCCCGGCCAGGAACACCTGCAGCCCCGCCGATTGCACGCCCCGCAATTCGCCGCCCGCCTCCTGGCCTGCAACGAGCGCCGCGATCAGCCGCTCCTGAAAATCGCCCTTGGCGCTCTCGAAACGCGCCACCATCGCCGCCGGCACGTCCTCGGAGGCGAGCGAATTGCCATGCGCGAGCGCATTGTCTCCGAAGGCGACGGAGGCCGCGCCGTCCCAGCTTTCCACCGCCGCGCCGGTGTGCTGCGCCGCCCGCCCATCGGCCGCGAGGATGGCGATCTGGCGTTCGCCCGCGGCCGCATCCTCGGCGAGAACGAGATCGAGCACCGTCTCCGGCGGCACGCCGAGCGCCAGAAGGTCGAGCCCCTTCGTGCCGTGATCGGGATTGGAAAAAGCCTGCGTCGCGATCACCCCGACACCCGCCCGTCCGTGGCAGATGAGGTTGGCGACGCCCGGAAATTTCGACTGCACGGCGATACCGAGCGCCCCGGTCTCGGGCTCTCGGGCGAGAATGGAATAGGTCATGGCCCATCATAGCCGACGACAGGCGGCCTCAAAAAGGCCCGCGCCCCGTCTGCGAAGTGGACCGGGGCATTCTCCTGCGGGCGCGCGCCGGTTCGCGGAGAGCCGGCTCACCTCTCATCCGTGGACGATGGATCGCCGAGCCCGGCCTGCGCCAGAGCGAGAGCCGTCACGACGAAGCGGGCATAGGCCAGGGCCGGCCCACCCCCCATCTCGATGGCCACATCGATCGTCTCGTAGATTTCCTCTTCGCTCGCCCCATGCGTCAGTGCCTGATGCAGATGCCATTCCATACACGGCTCACATTTCGTGACGATCGAAACGGCAAGCGCCATCAATTCCTTCGCCTTCACGTCTATTGCGCCGGGCGCGAAAGCGGCCTTCTCGACGTCCAGAAATTTTTCATAGCTCTTCGCATGACGAAGAAGGTTCGTATGCGCCCGCCGCCTCTCGGAAATGCTGTTCTCTATCTTCTCTTTCGTCAGATCCATGATGGCTTACCTCCTTCGCAAAGTCCTGCCGGCGAATGGACAGTGACGCGCGGCCTGGCCGGATGGCAGCGTGCCGATCGCAAACCTGCGGCCTCCGGGAAGCGAGGATGAGCCTCGCCATGGATGACGTCCACAGCAAGCCCCTGCGGGCCACGCCGCATCGCCCGCGGAGCCGCATGCCCCTTCCCCGTGCGTCTACCCCTCGACGACGAATTCCTCCGGCAGGTTCTTGTGCGTCTCGCCGAGCCTGTCGCGGCGAATGACGACCGAGCGGTGCACCCGCGCGCCCGGCGCGATCTTGCGCCCCGAGAAGAAGGCGGGCCAGGCGAGACCGAGAACGCTCCGCCCGCCCGAACCCGGCGCACAGAGCCGCGGCAGATATTCGAAGATCGCCCAGAACCAGTTCATCGATTTGTGCCGTTTGCCGAGCGGATCGGGCTCTTCGTATTTCGTCGCCCCCTCGCCGCAAACGATACGCCGCACCACCTCTTCGGAATAGACGAGCCCCATATCCGCCGTCTCGCCGATCATCCAGGCGAGCGGCACCTTGGCGAGGCCGCTCTCCGCCTCCGGATAGCCGCCGCCGACATCGCCGTGCACACCGGCAAACCACACCTCGCGGACATCCTGGTTTTCCGCCTCCGGCCAGAGCTGCGCGCGGAACATGACGCGAAGCTCGTCGATCGCCACGGCGTGGCGCACGCGTTCGACACTCGGATTGGCATTGGTGAAGGCATGCGAGCGCAGCCGGATACGATAGCCGCCATGCTCGATGACGGAGGCGACGGTATCGAAGAGCCCGAGAAGCCGGATCGGCGGATGCTCGGTCTGCAAAACCCGGTCGTAGAGCCGGATCTCGTCGAGCTTCGTCTCGCGCTCGGCGCCGACGCTGCGATAGGCGCGGTAGGCGTAGTCGAGGAGGTTGAAATTGCGCGTCTCGAGAATGCCGATCGCGTGGATGAAGCCGGCGAGCACCGTCGCCGAATAGGCGCCCCGGCTGAAGCCGAAGAGATAGATCCGGTCGCCGCTCACCCAGGTCTCGGCGAGAAAGCGGTAGGCTTCCTTGACGTTCTCATCGAGGCCCCAGCCCGTCATCATGCCCCAGAATTCGACGACGCGTGGCCACCACCTCACCCAGGAATTGTCGGCGGCGAGCGTCCCGACGCCCGGATCGTACCAGACGAGCTGGTCCTCGCTTTTCTCCAGCGTGCCGTAAAGGCGCAGGATATTGGTACGGTCTTCGGAGATTTCGTTCGACGTGCCGTCGAAGAGAATGACGATATTCTTGGGCATTGCCCCCTCCGGCCTCTCCCGGAGGGAATTTATCACAAGATTGCAGGCGTCAGGCGCAGAAAGACCGGCCTGCGCCGCATCCGAAACTCAGCGCATCAAGCCGGCCTTGCGCAGTGCGTCCTCGATCACCTTGCCAACACCGGAGATCGAGGGCCCGGAGGCCGAGCGTCCGGAGCCTTTGGACCGGCTGCCGCTCTCCCCGCGCGTCTTCGCGCCAGCCGTCTTCGCGCCAGCCGTCTTCTCCTTGGCGGTCGCGCCGGCGCCGTTGCGGAGCGGCTGCGCCGCCGCCCGCAGAGGCGTGTCCGCCATGCGCATGATCGCCTTGCGTGTGCGCCCGCCGGCGGGTTCTGAGGCAATCCCGAAGAAGCGCGCGATATGCAGCGTCGACGAAATGTCGACGTCGAGCATGAAGGGCGCCGGCGTGCCATAGCCGTTCGGCCCGTCCGCCTCGATCGGCGTGCCGTGGCCCATGCCGGTGATGGAAAACTCCTCGATCACCGCGCGCCCGTTGCGGTCGTGCCAGACCCGGTGCGGATAGCCGTCGACCTCGTCCGTCCGGTCGGGTTCGGCGGCGACGTGATGCAGCGCCCGCCATTGCGCCAATGTCGCCTCGACATTGATCGGATCGACGGTGCGGTCGCCCGTCCCGTGCCACAGCGAAATGATCGGCCAGGGCCCGTTATGGTCGGAGGCGCCGCGCACGGCCGCCTGCAGCTCGTCTTCGCCGGGCAGGCCATGGCCGCGCATCCGGTCGAAGGCGGCGGGCATCGAGGTGGCGCTGCCATAGGGAATGCCGGCAATGAGCGCGCCGCCGGCAAAGACCTCCGGATAGGTCGCAAGCATGACGCCCGCCATCGCGCCCCCCGCCGACAGGCCGGTGACGAAGACGCGGCTGCGGTCGAGCCGGTACGTCACCACCATATGCTCCACCATCTGGCGGATCGACAGCGCCTCGCCGGAGCCGCGGCGGATATCGTCCTCCTGGAACCAGTTGAAGCAGAGATTGGGGTTGTTGCCGCGCTGCTGCTCGGGAAACAGAAGCGCGAATTTCGCCTCGTCGGCGAGCCGCGACCAGCCGGAGCCGTGGTCGTAGCCGGCCGCGCTTTGCGTGCATCCGTGCAGCACGACGACGAGCGGAGCCCCCTCCGGAAGGTCGTCGGGAACATAGGCTCGCGCGCGCAGCGCCCCGGGATTGGAGCCGAAGCGGGAGATCTCGAAAAGGCGATCGACCACCGGTCCGCGCGGGAGATGAAATCCCTTCAAGGCGGAAAGCCGGGCAATGGTGTCGGACAGGTTTCTCAACGTGGTTCCTCTAGAGCCGCTTCCCCGAAGCGGCAGGGGGAAAACGGCCGCGCATCGATATGGTTGCTGCAGTGCACAATAGCGCTCCGCAACCACAGGTGAAACTCTTTCCAGATGAATGATTGGAGAGAATCTTATCCGTCGGCGCTGGTGCCAGCCTGCCGCCCCGGCCCGCTGATCTGCCGGCCGGTCTGCCTGCCGGTCTGCCCGTCCTCGACTTCCCGGCCTTTCCGCCCCTCGATGAAATCGCGATCGCGCGCGATTTCCGCTGCCAGAAAGTCGAGAAGCGCGCGAATGCGCGCGGCATGGCGGAGATCGGGATGCGTCAAAAGCCAGAGATCGGTGGCAAAAGCCGGTTCGGCAGAGGCAAGCCGCGTCAAACCGGGCTCGGCATTGCCGATGAAGCATGGCAGATGCCCGATGCCGATCCCCTCCGCGATCGCCTCGGCAAGGCCAAGAACGCTGCTGATGCGGTAGACGATCTTCTCCGCCGGCACGTGTTCGTGGACGAAGCGCACCGCCTTGAGCCCCGCCATCCGCTCGCCGAGCGCCACCCAGGGCCGATCGAACAGGTCCGTGACCTCCACCTCTTCCGCACTCGGAAAATCGGCCGCCCGCCCGTAAAGTCCCCAGTTGATGCGGGCCACACGCCGCCCAACGAGGTTTTCGGGCGGCGTATCGGTCGCCCGGATGGCCACGTCGGCGTCCCGCTTGGAAAGATTGAGCGCCTGGTTGGAAACGACGATGTCGAGGCGCACGCGCGGTTCCTTCTCGCGAAAGCGCGCAAACAGCGGCGTGAAGAGATGCGTCAGAAGCGTGTCGCTCGTCGTCACGCGCACCTCGCCCTCAGGCACCACCTCGGCCCCGGCGACCTTGCGTCCAAAACCCGTGATGCGCTCGTCGATATCGCTGGCGAGCTCCACCATCTCCTCGCCCACCGCCGTCGGCACATAGCCGGTGCGATGGCGTTCGAAGAGGCTCACCCCGAGCGTCGCCTCGATCTGCCCGAGCCTTCGAAACACGGTCGAATGGTTGATGCCGAGAAGCTCGGCCGCGGCCGGAAGCCGGCCCGCGTCGGCAATCGCCTTGATCAGGCGGAAATCGTCCCAGGCGAGATTCTTGAACGGCTCGACCAATCTTTCCCTCAAACAGAATGGCGGCCGCGCTCCCGGGAAGGAGAACGCGGCCGGTCTTTTCGAAATCTGTCGTGAAGCCTCATGCGGCTTCCGCGACCCGGCCCGCATGGGCAGACGCCGGCAGCACCGTGCGGCGCAGCGCAAAGGCCCCGTCGCCGATCAGCGCCTGAACGAGAGCCGCCACCGACAGGAACGCCGGATATTCCCAGCCACCATTGGCCGCGGAGAAGCTCCAGCCGTTCGGCGCATGCACCCAGATGGCGCCCAGGAGGATCGGCAGAACCAGGATGGAGATGAGGCGGCTGTAAACGCCGGCGATCAGCGCCAGCCCGCCAAAAAGCTCGCCGAGAATGATTGGCCAGGCGAAGAGCGTCGGCAGGCCGAGCTGGGCGAGAAAGCCTTCGAAGCCCGGAACGGTGAAGGTCACGATCTTCATATAAGCGTGGGCGATGAGCATCACGCCGAGCGAGATGCGCAGGAGGAAGGCGCCATAGGGGGCAAGGCGGTTATCGATCATCTGTCGCTCCAATTTCGGTTGGTCTTCCCCGAAATTGAACATTCCCCACATGCAATTCAAACGGCTTCTTTGCACATATATCATTGCATCGGCGCAATGTCTTCCCCATCGCAATCGGCCGTTCCCAGCCTATCTGTGGGAGGAACGAAAGAGCGCGTTCGTCACGAACGCATCTGATGGGAGCTTCCACCATGCGCCACAACGGCATCCACCACGTGACCGCGATCGCGGCTTCGGCGCGACGCAATCTCGATTTCTTCACCCGCATCCTCGGCATGCGCCTCGTCAAGAAGACGGTGAATTTCGACGATCCCGGCGGCTACCACTTCTATTATGGCGACGAGGCCGGCCATCCGAGCACCATCCTCACCTTCTTCCCGCTGGAGCATGCCGCCCCCGGCCGCGCCGGCATCGGCGAAACGCAGGAGACGCGGTTTCTCGTGCCCGAGGCCTCGCTCAGCTTCTGGACGCACCGCCTCGTCGACAAGGGCGTCGCCCATGAGGCGCCCACGAAACTCTTCGGCGAGACGACGATCCCCTTCACCGATCCCGACGGCACGCATCTCGCGCTCGTCGGCGTCGCGGGTGCTGAGGCCGAACCCGGCTGGTCGGATGGCGAGATTCCTCAGGAGCACGCGATCCGCGGCATCCACAGCGTCAAGCTCCTCCTCGAGGACGCGGAGCCGACGGCGGAGATCCTGACGGATGTGCTGGGCTTTGAAGCCGCCGGCAAAGACGGTTCGCTTGCGCGCTTTCAGGCAAAGGGCAGCGCCCCGGCAACGCCCGGAACCTTCGTCGATCTGCATGCCGCCGGCGAGTTCCTGCGCGGCCGCATGGGCGCGGGCTCCGTCCACCACATCGCCTTCCGGGCCGACGAGGCCGGTCAGGCGGAGATGGCGCGGCGCCTGCGCGAGGTGCACCGCATCGCCACGACAGAGCAGAAGGACCGCAAATATTTCCGCTCGGTCTATTTCCGCGAGCCGGGCGGCGTGCTCTTCGAGATCGCAACCGACGATCCGGGCTTTGCCATCGACGAGACCGAGACGGATCTCGGCCAGGCCTTGAAACTGCCCGACCAATACGAGGCCCGGCGGACGGAGATCGAAGCCGTCCTGCCTGAGCTCGCCTGAAAAACCCCGGCGCGCCCTCCCCGGCGCGCCGACCCTGAAGAATGCGGGCGCAGCCGGATCGCCGCCGGGGCAAATCTTACTTGTGACATCCGGGAGCAGGCGTTTCGTCGTCGGTTCCCCAGCTCTCCAGCCACCGGTCGACCTCGTCGGCGGTCGCATGCATCCCCGTCTCGCGGAACTCTTCCCACGCCTGCAGCGTGTCGCGCCGAAGCGCCTCACGCCTCTCCTCGCGCTCCACATACTGCGCGATGGCTTCCCGCATGATCCAATGCGACGTGCGTTGCCGCGCCTCGGCGAGATGCCGGACGCGCGCCTTCATCTCGTCATCGAGCTTGATGGATGTTGCAGATGCCATGCGCGCCTCGACGCCAAAAGGTAATACCTTTTGGCACCATATCGCATCTGCGCCGGGATGGTCCACTGTCGGCACGCATGCGAAGCCCGGCGCGCCGACCCCTCAGGCCATCGCGGCGACGCGCGGCTCGGTCCGGGCGGGCGTCTCGCCGGCATGGCGGGCAAGCCGTGCCGCACTCTCTTCGGTGATCGCCGCGATCATGCGCAGCGCCTCCGGAGTGAAGTCGGGCTGGTAGTAGGAGGGCTCGCTGATCCGCTCGGCCGCAAGCACCGGCAGATTGCCCCCCTCGAGCCCGCAATGGCCGGCGATCGCCGCCATCTCGCGCGCCGGATCGGCACAAAGCCGCTCATAGGGCACGATGCGGGTGGCCGCCGCGAGCGTCGGATCGGCGTCGAGCTTGTCGGCGACATGCCCATAGAGCGCCGCCCAGTAACGCGCCCAACCTTCGACGTCCTGGCCCTCGGCCCACAGCCGCATGATCTCCGGCGCCTGGCTGTCGCCGAGCCCGATCGCCCGCCGCTCCAGGCCGAATTCGAAATGCCCGGTGCGGCTCAGATGCCGCGTGATGCGCGGATCGGCCTTGCCGGCTTCGACGAAGAGCCGGTGCTGCTTCATCAGGGAGGCGATATGCCAGACCGGGTCGCGCACCGGCACCAGGAAGCGCGCACCGGGAAAGAGTTTTTGCAGGTAGGAAAGCCGCGTGACGTTGTAATTGCCCTTGGCGAGATAGCGCCGCCCGCCGCGCAGCACGAGAAGCTTGGCGATATGCTCGCGGTAGAAGCGCTCGAACTCCGGATGCGCGGTCGCCCGGTCGAGCACGGCGGACGTCGCCGGATCGTGCAGACCGGCAAAGAACGCCATCCAGATCACCTCTTCGAAGGCTTCCGGGCTTTCCGGCGTCACCAAAATGCGGTCCTTGTGCGCCCGCTCCTCCGCCGGGGCCTCGCCGCTCGCCGCATGGTCGGTGAACCAGTTCCAGGCAAACGGCGTCATCACGGCCGGAAAATCGCGGTAGCGGTGCGTGGCGACGTCGGGATGGGTCGCGAGAAGCTCGAGAAGCATCGTGCTGCCGGAGCGCGCGAGACCCGTCACATAGATCGGCCGCTCCACGCGGATCTCCGCGATGCGCTCGCGCGCCATCCGCGTTTCGAAATCGCCGAGCCGGATGAACGCTCTCGGATGCCGCTCCACGAGGCCGCTCAGAAAATCCATCCAGCCGCTGACCTTCGGGCCGCTCGTCTCAGACTTTGCCATCTATTCGATCCTGCGCCATCTATTCGATCCTCCGGATGGATTTTGCGGCGAACGACATCAGGATCAGCGCCGGAAAGAAGATGATCTCCCAGCCGCGCGCCCAGGACGGCCCGGCCGTCACGATCTCCCGCTTCGGCAGGTCGATCTCGATCTCGTCGACCGGCGCCTCGTCGGCGAGATAGCCGATCGGATTGCCGATGATGTAGTTCCACCATTGCTTCTTGTGCACGACAGGCACCGGCGCCTTCACCGGCACGTCGGCGATCGTCGCCCCGTTCGCGTCCTTGACGATGGCACGCGGCGCCGGCCGGTCTTCCACCCACTCGCCGCCGTAATTGCCCGAGGCCCGCACGGTGACGCTCTGGCCCTCCGGCGGCAGCGTGCGCGCATAGGAGGAATCGAGCCACAGAATGAGGGTGAGAAGCGGCAGCGAGGCGATCAGCGTCGACGGCAGCACGAGAAACACCCGTTTGAGGGCAAGTCCCAGCATGTTGCGGATGAGCCCGCCCGCCTCGTCGAAAGGCCCGTCGAACTCCGAAAGCCTCTCCTGCGCGCCCTTCAGCGCGACCCGCAATTCCGCGATCCGCGCCTGCGGCGACAACAGCCGGTAGAGCTCCATGGAGGCGATCGAGGCGACAGACGCCCAGATCAGGACCACCACGAAGGAGGGCAGAATGTGCGACAGCTGTCCGTCGATCCAGCCGAACAGCGGCGCCGGCAGATCAAGAAGCCCCATTCGCCGTCCGTTCGCTGACGCCGGCCGGCTCTGCGGTCGCGGCCTCGGAAGAAAGCGGGGCGGCACCGGCGGCATTCTCCTGCCGCGCAGCACCCGCCTTGCGGCGATTGCGCATCATTTTACGCACAGGCCAGGCGACGACGAAGCTGATCGCAAGGCCGATCGCGGCGACGAGCGCCCACAGCGCACCGAGAAGGCTGAGCCCCGCGCCGGGGCCCACATAGGCGAAGGCGGCCGAAGGCAGAAGTGCTGCGGTCACAGCAAAAAACACAAACCGTCTCATATCGTTTTCTTCCCTGTCTGGCTCGTCGCCTGCAACGAGCTGGTGAAGGAGGCATCGAAATAATCGGGGGGCAGCCGCTGGCCCCAGCACAGGATGGAAAGGCGGGGCACCGTCTCACCGGCGAGCGTCTCCGCCCGCACCGGATTGATGTACTCCCAGACGATGTCGCCCTCGCGCGTCACCTCCAGAAGCCGCCCGCCGGAGGATTCGGTGATGAGCGTATTGCCGTTCTTCAAACGCTGCTGCGCCGAACGGATCATGCTGTCGAGCGGCGCTTCGGGCGTGCCGCCATATTCCCAGACGATCTCCGACGTGCGCGGATTGACCTCGATGACGCGCGAGCGGGCATTGGCACGCTCGTAATTGCCGAAATTGTCGAAAAGGATGAGATCGCCGTTCGGCAGAATGTCCGGATCGTGCTGGCCGAGCCAGTCGGAGCGCTTCGCCCAGGTGATCGTCTCCTCATCGGGATCGAGGACCGCGACGGCGCCGAGTTCGCGGAAGGACAGAAGCACCTGCCCCTCTTTCGCATAGGGGAAATTCGCCGCCTCTTCCGCCGTGATGTAATCGACATTGTTGGTGTGCAGCGGGTCCGACACGGCGAAGGCCGACACGGTGTAGAGCATCTGCCGGAATTCCGACCGCGCCACCGCCTGAATGAGCGCGATCTTCTTCAGCTCTTGTCCGTCCGGCGACAGGATGACGAGAAAATCGTCGAGCCGCGGCTGCTTGAAATTGTCGAATCCGTCGAGCTTTTCGTTCACGAATTCATGCGTGATGACGTAGATCCGCCCGTCCGGCCCGACATCGATGTCGTGATGGGCGTTGGCGAGATAGCTCCAGATGACGTTGGAATCCTTGTCGAGCTTGGCGACGCCGTAGCCGTAGGGCGTGTCGCCCGCCCCCTCGTAGACGACGAGAAGATCGCCGTTCGGATAGGCGATCGCCTTGCGGAAATAGACGAAGGCGTCGGGCTGCGGCCGTTTCACAGCGGCGCCCTCGTGCCAGACGTAGCTGTAGGGCCGGCGCCATTCGTGCACGACGGTGCCGTCCATGGCGATGAGCCGCGCCACCGCCTCCTCGCCGGAGGTATAGAGCGTCAGCCCCTGCTCGGTCCGCGTCGCATCGTTCACCGTCACGCCCTTGTCGGGCCGGCGCTCGGGATACCAGAGATCCGTCAGATAGAGATTTTGCGTCGTGGTGGCGCGGTCGTAGAGCGCCTTGCCGCCGAGATAGGCATCGCTGATCTGCGGCCCGGGCGTCACCCCGGCCGTCGTCATGATCGCCCCCGCAACGAAGGCGATGAACACGAGCGAAATGAAAAACCCCGCCTTGAAAATCCGGTCCGCGGACGATCCGTCCTCGCCTTCCCCCATCCCCCTTTCGGGGGGCAAACTGCCCATTCCTGTCCCGCTCCTTTTGTCCGCTGACCTCGCGGAAGAAGAACGGCCTCCTCGGGCAACAATATGGTCACAAAACGGCTAACACCGCCCTTTTTGCGGGCCTTCTCGGCGCTGCGGCAATCGGCACAGACCGCGGGCCGCGCGCATCATCGGAAGACCTCTGCCCCTCCCTGGCCCTCTCTGACCCCCTCCTGGCCGCGCCCTGCCCACTTCCGGCCTCTCCGAGCCGCCTCCCGGACAAAGGCCCACCTCCGGCTCTCGCTCCGCAAGACGACGGACCAGACGTCAGGCGTGGGAAACACTCACCCCAGCGACAGAAAGAGAAGCAGAAAAGAGATGACACCGCCCCTCCATTGACAGATGGTCATCTTGTCGTACCATGAAATCAATAGGATATCTCTTGCGGCGAGAGGTTTGTTCTATGGATTCCTTTGGTCTTTCGGTACAGAAAAACAAATCATCGGAAAAACGACTACTTTCTGATGATGCCATCCTGCGGCGCAATGCACGAGCGCAAGCCGAAGGGGCAGCGCTCGTCCAGGCCACCGCCAACGAGACACTTGAGGCGGGCGAAGTCAGCCAATTCATCGGAACGATCAATGGCGTGCCCATTCCGCCCGGAGAAATGCAGGACCCCGCCTGGACCGTCCTCGGCAACACCTATCTTTTTGACGCCATCGCCTATGCGGTCGCCGCCGGGACGACGAACCCGGCCAATATGAACGCCTATCCCCTCAATATGATTCCGGAGATGGCGCTCCCCTTGCACGCCCTCATTCCCATCACGGTCCAATTGAGAGGAACATATACGGGAGATCCGCCAGGACCGTTCTTCGCCTCTTCGGATTTTCAGGTGGGAAAGGCCGGCTACGCATACCCGACGACCTTCGAATATTTTGGCGCCCACGCGACAATCCAGGACGAAGACGGAGAGCTGTGGGTGAAATTCGCCGGAGATCACGACGATTCCGGCATCACGCTGTTCACGAAATTTCACAGCTTTACGAACAGCGGCAGAATTTATGCGATAAATCTCGTTAATGTAAATTACTATTTTTTCTATAATGGCCGCGCCACACAAATCCTGACGACGAATGGAAATTATTACTTTGACGGAAACGCCTATCCCTACCCAGATACACAAGTCGATGTCACGCAAGACGACGTCGAATATACGGTCGAATTCGACGACGATCCCGGCTTTCTCCTCGCCGACTCCTTGAAGAAGTGCGATTACCTCGATTGGAGATTTTCCGCCCAGACGTATTTCTTCTACGACAACGCAGCCTATGGCGTTCGACCCGTCCTTCTCGGGTTCCCGACATCTTGGGGATACTATGCGCGGGCGGCATACGATGACGGCTGGGCGATCACCGACCAGGCCGCAACGCCCCCGGCAGTCATTCAATCGATGGTGCTGCCGCAATGGCCGCACAACATCGTCGGGCAGGAGTCGATCGGAAGGCCTGCCGCGAACCGGAAAGGCAGGCGCAAATGACGGCCGCTCGAAGCACGCTCGTCCAGTTCCAGAATGGCACGAATGCCTTTCTGACAAGGCAATCCTGGAATCTGGCCCACGGCATCTGGACCGAAGACATGTTGCCGCCGGAACAAATCGGGGCGGGCAGCGCAGCCCAGCCCCTGACGGTGAGCTGGGAGAGTGAATCCGATGGTTTCATGACGGGGACCGAGGGGTCCGTGACCTATCTTTTGCAGGATGGGCAGACGACCCTCTATATCTATTGGGACAATCCCTTCGTCGGCTCCAACAGCTACGACATCAAACTGGATGGCCCGCTGTCTTCGGATTACAGCGTGGATCATTCCGGGGGGTCCGGCGACAACGCCACCGTGACCTTCTCGTTGAAAGCCGCCTCCTAGGCCATATGGGCTCCTGGAGCTAAAAGCGCAGACACATCAGGTTCGAGGCGGCCTTCGGAGCCTCGGCACCGGCGCACGGTGGCACGACCTGCCAGAGGCCGGGCTTCTCCAAGGCCGACCAGTCCCCAGGCCTCCGAGACCGCCCCGAAAAGACCGCCCGCAACAGCCGCGCGACCATCTCGCTTGCTGCGCTTGTTCTATGGCTGAGGGAAGCGTTCGCGCGACCTGGCGGCGATCGACGTCTGGTCGCCCGGCCGCACCCCACCTAATTTCCGGGCATGACTTCGATGCTTTGCCGGGGCAGGATGCATCCTGTCACACCTCACAGGCCCGCCGGCCGCACCCACCGACAAGATGCTGAGTGCTTGAACGCTCAGAAACGCCACCCCGGACATGCCCGTTCGAAAACCCCGCCCAGTTCGAAAATTCTTCAATGGAGAGACACCGTGAAAACACGCAAGCTTGCCGACAACCTTGAGGTCTCGGCCCTCGGCTTCGGCTGCATGGGCCTCAATTTCGGCTTCACAGATTTCCCGGAAGAGAACGACGCCGTGGCGCTCATCCGTGCCGCCGTGGAACGGGGCGTCACCTTCTTCGACACGGCCGAGGTCTATGGCCCCTTCACCAACGAGAAAATCGTCGGCGAGGCCTTGCGGCCCGTGCGCGACAAGGTCGTGATCGCCACCAAGTTCGGCTTCCACATCGTGGACGGCAAGCAGGCGGGCATGAACAGTCGGCCGCAACACATCAAGGAGGTCGCCGACGCGTCCCTGAAGCGGCTCGGCATCGACGAGATCGACCTCTTCTATCAGCACCGCGTCGACCCGGACGTGCCGATCGAGGAGGTGGCCGGCACCGTCAAGGAGCTGATCGCCGAAGGCAAGGTGAAGCATTTCGGCATGTCGGAACCGGGCGCGGAGACGCTGCGCCGGGCGCATGCGGTGCAGCCGGTGGCCGCCGTGCAGAACGAATATTCGCTATGGACGCGGGGCGTCGAAACCAACGGCATCCTTAAGGCCTGCGAGGAGCTCGGCATCGGCCTCGTTCCCTATTCTCCGCTCGGCAAGGGTTTCCTGACCGGCTCGATGAGCAAGGACACGAAGATCAGCGAGACGGATTTCCGCGCCCTCCTGCCGCGCTTCACGCCGGAAGCGATGGAGAAGAACCAGGCGCTGATCGATCTTCTGAAACAGGTCGCCGCGGAGAAGGAGGCGACGCCGGCGCAGATCGCGCTCGCCTGGCTTCTGGCGCAAAAGCCCTGGATCGTGCCGATCCCCGGCACCACCAAGCTCCACCGCCTTGAGGAAAATCTCGCCTCGGCCGAAATCGAGCTCAGCGAGAACGATCTCGGCCGCATCAGTGCCGCTCTCGCCGAGATCGACGTCGAAGGCGAGCGCTATCCCGAACATCTGCTGGCGGCCACCGGCCGCTGAGGCCCGCAGACGCAAAAAGGCCGGATCGCAAGGCACCGCCTCCCGATCCGGCCTCCGCAGAATTTTGAGCTGAAGCCTGAGCCCCAGCGGCTCAGGCGAATTCGAAGCGGATCGGCTGCGCGCCTTCCCACAACGTCATCGGGCCGAGCTTCGCGAGATCCTCGAGCCCCGAGGTCAGCGTGATGAAATGGTTGCCGGCGAGCTGGCCGACCTTTGAGGCGAAATGCACGCCGCCATAGGCGAGCAGGATCTCCGTCTCGCTGATCCCGCCCGGATAGAGCACGATCTGGCCGGGCGCCGGATAGCTCGTATGGTTCTCGTAACCGACGCCGAACTGCATGTCGCCGAGCGGGATCCACACGCCCTCGCCGCTCCAGCGCACATGCACGATCTTGCTTTCGAACGGCATCACCTTGCGGAACGCCGCGCAGGTCTGAGGCGCCGCCTCTTCCTCGAGCCTCGCATCGAACCGGTATGGCCCCGCATGCACCACGAGCTTCGACATCGTGTCCTCCCATTCCTCGCAACCGGCCGCTTTTCCCGCACTTTCGCGAGAGCCACAAGCACCCGGCGCCACGCCCTGCCCCGGCGGCTCGCGGCGCCTTCGCCGGGAAACGCGTCGCGCGCATCGTTTGACCAATGGAGGAAGTGCTTCTTCTGTGGCAAAGAGAACAGATTGGGGGAGAAGAGCCGAAAGGCTCGGGTTGTGATCAGGATGGATGCGCAGGAGGAGGAGGTTGGTCCGACCTCTGTGGAACAGGCGACGGCGCTCATCCGGCGCGCCATCGTCACCGCCGAATATCGGCCGGGCGAGCGCCTGAAGGTCGCCGATGCGGCGCGCCGCTTCGGCTTCAGCGCCATGCCGGTGCGCGAGGCTTTGCGCAAATTGGAGGGCGAAGGGCTCGTCGCCATCCTGCCCAATCGCGGCGCCGTCATCCGCCCGATCGACGAGAAATTCCTGAAGGACGTCTACGAGGTCCGCACCGCGCTCGAAACGCTCGCGGTGCAGCGGCTCATGCCGCGCATCACCCTCGCCATGCTCGACGAGCTCGCAGCCCTGCAGGCGGCCCATGCCGCGGCGGTGGAGAGAGCCGATCTCGAAGAGATCATCATGGCCAACCGCGCCTTGCACACCAGGCTCTTCGAACTGGCCGGCAATGCGGAGGCGACGCGCCTCTTCGAGCTTGGCTGGGAGCTCATCTATGCGCTCCGCCGGCGCCTCGGCTACCGGCCCAACCGGCTCGCCTCCGTGATCGAAGAGCACCGGCTCCTCGTCGATGCGCTCCGCCGGCACGATTTCGCCGCCTGCGCCGCCATCCTGCGCATGCACAACACCGCCGGCATGGAAGACATGATCGCCTCGCTCGCGGGCGAGTGAGCCACCCGCCGATTTCAGATTGGAGGGCGATTTCGGAACGATGCCTCCGTCATGCCGTTCGTCTCCACTCACACAGTGGAAAGGACGCCATGATAAGGGCTTTCGCCGCCACCCTGCGCGCCGCTTCGAGCGCGACCGCAATCGCCGGGCTCACCGCCGCCGCGGCTCTTGCCGCAGCGCCCGTCCTTGTGCCGACAACCGCGGCCGCCGCCCCCAAGGGCTGGACGACGTATGCCGATCCCCACTCCGGCGCCCGCCTCGCCTATCCCGAAGAGCTTTTCCCGCAAGAGGCACCCCTCGCCTATGGCACCGCCTTCGTCGGCGATGAGGCGCGGCTCGAACTCTCCGCCCGCGCGGTCGAAGGCGTCGACGACGCCGCCGATCTGCGCGCCCTCATGCGCGGCACCGGCGGCTACGAAAACGTCACCTACTCGCCGCAGGGGCAGAACTGGCTGGTCGTCTCCGGCTATCGCGGTTCGGACATTTTTTACGAAAAGTTCTTCGTGCGCGGCGACACGGTGCAGGGTTTCAGCCTGCAATATCCCGCCGCAAAGCGCGGCATTTTCGATTCTGTCGTCGAAGGCGTAGAGGATTCCTTCCGTGCCGGCCGCCCCGAGACGAGATGAGATGAGCCGCTAAGCCCCCGCCCGATCTGCGCAATCCCGGCCCCGTCCGGCTCCCTCGCGGCCTTCACGCCGTTCGGTTCCATCGCCGCGACGCCACGCCGCAGCGCCGCCTTCCGCCGGGCTCGCGGAGCCGATTGAACTTTCAGAGGCCACTCCGACAGGCGGTTTTCCGCCTTCTGCCGGGCCCGCCCATTCGCCCTCGCGCCGCAGCCGAGTTTGCAAACCCGTCGGTTTTTAATCTCTTCGACTCAAGCTCCTTAACTGCAAAATCAAGTGTTTCTGTTCTGCTGCGTCAGCTTCGGAAAACTGCAACATCGCGCAGGCAAGCAGGACACGAAGGCCCACAGCCTCCGGATCATCCACGATAACCACAACACAGCTGCCATTTTAGAGACGATGTAGTTTTGATTACGACGGCGAGATTCGGGATCTCTCGGCAAAATCTATCCCGACAAAACAGCATCCCGAATAAACCTAATTTTGAAGATTGCACGACAATGAGATCAAAATACAAATTGCAGGCCCCTTAATGTTCCGCCTTTCACTGTTCTTAGCCACCTTACTTTCAACCATTGTCGGCAGCCCCGTCGCCGCACAGGACCTGACGCTGCGCTGGCTCGGCGCAAGCGGCGCCGTTCTCGCGGAAAAGCTGATGAGCGTGGAAGACATCGAGGCGCTCGAGCAGCAGGTGATCGTCACCCACACGCCCTGGGAGGCGGGAAACCAGACCTTCAGCGGCCCGCTCCTCGCCACCCTCGCCGATCTTGCGGGTCTCCCCGTCGTCGAAGCGGCTCTCGTCGCGCTCAACGATTATTCCGCCGAAATCCCGCAATCGGACTGGGCGCTCTACGACGTCATCATGGCGGTGCGCCACGACGGTGAGGAAATGCGCATCCGCGACAAGGGCCCCTTCCGCATCGTCTATCCCGTCGACGCGTATCCCGAGCTTGCGAGCCATCTCTACCACAGCCGGATGATCTGGCAGATCCGGAGCATCGACTTCCGTGTTGAGTAAGAAGGCAAAAATCGCGCGCAAGCTGCTTGCCGGCGCCCTCGTCGTCACGACGCTCGGCCTCTTCATCGCCACCGGCATGCTCTATCTCCGCCAGTCCGAGCAGCGCCAGCTCCTGGCAACCTCCATCCGCAGCTCCGGCTGGGTCGCCTATCAGGCGCAGCTCGAATACGTCAAAACCACCGCCACTCTGGATATCGCCCGCGACGATCCCTCCCCCCGCATCATCGACCAGCTCAGGCTGCGTCTGGAACTTCTCGATTCGCGCCTGCCGCTCCTCTATGCCTCGGAAGAAGGCCGCCTGATTGCGGGCATCGATGCGTTCGCCCCGGCCCTCAAGGCCTATCGGACGCGCATCGACGCCTATCTCGCCCGGCTCGAAGCCCCGCTTCCGCCACCTCCGAAGAGCGGGCGCCTCATCTCGCAATGGCGCAGCGAACTCGTTCCTCTCGGGCGCGATCTGCAAACCATCCTGGAGGCGGCCGTCGTCGACAACGACGAGATCAACCGCCGCGAAGCCGCGCTTTCGAAAGAAACGGCAGCGCTTCCCCTCACCTTGATGTTCATCAGCGGCAGCGGCCTCATTTTGCTTCTCGTCGTCCAGGCACGACGCGATCGCCGGCGTCTGCACGACGTCCTGGAGGCGCGGCGCGCCCAGATCGAGGTCGAAACCAGCTTCGAAAAGACCATGCAGGCGATGCCCTTCGTCGCCTTGATCTTCGATCCGGACACCCACGAAGTGAAATTCGCCAATGACGAAGCGCTTGAGCTCGTCGGCGCCCCGCTCACCCATCCGGATTGGACCCGGCTCATCCGCTCCGCCATCGACGTGTCCAAGGCAACGGATCAGGGCGAAACCCGCTCCACGATTTTGAGCTTCGGTCGCCGCGACGGCGAGATCAGCTCCCTGCGCGGCACCATTTCGCCCGCGCGCTGGCGCGGCCGGCGGCTGCGCATGCTGGCCCTCGCCGACGTCACCAAATTGCGCGATGCCGAACTCAAGGTGATGCAGGCGGCGAAGCTCGCGACGCTCGGCGAAATGGCGACCGCCATCGCCCATGAAACCAACCAGCCTCTCGCCGTCATCCGGCTCGCCATCGCCAATGCCCGCCGCCTCTTGGAGAATGGCGAGACCGGCGAGGCGCTCGCCGCCAAACTCACCCGCATCAGCGACCAGGTGGAACGGGTGAAGCGCATCACCGACCAGGTCCGCCGCTATGGGCGCCTCACCTCACAGCAATGCGAGCCCTTCGCCCTTCACGACGCCGTTCAGCTCGCCATCGGCTTCGTCGCCGAGCAATATCGCGCCGCCGGCATCCGCCTCGATATCGACCTCGATTTCTCCACCGATCTCGCCGTCGCCGGCGAACAGACGATGTTCGAGCAGGTCATCGTCAACATTCTGGTGAATGCCCGCGATGCCCTCGATGCGCTTCACGATCGCGACATCGATCGAATTCCGGTTCTCCAGGTGCGCGGCTGGGCGCAGGCCGGCTCGGTCGTCCTGGAACTCGAAGACAATGCCGGCGGCATTCCCGAAGAGATCATCGCGCATCTCTTCGATCCCTTCGTGACGACGAAACCCGTCGGCAAGGGCACCGGTCTCGGTCTTTCCATGGCCCGCAACATCGTACGCGACATGAGCGGCGACATCGTCGCCCGCAACGTCAGAGCCGGGGCATGCTTCACCATCCGCCTGCCCATCGCCTCTGAGGCCCTCTCGCTTGAAGAAGCCGCCTGATGTCACCTCGCTCAATTTTGATCTGTGAGGACGAGCGCGAGCTTGCGGCCGAAATCGCCGAATTTCTGGAGGCCGAACACTGGCGACCGACCTTGTGCGCCAGCGTTTCGCAGGCACACGCTCTGCTTGTGCAAGGACTTGCGCCCGATTGCCTTTTGACCGATCTGCGCCTTGGCGAAATGAGCGGCCTCGACCTCATTGCCCGCACCCGGCGGCTCCCGAAACCGCTGCGTCCGCGGGTTCTCGCTCTCATCACCGGCGAGGCGACGGACGTCGCGCTCGGCGAACCCTTCGGCCCCGACGTCCTCTTCTTCAAGCCCGTCGATCCGTTCGAAATGCTGGCGGATCTGGAAGCGCGTTTCGTGGACTGCAAAATCATCCGCTGGCCGCTCGCCACGGTCCGCCGGAATGCAGCTTCGCGTTGAAGCCCCTTGCCCCTGTCGCCCAAAGCTGAGAGACTTGGCCCAATGCAACAAAAGGACGCAGAGCGCTCTTTTGTTGCTGCAGCCTCTGTCTCCGATCTCTCGGGGCAGAATGCCTTCGGGCAAGAATGATGCGGACCTTCAGGCTGTTTACACGATGCGGACCAACGGATTAAGTCGCCCTTGGGGGCGGTCGGGCTATGGGCGGCCGTTTGCGGCCGGACAACTCGATGGGTGTATCGTCAATGAAAGCTTAGCAAGCTTCGCGCGTTTCGGATCAATTGACTAAACCCCGTCTTAGGAAGTGCCTCTCAATCTCCGCCGTGAAACGGAAGGAGGCATCGTGAGGTATCAGCACGATATGGATACCAAGGAACCTGGTGCCAGAACCAAATCCCAGCCGCAGATTCTTCTCGTCGACGACGATATCGACATTCTCGACGAGCTGGCCGAAGGCTTGGCCGCGCTTGATCTGCCGCCGCTGAAGGCGAGCACCGCCGTCGAAGCTCTGGCGATCGTACAGCGCAACCCAGGTTTGCGCGTCATCGTCACCGATCTGCAGATGCCGCAGATCGATGGAATCGAGCTTTTGCAGAAGCTGACGGCAAGGCGGAACAGCCGGCCGCTCACGGCCGTGGTCATGACGGGCAACGCCTCGCTCGATCGCGCCGTCGCGGCGCTGCGTCTCAATGCCGTCGATTTTCTTCAAAAGCCGGTGTCCGCGGAAGAGGTGGCGATCGCCATCCGCCGGGCCCTCGACCTCACCGGCCGCACGAGCCCCGAACCGTCCAAGTCTGCAACGGAATCCGATTATCTTCGCGCCCTGGTCGCAGCACGCACCGATCGCGACGCGATCTTCAAGGCGAAGCTCTTCTCCGATCCGGCCTGGGACATGATGCTGGATCTCGCCGTCGCGGAAGCCACCGGCCGCTTCGTCTCCGTCACGAGCCTGTGTCTCGCCTCCGGCGTCGCCACGACCACGGCTTTGCGCCGCATCGACGAATTGCAGGAGGCGGATCTCATCATGCGCTTCCCCGACGAGACCGACCGTCGTCGCACCCTCGTCCGCCTGACCGAAACCGGTCTTGAGCGCATGCATGCTTTTGTCGAGCGTCAGGCCGCTCGTCTGGGCCTCAAGGTCGGCTGAGCCGCCTCAGGCTCCCCAATCTCTTTTGGGGGCGTCTCTCGGGGCCACCGTCTGGGGCCTCTCTCGGGGGGCCTCTCTCGGGGGGCCACTCTCAGAGCCGCTCCCGGGTCCCGGCCCGGGGTTCTTGACGGTCTGTCTACGGCTCTCTTGTCCGCGTCTCTTCGCGGCTCTCCCAGGGTCGTTGCCCGGGTCTCTGCCTTCTTCGGGAAAAGTCCGCCGCCGCTCAGGCGACGAACTGGTAGCCGAGATAGCGCTTCGCATCGATCACCTCGAAGCCGAGGCGCAGGCGGAGCTTCTTGCGCAGCTTGCTGATGTGGCCTTCCACCACCGTCTCGTCGACGTCGTCGTTGAAGACGCCGTAGATGGCGTTGAAGATCTGCGTCTTGGTCACGCGGCGCATGCGGTTCTTCGCCAGATATTCGAGGATGTGGCGCTCGCGGCGCGGCAGGGCGAGCGGCTCGCCGTCGACTTCCGGGTCGCGGCCGTCGAAGAAGATCTTCAGCCGGTCGCTGGAGACCTCCTGCTTCGGGCCGTTCATGCGCCGCCACACGGCATCGGAGCGCGCCACGATCTCTTTCACATGGATCGGCTTGCGCACCACGTCGTCGATGCCCGCCGTGAAGAGCTCCAGCGTCTGCTCGAGAGAGCGCACGTCGCTCAGGGCGATGATCGGGGCCCGCGAATGGCTGCGGATGAGGTTCGGATAGTTGGGCCGCTCGGCGAAATCGCCGAGGAGGAAGCCCTGCACCGCCGACAGATCCCGCTCAGCGGCCGTCGTCAGCCATTCCTGGAACTCATCGGAGTCGAAACCGACAGCGGAAAGGCCTTCGCGGCTGAACATGGACGTGAAACCGGCAGCGACCTCTGCCCGGGGATCAACAACGACGTACATCTCGCACCCTCGGTATTTAAATTAAAATTTTTCGTATTCCGCAGTATTTGTTGCAGGAGAACTGCGGCTCCGATGGGTTTCGAAGTACCGATCACTTTCATTCCACTCAATCACAACTGAATCCGTTGCCGGAGACGTTTCACTCCAAAATGCTGGATAATAAAATGTTACCGTTCGCGGGCCGAAAAAAGCCCGGATTTCTACGGTTTTCGGAGGGGCTCGGGCGGCGCGCAGCGCGCGTCTGGCGCGCGAGAACGGCGATTGAGAGGATCGGCGGGCCGAATTGTTGCCGATGCGCCACGGTTTTTCAGCCGAAAAGACGCCCGATCGCGCTCGATCGCCCCGGAAGCGGGGCAATTAGATTGTCTTTTGGACTCAAAAAGGAACGATCTCGCCAGGCGCGAGGCACACGACGGCGTGAAGACGGGAAAAGCGACCCGAAAAAAGGGCACGAAGAGGAAGGGACGGGGTGAGGCGCGCGGCTGCCGAAGCAGCCGCGCGGACGACCGCGAGAGTGAGAGGAGCGGCGGTCGTGGAGACGGTTGCGCCGAAAGCCTCCTGAAAGACAATCCGGAAGCTCAACGGGCGCGTCGGCCCACACCTTGAAGGTCGGGCCTGCGGAAGGTGATCAGTTCTCGAAGACGGCTTCGATCTTGCCCTTCAGCGTCTGCGCGTTGAACGGCTTCACGATGTAATTGCTCACGCCTTCTTTCTTGGCGGCGATGACGTTTTCCGACTTCGCCTCGGCCGTGACCATGATGAACGGCGTGGCGTTCAGCTTGTCGTCGGCACGCACCTGCTTCAGAAGCTCGTAACCGGTCATCGGCTCCATGTTCCAGTCAGAGATGACGAGGCCGTAGTCGCGCTCCTTCATCTTGTTGAGCGCCTCGCTGCCATCGGCCGCTTCGTCGATATCTTCGAAGCCGAGCTGCTTTAACAGGTTCTTAATGATCCGGATCATCGTCTTGTAATCGTCGACGACAAGGATCGGCATGGAAAGGTTCAACGACATTCGCCGCGCTCCGTATAGAATCTAGACTGCACCGCTATCTCCGGCGGGATCGAGGTGTGTTTAAATTGAACTGACTTGCGCCAGGCTTGCGCCGCAAACCCCCGCCATCTTTTCTCTTTTCGGACCTTCGAATATACAGTCGCCACTTTCTTTGATGGGATAGGGTTCACGTATGTCCGCAAAGCGCGCCACCGCGAAAAAGGATGTGACCGAGCAGGAGGCTTGGGCACAGCACGCCACCGAGCAGCTCAGCCTGGCACTTCGCCTCGACAAGATTTTCACCGAGCTTTCCGAGCTCCGGCAGATCGCCGGCAAGCAGGATGAGGTCGTCGCCGACCAGCAGAAGCTGTGGCTTGGCGTCGAGGCCATTCAGCACGCCATCCGCGACACGCGCGGCGAAATCGCCTCGATCCACGCCAAGGCTGTCGATTCCAAGCAGTTCAACCGCGCAGCCGACGAGCTTGATGCCGTCGTCGCCGACACGGAGGGCGCCACCGAGACGATCCTCACCTCCGCCGAAGAGATCGACGACATCGCCAGAAAGCTCGGCAAGACACTCGGTGATGACGAGCGCGCCCAGCTGCAGGGGATCAACGACCGCTGCATCGCCATCTTTGAGGCGTGCAACTTTCAGGACATCACCGGCCAGCGCATCTCCAAGGTCGTCAACCTCCTGCAATTCATCGAAGGCCGCATCGACAAGATGCTGAAGATCTGGTCCGGCGAGACCAATGCGTTCGAGGAACATGCCGAAGACGAGCGCGAGGGCGACGAGGCGCTCCTCAACGGTCCGGCGCTCAAGAGCGACGACAACGTCGTTTCGCAGGACGACATCGATTCCCTCTTCAACTGACATCTTCCCCGGGCCGAAAGCGTCGCAACCGTCCGGGGCAGCCGCCAGAAAAGCCGCCTGAAAGATCTTCGGGCAGCCACCTTCGAGCCTTCGCACACGCCCGCCTCGCGCGGGCGTTTTCTTATGGTGCATCGCGCATTCCGCACAACTTCGTGAGCGTCGGCGGAGACTTCCGCAGAGAACCGCCGTTTCCGGCCCTACGCCTTTCGTGGGGTGTCCCGGTGTCGCATTCCGGTCCCGATATGTATTGGCAAAACCGGCTCGGCGGGGACGGGGCACCTCCGCGGAGTTCGCAGCTTTGCGAACTCGCACCTGAACGAAGATTGATCCGAAGGATATTATGATGCGTAGACTTCTCCTTTCCCTTGCCGTCCTTGCCGCTCCGAGCCTGGCCCTCGCCCAGTCGCCGCAGGATGTGGCCGATGCCCGGATCGGCTATTTCCGCCTGCTCGGTCTTGAGATGCACGACCTCGCCGCCATGGCGAAGGGCGAAAAAGATTATGATGCCGAGGCCGCGAAAACCCATGCCGCGAACCTCGAGGCGCTGACGCATTATTCGATGGCCGGCCTCCTCGCCCCCGGCACCTCCAACAAGGACCTGCCCGGCAAGACCCGCGCTCTGCCGGCGATCTGGGACGACATGGATGGCATGCATGCGAAGGCCGAGGCCTACGTCGCCGCTGTCCAGAACCTCAACACCGTCGCCGGCGAAGGCCTCGACCAGCTGCGTCCGGCCGTCGGCAAGCTCGGCGGCGCCTGCAAATCCTGCCACGACGATTTCCGCGCCAAGGATTTCTGAGCCGGAATTTGAAGCCTGGAACGTCTGGTTCGGAGCCTCTCCGGGCCAGGCGCTCCTCGAACCCGAGGAACGATTAACCCAAGGGATCTGAGACATGTCGACAATGAGCGAACCGGGCCGGGGTCCAGTCCCCCGCCCCTCCGGCGATATCCCGCACCGCACCGGACACGCCGAGCACGCACCCTTGCAGGCCGGTGAGGAGATCCGCGTCTGGGATCCGGTGGTGCGCATCTTTCACTGGGCCCTGGTCGTGGCCTTCGCGGCCGCCTGGGGGCTCGGCAAGTTCGGCCCGGACGAGATGACCCTGCA
Organism: Afifella sp. H1R; assembly: GCF_021462425.1. Lineage (NCBI taxonomy): Bacteria > Pseudomonadati > Pseudomonadota > Alphaproteobacteria > Hyphomicrobiales > Afifellaceae > Afifella > Afifella sp. H1R. The sequence continues at coordinate 1,756,340 of NZ_JAKEDY010000001.1, forward strand.
TTTTTATGCGGGCTACACGGTGGCGGCTCTCGTCGTCATCCGCATCGTCTGGGGTTTTGTCGGGTCCGCCAATGCGCGCTTCGTGAACTTCGTCAAAGGCCCGCGCAGGATCCTGCATTACGCCCGCCACTTCGCCTCGCGCGAACCGTCGAACTGCCCCGGGCACAACCCTCTCGGCGCCCTCTTCATCGTCGGCGTCCTGATCGTGCTCGCCATGCAGATCGGCACCGGCCTCCTGGCCGATCCGGAGGATTACATCAACGCCGGACCGCTCGCCAAATACGTCTCCATCGAGACGGCGCGGCAGGCGCTCTCATGGCACGAACCCCTCTCGACGCTGCTCCTGATCATGGTGGGCGTCCACATCGCCTCGATCGTCTTCTACAAGCTCTACAAGCACGAAGACCTGATCACGCCGATGTTCACCGGCCGCAAGAAAGGCCTGTGAGAAACCCGGTCCGCGGGCTCCCCCCGCGGGCCGTCTCGCCGGATGGCATCCCGCACCTCCCGTGACGGGGCCTCACGCACAGGCCTCGACATAGGCGAGATACGGCATCACGCCGATATGAAACAGTTTCACCTTGCCGTCCCGGCCGATCTCGAAGCGCAGCGCCGAACTGCCGCTTTCGGCATTGGGTGCCGTCAGATATTTGGCCGGCGCCTCTTCATATTTGTGCGGCTCCTCGCGGAAGCCGCCGAACCAGCTCCGCACCTCTGTCTCGCTGGAGCCGACACCCACGCCCTCGGCCAGCTTGACGTCTGAGCGCTGCCCGACGGTGATGCGCTGCACCTTGCCGTCGGCGACGATCGCATAGACGCCGGGATAATCGGGCGAACTCACCGTGCGGCAGGCCTCGCTCGTCTGCGCCCCCCGCTCCGCAAAACTTCCCCCCTCCGGCACCGCCTCGCCGATCCTGAGATCGCCGAGACCCTCGAGCCCGATCACGTTTCCGGACGCGGGGGCCGACCCGGCCTCGGGCGAGGCAACAGGCGCCGATGCGGACGATGCGGCAGGCGCGCCCGTCTCCGACGCCCCCTCAGACCCCGTATCGGGTGCCGTCTCAGAGCCGCTCCCAGCACTGGCCGCCGGGCTTTCCGAGGTTTGCGAAGAAGCCCCGTTCCCCTTCTGCTGATCTGCGTCCGGAGAGCAGGCTGCAAGGGCGACGAGGAGGGCGAGAGGAAGAAGGGGAAGAGAAGGAAAGCGTGTCATCGCTCCAGAACGCCCGTGGCGCCGCGAGGTTTCCTCGCCACGGCGCGCTGTCGCGCGCACGCCCGCGAAACCGCCCAAGCGCCACCGAGATGTCCAATTGATTTCAATCAATTACACCTTGCCCCGGGTTTTGCATGACTATATGACAGTCACGAAGGTCTATTACGCTAGGTGCATACGCATGACATCTCAATCTCCACGGGAAAATTGATGTCATCGTAGAGAATAGGCGTATGGTGTCGGGATCTATACTTGAAAAAGTAAGTTCAGAGGGCGCAAAGCCCCCGATATCGACGCTGTTTTTTGAAAAATCCGGCGCCAGACCCGCCATTCTCATTTCCTCCGCTGGTCTCATCTCCCGGATTGCCGGCCCCGCGCCGATCCGCACATCCGGTCGCCCGGGCGCAGCTTCCCCTTCCGCCGCCCGCCTTCCGCCGCATGTGAAGGCGAGACGCTGCACGGGGCTTCGAAACGCCCTCTCCTCCCCTATCTTCATCTCGGACCCGACGACCTTCCGCGGCGCACCTGCCGCGCGTCATGAAGGCCGTTCCATGCCGAGAGGCAGATGCTGCGCCATGGCCCGAGGCCCGGCGCAGAGGCGCGATATCTCAGCGCCACCCAAGCTCCCCACTCCTGAAAAGGAAGACAAGCCGTGAAGAAGTTGATCAACAACGCCGAAGACGTGACGCTGGAACAGCTCAAGGGGTTCGGCCTCGCGCATCCTGAGATCGAGGTCCATTTCGACCCGAATTACGTCGCCGTCGCCGGCGGCGTCCAGAACCGGGTGGCCGTCGTCTCCGGCGGCGGTGCCGGCCACGAGCCGCTTCACGGCGGTTATGTCGGCATGGGCATGCTCGATGCGGCCTGCCCCGGCCAGACCTTCACCTCGCCGACCCCCGATCAGATGTATGAAGCCGGCAAGGCCGTGAACGGCGGCAAGGGCATCCTGCAGATCATCAAGAACTACACCGGCGACGTGCTGAACTTCCGCATGGCCGCCGATCTCCTGCGCGACGAGGGCATCGAAGTCCGCAACGTCGTCATCGACGACGACGTCGCCTTGAAGGATTCGCTCTACACCGCCGGCCGCCGCGGCCTCGGCACCACCGTCATCGCCGAAAAGGTCTGCGGCGCCGCCTCCCAGGAAGGCTACGACCTCGACCAGCTCGCCGCCCTCTGCAAGAAGGTCAACATCCACGGCAAGAGCATGGGCATGGCCCTCACCCCCTGCACCACGCCGCAGAACGGCACGCCGAGCTTCGAACTCGCCGACAACGAGATGGAAATCGGCATCGGCATTCACGGCGAGCCCGGAACCGAGCGCATGCCGATCAAGAGCGCCGACGAGATCACCGAAATCCTCGCCACCCGCATTCTGGAAGACGGCGCCTACACCCGCGAGCTCACCGAATGGGATTCTGAGAAGGGCGATTGGGTCGATGTCGAGGTGAAGGACATCACCTTCCAGTCCGGCGACGAGGCGATCGCCATCGTCAACAGCATGGGCGCAACGCCGATCTCGGAGCTCTACACGGTCTACGCCAAGCTCGCCGAAGTCGCCGAAAAGCACGGCTTGAAGATCGTCCGCAAGCTCATCGGCCATTACATCACCTCGCTCGAAATGGCCGGCGTCTCGATCACGCTGGTGAAGGCCGACGAGGAGATCCTGCGCCTTTACGATGCGCCGGTGAACACACCGGCTCTGCGTTGGGGTGTGTGACCATGAGCGACACCACGAACAGCACGGCGGCCGTTTCGGCCGCCGCCATCCGCCTCTGGCTCCAGAAGAGCGCCGAGGTGCTCGCTGAAAAGCGCGCCTACCTCACCGAGCTCGATTCCCCCATCGGCGATGCCGATCACGGCAACAACATGGACCGCGGCTTCAAGGCCGTCGTCGCGACGCTCTCCGACAAGGAAGATGTCGGCGCCGTCCTGAAGGCCGTCGCCATGACGCTGATCTCCAAGGTCGGCGGCGCTTCGGGCCCGCTTTACGGCACCTTCTTCCTCGACGCCGGCAAACCCTTTGCGGGCAAGGCCGAACTTGAGCCGGCCGATCTCGTGACGATGTTCGAAGACGGCATCGCCGGGGTGAAAAAACGCGGCCGCGCCGAACCCGGCATGAAGACCATGCTCGATGCGCAGATCCCGGCCGCCGAAGCGCTGAAAGCCGCGGTCGCCGAGGGCAAGAGCGCCGCCGAAGCGCTCAAAGCCGCTGCCGACGCCGCGGAAGAAGGCATGAAGGCGACGATCCCGATGCAGGCCCAGCGCGGCCGGGCGAGCTATCTCGGCGAACGCAGCATCGACCATCAGGATCCGGGGGCGACCTCGAGCTATCTGATCATCCGTGCGCTCGCCGATGCGGTCGCCGAGACGTCGCAATGATCGGCATCGTCGTCGTCTCGCACAGCGCCAGGCTTGCCGAGGGCGTGAAGGAACTCGCCGATGGGATGACCCAGGTCGAGATCCCGATCGCCGCGGCCGGCGGCGTCGATGATCCGGACAACCCTCTGGGCACGGATGGCATCCGTGTCCTGGAGGCGATCCACGAGGTCATGTCGGATGAAGGCGTCCTGATCTTCGCCGATCTCGGCTCGGCAAAGCTCAGCGCCGACATGGCGATCGACCTCCTGGAGCCCGAAGAACAGGAAAAGGTCAAATTCTGCGACGCGCCGCTGGTGGAAGGCGTTCTCGCCGCCGCCGTGCAGATCGCCTCCGGCGGCAAGCTCGCCGACGTCATGCGTGAGGCCCAGGAGGCCGGCGCGATCGCCGCTCCCGAAGCGGACTCAGAAGACACCGACGCCGCTGCGCCAAAAGACGACAGCGACACCAAGGCCGAGGAATTCGTCATCCGCAACCGGCATGGCCTCCATGCCCGCCCGGCCTCGCTGCTCGTTCAGACGATGAATGGCTTCGACGGCGACATCCGTCTGGAAAACCTCACCAAGGGCAAGAAGCCGGTCAACGCCAAGAGCATCAACGGCATCATGCTCTCGGCCGTCACCGGCAATGACCGCATCCGCCTCACCGCTGCGCCGGAAGAGGCAGACGCGGTCTTTGCCGCCATGCGCCGCCTCGTCGAGGACAATTTCGGCGAAGACGACGCGATGCCGGCCGAGGCGCCCGCACCTTCAAAGCCGTCCCCGTCCGAGCCCCAGGCCGCCGCCTCTCCCGGCACGTCGGAGGCACCGGAGGCGACCGACACGCTGACCGGCATCACCATCGCACCCGGCTTCGCCCTCGGCCCGCTCCATCATGTCCGCCAGGAAATGCCGAAGATCGAGGCGGCCGCAATCGACGATCCCGACGCCGAAATCGCGCGTTTCGACAAGGCGCTGCAAGATGCGGAAGCGGAGATCAAGGCCGCCATGCAGGCGATGGGTGAGGGCCTGAGCGACTATGATCGCCAGATCTTTTCCGCCCACATCACCTATCTCCACGACCCGGAAATCACCGGCGGCGTGCGCGAGCGCATCCGCTCCGAAAAGCTCGGCGCGGCCGCAATCTGGCAGGAGACGATGTCGGAGCTCGCCGACACCTATTCCGGGCTCGAAGACAAGCTCCTGCAGGGCCGGGCCGCCGATATCGTCGATGTCGGCCAGCGCGTCCTGCGCTTTCTCGTCGGCGACGAGGCGGCCTCCGCCCTCCCCGACGAGCCGGCCATTCTGGCGTTTCACGAATTGCGCCCTTCCGACGTCCTGCGCCTCGCCGACACGTCGGTTCTCGGCATCTGTTCCGCGGTCGGCGGTGAAACCTCCCATGCCGGCATTTTGGCGAGCAATCTGTCGATCCCCGTCGTCTTCTCCCTCGGCGAGGGGCTGAACGGCGTGAAAGACGGCCAGAAAGTCCTGCTCGACGGCGGCAAGGCCCGTCTCGATCTTGCGCCCGATCCGGATGACATCGCCAGGATGGAGCGCGACCGCGCCGCCTTCGAAGCCCTTCGCGCCGAAGCGGAAGCGGCCAAAGACCTCGCGGCCGAAACCAAAGACGGCCACCGCGTGCGCGCCGCCGCCAACATGGCCTCGCTCGAAGAGCTCGCCGCCGTCGCCGACAGCGGCGCGGAAGAAATCGGCCTGATGCGCACCGAATTCCTCTTCATGGACCGCGACGCGGCGCCCGACGAGGACGAGCAGACGGAGATCTACAAGCGCATCATCGCCGGCCTGAAGGGCAAACCCCTCACCGTGCGCACCATGGATATCGGCGGCGACAAGCCGGTCGCCTATATGGACCGGCCGGCGGAGGAAAACCCCAATCTCGGCTGGCGTGGCCTGCGCTACAGCCTCGACGAGACGGCGCTCTTCGACACCCAGCTCGCGGCGACCCTCAGGGCGAGCGCCGAGGGTCCCGTGCGCATCATGTTCCCGATGGTTTCCACGCTTGAGGAGCTGCGGGCCGCAAAAGATCGGCTGCAAGCCGTCAAGGACAGGCTCGGCAAGGCCGGCCAGCCCTTCGACGACAAGCTCGAAATCGGCATCATGATCGAGGTGCCGGCCGCCGCCGAAATGGCCGACCGCCTCGCCCCGGAGGTCGATTTCTTCAGCATCGGCACCAACGACCTCACGCAATATATGATGGCGGCCGACCGGGCGAACCCGAAGGTGCAAAAGCTCTCCGATCCGCTCCAGCCGGCGGTCCTGCGCATGATCGCCCGCGCGATCGCAGCCGCCCACGAGGCCGGCATCTGGATCGGCATGTGCGGGGCGATGGCCGGCAACCGCCTCGCCGCCCCGGTCCTTCTCGGTCTCGGGCTCGACGAGTTCAGCATGAAGCCCGTCGATATCGGCACCTTCAAGCTCACCGTCCGCCGCCTCGCAAAGCCCGCCTGCGAGGATCTCGCAGCCGAAGTGCTGAAGCTTGACGGGGCGGAAGCCGTCCGCAAACGCGTCACGGCCTTCCTCGACGAAATCGAGACGGGCTGAAAACCTGTGGCCAGGCCTGGGCCGGGCTTAGGCCAGGCCTGGGCCGGGCTTAGGCCAGGCCCAGAGCCGCCTGAGCCGCCCCGAAGACAAACCCGCCGACGCCTCACCCCTTCGTCAGGATGGCGCCGGCGATCACGTCGAAAAGGTGGTCGGCCCGCGCCCGAAGCGCCGGCTGATCCCGCAGCCACGCGAGCGCACTCAACAGCGCAAAGAAGTCCGTGCCGTCGAGATCGGCCCGCGCCGCGCCCTCCGCCTGCGCCCGGGCGAGAAGCCGCCCGCCCGCCGCGTGCATCTCCTGGCAGGAGGCATGAAGCGCCGAGGCCTCGTCGGCGATCGCCGCCACCATCGCCTCGATCGCCCCCCTGAAATTGTGCGCGACGGCGACGGCCTCGCGCAGCCACGCCACCAGCGCATCCCCCGATGAATGTGTGGCTTCAAGCTCCGCGGCCCGCGCCGTCAGCGCATCGAAGCTTTCGCGCAGCAGCGCATCGAGCAGCGCCTCGCGGCTCGGAAAGTGGCGATAGAGCGTCCCCAGGCCGACGCCGGCCCGGCGCGCGATATCGCGCAGCGAGGCATCGGCGCCCTCTTCGGCGACCACCTCGCGCGCCACGGCCAGAAGCTGCGCGTAATTCTTCCTCGCGTCGGCTCGCATTCTCTCCCCTTGACAAACGGAACACTGCTCCGAATATATGGAGCACCGTTCCGGATATTCCTATCCCATCCACCGCAAGGGTGAAAGCCATGTCGCCAGAGACGATGCCTGCGACCCTCAGCGAGACCATGAAAGCCGTTCGCTTCCACGCCTTCGGCGGGCCGGACGTGCTCCGCTACGAGGACGCGCCGAAGCCCTCGCCGGCACCGGGCGAAGTCCTCGTGCGCGTCCATGCGATCGGCCTCAACCCGCCCGACTGGTACCTGCGCGACGGCTACAGCATGCTGCCGCTCGAATGGCAGCCGAAGGTCGACTTCCCGGCCATTCCGGGAACCGACATATCCGGCACCGTCGAAGCGCTCGGCCCCGGCACCGAAGGTTTCGCAGCGGGCGACGACGTCTATGCGATGGTGCGCTTTCCCGAAGGTCTCGCCGGGCAAAGCCGGGCTTACGCGGAATATGTCACCGTGCCGGCGTCCGAGCTTGCTCGAAAACCCGCCGGCATCGATCACGCCCATGCGGCCGCCGCCCCGATGTCGCTTTTGACCGCCTGGCAGTTTCTGATCGACCTCGGCCACGATGAGCCGAACCCGTTGCAGCCGGCGCAGCATCGCCCGGTCCCCCTTGCCGGCAAGACCGTGCTCGTCAACGGCGCGGCGGGCGGCGTCGGGCATTTCGCGGTGCAGATCGCAAAGTGGCAGGGCGCGCGCGTCATCGCCGTCGCTTCCGGCCGCAACGAGGCTTTTCTGCGCGGTCTCGGCGCCGATGATGTCATCGACTACACCAGGACTCCGCCCGAAGAGGTCGTCCACGATCTCGATCTCGTCGTGGATGCCGTCGGCGGCCCACGAACCGGCCGCTTCCTCGCCACCCTGAAACCCGGCGGGGCCCTCTTTCCGATCTTCCCGCTCGGTTTTGCCGGCACTGAGGAAGCCGAGAAGCGCGGCATCACGGTCTCCGCGACGCAGGTGCGCTCGAGCGGCACGCAGCTTGCCGAACTCGCCCGCCGCCTCGACGACGGCACCTTTCGCGCAATGATCGACAGCACCTTCCCGCTCGCCGAAGCGCGTCAGGCCCACGAACGCGCTGCGCAAGGTCACATCCAGGGCAAGATCGTCCTCACCGTCGCCTGAGACGGCGCTTCAAACCCGCCAGGGCCTGCGTCATCTGTCGAGATGGCGCAGCACCGGCTGGCCCTTGAGGACGAGCCGGATCTGCCCGCGGCCCTGGCGCAGGAGGCGCACCGGCAGCGCCCGCTCGTCGAGCCGGCGTTGCAGAAGGAGAAGCCGCGTCTCCAGATTGTCCTTGTAGTCCGGGAGCCGGAGATCGCGCGCCAGGCGGATCTCACGATTGCTGAAATCCGTGCGCGTCTCGCGCAGATACGCGTCCAGGAGATGCACGAGCACCCGGCCCGCCACGCCCTTGATGACATAGCGGCCGTCGATGAAGACGCTGTCGTCAAACGCGTGATGATCGACCTGAAACGTCGCTTCGGGCGGCTCCTCGGCGGCGCCCTCCCCCTCGTCCGAAGCGCTCTCGCGCGCCAGCATCTCGGCAAGCGCGACGGCCTGCGCCGCCTGATGCGCGACGATCGCAAGCCCCGTCTCCGCGCTCGTCCCGAAAGCGAGGCGCTCGCGGCTTTCCACGAAGATCACGCCCTGCACGCTGCCATGCGCCATCATCGGCACGGCGATCTGGCTCATCGCATCGGCAAGCCCCGGCAGCGCGATCATGCGCGACCGGTCCTCGTCCGCGCCCGCCTGCCGCACAGCCGCGCCATAGCGGCGGACGCGGCTCATATCGCTCACTTTCACGGTATGCCCCCGGGCGGCGGCCATGCCGATCACGCCCTCCCCGACCGCCACTTCCGAACCGATGCCGGAGCGCTCGTAGCCGAGACTGCCGATCGTCGTCAGCGTCCCGCCGCTCCCTTCTGCGCCCGCGCCCTCACTCGCCACGGGGCTCGCGCCCCCGCCCGGTCCCCCGTTCGGTCCAACCAGAACCATGACATGCCGATAGCCGAACTGCCGGTTGAGCCCCTGCAGGATCTCGTCGACCACCCCGGTGAGCTCGCTTTCCCCCGCAATCCGCTCGACGACGGCTGCGACCTCGGCAAGGCTCGGCTCGCGGGCAACGGGCGCCGGCATGCCGCCTTCGGGCGAGGGGCATTCGACGATATCCTCGACGCGAAACACATCGACGCTGCGCAGGCGCATCACGCCGGCCATGCCGACCTGCGCGCTCGTCGCCGCAAGCAGCGCTGCGACCCGCACGAAGAGCGGCCCCTCCTCCATCCGGCGCTGAAAGCTGAGGCCGAGGCGAAACTGCCGTCCGTCGCGCCCATCGACCAGAAGAAGCGTCGCCACCGGGTTGGCGCGCAGATTGGCGGCGGTCTTGGTGAAGAACTGGTTCGACAGCGCCACATGCGCCTCGTCCACCCGCACCACATGCGAGAGATAGGAGACGTTGGGCGTGCCGTCCTCGGCGACGGTCGCAACGACCGAGGGAATGACGCCTTCGAAACAGCCCGAAAGATCTGCAAGGCTGAGGCTCACCTCTCCGCCTCCACTTCCTTGCCGGCGCGCGGCCCCGGCGTCTGGTGAAAGACCGCCTCGATCGCCAGGCGCACGAGAACCGGCTCGCGCCCGGAAAGCCAGAGAGAGCTCATCGCCGGCGTCACGCCGAGCGCGGCGAGCGCCTCCGTCATCGCCGCGATATAGCGGGCCGAGCGGTCGCGCGCGGCGGGCGGCGCCTCGCCCACCAGCGCTCGGCCCTTCACCTGGTAGGAGACGTAATCGACCGGCCGCGTGAAGGTGATCGCCGCAGCGCCGGTGTCGCGGAGATTGGCGACCGTCGCCCCCCATTGCCAGGCGGAGACGACGATCTCGACCGCGCTTGCGTCCGGCACCGACCACGCACCGACGCCCCGGCCGATCTCCGCCCGGTTCGCCCGGTCGCGCGTTCCAACGATCATCATCACGGGGCTCGCGATGAAATCGGCAAGCTCCTGGTCGATCCGCATGGCCATGACGCCCGAACCCCGGCCCACGCCGGCACCGCCCGAGCTTAGGCGAATTTTAGGATCGCGTCGCCGCCCTTAAGAGGCATTTAGGAAGCGCCGGCCCGCCCCTCTTTCTAAAAGCCGTCCGACCGCGCCACGCCACGTCCAAGGCGCGCCACCGGGAGAAGCAACCCATGTCTTTCAATTTAGAGACCTATCTCGCCCGCATCGGGCTCAGCCAAGGCCCGGCGACCCTGGAAGGCCTGACCGCGCTCCAGCGCGCCCAGATGGCGACGATCGCTTTTGAGGATATCGAGCCCTATCTCGGCATCGTCCCCGACCTTTCGCCGGACGCGATCTGGCAGAAACTCGTCATCCGGCGGCGCGGCGGCTATTGCTTCGAATTGAACGGCCTCTTCGGTGCGGCGCTGAAGGCGCTCGGCTTCACCGCAAGGCCGGTTCTCGCCCGCGTCCGCATGGGCGCTGCGACGGGCGGCATCCGTGCCCATCTCGCCTGGATCGCAACGCTTGAAGGGCGCGATTATCTCGTCGATGCCGGCTTCGGCGGTCCCGGCCCCTTCGGCCCGCTCGAACTCGTTATGAACGAGGAGCAGACGGTCGCCGGCGCCACCTTCCGCTTCGGCTATGACGCGGCAACCGGCGAGACCCTCCTCCAGCGGCGCGAGGGCGAGCAATTTCTCCAGCTCTTCGGCTTCGACGACAGCCCCTTCACCGCCATCGACATCGAAAGCGCCAATTATCTCTGCACCCATTGGCGGGCCGGCGCCCCCTTCCCGGACAATCTGATGCTGAGCCTGACGCGCCCCGAAGCCCAGCTCACCCTGATGAACCGGACGGCAAAGCGCGTCAGCGCCGACGGCGTCACGAAAGACTGGCAGATCGCCTCCCCGGCCGAGCTCGAACGCCTCGTCGTGGAAGGTTTCGGCCTGAATTACGAGCGCCGCGTGATCGGCGCCCTGTGGGAGAAACTCTATGCGGGGCGCCTCGAACTCGCCGCCTGACCCGCCCCCGTCACCCCGAAATCCCCTTTCGGGGTGACGGCGCCTTTTCGGAAGGACGACGCGCCTTCGCGATGAAGACATTCCTGCCGGGTGAAAACGCGGCCGCGTCCGGCGCATCGCGCCCGCCGGCCACCGCCGCACCACCTCCGCGCCCTCAGGCGAAATCCTCAACGCGCCAGATCTTCAATGAGAACGAACCGCTCCCAAAGGATCGGCAGATCCGGCGAAAACCCGCCATTGCGTTCAAAATAGCCGCGATGGCCCGCGCGCCAGCCCTCCAGGCTGTCGTCCTCGCCCTCGGCGAGCGCCATCGCTTCCGTCACCTCGTCGAAGCGGCATTCGACCAGCTCGACCGTCTCGATGACGAGCGCCGGCGTGTCGTCCCAGTTGAGCGCGATGTCCCGCCGCCCGATGGTGGGCATCGGCTCGCCAGCCTCGAAGTCCCGCAGCGCGCCGCAGGTCGCCACCTTCTTGCCGGCCCGCACCAGCGCAAGAAGCGTGTCGCACAACGCGGCGCTGTCGCCGAACTTGAACGTCTCCGCCCCCGGATACCGCCGCTTCAGCGCCGCCAACTCCTCAGACATCAGAGCATCTCCCTCCTGCCTCCCAAGGCCCCGCCGCATACGGCACATCCGACCCCATGCGTATCGCTTCGGAGCATAACCGAGTCGCGAACTTGACGTTTTATGACAGAAAACCGAGACCCCTCGCCGGCACCCCCTCTTCGGACAGCAGGAAGGAAACCATGGGACAGCCAAAGCAGCCGTTTGTTTCGTGGGGAGCCGCTTTGTTTGTGGCGATACCCGCAGCCCTCTTCGCGATCCAGGCACAAGCCGCCGAGGCGAAGCCGTTCGATGCGGCGAAGGCGTTCTGCGAACGGCAGACTTTCGTCCTGGAACGCATCGAGGAGGTCGGCCCGTGGCTCGACTATTTCAGCGGCCTGCGCAATGGACGCTCGCCCGTGCCGGATGCGAATTGCCCGAGCTCCACGGTCCGCGCCATCCTCAACATCGCCACCAGCAGCACCGTTGAGATCGCTGAAGCGCAACGATCCGCCCTTCACGGCTTCTACGTCGCAAGATCCATGGAGCCGGAACTGGGCGATCGAATTGTCGATCCCGACGGCTCCTTTCGCTATCGCAGCGACGTCGTGCTGATGAGCTTCGTCTGGCTGCTGTGCCCCGGGCATGGAGAGGAAAGGCTTTCCTGCGTGACGGGCATCATCGAAGACTTTCCCACCCAGTTCGTAGAAACGAGCCCGGTCTTTTGCGACTTCGCGGCGCTCGACAAGGCGAAGGTCGAATGGCCTCCCAACCGAGAGGTACGTCCCCTGGTCTGCGCAGCCGGCGGAACCTCGCAATCCGCCAACCCCGAAGCATGGCTGAGACGGGCCGGAATCATCCTCGGAGACTAGGCGGACGCATCGATCGTGCCGGCGCCTCCGATGGCCGCCATATATGCGCCGCCCCCTTGCGCATTCTCATGTCTGACGACCGAACCCGGAAAACCCATGCGGATACGACACATCTTCGCCGCCGCCCTCCTCGCTGGCCTTCTGCCGACGCACGCCCTGGCGGACACGCTCGCGCTGTCGCTGGCAGAGGCCGAGATCGTGTTCAACGAGGCGAGCCGGCAATGGGAGGTCGTCATCCGTCTCGACGATGACAGCGCGAAAGCCTTCGCCCGGTTCACGCAGGCCCATCTGCAGGAAAAGATCGCCGTCATGGTCGACGGCAAGGTGCTCGTCACGCCGATGATCCACTCACCGATCTACGGCGGCCCTCTCCCGATCGGCGGCTCGGAAAGCCAGGCCAAAAGCCAGGATCTGGCCGAGCGATTGCAGAGCGGCCGCGCCATCCTCACCGTCGCCCCGGCAAAATAGCCACCGCCCACGGGCCGCATCCGCGACCATTCCACGGCGCCGACAACCCGTCCGGGGCCATTCTCTCAACACCACCTCTCCGGGCAGCAGAAAGCCGGGCCTCGCCCGCAGGTCACGCCCTACTTGCCAGCGACCGCCGTGAGAATGGCGAGCGACATGAACGAAAAGAAACCGCCCATGGAAAGAAACATGATATTTCTATCTCGGCGAAATTCCTTCTTCGTAAACAAATATCCGAACCGCTCTGAACTCTTAGCCGCGCACCGCCCCAGAGTCGAAGGCTTCATATCGATCAAGTTAAGTTTTCCGATAACTATAAACGTATTAATAAAACCAACAAAAAGGCTGATAGTGAAAAGCACCCCCAGAGCGTTTCTGACAAATGCAATATCAATCAGATCCATCTGATCTCCCCTCACCGGAATCGACATCTGAGGCCCATCCTGCGCCCCGCCCAAGAGACTGATCGCGCGGCGCGGCTCTGTCAAAACCAACGGCCGCTCCGATCTTGGATGCCATCGGAGACGATTGCGCGCTCCGAAAGCTGCGTTGGAAATCCGCCGCCCGTGAATCGCGTCAGCAATGCGCCCTTCCAACCGTTCCCGTATCCAAGCTTTCTGCCCAAAAGCGGATATTCGCGTGACCAAGAGCAGCAGCGCATTCGCGAACGAGACTGCCATTCGTCTCGGAGTGTTATCTCGCGTCCTTCCGCACGTCCGACCTGATCTTGTCGATGACGGCGCGCGTCGCGGCGGGCATATGACGCTGGCGGGGGTAGGTCAGATGAAAGCCCGCGAACGGCGCGCTCCAGCGTTCCAGCAAGGGGGTCAGAGACCCTGCCGCAATATGATCACGAACCGTATCCTCGATAGCGAAGGCGATGCCAAGCCCGTCCAGAGCCGCCCTTTGCGCCACCGTCTTATCATTCACGACCAGTCCCCCCGACGGCGTGATGGAGAACCAGCGGCCGTCCTCGAAGAACTCCCACGGAAAGGGATGCAACTGGCCGGGCCAGCGCCAGCAGATACAATCGTGGGCCAATAGATCGCGCGGATGACCGGGGGCGCCGTGCCGCGACAGATAGGCAGGGGACGCGACCGCGATCTGGCGCAGATCCGCGCCCAAGGGCACGGCGATCATATCCTGAGCGATGACCTCGCCGATACGGATGGCGATGTCGAAGCCATCGGCGACGGGATCTCTGACGGCATCGTCCAGAGTGATGTCGAGCGTCACCTCGGGCAGGTCCCGACGCAAGTCGGGGAGGACCGGCAGCAGGAATCTCTCCGCGGCCGACCGGAACGTGACGATGCGGACCGTTCCCCGTGGGCCGCCCTTGCTGTGCGCCTGTGCCAGCGCCGCGGACATTTCCGCCACTGCAGGTTCCATGCGGCCCCTCAGATGCGCGCCCGCCTCGGTCAGCACCACGCTTCGGGTCGTCCGCTGGAACATCTGCTGCCCCACCTCGGCCTCAAAGGCGCGGATGGTCTGGCTGAGAGCCGAGGGCGTGACGCCCAGCTTCTCGGCCGCGCGCGAGAAATTGAGCGTCTCGGCGACGGCAAGGAAAGCACGAATTTGCGCGAAATCGGTGGGCGTCATGGATGCAATTGTGAAGCTGACCTAACAAGCCTAATAAATCTTTCGTAGATTATAAAGCCCTGCAGCCACGCGTATCTCCGTCGCAAAGGAGATACGTATGACTGAAGATCTTGCCGGCCGAACAGCCCTCGTGACCGGTGCCGCCCGCGGGATCGGCCGCGCCACGGCCCTGACACTGCGCGCACGCGGCGCGCAGATCCTCGCCACAGACATGTCGGAAGCCGTGCATGATCTTGCGGCCGACGGCATTGCGACCCTGACCGGAAATATCGCGGATGAAGAAACCGCCATTCGCAGCGTCGCCCTGGCCGTGGAACGCTTTGGCAGGCTCGACATCCTTGTCAACAACGCCGGCCGGACGATGAACAAGCCGCTCGTCGACATGAGCCTGGCGGATTGGGATGACGTGATGTCCGTCAACGCGCGCGGCACCTTCCTGCATGCGCGCGAGGCGGTACGGGCCATGCTGTCCAGCGGAGGGGTCATCGTCAACATGGCCTCGATCGTGGCGCAGGTGGCGATGAAGGATACCGCCGTCTACGCGGCGTCCAAAGGCGCGATTGCACAACTGACCAAGGTCATTGCGGTCGAATATGGCGATCGCGGCATTCGCGCCAATGCGGTCCTGCCCGGCGTGATCGAAACCGACATCCTGGAGGATATCGTGCCCGACAGCCGCGCCACTCTGGCCAGCTATGGCGCCGCCCATCCCCTGGGTCGCGTCGGCCAGCCGCAGGACATTGCCGAGGTCGTGGCCTTCCTCGCCTCGCCCGCCTCCGCCTTCATGACGGGCACGCTTGTGACCGCCGATGGCGGCTTCACCGCACTTTGAAAGGATAGACGATGCCCTCCATTCTTATGATCGGGGCCGAACGCGGTCTTGGTCTTGGCCTGGCGCAGACCCTTCACGCACAGGGCTGGCAGGTCACCGGCACTGCCCGTTACGGCGCAGACACGAGCAGTCTGGGCAAAGTCGCAAAGGTCGCCCATGTCGATGTCACGCGGGCCGACGAGATCGCGCCGCTGCGCGCTCAGATCGGCACCTTCGACGTCATTTTCCTGGTCGCCGGTGTTTACGGCCCGCTGCACAACTCGGTTGTTGAGGCGACCGAGGACGAGCTGTCCGATATCATGATGACCAATTGCTTCGGTCCCATCCGCCTGGCCCGTCACTTGCTGGACCGGCTGAACGAGGGCGGAACGCTCGCGGTGATGTCGTCGCACCGCGCAAGCATCGCGATGAACACGGAGCCGGGCCTGAAGCTGGACCTTTATCGGGCCAGCAAGGTGGCCCTCAACATGCTCGCCCGCACGATCCATGCCGACACCGGGCTGACCGTCCTGTCGATCCATCCCGGCTGGGTCGCCACCGCCATGGGCACGCTGGACGGCACGGTCGAGGCGGAGATCAGCGTCGAGGAAAGCGTGACCGGAATGGCCGAGGTGCTGAAAGCCAATATGGGATGCCGGGAGCACCGTTATCTGGACCGGCGAGGCAATACGCTGCCCTGGTGATCTCAAACTGGTGATCTCAAACTGGTGATTTCAAAGACGGCCGGCCGCGCGGCGTTCGCCGGGCGAGCGTTCATTCGGAGGCCGCCGTTCCCGCCTGCTGAACTCGAAATCTACTGGTCTCCTGTCGGCCCATCACGACCGCCCCATAGATGGCTTGGATAGTTAGCTTCCAGTCCACTTTCGGGATGCTTTCCCGAATAGCGGACCTCGGACCCGGGGTAGCATTCACCGTAAGCTCGACTACGTTGGACCATCCAAGGACTGAATCGCGAGGCTTCGTGCAGCATCGGCGTGAATTCCTCCAAATGGTCGCGTTCTCGGCAGCCGGGCTGACGCTTGCAGGCTGCAAGGAGAAGAACGCGAGGATGAATGAGTTGTGGCACCAGTGGCAGGCCGACTGGAGATGGATGCAACGGGTCGCCGAGCGGCGAGGCTGGAACCTATCTCCCCTGGCGATTTCTGCCCCGGCCAGTGGGGCCGCGCTGCGGCGCCTTGAGGCGGCGGCGGGAATGTCCATTCCCGAACAGCTTCGCGAGGTGCTGTCGGGCTGTGCCGCTAGCGTGAGGTTCGGATGGAACATGCCTTCGCATCTCACCCCGATGGAGCAGCGCAACTTCCCGACCAGCAGCTTCAACCGCGGCTTCGTCTGGGATTTCGACCAGATCGAGAACCATGCGATCCCGGGTTTCCTCGCCATGAAGCAGGGTCTGGCCGAGGTGGACGAGAGCGAAGCGCCCAACACCCCGGACATGTGGGAGCGGCAGTTCCCGGTGTTCTGGCTGATCAACGGCGACATCCTGACGATCGACATGCGCCGGGCTGACGGCCCGCATCCCGTCCGCTACTTCAGCCATGAGCTGGAGGTGCTGCATGGGCAGGCACTCGCGCCCGACTTCCTGACATTCGTCTCCGAGATGGCACGGCTCGGCCAGGCAGGTACCGAATGGGCCTCGTGGATGCTCTTCGGCGAATGGGACGAGGATCGCTACTACCTGCGTGCCGACAGTCCCGGCGGGCGTGAGTGGCGGCGATGGCTGGAGAGTGACCCGGCCGTGGTGGAGCCTGACGAGCCGCCGCCGGTGATCCTCGGCGAAACCGCGGCCGAGCGAGTCCTACTGGAGGCCGCGCAACGCGGCGACACGCCTGCGGCGATGGCCGCCTTGGCCGGCGGCGCCCGTCCCGATGTGGTCTGGAACCCGGAGTGGATACGGAACGGGCCGTCATCATCATCCGACGACGAGTTCGCCACGGCCGTGACCTTTGCCGTTCGTCGCAACGACACAAGCCTTGTCGAGCGACTTTTGGCGCATGGCGCCTCGCTCGACACACGGCACTTGGCCGTTGCGGAGGCTGTATCCCGTGCGTCGGTTGATACCCTACGCTGGCTCTGCCGTAAGGGCGCGCGCGTCGATGGCTGGAAGAATGAGCGCTACTGGCCCATCCACCTCCTCATGACCCAGCGCCAGCGCCTCGTCGCCGCAAATTCCGAGGAACTCGAACTACAGCTCAGAGAAGAATACGGCCTGGACAGCGATGAGATGGATGCCGAGACCGCGGCACTCAGACGTGAGGCGTTGGAGCCGCTGCTTCAGCGGGACGTTAAAGCATTCATCACGCCGCAGGACTACCTGGCCATGCTCGAAACGCTGCTCGAAAGCGGCGCCGCGCCGGATGCCCCTTGGGACAACGGCATCACCATGCTGATGTGGGGCGGGCCGGAGAGCGCCCGCATCCTGCTACGGTACGGCGCCGACCCGAACTATCATGCCCCGGACGGAACGACGCCGCTCCATTTCACGCGTTCGGCCGCTGTCGCCCGCGTTCTGGTCGAAGCCGGAGCCGACGTGAATGCCCTCGCATCTCCGAACGGGCGGAAGAGTGAAACCGACCCGGTCTATACGCCGCTGCAGTCTTCGCTCATGCTCGCTGACTTGCGCGGAATCGAACTGGCCGAGACGCTTCTCGATCTCGGAGCAGATCCCTCCAAACGCGACGGCGAAGGCTACCCCACGCTCGGCTATGCGACCAACGTCCCGGCCTTCGAGTTGATGAGGCCTTACGGTCTCGATTCGCACGAGCGCATGCCCGACGGCGGCACGCTCCTGCACCGCCTCTACAAACAGCATAGTGTGATCCGCGCAGACTTCCCGAAGGAGGTGGAGATCCTCGACCTCCTCCTGGCCGAAGGTCTTGATATCAACGCACAGGACAATGCAGGGCAGACAGTCCTTCACATCGCGGCACCGAACGCCATCGACGCCGCCTCGATTGAAATTCTTCTCGAACGGGGTGCAGATAAAAGCCTGCGAGATGCGAACGGCAAACGGGCGCTCGACCTGATCCCTCGCTCCAGGCAGGACCTTCGAGGCGCTCTGACATCGGCACGGTGAGGCATTCAGGATTCACGCCACATCGGCGATCCGCACTGATAGCTCTCGGGACCACGCAACTGGGGTCTTCATGGCAGCAAAGAGTCGGGAGCCGAAGGGCAGCTTTTCGCCATACCGTCCATAGAGCTGCCGGTCCGCCCTCCATCCCCCGCCGCCCGTCAATCGCGTCAGCAACGCGCCCAAGCTTGCCATTCAATGCCGCTCGGATAACTATTGAAAGCTCGTTCCTCACGTAGCGGGCGAAAACAAAATCGGGGTGCGGACGGCTTGGCAAAAGGCCTCTAGGACAGTCGCATCTGACCACAGCCGATGGTGCTGCGACCGCAGAGTCTACTGCGGCGTGATTTGTCGGGATCGGAGCAGCTCAATCACAGCCCGTCGATCCACGCCGTCAGCGCGGCGTTCACGTCTTCGGGACGGTCCTGCATGATCCAGTGCCCGGCATGCTCCCACGCTTCGACCTTTGACGCTGGATGAGAGAACCAGGGCCGCATCCGCTCGGCTTGCGCGTCGTCGCGGCACAAATGATAGACCGGCACGCGAAGCTTGCGACAGAAGACTTCGCTCTGCGCGCCGACGCCGACCTGGTTGGCCCCTAGAAACAGTGGTCCGAACGTCTCACGCACCACATGGGCGGGCATGCCCTGGACCCGCCGCGCGTGCCAGCGCTTCATCGCCAGAGCCGTGGCCGGATCGTAGAACTGTTCGAAGAGCGCAGGCGCGACCGATCCAGGATCACCAGTGCCGAGAGCGGCGTTGACCTTCTGGAATACCGGAGTGAGGTTTTCGGCGAACCCCAAAGAGCCATCTACCGACACGACGGCATCCACGATGTCGGGCCGCTTGGCTGCAAGCCGGGCGGCAAGCTGCCCACCCATCGAATGCCCGACCAGCACAAACCGCTCCGTCGGATATCCGGTGTCGATGAACGCCTCCAGGTCCGAGACGTAGTCGGCAGGGTCGTAGGCGCCCGACGGAACGACCTCCGACCAGCCGTGCCCGCGCAAATCGACGGCCACGGTGCGATAGCGACTTTCCAGAACGGGAAGCTGCCAGCACCAATCGTTCGAGTCCGCCGTCCATCCGTGGAGCAGGAGGAGATTTCGGCCCTTGCCGCTTTCCGTCGAGAAAAGGCGGGCGGTTGTTCGCGCCGCTGCCGCCGCGCGGGCCGGCACCATTGCCATGACGCCCGCAGCACCTGCAAAACCAAGCAGACTTCGCCTCGACAAACTCGGTTGATCCATTTCCATCTGGTCCTGATGCCGTTGTCGCGCCACTTCTCATAGAAGCTGACATCAAGATGCACATCGGATATCTAGGATCAATTACGCACCTGAAAGTGCGCAGATGGATGTGAGGATATCTAGTGGCTGATGGACACGATCCGGTTTTCTTTGCCGATTGCGCGGCGCGATCCTTCTTCGATCAGGTGGCGAACAAGTGGGCGGTGATGATCCTGACGATCCTCAGTGAGCGGCCGTCGCGCTTCAACGAGATGAAGCGCCGTATGGAGGGGGTCACCCACAAGGCACTGACCCAGGCGCTGCGCCGGCTGGAGCGCAATGGCCTGCTCTCACGCCGGGTCCTAGCAACCTCGCCTGTCGCCGTGGAATACTCCATCACCCCCCCTCGGGCAGACGCTGCAAGTTCCCTTCCGGGCAGTCTATGACTGGTCAATCGAAAATCTCGATAAAATAGAAGAAGCCAAACGGCGCTATGATGCCATGCAGGCTGACCACGGCTCGGCGGATGCTTAAAGCCCTCGTCCCGCCTCGCAAATGTCCGCTGTTATGAAGCATAACAATCGCCGGAACGGCGCCCCCCGGCAAAATCGCGCCCGGCGATCTCGACCCGCACACGACAGCCCCCCAGTTTGACCTCCACCGCCTCTAAGCGGCCGGCGTTTGGCCCGAGAGAACCTGCCGGAAGACGGGCATGTCGATATTGCCGCCGGTCAGGATGAGGGCGACGCGTTTGCCGCGAAAGCGTTCGCGCTCGCCCATCAGCGCGGCCAGAGGCGCGGCGCCTGCCCCTTCCGCCATGTTGTGCGTGTCGGTGTAGAGAATGCGAATTGCCTCGGCGATTTCGTCCTCGCCGACCTGCAAGATGCCCGCCGCGCCGTTCAGAATAATCTCCAGCGCCTCCGCCTGAGGCTCGCGGCACGCCACGCCGTCGGCAAATGTGCGTGCGGTCGAGGTGGGCCGGGGGCGGCCGGCTTCGAAGGATTGCGCAAAGGCCGGCGCGTTTCGGGCGACCACGCCCCAGATCTCCGTCTTCAGCCCCAACAGATCGCGCAGCGTGATCAGGCTGCAGATCCCCGATCCCATGCCGACCGGAACGAGGACGGCATCGATATCGGCGTGGTCGGTGAACAATTCGTGGGCGTAGGTCGCGACCCCCGCAACGATATCGCGGTGGAAGGAGGGGACGAACATAAAGCCGTGCGAGGCCTGATAGCCCGTCGCAATCTCCCGGCTTTCGTCGAAATCCTTGCCCGCGACGATGACCTCGCCGCCGAACGCCGCCATCGCCGCGTTCTTTTCGCGCGAATTGCCTTCCGGAACGATGATTTTCGCCGGAATGCCGGCTCGGGCGGCGCCGATGGCGATGGATTGACCGTGGTTGCCGCGCGTCGCCGTCACCAGGCCGGGCGGCAGGGCACCGGCGCGGCGCAGGTTTTCGACATAAAACAGCCCACCCCGCGCTTTGAACGAGCCGGTGGGCGTGTGGTTTTCATGCTTGACGATGACCTCCGCCCCGGTCCGGCTCGCCAGAAGAGGCCAGGCATAGGCCGGTGTCGGTTTGACGGTCGTGCCGACGACGGCAACGGCGGCGTCCAGGTCGTTCAGGGAAAAGAGCATTGCAAAATCCTTGCGTGGCAATGGCGCTTGGATCATGCCCCCCGCGTGCCCCGGCGGGCTTTCATGAATCCGATGCGAAATCGCCTGCGCCCATGAACTGCGGGTGAGGATGCCACTGCAAAATGCTACGCTGCGGCATGACGACGACGCACAGCATGGGCGCTTGCCCCACCGAGCCGGTCAGGACGTACGAAGACGCGACATGGCGGGTGGAGCTCCTCCCCCGGCAGGCCTACGAAACGCGCTACACGCCCGAACGGCCGGTGATCGGCTTTGCGTTTGATCGACAGAATGGCGTGCATGCCTTTGCGGGCGACAGGAATCGTGATTTTGCGGCGCGTGCGAACGGCTTCGCCTACCTGCCCGCCGGCTGCGAAATCTACTCGCGCTCTGAAGGTGGCGGCGAATATCTCAGAATTCTGCGCAAGAACGGACGAGATGCGAGGCCGCGCGAGCGGCACTTCAGCGATTTTGCCCATCGGGCGGCCACCAATTCAGCCCACCGTTTGCGCCGGCAAATTCTGCTTCAGGACACCCGCGATCCCCTCGCGATCGAAGCGCTGGCCCTCGACCTCGAGCGTGCGGCAACGGCGATCATCGATGGCTCGGAACCTCGCGATTTGGCGGCCCATTGGATGACGCAGAGACGCATGAGCCGTGTCGAGGCGATCATCGAAGCGCGCTTTGCCCAGGCTTTGACTGTCGCGGAATTGGCCGAGGCTCTCGACTTGTCGGCCGATTTCTTCACCCGCGCCTTTCGCGCGGCTTTCGGCCGGACCCCGCGCGACGCCATCATCGACCGCCGCATTCGCCATGCACGGGATCTGCTGTTGAAGGGCGATGCGCCGTTGGCCGCCATCGCCCTGGCGAGCGGCTTCTCCTCTCACGCCCATATGACCGCACAGTTCAGCCAACGGTTGGGGATGTGCCCCAGCAAATTTCGGCGGACATGATGTCGGTTGCTGCAGGCTCTGCGGCCCCACAGCAAAACGCGCATCCCGTCATCGCGTTCTCTTTCGGCAAAATCCCGCCCGGCGATCTCGACATGCAGGTCACAGAGTCCGGGCTGGGCTCGACCGTGCGGGAGTTGACCGGATTATTTCTATACCGTAGATATTCTACACCGTAGAAAACCCCTATCCGGGCTCGACCGCGTCGCCCGTGCCGCCAGCGCCAGGCGCAGATGGTCGGATGATTGACACAGACATGAGCGCCACGCCCGGCCTTTTCGACCTGAGTGACGAACGTGGTGTGCTGAGAACATCCATCGCGATGACGCTGATGGTCTCGGCGCTCGGCATCGGCTTTGGCCTCATCGCCGGTTCGTTCTCGATCCTCTTCGACGGCGTGTATTCGCTGGTCGATGCCAGCATGAGCCTCCTGTCCCTGCTCGTGGTCAATCTCATCACATCTTATGCCGCCTCCAAGAAACTGCCCCGCCGGTTGCACGAGCGCTTCTCCGTAGGGTTCTGGCATCTGGAGCCGATGGTGCTGGGGCTGAACGGCACGCTTCTGATCGGCGTCGCGATCTATGCGCTTTTCAACGCGATCAGCAGCCTGCTCGAAGGAGGCCGCGATCTCGAATTCGATTGGGCCATCGTCTACGCCGTCATCACGCTGATCGTCTGCGTGGTCACCGCCGTCGTCGAGACACGCGCCAACCGCGGGATCGATTCCGATTTCGTGCGGCTCGACGTCAAAGGCTGGGTCATGTCCGCGGGCATCACGGGAGCTCTCCTGATCGCCTTCTGCATGGGCTATGGGATCCAGGATACGAAATGGCAGTGGGTTTCGCCCTATATCGACCCGTCGGTTCTGACACTCGTCTGTCTGCTTCTCATCCCGCTGCCAGTCGCGACCGTGCGGCAGGCGATGGCCGACATCTTCCTCGTCACGCCCGCCGACCTGAAGTCACATATCGAGGAGGTGGCGAGGGCTTTCGTCGACAAGCACGGCTTCGTTTCGCACCGCGCCTATGTGGCGCGGGTCGGCCGCTCGAAGGATATCGAGCTCTATTTCATAGTCCCGCCCGATGCACCGGCGCGCCACATCCGCGAATGGGACGCGCTGCGTGAAGAGGTCGGCGCGGCCATCGGCGGCGAAGGGCCGGATCGCTGGCTCACGATCGTCTTCACAGGGGACCCCGCATGGGCGGACTGATGCGCCCGACGCGATGAAGAGAGGATGGCACAGCCATGGCGAGAAAGACGAGCCACCTTGCCGCTGGCCCGCGAAACCTGTCGAAGAACACCATCCTCGAGACCGCCATAGACTTGATGGAAGAAGCCCGCGAGAGCGGCTTCAGCCTTCGCAAGCTCGGCGAGCGCGTCGGTTGCGATCCGATGGCGATCCTCTACCACTTCGGCAATAAGAACGGCCTGTTTCGCGCGATGGCCGACGAACTGATGGCAAGGCTCGAGACTGTCGACGAGTCGAAGCCGTGGAATGAGAGGCTGCGCAACCATGCCCGCCAGTATCGCACACTGGCGCTCGGCCATCCGAACACCTTCGGCCTGACGCAGCGGTTTCTCAACACCGGCATCTCGGATTTCGCGCATATCGAGATGGTGCATCGCGCGCTGGCCGATGCCGGAATCCCCGACACGGAGGCCCCGGCTGTCTGCCTTGCCTGGTATGCCTCCGTGATCGGCCTGTGCATGGGTGAAATCGGTGGGCTGATCCGGCCTGCGACCGAGGCCGAGACGCAGGAGATCCTGGAAACGCCCGAAAGACGATATCCGCATCTGCATGCGCTCGCCCCCGCCTATCGGTCGCTCGATCCCGAAATGGCGTTCGAAACCGCCAGCGATATCCTGATCCAGGGAATTGCGCGTCTGTCTTGAGCAAGATGCGCAAAGGCTCGGAACGGAACCGTCTTGCTGAAAGATCTCACGATCCGCGCGTTCGACGCGGCGACGGACACCGAAAACCTCTCAAGGATCTGGCTGGACGCATCCCTCCTGGCGCCTCCCTCCTGGCGCATCCCGTCATCGGGCGCGCCCGGCGCTTCAATCACCCGAATTCCGGGGTGATGGCGCGCCGGATTACACGGTCGGAACGGTGCCGCCGTCGATCACGTACTCGGCGCCGGTGATCGCACCGGCGCGCTCGCAGGCGGAAGGCGATCAGGCTCGCCACGTCCTCCGGCCTGGAGAACCGGCCGATCGGAACCCCGCCGAGCGCGTTCATGAGGATGCGCTTGCCATGCGCGATGCCGGTGCCCGCCTCGGCCGTCCGGGGCCGGCAGATCCGAATGGCGGCGGGTCAGCGAGTTTCTGGGCCGAGACCCGCCGTCGCACGTCCCGCCTAAGACACCGGGCGAAGCCCGTAGCGGCCGGCGGATCGGAGAGCGCAGCAAAAAGCCAGGATCTGGCCAAGCGATTGCAGACCGGCCGCTCCATCCTCAACGTCGTCCCTCAGCAATAGCCACCGCCACGCACTACTTGCCAGCGACCGCCATGCGTGTATGCGCCACCTAACCAAGGCAGGATTGGCGTGTCATCCGGCGGGCCAAATCTGTCTCGATCAACTGCATCCACGCCTCATTCTAAGCACGGACCGTTGCGATGCCAGCCCCCGCGCTTCAGGCGACAAGAGCACGCAACCAATGTCGATTGCGCGCGCTCCAAAAGAGGTGTTGGAAATCCGCCGCCCGTGAATCGCGTCAGCTATGCGCCCATGCAGGTCATTCCTATAGCCATATCTGCCGCTTGAAAGCGGACATTCGGCATGGAAGAGGTGTAAGGGCCATTATGGAATGACTAGGAACCGCAACGGAATATAGGTTTATCGACCATGCGTGATCTGTTTTCGGAGGTTCTCGACCTGCAAAAAATTTTTCAGCTAAGAACACTCCCGCCATACAACGAAGAGGCATCCTGATCCGTGGAGCAATTCCGCAGGAATTGCGAACGTGGCCTTCAGTTTCGGCTGAAGCAGCCAAGCCTTATCAGGGGCAGATCGATGTTGAAGGGCGGGACGAAACAGGTCGAAAGACGTTTATTCCTTGGGTAAGGGTGTATTCGCCTGAACTGTCGCTTTCAGCCCAGCATGGATGGTATGCCGTCTATTTGTTCGAGCCTGAGGGGGGTGGCGTTTCGCTATGCCTGAGTCACGGGTCGACCCAGTTCGACGGTCAAGGCTACATCGCACGGCCACAGGAAGAAGTTGAGCCGTTACTAGTGTGGGCTCGTGACACGATCGGGAAGAGAGCCGAAGAAAGTGGTTTTCGATTGGGCGTCGATCTACGTGCGGAAAATGCTTTGGGAAGAGCCTATGAGCGTACCACTGCTTATTCAAAACACTATGAAGCGACGAACCTCCAGAAATAGCTGAGGTTCGTCAAATCTTCGCTCCTTTGAAACGCCCAGGAACAGGCGGGCATGGTTCGGTCTATCGGCCGAGGGGCGTCGCTCGGTTGAGCGCAGAGCGATGAGAGCCGCCCGGGAATGGCTAGTGTGCGATGGCTATCAGAAGATTAAAGACACCAGCGCCAACTCGTCGTTCGATTTCACGGCTGTTCGCAACGGAAATGAATTCGTGGTCGAGGTGAAAGGCACCACCACGAACGGCGAGGCGATTCTGATTACTGCTGCTGAGGTAAAAGTTCATAAGGCTCGGTATCCTCAGAATATTCTAATCCTTGTCAGCAGTATCGAGCTAGTCAGCGACGCGGAGGCAACTTGCGGATTAGTGCAAGTCCATGCTCCATGGGATGCACAAGCGGCTGCGCTAGAGCCGATTGCCTATCGCTGCATACTGTAGCACCACTCCGTCTTTCGAAGGCAGTTAGGGGCAGGAGAATGTGAGTTTTCGCGCCTTCGCCCATCCATATACAAACTGCCGAATTTCTTCGGTCCGGTGCTGCGGTGCGACCTTGCCGTCACGCATGGAAACGGTCGCTTCGTGTCCAATGAGCCAAGGAAGCAGTCCGAGGCGGTCATAACTCTCTCCCGGATCTGAATACCCAGGATTAAGCCACTGCACGAAGATGTCAAAATCATTCTCGGTAACGTAATTGAGCGTTTGACGCACTGCTTCGATATATTGCATCGAACATAAAATAACACAGCAGTCTTTATTTTCTATTATATCTCCCGCGTAAAGCTGACGCTCTTCAGGAGATCCGCTTATTAAAAAGACCCTTACACATTCCCCGCCATAGAGAGTTAAAGTCCTATTATTTCGACCCGTCCGAACAGTCGCTCCAAATAATGTGTTCCACGTACTCGACTTACCTGAGTTCCGGTTGCCCAGAACACCCACAAAAAGGCGGTGTCCCAAGTTATCCTCCTGCACC
Organism: Afifella sp. H1R; assembly: GCF_021462425.1. Lineage (NCBI taxonomy): Bacteria > Pseudomonadati > Pseudomonadota > Alphaproteobacteria > Hyphomicrobiales > Afifellaceae > Afifella > Afifella sp. H1R. Next base: position 1,782,690 of record NZ_JAKEDY010000001.1, read on the forward strand.
TGACGCTCACCACTATACACGTCGTTTTGGCCTCAGCTGCGAACTGTCAGCAGCTTCAATCTGAAATAGAATCACCGTGGTCTGTTTTCACGCAAAACGTTCGCATCTTAGGTCGTAAGAGAGCGCTTTTAATACCTCGTATCCCGGGAAACCCGAATGGCTGCTTTCTACAATCCCGCCCAGAAGCTGCCATTCCCCTTCCGGCCCATCCCTCCCGCTCCACTTCTCGTTCCGCCTCTCGCGCGGCGCCCTCCAGCTCGTCCGCCCTCCATCCCCCAGCAAAATCCCACCCGGCGTTCTCGACATGCACGCCACCGCCTCCCGGTTCGACCTCCACCGCATCTAAGCGACCGGCGTTTGGCCCGAGAGAATCTGCCGGAAGACGGGCATGTCGATATTGCCCCCGGTCAGGATGAGGGCGACGCGTTTGCCGAGAAAGCGTTCGCGCGCGCCCATCAGCGCGGCCAGAGGCGCAGCACCGGCCCCTTCCGCCATGTTGTGCGTGTCGGTGTAGTGAATGCGGATTGCCTCGGCGATTTCGTCCTCGCCGACCTGCAAGATGCCCGCCGCGCCGTTCATCGCGGTCCGGCGCCGGAGTTAAGACCGGCGACCTGCTCCGGGCATCGTCTTGTGCGAGGGGGTCATGCACGATGTCACGATCCGTGCCTTCGACGCGGCGACGGACACCGAAAGACTTTCAAAGATCTGGCTGGACGCATCCGTCCTGGCGCCTCGCTCCTGGCGCATCCCGTCATCGGCCGCGCCCGGCTCTTCAATCACCCGAACTCCGGGGTGATTGAAGAGCCGGATTACACGGTCGGAACGGTGCCGCCGTCGATCACGTACTCGGCGCCGGTGATCGCACCGGCGCGCTCGGAGGCGAGGAAGGCGATCAGGCTTGCCACTTCCTCCGGCCTGGAGAACCGGCCGATCGGAACCCCGCCGAGCGCGTTCATGAGGATGCGCTTGCCATGCGCGATGTCGGTGCCCGCCTCGGCCGCCAGGCGCCCGGCGAGCCGTACCGCAGCCTCCGTTTCGATCCCGCCCGGCGAGACCCGCAGCACGCGGACCCCTTTCGGTGAGACCTCCTTTGAAAGGCTCTTGCTGTAAGTCGAAAGCGCCGCCTTCGCGGCCGCATAGGCCGTCGTCGCCTCCGGCAGTGGCAGCTGGCGCTGGATCGAAGTCACGTGGATGACGACGCCGTGTCCCTCAGCCACCATGCCGGGGACGAGCGCACGGTCGAGCCTCACCGCCGGCATCAAGTTGAGGTCGATCTCTTTCGCCCATTCCGCATCGCTCAACGCCGCGAAACCGCCAGCGGGGGCTGACGAGCCGCCGAGCATGTGGACGACGATGTCGATACCGCCCAGGCGCTCGCGAACCTCGCCGGCGAGCCTGGCACAATCGGCGGCAACGGTCAGGTCCGCCTCGACGAACATCGCCGCGTCGACGTTCTCCGGCCTCGATCGCGCCGTCGTCAGAACGTTTGCACCGAGCTCGCGAAACAGGGAGACCGTAGCCGCACCCGCGCCGCGGGTGCCGGAGGTGATGAGCACACGCTTGCCCTCCAATGTGAGGAAGGCGCTCATACGCCGATCTCCAAGGCGGCGATCCGATCGCCCTTGAGACGGAACCCGAAGGTCAGCACAGCCGGACTGCCTGGAAAGTCACCGCGCACCTCTGCCCGGACGCGATATGTGTCATGCGCCTCAGACCCTTCGAGCGGCTGCGCGCAGTGCCGATATTTTTCCTTCGTCTCGCGCCACCAGGCCGCAATCGCCTCCAGCCCACAATGCTCCTGGCCCTCGTCGCGCACGACGGCATCGGGCGTAAGGGTCTGAAGCAAGGTCTCAAGATCGTGGCGCCTGTCGGCAGCGAAGTAGGTTTCGATCGGGGAAGGCAGGTTCATGCCGCCGCTCCATCTGGTCGTTGCGTTCACCTCAAATCTATGTGTGGACGCAGGTCCGGATAACCGAGATGATGAGGGATGAAGCGTCACGAAAATCGGGACAATGGATCGGCTCGGGTTGAATGATCTGCAGGCGGTGCTCGCCATTGCGCGCAAAGGCTCCTTCCGCGCCGCCGCTCTTGATCTCGGCATGTCGACGACGGCGCTCAGCAACGCCATCGGCAAGCTGGAGAGGGAGCTCGGCATCCGCCTCTTCAATCGCACGACGCGCAGCGTCTCCTTGACCGGTGCGGGGCGCATCTTCGTGGACCAGGTCGCCCCGCCGCTTCAGGACATCCGCGATGCGATCGACGTCGTGCGGTCGCAGCAGGCGACACCTTCCGGGACGATCCGCATCAACACCTTCGCCACGGCAGCGCGCGAGATCCTCTCGCCCCTCGTGCTCGCGTTCCTCCACCGCTATCCGGAGGTCCATGTCGATCTCGTCAGCGAGGGGTGCCTGGTCGACATCGTCGCCGAAGGTTTCGATCTCGGCCTGCGGTCGGCCGATCTCGTGCCGAGCGACATGATCGCGGTGCCGCTGGGCCCGCCCCAGCGGCACGCGGTGGTCGCTTCGACGGGTTATTTCGAACGGCATGAGAGGCCGCGCGTCCCACCCGACCTCCTCGGCCATAGATGCATCCGCGTCCGCCTGCCGAACGGGGCGCTCTACCGGTGGCAATTCCGAAAAGGAGATCAGACCGCGCAGATCGACGTCGACGGGCCGATCACCCTGGACGAGGCGAGCCTCGCACGAACCGCCGCCCTCGAAGGCATCGGTCTCGGCTTCTTCATTGAGTCGAACGTGCGGGAAGACATCGCAGCGGGTCGCCTGATCCGCGTGCTCGAGGACTGGACTCCGCCGCTCGCGCCGCTCTGCCTGTACTATCCGGGCCGCCGCAACCCACCTGCCGCCATGAAAGCCTTCATCCGCCTCGCGCGCGAATGCAGCCCAAAGATCGGGCGGTGACGCCCCCTCGGCTTCTGAAGATCGGCCGCTCGACGAGGATGTTGCCCCCTCACGCCACCGCCTGCATCTCCCCCGCCTCTCCCGGCTCCATCTCCCCCGGCTCCATCTCGCCGGCTTTCGCCAGGCGTTCGAACGGCTGCGTGCCGCAGGCGAGAAGCAGCGCCAGTTCGCTTGCCGGCCGCGGCTCGCTGAAGAGATAGCCCTGCACCTCGGTGCAGCCCTCGCGCGACAGGCGTTCCAGCTGCTCGGGCGTCTCCACCCCCTCCGCCGTCGTCAGCATCTGCAGGCTCCGCCCAAGCCCGGTGACGGCGCGGATGATCGCCATCGCCTCCGGCCGGTCGGAGAGTTCGCGCACGAAGGACTGGTCGATCTTGAGCTTGTCGAAGGGGAATTTCTGCAGGTAACTCAGCGAGGAATAGCCGGTGCCGAAATCGTCCATGGAAATGCGGATGCCGAGATCCTTGAGCTCCTGCAGCACCGCCACATTCCCCGCGCTGCCGTGCAGCAGCACAGATTCCGTAATCTCCAGCTCGAGCCGCGCCGGATCGAGCCCGGATTCCTGAAGCGCCTCGACGACCGTCTCCACGAGCCGCTTCGTCTTGAACTGCACCGGCGACAGATTGACGGCGATCTTGATCATCTCCGGCCAGCCCGCCGCCTCCGCGCAGGCCTGCCGCAACACCCATTCGCCGATCGGCACGATGAGGCCGATCTCTTCGGCGACCGGAATGAAGGCATCGGGCGGGATCATGCCGCGTTCGGGATGCGGCCAGCGCAACAAGGCCTCGAACCCCGTCACCCGCCGCGTCGCGACATTGAGGAGCGGCTGGTAATAGAGCTCGAATTCGTGGTTCACCAGCGCCTTGCGCAGATCGAGTTCGAGCGCGCGCCGCGCCTGCAGCCGCGCATCCATGCCGGGCTCGAAAAAGCGAAACGTGCTGCGCCCGTCGGCCTTGGCGCGGTAGAGCGCCATATCGGCGTTCTTCAACAAAGTATCCGCCTCGCACCCGTCGAGCGGCGAGAACGCGATGCCGATGCTGGTGCCGACGGCGACCTGATGGCCGTCGATATCGAAAGGCTTTTCGATCGCCTCGATGAGCCGGCCGGCAAGCCCGCTCGCATCTGAAGGGTCGTCGAGATCGGCCTGGATGATGGCGAATTCGTCGCCGCCGAGCCGCGCAACAAAGTCCGTCTCGCGCAGCGTGCGGTTGAAGCGCTCCGCCACCGCCTGCAACAGCTTGTCGCCGATCGGATGGCCGAGCGTGTCGTTGACGCCCTTGAAATGGTCGAGGTCGAGGCAGAGGACGGCGAGCGCCCCCTCCGTCCGCCTGGCGCGCAGAAGATCGGCTTCGAGCCGCGTGCGGAAAAGAAGCCGGTTCGGCAGGTCGGTCAGCGCGTCGTGATGGGCCATATGCTCCACCCGCGCCTCCGCCTTGCGCCGTTCGGTGACGTCGATCACCGACAGGAGAATGACCGGCCGCCGCTCCACAAAAAGCTCGCGCGCATAGGGAAACACCTCGATCCGCCGCCCGTCCGCCGTCACATGGATCCAGGATTGCTCCACCGGCCGCGCCGCCTGGCCAGCCCCTGAGCGCGTCTCCGACAGCGCCTCCAGAAACTCGCGCATGCGCGTGCGGTCGCCGGGGGCGGCGACATCGAGCACATCCATCGCCAGAAAGTCCTCAGGCCCATAGCCGTAATGCACGCTCGCCGCCCGATTGACGCGGATGATCTGGCGGCTTTCCTTGTCGACGAGCCACATCGGCACGGGATTGTCGTCGAAGAGCGTGCGCAGCGCCTCCTCGCGGGCGCGGATGTCGGCGATGTCGCTCACCGTCACCGAGACGAGATCGCCCGTCGGCGCCACGCCGAAGCGCAGATGCCGCGCCCCCGCCCCAGCAGTGCCCGCCTCCCCCTCGAACGTCGCCCCCTCAAACGTCGCTTCAAAATGCGTCCGCCCCCCGTCGCAGACGCAGGCGAGCAGCGCCGAAACGAGATCCTGCCCCGGAAACAGCCCCGCAAGATCGGACATTCTTTGCCAGGAGAGCGCCCCCGCCTCCCGGTCGAGGAGCCGTGCCGCCGCCTGGTTCAAGGCGATGATCTCGAAATCGACCGCCGCCCCCGCCCGGTCGCGGATCGCCTGCAGCGCCAGCATCCCCTCCATCGTGGCGCCGAACATCGTCTCCAGAAGATCCTGCCGCACCGCGTGCTCGTCGAGAAGCAGGATGAAGCTCACCGGCCCCCACCTGTTCGAGAGCGGCAGCGCCCAGAGATCGTAGGTGGCGATCGCCCCGTTGACGATCATATGCGTCTCGACGCGCTCCGGCCGGCAGCTTTCCTCGGCGCGCGCGATGACCTCGCAAATGGCGCGGGCGCGGTCGCGGCGAAGCCCGGAGACCACCGCCGCACCATTCTCCCCGCCATCGGCATCGAAAGCGGTGTCGGCCCAGGCGGCAAAGGCGGGGCCGATGCGCAGAAGCCGCAAATCCTCCGCCTCGCCGGCATCGCGAAACGCCAGCGCCTTCATCTCGATGAGCCGCCCGAGATGCCCGAGCGCCACGCTCTCATAAGACGGCAGCGTCTCGCCCGGCCGAATTTCCGAAGCCCAACGCCGCAAAAAATGCTGCACCGGATTGTCGAAACGCAAACCCGCCTTCGCCGCCCCAGTCTCTCTCTCGTGTCCGGTCATCTCACCGCTTCGATCATCTTGACGTCAGTATCGACATCACTTGGGCCACCCGAAACCCCCAAGGATATCGACAGACGTAACGGCGAGTTCTGACCAAACCGTAAGAATTTACTGCAATAAAACCGTCACAATACACGCAACACTGGCATCTTTCGGAGAGACCATCCGAAGAGGCGAGCCAGTTTGCGAACTTTCTCAAAAACGCGCCCCCGCCGCACGACATTCCGGCACGGCACCAACCAAGGGCACGGCTCCCCCCTCTCCCCTTGAGGGAGAGGGTGGCCGGCGAAGCCGGTCGGGTGAGGGGTGGAGTTTGCCGTGGTGTAATAGCTTGGCGCAGCGCCTCAAATCCCTGCGAAGCAATTCGCTTTACAATAATCGAGCTGCGATTGAGCCAAGTCTGCTTTGCGCCCATTTCGGTCGTTCGCGTAGATAGAACGCGATCCCGAAAGCTGCCGCGAGCTGAGCGTTCCCCCAAACGGCTCCTATTAGGGCGCTGGCGCAGGTTGCTTCCGGTGCGTTCGAAGATGGCCGTTCCGCCAGGCTGCCGCTCGGGACATGACGGCAATAGCGGCCTGGAAAGCTCTCACGACCGCTGGTCACTCTTAGCCACTCGACCGGCAAGTTTGAGCAAATTAATGCTGGACGAGCCTCAATCTATTGACGACATACACACGATGACGGAGCGGGGAGGACCAACCACCCAGGCAGGGATCTATTACCAGAACAGCATCGCCGCGCTGTATCTAGGTGATCTGCTGCGATGGGACATTGCGAACCCGGTCGAACGGGTCGTCGAGGTCCGTGTCGAAGCACCGGCGCATGTCGACGACATCGTCATCCGCTACAGCGATCGACACCGTGAATGGGTTCAGGCGAAACTGACCATCGCGCCCCGCGGCAAAGCCTGGGAGAAACTCTGGGTCGATTTCGTCGCACAGCGTGAGGCCGAGGATTTCAGCGCCGAGGATCGACTTGTCCTGCTGCTTGGGACGACGTCACCACTGGCGCAAACCCTCACCGACCTTGCCGAGCGCGCCCAACACGGCAACGCCGACGAATGGCGTTCGCGCCTAACCAGCGATCAAGCCGCACTTGCGACGAGCATTGAGGCGCTTGTCGGCGATGCCCATCGGATCTTCCAGCGGCTCCGCGTCGAACGAATCGAAGATGTCCGGCTGGTACGTGATTTCGCGCCTTACCGCCTTCCACCGTCGACGGCCTCGAAGGATCAGCTCCTCGTCTTCCTGCGCGATCTTGCCGGCGGCGAGGCGCGGATGCGCGGTATCTTCGAAGGCGCACGCCTGCGTCAGAGCCTGCGAACGATTTACGGGGTCGTCGTACGTCCGCCCGGCGTCTGGGGTCTCGACGCCTATCTCGAGGCCGTTCGGAATCTGGCGCAGATCGCAGTCCCCGGAACTGCCGTCGGCGGGAGCTGCGATGCATTGTTCCTTTGGCCCCAGGCGCGGTCGAGTGAAGGAGAAAAATCGCAGATCGAGGACGAGTTCGGAGGGGGCGGGCAGATCCTAGAGAGCGACCTCATCGACCTCGGCGATTTTCCCTCGCTCGAGCGCAGAGCGTTGATCGTTCACGCCGGACCTGGTTTCGGCAAGTCGACGTTGCTCCTGGCCCTCTCGTCGCGCCTCAGCCGAACAGAGAGGGTGCCCGCCATCATTCCGCTCGCGGGCCTGGCGACGACGGGAAAGGACGTGCTTGGCTACCTCACGGCAGTGCTCAACGGCGAATTCAAGGTTGCGCTCGACTGGGAGCAGTTGAGCGAGGATGGCTCGGCCGTCTTGCTATTCGACGGACTGGACGAAGTTGCGCCGGAACGCCGCGCAGCCGTCATCCGCCATGTGCAAGTCTACAAGGCGCGCTTCCCCAACACCCCATGGATGATGACTGTACGCGATCCCGCGGTGATACCAGCCGGCTTCGACGCCCCGAAATACGAAATCTTGCCGCTGTCCGAGGAGGAGGTGAAGGGGTTCGTCACATCTTGGCGCCCGGACCTCCGCGCGCCACGCATCGCGGCTTTCATCGCCAAGATGGACGCACATCAGGATCTGGCAGCGCTGATCCGAATACCACTGTTCCTCTCGCTGCTGCTTGCGACATGGGATGGCGAGGCCCCGCTTCCAAATGGCCGCGCCGACCTCATCGAGAACTATCTAACGACACTGTTCCGGCCTGATGCGCATAAGGACACGCCGCGGCCGGTGGACCCGGACCGACTTCGCGCGGCAACCGAAGCGCTGTCGTTTGAGCTGCTCGAACGCGGCGAGATCGGGGTGGGCGAACGGGACGTACGCAAGGTGATGGCCGCGCATGCCAATGGCGGCATTTCGGCCGACCAGCTTTACGACGATGCCATTCGCTGCGGTTTGCTGCGCCGGCAAGGCGGAGGTCGGCTCGCCTTCCCGTTCCCGATCGTCCAGGAATATCTCGCTGCCTGCCACCTGATTGCTCATCACAAGGACGAGATCGCCGCGCGCGCCGGTCGCGCGATTGAGCGACCATGGGCACAAGCCATCCAGTTCGCGCTCGAACAGCTAGACGATGCCACCGGGATCGCCGAGGCGCTTCTGGGCCGTCAGGACGACGCATTCGCAAGCATGGCGCGGTTACTCGGTCGCTGCATCGCTAATGGGATGCGCTGCGATACCAACGTCACGAATGCGGTCGGCCGCCGACTCGTGGCCGCATGGCCCCACGCCAGCTTTTGGACGGGCAAACGGATCGGTCAGCTTTTGCTCGATCGCTGGACCGAGCCGCTACTGCCGGAGCTTCGCACCAAACTTCACAACAAATACCTGATTCATGACGGCGCCGGCGATATCCTCGCCAAGCTTGCCGACGACGCACTAATCCTGGACGTCTTGCGCGCACATATCGCTGAGGAGATTTCGCCCAACATCGGTCTCTTGCAGGACTTGGTGATGCCGCTCTCGGCTACCGTGTTCGAGGATTATATGGCGGCGACCGCTCGCGAACGTAATAACATCAGGCAACTCTGGGCGCTCGGCGCGCTGATCGCCCGGCTCGACGCGACGCGCATCGACAAGGCCCGTCTAATTGACATCGCGCATGATACGAATCGACCCGATATCATCCGGCTCGCAGTCTGCCGCCTGTTGGGCGGCTCGGTTCCCGACGATTATTGGGTGATGATTGAGCGCGGCCTGCGCTCTCGAGATTATCACCGGTTTTCGGCAGCGCGCGACGCGCTCGAATGCGCCCCCGATCTCGAAGAGGAACTAATCCGGCTGTTATCGGGGCTGACGATCCCCAAACGCGCGCGAGGAGAACTGGTCGACTATCTTCGACGTATTTTTCCCAATGCCGAGAGATACTTGGCCTTCGCCCGGGCCGCCAGCACCGATCCCCGGCTTGATACCGCGACGCGCGACAAGATCCGCCTGTGGGGCGCGATCATCGGCGATGTCACGATGTTCGAAAGTCTGCTCGCCGATGTGTCGCGGCTCTCCCCGAGAGACCTTGCCACCCTCTCCGAGATGCTTGCCGACTATCCCGACCGTGATCATGGCTTGCGTCTGGTTAAGGCGCTGGAGAAGCGGACGCTTACGCCCTCACAGAAGATTCAGGTCGCGCGTGCCTTGCTGATTGGCGCACGCTACAAGCTAGAGCGAATCAATCTTAGCAGCGCCACGGTCATAAAATGCCCGCCCCATGCAGCGCTGGACGCGATCCTCGCCCTGATCGATCGCTGGCGGACAACGACTGTGTTTGATCGTCTCGAGAGGCTTCTTATAGAGACGATCGGCACCGAAGCTGGGCTGGATGGCTCAGCGGAGACACTGGAGTATCATCTGCGGTCGATCATACTCGAGGAGATCGTTGGCGACTTCGACAATCCCTATAACAATCCCGTTCGCAGCGCACTGTCGGCCCTGCAGGATCGTGGTGTCAGCCTGCCGCTCGATATCCTCTCGCTATTGGTCGAGACCTCGGAGTCCAATGCCCGCATCGGTGCTCTCTACGCGATCGGCGCGCTCGGAACCCGCGACGCCCTCAGTTACCTGCTGGCGCTCAGCCGCACCGACAAGGAGGACTGGTCGTCGATCCTCCAGAACGCCGAGAAGCTTGCCGCACGCTTGAACCTGTTTGTGGTGCGAACTGCAGATGGGCTCGCATATGCTGAAGGGGATGCGCTTTCACCCTGAACCTGCAGACCGTGCGCTACGCGCATTCGTGAGCAACGGCATTAGGGTGCGAGACCGGACCAACCTAAGGCCGCGGCGGTCGTCACTCAGTTTTCGTGAACGCGCCGCAAGCCGAAGGAAGGACCGGTGAAGATCTCAACATGGCAGTTAACCGCTGCTTTTTCATCTAAACCTGTCAGACGGCTATCGACCCATCTCCGTCCCCCTCACCGCTTACCCCTACCCGCAAAACTCCTTCGATTCCTTCGTCCACGCCCCAAACCCCGTTGCCACCATGTTGGTGATGACGGCGCAGACATAGCGCTTCTGCGCCGGGTTGTTGTTGGGCCCGGCATGGTAGCGGGCAACGGCGAGCGTCCAGCTGCCCTCGCGCTTGCGAAGATTGGTCAAAAACCGCGCCGCGTAATCGACGTTCTTCTTCGGATTGAACATTTCGGCCGGGGACTCGAAATGTTCGGAATGAAAATGGTGGTTGATCTGCATGCAGCCCATGTCGATCAGCTTGGAGCCGGCGGCGCGCGAGCGTTTGAATTCTTCGAGCGCATCGGCCACGCTCTTGCCGAAGAACGGGCGGCCGTGAATGTTCATGGCATAGGGCTGCAGCGAGCCTTTGCGGCCCGTCTCCGTCAGCCCGACAGCATAGAGAACGCCGAGCGGGACGCCATATTTCTTCGCCGCGATCGCCATTTCGCGCTCGCAGATATTGCCGCCCGCAGCCTTCCCCGCCGCCTTGCCGGCCGCGCCGGCCCCGTCACCAAGCGTGGCGGCCGCCCCCGCCGCCCCGCAGGTCGCCGCGATCAGGCTAAACGAACAGGCCGCCGCGAGAGCGGTTTTCCTCAGAAGCCTGGCCATGTCTCTGCTCCTCTGGGGTTTGGGTCTGTTGTCCGCCGCCGTTCTGGCCGCCCGTTCCGTTCTCGCCGGCACCGCCCTGTTGCGTGCCCGCCTGCGGCCCGCCGTTCGCGGAGCCGTTGCCCATCGCAAACGCGATGCCGGAGCGTGCCGCATTCGACGACGTATCGATCTGCGGCAGCGCGCGTTCAGACTGAATGGTCACGCTGTCGGGCTCCTGCCCGGCCGCCTTCAGGATCTCCGACAGCTTGTGGCTGTCCTCTTCCAGCATGCGGGCGGTCTCCGGCCGGCTCGCCTTCAACGTCACCGAAAGTTCGCCCTGGCGCATGCGGAGTTCCACCTGAACGGTGCCGAGCGATTCCGGCTGCAACTGGATGCGCAACAGTCGCGCCGGGCTGTTGAACGCCTGCTGCGCCGGCGAATTGGCCGACGCCGCGGAATTGGCCGAGCGCGCCGTCTCCGCCGTCTGCGATCCGCCGCCACCGCGGTTTTCTGCGACGATCGCATCCGCGATCCGCTTCAACTCGCCGCCCGGAAGCCCGGCATTGTCCCCGTCGGCCCCCGCCTCGGCCAGGTCCGCGGTCTTAGCGGTCGCAGCACGAGTCTCGGCCAACTTCGCCGAGAGTGCGGCTTCTCCCCGCTCCTGCGCACCCGCCCGGCCCTGACCGCGCGCCTCGCGCCCAAGCACCAGCTCCGGCCCCGGGGCTTGCGTGCTAAGCCCTTCCGCAGAAACGGTTTTCTGCGACAGCTCGGCGGTCGAAAGCGCCTGTGCGAAGCGTGATCCCGGCGTCAGCACCGGCGCGAAGTTCGTTTCCTGCTGGATCACGTCGACCCGGTGCATGACGTAGGGAGTTGTCCCCGCCTCGCCAGAAAGTTTATATCCTTCAAAGGCTTGCGTAATGGCACGCGAGGCCGGGAAGAGGCCTGTGGCGCCATTCTGCGCTTTCGCGCCGCTTGTCTCGTTGGTTTTTCCCGCATCGACGACTTGCGCGAGGGCATCCGCCGCAAAATCGATGGTTTGCGCGGGTTTTTCGCCCGATTTCGCCTCTTCGGGGCGCGATTTATCCTGCGGCTTCGCGCTCTCCTCGGCGGGGGCAGACGCCTGCAGGTCCGACGAAATCTCTTTATCCGTCAGCGTGTTAGTGCCGTCTTCTGCGGTCTCGGCGGTCTTTTCCGCGCCCGCCTCGCCGGCCACCTTCGCCGCGGCGTCCTTGTCGCGTTTCTGCGCCTCGGCCCGGCGCATGGCGATCCGCGGGTCGTCGCCGGAAGTCTTTGATTTCGTTTGGTTTTCCTGACCCTCTGCACCAGCGATACGCCGCCTCAGCCGCGCCGCCGCATCCTCGGCGCCGCCGGTCTCGTCGGCCGCTTCACCGCCTGTGCCGTCGCGGCCTTTCGCGTCGGCATTTTTCTCTTTTATATCCGTGTCTTGGGCTCTCGACATGACATCTGCAGCGGGCTTTTTCTCCGCCTCCGCAGTTCCATTCTGCATGAGCTTCGCGAAGCCGTCCCCCGCCTCCGCCGCGCCCTTCCCGCCCGCACTCGCCTTGCCATCCGGCCGCGCCGGCCCTGTGAGAAAAGGTAGATCAGCCACGTTCATTGGGCTCCCCCGAGCAGTTCATCGGCCGCCTCAACCGCCTGTTGGGCGCGCGCGATGGTGGGATTTGTCTGTGAAAATTCATCTTTCAATTCAGCAGCTTGCGACGATGCGGCGGCGCTCGCCGGGATCGCGTCCGCAGCGGTTTCGTCAGCGGGGCGATCGGCGGCCACATCCGCCAGTGTGACCTGAGGTGCCCTACGGATGCTGTCGGCAATCCCCAAAACCACGTCGAGAAGATCCCGGTCCGCCTCCTCCAAAAGGTTGCGATCGATCTTCTTGAGAGCCGCGCTCGCGCCGTCGAACGTCTCCACCCCAACGACAGACACAGCCGCCTTGTAGAGATGCGCCTGCTCTTTGGCGGTGTCGCCGAGATCCGCCATCGCCAGAACCCGGTCCGCCGCAAAACGCGCAATCGGAGCCTTCGCCTGCACGACGGCCGCGCGCGCGATGATCAGATAGAGTTCCTGACGCGCCGCCGGCTCCATGTCGCTCAAGATGTCGTCAAGCCTCGGTAATTCCTCAGGATTATCGACGAACTTCATGCGCGTGAGCGCGGTCGCGAAACGCTGCCGGAAGTTGCCCGCATAGACCGAGTGGCGGAAGCGCTGCAGATATTGGCGCGACAGGAGCGCGAATTTCTCCACCTGCTGAAGCTCCGCCACAACGAGGATCTCGCGTCGCAAAGCCGCTTCTTCGGCCAGCGTGCCCGGCGCCAGCAAGCGTGCCTCGTCAAGGAGCGCAGAGGCCCGAACGGGGTCTTCCGACACGACGAGAGCGGCCTGAGCGATGGCGACCTGGCTCCCGGTCGAGGTGAAGCTCCGCGCCTTCACGTCCGCCAGAGCTTCCTTTGCCGCCTGCGCCCGCCCCTCTGCATAGGCAAGCGCGCCTCGCATCAATTGCTCATCGATGGCCGGCAGAGGTTCAGAGCGCAGAATGTCCCGCAGCACGGCCGGCCTGCCGCCGCTCAGCACGTAGCCGACAAGAGACACCGCATTGCGTGGATCCTGCCAGGTCTCCTGGGGTGCCTTGCGAAATTCCACTTCAATGCGATCCAGAACCTGGCGCTGTTCAGCCAGCGCCTCCGTCGATCCTTGAGCGATCCGATCCTGCACGCTCTGCAGGTCACGGAACAGGGCGGCAGCATCGAGGCCGGGACGTGGGGTGACCGGCAAGGGCTCGACCTTCGCCACCGCCTCACCATGGCCATCACCAGCGGCGGCTGCAGATTCTCCTTCGCCTGCCGCATGTTCCGTTCCGCTGCCTGCATGCGCATCGTCCGCAACATGTTCATCGGCACCACTTTCAGGCTTATCGCTGGCGTGGTCACCGCTTTGGCTCTGGTCAGCACCGGCGGAACTCCGATTGGCCTCCGTCGTGGCGCCATCCTCGACATGTACGTCCCCAGATGCATGGTCGCCGCCGCCCACCGCCGCCTGCTGAAGAGCCTTATCCCCATCGCCGCCCTCGGATGCGTCATCGTGCGAAGCGGGGACCGTATGAGTCCCTTCATTCGTCGCCGGAGCATGTGAGGTTTCTGCGGCAGGCATCCTCTCATTCGGCTGCGTTCCGTTCTGGATCTTCCAGGCGTCGCCCACGACCTGAGGACCACCGTTGGGTGTGACCTCCTCAGGATGGAAGCCTGCATTGTGACTTTCATCCGCTCCAGCAACAGGCACAGATGGGCTGTCGTTTTTAGGGGTGGTGTCCTGCGCCAGTTCAGACGCGGTTTGATCAGCCAAATTCTCAGAGGACATGCCGCCGCTTGCGGCGCGAGCGCTTTCGGCAGCTCCGCGCTCCCCCGCGGCCTCGCCACTGCCATCGTCTGGCCTCCGAGAGGCCGAAGCCGCAGCACGATCGTCTGAAGCCGAATGGGACACGCGATCGACGTTTTCACCTGCATCGGCAGGCTCGGTCGCGACGTCTTCTCCTGGGCCACCGGAAACACCCTGACCTTCCGAACCGACGGAACTGTCCGCAACGCCCGAAGGCACGGGACCTTCCGATCCGTCGCCATCAGCGCTGGCGGCCGAGAGCCTCTCGGTGTCGATCGCTACGTCCGGAGCATTCGGCGCTGGCTCTTCGCTCGAGGTTGCCGCCCGCTCAGCAGCTGCAATCTCAGCAGCGACAGGCGCGGGGTTCTGCTCGACAACCTCTTTAGCAGCCGCATCGTCCTCCACGGAGGCCGATTGCACGCCCTCGTGGACTGCCGCATCAGCATGATTGGTCGCGACGTCTACCTGAGTGTCCGTTGCCAAGCTCTCAAAAGGCGCAGCATCTCCCGGAACCTCCGAGACAGGCTGTACGGCGTCTTGATTCCGACCGCTTTCTGTCGTCCCGGAGGCCGTTGGCCGCGCACGCGGCAGCCGGGGGGCTGCTACGGAAGCGCGTCGGCTCGCCTGCGCTGGCCGATCCATCGCATCAGTCCCGACTCCGGGATCAAAGTTCGGTATCGGAGCAGGCGGCACTTGCTCACGCCCGAAGAGCCTAAGGCCCCGCGAGAAGAAAGAAGGGCGGTTGCCCCGATCCGTGGATGACGGAAGATCAAGGACGCGCGCCGGACGCAAACGGTCCGAGCCCGTCTGCGCGAACACGGCGTTTGGTACGGCCACAAAAAGAAGCGACAGCGCAGCCACGATGATCCTGAGCTTCATGCCGCGCATCATGCCGGCTCCTTGAGCAGAATCTCGATACGACGGTTTTCTGCCGCATTGGGGTCTTCAGGATTCTTGAGGTTGCGGTCGGCAAAACCTTCGATCGCGCGGATGCGCGTTTCTGCAAGACGCCCTCTTGTCAGCATATAATACGCCATGTGGGCACGGGCCGTGGACAGGCGCCAATTGTCATAGGTCGGAGAACGAAAGGGCCGTCCGTCCGTATAGCCCCGAACGACGATGTCTCCCGGACGATCAACCAGGAGCTCCGAAACGCTTTCCATCGCAACAACGACGACAGGTTTCGGAATGGCCGAGCCGATTTCGAACATGGAGAAGTCCATTTCGTCCGTAAGGCTGATCAGAATCCCCTCGGGGGTCGCCTGCACGCTGATGTTTGGTGCATCGAGTTCGCCGAGCTTTTTCTTGAGCTCTGCTTGAAGCTGCGCTTCCATCTGTGCCGCTTCGACTCTCTCTGCCTGGCTCACACCCTTGGCAGAACCCGGCCCGACCTGAGGAAAGAGCACAGGCTGATTATAGGAAGCGTCTGCGATATCTTTCTCGCTCGCCGCAGCGGCATCCAGCTGCCGATCGCTCGGTCTTTCGGCAATTTTTTTGACGTCTCCAGGCTTCTTAGTCTTCGACTGAGAAGCTGGCTGCATCTGCCAGTATACGGGATCAAAGGGATCACGATAGACTTCGCCACCCGTCACACCGACGATACCCGTCTCGCCGACAGGTGCTTCCATAGTTGCGGGATCGGCCGGCGGAACTTCATCGGCCAGCTCAGCCAGGACGAGATAGGGATCGCTAAAGGCCGCCTGTTCAGCCGTCATTGTCGCGTCGGTCGCAGGACGGTCGAGCGGGGGAGAGTTGCCGTCAGCACCTCCAGCGCTTTCTCCTCGAGCTTCCTCGTGAGCAGCGGCGTCACGTTTAGCTTCTTCATCCTGACCGTGACCGCCGTCGAGTGGGCCTGGGGTACCCCGCTCATCGCCATCACCGGTGCGTCTGCTCTCACTATCGCCTTCTCCAATCTCCTCCGGGTTGTTGAGTCCTTTCCGGTCGGTGATGCTGGCCGAGAGCTTGACAGGATTGAAATAGTTGGCGATCGACTTCTTCACTTCCTCATCAGTGACGTTGATCAGCCACATAATCAAAAAGAAAGCCATCATCGCCGTCATGAAGTCGGCATGCGCAACCTTCCACGCGCTCGAATGAGACTCATGCTCTTCGTCCTCGTAGCGCTTGATGATGATGAGTTCTTGATGTTCCTTGGCGTCGTCAGACATTTTCGGCTCCGCTGATCGCCAACGACACGCGCTCGCGCCAAGCTTGCAACTGCGTCTCGATGATGGTGGGGCCCGCAGTCACCCGCACATCCGGCCCTTTGCCCATCCTGAAATCGATCCCGTTCGCCATCTCGCCGAGGCGACCCTTCACAGCATCAAGAAGATCCTGCGGACCCACCACTTCGAGGACAGGCTCGTCCTCCCGGCTTCTCATATCGATGATCATGTCGGACAGATCGGCGACGGCCTGCTGGGCGATTGCAGAACCGACCAGAGGGATCAGGATGGCGGCCACAGCTTCACTGAGGCTTGCATTGAGTTCGCTGAACGCATTGCCGATGCTTTCGGCGACCTTTTCTGCTTCCTCAGCCACCCAATCGGCGCGCTTTTGTTCAAGCTCTGCTACGAAACTGGCGCGCACCTCCTCCAAGGCTGACTCTTTTTCGCGTCGGCCGGCCGCAAGCCCTCCCGCGAACCCAGCGTCTCTCGCTGCCGCCAAGGCCTTCTCAGGATCCTCTTTGGGTGGTTTGACAGCGAAAATACTAGCCAGGGTCGGTTCGACACGCGGCGTTTCAGCTGGAAACTCTGGGAGAACCTTGCGCAAGTTGCGGCCTGCCTCGGGCTCATCAAAGTCGGGTAGAAGGCGGACAAGAGCGTGCATCATCATGCCCCTTCCACGCGCATCCATTGCCGCAGGATCGTCGCCGCCTGCTCTTCGTCGAAGTCGATGATCTGCTCGAGACGCTTCTGCGGTGTGCGGTTCTTCTTGCTCGTCAGATCTTCGATCAGATTGATCTGTTCCGGAGGCGCCAGCCCTGCGAGATGACCATCGGCCATATCCGCGTCATCCGGGCCAGGCAGCATTCCGGCAGCCGCCTCACCTTCAAGGGCGACCGCACCGGCTTCCAACGGCTGGCTGCGACCGAGGACAGTCTTCAGCGTGGGACGAAGGCCGAACCAGATCAGCAAGATGGCCATGATCAGGATAGTGCCGGCATTGATAAGCGTGCCGCTCTGACGCATCAGCACTTCGCCCATCGAAGGGCCAGGCACTGGCTCAAGGTCGTTGCCGCCATCGGCAAACACGACCGATGAGACCTTAAGCTGATCGCCGCGCTCTTTGTTGAAGCCTGTGGCCGACTGGACGAGCTGCTCGATCTCCATGAGCCGCGTTTCGATCGGCATCACGTCGGGTTGACCCTCATCGGCCTGAAGTCGCGCCTGATTGACGAGAACCGCGATGGACAAGTTCTCCACCTCGTAGCCGTCATGAACGGTGTCGACTTTCTTGGAAGAAATCTCGAAATTGGTCAGTTCTTCGCGCCGCGAGTTTTCTTCGTTGGAGCTATTGCCGCCGCCGGCCGCCATCTGCGCGACTGGGATGTTCTGCTGCACGGTCGCAGCGGAATCGGTCGTGCTGTTTTGGCTGGTGCCGGCTTCCTTCACGACGCGCACGGAGCGCTCCACCCGGGATTCCGGATCGAAGATGACTTCGCTAACCTGCTTGCGGTCGGTGTTGAGACGAGTGGAAACGCTGATCTGAAAGTTGTCGTAGCCGAGGTAAGGCGTCAGCGTGCGCCGGATCTTCTCTTCCAACTCGCGGTCGACGCGCCGCTTGAGATCGTCCATGAGGCCGCCACCCGAGGCGGAAGGATCCTCGCCCGAGACAAGAACCACTCCCTCGGTGTTGAGGACGGTGACTGCGTTCGTGTCCATGCCCGGCAGGGATGCGGCGACGAGATGGCGGATAGCGTTGGCAGCCGTCGCATCATCGGGAAGGCGCGTGCGGATAACGACCGAGGCGGATGCCTTTTGCTGGTCGCGCCGAAACGAGGCGCGATCGGGCAGCACGATGTGGACGCGCGCCGCCTTGATTCCGTCCATGGTCTGGATGGTGCGCGCAAGCTCGCCTTCGAGGGCGCGTACACGTGTGACATCCTGCATGAAAGAGGTGAGGCCGAAGGAGCCGAGCTCGTTAAACAGCTCGTAGCCGGAATGGGTGCTCTGCGGGAGGCCTTTTTCTGCGAGAAGCATCCGGGCACGTGCCGTATCGGCATGACCGACAAGAACCGACGTGCCATCGGGAGCTACGTCGAAGCCAATCCCGTTGTCTTTCAGGACCGATCCAATTTGGCCGACATCTTCGCGGCTGAGACCACTATAGAGGATCTCTCGCTCCGGCTTGCTCAGGTAGAAGGCACCGAGACCGATCGCCAGGAGCACGGTCGCGCCCACAATTCCCAGGGCAGCAAGCCGCCGGCCGCCGAGCCCAGCGAGATTGGCCCACAGCTTATCCATCTGCTCGCGCGCGTTCATCAAGTCTCCCCACGCCATACAGTCTTGCATTGCGTCTCATGGGGATTTGACGTGATAAGCTTGCCTCAGCGTTGCATACGAAAAAAGCCACGCTCCTTTCGGAGCGTGGCTCTCTTGGTCCGCCTGCACGGGGGAGGAGCGTGAGGCGAAACCTTGGAAGGTTCTTACCTCGCTATCTTCACCTCGCTTAACGGAAGAGCGACAGGATGTTCTGGCTCGAGGAGTTGGCGATGCTGAGCGACTGCACAGCCAGCTGCTGCTGGGTCTGGAGAGCCTTCAGCTTCGTGGATTCCTCTTCCATGTCCGCGTCGACCAGGGCGCCAACGCCCGTGTCGATCGTGCTCATCAGGGTCTTCACGAACTCCGTCTGCATGTCGATGCGGGTCTGAACCGTACCGAGAGAAGACGCAGCCGAGGTCACCTGACCAAGCGCCTCATCGACGACCTTCATGAAGTTCTGCACTTCGGTGCCGGAGGCCGACGAGATGTCGATCGTGGCAACGGAGGCAGCACCGGCCGAAGCCGCCGAAGTCGTCACGTCGGTGGCCGACAGGCCGAGTGAAGCGACAGTGATACCGGTCGTGCCGGCAGTCGTAGCACCAGAGATGCTGAAGTTGTCAGTAGACGAGAACTCAACCTGGTCGGAGCCGTCCAGAACCACGTTGATGCCCTCAATACCGGCGTCCTTCAGGGCCTGAGTGTAGACCGCCGCAAGATCGGCATTCGAACGGATCGAGGTATCAGACAGTCCGGCATCCGCCAGGGTCTGCTGAGTGATCTCGACCGTCTTGGCCGGAGCGCCGTTCTGCGACACGCTGAAGCTGATCTTGTCGTCAGCCGCAGCAAAGTCCACTGCAGTCGTCTCGACCGTCGCCGCAACCAACGAATTGGAGGTGTAGGTATTCAGGTCGATCGTCTTGTCGAGGATACCGAACTGAGAGGTACCATCGCCATAGAGACGGGTGTCCGTGATATCGACGTCGATGGTGCCAATCGCAAGCTTGTTGTTGGCATCACGCGACAGAGACGACACGATCTCCTTGTTGAAGGCCGTGCTGGAGCCCGTGCTCAGCCAGTTCTGGCCGGAGAACGACGCGGATTCCGCGATCGTCTTCAGCTGGTCCTGGTAAGCCGAAATCTGCTCCTGAACCTTCGCCCGGTCGACACCTTCGCCCGTCGCAGCACCAAGGCTCGCCTTGATTTTGGTCAGGACTTCTTCAGCCTTGGAGAGGCCGGTATAAGCCGCATCGACGGTGGCCGAGCCCATGCCAAGAGCGTCCTTCACGGCCGACATGGCCTGATTGTCGGAGCGCATGGTCGTGGCGATGGACCAGTAGGCGGCGTTGTCGGAAGCGGTGTTCACCCGCAGGCCGGTGGAAACCCGGTTGTTCGTCTCGTCCAGGTTGGAGTTGATCGAACGCAGGGTCTGCAGGGCGACCATTGCGGAGGTGTTGGTGATAAGGCTAGACATAATTGATGTCCCTTCAGACTAAGTGTCAGAGATATTGATGGGGACATGCCGGGCTTTCACCGGCATGGCAGGGCGGCATCATGCCTTTGGTGGGACGGAGCACTCGGCTTCCGTAACTGCTGCCCGTGTCGAGCAACCAACCTGCCATGCATGAAGGGATAGCAGCGCAAGCTTGCGTGAAGCTTGCAGACACGCCGGTTTTTCGAACGGCTGCGCGAAAAAGTCTCTGGTCGGGCCGGCTCTCAAAACAAAAACGGCGGGGAAGCCCCCGCCGTAGAGCGTCAAAAGAAGAGTTGTCGCGCCCTCAGGCGGCACGCACCGTTGCCAGGAAGCTCTGCACTTCCTGCTTGAGGCGGTGGCTTTCCTGAGACAGAGAGCGCGCCGAAGCCAGAACCTGCGAAGAGGCAGCACCCGTGGCGCCTGCCCCCTCCTGCACATCGAGGATATTGGTGGCGACCTGCGCCGTGCCATGCGCCGCTTCTTGGATGTTCTCGGCGATCTCGCGGGTCGCCTCATACTGCTGCTCCGCGGCATCGGCGACCGCCGCAGATATCTCAGACATGCGTGCAATGGTCTCCGTGATGGAACGGATCGAACTCTCCGCCTCATCGGTCGCCTGCTGCATAGAGGTGATCTGGCCGACAATTTCTTCCGTCGCCTTCGCCGTCTGGGCAGCGAGCGTTTTCACTTCCATCGCCACAACTGCAAAGCCCTTGCCGGCATCGCCGGCGCGGGCTGCCTCTATGGTCGCATTGAGCGCAAGCAAATTGGTCTGCTCGGCAATCGCCGTGATCAGGTTCACGACCGCCCCCACACGACGAGCCGCATCGGCGAGATCGACCACTCGGCGATTGGCGCTGCCAGCCTGTTCGACCGCTTCACCAGCAATCTTGGCGCTCTCCTGAACGCGACGGCTGATCTCTCCGACCGACGCACCAAGTTCTTCTGAGGCAGACGCCACGGACTGGACGTTGGATGAAGTCTGACCGGAGATGCTGACGACCGTGCTCGACAGGTTTTCAGTGCGTTCCGCCGTTTCTGTCATCGAGCCAGCAGCCGCTTCAAGTTCCGTTGCCGCAGACGACACGCCCTCGGTGACCTCGCCGACCGCATTTTCGAACATATCCGCAAGACGCTGCATTTCCTGGCGTCTCTCCGCCTCCGCCTGGCGCGATTTGTTTTCGCGCTCTTCGGCTTCAAGCTGCGCCTTCTCGATGGCCTTCTGCTTGAAAACCTCGACGGCGCGAGCGATCTCGCCGACTTCGTCACCGCGATCGAGCCCGGGCAGGACAATCTCGAAGTTACCACCGGCGAGTTCGTTCATGGCCGCGGTCGTGGCAT
Source organism: Afifella sp. H1R (assembly GCF_021462425.1). Lineage (NCBI taxonomy): Bacteria > Pseudomonadati > Pseudomonadota > Alphaproteobacteria > Hyphomicrobiales > Afifellaceae > Afifella > Afifella sp. H1R. The sequence continues at coordinate 1,803,995 of NZ_JAKEDY010000001.1, forward strand.
GCATTGCCTGTGAGATACGTCTGGCAACGAAACCGCAGATTGCTGCCACGACGAGCAGCACGAGGCCACCAATCATGAGAACGGTCTTTGCCGTTGCCCATGTCTGCGCGCGCAAATCATCAATGTAGACGCCGGTTCCGATCACCCAGCCCCAGGGAGCGAACTCGTCGACATAGGAGAGCTTTGGCTGCGGCTCAGCTGAGCCGGGTTTTGGCCATTCATAGCGAACGAACCCCCGGCCCTGTTTGGCCACCAGATCGAGCATCTCAACGAAGAGATGCTTGCCGGACGGATCCGTGATCGAGGTCAGATCCGTGCCATTGAGCTCCGGCTTGATCGGATGCATCACCATGCGGGCGTTGCGATCCTTGATCCAGAAATACTCATTGTCACCATAACGTAGCGCCCCGATACGGCGAGCCGCATCCGCCTGAGCATCTTGAAGCGAGCGAGCGCCACGCGCGACCGATGCCTCTTCTTCTTTGGCGATGTCGAGCGCGAGTTCAGTTAGGTGCGAAAGCTCACGCCCCTTCTGATCTTCGAGCGCGTGACCCAGCTCAAGCAGCTGGAAACCAGAGATGGCAGAAAAACCTATAAAGCCGACAGCAAGGACCGCATAAATCTTATGTCCAAGCCTAAGACGAAGCCCTCTTTTCATTGAGTGTGCCCCCTATTGACGTTGCGTGAGCACACAAGGCTTTAGTCAGCTTGCACCGGGCTTGCGTCAGACTTCCGCTGACGTTCACGGAAATGTCAGACCGGATTGTTCAAGGTTGCGGTTAATTTTCTGGGAGGTTGGACAAGTCTGACGCTCGCGAGGTCAGAAGAAAGAACGCACCAATCCCCCGACCAAAAGATTCCATCCGTCGATCAGGACGAAAAACAGGATCTTAAAGGGCAAGGCGATGACCGCCGGCGGCATCATCATCATACCCATGGACATGACGAGCGTGGCGACGATCATGTCGATCACGAGGAATGGAAGAACGATCAAGAAACCGATTTCAAAACCACGTCGTAGCTCAGAGATCATGAAAGCGGGAATGAGAACACGCAACGGCACGGATTCCGCTTGTGTCGCCTGGGCTCCCGTCTCCGGAAGCGCGGGCCCCGTTCCCTCTTCCGCTCCAGGCTTGCTGGCGGAAAGATCGGCGAAAAGTTGGAGATCCTTCGGTCGGACCTGCGTCAACATGAAATCGTGGAATGGATCGGTGATCCGTTCGAACGCTTCTTGTTCGGTGATTTCATTGTTTGTGAGCGGCTGAAGGCCCTCGGTCCAGGCCCGATCGAGAGTCGGCCCCATCACATAGAAGGTCATGAACAGCGACAGGCTGATCAAGACGAGATTGCCTGGCGTGCCCTGCAGGCCTAGGCCGGAGCGTAGAAACGACAGAGCGATGATGAAGCGCGTAAAGCTCGTCACCATGATGAGAAGGCCCGGCGCGATCGACAGAACTGTCAAGATAGCGACCAGCTGCACGATGCGGCCGGTCGCGGCCGCATCACCAGAAGGGATGAGGCTCTCCAGGTCGGGCACTTGTGCGTGGGCTGCAACCCCCAGGAAGGGCACCAGCAAAAGGGCGAAGAACAAGCGCTTCATCGAAACTGTCTCACAAGGTGGGAAGCCGCCATTGGTGTTTATTGAACGACCATCGTCTCGATGATCAGCTCGCTCACCTTGCCGTTGGTCCTCACGACGGAACGATCGTTGAGATCGTCGCGCAAGTGCTGCAATGCACTCGGGCCCTGGAATTGCGACAGCGGCATGGTCCGCACGAAGGCCATGATGTCCTCGCGGATCTCCCCGGCGGTCACCTCCGGGTTTTCAAGGGCGCCGTTGGGAAACACGATAGAGGTTTCGAGGCGAACCCAGACATCCGACGGATCGGCCACATTCACAACGACCGGACCGACGGGCTGCAACACCATGTCTCCGGAATAGAGCAGCTGCGGCTCATCTTCCGGCTTCTCCTTGAGCTTCTCGGTGACCGTCGCTTCGATGGCGCCGGCCAGATAGATCCCTATGCCCGCGCCAGCTCCGCCGGCAAGCAGCGTGACAGCAAGCACGCCAAGAAGACCCATCAGGAAGGAGCCCTTTTTCTTGGGCGCCTCCTCACCGACATCGTCGGCCAAAGCCGCGGATGCGTCGCTCATCAGAAAGGCACCACTTTGTCGTAAATCCGCTGGCCCCAGGCCGGCTGCTGCATGTCGGAAATTCGGCCGCGGCCGCCATACGAGATGCGCGCCTCCGCGATCTTGTCATAGGAGACAGAATTATCCGTGGAGATGTCGGAAAGTCTGACGATGCCGGCGATATTGAGCACGCGGACCTCGTTGTTGACCTTCACCTCCTGTGAACCGCTGATCATCAGATTGCCGTTGGGCAATTCCTCGGTGACCAGCGCAGCAATCGACAAACGCAGTTTTTCCGAGCGATCGATCGAGCCCTCGCCCTTGGTCGACGTCTTTGACGCAACATTGAGACCGCCGGAGCCCTCACCCGATTCCTTTTCGACGTTGAAGCCGCCGAAGCCGAGAAACCCGCCAAAGCTGAGATCGGACTTCGAATCTCGCGATCGGTCGCTTTGGTTGTCGAATTGGGCCTTGTCGTTAATCTGGATATTGACCGTGATGACGTCACCGACTTGCCTTGCCTTACGATCGGTGAAGAGGACTTGCTTGTTCCCGCTCCAGAGAGACTGGAACGTCTTCGGCTCCGGCTCGACAAAGCTGACAGGCAGAGGCTGGCGGTTCACAACGATCCCCTCGCCCACCGGGCTTAGCTCCGGTCCGGTGATGATGTTGTCGTGCGAGCAGCCGCCCATGACGAGCAGCACCGCGATTGTGCAGATCTTTTTCATCCCGGATTTTTCGCCTCATCACTCGCTCTTGCGAGCCCTGCCATCGTAGTCGTGAGCTGCGCCGCCTTGATTGGCTCCATCTCGTTCAAGATCGCGCTCGCGCTGCGAGGCTTGAGCTTGACCAATATCGCGGCCGCAGCGGCCGGCGCCATCACAGCCATCTGCTGAGACGCTGCATCGGGGCGCATTTGCGTGAATATCGCGACGACGCTTTCCTCAGCCTTGCGCAGGAAGTCCTCGCGACGTTTCAGCCATTCTTCATATTCCGCGCGCTTCTTTTCGAGAGCTTCGATACGTCCGTTGACGTCTTCCTCGAGCTTCTTCAGAGCAGCGACCTGGCGCGCATAGCGCGCATCCGTGGCCTCGTCGGTGATGTTGCTGCAATACTGCCGCGCATTTTCCGACTGCACAGCTGCCGTGGTCTGCGCAGGCGCAGGTTTCGGCTCAGTCTGCAGAACGGAAGCCGCATTGGCATCCCCAGCGACCGCGCCGGTCGCAGGTGGTTCCGCATCCAACGGAATGGGCAGGACATTCGCTATATCCTGCGCTTGCTGTGCAGCATTCGACATCTGCGCCTTGGCGAAAGCAGGCACCAAAACCAAGGCGCTCGTTGCCAGCAGACAGGCAAGCGACTTACGAAATTCTCGGACAGGCGTGCTCATCTTCGGCTGCCTTTCTCCAGATTTTTCTCAAGGGCCGGGGCCGGTTGGGTGCCCGACAGTCCGTGCTACTGAACGACGAGTTCGCCCTGAAGCGCACCGGAAGTTTTGATAGCTTGAAGGATCGCGATGATATCGCTCGGTTTCAGCCCGATCTGGTTGAGCCCATGCACGAGGGTCTTCAAATCGGTCCCGCCGATGATGGCGAGATGACCGTCCTCCTCGGTGGCGTCGACCTGGGTCAGCGGCGTCACAACGGTCTGTCCGTCGCTGAACGGCTCCGGCTGCGACACCTGCGGCATCTCGGTCACCCGCACAGTGAGATTGCCATGGGTCAGGGCAACCTGTGAGATCTGAACATTGGAGCCGATGACGACCGTGCCGGTGCGCTGATCGACGACGACGCGCGCCGGGGTGTCCGGTGCCACTCTTAGCTGCCCGATCGCGGCCATGAAGCGAGCGGACGTGATCCCGGCGGGCCTGCGCACGGCGACACTCCTCAGATCACGTTCGACAGCCAGCGAGCGCCCGAACTGACGGCTCGTATAGGCATTGACCGCATCAGCAATCATCGCCGCGGTTTTGAAGTCCGGGTTGTTGAGCACGAGGACAAGCTCGCCCAGGTCTTCCATCGAGCCCGGAACCTCACGTTCCACGATCGCTCCGTTCGGAATCCGGCCGACCGTCGGAACGCCCTGCGTCACAGTCTCAGCCTGCCCGCCCACGCTGAGGCCAGAGACCGCAACCGGCCCCTGTGCGACGGCGTAAACCTCACCATCGCCGGCTGAGAGTGGGGTCATCAACAAGGTACCGCCCTTAAGTGAGGTTGCATCACCAATGGACGCGACGTTCACGTCGATCTCACCACCGCGCCCAGCGAAGGCCGGCAGATTGGCGGTCACGGTCACACCGGCGACATTGCGGGCGCGCAGGGCCGCCCCACTCACATTGATACCAAGACGGTCGAGCATCGATTCCAAAGCCTGACCAGTGAAGGGCGAATTGCGCATGGAATCGCCCGTACCTTGCAGACCGATGACAAGGCCGTAGCCGATCAGTTGGTTCTCTCGCACACCTTGAACCGTCGTGATGTCCTTGATGCGAGCTCCGGAGGACGGATCGATACCCGCAATCTGATTGGGATCCCCGATCGGCACATTTCCGACGAGATCGGCGGCCCAGACTGTGTCGGCGGCAACGAGCGCAACAGCGCAAAGGACGGCGGCAAGCCTTTTCATTGTCCCACCTTCACGCTTCCGTCCCCCTGGACGACCCCGGCAATCACCTGGCCGGAATCGACATTGCGGACGCGAATGACATCTCCGAGAGAACCCGCCTCGAGAGCGAGCACTCCGGCCGTCATCGACAGCCCTCCGGACTGATAGACCGCCCGCGTGAGCGAGCCGCGCGCGATGATTTCCGGCTCCTCTACCGCATTCGACGGGATGAGCCGTTCCGGCACGAGAGTACGTCGCGCCACTTTGCCGACGAGGGCATCGATATCGTCAACCACCGGATAGCGCGAACGCGTATTCGGCAGGAAGTTCATCTCCTTCAGCATATCCCGATCGATCACATCGCCCGGATAAACGGTGACGGACGGAACAGGCAGGAGATCGTAGGGTTGATCCTGCTGCTGCGCGGCAGCCGGAACGCTCGCTGCGAACACAAGCGCGCAGGCAACGAGAATGCGTCGGGCGGGAACGACGCGCGCGAGCGCGTTCGTTGCCTTACGCCGAAGGCCGATGAAGTTCCTCCCCATCATCGGCTTGCTCAGCGAATGCCCTTGGAGACCGTGCCCGACATGTCGTCGGCTGCCTGGATCACCTTGGAGTTCATCTCATAGGCACGCTGGGCTGCGATCAGTTCGGTGATCTCTTTCACCGGATCGACGTTGGAGCCTTCAAGATATCCCTGATTGATCTTGCCGAATCCCGGATCGGTCGCAACGCCCGTGGTCGGCTGACCCGAAGCCGTCGTCTCGCGGTAGAGATTGCTGCCGAGAGGCTCAAGACCTGCGTCATTGGCGAAGTTCACAAGCGTCAGCTGTCCAAGAAGCTGCGGATTGGCTTGCCCGGCGATCGTGGCATAGACCTCTCCCGATTCGTTCACCGTGATGTCGACGGTATCAGTCGGGAAGGTCATCGCCGGCTCGACGGTGTAACCGTCGATCGTTACGAGCTCGCCGTTTGGACCTTTGTTGAACGAGCCGGCACGCGTGTAAAGCGTCTCGCCTGCCGGGTTGGTGATCTGGAACCAGCCGCCGCCGTTGATGGCGAGATCCAGCGGGTTGCCGGTCTGGCCGAGGGGTCCTTGAATATGGAGGTTGCGCACGCCGATCGTGCGCGTGCCCAGCCCAATACGGGCACCTTCCGGAACAGGGTTGCCACCGCCTGCATTCGGCACACCCGCCGTCCGCTCCGTCTGGTAGAGAAGATCGGAGAATTCAGCGCGGGCGCGCTTGAAGGAGGTCGTATTGATATTGGCGACGTTATTGGCAATGACTTCGACATTCATCTGCTGAGCAGCCATGCCGGTCGCTGCGATTGCGAGCGCTCTCATCTCAATCTCCTTAGATCTGCATCCGGCTGATTTCCTGGTAAGCCGCAACGACCTTGTCGCGGATTGCCAGAGACGCCTGCAGGGTTTGCTCGGCCGCCATCACGGCCTGAACCACGTCCTGGACAGGCATACCGCCGTTGATGCCCGTGATGGCCGCGGCTTCGCCGGCCTTCAAAGTGTTGAGCGCATCGCCCGAGATATTGGCGAGGACGCTGCCGAAATCGGCTCCCCCCGCCGCACCAGCGACTGAGGGCGTAGCGGCTGTCGAGCGGGTGCCGCTCAACGAAGCCGCGCTGTCGACCATGAAGGACAGCGATTGAACCGGAGAAACCATCAGCTATTCCTCAAGAGATCGATCGTGGTGGAGAACATGTTGCGCACCTGCTTCATCACCTGCAGGTTCGCTTCGTAAGACCTTGTCGTCTCGCGAAGGTCGGCCATCTCGATGATCGGATTGACGTTCGGCATCTTGACATTGCCGTTTTCATCGGCCGCCGGGTGGCCCGGGTCATGCTCCAGACGGAACGGCGCGTTATCGACACCGAGCGCTTTCACCTTGACACTTGCGGCATCAATGGTGCGATCGAGCACACTCTCGAAAGAAACGGTCTTGCGCACGTAGGGATCGGCGCCGGGCGTCGTACCGGTCGATTGCGCATTGGCGAGGTTTTCCGCGACGATCCTGAGACGCGTCGACTGGGCTCTGAGCCCCGAGGCCGCGATCTGGGAGGCGCTGGCGAGTGGATCGATCATCAGCTCGACCTCACGCTCATCAGGAACATGCGATGGAAGGCCTTCACCAGGCTAGCATTGAGCTGAAAGGTGCGGTCGGTCGCACCGGCCTTGACCAGTTCCTGATCAACACTCACGGAATTGCCTGAGAAGCTGACATCCCAGCTCTCCTCAGGCTTGATCTTGCCGGTCCCAAGCGACGTACCGGAGGTATCGATGTGTCCCGACGCGGTTTGCGTCATCTCAAGATGCGTGGAATCCAAGATCTTGGAGAAAGGCTCGATATCCCTGGCGACGTATCCCGGTGTATTGGCATTGGCAATATTGCCAGCGATCAGCGACTGCCGGACCGACGCCCATTGCGCCTGGCGGGCAGCGAGATCAAATAAATGAACGGGCTGCAAGAGGAACCTCCCTTTCGCTCTACGCGACCCTAGCTAGACATCGAGCCTTGCCCGAAGCTGGCGTGGGAAGCGAAAGGGAATGGCGGCGGGTACCGCCTTTCGTCAGGCGTCGTTGCGGGTCAGGTCGGCGACGGCCTGACTGAAACGCTCACAGAAATTCTCCTCACCTTCTCCGTGAAAAACGATGGAGAGGATGTCGAGACCAACATAATCGGTGTTGAAGACGAGATCGAACAAGGCTGTCACCTTGTCGTGGACGAACTCCATCCGGATGGCGATAGCGAAAGCATTGTGCCAATCGAACTGCACGGCTGCCTGCCGTGCGTACCGCAAAAGTTCCGGGCGTCGCAGCATTTCAGCCGAGGAATCGACGATATCGCGGATATTAGCCTCACGCTCCGCGTAGATGTAGTAGGCCATCACGCCGGCGTTGATGAGGTAGAATTCCGCCATGAACGGCTTCAACGCCTCCGCGAGAACTTTCTCGCAGGACAGGAAGTCCTGCTCGTTCTCAGGACACCGTTCGATCACTCTACGCTGAGTGGTGATGTGCATTACTCTCACGCGAATAGATATAATGGAGGAGTTTCGCGACGGCGACATAAAACTCCGCCGGAATGAATTGGTCGACTTCCACAGCATCGTACATTGCGCGGGCCAATGGCTTGTCCTCGATGATCGGAACATTGTGCTCGGTCGCGATTTCGCGGATCTTTAGCGCCACCAAATCGGCTCCCTTTGCGAGGACCAAAGGCGCTCCACCTTCGGCACGCTCATAGCGTATAGCAATGGCGAAATGAGTCGGATTGGCGATGATGAGCGTGGCACGTGGCACTTCCGCCATCATCCGTCGCTTGGCGCGTTCACGTGCGATCGCCCGCAAGCGCCCCTTCACGATTGGGTCTCCTTCCGCCTGTTTGAATTCCTCCTTGAGCTCCTGACGTGTCATTCTGAGATCGTTGCGCCAGCGCACGCGGGACCAGACGATATCGGCGCCCACGAGCACAATAGTGGCCACACAGATGGTGGAAACAAGGCGCACGGAGATCGACAGGATCAATTGCGGAACCAGGGTCGGGTCGCTGTACATGGCGCTCATGAGGGCGTTCTGGTCCGCGTTGATGACGAGTAGGCACGTGATGCCCACGGCCGTGACTTTGAAAAGCGCTTTCAGGAACTCGACGGCGCCCTGTTTGCCGAAAATCTTCTTCCATCCAGCAGCAGGCGAGATGCGCGACCATTGCGGCCGGATGCGCTCCAGAACCAGGCTCGGCACGTTCTGAAAGAGTGAAGCAGCGATACCGAAGAGCGCCAGAACGAAGATGGCCGGTAGGATGAGGCGCCCGCAATCCCAGGCGACGCGCCAAAGAAAGAGCGTCGCCTCTGTCCCGTTCGAAAGAGAAAAGCCTCCCGGATTGTCGATGAAGTGCATCAAGATAGCGCTGAGATCGCGGGCTGCGCCCTGGATCAGCAGCGTCATGATGATGAGGATCGCAAGTATCGAGGTAAAGATCGCCGCTTCACGCGAATGCGGCGTATTGCCCTTCTCCACCGCATCCGAGATCTTCTTCTCTGTCGGCTCCTCGGTTTGGCTGTCCTTGTCCGGCTTCTCCGACATAGCGAGTGCGCCTACATGACGTAGGCGTCTTCCTCATTGTCCGAATTGAGGTCGATCTCACCCTTTCCTGCCATATCGAGCGCCATGTCCGTGATGACACGGCGCGCATCCGTCACCTCACGATGCGGGGCCGGTTCACTGCTACTCAGTTCCTGCTCGACCATGCGCCGCACGCGCGAGGACAAGGAGGAAAGAATGATCTCGCGGAACTCCGCATCGGTGCCCTTGAGTGACATCACCACCTTGTCGGTCGGTGCACGGTCGAAGAGGGCAGTCCGCGCCTTCGGCGTGAGCTTCGAGATATCATCGAACGTGAACAACAGGCTCTTCAAGATCTCCGCAGATTTCGGCCGCGATTCCGACAGGCTGTTGAGCACGTCTTCCATGTGATCGCGCTCCATCTTGTTGACGATATCGGCCATCTTGGCGTGCGGATCCGCACCCTGATTGCGGGATAGGTTGGTCATGAAGTCTTCGTGTACGACGCGCTCAATGATGCGCATCGTCTCGTCCACCATCGGCTTGAAGCCGAGCATGCGGCGCATGACTTCGTTTCGGCGATCCGGCGGCAAATGCCCCATAACCTTCGCCGCACAAGTCGGCTTCACCTTCGAGAGGATAAGGGCCGCCGTCTGCGGGTGCTCCTTCAGAATGTAGGCCGCGATCAGGTTCTCCGAGACGTTGGACATGCGATCCCAGATGGAGCGGCTGGCATTGCCCATGACGTCGGCCATGATCTCGCCGATCTGATCAGGAGGCAAAACGCCTTCCAGAAGCTTTTCCACCTCTCCCGTCGTACCCACGAGCTGCGCGCCGTTCAGAAAATTGGAGGCAAACTCCTCGATCAGCTGTTCGATCTGCTGCGGCGGAACAGATTTGAGCGTCGCCACGGAGCGCGTGATGATTTTGATCTCCTCTGGATCGAAATGCTTCATCACGCGGGCAGCCGCGGGCTTGCCCATTGCCATGAGCAGCGCGGCGACACGGTCCGGCCCCTGGAGGGGCCGCGGCGCAGGCGGCTTGTTTGCGGTGGCTGCCATCTCGCCCTGCTTAGTTCGTCAGCTCGGCGCCAGCCGGACCAACGATCTCGGTCAGGGACACACCAAAGCGGGAATTGTCGTCTTCGACGACCACCACTTCGCCACGCGCAATGACGCGACCATTGACCACCACTTCGACCGGTTCGCCGACGCGGTGATCGAGCGGCACGATAGCGCCTCGGCCAAGCTTCATGAGATTGGCAACGGGCATACGCGCAGAGCCGAGCACGACCTGCATCAGCACGGGAATCCGCATGACGGATTCCAGATTGCGGCCGGTGCCAAAAGTCTCGCCCTGCCCTGCCGACACCTCCACGGTGAAATCATCCTCGTGCGTGGAAGTCTCGTTCAGCTTTTCCTGCATATCCTTCAAAGGATCTCCAGACATGAAAACGCTCCTCTCGATTCAATCCTGCAGGTCCTCACACATGCGGCGATGGACCAGCCCCCTTCAGCGCCGGCGCCCCAGTTCCCTGGTGCGCGAGCCCTTCACCCTGGCCACAGCTTCTTCACGTCGGTTGCGAAGCTGCAAAGCAACAGCAGCCGCGCACGCTCCCGCGAAGGCCGCCAGGATCGCCAGGTCAGTTAGAAAGAAGGTCATTGATGAACTCCTTCTCGGGATCAAAGACCTCTTCCACACGGAGCTTGTACGAGCCTTCCGTCTGGCCGAGCTGACACCAGAAAAGCGGTTGCTCATTCGCCTCGAGCTTGACGCGGCTTGCGGGCGTTGCCTGCAACTCCAAAACCTGGCCCACTTTAAAATGAGCGACTTCGTCCAGCATGATGCTGCGTTCTTCCAGCACGGCGCGGAGAGGCACACTCGCCTTCTTCACCTCGGTGCGAATTTGGCGCGACCAATTCGGATCACCGGCATTCGATTCGCCGGAGATCACGCGTGACAACACCTGCCGCATCGGCGTCAGAGCCGATTGCGGAATGATCACGAACATCTCACCGCCGCGTCCGAGCGCCTGCAGCAGAAACTTCGCCGCGACCGCCATGTTGTTGCGCCGCCCGATGACGGCGAAGTCCATGCGGGTTTCCTGACGTTCAAATTTGAACGGAGTGTCTGAGACGAGGGCGAAAGACGCCTGCAGCGCTTTGCCCGCCTGCTCGAACAGCATCTGCGCGATGCGGTTTTCGATCGTGGAGAAATTCCGCTCGTCGTCGAAAGGCGGTTCCGAGCCATCGGCTCCAAAAAGCACTTCGACCATCGAGAAGATGAAATCGCGATCGAAGCCGACGATGATGTGATTGTCCCAGGCCGGCGCATGAAAGATACCGGCGACGGCGTTCGCCTCATACATCTCAAGGATGTCGCCGATACGCCCACTCTCCACATGGCTCAGGGAGTAATAGGCCTGAGATGCGGCCAGTGTGCGCAGGCTGTCGGCGCAGAAGGTCGCCATGCGGTCGAAAATGATCTGCAGCATCGGCAGCTTGTCGACCGACAGACCTGCCGCATCGAGCAGCATGTCACGGATATCAGTGCCTTTTTGTGCTTCGGACATGGATCAGGCCGCCTGCTGCATGGGAGCTGCCGATGAGCTCGGAGTGTTGGAAATCGCCTCGTTTTCGACCTCGTCGATGGTCGGGCGCTCTTTGGAAGAAATCGTTTTGCGGCCATGCTCGAGCGCGACCTGAGGCAGCGCACCATTCATGAAGGCAATCAGCGTCTGCTTGACGATGACAAACGGCTGACACTGCTTTTCACGCAGAATCTTGATCTTGCCCGCGACCGGAGAAAGCACCGCGTAGGATAGAAAGATACCGACGAACGTGCCGATCAGCGCCGAGGCGATGTAGTGGCCGAGAATCTCCGGCGACTGATCGATGGCGCCCATCGCCTTCACGATCCCGAGGACCGCGGCGCAAATACCGATCGCCGGAAGCGCTTCGGCGACAGTGCCCAGAGCACTAGCCGACTTCAGCTTGTGCTTTTTGATCGTCGAGATCTCCTGCTCCATCAGGCCCTCGATCTCGTGCGAGCGCGCATTGCCGATGATGATCAGGCGAACGTAGTCACAGATATAAGCGGTGAGTTCCTTGTCCTTCAGGATCGACGGAAAGTGCTGAAAAAGCACCGAATTCGCCGGATCGTCGATATGCGCTTCGACCTCGTTGCGAGGCCGCGTTCTGAGATCTCTCATCAACGCGAACAGCAGGCTCAAAATGCTGAGATAATCGTTCCGCTTCGGGGCCGTGCCCTTCATCGCTTCAAAAATGCCCGCACCGGCATCTTTGATGATCGCCATCGGGTTGGCGATGATGAAAGTGCCAAGAGCGATACCGACGATGATGACGTATTCGAAGGGCTGCCAGATGACGCCCACATGGCCGCCCATTGCCATGAAACCGCCGAGCATCGAGCCGATGCCGATCACCAAGCCGAGTAGGATAGCCAAGAGCCTGCTCCATGTAGTGGTTTCGTTCGCAGCCCTCACTGTTCGATTTGGCTTGCGTGAAGCTGGAGCGCTCGGCAGCGCAGGCCGCAGCGCCGCAAGACCGGCAACGGCAGAAGAAAGCCAGTTTCGCGCAAGCTTGGCGACCTAGAGCCTCATCTCGATTGTGAGGCCGCAATGATCTCGACATCTATCAGCTATCAGCGCATCTCCGGCGACATGGACAAGTCTCTGAGCCGAGTCTCCAGCGACCGGATCGTGACGCGCGAAACCAATTACTATCTCGCCAATATCGGCACGATCAAATCGCTCGACGAATTCTTCGACAACGATCGCGTTTACAAATACGCGATGAAGGCCTTCGGCCTTGAAGATATGGCGTATGCCAAGGGCTTAATTCGCAAGGTCCTGGAAGAGGGCGTGAGCGATCCGAAGAGCTTCGCCAATCGCATGTCGGACGATCGCTTCGTGGAATTGGCAACCGTCTTCAACTTTGCAGAGAACGGCGAAACGACCACCGCCGCGAAAGAGGCGCAGCAGGGCGTCGTCGATCTCTATACCCGCCAGACACTCGAAGAGAAGGCCGGCGACGACAACGAAGGCGTCCGGCTCGCATTGTATTTCGAGCGTGCCGCTCCTGAGGTGAAGTCGGCTTACGGTCTTCTCGCTGATGATGCGCTGTGGGCCGTGATCAAAACGACCTTCGGCTTTCCCGCAGAAATGGCCAACGCCGCTATCGACAAACAGGCCAAGGCCGTCGAGCAGCGGATGGACATCGCTGATCTGAAGGATCCGGAAAAACTCGCCAAGCTCATTCAGCGTTTCACCATCATGTGGGACGCAACGGAAAACGTGACGGCGGATCCGATCCTCAATCTCTTTTCCAACAGCCGTTCGACATCGGTCAGCGCCGATCTCCTCCTGACTTTGAACCAGCTGAAGCACGGCGGAACCTGAGACATGCCGACAAGCACCTACGTCGCACTCTCCGCACAGGTGGCGCTCGACCGCCGCCTGACGACGGTCGCCAACAACGTCGCCAACATGAACACGGCGGGCTTTCGCGCGGAAGAGGTGAAATTCGACGCCGTGATGACGCGGACAGGTCCCGAGAAGGTCGCCTTCTCGTCACCCGGCGATACCTATATTTCGCGCAGTCCCGGCTCCGTCTCCTATACCGGCAACTCCCTCGACGTTGCCGTGCAGGGAGATGGATGGCTTGCGCTTTCGACCCCAGACGGCACGGTCTACACGCGCGACGGCCGTCTGCAGATGACCGCAACTGGCGAGCTCCTGAGCGCCGCCGGCTATCCGGTTCTCGATCCGGGCGAAGCGGGCATTCTTCTCGATCCGCGGGGCGGCGAGGTCTCCATCGCTGGGGACGGCACCATTTCCCAAGGCGGCAACCAGGTTGGCGCGATCGGACTCTTCTCGATTCCCGAGACCGCCAAGCTCAGCCGCTATGAAAACTCGGGCGTGATCCCGAACGAAGCGGCCCAGCCCGTCGAGGATATGACCGTCAACGGCCTGCGTCAGGGCTACGTCGAAGGCGCCAACGTCAATCCGATCTCCGAGATCAGTAAGCTGATCATGCTGCAACGCGCCTTCGACAGCGCGGCTTCCGCCGTGGAGAAGAGCGAATCCACGCAGCAGGAGGCAATCCGCTCGCTCGGCCCGTCCTGATCCATCAGGAAACAGAAGATCCGACATCAGGGGATGGCTGAATGACCGCTCTCGCGCGTCTCAAATCCGTGATCGACAGTGCCGCGGTCGAAATCCCGCCCGTGCGCGTGGGCGGCCTCGTGACGGAGGTGGCGCCGACTTACTGTCGCGTCGCTGGTCTTTCCCCATTCGTGCGGCTCGGCGAGCGGGTGCGTTTCTCTTGGGACAAGATGAACGCGCTTGGCGAAGTTGTCCGCATCGACGGGCGTGACGTGATCGTCAAACCTTTCGAGACGCGGATGCCCTTCGGCATAGGCACCGAGGCGCATCGTATCGGTGCGATCGGACTGGCCCCACGCGACGAATGGAAAGGCCGGGTCATCAACGCCATGGGCGAACCGGTCGACGGGCTTGGTCCCCTCGCCCACGGTCACCGCATGATGAATGTGGACGCCGAACCCCCGCCCGCCATGACCCGTGCACGCTTGCACCGCCCCCTGACGACGGGCGTGCGCGCAATCGATATCTTCACGCCGATCTGCGAAGGGCAACGCATCGGCATTTTTGCCGGCTCCGGCGTCGGCAAGTCCACGCTTCTGTCGATGATCGCGCATTCGCACGGCTTCGACACGGTCGTCGTGGCGTTGGTCGGCGAGCGCGGCCGCGAAGTGCGGGAATTCATCGAAGGCGCGCTCAACGGCAATCGCGCCCGCGCAGTCACGGTCGTGGCGACCGGCGACGAAGGCCCCATGATGCGCCGTCTCGCCCCGCTTTCGGCCATGGCGATCGCCGAATATTTTCGCGACCAGGGCGATTCCGTTCTGCTCATCGTCGATTCCGTCACGCGTTACGCGCATGCGGCGCGCGACATCGCTCTCGCCGCAGGCGAACCAGCGGTGGCGCGAGGCTATGCGCCCAGCGTGTTTTCCGATCTACCAAAACTCTTGGAGCGCGCGGGCCCCGGCGAGGAAGGAGCCGGATCGATCACCGGCATCTTCGCCGTCCTGATCGACGGTGACGACCATAACGATCCCGTGGCCGATGCCATCCGCGGCACGCTCGACGGCCATATCGTTCTCGATCGCTCCATTGCCGATCAAGGCCGCTATCCGGCCATCAACGTACTCGGATCGATTTCGCGACTGGCACAGATCGTTTGGACATCTGACCAGCGCGAGTTGGTGCGCAAGCTTCGGACCTTGATCTCTCGTTTCGAAGACACTCGCGATTTGAGGCTCATGGGCGGCTACCACCAGGGTGCCGATGCTGAGCTCGACCGGGCCGTTCAGCTCGTGCCGCGCGTCTATGATGCGCTGCGTCAGGACCCCTCGAGCCCACTCGCCCAGGACGCCTTCGCAGACCTCGCTGTCTTGTTGCGCCAGTAGGCGCCGCCGACAGCTTCACGCAAGCTCACCGGGCCAAACAGGCCACACAAGGGTTGAGGAAAAGGATTAAGCTGATGAGCCTCTATGGGATGCTCCGCACCGGCGTTTCGGGCATGAATGCCCAATCGAACCTGCTTGGCACGGTCTCCGACAACATCGCCAACAGCGGTACGATCGGTTACAAGCGCGCTGACACCCAGTTCTCATCGCTGCTCCTGAACAGCGGCAAAGGCAGTTACAATCCGGGTGCGGTGAAGACGGATATCCGTCATGCCATCAGCGATCGCGGACCACTGACCTATACGACGTCGAACACCGACCTCGCCGTCCAGGGCAACGGCTTCTTCGTGGTCAACGACCCGAACGGCAATCCGTATCTGACCCGGGCAGGCGCCTTCACCCTCGACGGCAACACCGGCAATCTCGTCAACACAGCCGGCTTTACGCTGATGGGTTACGATATCAGCGGTGGCGATCCGAGTGTTGTCCTGAACGGACTCACGGGACTTCAGCCCGTGAATTTCGGCGGCATGAACATGACCGCCAATCCGACCACCAGCGGCGTCTTCAAGGTCAATCTGCCCGATAGCGCAGAGGTCGTGACAGGCAACCTGCCGTCTGCCAACGCGGCGGACTCAGCCTATACCGCCAAGTCGTCCATTACCGTCTTCGACAAGGTCGGCAACGAAGTGACGCTCGACATCTACATGTCGAAGACGAGCGACAGCCCGGTGGAATGGGAATACACGGTCTACGATCACGCCGGCGCTACCGACGGTGGCTTTCCTTACGCTTCAGCCGCGTTGTCGACCCAAACGGTCACCTTCGATGACGCCGGGGCCCTGACGAGCACACCTGCTGAAATCGCACTGACGGTGCCGGGCGGCGAAGCGATCACGCTCGATCTCACTGGCACCACGCATCTTGCCGCCGAGTACATACCGATGACGGCGACCGTCAACGGCAATGCGCCGGCGACGATCAAGGATGTGACGATCTCCGAGGACGGAACAGTCTACGCCAATTACACCAATGGCGCGATGACCCCGGCCTTCCGCCTGCCGCTCGCCGACGTGCCGAGCCCGGACAAGCTCGAAGCCCTGTCGGGCAACGTTTTTTCGGTGACGCTGGAATCGGGCGCGATCGAGGTCGGCTTCCCGACGGAAGGATCACGCGGCGCGATCGTCTCCGGAGCCCTGGAGCAATCGAATGTCGACATGGCCTCCGAGCTTACCGACATGATCGTCGCCCAGCGGGATTATTCGGCCAATTCCAAGGTGTTCCAGACAGGCTCAGAGCTTCTGGACGTCCTGATGAACCTCAAGCGTTAATCGCGTCCTCTCCCACTGAAAGGGCAGTTTAGCCATGAGCCTTCAGGCCGCGCTGACAACGGCGCGTTCATCCTTGCAGGCAACCGCGGCACAGATTTCCGTCTCTGCCAAGAATGTCTCCGGGGCGGGCGACCCGACCTATTCACGCAAGCTGGCGCCGTCTGTGACGACGCCCGACGGCGCCGTGCGCGTCGTGACAACGACCCGCGCGACAGACCGCGCGCTCTATACCACCATGCTCGGCGCGACATCGCGCGCCGCGAGCGAAGATGCTCTCGTCGCCGGTCTCAACCGGCTGTCGGCAACGATCGGCGATCCAGAATCGGAGTATTCGCCGGCAGCACAGCTCAGCCAGCTGCAAATCACGCTGCAGGAATATGCCAACAGACCGGACGATTCCATTCTCTCGCAGAATGTGGTGACCCGTGCCAACGCGCTGACGACGAAGCTCCATTCGGCCGCTGAGACGATCGCCGAGGTCCGTCAGGACGCCGATGCCGATATCGCCAACGCGGTCAGCAACCTCAACAGCCTTCTCGACAAGTTCGAGACGCTGAACAACCTCGTCGTCCAGGGCTCCTTCGCGGGGGCCGACGTCACCGACCCCCTCGACAAGCGCGATGCCGTGCTCGCCCAGATCTCCGAACAGATGGGCGTCTCGGTCGTCACGCGCGCCAACAACGACATGGTGCTCTATACCGATAGCGGCGCCACCTTGTTCGAAACGACGGCTCGGAGCGTCACCTTCGCCGCCTCACCTGCCCTGACGGCTGGCTCGCCCGGCAATGCGGTCTTCGTCGACGGCGTTCCGGTGACTGGTCCGAACGCCACCATGCCGCTTCACGGCGGCGCGCTCGTCGGTCTGACGACACTGCGCGACGACGTCGCCCTCACCTATCAAAACCAGCTCGACGAAGCTGCCCGCGGCCTCATCGAGGTGTTTGCGGAATCCGATCAGACGGGTGGCGGAGCCCCCGATCAAGCCGGGCTTTTCACCTATCCTGGCGGTCCAGGGGTTCCGGCAAGCGGCACGGCAGTATCCGGCCTCGCCGCCTCGATTACCGTCAACGCGGCCATTGATCCCTTGCAGGGCGGAACGCTGTCGCGGTTGCGTGACGGTGGCGTCAACGGGGCGGCCTACGCTTACAATTCAACCGGGGCAGCCGCCTTCTCCGACCGGCTCGACGCGCTCGTGACCGGTATGGGCACGGCACGCAGCTTCGATCCTGCAACGCAGCTCGAAGACAGCCAGAGCCTGATCGATTTCACCACGTCCTCCTCCGGCTGGCTGGAGGGCAGGCGCCAGGCGGCGACCGCCGAGGTGGAATACCAGAACACACTCGTTGCTCACAGTTCCGACGCGCTTTCCAACGCGACGGGGGTCAATCTCGACGACGAATATGCACTGCAGCTGCAGCTCGAACAAAGCTACGCCGCATCCGCCAAGGTTCTGTCGGTGATCAACGAGCTTTTCGACACTCTGCTCATGAACGTGCGCTGACGCCATGAAAACGACCTTCGTCTCCACGTACGCTCTCGCCAACAACCTGCGTTCGAGCGTTCCGCGCATGCAGTCCGAGCTCGCAAAGGCGGGCGTCGAGATGGCGACGAGCCGGCACGCCGATGTCGGATTGACGCTCGGCTATTCGACGGCTCGAACCTTGTCGTTCCGCCACGATTTTACGCAGGCGGAATCCTTCATCGCGACCAACGGCCTTCTTTCGTCTCAGCTGCAACGCACCCAAATCTCAATGGATGGGATCGCGGACACGGCGAACAAGACCCTCGCAGTCTTCGTGTCGGTATCAGATCCCTATGTTGCCTCCGAGGAGTTTCAGGCTTCGGCGAAAGCCGCACTCTCCGGGCTCATTTCGCTCGGCAACACGGCCGCTGACGGGCAGTACCTCTTTTCCGGGATCAACACCGGCGCGGCACCTTTCAACGATTATGATGCCGGAGGGCCGAAGGCCGCGGTCGATGGTGCTTTCGCCACCTTCTTCGGCTTTTCCCAGAGCGATCCCGCAGTTGCGAATATCACCGCGAGCGACATGGAGACCTTCCTCAACGGCGACTTCGCGGCACTGTTCGACGACCCCTCATGGGGGACCGTCTGGTCGAACGCCTCCGACACCAACATTACGAGCCGGATCTCTCCTCACGAGGAGCTGACCACCTCCGTGAACGGCAACACGCAAGCTCTGCGCAACCTCGCCATGGCCTATACGATGGTAGCCGAGCTCGGAACGACAGAACTTGGACCGGAGACCATCCAGGTCGTCGTCGACAAGGCCCGTGAGCTGATCGGCGGTGCTCTGCCTCAGCTCACCGATATGCAAAGCGCGATTGGCTTCACACAGCAGCGTGTGACAGCGGCGACCGAGAGGATGACAGCCGAAAAGGATCTTATCTCCAAGGGCATTCAGTCACTGGAGAATGTCGATCCGGCCGAAGCGAAAGTTCGCTTCGATACGCTCACGACACAGATCGAGATGTCCTACGCACTGACAACTCAGATCATGAACTTGAGCATTTTGAAGTACGCCTGATTCAGGCGTGGGTGGAGGTTCAAATGTACAAATTCTCTTACGCGGAGATCCTCGACGATTCCGGCGGGGAATCGCGCGCTCGCGAGCAGATGGCGCTCGACCACGCGCTGGAGCTTCTGCACGTTGCCGAGATCCGTGGCTCGGGCAGCCCCGAAGCCGCCGAGGCTCTTGGCTATGTCAACAAGCTCTGGAACTTCATGATCCGCGACCTCGCCAGCCCGCAAAATGGGCTTGGCCAGGAGCTTCGCCGGGATCTCATCTCCGTGGGACTTTGGATCATCCGCGAGGCGGAAAACGTCCTCGTCGATCCCTCGCGCAACTTCGCCGCGCTCATCGAGGTCAACCAGACGATCCGGGACGGTCTCAAATGACCATGCGGATCTCGCTCCGACCCGGGCAGAGATTGTTCTTGAATGGAGCTGTGATCCGCGTTGACCGCAAGGTCACGTTTACGCTCCTCAATGACGCGACCTTCCTGCTCGACAACCACATTCTTCAGGCTCACGAGACGACGACGCCGCTACGGCAGCTCTATTTTGTGATCCAGACGATGCTGATCGATCCTGACGGAGCGGCGGCAGCCCGTCGCCTCTTCGACGACATGCATATGCGCTTGAAGACGACCTTCAAGAACGATGCGATCTTGAAGGATCTGGAAGGGGTTGCGGGGCTCGTCAAAGGCGGTCGCAGCTTCGAGGCACTGCGCACACTGCGCAACCTCTTCGAAGCGGAAAGCCGCATCCTGGAGAGCTCCGAGCAGTCAGCCCGCGCCGCCTGAAGCGGCCCGCACGAGCGAGAGCAGCCCCGCTTTTCAGCAGGGCTCAGCGAACATCTGGAGATCTGACATGACTTCCACCTCTGGCGTGGGCGCAGGCACGACTGCGGCCGCAAACAGCAATACGAACAACCCCGGCTCCACGGTCGACTACGACACCTTCCTGAAGCTCCTGGTCACCCAGCTGAAGAACCAGGACCCGACCTCGCCCATGGAAACCACCCAGTACATGGCGCAGCTCGCCAGCTTCTCGCAGGTCGAGCAGACGATTCAGACGAACAACAAGCTCGACGAGATCTTGACCTCTTCGGCCATCGGCCAGGCCAACGAACTCATCGGACGCACCGTGACCTCCCCTGACGGCAGCACCACGGGCACCGTCGCCTCTGTGCGCATCACCTCCAATGGCCTCGTCGCCAACCTGGATGACGGCACGGAGATGCTGATCGGCGCCGGCGTGACAGTCGCCTGAGATGAACGAAGCCGACGCCTTTGAGGTCGTCCGCCAGGCGATCTGGACAATCATCATAGCGGCCGGACCAGCGGTCGGCGCGGCCATGCTCGTTGGCATTGGCATCGCGCTTTTCCAGGCGCTCACACAGATTCAGGAAGTCACGCTGACCTTCATTCCGAAGATCATTGTCATCCTGCTCATGACCGCGATCAGCGCGCCCTTCATCGGCGCTCAGATTTTCGCCTTCACCAACGAAGTTTACGGGCGCATTGCCACCGGCTTTTAGCGCGCGTTCTCACGACGGACCATATCCGGGGAAGAATTGATCATGTCGGAGATGCTGCTCACTGCGGGCGACGCGCTCGAAAAGAAGTCGAAGCGGGATATCGGCTTCGCCACCTTGATCATCGGCATGCTGGTCATCCTGTTCCTGCCGATCCCCACCTTCCTGATCGATTTCGGTCTCGCTTTGTCGATCGCCTTCTCGGTGCTGATCCTGATGGTGGCGCTGTGGATTGAGAAGCCTCTCGAATTCTCCTCTTTCCCGACGGTGCTTTTGATCGCGACCGTGCTGCGCCTCGCGCTCGGCGTGGCGACGACACGGCTCATCCTCGCCCACGGCAATGAAGGCGTGACGGCCGCGGGCAACATCATCAACGGCTTTTCCATGTTCGTCATGGGCGGCGACTTTGTCATCGGCATCGTCGTCTTCCTCATTCTCGTCACGGTGAACTTCCTCGTCATCACCAAAGGCGCGACGCGTATCGCCGAAGTCGGTGCGCGTTTTACCCTCGACGCCATTCCCGGCAAGCAGATGGCGATCGACGCCGATCTCAATGCCGGCCTCATCGACGACAAAGAAGCCCAGCTGCGCCGCCGCGAACTGGAGGAGGAAAGCTCCTTCTTCGGCTCCATGGACGGCGCATCGAAGTTCGTTCGCGGCGAAGCGATCGCCAGTCTCATCACCATCGCCGTCAACATCTTCGGCGGTATCATCATCGCCACGACCCGTTACGGCATGCCGCTCGACGAAGCGGCGGATGTCTTCACGCGCCTGTCGGTCGGCGACGGTCTGGTGGCTCAGATCCCGGCTCTTGTCGTCTCCCTCGCCGCAGGCCTCCTCGTTTCCAAGGGCGGCACGCGCGGTTCGGCGGAAAAGGCCGTGTTCGGCCAGCTCGGTGCCTATCCGAAAGCGCTCGGCGTCGCCTCGGCTCTCATGTTCGTCTTCGCCTTGATGCCCGGCCTGCCGCTCCTGCCTTTTGGGGCGCTCGGCGGATTCCTTGCTTTCGTCGCCTACACCATTCCCCGTCAGCAGGAGGCAAAGCGCCAGGAAGCTGAGACGAAGGAAAAAAAGAAGAAGGAAGCTGCCGAGGTGGAAGCGCGCAACTCCGTCAAGGAATCGCTGCGCACCTGCGAGATCGAACTGTGCATCGGCAAGCAGCTCGCCACGCAGATCCTCTCCAACATGCCCGAGATCGCTCATCGCGTCAGCCGCATGCGGCGCAAGTTCGCGCAGCAATACGGTTTCGTGGTGCCCGAGATCAAACTGACGGAAAGCCTCAACGTCCCGTCCAAGAGCTACGAGATCCGCATCCACGGTACGGTCTTTGCGACGTGCGAAATGCGCATCGGCGAGTTGCTCGTCGTCACCGGCGACAACGCGAGACCGGACGTGCCTGGCGACGCTGTGCGCGAACCTGCCTTCGGTATGAAGGCGATGTGGATCTCCGACGCCTTCGCCACGGAAGTTCGCCGCGAAGGCTATACGCCGATCGACAATCTCTCCGTCGTGCTCACTCATGTGAGTGAAGTCATTCGCAACAACCTGGCGCAGCTCCTCTCCTACAAGGACGTGCGCATGCTGCTCGACCGGCTGGAGCCGGAGTACAAGCGCCTGGTCGACGACATCTGCCCGAGCCACATCACCTATTCCGGGCTTCAGGCAGTCTTGAAGCTCCTGCTCACAGAACGCGTCTCCATCCGCAATCTGCATCTCATTCTGGAAGCGCTGGCGGAAATCGTCCCGCATGCCCGCCGCTCAGAGCAGATCGCCGAGCATGTGCGCATGCGCATGGCACAGCAGATCTGCGGCGACCTCGCCCAGGGCGGCGTGCTCAACGTGCTGCGTCTCGGCAATCGCTGGGATCTCGCCTTCCACCAGAGCCTGAAGCGCGATGCCAAGGGCGAGGTCATCGAGTTCGACATCGATCCGCGCCTGGTGGAGGAATTCGCCACCGAGGCATCCGAGGTTCTGCGCGCGCGCCTTGCGGAAAACGAAAGCATCGTGCTGGTGACCGCGCCGGAAGCCCGGATCTACGTGCGCATGATCATCGAACGCATGTTTCCTTCGCTTGCGGTTCTCTCACATCTGGAGATCGCCCGTGGCATCGAGATCAAGTCGCTCGGATCGATCTCGTGAGCGAGCTCGCTTCGGAGACGATCCTCGCCGTCTTCCTTATCTTCTGCCGAATTGGCGGTTGCCTGATGCTGATGCCGGGCTTTTCGAGTTCGCGCATACCGGTGCAGTTTCGCCTGTTCATCGCAGTGGCGATCACGCTCACGTTGTCGCCGATGCTGATCGGCTACACCCGTCCGCTGGTGGGCGATGGCACGGCCTCGGCCATGCTGCAGGCGATCGTCTCGGAGCTTCTGATCGGTGTTCTGATCGGGCTCGTCGGCCGCGTCTTCTTCCTGGGGCTGCAGACGATCGCCGTGGCGGTCAGCCAGTCGATCGGCCTCTCGGCCATGCCCGGGATTGCGGTCGAAGAAGATTCCCAGCTGCCGACCGTCGCATCGCTCTTCTCGCTGACGGCCATCACCATCATGTTCATCACCGACCAGCACTGGCTGTTGCTGTCGGGGCTGATCGATTCGTACCAGACCTTGCCGGCGGCGCAGGGCTTCGACGCGCAAGGCGCGCTCATCAATCTGACCGATCAGCTTTCGGCGGTTTTCTTCCTCGTCTTGCGCATCGGCAGCCCGTTTCTCGTCTACTCAATCGTCATCAATCTCGCGATCGGCATCACCAACAAGCTGAGCCCGCAGATCCCAGTGTATTTCATTTCCATGCCGTTCGTAACGGCGGGCGGCCTCATCCTCCTGATGACGGTTGCGCACGAATTTCTGGCGAATTTCATCAATGCCTTCGGCATCTGGCTGGTGGGAGGTTAATCCAGTGAAAGACCGTAGCAAGAAAATCGAGCGCATTCTGCAAGTGCAAAAGAAAATGCACGAAGCGGCAGAATGGGAGCTTGCCGATATTTCCCGGCAAGGCAGCGCACTCGATCAGGAACGCAAGGCGCTGATCGAAGCCTTGAACGACGACGACACCTTCCATGGGCTGTTCGTCGACGCCAAGGTCAAACGTCTGTCACGCCTCAGCAGCGAGGCCGATCAGCTCGCCCGTCGTCAGGCCGAGCAGACCGCTCAGGTGCTCGCTCAGGCGCGTCGCCTGAAGACCACCGAGAGGCTCTCCGGAAAGCTTGAGCGCGAGACCCGCAAGGCCGAAGAACGCCGCAGTTTTCAGCTGCTTTTAGAGGCTTTCGCACGTCCGACGGATGCAAGCCCCGCGTAAGGGAAAACCGCAATAAGCCTGCGAAGACTTAATCTGTCGCAGGTGACTTATGTCGATCAGCCCACCGTCCGACATCGTTCTGGACGTTGCTCGTGCCGCAAGCCCGACCCGCTATCAAGAGGCCGCGGCACGGCTGACGCGCCTTTCTCCTTCATCCGGCACGACACCGGCCGCCTACACCGCGGCCAACGATGCCTTTGAAGACGTTTTCGACCAGGTCGCGAAGCCTGGCGCGACCGCGCCGGGAGAAACCACGAAGACAGCCGAACGGCCGGTTTCCCCAGTCATCCAGATGCCCTTCGATTCCGCGCAGGCCCTGTCGCGATTGAAGACGAGCACCTCCCTCGCCCATTCCGGCCTGTCGTCGCCCAAGGCGGGCAACGACCCCATGACTGGCTTTGAGGCGATGTTCCTTTCGACCTTCGTGCAGACGATGCTCCCAGCGAGCTCGGATGCGATGTTCGGTGGCGGCCAGGCCGGTGAAATGTGGCGCTCGATGCTCGCCCAGCAGATCGCCACGCAGATGGCCGAAGCCGGCGGCATCGGCATCGCCGAGACCGTGCGCACCGCCGAGACGACTCCCACCCCACCCGAAAACGCGAATGGCCTGATCTAGAGAGGAGCCAGCCATGAATGCGATGTCACGTTCGGCCAATCCGGCCGCAAGCCGCGCCCTGACGACCTGCATCGGACGTCTTGAGGAGCTCGTTGACCAGGAGACCGAGGCGCTGAGCCAAAATCAGCCGATCGACCTTCAGGAGTTCAATCACCGCAAGAGCCGCGCGCTTTTGGAGCTGTCCCGTATGGCCCGCGCGGTTCCTGCCGAGAACATCAGCACTGACGCCCGGATCGGCATCATTCGTCTGCGCGACAAGCTTCAGCGCAATCAGGCCCTGCTCAAGACGCATATCAGCGCCGTGCAGACGGTGGCGGGACTGATTGCAAAGGCGATGTCGGATGCTGAGTCGGACGGCACGTATTCGGCGCCGCTTGGAGCGCGCGTCTGATGGTCAAGACTCTCGGCATCGGCATGTGGGCGTGCCTCGTCGCGCTGCTTGCAAGCTTCTTTGCGGCGCAATGGAAGGCGGATGTGAAGCCCGCTCCCGATAAGGGTCCGACCCTCGTCGGGCTGGAGCATCGCAAGATCGAACCGATGACCGTGCCCGTCATTCAGGACGGTGTGTTGCAGGGCTACATCCTCGCCCGCCTCGTCTTCACCGCCGATGCCGGCGCGATGAGCAAGCTCTCCATGGATCCGGCGCCCTTTGTCACCGACGAAGCATTTCGCGAATTCTACAACAACGGCAAAGTCGAGTTCGGCCGCCTGGCGAAATACAACCTCGATCGCCTGATCAAGAACATCAAAGACAATACCAATAAGAGGTTAGGGCCCGACTTCATCCAGGACATCCTGGTGGAAGAAATCAATTACGTCGACCGACGAAGCATGGGTCAATCCTAAGGCCTCATGGGACTCATGACTGAAGGCTGCAGAGGGCAGTAAGATGAAGATCAGCGGGAAGATCTATGCGATCGTGGCGGTGCTCGGCCTCGCCACCATCCTCGTGGCAGCCATGGCGACTTACGCGCTGAAACAGAGCGCGGAGCGGACGACCGACCTGGAACGGCTCGCGGAAGCAGCGATCAACGGCCAAAGGATGAACCGGCTGATCACTGCGGTCGTGATGGATTCGCGCGGAATCTATTCTGCCGACGACGACGCCGCGGTGGAGACCTTCGGTCAGGCGATCACGCAAAGCCTCACCGATCTCGACGTCCTCCTCACCGAGACGCGCTCGCTGCTCCTCGACCCGCAAAGCCTCGAACAACTCGACAAGCTGAGGGAAGAGTTCGAAGTCTTCAAAGACTTCCGTATGAGCCTTGTGCAGCTGGCCACCCGCATCTCGCCGATGACGGCCAAAACCGTTGGAAACAACGAAGTGAATACGGCCAACCGGATCGCTCTGCAGGCCGACATCGACGGCTTCATCGATGCACGACGGGCACGGGTGGAAGAAATCAAACACGAGATCGCAACCGCCGATCGTCGGATGATGACAACGATCATCGCGGTCGCGGTCGCCGGCCTTCTCATCGGTGCGGCGATCGCGATCTTCATCGGCACCCGCAAGATCAGCCGGCCTCTCATCCGTGTGACCAACGTTCTGAAGCGTATGGCGGCGGGTGAACTCGACGTGGAGATCGAAACCCGCCGATCCAAGGACGAGATCGGCGAGATCTGGGCGACGACGGAACGTTTTCTCGCCGAGCTTCGCGAAACCGACCGCCTTCGCGGCGAACAGGCCGAACTTGCCGCAAGGGCGGAAGAAGACAAGCGCAAGGCCATGCACGCTCTAGCCGACGAGTTCGAGCTGGAGGTTTCGAGCGTGGTGCGATCCGTCGTGTCCGCCGTCACTCAGCTCAAGCAATCGGCGTCGACAATGAGTTCGTCGGCCGAGAAGACGAACCATCAGGCGACCGTCGTCGCGTCGGCCGCAGAGGAGGCGACGCACAACGTCCAGACGGTTGCCTCGGCAGCCGAGGAACTGGCGGCCTCCATCCGCGAGATCGGTCAGCAAGTCGAATTGTCGGCAAACATCGCCGGGCAGGCGAACGGTCAGGCCGTCAACACCACAGAGATCGTTCGCGGTCTCGCATCCAGTGCCCAGCGCATCGGGCAAGTCGTCAACCTCATCACCGACATCGCCGCCCAGACGAACCTGCTCGCCTTGAACGCCACCATCGAAGCCGCGCGCGCCGGCGAGGCCGGTAAGGGTTTTGCAGTCGTCGCGATGGAAGTGAAGACGCTCGCCGAGCAGACGTCCAAGGCCACGGGCGAGATCTCGCAGCAGATCACGGCCGTGCAGGATGCGACCAACGAAGTCGTCGCCGCGATCGGCTCGATCAGCACCACGATCCAGCAGATCGACGAAATCGCATCGACAATCGCCTCCTCGGTGGAAGAACAAGGTTCAGCGACAGGCGAGATCGCCCAGAACGTTCAGCAGGCCGCTGAGGGCACGCAGGAAGTTTCCTCAAATATCATGGCCGTCACGGCCGCCTCCGACGACACCGGACGCGTCTCAAGCGAGATCGTGCGCGCTGCAAACGACCTCGACAGCCGGGCCGCAGGACTGCGCCAGCAAGTCGACATCTTCATCGAGCGGGTGCGAGCCGCCTGATCGAAAGCCGCCCTCGAAGGGCCCCCTCCCCCAAACTGACGTCGGCCTCGGGCCGGAAACGGAATGAGACCCATGAGAATTACCGGCAAGATCAACGCCATCGTGGCCATACTCGGCATCGTAACCATAGGTGTCGGTGCCATCGCCATTTATGCGATCAATGCAATGCACAGCACCGCCGAGGAGTTCGACAGAACCTCCTCACGGGCACTCCTGATGCAGCAGATCGGCACCCAGGTCATCCAGGCGAGCAAGTCATCGAGTGGGGTCTATCTCGCCGAAGGCTCCGCCGACGCCGCCAAATACGGCAAAGAAGTCATGGCCGCGCTCGATGAAATCGATGCTGCCTTTGGCCAGCTCGAGACCCTTACGCCTGCCGAAGACATGCCCGTGGTCGAGGAGCTCGGTAAGAACCTCGCGAATTACCGCGCGGAACGGACGGAGTTGGTGCGCCGCGGTGTCGAAATCAGTCCGGATGCGGCGCGCGCCTACGGCACCAGCGATGAAGTTCGCGGCGGGCGCAAAGGCTTGCAGGCGAGCCTGGCAGCGGGTGTCGAGAACGTCGCTGCACGCCTCGATCCGCTCCGTGCCCACATGCTGTCTCTCAACGAGAGCATGCTGATCCTGATCTGCTCCGTCATCGCGGTAGGCCTGTTCATCGGCGTCGGCATCGCCATGTGGATCGGCACCCGTCAGATCAGCCGCCCCCTCGTCCGCCTCACCGGCACACTGAAGCGTATGGGCAATGGCGATCTCAACGTCTCTATCGAGCAGAAACGCTCCGGTGACGAGATCGGCGAAATCTGGGAGGCGACGGAGCATTTTGTCGTCGCGCTCAAGGAGACGGAGACGCTGCGCGAACAGCAGCAGCAAGCCGAAGAGCGTGCCGAGGCGGACAAGCGCCGGATGATGAATGCGCTCGCCGACGATTTCGAACACGAAGTCTCGAGCGTCGTGCGTTCGGTCGTCTCCGCCGCAATGCAGCTGAAGCAATCGGCTTCGACGATGGGCGCCTCTGCCGATGAGACGAACCATCAGTCGACGGTGGTCGCAGCCGCGGCCGAACAGGCGACCGTGAATGTGCAGACGGTTGCCTCGGCCGCTGAAGAACTTGCCGCCTCAGTCCGCGAGATCGGCCAGCAGGTGGCCATGTCCGCCACGATCGCAGGTCAGGCCAACGGCCAGGCTGCCAACACCGGCGAAGTGGTTCGCGGTCTTGCCGCCAGCGCCCAGCGCATTGGCCAGGTCGTCAACTTGATCACCGACATCGCGGCCCAGACGAACCTCTTGGCTTTGAACGCGACGATCGAGGCAGCCCGGGCCGGTGAGGCCGGCAAGGGTTTTGCGGTCGTCGCCATGGAGGTGAAGACGCTCGCCGAGCAGACGTCCAAAGCGACGGGCGAGATCTCGCAGCAGATCACGGCCGTGCAAGAAGCCACCAACGAGGTGGTCAAGGCGATCGAATCGATCACCGGCACGATCAAGCAGATCGACGAGATCTCCTCGACGATCGCCTCCTCGGTCGAGGAGCAGGGCTCTGCCACCGGCGAGATCGCCCAGAACGTCCAGCAGGCCGCCGAAGGCACCCAGGAAGTGTCCACGAGCATCGTCTCGGTGTCGCGCGCAGCCAACGAGACCGGACGCGTCTCAAGTGAAATCGTGCAGGCTGCCGGTGACCTCGACAGCCAGGCCGAGAATTTACGCAGCCAGGTCGATGCCTTCATCGGCCGCGTACGGGCTGCCTAATAACAGAGCATCGCAATGCTCGCCTTTTGACTTGCGTCGGCCCGTAGGGCCGGCGCGACCCTTGCAGGAGTTCGGAAAATGAAAATAAGTCATAAAATATATATGATGCTGGGCGTCCTAGGCGTCTCAAGCATCTTCGTCGGGGGAATGGGTCTTTATGCTTTGAAGCGCAGCGAAGATTTAGCCGATCGCTACGCGCGCAATGCGGAAATGACGATCCGCATGGAACGGGTCAACGGACTTATTTCTAAAGTCGTGATGGATTCACGCGGCATCTATGTGAGTAAGACGCCAGAAAAGACCAAAGCATTCGCCGCGGGCCTCATGCAGAGCCTCGACGAACTCGACGCTGCGGCCGCCGAAGCGCGGAGTTACGTCAGGACGCCCGAGAGAGCCAAAGCCTTCGACGACGTTCTCGCAGGGATCGCCGATTTCCGCGCCTACCGCACAGAAACTGCCCGCCTCGGCGTCGAAGTCTCGCCGCAAGCAGCCAATACGCAAGGCAACAATGAAGAGAACCGGGCGAACCGCAAGGCTCTGCAAACCGACGTCGACGGGGTAAGAGCCGATCTTCAGCACGAGCTCAAACCGATCCTTGCCGAGATGGCCACCCTCGGAGAGCGCATGACGCTTCTGATCGTGGCGACCATGCTGATCGGGCTCGCAGCAGGCGCTGCCATTGCCGTGTGGATCGGCACCCGTCAGATCAGCCGCCCGCTCACCCGCGTCAGCGGCACGCTGAAGCGCATGGCCGCCGGCGATCTCGACGTCACGATCGAGCAGAACCGCTCCTCCGACGAGATCGGCGAGCTGTGGGGCACGACAGAACATTTCCTCCAGGAATTGCGCGAGAACGAACGGATGCGCGCCGAACAGCAACAGGCTGAAGCGCACGCGGAAGAGAAGAAGCGCCAGATGATGAACGCGCTCGCCGACGATTTCGAGCGGGAAGTCTCGAGCGTCGTGCGCTCGGTCGTCTCCGCCGCCGCACAGCTCAAGCAGTCCGCCTCCACCATGGGGGCCTCGGCCCAGGAGACGAACCAGCAGTCGACCGTGGTCGCGGCCGCCGCCGAACAGGCGACCACCAACGTGCAGACGGTTGCCTCCGCAGCAGAGGAACTTGCCGCATCGGTCCGCGAGATCGGCCAGCAGGTGTCGATGGCCGCGAGCGTCGCCGATCAGGCGAACGGTCAGGCCTCCAACACCGGCGAAGTGGTTCGCGGTCTTGCCGCCAGCGCCCAGCGCATCGGCCAGGTCGTCAACTTGATCACCGATATCGCCTCGCAGACCAATCTGTTGGCCCTGAACGCCACCATCGAAGCGGCCCGCGCCGGCGAAGCCGGCAAGGGTTTTGCGGTCGTCGCCATGGAAGTGAAGACGCTCGCCGAGCAGACCTCCAAGGCAACCGGCGAGATCTCGCAGCAGATCACGGCCGTGCAGGAAGCCACCAGCGAAGTCGTCAAGGCGATCGAATCGATCACCGGCACGATCAAGCAGATCGACGAGATCTCTTCGACGATCGCCTCCTCGGTCGAAGAGCAGGGTTCTGCCACCGGCGAGATCGCCCAGAACGTCCAGCAGGCCGCGCAGGGCACCCAGGAGGTGTCGACGAGCATCGTCTCGGTATCGCGCGCGGCCAACGAAACCGGGCGGGTTTCCGGAGAGATCGTGCAAGCGGCAGGCGATCTCGACAGCCAGGCAGAAAATCTCCGCGCCCAGGTCGACGCTTTCATCGGCCGGGTGCGCGCTGCCTGACGGCACCTCTCCCACACATCTCGAGCCCGGACCGCCAAGGCCCGGGCGGGCAGCTCGGACAGGCTCGTCGCAAGGCGAGCCTGTCTGCGTTTTGCATCTCCCCTCACACCCATTTCGGCAAGAAGACCACAGCGGAATTTTACGTCCAAAACGGGAGATAAATCCAAGCCACACGCAAGGATGGAGTGATTTCGTGCCGCCACGCGAAACCGCAAGAGGTCCATTATGCGCCCCAAAATGAAGGCATCTCTGCCTGCGCTCATCGCCCTTCTGATGATTGTCATCGTAGCAGAAGGTGTCCTCGCCCTTTGGAATATCGGGGCGATCTATCGCGACGTAAAAAGCGAAGCGACGCATTGGCTGCCGAATGTCGATGCGATCAATCACATCAATACCCACGTCTCCAATCTGCGGCTTGGTGAGTGGAATTATCTGACGGCAGAAACAGAGCAACAGCGCGAAGTCGCAGAAACGAAGATCGCGACGACGCTTTCCCGCATCGCAGACAACAGCGAAAAGTACCGTTCTCTCATCGCCAACGATGAAGAGCGCGCCGCATATGACCGTTTCGAGGCGGATCTCGCGGAATATCTTGCCACCCACGAGCGGGTAATCGATCTCAGCGGATCGGGCCGGAACGACGCTGCCATGGCCCTTTTCACCGGCCGTATGGCCGAGCAGTTCACAGCCATTTCAGACGACCTCGAAGCGGACGTGACCCGCGTGAATGCCGGGGCGGAGCAGAACTTCCGCGAGGCGACAGACGCCTACTCGTTCACCCGCCTGGAAATGCTTGTGGGCATCCTCTTCGGCGTTCTCGTCGCCCTCGCAGGTTTCTGGGTCTCCTTCCGTGCCAACAAGGAGCGGCGCAGGCTGATGCACGAGCTGGCCGACCGCTTCGACGACGAAGTCTCAAGTGTCGTGAAATCCGTAGCCTCCGCAGTGACGCAGCTGAACCAGTCGGCCTCCACGATGAGCTCGTCGGCCGAGGAAACCAGCCGCCAGTCGACAGCCGTTGCATCCGCGGCCGAGCAGGCAACATCGAATGTCCAGACGGTTGCGTCTGCGGCGGAAGAGCTTGCGACCTCGGTTCGGGAGATCGGCCAGCAGGTCGCGATCGCCAACACGATCGCCGGTCAGGCGAGCACCCAGGCCGTCAACACGGGCGAGATCGTGCGCAGTCTGGCCTCAAGCGCGCAGCGCATCGGTCAGGTCGTCAACCTCATCACCGACATCGCCTCGCAGACGAACCTTCTGGCGCTGAACGCCACCATCGAAGCCGCTCGCGCTGGCGAGGCCGGCAAAGGCTTTGCGGTCGTTGCCATGGAAGTGAAGACACTCGCCGAGCAAACCTCGAAGGCGACGGGCGATATCTCGCAGCAGATCGCGGCCGTCCAGGAATCGACGACGGAGGTCGTCAAGGCGATCGAAGCGATCACCGGGACAATCAAGCAGATCGACCAGATCTCCACGACCATCGCTTCCTCCGTCGAGGAGCAGGGCGCGGCGACAGGCGAGATCGCCCAGAACGTCCAGCAGGCCGCTCAGGGCACACAGGAAGTTTCCCACAACATTGGCTCGGTCTCCCAGGCGGCCAACGACACCGGTCGGGCGTCGCAGGAGATCGTCCAGGCCGCCGGAGACCTCGACGGCCAGGCTTCCATGCTCCGCCAGCAGGTCGACACCTTCATCGAGAGCGTGCGGGCAGCATGAAAACCGGGTGCCCCCAGGGCACCCAACTTTACCAAGCAGGCGAGCAATTAACTGCCAGCTACGAGCAAGCTTTGAAAGCTAGATGCTGGGCAGTCTCGGAACGGAGAATGTGATGAAGCTGAATTTGAAATCCACGCTTACGGCGATTTTCGGGGTCCTGGTCGTCCTCATGGTCGCCCTCGGCTGGACGTCCGTGAGCAAACTCGCTCAGATCCAAGCGAACGTCGAAAATGAGGCAACCAACTGGGTTCCGAGCATCGACACGATCAACAAGATCAACACCACCACCTCAGACCTGCGCATTGCGCAGATCGCCAATCTCATGGCGACGGACCCTGAAGCCCAGCAGACATTGAAAGCTGCGATTTCCGCAAACATCGAGAAAATCGGCACCCTTCGCGCCAAGTATGAGCCGCTGATTTCCTCTGATGATGAGCGCAAGCTCTATCAGGATTTCTCCGCCAAGTTCACCGAGTATCTCAGCCTCGAGCCGCAGGTCGCCCGTCTCATCGCAGCCGGACAGACCGCGGAAGCCAGGAACCTGCTGACTGGTCAGATGAAGCAGATCTTTGACTCCTTCTCCAACGACCTGATGAGCATCGTCCAGGTCAACAACGCGGGCGCCTCAAGCGATTATGAGGCGTCGGTTTCCGCCTACAATTCTGCACGGCTGCAGCTCTTCATCGCCATTGCCTTCGGTGTCATCATCGCCGGCGCTGCGATGGTCTACGTCTCGACCGGCGTGATCCGTCCGATCAGCCGCATCACCGGCGTGATGACCGATCTGAGCGCTGGCAAGCTCGACACCGAAATCCCGTATGCAGAGAAGCAGAACGAGATCGGCGAAATGTCGAAGGCCATTGCAATCTTCCGCGACGGTCTCGCCGAAGCCGAACGTCTGCGCGGCGAGCAGGAAGCAAATGCGGCGCGCGCCGAAGAAGACAAGCGCAAGGCCATGCATGCTCTGGCAGACGACTTCGAGCAGGAAGTTTCAGGCGTCGTTCGCTCGGTCGTCTCCGCCGTCACGCAATTGAAGCAGTCGGCGTCCACGATGAGTTCATCCGCCGAGGAGACCAATCGTCAGTCGACCGTGGTTGCGGCCGCTGCCGAACAGGCGACGACCAACGTGCAGACGGTTGCCTCCGCAGCCGAGGAACTTGCCGCCTCCGTCCGCGAGATTGGCCAGCAGGTGTCGATGGCCGCCAATGTCGCCGGTCAGGCGAACGGTCAAGCCTCCAACACCGGCGAAGTGGTTCGCGGTCTTGCCGCCAGCGCCCAGCGCATCGGCCAGGTCGTGAACTTGATCACCGATATCGCCTCGCAGACGAATCTTCTGGCCCTGAACGCCACCATCGAAGCGGCGCGCGCCGGCGAAGCCGGCAAGGGTTTTGCGGTCGTTGCCATGGAAGTGAAGACGCTCGCCGAGCAGACCTCCAAGGCGACCGGCGAGATCTCGCAGCAGATCACGGCCGTGCAGGAAGCCACCAACGAGGTCGTCAAGGCGATCGAATCGATCACCGGTACGATCAAGCAGATCGACGAGATCTCTTCGACGATCGCCTCCTCGGTCGAGGAGCAGGGTTCTGCCACCGGCGAGATCGCCCAGAACGTCCAGCAGGCCGCGCAGGGCACTCAGGAGGTTTCCTCCAACATCGTCGCCGTCACGAGCGCCGCCAACGATACTGGACGCGTCTCGACCGAGATCGTCCATGCAGCCAACGACCTCGACAGCCAGGCTGCGAACCTGCGTCAGCAGGTCGACACCTTCATCGAACGGGTGCGGGCCGCTTAGGCCCCGCCCTCCCGAAAGCCAATCGGAGCCCCCGCAATGGATGAACTGCTTCGCGAGTTCCTGACTGAGACGAACGAGAGCCTGGACGTCGCCGACGTCGAGCTCGTGAAGTTCGAGCAGGAACCGAACAACGCTGCCATTCTCAACAACATCTTCCGCCTCGTGCACACCATCAAGGGCACCTGCGGCTTTATCGGCCTGCCTCGCCTGGCGAAGCTTGCCCATGCTGCCGAGACGTTGATGGACAAGTTCCGCGAAGGCGTGCCCGTCACGCCGGCAGCGGTGAGCCTCGTCCTCAAGACCATCGACAGGATCAAGGACATCCTGGCGAAGCTCGAAGAGAACGGCGGGCAGGAGCCGGAAGGAAGCGACGCAGATCTCATCGAGCTTCTGGAAAAGATGGCGGCGGGTGAAGCTGTTTCAGAGGAAGTCGTCGAAGAGGCCGAGGTGACCGTCGGTACCCTCGTCGACCAGGTGCTGGAACGTCCGCTGATGCCGGGCGAAATCCCGCTCGACGAATTGGAGCGGATCTTCCGCGAGACGGAAGTTGAAAACCCGGCTGCCAAGGGGAAAACGAAGGCTAAGAAGGCTCCGGCCAAAGCCAAAGAAAAGGCCTCTCCCGCAGCTGCGCCTGCAAAGAAGGAAGAGCCCGAGACAAAGGCACCGGTCGCCAAGACGCCCGAAACTCCGGCCAAAAAGCCGGGCGAAGAGCAACCTGCCGCGAACAACAACAGCTCGAGCGTCTCTTCACAGTCGATCCGCGTCAATCTCGATGCCCTCGAGCATCTGATGACGATGGTCTCCGAGCTGGTTCTGACCCGCAATCAGCTCATGGAGATCGCGCGCCGTCAGGAAGATTCCGACTTCAAGGTCTCGCTGCAGCGTCTGTCGACGGTGACGGCCGAGCTCCAGGAAGGCGTCATGCGCACCCGCATGCAGCCGATCGGCCATGCGTGGCAGAAGCTGCCCCGCATCGTGCGCGACCTTGCGCAGGATCTGGGCAAGCAGATCGAGCTGGAGATGGTGGGCGCGGAGACCGAGCTCGACCGCCAGGTTCTCGACCTGATCAAAGATCCCCTCACCCACATGGTGCGCAACTCCGCCGACCATGGTCTGGAGACGACGGAAGAGCGCCGCCTCGCCGGCAAGCCCGAGAAGGGGCTGGTGCGGCTGTCCGCCTTCCACGAAGGCGGCCACATCATCATCGAGATCACCGATGACGGTCGCGGCCTCAACACCGACCGCATCCGCGAGAAAGCGCTGGAAAACCGTCTGGCGACGGAAGCCGAGCTCGCCAAGATGTCGGATGCTCAGATCCATCGCTTCATCTTCCACGCCGGCTTCTCGACGGCGGAAAAGGTGACGAGCGTGTCCGGCCGTGGCGTCGGCATGGACGTCGTGCGCTCCAACATCGAGATCATCGGTGGCAATGTCGACGTGCGCTCCACGCAGGGCAAAGGCTCGACCTTCGTCATCAAGATCCCGCTTACCCTGGCGATCGTGCCGGCTCTGATCGTGGAAGTTGCCGGCGAGCGTTTTGCGGTGCCGCAGTTGGCCGTGGTTGAGCTCGTCCGTATCCAGCCGGATTCCGAGCACAAGATCGAACGTCTCAAGGACGCGCCCGTCCTTCGGCTGCGCGACAAGCTCCTGCCGATCGTTCATCTCGGTGCGCTTCTCGGCAGCGTCAAAGACGAGGTCGCAGACCAGGAGAGCGGCTTCATTGCCGTCATGCAGGTCGGCAATCAGATCTTTGGCGTCATCGTCGACGCGGTCTTCCACACCGAAGAAATCGTGGTGAAGCCGATGTCGTCCATGCTGCGCCATATCGGCATGTTCTCCGGCTCGACCATCCTTGGCGATGGACGCGTGATCATGATCGTCGATCCGAACGGTGTCGCCCAGCAGGCCGCAAGCAGCATCGATCAGACGATCGCCACGGCCACCGCCGACGCCGAAGAGCAGGAGGAATCCAACGACGCCGTTTCCATGCTCGTCTTCCGGGCGGGCGATCGCGAGCCGAAAGCGGTGCCGCTGTCGCTCGTCACGCGCCTTGAGGAATTCGAGACCGAAAAAGTCGAATGGGCCGGCGGTCAGCCGATCCTCAACTACCGCGGTGCGCTCATCCCGCTCGTCTACGTCAACCACGAGGTGGAACAGCGCACGACGGGAACCCAGCCGATGCTCGTCTTCTCCGACAACGGCAATACGATGGGCCTCGTGGTCGACGAAATCGTCGACATCGTCCAGGAGCCGCTCAATATCGAGCTTCCCTCCGAAACGCCGGGGCTTCTCGGCAGCGCTGTTCTCGGCGGCAAGGCGACGGATATCGTCGACATTTCGCACTTCCTCGAGATCGCCTTCCGCGATGCTCCCGAACAGGCCGAACGCAAGGGCAAGAAGCTTCTCTTCGTTGGCGGCAACGTCTTCTACCGCAACATGGTGGAGCCGATCCTGCGCAGCGCCGGATATCGGGTGTCGCTGGCCTCGAGCGCGGAAGATGCCCTCGCCCAGATTACGGAAGGGCATCGCTTCGACCTCGTCGTCACCGATCTCGACACGCCGGCGATGGACCCGGCCGCCTTCGCGGCCGCCGTACGCGGTCAGGCGGACATGCAGCATGTCCCCTTGATGGCCCTCGGCAGCGCCAAGTCTCGGGTGCGCCCGGGTGAGGAGAACCTCATCGGCTTCGATCGCATCGCCACCAAGGTCGATCGCAGCGAACTCATCGCGGCGATCAAGCAATGCGCCCCGATCTATGGAGAAGCAGCATGAGCCAGCATAACGTCCACGACGTGCGGACGTCGGCCGCCAATCAGTATGTCACCGTCCGCATTGGTGGCCAGCGCTTCGGCCTCCCGATCGCAGCGGTCCACGAGGTGTTCGTCCCCGAGCAGGTGACACGCGTTCCCCTCGCTCCGAAGGAAGTGGAAGGCGTCCTCAATCTGCGCGGACGCATCGTCACCACCATCGATCTTCGCCAGTTGCTCGGCTTCCCGCCGAGCGACGCGAAGGAAAAGATGGCCGTCGGCATCGAGTACAAGAGCGAATCCTTCGGCCTCATCATCGATGAGGTCGGCGAGGTCATGCACCTGGAAGAGACGCTCGAGCCCTGCCCCCCGAACCTTGACCCGCGCTGGGCCGAGATCGTCAAGGGTGTCTATCACGTCTCGGGCGAACTCATGTTGATCCTGGACGTCGAGGCAGCCCTTGCCCGCGTAACTGTCGCTCTTGCTGCCTGACACGAGCAGCTTTCCAAGGAGCCCGCGATGAAAACCTGCCT
This sequence comes from Afifella sp. H1R, assembly GCF_021462425.1. NCBI lineage: Bacteria > Pseudomonadati > Pseudomonadota > Alphaproteobacteria > Hyphomicrobiales > Afifellaceae > Afifella > Afifella sp. H1R. The sequence continues at coordinate 1,841,468 of NZ_JAKEDY010000001.1, forward strand.
TGTGGTGGATGATTCCTCCGTTGTTCGAAAGGTGGCCCGGCGCATGCTGGAAGAGATGAGCTTCCAGGTGCGCGAAGCCGACAATGGCGAGACCGCGATGGAGCGGTGCCAGGAAGCGATGCCGGATGCGATCCTTCTGGATTGGAACATGCCGGTTACCGACGGCCCGCATTTCCTCCGGGCTCTGCGCAAGCGGCCGGACGGAGAAGCACCACGCGTGATCTTCTGCACGACAGAAAACGATCTCGATCACATCGCGCGCGCCATCGAGGACGGTGCCGACGAATACATCATGAAGCCCTATGACGCCGAGATCCTGCGCGAGAAGCTGGAATCCGTCGGCATTCTGGCGAGGGCAACATGAACGCGATCGCCGCACCTCCGCCTGGCGCCCGCCCCGCTGCGGTCCGCCCGAAGAGCGACGAGCCTATCCGTGTCATGGTGGTCGATGATTCCGCGTTCATTCGGGGCATCCTCTCCCGCTGGATCTCCGAGGAACCGGATCTCACCCTCATCGCCTCCCATCCCAACGGGCGGCGGGCGGTAGATGACGTGGTCCGCTCGCAGCCCGATGTCGCCATTCTCGACATCGAGATGCCGGAGATGGATGGGCTGCAGGCTCTGCCCCTCATTCTCGAAAAGCGACCGGGCACGGCCGTCATCATGGCCTCGACGCTCACGCGCCGCGGCGCCGAGGTCAGCATTCGTGCTCTGACCTTGGGAGCGGCCGATTACGTCCCGAAACCCGATTCCACCAACGGCCTCCTGGCCGCGGCCGACTTCCGCCACGACCTGATTTCCAAGGTGCGCAGCCTGGGTGCGGGTGTGCGTCGCGGCAAGAGCTTCCGCACGCCGGCTCCGGCAACGGCCAGGCAGGCGCCGGGCACATCGGCACCAGCGGCCGCACGTGCGCCTGCCATTCCAGCCGCGGCCAAGCCCAAGATCCGTCTGCGTCCCGCATCGATGAGCGCGGTGCGTGCCCTGGCGATCGGCAGCTCCACGGGCGGTCCACAGGCACTGACGCGCTTCTTCACCGATGCCGGCAGTGCCCTCACGACCATCCCGGTGTTCGTGACACAGCACATGCCGCCGACCTTCACCACGATCCTGGCCGAGCACATCGCCAAGGCGTCGGGTCGTCCGGCCGCCGAAGGGATCGATGGCGAGCCCGTGCGTCCCGGTCACATCTACGTGGCTCCGGGTGGCAAGCACATGCTTGTGGCAAAATCGAACGGCACCACGGTGATCAAGCTCTCGGATGCACCGCCCGTCAACTTCTGCAAGCCGGCAGTGGATCCGATGTTTCAATCGATCGCTGACATCTATGGCAGCGCCACCCTTGCACTCGTTCTCACCGGCATGGGCTCCGACGGTGCCAAGGGAGCAACCATCATCGCCGACGGCGGCGGTGCCGTCATTGCGCAGGACGAAGCTTCGAGTGTGGTCTGGGGCATGCCAGGCGCGACCGCAGAGGTCGGAGCCTGCTCCGAAATTCTACCGATAACGGAAATCGGACCCCGCGTGGTTCGGCGAATCTCAGGGGGACGCTCATGATCACACCTGCGGACTACGAGTTCTTCCAGAGATATCTGAAGGCGCAATCGGGCCTCGTGCTGCAGGAAGGGAAAACCTACCTGCTCGAGTCCCGTCTGCTTCCGGTAGCGACGCATTTCGGGCTGCCGAGCATCGCAGCACTTGCCGCAAAGTTGCGGCAGGGCTCCATGGACATCGGCAAGGCCGTCGTCGATGCGATGACGACCAACGAGTCTTTCTTCTTTCGAGACAAGACACCGTTCGACCTGTTCAGCGACGTGATGCTGCCGACACTGTTGCGCAATCGCCCCGTCACGCAGCCGTTGCGCATCTGGTGCGCAGCAGCCTCCTCCGGCCAGGAGCCCTACTCTCTCGCCATGATCCTTCGCGAGAAAGTGGGGATGGTCGGCGGTCGCAAGGTCGAAATCATCGCGACCGACATTTCCGACGACATGCTGAAACGGGCGAGCGCCGGCATCTACACGCAGTTTGAGGTTCAGCGTGGCCTCCCGGTCCAGCTCCTCCTCAAATACTTCAAGAAGAGTGGAGAAAACTGGCAGATTTCCGACGATATCCGGCGCATGGTGACGTTCAGAAATCTCAATTTGCTGCACTCCTTCACGACCCTCGGCATGCTCGACATCGTCTTCTGCCGTAATGTGCTGATCTACTTCGACGCGGCCACGAAGGGTGACATTCTCGATCGGGTCTCCCGCAATTTGCGGCCGGACGGCTATCTCGTGCTCGGCGGCGCCGAGACGGTCGTTGGTGTGAGCAGCAAGTTCACGCTCGTCCCCGGCCAGCGCAACCTCTACGGGCTGGCAGCAAACCAATCGGCCGTCGTCGCGGCCTGATCAAAAGCCGCTCCGCACCCATGCGGAGCGGCTATTTCTTTCACGGGCATGCCACCGCGCATCGGCTGGTCTATAAACGATGAGGGATCCGTGATCGGCTCAAGCTTCGGCTTGCCAGGATAGGTCCGCCAGAGTACCTTTTAGGCGAAGCGGCAGCGAACTGGCGGCGCCTGCCGCGGCTCCCACGCCGCCAGCGAAGACCGGCCCGCCTCCATGACAAGAAAGCTACTCCTCGTCCTCATCGTCGCGGCTCTCATCGTCGGCGTCGGTTATTCCTATTGGCCCGAAATCAGGGCCATGGTGACCGGCGAGAACGAGAACGCAGCCCTCGCCTCGAGCAACGGCCGGATCGAAGCGGTCGAGATCGACATCGCAAGCAAGACGGCCGGCCGCCTGCAGGACGTCTATGTGCGAGAAGGCGACTATGTCGCCGCCGGCGAAAAACTCGCCAAGATGGATACCGCTACGCTTGAGGCGCAGCTGCGCGAAGCCGAGGCACAATTGCGCTCTGCCGAGATCGGCATCGAAACGGCGAACAGCCAGGTCACGCAGCGCCAGGCGGAAAAAGAAGCCGCCGAAGCCACCGTCGCACAGCAAGAGGCGACGCTCGAAGCCGCGGAAAAGCGCCTCACCCGCAGCCAGACCTTGCAGGAACGCGGCACCGGTTCCGTGCAGCAATACGACGACGACAAGGCCGCTTTCGAAGGCGCGAAGGCCGCCCTTGCCGCGGCAAAGGCCAAGGTGGCGGCTGCCGATGCGGCTCTCGGCTATGCACGCTCGGGCGTCGTGACGGCGGAGGCGCAGGTGGACGCGATGCGTGCCACGGTCGAGCGGATCAAGACAGATCTCGACGACAGCACCCTCACATCGCCGCGGATCGGGCGCGTACAGTACCGCATCGCCGAGCCAGGCGAAGTGGTAAATGCCGGCAGCGCGATTTTGAACCTCGTCGACCTGTCGGATGTCTACATGACCTTCTTCCTGCCGACACTTCAGGCGGGTCGCGTGGCGCTCGGTGCCGAAGCCCGCATCGTCCTCGACGCCGCCCCGCAATATGTGATCCCGGCGACCATTTCCTACGTCGCCGATGTCGCTCAATTCACGCCGAAGACGGTGGAAACCGCCGAAGAGCGGCAGAAACTGATGTTCCGCATCAAGGCCCAAATCCCCACCGACCTTCTGAAGGAACATATCCGCTACGTGAAAACGGGGCTGCCGGGGATGGCCTATGTGAAGATCGACGGCAGCGCCGAGTGGCCGGATAACCTCAAGGTCAATCTGCCGCAAAAGGGCGCGCCCGAGCCTGAGCCCGGGGGCGCGATGACGGGCGCAGAATGAAGCCGCCCCTGCCCATCGCCCCTTCTGACAGCGAGACGCCCCCGCCCGTCGCGACCCTCGCGCATGTGGGGCTGCGCTTTGGTGCCACGCAGGCGCTCGACGATATCACGCTCGACATTCCGGCCGGCCGCGCCGTGGCGCTCATCGGCCCCGACGGCGTCGGCAAATCGAGCCTCTTTTCCCTCGTCTCCGGAGCCCGCCGCATCCAGAAGGGCGAGGTTGAGGTGCTCGGCGGCAGCATGAAGGATTCCAGCCACCGCGCCGCCGTCTGCCCGCGCATCGCCTATATGCCGCAAGGGCTCGGCAAGAACCTCTATCCGACACTGTCGGTGTCTGAAAACCTCGATTTCTTTGCCCGCCTCTTTGGCCACGGAAAGGCGGAGCGCGAACGCCGCATTCACGAGCTGACCGAAGCCACCGGCCTTGGCCCCTTCCTGACGCGCCCGGCGGGAAAGCTATCGGGCGGCATGAAGCAAAAGCTCGGCCTTTGCTGCGCGCTCATTCACGATCCCGATCTCCTTCTCCTCGACGAGCCGACGACCGGCGTCGATCCCCTCTCCCGCCGTCAATTCTGGGAACTGATCGACCAGATCCGGGCCGACCGCCCGACCATGAGCGTCGTGGTCGCCACCGCCTATATGGAAGAGGCTGCACGTTTCGACTGGCTCGTCGCCATGGATGGCGGGCAGGTGCTCGCGACGGGAACCGCGGACGAGCTTCTGGCAAAAACCGGAACGCAGACGCTCGAGGCCGCCTTCATCGCGCTTCTGCCCGAGGAAAAGCAGGCCGGTTATCAGCCTGTCGTCATCCCGCCGCAGGCACAAGAGAACAACGGCGTCCCCGCCATTGAGGCGGAAGGGTTGACCATGCGCTTCGGCGCCTTCACCGCCGTCGACCATGTGAGCTTTCGTATCCCGCGCGGCGAGATCTTCGGCTTCCTCGGCTCCAATGGCTGCGGCAAAACCACGACGATGAAGATGCTGACCGGCCTGCTCGCCCCCTCAGAAGGCAGGGCCTTTCTCTTCGGCGAAGAGGTCGATCCGCGCGACCTCACCACCCGAGAGCGGGTGGGATACATGTCGCAAGCCTTCTCGCTCTACACCGAGCTGTCGGTGAAACAGAACCTCGAGCTCCATGCCCGTCTCTTTCGGGTGCCGGAGGCAGACATTCCGGCGCGCATCCGCGAAATGGTGGAACGTTTCGACCTCGCCGAAATCCTCGACGATTTTCCCGATTCCCTGCCGCTCGGGCACCGTCAACGTCTCTCGCTCGCGGTCGCCATGATCCACAAGCCGGAGATGCTCATCCTCGACGAGCCCACCTCCGGCGTCGATCTCGTCGCGCGAGACGCGTTCTGGCGGATGATCGTCGAGTTATCGCGACGCGACGGGGTGACGATCTTCATCTCGACGCACTTCATGAACGAGGCGGCACGCTGCGACCGCATTTCGCTCATGCATGCCGGCAAAGTGCTGGTGACCGACAGGCCGAAAGACCTGGTCGAAAAGTGCGGAGCCGCCTCTCTCGAAGATGCCTTCATCTCCTATCTGGAAGAGGCGGGGGCGGATGAGGAACAGGCGCCGAAGACGGCTGCACTCGTCACCCAGGATCCGGCGCCTGAGACGCGACCCGCACGCCGCTTTTTCGATCTCCGGCGCATGGCGAGCTATTCGCGCCGCGAAAGCCAGGAGGTGCGCCGGGACCCGATCCGCCTGACGCTCGCCATCGTCGGCAGCGTGATTTTGATGTTCATCATGGGCTACGGCATCAGTCTCGACGTGGAGGATTTGAGCTTCGCCGTCCTCGACCGAGACCAGACCGGCCTGTCGCACGATTATGCCTTCAACATCGCCGGTTCACGCTACTTCATCGAGAAACCGCCGATCACGAGTTACGAAGATCTCGACCAGCGCATGCGCGCCGGAGAAATCGGTCTGGCGATCGAAATCCCGCCGGGCTTCGCCCGCGATGTCGCGCGCGGCGACAATGTCGAGATCGGCGCCTGGATCGATGGCGCCATGCCGACACGGGCGGAGACGATCAAAAGCTATGTGCAAGGGATGCACACTCAGTGGCTGCTCGCCAAGGCGAAGGAAACCGGCCGCTCGACCGGCCTTGCCGGTCTCGTCGATCTCGAGACCCGCTTCCGCTACAATCCGGACGTGAAGAGCATCGTCGCCATGGTGCCGGCGGTGATCCCGATCCTCTTGATGCTGATCCCCGCAATGCTCGCGGCTTTGAGCGTCGTGCGCGAAAAGGAGCTCGGCTCCATCGTCAATTTCTACGTGACGCCGACGACGAAGCTGGAATTTCTGCTCGGCAAGCAGATCCCCTATGTCATTCTCGGTTGGCTGAGCTTCTTGCTTCTGACGGCACTCGCCGTGACGGTTTTCGCAGTCCCCTTCAAAGGCAGTTTTCTCGCGCTTGCGACGGCGGCCTTCCTTTACGTGTGCTCGGCAACCGCTCTCGGCCTCTTCATGTCGACTTTCATGAAAAGCCAGATCGCCTCGATTTTCGGGGTGGCGATCCTGACGATCCTTCCGGCCGTCAACTTTTCCGGCCTGACCGACCCGGTCTCGGCGCTCGAAGGTATCGGCAGACTGGTCGGAGAGATCTATCCGACGGCGCATTTTCTCACGATCGCACGCGGCACCTTCTCAAAGAGCCTCGGATTCTCGGAGCTGAGCGGAGCTTTCCTGCCGCTGGCGCTCGCGACCCCGGTGCTCCTTGCCGCCACCGCGCTTCTCCTCAAAAAACAGGAGCGGTGACATGCGGCTCGCCAATGTCGGCAATCTCGGGGTGAAGGAACTGCGCAGCCTGGTGCGCGATCCGATGATGCTCATCCTCATCGTCTATGCCTTCACGCTTGGCGTCTATGCAGCGGCCACCTCGATGCCGGAAAGCCTCAACCGCGCCACCATCGGCATCGTCGACGAGGACCGATCACCGCTCTCGACGCGCATCGTCTCGGACTTCTACCCACCCTATTTCGTTCCTCCGAAGATGATCACCGCTTCGGAAATGGACCAGCGGATGGACGCCGGCCTCGACACCTTCGCGCTGGTCATCCCGCCTGATTTCCAGCGCGACATGCTGGCCGGGCGCACCCCGGCTCTGCAGCTCAATGTCGATGCGACGCTCGTCACCCAGGCCTTCACGGGATCGGGCTATATCCAGTCGATCGTTCTGGGAGAGGTGGAGGATTTCGCCCGCCATTACCGCGCCGTCGATCAGCTTCCGGTCGAATTGGAGCTGCGGGCCCGCTTCAATCCGCTCCTCGACCGCGCCTGGTTCGGCTCCATCATGGAGGTGATCAACAACATCACGCTCCTGTCGATCGTGCTGACGGGAGCCGCCCTCATCCGCGAGCGCGAGCATGGCACGGTGGAGCATCTTCTCGTCATGCCCGTGACGCCGTTCGAGATCATGGCAGCCAAGATCTGGGCGATGGGCCTCGTCGTCGTCGTGTCCTGCTTCCTGTCGCTCACCGTCGTCATCGAGGGGCTTCTGTCGGTGCCGATCGAAGGCTCGATCGCGCTTTTCCTGGCGGGCACCGCGCTGCATGTCTTCGCCTCGACATCGATCGGCATCTTCCTGGCGACGCTGGCGCGATCGATGCCTCAATTCGGGCTTCTGCTGATCCTCGTCCTTCTGCCGCTCGAGATGCTCTCAGGCGGTATGACGCCGCGCGAAAGCATGCCCGATATCGTCCAGACGATCATGCTCGCGGCACCGAACACGCATTTCGTCTCGCTCGCGCAGGCAATCCTTTATCGCGGCGCAGGCTTCAGTGTCGTGTGGCCGCAATTCCTTGCAATCGCAGCGATCGGAGCGGTCCTCTTCACCCTGGCGCTGACCCGCTTTCGCAAGACGATCACGGAAATGGCGTGAGCTTCAGCCGATCGCAAACGCACCGGAGAGATCGACACGGGCGGGTGCGAAAGCGGTCTCGAACGCGCTGAGATGCGCCGGATCGGCAAAGGCCGGAACCACCGTTGAGGCGTTCACGGCACGCGCCAGACGTACGTTCTGCGGCAATGTCGGATGCACGTTGTAGCGGCGGAAAACGGCGTTCCCTTCCTGTACCATTTTGTACCCGCGCGTCGATTTGTGCAGATGACCGGTAAAGACGACGGAGAGGTCGCGCATTTGGCGATCGATAATCTCCCCGCTCACACCGAAATCCCCATCGGCATCGGCGGCGAGAAAGACGTCAGCCTTGGCCCCGGGATCGGCCGCATCATCTGCGCTTTCGGCGAGGCGCCCGGCGCGTTCCGCCACGCCCGGCGCGGCAAACGCGCGATCGGTACCCGCGATGCGCCGAAGATATGTTCGTACGTTCTCATCGATCGCAATCTTGCGCCCGGCCTCGTCGGCAATCAGAGCCATCTCGATGCCGCGCCCATCCGGAGGGACCGGGATGAGCACACGTCCGCTTGCCGTGAGCTGCAGAACATCACCGATTTGCGCCGACCGCGGCTCGTCCGCATCGCCGTAGGAGGCATCGAGAACGATGGTCGCCGCTTCAGGCGGCGGATCGAAGGCGAAGACGTTCGATTCATCCGTATGGTCGCCCATATAGATGAAGCCACCGGCGACATCGAGGAAGGTCCAAACCCCGCCGATCGCATGCCCGTTGCGCCCGGTCTTCGCGCGAAGGCCGGCGATTTCCGTCTCGCCCTGCGCAGGGAGTTCCCACGCGTTGGCCGGCCGGTCGATACGCGCAAGCACCGATCCGCTCGCATAGAGTGCCGGATTGCCGAGCGTCTCCAGGCTGTCGAGCGCACCGATATGGTCGAAATGCCCATGGCTGATGACGACGGCATCGACTTTGCCGACATTTGAAAGATCGGCACGTCGGCCGGTCGCCTTCTCCTCTCCGAGATCGAAGATGATGCGCCGCCCCTCCGCCTCGACGAGAAAGGTCGCCGGCTGTTTCGGGCCGAGCCCGGACAGCGCCTTGAACGTCAACGCCATCACGCGCGTCCCGCCGGCAGCAACCAGCCATCGCGCACGGAAATTCTGACAGCCGCGCCTTCCTCAGGCGGCAGACCATGGCATTCGAGCCTCAAAACATGTTCTCCTTGTTCGATTTGCGCCGACACGATGGTCGCCGCCCCTTGGAAAGCCGCTGCGGTGACGCGCGCTTCCATACCGGCACCATCCAGCGCGAGGTCGGCAGGCCGGACGCAGAGAAGGCGCTCTTCACCGGCCGTCGCCCGCCCTCTCACCCGCATCTGCGCACCAAAGGCTTCCGCGACGATGAAGCCGTTCTCATGGCCGAGAACCGTCACCGGCACGACCATGCCGCGCCCAACGAAACGCGCCACCATCTCGGTCGCCGGCTCCGCATAGAGCTCCCGCGGCGCAGCCACCTGCTGCAAGGCACCGCGATCCATCACCGCAACCCGATCGGCAAGCGCCATCGCCTCGCTCTGGTCATGCGTCACGTAGACGAAGGTGGCGCCGATCTCACGGTGAAAGCGGCGAAACTCGATCTGCATCGCCTCACGCAGATGCGCGTCGAGATTGGCGAGCGGCTCATCGAGAAGAACGACAGAGGGCTGCATGGCAAGACAGCGGGCAAGCGCGACTCGCTGTTTCTGTCCGCCCGACAGCTCCGCCGGTTTGCGCCTGGCGAGGCCGCCAAGACCCACGAGTTCGAGCGCATCCTCGACCCGCCGGCGGCATTCGCTGGCGTCGAGACCGCGCACCTTGAGTGCGAAGCCGACATTGTCGGCGACCGACATATGCGGCCAGAGCGCATAGGATTGAAACACCATGCCGACGTTGCGCTCTTCCGGCGGCAACGCCCAGCCCGCCCGCGCCACAACCTCGTCGCCGAGATGCAATTCGCCCGAATCCGGCACTTCGAAGCCGGCGATCAAGCGCAGAAGCGTGGTCTTGCCGCAACCGGAAGGCCCGAGAAGCGCCAGGAACTCACCATTTTCGATGGCAAGGTCGACCGCACGCAGGGCGTCCGTCTCGCCGAAACGCTTCCCGAGACCCGAGGCTCTCATCCCCGCCATGGCACAACTCCGGAAGGCAGCTTTCGCGCAAAGAGGGCCGCGACGCCGGCAAGCCCGAGTGCTGAGATCAAGGCGAGCGTCGCAAGAGCCGCGGCCGCCGTCGTGTTTCCTTCCCGATGCAGGAAGAAGACCATGACCCCGAGCGTCTCCCATCCGCTCGACCACAAAAGCGCCGAGACGGTGAGCTCATTGAAAGCCTGCATGAAAATGAGAAGCCCACCGGCTGCGAGCGTCGGCGCGAGAAGCGGCGCGACGACGGCCTTGAGGCGTGTGAGCATGCCGGCACCGGCAGCGCGCGCCGCCTCGTCCATGCCCGGATCGAGGCTTTCCATGGCAGCGACCGTCGGGCGCAGAACGAGGGCGAGAAAACGGGCGAGATAGGCGACCAAGATGATCCAGCCGGTATTGTAGAGGCTGACGCCGAGACCAGGAAGCGGCGGCAGGAAGACGACGATAATGGCGATGGCGAGCACCGTGCCGGGAATGGCATAGGGCGCATCGGCGAAAAGGTCGAGAAGGCGCGCGAGCGGACGCCGCTCGATCACCGAAAGATAGGCGAGCGGCAGCGCCACAGCCGCGCTGATCATCGCGGCCGAAAGCGCGAGAGCGAAACTGTTGATAAAGGCACGCTGCGCCGCCTCGTAGCCGAAAAGCACGAAGCGGTAATTCTCCAGCGTCAACGTCTCGAGCGACAGTGGCACGCCAAGCGCCGGCAACAGCGAGGTGCCGACGAGGGCGAAGAGCGGCAGGATGGCGATGACGGCCAGAAAGGCGAGAAACACGCCCTCGACCGGCAAACGCGCGCGGCCGAGCGGGAACGGCACGAGCGGCGCACTGGTGCGTTCCACGGCAGCTCCGAAACGCCGCGCGACGAGGCTGCGAATGAGAAGGCCAGCAGCGGCGATCAGAGTCAGAATGACGGCAAGGGCCGCGACCTGACCAAGCACCTGCGGCCCAAAACCTTGCAGGCGCTGATAGATGAGCGTCGTCAGCATCGTGTAGCGCCCCGGGATGCCGAGAAGTGCCGGCACACCGAAATTGCCGATCGAAGCGACGAAAGCGAGTGCAGCCCCGCTCAGGACGGAGGGAAAGGCGAGAGGCATCAAGATGCGCATGACGATACGAAGAGGCCGGGCGCCGGCGAGCTGCGCCGCTTCGACGATATCCATGGGTAACGAAGAAAGCGCCGCGCGCACCGTCAGAAAGACGAGAGCCGCATGCTCGACGCCCATGACGATGACGATGCCCCATTTGGAGTAAAGCGGGTTGGTCATGCCGGGCTCGGGCGCAAGCCCGAGCGGCGCCAGGATCGGGCTCGTCGGACCCGTGAGCTCGATCCAGGCGAGTGCCATGATCTGCGACGGGATCAGGAGCGGCAAAAGCAGCATGAAGACGATCGCGCCCTTCCACCGCATATCGGTGAGGACGAGGAGCACGGCGGCAACGGCCCCGATCACGACGGAGACGAGCGTGGAGAGAAACGACGCCTCGAGCGTATGGCTCAGGGCGCGGATCGCCGAGCGGCTTTCCCATTGATCGAGGAACGTGCCGAAAAGCACGCCCTCCTTGTTGGGCGCCAGTGCCTCGGCGAAGAGTTGTCCAAGCGGCCACAAAGCGAAGGCCGCAAGATAGAGGGCAACGAGAACGAGGAGGAAATGGCGCTCAAGCAAGCGCAAGAGAGGCAGGCGCGAGGAGGCCGCGCCCGCCGTACCGACATCAACCGCCGAAGAGCTCAGCGAAGTTCTCCTTGTTGGCCTGGTCGTTTTCAAGAAGCGTCTCGGCGTCTGTCGGCAGGATCTTGAGGCTGCCGACCTTCGGATATCCTTCGGGCGGCGTCACATCGTCGAAGATCGGGAAATAGCCCTGAGCCACGGACTGTTCCTGCGCTTTCCTGGAAAGCTGCCAATCGACGAAGGCTTTGGCGGCTTCCGCATTGTCGGTCGACTTCAGGATCGCCACGGGCTGCGAGATCGCGGTCACGCCCTCTTGCGGAAACACGAACTCCACCGGCGAGCCCTTTTTCTTGGCGTTGAAGGCCATGTATTCGATCATGATGCCATAGGCCTTCTCGCCGCGGGCGACGGCCTCGATGACGGAGCCATTGCCCTGCCCGGCGATGGCGCCGTTGTCGGCGAGCGCCTCGTAATAGTCCCAGCCGAACTCGGGCTGCTGCACCATGGTGCCGACGTGGATGACGGCGGCGCCTGAATAAAGCGGCGACGGCATGGTCGTCTTGGAAGCGACGTCTTCGGCCTTCAGGTCCGCCCAGGAGGTCGGCGCCTTATCGACGAGATTGGTGTTGTAGACGATGCCGGTGGTGATGAGCTTGGTACCGAAGAAGGTGTGGTCGGGATCGATGAGCGCGTCGGGAATATCGGCGATCGGCGCATCGTCATAGGTCATCAGCCGGCCGTCATTTTTGAGCTGCGTCATGGCGACGGCATCGGCGATGAGCACAACATCGGCGGGCGAGGAACCTGCGGCGAACTCCGCGAGCAGCTTGTTCATCACCTCGGTCGTCCCGGAGCGGAAGAGCTCTACCTGAACGTCCGGATAATCCTTGTTGAAGGCCGCAATCACGCTCTGCATCTGCTCGCTCGGCTGCGAGGTGTAGACGGTGAGCGTGCCCGAGGGCTCTGCGGCAGCGCTGCCGGCCATGCCGAGGGCAAAGGCCGCAGCCGCAAGCCCGAGGATTGGCTTCATCATGTTGGACGTCCTTTTGAGGTAGAGGCGGAGAATCCGCCACCGGCTAACAGAGCCATGTGACACTTGTCTAACGCTCTTGCCTGCCTCGGATACAGCCTTGCAAGAGCGACACAAACGCCTCCCCCGCCACATCGATCGGACCTGAATTGTCGATGACGGTGACGTCCTCGCCGGTGACCGAGACGAGATCGGCCCGATCGAGACGGCGCGCGATTTCCTCCGAGCTCTCGCGCCCGCGCGCGTTGAGCCTTTCAAAAAGAACATCCCGACGCGCATGCACGACGACGACGCGCAATGGCCGGTATCTCGCGCGCGCCGGCTCAATCGCCATGCGCGAGACGTTAACGACGACCGAGGACCCGCCGGCGAGATCCGCCTCGATCGCCTTCGGGATGCCATAGGCGAGCCCATGCGCCTCCCAGGAGAGAGCAAAGGCCCCCGCAGCCGCCGCTTTGGAGAACTCCGTTTCGCTCATGGTGAGATTGTCTTCGAAATCACTTTCGCTCCGCGTCACCGTGCGACGCGGGAAAACCACGGAAGGCACATCCAAAAGCCTCTGCCGCGCATAGTCGATCAGACTGTCCTTGCCGGCCCCGCTCGGACCGACGACCAGCACCAAGGTGCCGGTGCGAAAAGGCTGTGGATCATTCACGCGACGCGACGCCCCTGGCGCCAGACCGACCGCACCACAGGCACGCCGTCGTCGAAACGCACCTGAACGAAATCGGCGCGCTTGCCGGGCGCAATCACCCCGCGGTCGTCGAGCCCGACCGCTTTTGCCGGATTGGCCGAGACCATGGCGACGGCTTGCGGCAGATCCACACCCTCGACGACCTCCGATATCGCGAACACCGCCTGGATGAGGCTGAAAGGCACGTAATCGGAAGAAAGCACGTCGAGGAGGTTCTCCGCGGCGAGCTCGGCTGCGGCGACATTGCCGGAATGCGAACCGCCGCGCACGATGTTGGGCGCCCCCATCAAAACCTGCATACCCGCCTCTTTGGAAGCGCGAGCCGCCGCGACGGTCGTCGGAAACTCCGCCACATGCACACCGAACTCGATAGCCTCGGCGACATGGGCCTCAGTCGCATCGTCATGGCTTGCCAGCCGGATGCCACGCTCACGACAGAGATCGGAAATGAGCTTGCGGTGCTTGGGCGACCAGCGTCCGCCCTCCGCCATTCGGCGATCGACGAAGCGCTGAAACGTCTCGTCATCCATACCGGTCTTGCCCTGGTAATAGATCCTGTAGGCGTCGAAGCTCGCGAACTGTCTTTGGCCGGGCGTGTGATCCATCAACGAGACGAGCTTGACCCGCGGGTCGTTCTCGAAGAGCGCAAACCCATCCATCACGTCGGAGGCGGAGACTTCGCATCTGAGATGCACGAAATGCTCGGCTCTGAGCCGGCCCTTGTCCTGGCTCTCCTCGATCGCATCGGCAAGCCCGCGCATCTCCTGGACCTGGACGCGCGCATCCTCGTCGGCGCCGACCCGAAGCGCATCGAGCACCGTCGTGATACCGGAGGTCGCGACCTGCGCATCATGCGCCTGCACGGCAACGGCCGGATTCCACCGGACACCAGGGCGCGGCGCGAAATGGCCCTCGAGATGATCGGTGTGGAGCTCCACAAGCCCCGGCAGCAGCCAGTCACCCTCAAGATCGATACCACCCGCCCCTGTCCCAGGATCGGCGATCTCACGGATCGTCTCCCCGGCGACGATGAGATCGCCGTCTTCAACCGAATCGGCAAGGACCATGCGGGCGTTGCGAAAAACGATTTCGCTCATGTGTTGGGTTTTCTTTCGCTGGGCCCGCGCAGATTGCAGCGGGCGTGAACTTGAAAAAAGGCTCCACGCTCCGGCTCGGTGAGAAGCGAGACGCCGTCGAGCGCGAGCGAGGTTTCGATGACGGAACCGAAATGCTGGTGAAGCGCCCCCTCCACAATCGAGCGTCGCTCGCCTGAGACCGGGCCAGTCAGTGTCATGTGGAAACGGAATTCATCGAAGACATAAGGATAGCCCCAGCGATCGAGATAGTCGCGCTGGCGTTCGGTGAGCTCCTCCGGCCTGCGGCGTGCGCGATCTTCATCGCTCAGAGGTGCGCGAAACGGCTCAAACGCTTCCACCGCCGCGTCCGCGAGCGCGCGGACCTCGGGCACGTCATTCTGCGGCACGAGCGCAAAGAAGGGCCCGATGGCGCGGATCTCGAGCGGCCCGAGTTCGATGACACCATGTTCGGCGCAGAAGTTGCGCAACGCCTGATCCACATCCTCCTCCGACGCGCCGTCGACGAGGGAGAACGGCGGCTTCAACGTGGCGTGAAAGCCATAACGCCGCGGCGCCTCGGTGATGGCGCGCACTTCCTCAGCGCTCAAGGCACCCACAGCCTTTTGCTGGACCGGACCATCGGACAGATCACGGCCGATCCAGTCATTGGCGGCCTGGGTGATCGGATGGTCGACGGCTGGAGTGAAATAGATGGCGACGCGCATGGGGATCTTTCGTTGGTGTCTCCTCAGATCACCACTTTGCGCAATTGTGCCGAAAGGATGTCCACGATGGAGACGGTGACGATGACGATCAGGATGATCGCCGCTGTCTCGGCGTAGAGGAAAGAGCGGATCGATTCAAACAGCACCTGGCCGATACCACCCGCCCCGACGATGCCGAGAACCGTCGCCTGACGCACATTCGTCTCGAAGCGATAGAGAGAAAACGAGATCCACAAAGGGGCGACTTGCGGCACAACGCCGAAGACAATCTCCTGCAGGCGCGTCGCGCCGGTGGCGCGGATGCCCTCGACGGGCCTTGGATCGATCGCCTCCACCGCCTCCGAGAAGAGCTTCGCGATAATACCTGTATTATGCACGAAAAGCGCCATCACCCCGGCGAAAGGGCCGAGCCCGACCGCGGTGACGAAGAGAACGGCAAAGACGAGCTCGTTGATGGCGCGGGTCGCATCCATCAGGCGACGCACCGGCTGCACGATCCAGATCGGCGCGAGGTTCGACGACGACAGAAGCGCGAAGGGAATCCCGAAGACGATCGCCAGCACCGTGCCCCAGACAGCGATCTGCACGGTGAGGATCATCTCCTCGACGTAATAATGCCAGTCCCGGAAGTTCGGTGAGAGAAAGCCGCCGGCGTAGTCGGCCATATTGCCGGCATCGGTGAAGAGGTTGAGGAAGCGCACCATCTCGGCCGGTCCCCAGCTCCAGATCAGCACCAGCGCGATGCCGCCCCAGACGATGGTGCCATAGAGCCGCTGGGTAAAGCCGCGCGGAGGAACCGGAATTTTCTTCTCAGCCTGTGTGGCAACCGCCATTCGTCTCTCCAGTGAAAAGCGCCGGACCTCGGGTCCGGCGCCAAATCAACAAGGGTTGCAGCCTCAGGCCTGCGGAACCTTGTCCATCAGCTTTTCGATCTCGGCCTTCTCGGAATCGAGCTTTTCGAGGTCGCTCTTCTTCTCATCGTCCGACATCGTGTCGGCCGCTTCGATCTTCGCTTCCTGCTTGGTGATTTCCATGATGCGGATCGGGTAGAGCTGCGCATCGGAAGACGGCTTGAACGGCGCCCAGCCAAGACCCTCGAGGACTTCACGCGCTCCGGCGACCTCTTCGGGCTTGCCGAGGCGGCCGTAGCTCATGATGAAGGTGTAGACTTTGCGCTTGGTCTCCTCGTCGAGATCCTTGCGCCAGACGAGCGGATCGGACGGGATCAGCGGCGACTGCCAGATCACTTTGATCTTCTTGCGCGCTTCCGGCGCCGTCACTTCCAGGCGGCGGAGGTTTTCCGTGTTGTTGGCGGCGACGTCGACCTGACCGTTGGCCGTCGCCATGGCGTTCGCCTCATGATTGGCGTTGCGCACTGTCTTGAAGCAATCCTGCGGCGTCACGCTGTTCTTGGCGAAGATGAACGTGGTCGGTACGAGGAAGCCGGAGGTGGAGTTCGGATCTCCGATGCCGAAATCCAGCGACTTGTCGCATTTCAAGACGTCGTCGAGCGAATTGATCTTGTCGTTGTCGGCTTGCGTGATCAGCACCGACCAGTAGCCGGGATTGCCTTCCACATCGACGGTCTGCGCGAAGATCTCGCCATTGGCGCGATCGACGGCCTCCATCGCGGACTTGTTGCCGTACCAGGCGACATCGACCTTGCCGAAACGCATGCCTTCGATGACGCCGGCATAATCGGAGGCGAAGAAGGCGTTCACCTTGAGGCCCGTCTGCTCGGACATCTCCTCAAGGAACGGATCCCAGACCGTCTTCAGGTTCTGGCTCGATTCCGTCGAGATGATGCCGAAGTTCAGTTCCTGCTGATCCTGCGCAAACGCGCCGGATGTGCCGAACGCAGCCAGGAGGGCGGCGGCGGCAATACCTTTCGTCAGTCGATTCATGTCTCACTCCTCGATTGCTCCGCCGCGGGGGCGGGAATTCACCGCCTCGTGGCGGATCAAGTCACAGCCAATTCGCGGGCCATCTTGGCGACGGCGGGCTCGGGGCGTTTCGCTGGCTGCGACCGTTCGGGTGGCGCGCCCGGCAGCACGAGTTCCTCGCTCGCATCGCCGTAAATCTCGCGCAGGAAATCGTCGGTCAGGGCTGCGGAGGGGCCGTCGAAAGCGACCTCACCGTCGCGCAAAGCCAGGGTGCGCGGACAATAAAGGCGCGCATATTCCACCTGATGCAGGGAGACGACGACGGTGATGCCGTCCGCACGGTTGATCTCACCGAGCGCCTCCATCACCCGACGCGCGGAGGCGGGATCGAGAGAGGCGATTGGCTCGTCGGCAAGGATGACCTTGGCCCCCTGGACGAGCGCGCGCGCGATCGCCGCACGCTGCTGCTGCCCGCCGGAGAGCGTCGACGAGCGTTGCCGCACCGTCTCGGCAATGCCGACACGGGAAAGCGCCTGCATCGCCTTCTCCTGCTCGCCCCGCGTGAAAAGGCCGAGCGTTCCGCGCCAGGCCGGCACGCTACCGAGGCAGCCGACGAGCACATTGGTCAGGACCGACAGGCGCCCGACCAGATTGAACTGCTGAAAGATGACGCCGATCTCACGCCGGATGCGGCGCGCATCGTGCGACAGACGGCCGTCCACCTGCATGATGCGGTCGAGCACCGTCACGCGGCATTCGTCGCCGCTGCCGCGCTCCAGACCGGCGATATGGCGGATGAGCGTCGATTTGCCGGAGCCGGAGGCGCCGATCAGCGCCACCATCTCGCCCGGCGCGACATCGACACTGACATTGCGCAAGGCGAGCGTCTTGCCGTAGCGCTTCGACAGCTTTTCGACACGAACTGCAGGAACATTCGAAGGAGCGGTTACGGGCATCGGCCTCACCTGCCCGGCCTGCCGGGCTTATCGATAACCGTTCCCTAACAGCCGACCTTATCGCTTCGATTTCGCTTTCATGACATTTCGAAGTCGCCGGAAAAGCCTCGGGAGAGGTCACGCAAGCAACTGATCAGACGGCCTTTTCTTCGTACTTTACGAGAAACTTCTCGACCGAAAGCGCCCGGAAATCCGCCAGCGCCGCGCGAAGGCAGGCATGCGGCCAGTCCCACCAGGCAAGCTTCTGAAGGCGCTCCGCAATCTCTTCGGGAAATCGCCGCTTGATGACCCGCGCCGGCACGCCACCGGCGATCTCGTAGGCGCCGACAGAACGGGAGACGACGGCGCCGGCCGCAATGACCGCTCCATCGCCAACCGTCACGCCCGGCAAGAGGATTGCGCCATGGCCGATCCAGACATCGTTGCCGATCGTGATGGCGTTCGCCTCGCGCCAGGCGAAAAGCCCCTCATCGGCTTCCGCATCGTCGAAGTAGTCGTTCGAGCGATAAGTGAAATGGTGCTGGCCCGCCCGCCACATCGGATGGTTGGAGGCGTTGATCCGCACGTTCTGGGCAATTGAGCAGAACTTGCCGATCGTCGCGCGCGCCACGTTGCCGTCCTCGGTGATGTAGGAATAATCGCCAAGGGACGAGTTCTGGAGCTGCGTGCGCGCGCCGACCGCCGTATAGCGCCCGAGCCGGCTGTCGGTCACCACCGCGTCTGGCGCAACGAGCGGCGTCTCCGAAAGCTTCGTCATGCAGCGGCTTTCGGAGCAAACGCGGTCACGTCGACCTCACGATCGGCCACGGCGGCGCGCATCTCCGCATCATGAAAGATCCCGAGGAAGCTACGACCCGCAGCTTTTCCCTCTTCGATCAAGGCAACCACCACATCCCGGTTTTTGGCATCGAGCGAAGCCGTCGGCTCGTCGAGAAGCAGGAGTGGATGGCCGGCGATGAAGCCGCGGGCGATGTTCACGCGCTGCTGCTCACCGCCGGAAAAGGTGGCGGGCGGCAGATGCCAGAGCCGTTCCGGCAGGTTGAGGCGGGCAAGAAGCGCGTCGGCCTTGGCGAGCGCCTCCTCGCGGGAAGAGCCGCGCTCCACGAGCGGCTCGGCGACGAGATCGCGCGAGGCGACGCGCGGCACGACTCGCAGGAATTGGCTGACATAGCCGAGCGTGTCGCGACGAACCGCCAGCACACGCCGCGGATCGGCCGTGGCGATATCGATCACATCCCCCTCGCCGGCGACACGGATCGCGCCGCGATCGGTTGAATAATTGCCGTAGATCATCTTGAGGATCGAGCTCTTGCCGGCACCGGACGGCCCGCCGAGCACGACGCATTCGCCGGGCATGAGCGTAAAGGAGACGTTTTCGACGACCGGAATGTGGATGCCGCCGCGCAAATGCATGGTGAAGCTCTTGGTGACGTCTATGAGTTCAAGACGGGGCTGCATCGCTCACACCTGCAGGATCGAAGAGACGAGAAGCTGCGTGTAGGGCGCATGCGGATCGTCGAGGACACGGTCCGTCAGCCCCTCCTCGACCACCTCCCCCGCCTTCATCACCATGATGCGGTGGGAGAGGAGCCGGGCGACGGCGAGGTCGTGCGTGACGACGAGCGCCGCCATGCCGAGATCCGCAACGAGCGCGCGGATGAGATCGAGAAGCCGCGCCTGCACGGAGACGTCGAGCCCGCCCGTCGGCTCGTCCATGAAGACGAGGCGGGGCGCGGTCACAAGGTTGCGGGCGATCTGCAGGCGCTGGCGCATGCCGCCGGAAAAGCCGCGCGGATCGTCGTCGATGCGGTCGGCGGGCACCTCCACGCGCTCGAGCCAGGAGCGCGCCGAACCGCGGATCTTGCCGTAATGCCGGTCGCCGATCGCCATCAGCCGCTCGCCGACATTCGCCCCGGCCGAGACGTTCATCCTGAGCCCGTCGGCCGGGTTTTGATGAACGAAGCCCCAATCGGTGCGCATCAGGAATCGCCGCTCCGCCTCGCCGAGCGCAGCAAGATCGCGCACGACACCGTCGCGCATACGGTAAGAGACGCGGCCTGATGAAAGCGGCAATCGGCCGGAGACGCAGTTCAACAATGTGGTCTTCCCGGAGCCGGATTCGCCGACGACGGCGAGAACTTCGCCCGGATAGAGGTCAAAGGAGACGTCTCGGCAGCCGATGCGCGGCCCATAAAAGCGCGTCAGCCCATCGACGGAAAGAAGCGGCGCATCATCCAACAGCACGCTCATGCGCCCTCCTCCATGGCCCCCGCGAGGTGGCCGCGATGCCCTTCTTCACGTCGGCCTTCACAGAAGTCGGTGTCGGAGCAGACGAACATGCGCCCGCCCTTGTCGTCCAAGATCACCTCGTCGAGATAGACGCCCTCCGCACCGCAGAGCCCGCAGGGCTCGGAGAAATGCTGTACCTCGAAGGGATGATCCTCGAAATCGAGGCTTTCGACGCGGGTGAAGGGCGGGATCGCATAGATGCGCTTCTCGCGCCCGGCGCCGTAGAGCTGCAGGGCCGGTGAATTCGTCAGTTTGGGATTATCGAATTTCGGAATGGGCGACGGGTCCATGACGTAGCGATCCTCCACCTTCACCGGATAGGCATAGGTCGTGGCGATATGGCCGTGGCGGGCGATGTCCTCGTAGAGCTTGACGTGCATGAGGCCATATTCTTCCAGCGCATGCATGACGCGTGTTTCCGTCTCGCGGGGTTCGAGAAAGCGCAAAGGCTCCGGGATCGGCACCTGGAAGACGAGGATCTGCCCGGCTTCGAGCGGCGTTTCAGGAACGCGGTGGCGGGTCTGGATGATGGTCGCATCGGCCGTGTGCGTGGTGGTGGCGACGCCGGCGACCTTGGCGAAAAAGGCGCGGATGGAGACGGCGTTGGTGGTGTCGTCAGCACCCTGGTCGATGACTTTCAGGACATCGTCGGGGCCGAGGACCGAGGCCGTCACCTGCACGCCGCCCGTGCCCCAGCCATAGGGCATCGGCATTTCGCGGCTCGCAAACGGCACCTGATAGCCCGGGATCGCCACCGCCTTCAGGATGGCGCGGCGGATCATCCTTTTCGTCTGCTCGTCGAGATAGGCGAAGTTGTAGGGGGTGTCGGGGCCCTTTTGCCGCGTGGTCATCGCTGGACCTCCGACCATTCTACGCCTGCCGCTCGCTCCCTTCCTCTCCCCGCTGGGGAGAGGTGCCCGCGCAGCGGGCGGTGAGGGGTGGAGACTACAGCAACCGCAAGCACCGGACGTTTCCGCCACCCCTCATCCGGCGCCTTCGGCGCCACCTTCTCCCCACCGGGGAGAAGAACAGTGGCCCGCTGCAACGCTTGAGCACGTAACGTCGACTCTGCGGCAGCAACCGCGCCAGACAAGACTGTCGTGAGCGCTCTCATTCTGCCGCCTCCTGATCTTCCTGCCCGTCTTTGGCCGGGCTGCGACCGGCTTCAAACTCCGCTCGCAGCCGGCGGAGGAGCTCCAGTTCGGCCTGGAAGTCGACGTAATGCGGCAGCTTCAGATGTTCCACGAAGCCCGTCGCCTGCACGTTGTCGGCATGCGACAGCACGAATTCCTCGTCCTGGGCGGCCGCGGTCTGATCTTCGCCGAGTTCGCGCGCCCGAAGCGCCCGGTCGCAAAGCGCCATCGCCATCGCCTTGCGCTCCGCATGTCCGAAGACGAGGCCGTAGCCACGGGTAAATTGCGGCGGCGCTTCGGCACTGCCCTTGAACTGATTGACCATCTGGCACTCCGTCACCTTGATGCGCCCGAGAGGCACCGGAAAATCGAGACCCGGCACCTCGATCTCGACATCGACCTCACCCATGCGGATTTCGGCCGCGAAGGGATGCGAGCGGGCAAAGCCCCGCTGTGTCGAATAGCCGAGCGCCAGGAGAAAGCCCTCGTCGCCGCGGGCGAGCGCCTGCAGGCGGAGATCGCGGCCGGCCGGAAACGACAGGGGCTCGCGCGTGAGATCGGCAGGCTCGTCTTCGCCATCCGGATCGGGCTCGATCAGCCCGGCCTGACCGAGGAGGTCGGTGACGCGCGGCATCGTCTCCGTTCCCGCGTCCTCGGTGCTCGCCGCCTCCTCCACCGCGTCGTCCTCCTCGAGGGCGGGATCGAGAAGCCGATGCGTGTAGTCGAAGGTCGGTCCGAGAAGCTGCCCACCGGGAAGATCCTTGAAGGTCGCCGAGATGCGCCGCTCGACGAGCATCCCGCCCGTTTCGATGGGCCGAGAGGCGCCGAAGCGCGGCAAAGTCGTGCGATAGGCGCGGACAAGAAAGATCGCTTCGACGAGATCGCCCCGCGCCTGCTTGATCGCGAGCGCCGCGAGCCGGCGATCATAGAGCGAGCCCTCGCTCATCACCCGGTCCACGGCAAGCGACAGCTGCTCCAGGATCTGCGTGACGGTCAGCGACGGAACGTTCCGATCGCCACGCCGCTTCTCGGCGAGAAGGCGATGCGCATTGGCGATCGCCGCCTCGCCGCCTTTTACCGCGACATACATTAGGCCTCTCCCATGATCCGAGTGGAGCGCGGCAGCCCGAGGATCGCCGAGGGGGCGGCGAGCACGAGATCGACGCCGCGAGGAAAGAGCGTCCGGTTGGAGCGGAATTCTTCGACGAGCCTTTCCGGAAGACCCTCGACCTGCACGCCCGCCACGTCCTCGATGCCCGGACCGGAAAGCCAGAGATTGCGACCGCGGGAGAAGCCGGCGACCTGCACGATGAGCGTTGTCGAGCGATCGGGATATTGCTCGGTCCCAAGCCCGAACTCCGATAGCGCCGGCATTTTTTCGGGATCGGCGACCACGGCAAAGAGCGCCCGCGCCGGCACCACCACGATTGGCGCGCCGATGTGGAAGCCGACCCATCCACGCACCTCGCCGCTGGCGTTCAGCGCCTTGTCGAGAAAGACCGGCGTATCCGCATCGGCAAGGGCTGCGAGAACGGCGGCCGCCGCCGGCTTCAAGGGAGGCGGAGGCGCCACAAGCCGAGGCATGTCGACGACACGGCCAGGTCGCGACAGAGCATCGAGCAGCCGCCGAAACACCGCCTGCGAAGCGAAGACCGGGTCCTTGAAACCACCGCCAAGCGCGTCTGCCATCAGTTTTCTCCCCGCACCATGGTGAAGAAATTCACCCGAGTGGCCGCTGTTTTCACGCGCACCTGACGGTCCTCCTTGGCGGCTCGTGCCGCGACCGGAGCCACCACGCGATCTTCCACGAAGGCGCGTGTCGCCTCGCTTTGCCAAAGCGCGTCGAAGACGGCGACGAGATGCGCCCGCTCGCGGTCGCGCCCGAGAATATGGCCATAGCCCACCTCGCCGCTTGCAAGCCGAACCACCGTCCGCGTCACGGTCACCTCGCCGAGATTGAAGGGAGCGCCACCACCGCCGATGCGCCCGCGCGTCATGGCGAGACCGAATTCCGGAGACCTCAGCACCTCGAATTCCGGCGAAGGATCAAGCGCTCTCAAGGCCCCGTCGAGCTCATCGGCACGGGCGCGCACGAGGACGGACAGCACCTCCCGGCGCCGCTTGAGTGTTTCCGTCGCGAGGTCCGCGTCCTCGGAAGCGGCCGCGTTCCGGTCGCGAGTTGCGCCGGCGGTGTCTGCCATGTCGGAACCTCGAGCTTCAACTTGTCTATTGTTATATACAAGCATACAATAGGCAGACAAGCTTGACACAACGATGACGGTCCGACGCTCGGGGGACGAAAACGACGATGGAGAATGTGCATCGCGGAGCCGGCGTTTCGTTGTGGCGCCAGATCGCCGATCTGTTGCGCGGCGAGGTACTGTCGGGGCGCTGGCCGGCCGACACGGCCCTGCCCTCCGAAAGCGCCTTGTCGGAGCGTTTTGGCGTCAACCGCCACACGCTGCGCCGCGCGCTCGCGGCGCTTGCCGCGGAGGGGCTGGTGCGCTCCGATCAGGGCCGCGGCACCTTCGTCACCTCGGAGCGCCTCGCCTATCCGATCTCGCGGCGCACGCGCTTTTCCGAGATCGTCAGCCGTCAGGCGCGGGCGCCCGGCGGCCGCCTGATCGCAAGCCGTATCGAGCCCGCGCCCGTCTGGCTCGCCGACCATCTGAAGCTCGCGCAGGGCACGCCGCTCATCACGCTCGAAACCCTGAGCGTCGCCGACGGAGTACCGATCTCAACGGCAAGGAGCTGGTTTTCCGCCGAACGGTTTCCCAATCTCGTGGCGGTCTATGCCGAAACGGGATCGATCACCCGGGCACTCGCCCATCACGGGGTCGAAGATTATGTCCGCCGCTGGACCAAGGTGCGTGCGCGACCTGCAGAGCCCGCCGAAAACGAGAAACTCGCTCTGCCGCGCGGGGCGACCGTCCTCGTGACGGAATCGCTCAATGTCGAACCCGACGGCACGCCCCTGCATCTGTCGCTGACGAGTTTTGCGGCGGAGCGCATGGAAATCGTCATCGAAGAGGACGGCAACGACAAAGGGCGCCTCTGACGGCGCCCTTTCCGTGTTCGCGCCCGAGGTTGGGCGGCTACTTCAGATCCATGCAATTGGCATAATAGGTGACGGTCGCCGGCCAGTCGGAGAACATGCCGATAACGCCGACATCCTTGGCGAGCACGTCGATCACCTCGTATTCGTCGCCCGGATGCGAGATCGCATCCTTGACCGACTGATAGTAGTAGCCGCCACCATCGGTGAGCGTGCCGGAGCGCTCGAGCGACCAGGTGATGATCTGGAGACCCGCCTCCTTCGCAGCCTTCGCATAGGCCGACGGCACGATCTCTCCCGCCTCGTCGAGGGTGAGGAGCATATGGCTCGGCGGCGCGATGATCTTCACGCCCTCGTCGGCAAGCTCCTGCATCGACGGCTCGAACGTCTCCGGATTGTTGGCATCAAAGCCTTCGAGCGTCTCGTCACGATCATCGAGGAAGACACCCTGCTTGCCGAACTCCGGATCGTTCTTGATCCAGTAGAGAATGTCGCGGAGCTGGAAGGATTGCGGATAGACGTCGCTCGGATCGATGCCCGCCTCCTTGTATTCGTCGATCATCTGCTCGGCGTAGTCATCCTGTGTGTATTCACCCTCGAACGGCATCTCCACGCTCGGCTCCTTGAGCTCGGGCGTGAACTTGACCCCGAGATCCTTGAAGAGCGCGATCGATTCCTTGTGAGACATCAACTCGCCGTTCGTGGCGTAGAGGTCGGTGCGCCAGGACGGCGTCGCATCCATGAATTCGGCAACGCTCGTCGCATCCGGATTGCCCGCATCCATTTTGCCCTTGAGCGACTTGAACTCCGCAAGCGTCAGATCGGACGTGCAGCACTTCACCTCAGCCTTCTTGTCGCCGGAGGCCGGGCTGAACGGGGTCGTGCATTTCGCAGCGAGATCGTCGTGGGCGAGAATATCGGTCGTCGTCGCGAGATCGCATTGCGAATGCCGGCAGACGAGCTCGCGATCCTTGGTGAAGGCGACGTCGCATTCGATGATGCCGGCCCCCATCGCGGCGGCCGCCTGATAGGACTGGCGGGTGTGTTCGGGAAACTGCATCGGCGCGCCGCGATGGCCGATGGAAAAAGTCGTGCGATAGAACGGCCCAGTCTCGCAGGCCTTCAGCGCATCCTTGAGCTCGCCCTCGTCTATGTCGTTGACGAGATAGAAAGGCCGCGGGCCGAGCTGCGCCTGCGGACGCGCATCCTGCGGGTGGGAATCCTGGGCGAGCGCATCGGCTGCAAAGCCGCAGACCACACCCAAAAGGGCGCCGGCCGCAAAGGCCGAACGAACGAGAACGTGCTTCATGGGCTAATCTTCCTCGATGGCAAAACGCGATGGCAAAGCGGACCGCACAGGGCCGAAACCTCGCATATACGCGGGGCGCAAACACGAAATGTCGCGCGGATGACGGGAAGATGAAGCATCGCAGGAAGAAGGGTCCCGGTGTCAGCGGGTAAGATAATCGCTGAAAGTCAGGACGAAGAGCGCGGTGAGCCACAGCCCGGAAGCGCCCGCGGCAAGGCGCAACAGCGCCCCGGATCGCGCCAGATGCATAAAGACCACTGAGGAAAGGCCAGCCATCACGACGGCGACCGCAAGATTGACGACCACCTTCCAGATGCCGATCGGCCAATAGGCGACCCACCAGGAGGCGAGGAAGAGCACCATCAGCGCCGCCCAGACGAACAACTCCGGAAAGAGAAGCTGCCGCAGGTCAGGCTCACGCCGATCGTTCCGCCCCACCATCATGATCGCCCCACGAGATAGAGAAGTGGGTAGAGAAAGATCCAGATCGTATCGACGAAGTGCCAGTAGAGGCCCACGACCTCGATTGTGCTGGTCTTGTCGGGCACGACGCGCCCGCGATGGACGAGGATCGCGACGACCGCCCAGGCCCCGAGCCCGATCGCCATATGGAGGGCATGGATGCCGGTCATCGCCCAGTAGAAGGAGACGAAGATCACGGCGTGTTCCGACAGGTCGAAAAGCGGATCGCCGGGCACGAAATGGCTCTCGATGTCGTGGTGATATTCGTAGCCCTTGAGCGCCAGGAAGAGGAGGCCGAGCGCAATCGTCGCCGCAATCAGCCTGACGACGAGGCGCGAACGCCCGAATTCCGCGGCCTTCACGGCAAGTGCGGCCGTCAGGCTCGAAATCAGGAGAATTGCCGTATTGGCACTGCCGATGAGGACGAGCGTCTCGCGTCCGGCCTCCTCGAACGCGGCCGGATAGGCCATGCGATAAAGCGTATAGCCGAGAAAGATCGCGCCGAAGAACAAGACCTCGGTGCCGAGGAAGATCCACATGCCGAACTCGGCCGCCTGCCGCTGCTGGCCACGGTCGTCGAACTGTTCGGCAACGATGCCAGCGAAGGGGCTGATCTCACGCATCCTTCGGTGTCCCCTCCGGGTGGTAATTGTAGGGATCCTCGCGGACGACCGGCGTGGAAAAGAAATTGTGCTGGGGCGGCGGAGAAGCCGTCGTCCATTCGAGCCCAGTCGCCTCCCAGGGATTGGCCGAGGCAACGCGCCCAAAGAAAAGCGACCAGCCGAGATAGAAGAGCGGCATCAGATAGGCGACGGCCAGAAGCACCGCGCCGAGCGTCGAGGCGACGTGGAACATCTGAAACTCCGGCGCATAGGCATGGTAGCGCCGCGGCATCCCGAGATAGCCGAGTATGTATTGCGGGAAAAAGGTGGTGTTGAAGCCGACGAACATCATGATCGCCGCCGCCTGCGCCCAGCGTTCCGGATAAAGCCGGCCGGTGATCTTCGGCCACCAGAAGTGCAGCCCCCCGAAGAAGGCCGAGACCATGCCGCCGACCATGATGTAGTGGAAGTGCGCCACGACGAAGTAGGTGTCGTGCACATGGAGATCGATCGGCACGGAGGCGAGAAAGAGCCCCGTCAGACCGCCCATGGTGAAGAGGCCGACGAAGCCGAGCGCATAGAGCATCGGCGCCTCGAAGGTGATGCGGCCCCGAAACAGCGTCGCCGTCCAGTTGAACACTTTGATCGCCGAGGGCACCGCCACCATGAAGGAGAGGAACGAGAAGACGAGGTTCGCATAGGACGACTGGCCCGAGACGAACATGTGGTGGCCCCAGACGAAGAAACCGATGACGGCGATCGCGAGGATCGCGAGGACCATCGCCGTGTAGCCGAAGACGCGGCGCCGCGCGAAGCAGGTGATGATCTCCGAGACGACGCCCATGCCCGGCAGGATCATGATGTAGACGGCCGGATGCGAGTAGAACCAGAAAAGATGCTGGAAGAGCAGCGGATCGCCGCCCCGCGTGGGATCGAAGATGGCAAGCCCGAACCAGCGTTCCCCCACGATCAGGAGGAGTGCCATGGCGAGCACCGGCGTCGCCAGGAGCATGATGAGGCTCGTCGCGTAATTCGCCCAAATGAAGAGCGGCAGACGGAACCAGGTGAGCCCAGGGCAGCGCATCGTATGCGTGGTGACGATGAAATTGAGCCCGGTCGCGATCGAGGAAAAGCCGGTCAGGAAGACGCCGAGGGCGGCGATCGAGACATAGGAATTGGAATAGAAGCTCGAGAACGGCGTGTAGAAGGTCCAGCCGGTATCGACACCGCCGAGGATGATCGCCGAGAGCGCCAGAAGACCGCCGCCGATGTTGAGGTACCAGGAGAAGAGATTGAGGCGCGGAAAGGCGAGATCACGCGCGCCGAGCATCAACGGTACGAGGAAATTGCCGAGCGTCGTCGGGATCACCGGCACGAGGAAGAACCAGATCATGGTAATCCCGTGCAGGGTAAAGAGCTTGTTGTAGGTGTCGTCGGCGACGAGATCGCCGGCCGGCGTCAGAAGCTCCAGGCGGATGAGCGTCGCCGCCGCCCCCCCGATGAAGAAGAACACGGTCGTCGAGATCGCATAGAGAATGGCGATCCGCTTGTGATCGATGGTGAAAAGCCACGAGGAAAGCGTCGACCCGGATTCGTTGAGATAGGAGCGCCCGAGCGCCTCATCCGTCGTTTCGGCCGTCTCCACGGCGCCGCTGTCTGCGGTCGTGTCAGTCATCACGGGCCTCTTGCTGTGGCTTCTTCTTCAGATAGGCGAGAAGCGCCAGAAGGTTCGCCTCCGAGACCCGTCCGGCAAAGCTCGGCATGATCGGCTTGAAACCGGCGACGACATCGCGCTTCGGCTGCAGGATGGAATCGCGCAAGTAAGCGTCATCCGCCTCCACGATCCGCCCGTCGGCAAGTGCCACCGGAGAGCCATAGACGTTCTCCAGTGGCGGGGCGCGGACATTGGCGCTGTTGCCGTGACACCCCGAACATCCGAGCGTCGTGAACAGCCGTTCGCCCTGGGCCGCGAGAGAATTGTCGGCCTCCTGGTGGGAAAGCCAGTCGGCGTAATCCTCTTCTTCCATGACGATGACTTTGCCGGTCATCTTGGAATGCTGCGTGCCGCAATATTCCGCGCATAAGAGCCCGTACGTGCCAGGCCTGTCGGCGACAAAGGCCATGGCTTCCGTATGGCCCGGCACCACATCCCGCTTGATGCGCAGGGCCGGCACGTAGAAGGAATGGATCACGTCCTGGGAGTTCATCGACAGGCGGATCGCCCGGTCCGCCGGCACATGCATCTCGTTGATCTCACGCTCGCCGCCGGCGTGCTCGATCTTCCACATCCACTGCTTGCCGACCACATTGATCTGCAGCGGCTCCCCCGCCGGCGTCATGGCGCCAAAACCCTGCGCCGCCGCCCAGCCAAAGATCGTCACGAAGAGAAGCAGGGTGGCGAGCGTCCAGCCGGTTTCGAACTCCCGCTGCAGCAGCGATGGCAATTCCGAGCGGTCGGCGGTGGAATTCTTCCGATAACGGATCGAAAGCCCGATAATCAGGCCAGCGACGAGAAGGATGATGAAGGCGGAGAGCGCGGTCGCCGAGAAAAACAGGAGATCGGTTTGACGCGCCCGTTCCGACGCCGCCGCGATAAAGCTGGAGAGACCATTCATGCGGCACTCTCCCGGCCCTTGCCGCGCCGCTCACGCCACAGAAGCGTCAGGACGAGCGTGGCGATCGCGGCCACGCTCAAGGCGGCAGAGATCGCGAGGATGCGGGCAATCAGAGGCGAATAGGTGCCGGTCGCAGGATTCCAGCCATAGCAGAGCAGAAACAACCGGTCGCCGAGCGATCCGACACTGCCGTCGCCGGCATCCGTTAAAGCAAGACGGAAATCGAGAGGTTCCGAGGCGAAGGGATCGACATAGCGACGGATCTCTCCGGTTTTGTCGAGCAGGACGGCAGCGGTCGGATGGGCGAACTGATCGCGCTCCTTGTCGTAGGAAATCCGGACACCCGCCGTATCGAGGAGATGCGCGATCTCACTCTTGTCGCCGCGCAGAACGCGCACCGCCTGCCAGCGCTCCGTCTTCGGGATGTGCTCCTCGGCAAAGGTTTTCGCCTCCGCCTGCCCGTCCTTTGGATCGAGACCGATGATGGAAAGATCGAAATCGTCACCAGGCTTCAGCGTCAGCCCCGACAGCCGCGACAGGAGCGCGTCGGCCGAGACGCCGCAGGAGGTCTCGCAGGTGAAATCGACGAAGAGGATGAGATCGGGCTTGTCGCCGGAAGCCGGCAGCGGCGCGGGCTCACCCTGAAGGTCGACGAGATGATCGGCCTTGAGCGGCGCGCCGATCCGCTTGGTGACGCCGACCGTGTCGATCTCGGATTTCGCGAGCCCCGCAAGAGCGACGCCTGGCATAGCGGCGAGACACAGGGAAAGAACGAGAACGAACGATCTCATCGCGTCTCCTCCGATTGTGGCCGCAGGAGTGGCGCGTAGGGGTCGACCCGCTCGACGACGGTCTTCATCGCCTCCTCGATCGGCACCGCCGCGGCGTCATTGAGGCGCCTTCCTTCGCGCGCCCGATAGGCCTGCAGATCGGCGACAGGATCGACCTGAAGAGCCGGCCCCGCCGGCCGCATCGGCCGCGGCAGGGTCTGTTCGATCGGTTGCCCGACGAAATTGAAGAGGAACGCCACGAGGCCGAGCGTAAAGACCATGAGACCGAGAAGAGCCGCGCCCGCCAGAAACACTTTCGTCCCCGGGACCTCGGCCGCTTCGTGGGCGCGCCAGCTTTGTTCAGGCATGACGCTCCTCCCCTTCGTGACGTGTGCCGAGGAGCAACACGACGATGGCGAGCCAGGCGCCGCCGAGAACAATGGTCAGCAAAAGCGCGAGCCAGGAGGCCACCGCCGGCAGTCCGGCAAGCCATGTGAGATGCAGATAGAGGCCGATGAGGCAGAAGAGGCCGGCAAGCCCCGTCCAGCGCGGGCTCTTCCGCACCGCAGAGAAGAGAAGCATCGAAAAGGGCAGGACCGAGCCGATGATGAAGGTGACGGCGACAAGCGTGGTGCCGGAGGGCGTAAGCCGTGCCACATACCATCCGACCTTCTCCGGTAGATTGCCGGACCACATGACCAGATACTGGATGAAGGCGAGATAGGTGACGCCGAGAATGGCCGCGATGAGGAGACCAGCAAAATCGCCGTTCCGAACCTCCTGACCGAAGACCGCACGCAGGACAGCGAGAAGCGCGAGCGCCGATCCTATCTGCGAGACGCTGAGGAGCGCCGGATAGGCGGTGGAGAACCATTTCGGGTCGAGCGACATCAGCCAGTCGATGCTGCCGAAACTGATGCTGAGGCCGTAAAGGAGGATGCCGACCGCTGACACAACCGGCCCGAGCGGGACGAGCGCCGCAAGGAGCGCAAGCACCGACCAGATCGCCAGAATGACGATGCTGCGCAGGAGGAAGGCGGGAACATTGAGATAGAGTTCTGCCACCGCACCATGCCGCACGGCCTCCGCATGACCGGCCCAGACATAGATATCGGGCAGCGCCAGCGCGATCGGCACGAAGGCGACGGCAAGGAGCGGCATCGTAAGCGCCATTGCTGCCAGGAAGGGCCGCGCGACAAATCCCCAATCACCGCCCGTCAGGCCGTGCGCGAGAAGAAGGACGAGACTTCCGGCCGGAAAACCGAGCAGGAACAGCCAGGCGATCAGCCAGGCACCTGAAAGCCCCGGCGGCATCAGGAAAACGGCGGCGACAACAAGCGCCACCAACACGATCGCCGCGAGGAGAAGACGCGGCATCCGCCGACGCTGCGGGCGCAGAGCGAGTGAGGGGGCTGTCATTGCCCGCCTCCTTTCTGCATCTGCGAGACCTGCAAGGCACGCAGATAAAGCGCAATCGCCCAGCGATCTTGGGGCGGGACGCGGTCGCCATAGGAATACATGACGCCATAGCCATGGGTAATGACGTCGAAGATGTGCTGCGCCGACGTCGCCCGGAGCCGGCTGGAATGAAATGATGGCGGCTGCGGGAAACCGCGCTCGACGATCATGCCGTCGCCATAACCGGCATAGCCGTGGCACGGCGCGCAGAAAATCTCGAAGCGCTCGCGCCCGCGCTGAACGAGCGCCAGCGTCGGCTTCGGCGGCGCCAGGGCCTGTTGCGGATCGACCGGATCGGAGCGCGCCACGACGCCCTCCGGCAGCGGCCTGGCGGCGCTGTGACCCGCAAAGGCCTCGGCAAAGGCATAAGTCTTCAGCTTCGGCTGCTTCGCCATTTCCTGCTCCTGACAGCCGGCGAGCAGGAGAAGAGCGGGAAAGAGGACGCGCCACCTCATGCCGGCACCTCGTCGATGACGATGGGTGAAAGCCCCTTGAGGAGATCGCGCGCGGTATCGGCGTCGCCATCCACCGTCACGCGCAGAAAGAAGAGATCATGCGAGGCACGATGGAAATTCGGCGCTGCAAAGAGCGGCTGATGAAGCTTTGTCAGCCCGGAGCGCAGGATGAAGGCCACGAAGCCGGCAACGACCGCGAACAGAACTGTGAGCTCGAAAGTCACAAGCATGAAGGCCGGCCAGGAGAACAACGGCCGTCCGCCGGAATTGATCGGGTAAGCGACCATGGCGCTCCACGCCTGCAGGCCGAAGCCGCAGGCAGCGCCGATCACGCCGGCGACGGCCATGACGAGGCGGATGCGCGTCGGGCGATGGCCGAGCACTTCGGCCACCCCCTCGATCGCAAAGGGCGAATAGGCTTCGAGATCGGAGAAGCCCGCCTCCCGCGCCTCCTTGATCGCGTCCATCAGCTCGCCGGGCTCGGCGAAACCGGCAAGCAGATGATGCCCGCTCATGCGCGCCTCCTCTGCCAGTCGAACTGCTTCACCTCATGCAGCGAGATGAAAGGAACGAGCCGCACGAAGATGAGGAAGAGAAGCGTGAAGAAGCCGAGCGTGCCGAACCACAAAGTCCAGTCCCAGATGGTCGGCGTGTAGATCTGCCAGCTCGACGGCAGATGCCCGTGCGAGGGCGTCGTCGTGGTGATCAGGATGCGTTCAAGCCACATCCCGAGATTGATGGCGAGCGCCACCGCCAGGATGAGCTTCGGCGTGCGCCGCACCGCGGGCACCCAGAGGGCGAGCGGGATGACGCAATTGCAGGCGAGCATCAGCCAGTAATAGGGCGCGTAGGCGCCGAAGAACTTGAAGAGGATGAGATCGCGCTCCGCCTCCGAGCCCGCATACCAGGCCATGAACCATTCCGTGGCGTAGGAGATGGACATGATGAGCGACAGGAAGAGGAGCATCTTGCCCATCACGTTGAGATGGCTTCGGGTGACGAGCCCCTGCAGGTTGAAGGCCCAGCGGATCGGGATTGCGAGCGTCACCACCATGGCAAAGCCTGAATAGGCCGCACCAAAGACGAAATAAGGCGGGAAGATCGTCTCCGCCCAGCCGGGTGCGAGACCGGCCGCGAAGTCGAGCCCGACGACGGAATGGACGGAGAAGACGAGCGGCACGGCCATCGCCGCCGCCGTCTTGTAAAAGCTCTCGAGCCGCAGCCAGTCGGAGGCGGAGCCCGTCCAGCCAAAGGACATGAAGCCGTAGAGCGCCCGCCGGAGCCCCGGAGCCGCCCTGTCGCGCGCGGTCGCGAGATCGGGAATGAGGCCCGTGTACCAGAAGAGCAGCGAAAAAATCAGGTAGCTCGCAATGGCGAAGAAGTCCCAGACGAGCGGGCTGCGCCATTGCGGCCAGACGCCCATCGTATTGGGATAGGGCATGAGCCAGTAGAAGAACCACGGCCGTCCGAGATGCAGGATCGGGTAGAGCCCGGCAATGGCGGCGGCGAACAAGGTCATCGCCTCGGCGAACCGGTTGACGGAGGCACGCCATCGCTGCCGCGTCAAAAGCAGCATCGAGGAGATGAGCGTGCCGGCATTGCCGATGCCGATCCACCAGACGTAATTGGCGATCGCGAAGCCCCAGATGTTCGACTGGTTGAGGCCCCACACCCCGATCCCGTTGGCGAAGAGCCAGAGGATCGACACGACCATCATCACCGTCAGCGCCAGACTGACGAGGAGCGAGATCCACCAGATGCGCCCGACCCGTGTCATCAACAGCGGGTTCATGACCTCGCTGGTGATCGCCTCATAGCTCATCGGCTCCGGCAGGTATTGGGCCGGGCCATGCAAGGGCTTTGGCCGCACTTCGGCCGTCTCCGGCGTCGTCGAGGCGCTGGCACTCATGCGCCCTCTCCCGGCCCGGATCCGGCGCTTGCCGCCTCGGCACGGATGCGCGCCAGATAAGAGGTGCGCGGCCTCGTCCCGAGCTCGCCGAGAAGGTCGTATTCATGCCGGGCGCCCTTCAGCTGCGAGACGAGACTGTCCTTGCGATTGATGTCGCCGAAGACGATCGCCTGCGTCGGGCAGGCATTCTGGCAGGCGGTGCGCACCTCCCCTTCCTGGAGCTCCCGCCCCTCTCGGTCGGCGCGCTGCTGCGCCCGGCTGATGCGCTGCACGCAATAAGTGCACTTCTCCATGACGCCGCGGCTTCTGACCGACACATCCGGATTGGCGGCCGCGTGATAGAGCGGGTCGTCGAGATTCTCGTAGGCCTGCTCGTCGCCATAGCCATAGAAGTTGAAACGACGAACCTTGTAGGGGCAGTTGGCCTGGCAGAAGCGGGTGCCGATGCAGCGATTGTAGACCTGGACATTGAGGCCTTCGCGATCGTGAACCGAGGCCTCGACCGGGCAGACCGGTTCGCAAGGCGCCTTCTCGCAATGCATGCATGGCACAGGCTGGAAGAGCACCTCCGCCGCGTCCGGATCTCCGCGGAAATAGCGGTCGATCCGGATCCAGTGCATCTCGCGGCCGCGCTCCACCTCCTCCGGCCCGACGACGGGGATGTTGTTCTCCGACTGACAGGCGGTCACGCAGGCGCTGCAGCCGATGCACACTGACTGGTCGATCACCATGCCCCAGGCTGCATCGGGATAGTCCCAATCGGGATAGAGCGAGGGCGGCGCCTCCTCGTCTTTCTCCTCCGTGCCATGCAGGAAATCGGCGAAGCTGAGATCGCGGATGATCTCGCGCCCCTCCATGTCGGAATGCTCCTGTGTGCGGATGAGACGACCCGTATCACTCGTCGCGCGAAGCTCAGCCCCGCTCGCATGCCACAACGCATCGAGGCGGCGCAGCGGATTGACGTCGACGCCGACCGCGGAACCGATGACCCCGGCCTCCGGCCGCCCGTAGCCGAGCGCGAGCCCGATCACCCCGTCCGCCTGGCCGACGGCCACCATCGCCGGCAGCATCAGCCGGCTCTCGCCGAGGCTGATGTCCAGAAGGTTCCCGTCTTCGAGCCCGAGATTGCGCGCATCGCGCGGCGAGACGAGCGCCGCATTGCCCCAGACGAGCTTGGTCACAGGATCCGGCAGTTCCTGCAGCCAGGCATTGTTGGCAACATCGCCGTCCCAGAGTTTCGCGTCGGGGCGGAAGACGAGTTCATAGCCATCGTCCTCCACCGCCGGTGCAACAGGTTTGGGCACAGCCGCCGCGCTCGGGCGCACGCTCTGCGGCGCCGAGCCTTCCACGAAGCCAGCACGCAGGCTCTTTCGCCACCAGGTCTCGAAATCGCCGGCACCGTTCGCGCGCCGCCAGTGTGCGCGCAGCACCTCGCGATCATCCGCATCGAGTTCGCCGAAGAAGGCGCCGAGCACGGAAAAGAGCGAGCGGCCACGAAACAGCGGCGTGATCAGCGGCTGGAGCAAGGTGACGGTGCCGTCGGCTGCGCGCGCATCGCTCCAGGCTTCGAGGTCGTGCAGCGCCGGCAGATGCCAGGTCGTGCGCGCCGCCGTCTCGTTGCGGTAAAGCCCGTGATGCACCGAGAACGGCACCTTGCCGAGGAGGTCGGCGAGATCGAAATCCCCCGGCGCGCTGTAGACGGGATTGGTGCCGGAGATCAGGAGGGTTTCGACGTTGCCCGCATCAATCTCTTCGACAAGCTCACGCAAGCCCAGGTGAGACGGCGCCTCATTGTCGACAGGCAGAAACTCGACCGTCTCGCCAAGGCCACCGAGCTGTGCGTTGAGCCAATGGGCGAGCGCATGCACCTCCGCCGGCTGTGCAGCCCCGGCGACGACGAGCGCCTGGCCGCGATGGGCCGAAAGCTCCCGCACCAGGCGCTCGACGAAGACCCGGGCATTTTCATCGACCCTGCCCTCCGGCAGGTTGTCCGCGCCAAACCGGGCGGCGATCATCTGCGCAAGCTCTTCGACCCGCCCGCGTCGCACGGCAAGCCGGTGATCCGCATTGGAGCCAGTGAGGCTCAGAACCGGCTCGATGACATGAAGCCGAAGGAAGCCTTCCGGCTTATCACCCCAGACCCGCCGCGCCGCGCCGAAGCGCGCCGCATTGAGCGTCTGTTCGGGCCCGGCACCAAGAAAATCCGCGTCGAGTGACAGGACGCACCGGGCGCGATCGAAGCGATAGACGGGTTTCAAGCGCCGCCCGAAGGCGAGCTCGGTCCCGGCCAGGACATTCTCCTCGCCGAGCGGTTCCCATTGATGCCAGCGCGCCTCCGGGAAGCGATCGAGCAGCGTCGAGATCTGGTCGAAAAAGGTCGGCGAGGTACTGGGGCCGGTCAGGATCCTGAGCCCCTCTCCCCGCTTGGCGCGATGGCCCTCGATGCGCGGCAGGAATTCGGCGGCAAATCCGTCCCACGAGGCGGTGTCGGCTCCCTTGCGCACCGCCTTCGAGCGATCCGGATCGTAAAGCGACAGGATCGCGGCCTGAGTAAAGGCGTCGCTGCCGGACGCGGCCGGGTGATCGACATTGGGCTCGAGCTTGGTCGGCTTTCCGTCAAATGTCTGGCCGATCACTGGCTGGGCGATGCCGGCAAGCGTCACGGCGGTCGCAAAGGCCAGTGGCTCGCCCGGCACCAGCCGCTCCGGCATGTTCACATAGGGAACGATCGCCTCCGGCTGACGGCCGCAGGCACCGGCCGAAACGGCCGCGCTCGCCGCCATCAGCTTCAGGGCGGTGCGCCGATCGACCGGGCCCATACGAATGCCATCCGGAAATTCTTTCGTGGTCTCCGCCGCCCGGTCTCCGGCCCTCTGCTCTTTAGCCACCCCCGCTGGCGAGGAGCGATCGCGCGCGGAGAGCGAACGCCACAAGCGCTCAGGCCCGCCGCCACTCCCGCAGCTGCCGCCGCAACATCCAGGATCTTGAGGCGGTTTCAGCGATGACATGTGGAGCAATCTGTCAGTTTTGCA
This sequence comes from Afifella sp. H1R, assembly GCF_021462425.1. Classification (NCBI taxonomy): domain Bacteria; kingdom Pseudomonadati; phylum Pseudomonadota; class Alphaproteobacteria; order Hyphomicrobiales; family Afifellaceae; genus Afifella; species Afifella sp. H1R. The sequence goes on from NZ_JAKEDY010000001.1 coordinate 1,878,348, forward strand.
GGATCGATGCCGTAGCGCTTCAGCCGTTCATGGCCGTGGATCTTACCGTCGGCGGAGTTCCAATTGGTGGCGAAGACATCTTCGGGGGCGCGCAGGTTCTTCGCCGGATCGCGGTGGCAGTCGAGACACCATTGCATGGTCATCGGCTCGGCCTTCTGCATGAGCGGCATCTTGTCGACAGAGCCGTGGCACGTGGTGCAGCCGACGCCGTTTTCGACATGAACGGAATGGTTGAAATAGACGTAGTCCGGCAGGTTGGTGACGCGGTTCCAGGCAATCGGCTCATCCTTGGCGAGGCTCTCGCGGATGGGGCGGAGCATCTCGGCATTGGTCCAGAGCTGCGAATGGCAGGTCATGCAGGTGTGCGTCGGCGGCACGCCGGCGAAGGCCGCCTCTTCCACCCCCGTATGGCAGTAGCGGCAATCCAGACCGAGACCGCCGACATGATGCTGGTGGCTGAACGGAACCGGCTGTTCGGGGGTGAGGCCGATGTCGTTGGTATAACGCGAGCGTGCCATCACCCCTGCAAAGACAAGAGCGGCGACAGGCACGAAAACGACAGCGACAAGCGCGACCTTGACGATGGCGTTGCTGCGACGGCGGAAAATCTGGGCCATGGATCAGCTCAGACTGACCCGGGCTGCAGAGACAATGCAACCGCAGGCGCTGAAGAAAGTCGTGGAAGGTCCCCCAGACTGCATAAAGCGCAGCCCCCTTTTATTTGACCACGTCGCGCGGTCCGGCCCCGCATTGCGCGGTGATCCGTCCCGCCGTCACCTCTGGGGACGCCGAGAAGTGGATTTCTTCGATGCGGACATGCCCCGTCACGAAGATCACCCGGAACGGAGGCCAGTTCCCGCGTCGAACCTTTTTTCTCGCGACGTGTTGAAGGTGCGGGACCAATCACGACAACGAGGAAAGAAAGTTGGCCAGAACCGAGAAGACTGTCGTCATCACGGGCGCCTCGGCCGGTGTCGGCCGCGCCGTGACGCGGCGTTTCGCACGAGATGCCGCGCGGCTCGGGCTCATCGCGCGCGACCGCCGACGTCTGGAAGAGACAGCGGAAGAGGTCCGCGCCCTCGGCGGCGAGGCGATCATCTTTCCAATCGACGTTGCGGATGCGGAGAAGGTCGACATCGCCGCGGAAGAGGTCGAGCAGCGCTTCGGTCCGATCGACATCTGGATCAACGTGGCGATGGTGACGGTTCTGGCACCGGTCGCAAGGACGACACCCGAAGAATTCCGCCGGGTGACCGAAGTCACCTATCTCGGCTGCGTGCACGGAACGCTCGCCGCCTTAAAGCGCATGCAGCCACGCAATTACGGCACCATCGTCCAGACGGGCTCTGCCCTCGCCTATCGCTCGATTCCGTTGCAGGCGCCTTATTGCGCCGCCAAGCACGCAATCGTCGGCTTCACGGATTCGCTGCGCTGCGAGCTCATCCACGACAATTCCGCGATCAAGCTCACGGTCGTGCATCTGCCCGGTTTGAACACGCCGCAATTCGACTGGGCGCGCAACAAGATGCCGCGTCGGGCGCAGCCGCTACCGCCGATTTTCCAGCCCGAAGTCGCCGCCGACGGCATCTATTTCGCTGCCCATCATCCGCGTCGCGAACTCTGGGTCGGCCGCTCCGCCTATCAGGCGATCCTGGGCCAGAAGGTGGCGCCCGGCCTTCTCGACAAGATGATGGCTGGAAAGGCCTATGACGGGCAGATGGCCGCCGAGGCAGAGATCGAGCGACCGGACAATCTCTTCGAGCCCGTCGCCGGCTCCTATGCCGCGCATGGCCGCTTCGACGTCAAAGCCCAGAACACGGCACCGGCCCTCTGGGCAACGGAGCACCGCGAGGCGATCGGCAAGGGGGCGGGCATCGCCGCCGCGGGAGCACTCGGCTGGTTCATCGGCCGAATGCTGTCGTCGAGGCGGTGACAAGTGGTGCGTCGCGCAGATGGTTCAAATGGTGCATGGCGAGCTTTAAGACGGCACGAAATGAAATTCTAAGCGTTTGCTATTAGGAAAAGCGCCGGAAGAAAAGGCTTCTGAGGGAGGGCGCATGCAGGCCACCGTTCTGGTTGCCGGCGGCAACGGCTACATCGGCAGCCATGTCGTGGTCGAGCTGGCACGGGCGGGCTATCGGCCCGTCATCGTCGACAATCTCGCCAATTCGCATCCCGAGGCTGCGCGCCGGGTCGGCCAGATCGCCGGGGCAGAGATCCCGCTCCTCGTCGGTGACATTCGCGACGCCGCCTTTCTCGACCGGGTTTTCATTGAGAACGCGATCGACGTCGTCATCCATCTCGCGGGCCTCAAGGCCGTGGGCGAGTCCGTCGAGAAGCCGCTCGCCTACTACGATGTGAATGTCGGGGGTGCCGTCTCGCTGTTTGAGGCGATGGCCCGCCACGCGGCGACACGGCTCGTCTTTTCGTCCTCGGCCACCGTCTATGGGGAACCGCAAACCGTGCCGATCGACGAGAGCTTTCCGGTGGGTGGGGTCACCAACCCCTATGGTCGAACCAAGATGATGATCGAGGAGATCATCACCGATACGGTCGCCGCCGACATGGCCTGGCAGGCGATCAGCCTGCGTTATTTCAATCCCGTCGGCGCCCATGAGAGCGCACTCATCGGCGAAGATCCGATGGGCATTCCGAACAATCTCTTTCCCTATATCGCCCAGGTCGCGGTTGGGCGGCGGGACCATCTGCGCGTCTTCGGCGGCGATTATCCGACCCACGACGGTACCGGTGTGCGCGATTACATCCATGTCGTCGATCTCGCCCGGGCTCATGTGAAGGCGACGGAAGCGCTTCTTTCCGGCGGGGTGGCGTCCGGCACGCACCGGCCGATCAATCTCGGCACCGGCCGGGGCTACAGCGTCCTCGACACCGTGAAGGCCTGGCGGCGAGCCACCAACCGGTCGATCCCTTACGAGATCGTGGAGCGCCGCGCCGGCGACATCGCCACCTGCTACGCCGACCCGAAGCTCGCAGCCGAACTTCTCGGCTGGCAGGCCGATCTCGACCTCGACGCCATGTGCCGCGATCACTGGCGGTGGCAGAGCGAGAACCCGAACGGCTACACCGGAGATTGAGCCCGAGCCTCAGAGAGCCTCAGTCGAGCCGGACCGGGTTTGACCACGCAAGACGCCCGGCCGCATCGGCAACGATGAGGCGGAACCAATCACCTTCGAAACGCTCGCTCGACAGGCGTACGCGCGTCAGGTCCCGCCCCCATTGGTTCTCCGATTTCGCGCCACGACCGACAAGGGCGACATTGACCGCCGGCGAGCATTCCACCAGCACCTCGCCATCGGCGATGGAAAACCCTTCGATCACTGGACCCTGGCTGGAATAGAAAAGGCCGGCCTTGAGCGCCTCCAAGAGCGCTTCGGGCGTGTTCTCCGCAGCCTTCACCATCACCCAGGCTGCGAGCCCTTCCTCATATTTGAAATGCGTATCGTCGGACGCAAAGGCGGAGAGCGCATAGCCTTCGTTCAGGAGCTCATCGAGAAGATAGGTCCCGTCGGCACGCGCGGTTTCGAGATCGCAGGTGTAATTGTAGATCTCGACGGAATGGGCATGCGCCGCCATCGCACGGCCGTCTTCGATCGTGAGACCGGACCATTGCGGATGGGCGATCCCGACGAAGGCGCCCGCCTCACGCGCCCGCTTCGCGAGCGCGAGCCCGTCCTCGGCCTTGCCGGTCGCCTCGAAATCTTCAGGCAGCCCGGCGGCCAGAATATGCCACAGCTCGCCATGGCTGGTCGCATCGGCATGAAGTTCGGCACCGAGAAGCGTCGTGAAGCCCGTGCTGCGAAACGGCCGCGTATCCGTGACCGGAAAATCGAAGCGGCTGAGAAAATGATCCGACAGGCAGAGAAAATCGTAGCCGGCGTCGCGGTAATGGGCGCAGACCGCCTCAGGCGACAGCCCCCCGTCCGAGCGGTCGGAATGTGTGTGAAGATTGCCGCGCCAGAAACGGCCCGGCGCCTGAAATGCCCGCATACCCATGGAGAAGCCCCTCACTCAACCGAGGAGAAGCGATATGACGCCTCCATGGCAAGGCAATGACAGAAGGAAGGATGAGCGCGCGTGCGATCGAAACTGGTTTCGACGAACGTCCTTCAGGCGGCTTCGCTCGTCAAATTCCAGCCGAGCTGGCTCGAAATCTGCCGGGCAGCCGCCATGTTGCGCTGGATGATGGCGGCGAACGCGGCACCGCGCGCATCCATGCCGGCGACCGAAACGCCGAGCCCGCCAAGCACATTGCCGCTCGCATCCCGGATCGGCGCGGCTGTGCACACCGTCGCCGGGCGAAATTCGCGGTCGTCGACGGCATAGCCCTGCACGGCAACGGCAGCGATCTCCCGGCGCAATCTCGCCTCGTCCGTGATGGTATTGTCCGTGTAGGAACGGATTTCCACTCGCGCCAGAAGCGCATCGAGAGCAGCCGGTGACAGTCCCGCGAGGAGAACCTTGCCGAGCGCGGTGCAATGGGCGGGACGATGGCTCAGAGTATGAGACGGAAGGCGGCCCTGGGGCTCGGCCTTTTCCAGATAGCAGATCTGGCCGTCGACGAGCGTCGCGATTTGGACGGTCTGGCCGATGGTGGCGCACAAATCCCGCATGATGGGACGCGCGAGGCTCGTGAGCTCGCCGCGCGATTGCGCACCGGGCTGCAGACGCGCGAGGCTCGGACCGATGCTCCAGGTGCGCGTCTTCGGCCGCCAAAGCGCATAGCCGCCATCCGCCAAACTGCGCAAAATGCGCAAAACAGTACTTTTATGCAGGCCGACGCTGCGACTGACTTCCGTCAGGGAAAGCGGTTCCTCGGCCGCGGCCAGAACTTCCAGGATGCCGAGCGAACGATGCAGCACCTGGATGGAAGATCCAGACGAAGCGCGCGCATTTCCTGCACTTTCGTCGCCATTTGGTTGATCCACCGTGACACCGCTCATCTTCTTAATCCCGACACGTGCCGCAGGAAATCGGCACCTCATAGGCCAATCATCGCGCCGTCCATGCAGTCTCGCACGACCGACTGCACCCACATTCGCCTCTGCAAAGGCAGCCACAAAGCCAAGCCACCAGCAAAGGCGAGGAGGAATGAGCCATTCTTCTGATCAAATTTCAAGTATCATATGATGAAATTGATGCAATCTGGCTTGGGCGAGGCTGACCTTAAGGTTAGATTGTCGCTCCAGCGCCGCGGCAGACGCGCGTTTTCACCCAAAATTGCTCAAACGTGCGACAAAAGAACATCCCCGTTCTGATCGGTCAATCGACCAATCAGAGCCCGCGCCGCGCTGCTGGCATAACGGTCAGGATGGCGCAGCAGGGAAAAATCCCGGCGCGGCAGATCGACGGGGACGGATTGAAGCCGGCCGGAATCGATCGCTGCCGCGACCACATGCTCGGAAATGATGGTTGCGCCGGCACCCGCCTCGACGGCCTCGCGCACGGCCTCGTTGCTCGGCAGAACGAGCGAGATCACCAGATCGTCGACTTTGATTCCGTCCCGCGAGGCGAGTTCTTCAAGCACGGCACGCGTTCCCGACCCGGCCTCCCGGATGACCCAGGACAGCGATGTGAGATCGACCCCGCCCGCCTCGCTCGCCACGGGCAGGGCGCGCCCCGCGGCAACCACGAGCACCAGCCTGTCGCGGTCGACGAGGCGACGGAGGAGCTCCGTATGTCGAATGGGTCCTTCAACGAGACCGAGATCCGCCCGCCCTTCGGCGACGGCATCCTCCACCTGGCGGGTATTGCCGATAACGACATCCAGGCCCACGCCCGGAAAAGCTTCGTGAAAGGCCGCAAGGCGGCGCGGCAGCCAGTAATTGGCGATCGTCTGGCTGGCCGCGATGGCGACGCTGCCGCGGGCGGGATCCGCGATGTCCTCGAGAACATTCTGCGCCGAGGCCACCCGCTTGAGGACAGCGCGTGCCTCCGGCAGGAAGCGCTCGCCCGTCTCCGTCAGTTCGATGCCCCGCCCCACCCGGTCGAACAGGCGGGCGCCATAGCGTTTTTCCAGCGCGGCGATCGCCGCGGAAGCGGCCGACTGTGTGAGGCCGAGCGCCGCTGCCGCCCGGGTGACGTGCCGCCGCTCGGCGACGGCCACGAAGACGCGCAATTGATCGAGGGTCATGCCGCAATGATCGACGCAAATGTTCGATCAGACAATACGCATGCGGAGGTCCGATGAATCCGAGTTTCGGCGCGCAGCGCCTCAAGCGGCTCCTTGTCAGGCGATGCGGGTACCGTCCTGCGGATCGAAAAACACGGAACGCATCATGTTGAAGGCGAGCTTCACCTGTCCGTCTTCTTCGATCGGGCTGTTGGCCCGAAGCCGCGCTGTGAACTCCTTGCCGCCGAGATGCGTGACGACATAGGTGTCGGCGCCCGTCGGCTCCACTATCTCCGCCCGGCAGGTCGCCTCCACGAGGTGGCCCGCCTTCTGGTCGGCAGCATCCGGATCCGTCACCGCTTCCGGACGGATCCCGAAAGTGATGGTGCGGCCCACCCAATCTCCGAGCTGATCGGCCAAGCCTTCCCGCACCGGCAGGAAGAGCGCGCCGTTTGAGCGCTGCTTCAACGCGACACCGATCGCCCCGTCCTGCTTCTGCACTTCGGCGGGAACGAGGTTCATCGCCGGCGAGCCCATAAAATCCGCCACGAAGAGATTGGACGGATTGTTGTAGACTTCTTCCGGCGAGCCGAATTGCTGCAACACGCCATCCTTCAGGATTGCAATCGTGCTCGCGAGTGTCATCGCCTCGATCTGATCGTGGGTCACGTAGACGATGGTGGTCCCGAGCGTCGCATGGAGCCGTTTGATCTCCATGCGCATGTCGACGCGCAGCTTGGCGTCGAGGTTCGACAGCGGCTCGTCGAACAGGAAGACCTGCGGTTTGCGCACCAGCGCCCGCCCCATGGCGACGCGCTGGCGCTGGCCGCCGGAAAGCTGGCCCGGACGGCGATTGAGAAGCTTCTCGATCTGCAGCATCTCCGCCACTTCCTGGATCGCCCGGTCCCGCTCGTCTTTGGGGACGCCCCGCATTTCCAGGCCGAAGGCAAGGTTTTTTGCCACCGACATGTTCGGGTAGAGCGCATAGGACTGGAACACCATGGCGATGTCCCGCTCCGACGGTTTGAGCTCGTTGACACGCTCGCCGGCGATGCGGATCTCGCCCTTCGTCACGCTTTCGAGCCCCGCAATCGTATTGAGGAGCGTCGACTTTCCGCAGCCGGAGGGACCGACGAGCACGAGGAAGTCCCCCTCCTCCACGGCAAGATCGATGCCCTTCAGAACGTCGGTCTGGCCGAAGGATTTATAGAGACCGTCGATTTCAAGAAACGCCATGTTCAGCCCTTCACAGCGCCGGCCATCAGCCCGCGCACGAAATAACGCCCCGACACGATGTAGACCACGAGCGTCGGCAGAGCGGCCAGCACGGCTCCGGCGAAGTGAACGTTGTATTCCTTCACGCCGGTGGACGAGCTGACGAGGTTGTTGAGCGCCACCGTCATCGGTTGCGAATCGAAGTCAGAGAACGAGGCTCCGAAGAGGAAGTCGTTCCAGATATTGGTGAATTGCCAGATGATCGTAACGACGATGATCGGCCCGGAACTCGGCAAGAGAATGCGCCAGAAGATACGGAAGAAGCCCGCCCCGTCGACCTGAGCGGAGCGGATGAGCTCCGTTGGGAACGCCGCGTAATAATTCCGGAAGAAGAGCGTCGTGAAGCCGAGCCCGTAAACCACATGCACGAGGACGAGACCCGGAACCGTGCCGGCTATGCCGAGCGTGCCGAGCACCTTCGCCATCGGAATGAGCACGATCTGGAACGGGATGAAGCAGGAGAAAAGTATCAGCCCGAAGACGATGGAATCGCCCTTGAACCGGTACTTGGTCAAGACGTAGCCGTTGATCGCACCGAGAACCATCGAGATGGTAACGGCCGGAATCACCATCAGGAACGAATTGACGAAATAGGGTTTGAGCCCGGTCGCCTGCACGCCCACCTGCGCCTCGCTCCATGCCGAAAGCCAGGGTTGAAGCGTCCAGTGCTGCGGCGGAGCGATGAGATTGCCGGAGCGGATCTCATCGAGCGGCTTGACCGAATTCAAAAGCATGATGACGAGCGGCAGGAGATAATAGACCGCAAAGACGATCAGCACCGCGTAGAGGATCGCCCGTCCGAAGACAGAGCCCGACCCCAGCTGCGGGCCTTCGGTTGCCGTGCTCATTGCTCTCGCTCCGTCGACAGCTCGCTGTAGAGGTAAGGCACGATGATGGACGCGACCATCATCAGCATCACCACCGCGGAGGCCGCACCGACGGCCATCTGGCTGCGCGTGAAGGTGTAGGAATACATGAACGTCGCAGGCAGCTCGGTCGCACGCCCTGGCCCGCCATTGGTGAGCGCGATGACGAGGTCGTAGGATTTGATCGCCATATGGGCGAGGACGACGAAGGCCGACAGAAAGGCCGGCCGCAGCATCGGAATGATGATCCTCCGATAGAGCTGCCAGGGCCCCGCCCCGTCGATCTGGGCGGCACGCATGATTTCCGTGTCGATCCCCCGAAGGCCCGCCAGGAACATCGCCATGACGAAGCCCGACGATTGCCAGACGGCCGCAATCACGACGGTGTAGATCGCCATTTCACGGTCTTTGATCCAGCCGAAATGGAAACTCGTCCAGCCGAGCGCATGCATGGTGTGGTCGAGCCCGATGCCGGGATCGAGGAACCATTTCCACGCTGTGCCGGTGACGATGAAGGAGAGCGCCATCGGATAGAGATAGATCGGCCGCAAAACGCCCTCGCCGCGGATCTTCTGGTCGAGAAGAATGGCGAGCAGCAGGCCGAGTACGCAGCAGATGACGATGTAGAGAGACCCGAAGATCGCGAGATTCTTGAGCGCGATCCACCAGTTCGGCAGGTCGAAGAGTTTGACGTAATTGCCGAGGCCGATGAAGTCGAAGCGCGGCAGAAGCGTCGAGCTCGTCATCGACAGATAGATGGTGAAGATGATGAAGCCGTAGACGAAGAGAACGATGACGGCAAAGCTCGGCGCGAGAACGATGCGCGGCAGCCAGTCCTGCAGCCCGCGCCGGAACGCGCTCGATCGGCGCGGACGCACAAGCGGCTCCGTGGCGGTGGTAGAAGTCGCGGTCACTGGGGCGCCCTCAACGCTGAAGATGATGGGAAGCCCCGGCCTGAGCCGGCCGGGGCGAAATCATCAGAAGCGTCAGCGGGCCGACGCAACGGCGTCGACGAGAGCTTGAACGGCCTCCTCGGACGTATACTCGCCGTTGAAATGTGCCGTGACGACGTCGAAGACGGCGTTCTTCACAGCAGACGGCGCGCCATAGCCATGCGCGAGCGAACCATAGAGGTGGTTGTTCTCATTGGCCTCGGCGAGCTGCTTCATGCCTTTCTGAGCGCAGGCATCGAACTCGTCCGGCGCCACGTCGGTGCGCGCCGGCACGGAACCCTTCACCTTGTTGAAGGCGATCTGGAATTCCGGCGACATGACGGCGGAAGCGAGCTTCAGCTGCGCGTCGCGCTTGTCTTCGCCCACCTTGAACATCACGAACTGGTCGGAATTGAATAGAACCGAGCCTTCCGTTCCCGGGAAGCGCTGGCAGAGGAAATCCTCACCCGGCTTCATGTCGGCGCGCAGGAACTCGCCCTTCGCCCAGTCGCCCATGAACTGCACCGCGGCCTTGCCGTTGATGACCATGGCGGTGGCGAGGTTCCAGTCGCGACCGGAGAAGTTCGGATCGACATAGTCGTGAAGCTTCGTCATCCGGTCGAAGACCTGCTTCATCGTATCGGAGCCGAGCGTCTCTTCGTCGAAATCGTTGAGCGCTTTCTTGTAGAAGTCCGGACCGCCGGTGGCGAGCACGACGGCCTCGAACACGGTCGCGTCCTGCCAGGGCTGACCGCCATAAGCCACCGGCGTGTAGCCGGCTTCCTTGATCTTATCGAGAACCTCGATCAGCTGATCCCAGTCCTTGATGTCGCCTTCGACGCCGACTTCGTCGAAGATCTTCTTGTTGGCCCACATCCAGTTCGTCGAATGCACGTCGACCGGGGCGGCGATCCACTGGCCTTCGCTGTTCTTGGAGAATTTCTGCAGAGCGGTCGGAACGACGTTGTCCCAGTTTTCCTTCGACGCGAGATCGGAAAGGTCCGCGACCACGCCCTGGTCGGCCCATTCGGTGATGTCGTAGCCAAGCATCTGCACGGCGGTCGGGGCATTGCCCGAAGTGACGCGCGAGCGCAGCACGGTCATCGCCTGGACACCCGAGCCGCCGGCCACAGGCATGTCTTCCCAGGTGACGCCTTCTTCTTCGAGCTGTTTCTTCAGAACGTTGAGCGCTGCAGCTTCACCGCCGGCGGTCCACCAATGCAGCACTTCCACGGTCTCTTGGGCCGCAGCACTTCCGACAAACAACGCCGCGCCAGTGGCAAGGCCAGCGAACGTCGATACGAATTTCTTGTACATGAGTTGGAAAACCTCCCGAATAATCCACCGTCGTGTGGCTTCCGGCCGATTGCTCGAACCGACCGCGGCGGTAGTCCAATCTGTAACGTTACAGATCGCCGCAAGTCAAACGCTACAAGCCGTTTGCAGAAGCGGGAATGCGCGGCATAGGATGCCACCCCCATCAGGAGGCGAAGACATGCCGCCGAAGCGGCCCGAGTTCCGAAAGATCAGCGATAACAAGAAACAAGACAGCTTTGCGCGCCCCACTTTGCGCACTTTGGCGGAGCTGACAGGGCTTGGTGTCACGACGGTTTCGCGCGCCTTGAAGGATGCTCCGGAACTTTCGGTTGAGACCAAAGCCAGAGTGCGCGCTCTGGCTGAGGAGATCGGCTACAGACCCGACCGGGCGGGGATCCGTCTGCGCACCGGCAAGACCCTCGTCATCGCTCTCGTCCTCGATCAAAGCGACGCGATCGCCGAGTTCGCCCGCCGCATGATCTTCGGCATTTCGGAGATTTTGCGCGACACGCCCTACCATCTCGTCGTCTTTCCACAGGTGATGGGCAGCGACCCGATGGAGCCGATCACCTATATCGCGGAGACGGCAGCCGCAGATGGCGTGATCTTCACCCATACGCGGCCGCAGGATCCGCGCGTGAAGCTCCTTTTGGAGCGCGGCATGCCTTTCGTCACGCACGGCAGGACTCGGCTCGGCCATCCGCATCCCTTCCATGATTTCGACAACGAGACTTTTGCACGGCTCGCCGTGGAGCACCTCGTCGCGCGCGGCCGCAAGCGACTTGCGCTCGTCACGCCGCGCCCGGAATTCACCTATGCGGAGTTCATGCTGAAAGGCTTCCGGGAAGCGGCAGATCGCGCCCGAGTCCAGCATGACCTGATGCCGGGTCTTGATCTCGATTCAAGGTCGCAGGCGTTCCGCAAGGCGGCAATGCGGCTTGGCGAGGCGGAGAACCCCTTCGACGGCTTCATCTGCGCCAGCGAAACCCGCTCGGTTGCGCTGATGGCGGGCCTCAACGACGCCGGCCGCGTCGTCGGGCGCGACGTCGATGTGGTCGCCAAGGAAACCTCGGATCTCCTCGACAACGTCTGGCCGCCGATCGATTCCTTTTGCGAAGACCTGGTCCTCGCCGGCAAGGAGCTTGCGAGCTTCCTGCTCGCACGCATGCGCGGAGCGCCGGTGGACACCCTCACCTCGCTTGCCACTCCGGGCTTCCGCCAGCGCACCGGCCGGCCCTGTGCCGGAAAGCACACCCTTTGATCAAAGCCTAAGCACTCCTCAGAGGCACCCATGCGACGCTCAGACATCAACGCCATCATCAGGCAGTCGGACGAATTCATCCGCTCTTTCGGCTTTCTGCTGCCGCCCTTTGCCTATTGGCGCCCGAAGGAAATGCAGGCGCGCTTGAGCGAGATCGAAGGCATCGTCTCCGGCCGGCTCGGCTGGGACATCACCGATTATGGCGGCGGCGATTTCGACAAGCTCGGGCTTTTCCTCTTCACCGTCAGAAACGGCGATACGGCCGATCTCGCCCGCGGCCGCGGCATGCTCTATGCGGAAAAGATCATGATCTCGCGGCGCGATCAGATCTCTCCGATGCATCGCCACGTGATCAAGGCGGAAGACATCATCAACCGCGGCGGCGGCACGCTGGCACTCGAGCTGTTTGCCTCCGATCCGGACGGCGACATCGACCAGGAAGCCGAAGTGCTGGTCGCCACCGACGGGCTCTGGCGACGCCTGCCGGCGGGCGGCACATTGCTGCTGCAACCGGGAGAAAGCGTCACTTTGCGGCCAGGCATGTGGCACGCCTTCTGGGCGGAAGGCAAAGACACGCTCATCGGCGAAGTCTCGACCGTCAACGACGACCTGACGGACAATATTTTTCGCGATCCCGTCAGCCGCTTTTCAACGATCGAGGAGGACGAGGAGCCGTTGCACCTCCTCGTCTCCGATTATCCGGCGTGGCTGGAAAACGCCTCGGGCCGGGCGGTCGCCGGCTCGTAAGCGCGGTCTCTCACCGCTCCGCCGAGCGCGCCCAAAGATTGACCCCGCCTTCGACGGCATAGCGGTCGATGTCGGCGAGCTCCTGCTGTGAGAATTTGCGTTTTTCGAGCGCGTCGACGAGCTCGCTCACCTGTTCGGGCCGGCTCGCGCCGATCAGCGCCGTCGTCACCCGCGGGTCGCGCAAAACCCAGGAGATCGCCATCTGCGCCAGGCTCTGGCCGCGACGCTGGGCGATCTCGTTGAGGCCGCGGATACGGCTCAGATTGTCGTCGCTCAAGAAGTCTGAGGAGAGGGTCTTGTCTTGTGCGGCACGGCTCTCCTTCGGCACCCCGCCGAGATATTTGTTGGTCAGCATGCCCTGAGCGAGCGGCGAGAAGACGATCGTACCCATGCCCTCTCCCTGCAGCGTATCGAGAAGCCCATCCTCCTCGATCCAGCGGTTGATGAGCGAGTAGCTCGGCTGATGGATGAGGCAGGGCACGCGCATCTCGCGCAGGATCGCGACAGCCTCGCGCGTTCGCTCCGAATTGTAAGAGGACAGCCCGACATAAAGCGCCTTGCCCTGCTGGACGGCCGAGGCGAGCGCTCCCATCGTTTCCTCCAGCGGCGTTTCCGGATCGAAACGGTGCGAGTAGAAGATATCGACATAGTCGAGCCCGAGGCGCTTCAGGCTCTGATCGAGGCTCGACAGAAGGTATTTGCGGCTTCCCCATTCGCCATAGGGCCCGGGCCACATGCGGTAGCCCGCCTTTGTGGAGATGATGAGCTCGTGGCGGTGCGCAGCGAAATCGCTTTTCAGCATCCGCCCGAAGAACACTTCCGCAGCACCCGGCGGCGGGCCGTAATTGTTGGCGAGGTCGAAATGGGTGATGCCCTGATCGAAGGCCGTCCGGCAGATCGCCCGCGCCACGTCCTCGCGCGCGTCTTCACCAAAATTGTGCCAAAGGCCGAGCGACAGGGCCGGCAAAAGAAGCCCGCTCTTGCCGCAGCGGTTATATGTCATGTCTTCGTAGCGGTTCGGCGCGGGCCGGTAGCTTGCGCTCGTCATCACCTCTCCCCTCGTGTCTCCAGTCGACGCGGGCCCCTGAAAAACCTCTTCGGCTTGGAGCCCCGTCGCGATCGTCGTGAAGGACATAGCGCATGGTCGGAGCGGACAACACCCGCAGCACGTCCAAGGCGCGGCCATAGCTTCCTTACGAAATTGAGACGCGAAAAGGATGACCCTGCGAAAGCCCCGCGATATGAGGGGCCGGGATGATCGGCGCCTGACGGGCTGCGCCGGCTGGAACGCAAAGAGCGGGAACGGAATGAACAAGAACAGCGACTTGCCGGCACATGTCGTGGAAGATCAAAGCGCCGTCTTCGCCTTCCTTGCCGATCCCGCGACCCACGGCCTTGAAAACGAGATCAAGCGCATCGACACGCATGGCGCGGTCGTTTTCCTTGCCGGCGACGACGTCTACAAGCTGAAGCGCGCCGTCAAATTCCCCTTCATGGATTACTCCACGCTCGCATTGCGCAAGACCGCCTGCGAGCGGGAAATCGCCGTCAACAAGGAAGCCGCACCGGACATCTATCTCGGCATCGTGGCGATCACCCGCGATGGCGACGCGCTAACGCTCGGAGGCGACGGCGAGCCCATTGAATGGGCGGTCCATATGCGCCGCTTCGACGAGACGAAGACCCTCGATCTCATCACCGAAAAGGAGGGACTCCCCCAGGAGCTGTTGAAGTCTCTCGTCAGAGAAATCCTCGCCGCCCATGAGCGCGCGCCCAGGCGCGACACCGGTCCGGCGATCGCCTCCCTCGCCTCCTATCTCGAGCAGAACAGCGAGGCCTATGCCGAAAATCCCGAGCTCTCTCCGCAGGACCGCGCCGCCGCTCTGACCGAGGCCTCGAAAATGGCTCTCGCCGCGCTCACGCCACTCCTCCAGGCACGCGGAGAGGCCGGCTTCGTGCGCCGCTGTCACGGCGATCTGCATCTGCGCAACATCGTCCTGATTGCGGACAAGCCGACGATCTTCGACGCGGTCGAATTCGACGAAGCGATCGCAACAGGCGACGTCCTCTACGACCTCGCCTTCCTCCTCATGGATTTGTGGGAGCGCGGCCTCCGCCGCGAAGCGAACACCGTCATGAACCGCTATCTGTGGGGCAGCGATGCGTCCGAGATCGACGGGCTCGCGGCCCTGCCCTTGTTTCTCTCCATCCGTGCCACCATCCGCTCCAAGGTCATCGCCGCCGCGCTTCCTCACCTCGACGGGGAGGAAAAAGCGGCAAAGGCAGCCGAAGCGCACCGGTATTTTGCTGCCGCAGAAGCATTCCTTCAGCCGGTACGGCCACGCCTCGTGGCGATCGGCGGGCTTTCAGGCTCCGGCAAAACGACGCTTGCCGCGCGCATCGCGCCGCAATTCGGCCACGCGCCGGGCGCGGTGCATCTTCGAAGCGATATCGAGCGCAAGCGCCTCGCCGGCGTCGGCGAGACGGAACGTCTGCCGGACAGCGCGTATGCGTCGGATTTCACCGCCCGCGTCTTCGACACGCTCTGGCACAAGGCGGAGCGTGCCTTGAAGGCCGGCGCGAGCGTCATCGTCGATGCCGTCCATGCGACACCGGAGGAGCGGCGACAGGTGGAGATCGTCGCCCGGGACAATGGCGCCGATTTCGCGGGCCTTTGGCTCGAGGCACCCATCGAGACCCTGATCGACCGCGTCCGCCATCGCAGCAACGACGCTTCCGACGCCACGGCCGAAATCGTCCGCCGCCAGACGGGCTACGAGATCGGCGAGATCGCCTGGCCGCGCCTCACCGTGACGGGAAGCGTGGACGATTCCGTTGCCCGAGCCCTGAAAACTCTCGGCTTCTCCGCCGATCGATGACGCGCCGCTCAAGGGATCAGGACGGCGGCCCCGGTGAGTGCCCCCGATCGTAAGTCCGCAAGAGCGTCATTGGCTCTGTCCAACGGATAGGAAACCGTCGTCGTTCGCACCGGCACTTCGGGCGCCAGCGCCAGGAATTCATCGCCGTCGGCACGTGTGAGATTGGCGACCGAGCGGACGACACGCTCGCCCCACAAGAGTTCGTAGGGAAAGCTCGGAATGTCGCTCATATGGATGCCGCCGCAGACGACGACCCCACCTTTCTTCACCGCCTTCAAGGCTGCAGGAACGAGCGCGCCAACCGGGGCGAAGATGATGGCCGCATCGAGTTCGTCCGGGGGCTGATCGGAGGAATCACCGGCCCACACGGCACCGAGCTCGCGCGCAAAAGCCTGCGCTTTGAGGTCCCCCCGTCGGGTGAAGGCATAGACCGAGCGTCCCTGGTGGCGGGCCACCTGCGCCACGATATGCGCGGCCGCGCCAAAGCCATAAAGGCCGAGACGTTCGGCCTCTCCCGCCATCCTGAGGCAGCGATGACCGATGAGCCCGGCGCACAGAAGCGGCGCCATCTCTGCATCCGCTCCCCTCTCGCCGAGAGGAAAGACGAAATGCGCATCGGCCACGCAGAACTCGGCATAACCGCCATCGATCGTGTAGCCGGTGAAGCCCGGACGGTCGCAGAGGTTCTCCTGTCCCGAACGACAATAGACGCAAGTTCCGCAGGTGTGGCCGAGCCAGGGAACACCGACGCGATCACCCTCTTTGAACCCGCTGACATTCCCCCCGCACGCCGCCACACGGCCAACGATTTCGTGACCGGGAATGAGCGTCAGTTTGGGGTTTTGGAGCTCCCCATCGACCACATGCAGATCGGTTCGGCACACCCCGCAGGCGGAAATCTCAATCAGCACCTCGCCGGGTCCTGGCCTTGGGCGGGCAAGATCCTTTAAAAGGAGAGGAGCGCCGGGCCGCTCCAAAACCATTGCGCGCATCGTCGCCGTCATGATCACCCTCCGCCATCCGGTGGAAAATGCTGCACCGCGGTAAATTTCACGTTGTTGCCACTCTCTGGCTTGACGCCGGTCAAAGCCGCGCCTCGTTAGGAGCATAGAACGGCAGCGCATCCGCAAGGAACATTTCCATGACCATCCGCAACCTGGACAAGGCCTTCGCACCGACTTCGGTCGCTCTTATCGGTGCAACGCCCCGCCCTGGCTCCGTCGGAGCCAAAGTGCTCGCCAATCTCCACAGCGCTGGCTTCAAGGGCCCGATCTGGACCGTCAATCCGAAATATCCCTCGATCGACGGCGAACGCTGCTTCCCCTCGATCAAGGATCTGCCCGACGCGCCCGACCTCGCCATCATCGCAACGCCGCCGGAGGCCGTGCCCGGCCTGATCACAGAGCTCGGCGAAAAGGGCACCCGCGCCGCCGTCGTGCTGACGGCCGGCATCGAGGAAGGCAACGGCCTGATGCAGGCCATGCTCGACGCGGCCCGGCCTTACACTCTGCGCATCATCGGCCCGAACTGCTTCGGCATCTTCCTGCCGCATATCGGGCTCAACGCCAGCTTCTCGCACATTTCGCCGCGTCCAGGCCGCCTTGCTCTATTGTCGCAATCCGGCGCCATCGCCTCCTCGATCATCGACTGGGCGGGCAACCACGCCATCGGCTTCTCGAAGATCATCACGCTCGGCAATATGGGCGACGTCGATGTCGGCGACTGCCTCAACCAGCTCGCGACGGATCGCGATACGACGGCGATCCTGATGTATCTGGAAACCGTCCCGCACGGTCGGAAATTCATGTCCGCCGCCCGCGCCGCCTCGCGCGCCAAGCCGATCGTCGTCGTCAAGGCCGGCCGCCACGCGGCCGCCGCCAAGGCTGCCCTCACCCACACCGGAGCGATCTCCGGCGCCGATGCGGTTGCCGACGCCGCCTTCCGCCGCGCCGGTCTTTTGCGGGTCGGGCAGATCGAACAGCTCTTCGACGCCGCAGAAACCCTGACGCGCCTCAAACCAACCAAGAGCCGGCGTGTCGCCATCGTCACCAATGGTGGCGGCGTGGGCGTGCTCGCCGTCGACCAGCTGATGGATGAGGGTGGCGTCCTCGCCGAATTGTCTCCGGAGACGATCGAGGAACTCGACAAGGTGATGCCGCCGACCTGGTCGCGCACCAACCCGATGGACCTGATCGGCGACGCCCCTCCCGAGCGCTATGTGGCAGCGACGGAAGCAGCACTGGCCGACCCGAACGTCGATGCGCTTCTCGTACTCAATTGCCCGACCGCACTTTCCTCCGCCGATGGCGCGGCCGAAGCCGTCATCTCGACCGTCAAAGCCGACCGTGCCCGGCATCCCTATCCCAAGCCGGTTCTGACCTGCTGGCTCGGGGGCGAGACAGTGATGAAGGCACGCGAGAGGCTGCGGGCAGCAGGTGTCGCGACCTTCCTCAGCCCCTCGGATGCGATCCGCAGCGTCGGTTACCTGACCGACTGGCACAAGGCTCAGGCCCTGTTGATGCGCACGCCGCCGAGCTTGCCTGATGATTTCACCTGGGACGCCGAGCGCGCCCGGGCCGTCATGGTGAAGGCGGCGGAAGAAGGCCGCAGCGTCCTGACTGAGCCGGAAGCCAAGGAGGTTCTCGCGGCCTTCGGCATTCCGATCGTCAAGACGGTGATCGCCCGCACGATCGAAGAGGTCGAAGAGACGGCGCGGGAGCTCCTGCGCGATCACAAGGCGGTCGTCGTGAAGCTCCTGTCTGCGGAAATCACACACAAATCCGATGTCGGCGGCGTCGTCCTCAACCTTTCGACGCCCGAAGAAGCCGTCAACGCCGTGCGCATCATCACCAAGCGGGTCGAACGCAGCCGGCCCGACGCGCATATCGAAGGCTTCACGGTGCAGCCGATGATCCGTCGCACGGCGGCCCATGAGCTGATCGTCGGCATCGGCAACGACCCGTTGTTCGGCCCGACGATCGTCTTCGGCGCTGGCGGAACGGCCGTCGAAGTCATTGCCGACAGCGCCACCGGCCTGCCACCGCTCGATCGCAACCTTGCCCGCGATCTCATCGAGCAGACCCGCATCTCGCGCCTTCTCGACGGCTACCGGGACATTCCCCCCGCCGACATGAATGCGCTGGAGCTGAGCCTCATCCGCCTCTCGCAGATGGCGGTCGACCTGCCTTCGATCACGTCGCTCGACATCAACCCGCTTCTCGCTTCGAGCGACGGGGTGGTGGCGCTCGATGCGCGCGTCGCCTTCGATCCGAAGCAGGTGCACAAATCCGGGCCCAACCGCGACATGGCGATCCGGCCGTATCCGAGCGGCTGGGACAGCACGGCGGATCTCGCCAGCGGCGCCAGCGTGATCCTGCGGCCTCTGATGCCGACGGACGTGCATCTCTACCCGGAATTCCTCGGCAAATTGTCGCCCGAGGACATCCGCATGCGCTTCCTCGCGCCGCTGAAGACGCTGCCGGAAGAGATGGTCGCAAGGCTCACCCAGATCGACTATGCGCGCGACATGGCCTTCGTCGCACTCGATCCGGAATCGGGCGAGCTTCTCGGCGTCTCGCGACTTGCCGCAGATCCCGATCATGTCGAGGCCGAATATGCGGTGACCGTCCGAAGCGACATGAAGGGCCGCGGCATCGGCTGGCTGTTGATGAAGCAGATCATCGAATATGCGGCAGCCGATGGCATCGAGCGGCTTTACGGCGTCATCCTGCCGGAGAACCACACGATGCTGTCGATGTGTCGGGAGCTTGGCTTCGTCGCCGTCTCGAGCCCCGAAGCCGACGGCCTGCGCCATGTGGTCATTCATCTTGAGGCCCCTGCCTCCGAGGAAGAGGCGGAAGCCTCCGTCGGATCGCAGCGCCCGCGGCTGATCCCGTCCTAAACGGCTTTTCAAAGCCGAACGGAAACGGGCGCCTCGAGGGGGCGCCCGTTTTCATTTTGCCCGATCGGATTTTTCCGCCCGAGGTGATCTCGGCGGCTTAGCGCCAGCGCAAGTCGAAGACGACGCGCGGCTGGAAGCCCTCGCCCTCGCGCCGCACGACAGCCCGCGTTCCGCGGTGGACGAGGCTGCGGAAAAGCTCCTGGAAACAGCCACTGTAATAGGCAAGGAGTACGGCGTCGGTCGGCGTTCCCCGCACCGGCCCGCCTGCGATCGACACAACGACCGGATGGCTCGGCACGAAGGTGACGGCACCGCTGCCGACGAAGGTCCACGCATGGCGCCGGATCGCCGCCAGGAATAGCCGTGCCCTGAGCCAGGGCGGCAGAAACGGCATGATGCGCTGGAAAGGCTTCGGAATGCGGCGCGCCAGGAGATAGGTCGCGGTCAATTCTCCGGCGCGGAAGGCGGCGTCCTCGGCCTCTTGCGGGGCGAGAACGGCGAGCGCCGCATCATGGAGGCGCATCACCTCCCGCTCATCGACCATTTCGGTCGGCTGAGCGTCGAGATAATGCAAAAGGCCCGCCTGAGCGAACACGCTCTGGCAGGCCTCTCGCCCCACAATGGCGTTCAACGCCTCATCCATGCGGATGATGGCATTGGGTCCAATTCGCGCGGCCGGTTGAGACGGGACGTGATCCGCAGCCGAAACCGCGCTCACGTCCCGCTCTCGCCCCCCGACTCGCGTCGGCTCGTCGGTCACGGCCATAGCCGCGCCCTAATGCACTGTCGCCCGCGGCTTCTCCACCTCGGCCGGAGCGGGATTGGATGAGGTGATCGCCTCATCGTAATCGTCTCCATCCTCCGGCAATCCCTTCGGAGCACCGCAAGCGCTGACGGCGGCCGGCGTCATCACCGCCTCGTCGTACTGATCGCCCTCGTCGATCTCCTCGGCATGACCGTTGGCACCATTGGCGCCGTTCACACCGTTGGCGGCAACCTCTGCAGGAACCCGCTTCTTCTTCAGTTTGCGCGGCGGCGGCGCGCTCTTCAGATCGGCAAGCTGGCGCCGATCGAGCGTGCGGGTCTCGTCGAAACCGAAATCGACTTTCTTCTTCGACTGCGGACCCCAGTAATTCACACGACCGAGATCGTAGAACTCACGCCGCATGCCCGACCGCATGAAGGCCTTCAGGCAGCCCATCATGTAACGCCGCAAGGTCTTGTCGCGGATCCACGGATAGTGGAACAGCATCTTGCGCATGTAGAAGCGGCGGTAATTGTGCATGACACGATCGAGCAGGGTCGCCCGATCCATCGCCGCCGGCTTCACGATCGGCGTGACGAAGTTGTACTTCTCGTAGTCGAAGATCTCGACCTTATCGCCGAGTTCCTGGAAAAGATCGGCAAACGGCCACGGCGTGTACATGGACCAGTTGGCCATCTCCGCGCCCCAGTCGATCACCATGCGGTAGGTCTCTTCCAGCGTCTCCGGCGTCTCGTTGTCGAGACCGACGATGAACTGCGCCTCCGCCATGATGCCGTTCTTCTTGAGAAGCTGAACGGCACGCTTGTTCTGTGCGACCGTGGTCTCCTTATTGAAGAGATCGAGCTTCAGCTGCGCAGCGGCTTCCGTGCCGAGAGACACGTGGATGAGGCCGGCCTTGCGATAGAGCGGCAGAAGCTTCTCGTCGCGGATGACGTCGGTAACGCGCGTGTTGATGCCCCACAGAACCGGCAGGTCGCGCTTCACCATCTCTTCGCAGAAGCGGATGAACTTCTTGCGGTGAATGGTGGGCTCTTCGTCGGCCAGGATGAAGAATCCGACCCCGTGGTTGCGCACCAGATCCTCGATCTCGTCGACCACCTTGAGCGGGTCGCGGACACGGTAGTTGCGCCAGAATTTCCACTGCGAGCAGAACGAGCAGGTGAAGGGGCAGCCGCGCGCAAAGTTCGGCACGGCGACGCGCGTGTTGAGCGGGATATAGATATACTTTTCCCAGTCGAGCACGCTCCAATCCGGCTTGATCGTGTCGACATCGGCGATCGGCGGCTCGGCCGGCGTCGCGACGACCTGATCGCCGTCGCTATAGGCGATGCCGAGAACCTTCGACCGCGCTTCGGTCCAGTCGCCGCTTTGAAGCGCCTTCATCACATTGACGATGACGGCCTCGCCCTCGCCCCGGATGATGGCGTCGATCCACGGCGCCTCGGTCAGGACCTGGCGATACATGAAGCTCGCATGCACGCCGCCGATGATGGTCAACGCGTTCGGATGCTCTTCCTTCGCGATCTGAAGGACACGCTCGGCCTTATAGATGGACGGCGTGATCGAGGTGGCGCCGACGACATCCGGCTTCTCCTCGCGGATGATACGTCTGAGCTCCTCATCCTCGATACGGTCGGTCATCGCATCAATGAAACGGATATCGGTAAAACCGGCCGTTTTCAGAGCGCCCGCCAGATAAGCAACCCATGCGGGTGGCCAGTTACCTGCGATCTCCGCGCCACCAGAATGGTAGTTCGGATGAATCATGAGAATGCGCATCGATTCCGTCTCCGGGAGAGGTCGCTTGACAGTTTCCATTGTAAGGTCTGCGTGACACTTCACTTTGATGTCGATCAAATGACACGCAGAGCGGGCTTTCTTGCACCCACTTGAAGGTCGGTCTGGACGTGGTCGCACGTATCTGTCGCGCGGAATTGACACTGTTTCGGCGGCGGCGCGAGAGGCGGAAGCGCCGCAGCCTTGCGGTAAGTCGCCGCGCATCGAGACCTCTTCGGACCCAGTGGCTCTTTGCCTGCCGCACGCCCGGTGTTAGGAGCCGGAGCTCCGGCACCCGCGATCGAAGACCCGTCCCATGCTTTCCTGTGCCCCGGCCCAAGGCCGCGCTTTCGCAGTTCCGCTCGCCGTCCCCGCCGTGAGACGGGGGTGTGTACGATGAAAGTGCTCGTGACCGGCGCCGCCGGCTTCATCGGCTTCCACACGGCGCAGCGTCTTCTCGCCCGCGGCGATACGGTGATCGGCGTCGACAATCTCAACGATTATTACGACGTGACCTTGAAAGAAGCGCGGCTTGCCCGGCTTGAGGCCGAGCCCGGCTTTAGCTTTTTCCGCCTCGATCTTGCCGATCGCGAAGGCAGCGCCACGCTCTTCGCCGAGGAGCAGCCGGACCGCGTCGTCCATCTGGCGGCGCAGGCGGGCGTGCGATACGGCCTCACCAATCCGCACGCCTATGCGGACGCCAATCTCGTCGGCTTCCTCAACGTCCTCGAAGGCTGCCGCCACAATGGCGTCGTCCATCTCGCCTTCGCCTCGTCGAGCTCCGTCTATGGCGCCAACACGGCGATGCCGTTCAGCGTCGCCCAGAACGTCGATCATCCGCTCAGCCTGTATGCCGCGACGAAGAAGGCGAATGAGCTGATGGCGCATTCCTATGCGCATCTCTACCGCCTGCCGGTGACCGGCTTGCGCTTCTTCACCGTCTACGGCCCATGGGGCCGCCCGGATATGTCGCTCTTCCTGTTCACGCGAAAAATCCTCGCCGGCGAGCCGATCGAGATCTTCAACAACGGCCACCATTCCCGCGATTTCACCTATATCGACGACATCGTCGAAGGCGTGGTGCGGGTGCTCGATCATGCGGCCGAGCCGGACGGGCAATGGGACGGCGCCGCGCCGAACCCCGCCTCCTCCTCGGCACCCTACCGGCTCTACAACATCGGCAACAATCAGCCGGTCGAGCTCATGGATTTCATCGCCGCGATCGAAGAGGCGCTCGGCCGCAAGGCGGAAAAGATCTTCCTGCCGATGCAGCCTGGCGATGTGCCGACCACTTACGCCGATATCGAGGCGCTCGCCGACGATCTCGGCTATCGGCCGCAGACGCCGATCAAGGAAGGCATCGCCCGCTTCATCGCCTGGTACCGGGATTTTTACGGCCAAGCCTGAGCGGCGTGGTCACTCCGCCGGCCCGATCGCGATGCTGAGCTCCTCGAGCCCCTCGATCTGAACGGACAATTTGTCGCCCGGCTTCACCGCCCCGACACCGGCGGGCGTGCCCGTATAGAGGAGATCGCCGGGCTTCAGGTGATAATAGCGTGACAGATGGGCGATCAGCTCCGGCACGCTCCAGACCATATCGGACAGTCTCGCCTGCTGCCGCACCTCGCCATTGACGCGCGTTGTGAGCGTCTGCTCGCCGATCGCACCGAAATCGGATGCAGGCGTGATCGGCGCGATCAGGGCGGAATTCTCGAACGCCTTGCCGAGATCCCAGGGGCGGCCTTTGGTCTTTGCCGCGCCCTGCAGGTCGCGCCGCGTCAAATCGATGCCGGAGGCATAGCCGAAGACGCAACCCATCGCCTCATCCGGCGAAACTTGAAAGGCAGGACCGCCGAGCGCCACCACGAACTCTCCTTCGTAATGGCAATCCTGCGTGCCCGGCGGATAGGCGATCGTCGCCCCCGACAAAGCGACCGCATCGGCCGGCTTGGTGAAATAAAACGGTGCCTCGCGATCGACCTCGGCGCCCATTTCCCGCGCATGGTCGGCATAATTGCGACCGACGCAGAAGATCCGCCGCACCGGGAAAACCGCCGCAGCTGTCGCAATCGGCACGCCGACCGTGGGCGGCGGCGGGAAGACGAAAGCAGGCTTTTCCTCCGATGAGCTCATAAGCGCGCCTCCTTTGCGCGTGCGGCGACAGGCCTGTGGACACCGCGGCACAGGATTTCGACGCTTCCGTGGCGGCAAGTTGCCATACAATCGATTCCGCGCGTAGTGTCCCCGCACGTTAGGCTGGGCTTTTGAAGTCCGCCCTCTCAAGGAGGATCAGGAATGCGCAGATTGTTGTCCAGGTTCGTTCTGGGCGCAGCGGCGGTAGCATTGATGGCCGCGAGCGCCAGCGCCGAGGTCACTTATACACGCGGCAACGACGCCGACCCCGAGACGCTCGATCAGCACAAAACGTCGACCATTTCGGAAGCGAATGTCCTACGTGACCTTTATGAAGGCCTCGTCGTCTACAGCTCTTCAGCCAAAGTCGTTCCCGGCGTCGCGGAGAGCTGGGAGACATCGGATGACGGTCTGACCTGGACCTTCCACCTGCGCGACGATGCCAAATGGTCGAACGGTGAACCTCTGACGGCGGAAGATTTCGTCTTCTCGTATCAGAGGATCATCAACCCGGAGACCGGCGCCAAATACGCCAACATCCTCTATCCGATCAAAAACGCCGAAGCGGCCAATTCCGGCAAGGTTCCGCCCGAAGAGATTGGCGTCAAGGCGCTCGACGAGCACACACTCCAGTTCACCCTGGAAAACCAGACACCGTATTTCCTCGAGCTGCTGACCCATCAGACCAGCCTGCCCGTCTATCCGCCGGCGGTGAAGGAGTTCGGCACCGATTTCGTGCAGCCGGAGAACATGGTGTCGAACGGCGCCTATACGCTCCAGGAATTCACGCCGAATTCGCGTATCGTCCTCGTCAAGAACAAGAATTTCCATGATGCCGACAACGTTGCCATCGACAAGGTGATCTACATTCCCTTCGAGGATCGCTCAGCCTGCCTGCGGCGCTTCGAGGCCGGTGAAGTGCAATCCTGCTCCGACATTCCGACCGAGCAGATGAAGTATGTGAAAGACACGCTGGGCGACGAAGTCCATATCGTTCCGTATCTTGGCACCTATTATTACGCGGTGAAGGCCGACAAGGAGAAGCTTTCCGACGTGCGCGTTCGCCAGGCCCTGTCGATGGCGATCGATCGCGAATTCATCGCGGACGAGATCTGGGCCGGCGCCATGCTGCCCGCCTATTCGCTGATCCCCCCCGGCATCGGCAATTACGGCGAGCCGGCTTATGCCGATTACAAGGACATGGATCCGCTCGACCGCGAAGACAAAGCCATCGAGCTGCTCGAAGAGGCAGGGTACGGAAAAGACAACCCGCTGAGCGTCGAGATCCGCTACAACACTGGCGAAAACCACCAGAACACAGCGACGGCGATCGCCGATATGTGGAAGAATATCGGTGTGAAGACGACTTTCGTGACGGCGGATGGCGCCACCCACTACGCCTATCTGCGCGACCAGGGCGACTTCGACATCGCGCGCGCCGGCTGGATCGGCGATTATTCCGACCCGCAGAACTTCCTGTTCCTGGTGGAAAGCAACAATCCGGGCTTCAACTACGCCAACTACGACAACCCGGAATACGACGCGCTGATGGACAAGGCCGCAGAGACCAGCGACCTCGACGAGCGCGCCGAAGTCCTGAAGCAGGCCGAGACGATCTTCATGCGCGACCTGCCCTTCATCCCGATCCTTTATTACTCCTCCCTCAGCCTGGTTTCAGACAAGCTGCAAGGTTGGGAGGACAATCTCGTCAACGTCCACGGAACGCGGTGGATGTCCCTCGAGCAGTAATCGGGCTGACGCAGAGGTTCCCGCGCACAGGATGTGCGGGAACCTTGAGCCTCCTCTGGGTTTTTCTGCAATCATAGAAGCTGCCTAACTGATGGGCAGGCTTCGCCTTCCACCGACGGAGCGGCGATGCTGAGCTATGTTTTGCGCCGGATGGCGACGGCCATTCCGACGCTCTTTGTCATCATAACGATATCGTTTTTCCTGATGCGCGTGGCACCGGGCGGACCGTTCAATCTGGAACGTCCCCTC
Organism: Afifella sp. H1R; assembly: GCF_021462425.1. NCBI lineage: Bacteria > Pseudomonadati > Pseudomonadota > Alphaproteobacteria > Hyphomicrobiales > Afifellaceae > Afifella > Afifella sp. H1R. Next base: position 1,904,329 of record NZ_JAKEDY010000001.1, read on the forward strand.
GAAGCCAAGGTGATGGAGAATTTGAACCGCATCTATCACCTCAACGAACCGCTCTGGCGGCAATATCTGCTCTACCTGAGCAACCTGCTGCACGGCGATCTCGGACCAAGCTTCGTCTACCGTGACTTCTCCGTGGGCGATCTTTTCGCCGCTGGCCTGCCGGTGTCGATTCAGCTTGGCGCATCGGCGCTCACGCTCGCCCTCATCATCGGCACGGTTTTGGGCTCGATCGCCGCTCTGAAGCAGAATTCCACGATCGATTATCTCGTCGTCGGCGTCGCCACGTTCGGCATCACCATTCCCCCCTTCGTCATCGCACCCGTGCTGTCCTTGATTTTCGGCGTGTCGCTCGGCTGGCTCCCCGCCGGCGGTTGGGGCAACGGCGCCCTTCCCAACAAGATCCTGCCCATTGTGACGCTCGCCCTGCCGCAGATCGCCATAGTCGCGCGCCTCATCCGCGGCGCCATGATCGAGGCCTTGCGCTCGGATCATGTGCGCACGGTGCGGGCCTATGGCTTGCCGACCCGTGTCGTCGTCATGGTGCATGCCCTGCGGGCGGCCATTCTGCCGGTCGTCTCCTATCTCGGACCTGCTGCAGCCGCGCTTCTGACCGGCTCGATCGTCGTTGAAACGATCTTCGGCATTCCGGGCGTCGGTCGCTATTTCGTCCAGGCGGCACTCAATCGCGACTACACGCTCGTCATGGGCACGGTCGTGGTCGTCTCCATCTTCGTGGTCGTGTTCAACATGATCGTCGACCTTGTCTATGCGTGGCTCGATCCGCGCGTCCGCTACGATTGAGCTCGAACATGTCGATCGCTGAAGAACCCATCACCCTCGACGAGCCGACGATCTCTGGCCGCTCGCTGTGGCAGGACGCGCTGGTACGCCTCAGGCGCAACAAGGCGGCGATGACGAGCCTGTTCATTCTCGTCGTCATGGCTGTCGCCTCGCTCGTCGGGCCTCTCGTATGGCCGCATCCTTATGACCGCGTCTATTCGGAGTATGTGCGCGTGCCGGCGAGCCTTGAGGCCTATCCGCACGAAGAGCGCATCGTGCCCGAAATGGAACGCTCGCTCTCCCGCGCCCGTGTCGACGTCGCTTCCGTCGAGGTCGAAGGCGATAAAGTGCGCGCCGAGATCACCGATGACGACGAGGTCGATCCGCGTATCACGCGCTATGTCGACCGCTCCGACCTCTTCTCCAACGCCAAGATCACGGAGACGTCGGCCGATGGCCGTTCTGCCGTGCTCGAAGCGGATGTCGCGCGGCTTTATTTCATAGCCGGCACCGACGGCAACGGGCGCGATCTCCTGGCGCGAATCTTCATGGCGATCCGCATCTCGCTCGCCATCGGACTTCTGGCGACGGTCGTCGCCCTGATGATCGGGGTCGCCTACGGCGCCACTGCCGGATATCTGGGCGGGCGCGTCGACAACGTCATGATGCGCCTCGTCGACGTGCTTTATTCGCTCCCGTTCATCTTCTTCGTCATTCTGCTCGTGGTCTTCTTCGGGCGCAATTTCGTGCTGATGTTCATCGCCGTCGGCGCCATCGAATGGCTCGACATGGCGCGTATCGTGCGTGGCCAAACCTTGAGCTTGAAGCGGCGTGAATTCGTCGAGGCGGCGGAGGCGTTGGGCGTCTCCAACGCAGGGATCGTGCGCCGTCACATCATTCCGAACGTCTTGGGCCCGGTCGCCGTCTACATGACGCTTCTGGTACCGAAGGTGATCCTCCTGGAAAGTTTCCTCTCCTTCCTCGGGCTCGGCGTCCAGGAACCCCTGACGAGCCTCGGCGTGCTCATTTCTGAAGGTGCCAAGAACATGCAGGGGGCCAGCTGGCTCCTGCTTTATCCCTCCATCGCTCTCGCCCTCATCCTGTTTTCGCTGAACTTCATTGGCGATGGCCTGCGCGACGCGCTCGATCCGAAGGACCGCTGACATGAGCACCCCCGAAAACGTGCTGTCCGTCCGCGATCTCAAGGTGAGTTTCACGCTCGCCGACGGTCAGGTCGATGCGGTCCGCGGCGTCAATTTCGATGTCGCCTCCGGCGAAACCGTCGCCATCGTCGGCGAATCCGGCTCCGGCAAGAGCCAGACGGTGATGTCGCTGATGGGGCTTCTGGCCTCCAACGGCCGTGCCAGCGGCGAGGCGCTCTATCGCGGCGACGACCTTCTGCGTCTCTCTCCGCGTCGGCTCAACCGCATCCGCGGCGACAAGATCACCATGATCTTCCAGGAGCCGATGTCTTCGCTCGACCCGCTCTACAGGATCGGCCGGCAGATCGCCGAACCGATGATCCATCACGGTGGGCTGAGCCCCAAGGCAGCGCGGGCAAAGGCGCTCGAACTTCTGAAGCTCGTGCGCATCCCCAATGCCGAGCGGCGTCTCGACGCCTACCCGCATGAGATGTCCGGCGGCCAGCGCCAGCGCGTCATGATCGCCATGGCGCTCGCCAACGATCCCGACATCCTCATCGCCGACGAACCGACGACGGCCCTCGACGTGACAATCCAGGCGGAAATCCTCAGGCTCCTGAAGGATCTCCAGGACCGGCTCGGCATGGCGATCGTCTTCATCACCCACGATCTCGGCATCGTTCGCCGTTTTGCGGACCGCGTCTATGTCATGCGCGCCGGCGAAGTGGTGGAACAAGGTGCCGTCAGCGAGATCTTCGTGCGCCCGCAGCACCCCTATACGAAGATGCTTCTGGCCGCCGAGCCGGAGGGACACAAGGAGCCGGTCCCAGAGACAGCTCCCGTGCTCCTTCAGGGGCGCGGCGTCTCCGTCTCCTTCAAGATCAAAGAGGGGCTCTTCGGCAAGAATTCCTTCGAATTGAAAGCCGTCGACAACCTCTCTTTGACGCTGAGGCAAGGCCAGACGATCGGCATCGTGGGCGAATCGGGCTCCGGCAAATCGACGCTCGGGCGCGCGCTGTTGCGCCTCATTTCAAGCCGCGGCGACATCATCTTCGAAGGTCAGGATCTGACCGGTGCGGATCTTCGCCGCGATCGCCCTCTGCGCCGGCAATTGCAGATCGTCTTCCAGGATCCCTACGGGTCGCTGTCGCCGCGCCTCACGGTCGGGCAGATCATCACCGAAGGGCTTCTCGTCCACGAGCCGGAGCTCGGCCGCAAGGAACGCGACCGCCGCGCCGTGGAGGCGCTCAAGGAGGTGCAGCTCGATCCGTCGATGCGCAACCGCTATCCGCACGAATTCTCAGGCGGCCAGCGGCAGAGGATCGCGATCGCCCGTGCCATGATCTTGAAGCCGAAAGTGCTCGTCCTCGACGAGCCCACATCGGCACTCGATCGCTCCGTGCAGAAGGAGATCGTCGACCTGTTGCGCAAATTGCAGCGCGAGCACAACCTCTCCTATCTCTTCATCAGCCACGACCTCTCGGTGGTGCGGGCACTTGCCGACACCGTCATCGTCATGAAGGAAGGCAAGGTCGTGGAAGAAGGGCTGACGGAAGATGTCTTCGCCCGTCCGCAGAAGGACTACACCAAAGAGCTGATGGCCGCCGCCTTCATGAGCCAGGAGGCCCGCAGAGAGGCCGAACAGGAAGCCGCTGCAACGCAAGAGGCGGAGGCGTCCTAAGCCTCCCGCGCCCTTGGCGTGCCACCTCTGGGCCTGGTTCCGTGAGTGAAATACGCGCGGCGTCTCAGGCGTCGCGCGCCTGCTCCACGGCAAGTCCGTAGCCGGACATGAGCTCGCCGGCTTCGGCAATCTCGTGTTCAGACAAAAGCACCGGACCACCGATCAGAAGCGCCTGGTAATAGTGGCGGGCGAGCGCTTCGAGCTCGACGGCAAGCCACATCGCCCGCTCCAGATCGGCGCCGATGGCGATCATGCCGTGATTGGCGAGAAGGCAGCCTTTTCGCCCCTGAAGGGCTTCGAGCGCGACCTCGGACAATTCCTTGGAGCCGAATTTGCGATAGGGGGCGCAGCGGATCTCCGCCCCGCCGAAGGCGGTCACCATGTAATGACAGGCCGGGATCTCGCGCCGCGCGATCGCGAGCGTCGTCGCATAGGGCGCATGCGTGTGGACGGTGGCGCCGATCTCCGGCCGCGCCTTGGCGATGTCGAGATGGAAGCGCCATTCGCTCGACGGCTTGTTCGGCCCCTCATAGGCGCCGTATTCGCCATTGAGCGGCAGGGCCGCGATCATCTCCGGCTCCAGCTCGTCATAGGGAATGCCGCTCGGCGTGATCAAAAGCCGGTCTTTGTAGCGCGCGGAGATGTTGCCCGCCGTGCCCTGATTGAGGCCGCTTGAATTCATCTCGCGACAGGCGGCGATGATCGCCTTCCTCAGCGCTTTCTCTGTCTTGCTCATGGCACTTCCTCCTGCCTCGGCGCTATCACGAAGCGGCACGTTCCGCCATGCGGCGCGCAGGGATGCACCTGGCCTTTGCGTCTCATTGACAGGACGGCGCGGCGCTCCGACCATGTTCGGTGTATTCTGCAGGAGGACGAGATGCAGGTCGATGGCACGCCCTATCGCACCATCTGGCTGGGGGACGACGGTGAGACCGTCGAGATCATCGACCAGACGAAGCTGCCGCATCGTTTCGAGATCGCACGCCTTGAGACGATGGAGGACGCGGCAACCGCCATCAAGGACATGCTGGTGCGCGGTGCGCCCCTGATCGGCGCCACCGCCGCCTACGGCATGGCGCTCGCCGCCCGCAGCGACCCCTCCAACGATGCCCTGTCCGCCGCCTACGACCATCTTCACGCCACCCGCCCGACGGCCATCAATCTCCGCTGGGCGCTCGACGAGATGATGCAGGCCCTGTCGCCACTGTCGCCGAGCGAGCGACCGGCGCGCGCCTATGAGCGTGCCGCCGAAATCGCCGACGAGGATGTCGAGATCAACCGCGGTATCGGTCGCGCCGGCCTTCCCATCATCGAGGCGATCTGCGCGGGCAAGCGGCCGGGCGAGACGGTCAACATCCTCACTCATTGCAATGCCGGCTGGCTCGCGACCGTCGATTGGGGCACCGCGACGGCGCCGATTTATATGGCGCATGAGGCGGGTATTCCCGTCCATGTCTGGGTCGACGAAACGCGGCCCCGCAACCAGGGCGCCTCGCTGACCGCCTGGGAACTCGGCCATCACGGCGTGCCGCATACGGTGATTGCCGACAACACCGGCGGCCATCTCATGCAGCATGGCATGGTCGACATGGTGATCGTCGGCACAGACCGCACCACAGCTTCCGGCGACGTCTGCAACAAGATCGGCACCTATTTGAAGGCGCTCGCGGCGCGCGACAATGCCGTGCCGTTCTATGTCGGCCTGCCCTCGCCGACGATCGATTTCCGCGTCCATGACGGTGTGAAAGAAATCCCGATCGAAGAGCGCTCCGGCGACGAAGTGGCGAAAATCACCGGCCGCACTTCATCCAGAGAGATCGAAACCGTCACCATCATCCCGGACGGCTCACCGGTCGCCAATTACGCCTTCGACGTCACACCTGCCCGCCTCGTCACCGGCCTCGTGACCGAACGCGGCGTCATCGAGCCGACACCCGAAGCAATCGCCGCAGCGTTCCCGGAAAGAGTGCGGGTGGCGGCTTGAGCGGCGATCCCACCGTTAGCCCGCATTCAGCCGCGATACGGCGACCAACCAGCGGCGGATTTCGGCTGTGGTTTCCTCGCTGAAGCCTTGAGCAAGTTCCGCCTCCACCGCCTGCACGCGCGAACGGCAAGCTTGCAGTAGGTCGTTCCCAGATGGGGTCAGGTCGATCCGCAGAATCCTGCGATGCACCTCGTGCGGCCGGCGCTGGATATGTCCGGCACGCTCCAGGTTCGCCACGATCACATTCGTCGTCTGGGGCGTAAGGAGGGCCATACGCGCGATGTCGGCGTTGGACTGACCCGGATACGCTTTCACCATCGTCATCACCGCAAATTGTGGCGGCGTGACCTCAAGGTCGGCCAGGGCGCGATCCATGCGCAGGCGATGGGCCGCAGCGGCCTGTCGCAGCAGATAACCAAGATATCCGCCCTCGCCGCGTTTGCCCTCACCAATCTCGGGCAATTTCGTCTGATCGGCACTCTTGCTCATTATCAGCACCCTGATATGTTATCAGAACTATGATAAATAAAGTTCAGGTGACACGAAAGGGTGTGCGGTATGGCGGGAAAGGTTTTTGTGGCGGGAGCAAGCGGCGCGGTCGGCCGCCGACTGGTTCCGATGCTCATAGCCCAAGGTTGGCAGGTCGTCGGTCTGACACGCCATAAAGAGAAATGTGCAGAGCTTGCAGCACTTGGGGCTGAGCCTGTCGTCGGCGACGTGTTCGACGCGGCACGCCTCGAAGAAGCTGTTACGCACGCAAGACCCGACATCGTCATCCATCAACTGACCGACCTTCCGCCCGGCCTCGATCCGGCGGAGATGGAAGAGGCGACCGCACGAAATGCCCGTATCCGCGACGAGGGCACGTGCAATCTCGTCGCCGCCGCGATTGCGGGACACGTTCAGCGCTTCATCGCGCAAAGCGTGGCCTTCGCCTACGCAGATGGACCTTTGCCGCACCGGGAGGGCGATGCGCTCGCAATCGAGGCATCAGGCCGGGCGGGCATTTCCGCGCGCGGCGTGGCAAGTTTGGAAAGGCAGGTCCTCACGGGTCCGTTCGAAGGTGTGATCCTGCGCTACGGTCGGCTTTACGGACCCGGAACCGGCTTCGCCAAAGCGGCCGGGGCAGCGCCCGTGCATGTCGACGCGGCGGCATATGCGGCTGTTCTCGCCGCCAAGAGCGGCAAAGCAGGCGTCTACAACATAGCCGAGGACGACGGCACGGTTCTGAGCGAAAAGGCGAGACATGACCTCGGCTGGTCGGCCGACTGGCGGATGGTTGAACCCTGAAATGAGCCTGATGCTCCGCTCCCATCACCGCCCATGGCAGCGCTCGGCTTTGCGGCGCTGGGGCTGGGCCATACTCCTTGTCACCGCTGCGGGCACAGCCTCACTCTATCCGCCGCTCCACTCCAGATTTTACGAGATGAGCGACGCGGACGGTTCCGATGCGGCGGCACGGCCCCAAACATCGATGAGGATCTTGGCTTGCACACCGTTGCCGGACGTGGAGAGCAAGTCGATCACGACAGCGTTGGTGCACTTTCCCCCGGACGCCTTCACGCCGGAGCATCGGCACCCCGGCTCGGTCACGGCCTATGTTCTTGACGGCACCATTCGTTCCCAACTGGCCGGCGAAAGAACTGGCACCTACGTCGCCGGCGGGACTTGGTTCGAGCCGCCAGGTGCAGTCCATCTTTTCGCGGAGAATGCCAGTTCGACGGAAGCAGCCGATCTGTTGGCGATCTTTGTTGCAGACGACAATTGCGGTCCGCTGACGATTTTCAAATAGCCGCCCTTCGATGGGAAGGCGACCGGACGACCGCAATCTGCATGAAGACTGGCTCATCTGGCGCCTTCTCGAAATGGCGAGGCGAGCACAGCCAATTGGCGTGCTCGCACGTCATCGACACACGCCTTATCCCCCGAGTTTCGGCTCACAGCCGTTGAGCCGCTCGGCCTGGCCGCAGACGGCCTCGATCGAGCCATAGGCGCCCGTATTCACCATCATGTCGCGGGCGAGCCGCAGGCAGCGAGCCTCGGCGGTGGCACGCACCTTTTCGTCCGCGATCTTTTCCAGATCGATGTTGTGGGCGAGACCCAGAATGCGGCGGATCATCTTGGCGGCGGCAAAGCCGAGCGTGTCGGCGAAAAGCCGATCGAGATAGGCCTCACGCTCCGCCGCGAGACGCGTCTTCCCCGCCTCGGAGGCGAACAGCGGCGTGGGATAGGCGTCGCCCGTGCCGTTCTCTTCCCAGAGCTTTTTGAACTTGGCGCGAAAGCCGTTCCAGAACTCGGTCGTCGCCTGAAGCACCCAGGCGCGATAGGCGTCGCGTCCGCCCGGCGCGCTCTCGTGGCCCACCTGCGAGAAATAGGCGATCAGGAGGTTCGCGATCACCGCACCGGTATCGAAGCCCATCGGCCCCATGAAGGCGAATTCCGGATCGATGACGCGCGTCTCCTCCGGCGTCAGCATGACGGACCCGGTGTGGAGATCGCCATGCAGCATCGCCTCCGCATCGCACATGAACTTGAGCTTCAGGCGTGAGACCGCGACCTTGAGGTCTCCATCCTCGCGGATCGAGGCGGCGAGCGGGTCGAGATAGGGCGCCGTCCAGCGGTTGCGCTCTGCCACCATATAGGGCTCGGTAAAAATCAGGTCCTCGGTGATCTTGCAGAGCTCGGTGTTGCCGGCAAAGGCGCCGACCATCGCCTTCTTCTCCGCGGCCTTGAGCGCGAGATCGGAGGTGAAGAACAGCGTGTTGGCGGCGAAAGTGGAGAGATCGTCGGCGAATTTCGGATAGACCGTACCGGCGATCATGCCATGCCGCATGATGATATGCGGCTCCAGAAGCTCCATGGCGATGAGCGCCAGCGTCTCGTCGTAATGGTAGATCTCCGGAACGAGGCCCGGCGCATGCTGCGCTTCGCGGCTGAGCGCCATATGTTCGAAATGCGCACGCTCCAGCGGCAGCGGCCAGCCCTCGCCGACGAGGCGGAGATAGGGCAGCGCCTGCTTGACCGCGACGCCGCTTTCAGACCCCCGCACCTTGAAGACGAGATTGAGATTGCCGTCTCCGACCTCCTCGATCGTCCACGCGGCGGGATCGCCGCCGAGCCGGTCACGCACGGCGGAAATCTCGGCGAGATAGCCGCGCAGGCTTTCCGGATCATGGGCGCGGTAGCCCGGCGGGACTTGCAAGGGTGCGGTCATCTCATCCTCCCCGCCCCCGCGTGCCGGGGGCTTGACCTCATGTCAGGAGATGCAACGCCCTTGCGGCTCGTCCCGCAAGACCGCGCGTTGCCTCAGGCGGCGAAGCGTGCGCCGCGCGCCAGACCATCATGGAGATCGAGGCAGCGTCCGAACCAGTCGGCGACGGCATCATCGGGATCGATCGGCAACCCGCCATGGATGACGGCCAGCCACATCAGCGTTCCGAATGGGATATAATCGACAAATCCCGGCTGCTCACCGGCGAGCCAGGGATGGAATTCCAGCGTCCGGCGGAGCGGCGCCAGTGCCTTGTCGAGTTCGGGGCTGACGAGCCCGACATCCTGCTGCGCTTCTTCGAGAGGCAGGCCGAGACGGCTCTCCCGGCTCTCGCGGAAATACTCTTGATCGGCATCGTCGAGCTGATCGTGGATATCCTTCACGATCATGCGCAGGATCGGCGGATGCAGCGTGGCGAATGTGGCGCTTTCCATGAAACGCGCGGCCGCGATCCCGTCCGCGGCGGCAAAGAGCGGCGCCCGGTCCGGATAGGCATGTTCCAGATGCACTGCGATCTCGAAGGAATCGCGCACCCTGACGCCATGGTCGTCGAGCACAGGCACCGTGCGCACGACATCGGGTTCGATCGCCGCGACACCGAGAAACGGCGTCGGCACGGTCTCGAATTCGAGCCCCTTATGAGCAAGTGCCATTTTGGCGCGCCAGCAATACGGGCTGAAGCGCAGATTGCGGTCTCGCCCGCACAAATCGAAAAGCCTTCGCGTCATTGTTCCCCCTCGAAAACCGGCGCGTTGGAAAGCCGGCGAAGGTTAACGTCGTTCCGATTTTCTAGGAAGCCGGACGCAACGCCGCGAGGAGGCGGCGAGACGCGACGGGGTTACTTCGAAGGCGTTACTTCAAGGGCGCTACTGCGACGGCGTGAAGGAGATCACCGCAAAGCAGATGGAGAGAAGCGCCGACAGCCAGACGATCGAGACATAGCGCTCGATGATCCTGCGGCCTTCGACCGTGATGCCGCGCATGCCGCCGGCGGTGACCCGCTGGGCGATATGGGCACCGGTCAAAACGATGACGAAGAGGATCTTCACATAGAACCAGGCGCTCACCTCCCTCTCCGTCATGCCGTAATGGCTCCACAGAAGCAGGACGCCGGTCAACCAGACGAAGGCGAGAACCATGGTGGTGAAATTGCCGAGCGTGCGTCGGGCGAGCGCCAGAGCCCGCCCGCCTTCACCCTCACGGCCGGCGCTGGCGCGCAGCATAACGTAATGCGAGACGGCCATGCCGGTGACCATCGCGATCATGATCAGATGCGCCATGCGCAGAATTTCATACATGTTGGGCTGCGTCCTCTTCCTCGCGCGCCTCGTTCCGGCGCTTCCCATCCGCAGGCTCGTCGTCGAGGAGAATGCGGGCGGCGGCACCGTCGAGGTCGTCGTATTGTCCGCTCTTTAGAGACCATAGAAACGCGGCAAGGCCAAGCGCGCCCAAAAACAACGCCGCCGGAATGAGAATGACGAGGATGGTCACGCCGCTGCTTCCCGGCCGGTATCGGCGAGCGCATTGCGCGGCTGCTGCTTTGCGGTCGCCCGCTTGCCAGCGCCGAGAGACAGGCGAAGCGCATTCGCCGTCACCAGGATGGAGGAGCTCGACATGGCGACCGCGGCGATGAGCGGGGTCGCAAAACCGGCGAGCGCCACCGGCACGGCGATCGCATTGTAGGCGAGCGCGATCGCAAAATTCTCCAGGATGACGCGCCTTGCCCGGCGCGCGACGGCGATGCCTTCCGCGACCGGTGCCAGCGCACCGGACGAGAGGACGAAATCGGCCGCGACCTGCGAAATGTCGGAACCGGTCGCGGGCGAAATCGAAGCCGCCGCAGCCGCGAGCGCCGGCGCATCGTTGATGCCGTCGCCGACCATCAGGACATGCCGGCCCTCTCTCTGCAACCGCTCCACTTCCGCGACCTTGTCGGCGGGCGTCACCCCGCCCTTCCATTCGGCAATGCCGAGGCCGCGAGCGGCTGCTGCGACCGCCTCCGGCCGATCGCCCGAGAGAAGATGCACGCCGAACCCCATCTCCTTGAGACGCGCGACGAGCGGCGCCGCATCGGGCCGCAACCGATCGACGAAACGGAAGGCCTTGGGCGCCGCGCCCGGGATCTCGAGCCAGATTTCCGAAAAAGCCCCGCCGCTCTCGGCCGGGTCTGTCTCGGCAACCCATTCCCGCCGTCCGAGACGCACGCGACGGCCTTCGAAACGCGCTTCCATGCCCGCTCCGGGCTCTTCGCGCACATCCTCCACGGAGAGAGGCGTAACCCCGCGGTCTTGAGCCGCCGCGGCCAGCGCTTTGGCGAGCGGATGGCGGCTCTTGCTGGCCAGCGCCGCGGCCAGCGCCCAGGTCCTGTCGTCCACCTCCGGCTCCTCGGCAAGACGGGGATCCCCGCCGGTCAAGGTCCCGGTCTTATCGAAGACGACCGTATCGACGCCGGCAAGGCGTTCGAGGGCCGCGCCGTCCTTGACGATGATGCCTTCCTTCAGAAGCCGCCCGCTCGCCACGATCTGTGTCGCAGGCACCGCCAGGCCGAGCGCGCAAGGGCAGGTGATGATGAGAACGGCGATGGCGATCATCAAGGAATCGTGCCAGCCGATGCCGACGAGAAACCAGCCGACGAAAGCGAGAGCCGCCAGGATATGGACGGCGGGCGCATAGATGCGTGCAGCACGGTCGGCGAGACCGACAAAGCGGCCACGGCCCGCTTCCGCGCCTTCCATCAGGCGGATGATGTCGGCGAGGAGACTGTCGCCCGCCCCCTTCTCCACCTTGAGACGGATCGGGCCGGTGACGTTGAGAGTTCCAGCGAAGACGGCACAGCCATCCCGAACCGCCTCGGGCAAGGGTTCGCCCGTCAACGGCGATTTGTCGATGTCGCTCCAGCCCGAAATGACCGTTCCGTCGAGCGGCACACGCTCCCCGGCCGCCACTTCGACGACATCTCCAGGTTTCACCGCCCCCGCGCGCACGAGGCTGATACGGCCATCCTCGCCGACGAGCCGCGCGCTGTCGGCCGACAACGACAACAGCCGCGTCGCGGCGGCCCGCGCCACCCCCCGCATACGGAAATCGAGCACCCGCCCGATCAGCAGAAAGAAGAGGAGCGTAATCGAGGCATCGAACCAGGCATGCCGCGCGCCGATGATGGTCTCGTGCAGGCTCATCAAGGCGGCCAGCACGACGGCAAGTGAGATCGGCACATCCATATTGAGGCTGCGGGCGGAAAGCGCCCGCGCCGCGGATCGGAAGAAAGGCCGCCCGGCATAGGCGATCGCCGGCAGCGCGATCATCGCCGAAATCCAGTGAAAAAGGTTTCGCGTCGCTTCGTCGGCACCGGACCAGACGGAAACCGACAAGAGCATGACATTGCCGGCGGCAAATCCGGCCACGGCAAGCGAGCGCAACAGCTCCGCTCCAGCCTCTTCGTCGGCGACATTGTTGAACACGGCGGGATCGACCGGCCTTGCCGCGTAGCCGACACCGCGGACGGCCGCGATCAGCTCTTCGGCTTCTGCCGTCTGCGGATCGAAACCGACCACCGCCTTGTGGGCCGTCAGATTGGCGCGCGCCCGCGACACACCCGCGACCGAGAGAAGGGCCCGCTCCACCTTCGCGAGGCAGCCGGCACAATGCATGTCCGGCACGATCAGCGTCAGCTCGGTTGCGCCGTCCTTCGCTTCGCGCAGGAAGGCCGGATCGACGTGATCATCAACAGGGTCGGGTTGCGATCGGGCAAGCTCGATCGCGGCAAGCGAGGCGCCTTCCCCGCAGCAGCTCATGAGGCTGGTCCGCTATCGACCATCACCGGCTCGGTCGTGCGAAAGACCAGATCCTCGCCGGAGCGGACCTTGAGCTCCACCATCCAGCGCCCCGGCCCCAACGGATCATCGGCGCGATAGCCGTCGGCAACCTGCTGCAACATCACGAGACGATCCTCGTTCCAGTCCGAAGCACGCCCGATGATGGCGGAGACATCGAGACCCGTAATCGGCGCCCCGCTCTTGTCGCGCAGATCGACGGTCAGAATACCGCCGGTCGTGTCGAACTTCGCATCCCAGCCGCGCGCGTCCTGCGCCCGGCTCGCCGCCAGCCATTTGTTGTAATTCTGGCTCGCGACGTAGGAGTTCTCGACGATGAGCCCCGGGAAGGTCGATGTCGCAAAGAAGGCCATCGTGAAATTCACGATGATGATGGTGCCGAAAAACAGCGAGATAATGCCGAAGAAATGCCAGCCGTTGAGGGGATTTTCCTCGCTTGGCCAGAAAGCACTCATCACCCGTCTCATCGCGTCGGCCCGTGGAATTGCGCATCAGCCGAAGAAGTCTGACCCGTCTCGGGATCGGTGACAACAAAATCGAAATCCTGAGACCCGCGGGCCCCTTCCGGCATCACCACGAACACCCTGAGATCGCGCACGCGATCCGGCTGCACCTCGACGATCAGGTTCCGGCTCTTTTCCTCTTCCGCGCCAGCGTACCACATCTCCGCCCCAGGCAGCCCGTCGAGCGTCACCGAGAACGTCTTGAGCTCCGGCAGCATGTTGAGGAGCTTCACCGTATAGGTGTTGCGCACCGACCCGTCGGAGAGCGTCACGAAGAGCGGATTGCGCTCATGCAGGACGTTGATGTCGAGACGGTCGCGCATGGCGAGCGTAACGAGCATGGCAACGCCGATGAGCGACCAGAGCGTGAAGTAGATGACCGTGCGCGGACGCACGATGTGGGACACGGAAAAGCGGCGCTGCTCTTCCTTCGCCACTTCGCGGCCCTTGCTCGCCGCCGCAGCGGCATGGACCTGATAATCCTGCAGCGTTGAGTAGGAAATCAGCCCGCGCGGCTTGTTCACCTTGTCCATGATGTTGTTGCAGGCATCGATGCACAGAGCGCAGGTGATGCATTCCAGCTGCTGGCCGTCGCGAATGTCGATGCCCATGGGGCAGACCGCGACGCAGGCGTTGCAATCGACACAATCGCCGGTGTCCAGCCCCTGCTGCTCGCTCTTCTTGCGATGCCGCGCGCGCGGCTCGCCCCGCCAGTCGTTGTAGGTGACGATGAGCGAATCTTCATCGAGCATGGCGCCCTGAATGCGCGGCCACGGGCACATATAGGTGCACACCTGCTCGCGCATGAAGCCGGCGAAGACATAGGTCGTAAAAGTCAGGACCGCGATCGTCACATAGGCGGCAGGAGGCGCCTTCAGCGTCACGAGATCGACGGCGAGCCCCGGAGCGTCGGCGAAATAGAACACCCAGGCGCCGCCGGTCGCGATCGCGATGAGGAGCCAGATCGCATGCACGGTGGCGATCTTGCGGATCTTGGCGAAGCCCCAGGGCGCCTTGTCGAGGCGCATCTGGGCGTTTCGGTCACCGATAATCCGTCGTTCGACCGCCATATAGAGGTCGGTCCACACTGTCTGCGGACAGGTGTAGCCGCACCAGGCCCGGCCGACGACCGAGGTGATCAGGAAGAGGCCGAGGCCCGCCATGATGAGCAGGCCGGCCACATAGTAGAATTCCTGCGGCCAGATCTCGATCGAGAAGAAATAGAAGCGGCGACTGGCGAGGTCGACGAGCACCGCCTGGTCGGGCGCGTTCGGCCCCCGCTCCCAGCGGATCCATGGCGTCACCCAGTAAATGCCCAGGGTGACGAACATGATCAGCCATTTCAGCCGCCGGAAGGCACCGGAGACTTTCTGAGGAAAAATTTTGAGACGCGCCGCGTAAAGCGACCGTTCGTTACGGCTATTGACCGGATCGGCCTCGACCTGGTCGACAACCCCGCCCCCCGCGTAGGTGTCCTGATTCATCTTGGCCATTTAGATTCCATTGCTGCCGCGACAGCATGCGCGTGGATAGCTTGGAAACGGTCTAATCCGTTTGACCCAAGTCAATCCAGCTCGCCGGGACGGACTGAGCGCATTCGCCGCATGCGACAAGAAACAGCTCAGACGACAAAGCGCCACGCGACGCAACCAGGCGCGCGGTCCGGCCGGCTCAACCCAGCAGATTGCGGTTACGACAGAACATGGATGCCAGAAAGTCCTGCCTTCGTCGACGACGAACGGACCGGCGAGCCGGCCGCTTCGGACAATCATATCAGGAAAGCACGATATAAAGAAACGGGCAGCCATCGGCCGCCCGTTTTAAAACCTCAGATCGGAGAGACGCGCCTCAGTTCGCGGCGGTCGCATCCACGTTCTGACCACCGCCCAGCGACCACACGTAAAGTGCCAGCTGCTTGATGGTGACTTCGTCGAGGCGCCCGGACCAGGCCGGCATGACGCCGTGCTTGGGACTGTTCACCTGCGATTCGATCTGCTCGAGGTCCGGGCTGTAGAGCCACACCTGATCGTTGAGCGCAGGCGCACCCAGCATCTGCTGGCCCTGTCCGCTCTCACCATGGCACACGGCGCAATTGTCGGCGAAGACCTGTGCGCCCTCCTCGGCGAGAGCCCCGTCATGTTCGAGGCCGGACAGCGAGCGGACGTAATTCGCCACCTGCTCGATCTGGCTCGAATCCAACAGGCCGTCGCGGCCGAACGCCGGCATCTCGGAGATCCGCGTTTCATCGTCCTGTTCGTAGCGGACGCCGTGCTGCAGCGTGGTGTGGATATCTTCGAGCGTTCCGCCCCATATCCAGGCATCGTCATTGAGGTTCGGATAGCCATAGCCGCCCTCGGCACCGGAGCCGTGGCACTGGACGCAATTGACCTTGAACGCCGATTCACCGCCCCGGAAGGCAACCTGCATCAGCTCGTCGTTGGTGCGGATCTCCTCCAGCGGCGTGTCGCGGATCTGGTTCATCACCGCCTGGCGGCCTTCCTCGACGGCGGTCAGCTCACGCGCAATTGCTGAGCGGGAATGCCAGCCGAGAACTCCGTCGGTACCGGTTTTGATCAGCGGGATCGCTGGATAGAGCACGACATAGACGAGAGCGAAGATCGTGCAGCCGTAGAAAATGTACAGCCACCACTGCGGCAGGGGATTGTTGAGCTCCTTGATCCCGTCCCATTCATGACCGGTCGTTTCCGTCCCGGTGACCTTGTCGATCTCGACGCCATGGCCTCGCGGCTCGTTCGAAGCGCCATCTTTATTGGTGGCCATCATTACTCTCCACGTCCAGGAGTCTGGTCACGCGGTGGCTGCTCTTGAGCCGACCGCTCGTCATGTTTGAAGGGAATATCGCCTTGGGCGCGGTAAGAAGCACGGGCGCCCGGACGATAGACCCACAGAACCGCCGCGGCGAAGACCAGGAGCATGAAGAGAAGCCCCCATTTGTCCGCGAAGTGGCGCAGGGTATCGTAGGTGCTCATCGCCTCACCTGAGATTGTCTTCGGCGAGCGGCTCGTAGGTAGTGAAGTCCACCAGCGTGCCGAGCATTTGAAGATAGGCCACCAGAGCGTCCATCTCCGTGATCTCTGACGGATTGCCGTCGAAGTCGCGCACGTTCACCTTCGGGTAGCGCTCTTCCAGACCGCTCGGATCGCCGTTGGGATCGACCTGCGCCCGCAGATCCGCCTGCGCATTGGCGATCATGTCCTCAGAATAGGGCACACCGACAACCGCGTTCACTTTGAGATGCTCGGCGATGTCGTCGGCCTTGAGCGGCGTTTTCTTGAGGAAGCTGTAGGTGGGCATGATCGATTCCGGCACCACGGAACGCGGATCGGTCAAATGCTCGACGTGCCACGCATCGGAATAACGCCCGCCGACGCGCGCCAGATCAGGCCCCGTCCGCTTCGACCCCCATTGGAAGGGGTGGTCGTACATGGATTCCGCGGCAAGCGAGTAATGGCCGTACCGCTCGACTTCGTCGCGCATCGGGCGGATCATCTGCGAGTGGCACAGATAGCACCCCTCGCGGATGTAGATGTTGCGACCGGCAAGCTCCAGCGGCGTGTAGGGCCGCATCCCTTCGACCTTCTCGATCGTGTTCTGCACGTAAAACAGAGGCACGATTTCGACGAGGCCGCCGATCGAGACGACGATGAAGGAGAGCACGAACAGAACGGTGATGTTCCGTTCCACCCTGTCATGGTTGCGCAGGATGAATTTCGTAAACGGGTCGAGCACGTTGTGTCTCCTATCACTCGGCCGGTTCGACGGCAGCGCCGATCGGGGTCTCCTGACGGAGATCACCACGGATCGTCTTGTAGATGTTGAACGCCATGATCAGCCCGCCGGCGAGGTAGAGCGTGCCGCCGAGAGCGCGGATGATGTAGTAGGGATGCATGGCCGCAACGGTTTCCACGAAGGAGTAAACGAGGAAGCCTTCCTGGTTGTACTCACGCCACATCAGGCCCTGCATGATGCCCGACACCCACATGGAGGCGGCGTAGAGAACGATGCCGATCGTGGCGAGCCAGAAGTGCCAGGACACGAGCCGCACCGAGTAGAGCCGCGGCCGGAACCACAGCTTCGGCACCAGGTAGTAGATCGCGCCGAAGGAGATCATCCCGACCCAGCCGAGCGCACCGGAATGCACGTGACCGATGGTCCAGTCCGTGTAGTGGCTGAGCGAGTTCACCGCCTTCACCGACATCATCGGCCCTTCGAAGGTGGACATGCCGTAGAAGGCGACGGCGATCACCATCATGCGGATGATCGGATCGGTCCTGAGCTTGTCCCAGGCGCCCGACAGCGTCATCAGGCCATTGATCATGCCACCCCAGGACGGCATCCACAGCATCACCGAGAACACCATGCCGAGCGTCTGCGCCCAGTCGGGCAGCGCCGTGTAGTGCAGGTGGTGCGGGCCGGCCCAGATGTAGAGGAAGATCAGCGACCAGAAATGGACGATCGAGAGCCGGTAGGAATAGACCGGGCGTTCGGCCTGCTTCGGAATGAAATAATACATCATGCCGAGGAAGCCGGCGGTGAGGAAGAAGCCGACCGCGTTATGGCCGTACCACCACTGCGTCAGGGCATCCTGGACGCCGGAGAAGGCCGAGTAGCTCTTGGACCCGAGGAAGGAGACCGGCACGGCGAGGTTGTTGATGACGTGCAGCATCGCGATCGTCACGATGAACGCCAGATAGAACCAGTTCGCCACATAGATGTGGGGCTCTTTGCGCTTGGCGATGGTGCCGACGAAGACCACGAGATAGGCGACCCAGACGATCGTCAGCCACAGGTCGATGTACCATTCCGGCTCGGCATATTCCTTCGACTGCGTGACACCGAGGAGATAGCCGGTGGCAGCAAGCACGATGAAAAGCTGATAGCCCCAGAAGACGAACCACGGCAGACCTCCGCCGAAGAGGCGGGCACCGGTCGTCCGCTGCACGACGTAGAACGAGGTGCAGATGAGCGCATTGCCGCCAAAGGCGAAAATCACCGCCGAGGTGTGCAGCGGCCGCAAACGCGCGAAATTGAAATATGGCTCGATATTAAGGTGGGGAAAGGCAAGCTGGAACGCGATCAACACGCCGACCATGAAGCCGACGACGCCCCAACCCACAGTCGCCACGGCGCCATAGCGAATCACTTCGTCCATGTAGCCATCCGGACGCTCGCGCAGCGGGATGTTCTTCCCAGAGACATCCATGGTGCGCAGCCGCCAGATGGCAGCGCCGAGTGCGATCAAGGCAACCAGTCCCATATGGACCGCGAACTGCATGTCATGAGCCTTCACAGAGGCTATGACGGCAACCAGCGCGATCAGGAACAGGATGCCGGCTTGTGCCATCCCCATGGCCATCTCCTATAAACTCGCCAAGTGCGCCCAAGCGACGCGCTAGAAGGCTTCCAAAGTAGCTATCGACTTTAGGGGAAACTGATCCTTGATTCAGATCAAGTTGGAAAGGGGGGAGTTCCGGCACACTTAGTAAATCAAGGGGAACGATTGGGAAGGATTTCCCAAGATGCGGCCGCAGAGACGCCATCTTGAGGCGCTGCTCGCCTGCGCGGCGGACGCGCCCACGGCAGAAATGATTCGGGAAGACCCCTTCCAGCTGATCGCTTACGAGCATGCCCTGCAGGAGCGTCTGTGCGATCTTCTGGAAGCGATCGCCGATGCCCTTCCAAGAGACGTCATCCAGGAGACGGCGCGTGCTGCGGCGTTGACGCTGCGCTTCTACTTCCCCGCCCATATCCGGCTGGAAAACGACATCCTGTTTCCCGCTCTCGCCGCGCCCTGCCGCGCCGATCGCGGCATCCGCGAGGCGATCGCCCTCGCCCGCTCCGAACATGACGCCGATGAACAGGCCGCGCTGGAGCTGGCCGACGCCCTCGATGCCCATGACGAGGAAGGCAGCTACCGCGAAGCCGAGGCTCTCGGTTATCTCCTGCGTGCGTTCTTCGAATCGCAGCGCCGGCATATCGCCTGGGAGGAGACGGTGGTGTTCCCCATGGCCCGCTCCTGCTTCTCGCCATCGGCACGGGCGGATCTCGCAGCCGCACTCCTGCGCCACCGCATGCGCTGCGACAGCCAGCCTCTCGCCATCCTATTGGCAAGCGAGGTTCGGATCGTCGGGAGACATTCTCTCCGCAAGGACGGGCGTCAGGCACAGGCCGGCTGACGGATGGTTCTTCCCGCCCCGAAGAAGGCCGCGCACGTCCCGAAAGAGCCCAGAAAGGGCACTCCCAAAAAAGCACTCACAGGCACTCACTCAAAGGCACTCTGAGAAGCGCGCCTGCGCGGTTCTGGGGACGCAGCGAGACTGACGAAAGCCTAAGCTCAGTCGCCCGTCTCGGCTTCCAGGAGCTCCATATCGGGGACACGAATGCGCCGATTCTGCTCCACCCGGATCACGTCGGAGCCCTTCAGCTTGGTCAATTGCCGGCTTACGGTTTCGATGGTGAGCCCGAGGAAGTCGGCGATTTCGGCACGCGTCAGCGGCAGTTCGAAACCGGTGCCACCCGCATCATTGTCATCGGCATGCGGAGAATGGCGCGCAATCATCAGAAGGAACGTCGCGACCCGCTCCCGCGCCGTCTTGCGGCCGAGCGTGAGGAGAAGATCGCGCGCATCATCGAGCTCATCGAGCGCCTGAAGATAGAGCTTGTGCTCCAGCTCGGGTGATTCGCTGATCATCCGCTCCAGAAGCTGCCGCGGGAAGGTGCACAGAACCGTGCTCGTCACCGCTTCGGCCTTGAGCGAACTCTCCGGCGAGAACGGGCGGCCGACGAAATCTGGCGCAAACTGAAGACCGACGATCTGCTGCCGACCGTCCGGCAACATCTTCGACAGCTTCACGACGCCCGCGAGCACATTGGAATAGTTGGATGTCGGCTGCTCGGCATCAAGCAGGGTCTTGCCCGGCTCGACCACCTGCCTGTGGGCGCGGCGGGTCAGCTCCGACAGCTGCGATGCGTTGAGCGCGCCGCAGATCCCCCTGTTTCGAGCCTTGCATGCCCGACAAAGATCGGGCACGGGATCCGTCTCAAGGGGGGCGATTGGCACCAGCTTCATCATACCGCAGTCTTAGCGATGAAAAGGCGTCACTTCCAGGGGGGCTTGATCCTGATCAACGCGGCAATTCGGCGCGAGGTTCTATAATGGACTGTTGGTTAAACCCTGCCCCTGCCTTCCTCCACGCGTTTGAAAGGAAAGAGCCGTGAGCAGCCGTTATCCTCTCGGAACGATTATGATCCACCTTCCGACGGTGGATGTCATCCCGCGCCTCATGAATGTCGCGGTGCCGATTGCGCGCGATCATTCTGCTCACATCGTCGGCCTGCATTTGATCCCGCGCATTCCGCCAGACGTCGTCGACCCGCTCGGCGGAGAATGGTTGTCCATGCAGATGGAGCGCGACAACCAGCTGGCGGAAGAGATCGGGGCGGCCTTCAACCGCGCAGCCGCGGCGGAAACGATCTCGAATTCCTGGCTTCAGCTCGATGCGCGCGACGTCAACGCAACCCAGCTCGCCTGCCGCACCTGCCGCAATGCAGATCTCGTGGTGACGGCACAGGCGGCCGAAGAGCTCCCCTCCTACTATCGTCCGGAGGATCTGGTGCTCGGTGCCGGCCGGCCCGTCCTGGTGGTCCCCACCTCAGGCGACTACACCGATGTCGGGCATACGGTCCTCATCGCCTGGAACGGCAGTCGCGAGGCAGCCCGCGCGGCTTTCGACGCTCTTCCGCTCATCCAGAAGGGTGCCAAGGTCCACATCCTTTGCGTCGAGGCCGGCCACAATGAGCCGGGCAAGGGATTGGTGCCGGGAGACGCCCTCGCGCGCACCCTTTCGCGCCACGGGCTCGACGTGGAAAACATGACCTCTCGGCCGGACCGCACCTCGGTCGGCGGAGAAATCCTGAACCGCGCCTCCGACCTCGGCGCGGATCTGATCGTCATGGGCTGCTACGGCCATTCGCGCCTGCGCGAGACGGTCTTCGGCGGCGCCACCCAGTCGATCATGGACCAGATGACGGTTCCGATCTTGATGTCGCACTGAATCTGCGAGGTTGAGGGCGCGCCCCGCTTGTGCGGGGCGTCTGAGGAGCGGGCAGCCGGCACCAGAACCGGCGCCCGCCTTTTTGTGAGAGCTTCACGTTCGTCAGAGCTTCACGCCCCTCAACCGGAGCGCATTGCCGACGACGGAGACCGACGAGAGGCTCATCGCCAGCGCCGCAATCACCGGCGACAGAAGCACGCCGAAGACGGGGTAGAGAACGCCCGCGGCAATCGGCACACCGAGCGTATTGTAGCCGAAGGCGAAGACGAGGTTCTGGCGGATATTGCCGAGCGTCGCATCCGCCAATCTGCGGGCTTTGACGACGCCGCTGAGATCGCCGCTCATCAGCGTCATGCCGGCGCTTTCAACCGCAACATCCGCGCCCGCCCCCATGGCGATGCCGACATCGGCCTCCGCCAGCGCCGGAGCGTCATTGATGCCGTCGCCCGCCATGGCGACTTTGTGGCCGTCTTTCTTCAGCTCCGTGATGATGCGCTTTTTGTCTTCCGGCATCACCTCCGCATGCACGTCGTCGATGCCGAGCTTCTCTGCCACGGCCTTCGCCGTCGTCGGATTGTCACCCGTCGCCATCACCACTTTCAGGCCCTCGCCGTGCAGCGCCTTGATCGCGGCGGCACTTGTCTCCTTGATCGGATCGGCGACCGCGATGAAGCCGAGCAGGCGATTATCGGCAGCGGCGAACATCACCGTCTCGCCCTCGCGCCGGCGGGCCTCCGCCTCCTCGCGCAGAGAGCCCGCATCGATGCCGGCATCCTCCATCATCCGGACATTGCCGAGAAGCATCCGGCGTCCATCGACTGAGCCGGTGACGCCCTTGCCTGTGACCGCGTCGAAATCGACCGCCTTCGACAAAGTGAGGTCCTTTTCCTTGGCTCCCGCCACGATCGCCTCGGCGAGCGGGTGTTCGCTCGCAGCCTCGAGCGAGGCGGAAAGCTGCAGAAGATCATCGGAAGAGATGTCGTCCGCCGGCTCCACCGCGACGAGCCGCGGCCTGCCCTCGGTCAAGGTTCCGGTCTTGTCGACGACGACCGTATCGACATGGCTCATCGTCTCCAGCGCCTCGGCGTTCTTGATCAGGATACCGGCCTGGGCGCCACGTCCCGTCGCCACCATCACCGAAATCGGCGTCGCCAGGCCGAGCGCGCAGGGGCAGGCAATGATCAACACGCTGACGGCAGCGACGAGGCCATAGGCGAGCTGCGGCG
Source organism: Afifella sp. H1R (assembly GCF_021462425.1). Taxonomy (NCBI): domain Bacteria; kingdom Pseudomonadati; phylum Pseudomonadota; class Alphaproteobacteria; order Hyphomicrobiales; family Afifellaceae; genus Afifella; species Afifella sp. H1R. The sequence continues at coordinate 1,926,824 of NZ_JAKEDY010000001.1, forward strand.
ACGGCCCGAAGACGAACCAGCCGATAAAGGCGAGGACCGCGACCGCCACCACCGTCGGCACGAAATAACTGGCGACGCGATCGGCGAGGCCCTGGATGGGCGCCCGCGAACGCTGCGCCTCGGCCACCATGGTCACCACCTGCGACAGCGTCGTTTCCGCCCCCGTTCGGTCGACCTTCATGTCGAAACTGCCACGCGTATTGCTGGTGCCGCCCGTAACGCGATCGCCCTCGGTCTTTTCGACCGGCACGGATTCGCCCGTCAGCATCGATTCGTCGACCGAGCTGCGACCGGACACCACCACGCCGTCGATCGGCACGGCATCGCCAGGACGCACGCGCAAGATGTCGCCCTTGGCAACCTCGGAGAGCGGCACCTCGTCCGTGCTGTCGTCCTCGTTCACGCGCATCGCCTGTTTCGGCGCGAGATCCATCAGTGCTCTGATCGCGCCTCCGGTGCGCTCACGCGCCCGCAATTCCAGCACCTGGCCGAAGAGAACGAGGACGACGATCACCGCCGCAGCCTCGAAATAGACCGGCACGACACCCTCGTCATGCATGGCCGGAGGGAAAACACCGGGCAGGAAGACGGCGACGAGGGAGTAGAGAAACGCCGCCCCCGTCCCGAGCGCGATCAGGGTGAACATGTTCAGATTGCCGGTCACGACCGAGCGCCAACCGCGCTCGAAGAACGGCAGGCCGCAATAAAGCACCACCGGGGCAGCAAGCACGAGCTGCAGCCACTGCTCCGCCCGCTCGGACAGGAATGGCAGGACATCGACACCGAGAAGATGCCCGCCCATCTCGATGATCAAAAGGGCAATCGCGAGCGGCGCGCCGATCCACAGACGACGCGTAAAATCGACGAGTTCTGGATTGGGCCCATCAACTGGCGCCCCCATCGGCTCCAACGCCATGCCGCAAATCGGGCAGGTGCCGGGTCCCTCCTGCACGATTTCCGAATGCATCGGGCAGGTGTAGAGCGTGCCGGCCGGCACCTCCTCATCGCGCGTCTCGCCGGAAAGATATCGCGCAGGATCCGCCACGAATTTGTCGTGGCAGCTCTCGCTGCAGAAATAATAGACCTGCCCGTCATGCCTGGCCGTGGGCTTGTCCGCGCTCGTGTCGACCTTCATGCCGCAGACGGGATCGACCGCGGTATTTGCCCCGTTCGGGGCCGAGTGGCTCTCACCCGCCGGGTGGTGTGACGTCTCTGGCATTTCGTGCCCTCTATCTGATTTCAACAGATATGGGCGTTCCAGTCACTGGAAGGTCAAGGGACGCACAAGTCCGACGAAGAGCATGCGCCTCGACGCCAGATCGGTCACGCAGAACGTAAAAAAGCGGGCTGCCGGTACGTGAACCGGCACCCGCCTTTTCAATCGTCTTTAGGACGCCGTCTCAGAATGCGGCGTCCTCACCCAGTTCAGGCTTCGCGCGGAGTGATAAGCCCGCCTTAGTGATCGCCGCCGCAGCCGCAACCGCCCTCGCCCGACCCATGCGCGTGCTTATGGCCGTGGCCGCCACAGCCGCACGAGCCGTGCGTGTGCTCCCCGTGCTCCCCGTGCTTGTGCTTGCCGTGGCCTTTGCCACCACAGCCGCAGCCTTCATGCTCACCGGCAGCCTGGTCCTGGCAGCAGCGCTCCGCGGCAGCCTCCGCTTCATGAGATTTCTCTGTCATGTCGCATCCCTTCCTAAAGAACGCGATATCGCGCCTTCACGGGGAAGCGGGTCAAGCGCCACGGGACGATCGACGAAGCCGCCTGCCGGCGCAAAGTGTCACAGCACGACAGGTTCGTCCTTCGCCTCCTCGGCCGCCTCGTCCTCGGTCGGCTGGGTGGTGAAGCCCTGGAGGCTGCCGAGCTCTTTGCTGTCGCGCTGGATCTCGACGGGGCTCGTCACATAGGCAGTGATGAGTTCTGCGAGGGACCGCAGCGCATGCATATGGATGCGCTCGTAGCCGTGGCTCGCATCGACGCCGAAGGTGATGAGCGCCGTGCGCACATCGGCGCCCGATTCGATCGCAGAGGCCGAATCGGAGCGGTAATGGCGGAAAACGTCCTTCTGGTAGCGGATGTCGTTTTCCAGGCAGAGACGCGCGAGCTTGCGCGTCAGATGGTAGTCGAACGGGCCGGTCTGGTCGGCCATGGCGACGGTGACGCCGAATTCCGACGAGTTCTGGCCGGGAGCCGTGGTTCCGTTGTCGACCGCCACCATCGAGGCGACGTCATGGGAGAGGATGGCAGAGGCGCCGACGCCCACCTCTTCGGCAATGGTCAAGAGGAAGTGGATGTCGACCGGCGTGATCGCATCTTCCTTCACCATCGCTTCGAGCGCCGCGAACATGACCGCAACGCCCGCCTTGTTGTCGAGATGACGCGAAACGATGAAGCCGTTTTCGACGAATTCCGGTTGCGGATCGATCGCCACCATATCGCCGACCTCCACACCGAGTTTTTCAAGCGACGGCTTGTCGGTCGCCGGCGCGTCGATGCGAAGCTCCACGTAATCCCAGCCGACCGGCAGGGTGTCGACCTCATCGGCGAAGGTATGCCCCGAGGCTTTCAGCGGCAGAATCGTGCCGCGATAGGAACCGTGATCGGTAAAAATCGTCGCCCGCGCCCCTTCGGCAAACCGCGCCGACCAATGGCCGACCGGCACGAGTTCCAGACGTCCGTTCTCCTTGAGCCCCTTCACCTGCGCGCCGAGCGTATCGAGATGGGCAACAATCGCGCGGGCCGCCTTGCGGCGGGAGCCCTGATAGATGGCACGAATGGCGCCCCGGCGCGTGATCTCGTAGCCGACGCCGAGCCTCTCCAGCTCCGCACAGCAATCGCGCACGATCGTGTCGGTGTATCCGGTCGGGCTCGGCGTCGCGAGAAGCCGCGCCAGCCAATCGGCCAGGTAGTCCGTATCGATCGCAAGCCGCGTCATCATCCCTTCCTTTCCTGCGCCATTCTGACGGAGGCGGGCATTGAGAGCGGAAACAGGAGATCGACGAAGCGCTGCGCGGTCGGCTGCGGTTCGTGATTGGCAAGGCCCGGTCGCTCATTCGCCTCGATGAAGACATATTCCGGCAGATGCGGCGCCGTCACCATCAGATCGATGCCGACCACAGGAATGTCGATGGCACGGGCGGCCGAAATCGCGGCCTCGACGAGCGTCGGATGCACGGCCGCCGTCACGTCGTGAATGGTGCCTCCGGTGTGGAGATTGGCGGATTTCCGCACCTGCAGCGTCTCGCCCTCCGGCAGGACGGACCCGAGAGAAAAGCCATTGCGGGCGATGCAGCGTTCCGTCTCGCCGTCGAGCGGGATCTTCGATTCTCCGCCAGTCGCCGCTTCACGCCGTCGGCTCTGCTTGACGATCAGGTCGCGCACGCTGCTCTTGCCGTCGCCCACCACCTGCGCGGGCACGCGAATTGCTGCGGCCACGAGCCGAAAATTGATGACGATCAGCCGGAGATCGGTGCCGGAGAAGTAAGATTCCAGCACCACCCGGTCGGCGGATTTCTTCGCCTCTTCGATCGCGGCCTTCACGTCATCGAGCGTGTCGAGATCGACGGCGACGCCCCGCCCCTGTTCGCCACGCGCCGGCTTGACGACGACGCTCTTGTGCTCGGCGACGAAGGCTTCGAGCTCCTTCTCCTCGCCGGCCTCCATCTGGGCTGGCACCTTCACCCCGGCCTTTTCCACGATCCGGCGCGTCGCCGACTTGTCATCGCAAAGCGACATGGAGACCGCGCTCGTGAGCTCTGACAGGCTTTCGCGACAACGCACGGATCGCCCACCGGATGAAAGGCGGAAGAAGCCCGCCTGATCGTCGATCACCTCGACATCGATGCCTCGTCGCCGCGCTTCATCGACGATGATCCGGGCATAGGGGTTGAGGTTCTCGGCCGGGTCGGGGCCGGAAAAGAGCTTCTCGTTGATCGGATTCTTGCGCTTCACCGCAAAGATCGGGATGCGCCGAAAACCGAGCTTGTCGTAGAGATTGATCGCCTTGTCGTTGTCGTGCAGGACGGAGAGATCCATGAAGGCCGCCCCGCGTGCCTGATAGTGCTCCGCGAGCCGCCGCACCATCGCCTCGCCGATGCCCGGATAAGGCGCCTGAGGATCGACGGCGAGACACCACAGCGAGGAGCCCCGCTCCGGATCGTTGAAGGCCCGCTGGTGATCGACGCCGGTGACGGTGGCGATCACCTCGCCCGTTGTCTCGTCCTCCGCGACGAAATAGGTGAGCGCGCGGCTGTCGCGGTTCGACCAGAAAAATTCCGGGTCCACCTGCACCATATTGCGGCTCGCATAGATGCGGTTGACCGTCTCCGCATCGGCCAGCGAGGTCAGCCGCCGCACGAAAAAACCGGGCAGCTTGCGCCATTTCGCCCGGTAGGTGGTGAGATCGAGCCGGTAGGTGTGCGAGGGATCGAGGAAGAGCTCGTTCGGGGCCGCGGCCAGCACGACATGCGGGTCGCGCACGTAAAAGGCGATGTCGCGCCGGTCCGGGCCCTCGGCCCCGAGCTTGTCGATCATCGCCTCGTTGGTCTCGAATGTCTGCGTAAAAAGGATGCGCCCCCAGCCGCAATCGATCACCGCATTGGGATGCGGCCGCTCGCTATCCTGCTCGAGATGCGGCCGCGTGCCCTGCTCGCGCATGCGCAAGAGCCTGTGGCCAACGACATTGGCGCGTTTGCCCTGGCCCTTCTTGTCCGGTCGGCGTGACATCGCAGCCCCCCTGTTAAAGCTCGTGGTTCTGCAACCAGAGCTCCAGGAGCCCCACCTGCCATAGCTCCGACCCACGCAACGGCGTGATATGGGCACTCGGATCATCGAAGAGCGCGTTGAGATAATCGCTGCGGAAAAGACCGCGCTCACGCGCGGCCTGGCTCGTCAGCGTGTCGCGCACCATGTCGAGCGTATCGCCGGCGATATATTTGAGCGCCGGAACCGGGAAATAACCCTTTTCGCGATCGACCACCTCTTTCGGCACCACCTCACGCGCCACGGCCTTGAGGATGCCTTTGCCGCCATCGGCCAGCTTGTGCTCCGGCGGAATGCGCGCAGCGAGTTCCGCAAGCTCGTGGTCGAGGAAGGGAACGCGAGCCTCCAGCCCCCAGGCCATCGTCATGTTGTCGACCCGCTTCACCGGATCGTCGACGAGCATGATGGTGGAATCGAGCCGAAGCGCCTTGTCGACGGGATCTTCCGCCCCGGCCTTGTTGAAATGCGCCTCCACAAAGGCACGTGCCTCGTCCTTGGCTGCCATCCAATCGGGCGACAGATGCTGGCCCAGCTTGTCGTGGTCGCGGTCGAAGAAGACCTTAGCGTAATCGGCGGCCGGATTGTTCGAATGCGCGAGCGGCGGGTACCAGTGATAGCCGCCAAAGATCTCGTCGGCGCCCTGTCCGGATTGCACGACCTTGATGTGCTTCGCGACCTCCCGCGACAGGAGGTAGAAGCCGATGTTGTCGTAGGAGACCATCGGTTCCGACATCGCCGAAATCGCGCCCGGCAGCTCTTTCAACAGGTCGGAGGACGGCACGAAGAGCTTGTGATGATCGGTGTTGAAATGCTTGGCGATGATGTCGGAGTAGACAAATTCGTCGCCCTTCTCGCCGTGCGCCTCCTCAAAGCCGATCGAAAAAGTCATCAGATCCTTCTGCCCGGCCTCGGCGAGAAGCCCGACGATCAGCGAGGAATCGACGCCGCCCGAAAGCAGCACGCCGACAGGCACGTCGGCGACCATGCGGCGGTCGACGGCCGTCCGCAGCGCATCGAGCACCATCTCCTGCCATTCTCCGAACGAGCGCGTCACCTCTTCGCTGGAGCGTTCGTAGCGCGGATCCCAATAGACCTTCTCGCGGCTCGTCCCGTCAGCCTCGATCACGCGGATCGTGGCAGGCGCGAGTTTCCGCACGCCCTTGAGGATGGTGTAGGGCGCGGGCACGACCGCATGGAACGACATGTAGAATTGCAGCGCCACGGGATCGATCGTTGTATCGACACCACCCGCCTTGACGAGCGCCGGCAGCGACGAGGCGAAACGCAGCGTGCCGTTCGTCTGCGAAAGATAGAGCGGCTTGATGCCGAAACGGTCGCGCGCCAGCACCACCCGGCCGCTTTCGCGCTCGTGAATGGCGAAGGCGAACATGCCGTGGAAGCGGTTGACGCAGTCCTCGCCCCAGGCATGCCAGGCCTTGAGGATCACTTCCGTGTCGCCAGAGGAGAAAAACCGATAGCCCTTCGCCTGCAGCTCGGTGCGCAGCTCCTGATAATTGTAGATGCAGCCGTTGAAGACGATCGACAGACCTAGATCGGAATCGACGAGCGGCTGTTCGGAGCGCGCCGACAGATCGATGATCTGGAGCCGGCGATGCCCGAGGCCGACACGGCCCCGGATGACAGCCCCGGAGGAATCGGGGCCGCGGGCGGAGAGGACGTCGAGCATACGCCCGATCGCTGAGGGATCGGCCTGCGAGCCGGTGAAGCTCACTTCGCCGCAAATGCCGCACATGAAATTATCTCTGCTGGTTGAGGAATGAGAATGAAGCGTTGCCTCTGGTTTTAGAGAACCTGGCGCAAAGGTCAAAAACCCAGCGACGAAGCCTCGCCCGACCGTCTTCCTTCAGGCGTCGATCCGCTTGTCCGATCGTCCGCCCAGAATGCTTTCCGATCACGTCCCAGAAGCGTTCGAAATTCACTTGGAGGCAGCCGGAAATTCTTTTGCGTTCCACAGAGATACGTCCGGCTCTCAGATCCTCCCTCGCCGACGCGGGCGCTGCCGGCACGGGGACGGCGCGAGAGAGCGAGAGACGCCGGCCAATCCGCGACGTCGTTGCACATCCCGGTGGATCTTCGACGGGCAGGCGCCCGCAAAATCGCAAAACACAGCGCTTCTCTCATGATTTTCAAGCGAACGTTATCCCGTCCTCGCCCTGCAACGGGAACTGCGCCCCCCTCTGCCGATTGGTTCGCAAAGGCGGGTCCGAGTCCGCCGGAGCAGCTTTCGGAGGATCATCATGACCAGAGGTATGTTCTTGCGAACAGGCGGAGTTCTCGCAGCGACGCTCCTCGCCAGCACCAGCCTTGCCCAGGAAGCGATCTCGACGGAGGGACCGAACATCGCTGTAGAGACCGTTGCGGAGGGCCTGTCCCATCCCTGGGGCCTCGCTTTCCTGCCCGATGGTTCGATGCTGGTGACGGAGCGCTCCGGAAACCTGCGCCATGTCACGCCCACCGGAGACGTATCGGAGCCGATTTCTGGCCTGCCTGAGGTCGACAATCGCAGCCAGGGAGGGCTTCTCGACATCGCCCTCGATCCCGACTTTGAAGAAAACCGCCTCGTCTATTGGAGCTATGCCGAACCCGGTGACGGCGGCACGACCTCGACGGCCGTCGCCCGCGGCAAACTCTCCGACGACGGAACGGAGATGCAGGATGTGCAGGTGATCTTCTCGCAAGAGCCCAAGGTCGCAAGCACCGCACATTATGGCTCGCGCCTCGTCTTCGACCGCGAGGGCCACCTCTTCGTGACACTCGGAGAGCGCTTCTCGGAGGCTCTCCGCGGGCAGGCGCAGGAGCTCGATTCCGATCTCGGCAAGATCGTGCGCCTCAACCCGGACGGCTCGATTCCGGACGACAACCCTTATGTCGGCCGCGAGGATGCACGCCCGGAGATCTGGTCGTACGGGCATCGCAACGTCCAGGCGGCCGCGCTCAATCCAGAGACGGGCGAGCTGTGGGAGATCGAGCACGGCCCGAAGGGCGGCGACGAGCTCAACATTGCCCGCCCCGGCGAGAATTACGGCTGGCCCGTCATCTCCTATGGCGTCAATTACAACGGCACACCCGTCGGCTCCGGCAAGGCGCAGGCGGAAGGCATGGTCGATCCGCTTTATCAATGGACACCGGTGATCGCCCCCTCCGGCATGATCTTTTACGAGGGGGACATGTTTCCCGAATGGCAAGGGGACATTTTCGTCGGGGGCCTCGCCTCACAAGCCCTCGTTCGCCTCGAGCTGGACGGCGAGAAAGTGACCCACGAGGAACGTCTCCTGCACGAACGTGCCCAACGCATCCGGGATGTCGTCGAAGGTCCGGATGGCGCGATCTACCTCCTGACCGACGAAGCGAACGGAGCCATTTGGCGGGTACACGCAGCCAAGGCCAGTTGAAGAGAGTGAGAAGAAACGCGACGGCGGGCTAAAAGGACTGGCCGCTCAATCGCGGCTCAAGGGAACGGCGCGTGGGGAATGGCGCCTGGGGGGATGGCGCCTCAAGGAAGAAGCGCAGCGAGTGCACAAACGAGCTGGCGCCCGATGATCGGCTTGTTCAGCACCGGCGCGTCCGGAAAGCGCGGCGCCACATCTTCGAGCTTGCCGTGCCCCGTGCAAAACAGGAAGGGCACGCCAGTCTCGGCAAGCCGTTCGGCAGCCGGATACACCTCTTCACCGCGCAGATTGATATCGAGAACCGCCGCAGAGTGGGGAGGATCGTTGCTGTTGGCGATGGCGAGCGCCTCCGCAAGCGTCGACGCGAAGGTAACCTCGGCCCCGGCCTTCTCGAGCTCGTAGGCAAGGTCCATCGCAACCAGAGCTTCGTCTTCTACCAGTAGGATCTGACAATCGCGGAGAGGCGCCGCTTTCTCTCCTGCACAAATGGCGGGCATACGAGCTATTTCTCCTGCAAAAACGTCTTCTGCTGGCAAACGGCAATACGCAGCCTGGATTTAACGCAACGGAACGAAAGTGGTTCCGACGAGAAGACATTTTTTTGGAAAACCGTTCTTCGTTGCACCCGCCAGAACGGGGTCGGTCACGCCTGAGCGCTCTCCTCGACGGCTGAGCCAGGGTAATCGGACACGACGATCGGCGCAATGGGGACTTCAAGTTCGAACACGAGGCCTTCCGGTTCGAAGCGGATCTCCGTACGGGCGCGAAGCTGCACCCGCAAGACATCGCTCAACAACCGTGAGCCGAAGCCGCGCCGCGTCGGAGAGACGGCGGGAGGCCCCCCGCTTTCGCGCCATTCCAGGAACAAAGTCCCGGGCGTGTCTCCGCTTTTGTCCTCCTCGACCCGCCAGACGACCGACAGCCGGCCCTCGGCCTTTGAAAGCCCACCATATTTGATCGCGTTGGTGGCAAGCTCGTGGATGGCCATGCCGATGGGAACGGCTTGTGCCGCCGCAAGCTCCAAATTCGGCCCGTCGAGGTGAACGCGCTCCGGATAGGGCTCGAGCTGCCCGCGGATGAGATCCCCGAGAGGCACTTTCTGCCAGGCCCATTCTGTCAAAAGGGTATGTGTGGAGGCGAGAGACGACAACCGCCCCGCGAAGGCATCGTTGAAGGCGCTCATATCCTCGGCCGAACGTGCCGTCATACCGGCGATCGCCTGGACGACCGCCAGGGTGTTCTTCACCCGGTGATGGAGCTCGCGGATCAGGAGCTCCTGCTTGACCTGGGTCTCCTTGCGGGCCACGATTTCCTTCTGGGCGGCCTCGAAGAGGTTGGCGTTGTCGATCGCAATCGCAGCCTGGGCGGCGAGCCCCACCGACAACCGTTCCGCCCGCGCCCCGAACGCATGCGGGTTCGAATGGGCCAAAAACAGCTCGCCATGCACTTCGCCCGAGCGGGAGATGATCGGCACGGCAAGAAAGCTGCCGACACCGGATGCCTCACGCTCCTGCGTCCACTCACCGGTTTCGTCGACCCGCAGGATATTGTGACCGGAACGCAGAAGCTCGCCCCGATGTTCGGAGACGAAACGCAGAAAACCGGGGCGAAAATCCTCGTTGCGGACGACGATACGGTCGCTTTCGCTTCTCTCCGCCCGCTTCTGATCGGCCGGCAGAAAGGCGCCGGCGCGCGCCCCGCTCATCACCACGCTCGCCTGCACGATGGTGCGGATTGCGCGCCCGGGGTCGAGTTCGGCAGAAAGGATGCGGCTTGCTCCGTTGAGCGCTTCCAGGGCCTGCGTTTCTTCCCGCAGCGCCACCGTTTGCCGCGCCACCTCGTCTTTCAGGAAGGCGCGGCTTTCATCCTCGCGCCGGGCCTGATGGCGAGCGAAGGCGGTCAGGGCGATCAGCGATAAAATCGCTGCAAGCGCGAAGAACGCATTCGGCTGGGCCTGCTCCAACCACAAGGAGAAGAGCGCCTGCCGCGGCACGCTGACACGGACGTACAATGGCAGATTGCCGACCTGATGATAGGAGCCGAACCGGACGTCCTTTTCCTGCGCGAGGTTGGTGTAGCTCCCCTCCTCCGGGTTTTCCGCAATCATCTCCTCGAGCGCCGCATTGAAGGGGACCGGCGCAGCCTCGGCCGGGGCTTGCGGGAAACGCGCCAGAACCGCCTGATCGCTCTTTCGGAAGAGCGCGATCCGGGCATCGGGCGGCAGCGGGATGCGTTTCCAGAAGGTGTTGAAATAGTCGAGCGCGAGGCTCGCCGAGACGATGCCTTTGAACTCATTCCCGCCGAGCCGGCGACTGACGAGAAAGGTCGGCCTGTCCGTCACCCGTCCGATGATCGGCTGGCCGACGAAGAGACCGGCGTCCTGCGCCTGGTGGGCCTGAAACACATCACGGTCGGAGAGATTGGCCTGCGGCGCGGGGAAACCAAAGGTGGTGAGCCGCAGCTCGCCGGTGCTGTCATTGACCCACAATTCATCGACATAAGGCAGATCGGCACGCAGCTCAGTCAGCTCGTCGAAAAGAGGTCGCGAGGCTTCGATCTCGTCCCAATCGCGCTCGCCGAGAGCGTCGGCCGCCTTCCTCAGCGCGAGATCGGAAACCTCAAAAAGCCTCGCCCCGTGGTCGGCCAGAAAGAACGCGGAGCTCGCGGTGGAGCTCCGCATGTTCTCCGTCAAGTCGCGCCACTGCAGGTAGGAGATCGAAGCGACGGCAGCGAGCACGATGAAGGCCCCGAGCATACCGACGAGCGCTGCCGAGCGGGCGAGCGAGGGGCTCGGCGGAGACGGCGGCGGTTCCTCGGAAGCCGGAGTTTCGTAAAGAAGCCTGGAAAGCGGCACGCTGGCGTCACCTATCGAACGGGCGGGACATGAAGGAGGAGATCCGCCGAGAATTGTACGATTGAGTGGCGAACATCAAACCGTGCTAGAAGAATCGACTATCGAATAGATCTAGGGTGTTTGTTCGCGTCTTTGAAGCATGCACGGCTCCGCGGACAAGGGCAGCATGACCAAGTTCATGTGAACGGCAAGCCTCACGGGCGTTCCCTTGTCTCAACAGCCTGGCAGCCAGAAGGGAATAGGGATCGTGCACGGGGACGAAAGCTGTCTGGTCCGCAAGATATCGCATTACGTCGCTCTCAGTGACGCCGAGAAACAGCTGCTCAGTGAATTGGAACGCGAAAGCCGCACGGTCCGGCGTCACGAGACACTGGTGGACGAAGGCGAGGCGAACCGTCTTTTCGTTCTGGACTCTGGCTGGGTCTACACCTTCATTCATACCCCCGACGGCCGCCGTCAGATCCTCGACCTGCATTTTCCGGGCGACGTCGTCGGCACCAACCAGATCGCCTTCGCCGAGAGCACCTATGGCATCGAGGCGGCCACCGATGCCATCATCTGTCCGTTCCCGAAATCGGGGCTCCGCGGCGTCTTTTCGAATTCTCCGAAGCTCACGGCACTCTTCTACACGTTCGCCATGATCGACCATGCCGCGGTTCTCGACCGCCTGCGAGCCACCGGTCGCATGCCTGCGGCCTCGCGGGTGCTTCTGGTTCTTCTGCAATGCCGGGCGCGGCTGCGGATCATGGATCCCGCATATTCCGACGAATTCGAGCTGCCGCTACAGCAGGAGGTCATCGGTGACCTCGTGGGCCTCAGCAATATTTCGGTCAGCAATGCGTTGAAACAGCTCAAGGAGGAAGGCCTCATCGCCCGTCAGGGTCGCTGGATCTCGTTCCCGAGCGAAGAGCGCGCAATGAAGCTGATCGATTTCGCGGACCATTATTACGAGATCGATACGAGCTGGTTTCCCGGCTCGTAGGGCTCGATCGGGGCGGAGCGCGAATTAAAGCACTTTAATGCGCGCCGGCCGCCACCGCGACATCACCCCGGATGAAGCGGCACTCTATCACCTCAGGCGTGAATGCAAGCATCCGATCATGACGGTCGTCCTCGGGAGACGGCTTCCAATTCCACCGCCACCATGGCGCCTGACGACCTCCGCGCCGAAGCGGTTCTGGCGCTGGTCGAGGCCGCCAAACTCTGCCGTGCCCTTCTCGGCATCGAATTGGCCGAGATCGGCATCCACCCCGGCCAGGACAAGCTGTTGCGCGCCCTTTATGGAAACGGCGAACACTCGCCCTCCTCGCTTTCCAAGGAGTTGCGCGTGCGCCCCCCTACCGTCAGCAAAATGCTTGAGCGGCTTGAGGCAGGCGGGCTGATCGAGCGCGACAGCCACCGTTCCGACCACCGCAGAAGCGTCGTGCGCTTGAGCCGCGACGGCGAAGCGACGCTCGGCGCCATCGATGCCGTCTGGAAGAGGCTCGCAGAGATCGCCACACGCGACTTCTCGCCGGAAACTCTCAAAAACGCCGCCACCGTTCTGGGACAGATGGAAGAGAACCTCGCGGCGGCGCTGCATCGCCTGCGTTAAAGCACGCTGTTTTCACAACTTATCGGCACGGTATTTTGACGCACCCGTTGACGCTCTTCGGGCCGAAGGCATATTGCAGGCAGGAGCATGTCCGTCCCGAATCCGGACGTGCCAAACATCTAGGAGCGCAATTCCATGCGGCTCACGAAACAGACCAGTCAGGCACTGCGGATTCTGCTGCACTGTGCGCGTCTCGGACGCCAGACGAATGCCGGAGAGATCGCGCGCGCGACGCTCATCACGGAGCACAATGTCGCCAAGCTCGTCGCGCTCCTGGTGCAGGGCGGCTTCTTGAAGACCATGCGCGGCCGCACAGGCGGCGTGCGTCTCGCCTGCACGCCGGCTGAGATCCATCTCGGCGACGTCGTGCGCCTCACCGAGGCGACGAGTGTCGAGGCGGATTGCTTCGGTGAAACGATCGACTGCTCGATCCGCCCGCTGTCGCCGGTCAACCGGATCTTCAGCCAGGCGCTCGGAGCCTTTACGGAAGTCCTTGACCAGCACACGCTGGAAGACCTGATGGTGCGCAATCCGGGGCAGAGCGGCGACGCGGGTGACGAGATCGATCGTTTGACGATGGGGGTCGATATCCCCCGCATGATGTCGACCTAGACCGGTCATTTCTCTCGATGAACGACTGCGAGCGGGCGTTACGTGCGGCGCCCGCCTGAGGGCAATTCGGCCGCGAGCCGTTTCTCGACCGCGCCCCTCGGCTCGGTGAACCACGCCAGAAGATCGTAGAGCACGGGCGTCACGACGAGCGTCAGAAGCGACGCGAGCATCAGCCCTCCGACGATGACGACGCCGATCGCGCTGCGGCTTTCGGCTCCGGCGCCTGAGGCCAGCACCAGAGGCACAGCCCCCAGCACCGTTGAAATCACGGTCATGATGATCGGGCGAAAGCGCAGGATCGACGCTTCGATCACCGCCTCGCGCACCTCCATCCCCTCGTCGCGCAGCTGATTGGCGAACTCGACGATCAGAATCCCGTTTTTCGCCATCAGCCCGACCAGCAGAATGATGCCGATCTGGCTGTAGATATTGAGCGAAAGCCCAGCGAAATAGAGCGCGTAGATCGCCCCGGCGAAGGCGAGCGGCACCGAGAGCATGATCACGAGCGGGTGGACGAAGCTCTCGAACTGTGCCGCCAAAACCAGAAACACGATGAGGATCGCGAGACCGAAGGTGACGGCAACGCCGCTCGATGTCTCGAGATATTGCTGCGACTGGCCGGCAAACGCGATCTGGGCTTCGGGCGGCAGGCTTTCCGCGGCCGCCTCGCGGATGAAATCGATGGCGGAGCCGAGATCGTAGTTTTCCGCGAGCGCCGCCTCCAATGTGATGGATGGCAGGCGATTGTAGCGGCGCAGCTCCGGTGCGGCCGCGGCTTCCTTGACGCTCACGACCGATGACAAGGGGAAGAGGTTCTCCCCGTCACCGGCGCGCATGAAGATGTTGCCGATATCGGAAGGCACACGGCGGTCTTCCTCGCGCGCCTGCAGGATCACGGGATATTCGCGCCCGCGGTCGACCCAGTCGGAGATTTCGCGCGAGGCGAACATGGTCTGCAGCGTCTGCGCGACCGTCTGCACGCTGACACCGAGATCATCCAGGCGCTCGCGGTCGATGCGAATGTCGGCCTGCGGCTGATTTTCTTCGAAATCGAGTTCGGCATTGCGCAGCCCTTCGTTCTGCCGTGCTTTGTCCAGGAGCGTATTGGCCCATTCCTTCACGCTCTCGAAGTCGGGGCCACCCACGACCACGCGCAGCGGCGTGCTGCTGCCGCGCAGACCGAGGCCCGCGGGCGTCACCGGAAATCCGGTCGCCCCGATCACCTTGCCGACAGCTGGAATGATGTCGCGCTGCACCTCCGCCTGGCCGCGCTCGCGCTCCTCCCAGGGTGCCAGACGGACCAGCACGAACGCACGATACGGGCGGCCCCAGGACCCGACGATCGAATAGACCGAGCGCACGTCGGCACCTTGAAGGAGCGGCTCGAGCTCCCGCTCCAAAACGCGCACTTCGCCGTCGGTATAGGCGGTGGTGGACCCCTGCGGCGTGGTCAGTGGAACGAAGATGACGCCGCGATCCTCTTTGGGTGTCAGCTCTCGCGGCAGCTCCTGATAGAGAAAGACACCCCCTCCCGCGACGACGAGAGCGACGGAGATCACGACGAGCGGCATACCGAGCGCCCGCCGCAGCAGACCTTCATAGCCACGCCTGAACTTCGAAGGCCGCCCGCTGTCATCCTGGCCCGCCGGATGCCGATGTCGCTTCAGGAGCCGCGAGGCGAGCACGGGGCACAGCGTCAAAGCAACGAAGGTGGAGATTGCCACGGCACTCGCCATGACGAAGCCGAATTCGGTGAAGAGCCGCCCCGCCTGCCCCTGCAAAAAGGAGATGGGGATGAAGACCGCGATCAACGTGAGCGAGGTCGCGAGAACGGCAAACGTCACCTGCCTTGAGCCCAGAAACGCCGCCACCATCGGCGTCTCGCCCTCGTCGATACGCCGCTGGATATTCTCCAAAACCACGATCGCGTCGTCGACGACGAGCCCGATCGCGAGAATGAGGGCGAGCAGCGTCAAGACGTTGATGGAAAAGCCGAGTGCCGAAATGAGAATGAAGCAGCCGATCAACGACACCGGAATGGTGACGGCCGGCACCAGTGTCGCGCGCACCGACACGAGGAATGCCAGAATGACCAGCACGACGAGGACGAGAGAGATCGCGAGCGCGATCAGAACCTCGCGGATCGACGCCTGAATGAAGACGGCATCGTCGGACCCGACGGTGATCTCCATCCCCTCCGGCAGCGTCGGGCGGATGCGCTCCAGCTCGGCGGCGACGGCCCGCGAGATGGCGATCGTATTGGCCTGGGATTGACGCGAAATGCCGAGACCGACCGCCTCCACGCCGTTGAGGCGCACGAGCGTCGTGTCATCTTCCACGCCGAGCTCGACTTTCGCGATATCCTTCAGCCGAACCGGGAAACCGGCAATGCGGTCGACGACGATGTTCGAGAAGGCGTCCACGCCGGCGACGCGACTGTCGACCCGCACGGCGAGCTGGCGACGCGAGGATTCCAGATCTCCCGCCGGCAATTCGACGTTGTTGCGGCGAATCGCATCTTCCACGTCGGCAACGGTGAGATTGCGCGCCGCCATCGCTTCGCGGTTGAGCCAGATGCGGATCGCATAGCTGCGCTCGCCGAAAATCTCGACATTGGCGACCCCGTCAAGCGTCGCCAGCCTGTCCACGAGATAGCGCTGCAGATAGTCGGTGATCTGCGCCGAAGACATATGGGGGTCGGTCACCGCAAGGCGGATGACGGGGTCGGCATCGGCGTCGTTCTTGACCACCTGCGGCTCGTCGACATCGTCCGGCAGGTCGCCACGCACGCGCGCCACCGCGCTCCGGACGTCGTTCGCCGCCTCGTCGATGTTGCGGCCGATGACGAATTCGATGGTGGTGCGGCTGCGGCCGCGCCGGCTTTCGGAGCTGATCGACTTGACGCCGCTGATGCCGGCGACGGCCCCTTCGATCGTCTCCGTGATATCCGTATCCACGATTTCGGGCGCCGCCCCGGCGTAAGACGTGGTGACGGTGACGACGGCGGTATCGACGTCGGGCAGTTCCCGGATCGGAATGCTCAAAATCGCCGCCAGCCCGAAGACCACGATCAGGATCGAGGCGACTGCGGCGAGAACCGGCCGCTTGATGCTGATATCGGAGAGAATCATCCGATGCCGTCAGCGTCCGCTGCCGCCTTGCCGTTCTCCGCATCTTCGACGATGCGGATTTGTGACCCATCGCGCAGGCGTTGCACGCCGCGCACGATGACGGCTTCGCCGTCCTCAAGACCCTTGGAGATTTCGACCGCTCCCCTTTGCCGCTGGCCCAGTTCGACGCCGCGCCGCCGCGCCGTCTCGCCATCCGCCACGAACAGATAGGCGCCGTCCCCCTCCACCATCACCGCTTCTTCCGGCACCATCACCCCGGTGCGCCGATCGAGGACCACCGAGAGCGTCATGAACATGCCGGCCGGCAGAACGAAATCTTCATTGGGGATGGACGCCCGGACTTTGAAGGCGCGCGAAGCCGGGTCGATCCGGCTGTCGATCGCGATGATCTTCCCCGAAAAGGTCTTGTTGGGGAACGCCGCGCTGCGCGCAAAAATCGGCATCCCGGCCTCGATCTCGCCAAACGCAGTTTCCGGCAGGGCGAATTCCACTTCGACCGACGAGAGATCATCGAGCGTGGTGATCACCGTCTGGTCGTCTGCACGCGCACCAAGGTCGATCCGGCGCAATCCGGCAATGCCGGAAAAGGGGGCCCGCACGGTGCGGTCCGCAAACCGGCGCCGGGCCCGCTCCAGCTCGGCCTCCGCGGTGACCCGCGCCGCCGTCAGCGTTTCGACGGTGGCGGCAGTGACCGTGTTCGACTGGTGCAGAGAGCGAGCCCGCTCCAATGCGAGTTCGGCCTCACGCAGTTTCGCTTCCGCCTCCTTGACGTCCGCCGCCTCGATATCGTCGTCGAGCGTCAACAGCGGCGCGCTGGCCTCGATCTTCTGGCCGGCTTCGAAGAAAAGCTCGGTGATCCGTCCTGACGCGAGGGGAACGATCTCGACGGAACGGCGGGCACGCGTGGAGCCCACCGCATCGAAGCTGCGCTCGATCGTCTCGGCCTTGGCACGTGCCACCTCGACTGCGATCGCCGCAGGGCCGCGCGCGGCCCGCGCCTCCTCGCTGCCGCGGCTCCCATTGAACCACGTGTCGAAGGCGGCATAACCCGCCAGCGCGGCCGCTCCGATCAAAGCGACGAAAATGACCTGCTTCACAAGGGACAAAGAGGCGCTCCGCTGTCGCGAACTTTCGGCAGCCGACGCGGGGGCCGACCAGGCACATCAAGAGATGTCATGTTACCGCGCCGCACACAGGAAGAGCGACTTAAATTTCTGTCAGACAGGTGCTGCCGGGCGCACTGCGACACCAAGCTCGGAGAGCTTTGCGGCCAAGGCACGACCATCATAAGGCTTCGAGACGACCCCGATCATTTGGTCGTGACGGTGACCTTCTCCAGCTCAGAGGAGGAACGGCCGGAGGCAAGATGATCGGCAGGCGCCAGGCCAGCCCGATGAAACGGGTTGTGCGGGACGACTTTCCCCACTTGACGTCGTCGGTCGTTCGACAAATGTTTCAGATTGCTCGCAGGATTGCGAGACGTCCCTCATTGACTGACCGAGACCGCCAGAGCCGCATGACCAAGACTTGGAAGAATGCACCCTCGCCGTGCATTGACGTGTGCAAATTCAAGCGAAAGGGCCGCTGCATCGGCTGCAGCATGTCGCGAGAGGACAAGGCCTCGTTCAAGCGGCTCGACAGCAAGGAAGACAAGAAGGCCTTCCTGAAGGCCTTGGTGGAGAGACTGAGGGAACAGGGCGGCCTTCCCTTTTGGGCGACCGCCTACCGTCGGAAATGCGAAAAGCAGGGCGTTCCCTGCCCGCTCGACAAGCTCACAGTAGACGCATGAAGGAAGGGCGCAGCGTTCGATCGCCTCGTCCTAAACCTGCGCCCGCGTCGTCGAAATCAATCCTCGTCGACCTCTTTGTGCGGCTGCGTCGGAGCCGGCGGGTCGCTTGCGGGGAATGATTCCTCAAGCCCTTCGTCGAGCTCGCGATCAAGCTTTTCCGCCGCGAGCCTTTCCGCGGCGAGCCGGTCCACATCGCTTTCTGGCGTCGTCTTGCTCGGTTCGGGTCTTGGCCGGCCGGCAGGTCCATGAAGCCCCTGACTGCTCATGCGAACACTCCTTCGCGTACATCATGGGATAACAACGCATCAGGGGCCGGCGCGTTCGCACCAGCCCCTGACGAAAATCGACGCATGAGGAGCCGAAAAGGCTCCCTCTTCAGAACCGATCAGGCGTTTTCGCCGAGATGAGCCCGCAGCATCCATGCGAACTTGTCGTGCGCGGCCACCCGCTCGGTGGCGAGATCATTGGTTGCCCAATCGCCGTGCTTTTCCGACACGCTGCACAGAGCCGACAGCGTGGAAGACAGCGTCTCCTGGTCGGCCAGGAGCGCGGCGACCATCTCGCGATCGCTCGCATGGCCGTCATGCTCTTCCACGGCACTGCGTTCCAGATACTTCGAGTAGCGGCCTTCCGCATGCTCATCGAGCGCCTTGATCCGCTCGGCGAGAACGTCCATCGCCTCGAAGTGATCTTCGTACATTTTCTGGAACAGCTCATGCAGCGGGCCAAAAGCCATGCCTGTGACGTTCCAGTGGAAATTCTGCGCCTTCGTCATTTCCACAGCCGTCTCAGCGAGACTCTGCGTGAGACCCGCCACGATGTCCTGTTTCGCGCTCGGTTCAATTTTTGCTGCCACCAGACCCATTGTGCCCTCCATCGGTGCGATTCGGCATCTGCCTAAATTAGAATACCTCTAAACTATGCCAGACGCGTTCCGGCTTCAAGGGGTTTCCGCAACGAGAGCAAATGCCAGCCCGCGCGACAAGAAACGCAGCCAGCGGTGCCCTTCCGGTTTGACCCTCCAGGCGATTAACGCGCGAACGCTCATTTCGTCGCCTGAGCGCCATGCCCCCATTAGTCGCAGAAGCCAGGCCTCGTCGGTGGAAAAATTGCGCGTACCCGGCCGGTAGAAAACGAGCTGGCGCCGCGCCTTGGACGACATCGCCCGGAAAAAGGCGATCGCGAACCGTTCGAGCGACGCGTCCGGTTCGGCGGCCAGCACGAAACAGGCGCGTTCGAGATCGGTTTGAGAGGACAGAAGGCTTTTGAGGACGAACCAACGCAGACGGTCGAGCTCGATCTCTTCCGCTTCCGTCAGACCGCGCGCATCCGAGGCCCTCGGGCCGAAGGCTTCGCAGGCGGGAAAGGCGACGACATTCGCCCCCCGGTCGGCGGAAATCATCTCCGCGGCTTCGCTACCCTGCCCATGCCTCAGTGCCATGAAACCTCTCTGCGCAAGCGCCTGACAATAGGATCGCACTTTTGAACGGACATAAAGTAGACAATAAGACTCCGATTTCAAAGGCCTTCGGCGATGCAGCGCGCTTCCCCGCACCGCCGCATGAGCGTGAGCATGCGAGCGTCTGGAGGGACGATCACCTCACCGAAAGCATGACGGAGAGAGAGATCAGACGCCGCTGTGCGCCACTTGGGCGAAGCAGAACGCGCGCAAGCCTGATGGGGAAATGACAGACGGACCCGGCCGCGGCCCCCGCTCTGCGGGCGGTGGGGGCGCAGCCGGCGGTTCTCTTGCCGGACGGGCGAACGCGTGCTCCGCGCTCGTCCGGGTCAGAGCTTCATCATCTCGGCGATCTTGTCGGCTGGAATCCGCCCACGGCAGAACTGAACGCCCATCCGGTTGCCGCGCCGCCAGGCGAGTTCGCAAACGATCGCGATATTCACCTGAGGCACGGCGAGGATCATCTCGCTCTCCGGCGTGATGCCCTCCTCGACCTCGAGCTGCGCTCCGGCGGTGGACAGATCGCGGATGATGCAGCGCGAGATTCTGTTTTCCGCGCCCACCAGATGGGCGTCGATCGCCGTCTGCAGCCGCACGGCACCCCGACGACGAAAGTCGAGAAGATCCGTCACCTTGTCGGCAATGGCATTGGGCGTCTCCGCGGCACGGGTTTCCGTGTCACGTGGCGCACCATCCTCCCGCTGCAATTGGGTGTGCCGCCCAAAGCGGGATCCTTCCGGCCGAGCATCGGCTGGATTTTCTGCGATTGGCACATCGGACGCGCTGCCAGGCAGCGCCTTCGAGTGAAGCATCGTATCCCCTCCGGACCGGCCTGAGCACGGCCTGCCGGAGAACTATAGTCGGAGAAAATGAGAGGAACGTTACCGCACCGACCCCGGCTATCTCGGAGCTGGCAAGAGATCGGAAAGCATTTTTCTGGCCCGCCTGAGACCCCTGTGCCGTTGGCGGATGAGTTTTCAGATCTGGGCGATCTTGTCCCGCGGCCACACCGCTCCTGAAGCCCTGGCGCGGACGCACGAACAAAAAGACCGCCCGCCTCGAAAAGAGACGGGCGGCCGAAACATGTCTCCGCGGCTCGGCACATGCCGGCACGATCACGCGACGATTAGCGGCGGCCGAGAAGGACGCCGATGATGAGGGCGATGCCCGCCGCCTGCACGACCGGATTGGCAAGAGGCGAACCGCTTTGGCGAAGCGAGCGCTGCACCCGGTCATAGGTGTCGTGCGCGGTGGCGCTCATCTGGCTGAGAGGCTGTTCGACGGAACGTGCCTGCTCGCGGTGAGGCCTCAGAGCCAGAAGCAGGACGATAAGCCCGATGACGAAAAGCACGGCACCGATCACGCCCGCGGACACCAGCGATCCCCACAGGCTGGAGAGCCAGATATGGAGCGTCACGAGCCCGAAACCGAGCGCGTAAAGCAGAATGACGGCGCCGATCGCCATGAGAATGGCCTGCCGCGCCATGACGCGGATACGGCGCCGCAGATTTGCGGCGCCGTAGGCAAAGCTGATCGAAGAAAGCAGCCTGAGCATGAAGACTAGCGCCGGGAAATGGCGCCGACGAGAAAGCCCAGCCCCAACGCCACGAGAACGGCAGTGAAGGGATTGCGACTGATCGACTGGCTCAGATCATCGGACAGAGCCTCAGCTTCGGACATGGCTGCATCGGCGCGCCTGCGGCCTTCGCGGCGGTAATAATCGGCACGTTCGTTCAACATGTCTTTTCCTTCGCGGGCGCCGGTGCGCAAAAGGTCTGAGATCCGGGTGCTGAGTTCGGCGACATCCGCCTTCAGAATCTCGAACTCGGCGTTGAGGTCGTGGCGAACGTCTTCGGCCTTCCGCTTGGTCTCATCGGCCTTGCGTTCCGTTTCGCTCTTGCCGCCGGGCACATTCGTGTCTGCCATGGGATGCCTCCTTCTATCGATTGGCTGGGTCGCTCAGGTAACGTGGCGCTGCGAGCGGAGTTCCAAGCAAAGGCGGGGGTTTTGCCGGTGCCGGCAAGCCTGTTGGACCAGCCTGGAGCCGCCGTGCGACTTGCTCAGGCGGCGCAGGCTTGTTCGCTCGTGGTCTCCTGAGCGATCACGCCACCGCCCAGAACACGCGCATCGGACGCGTCTCGATCGTAGAAGACGCAGGCCTGCCCCGGCGCCACGCCCATCTCGCTATCCTCGAGAATGACAGACGCTTCACCGGCTTGCACGGAAACTGATGCTTTGACCGGGGGACGCGTCGAGCGCACGCGAGCATAGACCTCCTGCCCTTCCGTCCAGGCGGAGGGATCGCCATCGCCGAGCCAGTTCAGATCGCGCAGCCGGAAACGGCGGGTCGCCAAAGCCTCGCGCGGACCGACGATAACGCGCTTTGCCGCGGCATCCAGCCGCACGACGAAGAGCGGCTCGGCGGCCGAAATCCCGAGCCCGCGCCGCTGGCCGACGGTGTAATGCATGATGCCCCGATGGCGACCGAGCACCCGCCCGTCGAGATGCACGATATCGCCCTCGTCGGCCGCATTGGGCTTCAGCTTTTCGATGACGTCGCTGTAGCGTCCCTGCGGCACGAAGCAGATATCCTGACTGTCGCTCTTCTCCGCAACGCTCAAACCGATCTCGGCCGCCAGCGTCCGCACCTCCGGCTTGGTGAAATCGCCGAGGGGAAAGCGCAGGAAGTCGAGCTGCTCGGCCGTCGTCGCATAAAGGAAGTAGCTCTGGTCGCGGTCTGCATCGACGGGCCGGAAAAGCGCACGCCGGCCTCCGACGGAGCGTGTGCGCACATAATGGCCGGTCACCATGGCGGCCGCCCCGAGCTGGCGGGCCGTATCGAGGAGATCGGAGAATTTCACCGACTGATTGCAGGCGACGCAGGGCACCGGCGTCTCGCCCGACAGATAGCTCGCCGCAAAAGGCTCGATCACCGCCTCGCGGAAACGGCTTTCGTAATCGAGAACATAATGGGCGATGCCGAGCGCCTGGGCGACACGTTTGGCGTCGTGAATGTCCTGCCCCGCACAGCAGGCCCCGGAGCGATGGATCGCCGCCCCATGATCATAGAGTTGCAGGGTCACGCCAATGGTTTCGTAGCCCGCCGCATTGACGAGCGCGGCAGCAACGGAGGAATCGACCCCGCCGGACATAGCGACGAGGACGCGGGCTTTGCTGCGCGGACCTGGCAGCTCAAGATCGATGTCCAGCATGGGCTTTGGTTGCAGTGCTTGCGACGTTCTGTCAAGCGCCCGCGGTTTCTAAAAAAATGCCCCGGTTGCGCTTAAGATTTCCGTTACGGATGGTTAGACGCTTGTTAAGCCGTGCCACCTTATAACGAGCTCAGTTGGTGAGTTTGTATAAGAGTCTGCCATGGCCGAGCATGTCCGACCGAGAGTGAAATACGTTATCGGACCGGATGGAAGCCCGCTCACGATTGCTGATCTTCCACCCCCCAATACCAAGCGCTGGGTGATCCGCCGCAAGGCTGAGGTTGTTGCTGCCGTCCGCGGCGGCTTATTGAGCCTCGATGAAGCTTGCTCGCGCTATACCCTGACTGTCGAGGAGTTCCTCTCCTGGCAGATGTCGATCGAGTCTCACGGCCTTGCGGGGCTGCGCACGACCCGAATTCAGCAATACCGCAATTGATGTCCCGCCTCTAGCGGGGCTTCGCCCGCACTTGCCCTTGACAGCCGCCCACACCCCGGCTTTGCCGGAATGGTTTCATTGAAATCTCCAGTGATCGGGCGGCGAAATGGCGACAGGCACCCACGAATACGAAGACGATCCGCGCAACGCCGAGATCCTGATCTCGGTCAACGGCGAACTCTTGCCGCGAGACAGGGCGGTCGTCTCCGTCTTCGATTCCGGTTTCATCCTGGGCGACGGCGTCTGGGAAGGCCTGCGCGTCACCGACGGGGGCATCGCCTTCCTCGACGAGCATCTCGACCGCCTGTTCGAAGGCGCTGCGGCGCTCGACATGGATATCGGGCTCGATCGCGCCGGCCTCACCGCCCGGGTGATGGAATGTCTCGCCGCCAACAACATGCGCGACGGCGTGCACGTGCGCCTGATGATCACGCGCGGCGTGAAGCGCACCCCTTATCAGGATCCGCGCATGACGATCGGCGCGCCCACGATCGTCGTCATTCCCGAATACAAGAACCCGAAGCCTGAAATCTCGAGTGAAGGCGTCACGCTTTTCACCGTCCATGTGCGGCGCACGGGGCCTGCCGAGCAGGACCAGAAGATCAATTCCCATTCCAAGCTCAACTGCATCCTCGCCTGCATTCAAGCCGCCAAGGCCGGCGCGGATGAAGGGCTGATGCTCGACCCGGCAGGCTTCGTCGCCACCTGCAATTCCACGCATTTCTTCATCGTCCGCAACGGCGAGGTCTGGACCTCGACGGGCGATTACTGCCTCGGCGGGGTCACCCGCGGACAGGTGCTGAAGGCCGCCCGAGAGGCCGGCATCCCGGCACATGAAAGGCGCTTTTCGCTGACCGACGTCTATGGGGCCGACGAGGCCTTTATCACAGGCACGTTCGCCGGGCTGGTCCCGGTCCGCTCCGTCGACGGACGGGCGATCGGCACGCTTCATCCCGACAGGCCGAAGCTCTTGCCGCGGCTGACGCAGCTCTACCGCGAGCGCATCGACGCCTTCGCCACCCCCTTGTCTTGAACCCTTCCTAAGGCAAAGATTAAGATTTTAACCACATCGGCACGTGATGGTTTTCTCACGCATTCGTGTTCGCCTAATCTCTCATCGACCTGATGGGGGAACGGGTACCCATTGGCGGTGCAGCGTCAAATATCTGCGGTTCGAGTCCGCGGTCAGGTCTCCATTTCTCCAGCATTCCCGGTGCCATGATGGTGTCTGAGAGACCCTCGCCCGCGATGAGCGACGAGACGATCCGCATCGCCATGTGGTCCGGCCCGCGCAACATCTCGACCGCGATGATGCGCGCCTTCGAAA
Organism: Afifella sp. H1R; assembly: GCF_021462425.1. NCBI lineage: Bacteria > Pseudomonadati > Pseudomonadota > Alphaproteobacteria > Hyphomicrobiales > Afifellaceae > Afifella > Afifella sp. H1R. The sequence goes on from NZ_JAKEDY010000001.1 coordinate 1,951,407, forward strand.
ACCGTCCCGACACCGAAGTGTGGGACGAGCCGTTCTATGCGGCATGGCTGAAGGTGACCGGCATCGATCATCCGATGCGCGAGGAGATCTGTGCCGCGCATGAAGCCGATTGGCAAAAGGTGGCGGAGCGCCTCGCGGGCGCGCCGCCCTTCGGCAGCCATATCTTCTACCAGAAGCACATGACGCACCACATGATCGCGGAGATCGGCCGCGATTGGATGCGCAGCTGTCGCCACGCATTCCTGATCCGTCATCCGGCACGCGTGCTCGTTTCCTATGCCCGCAAGCGCGCCGGCCCGAGCCTTTCAGATATCGGATTCGTCGAGCAGGATGAGCTCTTTCGCCTGGCGACGGAATTGGGCGGAAGGATCCCTCCTGTCATCGACGCCGACGATCTTCTCGCAGATCCGGAAGCCATGCTGCGTGCCCTTTGCGGGGCTCTCGAGATCGATTTTTCTCCGGCAATGCTCGCCTGGCCGGCCGGTCCCCGCGACAGCGACGGCGTTTGGGCCGCGCATTGGTATGATGCGGTGCATCGCTCGACGGGCTTTCAGCCGCCGGCTCCGCTGCCGGAGTTGGAAGATGACGGGCTCAGGGAAGTGGCGGCCGAGGCATTGCCGCTCTACGAGCAACTCGCCCGGCACAAGCTCAGGCCCTGATCGCCCACGTGATCGGCGCCCCCGGCCGGACCGAGGGCGCGGGATGAGATCTCAGCTTGCCAGACGACCGTGGCCGGACGGAGCTGTCCCGGGGTTTTCCCGGCCGAGCCGCCCTTCTTCGCGCTGAAGCTCGGCGCGCGCGGTTTCGAGCGCCGCCTGGGCGGCTTCGCGCTGCCGATTTAAATCATCAACCGAAGCGAGCAGGTTCTCGCGCCTCTGGCCGGCCGCACGTGCGAAGGTCGAATAGGCGAAATGCTTTTCGTCTTCGATCCCCGTCCGCCGCTTTTCAGCCGCTATCTCGTGTTCTAGATCGGCCGCCATCCGGCTGAATTCTTCGATCATGGCGTCGATCTGGCCGAGCCGCCGCTCGCAATCTTCAACTTTAAAGCGTTTTTGCCGGATGGATGCGTCTCGCGACTTCATACTCAATACTCCCCAGCCCCGAGGGTCCACCCGCTCCACATGACACCGGCAACGGGCGGCGGTAACCGTTCGTTTACGACTGGCGTTAATGATAGGGACGAGGACTTAAGGCACGGTAAATCGCTTGATGCCGTTTGCTTTGAGTTGGCCGGTCCGGCGCCGGCGCGAAGGCGTCCAGCCGCATCGGTACCACAACGTTTCTCGACGCAGGTGACCCAGCGGAATCGGAATGGAATCAAGACTCTATTTTAAGCAGCTGACGTTATGGGCTTGCTGCCGGGAGTCAGACTCTGTTAACCATTCCGACGTAAATGTGGCTGCGGTTTTGCCTGTTCAGTCGGCTCGAGCCACACGTCACTCGAGCGGCACGAAAAGGGCTAGGAGGGGATTGGCATGCGTGTTCTTCTGATCGAGGACGACAGCGCCACCGCACAGTCGATCGAATTGATGCTGAAGTCGGAAAGCTTCAACGTCTATACGACCGACCTCGGTGAGGAAGGTGTCGACCTCGGCAAGCTCTACGACTACGACATTATCCTTCTTGACCTCAACTTGCCGGATATGACCGGCTACGATGTCTTGAAGCAGCTGCGTGTCGCCAAGGTAAAGACACCGATCCTGATCCTTTCAGGCTTGGGCGGCATCGAAGACAAGGTCCGTGGCCTGGGCTTCGGCGCCGACGATTATATGACCAAGCCCTTCCACAAGGATGAGCTGGTCGCGCGCATCAACGCGGTCGTCCGTCGCTCCAAGGGACACGCGGAATCGGTCATCCAGACCGGCAATCTCCGGGTCAATCTCGACACCAAAACCGTCGAAGTGGCCGGACAGCGCGTGCATCTGACCGGCAAGGAGTACCAGATGCTGGAGCTCCTCTCCCTCAGAAAGGGCACGACGCTGACGAAGGAGATGTTCCTCAACCATCTCTACGGCGGCATGGACGAGCCTGAGCTCAAAATCATCGACGTGTTCATCTGCAAGCTCAGAAAGAAGCTGGCGGCTGCGACCGACGGCGAGAATTATATCGAGACGGTCTGGGGTCGCGGCTACGTGCTGCGCGAGCCCGATCAGGAAGAGTTCCGCGAAAGCGCCTGAAGCCTCTCTTCAATCCCCTTCGATAGCCCCGCACCGCAAGGTCGCGGGGCTTTTCGTTTTGGGCGCAAAGCGCGCCCGTCTCGGCGCGTGGGGATGGACCCGGCTCAGGCTTTCGGGCGGGCGAGGAAAGAGACCTTCCCTTCCTCTTCGGCGATCTCGAAGCCGAGGCCCACCTCTTCGGCGAGCATGACCGCATAAAGCGGCTGGACCGAATGCGCATCGAGCTGTTCCGGGACTTCGCCCGAAAGAAGCACCGTGCGGACGCTGTCAGAAAGGCGCGCGCGGTCGCCGGCAGCCACCACGCTGATCGTCACCCCGTTCTCGCCCTGCGTGGCGCCGACCGTCAGGGTGCCGCCCCGGGCGATCGTGTTGGCACCGAGAAGCAGGAGGTTGAGCAGGATCTTCGCCTCTGCTTTCGGCAGCATCTGCGCGTCGACCTGCCAGTCGAGATTGGCCTTCTCGCGCTCCAGGAACTCGCCCGCACACCGACCTGCATCGGCCATATCGATCTGCGCGCCCGCCCCGCCGGATGCGCCGAAGGCCAAACGCGAAAACTGCAATTTCACGGAGGCCTGACGGGCGCTCTTGCGGATGAGATCCATCGCGAAGTCGCGCATGCTCGGATCGGTTTCCTCATCGAGGACTTCGAGTCCGTTGGCAATGGCGCCGACAGGGCTGATGACGTCATGACAGACCCGGCTCGCGATCAAGGCGGCAAGGTCGACTGGCGCGATTTTAAGGCTGGTCATCGGCTGAAATCCGAAATTGGGACAGAAAGCGATTCGTCGCTCATGGTTGCTCCATCGTATCGAGCGAGCCTGCCGCGGACCAGCCGGAGCGCCCCATTTCTCGGGGGTTTACCCGACATTTACCATTCTGCCGTTTCCTGTGGACCAATCGAGTTCATCAACAAGCCGTCGCAGGAGGGCCCATGCCCATAGCCAGACTTCTTGCCGCCGGCGCGCTGGCAGTCCAGATCGCGGTCGCTCCGGCCGCCTTCGCCACTCAGGCGGGTGCGGTCCAGCCGGCTTCGGCTCAGGCCGGTGAACCCGGCAGCCTCAACTACACGGCGGCCGAGGTCGTCGAAGCGGGCCATCACGTCTTTGGAGCCGCATCCGGAGGCTTGGCCACGCTCGTGGAAAAGGCCATCCAGCGTTACGGCCTTCCCAACGGCTATATCATCGGCCAGGAGGGCTCCGGCGCCCTCATCGGCGGCCTGCGCTACGGCGAAGGCACGATCTATACCAAGCTCGCACCGCCCAGCCACATCTTCTGGCAGGGCCCTTCGGTCGGGTGGGATTTCGGCGGCGATGGCAATCGCACGATGATGCTCGTCTACAACCTGCCGAGCTACAATTCCATCTACCAGCGCTTCGCCGGCGTGAACGGTTCCGCTTATATGGTCGGCGGCCTCGGCATGACCGTGCTCTCGCACACCGGCGTGCACGACCCGATCTATGTCGTGCCGATCCGCACCGGCGTCGGCGCCCGGCTGGGCGTCAATCTCGGCTATCTCAAGTTCACCTCCAGACCGACCTGGAATCCGTTCTGAGCAAGCCCACGCAAAGCTTGAACAAGCCGTGACATTTTTGCGATAGTGTCGCGGACACGCGCACGCTCCGGCCAAGCTCTTGTTGCCGTCTGCGCAACCTGCCTCTATTTCTAAAGGCCTGCCGCGGACGGAGCCGGTGATGATACAAGCGGCTATGCTGTTCGCCCTTGGCGCATTTGCGAGCGGATTGTTCTGTCTTGCGTTTTTCACGGTCCTTGCTCGCCGCATCCGGCGCGTGACGGAACAGCGTCTGAAGGCGAGCCTGGCGATAACGAGAGCCGATTTCGATACGGAGCGCGACGAGATGCGCGCCCGCAATGCGATGGCCATGCGCCGGCTGGAGCGTGATGCGAGCACTTTTCGCGACCGCGTCACCGCCTACCGCCTCGATTCCGATCTCAAGACGCAGGAGATTGCCGCATTGCGCAGCGATCTCGCGTCCCGAGACGAAGAGATCGGCGAGCTCGGCACCCGCCTCGAACAGACGAACGCCGAACTCATCGAAACCAAGAAGCGTCTGGCCGAAACCGGCACGGCATTGCGCGCCGGCCGCAACGCGCTCGAAGCTGAGATGGAACGCCGGCTTGCCCTGCAAGATGAGATCCAGGACCTGAAGAGCCTGGCGGAGGACCGCCGCGTCGACCTGATCGGCATGCGCGCGGAAATCGACTACCTCCGCTCCGTCATGGGAAGCGCCGCCTCCGAGGAGGATTCGGAGGCCGGCAAACACGACCCGGCACCGGAGAAGGCCGGCGCTTCGGAAGAAGGCCAAAGGCCCAACCGGAAAGACGCGAAAGGCGCCCCGCGGCGCAGCGAGGCGCGGCGCGCGCCCGGCCACCGCACGCAGGCCGCCCGCCATCTTTCCCGCAATCACACTGCCAGAGACACGGCCAAAGACGTAGAGCCGATCGGTGCGGAGGAGATCGCGCGCATCAGCGAAGACATCCGCCGCATGTCGGCCGACCGGCCGATGCAGCCCGCCGGCGCCAATGGCTTCACAGACAAGAACGGTACACAGACGGACGGCAACACCGAGGCGAAGAACGGTCACGCCTCGGCCGGCGAAGAGGCTTCTTCAGTTGCCTCGAACGGGCCCGCACAGGACAAGTCGAGGGGGGCCGAAGACCGTTTCTTTCAAGCCCTTGCCGATATCCGCCAGTTGAAACAGCACTCGACCAAGACCCCGGCCGAGTAGCTTTCCGAGAGGGGGTGGCAAGAAACCGTATGCGCTTCTGCCATAGCTTTGACATAGCTGCGAGGTTGGATCGCCTGAGCGAGACCTCGCATGGGAACGCGCGACAGGGCAGCGGCTTTAGCCTGCGATCGCTTTTTGCGCCTCAGCATCAAACCGGGAGCCGGACGTGATCGATCAGGTGGTCAGACGCATCTCCCGGCGCATGCGCAGCTGGATTATCTACGGCTACGATTTTTCGGCCGCAGCGATCTCCCTCGGCCTTTCCTATTACCTGCGCACGGGGACGGAACCGACCTTCGCCCCCGGCGAGGTCGTGAGCCTCATTGGCATTTTCACGCTTGTCTGCGTGCTCGTCTTTCCGATCTTCCGGCTGCACAGCGGCTCCTGGCGCTACGCATCGGTGCGCGACATCTACGCGATCTCGAAGGCGGTCACCGCCTCCATCTTCATCTTTCTGCTCGTCATTTTCCTCATCCAGCGCGGCGGCGCCCTGCCCCGTTCGGTTCTTGTCATCGAATGGTTCGTTCTGACCGTCATGCTGGGCGCCCCGCGTATGGCCTACCGGCTTTATCGCGACAGCCTCATCGGCCGCTCCAGCCACGATCCGCGCAACCCGCTCGAGCCGGTGCTGCTTTTCGGCTTCAATGACGAGGCCGATGTCTTCATCCGCGCCGTCAAACGCGACCGCAAATCGCGCTTTCTCATCGTCGGCATCATCGAAACGAACCCGAGACACGTCGGGCGCCAGCTGCACGGCGTTCCGGTCTTGAGCACGATTGAAGGCATGGCGCGGCAGGTGACGCAGCTGAGGCGCACGTCGACGCCGCCGACCCAGATCATTGTCGCGCGCGTGAACACGCCCCGCGATGTCTTGAACGAGCTGGTCGATGCCGCCTCCCAGGTCGGGCTGACCGTCAACCGGCTACCGAACATCCAGGATCTGCAGGCATCTCAGCAGAACGTCGAGCCGGAAGCGGTCAAGATCGAAGACCTGCTCGGCCGCCAGCCCGTGGTGCTCGACGAGGAAGGCATCAACCGCCTGATCGCCGGGCGCAGCGTCCTCATCACGGGTGCCGGTGGTTCGGTCGGCTCCGAAATCGTCAAGCAGGTCGTGCGCTTCGGCGCTTCACGCCTCATCCTGCTGGAGAACAGCGAGCACAATCTCTATGAGATCGATCGCCGTATCCGGAAAAATCCGAGCATCCAGGCGCAGGTGGTGCCGATCCTCTGCGACATCCGCGACCGCGAAGCGCTGAAGGCGCTGTTCATGCGCGAACGGCCGGAACTCGTCTTCCATGCCGCGGCGCTGAAGCACGTGCCGATCGTGGAGAGAAACCCCGTCGAGGCGGTTCTTTCCAACGTCTTCGGCACCAAGAACGCCGCCGACGCCGCCTGCGCGTCGGGCGCCAGCGCCTTCATCATGATCTCGACCGACAAGGCCGCCAACGCCAAGAACGTCCTCGGTCTGACCAAGGGACTTGCCGAACGCTACTGCCAGAAGCTCGACCGCGAGCAGAAAGGCACCCGCTTCATGATCGTGCGCTTCGGCAACGTTCTGGGCTCGCGGGGCTCCGTCCTGCCGCTCTTCGAAGAGCAGCTCAAGAACGGCGGGCCTTTGACGGTCACCCATGCCGATGTCACGCGCTATTTCATGACGCCGAGCGAAGCGGCACAGCTCGTTCTGCAGGCGTCGGCCTATGGCGTCGCCCATCCCGAAGGCGGCGGCAAGATCTACCTCCTCGACATGGGCGAACCTGTGCGCATCGCCGATCTGGCCCGAAATCTCATTCGTCTTGCCGGACGGAAGCCGGACGTTGACGTGCCGGTGGTGTTCACCGGCCTGCGCCCGGGCGAGAAGCTGCATGAAGATCTCGTCAGCGAGAACGAGACGGTCACGCATACGCCCGTCGCGGGGGTCCTTCTCGCCAGCGCGCCCGCGATCCTGCCCGAGCGCCTCGACGTCTATTTGACTGATCTCCACATCGCCGCGATGCACGGCGACAATGCCGCCTGCGTCGGCCTCTTGCGCAGCGGCATCACTGAGCTCTGCGCCCGACCGACCAACAATGTGCGCTCTTTGATGGACAGAGCCCCCGGCTGAGCCGCGTGATGGATCAGGTCAATGCCTTGTGGCTGTCGGTTGCAGCCTTCGCTGTCACGTGGGTCGGCATTCGCAACCTCATCCCCGTACTCACCCGCCGCGCGCTTCTCGATTTGCCGGACGCACGTCGCAATCATGAAACACCCGTCCCCCGCGGCGCCGGGTTTGCGCTCGTGCCGGTCTCCGCGCTCTGCCTCGCCATCGGCCTCGTGCTTGGGATCCCGACCGGCCTGCCGGCAGCAAGCGAGGTTTCATTCCTCGCGATCGCCGTGGCGCTTGCACTCGTCTCCGCCTTCGACGATCTCGTCAGCCTGAGGGCCGCCACGCGCTTCATTGCCCAGGCAGGCCTCGTGGCGTTGGCCGTCGCGTCCCTGCCACTGTCGCTGAACCTCAGCCCTGCCCTGCCTTTTTTTGTCGAGCGCTTCGTCCTGTGGTTCTTCCTGCTCGGCTTCGTCAATGCCTACAACTTCATGGACGGCATCGACGGTATCACCGGCGTGACGACGATTGCGATCGCGATCGGCGTTCTGCTTGTCGCCACTCCCTTGGGCGACCTGCCGCTCCTGCCCTGCCTTCTCATCGCGGCGAGCCTCGGCTTTCTCCTCCACAACTGGCACCCGGCGCGAATTTTTCTGGGCGATGCCGGCAGCGTTTTCGTGGGCTTTTGTGTCGGCTCTCTTCTGGTCGCGCTCGCTCTTAAGGGAGAGATTGCTGCCGCCCTCATTCTGCCGGCCTATTATCTCACCGACACCGGCCTCACCCTTCTCATTCGCGCGCGCCGTGGCGAGCGCATCTGGCTCGCCCATAGCGAACATGCCTACCAGAAGGCCGTGCGGCGGGGCTGGAAGCACGATCAGGTGGTGCTCGCGCTCACCCTCAACAGCCTCTTCTGCATCGCGCTTGCCGTCATTTCGACGCGAGCCCCCTACGCGGCTGTCGTGGCGGCCTATGTGAGTTCGCTCACGTTTTGGGTGGCGTTGCGCCAGGGAATGGTGGATGCGCTGGCGTTTCGGCTTTCCGCCAAAAGGAAATAGCCTGGCCACCCGGCGTGCTACGCAGAAGCGTTGCGAAGACCAGCGACATCATCGCCAGCCACCATTCCTGCCAGGCGCCGTGGCTCACCATCCACACCGCAAAGACACCTGCGGTGATCGCGCTTGCGGCCGTCAGAACGGCCGTCTCCGCCTGCAAGAGACGCCGCAGCCAGGCGAAGCCGATGAGACCCGCCACGAAGACGCCCAGAAGACCGAAATCGACCCACAATTGGATCGCGACATCATGCGGATGGGCGCTGCCGATCACCGCGGATGCGGCGGGGCCGGCGAGCCCCTTGCTCATGGCGCGTTCGGCATAATAGCCCCAGCCGAGGAGAGGCTCGTGCGGGATGAGCTCGGCAAAATTCTCCCAGATGGAAAGGCGAATCTGCGCGCTCGTCGCATGCACGACATCTTCCGGAACCCCGCCGAGCAGGCGGCGCATCCAGGGCGTGTAGAGCATGGCGAAGAATGGAAAGAGGACGAGGCACGCAAAGGCTGTCGCGGTGACGGCGCGGGCTGTTGCCCTCGGAGCGTAGACGGCAAGCGGCCAGGCGATCACCACCACGCCCCAAAAAAGGACGGAGGACTGTGAGGAGGAGAGAACCGCAACGACGGCAGCGACAAGCGAGAGAAAAAGCGCCAGCCAGGACAGCCATTTCTCCGCACAAGCGAGGGCCAGAAAGAGCGCAGCCAGGATGCTCGTCACGAGAACCGCCCGGTTGAGAGATTCTGAGCCGAGCGTATCGGAGAAGGGTTGCCTGAGCTGGAAAGGCCCGTGCAGCTCGTTTGCCAGAAGCGGCAGGGTGATCACGAGCCCGACCAGCAGGAACGTCATGATGTGCCGTCGGTTCTGATCAGCAATGACGACGACGAAAGCGAAGCCCAGCAGACAGTTCCCCAACAGGCGAAACGCATATTGAAGGCTCATCAAAGGCTCGACCGACCATGAGACGCTCGCAAAGGCTGCAAGCACGAACGAGGCGATCGCAATCGCCAAGGGCTGCCGGGCCACTTCGGTGAAGCGTGCTGCGAAATCCCGCCACGTCTCAGCTCGCCAATAGGCGCCAAGGAGCAGAAACAGCGTCGCAAAGCTCAACACCGCCGGCGCTGACCGCGTCGACAGAAAGGTGATGAACGGCACGAAGACGAAAGCGAGAGCAAGACCGATAAAGGAAGCGATCGAAGGGAGGTTCGCGGCGAGGACACGTTTTCTTTGCAATCAAGGCCCCCTTCGGCCGCCAGGCTGCCGCGGCAAGATCCGCAGGCTCCCAAATCCATCATGCGATCCGGAGCCGATCCCGCAAGGGAGATGGCACAAACACAACCGGACCAGCAAGCTCTCGCCTTGCGCCACCGGAGGCTTCGGCTGCGGAATTCCAGATTATTTGTAGGAAAGCCGAGCGAAGATGGCGAAAGCGGGGCCCTTCACCGCCGATCATGTCGGCAGCTTCTTGCAGCAGAACCGGCAGTTTCGCCCCCTTCTTCCGCATCGCCTTTCTGCAAAAGCGCATCAGAGTGTGCCTTGAGGAAGCGATGCGCGCCATCGCCCGCGACACCGTATCGGTTCCCCCTGCCGCCGATCGGCCTTATGGCCGGCGATTGCCTCTCAGCCCTCTCTATCTGAGACGAGACGAGAACGGCATCGTTGCGCTTCGCCAGACGGTGCGCCAAAAGCAGCGCCGAAAGGAATGTTCGAAATGTCCGAAGAAACCCAGATCATCGTTGGTACCGGCCATGCGGGCGTGCAGCTCGCCGCCTCGCTGCGCGAGCTTGGCTTCACCGGGCGCATCGTTCTGATCGGCGAAGAAACTGATCTGCCCTATCAGCGGCCGCCCCTGTCGAAAGGCTATCTGATCGGCACCGTCAGCGCCGAAGGGCTGCTTCTCCGCGGCGAGAAATTCTATGAGGACCGCAACATCGAGCTCATTCTCGGCGAAGCGGTCACGACCATCGACCGGGCGGCCCGCGAGGTCGAGCTGCAGTCGGGACGTCGCCTGCGCTACGATCATCTGACATTGGCGCTCGGCGTCCGCAATCGTCCGCTGCCGGTGCCAGGCGCCGAGCTCGACGGCGTCTTCGCCGTCCGTGGGCTCGCCGATTCCAACCGGCTGCGTGAACGCATCGAGGCGGCATCCAGCCTCGTCGTCGTCGGTGGCGGGTTCATCGGCCTGGAGCTTGCCGCAGTTGCCGCCAAGCTCGGCAAGACCGTGACCGTTGTGGAACTGGCGCCGCGTGTCATGGCGCGCGTCGTGACGCCGAAGATGTCGGAATTCTTCGAAAATGCCCATCGTCGCCGCGGCGTCCACATCATCACAGATGCACGCGTGCAGCGGCTCGAAGGCGAAAACGATCACGTCACGGGCGTGGTGCTCGCCGATGGGCGCAACGTCGCCGCCGATCTCGTTCTCTATGGCATTGGCGTTCTCGCCAATTCCGAGCTCGCCGAAGCCGCTGGCCTGGAGGTCAAGGACGGCATCGTGGTCGACGAGTTTCTCGCCACGTCCGATCCGGCCATCTCGGCGATCGGCGACGTGGCCAATCACCCGAACGTCCAGGCAGGCAAGTCGATGCGGCTTGAATCGGTGCAAAACGCCGTCGACCAGGCCCGCTGCCTCGCCGCGCGCCTCGTGGGCAAACCGACCGCCTATTGCGACGTTCCCTGGTTCTGGAGCGATCAGTCGAACCTGAAGCTGCAGATGGTCGGACTTCCCTTTGGCACGGATCAGACGATCCTGCGCGGAGATCCCGAAGCGGAAACTTTTTCTGTCTTCTGTTTCAAGGAAGGACGCCTGATCGCGGTGGAATCCGTCAACCGACCGGCCGACCACATGGCGGTGCGGACCTTGATGAAACTCGGTGTCGAAATCCGCGCCCATCAGGTCGAAGATCCCGATTTCGATCTTCGTGCCTTCACCCAGGCTCAGCGCAAGGCGGCCGCGCAGGCCTGAGAGCGCCTCCAGCGACGCCTCTGCGGATATGCACCGACCCTTCAGAGGACGATTCTGGAGGGTCGCCGGCGGCAGATCACGCGGTGCAGCGATCCAGCCCGGGCAAGCCCTCAAAGCGGGCTCGGGCGAACGCTGACGCGTCGCAGCCGCAGAAGCGAACAATCTGATAGTATCTCGGCGGAACCGTCCGGTGCCCGGGCGCCTTGCCACCGGCAGAAGCCTGGGAAGGCCGCGTCTTTGGTCGAGGACGACTTCCCGCTACAATGCCTGACAGGATCGCCGGGAGACGTCGCCATCATGACCCTACGCCAGACAGGTCGTTCAGTGCCGGTGGCGCTTCTGCGCGCCCGCGAAGCCTTCATGATGCATCTGCGGCCGATCATCGCCGAATATGGCTGCACCGAACAGCAATGGCGCGTTCTCCGCATCTTGGACGAAGCCGGTCCTTCCGATGCCACGGCGCTGTCGGCCCGGGCGTGTCTTCTCACCCCCTCCATGACGCGCATCCTGAAAGCCCTGGAAGAGCGCGGCCTCATCACACGCGGTCAGGACGGCCAGGACAGCCGTCGCCTGAAGATCGACATTACGGAGAATGGCCGCAGTCTCATCCGCCTCGCCTCGCCTGCCATCGAAGACGTTTACAAGCGCATCGAGACAATCTTCGGCGAAGAGAGGATGGAAATGCTGCTCAGCATGCTGGAGGAACTCGCCATGGACGGGCATGCGGTCGAATTTCAGCAACGACCGGACGAACTGCGCAAGGCCGTCGCCTGAGGCAGCGTTTCGTCTCGGACGCCCCATGGCGTGGGGTGGATTGTCACGCACCGCCACTTTCTGCTCTGGCCCTTTTTTGCCGGCGGCCTAAATGCCGGCTTACCATTCCTTCCTTTCCGGATGTCGCCCGCACCCCACCATGTCGAACGTCCTTTCCGTTTCCGGCCTGTCCAAAACCTATGAGAGCGGCTTTCAGGCGCTGAAAAACATCGATCTTGAGATCGAAAAGGGAGAGCTGTTTGCGCTCCTCGGTCCCAACGGCGCTGGCAAGACGACGCTCATCGGCATCATTTGCGGCATCGTCAATCCAACCACGGGCACCGTGACCGTGGACGGTCACGACATCATCTCCGATTACCGCGCCGCCCGCTCCAAGATCGGGCTCGTGCCGCAGGAGCTTTCGACGGACGCCTTCGAAACTGTCTGGGCAACTGTCTCGTTCTCGCGCGGCCTTTTCGGAAAGAAGCCGAACCCGGCCCATCTGGAGAGCGTGCTGCGCGATCTGTCTCTCTGGGAGAAGCGCGATTCCAAGATTATCACGCTCTCGGGCGGTATGAAGCGACGGGTTCTGATCGCCAAGGCGCTCTCACATGAGCCTGAAATCCTCTTTCTCGACGAGCCGACGGCGGGCGTCGACGTGGAGCTGCGTCGCGACATGTGGCGACTGATCAGCTCCTTGAGGGAGACGGGCGTCACCGTCATCTTGACGACGCACTACATCGAAGAGGCCGAGGAGATGGCCGATCGGGTGGGCGTCATCAATCACGGCGAGATCGTTCTCGTGGAGGAAAAGAAAGAGCTGATGCGCAAACTTGGCCGCAAGCAGCTCCGCCTGTGCCTCCAGGAACCTCTCCACGCTGTGCCGGAATCGCTCGCATCGTACGAGCTGGAGCTTTCCGAAGACGGCACCTACCTCACCTACACCTACGAAACGGCGCAGAACCGCAAGGGGATCACCTCCCTTCTGCACGATCTGACCGAGGCAGGCATCCGTTTCAGCGACATCGAGACACGCGAGAGCACGCTCGAAGAAATCTTCGTCAGTCTGGTTCACGAGGCGGCATGAACATTTACGCCATTCGCGCCATCTACAAATTCGAGATGGCCCGCACCGCCCGCACGCTGATGCAGAGCATTCTGGCGCCGGTCTTGTCGACGACGCTCTATTTCGTCGTCTTCGGCTCCGCCATCGGCTCGCGCATCGACGAAGTGGGGGGCGTCAGCTACGGCGCTTTCATCGTCCCGGGCCTCGTCATGCTCTCGCTTCTGACGCAGAGCGTGACGAACGCCGCCTTCGGCATCTATTTTCCGAAGTTCACCGGAACGATCTTCGAGCACCTGTCCGCGCCGGTCTCCTTCCTCGAGATCGTCATTGCCTATGTCGGTGCTGCGGCCACGAAATCGGTCATCCTGGGGGTCATCATTCTCGCGACCGCCACGCTTTTCGTGCCGCTCAGGATCGAACATCCGCTGTGGATGGTGACGTTCCTGGTGCTGACCGCCGTCACTTTCTCGATGTTCGGCTTCATCATCGGCATCTGGGCCGATGGTTTCGAGAAGCTGCAGATCGTGCCGCTTCTCATCATCACGCCTCTGACCTTCCTCGGCGGCAGCTTCTATTCGATAGATATGCTGCCGCCCTTCTGGCAGAAGGTGACGCTGTTCAACCCCGTCGTCTATCTGATCTCAGGCTTCCGCTGGAGTTTTTACGGTCTGGCCGACGTCTCGGTCACCGTCAGCCTGATCATGACCGCGCTCTTCCTCATCATTTGCCTTGCGGCGATCTGGTGGATCTTCAAAACCGGTTGGCGCCTGAAGAGCTGACATTCTCTCCGGGCCCCCTCCGGAAACCAACTCTCCTCATCCACAGGGTTTCGAAGCAAGCCAGATCCGGCACTTGAGTCGACACCCAAGTCCCGACGCGTTCCAAAAGCCCCCTTCGGCAAAAACCGAGGATCGTCCGGGCGGCTGCCGCGTTGCTCCTTCATACAATCCGCACACAATGAAGATTGGCAGGCGCCTCGCGTCTGTCCGGAAGGAGTTGTTCCATGCACCGCTTTAACAACAAGGTCGTTCTCGTAACCGGCGCCGCCTCCGGCATGGGTGAGGCGACAGCCCGGCGCTTTTCCAGCGAGGGCGCCAATGTGGCGCTGGTCGACATCTCCGACAGGCTCGAGGAAGTGGCCGGCAGCCTGCCGACCGAACGGACCCTGTCGATCCGCGCCGACGTCTCCAAACGCGAGGAAGTCGACGGCGCCGTCCGCAAGACGATCGATCAGTTCGGCCGGCTCGACATCCTCGTCAACAATGCGGGCGTCCTGGAAAACGGCAACCCCGAAGACATCACGGACGAGCAGTGGCACAAGGTCATGAAGACGGATGTGGACGGGGTCTTTTACGGCAGCCGCGCCGCCATTCCGGAGCTGGAGAAGACCAAGGGGTCGATCATCAACACGGCATCCGTCTCCGGAACCGGGGGCGATTGGGGCATGAGCCCCTACAACGCCGCGAAGGGCGCAATCGTGAACTACACACGAGCGCTTGCACTCGATCTCGGCAAGCGCGGCATCCGCGTCAATTCCGTCTGCCCGAGCTTCACCAAGACCGGCCTGACCGAGGACATGCTGGACGATAAGGAACTCGTCGACGCCTTTCGCCGCCGCATTCCCCTCGGCCGCCCCTGCGAACCGGAGGAGGTGGCTGCCGTCATCGCCTTCCTCGCAAGCGACGACGCGAGCTTCATGACCGGTGCCAATGTCCCCGTCGATGGCGGTGTGTCGGCCTCGAATGGCCAGCCGGTTCAGGCCTGACCTGACGCCAGTCTGCATCAGAGAACAGAGGGCGGGGCGAAGGCTCCGCCCTTTTCGGCATCAGGGCGATTTCACGATCGAGCCCGTACCGCACCTTCCGCTTCGCCGTCCGTCTGCAAAGCCTGAAGCCGGAGCGCCCGCGATTTGACGGTCTGCGCCCATTTCACGACGGGAGCATCCACCATCGCTCCATCGAGAGACACAGCGCCCCCCTCCCTCTCCGTGAGAGCCGACAGGATCTTCTCCGCGCGGGCAACTTCTTCACCCGTCGGCGAAAAGCCGCGAATGGCGGGCGCGATCTGTGCCGGATGGATGAGAAGCTTGCCGCCGAAGCCGAGATCGGCCGCATAGGCGGCGTCATCAACGACCGCCTGCTCGTCGCGGTAGGTCGTGGTCACCCCGTCGATCGGGCCAGCCAGCCCCGCGCAGGCGGAGGCGAGGACGAGTTCCTGACGGGCCGCATCGAGCGCATGCCGGACATGGCGCGCCCCGATGGCGACGGCATAATCGAGCGAGCCAAAGGCGAGACGGTCTGCAACCTGCGCAAGCTCGCGGGCGCGCACGATGCCGAGCGGCGTTTCGACAAGGGCAATGACGCGGCCGTTCGCCCCGAGCGTTTCTCGGGCGATCCGCAGAATGGCGGGATCTTCCGCTTTTGGCAGAACGATGCCCGTCAGAGGCAAAGTCGCGACAGCTTCCAGGTCGTCGGCGAAATATCCCGTATCGGCACCATTGAGGCGAACATAGATCTCCGTCTCGCCCGGCTTGAGTCCCGCAAGGCCCTGCCCGAGCCCCTCCCGCGCCGCCTCCTTGGCGGGGGGTGCGACGGCATCTTCGAGATCGATGATGACGGCGTCGGCGCCGGACGCGGCAGCCTTGCCGAAACGCTCCGGCCTGTCGGCCGGCACGAAGAGCGGCAGGAACGGAAAACGCGTGTCACCCATCATCGCTTCTCCTTCGAGGAAGAAGAAAACCAATCTTCTCGGCCTCAGGGATGGACCAAAGCCGGTCCATGAGTGGGTCCAGCTCGCCCGGCTCAACCGCACCGGACGACAATGCCAGCGCCCGCGCCTTCCCGGTAATCTCGGCCCGGCTCAGCGTGTTGCCGGGGTCGCCTTTCGGCACGTCGACACGCCCTTCGAACCGCCGCCCATCGCCCGTCGTCACCGTGACCTTGCCGATCCAGCGTGCCGGATAGGCCTGATCGACTTCCGCATCGAGCGCCATGTCCACCTTGTCGAGGAAGGACAGCGCGACGCGATCGTCGAGCACGCCGGCAAACTCCGAAAGACCCGCTTTGCGATGCGTGGCGACGAGGCCGAGCGTGGCACCCATGGAAAACTTCGCCTGATGCACGCTCTGCGGCTGTGTGACGGCGCCCAGAACATCGACCGCGCCCTGATGCACGTGGGTTGTGACGGCAGCGATATCGCTTGCGGCAAGATCGTGCTCCATCACCACCTTCAGCAGCGCGTCGGCCGCCGGATGCGTGTGCCGGCACGAGGCGTGAAACTTGAACGATGTCTCGGCGAGCGCCCAGCGTTCACCGAGCCGGTCGACAAGCTTTGCGGGATCGGCATCTGATGATGTCCCGGCAGCTAGCCCCTGCTTTCCTTCCAGGATCCGTTTTGCCCCGGTGAAGCCATCGCGCGCCAGATAGGCGGCTATCAGACCGTTCTCCGCCGCTTTCGCCGTATGCAGTTGCTTGGAATCGGCGGCATCGCGCAGGAATTCCCAAAGCCCGGCCGATTGCGTGCCGGCGGAGCCGAAGGCCTCACCCATCTCTCCGGCGGAAAGCCCGAGAAGACGGCCGACGGCCGCTGCCGCCGCAAACGTCCCCGCCGTGCCGGTCGTGTGAAAGACCGTGTAATGCGAGCGGCCGAGAAATTCGCCGACCCGGATACCGACCTCATAGCCGGCGATTGCGGCCGCCAGGAAATCGCGGCCTGACGCGCCGACCGTCTGCGCCACGGCCAGAGCCGGCGAGAAGACGACGGTCGCCGGGTGGAAGACGGAGCCGTTGTGAACGTCGTCCTGCTCGGAGATATGGCTCGCGGCCGCATTCACGATCGCGGCGAAGACGGGCGAGGTGGCGCGTCGATTGGTGAGGATTTCAGCCCCCCCATCGGCGGGCCCCATCGTCTCGGCATAGCTCTCCAGAACGCCGATGGCGCGATGCCCGCGGCCGGAGAGAGCCGAACCCGCCCAGTCGACGAAGAAATCGACGGCCCGTGCCACCACCTCTTCGGGCACGGCGTCGAGATCGAGGGCGGCAGCGAAGGCCGCGAGCTCGGCGCTTTCCCGGCCTGTCGTCTGCATCAAAAGCGGGTTGCGCTGTCCGGCATCAGCCATACGGAACCTCAGAAGGAGCGCGGCAGGCCGAGAACATGCTCGGCGACATAGGAGAGGATGAAGTTGGTGGAGATCGGCGCCACCTGGTAAAGCCGTGTCTCCCGGAACTTGCGCTCCACGTCGTATTCCTCGGCGAAGCCGAAGCCACCAAACGTCTGCAGGCAGACATTCGCAGCCTTCCAGGAGGCGTCGGCGGCGAGAAGCTTCGCCATGTTCGCCTCTACGCCGCAATCGGCATGGGCATCGAACTTCCGCGCCGCCTTGAAGCGCATGAGATTGGCCGCCTCGATATCGACATAGGCGCGCGCGATCGGAAACTGCACGCCCTGGTTCTGACCGATCGGGCGTTCGAAGACGGTGCGCTCATTGGCATAGGCGACCATCTTGTCGACGAACCAATAGCCGTCGCCGATGCATTCGGCGGCGATCAGCGTGCGCTCGGCGTTGAGCCCGTCGAGGATATATTTGAAACCCCGGCCCTCTTCGCCGATGAGGCTTTCAGCCGGGATTTCCAGATCGTCGAAGAAGAGTTCGTTGGTCTCGTGGCCCACCATGTTGCGGATGGGCGTCACCGAGAGACCATTGCCGATCGCCTCCTTGAGATCGACCAGGAAGATCGACAACCCCTGCGATTTCCGCTGCACGTCGGCAAGCGGCGTGGTGCGGGCGAGCAGGATCATCAGGTCGGAATGCTGGATGCGCGAGATCCAGACCTTCTGGCCGTTGACGACATAACGGTCGCCTTTCTTGACCGCCGTCGTCTTCAGTTTCGTCGTGTCGGTGCCCGTCGTCGGCTCGGTCACGCCCATCGACTGCAGCCGGAGCTCGCCCGACGCGATCTTCGGCAGAAACTCTTTCTTCTGCGCCTCCGAACCGTGCCGCAACAGCGTGCCCATATTGTACATCTGGCCGTGGCAATGGCCGGCATTGCCGCCCGAGCGGTTGATCTCCTCCATGATGATGGAGGCCTCCGTCAGGCCAAGTCCTGATCCGCCATATTCCTCAGGGATCATGGCGGCGAGCCAGCCTGCCTCCGTCAGAGCCGTGATGAACTCTTCCGGGTAGGTTTCCGCAGCCCCGTGCTTGCGGTGGTATTCGGCCGGGAATTCGGCGCACAGCGCGCGAAGCGCGTCGCGGAGATCGCGGTGGTCTTCCTCGTCTGCAATCATGTCACTCGTCTTTTCCGGAAGCTGCGAGCGCTGCAGCCTCCTCTTGCGTGATCTCAAGTTCGTCCAGGATGGCGCGTGTGTGCTCACCGAGCGCCGGCACCGGATCGAGCCGTGGCTGCCAGGCCGCGCCGGAGATCGGACGAAGGGCCGGAATCGTCCCCGTCGGAATGGCGATTTCCTGCCAGCGATTGCGGGCGGCAAGCTGCGGATGCGCCCAGAGCGCGGCCATGTCGTTGAGGCTCGCCGTGCCGATATTGGCTTTCTCGAGCCGCGCCATCGCCTCGGCAGTGGTCAGCGTGGAAAGGACGCCGTTGATGGCCTCGTTGATCTCATCCATATGCGCCGCGCGCCCGGCATTGCCCTTGAAGCGCGCATCGCCGGCGAGATCGTCCCGCTCCAGCACCGTCTGGCAGAAGGCCGCCCATTCGCGGTCGTTCTGCAGGCCGAAAATCACCGTGCCGTCGGCCGTGCGATAGGGCCCATAAGGGAAGATCGTGGCATGTCCGGCGCCCGCGAGCGGCGGTGGCGGTGCCCCATCGGTCGCAAAATACATCGGATAGCCCATCCATTCGGCCATCGCCTCCAGCATGGAGATCTCGATATGGTCGCCCCGCGCCGTTTTGTGGCGGTTGAGAAGCGCGGCGAGGATGGTGTTGTAGGCGGAGACGCCCGCGGCGATATCGGCGATCGAGATCCCGGCCTTGGCCGGCTGGCCGGGCGAACCGGTCACCGAGACGAAGCCGGCCTCGGCCTGGATCAGAAGATCATAGGCCTTCTTCTTGCCGTAAGGCCCGCCCTCGCCGTAGCCCGAAATCGCGCAAGTGATCAGCTTTTCGTTGTCTGCCCGCAGCGTCTTCTCTCCGAGACCGAGCCGCTCGGCGGCACCAGGCGCGAGATTCTGCACGAAGACGTCGGCCTTCTTCAAAAGCCGCTTCAGGATCGCGACGCCCTCTTCCCGCTTCAGATCGAGCGTGAGGCTTTCCTTGGAACGGTTCGTCCAGACGAAATGGCTCGCCATGTCGCGCGCCCGCTTGTCGTATTCGCGCGCGAAATCGCCGCCGTCCGGCCGCTCCACCTTGATGACGCGCGCCCCGAGATCGGCCAGAAGCCGCGTCGCATAGGGCGCGGCGATCGCTTGCTCGATGCTGACGACGAGAATTCCATCGAGGGGCCTCGTCACGGCGTCGCCTCGCCTCTCATACGCAGCCTCTCATGGTTCGCTCTCCTCTCTCCTCGCGGGTTCGCTACGGGCCCACATTCTGCGGCGGGCTTCGAAGACGATCCATGCCGCCTACGACAGGAAAGAGCTTGCGGACCAGTCGTATTCTCTGGATGCTGCTTTCGGCAATGGAGAAAGCTGGATGCATTTCGACCTGACCGATCTCAGGCTCTTCGTGGCGGTGAGCGAGCTCGGCAGCATGGCGGAGGCGGCACGTCTCCATCACATCTCCGTCTCCGCTCTGCACGAGCGCATGAAGATCCTGGAAAGCCGCGCCGGCGTGCCTTTGCTGGAGCGCACCGCCAGAGGCTCCAAACCGACGCGCGCGGGCCTCATGGTCGCGGGCCATGCCCGCGCCGTCCTCTTGCAGGCGGAGCGCCTCGACGGCGCGGTGGAGGCCTGGAAGCAGCGCGAAAGCGGTCTCATCAAGCTGCGCGCCAATTCGAACGCCATCACCAGCTTTCTTCCCGACGTGCTGGCGAGCTTTCTGGCCCGCCACCCGGACGTGATCGTCGATCTGGAGGAAGACACCTCCGATGAGATCGCCACCGCCGTGCGCTCCGGCGACGCCGACATCGGCATTGCGGCGGAAAACGCTCAGCTCGACGGCATCGAGACCATTCCGATCCTCTCCGACCGCCTTGTCTTCATCGCCCCGGCCGGGCATCCGCTGGCGCAGCGCAGCGCCGTCACCTTCACGGATCTCCTCGACGAGAGCTTCATCACACTCGACACCCGCTCGGCGATTTCCGCACATCTGAAAAAGCACGCACACCGGCTCGGCCGCGAATTGACCATCCGCATCCGGGTCAGAAGCTTCGGCAGCGTCTGCCGCATGGTGGCCGCCGGCGCCGGCGTGTCGATCGTGCCGGCGAGCGTCATCCCGGCGGAAACCTTGGAAAAGGGCGCCAAGGTCATCGCCATCTCCGACGACTGGTCGCAGCGCGATCTCGTCATCTGCCTGCCGCGTGATCGGCCCGTATCGAACCTCGTTCGGCGGCTCGCCGATGCGGTCGCCTCACCGCAGGAAAACCGCCTGGCTGCCTGGCGGGCAGGTCAGGCGCGCCCGCATCCCGCATCGCCCGCCAGGACCTGAGACGCCGGCAGAAGCCGCCGCATTTCGTTTGCCGCCTCATATCAGACCATAGCTTTTCGCATAGCTCTTCCAAGGCGGCTCTCGCACAGCCTGGCGCGACAAGCTGAAGCCGTTCTAATATTTGCAGCTTTCCGACTGCCCGGGGCTTGATCGGCCGGGCAGACGCCCAATGATCCCCATATCCCCTTCGTTCTGCCCGCGTTGCCCCCGAACGAATTCGTCTTTATGAATTTCAAAGATTTCTGAACTAACTGGAGAAATCACTCTTGCGCCCAGATCTTCCGCCCCCGGTCCAGTCCTTCATCCTGCATTTTGGCGAGATGGGCAGCCGGTGGGGTATCAACCGGACGGTCGGGCAGATCTACGCGCTTCTCTACATCTCGCCGCGACCGCTCTGCGCCGACGACATCGTCGATGCTCTCGGCGTTTCGCGCTCCAACGTCTCCATGAGCCTGCGCGAATTGCAGAGCTGGAACCTCGTCCTGCTGCGCCATCTGCCGGACGACCGCCGCGATTTCTTCACGACGCCGGACGATGTCTGGGAGATCCTCAGAACCCTGGCCGAAGGCCGCAAGCGGCGGGAGATCGATCCCACCCTGACCTTTCTGCGCGAGGCATTGATGGAGCCGCCCGCCAACGAGGCGGAAGCGCATGCCCAGGCGAAAATGCGCGATATGCATGCCCTCATCGAGCAGCTCACCGGCTGGTACGACGACGTGAAGACGCTTGAAACGGAGCGTCTCGCAACGTTGCTCGCGCTCGGCGCCCGGGTCACGAAATTGTTGGAGACCAAGGACAAGATTGTCGCCCTCGGCTCCTCTAAAAGGAATGGCCGGAAGACGTGATCCGCCAGGCGACATACGAAAGCCCGCAGATGCGAGAGAGCTCGGTCGCAAGAAGCCCACGCTCCCGCCGCCGCAAGGCGCGCACCGAACCTCTGCCGCCCATGCGCCTGGGTGCGGGCTTGCAAGTGCTCGCTGCTCTTCTTTGGCTCCCGCAGGCCGCGTTGATCGCCCTCGTCATCGGCGATCTGGCCGGTCAGGGCCCCGCGCCTGAGGATTTCAGGCTCAACGTCGCAACGGCCGCTTTGGCCGTCGCCACACTCGGCATCGTCCGAGCACTTCTCGATGGCTATGCCGGCCGCCTCTGCTTCCGGCACGCCCGCCAGATCCTCTCCGAGCGGCGGGCCAAGGCCGCAAAAGCCCTCGCCGCACGCTCGCCCCTCGATTCCGGGCGTCCCGCCTCAGGCGTGGCGGCCAGCATTCTCGGCGAACAGGGCGAGGCGATCGTGCCCTACCTCTCCCGCTATCGTCCCGCACGCCTCAAGGCCGTGATCGTGCCGCTCGCGATCGTCCTCACCGTCTTCCCGGTCTCATGGGCGGCAGCGATCGTCCTTCTGATCGCTGCCCCTCTCATTCCGGTCTTCATGGCGTTGATCGGCTGGCGCGCCCAGGCCGCGAGCGAAGCGCAGCTTGCCGGGCTCGGCGACATGAACGGCTTTCTCCTCGACCGTCTGCGCGGCCTTGCAACCATCCGCGCGATGGGCGCAGTCGATGCCACGGCCAGGCGCCTGCGCCAGGAGGCGGAAACCCTGCGGGCGCGCACCATGGCGGTTCTCAGGATCGCGTTTCTTTCCTCCGCCGTTCTGGAGCTCTTCGCCGCGCTCGGCGTCGCCATGGTGGCGGTCTATATCGGCTTCCACCTGCTCGGCCAGCTTCCCTTCGGCGCCTGGGGCGGCCGGCTCAGCCTCGGCGAAGGACTCTTCATCCTTCTTCTGGCTCCCGCCTTCTTTGAGCCTTTGCGGGATCTGTCCAGCATCTGGCACGACCGGGCTGCGGGCGAGGCCGCCCTGAAGGCGCTCGACGATCTCTCCGCAATGGACCTCACCCTCCTGGATGCGGATACCGATGACGCAGACGGCGATCAGCGAGACGGCGCGCGCGCACCCGCACCGGCCGTGCGTCTTGAAAATCTCTCCTTCGCCCATGCCGGAGCGGAGCAGGCGGCGATCGAGGACTTCTCTCTCTCAGTCGCGGCGGGCGAAAAGATCGCCCTCTTCGGGCCGAGCGGCTCCGGCAAGTCGACACTTCTTGCTCTGATCGCCGGGCTTGCACCCGCGGATGGCGGCTGCGTCCGCATCGCAGAGCAACCTCTGGACAAGACCAACGCCGGATCGCTGCGCCGTCAGATCGCCTGGATCGGCCAGACACCGCACATTTTCGCCGGCAACCTCGTTTCCAATGTCACGCTTCACCGTCCCTGGATCGGTGGCAACGAGGCGCGCGGGGCTCTCGCCGCGGCCGGCCTCTCCCACATCCTTGAAGGCCGCGACGGCCATCTCGGCGAAGGCGGCTCAGGCCTCTCCGGCGGAGAGGCCCTGCGTGTGGCACTGGCAAGGCTGACGGCGGATCCCGGCATCTCGCTCGTTCTCGCCGATGAGCCGACCGCCCATCTCGACAGCGAAACCGCCGAAAACATCGCCAACCATCTCCTCGCCTTCGCCAAAGGCCGCACCCTGATCGTGGCGACCCACGACCCGCTTCTGGCGCACCGCATGGACCGCATCGTCTATCTGCCGAAACAGGCCATGAGGGCAGTGGCATGAAGGTCGTGGCATGAGAGCGGCCTGGACCGATCTTCGTCCCGTTCTCGCGGTGCTCCTCGCCGAGCGCCGGCCCATGCTGGCGGCGGGCGCTGCCCTTGCCGCCGTGACGGTTCTCGCCGGCGTCGGCCTTCTCGGCCTTTCCGGCTGGTTCATCACGGCAACG
Source organism: Afifella sp. H1R (assembly GCF_021462425.1). NCBI lineage: Bacteria > Pseudomonadati > Pseudomonadota > Alphaproteobacteria > Hyphomicrobiales > Afifellaceae > Afifella > Afifella sp. H1R. The sequence continues at coordinate 1,974,605 of NZ_JAKEDY010000001.1, forward strand.
GCGATCGCCGGCCTCTCGACGGCCACAGCCCTCGCTTTCGATGTCTTCGCCCCCGCCGCCGCCATCCGCTTCCTGGCGATCGCCCGCACGGCCGGCCGCTACGGCGAGCGGCTGACCACCCATGAAGCGACCCTGAGCGCGCTCGCCGCCTTGCGCGAAAAACTCTTCCGCGGCTGGGCCCCGGCCGGCGCGGCACGGCACCTTCTGGAACGCCCGGCACGGCTTCTTTTCCGCCTGACGGTCGACATCGACGCGCTCGATTCCGTTTATTTGCGCATCCTAGTGCCGTTCCTGGCGGCGTTCGCCGCGGCAGCTGCCACCGGCCTCGTTCTCGCCGCGCTCAACCCCTGGCTCGGCCTCGCCGCCTTTCTCTGGCTTGCCGTCCTCGGCCTCGTCATTCCCCTCAGAACGGCCGCAGCCGCGCTCCCTCCTGGGCTGCAACGTGCGCATCTCACGGAAGCTCTGCGAGCGCGCACCATCGATCTCGTCGCCGGCCAGACCGAACTCGCAATGGCCGCGCGGCTCACTGCCCAACGCCGGACCATCGAACGCACAGATGAACGTCTTGTCTCAACCGATGAGCGTCTGAACCGCATCGAGACGAGCGCCTCAGCCGCTTTCGGCATTGCCGGCGCCCTGCTTCTTGCCGGCACGCTCTATGGCGCGGCGCGCCTTGCCGAGGCGAACGAGATCGGCGCGCCAGCGGCAGCCCTTGCGATCCTCGTCGTCTTTGCGGCCGTCGAACCTTTTGCCGCCCTCAAACGCGGCGCCGTCGAGCTCGGTCGCACACGGCTTGCGGCACGCCGTCTTGCACCGCGCCTCGAGACAGATCCCGCAGCGCCGGCACGATCGACATCCATGCCGCAGAAGGGGGAAGCGGCGCGCCTGAAGTCCGTCGATTTCCGTTACCCCGGCGCGAAAAGGCTTTGCCTGAGCGACATCTCGCTTGCCCTCGCGGAAGGCGAAACCCTCGCGATCGTGGGGCCGAGCGGCGCCGGCAAATCGACGTTGCTCGCGCTCCTCGCCGATGAAGCCACACCTGAAGCGGGCGACATCGCGCATCTTCCCGCCACGCTTTTGACGCAGCGCACGGAGCTTTTTCAGGACACCCTCGCCGGCAATCTTCAGATCGCCGATCCTGACGCGAACGAGGCGAGGCTTGGGCGCACACTCGAGGCCGCTGGCCTTCGAGCGGATGTCGAAGCTCTCCCCTCAGGTCTCGAAACCCGGCTCGGCGAAGGCGGGCTCGGCCTTTCCGGCGGCCAGGCACGGCGCCTCTCGCTGGCGCGTCTTTTCCTGCGCGACACACCTCTTTGGCTTCTCGACGAGCCGACCGAAGGTCTCGATGGCCCGACCGCGCGCGAAATCATGCGGCGCCTCAACGGCCAGAGACGCGGCCGCAGCCTCGTCATCAGCACACATTTGCGGCGGGAGGCGGAGATCGCCGACCGTCTCGTCATCCTGGAACAGGGGCAGATCGTTGCGGCCCCGCGGCGCAACGAACCGGGTTTCGAGCAGGCGCTCGAAGCCCTCCGTCCCGATTAGGAGCGACGCGGGATCAACCGCCGGCCTCGCACCCGATGGAGGCCGGCAGAGAAAGGAGACCGGGCAAACCGGTTACCGCCGATGGAACTCGACATTGTAGATCTATCGCGCCTGCAATTTGCGTTGACGGCGCTTTACCACTTCCTTTTCGTGCCCCTGACCCTCGGCCTCTCCATCATGCTTGCCATCATGGAGACGGTCTACGTCATGACCGACCGCCCGATCTGGCGGCAGATGACGAAGTTCTGGGGCGTGCTCTTCGGCATCAACTTCGTCGTCGGCGTCGCGACCGGCATCGTCATGGAATTCCAGTTCGGCATGAACTGGAGCTATTACAGCCACTATGTCGGCGACATCTTTGGCGCGCCTCTCGCCATCGAAGGTTTGATGGCGTTCTTCCTGGAAGCGACCTTCGTCGGCCTCTTCTTCTTCGGCTGGGACAAGATGTCGAAGCGCGGCCACCTCACCGCGACCTGGGCGGTGGCCATCGGCTCCAACCTCTCCGCCTTGTGGATCCTCATCGCCAATGGCTGGATGCAGAACCCGGTGGGTTCGGCCTTCAACTTCGACACGATGCGCATGGAAGTGACGGATTTCTACGCCGTCCTTTTCAACCCGGTGGCGCAGGCGAAATTCGTCCACACCGTCTCCGCCGGCTATGTGACGGCCGCCGTCTTCGTGCTCGGTGTCTCCGCCTGGTATCTCTTGAAGGGGCGCAATATCGCGCTGGCCAAGCGCTCCATGGCGGTCGCGGCCTCCTTCGGCCTCGCCTCGGCCCTTTCCGTCGTCGTCCTTGGCGACGAGAGCGGCTACCTGTCGACCGAGCATCAGAAAATGAAGCTCGCGGCGATCGAGGGCATGTGGAAGACCGAACCCGCTCCCGCGGCCTTTACGGTCGTCGGCATCCCCGACCAGGAAGACCGCGAGACGCATTACGCCGTGCATATTCCCTGGGTGATGGGTCTCATCGGCACGCGCTCGATCAACACCGAGATCCCCGGGATCGAGGAGCTCGTCGAACTCGCAAAGGTCCGCATCCGGCAAGGCATTACGGCCTTCGACGCCTTGCAGCAGATCCGCAGCCTGCCACCGGGTGACACGGTTCCGGGCAACCTCCGCAAAACCTTCGAGGACAACGGCCAGGAGCTTGGCTACGCCCTTCTTCTGAAGCGCTACGTCGAAGATCCGCGCAATGCCAGCGAGGAAGAGATCACCAAGGCGGCGTGGGACACGGTCCCGGGCGTCCTGCCGCTCTTTTGGACCTTCCGCATCATGGTGGGCCTCGGCTTCTTCTTCATCCTGCTGATGGGCGTCTTCTTCGTCTTGTCGGCCCGGCACACGCTGGACAAGCGCCGCTGGCTCCTCTGGGTGGCGGTCTTTTCCATCCCGCTGCCCTGGATCGCGGCCGAAAGCGGCTGGTTCGTCGCCGAATTCGGGCGTCAGCCTTGGATCATCGAAGGCGTATTGCCGACCGCCGCGGCCGTCTCGGACCTCGGCGCCAGCACGGTCTTGATGACCATCATCGGCTTCGTCCTCATCTACACCACCCTCTTCATCATCGAGATGGGCTTGATGCTGGCGGCGATCCGCAAAGGGCCAGATTCTGAGGAAGAGCCTGAGAGCCCGGCCATCTCCTCCCACGCCGTACCGGCGGAGTGACAGCTATGATCCTTCACGAACTCATCTCCTACGATGTCCTTCGCCTCATCTGGTGGGGGCTCCTCGGCATCCTATTGATCGGCTTTGCCGTCACCGACGGCTTCGATCTCGGCACGGGCACGTTGCTGCCTTTCGTGGCCAGGAACGATCTGGAACGACGCGTCGTCATCAACTCCGTCGGCCCGGTCTGGGAAGGCAACCAGGTCTGGCTGATCCTCGGAGGCGGCGCGATCTTCGCCGCCTGGCCGCCGCTTTATGCGGTGTCCTTCTCCGGCTTCTATCTCGCCATGTTCGCGATCCTGTTCGCGCTCATCTTGCGGCCGGTCGGCTTCAAATACCGCTCCAAACGCGAGAGCCCCGCATGGCGGCGGAACTGGGATTGGGCGCTCTTCATCGGCTCGTTCGTACCGGCGCTCATCTTCGGCGTCGCAGTCGGCAACGTCCTTCAGGGCGTTCCCTTCCGCTTCAACAGCGATCTGCGCATCTTCTACGAAGGGACATTTTTCGGGCTGCTCAATCCTTTTGCGCTTTTGTGCGGTCTCGTCTCCGTCTCGATGCTCATCATGCATGGCGGCGCCTGGCTCGTCTTGAAGACGCAAGGTGACGTGCGTGAGCGCGCCCGCAACTATGGAAGCATCGCCGCAATCGCGACGATCGCCCTCTTCGTGCTTGCCGGCGCCTATATCTGGGCATTCGTCGACGGCTACCGGATCGTCGGCTCGATCGATCCGACCGGTCCTTCAAACCCGCTCGTCAAATCGGTCGAGATGGGAGACGGGATCTGGCTCGGCAATTACGAGACCTATCCCTGGATGATGGCGGCGCCGATCCTCGGCATCGTCGCGGCCTTCCTGGCGCTCATCCTGCTCAGGATCCGCCTGGAAGGTCTCACCGTGATCGTCAGCGGCCTTTCGATCGTCGGCATCATTTCGACCGTCGGCGCGTCGATGTTTCCCTTCATCCTGCCATCGTCGCTCATGCCGAAGGCGAGCCTCACCGTCTGGGATGCCTCGTCGAGCCACCTCACGCTCTTCATCATGCTCGTCGTCACGGCGATCTTCGTGCCGATCATCCTTGTCTACACCACCTGGGTCTACCGGGTGCTGTGGGGCAAGGTCGATGAGGACGAAATCAGCGGTGGCAAGAGCCACGCCTACTAAGCGACAGGAGGAGATTGAGATGTGGTATTTCGCCTGGCTTCTCGGCCTGCCGTTGGCCGCGGCCTTCGCCGTCCTCAACGCCATGTGGTTCGAACTCATGGAAGAGGATGAGCGCCACGAGGCGCATTCGCCCCAAAAACCGGCCGCCGAGCGACCGACCCAAGCCTGAAAGCGTGTCCTCCCGGCGGCGAACCGCCGGGAGGACACTCGCGCCTGCCGGCCATCATCCCGAAACGCTCGCGCCCGATCCCCCTTTTGAGAAGACGCTTGCGTAAGGAACCGCCGGCTCAGCCCGCCCGGCGGCGGCTCGGCTTTCCCGGGCTCAGCTTTCCCGGAAGGCGCGGCCCATACTGTCTCTCACCGGCTTCGTGATGTAATCGAGGAACGTGCGCGAGGCCGTCTCGATGAAGATCTCCGCCGGCATGCCCGGCGTGATGTGCAGCTCCTGCGCCTGTGCCAGATGCTTGTCGTCGAGCAGAACGCGGACAAGATAAACGTCCTTGGGATTGTCCCGATCTTTGCCGCGGATCGTATCGGCGGAGACATAGATCACCGTGCCGGTGAACGCCGGCGTCGTTCTCCGATTGAAGCTCGTCAGGTTGACGGTCGCGGCTTGCCCGAGCGCCACATCGTCGATGTCCGACGGCTTCACCGGCGCCTCGATGATGAGATCCTCGTTCTCCGGCAGGATCTCCAGAATGTCTTTGCCGCTCTCGATGACGCCGCCGATCGTATTGTAGTTGAACTTGACGATGATACCGGCGACCGGCGAGCGGATCTCGACGCGGCCGAGAACGTCCGAGGCTGCGGCCAGCTGCTCGCGGATATCGTCGAGGTCGCTGTTGACGGTCTGCAATTCGTCGCCGGCCCGCTGCCGCGTTTCCTGGCGAAGCTGGGCGATTTCCGCCTGATGGCGGGCAATCTGGCTTTTAAAATCGCCTTCGTCGCCCTCGAGTTTGCCGACCATGCCCCGCGCTTCGGCGATCACCCTGTCCATTTCGAACAGACGGCTCAGCGGCAACAGGCCTTTCTCCTGAAGCGTGGCCTTGCCTTCGCGCTCCTTGAGGATGAGACGGAGCTGCTCGGAAACGGCGGCCTTCTGGGCTTCCACACCCTTCAGCCTTTCGCGCAGCGCCTGAATGCTGCCTTCGACGATGTGCTCATTGCCCTTCAGCTGCGCCAGCGCGGCATCGAAGAGGCGCCTTTGCATATCCTGGATCTGCTCGATCTCTTCGCGATCCGCGTCGTTCAAACGGACATCGCGGAAAACCAGCGCCTCGCGCCCGGCCGCCTGTGCCGAGAGCCGGTCGCTCGCCGCCTGCAGACGCGCCAGCCGGATCGACAGGCGCCGCGCATTGGCCCGCGGAGCAACGGAATCGAGAACGAGCAGGGTCTGGCCGGCATCGACCCGGTCACCCTCCCGCGCCCGGATTTCGCGAATGATCCCGCCTTCGAGATGCTGCACCAGCTTGTTCTGGCCGGTGGACACGAAGGTGCCGCTCGCCACGACGGCAGCGGCGAGCGGTGCCGTCGCCGCCCAGCCCCCGAAGCCCGCAAACGCGAGCCCGATCACAAGGGCGCCGGCAAGAGAGGCCGACGCGATGGAGCGAGGAACGGGCGCATACCATTCCTCCAGCGGGTAGTCTCCGCCAGCTTTCTTGCTCATGCCTGGTCTCCCCTCACCTCTCCGCCGGGCGCACCCCCGGGCCCGGGCTTCTTCGGACCGGCGAGAGCCTGCAGCATCGCCTGCCGCTCACCGATCGCCTGAACGGTGCCGTCCTTCATGACCATGATCTTGTCGACGCACCGCAGAAGTGCCGTGCGCTGGGTAATGGCGATAACCGTCGTGCCGACCGTCTTCGCCTTTTCGATCGCCTGGGCGAGCGCCTGCTCGCCGGCCGTGTCGAGATTGGAGTTCGGCTCATCGAGGATGACGAGACGCGGATTGCCGAAGAAGGCGCGGGCCAGGCCGATGCGCTGCTTCTGGCCTCCGGAGAGCGGCGCGCCATCGCCCGCGATCATGGTCTCATAGCCCTGCGGCAGCGACGCGATCAGCTTGTGCACCCCGGCGAGAGAGGCGGCCTCGAAGATCATCTCGTCCGTCACATCCTCGCGCATACGGGCGATGTTCGCCTTGATGGAGGCGGGAAACAGCTGAATGTCCTGCGGAAGATAGCCGATATTCTCGCCGAGCTGCCGCGGATCCCAGTTCTTCAGTTCCATGAGATCGAGCCGCACGCTTCCGGCCGTCGGCACGATCGATCCGACCAGCATTTTGCCCAAAGTCGACTTGCCGGCGCCGGAATCCCCGATGATCGCCAGGGTCTCACCGGGCTCCAGGCTGAAGGTGACGCCGTTCAGAATGACCCGCTTGTTGGGCGGCGGCACAAAGAGCACACGCTCCACATCGAGGCGGCCCGTCGGTTGCGGCAGTCTGAGGCGTTCCACATTGAGCGGTGAAGTCCGAAGCAAGGCGGCGATCCGGTCATAGGCCGCGCGGGACTGGATATAGGTGCGCCATCCCTCGATCGTGCCTTCGACCGGTGCGAGCGCGCGGCTCGCAATGATCGAGGAGGCGATCACCATGCCGCCCGTCAGCCGCCCGTCGAGTGCCAGATGCGCGCCCCAACCGAGCATGGCGATCTGGGCAAAGAGGCGCACCCCCTTGGACACGCCGGTGAAGAAGACGTTGCGATCCTGCGCCGTCACCTGGTGGCGGAGCGAGTTGGCATTCGCACGTCCCCACATGCGCACGGCCTCCGGGATCATGCCGAGCGCATTGATGATCTGCGAATTGCGCGACAGGGATTCCAGGTTGAGGTTGGCCATCGTCAGATGCGCATTGGCTTCCGCGAAGGGTTTCGCCGTGATCTGACGGTTGATGAACGCAACGGCCATCAACAGCACGATCGACGTGCAGACGATGAAACCGAGATGCGGGTGGACGAGGAAAACCGCCAGAATGAAAATCGGCGCGAGCGGCGCATCGAGCATCGCCAGAAGCGTGCCGCCAGTGACGAAGTTGCGGATATGCTGGAGATCCCCCAGCACCTGATAATCGCGACCGCTTCCCCCGAGCGCGGAACGCGCCGCCGCACTCAAAATGGGCGAACTCAGCCGCGTCTCGATCTCCGAGGCGGTGCGCATCAAAATGCGCCGGCGGAAAACGTCGAGAAGCACCTGCCCCACGATCGCGCCCGCCGTGATCAGCGTGAGCATGACGAGCGTATCGACCGAGCGGCTGGTGAGAACGCGGTCGGCGATCTGGAAAAGATAGATCGGCACGGCGAGAACGAGAACGTTCATTGCGATCGTAAAGACGAACACAACCAGCATGTTCGTCTTCACTTTCGCGACCGTCAGCGCGAGCGCCTGGCGGAAATTCGGCTGCGAGACGCGCTCCTGCATCTTCGGCCGGCCATCGGAACCGCCGCCTCCTCCACCGCTGCCACCGGACGGCGGCGGTGGCTTGCCGCCACCTCCCTTTTGCACGGGCAGCTCGGCGCGCTCGTTCTTTTCGATCTCGATCACCGGCGCAAAGGGGGGAGATTTCGCCTTTGCAGGTTCCGGCTCCCGGAACTTCGTCGGATTGGCGTCGTCGAGCTTTCCGGTGCCGCGCCCCTCCCGCTCCTGCGATGGTGGCGCCGACGAAGGCCTTGTCTGAGGCGCCTCTCCACGAGGAGGCTGCGGGCGAGCTTTCGCGGTGGAAGCCAAGGCAAGATCGTCGAGCTGCACCGCCCTCGGAAGACCCTGCCACGAAGCTCTCGGCTCTTTCGTCTTCCCATGCAGCCGGGGCGTCCTTGCGGCCAGCGCGACCACACGAAGAATGTCCTCTTCCATGCGTGTGATCGCCGCCTGGGCTGCGGGCGTCATCTGAAGGCTGCGGGACCGTGAGGCGTCAGACGAGGCGGGCGCCGCGGCCTGCGGCTGTTGCACAGAAGCGCGCTTGCGCGCGCTCGCAGCATCCTCGACGACATCGCCGGCGCTGCCTCCACCTGACATTTCCGTAGACATCAACTTCATGGTTCACCCGAAAAAGCTCGCCAGGCCGTCGCCCGGCATGTCGTATGAGTGGGATGCAAAACCGCCCTCCTCGTCAGGCACATCGATGTCGGGGCTCGTGAAGGCGATCACTTCCGGCGCAAGCTTCGCCGTGTCGAAAACGGACATGTTTCCTCTCGGAACGAGGTCCGCCTGCGCGAGAATGGAATCGGAATAGTAGTCGCCGCCGAGGAAGCGCACGGAACCGGCCGTGTCGTAGTCGATGATCTGGCCCGCATTGACGACCGCGTTGCCGCCGGTCTCGATATGCCAGGGCACGTCCGTCCCGGATTTGTTGACAAGCTCGGCCGCCGTCTGCCGCGCATAATCGACGGTGTCGGCATCGGAGAGGATGGTCGTCTGTTTGAGATGCGTGAGCTCGACCCGGTCGCCGGTCACGTAGAGGATGCGCAGATGCGAGCTGCCGAGAAAGTCGAGCGGCTCGCCGAGGGAGCGGTCGAAGGTCTCCTCCCCACGACCGAAGGCGGAGACGAGATCCGACATCGTCTCCGACACAGGCCGGAAATCGGTTCCGCCGACATTCTGGATGGAGGCAAAGTTGTAGAGGAGATTTCCAGAGCTCGCGATGCTGCCACCGGCCGCCGCCCCGGGCGCGATGTAATCATTGTCGAGAAGGATGCTCACCTGGTCGATGTAGTTTCCTTCGTAGACGCTGCCGCCGAAGATGATGACATCGTAGAAATCCTGGAGGGCCGTAAAATCGACGGAGCCGTATGAGACGTTCCCGCCCGTCTCGATCGCCGTATCCTCGCTGACCGAAGTGAGAACGACCTGATCGTCATCCAGGACGACACGGATCTGTTCGATGAAACGGGAGGTGACGAGGTCGCCGTCGATGACATCCACCTCGTAGTCGTAAGGCACAAAGTAGCCGGCGGGATCGGCGGGTCCGGGGGGCACACCTTCGCTGCGATCGAAAACAGCGACATTGTAGGCATCCGTGTAAGAGCTGCCGGCGCCATCGAAACCGGCCCCGGCCGGGCGCTCGTCGACATCGAGATGCACGGTCAGCTGATTGATCGCATTCGTTTCGTAATAGTCGCCCATGACGATCGTCGTGCGGGCAAACGTGTCGGCCTGCAGGACCGTCGCCTCGTTGACGACGGTGTTGTGGCCGAGGTCGATCTCCGCCGTCACCGCCACATCATGGGGATCTTTCGGCGCTTCGCCGACCTCGTCCTCACCGAGACCGAGCCGGTCGAAAATCTCGTCGGCCGTCGGGTAATCGAGGGACGGCTGCCCGTTCACGTAAGCGCCGTCATGGCCGGTCACTGGCCCGGCACCTTCCGGATCGTGATAGGCCGAGGGGAGAAGCGCCTGGCGGATCTCTGCGGGATTGTGCAGCCCGCCGGTCTCACCGTTCCAGGTGTCCGGTAAGACTTCCCCGCCGGGGTTCTCCGCGCGCCAGACCTCTTCCCGCCAGATCTGCGCGGCATCGATCATCGTCTGCAGGTCCTCGCCCGCATCGGGGACGAAAGAGACCGGGTCCACCCCATCGACCAGCGAGAGTTTGTCGCCGTCGTCGAGCACAGCGTGCTGACGCGCGATCCCGAAGCTTGAATCGACGGCCTCGTTGTAGACCGCCCGCACATCCGGCTCGACGAAGGCGCCGGGCGCGCTGACGCTCGCCGGTTCGCCAGGGCGCATGAAAACCGGGCCGCGATCGCTCAGAAAGACAGGATCATACCCATCGCCCGACGGCACGGGCGCCGGATGATGTCCCGCCGGATCGACCGACACGGACGGATATCCGCCAAGCCGCAGCGAAACGCCGTCCCCGCCCGCAGCTCCATCATCCGGGGCCACATTGACAAGCGTTCCCGGCGCATCCGGGTTCAGCTCAACCGGGCGACGCCCGAAATCGAAGTCGGGATGCTCGATGCGGAACTTCGCGGTCTCATCGACCGGTTCGAAGAACCCCATGAATCTGGATATGGCTTCTGCGACGGCATTGGCACGCACGGCGCGGCTCCGAGATTCTGACCGAGTTGAGGCAGAGAGAGCCGCGACATGGCGCGGCTCTCAGTGTCAGTGTCGCTCGAAGTTCGAGTCTCCTCAGCCTTCGAACACCATTCAGCTGGCTCGGCTGATCAGGCGTCGTCGCCCGCGATATCGCCGTCGTCGGAACCGCCCACGACGCTCGTATCGATGCGCGCATACTGCGTGTTGAGGCCGGTCTCGATCGTCTGGCCGAACGCGGAGAGATTGGCCGAAGCATCGGCAGAGGCCGTCGCATTGGCACCGACATCGCTGTCGCCGCCGACGTCTCCGACGCCCACACCGGAATCGGCCCAGCCGCCATCGATGCACCCGGCATCCTGGCTGACGGAAGCCCAGCCGCTGTTCGAGACAGACGGGCTCATCACCAGATCGTTGTCCGTGAGGAGCTGATCCTGCAGACCGCTGAGGACGTTACCATCTCCGCCGACGCTCAAGATATCGTCGATACGGCCCTGGAGCCCGTCGAGATCGACGAGATCGCTGTCGTCCAGGCAGTATTCGTTGAACGTCTCGGTATGCGAGCTGGCATTGAAGGAATCGGTCAGCGTGTGGTTGCCGACATTGTCGATGTTGACGCCGAGCGTGTTCCCGCTGTTCGTCGTGTTGACATCGTCATCCGACCAGTTGGTCGTGTTTTGCTCGGTGTAGCTCAGATTCTTCGAGATATTGACCGAGGAATTGCCGGAATCTTCCACATCGACGTCGACCGTCTTCGACACCGTGTTGGTGTTGTCGCTGCCGACCGACACGTCCTTGTCCACGGAGAACGAGGAGGTGTTGAGGGAATCGACCACCGCCACGTCGATGTCGTCACCGGCATCGTTGTCGTCGAAATCGAGACCGTCCTGATCGTCGATGTCCTGGTTGTCGTCATCCGAGAGATCGTTGCCGCTCATGAAGGACGAGTTCAGATTGCTCTCGGAGCCGTCGACGAAATTGTGGCTGCTGTCCTGGAATGCACCCACAACGCCGGCGCTGGTGCTGCCGGTGTTGTTTTCTTCGGCTGCCGGGGGAGCCGGATTGAAGTTGAACATAGCGTATTCCTTTGAAAGTCGTCGCTCGCGCAGGCAAAGCCGGTGCGTTTAGGGCCATGCCCGCAAGCGGATGTTGAAAGAATGCGTGTCCGGCCGAAGCCGTGAGCATGCGATCAGGTGTCGTCGCCCATGATGTCGGAGTCCGCGCTGCCGCCGACCACATCGAGATTCATGCTGGCGTACTGGATGTTGCCGCCCATGCTGATGCTCTGGTCGAAGCCGCTGAGGTCCGCGAGAGCGTCCGCGCCGGCATTGGCGTTGCCGCCGACATCGCTGGCACCGTCGACATTCCCGACGCCGGAGGCCGCGTCCGCGTAGCCACCGTCGATATTGTACGCCGCCTGGTCCAGATGACCGTTGTTGGTGACGGTCGGATTGGCGATGAAATCGCTATCCATCATCGTCTGGACCTGGTCGAGCGAGAAGACGTTGCCGTCTCCACCGAGCGACAGGAGATCATCGACATTGCCGCAAAGGCCGTCGATGTCGACGAGGTCGCTGTCGGAGATATGCTCCATCTTGGTATGGATATCGGTGTCCGACCAATTGCCGACGTTGTCGATCTTCTCGTTGAAGCTGTCGGTGACGCCGACACTGGCCGTGTTGTTGCTGCCGGTCGTGTTCACGTCATCGTCGGAGTAGTTGAACGTGTTGGTCGACGAGGCGTTCGAATTGAGGCTCGAGGAGAACGTTTCGTTGCCGACATTGGAGACATCGACCGTCGTATCCGACGTGTAGGTCGATTCATTTCCACTGAAGTAGGATTCGTCGGTGTCGATATCCGTCGTGCTCGAATTGCCGGAGCCGAGGACAGCGACGTCGATGTCGTCGCCACCGTCGTTGTCGTCGATGTCGACAACGTCCTGATCGTCGAGATCGAGATTGTCGTCGTCGCTCGCATCGTTGTTGCTGAGAACGTCGAAATCCTGGTTCGTCACGGACGCATCGACGCCGTTCCCCCAGCTGTCCTGGAATGCGCCGGCAACGCCGGCATTGGCGAATGCCAGATTGTTACGGTCAGTAGCCATTTTCACTTCCCTCTGGTCGAGAGACCGCCGGGGACCGCAACCCGTCATCTACGCGGATTGAACGGCTTCAACAGCCTCTCGCGTTGGTCGGAGCCCTGGTGGGCCCGGTTGCCGGAACATCCAGCAACTGCACCAATGGTGAGCGACGCAGGGGCAAATTGTCTCTCAGGAAATTCCCCGTTTCCGCGTAAAAAATCCTGACACGACAGAGTTATTCCTATACAGATAACAGGCATTACCCTAAAGCGCGTCAGGAATAACCTGACAGGGCGCCTTCTATGCTGCATTGACTTTGAATCTGGATGACGCCGACCTTAACCTCTGCGAGATAAACTCAAAGAGGTTCATCGGTGGACGAGACCTATCCGGCAGACGGCGCCGCAGCCGATTCGCGCCTTCCGGAGCCACCCACCTTCCAGGCGTTCTCCGCCCCGCCCCGAGGTTTGCAGGAGCGGCGGATGCGCATCTTCGCCACCATCGGCAACCTGGTGCTCAACTGGTCGAACAACGAGAGCCTGTTCGTCCACGTCCTCATGCTGCTGATGGAAACCGACCACCCGACCTCGGTCATCGTCTTCGGAACGCTCAACACCACGCGGGCGCGGCTCGATCTCGTCACCCGGCTGGCCAAGGCCAAGCTTCGCGATGAAACCATCGCCAAGAGGTTGAAGCTTCTCGTGAAACGCTTCGAAGCGGCGACGAAGCTGCGCAACGAGCTCAATCATTCCATGTTTGCGGTCGATCAGCTCGGCGAGATCACGCACACAAACCTGATGCGGATCGAGGAGAAGCGGGGCCGCATCTATTTCGGACGCGAGCGCCCGCTCGATGACCAGCGCCTCGACGAGATGAACGAAGCGGCGCGCGAGATGACCGAGCTCAACCGCGACCTCTGGCAATTCCTCCCAGAGCTCGAACGCCATCTGCGGGCAAACACGGAGAAAAACTCCAGCGGGCCTCCTCCCTCCCCTGACCGATGACAATACGAAACGCTCGAAGACACAAATAAACTCGAAAAAACATATAGATTCTAATTTTTAATTAGAATAACCTCTACTTACGGAGCACCCAAGGCACACGCAGAACGTGCCTCTGCTCAGGGGGAAGCATGCAAGCGGAACAGGAATGCGCGCTGTGCGAGGAGATATCGCTGCTGCACGATGTCGTCGGCACGTCTCTGAGCTCACTTAATCTCAAGCTTCTTCAGCTGACACGAAAATATGCCGACGACGAGCTGATCAGAGATATCGGTCGCGACGTCGACCAGCTCTCTCCTCTTATTCATCGCATCTATTCTGCGACACAACTTTCACACACCTGTTCAATCTCTCTCGATGAATTCGTGCGCGCGATGGCTCCGGTCATTGCAGCCCGCTATCATCTGCAGATCGACCTAATTTCCTCGAAAGAAAACGCCGGCTTTTTCCGCCTGCCTTTCTGCCTCGTTGTCGCCTGCGCAATCGAACGGATCATCGCCGCCGCACGCTGCCTCCGGCACGATGATGCTTTTGTCGCAGTCAGCCTTTCGGCCGTAGACCGATTTACAGTTGCAGCTCATATTGAAGCAAATGTTAAAGATGGGTGGGGAAATCCGGAAGGTTCGTTAGAAGACTTTGTTTTTTCGACCGCCATACAGAAGACAAGAGAAGAATTCTCACCACTCAGAGTCGAGATCCGACCCTCGAATGGGCAGAATGCTCGGTTCTCCATCTCCCTGGAGGCAAAAGACGATGCAAGCAGCTATGAAAGCGTATCGCATAGGCGTCGTGGATGATCATCCCTGCGTGATCGCAGGCATCCGTGCTGCACTGGAATATGAAGAGGGTTTTGCATTTTCCGGCGAGGCGCGCACTGCCGCTCAGGCTTTGGCGCTCGCGGAGAGCGGCACCCTTGATGCGCTGGTCGCCGACCTGAGCCTCCCTGGTGCTGCAGAAGGTGCCTGGTTGCCGGAGGCGATCGCAAGGGCGCCGTCTCTTCCGATCCTCGCCTACACCATGCATGCGGACGCGCGCATTCTTCAGCGTGTCTTCGCGCTGGGCGTCACCGGATACGTGCTCAAGAGCTCCGAAGCGCGCCACCTCATCGACGCGTTGCGCCTCGTTCTCTCCGGCAGGCGCTACATCGACCCCTGCCTCGCCACGGAATTGCTGCCCTATGTCGGCGAGACCGAGCAGGACAGCGACGAGACCGAGATCACGCGGCGGGAAGAAGAGACGTTGAAGCTCACGGCTTTCGGCTTCAGCATCAAGGAGATCGCCGGAAAGCTCTGCGTCAGCCCGAAATCCGTCGAGACCTACAAGCGTCGCGCCGCTCAGAAGCTCTCTCTGCAAAGCCGGGCCGATATCGTCCGCTTCGCCCTCGATCGCGGCTGGCTGGACATAGACCGTTCACATCTCACCGCGCTCGATCGCAAGCCGGATGCCTGGATCGCCGACACCTCAGGGGCCTCAGCCTCGCATCGCGGACGCTCCGTCTTCTGAGATCGCGGCGCAAGGATCCGGACAGCGCGCCTTCAGCCTGCGAGGCCGCCCGCTCCGGCCATGTGCCGGACCACGTCTGGCCCCCAGATCCAGATGAGATAGGCCCCGCAGACGAGGCCGTCGGCAACGATTTCGGCGCCGCCTCCATAGTCGCGCCAACGGCGCATCGGCGGCAGCACGCCCCGCGCCTCGATCACGGTCGTCACCCGTTCCACATAGATCACCAGAAACACCATGAGCGTATCGAGACGCCGCGACAGGCGCCGCAACGCCGAGACCGGCCCACGCCCGCTTGCCGCAGGCATGGCCGCCTCGAGCGCATCGGCGGTGTAGCGCGTCTCTCGCATGGCTTCCGCCAGCACCTCCTGCGCCCGCTCCATGAAATGCACGACGTAATTGGCGACCGGCACGCGGCCGAGAAAATCGACGAGTTCGGCACGGTTGTTGTGCACGAAGACGAGGAGGAGAAACATCGCGCAGGGGATGCGAAGAAAGAGGAAGTCGCCGGCGAGCATCTCGAAGGCGGCCCCGGGCGTGGCGCCGCGCACGATCGCCACGCAGAAGGCGGAGACAACGAGGACGCAGGCCGAAATCGCCGGGAGCAGAAACGCATAGACCGGCAGTCTGAAACTCTTGCGCAGATAGAGGCTTCGCGCGACCACGCCGAGCGCCGGCACGACGAAGTCGCCAAGGCTGGTGGCCGCCCCGCAGGCGAAGGCAAGTGCAAGGAAGAAGATCATATGAGACGGCGCACCGTCTCGGCGTCGATCTCTGCCTCATGGCTGAAGATCATCGCCGACAGTCCGGTTGCCGCGTTGATCTGCGCAAGCAGGATTTCCATCTCCGGCCGGTCGAGCCCGGCGAACGGTTCGTCGAGAACGAGGATGTCGAGCGGCATCGCCAGGAAGGCGAGGACATAGAGGAGCTTTTTGCGAGACAGCGGGAGTTCGGCGACCCGCACGTCCCGCCCCACTTCCGGAAAATGGTCGCGAAAGGCACCGCCCCGATCGAGCTCGCCCACCGTTAAATGCACCGGCAGACGGTCGGGATACTGAAAAGTGGCGGCGATCCGGCTCCCCTCCCGCCGCCACAGCCGGCCGCTATGGCGCGCGTCGATGCCGACGAGACCGCGGGCGAGTGACGTCTTCCCCGTTCCGTTCGGGGCCAGGAAGAGCGCATGCTCTCCCTCCCGCAAAAGGGCAGAAAACGGTCGCGCCAGGCCTGCATGACCAAACCCCTCGGCAACCAGGATGGGCTCGGCGCCCTCACGCGCCGGATCGGTGAGGAGAAGCGGCGCTCGCGAGGCGCATGCGTCCCGCACGCTCGCCACCTCGACCGCTGCGACACGCCCGGCGGAAATCGTCGCGGCGCGACGACACAGATCGACGAAATCCCCCCGTCCCCCGTCATAGATGAGGACGATGCGGGTCTCCCGGATCTCGTTCAACAACGCCTTCAGGAACGCCTTGAACTCATGATCGAGATTGGCGGCGCTCAAATCCAGGATCAGGAAGGGCGATCCGGTTTCCACCACGCAGGCGATATTGAGGCGGTGGCTTTCGCCGCCAGAGAGGGACTGCGTCGGATGCGCCAGGATCTTCGTCAGACCGTATTTGTCGAAAGCGAAAAGATCCGAAGGCGCCTCCCGCCCGAGGGCGGCGAAGGAATACCGGATCTCCTCGGCGACGTTGCGCCCGACACTGTACTGCTTCGGCTCGCCGAAAACGAAGCCGATCGTCTGCGCGCGGTGAAGACGGAAATCGAGGCCTGCCGGGCAATCCTCATCCGACAGGGTGAGCTTGAACGACGAACCGTCCGAAAGCCGGAAAGAAAAGAGGTCGAGCCCGCGCACAGGGAAAGGCCGCCGAACCATCCCGCGCCCCTCGACGGGCTGCAAATACCTGGAAAAGCGCGCGAGCCCCGACAAGAGCTCAAGGAACAATGAGGGGCGTTCACTCGAGGCGGCATCGAGATAGATGATGTCGCCCGCTTCCCAGTCGATGCGTTGCGGCACCGAGAAGGCGTGACCGGCAATCTCGGCCGGGCCGGCTTCGAGACGAAGATGCATCCCCGACGACATCACATATGGGTCAGGTATGACCGAGCGGCGTCTTGCGGAGCGCCAGGATCGCGGCAGCCGCGAGCGCCACATTGACCGCGCTCGCCACGAGCAGAACCGGAATGAGCCCGCTTACCGGCGCCTCGAGGGCTGGAAAGACCCAGCCGATCAGCTTTGGCCCGAGATAGCCGTTGCACACGATACCGGCCGGAACGGCGACGACCAGGAACCACACATCGTTCGAATACCGCAGGATGGCGCCGAAGAGATACGCCCAGAGCGCCTGTTCCGCCGCAATGAAGAGATGCACCGGAACCGAGAACGGAAAGCCGCCCGAAACGGCTGAGAGAAGATGCGCGGCGGCGGCCACCGGCGCGCCGAGAAGCGGGCCATAGAAGCCGGCGACGAAATACGAGGGAAACGCGTCGAGGGCGATGGAGCTCGCACCGCCGAATTTCACGAAGCCGAGAAGAAAGGACAAAA
The DNA here is from genome assembly GCF_021462425.1 of Afifella sp. H1R. Lineage (NCBI taxonomy): Bacteria > Pseudomonadati > Pseudomonadota > Alphaproteobacteria > Hyphomicrobiales > Afifellaceae > Afifella > Afifella sp. H1R. The sequence goes on from NZ_JAKEDY010000001.1 coordinate 1,992,116, forward strand.
GCGAGAAGACGGCGACGATGATCAGGGAGCGGGTCAGAGAGGAACGCATGAAAGGCACCGGAAGCCTTGAGGGGAGGAAACGCAGGGCAAGCGGCCGAAGCCGATTTCGGATGTGGGCGGAAGGGTTTGCCGAACATTTCCCTGACGTCAAGCCACGTCACCTGCATAGCCGCCAACGCCACACGGAAAGAACCGGCGCTCGAGGTGGGGATTTCCACAAGCATTGGCCGGCAACACCCGCCCCGGCGAGGCCTCTCTCTTGCCCGGAGGCGGGCGCGCCGTTTAGTCCCGCTCGAAGGTGAGCCTTCACCCGAGAGCCGCCGCTCGCGCCAAATATTCGGCCACCCAGGCCGGACGGCGCGACACCTCTCGCGGCGAAGGCGGGTCAATGACGCCCTTCACCGCCACCTCCCCAAGAGCCTGCCGGTCCCCCGAACGGCAGCGCTCAAATCACCACACTCAGCCCGATTGGAAATGACGTCATGATGCAAAAGATCGCCTTGGGACTGGCGGGCCTCGTCCTGGCTGGAACGATCTCTTCCGCGAATGCAGGTCCCGCCGACTTGAACGGCCGCCCCGCTCAAGCCGCCTCCTATTTCGAGCAATACTGCCTCGCCAACGGCGGAAACCTCACGAAAGCGATCGCCGCTCTTGCGGGCTCCAAAACCTTCGGCAACCAATCCGGTACGAACGCCGGATCGATCACATATGCGAGCTTCACCGGCCCCGACGGCATCAACGCCTCGGTCAAAATCGGCTTCTCCAGCATCGCCGACCATTGCAGCATCATCGTCATGGGCTCGGGAGACGGCATGGCCCTGAGCAAGGCATTGGCGGACCATTTCGCCGCCAAGACGGGCGCAAACGCCTCCTCCGTGAAGCCCTTCGCCGATTACGGCGAAGGCGGTTACGCGGTTCCCTACGAAAGCGGCCAGATCATCGCCGCACCGATGACGACAGGCATCCAACCCGGCATCGTCCACATCAACTTCTTCCCGTGAGGATCACGCGCGCCGGAGGTCCCACAAAGTCGCGAGTTGCGTAAACCGAAGGCCGCGATCTGTGACATCGAAAAACTTGGATTGCCCATACGCACTCGATAAGCTGCAAGGCATGTCGGGCGCGGGGGATTAACATTGCTGATACGCGTCATTGCATCCGCTCTACTGTGTTTTGCTTTCACCCCTGCCGCACTCGCAGACTATTCGGCGAGCAGGACGTGGTTCCGTTCGCTCGATCAGGACGATCGCCTAGTTCTGCAATTTTCACTAATGTTCACAGATAATTACGTCGCATTGGCAGACGGCTTGTTCGGCCGACGTACCTACGAAGCGTTGATCAACTTTCAGACACGACACGGCCTGCCAAAGGATGGAGTTCTGTCTCCGTCCGAGCGAGACACCCTGATTTCCGAAGCCGCTGCACTTTGGACTCTCACAGGGTTTCGTTTCGTCGATGACGCCGCGGCGGGGTTAACGCTGGGCGTTCCCACGGCATTGCTCCATCCTGCCGGCTCTACGTCGCGGGGAAGCCGTTGGGAGAGTTCGAACGGCACGGTGGAACTGGAAACGGTAAGCATTCCGGTCAACGAAACAGCTTACACGGACCTGTATGATCGGCTGACGACCGAAAAGACGACCCGCCACGTCAGCTACTCAACGATCAAGCCCAGCTTCTTCATCGTAAGCGGCATGACACACGGCAAGATTTTTTATACCCGCTTCCAACGCGGCCGGTTCGAGACCCGCGGCTTCTCGCTCGCCTGGACTCCGGACGTCGACGCAGTATTCAGCCCGCTTGCTATCGCCATATCAAACAGTCTGTCGGTCGGCGGCGCCCGCGTCACCTCAAGCAGCCCGCAAGAAACCCCAGCCCGGCCGGTCACGTCCCCAAGCATCACGCCGAATGCGCCCGAGCCCCATGAAGGCTTCGGCAGCGGCTTTTTCGTTGACGAGAACCATATCGTTACCGCCGGCCACGTCGTCGAAGACTGCGGTGCGATTGAGATCGTCGGTTATGGAAAGGCCTCCCTCCTCCGGACAGATGCAACGAACGATCTTGCGGTCTTAGAGAGCCTCGGAAGGAGCGGAACCCCAGCAAAGCTTCGGCGAGGCCCCGTCCGTCTCGGGGAGGAGATTGTGGCGCTCGGCTATCCCCTGACCATTGCAATGGCCGACACGCTCACGGTGACAGGAGGCAACGTCAATGCCTTAAGTGGGCTGGGCGGAGATAGCCGAATCCTCCGGATCAGCGCACCAATTCAACCCGGCAATTCGGGAGGGCCACTCGTTGACCGTAACGGCAACATCGTGGGTCTCGTCACCAGTAAGCTTGATGAGTTGAGGACGCTTGAGATAGCCGGCACCCTACCTCAGAATGTCAACTTCGCGCTCAAGGCCTCACTTATCGATAACTTCTTAGCCTCCGCTGGCATCGAGCCCGAATATGCCTCAGGAACGTCTGAACCTGCCTCCATCGCGGATGTGGCGGAGATTGCAAAACCATTCACGGTCCAGCTCCACTGTCGGCCCGAATGAAAGGCGGGAGAGCGCGTTCGCCGCTCAGTCGAGAACGATCGCGGGGCGAAGGCTCTGGTCGGTTGCCTGGGAGATCTCCCCCGCATCCTCGACATCCACATGTCTCAGGAGCGGCATGACGACATCGGCCTTGCGCACGAAAAGCTCCTGCAGGTGCGAACACACGCGGCCGGTGGTTCCCTGACGCGACACCAGCGACAGGGGCGAGGATGACCGCGGATGGACCACGCGGCGTGCGACCAGGCGCCCGGCCCGCAGATGCTCGCGCACCATCACCTCGGGCAGAAAGCCGATGCCGGCCCCGGTCAGGTGGCCAAGAAGCTTGGTCTGGAGATCGGGCACGAGCAGTTCCTTCTGACCCGACAATTTCCAGGCGACCCGCTTTACCAGCCGGATCGCCGTGTCCTGGACATTGATCGCGGGAAAGCGCCGCAAATCGTCATCGCTCAGCGGCTCGGGAACCTGCGTCAGCGGATGCTCCGGCGACACCACGAAAACCCAATGGATCGTGCCGAGCGCATGCGTACGGAAATCGTCGTTGATCGTATGAAAGCCCGGCGCGCCCAGCGCCATATGCCCGCCATTGTGCAACAGCTCGTCCCACACGCCCATATAAACGGCGAGCCTGAATTCGAACTCCGTATGAGGAAAGGCGCGGCTCAAATTGTCGAGCAACGCCGCAGCAGCACCGGCATCGTAAAGAAGGTTGTTGATGACGAGCTTGAAGTGCGGCTCGACATTGTTGCCGACCTGGCGCAGCTCGTCCGGCAATTCTTCGAGCCACTCGAAAATCTGCGTGGCTTTTTCCAAAAGAACCATGCCCGCCGAAGTCAACGTCACCTGACGGGTGGTACGCACGAAAAGCGGCGTGCCGACGCGGTCTTCCAGTGCCTTGATCCGGTAGCTGATCGCAGACGTCGTGCGATGCAGATGCTGAGCCGCGGCCGAAAAGCTCTTCAGCCGGGCCACCGCCACGAATGTGCGAATGGCCTCGAGATCGAGATTGGGCAGACCGGAGTTCATGGCGGCAGCATCTCTTTGCGCAAAATGCGGCGGAAAGAACAATCTGAGAAGACTGTAGCGATCCGAACCGCAAGCGGCAAAAAGATTAGCTCGGGATTGCTTAAAGGGGCCGCGCATAGCGACCAAATGCCTCCGCAACGCTTTGCTCGCGGCACACCAATGCCGGCAGCATTGCGCGGGCAGCGAACGCCATTCCCGTCAGGCAGTCCCATCCCGAACTGTGACCGATCTCTGCAACGCGTTCGAGATGCGGGTTGAGATCGGCGCCGCCGTCGGAGATTTCGGCAAAAGCATCGATCAGACTGGCCGCAGCCTCGCCCTTGGCGGCCCAGGCAAGATAGGCGGCGCTGATCGCGTTGGTTTCCGTCGCGGCGAGTGGCAGAACCGAGGAAGCGAGCCGATCGGCGAGGTGCGGCGCACCGAGGCGCTGCAAGGCGACCAGAAAGCCCGCGAGGAAATCGTCGCCGGAGGGCGTCAGGCCCGGCCCGAGGCCGAGCATCCCCTTCACGGAAGGCAGAGGCGCATCTCTGGCGATCTCCGCACGGCCTGCCCACCCCATCAGAGCGTCGATGATCGGCAGAGCCTTGGCGAGGACGGGATCCTCTGAAGCGAGGAAGTCTGCCGGGACATGACCGTCCAAAGAGACAATCAGTTTGCCGAGGCCCGCCGGACGGGCATCCTCCGCCGCGGTTGCCAGCCGGGCGAGGCCGCGGGCAAGACCGTCCGCGGCGGTGAGCGAGGGCGGAGACGCCCGCCACGGCCGAACACTCCGCGCATCGAAGCAGAGATCGTCGACGAAGAGCCTCCCCGCCTCGGCCACCGCCCTCTCTCCGACATCAAGCCATGACCTCCACGACGCGATGCCGGCCATCGGAGCGAGCAGATGCAGGGGCCCCGGACCAAAATCCGGCGGGCCGACGCAGATGAGGCCCGTCTCGAACACCGCATAGAAGCTGCGACGGAACACGGCGATGATCCGCCCCTCGCCACCCGCTGGGAGAACACGAGCAGCCCCGGCACCCGCCATCGTGACCGGAAAGAGACGTATCACCGCCGGTTCCTTTCCTAGGCGAGATCGTCGGCCGTGACGGACGTTCCAGCCTCACCCTTCAGCATGGCGACCGCGTCCTCGATGCGTCCGATGAGGACGCGCTTGCCGCCGTTTTCCAGGAATGTGATGGCCGCATCGATCTTCGGCCCCATGCTGCCCGGGGGAAACTGTCCATCGGCCCGGTGACGGCGGATCTCCGACAGAGTGACCTGCTCGAGAGGCCGCTGTGTCGGCTTGCCGAAATCGATCGCGACCCGCGGCACCGGCGTCAGGATCATCAAATCGTCGATACCGAGAAGGTTCGCCATAAGGACGGAGGTCCGATCCTTGTCGATCACCGCCTCCACGCCGTGGAGATCGCCCTCTGCGTCCCGCACGACGGGGATGCCGCCACCACCACCCGCAATCACAACAGCGCCCGCTGCGGCCGCAGTGCCGATCATCGCCGTCTCCACGATATGACGCGGCTCGGGCGACGGCACGACATGGCGCCAGCCGCGCCCGGAATCCTCGCGCATCTCCCAGCCCATTTCCTGGGTCAGAGCCCGCGCTTCTTCCTCATCGTAAAAATAGCCGATCGGCTTTGTCGGATTGTCGAAGGCGGGATCATCGGCATCGACGACCACCTGCGTCAGCATATAGACGACTTCGCGCGCGATGCCGGCGCGCCTGAGCGCGTTCTCGAACGACTGCATCAGGACATAACCGATACCGCCCTGGCTGTGGCCGCCGCAGACGTCGAGCGACATCGGCGTGACGCGGTCGCGCGCGATCGCGTTGCGCATCAGGATTTTCCCCGCCACCGGGCCGTTGCCATGGGTGAGGACGAGTTCGGTGTTGAGCTCCATCAAAGGCAGGAGCGTTGTCGCCAGACGCGCGCCCACCTCGAATTGTTCCGCCGGAGTGCCGCGAATACCTTCGGGATGGGTGGCGTTTCCACCAATGGCAATCAGCAGGCGCGGAGGGATACCCTCGGTCATCTCGACCTCCTGGTTGTGTGAAGAATTGCTTGGACTTGAGACAATCGGGGGCCGTTCCCGGCCGCGACAGCGGTCGAGGGGAAAACCCGATCAAAAAGCGGTTCGAAAAAGAAAGGGGGCGGGGCTTTAAAGCGCCCGCCCCGTCTCAGCCGATGCGGCTCAGGCGGTCTTGGAACGCGCTTCCACGAGAGCCTCGAACGCCTGTTCGAAGCATTCGAGCGGCGGACGCACGACACCAGCCCCGACCTGGCCGATGCCCGGCTCGCGGTGCGCGATACCGGTGTTGATCACCGGCGTGATGCCGCTTTCCACCACACGCCGCACATCGAGGCCCATGCAGGCGCCCTGGAAATCCCAGGTCGGGATCTGCAGCGTCGTGTTGGCTTCCACATAGATCTCGCGCATCTCTTCAGACGTCTCCAACGCATCGTTGAAGCCGCCCGATCCGACGAAGCGGGTGACACCGGGTGCCGCAACCATCGCCGCCCCGCCGACGCCGAACGTCTCCGTAATGGCGCTGTCGCCGATATCGGGATTGGCGTCATCTTGCGAATAGCCGGTGAAGAAGAGGCCAACCGGCGTGTTGACCGGCGCCGTGAACCATTGCTTGCCGAGGCCGGAGACGCGGATACCGAAATCGCGACCATTGCGGGTCATCGCCGTGACGATGCTGCCCTCGCCCACGGCGTGCCCGGCATCCATGACGCATTTGCAATAGGCCATGGCCACGTTGAGGAAGAACTGGTCGGTCCGCTCCAGGAAGCGCAGAACCTCTTCCTTGTCGGCGGCCGACGCACTGCCGATGGCGATGTCGGCGGCGAGCGCCTTCAACAGAAGCGCCGAGGCGGCGATGTTGCGCTGGTGGAACTCGTCGCCCATCGTGATGGCCTGCGACATGATCGCGGAGAGCTCAAGCCCGTCGGAATTGCGATTCAGAGCCTCAGACAGGACCGGGGCCAGAACATCGCGCATCCACGCAAGCCGCGTCTGCACTTCACCCTCGAAGGCACCGAAGCGCATCACCTTGCCGATGCCCTCGTTGAGGTTGCAATAGGCAAAGTTTCCCTGATTGGCGTTGCGCACGACGAGGACCGGCATATTGGCGGAGGTGATGCCGCCCATCGGGCCAACCGCCGACTGATCGTGGCAGGGCACGAAGCGGACGCTCTTTTGCGCAAACGCTTCGGCCTCTTCGGTCGTCTTCGCCCAACCTTCGTAAAGGCAGGCACCGAGGACCGCCCCCTTCATCGGGCCGGTCATCGCCGCCCATTCGATGGGCGGGCCGGCATGCATCAGGACATGCCCTTCGGAGAGCGCCGGGATGCATTCATGCGCCGGGCGGACATCGACGAGATAAGGCCGCGCGCTGCGCATCTCGTCGAGAACGGCCGCATTGGCTTCGTTGATCGTTGCGTACATTTTTGAAAACTCCAGAATCAGATCAGGGACGCGGCCATGCGACGCAGCTTCTCGGTCTTGTCGGAGACCGGTTCCCATTTGAGGTGGACGACATCGACGTCGTTGCTGGCGAGATCGTCGGCAAAGCCGCGAAGTCCGATATTGATGACGGCAGGCGGCTCGCTCAGAAGCGGAGACGCCTTCGCCGTTTCGGCCCTCGCCGGCGTGATCAGCCGAAGCGCCAGAAGGACGGCCATGCGCACGCTGTCTGCGATGAGGATGCCGGCATCCTCGAGCGTCTTCGCCTGCGCGGCGTAATCCTGCGGATCCTCGCTCACGCCGGTAAGATTGGCGATGACGGTGATCGGCGCCTTGTCGCCGCGCGCCGCCCGCATCTCTTCCACCGCCCGGGCGAGTTCACCGGCAGGATCGGCATGGCTGCCGAAGCCGAGCACGACGTCGACCATGAGAATGCCCGCATCCGCGTCCTCGGCGAGCGCGTGGATCATCTCGTTGCGCCCGAAGGGGTCGATCATCGGATGCGGCCGACCTCTGGTGTAGAGATCATCGCCGAGATCGATGATGCGGTGCTCCGCCGTGCGCAGCATGAAGCCTTCGTCATGGGCGGCATCCGACGACAGATCGAGGGCTTCCGCGAGAAGCTGCGCCGCCTCTCCGGCGAGCGTGCCGCCGGTATAAAGACCGCGGATACCCTTCGCCGTGACGGCCGGCACGCTCGCCGCCTGCTCTTCGACCTTGGCGAGATCGACGGCCAAGGCTGCCGCCTCGTCGAGCGTGCGTGTCAGGTGCAGATTGCCGAAGTCCCGACGGTCGGGATGATCGCCCAGGAAGAGGGCGACGGCCGGCTTGCCAAGCTGCTTCAGCTTGTCGAGGAGCCTGGCCCGCACGGCCGCCGCGGGGGGTTTGGAAACAAAGACGACGACTTTTGACGCCTCGTCGGCCGCCACGAAATCGAGAGCGGTTTCGGCGGAGGTTCCGCCGATCTTCTCCGACAGGTCGCGGCCACCGAGGCCCAGGGCATAGCTGATGCCCATGCCGCCGCGGGCGATCTGACAGGTCACCTCCTGGAGACCGGTGCCGGAGGCGCCGACCACGGCGATCGGCCCCTGCGGGATGCGGTTGGCGAAGGCGAGAGGCGCCTTGCCGACGATCGCCGTGCCGCAATCCGGCCCCATGACCAGGAGCCCGCGCTCCCGCGCCTGCTCCTTGAGGTCACGCTCTTCCTCGACGCTGACATTGTCGGAGAAGATCATCACGTTGAGGCCGGCATCGAGCGCCTCTTTCGCCAGATCGTGGGCGTACTGGCCAGCCACGGAGATCAGCGCGAGATCGGCTTTCGGAAGCTGGTCGCAGGCGCGCCGGAAGCTTCGTGCCACCGGATAGCGGGCCTTCGACCCGCCCTTGGCCATGGCGGCAAGCCGCTCTTCCACCTGGGCGGCGACCTTGTCGGCGACACCCGCATCCTCGCCTTCCGCATCGATGACGATGCACAGATCGTTCGGCGTGGCGTCATCCAGATCGTCGTGCCACATGCCGGTTTCGCGGAAGACGTCCTTGTTGGCGGAGGTTCCCATCATCACCGACACCCGGTTCACCTCGGGAAGGGACGAAAGGTCCCTGGAGAGAACCATCAAGGTCACGGAATCCTGGAAGTTTCCTTTGATCAGTCGAGCACTGAGCATCTCAACTTTCCTTTTCGGCCGCAGACTTGCGGACGTCTTTCATGAACATCATGCCGAGCATGCCCACGATCAGGATGACGGCGGAGAGATAGAAGTTGGCGGCGAGGCTGCCGGTGGCGTCGGCGATCATGCCGGCGATCGTCGGAGCGAGGATCGAGGACGACATGCCGACGAAGTTGAAGATGCCGAAGGCGGTGCCGTAGGATTCCTTCGAGGCGTTGTCGGCGACGTTGGCGATCAGCACGGGATCGAGTGCCAGCTTGCCGAAGAAACCGTAGACGCAGATCGCCGCGATCATCTGGTTCACGTCGTCGAGGAAGGCGATCGAGACGAGGCTGATGGCCGCGATCGGGACGAGGACCAGAACCAGCGGACGACGCTTGCCGAGCCGGTCGGAAATGTGGGCGAAGAGCAGCCCGCCGGGAATCGACACCCAGGCCACGAGCGAGGCGATGTTGCCGATGTTTTCGGCCGGAATGCCGCGCTCTGTCTGCAGATAGTAAGGCAGCCAGGTCAGGATCATGAAGAACCCGAACAGCGAGCAGAACACCATCAGATAGGTGAGGAGCAGGTTGCGGTTCTTGATCAGCGACTTGAAGGACGAGCCTTGCGACGTGCCCTCGGCGCTTTTGGCGCGCGGGCGCTCCTTGACCAGAACCCAGATCAACAGACCCGTGATCATGGTCAAAACCGCGAGCACATAGAACGGCATGCGCCAGCCGAGATCGAGCGTATAGGCCACCCAGCTCGACATCATCAGGCCGAGCGCAATGCCGAAGGCCATGCCGGAATTGATGATGGCGCTGCCGAGGGAGCGGAATTTCTGCGGAATCTGTTCCGAAGAGATACCGTATTGCGGCCCGTAATAGGTGCCCTCGCCCACCCCGGTGATGATGCGCGCGGCAATGAGCTGCGGGAACGTCTTGACCATGCCGCTGACGGCAGTGAAGACGCCGAAGAGCAGGAAGCCCGGTACGAGGACCTTCTTGCGGCCGATGCGGTCGCCGAGGATACCGGCCGGGATCTGCAGGGCGGCATAGGCCAGGAAGAACAGGGAACTGATCAGCCCCAATTCGGTCCCATTCAGGCCGAATTCGGTCTGTATGTCCTGCATCACTGGGCTGAGGACGGTTCGGTCGGCGTACATGAACACCCAACCGAGCCAGAAGAGGAAAATGGTGATCCACCAGCCGGGGATGCCACCTTTTTCTGCGGCCGCCGTCGACGCTGTAGCCGAGGCGCGGCCTTCAATCGGGACTTGCTCGTTCATCCGAGGTCTCACCCTTCAAGGAGTTCGTTTCACTCCTGAGACCCTAGTGATTTTTCGAAGCCGGATTTTACGAAACTTTCCAACAGAGCGGGCCGCGGAGAGGGGCAAAACCCCTTGAAAACCCCGGGATTCCGAGCCGCAAGATTTGTGAAAGCAGAACCGCGGGGGACACCCGAACGTCACTCTTTCAAACAGTCATCGCTCGATTGTTGAAAGGACTGCCGCCGCCCGGCCTCAAAATCCGCCTATCCGCCCTCAAAAACGCCGGCGCGCACAAGCGCAGGCCACGTTTTTGGGCCAGCGCCTGCTCGAAACTCGTCGTGACGGGGCGATGAGCTGCACGGAAATGGACCTTGCCCGAAGCCCCCCGAAGGCACAGGAGATCATCCCTGAAAGACGATGCCGCGCAGCCGAAGCGACCGCTCCCCCTTCAACAACACCGCTCCCAACCACCGCACAAAACGCCGCCCGCACCGCACCCCAGCAAAACGGCCGATCCGAAGACGTGTGGATGTCGAGAGAGAGAGAGAGAGAGAGAGAGAGAGAGTATCCCGAGAAGCGCGCATACCGGACTTTGCGGTCAAAACCCAAACTCCGAAACAAAACCCGCCACATGCCCGCATCAAGGACTTAGGCGCTGGTACTCCCTAGGGGACTCGAACCCATAACACTCCTAAGCCGCTAATAAACAGCTCGATTTTTCGCATTTTTAGGCCGCCTGCGATCGCAAATGGATACGAAATTTCGGCAACGTCGGCAAGACCTCGGCGGCGCAGAGGTGATTTCTGCCGGTTGGCCTATCTCGTCAGAGAGTGCATGCGCCTTCTGCCGCCTCTAGGACTCGCACTGTCGGATTCATCACTCGCGGAGCTGAGGCACGAACGAGGCTGCAGCTGGCATCATCCAACTGCCTCCTGCCGCCCTCCCACCTTCGCTGGGATAGAAACAAATTCTGGTGGAGCGGGATCGGAAACCCGGAACTCGAGCTGACGAATTGCCGTCCAGCAACCCTCCTTCTTCGCCCATTCACTCGGCATCCTGCTGCCTGCAGTGCGTCGCAAAGCGGTGTCCACCTCCCCGGCCCAGTCGCGGATCATCTCGCAAAGCTCCGGCGAGATCGCCTGCCGGTTCCAGATTGCGCTGAGATCAATCTGATCCCCGTGATGCTCAGCGAGCAGCGCAACCAGATAAGCAGCGATGTTGGCCTGATACGCGGGGTATTTGGCAGCGCGCACGAGAGACTGCACGCTGCGATACAGAATCGCCTTTGCGATGAAATCTTTGAACCAAGCGGCGTCCGGCTCAAAGCCCGCCGGGCGTTCATCTTTCATCGCCTGCATGAAGTACTGGAAATTCTTCTGCGTACCGAAACTGACCAGATGGGGAGCGCCACTCCAGGCATTGAGATAACGAGCGAGATCGGTCTTTGAGAACCGTCGGGCCTTCGGAGTCTCCTTGGCGAACCGGCGCTTATTGCCCGCAGAGAAGGAGGCCCGCAATTCCGCGGCGCCGTAGCTTCCCCTTGCACGTTCATAGAACCAGCGGCCGCTGCCGTCCGGAAGCCATGTGTTATTCGCCAGTTGTTCGACTGCGACATGAAAGGAATCATTCGCGGAGAAGTCCGCGGGCTGAACCGTGTTCTGACTATTCGCGGAACGCGAAATGGCACTGACCATCTCATCGAGATGCTCGCCGCCGACCTTGATGATCTTTGCAGGGACAGAGATGCCTTCCAGCGAGACGCGATCGTTGCGCCTGGCGCGGTGCAGGCTGGCCGTTGTCTGGCCGCCATTGACGATCTGAAGACCACGTACCGACTTGATGCCCAAGAGGCCTGGCGCTGTTTCAGTGACCTCGATGTCGTCGACGGTCGCGACAATCCCATTGTTGTAGGCGAGGAATCGCCCAGGCGCCTCACGTATCGTCCCTCGCAGACCAGCATTGACGCTTTTTCGCCCTCTCACCCCGAGGAATGCCCGCACGTTCAGCTCAAGCAGACGGGTGCCGTACTTTTCGTAAATGCTGGCGAGAAGCTCTCCCGGGACAGCAGCCATATAGGCTTCATAATCCGCATCCGTGCCAGAGGCCCTCAGCGCGGGCAGAGGCAAGCCGAGCTCCTCACCGAAATCGATCGCGATGTCGTCCCGTCCGAGCCCCTCTCCGAGAATGCGGTGCAGGCGTTCGATGCCAAACAGATCGACGATGATACGCGTCCCATCCGCGGCCTTCTTCGTGTCGAAGGATCGGAGGCCGGTTATGCCGTCTGACAACAGCAGAATGCGCAACACATGCATATCATCTCGGGCATCAAACACTCTTCGCGCGAGATCACTCGCATCCGTGTTCGAGGGTTCAATCTTCTCGTGCAGCCCCTTACAGCTGCATTCGTAGAATCTGAGCGCCTGCCTGCAGGCGCCCACAACCTCATCGCTCGTGAGCGGACGAGGCGGAACCTCGCCCGTGTGAACGGTCGTAACCAGAAGCAGCCGCTCCTCATCTTCCGGGATTGAATAGCCGGTAATCCGGTATTTCATGCGGCCAAACTGACCAGCCTGCCAGAGGGGCACTGGGTTCTCGACCGCCCCCTCTTCTGCAAGGCGCTCAAGGATGATGCGGGTGAACTCCTCTTCTTCATAGATACTGCCCGCACCGGAGTTCACCGATTCCTCGACCTCGGCCTTCAACTCCCGCGCGAAACTCTCAAGGGCTTCCTCATCCATTGCTGTCTTCCGCCATTGCCTTCGCGGCCCTTCTGAGCGCCCTCTCATCAATCAGGAAGGCTTCGAGAGCTCTTTCATCGATTAGGTAGGAGGCCTCTGTGATCGCCGTCTCCACATTGGAACGGGTAAGCCGCGGAAAATCAGGACTGATGGAATACCCGTATAGCTCTTCAAGTTTGACCTTGAGGCCGTCTGGGGGCCCTTCTGTGCTTAAAATAATCCCCGCACGCAGAAGTCGATCCTTGAAACTCATCAGGACTGCAGGAGCATGGTCTTCAATCTCCGCAATGACCTCCAAAACCATCCCAGACAGCGAAAGGCCTTCAGGGTCTTCACGAAAACGGGGCCGGGCGACAAGTAGCGCAGCAAGGCCGGTAGTATCCAGCTGATCGAGGGCGGATATCGGCAAGAGAGAACCGACGCCAACAGCGCTCTTCACCTCGACTGCTGTCCCTTGCCGATCGAAATCGTGGAGGCCGTCGAGCGGCCCAAGCCACGCACTGACGGCTGCAGCATAGCCGCATTCCTCTGCGATCAGCCGCAACACGACAAGCTCGCCCAGGAGGCCCAGCTGCTCTTCGCTCGACAGGCCAGAGCGGTGTGCTTTGAGACACGCCTGCCAGGCCTCCAATCTTCGAATGACGGCTGCAATTGCGCCGGAAGGCTGGTGGGCCCTAGCCGCCACTTCGACGAGGTCAGCCGCGAGCACCTCAAACACTTCCCGCAAGGCATTCCGCTCAAGCGTGATCGCCAGCCGGATTGTTGTCTCGTTCGGCCTCCGCTGATCCATCAGGGTGATGCCGTCCGAGTGCCATCGCAAACGCCGATGAGGCGCGTCGGAGAGGGGCGCTTCCAGAAGGAGGGCCGGTCGCTCATCCGGCTCACGGATGGCGGCCAGGACGCGCAGCGGTTGTCGAACGGAGAGGGCGATGGCACGCCACTCCGTTCCTCCCGGCTGGCTTGCAGCTGCTTCCTCCCATTTCTGGAGGAGCTCAGAGCGGACGCTGCTCATTCGAGTATTTCAAACCGCTGTTCGACAGTGTTGAACCTGTATCTGACGGCCCTGCCACTTTCCGAGTCTGGAAAGCTCACCACAATGCCGAACACCGGAACATCGAGATCGGAGAGCTCGGCCTTGGACGGGGAAAGCGGGTAGAGCAGAAGGAGAGCCCGCCTCGGGTCCTGGCCTCGGACTTTGCGGATATCCACGCCATCAGGTTTGTCCGCAGCGGGCTTTTCCTGCTTCTCTCGAGTGCGGTTGGTCTCAGCCAGAGCTGCAGCGTACTCCTCATGGGAGAGATCCACCGCTTCGTCTCTTGGTGAGAGAATGGTCTTGACCACGTACCGTCCGACGTCTTTTCCGCGGCTCAGTGGCTTCCGCTCAATCGTTGCGAACAACCATCCAGAGCATTCCCGGCTTTCGCCCCGACCGGACTGAACGGCAATCGTCCATTCCGTCAGTTCGCCCGCCTTCAGCTGCTCGCGCACATAGGAAGACAGGCGCAATCCATTTACGTCCCGCGCCTCTTCCGGGAAGTTCAGCGAACCGAGGAGGTCGGCCACATCAAGCCCAGGCACGCCCTTCCATAGACGTCGCCCTTCATGACGTCTCCAATCGGTCTGGCCATTTCGCTCAACAGGACGCCCCAGCGTCTCGAGGAATTCCACCACCTTCGCCGCATTGTGCTCATTCGGCTTTCGGTCCCGAAAGAACACTGTCTGTATCTTGGCCTCGCCCTGGAATGAGATTTGAAACTCTCGGGAGTGACGCATCTTATTCTGCGCCGTAACCATGAGGATCTCATGCGATTGTATGCGCAGACCATACTGTTCCGGTGTTGAGCCGATGCTCGCCATATGGTCGAGCCGATCCCTGAGTTCTTCCGCCGCTGTGGCTACGTGCCGGAACCAGAGCTGGAGGTCGGATGTGAGATAGAGGCGGCAGAGGTCTGCGTAGCCTGGCCGATACCCGAACCACCGCCCCATTTGCATCAGACTGTCATACATTTTGGAGGGGCGGAGGAAATAGCTGACGGTGAGTCCCTCCAGGGTGAGCCCGCGGGACAGCTTGTCACCTCCGACTGCTATGACATTCAGGCCGAGCCCCTGCTTCTCATAGTCCTCGTATGGAAGGCCCTCCTTCAGATCGCTGTTGACGACCTGGCAGCGAATACGGTCAGCAACGTCCGCGAGCAGAGGTTCGATCGAGGACCATAGGGTGAACGGAATATCCTTCCCGAGGTCAAGATTGCGTACCTTCGCTGAGGTTGGCTCGAAATCAGCCTCCCAAAGCTGGCGCATCCGCTCAACCATTTTCTCCGCCCCAGTGCGGTACCGCAGCGCCCGTTTCAGGTCAGACAGCCATGCATCAAGCTGACCGAAGACCCTCTGATGCACATCCTTGAACCGGGAAACGTGCACCAGCATTGAGTTGTGGGCCTGGGGCTTGCCCCGCGCTGCACGCGCCGCACATGCGAGCACAAAGCTAAGAACCGCTTTTTGCAAGGAAGGAGGGATCTCCTCCTCGTTCTTGAAACGAGGTGTGAAGGTCTTCTTATGACCCTGCCTGATCCAGCCTTCTCTCTCTTGCTTGACAGTGCGAATGACATCCAGGACGCCCTCGCTGGCCTCATCCTCTTCCTGATCAATACCGAAAACCGTTCGGGGCCCGACATAGTTGGACGGGGCGGGCAGATTGACAATAAAGCTTCGCGGAAAGAGATCGTCACCGAAGCCGTCAGCAGTCGCCTGATCATGTATCAGGACATTGGCAAAGGGGGTGGCCGTGTATGCGACGTAAGCCGACCGCGTGAAGGCGTTCAGCAGCCTGCGGATCTGCCCATTAATGCGCTTCGGCTCATAGTCCGGGTCCGGTATCTCATCCTCGTCGAACACCTGTTCGCCAGTGTCCACGGATGCCTGATCTGCCTCATCGTCGACCAGAAGGAGCGGGCGAGCTTCCGTGTCGCCTTTGGGCGTCAGCACCTCGCTCACCCAGTTATTCAGGTTTTCGAGTATCTTGGCATTCTTCTTGACGACCAGCAGGACAGGGCGTTGCTGCACGCCTATTCCAAGATTCTCAGCAAGGCGACGGCTGAAATCACCGTTGACCGCCTGGGTCGTTAGATGTTCGGCGTGGACACTTCCATCCAGTTCCCCCACGCCGATGCGCACGTAGCCATGCCCATTCTTCTTCGGAGGCGTGGTGTCATAGCCCAGGACATCACGATCCAGCCGACGCTGCGTCTGCTGCCGCAGAACATTGTGCATGCCCGCCAGAACGATGATGAGCTTGTAGCCTGCATCAGCTGCCTTGTTGATCAGCCCGGCGTAGTTGGCCGTCTTCCCGGACTGGACGTGCCCCACCACGAGGCCCCGGCGATCCCAGACCCCACTTCGCTGCGGATCCTCCAGTTGCTCCATAATAAGATCGGTCGCTTCGTCGATTGTCTCGACCGTCGCAGCTGGCCATCCCTGGTCCTGCAAGAGAAATTCCGAGTAGCGTCTGAAGAACCGCCTGTCCGATTTACAGTCTCCGAAGTACCACGGAACGTGGTCACGCTGATCCACAAGGGTAGTCGGTTTGCCCACCTTGACCACCAGCCGCGTCTCGATCTCGGCGGCCAGCGCCTCCAGATCAATATCCGGACTATCCGACGTTCCCGTCATGAGAGATGCACATTCCCGGACGGCCCTCGTAATCTCCTCGCGGGTTACGGCACTTCCGCCATGCCGCTGGCGGATGAACACCACCGCCATGGATGTAATGGAGTTCTCGATCTGCGACATGGAATCAGCTCCCCCAAGCTTGGAGAAGCTTCTCGGGCAGATTTTCTATTGTGTCAAAGGGGTCCATTCTGTGTATTCGCGACGCAGCCTCATCTATCGGAATTCCCGTCTTTACCATCATGCGTGCGATGGACATGGCAGCATCAACGAGATTATCTGAACCGGCCCTGGCTGGCACGCCCTGGTCATGGACATCGAACCATACGCGCTCGACCGGGACAGTCCGCTCAATCTGATCAAGCAGTGCACCGAGAAGGCCCCTGCCGGTATCGTCCAGCTGCTCGTTCAAGAGAGCTACAAGGTCGTGATCGCGTCGAATCTTGTAGCGGCGAGAGTCATCCGGGCCTGCAACGTCCCACATGCGCGCCACTTCTTCCTTGGGGGAGCGAGGACCATGGTTTCCACGGTGGATGAAGACCTCCCTCGCCTTACTTCTTATGTCTTCAGCGATCTTGAGAAGCGCCCGACGCGCGGTGTCAGGCGGCCGTGCAATGGCCTTGCGGATGTCTATCCGCCAGTCCTGGTCCGCCGTGTTCGGGATGTCGACTGCGATACGGGCAAGTCGGCTGGGCTCTTCGCGAGTCCAGGCGCGGCTTCCACCAAGCCCGAGCCAGCCACCAGCGGAAAGAAGTCGCTTCTGTCGATAGACGTAGAAGCCCTGATGGACGGTCCAGCCACCGATACCACCCGCAGCCTCGTACTCCTGCTCGCTGCGGAACTGGTCGCGGTGCGGCAGCACGAAGCCTCGTGCTCGGACGAGGCCGCCGGGAGTCCTGACTCTGAGCTCCGGGCTCCGATTGGTCGCGGGATGATTTTCCATGAATGGGTCCCACGGCGAGATCTCTCGCCCATTCAGGAAGATCGAGATTCGCCGGGCATCGCCCCGGAGGAAGCGATGAAATATCATCCCGAGATGGCGCTCGGAGCGTTCCAGGTCGGACAGAAAGGCCGCATGGCTTGGGAAATCCGAAGCACGCCCAAAATCGACCTTCCTCCAGACAACGAGCGTTCCCGATGGTCTGGTAGCCAGGGCATCGAGGCTGTCGGAAGGTAGGCCGTCAGCGCCGTCGATGAGGGACCATGCCCCTCCCGCAGCCTCGACTTGATCCAGGTCCCAGGTGAAGGCGAAGGTCCCCTCGGCTGTCTTGGAAACCACACTCAAACTGCGACACTGGGAGAATGATGCCGTTTTGAGACCGAGACCGAAGCGACCGAGATCTGTCTCGGATCTGACGACCTGCGGCCCCATCCCGCCAAATCGCATCGCTTCCAGAAGAGCCTCTTCGCTCATGCCGCAGCCGTCGTCGGAAATCTCGGCAACCGGATTCCCATCCACCCAGTCCCAGCGCATGTCGATCCGCTGGGCGCCTGCGGCTATGCTGTTATCTACGATATCGGCGAGAGCGGTCTCGAGCGAATACCCGACGCCGCGAAGTGAGCCGATAAGAGCTGATGCTGAAGGAGGAAGCTGACGCATTGCCGGAAGAAAAAGCCCGATCGAGAAAAGTCCGAAACAGGCTACCGAAACTTCAACCTGGTGGCGATGGGACGCGACAGCATCGCGGCGATATCATGAGCGCCGAAACGCGCAGCGCGGTCATGTCCCGGATCAAAGGGCGGGATACAGGACCAGAGCGGGCCGTCGCATCGATCCTTCTTGATCTGGGACTCACACCAGAGCTGCAAGTGCGCGATCTGCCGGGCAGGCCCGACTTCGTATTTCGGGAACAGCGTGTCGCAATCTTCGTCGATGGCGACTTCTGGCACGGATGGCACTTCCCACGCTGGCGTCTGAAACTGTCAGAAAAATGGGAAAAGAAGATCGAGGCGACCCGCCGCCGGGATGCGCGCAACCATGCCCGTCTCCGCCGCTCAGGCTGGAGGGTCCTTAGGATCTGGGAGCATCAGATCGAAGAGACACCTGAACGTGTCCGAGAGCGGATACTCAAGTGCTTGGACGAGCAGAGGCATGAGAAATAGCGGCCACGTGCCACCTGGCTTTTCAGAGCCTTTCTGATAAAGCGTTCCAGATGACGATTCAGGTCCTCGACATGTTCTGCGGCGCCGGAGGTTCCAGCGAAGGAGCACGTATGGCGGGGGCTAAGGTCATACGTGGCATTGATGCCTGGGCTCTCGCCACGCAGACCTATCAGGACAATTTCCCTGATGCGACGGTCGAGACCCGCGAGCTCGGACCGGACAGCCAGCCTGAAACCGAGATACGGGAGGGGGAGATCGACCTCCTCCTGGCCTCGCCGGAATGCACCAACCACAGCCCGGCGAAGGGCTCCAAGCCTCGTTGCGAAGACAGCCGCCGCACATCCCAGTACGTGCTGAATTTTGCGCAGAAACTTCTGCCTCGCTGGATCGTGCTTGAGAATGTCGTGCAGTTACGGAACTGGATTGGCTACGATCCACTGCTGTCTGAATTGCGCAACATCGGCTACCGGATCCGCCCTCAGGTGCTTGATGCCGCTGACTTTGGCGTGCCGCAGACCCGCCGACGTCTCTTCGTGCTCTGTGACCGCGATGGGGAACCCACTCCTGTCCTCCCGGGCGTCATTCGCCATCGCCCGGCAGGCGACGTCGTCCAGCTGGATGGACCCTGGCTTTCAAAGCCGCTCTACTCCGAAAAGAGGGCGAAGCCGACCATCGAGCGTGCAGGACGGGCAATGCAGGAGCTGGGAAAAGGCGTGCCTTTCCTGATCGTTTATTACGGCTCCGATGGTTCCGGGGGCTGGCAGCGCCTGGACAAGCCTTTGCGGACGCTAACCACGCTCGACCGCTTCGGTCTCGTCACCTGGGAAGGCCTGGAGCCGATGCTCCGGATGCTGCAGGTGGACGAGCTCCGCGCCGCGATGGGCTTTCGCGACAGCTATCTTTTCAACCGCGGCAGCCGCCGCGACCGCATCAAGATGCTCGGGAACGGCGTCGCCCCTCCGGTCATGGAGGCCATTCTGCATTCACTCACTGCGATCGGGGACATCCACAGTCCTCTTGCCGGGAAAACGCTCGTTGCGCGAGAAGAGGTCGTTTCCACGCGGCCGTTTTCATCTGCGCCAGCCAAAGATGAACCATCATTCTGGGATGTCGGAAGATAACAAATGCACCAACCTCCGGTCAATTAGGCAGCGATTTGGTCATGTGAGAGGCATTCGGATCTTGGGGTTACTCTTGCCGTTCAGCTTCCAAAGACTCGACCTTCGACTCCAGCTTCTCAATCTTCTGCACCAGAACGCGAACGTCGTTGTCGGATATTGCGCCTCGAAACATATCTGCAATCGGCGGAGAAAGAACTTGAATAGCCGTAAAGAGGATCGCAACAAGAGCGACCCAAGCCAAGCCCTCTAATCGTATCCGCGCAAGCACCTTCTTTCCAGCATTCGCTGCGATTTCCTCGCTATTCAAAAACGTGGTGGGAAACCTAGAGGCAGCGAGGGATTGGATATGCTTATAGTACTCCGAAAGAGGAGGTGACTTCCGAAGCCTTCTTTCATCCACAGGTGGGTGCTGAAACAGGGAGACCCTAAGGAACTTATCTCCTCTATGTATGGTATGCTTTACACTGCTGAAATTTAGCAGGGTGGTGGCGATAGGGCCGTCCCAGCCAGGATCCACAATCCCGACGGTGAGGGCCCATATGCCCTCCTTAGTGAGGCTTGTTTTATAAGTAACGTGGCCAGTTATCGTACTAGGAAGATTAAAAATCTCGGCGGACACAACTTGAACCATATGCCCCGGGTCGAGAGTGAAAGGGCTGCATACCTCTGCCCCCTTGTCGTCGTAAATTCTTCCTATTGAAAGATCAAAACTCGATGCTTGAGGAGAAGGCCGACCACCCCGAAAGAATTTTTCTCGATCTAACTCCTCCCCACTTAGCAGATTCATCTCTGCGACTCGGAAGACTGAAGTGCTGCGAAAACCAGGTAGGCATCTAAGAATTCAAGAAAAACCAGACACATGAGCATTTCCAAACAAGACAAGACATTCATCCAGAAACTACCAGACCTTCAGCTGAACAGCTATGACCCCCATCGCCCTGTGGCCGCAGTCATAGTAGACCAGTCCGGCGACGTTGTCTCGACGGGAGTGAACAGGCCTCCAGAGCGCCTGGGGATAACTAAGGCTCAAGCTCAATCCGAGATCGCAATAAATCCTGACTGGAAATACTATATGATGGAGCACGGTGAGCGCAACGCGATCTTTGATGCCCTTGCGCAGGGACAGAATCTGCGCGGAGCGACCATGTACGCTACACTCTTCCCATGCGCAGACTGCGCCCGCGCGATTGCTATAACGGGCATCCGACGCCTTGTTGTACCAAACGCCGGATGTGACTCAGAGCGCGATGCGCGCTGGATTGAACATTATCGATACGCGAAAGAAGTTCTGGAACTGGCTGAGGTTGATATCGAATACTACACATTTATAGACTGAAGTCAGCTCATTAAAACACAGATAACGCCGACGAAAAATTCAACTTATATTTGACTGCACGCCTTCTTTCTGATCTTGGGTAGGTCTGAGCCCCAGCCCTTCGGCCAACGCCTTTCTTCAGGCGTGGTGAATGGGCTTCAGCCCTGGCTCTACAGGCGCTCATTGAAGGCACTGCCCACCAGTCAACTCCTCGCACACTCAGTGCCAACGCGCGCCGTTGAATTCAAGACCACGGCACACCGATCTCGTAACGCCCATATCCCTGAGGAACGTCGTAGCCCGCATGCGTTAGTGTACCGAGTACGAAGCCCGGCCAGAGTTCCGGCGGGAAGGCATTAACTTTAAGGCTCGCGGAAAAACCCGTCTGAACGCGCTCCTTCGTTTGGAAGGAACGCGAACGTCTGGACACTGACGACAGGCACGGTTCCAACAGCGGATAGACCTCAATTTCGCGCACGAGCTCGTCAATCCGTGAGAACGAGAGATCACGTTCCATCTGAACCCGATGCCAGCGCGCAAGCCCCGCAATGCGCTTGAAAATCGATGCAATCAGCTGCGTCTGACTATGGCGGACAGTTTGCTGGTTACTCAGCCCGAACGGCGTCAGCGAAGAGAGAATGAAGCGCCGCCTGAGCGGCGGAGGAAGGTATTGTCCGCTTTCCTGCCAGAAGAGATCACGCAGCGGCCAGATGCGCCTTGTTCGCCGCCCGTTCATAAGCGAGATCCCGCCTTCACCACCCTTCGCAACAGGCGTCATCACGCGCAGAACGGCCTCGATCAGTTGCTCCCGAAAGCAGCCCGCTTCGCCAAAAAGCGAAATCTCGACACGTATCTGCTCTGCCCCCTCCCTCACCCATATGACGAAGGGTTTGGGCACATGCCATCTTTCCGCAAACATGCAATGGTCGGCGAACATCACATGAAAAAGCGAGCCAAGAGGGTGGCCCGTGTCCCTTTCGGCGATCGCCCGCAATGGCTCGCCCAGCGCCCCACGGATTGCGGCGGGAAGGCGCATGCCACCTTCGAGATCAGCAGGCCTGTCGAAATCGATAGTCACACGTGTGGTGCGCCAGAAGGAGGGAAGCTCCTCAAGCGAGAGCTCCACGATCGGCGTATCAAGAAAATCATCGATCCGTGGATGAGGCTCGGGCTTCCGGTCGGCTGCCATCGCGTTTCTCAAAAAATCAGGAAGTCGCCATCTTCCGCGACAGGCGCACCACCGATCGCGATACAATCTGCAAGCACAGAGCCGGGCACCGGATAGACCCGCAGATTGTCCGGCGGCCGCATCCGCTTCTTCAGCTGGGCAGCCAGCGCCACGGCACCGCGCTGCGTCTCTCGGAGCTCAAAAACACTTTCCTGGACACGCAGTCCGCGGCTTTCGAGAAGGCTCGCCACCCGGCCGCGCCGCCGATCGTCCGCAATGTCATAAGCAAAGACGTAGAGGCGTCGCCCGCTCATCCTAAAGATCCTTCCTGAATGGCTCGTAAGGCTCCTCGCCGAGGACGTGTCGGACATAGCGCGTCACCTGATGGTCGATGGCGCCCCTCCAGCTCGTCTTGCCCCCCTCCGGATGGTTGATTACGTGATCGACATGCCGCTCATAGGCGCGGATGAGCTTCCCCGGCCCCTCCTCGACGATGTGGACTGCCTTTTTTCCGTCGAGCATCATCTCGGAGAAATGCTTGGGCCCAAGCTCTCCGGAAGAAAGAAGCTGGACGGAAAGGGCTTCGGCAATCGGTGCGCGGAACTCCTCCATGAGATCAAAGACGCACCCATGCCGCGCCCGGTCCGGCCGGTGCAGCACACCAAAACCGGCGTGGATGCCGCGCCGCATGATGAGCGTCTCCACGTCGCGCCGCAGCAGATGGGCAGTGAAGTTGAGAACGGTGTTGAAAGCCGTTTCCGGCGGCAGGCGCGAACGGAGGAAACGCTCCTCCCCAAAGCCGCGTTTGACGAGACTCGAAAGAGCAGGCCAGTAGAGCCTTGCTGCAGCCCCCTCCTCTCCCCGTACCGCGTCGACATTTGTATACCCAGGAAACACCTCCGCACGTCTGCGGTGCTGGTCGAGCCGCCCGATCACACGTTCAAGGTTGGAACGTTCTGCCCGTTCTTTGTCGTCCAGACGCTGGCGAAGTTGCTGGATCAGCCGCCGCGCATTGAAGATTCGCCCAGCCACGTAACGGCGGGCGAGATCAAGGGCCAGGCTCTCATCGAAAGCATGCCTTGCCTGGGCAAGGTGGAGACGAGACCGCCACGGCCGCTCATCGGCGAGTGAACTGACGACACGTCCGCGGCCATCGACGAAGAAGACGCAGATCCGCAGCTCGGCGGCCCGGCGGATGGCATCGCTATCGATCGCCGCTCCCGGAAAGACATCGATCCTGTCGATGGTTCCCGGCGCGATCACCGCGAGAAGGTCACCCTCGTCGTAAACCCCGAAGCCAGCATCATAGGGTTTGAGCTCCCGCCCCTTCTGCAGAAGGTAGGCGGGCCGCACAAAAGGAGCGTAGCGCGAGGGGTCCGCGGCCTCGTGCGCTGCGCCCGGACGGGCAGGCTCGTCACCTTCGGCAAGATAGACCGCAAGATCCTCAGCAACCGTCTCAGAGGACGCAGGGCTCGGCAGGCGCGATGACCCGATCTTCCGCAGTTTAAGTTCGCGCCCTGCCACCCGACGCGCAGGCGGTGTCGCAAGCTGACCCCGCAGCGCTCCTGAAGCCGGAGAACCGTCGTTCTCCGGCTCGTCCGGCAGATCCGCAAGAGCCTCGACCTGCGCGGCAAGACCTGTTCCCGTCAGTTGTGCGCCCAGAAAGACATACCCTTCATCGAGGGAACGGATTCTCGTTTTCTCCGGATGCAGCGAAAGATGCAGCTCTTCGAGCCGCCTCGCCACGAACTGCAGAGCCTTCTCGGCGCGCTGGCGGCTTCGGCACAGAACCACGAAATCGTCGGCGTAGCGCACCATGCGAAACCCCGCCTTCGCCACCTCCTCATCCACGTGGTCGAGATAAAGATTCGCCAGAATGGGTGAGATCGGCGCCCCCTGCGGCAACCCTCGCCCTGGCTCTGCCGAAAGCCCCAGCCACTTCAGAACAAGACTGACGAAAGCGGGCTCAGGAACATAATCAGCAAGGACAGACACGAGCGGCACATGCGGGACATTGTCGAAATAGGCTGAGATATCGGCATCGACGACATGCGTGAATCCGGCCGCGTGGAAGGCCCGCACCGCCTCAAGCGCCTGTGGCACAGAACGGCCGGGCCGGTAGCCATAGGAGTGCTCCTCGAATTCCGGCTCCAGAAGAGGCTGCAGCACGAGATGGGCGGCTGTCTGAGCCACCCGGTCGGCAACACATGGGATGCGCAGGGTCCGGACACCCCCACTGCGTTTGGCAATATCAACAGTCGCCACCGGACCTGGCTCGTACGCACCCGTGCGCAATCGATGGGCGAGGCTCTTCAGGCGGAAATCGAGCCCCCTCTCAAAGGCACCGATGGTGACGCGGTCCCCCCCGGCAGCCCCCCTGTTCGCCGCCACGCGGTGGAAGGCCCGGTGCAGCATGGCAAGAGAGGTTGATTCCTCGAACACCGAGAAGTCGCGATGACCGCCTTTCTGGCGACGCGCAAGTCGAACAGACATTGAACCCCCGCGGATTCTGCCTATCTATATGTATATCAAAGCTAATTTCTATCAGAAGCCAGGCAACTTAGAAATTCCATTGCTCTGCGGCAAAATCCCCGCGGAAATACGTAAAATTTCTCAACTTGCATCAAAGGCTTGCCAGGCATAGGCTCAGCATTGATCTGCTTCCACAGCGCTCACGCGACAAAGATCGCACGGGCCTTAGTACTGGCCCATGTTGAAGCTCAGCATTGAGTTGCTTCCACAGCGCTCACGCGACACAGCGACAGTTTTTCGACCTTATCGGCGGTCCTCAGCATTGAGCTGCTTCCACAGCGCTTTTTGCCATCGACTTGACGATGATCGTGCGCGCTCTCGGGAAGGCGCTCTCGGTGGACACCTGAACCCATTTCGCCCCCCCCCCCGGCGGTCGCGCAGTACCAAGGGCCTCCCTGAACGCAGAGCTCCATCACCAGCGGGAAGATACCGTTGGAGAGTAAGGAGAGGTTCGCGTGTAAGGAGGTCACGCCTCTCTGCGGATGACGCAGCCGCTGCTCTTTTGCGGACCTGCGGGGTCAGCCCCGCACCAAAAGCGGCACGAGAAGATGGACTCTTTCCCGAAAGGCTTCACATGACGGCAGAAGGGCTTTTTTTGACGCCAGTCGCACCCACGCACAGGACAGTCTCCCTGCTGTCCGCAACATTCAACGGCTGGCACCCCCGCGGATTAATCTTAAATGCTGGATAGAAAAGAGGTTCTAGACCTGACCGGAAGCATTCGCCCTGCGATAAGGATCGAATTACCAGCCCCCGCGGAGAATAGCGGAAATTTCCGATTTGCAACAATCTCTTGCCCGAGCTAGGGTCAGCCTTGAGCTGCTTTCGGAGCGCTCACGCGACTAAGGCCGGCCAATACAAAAGCCTTTTTTCAGTCAGCCTTGAGCTGCTTTCGGAGCGCTCACGCGATCGCGGCGAGCGCGGTAGCGCCTGGGGACGCAGCGGCCGTCAGTCTCGATCTGAAGCGGGTCCCCTGAGTTCAATCGAAACTGCCCGTTCCGTCGAAGGACGGGTTTCCGCGGGGGACCAGACTGAGTGCAGAGCTCGCGAGATCCGAAACAGGCGCCGCGCGGATATCGCCGCATGTCCGAGACCGGACGGCCCGAAGCATGGGGTCATCGGCAACAAGCAAGAATCAACGAAATGGTCGAAGATGGATCAGATTGCGCAGCAGCCGCATCTGCTGAACAGCTGCCTTGAGCACCACGCCACGGCCAAGTCCTGGCACAGCCTCTCAGAGCGGGCTGAAGAGCTCGCGACCGTGGATCAGTCCGTCTGTCGCCATTTCCGCAGGGCAGCGAGCGGATCGCGCAGCGCTTCCAGGATTGCCAGCTCGCGCCTTTCCCTAAGCAGCGCCTCATCCGGAATCTTAGCTTCCGGCTCGAAGAAGGCGTCCAGCAGCGCCTCGATCGGCCTCTTCACGTAAGGCGACGGATCTGGGTAAGCGGATTTCAGGTAGAGCGCCTTGCGCAATTCAACAAATGGCAGGAAATATTTCGTATTCTTCAATTTATTTCCAGCCGGACCGACAGGAAGATCGTGAATCGGCGAGTCGCCACCCGCTCTTCGCTCTTCGTCCACCCAATCACTTTTACTTAGATTGATCAGTGTCCGAATCGGCGGCGCCATATAAAACGCTTTCATGTCCGGATAGCCGGCTGCGACGGAATCGTTCTCCTTCGAATACTGGGCGCGAAAGCGACGCCCCATCTGGCTCTCAAACGCAAGCAAAAGCGCGTCGATCTGAATGTTCCGGTCACCAAGATCACTCAGGCACAGACCTGACGGCATGGGGTTCTGCCGCAAAGACTTCAAACGGGCATGAGCGGGCCGCAGCCGTCCGAGCCCCTTGTTGCGAAGCCGTCCACCCACATGGCGGTAGTCGCTCACACCGTCCTCGAAAAACACCCTGCGGTCGCCAAACGAAAGGCTCCACAAGAGCCCCCCGAGCTCCAGCGGATGCAGATTTTCAAAGCGGATTTCCAACCGGAACGTCGCACCTGCTTTGAGCGGTTGCACGAGGCTTTCGACCTTGCCGAGCGCCATCTCCTCCGCCCAGGGGTCACCGAAGCTCTCATCAAAAGGGCGGCACGCAGGATAGCGTTTGTGCCCGGCGAGCACCACGGTCTCGCTGTCCCAGGTGCCCTTCATCAGGCTCTTGTCGGACACCTCCGATCCGGGCTGCGTCTCCCATAGATAGTAGGGATCGAACGACGCCTTTGGCGCGCCCTGTGTAACCTTGTAGATGCTTTCCATTGGCTGCGCGTCGTCCGCGGGCGCAAAAGAAAACCGGAGACGCGAAGCGAGCGGGGTCTGCTCACGATCTCTCCCTCGCAGCGTCGACGGGTCGGAACTCTCGCCCCAGGCATCCTCGGAGCCGAAAAGGGCATCGGTCCAGTCGGTGAAACTCTTCCGGTCAAAGCAGATTTTCGGCTGTCGGCTATGCACATCCCCCACGCCGAAGCGATGCGGAATTTTGAACACCTGCGCCGTGCCAAGAAAGATCTGGTCACTGTTCGGGCCCGTCGCAACCGAAGCTTTGGATGGCCGATCCCGCGTCGAAAAGTCAATGTAGTAGACCGGGATGCCCGGAAAGCCCTGCTCCGCAACAGCATGCTGGTTCGGCCGGTCGCTCTCTCCGTTGCTGTCCGGCTTCCCCCAGTAACTGGGCAGGCCCATATCGCGAAGAAGCTCTTCTGCACCTCCGCGGCCCTGAGAACGCAGATACTGCGCATAGTCGGCAAGAAAGAACTGGAGGTTTCCGGTGACGCTGCGCGTGCTTCCATCGGGGAAAACCCCACCTTGCTTGTGGTAGTCCGAATTGATCTTCAGAAAGAGTTCGATAGGTCCGGGGCGGGAATGAAAGCCGGGTGTTTCAGTAAGGATCGGCTCAGCGCCTTTGCTCTTGGCCGCGAAGACCGCCTCCTTTCGTTTCGTCCCGAACGATCCGGTGATCACCAGGTATTCGCCGTCACTAAGGCGATCCTTCAAATTCTTCTGAAACGGTTCTTGACGTGCCTGCTGTCGCCGTCGTCCCAGGTCGTAGTTTCTCCAGTCCTCTTGAAACCGCTTTTGCTTCTCTTGAGAAAGAAAACCCGCCAGATCCGCAAACGACATATCGGAAGACGCGCCTTGTGCTCCGGCCGGAAACAGCGTCCACTCCCACGTCGTCTCATCTGACATCCCTGCCTTGATCTGACGGGGCACGAGCCAGCCGCGCCCAAGCGAAGGAATCGGCGGCTTACCTTTCCCCCCGGAAAAGCCTCGCAACTGCCGATACTCGAAAAAACGACTGCCGAAATGATGATGCTTGTTGACCGGCTCCAGAGCGGAGGCAGTAGCAATACGGTAAACGGATTTGATCATGCCTCGCGCCGCGCGGCCCGGCATGCAGAAGACATTTCTGCCGTTGAGCGGAAGTGAGGTCGGGCGGGTGACGGCAACGCTCTTCTCTACGACATGAGGTTTCTCTGGGTCAGGTTTGACGCGATGCATTTCCTCCTGCGCCATGCCAAAAAGCACCGGTGTTTCGGCGATGAAATCTACACAGATGACCCCAGAAAGGCCGCCGGGCACTGGCCGCAAATGACTGAGCTCGGGTGTCGTCTCGTCGCCCCGCCCCGGCCTGGCGAGCGGAGCAGCTTCGACGCGCGGAGCTGTCGGCACAAACTGATACTCGGAGCCCATCCGAGCTCGGCCCGTGATATTCTTCTTCTTATCTCGCTGCAGATACTCAATCTCGTAGTAGGGACCGTCATCGGTCATGCCGCAGCCTCCTCCAGCCGGAACCAGCCGAAGCCTGCACCCGAGGCGTGGCCCAGCATGATTGCATCCTCCATTCGCGCCCGCTCAAGGACGCGTTCCAGAAATGCAAGGTCCTGCTCTTCCTCGGCAAAGTCCTGCGGGTAACGCCTCTGCTGCACGTCGAGCCAGATCGTTGCCCCGACCCCGACCGGCACCTTCATTTCGACAAGGGCATTGTCGATCGGACCCTGCGTGAATGTGTCGAGCTTGATCGTCTGGGCGCGGTAGACGCCCGGGGGCTCCGGATCGACCAACACACGGTGAACATTGACGATTTTTGCCCAGCCAGGAACACCGAACAGGCGCTGCGTCCTGGTCAGATTTGCAAGACGATCAAGGGATCGGAGATGTCCTCCGGGATCGTCGACCGGGAGATCATTGGCCTCATACGCAAATGGATGACTACCATCCTCAGACAGCGCCTCCTCAAGCTCCAGCCTGGCGGCCACCATGCGCAGACACTGAAGAAAAGCCTTGCCGGTGATGACAGGGTAATTGGGCTCCCGTTGCAGGGCCTGCCAGTCGAGGTTCTCGTCTGTGCGGTGTCGGATCGGATCCTGGATGAAGAACGGCTTTGGACAGGAAATCCGAAACTCTCTGTAATTGCGGCCATTCGATCGTCCCGGCCCGAGTTCGAAAGGGGTCGGAGCGGCGAAACTGCGGCCGACGACGGAATACTTGTGATGGCGAGGCTTGCGCAGCGCACCGGCGAGACGCGCCAAGCCGTACTCATAACCTCGTGCCGCCCCCAGTTTGAAGCCGTCTGGGCACGCCATCAGCGTCAGAAGCGGCTCGACCTTCGATCCAACGGTATCTTCGCTTCCGCGAAACACAGCGTCAAAACAGAATTCAGCACCAGCCGGGACGTATTCCGTGTTGTAGAGCTTGTAGCGCTCCACAGCACCAGTGTCGCGGTCCCGCGCATTGCCTGGCAGAATGTACGTGAGTTTCGCCGGGTCCCAGAATGGCAGCTCCTCACAGCCGCTGGGGATGACTGCGGGGTCGGCCAGCCCACCGCAGAGCCACAGAAGCCCAGCGTGACCGGACTCGACCGTCGCACCGTCCGCCAGGAGTGCGGGACCAAAAAGCTCTTCCGCGAGCTTTTCGTCCTGTTCGGCCAGGAGCCTGCGCAACGCGCCACGCAACCCCGTCGACGCGATCACCGGGAGACCGCGGTCTCCCCGAGCGAAGAGAGCGGTCGTCCCGTCGACATCTTCACCTTTCGTGGCGGCCTCGAAGCGCTTGTACGCCGCCTTCCGATCGCCATCGCAGAGATCTTTGAGCGGCGCCTCGGTTCCGTCGCCCACATGGGTGTCCGAGAGGAGGACGATACGGAAGGAAAAGGTTCGGTATTCCAGCATCTTCGGTGCCTATGACAGACGCTCTGGCGGGCCGACGACAACCTCACCGAAACCGCACTCGCGCAGGAACGGCGCCCTTTCCCAGCCCCGAATGCGATCTGTCGAAGGCAGCCCCAGGCGTGCGATCTCCGCGATCGAACCCGACAAAGCGTCTTGGGCCTTCGTATCGGCCTCGGCCACAGGCAGGATGAATACCGTCCCGGGCTTCGTCAGCAGATAGGGATAGTAGGAGGGCTCTCCGCCGATCTCGCGATCGTAGCGCACCGCCTGGCGTCCTCCGGCCCATTCGTGCCGCGCGAAGATCTCAAGCTTTTCCCAGTCGACAGCGGTCGCGGCTGTCGGCCCAAGCATATCGCGAAGCAGGTCGGCGTAGACGTCTTGAAGCCTCTCCCCGTTCTGCAATCGACGGATTTGCGGGATGTCCAGCAGATGGGCGGGCGTCTGCAGGACGATGCGCCAGCTGCCATCATTCATTGGCACGGCGCCAGGCGGATTACTCTCTTTCAGATCGACGCTGATGACGCCTGACCGCAGCTTGCCGATCTGGATCACATCACTCTTCAGGAAAGCGAGGAGCTGGTGGGCTTTTTCTTTCAGCGCCTCATGCTCTGCCGTTTCTTCCTGCTCACCTTTCTGCGGCAGCACAATACGGCCGTACCAGCGGGTGTGGATTTGGCTGACGCACTGGTAGTTGAAGAGGCGATGCTCATCGGCAGTGAATTCGCCGAGAGTGACAGCTGTGCGCGTGCGCGTCACCCATTTCGGCTCCCACCTGCTCTTCGGGGGATCTTTCCAGTCCACCTCGAATATGTTCCGGCCATCGTTTTTTTCTGCCTCGTGGATGTGACACGGGCAATCCTCTTCGCCGGCTTCAGGGACTTTGACGATATCAAAACCTCGTTCTCTTCCCGGCAGGTCACCATAGGCCTCCGCGGGCCGGAAGTGGCTGACATGCATTCTGGCGAGCGCCGCACCGAACTCCTTCTGAAAGCCCGGACAGGCAAGCGCACCGAATTCGGCGATCGCAGCCTTGATCACAGAACCGGGGATGGTGGCACTGCCATGATAGAGATTGCCGGAATAGAGCTTTGGCGAGACGAGAAGCGGGTGAGAGAGCTCGAAGCTCACCGACCAGTCATCCGGGCCTGCATGTGCACAAGCCGGAATTGAGAGGTCCTTTGTCTCGCGCTTTTCCAGGCAAATGCCATCCGCCTCAACCCGACCGAACCCCTGGCCCTTGTTTGCGCCAATTGCGACGAGCGCATGCCGGAAAGGCTCGAAAGCTCTCTTGAAAGCCTTCGCTTCCTCGTCGGTGCCATAGAGCTCTACGGTGGGCTCGTCGTGTTCGAAGACGGCCGCCGCACCAGGAAGATGGGACTGCTCTAGAATCTGCCATGCGCCTGGAGCGACGGCGCCCGTCATCTCCCCGAGCCGAATACGCGTGCGAGTATGTTTGCCCGGGGTTTTATCCTCTTTTTTGAGCGGCAAATCGCGAAATGTCAGGCGCGCCCGCTCGCTGTCGGCGCTCCAGTCAGGAGCCGAGATCTCGGCTTCGCCCTCATAAACTCCAAGATCCTCCATTTCCTCAGGGTTGCGAAGCTGTCTGCCCGGCCTGCCGAGCCATTTGAAGCGGAGGGCGGATGGTACCAGCGGCTCGACATCAGGCTTGCCGTCCTGCCTTCGCTGTTCATTCGCCGCTTTCTCCGCCGCGGCAACCTGGAAAAGGAAATGACGGAAATGGCCCGCAATCTGGGCGCCAGACAGTGCGATCCGCCCTTCCTCGTCGCGGTAGAGCGTGTTGTCGACACCGGCCAGGAGGCTCTCGTTACCGCCGGTCAGAAAGGGCGCTGTAACCGCAATCTTCAGGGACCAGCTGTACCGCTTCATTTTCATGCTGCCTCTTCCCCCTCGTCCGCACCAAGGTGATCCCAAAGAGCCAGGACATGGTGCAGGAAGGAGAGCGGCGCGGCTGGAAGCCGTTGCACAATCTCTTCTTCGAAATACTCGCTCCCAAACGGCTCGTCATTGCGGCGCAGATATTTCGCCTTGGCGAACAATTCACGGACCGGCTGCACCTCTTTCGCACTCGCCAGATAGCTCCCCGCGAGGTCGCCACACTCTCTGATGTCTTCGAACAGATCGACGAGGCGGGCGCGTGGGATGCCCCTGGCCTCCTCGCCGGAGATCCCGCGGATATCGCCAAGCACATCCAGAATTGTTTCCAGATCTGATAGCGGAAGCGGATAGAATTTCGGCTGGTCCTCCTTCGCGATGTTTTCCGTATGCTCGCGGTCGAGGCCAATACCATTAAGCGGCACTTCGTAGCCTGCCAGCGTGGTGATATCGACAAAGGAGGCGAGGCGGGCGAGATCGAGCTCACGTTCATCATCTCTGATCGCACGCTCCTTGGCGTTGTCGGAGAGCTCCATTGCCAGCTTCCGCACCAGGCGGATCGGCGTCTTGTGACGACAGATCGCAACGCCGATCGCATAGGTGAGAGGCACGCTCCGCCCGTCAGGCAAAGACACCGGCGCGGCATCCCTCAGGAACCTCGCCAGAAAACGCAGGACCGTCAGCAGCCCCCAGGCTGGGAAGACGAAACAGGCCTCGTCTCCACCCCATAGCAGCGTCTCGAAACGGAGCACCGGCATCTGGCGCTCTTCCTTCTCCCCATCCAGCCTCCTCTTTCTCGGCTCTTGCAGAAGGAGGGCATCGGCGGCTTTGCACGCCTCGACCAGCCCCTTCAGAAGCGCTCTGCGATGCGGCGCGATGATGCAGGAGGAGAACTCTCCAGTCCGTTTCTCGGCACCGACAGGATCCTGCCTCACGAAGGCTTTCCGCAAGCGCCCGAACCTGTTTCCGTCCATGTAAAGAACGGCCATGCGCCGCGCGAGGCGTCCCGGAATACTTGAGGGCACGTCTTCCGCTGCAATCTCTTCGAAATCGTCGGAGAAGCCAAAACCCGGCGCCCTGTCGAGCCCTGCATGTTCCTCGTAGAAGATGTTCCGTCTTCCCGTCCGTCCGAAATGCTTGCGCGCCGCAACCGAGGCGGAGACCGGCACGTCCTGCACAGCCCTCCTCTCTCCGTCTTCCGGCCGCAGCACGGAGCGCCAGCCGAATTCCGCCCGCGGCCGCACATTGTCGATGGCGCAGGGGAAGGACGGGTCCAGTCGCCAGGCATCGTCGGTCTTCCCATGCGCCAATCGATCCACTCTCTCGGAGGTGGAAAGCAGCTCCGGCAGATCGACGTCGAGCTGACGGTATTGTTCACGCGCCGCGCTGTTCTCCAGGCCGCGCACGAGATCGGCAAAGTCCCTGCCATCATCCTCCTCGGCAACGACCGTGAAGGTCAGATGCCGCAGGACAGCCTGCAGCTCTTTGGGCCACAGGTTCTTTGCGTCGCCCTGAGCTCGCAGGAGCTGCGACGCGGCCTCGACGACGTCCTCACAGGAGAGCGGCGCGCGGATGCGAAAGAGAGCGGCAGATGCGCCGGCATAAATCTCATCGACGTCCACGTCATCCGACCCGGTCGCAGCGAAATACTCGCAGAAGACAGAGCCAAAACAGGTCGCAGCCGACAGAAGCGCCCAGCTTGAACCGCGGACCGTCGCCAGATCATCCGTATCAAATGCCGTATTCTCGAGATTGACGCCCGCGATTCTGAGGACCAGTCGCGTCATACTGAACCGCCTCCCCCGATGGCAGTCTCTTTATTCGACGAAACAATAACGAGCGTCCGCGAACACGCAAAGCGCAGAAAGCCGCAGGTGATGGCGGCAGATCTCGAGACCGCCTGGGCCAGATGTCACGGACTTCTTTCTGAAGGACAGGAGGTCCGGACACCTTCTCGCCCTCGGGCGAAGAGATATCGACGGCTCTGTGACGTCACGGACGGAGGACATCTCCGCAGCTCAGCTGTGAGTCCACTAGAAAAGTCCTTCTAGAAGGAACAACCCGGCAGTCGCCGTGAGCGGCGTCTCCGCAGCTCAGCTGTGAGTTTATCGCTGAATACGAGGATAAGGCGGGAGCCTATGCTTTGGGCGCGTGAGCGGCGTCTCCGCAGCTCAGCTGTGAGGGACGGTTCTGTCCGCAACAGTTTGAGGTATCGGCGGCGCGTGAGCGGCGTCTCCGCAGCTCAGCTGTGAGAATACAACAGTGAACTCTGCGGCACGCAGAGGCGCGTGAGCGGCGTCTCCGCAGCTCAGCTGTGAGCCTACCCCACGCAAGCATCTCTGCAAAACCAGGAATATTGCCGCAACTCCGCGGGGATAGGATCCGACATCGACCCAAAGGCATACTTTGGAAACAAACACGCCAGTTATACCAGCAAGTTGAGCTGTTTAAAGCATTTCCGCGGGGGTCAAAGGCCATGCTTCACGTTCGAAGATCCGGCTGGCTTCGTCGTCTCCCCCACAGCAACGCCGATGTCGGTGCCACAAGTCTTCGGAAACCGTCATTGGGCAAATTGGCGTGAAACTCCGTCGCCGAGGTAATTGCGTCCAAGGACGATCGCGACAAGACCGCGCGACGAAATTAGTCCCTCACCGCCACCGGAACCACCCGACGGCACGATCTCCGAAACACCCGCGCGGCCAGCGGCGACCACGGCTGGAATGCTGGCAGACAGGCCACTGCCCCATCAGCCTTCACGACCGCATCCATAAACATCAAGGAGCGACCGATGTGAGCAGCGTCTCCGCAGCTCTCTGCTGACCCGCGTCATTGCCCTGCTCGGCCCTCACTGGCCGCGTCGCGTGAGCGGCGTCTCCGCAGCTCTCTGCTGACCCTGAAGTATGCGCAGGAGGCACTCAGCGTCACGTCGCGTGAGCGGCGTCTCCGCAGCTCTCTGCTGACCCTATACCTTCCAAAGACCTCTGACAAATCGAAGATCTGGAGACATTTCCGCGGGGGTAAGCGCATCAACCAGCAAGCTTCAACAAATCGAAGCCTGGAAGTCCGAATTTGTCCTACAGTCAAATGAGTTAAATCATCTCCGCGGGGGTACAAGCTTCTACGGCCGCTCGATCAAGGTGGCGCAGCAAACGGCATCCGAGACAGCCATGGAAACGACCACGACGGCGCGGGCGACCTGACCCATGCGGCAGACGAAGACATTCGCGACCGAGGTCGGCACAGCCGATGAGCCCGAGACATACGAACAAGGTCAGCGCACGTGACCCCTCCTGTGAGCAGCCCCCCCCCCCGCGCAGCTCAGCTGTGAGACTGGCGTCTCGACAAAACGGCCCCCCGTCGCCGCTTTGGGTCGTGTGAGCGGCGTCTCTGCAGCTCAGCTGTGAGACGGGAACACCGTCACTATCTGATCGCCTTGCCGGCCTCTCGACCCTGAGTCGCGTGAGCGGCGTCTCTGCAGCTCAGCTGTGAGCCTACCCCACGCAAGCATCTCCGAAAAACCAGGAATATTGCCGCAACTCCGCGGGGGTCGGAAAATTTGGCAGAAGAGACTGTAAAAATTGACGTCTGAAACCCAAATCACTATGCATTTACATATATTTAGCCTTCGTCCGCGGGGATACAAGCTGCCTCGCACCGAAATTCATTCGAAACGACGCAACAGCCAATCCCAGAAGCGCCCGGAAGATCTCGTGAGGCCACGCAGATGACATGAAATCCGATTGGCAAAGACGAAAACGGCGGCTGAAACTCCCGCGACAACGGCAAAAAAGGCGATCGCTTCTCTGACTTCGCTGCCCATGCCTGCAGGAAGCACGGAAGCGATCCAGGCGACAGGCCAGTAAAGGGCCGCAAGCGCGCTTTCGGTATCCGCAGGCTTTCCGGGGTGCGCCGTCGCAATAAAACCGGCGATGATGAACGGAATTCCGAGATAGTAGAGCACGCCGAGCCGCATCGTGTCCGTGCGGGCATATTCGTCTTCCACCATCCTCTCCAGCGCGCCCACCTTTCGATCGAGCGCATCCCATTCACGATCGAGGCGAAAGCGTTCTGCCAGCTTCTCGGTCAGCTCGCGCCCCTGAAGCTGCGTCGAAAGCATGGTCTGGCGCAGACTCGAGGCGGCGAGGGTCATGCGCTGCCGAAGGTCGGCAACGGCGCTGCGCGTGGCATGCCCAATGGCACGCCGTTCATCGCCACGGGCATTCTCCAGCTCGACCAGCTGGCGGCTGATCGACCGGAGCTCCGCCTCCAGAAAAAGGAAGTGCATGAACATGCGCCGGTACACCCCGTTCATGTGATCGGGATGGATAAAATGCTCGGCAAAACCAAACCGCGCCGGAGCGGCCTCCGCGTGGCCCGGCCAGTCGGAAGGAGGCCGGTTTCCGCCCCGCCAGGAGATGAAGCTCATCGAATGCTCGGTCACGAGGATGTTGGAGCCAAGACTGGCAAAGCGGCGATAAAGGCTCGCCCGCAGCTCCTCCCGGCTCACCTCCTCGTCATAGGGAAAGCCTGTCCCGTAGGGGTCGACCACACTGACGAGAGACAGCGCGATCTCTTGTGCGTCCCTGGCCGAGGGGGCCTTGCCGGGATTGCCGAAAAGAACGAGCGACGTGAGCACACGGGCACGGTCGTCGCTGAGCTGGCTGGAGAGAAGTCGCCTCCCACCAGCACCGAGGGCCCGGGAGAGGAGCCAGGCGACAACAGGCTTTCTTTTCTCAACGGTCATCGTCCCGCCAGGGCCGCTCGCAGGTGCTGAGAAAACGAGCCTGGCCTTCTCCTCACCCTTTGCGGCGAGCGAGAGGACGGCGCTCTTCATCCTGCCGCCCCGGTCGGTCGCAAGGCGCGGATAAGTATGGTGCGTGAACCGACTTTCGGCGTTGAAGTCGATCGCCTGGGCGAGCGTGAGTGGAGGGGTTTCCCGGTTGAGAAGCTGGGTCCAGAGGCTGCGGGATGAGCGCTCCATGGTGGAGACAGGATCGCGTTCATGCCATTCTTCAGGCTGTTTCGTTATCGCCTCGAACTGCGCCGTGACATCCGCCTGCCGCTCCTGCTCACAAGCCCTTTCAGCCTCGTGCTCGACAACCCATTCGAGAAGGACGACCCCACCGCAGAAATGCAGCCATGCGCCTGCGACCGAAAAATCAATCGGCACATCATAATTGCCGTGGTCGAGAACGAGCCGGAGATCCTGTCCCAGAGGAATCTCAAACGAGCGCACCGCGAGCGGCGAAGGATCGGCATCTCCGAAGAGCCTGCCTCGAAGTTCCGGCAGAAAATACGCGCGCTCTTCGTTGGTGGAATTGGCGAGCGTCTGCTCTCTTCGATCCGGCGAGACCCGCGGCCAGCCCGGGAAATACCAGTGTCGCCTCGTAAGACGAATACAGTCTCTCTCCGGATCGTCGAAGGCGGCGAAGAAATGCGTCCGCAAGCGCTCCACGGGCCTGTTGCCGGAAAGCACGCTGTCGATGATCTGGTCCGCAAATGCGCTGAGCCTGTCGGTCTCACCGGCAGACGCCGAAAAGGCGGACGCAAAGGGCCGATCGGCTTCCGCCGAAATGAAGATGCCGGGCATGGCAGCACGCTGCCTGCGCGCGTCGTCCTCCACGACGAGACCAGCCCCCTCCGCGAGAACCTGGATCTCTTCGACCAGCGTCCGCGGGCCGTAGAAGGCGAGCTTTCGAACGGCCCTGAGGGACCCATTGTTGATCAGGCGAGGATACCGCTCGGTCTCGATGCCAAGGATCAACACCGAACGCTCGATCTTGAGCTTCGGGTCGAAAGGAGCCATGGCCGCAGAGGGTCCGCTGTCCGCTTTTTCAATTTCCCAGGCGTCAAGCACCCATGGCAGGTGGCCGACCTTAACGATGCCGAGATCAAGCACCGGACCGAAAGTTCCCGCAGCGGCGCTACGCCGCGTCGTCAGACGGACAGGGAACGGACTGACAGCGTTGGGGTCCTCGGTGTCCAAAGAGGCATACTTGAGAGCATCACCCAGGCGATTTTGTCCCTTAGCGGATGCCTCATGGAGAAGGACGCGGAGACTGTTGCAGAAGTCCTTATGTTTTGCATCCTCCTTCCCGTTCACCGGCGTGCAGATCTTCTCCGCGAGACGGTGGAGTAGTTCGGGGAGACCCGCGACAGTTTGACGGATCGCCGCATCAAGCTCGCGAGCGGACCGGTATTTACGAAAATCTCTTTTCGCAGTCAGCCAGCCGTCGCGGTCACAATGGGCGGCGCGAGCCATGAGCAGCGCGTTCTCGCTGGGACAGAAGCCCTTCCCTGCAAGCCCATGCGCCTTCAGCCATTCGGCCAGAGCCTCAAGGCGCGATGGGTGATCCGTCCAGCAGAGCCTCTCGCAGCGCCCCCCGAGGGCTTCGAGATACTGAGGCACCGCAGGAGCAAAATCGCCA
The DNA here is from genome assembly GCF_021462425.1 of Afifella sp. H1R. Taxonomy (NCBI): domain Bacteria; kingdom Pseudomonadati; phylum Pseudomonadota; class Alphaproteobacteria; order Hyphomicrobiales; family Afifellaceae; genus Afifella; species Afifella sp. H1R. The sequence goes on from NZ_JAKEDY010000001.1 coordinate 2,030,189, forward strand.
ACTAAATAAACAGACATGGAAGACAGAAGCGACGCGGGCTTCGTTTCTCTCGACGATCGTCCAAGCGAATTCGCCAGCTTGGAACGGATATCCTTTCGCATCTCCGTTGCAGGGCTCTCCCCCTGCTGGATAACAAACCACGCGAAATCGACGCCTCTCTCCTTTAACGCTTTGAGCCACCATGCGCATTGGAGCGTATCGAGATCACCAACCGAGACGACCACAAGCGACGACTCTTCCGTTTCCTGCCCCATGCCGCCCTCCAGATTGGCTTGATTCTTTCTGTGGCATGAAGTCGTCAGAAAGGCAGCTCCTCAAAGGTCGCAGTCGCATGCCAGTTCGCGCCCGAAAGCGACATGTCATCGCCACTGGTGATTGAGCCTGATTTCGCCAGATCGCACGATTTCTCGGAGGTTTTTCTTATCTTACCTCTGAAGATGACAGCCTCTGAACCTCGCGGGCAGAGACTTCTTCAACCCATGAAACTAATCGGCCTGCGTGCGCATGTCCTCTTGTGTCTGATGCTGCCGCGTTGCAGGAGCAGCGACTGCCGCAGGGCTTCCCGGCGGCTTGTTCAAACGCGGCAGGAGAAGAGCGGTGGCGCCCCAGATCGACAACGAGAGTTTCCGAGCAGGTTTTGTTCGTTTTCAGGAGCTGATCGAGAGCCGGTCTGGCCATCCCTTTCACGGTTTTCATGAGGGGCTGGCCGCCGTCTGGGAGAACTACAAACCTCGCCTGCGAGACCATGCGCGCGGCAAGCTGGAACTGGAAACATGGGAAGAATCGGACATCGGGTCCGGCACGATCGTCTCAAGAACGATAGAGGCAATCGAGATTCAGGACAGCCACCTCAACCTCACCAACAACCTCGTCTTCTGGCAGAACCGCTTCGGACACGCCAATCGGGAACATCGAGTTCTGCTGGAGGCGCAACAGGACGCCGGTCTCCGCCAAAAGGTTGAGCGGCTTCTTTTCGGCCTCTACCGTCGCAACGAGGACGAAGGCACAATTTTCGAAGCTCTCAACCATCTCTTTCGCGGCCGATATCCTCTCCTCGCTTATCTCTTCTTTCTGAAGGATGACGATCGCTTCATGCCGATTCAGCCAACAGGGTTTGATCGCGCCTTCGCGACACTGAACATCGACTTCACGACGCTCCGCCACTGCAGCTGGGAGAATTACACGACATTCAATTCAGTCCTGAACACACTGCGCCCAATGATCGCCAAAGCTGCGGACATCAAAAACGTCCGGCTCATCGATGCACACTCGTTCTGCTGGATATTCTCGACACTACTGAAGGAGGAGATGGAAACGGGCGGAGCTTCCACAAGCCCAAGAAAGCACGAGGGACGGGTCGTCGGCGGCGTCGAGAAGGCCGTCCTCACGATGCGCATTAATGTCGAAAGCACCGTCCGGAACGCCAATGGGCAGAAGGTGCTGAGAACGTTGAAGAACAAGGAGCTCCGGATGAGCGCCAATGAACTGGAGGCTCATATCCGGGTTCTTCTGGCCCGTCAGCAAAACCGATGCGCATTGACAGGCATCAGGCTCAATCTGCATGAGCCCGATGGTGACAAGAATTTTCTTCCATCGCTCGACCGGATCGACAGCAACGGACATTACGAACTCGGCAACCTCCAAGTCGTCTGTCAGTTCGTCAATTTCTGGAAGGGCGACAGTGATGATGAGGAGTTCCGGCAGCTCCTCGCATGTGTCCGAAGCGGGCATGTGGGAGTGCCCACATAATGCAGACTGATGGTTGATCGCCTTCCAATCTGTTCAACAATGGCGCCTGCTCTCGAACGCTCCGTCTAACATCTCCGCCTCCTGCATTGAGATCGCCGAGAGAATTGCGCCGCATGCCGATGCACAAGACCCGTAACGCCGTTTCAGGGAGTAACGAGGGAATCAAGGCTCTTCGTCGTCGGGAATGCCTTCCTTCATCCGCAGCAGATGGGGTTTGGCGCGGAAGTTCCAGCCGTTTTCGTAGCGTTCTACGATCTCGTCGAAACGACGCCTTGCACCTTCTTCGGAGAAGTCCTGCTCCACCAGGCGGTCGATGACCATCTTGCGCAATCCGGACAGCTGTCTCTCCTAACCGGGTTCGAGGGCGCCGGTGATGGCCCAATGCAGGACGATGCGGGCGACGTCGTCGAGTGACGGGATCCGTTCCACCTTCTGCTTTGCGCGATAGGCTCGCTGTTTTTCTCGCTGCTCCGGGCAACGTGGCTTGGGCTTTCTCGTGACCTCAGCTTACGCAGCCTAGCTGTCCGACGTGACGCGAGACGATGCCGCGGCGCCTCGGCATCCCACGTCATCCTCATTGCCGTGTAGAGGCCTCCGGCGCTCCCCGTCCTGTCGCCACACCCGGACGCAGGCCGCCGCCTCAACGCAGCGTGCGCGTACATTATCCTGCCGTACACACACATCGTGAAACAAAAGTCTCAGGCTTTGGAAACACATGCGTAGCCGGTCGAAACGTCGGCGCAGAGAAGCGGAACGCATGTCTCGACCTTCGAAACCAATGCGCAGAGGTCTGAAACCTTTGTCTCGAGGCCATGTCACAAAAATCCGCAACTCATGATAAATCCGCAACTCATGATAATGTGCAGGCACGTTATCGGCGGTCGGGCCGCTTCCGGCCCCCGGCAGAAGGGCAAAAGGGTGAGTTCGACTTTTCCGAACTGTGCGAACACGCCAGCTGGAAAGAAGTCGACGCAGACGCTGTTCGGCTGAGACGGCATCGGCGCCACGGCATCGCGCCCGGGTGACTGCACTTCCTCCTCCGCCCTCCACCTGTCGCACGCCAACAGCAGGCGTTCCACCAGCCGCCGGAGGACACGCACGGAGCCGCCGGGCCATGCCGCCTGCAGGGCGCCAGTTCCTCCCATCGAGCGGGATCAACCGGCGGGAACCAGCGTCGCCGCGGCACGCCGGGACTCACGTCGAGGCAGGTCGCCTCACCGTCCGTTACGTGAATCATGCTGGCAGCAGATGTGTGTTCAGATGGAAAACAGCCGCCCCCGCAGAATTAAGGGGGACACAACCAGACATCCCGCGCCACTCCGCTACATGGGGTTCAGTGGATGCTTGCAACCCAAGATGGTTGTCAGAGATAACGGCAGCGAGTTCACCTCAAATACCACCCCGGCCTCAGCCACAGGCCAAGGTGGTGTTACATCGCTCATGACAAGCCGATGCTGAACGTCTTCATCGAGAGTTTCGACGGCAGTCTGCGCGACGAGCTTCGGAGTGAGATGCTTCTCTCTTCTTTCGCTCATGCACGGACAACGCTCTGGCACACCGATTACAGCACGGCGCGTCCCAACTCTCAGCTCGGCTGGAACACTCCAGCCGAGTTCTCCGCAACCCTCTAACTACGACGGCTCCGGCGCGTCGTTCCGTGAATGGCTTCACGCTGCTCCCCCGCTCATAGGGACAACCCAACCGCCGGAACCCAATTTCAACTTAGATCAAACCGAGGGGGCAACGTCACCTTCACGAAAAACCTCAAGCAAACACGAAGCACTCTTCAGACATAGCGTCTAGGTCGAGGCCCATTATTAAGAGGGTGTTTCCAGAGTCCGTTGCTATTCGAATACCATCCCCTTCGTGAGTAGAGACAGTTTGGAGGGCTTCATAGCTTGAAATTAGCGTGGCGTCGAATTCGATCACGTCGTGTCCGGGGCCGGTCGGATTGAAGTCGAGGATGATATCCTGACCAAAACTTGGTCCGAAAACAAACCGATCGCTTCCTCCCGAGCCTGATAACGTATCGGCGCCACTGCCGCCATTGATCGTGTCGTCGGTGAGGAAGCCTTCGATAAGATCATCGCCCGCGGTGCTATGCTGATCGAGATAGATCTGCCGCAGGTCGACCGCATCCCAAATCGTCCCATCGTCAAAGCGGAATTCTTCGATCTGATGGCCGTCGGCGTAAAACTGCCCGATGATCTCCAGGGTCTGGCCATCGGCCATGACGAGCTTCGCATCCTGAGTGTCGGCAGAGCCTCGTTCGATGGCGATCTCGTCTGGATCAATGCCGGGGCCGAACTCAACCGCATCGACATCGCTCATCGGCCCCCAATCGATAATGGTGTCGTTTCCTGACCCCAGGCCGTAGACGAACACGTCGGAGCCCGTTGAGCCATCGACTTCATCGTCGCCCGCTCCACCATCGAGGCGGTCGTCTCCATCGCTACCGCCGATGGTGTCATTTCCGTCTCCGCCATAGATCGTGTCGTTTCCGGGTTGACCGTTGATCTCGTCGTCCCCGCCACGGCCATAAATGACATCGTCACCCGATGTCCCGGAGAGCCACTCTCCGGCATCTGTCCCGGAGGTCTCGAACGCGAAATTTGCGGCATGGAGAGAGGCGAGTGCCACGCCCTGAAGTTCGATCGAACCTTCCTCGCCGAAATCAAGCTGCGTGGAGCCTTCCACTTCCGTCGCCAGCGACAACACGTCTGAAAAGCTTGCGAGTCCGGAGAGATTGCGCAGCAGCAGGACATCGGACCCGACATCGAAATCGCTGATGAGATCGGCCCCGTCGTGGGCGTTGAACACAAACGCGTCCGCACCCGCGCCACCACTCAGCGTGTCGGCACCCTCCCCGCCTTCGATCGTATCGGCGCCACTGCCGCCGTTGATCGTGTCGTCGAAGAGGAAGCCTTCGATGAAATCATCGCCCGCGGTGCTATGCCGATCGAGATAGGTCTGCCGCAGGTCTGCTGCATCCCAAATGGTCCCGTCGTCAAAGCGGAACTCTTCGATCTGATGGCCGTCGGCGTAAAACTGCCCGATGATCTCCAAGGCCTGGCCATCGGCCATGACAAGCTTCGCATCCTGAGTGTCGGCAGAGCCTCGTTCGATGGCGATCTCGTCTGGATCAATGCCGGGGCCGAACTCAACCGCATCGACATCGCTCATCGGCCCCCAATCGATAATGGTGTCGTTTCCTGACCCCAGGCCGTAGACGAACACGTCGGAGCCCGTTGAGCCATCAACCTCATCGTCGCCCGCTCCACCATCGAGGCGGTCATCTCCATCACTTCCGCCGATAGTGTCATTTCCGTCTCCGCCATAGATCGTGTCGTTTCCGGGTTGACCGTTGATCTCGTCGTCCCCGCCACGGCCATAAATGAGATCGTCACCCGATGTCCCGGAGAGCCACTCTCCGGCATCTGTCCCGGAGGTCTCGAACGCGAAATTTGCGGCATGGAGAGAGGCGAGTGCCACGCCCTGAAGTTCGATCGAACCTTCCTCGCCGAAATCAAGCTGCGTGGAGCCTTCCACTTCCGTCGCCAGCGACAACACGTCTGAAAAGCTTGCGAGTCCGGAGAGATTGCGCAGCAGCAGGACATCGGACCCGACATCGAAATCGCTGATGAGATCGGCCCCGTCGTGGGCGTTGAACACAAACGCGTCCGCACCCGCGCCACCACTCAGCGTGTCGGCACCCTCCCCGCCTTCGATCGTATCGGCGCCACTGCCGCCGTTGATCGTGTCGTCGAAGAGGAAGCCTTCGATGAAATCATCGCCCGCGGTGCTATGCCGATCGAGATAGGTCTGCCGCAGGTCTGCTGCATCCCAAATGGTCCCGTCGTCAAAGCGGAACTCTTCGATCTGATGGCCGTCGGCGTAAAACTGCCCGATGATCTCCAAGGCCTGGCCATCGGCCATGACAAGCTTCGCATCCTGAGTGTCGGCAGAGCCTCGTTCGATGGCGATCTCGTCTGGATCAATGCCGGGGCCGAACTCAACCGCATCGACATCGCTCATCGGCCCCCAATCGATAATGGTGTCGTTTCCTGACCCCAGGCCGTAGACGAACACGTCGGAGCCCGTTGAGCCATCAACCTCATCGTCGCCCGCTCCACCATCGAGGCGGTCATCTCCATCACTTCCGCCGATAGTGTCATTTCCGTCTCCGCCATAGATCGTGTCGTTTCCGGGTTGACCGTTGATCTCGTCGTCCCCGCCACGGCCATAAATGAGATCGTCACCCGATGTCCCGGAGAGCCACTCTCCGGCATCTGTCCCGGAGGTCTCGAACGCGAAATTTGCGGCATGGAGAGAGGCGAGTGCCACGCCCTGCAGTTCGATCGAACCTTCCTCGCCGAAATCAAGCTGCGTGGAGCCTTCCACTTCCGTCGCCAGCGACAACACGTCTGAAAAGCTTGCAAGCCCGGAGAGATTGCGCAGCAGCAGGACATCGGACCCGACATCGAAATCGCTGATGAGATCGGCCCCGTCGTGGGCGTTGAACACAAACGCGTCCGCACCCGCGCCACCACTCAGTGTGTCGGCGCCCTCTCCGCCTTCGATTGTGTCGTCGCTGAAGAAGCCTTCGATAAGATCATCGCCCGCGGTGCTTTGCTGATCGAGATAGGACCGCCTCAGATCGGCCGCATCCCAAATAGTTCCGTCGAGAAAACGGAACTCTTCGATACACCCCTCTTCACTGGAAAACTGGTTCGTTAAAACGATGGAGCTTCCTGAAAACGTGAGACCGGCGTTGCCGTGGGCGGCGCCGAGCCGCGCGACCACAACATCCTCAGGATTTATATCAGGCCCAAAGAAAACGACGTCGCGGTCTCCCTCAATGGACTGCTCTGAAATCGTATCCGCTCCGTCCGCTCCTCCAAAGGCATAGGTATCGCTCCCCACTCCGCCCCAAAGTACGTCGTCGCCGGCCGCGCCATAAAGGATATCATTCCCGGATTCACCGTGGATGAACTCGTCTTCATCCGTACCTTGAAGCACGTCATCCCCCGCGGAGCCTCCGCCATTGGGAGGCAACTCCTGGCTTCCATCACCTCCGCAGCGCTCTGCCACGCTTTCCCACGTATCCATTTCTTCGAAATTCGCGTCATTAAAAAATCTGTCAAATGCCTCTCTTGCAGTCTGCTCTCCCCCATAGCCCCATTCTGGCACCCTATCGATAGGAGGAAGCCTCAATCCAGAATCAAATTCGAAGCCCAAGTCCCCGGGTTCGATGTTAGATATTGTGACATCGCATATTATTTCTCCATCGTCTACCTCTGTGGGATTGTCTCCCAACCAAACCGTTACTTCCATGTCATTTCTATTGTTAACATAATACCAAACACTTATATAATCATGATCTCCCCACATGTTTACAAATTCATAGCTCAAAATATTCCCATTAAGCAAAACCTCATAAGGAGGTATTGTTGTATAGAATGCTGCAGAAAAGAATGAGGACAATTCAAGCGATGGTGCGGGCGCACCTCCGTCGTGGTACGCAACCCCTCCGAGTAACGGAACAAGCATGTCCGCTTCCGATTCTTTTGGATCAGGAATCCGAAAAAAAAGCCGGTCTCCACTCTCCGCATCGCGAATAACATTCCCTTCACTTGAAATAACAAAAACGTCATTACCCGCGCCACCGCTGAGAACATTAGCCTCCGATCCACCGTCGAGCCAGTCATCTTGGTCCCCGCCAATGAGTGTGTCCCGCCCATCGCCGCCATAAGTCATGCGTCGTCCCGCAGAGCGCGAGCTTTCCTCTGCAGAACGATCTATTAAATCATTATACTTCGACCCGATAAATGTATCGACGTCGAAGACGGTTAGGCCGCCGTCGCCTAACCTCCCAGATCGATACAAGATCGGTGAATCTGAATAGCTCCCGTTGACAACGTTTCCGATCTCGCTATCCGCATCCATGAGATCTAATTTAATCGTATCGTCGTAATCGCCTTTATTTAAATAAAACGACGAATACAAGAGAACTGTGTCTGAATAATCAGTTCCAGCTATCGTCTCGACAGAAGTGACATAATCTTTCCCCTCCTGGAGCTCGGACCCAATCCTTATCCCGAGCTGCTCGTCTCCTTCGCGGTTAAATGGATCCAGCTCGATGGTGATGCCTCCAGGCGCCAACACGCCTCCGCCATCTCCGTCGTAATGAACGGTGTCAGAGCCAGGCCCTCCATCCACCACGTCCCCACCGCTCTTGGGGCCTACTAGTGCCGAGTCGTCGTAGATGACGTCGTCTCCAGCATCTCCCGAGATCTGATCAGATCCGCCGCCATCGTAAAGCGTATCGTTGCCAAGCCCTCCATGTATCGTATCATCACCAGGCGCGCCGAATTGCTCGTCGCCATAGATCACATCATTTCCGGAATCGCCCCATATCTGATCGTTCCCGCCAGCCCCGCGCAAAACATCATCATCGGTCCCACCGTGGATCTGGTCAGCATCGTCACCTCCAACCACGGTGTCGTTGCCCGCATCCCCCCACATTTCATCCGCGCCACCCCTGCCTTCAATCCAATCGTGACCGACCCCCCCTTCAAGGAGATCCACCTCATGGGAGCCGTACAGTTCGTCATCTCCCGCACCTCCAATTAAAAGCCCAGATGACTCCAGAAAAAACGTATTATCTAACGCATTTCCGATAATCTTAGTGAATCCATTTGACTCTATGTATTCTATAGGATCGGCATTTATACCTGTAAAACTTATCGGGAGATTTTTCTCCATAGCGTCAAGAATATAGTTTGTGATTTCATCTGTAGCATATCCAACGCCAGCACTCCCCACAATAACTACCGTTCCCAAAGCGATGGGGGAGCTAAATCCAATGGCCGCTGCTGCACCCGCAACAGCGACTCCGGTACCCAATGCGGCAACAACCTTTAGCGCTACACGAACGGCATCCCATTCCGCGCTTCGTTCAGTTTCGTCTATGACGTATACATCGACCACTGAAAACAACACTTCCGTTGCGGCACCAAGACCACGAAAGGCTTTCAACGTATTCGCTACTTCCGTCTTGGCTGCCGGGCTGGATAATCCGCTCGCCATGCTCTCAAGCGAGAAAATGATAGCGTCGATATGTGCCTGGAAAGCCGTGCCCACGTGAGACCAAGCCTCTTGGCGGTCTTCTGCCGGAAGGTCGCTGTAGTTCATAGTTTTTGCCCCCAATCAAAATTCGTCATTTCTCGTAATTTGATATATTGGATACTGTCAAGTTCGCCCAACACGAGATCGAAAATGCTTGCATGAAGGCGATCGCGCCCCAGAATGTTGCGAGATGAGGGACAATGAAAAGCCACATATTCCACTTATATATGTAATTGATATCAAGAATTGCGTGATCCCCTGGATTAGGAAATACTACATTGCTTAAAAATGGCATTGAAAATATCATAAATGAAGACAAAATAATACAAAATATAATAGATATTCTACGAACCCTGCCTTCCGGAGAGATTTTTGCACCGTTACGCATTAAGCGGTAATAACGTTTAGGAATATCGGAAAGGCAGATAAATGCGCACGGGATGAATACGTACGCAATGTTATAAAATATATACATACGCCGCGCGGTTGTTTCGTCGCCGATTATACCCGCGGCGTCCTTAATGGAACTCGCCGCACGCTCCGGGAACAAAATACATGATGAATTATACAAGTAATTGATAACTAAATTTGACTGAGTGGCGTTGACAAAATAAATTATACTAGTTATCAACAATATCGATACAAATATATCTACGATAATCGGAATTGAATGATGTTCCGGTGTGGTATGGTTATCAGTAGACGAGAAAGCTAACGCTGGCGCGATCAAAATCGACGAAAACACAAAAAATAGCGGGCCATATGGGGATGCAATCCACGAGAACCCGCCGAGAATACATAATATGCACTTAAATAAACGATTCGTCATTTCAAATCCGTCGTGTGGGTCGGCATTAGCGCTCGGAATAGCTTCGTCGGAGGCCAAAGAATAGTGAGACTGGCGCCGCACCGCATCGAGCGGCTCTCGACGGTGGTTAGAGGTGAAGGGATAAAGCCGGGTGTTGTGAAGGTCTTGCTGCGTTGGTTGGAGTTCAACTGAGTTGACTTTCGTGTGGTGGCGCAACCTGGAAATCCGGCTGCGGCCAAACCGCCGTGGTTCAAGACGACCCCGGGGCAGAAATTTCATCCTCAGGAGGGGCCTTCGCACATCGATGCCCTTTCTGATCTGACGCCGGTGGCGACCACGTGTCAGCATAGACGCGGATTTGGGTGACGTGGACCGGCAGGGCTCGGCGCGCTACGATGGGAGGCGCAGCCTCTGTTTCACCCCTGGGGAGCGGTCTTTGCTGCGGCCTCGCGCCATCCCGGAGCGGCATGAGGAGGTGGACGAGGACGCGATGCGACGGCGCAGTGTCGCAGTGCTGCAGCATTTGCCTCTACCCACGTTGATTCCATTTTGCCGGTCGGCGCCGTCCGACCGAATTTGCGTTTCCCTCGAGACACAGTGCCGGGGTGGGATCATTCGCGCCGTCCCCACCCCTTCAACTCTGCCGCGCGCCGGGGCATGCTGCGCGGCTGGAGTATGAATCGATCAACAGGGCATCATGGTTACGAACGACGTTGCGACGCGGCTTTGGGCGGCGGCGGATCAGCTTTGGGCGAATACCGGGCTGAAGCCCGCGGAATTCTCCACGCCGGTGCTCGGGCTCATCTTCCTGCGCTATGCCGAAAGCCGCTTTGCCGCGGTGGAGGCGGAGGTCGGGCGCGTCGGCTCCGGCAACAGGCGCAAGATCGGCAAGGCCGACTATGTCGCCAAGGGCGTCATCTTTCTGAGGCCGGAAGCACGCTTCTCCCATCTGCAGGATCTTCCCGAAGGCGAGGATCTCGGCAAGGCCATCAACGCGGCGATGGAGGCGATCGAGGAGGAAAACGAAGATCTCTCCGGCGCGCTGCCGAAGAACTACACGCAGATCGACAATTGGGTGCTGGAGGAGCTTCTCAGAACCCTCGCACCGATCGAACTTTCCGGCGATGCCTTCGGCAAGGTCTACGAATATTTCCTCGGCGAGTTCGCCCGCAAGGAGGGGCAGAAGGGCGGCGTCTTCTATACGCCGGAGGCGATCGTGCGCCTGATCGTGGAAATCATCGAGCCCTATGACGGCGACATCTACGATCCCGCCTGCGGCTCCGGCGGCATGTTCGTGCAATCGGCGGAATTCGTGCGGCGGCACAACGAGACGGCCAACGACAAGATCTCCATCTTCGGCGTGGAGAAGGACCAGACGACGGTCAATCTCAACAAGATGAACCTCGCCGTGCACGGCCTGTCCGGCCATGTCGTCAGCGCCAACAGCTATTACGAGGACCCGCACAAGGCGGTCGGGCGCAAGGGCGGACGCTTCGATTTCGTCATGGCCAATCCGCCCTTCAACGTGTCGGGCGTCGACAAGGAGCGGCTCAAAAAAGATCCGCGCTTTCCGCTCGGCATGCCGAAGCCCGACAATGCCAATTACCTCTGGATCCAGCTCTTCTATGCGGCGCTCAACGAGACGGGCCGCGCCGGCTTCGTCATGGCGAATTCGGCGGGCGATGCGCGCGGCTCTGAGCTCGAAATCCGCAAGCAGCTGATCGAGAGGGGCGCGGTCGACGTCATCGTCTCGGTCGGCCCGAATTTCTTCTACACCGTCACGCTGCCCTGCACGCTGTGGTTCCTCGACCGCGGCAAGACGCAGACGGCGCGCGCCGACGAGGTGCTCTTCATCGATGCACGCTCGATCTTCCGCCAGATCGACCGGGCGCATCGCGACTTCACGCCCGCGCAGCTGGAATTCCTTGCCAACATCGTGCGCCAGTGGCGTGGCGAGGAGGTGGAGCTCTTCTTCGGTGCGGAAAATCTGATGCGCGAGCACGGGCTGTGGGAGGGCTATGCCGATGTCCCCGGCCTCTGCAAGGTCGCGACGCGGGCAGAGATCGAGGCACAGGGTTTCAGCCTCAATCCCGGCCGCTATGTCGGCGCCGCCAACCGGGCGGAGGAGAATGTCGATTTTGCCGAAAGGTTCGAGGCGCTGAACGAGGAATTCACGCAGCTCACCCTGGAGGCGCGGGGACTGGAGGAGGAGATCGCGGAGAATGCGACGTTCGTGTTGGAGCGGGCGCTATGACTAATGCGATTGCTTGTGTCGGGGACCTTGTGGATGCCGGCGAGGCTGAGGTTAAGACGGGCCCATTCGGAACGCAGCTTAAGGCGAGCGATTATGTTGAGCGCGGGACGCCAGTCATCAACGTGCGAAATATCGGTTTCGGCAGCATTCGAGAGGACAAACTAGAGTATATAAACGAAAGTACCACTGCGCGGCTCCACTCGCACCTACTGCAGGTCGGTGACCTCGTATTCGGGCGGAAGGGAGCCGTAGAGCGACACGCTTTCATTTCCTCCAATGCCGAGGGCTGGCTGCAGGGGTCGGATTGTCTTCGTCTCCGCATTGTAACCCCGCGGCGGGCGCTCCCCCGCTTTCTGTCCTACGTGTTTCTGACGCAGCAGCATCAGCGTTGGATGCAGCAGCAGTGTTCGCATGGGGCGACGATGGCGTCGCTCAATCAAGACATCATCCGCCGCATTCCCTTAGAACTTCCCCCGCTCGATACCCAGCAGCGGATTGCAGACATCCTGTCGGCCTATGACGATCTGATCGAGAACAACACGCGGCGGATCGCGATCCTGGAGGAGATGGCCCGCCGGCTCTACGAAGAGTGGTTCGTCCACTTCCGCTTCCCCGGGCATGAGGCGGCGAAGTTTGTTGACACGCCGGAGGGGCGCCTGCCGGAGGGGTGGCGGCGCGGACGGTTACGCGACGTTGTGGTCTTGCAGCGTGGATTTGACCTGCCTCGCAAAGCGCGAGAACCCGGTCGCGCACCAATCATCTCGGCGACCGGCGCGACTGGCACCCATAGAATGAGTCGGGTCAAAGGGCCGGGTGTTGTTACCGGACGGTCCGGCTCCCTCGGAGAGGTGATGTATGTTCAGGAGGATTTTTGGCCACTGAATACCACCTTGTGGGGCAAAGAATTCCCGCTTGGTTCGCCAAGGTTGGCTTTCTATCTATTACGTACCATTGACCTCAAGGGCTTTAATTCTGGGGCAGCTGTTCCCACACTTAACCGCAACGACGTGCATGACTTGCCAATAACGTTGCCCCCTCGGGAATTGCTAAGCCTGTGGGATCCTCTGACGGATCGACTGCTGCGCCTCCAAGACAGTCTTCGGCGCCAGAACGCCAACCTCCGCGCGCAGCGCGATCTGCTTCTCCCAAAGCTCGTCTCGGGCGAAATCGACGTCTCCGCTGTCGAAGAGGAACTGAGCGAGGCCGCGGAATGAGGCGCGCTGTCATGGCCGCTTTGGTTCTCTCCGGCCCGATCCCTTCGGCGCACGCAGCCCTCTTCTGTTCCGAACCTTCCAAGCCGTATTGCATCGAATGGGCGCAGGAATTCTCAAGCGAGTCGGAGTTCGAAGACTGCAAGTGGGAGATGGAACGCTATCTGAAGGACGCTCGGGCCTATATCGACTGCCTTGAGGAGGAGCGCGACCGAGCGGTCCGCGCCACGAACGCCGCCATCGAAACCTTCAATTGCCTTGCCGAGGGCAACAGCTACTGCCCGTGAACCGCCGATCCTCATGACCGATCTCTTTCCCGAACAACCGACGCCCGTTTATGGCGGCTTCCGCGAAGACAATGTGGTCGAAGAACCGGCCCTCTATCTGCTCGGTACGCAGGGCTGGGAAACGGCCGATCTCTCTGCTGAATGGGCGGGCGGCCAATCGTCCGCCGGGCGCCGGACAAAAAAACAGGCTTTTCTGCCGCCGCGTCTCGACGCCGCCATCCGCAAGCTGAATCCGGATCTGCCGGGGGATGCGGTTGCGGAGGTGGTCGAGGAGCTGACGCGCGACCGCACCAAGCTGGTCCCCGCTGCGGCCAATCAGGAAGTCTATGGCCTCCTGAAAGACGGCGTGAAGGTGGAGGTGCGTGACGCCACCGACCGCCTGCGCACGGTCACGGCACGGGTCATCGACTGGCAGAATCCCGAGGCGAACGACTTCTTCGCCGTGCGCCAGTTCAGCGTGCAAGGGGAGATCTACGGGACGCGGGCCGACATGGTGGGCTTCGTCAACGGACTGCCGCTCGTCCTCTTCGAGTTCAAGCGCCCCTCGGAGCCCTTGCGCTCCGCACTCGACGACAACATTAAGCACTACCGCGAGGCCGTTCCGCAGCTCTTTCCCTTCAACGCCTTCGTCGTCGTCTCCAACGGCTCGGAAGCGCGACTTGGCAGCTTCACCGCCGAATGGGAACATGTCTTTCACTGGAAACGCGTGGATGAGGAGAGCGAGACCGGATCGGTGCGCCAGGAGACACTGATCCGCGGTACCTGCGAGCGGGCGCGCCTCCTCGACATCATCGAGAACTTCACCGTCTTCGAGAAGGCGAAGGGCGGTCTTATCAAGAAGATCGGCAAGAACCACCAGGTGCTCGGCGTCAACCGGGCGATCGCGGAGCTTGCCAATGTGCAGCAGCGCCCGCAGGGCGAAGCCGGGCGCCTCGGCGTCTTCTGGCACACGCAGGGGAGCGGAAAGTCACTTTCCATGGTGTTCTTCTGCCAAAAGATCCTGCGCAAGGTGGCGGGCAATTGGACCTTCGTCATCGTGACGGACCGCCAGGAACTCGACACGCAGATCTACCGCACTTTTGCGGCGACGGATGCGGTGAAGGACAACCAGACGGTCGCAACGAGCGGCGCGCATCTCCAAGAGCTCTTGAAGCTCAACCACCGCTACGTCTTTACACTGATCCAGAAATTCCAGACCGAGCGTGGCGAGACCTACCCGAAGCTCTCCGACCGCCGCGACGTCATCGTTATCACTGACGAGGCGCATCGCAGCCAGTACGACACGCTTGCGCTGAATATGCGCAACGCGCTGCCGCAGGCGGCCTTCATCGGCTTCACCGGCACGCCCTTGATCGCGGGCGAGGAGCGTACACGGGAAGTTTTCGGCGACTACGTCTCGCGCTACGATTTCGGCCGCTCCGTCGCCGACGGCGCGACCGTGCCACTCTATTACGAGAACCGCATTCCCGAGCTGCAGCTCGACAACGACGATTTTGCCGACGAGCTTGCCGAGATCGTCGACGATGCGGAACTCGACGAGGCACAGGAGGAGAAGCTTCAGCGCCAGTTTGCCCGCCAGTATCACCTCGTGGTGCGCGAGGAGCGGCTGGAGGCAATCGCCGACGATGTCGTGCAGCATTTCATGGGCCGCGGCTTTCGCGGCAAGGCGATGTTCGTCGCGATCGACAAGGCGACCGCCGTGCGCATGTACGAGAAGGTGCGCGCCAAATGGAATGCCGAGATCCGCAAGCGCAGAGACGAGCTCGATGCCCTTGAGGGTGATGAGCTGAAGGCTGCCGAGGCGCAGCTGAAGGACATGCGCGAACTCGATATGGCCGTCGTCGTCTCCCAGAGCCAGAACGAAAAGGAGCTTCTGGTCCAGCAGGGGCTCGATATCATCCCGCACCGCAAGCGCATGAAGGACGAGGCGCTGGACGAGAAGTTCAAGGACGCGAACGATCCGCTGCGCCTCGTCTTCGTCTGCGCCATGTGGATCACGGGCTTCGACGTACCCTCTTGCTCGACGATCTATCTCGACAAGCCGCTTAAAAACCACACGCTGATGCAGACGATCGCTCGGGCGAACCGCGTCTATCCCGGCAAGGCGGCGGGCCTGATCGTCGATTATTTCGGGGTCTTCCGTAACCTCAAGGATGCGCTGGCGATCTATGGCGGCGGCGCGAACGGCGCATCGCCGATTGAAAACAAGTCGGAGCTCGTCGCTCATCTGCGCCGCCTGGTCGTCGAAGCCAAGATGTTCTGTGCCCGCCACGGGATCGACATCGACGCGATCAAGGCAATGGCTGACTGGCCCGCCAAGAGTGACGCGGTCGATGATGCGGTCGAGGAGCTTCTCGAAACGCAGGATGTGAAGAAGGAGTATCTCACGGCGGCGCGTGTCGTCGCACGGCTTTACAAGGCCGTCTTACCGGATCCAGCCGCCAACGAGGTGGCGCACGATGTCGTCATTTTGGCGGAGGTCGCCAAGCGCATCCGCGCACGGACCGATCCGGTCGATATCTCCGGCGTCATGCGTGAGGTGGAAGATCTCCTCGACCGCTCGATCGCACCCGTTCCTTATATCCTGCCGCCGGATCAGGACGAGACGGAGCTCTTCGACCTCAACCGGATCGATTTCGACAAGCTGAAAGAGCAGTTCGAAAAGGGCCGCAAGCGCACCGAGGCGGAGCGACTACGCGCCCTTCTCGATCTCAAGCTCGATTCCATGGTGAAGCAGAACCCGACGCGGCGTGAGATGCTGGAACGCTTTCAGTATCTGATTGCCCGCTACAATGAGGGCAGTGTGAACATCGAGGCCTTCTTCGCCGAGCTTTTGAAGATGACCACAGAACTAAGCGAGGAGGACCAGCGGGCCGCGCGCGAGGGGCTTTCGGAAGAAGAGCTTGCCGTCTTCGATATCCTGACGCGCCCAGGCCCGAAGCTGACCGAAGCCGAGCGCACCCGCGTCAAGAAGGTGTGCCGGGATCTCCTGCAATCGCTTCAGGCGGACAAGCTCGTGCCGAACTGGCGGCTGAAGCCGCAGTCGCGCGGCCAGGTGGAAGTGGCGATCAAGACGATCTTCGACGACGGCCTGCCCGAGGCCTATGACGAGGCGACCTATGAGGCGAAGGTATCGGACACCTTCCACCATGTCTTCGAGCGCTATGACGGGCACGCAACCGGGAGCGCATGACCTCGCAGCAAGCGCTTGCCTCAGCATGATCGCCTATCTGAAAAAATGACGCTAATTTCGGATAATTATAAATCGCACTCCGAGGGCTATGTTTAGGTATTTTAGGAGGAGGACATGGGAGAGTTCCTTCATGGAACGGCTTTGGATGAAGCGATACGAAATATCCTTCGACAGGATGGCTGCTGCTGTGCAGTAGCATTTTGGGGGCGTGGGGCTTCAAAAATGCTTCCTGCCCGAAGTGCGGGCAATTGCCGGATAATATGCAACCTTTCGAGCGGAGGAACCAACCCATATGAGATAGAGAAGCTGGCTCATTTCGATATCCGCCAAGTCGATATTCTTCATGCAAAGGTTTATTTGGCGAAAGACAGGGCGGTAGTCGGATCAGCAAACGTGTCAGCAAATGGTCTGGGCTTCGAGGCTGATGAGCAAGCGCGGTGGATCGAGGCAGCCGTTCTTGTGAAGAACATCGCAGCGATCAAGGAGTGGTTCGACCGCCTATGGAAAAATGCCGATGAAATTCGGCCCGAGGACCTCGAGAAGGCTAAAAAAGCTTGGAAGCAAAGACGAAGAAGTCGCCCGTCCCTTCCGAGTTTCCGCGACTTCGATCCGAGCCAGGAAAATCCCCCGCAGCTATGGTGGGTGGTAGACGTCGCTCCTGAATATAATCCATCGTCAATTCATCGGCAGCTCGGTCGTTATGGAGTAGGGGAAAAAGAGCTCATTCGAGAAGGGCTCGATGTGTCTCACTCGAACGACAAAGGGATGATGAGTCCAGGAACCCACTTTCTGGTATGGGTCCGTCGTACACACTCGGACGGTTTACCGGACAAGCGGTATCATCCCTACTGGTTCTGTGCAGGGCGCCGGCTCAAGCGGGTCTGGAGGTTCGATCGGGAGGCAGATTGGGCAGACGCCGTTCTCCCTGCTGCCCCCCCTCAGACCCCGCCTTTTGACTTAAGCGAGCCGCACGTTGTTGGCGCTATTATGGACACTCTCGCAGCTCCCGAGTTTGCTTTGCTCCGGGAGGACGACGACGATCAATGGTTTACATCCCAGCGCATCACGGCGACACAAGAATTCTGGCGTAAATGCAAGGATCGTCATCAAGAGCTCTGCGGGGCACAGACGCAAAATCCAGGCCTTCGGACTTTCTTAAGCTAGGAGGTGGCGACAGAAGCCCGGGAGAAAGCTTCTGGTGCTAAGGGAGCCCATGAAAAGTGTAAATAATTCCTGGTTCATGAGCAGTGGTGACTGGAATGATCTCCCCTAGGCAACAAGCTCGATCGTTGTTCCCCTTTTGAATCAAAAATCTCGGAAACGCCGTTTCAGGGAGTAATGGGGGGAATCATGGCGCATCGTCGTCGGGGATGCCTTCCTTAACCCGCAGCAGATGGGGTTTGGCACGGAAGTCCCAGCCGTTTTGGTAGCGCTCCACGATTTCGTCGAAACGGCGCCTTGCACCTTCCTCTGAGAAGTCTTGCTCCACCAGTTTTTGGATGACCATGTTGCGAAGGCCGGTCAGCTGCTTCTCCTCGCCGGGAGCGAGGGCGCCGGTGATGGCCCAATGCAGGACGATGCGGGCGACGTCGTCTCGCGACGGAATCCGTTCCGCCTTCTGTTTTGCCCGATAGGCCCGCTGCTTGTCTTTCTGCTCCGGACGGCGTGGCTTGGGCTTTCTCATGATCTCAGCTTACGAGCACCAGCCGCCGGGTGTGACGCGAGACGATGCCGCGCCGTGGCCCCCCGCATCATCCTCTTCCCGATATCGTTCCCTGGCATTCGCCCGTGGCGTCGCCTTGCCCGCAAGGAGGCTGCCCTGGCGCCGCAACGTGCTGGCAACCTGCCCGTACATTATCCTGCCTTGCGCGCACATCGTGAAACAAAACTCTCAGGCTTTCGAAACACATGCACAGCCTCTCGAATCGTCCGCGCCAAGACCCGGAACGCATGTCTCGACCTTCGAAACCAATGCGCGGAGATCTGAATCGTTTGTCTCGGGGTTGTGTCACAAAAATTCGCAAGTCATCATAATGTGCAGGCACGTTATCGATGGCCGGAGCGGGCCGCGTCCGGCGATCGGCAGAGCAGCAGGAGCGTGAGTTCGACCTTTCCGAACAGCGCAAACGCCAGCCGGAAAAAAGCCGAAGTGAATGGTGTTCAGCTGATAGCGTCGGTGCCGAGGGATAACGTCCGGTCACTGCACCTCCTCCTCCGCCTTCCACCTGTCGCGCGCCAGCAGGAGCCGTTCCACCAGCCGCCTGAGGATGCGGACGGAGCCGCCCGGCCATGCCGCCTGCAGGGCCGCCAATTCTTCGCCGTCGAGCGGGATCGCCCAACGGGGATCGAGTCCGCGCTCCTGAACGATGTCCTGCATGAGGCGCCCCGCAAGCGGAAGGAGATGTTCCGGCCCGGGCTCCGGGAAATGGAACACGCGGAAGCGATCTCTCAGCGGCCCCGGGAGACTTCGGAGCTCGTTTGCGGTGGCGATCCAGACGACATGCGAGAGGTCGACATGCGCCTGGAGATAGGGGTCATGCCAGTGCGTCGCCGACAGCGGCTCCAACATCGGCAACAGGGCGTCCAGCGGGTTGCCATTGTGGCGGCTCGTCCCAACCTTCTCGATCTCATCGAGAATGATCCCGGGCGAGGCATGACGGAACTGCCGAATGAGGCTCACCGGAAGCGACGGCTCCGCCGACATCCACCGCCTTGCCGTTCCGCCAAGCGCAGCATCGGAGACGCCGCCGCAAGAATACGTCTCGTGCGGCAGAGCGAGTGCGTCGCAGAGCCGCTCCGCAAATCTTGTCTTTCCCGCGCCGGGCTCGCCGACCAGCAGGATCGGCCGGAGCCGGACGATGTCGAGTGGGACGAGTTCGGAGAGGATCGCCGAGACGATCTCGGCTGCCTGCGGAAACTCATCCGTGAGAGTTTTTTGAAGGACCGCAAGATCGGGCTTGTGAGCGAGCCGCAGGCGCGTGTTGAGAAGTTCCGCGAACTCCCGCGCCACGCGCTGCGATGTCTCGACATTGCCGACCGAGCGGAACACGACGGCGCCCGGATCCTCCGGCCGGGGCTCTTCTCCTCCGGCCTCCTCAGCGTCCCCGGTCGGTGAGGCTCCGTCCCGGTTCGGCTCGGTGCGTGTCTTGAAATAGGTCTCGACACGCCGATAGATGCGCCGTTCCCGCTCGTCGAGCATCCGCGCCAGAACTTCGAGGCCGAAGTCGGACGTATCGCCGCGGAAATCCATTCGCGGCCGGGAGCGTTGGCCGGCGAGCCGGTCGGCGGAAAGCGGTTCGTAGCGACCCGCATGGATGAGCCAGCCGACGGCGGCGGTCGCATAGTCGAGCGCCTGATCCTGTGGCGTCTGGAGATCATAGGCACGCGAGATCGCCTCACCCGCAATGCGCCACGGCGCATGCCGGTCCCCGAGACACGCAGAATAGTAATCGAGCCGCAGCGCCGCTACCGCCTTGTTGATACGCTTCAGCTTCCCCGCCCGACGGAAGGCTTCGGCAGTGTCTCTGAGATCGTCCAGGCTCGCCGAAACCGTGAGGATTGTCAGATGGTGGCGCAGAGCCGTGTGGTCCTCACGATCATCCTCCGGGATGAGCGGGTAGACGCGCTCCGCCCAGGTCTGGACATCCGCCGCAAGGTCGTTGCCGAAGAACGACATGTGGAGAATGAGCTCGGCGAGATCGGGAAGATGCCGCCGTTCTCTGGCGGCTTTCGAACGACGGGACCATCGCCGTTCGCGCCGTTCCCGTCCTTCCGGATCTGGATCGGGCCAGACGGGACATGCCGGATTGTCGTCATCGCTAGATCGGCGACGCCGCAGATAGTCCGCAAGTGCGCTTTTCTTCTGATCGTCGCTCATGAGCCGATCTCCGTCGCATCGGCCGCACGACCAAGCCGGTAATAGCGGGAGAGGGTTCGCACGACGCCGAAGTCGGGAGCCGCCACCCACACAGCGGAGGTCAGGACCTCGCGGGTGCCGAGAACCGGATGGCCCGTGACATGGCCCATGAGCGCTGAGGTGCTGATGGAGACGAAGGCCCAGCGGTCGATCATCGGTGCACCGGTGAGATCCTGCGCTGCGGGGATCCGGCCTTGATGAAGCGCGCCGAGGTCGGCCGCGAGCGCTTCCACGCGCGCGACGTCGCGCGCCGCATGTGGCCCGAGACCATCGTGGTCGAGAATGAGCATCTGCTCTGTCCTTCAAAAATAAGACGTGTTGATCCTGCCGGACCGACGCCGCCGGTCCGGTTTTGTTCTTTCCTTGTGGAGTGGTGGGGACGGAGCCTCGACTACTCGACGACTTCGAGAGACCGCCACGGATGGATGGGGCGCCACACATTGCTCGGCACATGCGAGCCCGCCAGAACCCGTGCCGCGATCGACTTCGACCAGAACGCCACCGCGGAATTGAGCCTCTGCCGGTCTTCCACGCCCGGGATCGGGGTCAGAACGCCGCGCTTCTCCAGGATCGCTCGGCGGGTTCGGACAGAGCTCTCTTCGTTGCCGTTCTCACCGAGAACGCGGACTTCAGAGCCCGGCAGCACGATGAAAAGGTTGTCGCATTCAAGCCCACGTCCGAAGAGGCCCGCATAGGTCATCTCCATCATCGGGCGCTTCGCCTGGTCCGGCGAGAGGACATCCGCTCCACCAGCCTCCGCATCGACAATGCCGAGGGCCGGATGGCGGAGAGACGGCTCCAGCAGCGGGCAGCCGAGATCCCAGAGAAGCTGCCGCTCCTGATCTGCCAGCGGGTCGGCAATGGCGGCAAAGACGGGCGGCAGCTCGGCCGCTTCCGGCGGTGCACCGACCAGCTTTACCCGGCCGGAAGCCGCAATGAGGGCCGCATATTTTGCCTGCCGGTGCCGCGCCAGATCTTTTGAGTTCAGGCCGCCCCGGCTGGTGACGACGAAGACCATCTCGGCAAAGGCCTTGTCCTTGTCGCGCCGGTGGGAGCTGAGGCGTTTCATGACATCGACGGTCTCGCCGACATAGGCAAGCGTCTCAGACCCGTTGCGCCCGACGAGAATGTAGGTCGCAGCCTCACCGGATTTGAGGCCGAGTTCGCGCAGCGCCTCGGTGTGCCGGAACGGGGCGGAGAAGGCGCAGGCCGTGCCGACGACGTTCTCAGCCGACCGAGCCGCGAGCGGACCGGACATCGCATCGAGACGCCGGATCAGCGTGACGCTGCCGAGATCTGTGGAGCAGAAGGACGTCGGTGCAAGATCTTCAAGGCTGAGATGGAGGCTCTTCGCAGCGTGCGCGGTCTCGCAGTCTCGTTCGTTGGAGTGAGGCATCTCTTCGGAGCCGGGGGCGCGGGACGAGAGATCAGAAGTGGCGGAAATGGTGTCGGACATGGATGTCTTCCTTGAGTTCAAGAGGATGTTCGGAAGACGATCGGAGAGAGCGGCCAACAGACGGCTGGTGCCGCCGGAGGCTCCTGCGGGATTGGACAAGCGCCTGCAGTCGGACAGGGGATGATGTCCGCCGCGAGGATCGCTCGGAGCATGAGGCAGCCGCCGTCGTTCCCGGACGCGGAGAACACGCCGAGCGAAAGGCATCTGCAATGTCCGAAAATCCGCTGAAGGCGCCAGCCGTCGGCCGGACGCTCTCCTGATCGTCAGATCAAAGGGAAAGCGAACTCAGGCGCGCGGGTGCGTGCGACCCGGCGATGCCGACAGGGCGCCGGACAAGCGACAAGGGGATTTTGGAAAGCGCCCAGTTCGGGCTAAGACGGCCAATAGCCATGGCAAGCATCCTTACTGCTTGGTGTGGTCAGGCCATCGGTGCTGCTGGAACAGCGCCGGTGGCCGCTTAACGCTCCCGTCATCGGGAACACGATCAGCCTGCCAGGACCCGCCCAGGTTGTGAGCTCAAAACCTCAAACATGGTTAACGAGCGCGGGACTTCGCCTTCTTCGTGCGAGGAGACGGTCGCTTCCGAACTGGTCCGCGCGGCTTCGGTTTCTCCCTCTCCTCTTCGACCTGCCCTTGATAGGGCGAGAGATCGAGACCTTCCAGAAGTGGCAGGGTTGCGAGCCGCTCGACTTCCTTCCGCCGCAGGCTCTGCCAGCCGTAATGGTCGTCGATCCCGCTCAGTGCGTGGCCGACCTGCAAATTCTCCATGCGTTTGTCGGTGCCGAGAGGACGTCCCTCCTCGCGCAGCCAGGCTTTCGTCGTGTGGCGAAGGCTGTGGAAGACGCCCGCCTGCGGCAGGTGGATGCCGACACCCTTCATCTGGCGCAGCATGCGCTTGGAGGCCGTATGGGCTGGCCATTGAGCGCGGTGGAGGAGATCGAAGATGAAGCCGTCGCGCCCACGTGCCCATTCCACGAAGCCAAGCTCATCGAGCGTCTTGTGAAGCGCAAAGACCCGCCGTCCGGCCTGTGTCTTGACCCGGCGCTCGAGCGGATCGCCATTGTCGCTCGTCAGATCGGTGCGAAGATCGACGGTCCAGTGCTCGCCGAGGCGTCGAAAATCCTGTCCCTGCAGATAGACGAGTTCGGCAAGGCGCGCGCCGGTGAGCAACCCCAGAAGAGGCAGCCACCGATCATCCGGCCTCGGGCAGGCAGCAGCCGCCGCAAGCCAGAGATTGAGATGCTCGACCTCGATCCCCTCACGTCGGGTCGGGCGCCGCAGAGTTGTGGGCAGCGTCAGTTGCGCCTTCTCCAAAGGGCGGACGCTTTCGTAGTCGATCCGGGCCGACCTCCAGAGCGTGCGCACCGCCGCGACATATTCATTCACGGTCGTCGTCGTGAGGAACGGCAATGGCTGCTTCAGACCTCTGTTGGCCTCCGCCACTTCACGCAGGCTCAGCCCCGCGAAGCGACGGCTCTTCGCCCAGTCGCGCGGCAACCTGCCGACGACAGCGACGAAATCCTGGAGGTCCGCAGAGCGGTACTCGTTGAGAGGTCGGTCGCCGACGATGTCACGGAACGCGCGCAGAGCGAGGGCGCGGCGTGCCACGAAGGAGCTCTTCGGCCCCAGCGCCTCACGCTTGCCCTTCAGGAACTCCGCTGCGGCCTCGCTGAAGAGCGGAACGGGTTGTTCTGAAGTCTCCTCGTCGGTGCTCGCCGCGTGGGCCGATGAAGCCTGACCTTCGCTGAGATCGACGACCGCCTTTTCCTTGAGCGCGAGCGCGGCTTCCTTCTCCTGAAGGCGCTGCTCCAGCTCCTTCAGCTTCGCTTCGTATTCCCGAAGGCTCTGGAATTTATCGGCAGGTGCTCCGGCAAGCTCGTCGAGGGCGGCGGCGAAGTCGGAGCGCAGCGAGGTATCAAAGCTTTTCTCGTCGTCGCCGACCATCTGGCGTGCCTGCCGCAACCGCATGAACAGGATTTCAGCCTGCCCGGCCAGAAGACGCGCGCGCCGCTGCGCCTCTCGCTTGGGCAGAAAACCGAGCGTAGTGCGGAAGGGAGTATGGCCGAGAATCGTTACCAGATCGGAAGGCACCCGAATCTGGAAGGTGGAGCCGGTTCCACGGGTCAGAACATGCATAGAACGCCTGTGTACAAAGCTGTGTACGAATCAGGCGAAAACGCGAAATTCCGAGGAAATATCAAGGACTTAGGCGCTGGTACTCCCTAGGGGAATCGAACCCCTGTTTCCGCCGTGAGAGGGCGGCGTCCTAGACCGCTAGACGAAGGGAGCAGCGGCGTCAGCCTGGCAGGCGAAAGCGCCCGCGCGAAGCATCGGAGGCGCTATGTGGCATGACCCGCGCGGCGATGCAAGAGGCGAGAAGACGAGAAATCAAAATCCCGCTTGCGAGCCGGACTGCGTCCGATCCACCCGGCCCGTTGTGCGGACGAGGCGCCACATAGAATGCCGCAAATCACAACAAAAGGCTCGTTCCCCGCCAGCGCTGCAAGGCGCGAAACACTCAACACGCCGCAAGGTGCAAAACACTCAAAGCAGCGCAAGGCGCAAAACAACAACGGCACGACAAGGAGCAAAAGCCGCAGCGCGCCATTGCGGCTTGGCGCGTGCGGATCCTGCCACCTGCGGGTCTTGCCGCGTGCGGGTCTTGCCGCCTATTCCGGCAAGCACAGCCCCCTGCCCCCAGCCAACCGCACTCACAGGCCCTCGATCAGCCGCCCGGAAGCAATTTGATGCGGTGCAGGATCGTGCCGCTCGCCGCATCGAGGACGAGAAGCTCTTCGCCCCGGCCCTCCTGCCCGTCGCCGCGCGCCGCTTCGCTGATCCGCAGCAGGATGTTGTCGCCGTCGAGCGCGGCCGACGTGACGGTGGATCCCGCCGGCAGCCGCACTTCGGCGACGCTCGGCCCCGTCCCGGCCGGGGCTCCGAGGAGACCGAGCTTGTAGACTATTGCGCCGAACACGGCGACAAAGCCCAAAACCATGGTCCCGAACGAAACGATCAACAGGCGGACGAGCCGCCGGCGCACTCTTTCTGCGGCCGGATCGAGAGGCTTTTCGTCGTCGTCGCCCACCGGCGGCAGTTTTCCGGGGCGCTCTTTGGCGGATGCGTGAGGCGTCATGAAGGATCACGAAAGCGTGTTGGATTACACTGTGGAGCCGGACGAAACCGGCCTGCGCCTCGATGCCTTTCTGGCTGCCCGCGCCGATCGTCTGTCGCGCAGCCGCCTCAAGGCTTTGATCAAGGACGGCCATGTCCGCGTCGGCGGGCGGAAATTAGACGAGCCGAACTACCGGGTCAAACCCGGCGAGACGGTCGAAGTGGATCTGCCGGAACCGGAAGAAGCCACACCGAAGCCGGAAGCGATCCCGCTTGCGATCGTTTACGAGGATGCCCATCTCGTCGTGGTCGACAAGCCTGCGGGCATGGTCGTCCACCCCGCCCCCGGCGCTCACGACGGAACCCTCGTCAATGCCCTCCTCCACCATTGCGGCGACACGCTTTCCGGCATCGGCGGCATTCGCCGTCCGGGCATCGTCCATCGCCTCGACAAGGACACGAGCGGTCTTCTGGTGATCGCCAAGAACGATGTCGCCCACCGCGATCTCTCGGCGCAATTTGCCGATCACGGCCGCCAAGGCCCGCTGAAGCGGGAATATTGCGCACTCGTCTGGGGCGTGCCGCAACTGCGCGCCGGCTCGGTCGATGCCCCGCTCGAACGCGATACGAAGAACCGCGAAAAACGTGCCGTCCGCCGCGGCGGCCGTCATGCCGTCACCCATTACCGGGTGGAGGAAACCTTTCAGAACGGGCTCGCAAGCCTCGTCACCTGTCGTCTCGAAACCGGTCGCACCCATCAAATTCGCGTGCACATGGCCCATATCGGCCATCCGCTTCTGGGCGACGCACTTTACGGCTCGGGCTTTCAGTCGAAGGTCGCAAAACTTCCCGCAGACGCGGCCGATGCCATCCACACCCTCGCCCGCCAGGCCCTGCATGCCCGCTCGCTCGGCTTTCGCCATCCGGAAACCGGCGAGACGGTGCTCTTCCATTCGCAACTGCCGAGCGATTTCGAGACACTTCTGAACGCCTTAAGAAAGCCTTCTGAAGCCTTACAAGGCCGTAATTAGGCAGCATCGCGAGAGGCATGATAGGCTTGACGCAAGCCAGGACGTGACAAAAGTTAGACAGGCGGGGTCGAAAGCTCTGCTCCAAGACAATCCACGAGTGCACAGGATGCGGCCGCTCCGCGGCGCCTCCCGGTGTCGACTCTTCTGATGACAGGCAATCCCGATGGCCACAGGCAACATCCCCGTCGTATCCACCGCCGAAGGCGGTTTGTCTCGTTATCTCGACGAGATCCGCAAATTCCCCATGCTCGAGCCGCAAGAGGAGTACATCCTCGCCAAGCGCTATCAGGAGCATGACGACCGCGATGCCGCGCATCGTCTGGTGACGAGCCATCTGCGCCTCGTCGCCAAGATCGCCATGGGCTATCGCGGCTATGGCCTGCCGATCGGCGAGGTCATTTCGGAAGGCAATGTCGGCCTCATGCAGGCCGTCAAGCGCTTCGATCCGGACAAGGGCTTCCGTCTCGCCACCTATGCGATGTGGTGGATCCGCGCCGCGATCCAGGAATATATCCTGCGCTCCTGGTCGCTCGTGAAAATGGGCACGACGGCCAATCAGAAGCGGCTCTTCTTCAACCTGCGCAAGGCCAAGAGCCAGATTTCGGCGCTGGAAGAAGGCGACCTGAAGCCCGAGCAGGTGGCGACGATCGCCAAGCGGCTCAATGTGAGCGAGGAGGAGGTCATCTCCATGAACCGGCGGCTGTCCGGCGATGCCTCGCTCAACGCGCCGATCCGCGCCAATGAGGGCGAAGGCGGCGAATGGCAGGACTGGCTGTCCGACGATGAGACGGAGAGTCAGGAGACGAACCTCATCGCCCAGGATGAGCTCGAGCAGCGCCGCGCCATGCTGAAGGACGCGATCGAGGTGCTCGACGAGCGCGAACGGCGGATCTTCGAGGCGCGTCGTCTCTCCGACGAGCCGCTGACGCTGGAAGAGCTCTCGGGCGAGTTCGGCGTCTCGCGCGAGCGTGTGCGCCAGCTCGAGGTCCGGGCCTTCGAAAAGGTGCAGAAGGCGATGATCCGCGCCTCCAAGGAACGCGACCGCGGCGCCCAGCAGCGCCTCCTCGCCGACGCCTGAGGCGGCGCACCCTCCCGAGACGAAACAGAGAAATCTGTCCCTCAAGGGATGGGACGCTCTAGCCGCCCCGCAATCGCCGCAGGGCCCGTCCGTCCATGACGACGAGCCCTGCGCCGATCATGGCCATGCCGGCGAACTGCCCCGCCGACAGGCTTTCTCCGAGCAGCACGACGCCGAGCGTCACCGCGCTCACCGGCACGAGAAGCGTGACGAGCATCGCGTTCGTGCCGCCGGCGCGCGCCAGAATCCGGAAAAACAGCACATAAGCTAAGGACGTGGACAGAAGTGCCAGGCCGAGGATCGAAAGGATCGCGGCCATGCCGGGCATTGCCGTGGCGAAGGGCCGGTCGATGAGGAATGCGACCGGAACCATCAAAAGGGTCGATGCGGAAAGCTGCATCGCCGCCGCCACGACGGGATCGGTCGCCCGAAATCCCTTTCCGACGACCGCCGAAAACCCATAAGACGTCGCCGCGGCAAGCATCGCCAGAACGGCCAGAAAATCGGCCGTCAGCCCGCGCAGGGCCGGTAGGCCGATCATCACGGCAACACCCAGAAAACCGAGAACGACGCCCGTGACCTTGTTCGTCGTCATCTTCTCGTCCGCCGTCAGAACATGCGCGATGAGAACGGTGAAGATCGGCGTCGTCGCATTGAGGATGGAGGCCGCGCCCGCACCGATTTCCACGGTCGCGAAGGTGATCAGCGAAAACGGCACGGCGTTGTTGAGAAAACCCATCAAAAGCGCGCGCAGATAAATCCCACCCCGGCTCGGCAGGCGCCGCCCCGAAGCGATGATGACAACCCAGAGTGCCGCAGCCGCGATGCCGACGCGCAAAAGCACGAGCGTGAAGACCGGCACCTCCGCGCCCGCGACGCGCATGAACAGGAACGAGCCGCCCCAGAGGAGCGACAGAAGGACGAGAAGCGTCAGGCTGCCGAGATCGAGAGAGGCCTCGGCTGACGCGGCGCGTGCAGATGTGGGGAGGGTTTTGGCGTCCATGTGACGAGCCCTAAGAGAGGCTTCTCTCCGGCTCCACCCGATTCTTGAGGCGCTGCCTCCGGCTCGCCAGGAAGACGCCGCCGAGAATGCACACGCCGCCGAAAGCGTGGGCGTAGGTAAAAGTCTCGCCAAGGGCGAAGACAGCGAGAATGGCCCCGAAGAACGGCACCAGATGGAAGAAGGGCCCCGCCCTGTTCGGACCGATGAGATCGACGCCCCGGTTGAAGCAGATATAGGCGAGCACTGAGGGAAAAACGGCGACGTAGAAGAGCGCGGCAAGGCTCGCTGCATTGATGTCGATATGGCCGCCGTGCAAAAGATCGAGCGCGCTTGCCGGCAGGAGCATGATGGCGCCCCACCCGATGGTGATCGCCAGAAAGCTCAGCCAGTGAAGAGGCGGCCGCCGCTTCAAAAGCGCGGAGTAGGTGGCATAGATGACGACGTCGACCAGCATGATCACGTCGCCCGGATTGAGCCGCAGATGCGCCAGCACCTGCAATTGCCCGCGCGAGACGATGACCACGACGCCGATGAGGGAGACGACGATCCCGGCAAGCTGGCCGAAGGTGAGCCGCTCGCGGAAGAGCATAAAAACGACGAAGGCGATGGCAAGCGGCGTCGTCGCCTGCAGAAGCACGACGTTGAGCGCCGTCGTATATTCGAGAGCCCAGTAGAGAAGCGTGTTGAAGAGCGTGATGCCGCACAAAGCCATCAGCGTCAGCACGCCGAGATGACGTTGGATCACGGGCCAGTCCGCGCGCAGGGCCTTCATGGCGAAAGGCAGGATCAACAGCGCCGCCCCACCCCAGCGCAGCTGCGCGAAAAGGATCGGTGAGAAATCATCGATCACCGCCCGCGCGACCACCGCATTGCCGGCCCAGAAGAGCGAGGTGAGCGTCAAGAGCAGATAGGGTTGATCGAAAAGCCAACGAAAAGGGGCAAAGAGGACACGCATTTCCCCGCCTCTATCCCTCTGCGACAAACTTGTCACGCATCGGGACCACGGATGAGATCGCAAACGCGCCCCAGCGGCGCCGTGAGACGGCTTGCAAGGCTCGGCCGGAAAGTTATGGTGGGCGTTTCCGAGGGGTGTGCGGACAAACCGCGCTGAGATGGCCGTGATGGCGGCCGAACCCTTTGAACCTGATCCGGATCATGCCGGCGAAGGGACGGGCCTCAGTCTCTCCAGCACGCATGATCTCTGCCATGAAAGGGGCGCGTGCTGGCTATTCTCGCAATCCGGTTATCGATCGCGATCGCGCTCCTGGCCTTGTGGGAAGGGCTCGTGCGCGCAACCGGCGTGCCGCGCTTCATCCTGCCGGCGCCGAGCGATCTCGTGGCGGCCTTCTCCGCCCTTCCCGTTTACTATCTCGGCAACGCCGCCGTCACCGCGACGGAGATCGTGGTCGGGCTCGTCGTCGGAGCGCTGGTCGGAGCCCTGACTGCGATCCTGGTCGTCGCGTCGCCGGCACTTGAAAGGCTCGCTATGCCGCTTTTGGCAGCAAGCCAGGCGCTTCCGGTCTTCGCCATCGCGCCGCTTCTCGTCATCTGGTTCGGTTTCGGCATGGCGTCCAAGGTCGTGATGGCCGGTCTCATCATCTATTTTCCGGTCGCGACCTCTTTTGCCGACGGCTTGAAGCGCACGGATCCGGGCCTTCTCGATCTCGCAAGGCTCAACCGTGCCTCGCGTCGCGACACTTTCCGCTACATCCGTATCCCTGCCGCCCTGCCGGCCCTCGCCTCCGGTCTGCGGGTCGCCGCCGCGATCGCCCCGATCGGGGCCGTGGTCGGCGAATGGGTCGGCGCATCCGCGGGCCTCGGCTTCGTCATGCTGCAGGCCAATGCCCGCATGCAGACCGACCGCGTCTTCGTCGGCCTCTTCCTGCTCGCCGCCATGGCGATCCTGCTGCGCGCCCTGATCGATCTCGTCCTGCGCCGCCTCCTCGGCTGGGTGCCGGGAGAAGCGAGCATCGCCTGAGACGATCTCCGAAACCCCGACATGATCCGAAAAGAGAGGAAATGACCATGCTCGACCGCCTGCGCCTGATGCTTCTGGCGCTCATCTTGACGGCATCGCCCGCCGCAGCCGCGGACCACCTGACCGTGCTGCTCGATTGGTTCGTGAACCCCGACCACGCGCCGCTCGTCGTCGCGCAGGAAAAGGGCTATTTCGCCGAGGAAGACCTCGATGTGGAAATGATCCCGCCGGCCGACCCGAGCGCCCCACCCCGCCTCGTTGCGGCAGGTGAAGGCGATGTCGCGATCTCCTATCAGCCCAACCTCTATCTCCAGGTTGCCGAGGGATTGCCGCTGGCGCGCTTCGGAACGCTCGTCGAGACGCCGCTCAACTCGCTCGTGGTTCTGGAAGGCAGCGATGTGACGACGCTCGCCGACCTCAAGGGGAAGACGGTCGGCTTCTCGGTTGGAGGCTTCGAGGATGTGCTTCTGAAGATGATGCTCGGAGAAAGCGGCGTGACACTCGACGACGTCGATCTCGTCAACGTCAACTTCGCACTCTCACCGGCCCTTCTTGCAGGCCGCGTCGACGCCGTCATCGGCGCATTCCGCAATGTCGAGCTCAATCAGCTCGACATCGAAGGCAAGCCCGGCCGCGCTTTCTATCCCGAGGAGCACGGCGTGCCGCCTTATGACGAGCTCATCTTCATCGCGCGCTCAGACAAGCTCGACGACGACCGGCTGCCGCGCTTTCTGAAGGCGATCGAACACGCCACGCTCTATCTCACGAACCATCCCGAGGAAGCGCTTGAGATCTTCACGAAGGCGCATCCCGATCTCGGCGACGAGCTCAATCGCCGCGCCTTCATGGATACGGTCGGCCGCTTTTCGAAAAGCCCCGGCGCCTTCGACGCCGGCCGCTATCAGCGGTTCGCGGAATTCATGAAGGATCAGGGACTGATCGAGACCGTACCGGAGCTGGAAAGCTACGCCCAGGCCGTTCGGTAAAGGCCCGTTCGGTAAAAGCCAGTCAGGCTGGGGCGATCAGGAATCGCCCCAGCTCTGCATCACATTCTCAAACACCTTGTCGCCCGGAATACCCTTCTCGAAGGTGATCAGGGCCCGCTTGCCGCCCTCGAACAGGATCGGCAGGTCGAACCAGGAACCACTGCGCAGAAGTTCCAGATTGCGCTCCACCTGATCGGGTGTGTCGGAAAGCGCGATCCAGTAGAGATCCCCGGTCACGTCGACGGCAGCGCCTGCAAGCGGCTGTCCGCGCGCCTGCTCGTTGGGCTTCATCACCAAGGCCGGCACCCGCTGCACAGCCACCGTGTCGTCGAGCGAACCTGTGAAGGCGATCTCGATGAGATGGCTCGCGGGCAAGGCGACGTCATTGTTCTTGGAGATGGTGATCGTCACCTCGGCATCCCGTTCCGGCACGTCGATCTTCGCCTGAATGGCGGCACCTCCGTCCCCGCGCTGAACCGTCGACCACGACACGGCGCCGTTCACCGCCTTGCCGGCGGCACCGTCTTCGCCCTGCTCGTAGAAGATCGCCCTTTGCCCGACGAGCGAACCGCTCGCGGCCTGTCCCGCGGCATTGTCGTTGGAGGGCGCCGTCTCGGAGAGCTCGTCCGGCGTGCCCGGCTGCGTCTCGTCGGCCGGCAGACCAGCGCCATCTGATTCGCCCGTGTCGTCCGGCAGACCTTCATCGCTCGGCGCACCGTCGAGTGGCGCATCCATCGGCTCTTCCTGGCTCGTGGAAGGTCCGGTATCGGGCGTCTCGGCTTCCGGCCCGGAGAGGAGACGATCCTCGTCCTTGCCTTCCACGCGTTCGCCCTGGCTCTCGATGAGGCCCGTCAAAGGCGACGAGGAGGTGTTGTCCTCGGCTTTCCCCGGAGCCGTTCCCTGTGCCGTCTCGTCGGAGGAAACCTGGCCGGAGATATCGTCATACGCGGTGACGATCGTATCCCATTGCGAATAGACGACCGCTCCGATGCCGAGCGCGATCAACAGAACCAGAACGGTCGCGATCAGCGCCGGCGCGCGCGATGTCCGCACCTTCTCTGAGCCATCGTCATGGCGCGGTGCCGCAACGGCCTCGTCTCTGGCCTCGCCCTTGGCTTTCTTTTCCTTCTTCCAACGCGACTTGCGGGCAGAAGGCGTTTCGTCCTCGACACCGGCGCCCTCGATCCGGGCGTCCTGCGGGTAATCGTCTTTGCCCTCGGACGTCACATTCGGCACGGGCGCGCCGGCGGGACCAGCCCCGGCCGCAGCATCCGGCCGCTTCGGCTCCCGGCTTCCGGCGAAATCGCCGCCAGCAGCACCGCCCCCAACAGAGCCGCTTCCCCGAAGGTCGCGCTCCCCATATTGGGGCACGGCCCGGGCGTGCGGCGGTTCCGCCCGAGGCGCCTCTTTTGCAGGAGGCGGGGGCGGAGGAGGCGGGGGAGGAGGAGGTGGTGGTGGCGGAGGGGGTGGAGGCGGCGGTGGTGCCGGCTCCTCGTCGGGCTCCTGGACACCGGCACTCTCGGCCGCGAAATCTTCCTCCACGACGGCAATCGCATCTTCGAGCGCCGCATGATGCCCTTCGATATCTTCGGGGGGCAGCGGAGGCTCCACGGCGGTGAGCTGGCGCGCCAACGCAGAGCGGGCGCGGTCGTAGACCGCCTGGCGCATGTCCGGCCCGTCATCGGGAAGACTGGCGATGGAGCGTTTAAGGATCGCTACGTAATCGGGCATAACGCTTGAAGAACTGTGTAACCGTGGATTAACGGCAAGGCTTAGTCCTGAAATGGGTCACGGACAAGGATCGTATCGGCTCGTTCCGGACTCGTCGACAGAAGAGCGACCGGAGCTTCGATGAGTTCTTCGATGCGCCGGACGTATTTCACCGCCTGGGCGGGAAGATCGACCCAACTTCGTGCGCCGGCTGTCGATTCCTGCCAGCCTTCGAGGCTTTCGTAGATCGGCTTCAACCGCGCCTGGGCCGCAGCGCCCGCCGGCAGCCAGGACACGCGGCGGCCGTCCACCTCGTAGCCCACGCAGACTTTGATCTCGTTCAGGCCGTCGAGCACGTCGAGCTTCGTCAAGGCGATGCCGTCGATGCCGGAGACCTTGACCGTCTGGCGCACGAGCGCCGCATCGAACCAGCCGCAACGCCGCTTGCGGCCCGTGACGGTCCCGAATTCGCGGCCGCGCTCGCCGAGGAAGTTGCCGATCTCGCCTTTGTCTTCGGTCGGGAACGGCCCCTCCCCCACCCGGGTCGTGTAGGCCTTGGTGATTCCGAGCACATAATCGAGCGCCGAAGGCCCGATCCCCGACCCGGCCGAGGCCTGTCCCGCCACCGTGTTCGAGGAGGTGACATAAGGATAGGTGCCGTGATCGATGTCGAGGAGCGCGCCCTGCGCCCCCTCGAAGAGAATGCGATCGCCCGCCTTGCGCCGCGCATCGAGCAGCGCCCACACGGTATCGCAGAACGGGATGACCCGTTCGCGCACGTCCTCGAGCTCGGCCAAAATGTCTTCGCGCGACACTTCCGGCTCCCCGAGGCCTTTCAGAAGCGCGTTGTGGTGGACGAGAAGCCGATCGATCTTGGCCGGCAGCGTCTCGGGTTCGGCAAGATCCATGACCCGGATCGAGCGCCGGCCGACCTTGTCCTCGTAGGCTGGCCCGATGCCACGCTGCGTCGTGCCGATCTTCGCCTCGGGCGCGGCGGCATTCTCCCTGAGCCCGTCGAGACGACGGTGCAGCGACAGGATGAGGGCGGCATTGTCGGCGATGCGAAGCGTCTCGGGCGTCACGGTCACGCCCTGCTCGGCGAGGCGGTCGATCTCCGCAATCAAGGCGTGCGGGTCGAGCACCACGCCGTTGCCGATGACGGCAAGCTTGCCCGGCCGCACCACTCCGGAGGGCAACAGGCTCAGCTTGAACGACACGCCATCGATGACGAGCGTATGACCGGCATTGTGGCCGCCTTGAAAACGCACCACCACATCGGCGCGCTCCGACAGCCAGTCGACGATCTTGCCCTTACCTTCGTCGCCCCATTGCGAGCCGACAACCACCACATTGGCCATGACACGAGGCCTTTCTGCGTCCAGCGTCTTTCAGGAATTCCTACCGCGAGTGCCCTGCTTTGGCCCCTTCCGTCAAGCGTTGCAGCGGATGGCGGCCCTGTCTGAGGTGCAGGGCATGGCGGCGAGCGCCGCCCGCGCCGGAGGCCGGCGGGCAGCAAAAGAGCCGGACCCCGCATTGCGGCGCCGGCTCTCGGATGATGGCGGCCGGTCAGGCCGGCCGCCGATCAGGCATCGAAGCGCGTCAGAAGACGAGCGGCTTCACCTGCTGCACGTTCTCGATCCGGTTGATCGCCTCCATCAGCTCCGGCGAGATCTTGTGGTCGACCGAAACGAGGGCGATCGCGTTGCCGCCCTCGAAGTCGCGGCCGAACTGCATGCGGGCGATGTTGATGCCGTTCTCACCGAGAAGCGTGCCGATTCGGCCGATGAAGCCCGGCTTGTCGTTGTTGGTGATGTAGAGCATCAGCTCCGACAGCTCCGCTTCCATATTGATGCCCTTGATCTGGATGATGCGGGGCTTGCCGTCGGCAAAGACCGTGCCGGCGACGGAGCGTTCCTGCTTGTCGGTCACGACGGTGAGGCGGATATAGGTTTCGTAGGCGCCGTGCTGTTCGCGGCGCGTCTCCTCCACCTGGATGCCGCGTTCCTTGGCGGCGGCCGGTGCGGAGACCATGTTGACGGACTGCAGGAGCGGCTGCAGGAAGCCCGTCAGCGCCGCAGAGGTCAGCGCCTTGGTGTTCATCTCTGCGACCGTGCCCTCATATTCGATGCGGACCCGGCGCACGCCCGTCTCCGTCAGCTGACCGGCAAACGAGCCGAGCTGTTCGGCGAGCTTGACGAAGGGCGTGAGCCGCGGCGCCTCTTCGGCCGAAATCGACGGCATGTTGAGGGCGTTCGTCACCGCCCCGGTCGTCAGGTAATCGGCCATCTGCTCGGCGACCTGCAGGGCCACATTCTCCTGCGCTTCCATCGTGGAAGCTCCAAGATGCGGCGTGCAGACGACGTTGGGCGCACCGAAGAGCACGTTTTCCTTCGCCGGCTCCTGGGCGAAGACGTCGACGCCCGCAGCCGCCACTTTGCCGCTGTCGAGCGCATCGCGCAGCGCCTGCTCGTCGATCAGCCCGCCGCGGGCGCAATTGATGATGCGCACGCCGTCGCGCATCTTGGCGATCGCATCGGCATTGATGACGTTGCGCGTCCGGTCGGTGAGCGGGGTGTGCAACGTGATGAAATCGGCACGCCGGAACAGCTCGTCGAGCTCGACCTTTTCGACACCGAGATCGGCCGCCCGGTCTTCCGACAGGAACGGATCATAGGCGACCACGCGCATGGAAAGCCCGAGCGCACGGCGCGCCACGACGGAACCGATATTGCCGCAACCGATGATGCCGAGCGTCTTGCCGGTGATCTCGACACCCATGAACTTCGACTTTTCCCATTTGCCGGCCTGGGTCGAAGCATCGGCCTTCGGGATTTGGCGGGCGCAGGCGAACATCATGGCAATCGCATGCTCGGCCGTGGTGATGGAATTGCCGAAAGGCGTGTTCATCACGATGATGCCCTTGGCGGTCGCCGCCGGGATGTCGACATTGTCGACGCCGATGCCGGCCCGGCCGATGACCCGCAGCTTGTTGGCGGCGGCGATCACCTTGTCGGTCACCTTGGTGGCGGAGCGGATGGCGAGACCGTCATACTCGCCAATGGCGGCGATCAGCGCATCCTTGTCCTTGCCGAGGGCGGGCTGAAAATCGACGTCCACTCCGCGGTCGCGAAAGATGGCGACGGCGGTTTCGGAAAGGGCGTCGGAGATGAGTACGCGGGGTTTGCTCATGGCGAAAATCCTAGTCGAGGCCTGCAGCGGTGGTCGTGTCGCCACGCCGGAGGCCGGTCAATTCGTGAAAGATCGGGAAGCGCCCGCGGGCGCTTGTCCCGCAGGCGAAGAAAAGGTCAGGCGGCTTTCTTGAGCGCGCTCTTTTCCGTGGCGAAGGCCCAGTCGAGCCAGGGCGTCAGCTTTTCCAGATCGGCCTTTTCGACCGTGCCGCCGCACCAGATTCGGAGGCCGGCCGGCGCATCGCGATAGGCGCCGATGTCGAAAGCGACGCCTTCCTTGTCGAGACGCGCAGTCAGCGCCTTGGCAAAGGCGGCCTGCTCGGCCTCGGAAAGCGCCTTCACCTCGTCGTCGACGATGACGAGGCAGACGGAGGTGTTGGAGCGGATCGCCGGGTCATGCGCCAGGAAATCGACCCAGGGGGTCTTCGCCACCCAGTCGGAAATGACGGCGAAATTCGCATCGGCGCGCCCGACGAGGCCGTTGAGGCCGCCGACGGAGCGGGCCCAGGCGAGCCCGTCGAGATAATCTTCCACGGCCAGCATCGAGGGCGTGTTGATCGTCGCGCCTTCGAAGATCTCGGCGTTGAGTTTGCCGCCCTTCACCATGCGGAAGATCTTCGGCATCGGCCAGGCGGGCGTGTAGCTCTCGAGCCGTTCCACCGCGCGCGGCGACAAGATCAGCATGCCGTGCTGCGCCTCGCCGCCCAGGACCTTCTGCCAGGAGAAGGTGACAACATCGAGCTTGTCGAAAGGCAGCTTCTGCGCAAAGGCGGCGGAGGTGGCATCGCAGATCGTCAGCCCCTCACGGTCGGCCGGGATCCATTCGCCATCGGGCACGCGCACGCCAGAGGTCGTGCCGTTCCAGGTGAAGACCACATCGCGGGTGAAATCGACCTCTCCGAGGTCGACGAGCGCGCCATACTCGGCCTTGAGCGTGCGCGTATCTTCGAGTTTCAGCTGTTTGACGACGTCCGTCACCCAGCCGGAGCCGAAGCTCTCCCAGGCAAGAACGTCGACGCCACGGGCGCCGAGCATCGACCACAGCGCCATTTCCACGGCGCCGGTATCGGAGGCGGGCACGATGCCGATTTTGTAGTCGGCGGGAACGCCGAGAATGTCGCGGGTTTCCTCGATCGCCTGCTTCAACTTGGCCTTGCCGCCCTTGGAGCGGTGCGAACGGCCGAGGAAGGCGTCGGAAAGTGCATCAAGCGTCCAACCGGGGCGCTTGGCAGTCGGTCCAGAAGAAAAGCGGGGATTGGCCGGGCGCTCTGCCGGCTGCGAAATCATCGTCATGTCAGTCTACCCTTTCAGATAGGCGCTCCGCGTTGGGGCGGAGTGTCCCGCCGCCGCCTTTACAGAAATGGGGGTGACAACGCAACTGGCTTATTGTGGGCCGCCGGAGAGCAGCCATGTCTGTTGCGCGCTTGCCTCAATATAGAGAATGCGTTTTCAGAAGAGTGTCGTCGGGGGAGCGTCGATCCGACCCTTTCGGGGGTGGCAGAGACGCGGGTTGGGGAAGATGTGATGTCGGGCGCTGTGACGCTCCTGCTTTATTCGGCCGCCACATTGGCGTGCGGCGCCGCGGTGGCGGAACTGCATGATCCCGTCAGCTGGAAATGGCGCAGGCCGCCCCTCGCAGAGCGGCTCGCCGCAATCGTCCTGATCGTGTTTTTTCTGGTTCTTCTGGCGAGCCTGCTTGCAAAACTGGCGCTCGCCTTCGGCCTTTTGGGGCTTCTCGCCCCGGCCATCGTCTTCTTTGCGATTTCGCCGCTCGTCGCGCTGCAGGTGCCGCTTCACGCGATCGAGACATGGTCGGTCGTGCGCGCCTGTTCAGCCGTCGCCGGCCTGTCGACGCTCGCTGCATGGCGCCTGGCCGCGTTCTTCTCTCCGAGCCGGCTGCCGCCCTCCCCGGGCTGAACGAGCCCTGCGCGTCACGGCCTCTGCCGCACGGCATGAGAAAAGAGCCGCAGAACGCGAAACGGGCAGGCAAAGCCGACCCGTTCCAGGAGCAGAGCCAGAGAGAGGCTCAGGACCGGAGCTTCAGTACTTAACGACGGCGGGCTCGCCATAATACATCGGATCGGGTTCCGCGGCCGGCCCCCCGAAGGTGTAGCGCACGCCGAGCTTCACATCGTGGGAATCGATGTCCTTGAACTTGATCGGGTTCACGTTGTCGTTGTTGCCGTCGTAACCGACCATGTCGCCCGATTCCGCGTCACCGAGATTGACGTAGCGATAGCCGAGGTCGAGCGCGAGATTGGGTGTGACCTGATAGGCGACGCCGGCATGCAGCGCCCAGGCGAGGTTCCACTCGCTGTGATCACGGCCGTACGACACGTAGCCGTTCGGCGTGTTGATGTCGCGCATGCCGCTGATCGTGTTGCGCGAGGCGCCGATGCCCGCGCCGACATAGGGCGAGAAGCCGTGCCAACTGCCGAGATCGACATAGGCGTTGGCCAGGAACAGCCATTCCGACTTCATCGCCTCGTATTCGTTCGAGCCGATGAAAGCCGGATCTGCGCCGACATAGGTGTCGAATGCGGAGAAGCTCGTCTTGCCGCGATATTCGCCGGTCAGGTCCACACGGGCCCAGGGATTGATCTGATAGCCGATACCGACGCCGGCGAAGCCGCCGCTGTCGAATTCCGGATCGTTGACGAAGCTGACGGTGTCGCCGTTCGCGATCGCCTGATCGATGAGGCTGCTCGTGATCTTGTCGACCCGCTGATTGGTGATGCCGATGTCACCGCGCAGATACCAGCCGCTGAAGGAAGGCGCGGCCGGCGGCAGCGGCTCTGGCTCGACGATCGGCGGAAGCGGAAGATCGGCAGCAAAAACTGCCGGTGCCGCGGTCAAGGCCGTCACGCTGGCAGCAAGCGCAAGAGTGGCGCGTTTCAACATAGTGGTCCTCGTCTTTTGCGGCGCGTCCGGCAGCCCGAAATCACCCACTGATGCTGACAAGGTTTAGCCGCAATCACTTAAGAAGGGCTTAACTATGAAGATTAACCACGCCTCTAAACCTTAACGAAAGCCTACCGGCAGCCGCGAGTTCAGCAACGTGTTGGACCCTTTCACCACGCCATGGCCGTCCGAACCGAACGCCCGGCGAGTGCTGCTTTCTTTAGAATAGATCCAGAACATAGTGTTTGATTT
Organism: Afifella sp. H1R; assembly: GCF_021462425.1. Lineage (NCBI taxonomy): Bacteria > Pseudomonadati > Pseudomonadota > Alphaproteobacteria > Hyphomicrobiales > Afifellaceae > Afifella > Afifella sp. H1R. The sequence continues at coordinate 2,069,432 of NZ_JAKEDY010000001.1, forward strand.
TGCTCCGGCCTTCTGGTTCGTTCGCAAGGTCGCGACACCCGTCGCAACGTCCTTTGATGTCAGGGCCTTGAACCCTTTCGATTGGAGGAAATGAATGAGATTTTTCTGCGCGACCGCAGCGGATCAGGCGCATCCGCCCCTCCTTCACGCAGCCGGTTCGGCCCACGGCCCAGAACCGTTCCGTGCGCCGCGTCTGCCGACGCGTCTCCAAGCGACACACCTCTCTCTCCGCGAACAGGAATAGCCCATGCACGAATGTCCTTTCGCCGGGGCCTGCGGCTATCTCAAGCGCCCTCCGGAAGCCCTCGTGGTCAACGGCTTCAGGCTGTGGGTCGCCGGCTATCAGACGGGCGACATCGAGCATTGGAGCGAGGCCTGGACTCTCTTCTCCGAAAAATTCGGTCACGGCCCGGCACGCCATTCCGTCACCCAGCTTGCCCATTGGGTGCGCTCCGTCTTCCTCTGGCGCACGGACCCGATCCAGTGCTTCAGCTCAGGCTGCCCCCATATCTGCCGCGACGAATGTCTCGCCGTGGCGATGATCGCCGCCTGTCAGCATCGAGACGGCTCCTGCCTCGATTATTGTCTGGAGCGCTTCTGCGGCTTTGCCGATCATCGCGAACCGCTCGAGGCGGCGCTCGGCTTCGCGTCGGCGCTCGAGTCACACGGCCAGCGGCTGATGTCGGTGCCGTGCGAGGTGGTTCGGGGCCTGATCGAGCCACCGGAATCTGAGCCACAGATCGCCCGCACCTACCATTGAGCCTTTCGACGAGGCGAGCGAACAGAGCTCCAAATGTTGATTCGCATTCTGGTCGCGACCGCACTGACCCTGGCATCGGTCGCCGGCTACGCCCATGCCAGTTTCCACCATCTCTCCCTGCCGACCATGATCAGCCTCGACGCCTGGATCGAAAGCGCCAAGGCGCCGGCATGCCGCGCATCGAGCGGGGCGGACAGCACCGCCGCCTGCCGGCAAGAGAGTGCCGGTGACGAGCGAACCAGTCCCGGGCGAGCCACTCAGAGGTGACAGCAGATTCGAGGGCTCAGACGAGCTCGGTCCCAAGGCCTTCGGGATCCTGAGTGCCGGCGGGCTGTGTGCCCGGATCTTGCGCCAGATCTCCTTCCGCCCGCAGCCTTGAGCTTTCCCCATGCCGCCGCCGCTTCGCCCGGTAAAGCGACCGGTCGGCGGCCGCGAACAATTCCTCGAACGTCCGTCCATCATCGGGCGATGTCGCATGGCCGATGCTGACGGTCACCGGCCGGCCGAGCGGCGGCAATTGCAGCGCCGCGACCCGGCGCATCAGGCGGTCACCGAGCGACGTCGCCTCCCAGCGGTCGAGATCGTTGCAACAGATGACGAACTCGTCGCCGCCATAGCGCACCAGCACGTCCTCCTTGCGCAGAACCCCCTGCATCGTCGCGGCCATCTCCTTGAGAACGGAATCGCCGCACGCATGGCCGAAATCGTCGTTGATCGCCTTGAACTCGTCGATGTCGACGATGAGCACGCTGAACGGCCGCCCCGCCTCGGGGGTGCAATTGAGCGCATCCTTGCCTTCGCCCGGAAGCCGGCTGCGATCGAAAACGCCGGTCAGCTCGTCGCGTCCGACGCGCTTCAGAAGATCCTCGTATTTTTCTCGATATGTGAGGATATCGAAAATGTCGGAGATCCGCTTCTGCCGCGGCGCCACCAGCGGCGGGCGCTCGAGATGGCGCAGATAAAACCAGGCGAGCACGCCGTAGATGCAGGCCGTCACCATCTTGGCGAGCCAGCCGCCGACCAGAACGTCGATCGGCGCATCGAGAAGCGCCCAGAGCGCCGAATAGAAGCCGATCTGATCGAAGGTGAGGATTGCCATGGCGCTGACCGCGATGCGCAGGCCAATGCTCTGGCGCATGATCCGGCCGAGCCGCTCGTAAAGCAGAATGATGAGGATGCTGTCGACGAACAGAAGCACCGTTCCCCACACCATCAGCCAGCCCATGTCGTTCATGAAGCTGAAATCCGGCAATTGCCCCGTCGCCGGCGCGACGATGTGATGGCGCGCCAGGAAGACGAGAGCGACGGTCAGGAAATTGCCGATGAGGAGCCCGTAGATCGGCTGGCGAACGGTGGAGGCGTCTTCGCGGATGTAGACGAGGAGAAGGAGTACGAGCTTGCCGGCGAAGAGGACGGTCGAGCCCGGTGAAATTGCAGTCCCCTCCGCGAAAGGCACGTAGAGGATCGCCGCCAGATAGGTTTCCAGGAAATGCATGGCGCCGAGGGCGCAGAAGAAGATGCCGATCCCCAGCCGATGACGAAGCCTGAAGAGACCGGCCATGACCGCGAAATAGACGGTCAGCTCCAAAAACAGCAAAAGGACGTTCATCACATCCATGAGGCGATCCCTCAAAGGTGCCGCCCTCCCCTGGTGCCGACCGCTTCACACATGCGGCGCGATTTCCAGGAAGGGGGAACGGCGTCACTTCGACTTTATGGAGCCCATAAATCCGATGTGCGGGATCAAACCAAGTGAAAAACTTGATTAAAAGGCAAGCAATCTCTCCACAGAGCCGCCGCCTTCAGCCGCCGACCGTCAAATTCGTCAGACAATAAAAAACGGCCGCAGCATGCGCTGCGGCCGTTGGAAAACCGAAATCCCTCGGACCCTAGCCGAGCGACTTGACGATCGCTTCCGTCATTTTCTTGGCATCGCCGAACAGCATCATCGTCTTGTCGAGGAAGAAGAGCTCGTTCTGAATGCCGGCATAGCCCGACGACATGGAGCGTTTGACGAAGAGCACCGTGCCCGCCTTGTCGACGTCGAGGATCGGCATGCCGTAGATCGGCGATTGCGGATCGTCGCGCGCGGCCGGGTTGGTGACGTCGTTGGCGCCGATGACATAGGCGACATCGGCCTGGCTGAACTCGGAGTTGATATCTTCGAGCTCGAAGACCTCGTCATAGGGCACGTTCGCTTCGGCCAGCAGCACGTTCATATGCCCCGGCATGCGGCCGGCGACCGGATGGATGGCGTATTTCACTTCCACGCCCTCCTTCTTCAAGGCCGCCGCCATTTCGTGAAGCGCGTGCTGCGCCTGCGCCACCGCCATGCCGTAACCCGGCACGATGATGACCTTGGAGGCGTTCTTCATCAGGAAGGCCGCGTCTTCCGCCGAGCCCTGCTTGACCGGACGATCGTCGGCGCCGCCGCTCGCAGCCGTGGTCTCGCCGCCGAAACCACCGAGGATGACGGAGATGAAGGAGCGGTTCATGCCCTTACACATGATGTAGGACAGGATCGCGCCCGACGAACCGACGAGGGCGCCCGTGATGATGAGCGCGGTGTTGCCGAGCGTGAAGCCGATGCCGGCGGCCGCCCACCCCGAATAGGAGTTCAGCATCGACACGACAACGGGCATGTCCGCTCCGCCAATCGGGACGATGATCAGAACACCCAGCGCCAGGCTGACGATGGTGATCAGCCAGAAAGCCGTGTGGCTTTCCGTGGCGGCGAAGATGATGATGCACAGAAGCAGGAAGACGCCGAGGCCGATATTCACCTGATGGCGCATCGGCAGCAGGATCGGCTTGCCGCTCATGCGCCCGTCGAGCTTCAAAAACGCAATGATCGAACCGGTGAAGGTGATCGCGCCGATCGCCACGCCGAGCGACATCTCGACGAGGCTCGCTCCGTGGATCGATCCGGGATCGCCGATGCCGAAGGCCTGCGGCGCGTAAAGCGCGGCGGCGGCCACCAGAACTGCGGCGAGGCCGACGAGCGAATGGAACGCGGCCACCAGTTGCGGCATCGCCGTCATGGCGATGCGCTTGGCGATCACCGCGCCGGCACCACCGCCGATGGCGATCGCCAGAATGATGAGACCCCAGGATCCGAAGCTGGCCGGGGGATGCCCGATCAACGTGGTCAGCACGGCAATGACCATGCCGGCCATGCCGAACTGGTTGCCCTGGCGGCTGGTTTCCGGGTGTGAAAGACCACGCAGTGCCAGAATGAAAAGGACACCCGCAATCAGATAAAGAAAGGCTGTGACGCTGGCAGACATCAGGCGCGCACTCCCTCAGCGGCGGCGCCTGCCGCCCGAGCCTTGGAAAACTGGCTCATTTTACCGCTCTTTCCGCTTGTACATGGACAGCATGCGCTGCGTGACGAGAAAGCCGCCGAAAATGTTGACGCTCGCCAGCATCACCGCAAAGAAACCGAACCAGCGCGCTGTGCTGGAACCGTCCGCGACGAGGTCGACGCCGACCGCGAGAAGCGCGCCGACGACGATGACCGACGAGATCGCATTGGTCACGGACATGAGCGGCGTATGCAGCGCCGGCGTCACCGACCAGACGACGTAATAGCCGACGAAGATCGCCAGCACGAAAATCGAGAAGCGGAAGACGAACGGGTCGATCATGCCACCGCTCGCGGCATGCGCGAGCTGACCCACGGCCTCCCCGTCTCCGAGCGCATTGAGCGCCTGCGAGGCGGCTTCCCGCGCCGCCTCCGCGGCCGACTGCGCCTGTTCGACAGCCTGCCTTACTGTTTCTTCAGCCATCGGCTATCCCCTATTTCTCGTTCGGCGCGTTCACCGGCTCGCCACCAAACTGCGGGTGCACGACGGCCCCGCCATGGGTGAGCAGCGTCGCCGCCACGATCTGGTCTTCACGGTTGATGGAAAGGGCCTTCGTCTCCTTGTCGACCATCGGCTCGACGAAGGCGTAGATGTTGCGGGCGAGAAGCGCCGAAGCGGACGCTGCGATCTGCCCCGCCATATTGACGATGCCGATGAGCGTGACGTTGTCCTTCACGACCTGCTTGTCGGCTTCCACGCCCTCGACATTGCCGCCGCGTTCCACGGCGAGATCGACGATGACGGAACCGTCCTTCATCGACTTCACCATCTCCGCATCGACGAGCTTCGGGGCCGGACGGCCGGGAATGAGCGCCGTGGTGATGACGATGTCCTGCTTGGCGATGTGCTCGCGCACCAGCTCCGCCTGCTTGGCGCGGTATTCCGCCGACATTTCCTTGGCGTAGCCGCCGGCGGTCTCCGCCGCCTTGAACTCTTCGTCCTCGACCGCGATGAACTTGCCCCCGAGGGACTCCACCTGCTCCTTGGCGGCCGGGCGCACATCCGTCGCCGTGACGACGGCGCCGAGGCGCTTGGCGGTCGCGATCGCCTGCAGGCCGGCAACGCCAGCCCCCATCACGAAGACGCGGGCGGCCGGAACAGTGCCCGCAGCCGTCATCATCATCGGCAAGGCGCGCCCATAGGCTTCCGAAGCCTCGATGACGGCACGATAGCCCGCAAGGTTCGCCTGCGAGGAGAGAACGTCCATCGACTGGGCGCGGGTGATGCGCGGAATGAGCTCGAGCGCGAAGCCGGAAAGCTTCGTCGCCGCCATCTTCTTCAGCGCCTCCTCATGGCCGTAAGGGTCCATGAGGGCGACCACGGCCGCGCCTTCCGGAAAGCCGGAAAAATCGTCCGGACGGCGAACGGTGAGGACGATGTCGGCACCTTGAAGAGCCGCCTGCCGGGTCTGGGCGATGTCCGCGCCCGCCTCGGCGAAGACCTCGTCGGCAAGCGAAGAGCCTGCCCCGGCCCCACTCTCAACGACGACATCGGCGCCGAGAGACTTGAATTTCTTGATCGATTCGGGAGTTGCCGCGACACGCGGCTCGTCGTCCCGCGGTTCCTTAAGAACTGCAATGCGCATAATGATTTAGCTCAGGCCACTGCGAAGAGGAAGAAGACGAAAGTAATCCCGAGGACGACCGCGGAGGGTCCCCATCTGCTCTGCCTGAAAAGGCCGTAGAACAGCGTGCCAAGCGTCAGCGCGAGCGCGATAGACCCGAGCCACAGGGCGCCCCCGAGGCCGAATATAGCGACGATCAGGACGATCGTGACGACATGTATGATGCCCAAGATGAGGAGCGACAGAAATCTGTCGTACGTCTTCTCATGGTACTCGTAATCCATTGCGGAACCTGTCGACGCCATCACCTGTTCAGCCATGCGCTACTGCCCTTGCATCATTTGGCGGGATATATCGCCGGCCTTACCACGCCATCTTAGACAAGGGCAACGCCGGGTAAACCTCCAAATGCCGCAGGGGTCGGAAGAGAGCTGAAAAGAAACGCAAAGACGGCGCCACTTGGGCGCCGTCTCGAGGAAAGATCAGGCGTTGCGTTCCAGACGCGGTTCTCAGACGCGGTGCAGCGTGAAAGAAGCGCCCGGCTGACGGCAGGTCATGCTGCTCGAGCCTGCAAGCGTGCAGGTGGCCGCGCGCTGCTGCTTCGTGGCGATGGAGTACCAGCTGATCTCGACCGTCTGCGGACCGGCCATATTGTAGCTGCCGGAGGCGAGCTGGGCCCCAGTCTTGGCGTCTTCGGTGGTCATGGAGCCGTTCGAGAAGGTCGAGACGAAGACCCGGTCGCTGGACATCCAGCGCCCCTCGACAGGCGATGAAATCTCTCGTCCCCCGATGCCCGTTTGACAGCCGGCCAGAAAGGCCGCGGAAAGAAGGACGGCAGCGGTAACGTAACGGGTTTGCAAATTGAGCCTCCAGCAGTTCATTGCTGCTTTAATGCCCTTGCCGCGAATTTGATCCCGCAGATTCAACGACAAGATTCGCGGCTCGAAGCGCCGCCGCCTGGTTGCGGGCGACCGTGTCGACGGAAAATCCGTCGATTTCCTCGTTGAAGAGTCGATGGAAATTCATCTCCGCACGCAGATGCAGGAAGACCCCACCGAGACCGATCGCCGCACGGTCCATGAAGACGAATTCGCGCGGCACGGTGACGGGCCCCTTCTCCTTGAGCGCCATATGCACCCGGTAGGCTTCTCCCCGTCCGTACTGCGCCGGCGAGATGCCGTCGGCAATCGCCCGCGTTCGGTCGTCGAGAAGCGGCCCATAGATGAAGCGCGCCCAGATATTGAGGATATCGATGAGTTCGTTGGAAAGCCCACGAAAGCCCCAGGTCTCGTAAGCGCTGACGATGCGCTCGCGATCGTCGGTCTGCAGCCCGCGATAGAGCTCGATCACGCCTTCCACGAAATGCGGGGGGAAGATGCGCACGCAGCCATAGTCGAGGAGATTGATGCCCGCGGGGCGCCCCTCTTCCTCGAAGACCGTGTAATTGCCGAGATGCGGATCGCCGTGAATGATCGCCTGATGGCTGAAAGGCTGCCACCAGGCCTTGAACATCGACGCGGCGAGATGATTGCGCTCCTCCATCGAATGGTCGCGGTAGTCGAGGAGCTTCTTGCCGTCGAGCCAGGTCATGGTGAGAAGCCGGCGGGTGGAAAGCTCCGGCCGCAGTTTCGGCACCCGCACCCGCGGCTCGTCGGCAAGGACGGCATCGTAGAGCGCCATGTGTTTGGCCTCACGCTCGTAATCGAGCTCTTCGCGCACCCGAGCGGCGATCTCTTCGGCCATCTCACGCGTATCGATCGCCGTATCCATGCGCCGGTGCAGCGAGAACAGAACGGACAGCTGGCCGAGATCGGCTTCGACCGCGCTCGCCATTTCCGGATATTGCAGCTTGCAGGCGAGCTTCGTTCCGTCGTGGTCGACGGCGCGATGCACCTGGCCGAGCGAGGCGGCGGCCGCCGGCTGATGCTCGAATTCCTTGAAGCGGCTTTGCCAGCCAGCCCCGAGCTCCGCCGTCATGCGCCGCTTGACGAACGCCCAACCCATCGGCGGCGCATCAGACTGAAGCTGCGTCAGCTCGGCAGCATATTCCGGCGGCAGCACGTCCGGGATCGTGGCCATCAGCTGGGCCACCTTCATGATCGGACCTTTGAGACCGCCCAGCGCCTGCGCCAGTTCCTGCGCGTTGCGGCTCGGATCGATCTCGCGACCCAAGGCGCGCGAACCGACCATACGCGCCGCAATCCCGCCCATTCCCGCGCCGACGCGCGCATAGCGCGTCATGCGGCCGGTAAAGCGGTTGCGTTCGTCGTCACGAGGCGGATCAACAGGCATCGAGGTAACCTTTTACGTCATACACGCGCGCGTCTTCGTATCCGCTAGATAGGGTGCCTGAGGCTGACCTGCATCCGCCTTTCGCGCATTGCCGGGCTGAAACTTTTTCGCTTCGGAAGGCGGACATGCAGGCGGTTTTGCTCGAACGGGTCTTCTTGCCCGGCCCGATCCGCCCCCGACCCGCAAAACACATCGCCCAGAACGCATTCCCCAAAAGGAAAAGGGCCGCCAGAACGGCGGCCCTCCGCGAGAAGCGGGCGATTTGCCCAGAATTTACTCGATCACGAAAGCGACAGAGGTTGCTCCACCGTCCTGTGACCGATCAGGCAAATACGCCATCCATTCTCACTCGACACTGGATCACCTCCTTTCAAGCTGTTTCGACCAATTCTGAGTTTCTCCATCGAGCGGCCGCTTGGCAAGCGCAAAATTTGCGGGCCCCGCAAATTTTGTAGGCTCGATGAAAAAGCGTCCATTCGGGTCGTCTGCCGCGGCTCACGCGGTCTGCACGCTCTCCAATTCGTCGATCAGCCCTTCGATGACCGAAAGCCCCTGCATCCAGAAGGCCGGGTCGGACGCATCGAGCCCGAAGGGCGCCAGAAGCTCCTTGTGCCGCTTGGTGCCGCCGGCTTTCAGCATGTCGAAATAGCGGTCCTGGAAGCCGGTCTCGGCATCGCGGTAGACGGCATAGAGCGAGTTCACCAGGCAGTCGCCGAAGGCATAAGCGTAGACATAGAACGGCGAATGCACGAAGTGCGGGATATAGGCCCAGAACACCTCATAGCCTTCGCCGAGCCGGATCGAAGGTCCAAGGCTCTCCTTCTGCACTTCCATCCAGATGTCGCCGATCACCTCGGCCGGCAGTTCGCCCTCGCGACGCGCCGTGTGGACGCGGCGCTCGAACTGATAGAAGGCGATCTGGCGCACGACCGTGTTCAGCATGTCCTCGACCTTGCCGGCGAGCAGGATCTTACGCTCCTTCGGCGTCGCGGCATTGTCGAGCATGGAGCGGAAGGTCAGCATCTCGCCGAAAACGCTCGCCGTCTCCGCCAGAGTCAGCGGCGTCTGCGCCATCAACAGCCCCTGCTCTCCGGCGAGAACCTGGTGCACGCCGTGGCCGAGCTCGTGGGCGAGCGTCATCACGTCCCGCGCTTTCCCCTGGTAATTGAGGAGCACATAAGGATGTGCGCTTGGCACCGTCGGATGCGCGAAGGCGCCCGGCGCCTTGCCCGAGCGCGTCGGCGCATCGATCCAGCTCTTGTCGAAGAAGTGCCCGGCAATCTCCGCCATGCGCGGATCGAAACTGCCATAGGCGGAAAGCACCGTCTCTTTCGCTTCCTGCCAGTCGATCGTCCGCTTCAGCGTTTCCGGAAGAGGCGCATTGCGGTCCCAATGGTCGAGCTTGTCCTTGCCGAGCCATTTCGCCTTCATCGCGTAATAGCGGTGCGACAGCTTCGGATAGGAGGTCGCCACGGCCTGCACCAGCGCATCGACCACCTCCGGCTCCACCCGGTTGGCGAGATGGCGCGCCGAAGCCACATCCGTAAAGCCACGCCAGCTATCGGAGATCGCCTTGTCCTTGGCGAGCACATTGGTGATCAAAGAGAAGGTGCGCAGGTTCTCGCGAAACGTATCGGCAAGCGCGGTGGCGGCGGCCTTGCGCTGCGCCTCGTCGTGGTCGGTCAGAAGATTGAGCGTCGGCTCCAGGGTGAGATCCTTGCCGTTCACCTTGAAGCGGAGCGCCGCCATCGTCTCATTGAAGAGCCGGTTCCAGGCGGCGCGGCCCGTCAGCGACTTCTCATGGAAGAGCCGCTCGATCTCGTCTGAAAGCTGGTAGGGGCGCTCTTCGCGCAGATCGTCGAGCCACGGCTTCCAATGCGCCAGCTCCGGGCTCGCCATGGCCTTGTCGAGCACCGCATCGTCGATCCGGTTGAGCTCCAGCGGGAAGAACAAGAGCTTCGTCGAAACCCCGGTGAGCTTGTCCTGCAGATCGCCGTTGAATTTTGCCCGCTTCGGATCGCTGGTATCGCCGGCATAGACGAGCCCCGCATAGCTCACCAGCCGGCCGATGATCTCTTCGATCGCCTGGAATTCCTCGATCACCCCGGCAAGGCGGCTGCCGCCATCCGCACTTTGAGCGATCTCGGCGAGCTTGCCCTTATAGGTCGCCTCGAAGGCCGTCGCCTTTTCGTCGACCTTGGCGATATCGGCGGCCACTTCCGGCGCATCCATCGACGGATAGAGGTCGGTCAGATCCCATTCCGGCAGGGTGCCGAGGCTCTCGTCTGCGACCTGCGCACCCTCCTTCGTCACATCGAAGCCAGGCTGGAACTGCAGCAAACTCTGCTCGGTGCGCATCAATCATTCTCCTTGATAGCTGGTGCAGACGGCGTAGCGCCCAGCCTCTCATCTGGCAATTTGTGCGGCAAGAGCAAGCTTTGCGGGCGCGCCCCACGCCTGCGGCCGAAAATTCCGGTACGGCGCAAGCGATCTCGGCGGGCAAGAATTCCACTGCTTCCGCGTCATGGGTAACAACCCCTTAACCTGAGTCGGGGCAGCTTGGTGCGAAATGAAACGCTCTCGTGCCCACGAAGACGCTTGATGCCAGCTCGTATGCTTCTGGTCGATGACGACCCGATCACCCTGCGTCTGCTCGCAGGCATGATGCAATCCTTCGGCTATCTGTCGGAATCGGTGTCCGGCGGTCAGGCCGCCCTCGACCGCCTCAAAGATACGGCCTCCTCTCCGATCGATGTCGTGATCCTCGACCTCGTCATGCCCGATGTCGACGGCATGATGGTGCTCGAGACACTGAAGAAAATGCCGGCGCCTCCAGCCGTCATCGTCCAGACCGCGCAAGGCGGCATCGACACCGCCGTCTCGGCGATGCGCGCAGGCGCCTTCGACTTTCTGGTCAAACCGGCAGCTCCCGAGCGCCTGCGGGTCTCGATCGCCAATGCGCTCAAGCTCTCGGCTTTGCAGGGAGAGGTCCAGCGCCTGCGTCACCGGCGCGAAGAGACCGTCTCCTTCGACGACATGATCGCATCCGCACCGGCGATGATGCGCACCATGGAGCTCGGCCAACGCGCGGCACGTTCCGCCATCCCCGTCCTCATCGAGGGCGAGGCCGGCACCGGCAAGGAATGGTTCGCACACGCCATCCATGGCGAAAGCGCGCGCCGCGCGAGACCCTTCGTCAGCGTCGATTGCGGGGCCGACACAGCCGACGATATCGAAACGCTTCTTTTCGGTCGCCCCGCGACGGGTGCGACGCCGGCCCTTCGCGGCCGCCTCCACGAGGCCCAGGGCGGCACCCTGCTCTTGCGGCAGATCGCGGACCTGCCGGCGAGCGTGCAGGCGCGTCTTGCCGCCGTTCTCGAAGACGGCACGCTCCCCCTTCTCGCCGGAGAGCGGACGGCACGCTGCGACTTTCGCCTCATCGCCACGACCGACCGTCGGCTTGTCGACCGCGTGGCCGAGGGCGTCTTCCGCGAGGACCTGTTCTACCGGCTCAACGTCTTCCCGATCTGGCTGCCGCCGCTGCGCGACCGCGTCGAGGATCTTCTCCCGCTCGCCGCCACCTTCCTCGCCCGCTTTGCCGCCGAAGAGGGCCGCCCTCGCCTCAAGGGGCTGGCGCCCGAGGCGGAAGCGCTTCTCGCCGCCTTCCACTGGCCCGACAACATTCGCCAACTCGAAAACGCCGTCTACCGCGCCGTCATCCTGTGCGAGGGAGAGTTTTTACGCCCCTGGGATTTCCCGCAGATCCAGACGGCTCTCGATGCCGGCGCCATCCCGGAACTGGTCAAAGCCTGGCAGAACGAGGGCGCCGCCGCGGCCAGCACGCGCGCCCGCACGACAGGCCATGTTGCACGCGCGCACCATCGCGAGAGGGAAACACCTGACAGGCCTGTCGCATCGGCTGACAAAATCTCGCCCCCCCTTTATGGTCTCCTGCATCTTCTGGATCGGGACGGTGAAATGCGGGCGCTCGATGCGCTCGAGGAGGCAGCTGTGCGCTTTGCCGTCGAGCATTACGGCGGCCGAATGAGCGAAGTGGCACGACGCCTGCACATTGGCCGCTCGACGCTTTATCGGAAGCTGAAAGACTACGGGATCGAGACGGCCGCCGCCGATGCGGCCTGAGGCGCGCGTTCGCCAAGGAATGACAAACTGGAGAGTTTGATGCGATTGAGAGGCACGGCGGTTTTCCTGGCGTTGATGGCAGCGACACCTGTCGCCGCAGCACCTGCCCTAAAGGTTGCCACGGTCGGGGTCGAAGACGCCGCCGAGACGTCGTCACCGGCCATCACGACGGAAGCCGCAGCGATCCGGGCCGCTCTCGCCCATCAGCCGCAATTTGCCGATCCTCGCGCCAAAGACATCGCCGCCTCGGTGCGCAGTTTCTACGAAGAGCGGTCTTTCGCTCCCGTGTGGATTCATGACGGCGAAGCGACGGAGCAGGCCCGTGCCTTGCTCGACCGCATGGCCCGCGCGGCCGAGGACGGCCTTGCCCCTTCCGACTATGAGGCGATCGAGCTGCCACAAGACCAGCTCACCGATGCCGATGCCATTGCGGCGAAGGACGTGGCGCTCAGCGCGAACGCCGCCCGCTTCATCACGCATCTTGCGATCGGTCGGGTTCTGCCAAAGTCGGTCAACAAGGAAGTCTATTACGCGCCGGCCCTGCCGGATCTCGGTGAAGCCCTCGCCAAGACGACCATGGCGAAGGATGTCGACGCCACGATCTCCGCCTTTGCGCCCCCGCATCCGCAATATCAGGCTCTGAAGGCGAAGCTCGCGAAACTGCGCGAGAGCGACGGCAAGCCGCTGCCGCACATCGCCGAGGGTCCGACCTTGAAGGTCGGCCAGCGCGACCCGCGCGTCCTCACATTGCGCGAGCGGCTCGGCATCGAGATCCCGGAACCGCCGCAGAAAGCGCAGTTCGCCCCCGTCCCGGCCGTGGACAGGCCGGAGCCGGAAACGACGGGCTCGCTGGCTCAGACCACGTCCTCCGCCAAGATGGATGAGGCCTCGAGGTCACAGCCCCCGGCAGGTTTCACGCAGAGGGCGCCTGACTACAGCGCCAATCTCAAGCTCGATCCGACACCGGTGGCGTTTCGCGCCGGCAACGATGCGATGCTCTACGACGAAACGGTCGTGGCCGCCGTCGAAGACTTCCAGCGCGAAAACGGCCTTTCGGTCGACGGCATGGTCGGTCCGCAGACGCTTCAGACCCTGAACGGCGCGAGCCGCGAAAACCGCATCAAGACCGTCATCGTGAATATGGAGCGGTGGCGCTGGATGCCGCGCGACTTCAGCGACGACTATATCTTCGTCAATGTGCCGGAATTCATGGTCCGTGTTTACCGCGACGGCGCGCTCAACCACGAGACACGCGTCGTCGTCGGCCAGCGATCGCATCCGACACCGCTTTTCGGCGATGAGATGGACCATCTCATCCTCAATCCTTACTGGAACGTGCCGAACTCGATCGTCACCGCGGAAATGCTGCCCAAGATCCGGCAGGATCCTTATGGATACTTCGCCTCGACGGGTTACCAGCTGCTCGCCGACATTCGCGGCAAGACGTACCGGCTCGATCCGACGCTGATCGACTGGTACGCGGTCGACACGCGGCAGCTTCGCATTCGCCAGCCGCCGGGCGATCGCAATGCGCTCGGCCGCATCAAGTTCATGTTCCCGAACCGGCACGCCGTTTACCTGCACGACACGCCCGCAAAGAGCCTGTTCCAGAGATCCTCGAGGGCTTTTTCTCACGGCTGCGTGCGCGTGCAAGATCCGATGGCGTTCGCGGACTCCATCCTGGCCAACGACGACCAGTGGAATTCTACGCGGCTGAAGCGAATGTTCTCAGACCAGGAAGTGCGCATCAATCTGCAGCGGAAACTGCCGGTTTTTCTTGCGTACTTCACGATGATCCCGGAAGCAGACGGAAGCTTGAAGACCGTTCCCGACGTTTATGGCTATGACGAGAAGCTGGCTAAGTTACTCAATCTGTAACCATGACCTAGGCTGAGGCGAGAAAATGGCGCCTCAGTCGCATTTTCGCCATAGCTTTCCATTTTGTAATTGAGCGTTAAGCAAGAGAAGCGAGAATTCGCTCTCGTGCCTGGGGATGGGGAAGGGGCTTCCCGCAAAAGAAGGCGATCACGCTTGCTGATACCGGCCGAGTCCAAACTCTCGCGCCTGCGCGGCCCAATGGTGTGCCTGACGCTGGCCTTCGCCCTCCTTCTCGGAGGTTCCGATCCGTCCCTATCGCGTTCCGGCGACCGAACTCTGAAGCTCTTTTTCGCCCATACGGGCGAACGCGGCGAGTTCACCTTCCGCCGCAACGGCCGCTATGACCAGCGCGAGCTGAAGCGCCTCAACTATTTTCTGCGCGACTGGCGTGCCGACGAGCCGACCGACATGGATCCGCGCCTCTTCGACCTCGTCTGGGAGGTCTATCAGGAGGCCGGCGCGCAAAACCCGGTCACGGTCGTCTCCGCCTTCCGCTCCCTGAAGACCAACAACATGCTGCGCTCGCGCTCCTCCGGCGTCGCCAAGCGCAGCCAGCACACCGCCGGCAAGGCGATGGATTTCTTCATCCCGGGTGTGCCGCTCGAAAAACTCCGCAAGATCGCATTGAAGAAACAGGTCGGCGGCGTCGGTTATTATCCGACGTCCGGCTCGCCCTTCGTGCATCTCGACGTCGGCAGTGTCCGCCACTGGCCGCGCATGACGCGCCAGCAGCTTCTGGCGCTCTTCCCGGACGGCAAGACCCTGCACATCCCGTCCGACGGCAAACCATTGCCGGGCTACAAGATCGTGCTCGCCGAATATGGCCGCAGCGGCAAGAAAGAGACGCTCGGCAGCTCTCGCGGCTCGTCGAACCCGAACGAGAAGGCGACCGTCGTCGCCTGGCTGAAGAATGTGTTTGACGGCGACGAGGACGAGGGCGATCAGACCCGCCCGATGCGCTCCAAGACAGCGCCGGCGCGGGCCCTTGCCCCCGTCCAGACGGCACGCTCCGCACCTCAGGAAGTTCAGGTCGCAAGCGTAGCGCCGCAAGAGCTGTCTCCTCCGGAGATGCTGCCACGCGCCGCTCCTTCCGCCATCCGGGCGATCGCAGTTGCGACGCGGACGGAGACGGTGGATCCGACCGCATCTGCGGCACCCCAGATAGCCGAGCAGGACACTGTCGGTCTTCTCGCTTATGCGGCGATGGCCCAGGCCCGCCCGGACGGCCTGCCAGCCATCATGCCTGAGACGGCACGCCTGGCGACGGCCGAGGATGCCAGCGAGTTGACGGCCCTTTATGAGCGCGCGCTTGCAGATGCCGACCCGGCCACCGCCGCCCCGCGCGATGCACAGGAGACGGCCGGCCTCGTCCTGGCGAATGCCGTGATGGCCCCGTCGAATATGGCGAAAGAAATCAGTCTGCCGGCAGCTCGTCCGATCGTGACGGCCTCGCTCGGCGCCGAGCCACAGGGTTTTGACGCCATCGACGCCGCTGCGGGTCTCGCCGGATCGAAAACCGGGATCGCCTCCGAAGAGGAAGCGACGCTCGCCTATGCCTCTCCCCAGGAGCGCCCCGCCCAGGAGCGCCCCGAGGCGCCAGCCGCGCTCGAAGAAGCCGCCGGCCTCGCCATTCCGCAGGAGACCCCGCTGAGCCTCGCCGCCGCAGTCGAGATGACGGCGCCGGCGGCACCGGTCGCTCGCCTCATCACCCAAAGGCCCGATTCCGGCGATCTCTCACGGCTGATGGGCAAGGATACGACGCGGACCTTCATCTTCGCCCTGTTGCAGGCCCCGCGGCCCTCCGGCGCGGTCGAGTTCTTCGCCATTCCGGTGAATGAGGGCGTCGCCCGGGCCATCAGCAAGGCAGAGCAGCTGCGCACCGATCGCTTCGCCACGAAGGACGACCTCGCCTTCATCGACGAACCCGACCAGGTCTATCTTCTCGTCGCGTCGCTGGACTGACGCAGATCCCAGAGATCACTCACCAGAGATCACTCAGCGGTGTCCGCGCTCAAGAATGAGCGCCGACCCATCCGCTCACGTGGCGGGGGCCGCCACCGCGCTCGCAAGCCCTTCGCCGAGATAGCGATCGAGCGCCTCCCGATCCTCCGCCGAAACGTGCAGACAGAGTTTTGAACGGCGGTTGAGGATATCCTCCGCACTCACCGCGAACTCCGCACGCCGGAGATACTCGACCTCCTTCTGATAGAGGTCGGCGCCGAAATGCCGTCCGAGATCGGCGGGCGATGACACCCCTTTCAGGATCTCGAACGTCTTCGTGCCATAGGCGCGCACAAGCCGGGCGATCAGCGGACGCGGCAGACCCGGATGCTGGCCGGCCACTTTCTCTTCGAGCGCGCCGAGACCGTCGATCGGAAAATCGCCGCCCGGCAGAGGCGCATCGGCGGTCCAGGGCTTGCCCCGCTTTTCGTTGAGCGCCGCCTCGATGCGCAGAAGAACCGTCTCGGCAAGACGCCGGTAGGTGGTCAGCTTGCCACCCAGAACGTTGACGAGCGCCGCTCGGCCATCGCCATCGTCGACCTTGATGACGTAGTCGCGGGTCGCTGCCTGCGCCGACCCGCTGCCTTCGTCGACGAGCGGACGGACACCGGAAAACGACCAGACCACCTCGTCCGGGCGCACCGTGCGGCGGAAATAGGCGCTGATAGCCTCGCACAGATAGCTGGTCTCTTCCGGCGTGATACGGACTTTGGCGGGATCGCCGTCGTAATCGCGATCGGTCGTGCCGATCAGCGTGAACTCCCTCTCATAGGGGATCGCGAAGACGATCCGCCCGTCGGCATTCTGGAAGATATAGGCGCGGTCGTGCGCGTAGAGTTTCGGCACGACGATGTGACTGCCCTGCACGAGCCGCATGGGCTGCTGCTTCGCACCCGCGGCCGTCTCCAGGACATCGTCGACCCAGGGACCGGCCGCATTGACCACGAGCCGGGCGCGAACTTCGCTTTCCTCGCCATCCGACGTGCGAAGAATGGCTTTCCAGCCGCCCTCGACGCGCTCCAGCTTGACGACCTTGGTCCGCGTCGCGACCGTCGCACCCCTGTCGCAAGCATCGCAGGCGTTGAGCGTCACGAGCCGCGCATCGTCGACGGCGCAGTCGGAATATTCGAAGCCGCGCCGATAATCGCCGGCAAGCGGCTCACCGGCCGGGTCGTGCCTGAGATCGAGCGTCTTCGTCGGCGGCAGATGCTTGCGCCCGCCCAGATGGTCATAAAGGAAAAGTCCGAGCCGCAGGAACCAGGCCGGGCGCAACCCGCGATGATGCGGCAACACGAAACGCAAGGGATGGATGATGTGCGGCGCGATCGCCCACAACCTCTCCCGCTCCATCAGCGCTTCGCGCACCAGGCGGAACTCGTAATATTCGAGATAGCGCAGACCGCCGTGAATGAGCTTCGTCGACCAGGACGAGGTGCCGCTGGCGAGATCGTTCATCTCGCACAGGAGAACCGACCAGCCCCGCCCGACAGCATCCCGCGCAATGCCGCAGCCGTTGACGCCCCCTCCGATGACGAGAATGTCGTAGTTCGGCGTCATGATAGAGGCTCCTGCGGCAGGCGAAGAAAGTTGCGGGAAAGAACGGTCGATCGCGCCCATCTCGCCTCGCAAGGTTCAGGCATGGGCGCGGGGCGATGCGCGTTGATCGGACGGGTCAGGCGGCCTCGTCGTCGTCGAGCGCAGGCGGCGCCATGCCGAGCGCATGCATATAGAGGTCGAGGATCGCCTCCTGCTCCTGCCGCTCGGCGACATCCTGCTTCCTGAGGCGCACGACCTGGCGCATCACCTTGGTGTCGAAGCCGTTCGACTTGGCCTCCGCGTAGACCTCGCGGATATCCTCAGACAGGGTCTTCTTCTCTTCCTCCAGCCGCTCGATACGTTCGATGAAGGCGCGCAGCTGGCCGGCGGCCACCCCGCCCGGTCCGGATGCCTCTTCGGCCATGGTTTTCTCCTGAGATTCAAGTTCTTGGGTTTCGCGTGCAGGTGATGCCCGCTTCGGTCAATGCCGGAAAGACCTCATCCACGTTTTCCACGCGGCGGCCGGCCTGACCTCAATGCTGTGGCTTGTTCTTCTCGAAATCGGCTTGCTGCTCGGCGTTCGCCGGCGTCTGGTGACGGCTCTTCCATTCGTCGTACGGCATGCCATAGACGATCTCGCGGCTTTCGGCCTTGCTGAGCGCAAGTCCCCTCTCCTCCGCCGCCTCCTGATACCAGTTCGACAGGCAGTTGCGGCAAAAGCCGGCCAGATTCATGAGGTCGATATTCTGCACGTCGCTGCGTGCGCGCAGATGCTCGACAAGCCGGCGAAAGACGGCCGCCTCGATCTCGCTACGCTCCCTATCTTCGCTCACTGTCTCTCCTTTCACGCTTGCGCATCGGCATGCGAGCCGTAATGGCGGATCTCGTAGAGCTCCTCATTGGCGAGAAGTGGGCGCAGGAGCGCTTCCAGGCGCTCGGCCCATTCCGCGATGCCGGAAGCGGTGGAGATAAGGTCGTTGCGGACTTCGACGAGGGCATGCGCGAGACCGCGCAACGTGCCGTGCCGGTAAAGCGTGTCGCCGGCGAGAGCCCCCGTGTAAGGCTCGTTGTCGCCGATCCTGAGACCATGCTCGCCCCTCAGCGCCTCCAGGAGCGGCAGCGGCAGGCGGGGATCCTTGTCCCACAGAATGCCCGCATGCCAGGGCCGCCGCGTTCCCTTCCAATCCGGCGTGAACGAATGCACCGAAAAGATGACCGGCGGACGCCCCGTCTCGATCATCTGATCGATCGTCTCCGACACCTTGCGATGGTACGGCCGATAGAAGCGCTCAAGACGGCGCTCGCGCTCATCGGCTCCGATGCGGGCATTGCCGGGCACCACCGCCCCGTCCGAAATCCGCATGACGAGCGTCGGATCGTCCTCGCCACGATTGGGGTCGATCAGCAATCTGGAGAATTGCGTGAGAACCGCCGGCGCATCCAGACGTTCGGCGAGTTCCTCGCTCAACGCACCGGCGCCGATATCGTAGGCGATGTGGCGCTCGAGCTCCGCCGCCGGCATGCCGAGATCTTCATATTCCGGAGGCATGCGCCGCGAAGCGTGATCGCAGAGGATCAGAATTCCGCCACCCGGATCGCCTGGGACAACCTTGTAGGAATCGGCAGGCGCGGTCTCGGTCACGGCCCGCGCCGCATTCGTGTCGTTCATCTGTCCGTGTGAAGCAGTTTCGCAAGGGGCCCGGCCATGATAGGCCCTGCCATCCATAACGCCGCCGGGCTTCGAGGCCAAGGCGTGCCGGAGATTGTCTTGAGCGAAGCTGGTGAACGTAGCGGTCTCGTGACCGCAATGCCGGATATCATCCCGATGTCCGCGCTGGTGCTCGGCGCCTTTGCCATGGGCGCCTCCCCGATCTTTGTCCGTTTTGCCGAAGTCGGCCCTTTGACGAGCGCCTTTTGGCGCGTGGCGCTCGCCCTGCCGCTCTTATGGATCTGGGCGAGGCTCGAAACCCCGTCCGGCCGCGTCGCGCCCTCCTGGCGGCCCGTCGCCGGATCGCTCGCGCTGGCCGGCATCTTCTTTGCCGGCGATCTCACCTTCTGGCATCTCGCCGTTCTCAACACGACGGTCGCCAACGCCACCTTCATGGCGACGCTCGCGCCGGTCTGGGTGGCGCTCGGGTCCGGCCTCTTCCTGGGCGAGCCGGTCGACCGCCGGCTTGTCGTCGGATTGGGCCTGTGTCTCCTCGGCGGCGGTTTCCTCATCGGTGAGAGCCTCTCCGTCTCGCCGGAAAATCTCGCCGGCGATATTTATGGCCTCATCACCTCGCTCTTCTTCGGGGGGTATTTCATCGCCGTGCGCCGTGCGCGGCGGGTCCTCGGCGGCGGCCGGACGCTGTTTCTGTCCTCCATCGTCACCGCCTCCGTTCTCGCCGTGGAAGCCGTCTCGATGGAAACGCAGCTTTGGCCGCACAGCGGTGCCGCGATCGGCGCCCTCTTATCGCTTGCCATCATCAGCCATTCCGGCGGCCAGGGCCTTCTCGCCTTCGCCCTCGGCCATCTGCCGGCCGCCTTCTCGGCACTCGTCATCTTTCTGGAAGGGGTTGCCGCGGCTCTCCTCGGCTATCTCGTCTTCGACGAATCGCTCGGCGCCCTCCAGGCCGTCGGTGCGGCCGCGATCTTCGCCGGTGTCATCTTTGCGCGACCCCGAACCCATCGTCCCGTCACCAAGCCGCTCTGAGTGCTCCCCACACCGCCCTCTGCCCAAAATCTCGCCGTTCCAGCAACGACTTTGCCGCACCACCTCGTTGACAAGCCGCGCTCACTGCGCAAAACCCGCGCTGGGGCAGCCGAGAATGTGAGAACGTCGAGAGACCTTATGACGCCAGTACGTCTCGGGCTGATGGTCACCACACTAGCCGCCTTCCTCGCCGCGACAGCCGGAACCGCTTTGGCAGACCTCCGGTTGTGCAACAAGACCTCGAGCCGCGTCGGGGTTGCAATCGGCTACAAGGGAGCCGACGACTGGCAGACGGAAGGCTGGTGGAACATTGATCCCGGCGTATGCGAAACGCTTCTCGCCGGGGCCCTGTCAGCCCGCTACTATTACATTTACGCCGTCGACTACGACCGCGGTGGCGAATGGGGCGGCAAGGCCTTCATGTGCACGCGGGACAAGGAATTCACCATCACCAGTGTCGGCGACTGCGTGGCCCGCGGCTTCCAAAGAACGGGCTTTTTCGAGGTCGACACCGGCCAACAGGCAAGCTGGACAGTACAATTGACAGAACAGACGAGCGGGGGCGTGGACAGCCAATGAGGCGCAATCGCAAGGTCAAGATCCTGGCAACCCTGGGTCCTGCCTCGAACACCGCTGAGACGATCAGCGCGCTCTTCGTGGCCGGAGCGGATATTTTTCGCATCAATATGAGCCATGCCACCCATGAGGAAATGCGCCGCCTGGTGCGCCTCATCCGCGACGTGGAGGCCGAGCATGGTCGCCCGATCGGCATTCTCGTAGATCTGCAGGGGCCGAAGCTCAGGATCGGTGAATTCGCCGAAGGCCGCATCCCACTCGAAATCGGCCAGAAGCTCACCCTCGACAGCGACCCGACGCCTGGCGACAAGAATCGGGTGCAGCTGCCGCATCGCGACGTGATGGAATCCCTGCGCCCCGGCGCCCGCGTTCTCCTCGATGACGGCCGCGTCCAGCTGCGCGTCATCAAGAACGCGCCGGACAAGGCGGAAACCGAGGTGATCGCCGGCTCGCAGCTTTCCAACCGCAAGGGCGTCAGCCTGCCGGACACGACGCTGAAGACCTCGGCCCTCACTCCGAAGGACCGGCGCGATCTCGAAGCCGCGCTCGAAGAGCCGATCGATTGGGTCGCGATGTCCTTCATTCAGCGCCCGGACGACATCGCCGAAGTGCGCAAGCTGGCGCGCGGGCGTGTCGGCGTGCTCGCCAAGATCGAAAAACCCCAGGCCGTCGAACAGCTCGACGAGATTATCGAGCTCGCCGATGCCATCATGGTGGCGCGCGGCGATCTCGGCGTCGAAATCCCGCTCGAGCAGGTGCCGGGCATTCAAAAGCGCATCACGCGGGCCGGCCGGGCCGCCGGCAAGCCGGTCGTCGTGGCGACTCAGATGCTGGAATCGATGATCGGCGCGGCGACCCCGACGCGCGCCGAGGTGTCGGACGTGGCCGGCGCCGTCTTCGAAGGGGCCGATGCCGTCATGCTGTCGGCCGAATCGGCATCCGGCGAGCATCCCGTCGATGCGGTGCGCGTGATGAATTCCATCGCGGAAGCGGTCGAGCGCGATCAATATTATCCGATGATCATCAATGCCCAGCGGGCCGAACCGCTGGCAACCGGCGCCGATGCCATTACGGCCGCAGCGCGCCAGATCGCCGAAACCCTGTCGCTTGCGGCCATCGTCTGCTTCACATCGTCGGGTTCGACGAGCATGCGCGCCTCGCGCGAGCGGCCGACCGTGCCGATCCTCGCTCTGTCGCCCGTACGCGAAACGGCACGTCGGCTCTCCCTCGTCTGGGGACTGCATTGTGTCGTCAGCGACGACGTCATGAACATCGACGAAATGGTCGACCGCGCCTGCTCCGTTGCCCACAACGAGGGCTTTGCGGCACCTGGAGAACGGATCATCACGACGGCTGGCGTCCCGTTCGGCACGCCGGGGTCGACCAATCTCCTGCGGCTCGCCTTCGTCAGCCCGGACGGTCATTCAGGGATGTAAGGCCGGCCTCTGGCCAGCATCTGAAAAGAGAAAAGGCGCCGAGCCCCTCGGCGCCTCACCTGCTGCGGCGAACACTTGGCACACCAGACGCTCTGTCAGGAGACGTCTGCCAAGAGACGCCGGACCAGAACACCCGGCCAGCGATCAGATCTCCTGGCCGGCCTGTTCCTTTTCCAGCTCTTCGAGCGCCTCGCGCGCTTCCGTCAATTGGGGATGGATGGCAAGCGCTGCCTTGAACGCGGCGATCGCCTCGTCCTTCTCGTCGAGCTCGCGCAAGATCATACCGAGCCCGACGAGCGCCCCGAAATGGCGCGGCTCGATCTGCAGCGTGCGCTCGATATCGGCGATCGACTTGCCGTATTCCTTCTGAGCGAAATGCGCGGTTGCCCGCTTGTTCCACCCTTCGGCAAAACCTGGATCGAGAATCACCACCCGGTCGAGCACGTCGAGAGCGGCGCCCCATTCCTCGCCGTTCATCGCCCGGCTCGCCCAGCCCATGAACAGATCGATCGTGTCGCTGTCGGATTCGCGGAAACGGCGCAGCAGCTCGCTCTCCGCCGGCTTGGCGGAGGCCTCGTTCGGCGCGACCTTGAGCATCTCGAAGAGGTCATCTTGCGAGAGGTCGCGCAGCGACGGCGCCTCATGGCGCATGATGGATGACGGATGGCCAGGGGATGGGTTGGCCCGCGGCAGCTCCTGCGCCCCGCCCTGAGACGGGATCGTGAGAGCGGCAAGGAGCGCGGCACAGCCGGCGCTCAGGCACAAAAGTTTCCTCATGCCGGAAAGCTAGAGCCTGCCGACATCGGCGTCAAAGGGGGAAATGCAACAAGAGGGCCGCGCAAAGACGGCCACCGGAAGGGTTCAGCCCTGGCGGACTTTGAACTTCTTCTGCGTCTTGTTGATGATGTAGATGCGTCCCTTGCGACGAACCATGCGGTTCTCGCGGTGACGGTTCTTCAGCGTCTTCAGCGAATTGCGAATTTTCATTGATCTCTCGCAGCGCCCTTCAGGCGCGCGCCCGTGCTCGTTTTCGGCGGTGAGATAGGCGCGGGTAGCGCCTTTTGTCAATCCGCAGAGGGAGAATCTGCGCTTTGTCGGCATGACGCGCGCCTCCCCGCCACCTATGCTCGCTCTCTTTGGGACGATCCCAGCAAAATAGCAGGAGAACCGGCATGCCTTCACCCATTCTGTCGTGGCAGGTCTGGGCACTTCTTGCCGCCGTCTTCGCCGCCCTGACGGCGATCTTCGCCAAAATCGGCGTGGAAAACGTCAACTCCGATCTCGCCACCTTCATCCGCACGGTGGTCATCCTGGTGGCTCTGGGCGGGATCCTCATAGCCCTCGGCGAATTCCGCGGGCTGCCGGAGATCCCGGCGCGCAGCTACGCCTTTCTCGTTCTCTCGGGCCTCGCCACCGGCGCGTCCTGGCTCTGCTATTTCCGCGCGCTCCAGCTCGGAAACGCCTCGCAGGTGGCCCCGATCGACAAATTGAGCGTGCTTCTGGTCGCCATCTTCGGCGTCACCTTCCTCGGAGAGAAACTGAGCGCGCTCAACTGGCTCGGGATCGCCGCCATTGCCGGCGGCACCTTCCTCGTCGCCTATCGCGCCTGAAGCTCGCTGCGTCCGCGGATGAGCGCACCGAACAGCTCCTCGTCGCCGATCACGCCTTTGACGCCGTCGTCACCGACGACGACGAAATCTCCCCGATGCATGAGCCGCGCATCGATCAGATCGCGCAACCCGGTCTCGCGACCGACCCGCACCAGGCTTCCGGGCGCCAGAGAACCGGAGCGGAGATTTTGCAGATCGATGAGCGGCAGCGTCTCACCGTTGCGCACGATTCCATCCGAGACGAGTTGGTAGCTCTCGGCGCCGCCGTTCTCGGCTCCTGCCCCCTCGCCCGTGGCCGTCGACCCCTCTCCGTTCACCCGCAGAGGCCGCATCACCTCCTGCGCCCGCAGGACGTTGAGCGGGTTCATATGCGAGACGAAGGCGCGCACATACTCGCTCGCCGGCGACAGCACGATCTCCTGCGGCGTGCCGACCTGGACGATGATGCCGCCTTCCATGATGGCGATGCGGTTGCCGAGCTTCAAAGCCTCGTCGAGATCGTGACTGACGAAGATGATGGTGCGCTGAAGCCGCCGCTGGAGGTCGAGAAGCTCGTCCTGCAGGCGGTCGCGGATCAGAGGATCGAGTGCCGAAAACGGCTCATCCATGAGAAGGATCGGCGCATCGTTGGCGAGCGCGCGGGCAAGCCCCACGCGCTGCTGCATGCCGCCCGACAATTCCTCCACGCGCTTGTCGCCCCAGCCGCCGAGGCCGACGAGCTCGAGCTGGCGTTCCACGTCCTTGCGCCGACGGCGGCGCCCGACATGCGAGAGTTCGAGCCCGAGCGCCACGTTTTCGCGCACCGTCCGCCACGGCAGCAGCGCGAATTGCTGGAACACCATGGAGACGCGGTTGCGCCTGAGTTTGCGCAATTGCCGCGTTCCGCAGGAATGCACCGGCACGTCGCTCTCACCGTTATGCACGAAGACCTCGCCGCGCGTCACCGGATTGAGACCGTTGACGGCGCGCAGCAGCGTCGACTTGCCGGAGCCGGAAAGCCCCATCAGCACCACGACCTCGCCGTCATAGACGTCGAGGTCGGCATTCTTGACGCCGACGATCTGATTGGTCTCGTCCTGGATCTCGGCGCGGCTCTTGCCGGCATCGATCAGCGGCAGCGCTTTCGCCGGATGATCGCCGAAGACGATATCGACGCCTTTGAAGCGGACGACCGGCTGGCGTGAGGATCTCCCGCTCATGCCTTTTTGTCCGTCTGGCCGCGGCACAGGCGATCGAGGATGATGGCGACGAGGACGATCGCCACGCCCACCTCGAAGCCGCGGGCGATGTTGACCTGGTTGAGCGCTCGCAGCGTCGGCACGCCGAGCCCGTCGGCACCGACCAGGGCGGCGATCACCACCATGGAGAGTGACAGCATGATCGTCTGCGTGAGCCCCGCCATGATCTGCGGCAGGGCATAGGGAAGCTCGACCTTGAAGAGGCGCTGCCAGGAGGTGGCCCCGAAGGAATCGGCCGCCTCGATCAAAGGCCGCGGCGTCGAAACGATGCCGAGCTGGGTGAGGCGGATGGGTGCCGGAATGGCGAAGACGACCGTGGCGATCAGGCCCGGCACCATGCCGAGCCCGAAGAGAATGAGCGCCGGGATGAGATAGACGAAGGTCGGGATCGTCTGCATCAGATCGAGGATCGGCCGCAGCCCCTGCATCAGCCAGGGTCGTCGCGCCGCCGCAATGCCGATCGGCACGCCGATCACCATGCAGATGATGGCGGAGGACAGAACGAGAGCGAGCGTTTCCGTCGTCTCTTCCCAATAGCCCTGATTGACGATGAGAAGGAGACCCGCCGCCACGAAGATCGCAAAAGCCAGCGAGCGCCTCAGGAGAAAAGCCAGCACCGCGGTGAACGCGATGACCGCAAACGCCGGTGGCTTTTGCA
The DNA here is from genome assembly GCF_021462425.1 of Afifella sp. H1R. Taxonomy (NCBI): domain Bacteria; kingdom Pseudomonadati; phylum Pseudomonadota; class Alphaproteobacteria; order Hyphomicrobiales; family Afifellaceae; genus Afifella; species Afifella sp. H1R. The sequence goes on from NZ_JAKEDY010000001.1 coordinate 2,095,184, forward strand.
GGAGAAACAGGATCGCGTCGATCACATAGCTGAGGGCAAAGGAGATGCTATCGAAGAAGCCGGAGGCGTTGGCTGTCAGCCAGTCGACGCCGTCGCGCGCCAATGCGCCGATCGGCAGTTTGTGCTCTGTCAGCCACTCCATACGCTCTTCGTTCCCCCTTGCTTCACCGCGCGAAACAGCAGCGGCCATGGGGGCGCAAGAAACCAGACTCCTCGGCGACTTCCAAGTGCAATCGCACGATCGGCCTCGCCTCGTACCGCTTTCGCTTGCGGCAGAGCGACATCAAAATCTCCTGTTCACACGGCCGTGAAGGCGCGTGAAACGGCGGTTTCTGGCCACGCCAGGAACGCCCGATTTCCACAGCGCGGCTTTGTCACAGAGGCGCCGTCTCGCCAGAGAGAAACTATGGCGCCAAACGCTGAGCGGCCGCCGAAAGCTGAGCGGCCGCCGAGAGCTGAGTGGCCGGAGGGGCATCCCCTCCGGCTCAGACTGTCTCGGGCGCGGCCTATTTGGCGGCGATGTCGTGCTCGGCCGCCTGGTCGAAGAGCGCGCTGAACTTCTTCTTCGCCATGCCCGGCGTCTTCACGGCTTTGGCCTCTTCGAGATTGCTCGAGGGATCGCCGACGACGATGAGCGCCACCATACCCATGGCGAAATGCGGTGTGCAGCGAACGCCGTAGACGCCTTCCTTGTCGAGCGTCACGGAGAAATCCTTGCTCGTCTTGCTCTTGAAGGCTTCAGCACCCTCCGGGAGCATGCCCTTCATGGTTTCGGCGTTGTGCCCAGGATTGGCGGCGATGAAATTGATCGTGTCGCCCGGCTGCGCCCGCACGAAATCCGGTTCGAAGACCATGACGCCCTTTTCGCCCTTGTTGAGCATCTTGACGTCGAACTCTTCCGCCTGAGCCGGGAGCGCAAAGGATGCGAGCGCGAGGCTGGCGGCGAAAGCGGCGAGAGAGGTCTTGGCAAGGGTCATGATCATGGTCCTGTCGTTGCGGCGTCCGGGGGTGCGCCATGGCGTCTTGATAGAGCCCTTCCGACCGACCAACTTTGTGCAATCACAAACACTTGGGTCTTTGACGTGGCGTCACCCGCCCGTCTCTCAGGCGGTGAGATGGCGATAGATCGCCGGCAGCGCCGCCGGAAGCCGCTCGCCATGCGGGACGATCGCATAGGCGCCGCGGCCGAAGAGATAGGGAAAGTAATCGCGCGCCGCCTCATCGACGGTGACACCGAAGACGCGGATGCCCTCCTTGCGCGCCTCGCGGATCGCCATGCGCGTATCCTCGATGCCGTAGCGGCCCTCGTAATAATCGATGTCGTTCGGCTTACCGTCGGTCAGAAGCAGGAGCAGCCGGTGCCGCTGCGGCCGCTCTTTGAGGCCGGCGGCGACATGCCGGATGGCAGCACCCATCCTCGTATACTGGCCAGGTTTGAGCGCCTCGATCCTCCGGATCACGCGCCCGCCGAGCGGCTCGTTGTAATCCTTGACGCTCGCAACGCGCACAGATGTCCGGCGCCTGGAGGTGAAGGTGAAGAGCGCATGCTCGTCGCCACAGGCGGTGAGCCCGTACGTCAGGGCAAGGAGCGCGCTCTTCTCCACGTCGAGCACGCGGTGGCCACCGAGCCACGCATCCGTCGACAGCGAGACATCCATGAGGACGGCCATGGAGAGATCGCGGTCATTGGCGCGCGCCGTGGTGAAGACACGCTCCGATCCCGCGCCGCCCGCCCGGCGCTCGGCGATATCGCGGACGATCGCCGCAAGATCGATGTCCTCGCCATCGGGCTCGCCATAAAAGATCTGCCGTTTCGGGCGGAGCGCCTCGAACTGCCGCCGGACCTGGCGAATGCGCCGCTGCATCTCCGCATCGGGCGTCCAGTCCTCGCCCTCTTCGGCCGCCGGTCCGGCGATCACCCGGCAATGATCGCGGCGATAGCATTGGCGCTTGAAGTCCCATTCCGCATAGGTGAGGCTCGCAGAAAGCGCCTCCCCTTCGACCGCTGCCGGCGCCAGATCGAGATCCATCTTCACGCGACTTGCGGCGCGCTGCCGGTTCGAGCCGATGCTGAGTTCGGGCAAATCGTCGGCCGCCTGCCTTGCGCCGTCCTCGTCGTCGTCTTCGACCTTGCGGTTGACGTTGACCATCTCGGCGACGCTGAAGATCGTCTCGAAACGGTGCAGGATCAGCGGATCGCCGCGCTCGCTCTGCTCGCTGTCGTGGCGCGAGGCCCGCCGGCGCCTGGCATCGACTGTGACGGATTCCCCGCCCGGCTCGTCGCCCTCCTCCGCGCGGGCCAACCCGTCACCGGCCATCACCTCGCCCCAGAGCGGCACCGGCAGGAACGGCCGGTAACCCCGCGGGGCTGAGAGGCCAATGGCAGCATGCGCGTCCTCGATCTGTGCCAGGAACCGTCCGCCATCGGCCCGGCGGCCGCCCAGAAGGCTCATGATCGCAGCCTCGATCTCGGCCTCGGCGCCGGAGAGAGCCCGGCGCGGGCGCACCTCCAGCGTCGCCTGCCGCAAACGCTGATAGGTCGCCCGCAATCCGGGCCAGGCGACGAGCGTCGTGCGGATTGCGGCGACCGCGGCCCGCAGCCGCAAGACGTCCGCAACGAGCGGATCGGCGGCCGTCGGTGTGGGCCCGGCATGCGCGAACCAGGCCGCGAGCCATTCATAAAGCGCCTCGTTGTCGGCGCGGGCCGGAAAAACGTCGAGCACATCCGGCAGCCGCAGCGTCTCGGCATCGAGGATCGCCCGGGGCATCTTTTCCGCCCCGAGCCCGACCTTCTGCAAGAGCGGCAGCCGGTGCAAGGAGACGCTCGCGGCCCCTTCGGTGATGCGGACGGCACCGCTGCCGCCGAAGGCGCGAAACATGACGCCGAGCCGCGTGCGCACCTCGTCGAGACGGACGGCCGCCTCCGGATGATGCCGATAGGTGCTGACGCCACCCACAAGCCTGTGCCAGAAGACGCCGACCGTCTCCTCGGGCTCGAAGATCGACATCGCCGTCAGCCGAGCGCGATCTCTGCGATGCGGGCAAGCGCCGTCATCACGTCGGGATCGTCGGTCAGCGGCTGCAGGAGCGCCGCCTCGATCGCGATCTCCGGCTTGATGCCGCTTGCGATCAGGCTGGCGCAATGGATGACGAGACGCGTCGAGGCGCCTTCTTCGATGTCCTGACCCGTGAGTTCGCGCAGCGCATTGGCGACCCGCACCAGCGGCACGCAGCGCTCGCGCGGCAATCCGCTTTCGCTCGAAACGATGCGCGCCTCTTCCTCAGGTGCCGGAAAGCCGAACTCGAGCGCCACAAAACGCTGGCGCGTGCTCGGCTTCAAGGATTTCAGGACATTCTGGTAGCCGGGATTGTACGACACGACGAGCATGAATTCCGGCGGCGCGGCGAGGAGCTCGCCGGTGCGTTCAAGCGGCAGGAGACGGCGGTCGTCGGTGACCGGATGCAGAACGACGGTCACGTCCTTGCGGGCCTCCACCACCTCGTCGAGATAGACGATCGCGCCTTCGCGCACCGCCCGCGTCAGCGGCCCGTCGACCCAGACCGTCTCACCGCCCTTCAGAAGATAGCGCCCGGTGAGATCGGCCGAGGTGAGGTCGTCGTGGCAGGAGACCGTGTAGAGCTTCCGCCCGAGCCTTTCGGCCATGTGCGCGACGAAGCGGGTCTTTCCGCAGCCGGTCGGCCCCTTCAGAAGCACCGGCAGCTGGTTGCGATAGGCGTGTTCGAAGAGGAGGCATTCGGAGCCCGAGGGCGCGTAGAAGGGAAGCTCCGGCTCGGACAGGGCTGTGTTGATCAGCGCGGACATGATGGGCTCCGGCGGGTGTTCGGGAGATTTCGGCTGCTCGGGAAAAGACGCCGGGCGGGAGCCCCGCCCGGCGCTGGCTCAATCTATTCGGCGGGCTGCAAGACCGCAGTCTGGCTGGCACGGCGTTCCCGCACGGGACCGAAAATCGAATAGAGGTAGAGAAGCGCGGCCACGACCACGAGGGCTCCGGAGCCGAGACGGATCCAGTAGAACATGGCGAGTTGGTCCTGCACCTCCATGTAGCTTTCGCCCATCACGCGCTGCAGCTGGATCTGGACGATGCCCGCGAAGGTAAGCGCGAAGGTCATCACCGTCATCGCCGTCGTCATGATCCAGAAGGAGAGGATGTTGAGCGACTGGTTGTAGGGCTTGTGGCCGCGCAGATACGGCATCGCATAGGTGATGAGCGCAAGGTTCAGCATCACATAGGCGCCGAAGAAGGCGAGATGGCCGTGGGCTGCGGTGAGCTGCGTGCCGTGGCTGTAATAGTTCACGAAGGACAGGGTGTGCAGGAAGCCCCACACGCCCGCGCCGAAGAAGGCACCCACCGTGCAGCCGAGAGACCACAGCATCGCGGCCTTGTTCGGATGATCGCGCCGACCGCGCCAGGCCATCGAGAAGGCGAAGATCACCATGGCGAAGAAGGGCGCGACTTCGAGCGCCGAGAAGATCGAGCCGACCCACTGCCAGTACCCTGGCGCACCGATCCAGTAATAATGATGGCCGGTGCCCAGAAGCCCCGAAAACAGCGCCAGTCCGACGATCGAATAAAGCCATTTTTCGATGACCTCGCGATCGACGCCGGTCATCTTGATCATCAGGAAGGCGAGGACGGAGGCCATCACCAGTTCCCAGACGCCTTCGACCCACAGGTGGACGATGTACCACCAGTAGACCTTGTCGAGAGAGATGTTGGTGGGCTCGTAGAAGGCGAACAGCCAGAAGACTGCGATGCCCCAGAGGCCCAGAAGCAGGACATTGGTGACCGCCGTCTTGCGACCGCGCAGCACCGTCATCGAGATGTTGTAGAGGAAGATCACCGCGACGACGGCGATCGCCACCTTGATCCACAAAGGCTGTTCCAGGAACTCGCGCCCTTCATGGATGCCGACCGTATAGCCGGCGACGGCCGACAGCGCCCCGAACATCAAGAGCCCGAGCTGCACATAGGCGAGGAACGGGCTTTCGATATCCCGCTCCGCCTCTTCCGGCACGAGGTAATAGGCGCAGCCGAAGAAGCCCATCAAAAGCCAGACGATCAGCGCATTGGTGTGGATCATCCGGATGATGTTGAAGGGCAGCAATTCCGACAGGAAGTTCGGCAGGACGTAGACGGTCCCGGCCAGCCCGCCGGCGAGAAGCTGGACGGCGAAGAGGCTCATGGCGCCGGCGAAGTACCAGTACGCCACTCTTTGCGATGCGTATTTCATGGGCTTTGTTCCTTCAGCCGGCGTCGTTCGGCGGCCAGTCCTGCGTGTCGATGCGGCTGGTCCATTCCAGGAAGTCGATGAGATCGTTCAGTTCTTTTTCGCTGAGATCGAAGTGCGGCATCTGCCGGCGCCCTTCGATGCCGGTCGGCATGGAGCGGATCCAGGCTTTGAGGCCTTCGCGCGCGATCTCCGGATCGTCGCGCCCGCCGTAGCGCACCCAGACATTGCCGAGCTCGGGGGCGAAATAGGCGCCTTCGCCGAGCAGCGTGTGGCAGTCGATGCAGGCGTTCTTTTCCCACACCCTCTTGCCGTGCGCGACGGCCGGCGTGAGCGTCGCCGTGTCGGTCGATTGGCTCACGATGTGCCAGTGGCTCTCAGCCGTCAGGCCGACGAAGGCGACGAAAAAGAAGATCGACCCGCCATAGAAAATGTTGCGGGCCGCGGATTTGGTGAAGCGCTCGCTCATCGCGCGTGGCTCCGGTGACAGGCAGGCATGGCGTTCCTCTTGCTGCAGGCACTCGTGTCGATGGGCAGACGACTTACGCAGCCACGCCCCGGCGCTCTTTGCAGAAACGCAAACTTTGGAAGCGGCAGGAGCTTCGTGCTCGGAACGGCGCCATATGCGCGGGGCCACGAGCTTGTGTTTGCGCAAAGTCGCGCGCGCTCGCCCCTGCTACCTGCCCTGCCGGAACATCAGAGGACTTCGGCGATGACGGAGGCGGCGATGACGGATGCGGCAGAGGAGATTGCGGAAGGCTGGGGCCCGCTCGACGGCCTGCCCGGCAATCCGATGATGTGGATCCTGATCCTCGGAGAAATGCTGGTCTTCGCCATCCTCCTCGCCGGGTTCAGCATCACGAGAGCGCTTCACCCGGCGGAGTTCGCGGCCTCGCAGGCGCATCTCCATCCGCTCCTCGCCGGCCTCGCCACGATCACGCTCGTGACGAGCGGCTGGCTTGCGGCTCGTGCGCTTCACTCCGTCCGGCGCGGAGAGAGCGGGCGCCCACAGCTTGTCGCGGCGATGCTGATCGGCAGCGGTTTCCTGATCCTCAAAGGCATCGAATACGGGCGCGCATTCGCGGCCGGCATCGGCATCGAAACCGACACCTTCTTCACCCTCTACTTTTTGATCACCGGCTTCCACGCACTCCACGTGGTCATGGGCATCATCGTGCTCGCCATAGTCGCGTGGCAGAACAGTGCCGAGAACATCGAAACCGGAACCGCGTTCTGGCACATGGTGGATCTCGTCTGGATCCTCATCTTCCCGACCCTTTATCTGCTGCGGTGAGTGAGATGCGGGACATCGATCTGGCCTGGCTCGCGCTCGTCGCGCTGACACTGTTGTCGCTCGGCTCCAGCAGCACCGCCGGTGCCGTGTCGGCAGCCCTCATCCTCGCCCTTGCCGCGGCCAAGGCGATGGCGATCCTGCGCTGGTTTCTGGAGATCGGTCAGGCATCCCGAGGCTGGAGGCTCCTGCTCGACTTCTATGTCGTCGCCATCTGCACCACCATCGCCAGCATCTTCCTGATCGCCGGTCAATTTGCCGAGGCGGGATGAAGCCCGCACGCCGAGGTCTCAAAATTCTCGGCTCTGCGGCAAGTTTTTCGAAAGCCTGGTTCCGCTCGTGAAAAGCCATTCCTTGTGCGCGCGGGCTTTCGCGCACAAAAGGTGCGGGCGCTGCGGCCGAGGCCGCTTCCTTAACCGACCGCTGCGCTGCTAAGAGCCGAGACCTTATGCTTCAGCTATCTCCACATTCAGACAAAAGCGCGCCAGGCGGCTCCTCCGGCGGCCCCCAAAGCGGCCCCCAAAGCGGCTCGGCAGACGAGACTGCGATCGTGCGCTTCGCCTCGGCCGGCAAGCGTTTTGCGGCACCGGACGGTGGCGCCGAATTCGTCGCCCTCGACGACATCGATCTCACCGTGTCCGAAGGCAGCATCACCGGCATCATCGGGCGCTCCGGCGCCGGCAAATCGACGCTCATCCGCATGGTCAACGGCCTGGAACGGCCGAGCTCCGGGCAGGTCATCGTCGATGGCATCGACGTGGCGGCGATGGACGAGCGCAAGATGCGCACGCTGCGGCGGTCCGTCGGCATGATCTTCCAGCATTTCAACCTGCTGTCGTCGCGAACGGCCTATGCCAACGTAGCGCTGCCTTTGGAAATCGCGGGCGTCTCCAAGGCCGAGATTGCCAAACGCGTCACGCCGCTCCTCGAGCTCGTCGGCATCGCCGACAAGCGCGACCGTTACCCGGCCGAAATGTCGGGCGGCCAGAAACAGCGCGTCGGCATCGCCCGTGCACTCGCCACCAACCCCAAGGTCCTCCTGTCGGACGAGGCGACCAGTGCGCTCGATCCGGAGACGACCCGCTCGGTTCTGGCGCTTCTGAAACAGGTCAATCGCGAGCTCGGCCTCACCGTCCTTCTCATCACCCACGAAATGCAGGTGGTGCGCGAGATCGCCGACCAGGTCGCCGTTCTCGATCGCGGCCGCATCGTGGAAAAAGGCGACACCTATTCCGTCTTCGCCCGGCCGCAGCACCCGGTCACACGCACCTTCCTGGAAGGCGTGACGGGCGTGCGCCTGCCCGCCTTCGTGACCGAAAAGATGAGGAGCGAACCGGAGCCGGGCGCCGCCGCGGTCGTCCAAATCGTCTTCACCGGTCCGACCGCGACCGACCCGATCCTCGCCGAAATCGGCAAGACGCTCGCAACCGACGTCAACATCCTGGCCGGCGCTGTCGATGAAATCGCCGGCAAGCCGTTCGGCACGCTCGTCGTCGCGATCGACCAGGCGGCGCTCGCCCCTGCGCAGGCGCTCATCGAAGAGCGCGGCCTGACCTCGGAGGTCCTCGGCTATGTCCGCTAACATGTTCTGGCTGCTCTGGTCGGCGACGCTCGATACGCTCTTCATGGTGGCCGTCTCCGCCCTCATCGGCGTCGCCATCGGCGCACCGCTCGGCATCTTTCTCGCCACCAGCCGCAAGGGCGAGCTCTTCGCCGCGCCCGCCGTCAACCGCATCCTCGGCGCGATCGTGAACGCGGTGCGCTCCACGCCCTTCATCATCCTGGTGGTGGCGATCATCCCCTTCACGCGGCTTCTGACCGGCACCTCGATCGGCACCACGGCGGCGATCGTGCCGTTGACGGTGGCGACCTTCCCCTTCGTCGCGCGCCTCATCGAATCCTCCATTCGCGAGGTCGATCCGGGGTTGATCGAGGCGGCGCGCGCCATGGGCGCGAGCCCGCTGCAGATCGTCCTCAAAGTGCTGGTGCCGGAAGCGCGGCCCTCCATCACCCTCGGCCTCACCCTCACCGTCGTCAGCCTCATCGGCTATTCCGCCATGGTCGGCGCCGTCGGTGGCGGCGGCCTCGGCGATCTCGGCATCCGCTACGGCTATCAGCGCTTCATGCCGGAGATGATGCTGGCGGTGGTCGTCGTCCTCATCGTCCTCGTTCAGGCCGTGCAGTCGACGGGCGACAAGCTCGCCCGCCATTTCGACAAGCGCAGCCGCAGCAACTGAGCTTCAAAGACCCTCTCAAAACGGAAAGTATCGTCATGGGTTTGAAAACACTCCTCCTCGCAGGTTCGCTGGCCCTCGGCCTCACCGTTCCCGCTCTCGCAGAAACCATCACCGTCGGCGTGACGCCCGGCGAGCAGGGCGAGATCATGGAAAAGGTCCAGGAAATCGCCGCCAAAGACGGCCTCGACATCAAGGTCCTGGAATTCTCCGACTACGTCGTCCCGAACCAGGCCCTGGCGGACGGCGAGCTCGATGCCAACGCCTTCCAGCATCAGCCCTATCTCGACGCTCAGATCGCCGATCGCGGCTTCGACATCGTCGCCGTCGCGCCGACGATCAACACGCCGATGGGCGTCTATTCCAACAAGGTGGAAAAGATCGACGACCTTCCGGAAGGTGCGAAGGTCGCCATCCCGAACGATCCGACCAATGGCGGTCGCGCGCTTCTCCTCCTCCAGGATGCCGGCCTCATCACGCTTGATCCGGATGCCGGGCTGAAGGCGACGCCGCTCGACGTCACCGACAACCCGAAGAACATCGACATCATCGAGCTCGACGCAGCGCAGCTGCCGCGCTCCCTGCCCGATGTCGATGCGGCCGCGATCAACACCAATTACGCGCTGGAAGCCGGCCTCGACCCGCGCGCCGATGCCATCGCCAAGGAATCGGCGAAGTCGCCTTATGTGAACGTCATCGCCGTGCGCAGCGAAGACAAGGACGCCGAATGGGTGAAGCGCTTCGTCAAGGCCTATCATGACGAGGCAATCCGCGACTTCATCAACGAGCGCTTCAACGGTGCCGTCATCGCCTCCTGGTGAGGCTGAGCCATTTTCTCTGACAATCGCCGACGCGGAGCGTTCTGCACCGCGTCGGCAGCCTCCTGCGACCTCTGCGACGCGAGCCCATGAGCCGCCCTCGAGATTGTCGCCCGACAAAGAAGAGCGGCCGCGCTCGGGCGTAGCATCCTTTCGGTTCGAGAGGAGACACCAATGCCCGCACCGCCTTTGTCGTGGAACTTCGCCGACATGGCCGTCGACGAATTCCTCACCCGCTACAAAAACGCCATCCCGGTCTTCATCCGCCGCCGGCTCTTGTGCATCGGCTGTCCCTTCGGCCACATGCACTCCGTGCGCGACGCCTGCACCGAGCACGGGATCGAGCCGGAACCGCTTCTGCGCGAGCTTGCAGAGCACGTGATCCCGCATGAGCGCCCGGAGCATCAGGCCGAAACGTCCGAGCCGCGAAAGGAGGGGCCTTGAATCCTATGCACACGAGAAATCCCGCGGAGACCGGCAAGCCGATCACACGCACCGATCAGGGCTTCGACATCGATGTCGGCCTTCTCGCCGAGGCCTTCGCGCTCGACGTGGAGGAGGTGCGCACGCTCATGCGCCAGGGCGAGATCAAGAGCCGGCTCGAGCGCGGCCAGGACCGCGACGCCGGCACCTTCCGGCTCGTCTTCTTCCATCACGACCGGCGCGCGACCTTCGTGGTCGACGAGGAGGGACATCTCCTCCGCCGGACCTGCTTCACGCTCACCGACCTCGCGGCGGCCCACAGCCCCAGGGCGCCTCAATAAAACGGGGCCGGGTTCGTCCCCGCTATTCGGCCCCCTCGGCGATGACGACGAGGGCATGCGGATCGCACACCACGATCTTCTTTCGACCGCTCGAGACGAGGCCCCTCGCCTCCCAGGCACTGAGGAGCCGGCTCACCGTGTGCAGCGTCGTGCCGGTCATTTCCGCCACGTCCTGACGGGTGATCGGAAAATCGATCAGAACGCCTTCGTCGGTCTTGCGGCCCGCCTGCTTGACGAGGCGCAGGAGGGCATGGGCGACCCGCCGCTCCACCTCTTCGGTGGAGAGTTCGCGGATGCGCGTATGGGCGTCCTGCAGCCTTTGTCCGACCGTCGCCAGAGCATTGACGGCCAGCGCCGGGCAGCGCGCGACGAGCATATCCCACTGGCTCATCGGCCAGGCGAGAGTCAGGCTGTCGGCGACCGCCGTCGCCGTGCCCGGATAGTCCGGACGGCGGATCGCCTTGGCGATGCCGTAAATGTCGCCCGGATTGACATGGCGCACGACGATCTGCTGCCCGTCGGGCGTCGATTGCGTCACCTTGAGGCGCCCATGCAAGAGGGCAAAAAACTCTCCCGCCGGATCGCCCTGGTTGAAGACCGCGGTGTTGATCGGAATCCGCCGCGTCGTGGCCGAGGCGAGGACCGCATCGAGATCCTCGTCTGAAAGCGTTGCAAAGACGCCGAGATCCTTCACCAGCGAGCGGTCGAGATGTGGGGCGGGCATTCTTCCTCCGGCATCGGCGCACACGGCGGCAGAGATCACCGCGCGCAATCGCGAGCTTCGTTCCACTGTCAAAAGTCGTGCCGCGCCAGATGGTTCATCCGCATCGGCACGAAGATTGGACAGGCTTCGGATGCGTCAGAGCATAAAGAAAGAGGGGCCGCCTGCGCAGCCCCTCTCTTGTCTCTTGCCGGTGCGGGAGAATTATTCTGACTGGCTCGCCTGACCGCCGCAAAAGCTCGCCATCTCACTTGCCGAAAGCTGGCCATCGTCATCGGCATCCATCGCCTTGAACATACGCTCATGCACGGCCTGGACCTCTTCGAGCGACAGCGAACCGTTGCCGTCTGTGTCCATCATGACGAGCATCATCTTGCTCATATGAGGCCCCATCATGCCCATGGCGCCGCCCTGCATTCCGCCAGCGCCCATCATACCGGGCCCCATGCTGCCTTGGCCCATCATGCCAGGTCCCATCGCGCCTTGACCCATCATGCCCTGGCCCATCATCTGCCCGGCATTGTCGCCGGCATGATGCGCCTCGTGCTGGCTCATCGGCGTGCTGGCCTCCTGGGCCTGTGCGGCAACCGCGCCGAAGGCCGTTGCGGTCGCGAGCGCTGAAACGGCGAGAAATTTCTTCATGGGAGAACTCCTGTTCTTTCGAGTGGCCCCGCCGGGGAGAGGGCGGGCATATGCGGCATGTCGATCCCGGCGCCGCAGGCCGGGCGAAGCCTCCGATGGCTTCAGGGGGAAGGTTGCGCTGCGTCAGGGAAGGGCCGCGCCGCACTCTCTTCGGCCTGCAAGGCGCGCTGGTCCGCTGTCCATAACGTTTTGATGTAGGTCAGCACGGCATGGATCTCGTCCGGCTCCAACACGCCCTCGAAGGGCGGCATGGTGAGATCCGGCGTGCCGTTGAACGGATCGCGCCAGCCCTTAAGGATCATTTGGTAGAGCACCCCGTCGGGATGGCGCCAGGTATGCCCTTGGGCATTATGAGGTGGCGGCAGGAGGTTGCCGTTCTCATCCGGCTTCTGCCAGTTTTCGGTGCCCTCGCCCGCTTCTCCGTGGCAGGAGGCACAATAATCGCCGTAAATCTGCCTGCCGGCCGCGACGATCTCCGGATCGGACGGTGTCGCCCCGTCCGCCAGCGCATTCGAAACGGCCACGAGGCTGGCGAGAATGACGCCCAGGCCTTTAATCATCGGCCCGCGTCCAGCTCTCCGCATGGTCGCGGCTGACGAAGAGGCCGCCATCCTCGGTTCCGGCGAAGACCACGCCTTCCGCGCCGACAGCAAGCGCCGTCACCGCGCTCTCTGGCGCAGCCGCATCGCTCCAGCTCCGCCCGCCATCGCTGCTCTTGGAAAGCGTTGCGCCGGCCGCGGCATAGACATCTTCAGGATGCGCAGGATCGGCCGCGACAGCTTCCACGCTGCCGGGAAAATCCCCAACCTCGCGCCACAGGCAGAAGCAGTCCTGCGAAATGCGCAGGCCTTCGGAGGTCGCGACATAGATCCAGCCGGTCTCCATGCTACCCTCCATGCCGGTGTGAACGATCTCATTGACGCTGCCGACGACGGCATCGAGCTTGGCCGTGAGCGCGCCTTCGCGCGGTTCCGGACCGCGGCTCACCTTCGCCCACTCAACCCCGGCATTGCGGGTGCGGTAGATGCCCTTTTCGGGGATATAGGCGTAAAGCGTGTCGGCCTCGCTCGCATGTGTGGCAAAGGCCGTGACATGGGTGCCAGGCAGATCGCCGTTCGCCTCGCTCCAGCTCTCGCCGTCGTCCTTGGAGGCAAAGAGGCCGATCTCGGGCCCGGCTGCGTAGAGCGCATGATCGTCTCCCGCAGCCACGGAGATCTTATCCAGCCTGCCGGCGGCTTCGGCCGGCACATCGAGCCTGCTCCAGCTCCTGCCCGCATCGCGGCTGACGAAGAGATTGCCGCTCGCGATCTTGAGAAGTTCGTCCGGAGCCGCCACTGCGAGGGAGGTGACGGAGCCCGAAACCGTTTCGGCCTGGGCAAGGGCGAAAGAAGGGAGGGTCGCGAAAAAGAGAGCGAAAAGCGGCCGCTTCAGCGCGGAGAGCATGGAGGCCTTGGGAAGATGCGTATCTGTCGGGAGCATGGTGGCGTCGGAAAAATGCAAGGGGAAACCGTGGGAGGAGTGGAGAACGGACCGCTCCACCGAGCGGGCGGCCATGCCGGCCGCCCATATTGAGGGCTAAGCGGTCGAAGCACCGCTCGGCCCCTAGGGGGTGGGCACTCTCCACCGAAAGCGACGGGGGGTAGGCGCCTTCGGCTACGAGAGAGTGCCCACGACCCAGCCGGAGTCGAGCTTTTCGACCTGCAGCGTCTCGCCCGGGCTCAGGCAACGATGCGCCGACATCTGGTGGTTGTTGATCACGGTGATCGTGCTGCCGTCCGGCAGAGCGATCTCGTTGTGGCAGTGATTGAGGCCGAGGGCATCCGGCTCGCAATTGGCATCGCTCAACACCTTGCCGGACACTGCGGTGGCGGGCGCGCGGCCATCGACGATCTCCAGCAGATAGCGACCGCCCTCGCCGTTCTCCGCCCAACTGGAGATGGTCTGCCCCTCGGGGATCGCCGGGCTGGCGGAGCCGGCCGCGTTCAAGGAAGGATAAGCGTAGATCGCGATGCCGGCCACGAACATGAGGCTCGCGATGCCTGTCGGCAGCCAGCTGTGGCGAGGTTTCGCCTTGGCGTTCCGGGTCTTCTTCATATCGCCTCTCCCTGGACGCGGCCGGCCGCCGCGGCGCCGGATCATGTGTCGTTTCGATGGGGAGAAGAGACACCGGTCGTGAAACAGACCTTTGTCAGCGGCTCAGAAAAGTGTGTCAGTCTGTGACAAAGGCGGCCGCGCCCATGACCGGCGTCACCGCGGCAGGCGCAACGTCGCGCGCAGTCCCTCTTTGCGGTTGGCGAGCGCGATCTCACCGCCATGGGCATAGGCGACGCTCGCCACGATGCTGAGGCCGAGCCCGACACCGCCGGTCTCTCGCCCGCGCGAGCCCTCCAGCCGATAGAAGGGTCGGAACACCTGGTCGATACGATCCTCGGGGATGCCCGGGCCTTCGTCGTCGACGTGGATCAGAACGGCATCGGGCCGTGCCTCGATGGAGACCGCCGCCCGGTTGCCGTAGCGCACGGCATTTTCAACGAGATTGGTGACGGCACGGCGCAGCGCCTGTGGCCGGCAGGGAACCACCAGCGAAGGCGGATCGGCACATTCGACCGGCTGGCCGGCCTCTGCAAGATCATCGCACAGGCTCTGCACCAACGCGCCGAGATCGACCCGCTGCATCGCTTCGCCCTCCGCATCCTCGCGCGCGAAGGCGAGCGTCGAGCGGATCATCTCCTGCATCTCGTCGAGGGTCGCGAGCGTCTTGACCCGCTCCTCTTCGTCGTCGATCAGCTCGGCGCGAAGCCGCAGAAGCGTGATCGGCGTGCGCAGATCGTGCGAGATCGCAGCCAGCATCTGCGTGCGGTCTTCCACGAAACGGCGCAGCCGCGCCTGCATGAGGTTGAAGGCGCTGACGGCGCGACGCACCTCGTCGGGACCACGTTCGTCGAGCGGCGGAGCCGCCACGTCGCGGCCGAGACGATTGGCAGCCTCGGCGAATTTGCGCAGCGGCCATGTCATCCGCCTGACGGCAACGAAGGAGAGCGCCAGAACGGCGGCGGCCATGACGAGCGTCGAGGCAAGCGTGCTGGCGGAGGCGCTCATGCCGTGTGCGGGCAAGGCGCCCGCAACCGAAACGAAGCTTCCGTCGGCGAGACCGACGGAGACGCGGACATTGGCGACCGCCGTCGGATTGAGGCTGGCAAGGCCGAGACCGCTCTCCTCCGCCGGGTCGAAGACCTGGACCGTCATCCGGCTCGCGCTCTCGGACCCGAGTTCATCGACCATGAGCTCGCGGATCATCCGGCCGCGCCAGTCCTCCTCGTATTCGCGCACCAGCGGATTTTCCGGCGCAATGGATACATCGAGGTCGGTCGCCTGCGCGGCATCGACGAGCTGCGGCCGCTGCCCTGCCGGGACGGCGGCAATCATTTCGACCACCACGGCCGCACGGTGGGCGAATTCGCGCCCGCCGGAGGCCGCCAGCAGCGTATCGCGGTCATGCGAGTAAAACAGCATGCTGACGGCGTGCGTCAGCGTCAGCCCGACCACCAGAAGCAGCATGGTCTGCCCGGCCATGCTGCGTGGCCAGAACCGCATGCGGCCGCTAGCTCTCAAAGCTGACATCGGCCGTAAACATGTAACCGTCGCCCCACACCGTCTTGATCAGAGCGGGATTGGCCGGGTCGTCCTCCAGTTTGCGCCTGAGCCGGCTCACCTGCGTATCGATGCTCCGGTCGAAGGGCACGGCCGAACGCCCGCGGGCGAGATCGAGAAGCTGGTCGCGCGAAAGCACCCGCTTCGGCCTCTCCACGAAGGCGACGAGAAGCGTGTATTCGCCCTTGCTGAGCGGCAGGACGACGCCGTCGGCGCGGTGCAGATCGTGCCGCGACAGATCGAGGGACCATCCCGCAAAGCGCGCCATGGAGCGCTCTTCGTCGAGAACCTGAACCGTCTCCCTCGCCTGCGTCCGGCGCAGCACCGCCTTGATGCGCGCCAGAAGCTCGCGCGAGGAAAACGGTTTGGCGACATAATCGTCGGCGCCCATCTCGAGCCCGACCACACGGTCGGTCTCCTCGCCCATCGCCGTCAGCATGATGACCGGTGTCGCATTCCCTTCCCCGCGCATCCGCCGGCACAGGCTGAGCCCGTCCTCGCCCGGCAGCATCAGATCGAGCACGACGAGATCGATCCGGTGATTGCGCAAGGCCTCCCACATTTGCGTGCCATTGGCAGCCTGCGTCACCCGCAGCCCGTGCTTCACCAGGAACTTGCCGACGAGATCGCGAATGTCGCGATGGTCGTCGACGATCAGAATGTGGGGCGAGGAGTCCATGGCAAAACTATACAGGCGCGGCCCGCCGCAAAGGTCCAAAAAAGTGTGACGGAGTTTGTCAGAAGCGGCTCCTGTCACGAACCGTCACCGAATCCTATCCCGCCGTCAAACTTGCGAGACGTGTCGCAGCGAGGCTGCCTCTTCAAACACCAGAGGACTTTTCGCGATGCTGAATGGGATCGTCACTTATGTCAGGAACAAGCCGCGGACGACCGCACTGATGGGCCTCGTCGGCGCCGCAACGACGGCGGTTCTCGTCTGGGATGCGCGCCGCGGCGGCACCCTCTACGCCTATGCGCCACTTCTTCTGTGCTTCGCCATGCACGGTCTGATGCATGGGGGCCACGGCGGCAAAGGCCACAATCATGCGCCGGAGGACGAACAGGGCCTGCAGAGAATCCCGGTCGAGCCGAACGATCGGCGCCCCCTCAACCATGACCACCGCTGAGACCCCGCCCACCGTCGAGAGAGCTCTGCGCCCGGCCTCCAGGCGCTGGATTTTCGGGATCCCGCTTCTTCTCTTCGTCGGCCTCGGCGTCGCTTTCGCCATCGGCCTGACGAGAAATCCACGCACGCTGCCATCGGCCCTGATCGGCCAGCCGGTCTCGAACTTCGCCCTGCAGGCGATTCCGGGAGGTCCGCCGGGGCTTTCGAGCCGGGACCTCGTGGGCCAGGTGTCGATCCTCAATGTCTTCGCATCCTGGTGCAGGGCCTGCGAGGACGAACGCGCCCACTGGGTGCGGCTTGCGGCACAGGGCACCGTGCCGTTGCACGGCCTCGACTACAAAGACGATCCGAAGAAGGCGCGCACCTGGCTGGCGGACCGGGGCAATCCCTACCGCCGTGTCGGCTCCGACCGAACGGGCCGCACCGCCATCGATTTCGGCGTCTACGGCGTGCCGGAAACCTTTGTCATCGATGCCCGCGGCCGCATCGCCTACAAGCATATCGGGCCGGTGAATGCCCGTGCGCTCGACGACATCATCCTGCCCCTGGTGCGGCGCTTGCAGCAAGAAAGCTCGTCCGGCGAGGCAATCGCCGCGCGCGATCCTTCGTAGACGCCCGTCCGCATGACCCGCGGCCAGCAACCAGTTCGAGCGGAGATCTCTTCGCGAAGATATCTGGGGGAGGAGGTGGTGCGGGCGGTCGGAATCGAACCGACACTCTGTCACCAGAACTGGATTTTGAGTCCAGCGCGTCTACCAGTTCCGCCACGCCCGCAAGGGTCCCGGCCGGCCCACAAGGGGCGTCCGGAAATCCGCGCAGATGCTTAGGCGTTGCCGGCCGTCAGCGCAAGATGCTCGTCCACATGAACGCGCCCGGAACGGCAAAGAAAATGATACTGGGAAGACAAAACTGGGCGTGTCCCTGTTTCAGCAGCGTTAATGCGCCGACGCGCGAAATTCGCCATCGCCAAGTTAGGGCTTGAGCGCACCGTAACGGAAGGTGATAAGGCTGGGCCCTCGTCACTCCCCGACCGGCAAGGCCCATGCTGCGCGCCCTCTATGATTGGACGATGAACCTCGCCGCGAGCCGCCATGCGACGGCGGCGCTTGCCGGGGTCTCCTTCGTCGAGAGTTCGGTCTTTCCAATCCCGCCGGACGCGCTCCTCATCCCGATGATCCTCGCCGACCGGTCCAAGGCCTGGTATTACGCGACCGTCGCCACCATCGCCTCCGTCATCGGCGGCCTCTTCGGCTATCTCATCGGCGCCTTTCTCTATCAGGCCGTCGCCGCCCCCATTCTCGCCTTTTACGGCTATGGCGACGCCTTCGAGGCATTTGCCGCGAAATACAACGAATGGGGTGCCTGGGCCGTCCTGATCGCCGGCGTCACGCCCTTTCCCTACAAAGTGATCACCATCGCCTCGGGCGCCACACATTTGTCGCTCGTCGTCTTCATGGTGGCGAGCGTCATCGCCCGCGGCATCCGCTTCTTCGCGGTCGCCGGCCTGCTTTATGCCTTCGGGCCGCCGATCAGGACCTTCATCGAAAAGCGGCTCGGGCTCGTCTTCACCGTCTTCCTGCTGCTCTTGGTGGGAGGCTTCATCATCATCAAATATATCCTGCCAGGCTCACATTGATGGCTGCAACCGATCGCACCCTGCGCCTTCTGGCCCTCCTCCTCTTTCTGGCGGCGGGCGCCACCATTCTGACCGCACTCGGCTTCGAACATATCGGTGGCTATCAGCCCTGCGCCCTCTGCCTGCGCGAGCGCCTGCCCTATTACGTCGCTCTGCCGATCACGCTGGTGACGGTGCTGGCGGTCTGGCGGAGCGCGCCACGTGGCCTCCTCGCGGCCCTCTTCGGCGTTCTCGCCATCATCTGGGCCGTCAGCTTCGGGCTCGGCGTGCATCATGCCGGCGTCGAATATCACTGGTGGAAGGGGCCGGACACCTGCGTGCAGACGGGCGGTCCGGGCGATGCCGCATCGATGTTCAATTCGCTGCAGAGCGGCGTGTCGGGGCCGAGCTGCGACGAGGCGCTGTGGCACCTCTTCGGCCTCTCCTTCGCGGGCTGGAATGCGGTCGCCTCGCTGTTCCTTGTCGCGCTGACGATTTACGCGCTTTACAGGACGCTGGCTAAGCGGCGCTGAGACGGCATGGAGCCAACGCCGAAGCGGCTTACGGCTCCAGCTCCGTATCCCAGTAGAGATAATCCATCCAGCTCTCGTGCAGATAGTTCGGCGGGAAGAGCCGGCCGTTGCGATGCAGATCGTAGGTCGTCGGCTCGAACGGCATATGCCGCGGCCAGATCTTGATCTCCTCGCAGCTCTTGTTGCTCTTCTTCAGATTGCACGGCGCACAGGCTGTGATGACGTTGGTCCAGGTGGTCTGGCCGCCCTTCGAGCGCGGGATCACGTGGTCGAAGGTGAGATCGTCGGGCGAGCCGCAATAGGCGCATTCGAAGCGGTCGCGGAGAAAGACGTTGAAGCGTGTGAAGGCGGGATTTCGGGAAGGCTTGATGTAGGTCTTCAAGGATACGACGGAAGGAAGCTTCATGGAGAAGCTCGGACTTCGGATCTGAAAGTCGTATTCGGAGACGATATTCACTCGGTCGAGAAACACCGCCTTGATGGCGTCCTGCCACGACCAGAGCGACAAAGGATAGTAGCTGAGCGGCCGATAATCGGCGTTCAGGACGAGTGCGGGATGCGCGTTAGGCGAGACGTGTATCGTCATGGCGCTGCGCTAATGCCATCGAAGTCAACGGCCTCCTCTTAGTCGCGCGCATAGTCTATACGCTCTGTGACACGCTTGTGAAGCTCATCTGTCACGTCGGCGAATAAGGATCGCGCAAGCGCCGCGAAGCGGCAGCGCTTGCGTCTCGCCCTTCCTCAGGCTGCTCCGAGCACCCGCTGCAGGAACTGCTGCGCCAGGCTGAGCCCGTCCGGCCCGATGCCGTGGCCGATCCCTTGGCTGATGTGCCATTCGACCGGAATCTTGGCTTCCGTCAGCCCCTCATTCGCCATGAAGAGCGCCTGCACCGGGATGAGCTGATCGCTATCGCCGTGCACGAGAAGCACCGGCGGCTTCTGCGCCGCAGGCGCCGCGATCGCCGCCTTGTCGGCGAGAAGACCGGAGAAACCCACGATACCGGCTAGCTTTTTCGGCCGCAGCGGCCCGACATGGAGCGCCATCATCGTGCCCTGGGAAAAGCCGACGAGCGCCGTCTTCGTCTCGTCGACGCCCACCCGCTGCATCTCCTGATCGAGAAAACGGTCGAGCGAGGGCGCCGCCTCTGCCACACCGAGCTTGTAGACCTCCGGGTTCTGGCGGGTGAGGTCGAACCATTGCCGGCCCATCGGCGCGGCCGCGCACGGCTCCGGCGCATGCGGGGCGACGAAGGCGGTATCCGGCAGCGCCCGCGCCCATTCGCGACCGATCGCGATGAGGTCGTTGCCGTCCGCGCCGAAGCCATGAAGGAAGACGACGAGACTTTTTGCCGCGCCTCCCGAGGCTGGGGCGATTCGCGGTCCGTCGAGGAGGGTTAAAGGCATCAGGAATCTCCGAGAGGTATCACGTCTTTTTTGGCAGTGACGGCGTAATAGCGCCAGAACAGGCGGGCGGCGACGCCGCGCCACGGCGACCAGGCTTCCGCGATCCCCCGCAATTCTTTCTCTGAGGGTCGCTCCGCGGCCGCAAAGGCGTGGCGCACGGCATTTTGCAACGCAATGTCGCCGGCTGGAAAGATGTCCCGATGGCCGCAGCAGAAGAGAAGATAGACCTCGGCCGTCCAGCGCCCGACGCCATGAAGCGCGGTCATTTCGGCGATCGCCTCCTCCGCCGGCAGGTCTTCCAGCCCCTCGAAGCGGAAATCGGCGACGCAGCTCTCGGCAAGCCGCCGCAGCGTGCGGATCTTCGGCCGCGACAGACCGCAAGCCTTGAGCTCCTCCTCATCGGCGGCGAGAACGCTCTGCGGCCCGACCTCCTGAAGCTTGTCGGCAAGACGTCGCCAGATGCTGTCGGCCGCCGCCTTGGAAACCTGCTGCGCCACGATGATGGAGGCGAGCCCCTCATAGCCGCCGTGATGACGGCGCAGCGGCACGTCGCCGGCAAGCGCCACCACCGGCACCAGCCGTTCATCGGCGCGGGTGAGATGCGTAAGGCCTTCGGCGATATCCTCGAGGCTGTCGATGCGGCTCAATTCTTCATCACCACGCAGGCCCCTCCCTTGGCGCGCAGCCGATCGCAGATCCGGCTCGCCTCCGCTTTGCTGTCGGCTCCGAGCCGGACGGCATAGATCGAGGCGCGACCGCGTGCCGGCGTCTTCGCCCGCACCACCATAGGCGGCTCGTCGCCGAAGAGCGAAGCGTAGCGGCCCTTCAGCCTTTGAAATTGCGACAGAGCCGCAGCTTGCGAAAAGCTGCCGGCGACCTGCGCGCCCCACGGCTTCCAGTCGCCGGAGGCAATGGCCATGCGCGGGCTCGTGCGCGCCGCCGGCAGCTTCCGGCACGCCTCCAGGAAGGAAAGGTCGGGGTCGAGACTGAGATCGCCGAGCTTGGCTTCTCTCTCACGCCAGCGTTCCGCCGGCTCGCCGGTGATGGAGAGAACGAAATTCTGCGTCTCGAAGGGAAGACCGCTGTCGCCGGCAAGCCAGCTTCTCACGCGGTTCGGTCCGGCATTGTAGGCGGCCGCCGCCAATCCCCAATTGCCGAAGAGGCTCCAGTTTTCGCGAAGATACGAGGCCGAATGATAAAGCGCCGGCGCGATGTCGAAGGAATCGGCAAGGCCGCGCGCCCGCGCCGTCGCCGGCATGAACTGGGCGATGCCCTCCGCGCCTTTCGGGCTGACGGCACCGGCATCAAAGCGGCTCTCCTTGAAGATGAGCCGGGCGAAATAGGCGGCATCGAGCCCGAAGCGTCGTGCCTGCAGCTCGATCGACGCGCAGATCGCCTCGGGTTCGGCGGCAACCTTTTCGAAAGCGGGCGGCACATTCGCCGGCGGCCCGATGCCGACGACGGCACCCTCCTCCCACGCGATCGCCCGTGGTGCCGAAAGCCCCACGATCGCGACAACCAGAAGTGTTTTGCCGAAACGCCGCATCGCCCCGAAATCTTCAACCGGATCCGGGCGGAAATTTGGGCCGTCGTCGGCCGCGCGCAAGGGCGCGGGAGGCCTCTCTCAGGAAAGCGCGATACCCGAGCCCGACTTTTCCGCCTGATAGGCGCTCGACAGCCGCTGATACGCGTCTTTGATGCGCGCGACCCGCTCGGCAAAGGCGACCTGCGCATCGTCGGACGAGACATCGATCAGTTCGACGAGCGCCGTCGCGGTCCAGAAGGCGTTGGTGCCGCGATAGGCCCCGTCCTTGATCCCGAAGACTTCCTTGAGGATGGCGAGGTCGTGCGGGATCGCAAAGGCGTCGCGCGTCACCTCATAGGGAAAGAGATAGGTGAAATTGTCGAAGCCCGCCCAGGTGATCGCCGAAAGACACAGCGAACAGGGCTCGTGCGTGGCGAGGAACAGACAATCGGCGGTCGCCGGACGTCTCGCATCCGGCAAGCGGTAGAAGGCGTTGAGGGCCGCGACCTCGCCGTGAAAGAGCGGGTTCGTCCGCTCCTGGTTGGAGGCGGCGACGACGAGAGAATAATCGGACTTCTTCAGGATCGCCGCGCCGAACACTTTGTTGCCGGCGGCGACCCCCGCCTCGGTCAACGGCAGGATATCGGTCTCGATGACCTCGAGAAAACGGTCCGCGAGGCGTTCCGCCTCAGGCCGCATCGTCCTGCCGGGTGGCCCCGCCATAGCGGCGCGCCACATAGTCTTCGACGAGTGCGGTGAAATCTTCCGCAAGCTTCGGCCCGCGCAAGGTCGTCGCCTTCTCGCCGTCGATGAAGACCGGCGCGGCCGGCTGTTCGCCCGTGCCCGGCAGCGAGATGCCGATGTCGGCGTGCTTGGATTCACCCGGCCCGTTGACGACGCAGCCCATCACGGCGACCGACATCGCCTCGACGCCCGGATAGGTCTCTTTCCAGACAGGCATGCGTGCAGCGATATGGTTTTGGATGTCGCGCGCCAGCTCCTGGAAGAGTGACGAGGTCGTGCGCCCGCATCCGGGGCAGGCCGAAACGATCGGCAGGAACTGACGGAAGCCCATGCTCTGCAGGAGCTCCTGGCACGCCTTCACCTCGAGCGAGCGGTCGCCGCCCGGCTCCGGCGTCAGCGAATAACGGATCGTGTCGCCGATGCCTTCCTGCAGCAGGATGCCCATGGCAGCCGACGAGGCGATCAGCCCCTTGGAGCTCATGCCCGCTTCCGTCAGGCCGAGATGCAGCGCGTAATCGCAGCGCTGCGCCAGCATGCGGTAGACGGTGATGAGCTGCTGAACGTCGGAGACTTTCGCCGACAGAATGATCTTGTCGCGCGGCATGCCGATCTCTTCGGCACGCGCGGCAGAAAGAAGCGCGGAACGCACCATCGCCTCGCGCATCACCGCGGTGGCGGAGATCGGATGCGCCTGGCGGCCGTTCTCATCCATGAGGAGCGTCAGAAGCTCCTGGTCGAGCGACCCCCAATTGACGCCGATCCGCACCGGCTTGTCGTAGCGCAGCGCCGTCTCGATGATGGCGTCGAACTGGCTCACGCGCTTCTTGCGGAAGCCGACATTGCCCGGATTGATGCGGTATTTGTCGAGCGCCTCGGCGCAGCCCGGATATTCGGCCAGGAGCTTGTGGCCGATATAGTGGAAATCGCCGATCAAAGGCACGTTGACGCCGGCTGCGCGCACCTTGTCGCGAATCTGCGGGACGGCCGCAGCCGCCTCCTCGCGATCGACCGTGACCCGCACCAGCTCGGAGCCGGCCCGGGCCAGCGCCATCACCTGTGCGACGGTCGCATCGATATCGGCCGTATCGGTGTTGGTCATGGATTGGACGGCGATCGGATGATCGCTTCCGACCATCACGCCACCGACGTTGACGGCAACCGACTGGCGCCGCTGAGCGGGGCCTGCGGGCAGCGCGAAATCGCTGAGGCTCGGACGTTCTTGCATGGGCGAACTCGTGGCGAAATCGGTCCTGGAAGTCAACGTCGTTTGCGTCGCGCCGTCCTTGTGTCGCAAGCCATAAGAGAATGGCAGCTTTGCAGGAATTGCGCGCTCAGGCCGCAGTCTGCAACACGGAGACGATATCGTCGACAACGGAGTTGACGACATCGCGATCATCGCCCTCGCCCATCACCCGGATCACGGGCTCCGTGCCCGAGGGCCGGATGACGAGACGCCCGGAATTTCCAAGCTTCGTCTGCGCCGCGATGATGAGCTTCTGCACCTGCTCCTGCTCGAGCGGCAGATTGCCCTTGTAGCGGATGTTCTTCTTCACCTGCGGCACGGGATCGAAGCGGTGGCAGACCTCGCTGACCGGCTTCGCCTCCTTGCAGACGACGGCAAGCACCTGCAGCGCGGCCACGAGCCCGTCGCCCGTCGTCGTATAATCCGACAGGATGATGTGCCCGGATTGCTCGCCGCCGACATTGAAGCCGTGCTGGCGCATATATTCGGAGACATAGCGGTCGCCGACGGGCGTGCGCGCCAGCGACAGGCCGAGCCCGCCGAGAAAGCGTTCAAGGCCGAGATTGGACATGATGGTGGCGACGATGCCGTTGCCGGCGAGCCGTTCCTCGGCCTGCCAGTAAGACGCCACGACGGCCATCAGCTGATCGCCGTCGACCTCATTGCCCTTTTCGTCGACGATGACGACCCGGTCGGCGTCGCCGTCGAGCGCGATGCCGAGATCGGCGCGCACCTCATGCACTTTCCGTGCGAGCGCCGCCGGCGAGGTGGAGCCGACATCGCGGTTGATGTTGAAGCCGTCCGGCTCGATGCCGATCGGGATCACTTCCGCACCGAGCTCCCACAGAACGTTCGGAGCGGATTTGTAGGCGGCACCATTGGCGCAGTCGATGACGACCCGCAGCCCGTCGAAGTCGAGATGGCGCGGCAGGGTGCGCTTCGCAAATTCGATGTAGCGGTCGACGACCCCGTCGACGCGCTTGGCACGGCCGAGTTCGCGCGGACCCGCAAGCCGGCGCGACAGATCCGATTCCACGAGTTCCTCGATCGCCGCCTCGACCTCGTCGGACAGCTTGAAGCCTTCCGGGCCGAAGATCTTGATGCCGTTGTCGTCGAAAGGATTGTGGGAGGCGGAAATCATGACGCCGTAATCGGCGCGCATGGAGCGCGTCAGCATGGCAACGGCAGGCGTCGGGATCGGTCCGAGCAGAAACACGTCGACACCGACGGAGGTGAAACCCGCGACCAGCGCGTTCTCCAGCATATAGCCGGAAAGCCGCGTATCCTTGCCGATGACGACGCGCTGGCGATGGCCGTTGCGGTAATAGAGGCCGATCGCCTGTGCCACCTTCATGGCGATCTCCGGCGTCATCGGGAAGGCGTTCGCCGTGCCGCGGATGCCGTCGGTTCCGAAATAGCTTCGTGTCATTCTTGCCTGCGCCCTCTCCTGCGCTGCGCGGTCGCTCGCGCTCCGGCTCGTTCGGTCTGCACCGTCGAAAAACGAAACGGTGCCGCATTTTCCTCAAGGAACAATAAAGGCCCGGAGCGATCTCCGGGCCTCACTTTGTGTATACGAATATATCAGCGACGCCGCTGCAAGGTTGCAACAGGCTCGCACGCCTATCACGTGGGTTGCGGCTCCAGGCCACCATCGTTGCCCGGACGCGGCCGCGATCCCGTCGTGGGCACGGCCGAACCCTTGGCCGGCGGAAGATCGTCGCTCGGATCCTCGCGCACCGGACGCTTGCCGTTGAGGAGCGCGCGGATTTCTTCGCCCGAAAGGGTCTCGAACTCCAACAGCCCCTGCGCCAGCGTCTCCAGCTGATCGTGATGCGTGGTCAGGATCTCCCGCGCCTTGTCGTAGCCTTCGTCGACGAGACGGCGGACCTCGCGGTCGATCTTCTGCGCCGTCTGCTCGGAGATGTTCTGCTGCCGCGCCACGGAATGGCCGAGAAACACCTCTTCCTGGTTGTCGCCATAGGCCACGCGTCCGAGCTCTTCGGAGAAGCCCCAGCGCGTCACCATCGCCCGCGCCAGCTTCGTCGCCTGCTCGATATCGGACGCCGCACCGGAAGTGACCCGGTCATGGCCGAAGGTGATCTCCTCCGCCACGCGGCCGCCCATCATGATGGCGAGCCTCGAGGTCATCTGCTGGTAGGTCATGGAGAGCTGATCGCGCTCCGGCAACTGCATGACCATACCGAGCGCTCGTCCGCGCGGGATGATCGTCGCCTTGTGCACCGGATCGGTCGACGGCACGTTGAGCGCCACGATGGCGTGGCCGCCCTCGTGATAGGCCGTCAGCCGCTTCTCGTCCTCGGTCATGACGAGCGTGCGCCGTTCGGCACCCATCATCACCTTGTCCTTGGCGTCTTCGAACTCGAGCATCGTCACGAGCCGCTTGCCGCGTCGTGCCGCAAGCAGCGCCGCCTCGTTCACGAGGTTCATGAGATCGGCACCGGAGAAGCCCGGCGTCCCGCGCGCCACCGTCTTGAGATTGACGTCGGGCGCGAGCGGCACCTTGCGCGCATGCACCTTCAGGATCTTCTCGCGGCCGACGACGTCCGGATTCGGCACCACGACCTGGCGGTCGAAGCGGCCCGGGCGCAGAAGCGCAGGGTCGAGAACGTCCGGACGGTTGGTGGCGGCGATCAGGATGATGCCTTCGTTCGCCTCGAAGCCGTCCATCTCGACGAGCAGCTGGTTGAGCGTCTGCTCGCGCTCGTCGTTGCCGCCGCCGAGGCCTGCGCCACGATGCCGGCCGACGGCGTCGATTTCGTCGATGAAGATGATGCACGGCGCGTTCTTCTTCGCCTGTTCGAACATGTCGCGCACGCGGCTTGCGCCGACGCCCACGAACATCTCGACGAAGTCGGAACCGGAAATGGTGAAGAAGGGCACGCCCGCCTCACCCGCCACGGCACGGGCGATCAGCGTCTTACCGGTGCCCGGAGGGCCGACGAGGAGCACGCCGCGGGGAATACGGCCGCCGAGCCGCTGGAATTTCTGCGGATCGCGCAGAAATTCCACGATCTCTTCAAGGTCTTCCTTGGCTTCGTCGACACCGGCCACGTCCTCGAAGGTCACGCGGCCATGCGCTTCGGTCAGAAGCTTTGCCTTGGACTTGCCGAAGCCCATGGCTCTGCCGCCGGCGCCCTGCATCTGCCGCATGAAGAAGATCCACACCGCGATGAGGAGCAGCATCGGGAACCAGGAAATCAACACCGAGAAGAACGACATCTCGCTCTCGTCCGGCTCGGCCTTGATGGTGACGCCCTTGTCTTCAAGCAGCGTCACATATTCTGAGTTGTCCGGCGCGTAAGTCGTAAAGCGCTTGCCGTCGCTGTAGGTGCCAGTAATCTGCTGGCCGCTGATCGTGACGTTCTTGATGTTGCCGTCGATCGCTTCGCTGCGGAACTGCGAATAAGTGATTTCCTGCGTCGTACCCTGGCGGGACGGGCTCTGAAACAAGTTAAAGAGCGCCACCAAGAGGAGCAGGATCACGATCCACAGCGCGAAATTCCGGAAATTCTGGTTCATTCTGGCTTTCCCCGATGGCGCTTTCGGCGCCGGATCCGTGAGGGCGTCCTGTCAAACATCCCCTAGATAGGTTGCGAGGGGGTTGATGTGAAGGCACAGAAATGGAGTGCGGCCCGCAAACGCCAGCTTCCGGCAAGCCGATGAGGCCGTCACGCGCTCAACTAATTGATATTGTGCATCTCGGCCGGTCTTGGCGGCAAGCGGTTTTCCACCATCAACCGATCGTAGAGACCCCCGATATGGGGATCGCAAAGCCGGTCGTCGACAATTTGTCGAATGCCGAGATCCGTGCGGCATCCGGCATCCCCCTTGGCCGCGAGGAGGGGCGGAACGGCGATGCAGGTGTCCTCGGCAAACAGCGCCGGCATTGTGCGCTCGAACGCATTGCCGCGTCCGCACCGCCCGAAGCCACGAACACGGGCGTCTTCGCCGGCGAGCGCATGCGGCGCGACGATATAACGCCCGTCGAAGACCACATCGCGCCCGGCTGCGAAAACGCAATCATCCGGCCCCTGCCGGCCCCATTCGCGGCTGACGACGAGACGATCCTCGCGGAGATCGAGCCGGGCTCCGTGCAGTGTCGCAACGAGGGAGCCTCCGCCCCCCACCATCGCACTCAGCCTTTCATCGAGAGAAACGAGCGCCTCGCGCGAAGGCGTCGCCACGCGACCGGATGCGGCCATCAAAAGCCGGCGCAGAAGCGCGAGCCAGACTTCGAATTCCATCTCCCGGCGCACCGAAGCCGGTCGCAAAATCGTGATCGCTCCGGCCTCGCTCACCGTGGCGCTTTCGGCCGCCTGAAGCGCCGCGCGTTCAAACATTTGATGGATGTGCCCTTCGCGCGCGGCGAAGTCGGCGAGCCGTTCCGCCGTCAGCCCGATGGCAGAAAGCTCCGGCGCGGCAAGACGCACACGCGCCCGCTCCTGCGCGGGATCAGAATTCGTCGGATCATCGCAAAACGGAAGCTTGCGAGCCTCTGCGCTCAGGCGCAGCCGGGCTTTCGAGAACTGTAGGAACGGCCGCGCGATCGTCGGCCATCCCTCCCGTCTTAACGCGGCTTCGATCCCCTTGAGCGCCCGCGGCTCGGCGGTGCGTGCCATGCGCATCAGCACCGTCTCGGCCTGATCGTCCGCATGGTGGGCGGTCAGGATGGCGCGGCAGCCTGCCCGCGTCGCCACTTCGATGGCCGCCGCATAGCGCGCCAGCCGGGCGGCCGCGGCGATGCCGCTTTGCGGCCGCTCCGCCGCTTCCCAGCGGCGCACATGGTGGCGGAGGTGAAGCCGCGTGCAGACGTCTCCCACCATCCGCGCCTCGGCGGCACTCTCCGCCCGCAGGCCGTGATCGAAGGTGAAAGCCTGCGGCGCCGGTGCGCCGCGATGCGCGGCAATCTCTGCCGCAAGCGCCAGCAGCGCCAGCGAATCCGGCCCGCCGGAGACCGCGATCAGCGCACCCCGGTCGAGCCATTCGCGAAGGAGCGGCTCCGCTTCGGCCGCATCGATCGCGTCCTCAGCGGCCGGGGCGCCCTCAGCAGCCGGCGCGTTTCGCTTCTGCGGCGACGCGGTTGGTGAGTGCACCGGACGCGTCCGGATATTTGCGGCCGACTTCGTCGAAGGTGGCACAGGCAGCGTCCTTTTCGCCCAGCGCGGCAAGAGCGATGCCGAGCTTCATCAGAGCATCCGGCGCCTTACGGCTCTTCGGAGCGGTTTTGTAAAGCTCCAGAAACGTATTCGCCGCCGCCCTGTCCTTGTTCTGCTGCAGCTGGCTCTCGCCCAGCCAGAAGCGCGCATCGTTCGCCTGCGCCTCGTTGGGGAAGCGTTCCAGCCAGGCCGCGAAACTCCGCTCCGCCTCGGAATAATCGCCGGTCAGGATATAGCCATAGGCGAAGTCGTAATCCTGCCTGGGATCGCCGGAGAGGGAGGCGAGCGCCGGCCCTTGAGGCTGTTCGCCACCGTTGCCCATGTCATCGACGGGACCGACGGCCGGGGCAGGCCCGCCCGGACCACCGCCCGCAAGCGTCGAGAGATCGATCGGCGCACCGGCATCGAAACCGCCCTCGCCGTCCTGCGCGATGCGCGGATCATCCGGCGAGATGCCCACCGTGCCGAGATCCTGCGGCGGCGCGCCTGCCACGCTGCTCGAATTGTTGGAAGGATTGACGCTGCCGCCCGTCGCGCCGCCATAGGTCGCGCCACCATAGGTGTTGGAGCCGGCCCCGAATTGCTGGCCGCCGTTCGGCTGGGCGTTCGGCTGGGCACCCGTCTGTCCGCCGTTCCAGCCAAAGCTCTGGTCCATCGGGGCATCTTCCCCGCCTTGCGGCGGGCCGGCGATACCGGCCTGACGGCGGGTGACCTGCAGTTCGTGCTGAAGTTGCTCCACCTCACCGGTCAGCTGGCGCACCCGCTCTTCCAGCTGCTGGATGTAGAGCCGCATCTGGCCGATCTCCTGCGGGCTCTGCGCCTGGGCGAGGCCCGGAAAAAGGAGAAGGCCGGCAAAAACAAAAAGAATACGTCCGCTCATGACAAGGTCGCTAGCATGACTGAGTGAGGCTCCACCACCTCCAGATCAATTCGGCCAAACTTCGACACGTGTGACAGGAACGCAAAAAAGGCGGCCGAAGCCGCCTTTTCTTTACCTCTGTGGCAGGACTGCGACGGCGATCAGCTGCCGGCGCCGCCCACGACCGTAACCGCGCGGCGGTTCTGGTTCCAGCACGAGGCCGCATCGCAGACCGCGACCGGGCGCTCCTTGCCGTAGGAAATCGTCCGCATGCGGCCGGGATTGATGCCGCGCGAAGCGAGATAATCGCGGGTTGCGGCCGCGCGCCGGGCGCCGAGGGCAAGGTTGTACTCGCGCGTGCCGCGCTCGTCGGCATGGCCTTCGACGGTGATGGTGTAATTCGGATACTGGTTCAGCCACGCGGCCTGACGGTCGAGCGTCGCCCGTGCTTCCGGCGTCAGCGACGAGGAATCGACGATGAAGAAGACGCGGTCGCCGACATTGACCTGGAAGTCCTGCGGGCTGCCGGGCGTGGCCGCACCTGCGCCTCCTCCGGAACCGGCCAGATCCAACGCCTTTTGCTGGTTGGCGCAACCGCCAGCCGTCAGAAGAAGGGCTGCGCCGAAGGCAGCAGCTAGCATACGGATATTCAGGCGAAAGCTCATCGCCGCAAGCTCCTGGTGGAATCGAAGGGCTTTGATAACCCTGACAGGGTTAAGGCCTCATGAACGATTAGGGTTAAGAAGGCGTGAACGCAGACAGATGGGCGACGCAAAACAAAATGTCCGAGGAGAGCGGTGGCCACCGAATGCGGCGGAAGCTTGGCGCTCGCGCACCTTTTTGGCCACAAAGCGCGGCCTCGGCGCCTCAATTGCCGATCAGCGAGGCCTTATCCCGCGACGACGATGATCTCCGGGCTTTTTGGGCCGAACTCGCTGCGGTCAAAGGAGCCGTAGAGATTGACCTCCGAAAACCCGGCCTCGGCCAGCTTCTCCTTGAGAAGATCGCACGATGTGAACCGCACTTGATCTTCGAGGATGACTTCTTCCTCGCCGGGAAAGCGCAGATGCGTGCGGTAGGCGATGATGTCGTCTTCCGCTGACACCAGGGACAGATAGGTCTCCACGCTCGCGCTCCCGATCGGACGTATGAGGCGACGGCTGCGCCCGGGCGTCCATTGCCGCCAGCCCTCGACGACCGGATTGCGGCTTTCGAAAGCGAACCGGCCGCCCGGTGAAAGCTGCTCCCGCACCGCTTGGAAGGCGGCGTCGATGACCTCGTCGCTCAACAGGCACTGGAAGCTGTGTCCGGTCATCAGGACGAGATCGAACGGCGCCGCCGCATGACGGGTGGTGGCATCGCCCTCCACCCAATCGACACGCTCCGCCCCGGCCCCGCGGCGTGCAACCGCCAGCATCGCCGGCGCCGGATCGGCCGCCGTCACCTTGTGCCCGCGTCGGGCAAGCGCACGCGCCAGGGCACCCGTGCCGCAGCCGATGTCGAGGATCGCAAGCGGCTCGCGTCCGCCACCCTGTTCTTCGCCCTGCGCTTCAGGCTCTCCCTCGGGCTGCCTTTTGAGCTGTCCGGCAAGCTGAATGTAGAAGCGCGTATCCTCGCCCGGCGGATTGAGCAGGTCGTAAAGACCCGCCAGGCGTTCATCGCAATATGAGCTCATGGAATTTGCCTGCCCTCCGGCACCGGGCTGCCAGCATCAATCGAGGAGCGGGCTCCACGCCGGATCGGAAGCATAATTCGGCGTCGGCACGACCCGCTCGTTATAGCCGGTGATGTCGACGGAAAGGAGCTGCGGGCCAGCGCCGCCGGACTGGTCGCGGAAGAACATCAACACGCGGCCGTTGGGCGCCCAGGTCGGACCCTCGTTGTGGAAGCCTTCCGTGATGACGCGCTCGCCCGACCCGTCCGGCGTCATCACGCCGATGCCGAAGCGGCCACCTTCCTGCTTGGTGAAGGCGATGAGATCGCCGCGCGGCGACCAGACGGGGGTCGCATAGCGTCCCTGCCCGAAGGAGATCCGCTGCGCCGGGCCGCCATTCGCGCCCATCACGTAGAGCTGCTGCGTGCCGCCCCGGTCGGATTCGAAGACGATGCGCTGACCGTCCGGCGAAAACGACGGCGCCGTATCGATCGACGGCGAATCGGTGAGCCGCGTCATCTGCCGGTTCCTGAGATCGAGCAGATAGATGTTGGAATTGCCGCCCTGGGCAAGCGACAGGACCACCTTCTGTCCGTCCGGAGAAAAGCGCGGCGAGAAGGTCATGTTGGAGAAATTGCCGATCTTCTCCCGCTGCCCGTTTTCCGTGTTGAGGAGAAACACCTGCCACTGATCGCCGGAGAGCGCCGCATAGGTGATTTCCTGGCGCGTGGGTGAGAAGCGCGGCGTCAGCACGAGATCGCTGCCGTCGGTCAGATAGCGCACATTGGCGCCGTCCTGGTCCATCAGGGCGAGCCGCTTGACGCGCTGCTCCTTCGATCCGGATTCGTCGACGAAGACGATGCGGGTGTCGAAATAGCCCTTCTCACCGGTCAGGCGCTCATAGATCGCATCGGCGATGATATGCGCCACCCGTCGCCAATTGTCGGGGCTCGCCACGAATTGCTGACCCGTCAGCTGCCGGCCGGCAAAAATATCCCAGAGGCGGAATTCCGCCTGCACCCGCCCGTCGGGGGTCGCCGCAACCCGCCCGGAGACGAGCGCCTGGGCGTTGAGCGGACGCCAATTGGCGAAATCGGGCGTCACGTCCGGCGGAATCGTCGGCTGGATGAAGGCAGCCGGATCGACCGGGGCGAAGAGGCCCGAATTCTTCAGATCGGCCGTGATGACGTCGGAGATCTGCTGGCTGAGCTGGTCGGGCTGGCCACCTGTCCCGACGAAGGCCGGGATGGCGATCGGCATCGGCTGGATCGTGCCGCGCGTGATGTCGACGCGCAGCTGCGCCGACGCGCTGCCGATCAGAGCGCCAACCAGCGCGAACTGGGCAAACGCTGCGGCGATGGCGAAGGGGAAAGCCCGACTTCTCAAGCGGTCGGTAAAGGACATGGGCGTGAAGCTCCGTCAAATCTCATCCGCCGAGCATTTCGCTCGGGTCGAAGGTGAATTCGATATCCCGCCACAAGGAGTATTTCTCTGGCGGTAGTATGTCGTAAGGGGCGCATTCGTGGACGGCACGGATGGCGCTCTCCATCGCCACCCGGGAAAGCTCGTCGAAACCGCCGCCGACCGGGCGGGGCGGTGCCGCAAGCGTTCCGTCCGGCTGCAGGCTGATGGCGACCGTCACCCGGAGCCCGCCCGCCTGGCGCACGCCGATCGGCGGGTTCCAGCACTGATAAAGCCGTGCCTTCAGCGCCTCGATCTCGCTTTGCGTCATCGCCGCCTCGGCCTTGCCCTCGCGCGCGCCGAACGTCTGCGGATCGGGAGCGGGATTGGGGTCCCCGCCGCCCGTCGGATCGCGCTTGTCGAGAAGTGCCGCGATATCGTCGGGCCGGAAATCCCGCTTCGGCTCGGGCTTTTGCGTCACCTTCGGCTTTTCCGGCACGGGCTTTTCCGGTGCCGGTTTGGTCTCGGCCGGCTTCGGCGGCTTGATGTCCTTGGGCGGCGTCGGGCGCGTCTTCGGCAGGGTGTCGAGCGCGGGCGCCGCCTCTTCCGGCGTCGCTTCTGGCGCCTTCTCCGGCTGCGCGTCGGGACGAGGCGCGGGCTCCGGCTCGGGCTCGGGCTCCGGCGGCACAGAGGCGACCTTGGTCTCTTCCGGTTTCGGCTTTTCCTCCACCTTCGGCGTCGGCCGCGGCGTCGGTTCCTTCACCGATTGAACGGGTTTCGGCGCCGGCTTTTCCGCCGGCTTCGGGTCCGGCCGATCCGCCTTGGCTTGCGCCTTGGGCTGAGGCTTTTCGTCGGGCTTCGGCTTGGCCGTCTTGGAGCCGGCGAGAAGATCGGTCACTTCGGAAATCGGCACGAGATCGACAGGCAGGGCTTCCGTGTGATCCACGCTGAAAGGCTTCGCGTCCGGAAACGCGAAGAGCCCGAGCGAGATCAGCGCCAGGTGAGCCGCAAGTGAAACGCCGAGGCCGACACGCATTCCTTACCCATCAGTCTCTTGCAGGGTGACGAGACCGATCCGGCGATAGCCGGCCGCATTGAGACGGCCCATCACCCGCATGATCGTGCCGTAATCGGCATTGCGATCGCCGCGCACGAAAATGCGCTCGTTGAGTCCGTTTTTCGCAAGCGCCTGCAGCGTCGCCACCAGCTTGTCGGACGACACCTCCTGCTCCTGCAGATAGATCGACCCATCGGCATTGACCGACACCGTCAACGGCTCGGTGTCGGCATCCATCGCCTTGGCCTGCGTTTCCGGCAGGTCGATCGGCACGCCGACGGTAAGAAGCGGCGCCGCCACCATGAAGATGATCAGCAGCACCAGCATGACGTCGACGAACGGCGTGACGTTGATCTCCGCCACCAGCGCATGGCGGCGGCGCAGACGATGGCGGCTGCTGCCGCCCCTGCTCGGTGCGATCATCCCGGCGCCCATCAGGCCGCTCTCCGCTCGTCGATCTGGCGCGACAGGATCGCCGCGAACTCGTCGGCAAAGCCCTCCATGCGCGTGGCGAGCCGGGAAACCTGGCTGGCGAACTTATTGTAGAACATCACTGCGGGAATGGCGGCGAAGAGGCCAAAGGCCGTCGCGAGAAGCGCTTCGGCGATACCTGGCGCCACCACGGCGAGATTGGTGTTCTTCGAGGCCGCGATGGCCTGAAACGAGGTCATGATGCCCCACACCGTGCCGAAGAGGCCGATGAACGGGCCGGCCGAGCCGACGGTCGCGAGCACCAGGAGCCGCCGTTCGAGCCGGTCGACCTCACGTGCGATCGTGACGTCCATCACCCGGTCGATGCGCTGCCCGAGGCCTGCGAGCGACTTCGCGCCTCCCTCATAGGTGCGCTTCCACTCCTTCATCGCGGCGACGAAAAGCGCCGCCATGCCGTGCGCCTCGCGCGCCGACACCTGGTTGTAGAGCTGTTCGAGGGACTGTCCCGACCAGAACGTATCTTCGAACTTGTCGAGCTGGCCCTTCATCCGGCGGTAGAGCAGCGTCTTGTCGATGATGATCGCCCAGCACCACACGGAAGCTCCGAGCAGGCCGAGCATGACGATCTTCACGACGATATGCGCCTGCCAGAATAGAGATAGCAGGGAAAAGCCACCCGCCGGATCGGCGAGCGCTGTCTGGGCAACTTGATCCATGGAATGAGATCGCTCTTTTTCGATCTTGGCGGCTCTTGACCGCCGAATGTGACAAAAGCACGGCCTGAGAGAGCCTGCCCCGATGAAACCAGTCTAAAGGATGAGAGATCATCACGGTTAACGAACCGTTAGGAGCGGGTCCTCACAGCAAACTTTTCTTGTCCACGATAAACGATTGGAACCGTTGGAGTCGGAAGGCGTTTGGAATTCGAAACAGCAGGCCATTGCGGCCAAGAGGAATCCCATGTCGCGCTTTGATGCCCGCCTTGATCAGACTGCAGATCAGCCGACCGAGACCGACTCGCGCTTCACCGACACCTTGGTCGTTTCTGCGCTCGGCCTCTCCGTCTTCCTGGTCGCCCTCGGAGGACTGGCCGCTTAAATTTTTATGGGCTTTGTTTGAAAGAGGCGCTCAGAGCCTCTCGCACTTTTCCCGGCAGGCGCGCCGGACGGCCTTCCCCGGTCAGAAGCGCCGCTTCAACGACAGCCTTGACGAGAATGGCGTCGCCTGAGCGCAGCTCCTGCGCCAGCGTGACCCGCGCCCCGCCCACTTTCTCCGGCCTCGTGAGAACGGTCACGATATCGTCAATACGCGCCGGCTTTTCGAACTCGATCGTCATCCGCCGCACGGCAAAGGCAAGGCCGTCCGCGGCAAGGACGTGATGATGCACGCCGAGAAGGCGTAGAAAATCCGAGCGCCCCCTCTCCAGAAAATGCAGATAGCGGGCGTGATAGACGAGGCCGGAAAAATCCGTGTCTTCGAAATAGACCCGTTGATGCAGGATATGCCCATCCGCCGTCAGCCGGCCGGAAAGTTCGGCGGGCGCGTCAGCTGTCGTCGTCATTCAAGAAAAGTCCCATCTGCGCGGCCCGGTCCTGCGTCGGCACGGCAAGGCCCAGATGCTGGAAGGCTCTTGGCGTCAGCAGGCGGCCGCGCGGCGTTCTTTGGATAAACCCCTGCTGGATGAGATAGGGCTCGACGATGTCTTCGATGGCGTCGCGCGGCTCCGACAGCGCCGCCGAGATCGTCTCGATCCCCACCGGGCCGCCGCCGAAATTCTCCGCAATCATGAAAAGATAGCGTCGGTCGAGGAGATCGAGCCCGCGGGCATCGACTTCGAGCGCCAGAAGCGCCTTGTCGGCGAGAGAGCGTTCGATCCGCTCCGCCCCGTCGACCGCCGCGAAATCGCGCACGCGCCGCAGAAGCCGGCCGGCGACGCGCGGCGTGCCCCGCGCCCGCCGGGCGATCTCGCTCGCCCCCTCGTCGGAAATCGGCGCCCCCAGGATGCGCGCCCCCCGGCGCACGATCTTTTCAAGCTCCGCCTCGGTGTAGAAATCGAGCCGCACGGGAATGCCGAAGCGGTCGCGCAAGGGTGTGGTCAGAAGCCCGAGCCGCGTGGTCGCGCCGATCAGCGTGAAGGGCGCGAGATCGATCTTCACCGAACGCGCCGCCGGCCCTTCGCCAATGATGAGATCGAGCTCGAAATCCTCCATCGCCGGATAGAGAATTTCTTCCACTGCCGGGTTGAGGCGGTGGATCTCGTCGATGAAGAGCACGTCGCGCTCGTCGAGATTGGTGAGAAGGGCTGCGAGATCGCCCGCTTTGGCAATGACCGGTCCCGACGTGGAACGAAAATTGACGCCGAGCTCGCGCGCCACGATCTGCGCGAGCGTCGTCTTGCCGAGCCCTGGCGGCCCGACGAAAAGCACATGGTCGAGCGCCTCCGAGCGCGACCGCGCCGCCTCGATGAAGACTTTGAGATTGCCCCGCGCCTTCTCCT
This sequence comes from Afifella sp. H1R, assembly GCF_021462425.1. Lineage (NCBI taxonomy): Bacteria > Pseudomonadati > Pseudomonadota > Alphaproteobacteria > Hyphomicrobiales > Afifellaceae > Afifella > Afifella sp. H1R. The sequence continues at coordinate 2,131,822 of NZ_JAKEDY010000001.1, forward strand.
GGCCGACGAAATCGGCAAGCCGCTCCGGCCGGAACGAGGCGTCGGGATCGCTGTCCTCGACGCGCGCATCGGCGCTGACGAGACGGTCTGTGCTCACTGGCTGAGCTCCTTCAGGCCGAGCCTGATCAATTTCGCGGTTTCGGCCCCCTCACCCGCATCACGCATCGCTTTGGCGATCGCGGCCGAGGCCTGCGCCTGGGCATAGCCGAGATTGACGAGGGCGGAAACCGCATCGGCGATCGGCTGCGGCGCGACCTGATCGCCGAGATCCGATTGCAGGCGCGACAGCGACGGATCGCCACCGATGCCACTGCCGAGCGCCGGCGCCTTGTCCTTGAGCTCCGAACAGATGCGCCCAGCAAGCTTCGGCCCGACGCCGGGCGAGCGCGCGATCATTGCCTTGTCCTGCAGCGCGATCGCCGAGGAAAGATCGGCCGGCCGCAGCGTGCCGAGCACGCCGAGCGCCATCCGCGTGCCCACCCCCTGCACCGAATTCAACAGCCGGAACCATTCGCGCTCAACATCCGAGGCGAAACCGAAAAGCCGGATCTGATCCTCGCGCACATAGGTCTCGATCGAGAGTGTCGCCGCCTCTCCGGGAGACGGCAGCGCCTGCAGCGTCTGCGTCGAGCAATGCACGACATAGCCGACGCCGCCGACATCGACGATGACCCAGTCGGGTCCGTAGGAATCGATGCGCCCTTTGAGTTTGCCAATCATGGATGGGTGTCCGGCGAGATGATCTGAAGGAGCGGAAAGTACTGCCGATAGCGCTCCGGATCACGGGTGAGCAGGAAATACCCCCCGAAATCGGCGTGCGCGCCAATATAGAAATCCGGCAGTGGCGAACGTCTGGTGCCGCCGGCGCGCCGATAGGCGAGAAAGGCACGGCCTGCCGCGAAGGCCGCATCCCATGGCAGTGCCTCGCGCCGGTAGATCGCCGGGCTCAATGCCCGCTCCGCCTGGCGCTGGGTGCTGTAGCCGCAGGAGACTTCGGCGTAGATGATCGGATTGATGACGAGCCCGCCCCGCTGCCGTCCCTGGCGCAGCTGGGCCTGCGACCACGCCGCCCATTCCGCGTCTTCCTGCAACACATCGATCAGGATGTTCGTGTCGACCAGCGTCTCGCTCATTCGTCGCGCAGGAGCTTCATGAAGGCGTCGGTGCTCATGCCGGTCCGCAGAGAGCCCCGGGCTCGCTCCAGATAGGCGTCGAATTCCGCGTCCTCCGCCTTGTCCAGCGCGGCCGGCCCCGCCCGGCGCAGGACGATCTCCTCGCCACGTTCGCTCACCTCAAAGCGCGTCCCGACCGCAATGCCGCGACGATCACGGATCCCCTTCGGAATGGTGATCTGACCCTTCGTCGTCACGGTCGTCGAACTCTTCGGCATTCTTACCTCGCGCAGTAAGAATAGAACATTACAGAAACGTCGGCAAGGCGACGAGGCGCATTCTCCTGGGCTTCACCCCCGGCCGCGCACCAACCGCATGAGTTCGTCCGACGAAAGGTGTTCGTTCGCGCTGCGCGAGCCTTTGATCGCCTCGATCCCCCGGCCGCCACGCCGGCGCTTCGCCTCGACCGCAGGGCCCGCCCCCGCCTGGGCCACGGCGCTGCCGCGGTGATGCGCGTGACAGATGGCGATGGCGAGCGCGTCGGCGGCATCGTCGCTGTCGAAGGTCGCCTTCGGCATCAGGATGGAGACCATCGTGCGGATCTGCCCCTTCTGCGCATGGCCGGCGCCCACGACCGACTTCTTCACCATGTTGGGGGCGTATTCCGCCACTTCGAGCCCCGCCTTCGCCGGCGCCAGAAGCGCAATGCCGCGCGCCTGCCCGAGCTTCAGCGTGGCGCCCGCATCGCGGTTGACGAAGGTGTTTTCCACCGCCGCTTCGCCGGGACCGTGCTGCGAAATCACGGCGACGAGCCCGTCATAGAGCGCCGCCAGCCGGTCACACAGCGCGTCTTTTTCGTCGGAGCGCACCGTGCCGGCCGCGACGAAGGCGAGCCGTGTGCCGGACATATCGACGACGCCCCAGCCGGTGCGGCGCAGGCCCGGATCGATGCCGATGATGCGAATCGTCTGCTTCATCGGCTGATCATAGCGAAGACCGGGACGAACGGCGCAGCTTACGAATCCTCGGTCGAAACCGTGTAATTGAGCGGCAGGCGCCCGCCGTCGACATAGACCGTCTGCCCGGTCATGTAGCTTGCATCGTCGGAGGCAAGGAAGGCGGCAACCGCGGCCACCTCGCTCGGCTCGCCGATACGGCGCAGCGGCGTGCGCGTCAGAATGCGCTGGCGCGCTTCGGCATCGTCGGCCACATGCCCCAGCATATCGGTCATGATGGAGCCCGGCCCGATTGCGTTGACGCGGATCCCGTGCGGCGCAAGGGCAAGCGCCATCACCTTGGTGAGCTGGTTCACGCCCCCCTTGGAGACCGTGTAGGGCACCTGGTCGGGGATCGCGACGACGGCATTGACCGAGCTCATATGGATGATGACGCCCGGATCGCCACCCGCTTCGATCTGTTTGACCATGCGCTTGGCGACGGCCTGGCCGACGAGAAACGCTCCCTTCAAATTGACGTTGAGGACGCGGTCGAACTCCTCCTCCGTCAGCGCCAGGAAATCCGCCTTGAGCGCGATCGCCGCACAGGAGACGAGCACGTCGATGTCCCCATAGGCGTCGACCGTCGTCGCCAGCAGATTGCGCACCGAGAGCTTTTCGGCGACGTCGCAATGCACGAAGCGCACAGGCCCGAGATCGCCGAGCGCCTCCACCGAAGCGCTGCCCGCATCGTCGTCGATATCGGCGAGGACCACCCGCGCCCCTTCAGAGAGGAAGCGCTTGGCGACGGCACGCCCGATTCCCTTCGCTCCACCGGTCACGATGGCGACCTTGTTTTCCAGCGACATTGGCATCTTCCCTTGTGGCCCGTTCCGGCCCAACGGCAGCGGCCGAGTCGCCTCAGCCGTTGCCGATGAAGCCGGGATAAAGCGTCATGCCGCCATCGGCAAACAGACAATGGCCGTGCACGTAGTCGGCGGCGTCCGAGACGAGCCAGACGACGGCCTGGGCGATATCCTCCGGATCGCCGATCCGGCCATAGGGAATGAGGCTGCGGATCGCATCCGCATTGTCGGCACGCTCATCGGCATTGATGTCGGTCGCGATGGCGCCGGGCCCCACCGAATTCACCCGGATTTTCTCATGCCCCACCTCCTGGGCGAGAGATTGCATGAGAAGGGAAACGCCCCCCTTGGAGGCCGCATAATTGACGCGCCCGGCCCAGGGAATGCGCTCATGGACGGAGGAATTGAAGACGATCTTGCCGAGCGCCGGGCTCACCCCTTCGCGCAGCCCCTTCTTGCGGAAGCGTGTGACGGCCTCACGGGCAACCAGAAAGGCCCCGGTGAGATTGGTGGAGATGACCGCTTCCCAGTCGGCGAGCGACATCTCGCCGAAAGCGCAGTCGCGCTGGATTCCGGCATTGGAGAAGACGATATCGACCGGACCGAGCTCCGCTTCGCAGCAATCGAAAAGCTTGTGGACATCGCGCTCACGTCCGACATCGCCGCGGATGATGACGCCCCGGCTGCCGGCCCGCTCGACGGCGGAGAGGGTCTTTTCCGCTCCTTCCTCGTCGGAATGGAAGTTGATGACGACATCGGCACCCGCCTTCGCCAACCCCGCCGCAACGGCCGCTCCGATGCCCGAGCTTGCCCCTGTCACGACGGCGTTCTGGCCTTCCAGGCTTAGTCCGTTTTGAGCTGCCACTGAGCCCCTCCTGATCGTGAATGCGTGGAAGGACGCAAGCGGTGTCGGCCGAGCAGCCTTTCGCTACGGCGGATCACCTCATGAGAAGCCGCCGGCACCCTGAACCGTCCCGCGTCCCGTTGGAAAGTCTCTTCGTCGAACGTCTCCCGATGGAGCGTTGCGTTGAAACTTCGCCCCTTGGGTGGCGAACGTCAGGCTGCGAACCGGGTTCCCTCATCGCCGTCGAGCGCCCGCTCGAGCCAGTGAGCCGCGGAAATCAGCGACAGATGCGTGAGCGCCTGGGGGAAGTTTCCGAGATGCGTCCCGGATGGGCTCAACTCTTCCGCGTAGAGGCCGACATGGTTGGCGTAGGAAAGCAGCTTTTCGAACAAAAGCCTTGCCCGCGGCAGATCGCCCGTCCGCGCCAAGGCCTCCACATACCAGAAGGCGCAGGTGGTGAAGGCGCCCTCGCGCCCGGAAAGCCCGTCGACGTCCTCGGCGCCCTCCGCCTCGTCGTCATAGCGCAGGACGAGGCAGTCTTTGACGAGACGCTGCTCCACGGCACGCATCGTTCTGAGCCAGTAGCGGTCGCGGGGATTGATGAAGCGCACGAGCGGCATCAAGAGCACGGAGGCGTCCACGGTCTTGGAGCCCTTATACTGCACGAAGGCGCCGATTTCCTCGTCCCAGAACTCCTCCATGATGGAGCGGTAGATGGTGTCGCGCTCCGCCCGCCAGGCTTCCACCGGTCCGGCCAGAGAATATTTCACCGCCATGCGGGCCGCGCGATCGAAGGCCACCCACGACATCAGCCGCGAGGACAGGAATTCCCGCCTCGGCCCGCGCACCTCCCAGATGCCCTCGTCCGGCCGGCGCCAATTCTCCTTGAGCCAGTCGAGCATCTTGACGATTTCCCGCCAGGCTCGGATCGAGGGCTGGCCGAGCGATTTCGCCGCGACATAGATCGTGTCCAGAAGCTCGCCATAAATGTCGAGCTGCAATTGCTCGTAGGCGGCATTGCCGATGCGCACGGGCTGCGAATTCTTCCAGCCTTCCAGATGGTCGAGCGAGACCTCTTTCAGATCGTGCCGCCCGTCCATGGCGTACATGATCTGCATCTCGCCATCGTCTCGGCCTTCTGTCAGGCCGAGGAGGAAGGTCGAAAACTGATGCGCTTCTTCGTAGCGGCCGAGACGGGTGAAGGCGTAGACGGAAAACGCCGCATCTCTGACCCAGCAATAGCGGTAATCCCAGTTGCGGCTGTGACCCGGCACTTCCGGCAGCCCAAAGGTCGCCGCCGCCGCGATCGAGCCGTGCTTCCGCGAGGAAAGAAGTTTCAGGACGAGCCCGGAGCGCACCACGACATCGCGCCAGCGCGACGGATAATGGCCGTTTGCCACCCAATCGTGCCAGAAATCGCTCGTTTCGACGAAGCTCCTCGAAACGTAATCGGCATCGATCGGCGGAGCATCGGCGCGCCCGGGACAGAGCACGACGAAGGCATGCTCGCCCTCCTTCAAGCGGAAACGCGCTTCGGCCGCCCCATCCGAGATGCCGAGCTCGACACGGCTATAAAGGAAGAGCTGCCTTTCGCCATCGGAGAACTTGACCCCATAGGGGATCGCCTCCGCCTGCGTCGTGCCGCGCCCATAATCGAAGCGCGGCGCGCAGGAGAGCGTAAAATCGACCTCGCCCTGAATGGCCTTCGCCCGCCGCACGATGCGCCCCGACCCGTCGAGCGGCATGAAGTCGGAAACCTCCGCCACGCTCTCGTCGCCCTGGAAACGGGTGATGAGGATATTGGTGTCCGGCAGATAGAGCTGGCGCGAGCGCAGCCCGTCGCAGGCCGCATGCAGCTTGAAATGCCCGCCCTTCTCCCGATCGAGGAGCGAGGCGAAGACGGTGGGCGAATCGAAATTCGGATAGCAGAAGAAATCGATCGTGCCGTCGAGCGCGACGAGCGCCGCTGTCTGCATATCGCCGATGATGGCGTGATCTTCGATCGGCGTGAACATGTTGTCGGTCATGTGAAGATGGTGCGTGAAGGTCGAGGAACCGGCTTACTAGCCTAGCGCTCGGCCTCCCGCCGTCCAGGGCAGATGTCGAGGGCAGACGTCCAGGGCAGACGTTCAGGGCAGACGTTCAGGCCAGCCGTCCAGGGCAGAGGCCATTCTCCGACCGGCAGGCTGAAGACGGCCTTTCTGTTCAACCGAAAGGCGGTTGGCTTTCACCGGGCTTGCCATGTACTCCCCCGGCTCCTGGTGGTGAAACATGCAACGCGAGAATCGAACCCGTCCTCCAAGCGAACGACCGAGCGCCGCCTCCGGCGACAACGAACTGTCATGGCTCGGCCATGCCGGCGCGACCGTTGTCCTGGCCCTGCCGCTGATCGGTACGCAACTCGCCCAGATTACGATGAACGTCACCGACACGGTGATGGTCGGCTGGCTGGGTGCGCGTGAGCTCGCTGCGGCGGTGCTTGCCACCCAGAGCTTCTTCCTCTGCTTCATGTTCGGCGTCGGCTTCGCCCAGGCCGCGCTGCCGCTCGCCGCCAATGCCGAGGGCCGTGGCGATCTGCGCGGCGTGCGCCGCTCGGTCCGGATGAGCCTCTGGGTTCTTGGTCTCTACGGCGCAGCGATGATGATCCCGCTGTGGGAGATCGAGGCGATCCTCCTCGCCTTCGGTCAGGAACCGGATCTCGCCGCGATGGCGGCCGATTACATGCATGTGGCCCAGTGGTCGATGTTTCCGAGCCTTTTGATCATGGGCCTGCGCTCGTATCTGACGGTGGTGGGCCGCGCCTATCTGGTGCTCGCCGTCATCATCGTCGGCGCGCTCGCCAACGCGCTTTTGAACTACGTCCTGATCTTCGGCCATCTCGGCGCCCCCGCGCTCGGCCTGGTGGGCGCGGCGATCGCCACCTTGGTGTCCAATCTGCTGATGGCGGGTCTGCTCGCAGCCTATTCGGCACAGGCGGAAGGGCTGCGTCGCTATGAACTCTATGTTCGGTTCTGGCGCCCCGACTGGTACGGCTTTCGCGAGATCGTGCGGCTGGGCTGGCCGATCGGCGCGACGATCATCGCCGAAGTCGGACTGTTCGCCGCCTCCTCGGTGATGATCGGCTGGCTCGGCGCCGTGCCGCTCGCCGCCCACGGCATCGCGCTGCAGATCTCCTCGATCACCTTCATGATTCCACTGGGGCTGGCGAGCGCGGCCACGGTACGCGTTGGCCTGGCGTTCGGGCGAGCCGACAAGGTCGGGCTCGGGCGTGCCGGCACGGTCGCTCTGGTGATGGGCGCGGCGATCGCGGTCGGCGCCGCGATCACCTTCCGCCTCCTGCCGGAAGAGCTGATCGGCCTCTATCTCGACCCCGCCAACGTCAATGCCGACGAGGTGCTGGCCTATGCGGTGCCGCTGCTCCTGGTGGCCGGGGTCTTCCAGATCGTCGATTCGCTGCAGGCGGTGGCAGCCGGCATCCTGCGCGGCCTCAAGGACACGCGGATGCCGATGATCATCGCCATCGTCAGCTACTGGGTGATCGGCACGCCGACCGCCTATGTCCTCGGCTTCGTCCTGGACTGGGGGGGCGTCGGGGTCTGGTGGGGTTTGGCTGCGGGCCTTGCGGCCGCGGCCGTGCTTCTGACGACGCGCTATCTGCGCCGCGAACGCCACGGTCTCGTCCGCTTCGAGCCGGCGTGACGGGGCAAACGGCACCGCCGTTCGTGACGCCATCCCCCTCGTCCGAAGCCGATTGAAGTTCCAGGACGGCCGACAAAAAAAGCGGCCGCTCGAAAGCGACCGCAGCAACCTCATTCACGTGAACCGATCAAGGCCGCCGGGACATCCTGGCGGCCCCGAAAAGTCTCAGCTCGCCCGCATCTGATCGACGTGTTCCACGACGCCCTTGATCTCGTCGAGGATCGCCGGGTCGTCGATCGTCGCCGGCATGCGGAAATCCTCGTGATCGACGATGTGGCGCATCGTGGCACGGAGGATCTTGCCCGAACGCGTCTTCGGCAGGCGATGCACGACATGCACCGTCTTGAAGGCGGCCACCGGTCCGATCTCCTCGCGCACCAGGCGGATGCACTCTTTCTGGATTTCCATCGGGTCGCGGTCGCGTCCCGCCTTCAGGACGACGAAGCCCATCGGCATCTGCCCCTTGAGCGCATCGGCGGCACCGATGACGGCGCATTCGGCGACGTCCGGATGGTTGGAGAGCACCTCCTCCATCGCGCCCGTCGACAGGCGATGACCGGCGACGTTGATGATGTCGTCGGTGCGCGACATGACGTAGACATAGCCCTCGTCGTCGAGCATGCCGGCATCGGCCGTCTTGTAATAGCCCGGGAACTCCAGGAGATAGCTCTCCTTGAAGCGCTCATCGGCGTTCCACAAGGTGGGCAGGCACGCCGGCGGCAGCGGCAGTTTGACGACGATGTTGCCGAGCGTGTTCGCGCCGACCGGATGGCCGGCATCGTCGAGGATCTCGATCTTGTAGCCCGGCATGGCGACCGTCGGCGAGCCGTACTTGACCGGCAACAGGCCGAGGCCGGCGGGATTGGCGGCGATCGCCCAGGCCGTTTCCGTCTGCCACCAATGGTCGATCACCGGCACGCCGAGCTGGTCCTGCGCCCAGCGGATCGTATCGGGATCGGCGCGCTCGCCCGCCAGAAACAGCGTGCGCATCTGGCTGAGATCGTAGCGGCCGACATGCTCGCCCTGCGGATCTTCCTTCTTGATCGCGCGAAAGGCCGTCGGTGCCGTGAAGAGCGCGGACACCTTGTGCTCCTCGATGACGCGCCAGAAGACACCGGCATCGGGTGTGCCGACCGGCTTGCCCTCGAAGACGATCGTCGTGCAGCCGTGCAGAAGCGGCGCGTAGACGATGTAGGAATGGCCGACGACCCAGCCGACATCGGAGGCAGCCCAGAAGACCTCGCCCGGATCGATGTCGTAGATCGCCTTCATCGACCATTTGAGCGCCACCATGTGCCCGCCATTGTCGCGCACGACGCCCTTGGGCCGTCCGGTCGTCCCGGAGGTGTAGAGGATGTAGAGCGGATCGGTCGCCGCGACCGGCACCGGCGGCACCTTCGTGCCGGCATTCTTGGCCGCCTCGACGAGCTCCAGGTAATCGTAGTCGCGCCCTTCGGTCAGCTCGCAGGGCCCCTGCTCGCGCTGCACGACCAGGCAGAACTCCGGCTGGTGACGGGCGATGTCGAGCGCATGGTCGAGAAGCGGCTTGTACTTCACCACCCGGTTCGGCTCGATGCCGCAGGAGGCGGAGATGATCGCCTTCGGCTCGCAATCGTTGACGCGCGTCGCAAGCTCGTTTGCCGCGAACCCGCCGAAGACCACCGAATGCACGGCGCCGAGCCTGGCGCAGGCGAGCATGGCGAAAAGCGCCTCCGGCACCATCGGCATATAGACGATGACGCGGTCGCCCTTTTCGACGCCCTTCTCGCGCAGCACGGCGGCCAGAGCTTCCACCTCGGAGAGGAGCTCCTGATAGGTGATCGTACGCTTCGCGCCGGTGATCGGGCTGTCGTAGATGATCGCCGGCTGGCCGGGACGGCCCCGCTCCACATGCCGGTCGACGCAATTGTAACAGGTGTTGGTTTCGGCGCCGGCAAACCAGCGCCCATACATGCCCATCTCGGGATCGAAGATCTTCTCGGCTGGCTTCGACCAGTCGATCTCCTCTCCGGCTTTGGCCCAGAAGGCTTCCGGATCCTCTTCCCAGGACTTGTAAACCTCGTGATATCGGCTCGTCATATGTGTTTCCTCCCCGTCAAGTGGTACATTCCGCAGGCCCGGCCGACAATCACCTCCTGGTAGCTCCGGCCTTGCTGCACCTTCGCTTCCGATTGCCCTTCGCTCAGCGAACGACAAAGACGGAAATATCGCTGTGCGTCGCGAGATAGCCGGCACGCGAGGAGAAAACGTGCTCGGCGAAACCGGGCACATGCGAAGCCATGACGACGAGATCGGCGCCCGTCGCATGAACCTGCTCGCTCAACGTCTGGTCTAGATCTCGCGTCGGATCGTGGCTTGTCACCGCCTTGGCTTCAAATGTAACGCCGTGCTTATCGCTCTGCCGGGCTGCGAATTCACTAAGTCTTTCGGCGAACTCTGCCGGATTATGTGAAAGAGAGCCGGGAAGGGCAGACGAGACACCCACCAGGACCAGGCGCGAGCCGTATTGTTTGGCAAAACCCGCGGCCGCCTCCAGGGCTCGATCGAGCTTGTCGGCATGAGCAAGATCCGCAGGCACGAGAATGGTTCGAAACATTTTAAGCCTCCCTGGTCGTGCTGTCCCTAAGCCTAGGTCATGTGGGCCGGAAGGAAACGCATCGAGCCGCTGGCTCGACGATACGCCGTCACGTGCGCACCGGCGCGGCATCCTGTCTCGCCCCCGCATCTCTCCCGCCGGCAATTCCTCGGGCCGCACCGCCGCAAGCTTCTTTGGAGGATATCGAAACCTCGCCATCAGGTTTCGTTTGCCGAGGCCTGAGGCTCTCCCTATATCTCGCCTTCGCGCGGCTGCCCGGTTCGACAGGAGTCACATTCCCCGGGGCCTTATCGATCTCGAAGGGAGCTGTCCCTGGTCTCGCCCGTGGGCTTGACCAAAACGGCGCCCACCTACTTTGTAGGTTTCCCGGGATCGTACACTCCACCGGCCATGGCGGCCGCGCTCTCAACCCCCTTCCTCATCGATTTTCTCATGGACGTCTCCTCAGCCAAGGCCAAGCTTCGCACGCAGGCATTGCTGCGGCGCGCAGCCCTCGGCGAGAGCGAGCGGCGCCTGCGCTCCGCCCACGCTGTCCGCCACATCGAAAAGCTCTTGCGTCCCGGAGAGACGGTGGCGCTTTTCTGGCCAATCCGCGACGAGATCGATCCGCGCCCGCTCCTGCCGCTGATCGCGGCACAGGACGGCACAGCGGCTTTGCCGGCAATCGTCGAGCAGCGTCTCGTCTTCCGCCATTTTCTCGATGAGGAAAGCCTCGAGGCCGGCACGTTCGGCACCCGCCACCCCTCGCCCCATCACGGCGAAGCGACGCCCGATCTGATCGTTGCGCCGCTCGCAGCCTTCGATCGCGTCGGCGGGCGGATCGGCTATGGCCGCGGCTATTACGACACGGCCGTGGCCGAGCTGCGGGAGCGCGGTCACGCACCGCGTCTTGTGGGGCTCGCCTTCTCGTGTCAGGAGGTCGATATTGTTCCCATGGAAGATCACGATATCCCCCTGCCCCTCATCGCCACCGAAGACGAGCTCATCGACACCACCGCCAAGCCCACGGAGGCCCTGTGAGGATCCTGTTTCTCGGTGACGTCGTCGGCCGGTCCGGCCGCAAGGCGGTCCGACATCACCTCCCCTCCATGGTCGACCGCTGGAAGCTCGATTTCGTCGTCGTGAACGGCGAGAACGCCGCTGGCGGCTTCGGCATCACCGAAAAGATCTTTCAGGAGCTTCTCGACGCCGGCGCCGATTGCATCACCACCGGCAACCACGCCTTCGATCAGAAGGAGGCGCTCGTCTTTGCCGAACGGCAGGAGCGGTTTCTGCGTCCGCTCAACTATCCGCCGCAGACGCCGGGCCGCGGCGCCAACATTTATACGGCCCGTTCCGGCGCGCGCGTCCTCGTCATCAACGTCATGGGACAGCTCTTCATGACCGCTCTCGATGACCCGATCGCCGCCGTGGAGCGGGAAATCGCGGCGATGCCACTCGGCCGCGACTGCGACGCCATCATCGTCGATTTCCACGCCGAAGCGACGAGCGAAAAGCAGGTCATGGCGGCTTTCCTCGACGGCCGGGCGAGCCTCGTCGTCGGCACGCATACGCATGTTCCGACCGCCGATTACCGCATTCAGCCGGGCGGCACGGCCATGATGACCGACATCGGCATGTGCGGCGATTACGATTCCATCATCGGCATGCAGAAAGACGAACCTCTGCACCGCGCTGTCACGAAAATCTCTTCCGGCCGTCTCGGGCCTGCCATGGAAGAAGCGACCTTGTCGGGGATCGCCGTCGACGTCGATGATACGACCGGGCTGGCGAAGAAGGTCGCGGCCGTGAGGCTCGGGCCGCATCTGGAAAGATCCGTCCCGACCTTCTGGACCGACGAAGACTGAGCCGACGAAGACGGGGCCGACCGCTCGCCGCCCCCGGACCGGTCGTCGAGAGAAAGGCGCGTGAAATGGTCGACCTGCCTTTGCACGGGCGCTGCTTTTGCGGCGCCATTCGCTTTGAGGCGAAAAGCGAACCCCTTCAGGTCTCCTGGTGCCATTGCCGCGATTGCCGTCGTCAGACGGGCGCGCCGGCCGTCGTCTGGGCCGGATTTCCGAGCGATCTCGTCGTCTGGCATGGCACACCGAAAGACCGGCAATCCTCTCCGGGCGTCACCCGCTCCTTCTGTGCCGATTGCGGCACGCCCCTGACCTATAGGGATTCCCGCCTGCCCGGCGAGATCTACATCCATGCCGGGCTTTTCGACGAGGCCGACCGCCTCTCGCCGGACCGCCACGCCTATGTGACGGCCAAACTCTTCTGGCTGCATCTCGACGACACTCTGGCGAAATACGACGACGACACCCGCCACCGCCCGGACGCGCCCCACCCCTGAGGCCGCATCCGCGGCCATTTCCTGGCTGAGATGAGCCACCGTCGCGCCGGCCATGTGCGATCGCCACGCCGGCGCAAGCGTTTTGCGGCTATGATGTGCGGATCAGATTCGGGAAGCCCCGAAGAGACGCCAGGGCCCGTCGTGCCGATTTACACAGTCACTCACCTCACGACCTATCGCTACCGGAAGCGGGTCGGCTTCGGGGAGCATCGCATGATGTTCCTGCCGCGCGAGGGGCACGACCAGCATCTCCTCTCCTCCACGCTCACCATCACGCCGGAGCCGGTCAGCCTGCGCTGGCACGACGATGCGCTCGGCAACCGCGTCGGCGTCGCGCGCTTCACAGGCGGCAGCACTTCCGTCCTCGCCACGTCGCTCGTCTTCGAAAGCGTCATCCGCGTCGCGCATTTCCGGGCACATCCCGCCGGCATCAATCTCGACGAGGAGGCGCGCTTCCTGCCGGTTTCGCTCAGCGACGCAGACAAGGAGGATCTGCGCCCCTTCCTTGTCCGCCGCTATCCCGACCCCGACGGCACATTGTTGCGCTGGGCGGAGGGCTTCCTCGACCCGTCGGAGCCGCTCCCGACCTTCGAGCTTCTGACCGCGATGATCCACGCGATCCGGCACGACCATGCCTATATTCGGCGCGACCACGGCATCCAGGATCCCGCCGAAACGCTCACGCTGCGCAGCGGAACCTGTCGCGATTTCACCGAATTGATGATCGAGGCTCTGCGCGCTCTCGGCCTGCCGGCGCGTTTCGTCTCCGGCTACCTCTATGTGCCGGCCCGCGACAGCCACGACATCCATGGCGGCGGCGCCACCCATGCCTGGGTGCAGGTCTATCTCCCCGGCGCCGGCTGGATCGACATCGACCCGACCAACGCCATCCTCGGCAATGAAGGCCTGATCCGGGTCGCCGTCGCCCGCGACCCGAGCGAGGCCCTGCCCCTGTCAGGCTCCTATCTCGGCATGCCGGACGACGATCTCGGCATGGAGGTGATGGTCAAGGTCGTGCGCGAGGAGTGAAACGCGAAATTTGCCTAAAATTCCACCTGCTGCGACGGGAACCGCGTGACCTTCCAACCACTTGAGAAGAAATGAAGATCAGAGCCGGTTTCGACATCGAATATGAGTGTGTGCAGCCGACGCCCATGCTGCTCGTCCTGTCGGTGCATCCCTCGCGGCTCCGCGATCTTGAGACCCCGCACCACATCACCTTCGACCCGGAAATCCCCTCGCGCGATTACCGTGACGATTTCGGCAACATCTGCACCCGCATCGTGGCCCCGGCCGGGCTTCTGCGCATGTCGACGCAATTCACCATCCGAGACGATGGCCTGCCCGACGAGGTCGCACCCGACGCCCGCCAGACGCCGGTGGACGAGCTTCCCGACGACGTGCTCATCTTCCTTCTCGGCAGTCGCTACTGCGAGACGGACCGGCTGACCGATCTCGCCTGGTCGCTCTTCGGGCATGTGGCGCCCGGCTGGCAGATGGTCGAAGCCATCTGCGACTACGCCCATGAGCGCATCACCTTCGATTATCTGAAGGCCGATCCGATGCGCAGCGCCGTGAACGGCAATTACGAACAGACGGGTGTCTGCCGCGATTTCGCCCATCTCGCCGTCGCCCTGTGCCGCTGCATGAACATTCCCGCCCGCTATTGCACGGGCTATCTCGGCGATATCGGCGTGCCGGAAGATCCGAACCCGATGGATTTCAGTGCCTGGTTCGAGGCCTATCTCGATGGTCGCTGGTACACGTTCGATGCCCGCCACAACCATCCGCGCATCGGCCGCATCCTGATGGCGCGCGGACGCGATGCGACCGACGTCGCGATCTCCACGAGTTTCGGCGCCTCGCGTCTCGCCGGCTTCAAGGTGATCACCGAGCAAATCGTCGAAGAGGCCGCCGCCTGAAATCCGCGCCGGCCGGTCACGCAATCCAGCCTCCCGCTTTGAAGAACCCCGATCGGGCCTTATGTGCACCGCAACGGAAACAACGGGAGTTCCCCCATGCTCGACACACCAGCGAAGACGAATCTGCCGACGAAACGCTTCGGCCGCACCGATATGCACATCACCCGCGTCGGCTTCGGCGCCTGGGCGATCGGCGGCCCCGACTGGGCCGTCGGCTGGGGCGCGCAGGACGATTCCGAATCCGTCGCCGCCATCCGTCACGCCGTATCCCGCGGCATCAACTGGGTCGACACCGCCGCCGTCTATGGTCTCGGCCATTCCGAAGAGGTGGTGAAGAAGGCGCTCGCCGATGTCCCGGCCAGCGAGCGCCCCTATGTCTTCACCAAATGCGGTCTCGTCTGGGACGAGAACGACCGCAAAAAAATGCCGGCGCGCATCGGCGCCGCCGACAGCCTGCGCCGCGAGGTGGAAGCCTCGCTGAAGCGCCTCGGCGTGGAGCGCATCGATCTCTATCAGATGCACTGGCCGGCCAATGACGGCACGCCGGTGGAGGAATACTGGCAGACGCTTCTGGAGCTGAAAAAGGAAGGCAAGATCCGCGCCGCGGGCCTCTCCAACCACAATGCCGAGCAGCTGCAAAAGGCGGAAGCCGTCGGGCATGTCGACACGCTGCAGCCGCCGTTTTCGGCGATCAAGCGCGAGGTGGCGGAAAAGGAACTGCCCTGGTGCGACGCACATGAGACGGGCGTCATCGTCTATTCGCCGATGCAGTCGGGCCTCTTGAGCGGCCGCTTCAGCGTCGAGCGCGCGCGGGCCCTGCCGGCAGACGACTGGCGCTCCAGAAATCCCGACTACACCGGCGAAAAGCTTGAAAAGAACCTGGCGCTTGCCGAGAGCCTGAAGCCGATCGCGGACAAGCACGGCACCACGGTGCCTGCCGTCGCCGTTGCCTGGACGCTCGCCTGGCCGGCCGTCACCGGGGCCATCGTCGGCGCCCGCAATCCGGGTCAGGTCGATGGCTGGATCGATGCCGCGTCTCTCGAACTGACCAAAGACGATCTCGCTGACATCGCCAAGGCCATCGAAACGACCGGTGCCGGCACCGGCCCGGCCATGCCGCAGGCCTGAACGATGTCGGCCACGAAAACGAAACTCCTCGGCCTGCCGGGGAGCCTTCGCCGCGAGAGCTATTCCCGCGCCGTTCTGCAGGGCCTCGCGGCGGACAATGATGGCACGGTCGAACTTCAGATCGGCCATGTCGATCTGCCGCTCTACAATGCCGATCTCGATGGCGACGACGCGCCGGAGGCGGTGCGCGAATTCCGTCAGGCGGTCGCGGCAAGCGATGGCCTCGTCATCGCCACGCCGGAATACAATCACGGCATTCCGGGCGTCTTGAAGAATGCCCTCGATTGGGCCTCCCGCCCGCGCGGTTCGTCCTCTCTCATGGGCAAGCCGGTTCTGGTCGTCTCTGCCTCACCCGCCTTCACGGGCGGTGTCAGGGCGCAGGCACAGCTCAACGAGACGCTCCACGCCGCCGAATGCCGGCTCGTCGGCGGGCCGCAGATCGTCATCGGCAATGTCGGAGACAGGGTGCGCGACGGTCGTCTCGTCGATCCCGCCATCCTCGATTTCGCCCGCGATGGTCTGAAGCGCCTGCAAGCCATGATTGCAGCCTGACACCCGCACAGAGGGGGCGCCTGAGGGCGCTCCCTCGAGACCTCTCTGCCGCCCTCTCTGCCGCGGCCTCCCGCCTCGCTTGCGCCTTGAAATAATTGCCTTTATCTGCCCCGAGCGCGGGCTGGCGGATGAGGACGATGAGCGAGCTGCAGATCCGGGATCAAAAGGAGGCGGACCGCCCGGCCGTCAAGGAACTGGTTCGCCGGGCCTTCCTGCAAAATCCGCACTCCGATGGCACCGAAGCCTTTCTCATCGAAGCTCTATGGACGCGCGGCACGGCGACGATCGCGCTCGTCGCGGAAGCCGATGGCCGCATCATCGGCCAGGCCGCCTTCTCGCCCGTGACCCTTGTCGGCGACGACGGTCAGGCCAGAACGGGCTGGCACGGGCTCGGCCCGATCGCCGTCCTCCCGGAGGTGCAGAGAAAGGGCGTCGGGTCGGTGCTCATGGAAGTGGGCCTGACGAAGCTCCGTGCGCTCGGCAGCGAGGGCTGCGTGCTCGTCGGCGATCCCGCCTATTACGAACGCTTCAGCTTCGAGACGTTTGCAGAGCTCAAAATGCCGGGCGTGCCGCCGGAAAACCTGCTCGCCCTTCCCTTCACCGACACTCTGCCGGCCGGCGAGATCATCTTCGACGAGGCCTTCCAGGCGACCTCGTAGGACGCTCGGGCTACGCCCGCTCGGCGCCGACCATCGCCTCCTGCAGCGACTGCGCGCTATAAGGCTTGCGCACTTTGTGCGTGGCGTCGAAAGGCGCGGGCAGTGCCGCCTGCTCGCCGTAGCCGGTCGCAAATGCAAACGGCACATCCATCTCCGCCAGCCGTTCGGCGATTTCGAGGCTCGTCTCCGCGCCGAGATTGACGTCGAGAAGCGCGAATTCCGGCGCCTGACGCTCGATCTCCTTCAGCGCATCCCGCACGCCGCTCGCGGTGCGGACATTTCCGACACCGAGCGACAGAAGCATCTGTTCGGTGTCGAGCGCGATGATCATGTTGTCTTCGACGACGAGAACGTCCATCGGAAGGGCGATCTCCCCCTCGTTGGCCCTGACGGCCTCTTTCACTGTGTCCACGACGATCTCGCTGCGTTGGAAATGTTTGGGCGGAATGACGAAGCGCGCCTTGAGGCCGGTCAGCTCGTAATCGACCTTCGCCTCGCCGCCGAGGTCGTGCACGATCGACTGCTCGATCACCGTGGAGCCGAAGCCGTAACGCCTCGGTGGCTTGACCGGCGGGCCGCCGCGCTCGCCCCAGTTGATGGTGAGCCGGCCGAGCGTATCGAAATCGGTCATGATGTCGATCTGGCCGCGGCTGTCCGACAGCGCGCCATATTTCGCCGAATTGGTGATGAGCTCGTGGATGACGAGGGCGACGGTCGTGAACGCCTCCGGCTGCACGAGCACGTCGGAGCCCGTCAGCACGACCCGGTCGGCCTTGCCGCCGAGATAGGCGCCCGCCTCCGTCGTCACCAGATTGCGGAATGAAGCCGGGCTCCAATCGTCCGAGGTGATCTGGTCGTGCGCACGCGCCAAAGCCTGGATGCGTCCACCGACGACGTCGGTAAAAGCTTCGATGCTGGTCGCGTCCTTGCTCTGGTTGATGACGCCGCGAATGAGGCTCAGGATATTGCGGACGCGATGGTTGAGTTCGGCGATGAGGAGCTTTTGCCGCTCCTGCGCGCGGCGCCGCTCCGCCTCCGTCAGATTGGAGAGCTGCAGGATGACTTCCAGAAGGCTGACGCGCAGGCCTTCGGCGATCCTCTCCTCCACGGGCGACCACGGCAGCGACTGCCCGCTCACGGTCTCCTTCCAGATCTCGAAGCTCTTGCGCGGCGTGAGCCGGGCCCCGAGCGGCCCGATGTTCACCGGCTTCTCCGGATTGCCCGCCCAATTGACGCTGCGCGTCACCTCTTTGCGGAAGAAGACGAGATAATCGCCCGGCTCCCGAGACAGCGGCACGACGAGCATACCGGCGGCGCGATCGGCAAAGCGCCGTGCAGGTTCGTATTTCGCCCCGATCTCGTGCTCGGCGCAGACCTCGTTCACGCCCCTGTCGCGCAGATGCGCCGCAAGCCCGGCAAAGTCGTCTTCATTTGGCGTCAGGCCCCGCAACGTGGCGCGCCCCTCCACCCACAGGCCGATGCCGTCGCAGACGAGAAGGTCGGCGATCTCGTCGAGATGATCGACGATGCTCTCAAACCGCGTCGCTTCGGTCGCCATCACGGCAACGAGCTGATTGTGCAGCTTGCTGGAGCGCTCCTCGTATTCGGATTCGGTCTGGCGCTCGCGGTTTTCCACCAGAAGCGAAAACATCTGGCCGAAGAGTTCCGCCGCCGTCCGCCGCTCGAAGGTGACGTGATGCGGCGCGTAATGATGGCAGGCGAACAAACCCCACAGCCGGCCTTCGCGCAGGATCGACACCGACATGGAGGCATCGACGCCCATATTCTGCAGATATTCGATATGGATGGGCGACACGCTGCGCAGAATGCTCATCGACAGATCGAGCGGCTCACCGTCGCGATCGAGCGCCGGCTCGACGGGCGAGGGTTCCGCCGAGATATCCGGGATGATCCGCAGCCAGTTCTTTTCGTAGAGAATGCGCGCCTGGCGCGGAATGTCGGTCGACGGATAATGCAGGCCGAGAAACGAGCCGATGCCGGAACGCGCCGATTCCGCGATCACCTCGCCCGACCCGTCATGATCGAAACGGTAGATCATCACCCGGTCGAAGCCGGTCAGAGCCTGCATTTCGCGCGCGGCGATGCGGTAGAAGTTCCGGAGATCGTCCGTGCGCTGCAGTCGCGCCACCATGCCCCGCACCATGGCGGCTGCATTGGCGGCGGGCTCGGCCACGGAGCGTTCGCACTCCACCACCACCTCGTCGCCGGAGAGATGCACCGCCATGTCGCAGACGAGGCCCGCTTCCGTGACCGTCACGCCGAAGGCGCGCGCCACCGTCTCGCCCATCACCGCGCCCTGCAGATTGTTGCGGATCGTGTGCACGGCCTGACCGAGAAAGACCTGGTCGATGGGCAGACCGACGAGGTCCTCGCCCGGACGTCCGAGCCACTCCGCCGCGTTGCGCGAGACGCGCGTCACCACCCAGCTCGAGCGCGACACGGCCACGAGGAATCCGAACGGCTGTACCGCCCCGAGAAGATGGATCGGCTCGCGATCGCAATTCGTCAGATCGACTTCGAATTGGGTCGGATCAGACATGGCCGGGCACCCGGTCGGCCTTTGCAACGCTCTCCGCTGCTGCATCGAAAAGCGCAAAGACGGCTTCGGCGCCCTTCACGGCCTCGTCCGGCGCGTCGTGCACGGCGGCCGATTCCTCCAGTCTTTCGACGAAGCTCGGCCACAATTTCCGGCCTTCGCCGTGACGAAGAAACCGTGAGGCCACCTTCATCCGCGGGCCTGCATCGGCAAGGATGTCTCGTGTCAGGATCTTCGCGCCGAGGCGCGAGCCTTCCAGCACATAGACCGCCCCCAGCATGAAGGCTTCGCCATGCATCTCAGGCGCAGAAACGGGTTGCGGGCGCTCCGCCCCAAGAATCTGGATGTCGTCGAGAAGCGCCGCACTCCGCCGGCGTTCGTCCCAGTCGGGAAGCAGCGCCTCGATGCCGGCCCCCTCCAGCGTCTCTTCGACGGGCAGGATCGCAGCCGCATTCGCGCGCAGAAACGAAGCATACCCCGTCTCGCCTTGAACGAGCATCGGATTGAGACGCGCTTCGACCTCGGCATGAAGCTCGGCCGTAGCGGCGTGCAGAAGAGCGCGGACAGACCTCAATGAAAGAATTTCCTAACGAACGGTCGGGTGCAACCGCATCACGTGCCACTGGCTGTTACGCCCAGATGCGGTGGGCGGAGCGAATCTGACGCACGAATTCGGCCAGCTCTGGGCAGCTAGCAAGCACGAACTCCGCGCCGCTGTCTGTTCACTTGTGAACACAAGGGAGGGGAAGGATACCGATTTACCCGCAAAGGGCGCGAAAAACCGGCCTTTTGCCGGCTTCCGACATTCCCCCGAGCCTCCTGCGGGAGCGACAACCCTGCGCAACGAGGCGACAAGCTCGCCTCCGGATGCGACGGAGTGCGGCACAATCGCCACAGATCATGGGTTGCGCTGTGTTCACTACCGCACATAAAAGCGGGCAACTGACGACACGCGCGGGACGAGCGCCAATGTTACACGATCCTGCCCGGGAGACTTCGGCGGAGACGCGCCCTCTCAACAATCTCCTGAAGGTGCTGAAGGACGAAGACTACGCCCTTCTCGCGCCGCATTTCCAGCTGCTGCACCGCCACAGCGACCATGTCATGTACAATCCGGGCGATAACGTCGACATCGTCTACTTTCCGTGCGGACCGGCGCTCGCCTCGTTTCTCGTCGCCAACGAGGACGGCGAAGACACCGAGACCATTCTGATCGGCCGCGAAGGCGCCGTCGGCGGCATCGTCAGCGCCGGTCGCCTCCCCGCATTCTCACGCATCATCGTGAAATTCGAAGGCCCGTTCGTCGGCCTGAAACTCTCGGAGCTCGAGGCGGCGAAGCAGAAATCGCGGGCGGTACGGCACCTCTTTGCGCGCTACGCCGATTGCCTGGTCGCACAGATGCTGCAGTCGATCACCTGCAACGCCATTCATTCCGTCGACCAGCGGGCGGCGAAATGGATCGTCGCGACGATGGAGCGGACAGGCGACCACATCGTTCCGCTGACGCATGAGCAGCTCGCCCGCATGCTCGGCGTCGGGCGCTCCTATACGAGCCGCGTCATGCAGACCTTCAAGGCGGAAGGCATTCTGGAAACGCAGCGCGGCTCGCTGCTCGTGCGCGATCATTCCGCACTCCATGCGCGCTCGTGCAAGTGCAACGATGCCGTCAAACATCATTTCGACGCCGTTCTCAAAGACGTCTATCCGGAGCCCGACCAGGAGGCCAATTGAGGGCGACGGGCCTCGCCGTGCGCCTTGGCCAACGCGCCGAAAACGGCGACGAGAGGCCGAACCCCGGTCAGTCGATCCGTCGCCGGCCGCCGCTCGACAGATCAGGCGATCAATTTAGCCGGCGTCCCTCCCACCGATTGAGCCGCGCCTGCAAGCGGGCTATGGCCTCTTCTCTTCCTGCCGGGTGACCCAGAACCATGAAAAATTCGGAACGGCGCATCAGCCGCTTCATCTTGGCTGCAATCGTCGGCGGCTTTCTCGTGCTGCTTGCCGCAGGCGTCAGCTTTCTGGTCGTGCTGCGCCAGACCCAGGTCAGTGCGGAATGGGTGGTGCACACGCAGGAAGTCGCCGCAAGCCTTGCCGAGCTCGGGGCTGCGCTCGAACGCTCTGAGACGGCACGGCGCGGCTATCTTCTCTCGGCGGACGAGCGTTTCGCCAACGCCTTCGAACAACTCGCCGGCGAAATCGAGACCCGCATGGATGCGGTGGAAGGCCGTATCACCGACAACACCGACCAGCAGAAACGCCTCGCGCAACTGCGCCAGCTCGTCGCCTCGCACCTCGCCTATGCCCGCGACACGCTGCAAAACCGCCGCCAGAGGGCGGACGCTGCGGCCGGCACGACGACGTTCGATGACGACGACATCGCCGTCATTCGCCGGGCCCGCGCCGCAGCCGCCGAGATGCTGCAGGCGGAAGAAGCTCTCCTCGTCGAGCGGCGCGCCCGCCAATTCCGCAACGTGCAGCTCTCTTATGTCGTCCTGGCGCTGTCGGGCATCGTTTTCATAGCCCTCGCAGGCGGCACGATCTGGGCGACCCGCCGCAACGTTCATGCCCTGACGACTGCCGGCGAGCGCCTGCAGCTTCTCAACGAAGACCTGGAATCGGCTGTCGGCGAGCGCACGGCGGAATTGCAGCGGGCGAACGACGAGATCCAGCGCTTCGCCTACATCGTCTCCCACGATCTGCGCTCGCCGCTCGTCAACGTCATGGGCTTCACCAGCGAGTTGGAGGTGGCCGTCAAGCCGCTCACCGAGCTCATCGCAAAAGCCCGCGAAGAGGCGCCCGATCTCGTCACCGAAGAGGTGCGGCAGACGATCGAGGAGGATCTTCCCGAGGCCATCGGCTTCATCCGCTCGTCGACGCAGAAGATGGACCGCCTCATCAATGCCATCCTGCATCTGTCACGGGCCGGGCGCCGGGTTCTGTCGCCGGAGAAGATCGACATGAACGGCCTCGTCTCCGGCATCGCCGACACGCTGCAGCACCGCCTGCAGGAGCTCGACGCCGAGATCCGCATCGAGCCGATACCGACATTGGTGACCGATCGCCTCGCCATCGAGCAGATCATCTCCAATCTCGTGGAAAACAGCGTCAAATACCTGAAGCCCGGCCGCCCCGGTCTCATCAAGGTGCGGGGCCGCCAGCAATCCGGGCGCATCATCATCGAGGTCCAGGACAACGGACGCGGCATCGATCCGAAGGATCACGAGCGCATCTTCGACCTCTTCCGCCGTTCCGGATCGCAGGATCAGCCGGGCGAAGGCATCGGGCTCGCACATGTCCGTGCTTTGGCCTACCGCCTGGGTGGAATGATCGAGTGCGATTCGAAGCTTGACGAAGGCGCAACCTTCCGCCTTTCAATGCCGCCAGAATTGCAGAAAGCGTAGGAACCCGTCGTGTCGAGCCATCAACCGGTCACCATCATCATGATCGAAGACGATGAGGGGCATGCGCGTCTCATCGAAAAGAACATCCGGCGCGCCGGTGTGAACAACCCGGTGCTGCATTTTGTCGAGGGAACGGCCGCCGTCGAATTCCTCTTCAACAGCCCCGAGGGTCCGACCCACAACGGCCCCGCGCTCGTGCTTCTCGATCTCAACCTGCCCGACATGAGCGGCACCGACATCCTGAAAAGGATGAAGGAGGAAACGAGCCCGCTCCGACGCACGCCCGTCGTGGTTTTGACGACCACCGACGACAAGATGGAGATCGAGCGCTGCTACGATCTTGGCGCCAACGTCTATATCACCAAGCCCGTCGAGTACGAATCCTTCGCCCAGGCGATCCGTCAGCTCGGCCTGTTCATTTCGGTTATCCAGGTTCCCGAACCCGAAATCGAAGCCTGATTTACCCCTTGAAGACCGGATGAAATGCCGCGCATTCTTTATATCGACGACGACGAGGGGCTGCGGCGCCTGACGCGCCGCGCGCTTGCCCGCCGAGGTTACGAACTCACCACCGCCGGAAGTGCCGACGAAGGCCTCGCCCTTCTTGAGAAAGACAGGTTCGATCTCGTCGCCATCGACCATTACATGCCCGGCAAGACGGGGCTCGACGCGCTTCCTCTCATCAACGCGCTGCCCTCGCCTCCCCCGGTCGTCTATGTCACCGGTTCGGAGGAGAGCTCCGTCGCCGTCGCCGCCCTCAAGGCTGGCGCGCGCGATTACGTGGTGAAGACGGTCGGCGAAGAGTTCTTCGACCTTCTGGCCTCCTCCTTCGCGACGACGCTCGAACATCAGCGTCTGGTCGCGGCCCAGCATGAGGCGGAGCACGCGCTCAAAGCCTCCAATGAGCGCCTCTCGGCGCTTCTGCGCGAGGCCAACCACCGCGTCGCCAATTCGCTTCAGATCGTCTCTTCCTTCATCCAGATGCAGGCCAACGCCGTCGAGGCGGAAGAGGCGAAGATCGCGCTCAAGGACACCCAGCAGCGCGTTTATGCGATCGGCCAGGTGCATCGCCGGCTCTACACCTCGCAGGACATCAACAGCGTCGACATGGGCGATTATCTGAGCGCGCTCACCGCCGGCCTGGAAGAGACCTGGTCGAGCGAGACCGCGGCGCGGCGCGTCCATCTCACCACCGACGGGCTGCGCCTCACCACCGATCAGGCCGTCTCGCTGGGCGTCGTCGTCAACGAGCTCGTCTCCAATGCCTGCAAATACGCCTACGGAGAGGAAGAGGACGGCGACATCCGCGTCGACCTCACGACCCTGCCGGGCGGCTTCCGCCTCAGCGTCGAGGACGACGGCAAAGGCTTCAACGGCGCAGCGACTCCCACCGGCACGGGTCTCGGCACCAAGCTCGTCACCGCCATGGCGAGGAGCCTGAATGCCGAGATGTCTTATGAAGGCGGGCCACCGACCCGCATTCTGCTGGTCAAAACGGCGTAGCGCTGGAGAGCGCCTCGCCGGCCGATTTTTTTCACCGCCCACGGTTTTTCACCGCCCACGGTTTTTCACCGCCCGCGTGTCTTCACCGCCCGTGGGTCTTCACCGCCCGTGGGTCTTCACCGCCCGTGGGTCTTCACCGATTGTCGAGCTGTGCCCGCACGCTGCGGCGGCCCCGTTCAGAGATCTGATAGGGCGCGCCGCCGCGCGATTCGATCAGCCCCTTCGACAGAAGCCGGGAAAAGACCGGCAAGGTGCAATCGGAGAGCACGAAACCGTCGCGGGTGAAACAGGTGACGTGGGTGATCTTGCGACCACCGCTTCGTTCATGACGGATGCGTCCGCCCTGAGCGAGCGCGTGCAACACGCGCTGCTCGAACTTCGAGATATTCATGGAAAATGCCTGGATCGGAGAAAGCACGGGGCAGAGCGCGCACGCCGCCCTCAGGCCGCGCCCGTTCGTTCTGCCGCTTCGCGTCTCCACCTGGATAAACGTCCAGGGGAGCCTCAGAGGGCTCTGACAATCTCCAGCATCAAGGCTCCATCGCGCGGCAAAACCCCGCGCGTTGCCTCAGCACCTACTCACAGGCATCAATTGCGGCAAGTGACCGCTATGCCGCAGGCGCAAAATGCGGCGCGGCGACAGTCGATCGTCTCCTTCCCCACCTAGACGCCTTCGCCACTCCCCATTATATCCTCCGTTCCCCAGAGACATTCACGACAAGACGCAGGTAAAACCGCAATGGCGGGCCATTCACAGTTCAAGAACATCATGCACCGCAAGGGCCGCCAGGATGCGGCCCGCTCCAAGCTGTTCTCCAAATTGTCGAAGGAGATCACCGTCGCCGCCAAGGTCGGCGACCCCGATCCGAATTCGAATCCGCGCCTGCGCCTGGCCGTGCAGAATGCCAAGGCGCAGTCGATGCCGAAGGACAACATCGAGCGTGCGATCCAGAAGGCGACCGGCGGCGACGGCGACAATTACGAAGAGATCCGTTACGAGGGCTATGGCCCGGGCGGCGTCGCCTTCATCGTCGAGGCGATGACCGACAACCGCAACCGCACGGCCGGCGCGGTGCGCTCCTATTTCGCCAAGAACGGCGGCTCGCTCGGTGAAACCGGCTCCGTCGCCTTCATGTTCGAGCGTGTCGGCGAGATTTATTACCCGGCCTCTGCCGGCGACCCGGAGAAGGTGCTCGAAGCCGCGATCGAAGCCGGCGCGAGCGACGTCGAAAGCGACGAGGAAGGCCACACCATCCTCACCGAGTTCGAGGATCTGGGCGACGTCTCCTCCGCGCTGGCCGAAACGCTCGGCGATGCGGAATCCGTGCGCGCCATCTGGAAGCCGCAGACCCTGACGCCGGTCGACGAAGAAAAGGCCGGTACGCTGATGAAGCTCATCGCCACGCTCGAAGACGACGACGACGTGCAGAACGTCTATGCGAACTTCGACGTCGATGCCGATGTCATGGAGCGGCTCTCCGCCGCCTGAGCATCGGAGAAGCGCGGCTTCGGAAAGACCGCGCCAAAATCGGCAGCCGGCATCCGGCCGGCTGCATCGCACGCTTACCGCAGCACCCCGTCGAAGGCGGGCGAAGCCATGATGGCGGCGGCGACGATGAGGCCGAGCGCCACCCTCCGGAACACTTTTTCGGAGGCAAAGCCGAACATCTTCTGTCCGAGAATGAGCGCGACGAAATAGACGGGCGCGGCGATCGCTGCGCGGATCAGCGCGTCTTCGCTGAAGATGCCGTTCGCCCAGAACGACAGCCCCGTGATCACCGTCGACAGCGCGAAGAAGACGATGAGATTGGCGCGAATTTCCGCCGCCGCCTCGTGCCCGCTCATCCAATAGACGACGACCGGCGGCCCGGAGAGCTGCGTCGCACCGCCGAGAACCCCCGACAGCATGCCGACGCCGAAGGCGGAGGCGGGGCGCCGTGGCCCGGTGAAGCGCAGGCCGGAGCCGAGCAGGACGACGAGCGCGAGAACCACCCCCGACATGCCCCAGCGCAAGACGAGCGGATCGGCTGTCGCAAGGAGATAGGCGCCGAAGGGCGCGCACAGCGCAACACCGCCTGCCGCCGGCAGGACGGAGCGGTAATTGCACACCCGCAAAGCTGGAATGAGGATGGGAAGCGTCGGCAGGGAATCGATCGCCCACAAGACGATGACCGCGGCGCGAGGTCCGATCAGAGATCCTGCAAAGGGGACGAAGACGAGGCCGGCGCCGAACCCGGCAAAGCCTCTGACGGTGCCGGCAACGAGCACCACCAGGGTCAAAGAAAGGGTGGCGGGATCACCCGCCACCGTCAGAAACTTCTCCACAAGCCCTCCCGAAAACTCAGCTGCTCACAACTGAGCTCACGCGAGATCAGGTGACGTCGCTCGACTTCAAATTCTTGAGCTTGGCGAAAACCGAATCCGGATCGATGTCGGGCTCGCGCTCGTGTCCGGTATCGCTTTCGGAAGGCTGCGGACGGCGCGTCGTCTCTTCCGCGGACAGAAGGCGTGCGCCCTCTTCTTCCACGGCCGGGGCGTTTTTCGCCGCTTTGCGGACTTCGAGGTCGAGTTCGAGCTGCGAGCACAGGCCGAGCGTGACGGGATCGGCCGGCTGCAGGTTCGCCGAGTTCCAATGCGTGCGCTCGCGGATCGCCTCGATCGTCGGCTTCGTCGTGCCGACGAGACGGATGATCTGCGAATCCTTCAGTTCCGGATGGTTGCGCACCAGCCACAAAATGGCGTTCGGCCGGTCCTGCCGCTTGGAAACGGGCGTATAGCGCGGGCCGCGCCGCTTCGTCTCCGGCACGCGCACTTTGGAGACCAGGATTTTCATCCGATAGGTCGGATCGCGCTCGGCCTTTTCGATCTCATCGCGCGCCAGCTGTCCGCCGATCACCGGATCGATCCCTTTGATACCCTGGGCGGCGTCACCATCGGCGATCGCTTTGACTTCGAGAGGGTGCAGCCGGCAGAAATGTGCGATCTGCTCGAAGGTGAGCGAAGTATTGTCGACCAGCCATACGGCGGTCGCTTTCGGCATCAGAGGCGTTGACGCCATGGCATGATCCTCCTGTGTTCTCTGCCGGAGGGTCTCCGGCAGAGCGTGATTCACGTCGGTGGACGGGAAGTTGCCCGACATATACGGGCACCCGGCGAAGCACGCAATGCGCCGTTGCGATAAGCTTGAGGTCGCAAAGCTATGCGCGCGGATCGACTTTCAAGACGATCTTGCCGACATGTTCAGCATCAATCATCTGGTGCGCTTCCACGACATCGGCAAATGGCACCACCGCGTGAATGACCGGCGTGTAGCGTCCAGCCGCGATCGCCGGCCACACCGTTTCCTCCAGCATGCGCGCGAGTTCGGCCTTCGCTTCCACCGATTGCGGCCGCAAGGTCGAGCCCGTCAGGATGAGCCGTTTCTGCATGATCAGCGCGAGATCGAGCTCCACGCGCTGCCCTTTGAGAAACGCGATCTGCACGACCCGTCCGTCGACCGCCGCCGCCTGCAAATTGCGCTGCGTATAGCTGCCGCCGACCATGTCGAGGATGACGTCAGCGCCATCGCCGCCGGTAAACTCGCGCACCACCTCGACGAAATCTTCGCTGTTGTAATTGATCGCCCGGTCGGCGCCGATGCGCCTGGCCGCCTCGCAGCGTTCATCCGATCCCGCCGTTACCAGCACATGGGCGTTGAAGGCCTTGGCGAGCTGGATCGCCGTCGTGCCGATGCCCGACGTGCCGCCATGAACGAGAAGCGTCTCGCCGGGCCTGAGCGAGCCGCGCTCGAAGACATTGTGCCAGACGGTAAAAGTCGTTTCCGGCAAGGCCGCGCCTTCGATGAGCGACAGGCCTTGCGGCAGCGGCAGAGCGTTCGTCTCCGCCACCGTCGCATATTCGGCGTAGCCCCCGCCGGGCAGTAGCGCCACCACCGCATCGCCGACGCTGAAGCGTTCCGCGCCCTCGCCTGCCGCCACCACGTGACCGGAGATTTCGAGCCCCGGAATATCGGAAGCCCCCTTCGGCACGGGATAGCGGCCGAGCCGCTGCAGGACGTCCGGCCGGTTGATGCCTGCCGCCGCGACCTTGACGAGAAGCTCGCCTTCTCCCGGCTGCGGCACGGCGCGCTCTTCGAGCGCCAGCACCTCCGGCCCGCCCGGCTCGGTGATGGCAACGGCTTCCATCGTCTGCGGAATGTTCATGCATCCTCCCCACAATCTGAGTTCAACCTAGTGCGGGAAAGTCGGATTTTGAATGGGTGAAGCGTCGACAATGAAACGCTGACAGCCAGCGGATGCAGCGTTATCCTTCGCGCCAAAGGCCGAAACCAGATGGGCGACGATGTTTGCAGACGACGACAGGCCGGTGAAAAAGCCGGTCCATACGGTGGGGGAAGACCTCTCGCTCCTTTCAGAACACGAGCTCGAAGAACGCATCGCGCTTTGCGAGGCCGAGATTGGGCGCATCCGACAGGAGCTGACGCGCAAGCAGGGGGGACGCGCCGCAGCAGACGCAGTTTTCAAGCGCTGAGGGCCGATCGTTCGGCTTGTCGTTCCCCGCTTAACCGCGGATTAACCTTTCTAATTTCTAATGACACCATCCAATCAGGTTTGGATCTGAGTGATCCTGTTCACTCTGTTTGACGCCTCCCTGTATCAGCCTAAGAGCCGCCCAGCGGCTCTTTTTTTAGGCCGCGTCGCAATCTTTACTATTTGATTACAATCCGTTTGAATTCGGCCTCGTCGGGGTGTCGAACTGGCTCCACGATCGAGAAGCCGGTGGAGAACCCGGCTCCCGCACTTGCCGAGGCGCGGCCCTCGGCTTTGAATAGCCAAAAGGGATCAAGTCCATGCGTCAAACGGGTAGCCGCGAAGAGCCACTGTCTTTCGGGCGCGCATATGCGCATTCGCAGACATTCAGCGAATTGTTCCAGGCGGGCATGCAGCTCGTCGAGGAGACGGCAGCCTATCTCGATGGGGACGGGCGGGCCGCCGCGTCCGGGCTCAATCGTCCCGCGTCCATCGTCTATGCAACGGAATCCATGCGTCTCACCACGCGGCTGATGCAGCTCGCCTCCTGGCTCCTCCTGCATCGCGCGGTAAACGAAGGTGAGATGACGCTCGACCAGGCGGCGGAAGAAAAGCACAAGATCCGCCTCGATCAGGCGCTGACCGCCATGCGCGGTCCCGGCTGGGACGAGCTTCCGGAAGGGTTCAAGGCGCTGATCGACCGCTCCGTGTCCCTGCAGAAGCGGGTGCAGATGATCGACGCGGCGCTTTTCGACGATGGTCGTTCGACCCTGGAGGAAGCGCCGAGCCCGGTGGCAAGTCAGCTTGCAGCCCTTCAGGACGCCTTCGAGAAACGTGTCGGCTGACGCCTGCACGGCAAAGCACGCTCGAGCCGCCCCGCGGAACGACGCCCCGCGAAACGACGCCCCTCGCCAGGGCGCAGTTTCGGCTCGCATATCGGCATTGCCGGCTCCCTTCGCCGACGCTGCCTACGAAGATGCCGCCGACAAAGATGCCGCAGATAAAAATCGCGCCAGCAAAAAAGGCCGCCCCTTCGGAGCGGCCTTTTCGATTCTGACGTTCAACGAACGCAGGCGGCGTTTTGCGGCTGCCGCGCCTTGCCGCCCCTTTCGGAGCGGGCCCTTACGGAGCGGCCAACGCGACTTAGCCGAGGAAGCCGGCGTACTTGTTCTTGAAGCGCGACAGGCGACCGCCGCGGTCGATGAGGTGCTGGCCGCCGCCGGTCCAGGCCGGATGCGTCGAAGGATCGATATCGAGCTGCAGCGAGGCACCATCCTCACCATAGGTCGAACGGGTCCAGTATTCCGTGCCGTCGGTCATCACGACCTTGACCGGATGATAATCCGGATGGATGTCTTTCTTCATGTCTCGTCTCGTCGGTTGGAGCGGACCGCCAGCCTTCGGCGCTCTCGCCCAAGGCCCGTGCCCTTCGTCGCTGCGCCCATCGTCACGCCGCGGCTTTCACCGCGCAGAAAGGCAATTGTCGTCGGCGATATACAGAAGCCGGCATGCGCTATCAAGTCCGTGCAGCAACCCTTGCACCACATGTCCAATCGTGCTCCCTGCAAAACCAAATGACCGATCGCTCTTCTAAAAGGCCCCGCAAGGCCGGCCGCTCGTCGTTGCGCCCTCTCAAGGCGCTTGTCCCCTATTTCGCCAGATATCGCGGACGTGTCGCAGCAACGCTTGCGGCGCTGATCCTTGCGACACTGGCAACGCTCGCGATCCCGATGGCGGTGAGGCGTGTCGTCGATTTCGGCTTCTCCGCCGACAACGTCGGCTTCATCGACAGTTACTTCACCATGCTGCTCGTGGTGGTGGCGGTCCTCGCCGGTGCGAGCGCCGCGCGCTTCTACCTCGTCACCACGCTCGGTGAGCGGATCGTCGCAGACCTGCGCGACGGTCTCTTCACGCGGATGATGCAGCTTTCGGCAGGCTTCTACGACACGGCGCGCTCCGGCGAGATTTTGTCGCGCCTCACCGCCGACACGACGCAGATCCGCGCCGCGATCAGCTTCGCCGCCTCCGTCGCGCTCAGAAACATCATGATGTTCCTCGGCTCGGTCGTGATGATGGTGGTGACGAGCCCGGGCCTGTCGGCTCTGGTGCTCGCGGCGATCCCCTTCATCGTCGTGCCCATCCTGTGGTTCGGGCGGCGCGTGCGCCAACGTTCGCGCTTCGCCCAGGATCGCCTGGCGGAGGCCTCCGCCTATGCCTCGGAAGCGATTTCGGGCGTCCGCACGGTCCAGGCCTTCAATCAGGAGACCCCGGCGCGGCGTTATTTCGGCGTGCGCATCGAGGATGCCTTTCAGGCCGCCCGCAGCGCCACGGCGGCGCGTGCGGCCCTCACCGCCTTTGCCATCTTCATCGTCTTTGCAAGCGTCGTCGTCGTCCTTTGGTGGGGCGCGCAGGCGGTCGTCGACGGCACCATGACGGGCGGTCGCCTCAGCCAGTTCGTGCTCTATTCGGTGTTTGCGGCCGCCGGCCTCGGTGAGATCGGCCAGGTCTGGGGCGAGATCAGCCAGGCCGCCGGCGCCACCGAGCGGATCGTCGAGCTTCTGGAGACGAAACCCGAAATCAAGAAGCCGCAAAATCCTGTGGCCCTGCCCACCCCGGCCCGCGGCGAGGTGCGCTTCGACGACGTCTCCTTCGCCTATCCGCAAGGCTCAGGCCCGGTTCTCCACAATATCGCCTTCGACATCCGGGCCGGCGAACGGGTGGCGATCGTCGGACCTTCGGGCGCCGGCAAATCGACGGTCTTCGCGCTCCTCATGCGCTTTTACGACCCGCAGACGGGCTCGGTCATGGTCGATGGCGTCCCCATCACCAAGGCGGACCCGGAAGAGGTCCGCCGCCGCATCGCGCTCGTGCCGCAGGACGTGGCGATCTTTGCCGCGACCGCCCTCGACAACATCCGCTTCGGCAACGAGACGGCAAGCCGCGAGGACGTCGAGGCAGCCGCCAAGGCCGCCAACGCCGACGAGTTCATCCGCGCGCTTCCGGAAGGTTACGACACGGTGCTCGGAGAGCGCGGCATCACCCTTTCGGGCGGCCAGAAGCAGCGCATCGCCATTGCCCGTGCGCTTTTGAAGGATGCGCCGATCCTTCTCCTCGACGAGGCGACGAGTTCGCTCGACGCGGAGAGCGAGGTCGCCGTCCAGGCCGCCCTCGAAACGCTGATGAAGGATCGCACCAGCCTCGTCATCGCCCACAGGCTCGCGACCGTGCGCAATGCCGACCGCATCCTGGTGATGGAGAACGGCGCGCTCGTCGAGGAAGGCACGCATCAGGCGCTCATTTCCAAGAGCGGTCTTTATGCACGCCTCGCCGAGCTGCAGTTCAACGACGGTGGCCGCGAACCGGAATCTGCCGCCGCCGAATAGAACGGCGCGTCACGCCGCTTCCGAACCACGCATCGAAAAAGCCCCGCTGCGGACCAACCGCAGCGGGGCTTCCTGTTTCACGCGTGTTGTGAGCTGCCGTCGGAGAAGACGGCCTTTCCCACTCTCCGCAGGGGGGCTCAGCCGAGGCCGAGCTTGCCGCGCAGCGTGGAAAGATCTTCCGCCAGCGTATTCACCTTGGTGGAGAGGAGATTGCGATCTTCGTCGCTGAGCTTGGTGTAGGAGACGTAGCCGCCCTCGTCGGTCTCGTACTCTTCGAGCACCTCATAGACGTCGTCGAAATTGCCCTGCACCGTCTTGAGGAACTCCTCCGAATCCTTCTCTTCCAGGACCGGCTTCAAGAGATCGAAGATCTTGTAGGCGCCGTCGAAATTCGCCTTGAAATCCCACAGATCGGTGCGGCTGTAACGGTCTTCCTCGCCCGAGATTTTCGTCGCGGCAACCTCTTCCATGAGCGCCGCCGCACCGCCGACGACCACTTCCGGCGGGAAGGTCAGCTCGTTGATGCGGCTGTTGAGCTCCTTCACGTCTTCCATGAGCTGGTCGGCATATTCACCGAGACCTTCCGTGGAGCCCTCTTCCCACAGCCCGTATTCGAGGCGGTGGAAGCCGGTGAAGGTCGGATCCTCTTCGCCCTTTTCGTAATCGTCGGCGCGGGCATCGATCGAGACGTCGAGATCGGAGAAGAGCTCGGCGATCGGCTCCACGGCCTCGTAGCTCGTGCGCGTCGGCGCGAAGAGCTCCTTCGCCTTCTCCACGTCGCCGTCCTTGATCGCTTTGACGAAGGCCTCGGTATCCTTCACCAGCTCTGCGGTGTTTTCGGCCACGTAGATCTTGTATTGGGCGAGCGGCTCAACGAGGTCGAGGGAGGCGTCTTGCGCCATGGCCCCGGGGAGAGCCGTGGTGCTGAGGGCGAATGCCAGGGCGCCTGCGCGCAGATGTCGGGTGAAGTTCATAAGGGTATCTTTCCTTTCCCTGGGTGAATTCAGATCGGCGTATCGGCGGTCGAAGCCGCTTCGATGAGGTCCTGTCCGAGATAGCGATCGGGGCTTGTGACCCCGGGCAGGACGAAGAAGTACCCGCCGCCGACGGGCTTGATGTATTCCTCCAGCGGCTCGCCATTGAGCTTCGTCTGGACGGCGATGAAGCCCTTCTCCAGATCCGCCTGATAGGCGATGAACAGGAGCCCCTGGTCGAGCTGGCCGGACTTCGTGACGCCGTTCGAATAATTGAACGGCCGCCGCAGGATGAGATTGTCGTCGGCCTCCGGCGTGCGCGGATTGGCGAGCCGGATATGGGAATCGAGCGGCGTCAGCTCGCCCTGCGGATCGCGCGTATAATCTGGCACGTCGCTTTCGCGCGTCCCGCCGAAGGGCGCGCCGCTGTCCTTCTTGCGCCCGAATATCTCTTCCTGCTCCTTGAGCGGCGTGCGGTCCCAGCGCTCGACGAAATTGCGGATGATGCGCACCGCCTGATAGCTGCCGCCATGGGCCCATTGCGGCTCGTCATCGCCCTCGCCGACCCACACGACCTTCTGCATGAGGTCGCGATCGTTGGAATCCGGATTGGCGGAGCCGTCGCGAAAGCCGAGGAAATTGCGCGCGCTTTCCGTCTCCCCGTCGGGCTTTGGCGGAATGACCGGAACATCGCCTTCCTGCATCCAGCGCAGCACCAGATATTCGGGCAGGTTCTTCACGATATCGCGCAGCGCGTGGATGTTGGTGTCCTGCAGATTGGCGCAGAACTGCAGCGAGAGATCCCCGTGACAGCGCTCCGCATCGAGCGCGTCGTTCGGGAATTGCGTCATCCGCTGAAGCGTCCGCGGCTTCAGGGGCGTCAAGAACTCCCGCCGTTCAAACAAAGAGGCGCCGAGACCGA
The DNA here is from genome assembly GCF_021462425.1 of Afifella sp. H1R. NCBI lineage: Bacteria > Pseudomonadati > Pseudomonadota > Alphaproteobacteria > Hyphomicrobiales > Afifellaceae > Afifella > Afifella sp. H1R. The sequence goes on from NZ_JAKEDY010000001.1 coordinate 2,165,742, forward strand.
CGGTGATGGTCAGATTGTCCGGAGCCACCACCGGCCCCAGAATTCCGGAATCCGGCGGCGGCAGCTTCGGATCGAGCTCCGGCACCTCGCCGCCCTGGGTCAGGAAGACGATGCGCTCCGTCAGCTTGCGCAGCATCGTCTCCAGGTCGTCCGGCGTGCGTGCGACGACATCGAAAGCCGCCATGATGCCGGTCGCCGGTCGCGGCGTGACGACCCCCGCCTGATGCTTGCCGTAGAACGGCACCCGTTCCGACGTGCTGTTGAGACCCGTCGGCGCATCGGTGACCTGATGCCCGTCGCCCTCTTCGGCCAGTGCCGGGACCGCTCCGAAGGCGAGCGCGCTGCCCGCACCCCCGAGCCCGAAGAGCACCTGGCGGCGGCTTGCAAACGGGCAGCCGAAGCCCAAACGCGCCGTGTTGTCCTTGATCCTGTCTGTCATCTCAGCTCACTCCGATCACCTGGTCGAGCCGGTCGAGGACGTCGGCGAGGTCCTGGAAAGCCTCAGAAAGCGAGGTGCGCGCGGCCTCGTCGACGCTGTCGTAGGACGGGTAGCCATCCGGCCCGGAAAGCTCCGAGAGTTTCGTCTCCACCGCCTTCAGCTTCGCGTCGATCTCCTTCTCGAGAGCCGGATCGACGGGCTCCACGACGGATTGCAAAAGCCCCGTGATCTTGGCGATGCCCTCGAAATTCGCGGCGAAATCGGCAAGGTCGGTATGGGCGTAATGGTCCTCGCCGGCCTTGATCTTCCCGCCCGAAAGCTGTCGCGCCATGTCGCCCGGGATCGCCATCAAAAGCGCCGGGTCGAGCTTGAGCTTGCCGAGACGGGATTTGAGTTCGCCCATATTCGCGACAAGTTCGTCCGCAACCGGCGCCAGCCCCTCCGTCGTCTCCTCGGAGAAGAGCCCGTATTCGAGACGATGGAAGCCGGTGAACGCCGGGTCGGCCTCGCGCTTTTCCAGATAATCCGCGACCGGATCGATGGCGTTTTCGAGATCCGACAGGCGGTAGGCGACCGGCTCCACGCGCTTATAGGGAAGCCGCGCCTTCACCCACAGATCCTGTGCCTCCTGCAGGTTGCCGGCCTTGATCGCCTCGGCGAGCGCCTCGCTGGCGGACACGGCGGCCATCCCCTGCTGCACGAGGTAGACCTTGTATTCCGACAAGGGCCCAAGGAAATTTCTGAGGCCGACGGTGCTCGCGGCCGTCCGCGCCTCTTCCGATTCCGTCACATGCAGAATGCCGCGCGGATTGGAGAGAAGGCCGCAGGTGATCTCGTAATCGCCCGGGCGAAGCTGCGCCGTCAGCGTCTGCTTGAAGCCGGGCGCGATGTTCTCGCGCTCCGCCACGACCATGACGCCGTCGAGGATTTCCCATTCGATCGGCCGTTCCGACGTGTTGAGGATCTCAAACGAGCGCTTGCCGCCGGGCACCGTGATTTCGTTCGGCTCGCAGGCCGTGGCGCTGACGGCGACGCGGAACTGATCGGTCGTGTCTGCCTGCCCCGCGGCATGCTGGCTCGCATAATAGAAGGCCGCGCCGCCGGCGATCGCGAGAAGCGCGGCACCGGCGATGGCAAGGGTCATGAGCCCCGAACGAGGCGTTTTGGGCTGAGGCTCAGGCGCCGGCATTGGGACGCTCCGCGGTTGGGCTCGGCGCGTAGACGCTCGCCTCTTTCCCCGGCCGTGCAGGCTTCAGGAAGAAGAAGAGGCTCACGCCGAGGAAGAGGACATAGAGAAGGATCTCGCCGACGCTCGGGCTCTCCTGATAGCCGAGGATGCCCGACAGGATGGTGCCGACGACGCTGGAGACCGGCAGAACGCGGCTGAGGTCGTAGGCCGGCGTCTGCAGCTCGTTCCACAGCCCCGCCTCGTGCAGATTGCCGAGCGCGCTCGCCAGGATGCCGGCGGCGACGAAGAGGATGAAGACGCCTGTCCAGCGGAAGAAGCGGCGCAGATTGAGCCGGAGCCCGCCCACGTAGATCGCAAAGCCCGCCGCGACGGAGACGAGCACGCCGGCAAGCGCTGCAAGCGGCACGCCGGGGCCGGAACTCTGCTGAAAAATGGCGAGCAGGAAGAAGATCGATTCAAGGCCTTCCCGCGCCACCGCGAAGAAGACCATGGCGATCAGCGCCCAGGCCGCACCTTTGGGCGCGGACAGCGCCGCATCGATGGAATCGTGCAATTCCGCTTTGATGGAGCGCGCCGCCTTGCGCATCCAGAAGACCATCGAGGTGAGGATGACGACGGCGACGAGACCGACGCAGGCCTCGAACAGCTCCTGATATTTCTGCGGGAATTCCGCGCTCACCCATTGCAGGGCGGCGCCGACGAAAAGCGACAGGGCGACGGCGAGAAAAATCCCGACCCAGACGAGCGGCATCCATGCGGAACGCCCCGTCTGACGCAGATAAGTCGCGATGATGCCGGTCACCAGAGCGGCTTCGAGGCCCTCGCGCAGCATGATGAGGAAGGAAGCGAGCATACCCGTCCTTTGGAAGATCACGGGCACAGCTAAAAAATCTGACTTTGAAATGCAATAATTAAATTTCGAAACGACAGCCTTCAAAACGCGCCGCCGTCGCAGTCTTTGGGCGCTTTTCTCCGCCGCCTCGCCCATCCGCTACGTGACACAAGAGCTTCCGTCAAAACGCGAACCGCTCTAGATTTTTCAACAAGACGAGCCGGAACGGCCGCTGAGAAAAGTCCATACGGTCCTGGGAGGGACGCTGTGACGATGACGGGAGAGCCGCGCGCGGCCGAGGCGCCGCGCATGCCGGATGTCCGCGAGATCGGCTTTGCCGATCTCAAGGTCGCGCTCAAAGACGGGTTCGCGGATTTCCTCGCCGAACCTCTCTACGGCCTGTTCTTTGCGGCGATTTTCGTGGCCGGCGGCTTCGTCGTCCTCGGCCTCCTCATCGCTCTCGACATGCCCTGGATGATCCTGCCCTTCGGCGTCGGCTTTCCCTTGCTGGGTCCTTTCGTGGCCGCCGGGCTCTACGAGGTGAGCCGCTGCCGCGCCCGCGGCGAGAGGCCGGGATGGCGGCGCGTGCTGACGACCGTCTCCCGCCAGCGCCAGCGGCAGATGAGCTGGATGGCCTTCGTCATCCTCTTCATCTTCTGGATCTGGATCTATCAGGTGCGACTGCTCCTCGCCCTCTTCCTCGGCTTCAAGAGCTTTTCGAGCCTTGCCGACTTTTTCGCCGTCGTCACGACGACGCCGGAGGGGCTGGGTTTTCTCCTCGTCGGCACAGCGGTGGGGGCCTTTCTGGCACTCGTCCTCTTCTCGTCGACGGTGATCGCCATGCCGCTCCTCCTCGACCGAGAGCTCGACTTCGTCTCGGCGATGATCGTGAGCTTCAAGGCGGTGCGCAAGAACCCGGGACCGATGCTCGCCTGGGGCGTCATTGTTGGCGCGCTCACCCTCCTGGCGCTCGCGCCGACCTTCCTCGGCCTCTTTATCGTCCTGCCGGTGCTCGGCCACGCCACCTGGCATCTCTTCGAAAAGGTCGTCGGCTCCAGGATGGGAGGGCCGGCGACGGCCTGAGCCTCACATCGTCACAGCGGCGGCGGGTCTTCTGAGCGACATCGGCACTTTGGCACCCCGGCCGAAACGGAGGACGAGCGCCGGTCTCAGCCCCTCGCCGAGCCAGGACGCGAAGGCGTGCCGCACCGAGGCGACCTCCACCGGCTGGTTGACGAAGCTCGTGCGGATGTCGCGCGCCTCCGCCTCCAGCATGAAGCGCTGCGCGGCGCGCCCGACCGCGAAGAGGCCAGCCGCATCGTTCTTCTCTGCGAAAAGAACGAGCGCACCGGCCGCCCCGTCGATCTGGGCGACATATTTCGGGTTCTCCGCTGCGGCGGTGAAGACATAAGGAAAGATCGCTCGCCCGAGCCAGCGCGGCGTCACCGGATTGCCCGAGACGCCGGCAAAGAGCCCGTCCAGCCGGCGCACCGCATCGCTCTCGTTGAAGCGCACCCAACTCCGAAGCTCTTCGACGAAGGCCGCGTCCCCGCATTGCGCCGTGTTGCCCCAGACGACGAAGTCTTTCAGTTCGTCGAGCTCGGTTCGGGCGGTCAGGAACCGCGTGCGCACGCCGGGCCGGTCGATCGCCCCCTCCAGGGCGTGAAGCTCTTCGGCAGAGAGGGGCGAGGCATCGAAAGGCGTGCGGGTCGATTGCCGGCGCGGGATGGCCTCGAACGCCGGCAAGCCATGCGCAGCTGCGGGGGTCAGCGAGATGACGGCCGCCTGCGCGTCGTCGTCGAAGCGCGCCTCCGCGGCAAAGCCCGCCGCGCCGGCTGCCAGCACGAGATTCTCGGCAGCGCAGCCGAGCGAAGCGAAGAGATGCCTGTCCTCGGGGTCGACCGCGGGGCAGCGGCGCGAAAAATCCGGCGCGATGCGGATCTCGCGGCCGGAGACGCCGAAGAGCCAGGGCTGCGTGTTGTGGCTGTTCGCGGCGAGGGTCGCATAGCGGATGAGACCGGAAAATGTCTCACCATCCCCCGCGCCAGACGCGGCTCCCGCGGCTTCGACGTCGAGCCTCCGCCGCGAGGCGTCCGCCGCCGCGGCATAGGCCGGGTCGGTGCCCGGCCAGAGAGAATAGCTAAGGCCCGCCCCGGCGAGGACCACACCGGAACCGACGATGATATTGCGCCTCGAAAGCATCGTATGCCTCCGTGAGCTTCACAGCGGAAGCTAGCAGGCAGCAGGCGGCTGAGCCTTGATGCGGGTCAAGCAGCCGGGAATGCCTCAGGCCGCCCGAGTGAAACACTCCGCCTTGATCTCGTCGTCGCGCAGCCGCGCCTCGGCGAGCTCATGCGCCGCCTGCATGCGAAGCAAGGTCTCGGCGCTGCCGCCAAAGTCCTTTTCGAAATGGATCGCCATCAGTGACAATCCTCCAGGTCGAGAGGCTCGATCGCCCTCACCGCTCCGTCAGCTTCAGCTCGATGCGGCGGTTCCTGCGATAGGCATCTTCGCTCTCGCCTTCATCGAGCGGCTGGTATTCGCCAAATCCGGCGGCGACGAGATGCTGCGGCGAAACCCCCTGGTCGATCAGATAGCGCACGACCGAAATGGCGCGCGCCGCCGACAGATCCCAGTTCGACTGGAAGCGTCCCGTGCCGGAAACCGGGCGTTTGTCGGTGTGGCCGTCGACGCGGATCACCCAATTGATCTCTTTCGGGATCTCCGCTTCCAGCTCCTTGATGGCGTCCGCAAGCTCGTTGAGATCGGGCTTGAAGGAATCGGTGATCTCGTCCGTCCCCGTCGGGAAGAGCACGGAGGCGGGCAGCACGAAGCGGTCGCCCACCACCTCGATGTCGGAGCGCCCGGCAAGGATCTCTCTGAGACGCCCGAAAAAGTCGGAGCGGTAGCGCGACAGCTCCTGCACGCGCTGGGCGAGCGCCACGTTGAGTCGGCGGCCGAGATCGGCGATCTTTGTCTGGCTCTGCCGGTCGCGCGTTTCGGAGGCCTCGAGCGCATCTTCCAAGGCCGCGATCTGCCGGCGTAGTGCCGAAAGCTGCTGGTTGAGAAGCTCGACCTGCGCCAGGGCGCGCTGGCTCACTTCCTTTTCGTTGGCGAGATCGCTGGTGAGCCCGGAGATGCGCTCCTCCGCCTCGCCGGCGGCCCCCGAGGAGGACGACAGCAGTCCCTGCAGCCGGTCGCGCTCGCCTTCGGCGCTCGAAAGGCTCGCCTGCAATGAGGCGATCGTCTCCGTCATGTCGCGATTGTCGGTGCGCTCCAGCGCCAGAAGCTCGGTCAGCTCGGCGATCTGCGCGTTGAGGCGGTTCAACACCTCGTCGCGCCCGGAAATTTCCTGGGAGAGGAAGAACTGCGCGATGAAAAAGACGGTGAGCAGGAAGACGAAGACGAGCAAGAGCGTCGCCATGGCGTCGACGAAGCCCGGCCAGTAATCCGTGCGCTGCATGCGCCGTGCGCGCGCGAGCGCCATGGATCAGCGCTCCCTGCCGGTTTCCGTCAGGCCCGGCATGCGCTGCGGATAGGGCTTGTCTTCCTCGCGCATCCGCCGCGTCTTGGCCTCGGCCCCGTCATGGCCGAGCCGCTCGGCGATCGCATCGAGCGTGTTCTGCAGATATTCGCGCTGCTCGGCCTGCCCCTCCATCCAGTCGCGCACCATCTGCTGCTCGTTGCGCATATGCTGGACGAGGCCCTGGATGCCTTCCGCGAGATTGGCCATCGCCGCAATCGAGGGCCGTCCCCCGCCCTCCATATTGCGCGACAGTCTTTCGACCGCGAGGCGGATCTCCTGCACCGTATTGCCCGTCTCCGCATCCTCGAGGTCGAAATCCTCGAGGTCGGTCATCGTGGACAGCCAGTCTTCGAGCTCGGTGTAGAAGCGGTTCTGCGCCTGCCCGGCCTGGAGATCGAGAAACCCGAGAACGAGCGAGGAGGCAAGGCCGAAGAGCGAGGACGAAAAGGCGATGCCCATGCCGGAAAGAGGCGCTTCGAGCCCGGCCTTGAGATCTTCGAAGATGACCCCCGCCTCGCCGGAATCGACCCGCAAGGATTGGATCGTCTCGCTGACGGAGCCGACGGTGCGCAACAGCCCCCAGAACGTGCCGAGAAGCCCGAGAAAGACGAGAAGCCCCGTCAGATAGCGCAGGATCTCGCGGTTTTCATCAAGCCGCGTGGCGATGGAATCGAGGATCGAGCGCCATGTGGAGGTCGACAGCATCGCCTCGCGTCGGTCGCGCAGAAGCGTCGCCATCGGCGCGAGAAGCCTGGGCGAATCCTCCGAAAAGCCGGCTTCCTGCCGGCGGAAGGAATTCACCCATTTGACTTCCGGCATCAGCATGATGACGCTTCGGAAGGCGAGCAGCACGCCGATCAGAAGCACGCCGATGATGAGCCCGTTGAGGCCCGGATTGGACATGAAGCCGACGGCGATCTGGCGATACAGGATGAGCGGCACGAAGGCCGCGATCACCAGAAAGATGAGCATCCGAACCAGAAAGATTCGGGGCGAAGAGAGCCGGTAGGGATCGTATTCTTTCGCCATATTATCCAGGGTTCGGCCGCGCTTTGGTCCAATCTAGCGTGATTTGCCGGAAGGACGAAACAGTCGCGGCCGATTCCGGCGATTTATCCGCCAGCGCCCTTGAGCAATCCGGCGAGATGCTGGTGCACCGCCTCATTGCCGGCAACGATGGTGCCGGAGGTGAGCATCGCGTCCCCGCCCTTGATATCGGTGACGAAGCCGCCCGCCTCGCGGATGAGGAGAATGCCCGCCGCCATGTCCCAGGCCGACAGATGGCTCTCCCAGAAGCCGTCGAAGCGGCCGGAGGCGACCCAGGCGAGATCGAGCGCAGCCGCACCGAACCGCCGGATACCGGCGGCCTCCGCCATGACCGCCGCCATCTGGCGCAGATACGGCCCATGCTCGCCGCGGCCGAAATGCGGGATTCCAGTCGCGATAACCGTCTCCGCAAAAATGCGGCGCTGGGCGACGCGCAGGCGTCGATCGTTGAAGAAGGCTCCTGACCCACGCTCCGCGGTATAGAGCTCGTCCGTGACAGGATTGTAGATGACACCCGCCGTCAGTCGCCCCTGGCGCTCGAGCGCGATCGAGACGGCGAACATCGGAATGCCGTGCAGAAAGTTCGTGGTGCCGTCGAGCGGATCGACGATCCAGCGGTGCTGGGGATCCTCCCCGATTGTCTCGCCGGATTCCTCCATCAGGAAGGAATAGCCGGGGCGCGCGCGCTCCAGTTCCTCGCGGATGATTTCCTCCGCGCGCCGGTCGGCGGCGCTGACGAAATCCGCCGGCCCCTTGCGCGACACCTGAAGGTGCTCGACCTCGCCGAAGTCGCGGGCGAGCACGCGCCCCGCTTTGGTGGCGGCGCGCACCATCACATTGAGAATTGCCGATCTTGCCATGTCGTGTGAGCCGTACCTACTCGGCCCGCTTGACGTAGGCGATCTCGTTGGTGTCGACGACGATCCTCTCGCCGGCCGTGATGAAGGGCGGCACCATCACGCGCACGCCGTTTTCCAGCATCGCCGGCTTGTAGGAGGACGCGGCCGTCTGGCCTTTGATCGTCGGCTCGGTCTCTGTGATGGCGAGCACCACCTGGTCCGGAAGCGCGATGCCGATCGGCCTCTCTTCATGCATTTCGAGCGTCACGGTCATGCCGTCCTGCAAAAAGGCGGCGCGCTCGCCGACGAATTCCTCGGCGAGATTGATCTGCTCGTAGCTCTCGGAATCCATGAACACCAGCACGTCTCCATCCTTGTAGAGAAACTGGAAGTCCTTGGTTTCGATGCGGACGCGCTCGACCTTTTCGTCGGAACCGAAGCGATTGTTGAGCTTGCGCCCGTCGATCAGGTTCTTGAGTTCGACCTGGTTGTAGGCCGGACCCTTGCCGGGTTTCACCTTATTGGTTTTCACCGCCACCCAGAGCGTGCCGTCATATTCGATGACATTGCCCGGGCGGATGTCGTTACCGCTGATTTTCATCGCTAATCCTGTCGAGAGATCGGCGGCCTTGCACCACACTTTGCGGGGCTTAGCAAGGCGCCTTGGTAAGCGGCTGAAGCCGCGTCACATGCCCCATCTTACGTCCCGGCCGGATTTCGCGCTTGCCGTAGAGCGTCAGGCAACAATTGTTCTCGCCCGCAAGTGCCTGCCAATCCTCGGCCTCTTCGCCGATGAGATTGGTCATCACCGCATCGCTGTGGCGGGAGACGGACCCGAGCGGCCAGCCGGCGATCGCCCGGATATGATTTTCAAACTGCGAGCAGACGCAGGCATCGCGTGTCCAATGGCCGGAATTGTGCACCCGCGGCGCGATCTCGTTGACGAGGAGCAGCTCGCTGCCCTTCACCTCGATGACGAAAAGCTCGACGCCGATGACACCGATATAATCGAGTTCGGTCACGATGGTGGCGGCGATTTCCGCCGCCTTCTGCCGCGTCGCGAGCGAGATATTGGCCGGCACGGTGGAGGTGTGGAGGATATGGTTGCGGTGGACGTTTTCCGGCACGTCGTAAACCGCGGTCTCGCCGTTCACCCCGCGCACCGCAATCACCGAGACTTCGCGCGAAAACGGCACGAAGGCTTCCAGAACCGCCGGCGCGCGCGCGATCGCCGCATAGGCCGCCTCGGCATCTTTGGCGTCGTCGATGCGCACCTGCCCCTTGCCGTCATAGCCGAAGCGGCGCGTCTTCAAGATCGCCGGCGTCTTCAGGTGTTGAAGCGCGGCCTTGAGGCCGTCGAGATCGTCGATCGCCGCATAGGGGCCGACCGGCACGCCGGCGCCGGTCAGAAAGCTCTTCTCGTTGAAGCGGTCCTGCGCCACTTCGAGAGCGCGCGGTCCGGGCCGCACCGGGCAGGTCGCCGCAAGCAGCTCCGCCGCATCGACGGCGATGTTCTCGAACTCGTAGGTGACGACGTCGACGTCGGCCGCAAAGGCTTCCAGAGCGCGCGGATCGTCATAAGGGGCGACCGTGTAATGCGCCGAGACGTCGAAGGCCGGACTGTCGGGATCCGGGCAGAAGACATGCGTGGAGAGGCCCAGCTGTGCGGCGGCGACCGCCAGCATGCGCCCGAGCTGGCCCCCGCCCAGAATGCCGATGGTCGCGCCGGGCGCGAGCGCCCCTGTGTGGTCAGCTGTCATCGCGCGGATCCTCGCCGACGGCATCGCTTTGCCGCAGCCGGAAGGTTGCGAGCCGTTCCGCCAGAGCCGCATCGCCGAGCGACAGGATGGAGGCGGCGAAGAGCGCCGCATTGGCCGCGCCGGCCTCGCCGATCGCGAAGGTCGCCACCGGGATGCCGGCCGGCATCTGCACGATCGAATAAAGCGAATCCTGCCCCGACAAAGCGCGCGATTGCACGGGCACACCGAGCACCGGCAGGCGCGTCAGGGAAGCGACCATGCCGGGCAGATGCGCTGCCCCGCCGGCCCCCGCGATGATCACCTTGAAGCCGCTCGTTTCAGCCCCTTTGGCGAAGTCGTAGAGCCGCTCCGGGGTGCGGTGCGCGGAGACGATGCGCGCCGCATAGCCGATGGCGAGCTCGTCGAGCTTTTCGGCCGCGCGCTGCATGGTGGCCCAGTCGGAACGACTGCCCATGACGAGTGCGACGGGAACGGAAGATGATGCGGTCAAGGCGACAATGTCCGCGTTGTCAGGGAAAGAAAACCGGAAAGACGCCGGATTAACGAATGCGGAAGCCTCCCGCAAGACGACGGACCGGCCCAAATATCAGGCAAAGAGTGAGCGCGTCATGCGGACGAACCTGCCGCAAACACCGCGCCCTCCACCAGGTCTTACGCCCAGCAGACCTTACGCGATGATATCCGGCAGAAGCCTGTCTTCGAGCGCCAGGATACGGTCCTTCAAGGAGAGTTTCTTGCGCTTCAGGCGCTGCAATTGCAGGTAATCGGGCTGTGGCGAGGCCGTATGAAGGGCTTCGATGGCATGATCGAGATCGCGGTGTTCCTGACGCAAGAGAGCAAGCTCCGCCCTGATCTCCTTCTGCGTCAGCTCCACGACGTTGTCGCTACCATCCATCATCACCTCCAGGGGCGGCAATCTATCACGAGGAATTGTCTCATGCAGCCTATCGGCCGCGGATGCCAGCGTACGGTTCGAAAAGCCGCAGCTTGAAGCGAAAAAAATGCGTGATCAAATGATCAGCAGATATTAACGGACCCTGCCACTCCGTTAGACAGAGTGGTGAAGCTATGTCACACTTTAACTCCCCCACCATAGATGGAGACGCAAATGCCCCTTGAAGCGCGCCTTGCCGAGCTTGAGCGGCGCCATGAGGCACTCGAAAAAGAGATCGAGGAAGCCATGGCCCACCCGGCCAGCGACGATCTTGAAGTCGCGGAGCTGAAGCGGCGCAAGCTGCAACTCAAGGACGAGATCTCGCGCCTGAAAGGCCAGCAGGAAGGCGCTCTCTAGAGCCTTTTCGAACGCTCATCCGGTCCTTCCGGCTCTCGGTCTGAGGGCCAGCCGGAAGGACAGAAAAAGGCCCGCGGGGCGCAGGGCCGCCCCGGTCCTCCCATCGCCCCTTCCGGCCACGACGGTGCAAACCTCTTCGGCCCGCCCGCATCCCCTTTCCGTCTCTGACCTGTCTCGCTTTGGCGCCTGTTTCGCGGCGGCCCATGTCGCATGAGGTCAGGACGATCTCGCGGCGCCTGCCCGGAGAACCGGCCGGCTCGAGCCTCGCGGCACCTTCCGTGCGCGCCGGCCGGGCTTCAACAGGTCTGAGTTTGCGGGAGATCGAGCTTGCGGGAGATTCAGGCCGCGATCCCGGCTCTTCCCGTCTTGCGCTCCCGCTCCGGAAGCTGCCCGTCGCCCGCATCGCGCTCCTGTCGCCGCGCCGCGATCTCGCGCCGGGCGACCCAGCGCATGATGTCGCGCCAGCGCCAGATCTTGCCGGCGCTCGCCCAGTTCCCGTCGGGCACCTCGTCGATCAGACACCAGACCCGGTAGGCGTCGTCCTCGGTGAAAGGCGTGCCTTCCGCGGCCAGGATCGCGTTCGTCGATTTTTCCACGAGCGAGCGCTTCTTCTCCTCGTTCAGGGCGCCGAGCGGCACCGTGTAGGAGAGCCGGTAGCACGGCGCATTGGAGAGGTTGCCGCCGACATAGGTGCGCCGCGGCTCGAACTCCGTCACTTCGAGGCGCGTGATCGAACGCGCCACGGCACTGCCCGGCCGCGCCCCCTGGTGCTCCAGGAGAATCGCCGTCAGATCGCGCGCCAGAATGTCGAGCTTCGCGTCCGACAGCGCCCCGCGCGTCAGTCTCAATTCAGCAAGAGGCATGGATCATCCTCATGAATGCGCGGCTGCGGGCATGGCCACGGCGCCTTTGAGCCGGTCCTGGGCTTTCACCAGCTTTTCCATCTTGCGCAGATCGAGATCCGTAATGCCGAGCGCGCATTCGACCCAGATATCCGTGACGTCGCGCAATTCCTCGTAGCTGAGCGGCATGACGCGGCGGCGCGTGCGATACACGCCGACCTGCGCGTTGTGGCGCCGTTGCGAGCGCTCGATCAGGTCGCGCACGGCCTTTTCGCCAGTGCCGTCCTCCACCACCTCGTCGATGACGCCGGCTTCCAGCATCTCGTCCGCCGAATAGGTGCGCCCGGACAGCATCAGCTTTTCCGCGATCCGGCTCGACACCTTGCGGCTCAGATAGGAATAGGCGCCCATGCCGGGGAAGAGATTGAAGAGCACCTCGGGCAGCCCGAAGGTCGCGCTTTTTTCGGCGACGATGAGATTGCAGGACAGCGCCGATTCCAGCCCGCCCCCGAGCGCCTGCCCCTGCACCAGCGCGATCGTCACGATCGGCAGATCGGCGCCGATCGAATTGAGGTAGGTCATCTTGGCGCAGGCATGCGCATAATCGCGCAGCCCTTCCTCGTCCCGCGCCCGGATCAACCGCGAGAAAAGGTCGAGATCGCCGCCGAGGCTGAAGATCGACGGCGTTCCGGATTGATAGACGATGTATTTGAGAGCGAGCGATTCCGCATCTGCGAAGCGCGCATTCAGCGACTGGAACAGGTGAATGTATTCGCTCACCAGCCGGCGCGTAAAGCACGGCCGGCCCGGCGGCACCATGGTCGACCACAAAGTCGCGCTCTCGGCCTCGAAAGAAAGAACGACCTCCCGCACGTCCTCCGCAATCTCGGAAACCGCGGCTCGAACACTTTCTACAGAACCTTTCGCCGGCATCGCGACATCAACTGCACCAGATGTACGCGCTGTCCGCTCACGTCCGACAATATCTTCGCCGCGGACTTCGCACGCCGCCGCTTCAAGTCTGGCCATATTCCACCCCCCGCCGCAGAGGAACACTGACACTTATTACAAAAATCTTCATGACGTTAATATAAACTTTAGGGTACCGGCAAGCACGCAACGCTTTGTTAAGGTTAACATTTAACCTGTGAAATGAAAACCCGTGCTGCACCGCAAAATCGTGATTTGGCTGAGATTCCCTGGGCCGCGGGCGGCTGGACCTAGGCTGCCGCCTGCTTCTCCTTCCGCGATGCAAAAAGCCTGCCAAGCTTCTCCGCCGGCACCGGGCAGCTGATCAGGAAGCCCTGCACCTCGTCGACGTAGCCGTCCGCCATGACGATGGCGAGCTGATCGTCGCGCTCGACGCCTTCGAGCGTCACGGCAAGCCCGAGCTCGGCAGAAAGTCGCGCCACACCGCGCAGCATGATCAGACGCTGCGGATCGGCATCGAGGCCGGAGAGGAAGGAGCGGTCGATCTTGACCTTGTGGAACGGGTAGTTCTGCAGATAGGCGAGGCTCGAATAGCCGGTGCCGAAATCGTCGAGCGAGATGCGGATCCCCATCTCGGCGAGTTCCCCGAGCGCCTGCCGCGTGCGCTCGGTCTGTTCGAGCAGCACAGATTCCGTGACCTCGATCTCCAGCCGGTCGGCCGGCAGCCCGGAATCCTTCAGGGCCGCCTCGACGGAGCGCACGATGTCGCCGCGGCGAAAATGCATGGGCGAGACATTGACGGCGACACGGATCTCCTCCGGCCATTGCACGGCCTGGCGGCAGGCCTGCACCAGCGTCCAGTCGCCGATCTCCACGATCAGCCCCATCTCCTCGGCGAGCGGGATGAACTCGCCGGGCGACACGATCCCCCGCCCCGCCCGCGGCCAGCGCAGCAGCGCCTCGCAGGTGGAGATCGTCCGGCTGCGCACATTGAGGAGCGGCTGGTAGTAGAGCTCCAGCTCTTCGTTGGCGAAGGCGCTGCGCAATTCCATCTCGAGCGAGCGGCGCTCCTGCGCGCGCACATCCATTTCCGGCTGGAAGACGCAGAACGTGCCGCGCCCGTTCGCCTTGGCCCGATAGAGCGCCATGTCGGCATTCTTGATGAGCGCATCGGCATTCGAACCGTCCTTGGGCGCAAAGGCCACCCCGACGCTCGCACCGGCAACGATGCTGTGGCCGTTGAGCGCATAAGGACGCGACAAGGCCGTAATGATCCGCGTCGCGAACTGCTCCGCCTGTTCGGCGTCGGTGACGCCTGAGGCGAGAAGCACGAATTCGTCGCCGCCGAAGCGGGCGAGAAGATCGCTCTTGCGCGTCATGGAGGCGAGCCGCCGCGCCGTGGCGCGCAGCAGGCTGTCGCCGACCGGATGACCGAGCGTATCGTTGACGCTCTTGAAGTGATCGAGATCGACGCAGAAAACCGCAAAGGACGAGTTTGCCTCGGCGCTCTTGCGCAGGAACTGTTCCAGCTCCTCTTTCAGGCGGACGCGATTGGGCAGGCCCGTGACGTCGTCGTGATGCGCCATATAGGAAATGCGCGCTTCGGTGCGTTTGCGCTCTGTCACATCCTCCGCGACGATGACGAAGCCGCCGTCCTTCGCAGGCTCGCTGGTGAGAGAGATGGTGCGGCGATCGTTGGTGACGAGCTGCAAGGTCTGCCCGACCGTGAACTCCTCCTGCAGCCGTTTCAGCTCCGAGCGCGAGAAGACGCCCTCGCGCACGCAGGCTTGAACCAACTCGCCGATCGGCATGCCATGCCGGATGACTTCGGGGTGAAGGCCGAGGAGGCTGAGAGCGCGCTGATTGTAAACCCGCAGCTTCTGATCCGCATCGATCATCAGCACACCATGCGACATGCTCGAGAGCGCCGCTTCGAGGCGGCCCGCAAGCAGCGTCATCACCTTTTCGGCGCGCAGCGCCGCAAGCAGCGTCTCGCTGATGGAAATCGAAACGCCGCGCATGCTCCAGAAGAAGAAGGCGAGGAGCATGCCGAGCGCCAGATAAGGTGGCTCGCCCTGCACCACGAAACCGGTGACGAGCGGCAGACAGGCAAACAGGATTTGGAGAGAAACGAGCTGCGGACGGCCCGCATTGCGCCCGGCGATCCCGGCGGAATAGCCGATCGTCACCGACACGGCGACCAGCTGCGCGGTCACATCGTCATAGAACGCCAGACAGATGTAGCACCAGACGCCGAGGAGAAAGGAGAACGCGCACGCCCCGATGCCGTAGAGCACGTCCCACAAAACCGGCCGCTCCACCGGCAGCGTATCGCCGCCACGACGGCGGAAGGCATAGGCGACCGCCACGCGCACGAAACCGACAAAGGCAATGACTGCGGCGCACACATAGAGAGGCAACCCGCCGATCTGGATCGCCGTGACAAGGACGGCCGCCGTCCCCCCGATCGCCCCTGCGACGAGAGATCGCATCGAGCTGTAGAGGGAATTGACCAGCGAGACATAGATATCCGGCTCGGCGCGGCGGTCGATATATATGTGTGAACCGTGCTCCATCATCCTGGCTGTCGGACGCTCTCATGCTAACGATCGGACGGGAGGATGAAAAAACCGCTAAGCTCGCTCCATTTTGTCAGACCATATCCCGGTCGGCAACACTTCCAAGATTTTCCGCCATGCCGGCCGCCCGTGAGACAAGTGGGGCGACAGCGCCGACGCCTTCGGCCTATTCGACAGGCCAGAGACAACTCACCAAGAGCGACCCACGTTGAACGAACTTCTTATCATCTTCTTCTGTCTCGCTGCGGGCGGCACCATCAAAGGCGTTGCCGGCATGGGACTGCCGCTCGTGGCGATACCGGGCATCGCGGCTTTTCTCGACGTTCCTTACGCGATCGCCATCCTGACCATCCCGATCCTGACGGCTAACCTTTCGCAGGTCTGGAGGTTCCGCGCGCACAGCGCCGACCTGCCCTTTCTCCCGCGGCTTGTGGTGATGAGCCTGATCGGCATTGCCGCGGGCACGTTTCTCCTGACGAGCCTGCCTGCCCGCTTCCTCTCGCTCGGGCTCGCGCTCGTCATGCTCGCCTATATCGCGCTCCGCCTCCTGCACCCTCAGGTGAAGCTCGCAATGGCCCGCGCCACACAGGTCGCCCCGGCCATCGGCTTCCTCGCCGGAACCCTGCAAGGCGCGACCGGCATCTCCGCCCCGGTCAGCGTCACCTTCATGAACGCCCTGCGTCTGGAGCGTCCGAAATTCGTCTTCGCAGTCTCCGTTCTTTTCACGAGTTTTGCCGTCGCACAGCTGCCATCGCTTGCCCTCGCGGGCATCCTCACCTGGCAGCGTCTCCTGCTCAGCATCGCAGCCCTCGTGCCGGTGTTTCTCGGCATGCGCCTCGGCCAATGGCTCGGCCGCGACATGAAGCCCGGCAGCTTCGACCGCCTCATCCTGGCGATCCTCACCATCATCACCGTAAAACTCTTCGCCGACGCGCTGTTCTGAGATCGCCCGTCCGAGACGCCGTCTCAGACCATCAGCGCCATGCCGGCATCGAAGATGAGCTTGAGCGACACCAGAAGCACGAGCGCATAACTCAGCGCATAGAAAAACTTCGGCGACACCACCTTGACCAGCCAGACCCCGGTCAAGGTCGCGACCGGCACCAGCGGCATCAGAACGAGCGAGGTTTCGAGGTTCGCCGCCGAGAACTGCCCGAGCATGAAATACGGCAACAGCTTGAGCGCGTTGACGACCGCAAAGAAGATCACGGACGTGCCCGCATAGATCGGCGGCGGCAGCCGGAGCGGCAGCATATACATCTGAAATGGCGGCCCGCCGGCATGCGCGACGAAGCTCGTGAACCCCGCCACAGAGCCCCAGATCATCCCCTTCGCGGGCTGATGCGGCCGCGGCGCCCGCTTCGCCGCGCCGCCGAAATAGTGCCCGAGATAATGATTGAGAGAGAAGACGAGCCCGATCCCGCCGACGATGAGGCGGATTTCCTCTTCGCCGATCGAGCCGGCGAGCACCCAGCCGATGCCGACACCAAGGGCGGCGCCGGGCAGCAGAATGGCGAGGCTCTTCGTCTGATAGACCCCGCGCCAGGCGTAGAGGCTGACGAGATCCATGGCGACGAGGATCGGCAGAAGGATGGCGGCCGCGCGCACCGGATCGATGGCAAGCGTGACGAGCGGCACACCGAGCATCGCCCCGGCACCGCCGATCCCACCCTTGGAAAGCCCGATCATGATGACGGCCGGGACCGCCACCAGATAAAAGAAGGGATCTTGGATCACGCAGGAACGCGCAGCATCAGGCTCGCCTGCGCCACGTCACTCCTCGTCGCTGCCGGATGAGCCGTTGCTTGCAGAACCACCGCGCAGCGCCCGTGCGAGCCGCGCAATGCGCCGGCCGGCCCGCTCCATCGCGTCGCTTGCCTGGCTCTCCAGCGCTTCGAAGCGATCGAGGGCCTCGTTGCGGCTTTCGCGCAGCTCGGAGATTTCGCCTTCAAGCCCGGCGATGCGGCCTTCCGCCTCACTCAGACGGTCGGTCATCAGCATCGCCGCCATGACGGTCAGGCGCTGATCGCCGATCTCGCCGACATTGGCGCGCAACTCGGTGACGGTCTGATCCAACCGCTCGCCGAGCTCCATGACGTGCTCTTCCTCGCCGTCCTCGCATGCGAGCCGGAAACGCCGCCCGCCGATGCTGACCGTTACGGTCGCCATGATGTCAGAAATCCTCTCCGAGAGCCGATTTCAGCTGAGCGATGGCGCGGTCGAGACGCTGGCCCACGTCGTGATTGGCCCGTTCCAGCTTGGACGAGCGGTCTCCGGCCGCATCCAGGGCTTCGGCGAGCCGCGCCCTGTCCTGTTCGGAATCGTGAAGCTGCTGCACGAGCGTTTCGTGATGGCCCCCGCGCGATTCGCTGCGTTCCACCGCAAGCTCGAGCTCGCTCAGAGCTTTCTCGAGAAGCTCCGTCGCTTGCGCGAAACGGCTCGGCGCATGGCCGGGCGTCGAATTGGCTGGGGAAGCAGGATCCATGGCAGCACACTATGCACGTCTTTGAGCCAAAGGTTCACCCCCGAGCCGTCAAAAATCAACGGATTGGGGCGAAGAGGTTATGCAGCGCTTGAAAGAGCAGTCAACTGCCCAAGATGCTTGCTACGCAGCTGCTTCATGGCTGTGACGTTGACTCGCATTGAGAGCCGTGTATGTCTCGCGGCGCCCGCCGGACGATAAGAAGCGCGGGTCAGCGCCTGAACGGCCTGATGTCCGGCACCATCTCGGAAGTTTTCCATGCCAGAGGCCGAAAAGCACGCATCCATGGCCAATGCGATCCGGGCGCTCGCCATGGACGCGGTGGAGGCTGCAAAATCGGGGCATCCCGGCCTGCCAATGGGTGCGGCCGATATTGCCACCGTCCTGTTTACCCGACATTTGAAGTTCGATCCCACCGATCCGAACTGGCCCGACCGCGACCGTTTCGTGTTGTCGGCCGGGCACGGATCGATGCTGCTTTATTCGCTCCTCTATCTTCTCGGCTACGACGAGATGACGATCGAGGAGCTGAAGAACTTCCGCCAGCTCGGCTCCAAGACGGCCGGGCATCCGGAAGTCGGCGAGGCGCCGGGCATCGAGACGACCACCGGCCCGCTCGGTCAGGGCATTGCCAATGCCGTCGGCATGGCCCTCGCCGAGCGCATGCTGAACGCCCGCTTCGGCGACGGCGTCGTCGATCACTACACCTACGTCCTGTGCTCCGATGGCGACCTCATGGAAGGCATCAGCCAGGAAGCCATCGCACTCGCCGGCCATCTGAAGCTGAGCCGCCTGATCGTCATCTTCGACGACAACCACATCACCATCGACGGCGACATCTCGCTGTCGGATTCCACCAACCAGGTGGCACGGGTGGAGGCTTCTGGCTGGAATGCGGTGCGCATCGACGGCCACGACCCCGAGCAGATCGACCGGGCGCTGACGGATGCGCGGCAATCGGATCGCCCGACCCTGATTGCGGCACGCACCACCATCGGCTTCGGCGCTCCCAACAAGGCCGGCAAATCGTCGGCCCATGGCAGCCCGCTCGGCGAGAAGGAAGTGCAGGAGGCGCGCGAGCGGCTCGACTGGCCCTATGAGCCCTTCCACATCCCCGCCGACATCCTCGATGCCTGGCGCATCGCCGGCCTCAGGGCGCGCCCGCGCCGCAAGGCCTGGCAGGAGCGCTTTGAAGGGCTCGACGCGGAATTGCGCGGCGAGTTCGCCCGCACCATGGCCGGCGACCTTCCGCCGCGCCTCGATCGTGCCGTCGCGGAGCTGAAGCGGGAATATTCCGCCGAGCCGCCGACGCTCGCAAGCCGCAAGGCCTCGCAAGCCGTGCTGGAATGCATCACCCCCGTCGTTCCCGAAATGATCGGCGGTTCGGGCGATCTGACCGGCTCCAACAACACCCGCACCAGCGAGATGAAGGCGGTGGCGCCCGGCGAGTACTCCGGCCGCTTCATTCATTGGGGTATCCGCGAGCACGGCATGGCCGCGGCCATGAACGGCATGGCGCTGCACAAGGGGCTGATCCCCTTCTCCGGGACCTTCCTGACCTTCTCCGATTACTGCCGGCCGGCCATCCGCCTCGCCGCCTTGATGCGTCAGCGCGTCATCTTCGTCATGACGCACGATTCCATCGGTCTCGGCGAAGACGGCCCCACCCATCAGCCGGTCGAACATCTGGCGGCGCTGCGGGCGATCCCGAACCTCACGGTTCTGCGCCCGGCCGATGCCGTGGAGACGGCCGAATGCTGGCAGCTTGCGCTCACCGCCTCGACCGGGCCGAGCGTCATCGTTTTGACGCGACAGGACCTTACGCCCTTGCGCGGTGAGTATGAGGAAGACAATCTCTGCCGCCGCGGCGCCTATGTCATCGCAGACTGCAGCGGTGACGCCGAGGTGAGCCTTTTCGCCACAGGTTCGGAAGTGGCGATCGCCGTCGCGGCCAAGGATCTGCTTGACGAGCGGGGCCATCCCGCCCGTGTCGTCTCGATCCCCTCCTTCGATCTCTTCGCTCAGCAAAGCGATGTCTATCGTCAGGAAATAATCGGGACCGCCCCCTTGCGCATCGGCGTCGAGGCCGCCATTCGCCAGGGATGGGACGCGATCATCGGGGAACACGGCCTTTTCGTCGGCATGACGGGCTTCGGCGCGAGCGGACCCTATCAGGAGCTATATCGGCATTTCGGGATTACGGCCGAGGCGATCTGCGAGAAGGCAATTGCCCGGCTTGAACCAAAAGAGACGGACTAGGAGACGCAAATGGTTAAGGTTGCCATCAACGGATTTGGCCGCATCGGGCGCAATGTTCTGCGCTCCATCATCGAATCGGGCCGCACCGACGTCGAGGTCGTGGCCATCAACGACCTTGGCCCGGTCGAAACCAACGCCCATTTGATGCGCTACGACAGCGTCCATGGCCGCTTCCCGGGCGAAGTAAAAGTCTCCGGCGACACGATCGACGTCGGCCGCGGCCCGATCAAAGTGACGGCCGAGCGCGATCCGACGAAGCTCCCGCATGGCGAGCTCGGCGTCGACATCGTCATGGAATGCACCGGCATCTTCACCGCCCGCGACAAGGCAGCCCTGCATCTTGAGGGCGGCGCCAAGCGTGTCCTCGTCTCCGCGCCCTCTTCCGGCGCCGATCTGACGGTCGTCTACGGCGTCAACGACGACAAGCTCACTTCCGACCACGTCGTCGTCTCCAACGCCTCGTGCACGACGAACTGCCTCGCCCCGGTCGCCTATGTGCTCAACAATGCCATCGGCATCGACAAGGGCTTCATGACGACGATCCACTCCTACACGGGTGATCAGCCGACGCTCGACACGCTGCACAAGGATCTCTACCGGGCCCGCGCCGCGGCGCTCTCGATGATCCCGACCTCGACGGGTGCGGCGAAGGCCGTCGGTCTCGTCCTGCCGGAGCTCAACGGCAAGCTCGACGGCGTCGCGATCCGCGTGCCGACCCCGAACGTCTCGGTCGTCGACTTCAAGTTCGTGCCGTCGCGCTCCACCTCGGTCGAAGAGATCCAGGAAGCGATCCGCACCGCCGCCGAAGGCGACCTCAAGGGCATCCTCGGCTACACGGACGAGAAGCTCGTCTCCTCCGACTTCAACCATGACAGCCATTCCTCCGTCTTCCACATGGATCAGACGAAGGTCATGGAAGGCTCGCTGTGCCGGGTCATGTCCTGGTACGACAACGAATGGGGCTTCTCCAACCGCATGAACGACACCGCGGTTGCCATGGCGAAGACCATCTGAGCCAAACTTTGCGATGGGCGGCTTCCGCTCTCTGCCGGCGCGCGCCGCGCGCTGGCGACCCGAACAAGGGATCGGCCTCGAGCATGTCAGCCTGGGGCCGGCCCCGACCGGATTTCTGATCCGCGGCACCATTATCGGCGAGCGCGGCGGAAGCCCCTACGGCGTCTTCTACCGCCTCAGCTGCGATGAGGCCTGGCGCACGCGCTCCCTGATCCTTGCAGCAACCTCCGGCCGCAGCATCGACATCCGTTCCGATCGCCAGGGCCATTGGCACGAAGCCGACGGACGCCCGCTCGACCATCTCGACGGTGCCATCGACGTCGATCTCGCCGGCTCCGCCTTCACCAACACCCTGCCGATCCGCCGTCTGAAGCTCGCCGAAGGCGCGTGCTCCGGCGAGCTCAACATGGTCTACGTACCCTTCGACACGTTCAGGCCCGTCCCCGACCATCAGATCTACACCTGCCTTAAGCAGGGATCTCTCTATCGCTACGAAGCCGCAGATCGCTCCTTCACGGCCGAACTTCCTGTCGATGAGGACGGTCTTGTGCGCGACTACCCGACCTTGTTCCGACGAATTCCTGTCGACATTTCGTAAAGAGTGAACACCACAAGGCCTTGCCTTTGCCACACCCTGCCGCAACAAGGGATGGGGTGCATCGGCCGTATCGGTTCACGGCGCGCAATGGCAGGGAGGGCAGCATCTACGAGCAGGGCATTTATCTCGTTGTTCTGATCGGCACGGCGCTCGTGCTGGTCGCGGCTTTTTCGAGCCTCATCGCTTTCCGCTTCGGCGCCCCCCTCCTGCTCGTCTTTCTCCTGATCGGCCTCGCCGCCGGCACGGACGGGCTCGGCCTCGATTTCGACAATGCACCCGTCGCCTACTTCGTCGGCTCGCTCGCGCTCGCCGTCGTCTTGTTCGATTCAGGTTTTCGAACGCCCCTTGCCGCCTTCAAGCAGGCGGCGCTGCCGGCCTTGTCGCTCGCCACTTTCGGCGTCGTGCTGACCGCAGGCCTCGTCGGGCTGTGCACGCATTACCTCACCGACTTTTCCTGGCTCGAATCCTTCCTTCTCGGCTCCATCGTCGCCTCTACCGATGCGGCGGCGGTCTTCTTTCTGCTGCGCGTCGGCAACATTTCGATCCGCGACCGCGTGCGCTCGACGCTCGAAGTCGAATCCGGTTCCAACGACCCGATCGCCATCTTCCTCACGCTGACGCTCGTCTCGGTTCTCGCCACCGGCGAGGCGATCAAGCCGCAACAGCTCGCGGGCGACGTCCTCACCGGCTTTCTCGTGCAGATGGGGCTCGGCGTCGCCGGCGGCCTCGTCGGCGGGCGGCTCATCCTGTGGCTCGTCGAAAAGCTCGACCTCGACCGCGGCCTGATGCCGATCTTCGTTCTGGCGCTGTCGCTGATGGTCTTCGCGGCCGCCGGCGCGATCGGCGGCTCCGGCTTCCTCGCCGTCTATATCGCCGGGCTGATCGCCGGCAATGCACGGCTGCGCGCGGCCGCAAGCCTCCTGCGCTTTCAGGATGGCATGACCTGGCTTGCCCAGATCATCATGTTCCTGGTCCTCGGGCTTTTCGCCACGCCGTCGCAATTTCCGATCATCGTCGGCGACGCGATCGCCATCGGGCTCTTTCTGATCTTCATCGGCCGTCCCCTCGCCGTCGCGCTGTGTCTCATCCCCTTTCGCTTTCCGCGTGCGGAGACGGCGTTCGTCTCCTGGGTCGGCCTGCGCGGTGCCGTTTCCATCCTGCTCGCGATCACGCCCCTCATCTCGGAGATCCCGAACGGCCGCGCCCTCTTCAACTTCGCCTTCATCATCGTGCTCGTCTCGCTCATCGTGCAGGGCTGGACGGTCGGCACGGTCGCGCGCCGCCTCGGTCTCGTTCTGCCGCCGCGGCTCGGACCGCTGGAGAAGGTCACGCTCGACCTTCCCGGCACACGCCACCACGAGCTCCTGACCTACCGCGTCATCGCCGACAGCCCGGTGGCACGCGGCGAGCGCATTCCGCGCTGGGCTCGGCCCTCGCTCGTGCTGCGCAGCGGCCGCTCGCTCTCCTTCCAGGATGCAGGACGCCTCCAACCGGGCGATTACGTCTACATCGTCATTCCCGGCGCCTTTCCGCATCTTCTCGACCGGCTTTTCGCAAGCCGCGCCGAGCTCGACCCGCAGGACGTCGAATTCTTCGGGGATTTCACCGTCGATCCGCAGCGTCCGGCGCGCGAATTGGCCGAGGCCTATGAGCTGGAGCTTGCCGCCGAAGAGGCCGATTGGACGATCGCCGAACTCATCGCGGCGCGTGTCAGCGGCACCCCGGAATATGGCGACCGCGTCGTTCTCGGCGATATCGAACTCATCGTCCGCGACGCCGATCCGAAGGGCCGCATCACCTCTGTCGGCGTGTCCCTCGACCCGCCGAAACCCTCCGAAAGCATCGTGACCATATTGAGCGTGGGCGGCATCTGGCACTGGCTCACCACCCCCTTCCGCCGCGGCAAAGACGAAGAAAAGCCGCGCACAAAAGCCCATCTCGACAGCCTGCAGAAGGAGGCGCGTCCCACGCGCACAGCCCCCGCCGAGGAAGCTTGAGCGCCGCTTGCCTTCGCCCGTTCTGCCTGTATGTTCCCGGGCGAATATTCATGTGATGGGGGAGAATTCATGGCCAGTTTCCGCACACTTGACGATGCGGGTGACATCACCGGCAAGCGCGTTCTGCTGCGTGTCGATCTGAACGTGCCGGTGCACGACGGGCGCGTCACCGACCGCACCCGCATCGAGCGGGTGGCGGGCACCATCCGCGAGCTCTCTGACAAGGGCGCGCGCGTTGCCCTCCTCGCCCATTTCGGCCGCCCGAAAGGCAAGCCCGTGCCGGAGATGTCGCTCGGCCAGATCGCCGGCGATGTGGCCGAGGTGATCGGCAAGCCCGTGGAATTCTGCGAAGATTGCATCGGCGACAAGGCGGCCCACGCCATCGACAGCCTCGGCAATGGCGGCATCGTGCTTCTGGAGAACACCCGCTTCTATGCGGGCGAGGAAAAGAACGACGCGGACTTCACCGCCGAACTCGCCAAGAACGGCGACATCTACGTCAACGACGCCTTTTCGGCCGCGCACCGCGCCCACGCCTCCACCGAGGGCCTCGCCCACCACATGCCGGCCTATGCGGGCCGTGCCATGCAGGAGGAGTTGGAGGCTCTCGAGAAGGCGCTCGGCCGTCCGAGACGTCCGGTCCTCGCCATCGTCGGCGGCGCCAAGGTGTCCACCAAGATCGACCTTCTCGCCAATCTCGTGAAGAAGGTGGACGCGCTCGTCATCGGCGGCGGCATGGCGAATACGTTTCTGCATGCCAAGGGCGTCGCCATCGGCAAGTCGCTGTGCGAGGCAGATCTTGCCGAAACCGCCCGCCGCATCATGACGGAGGCGGCCTCCTCCGCCTGTGCCATCGTGCTGCCGCAGGACGTCGTGGTCGCCAAGGAATTCAAGGAGAACGCGGCCTGCGAAACGCTTCCCCTCGACAAGGTGCCCGACGACGGCATGATCCTCGACGTCGGCCCTGAGAGCATCGCCGCCGTCAACGAATGGATCGACAAGGCCGAAACCCTCGTCTGGAACGGCCCGCTCGGCGCTTTCGAGACGAAGCCGTTCGACAAGGCGACGGTCGCCTGCGCCCGCCATGCGGCGGAGGCCACCAGGGCCGGTTCGCTCATCTCGGTCGCCGGCGGCGGCGACACCGTCTCCGCCCTGCATCAGGCAGGCGTCGCGGACGATTTTTCCTACGTTTCGACCGCCGGCGGAGCCTTCCTGGAATGGATGGAAGGCAAGGAACTGCCGGGCGTCACGGCCTTGAAGAAGGCCTGATCGGCCCAACATTGGCCACACCGGCCTGCATCCTGCGGGCACTTGGAACGGAGGATTGAATGACGGAACGCCTCGAAGACATCGCCAACAAGATGGTGGCGGAAGGCAAGGGCATCCTTGCGGCCGACGAAAGCACCGGCACCATCAAGAAGCGCTTCGATACGATCAGCCTCACCTCGACGGAGGAATCGCGCCGCGACTATCGCGAAATGCTGTTCCGCGCCGACGCGATGAAGGACTACATTTCCGGCGTCATTCTCTTCGACGAAACTCTTCGCCAGGCGGCGCGCGACGGCACGCCGTTTTCCAGGATCATTCAGGATGCGGGCGCGGTCCCCGGCATCAAGGTCGATCAGGGCGCCAAGGACATGGCGCTCTCGCCGGGTGAGAAGGTCACGGAAGGCCTCACGGGTCTGCGCGGTCGCCTCAAGGAATATTACGAACTCGGCGCGCGTTTCGCCAAATGGCGCGCCGTCATCACCATCGACGGCCCGCTGCCGTCCTGGAACTGCGTCAAGGCGAACGCCCATGCGCTCGCCCGCTATGCGGCGCTCTGCCAGGAAAACGGCATCGTCCCGATCGTCGAGCCGGAAGTGCTGATGGATGGCGAGCGCGCCAAGCACGACATCGACCGCTGCTACGAGGTCACGGAGTGGACCTTGAAGACGGTCTTCACCGAGCTCTACGACGCCAATGTCATGCTGGAAGGCATGATCTTGAAGCCGAACATGATCGTCCCGGGCGATCATTCCGGCCAGAAGGCGAGCGTCGAAGAGGTCGCGGAGAAGACGCTGCGTTGCCTCAAATCCTGCGTGCCGCCGGCCGTTCCGGGCATCGCCTTCCTCTCCGGCGGTCAGTCGGACGAACAGGCGACGGCGCATCTCTCCGCCATGAACGCCATGGGCCAGCTTCCCTGGAAGCTCACCTACTCCTACGGCCGCGCCCTGCAGACGGCAGCTCTCAACGCCTGGGGCGGCAAGATGGAGAACGAGGCCGCCGGTCAGCGCGCCTTCAACCACCGTGCGCGCATGAATTCGCTTGCGGCGACGGGCCGGTGGAGCGAAACGGAGGAGAAGAAGGCCGCCTGAGGCCTCTCTCAAACAATCGCCGAATTTGCGACGTTGAGGAGGCGGAGACGCCTCCTTTCGTTTATGTGCCAGGACGATGACCCAGAAAACCGATGCCGATCAGATGACGCCCCGGCCGGCGGAAGACGAAGCCCTCCCACCGCAGATCTTTTTGATCGCGCCATCCTCCGGGGACGAGACGAAGGACGTCGAGGCGCTCGAAACCGCCCTTGCCGCCGCGCCCGTGGCGGCCGTCCTCATCACCGCCTCGCCGAGCGAGACCGAGACCGAGGCACGCGCCCGCCGCCTCGTCCCCGTTATCCAGGCGGCCGGCGCTGCAGCGCTCCTTGAGAATTTCACCCGTGCCGCGGGCCATGTCGGCGCCGACGGGGTGCATATCGCCAACGGTCACCAGAACCTCGTCATCGCCGCGGAGAGCTTTCGCCCGCAGCGCATCGTCGGCGCGGGCAAGCTCAAGACGCGCGACATCGCCATGCTCGCCGGCGAACTCGACATCGATTATCTCTTCTTCGGCGAACCCGACGGCGACAGCCACGATGAGCCGCATCCGAAGGCACTCGCTCTTGCCGAATGGTGGGCGAGCATGATGGAGGTTCCGGCCGTCATCATGGCCGGCGCGAGCCTTGAGACCCTGCCTCAGGCCGTGGCGACGGGGGCCGAATTCGTGGCCCTCCGCCGCGCTGTCTGGGAAGCGCCGGACGGCCCGGCGGAAGCCATGCGGCGCGTCTCCGACATCATCCTGCAGCGGCCGGTGGCGGCATGAAGCCTCTCTCCGCCCCGGCCCTTGTCGTTGCCGCGACGCTCCTCTCGACGGGCTTTGCATCGTCTGCGTTCGCCCAAAGCGGCACGCCTCTGACACCGCCCGATGCGGCCGGCGGGCAGGCCCCTGGAAGCCCCAAAGCAACGCTGCCCTCGCCCATTCCACCGAAAGCGCCCGGAACCCCGACGGTCGATGGCCTCGGCGCCTCGATTCCGTCGGAAGAGATCGACAGCCGGCAGCTCGAAAACCGCATCGACCAGTCTCTGAAGGATGCCGGCCTCGTCCCGGACAGCAATGTCGATCGGGCCTATGGCGCGTTCCAGCGCGGGCATTTTCTGACCGCCTTCGCGATCGCCCTGCAGCAGGCGGAAGCCGGCAGAACGGCGGCCCAGACCCTTCTCGGCGAACTCCTGTCCCGCGGTCTCGGCGTCAAGACGGACTACAAGGAAGCCGCCGGCTGGTACGAACTTGCGGCCAAGGCCGGCGACCGCGAAGCGCTCTACGCGCTCGGCCGGCTTTATCTCGACGGCCGCGGCGTCGAGCAGGACGACGCCAAGGCGGCCACCTATTTTCAGCGTGCGGCAGATCTCGGGCAGCCGGTCGCCGAGCGCGAACTCGCCTATCTCCTCTTGCAGGGCAAGGGCGTCGAGAAGAACGCCATGCTGGCCGCAGCGCATTTGCGCAATGCCGCGCGCGCCGGCGACAGCGATGCGCAATACGCCTTGGCCGGCCTTTACCGCGAGGGCGTCGGTGTCGTTGCCAATCCCGCCGAAGCCGCCCGCTGGTATGCGACGGCGGCCCGCAATGGCCATATCGCCTCGCAGATCGAATACGCCATCATGCTGTTCAACGGCGAAGGTCTGAGAAAAGACGAAAAGACGGCCGCGCAATGGTTTCGCCAGGCCGCTCTTGCCGACAATCCGGTGGGCGAATTGCGCTACGCCAAGCTCCTGAAGGACGGGCTCGGCGTCGACAAGGACGAGGTCGAAGCCGCGCGCTGGTATCTCATCGCCCGCTCCCACGGCCTCAAGGAGCCGTTCATGGAAGGCTGGCTGATGGGTCTTCCCTCCGGTATCCGCAAGGAAGCCGACGCCAGGGTCGCCTCATGGCCGGGCGTGCCGACGCCGCAACCCGCCGCCGCAGGCTCAGGAACAGGCGCCACAGGCCGCCAGGGCGCCCGAGCCCCTCAAGACCCAGCCCCGCAAAGAAAAATGGAACCCGAGGCAGCCGCTGCCGGTTCTGCGAATGGGAGTGATGGGCCTCGGACCAAAGAGCCCGACCGGCTGCCGACGGGGGCTTCGCCGAAAGTGACGCACTCTCCTGGGGAAACAGGAGCTGCTGTGGACAAGCCAGGCGAATAGGGCTATATCGCCTCCGCCCGGTCGTACGGCGGCAGCGGGCACTCCAACTGTTATTCTTTGGGCGTATGCGGCGGCGGACGCGGTCTGCCACCTGCCCGATACTTCCGCCGCGGGTTTCTGTGGCAAGTGAAAGAGACGAAAGGAACGGGATCAACGTGCAAGTCGTCGTCAGAGACAACAATGTCGATCAGGCGCTGAAAGCGCTGAAGAAGAAGATGCAGCGTGAAGGCATCTTCCGTGAAATGAAGCTGCGTAACTTCTACGAGAAACCGTCTGAGAAGAAGGCGCGCGAGAAGGCCGAGGCGATCCGCCGGGCGCGCAAACTGGCCCGCAAGCGGGCGCAGCGCGAAGGCCTCATCCCTGGCAAGCGGCGCGGCCGGTAAGCTTCCCTCGACACATCCGCCCTTATTCGCATTGGGCTCGCGACTTGAGGAACACCGCTTCTATGGCGAAAGCATCCTCTTTGCGTTCTTGGCTGGCCGCCGGTGCTCTTGCACTGGCCGTGGCCGGCTGTCAGTCGCTCGGCAATAACGGGCTGTCGAACATCTCGGTCGATCCCGATACGGGGTCGGAAGCCAATATCGGATCTTTGACTTCGGTCATCGAGCGCAATCCGCGCGATCCGGCGGCTTACAATGTGCGCGGCGCAGCGTACGGCAAGGCGGGCGAATACAAGCGGGCGTTGGATGACTTCAACACCGCTTTGCAGCTCGACCCGAATTTTGCGCCGGCCTATGCCAATCGGGGCCTCATCCACCGCCTGCGCGGGGATACCCAGGAGGCGTTCAACGATTACAGCCGGGCGATCCAGGCCGACCCGAACTACGCCACGGCCTATGTTGGGCGCGGGACGATCTATCGCCAGCAGGGCCGCCTCAGCGAAGCTCTGTCGGATTACAGCTCCGCCGTGCGCCTCGATCCAACGGATCCGCAGGCCTTCCACAACCAGGGCCTCGCCTATCAGGCTTCGGGCAACCATACGGCCGCGATCGAATCCTTCACCAAGGCGATCGGCCTCTCGCCGCTGGCCTCCGAGCCCTTCAATGGCCGCGGCCAGAGCTACATGGCCATCGGCGATTTCAAGACGGCACTCGACGATTTCGATGAAGCCGTGAAGCGCGATCGCAATTCCTACATCGCCTGGACGAATCAGGGTCTGGCTTTGGAAGCCCTCGGCGACCGCAAGAAGGCGTTCAATTCCTTCGCCCGCGCCTCGACCCTCAACCCGCGCTATCAGCCGGCCAAAGAAGGCATGCACCGCACCAGCTCGACCTGAGCCGCGGGGACCTTCCCTCGCCTGCGTGATCAGAGCTCAGGCGATTTCATCCACATCGGAATGATCGGCAGGCAGGTTTTCTCGGCCTGCATCGTCACCGTCTGGCGCGTCGTCGCATGCCCCAGCGGAGAGCCTCCGCGCCTTTCCGGCCGAGGCGGAGCGGCTGCCGCTCTTCTCCGCAAGGCAGGAAAGGGCGATCTTCAGGAGGTTGGCGCAATGGCGGTGGCAGGCGGCCTCCGCGGCAATCGCATCGTGCCGGTCGATCGCGGACGCGATTTCCCGCATCCCCCTCAGACATTCTTCCATATAGCGCTCGCCGCCGACGCCGGCGGCGCGCAATTGCCGCTGCCGCAGATAGATTGAACTGAGTGCGCTGGCGGCGAGCCGATTGCCCGCCCCCTCCATGATGGTCGCACCGAAGCGGCCGGCGATTTCGAAGAAGCCGGGCCCGTCGAGCGGCGGCTCGATCTCGGCCAGCTCATCGGCGATGTGGCGGAGTTCGGCGCGGCTCTTTTTGCTCGCCTTGTCGGCGAATTGCGCGGCGACCAGCCCTTCGAGAACCGCCCGGGTGGCGTAGATGTCGTCAGCTTCTTTTTTGCCGCAGGGCGCCACGATCGCGCCCTTGTGCGGCACCGAGACGGCAAGCCCCTCGCTCTCGAGAGCGCGCAGCGCTTCGCGCAGCGACGTCCGGCTGATGCCGAGGGCCTGGCAGAGATGGCGTTCGCGCAAAGGCGTTCCCGGCGGGAGCTCGCCCGAGGCAATGGCCTCGCGCAACCGCTCCGTCAGCCGCGCGCGCAACGGGGTCGCAGACGCCACGTCGGAGACGATCTTCGTCAGCATGGCGCAGCCCCCGCGCTGCGACGGAGATGCCGCCACGGTCGCGCAACTGACTCGTTAGCTCGCCTTGAGACAATTCCGGCACGAAAAACTGTGCAGTATCCCAATATATGAAATGTCGCGGTGAAGCCGGCCCGCACCCGCCCTGCTCCATAGAATGCGGGAGCCGCTGACGCCTGCCGGCTCTTTGGAAGGAAGGTCATATCCCCCTGGAGCGTTTTGTATTTCTATGTCCCGCCGCAATAAGCCTTTTACTGCCGCTGAATGACTGGATCAATATTCCTGAGTGATTGCGGCCTGCGACCATTGGCGGATTGAATCTTAAGCTGACGAGCGAACGCAGAATAAATTGCCAAGGCCGTTCAGCTCGCCGCCCCTTTCGGCTAGACAGCGTCATCATAAAAGGAAACGCCTGAAAGGTTCTCTCATGCCCCCATCGACTGCAGCAGGATCGCTCGATCTTGAGCACCTTCGCGAATGGATCGGCCGCAGCGAGACGGTGCGCGACGTCGTCACACCGCATCTCGTCGCCGCCTTCCGCGCCACGATGGATGTGGAGCCCGGCACGCCGAAACCGGGCGAGGAGGCCCCCGCCGCAATTCACTGGTGCCTCGCGCCGGCCACCGTGCCGATGTCCGGACTTGGTCCGGACGGACATCCAAGCCGCGGAGGCTTTCTGCCGCCCGTGCCGCTGCCGCGCCGCATGTGGGCCGGTGGTCGCCTCGAATTGGAAGGTCCGATCGTCGTCGGAGACGAGGTCGAGCGGCGCTCGCTGGTGCGCGACGTCGTGCGCAAGGAGGGCCGCACCGGCGAGCTCTGCTTCGTGACCGTCGACCACGAGATCTCCACGAGCCGCGGCCTCGCCATTCGCGAGCGCCAGGATCTCGTTTATCGCGAGGCAGCCCCGACAAGCCCGGCCGCGTCACCGCGTTCTCAGCAGGCCGCGGCAAAACCGTCGCCGGAGGCTCCGCAGGCGGAACAGCAAAGACCGGTCACCGCCGATGCGGTGCGCCTCTTCCGCTATTCGGCGCTCACCTTCAACGGCCACCGCATCCATTACGATCGCCGCTATTGCATCGAAGAGGAAGGCTATCCGGGCCTCGTCGTGCACGGCCCCATGCAGGCGACCTGGCTTCTGCATTACGCCGCCGAGCTCAAAGGAGAGCTTCCGAAAACCTTCGATTTCCGCGGCGTCAAACCGTTCTTCGACGGCACTCCGGCCACGCTCAACGCCACGGAGAAGGACGACGGCCTTTCCCTCTGGGTCGCAGCCGACGGCGCCCCCACCATGCAGGCCTCCGCCGCCTGGTAGGCAATATCGATTGCCGAACCGCGCCTCAGCACTTCGCTGAGGCGGAGGATCTGGGATTGGTGCGAAAGGGTCTTAGGCGACCTGGCGCTCGGCCTTTTTCACCATTTCCGCGCCGTAATCGCCGAAGAGGAAGCCGTTGGCGAATTCCGCTTCCGGCAACAGCGCGGCGAGCTTCGCCTGCGCCTCGTCTCCCGAAATCTTGCGGTCGAGGCGCTGGCGATAGAGCTCCGCCACCGCGACCATGTCGCAATCGTGCGGCGACAGGCGGAAGGAATTGACGCCGGCCTGCATCAGGATGTCGAGCTCGCCGAGGGCGCTGCCATAAGCGAACGACAGCGTCTGCACGCCGTTGATGGCCAGAAAATCCCCGCCGTCGAGCGTCTTCACCGGCAGCCCGTCGGCATCGAGGCCACAGACGAACTGGCAGGAATCCTTCGACACTTTGTGGATGCGCGCGTGATAGCAGCGCCCGGAAATGGCGAGCGGCACGCGCCCGAAAGCCCACACTTCCGTGTCGAGATCGAGGGCAGAACCCGCCTTTGCCAGGCTCTCCACCGAGGCAATCGGCAGTTCCGGCGGCAGGCACACATGCTTGGCCCCGCGTCCGGCGAGCCAGGACAGCGTGCCCTCGTTGTAGACGTTCACGAGCGGCCCGACGGCGATCTTCCGCCCCGGCTCCAGATAGCGCAGCATGGTGAGGTCGTTGACCTCGATCACATGCTCTTCGTCCTTGGCGAGCCCGGCGCCCGCCTTGCGCTCGCGCGGCAGTGTGATGAGCGCCAGCGACGACAGCACGACCTCCTTGCCGGCCGCCTCCAGCCGCTCCACGGCCTCGCTGATGACGTCGTTGTAGAACGGCAGCCGTTTGGAGCAGACGACTTCGCCGAGACAGACGCGATCGACCGGCGCTTCGTCGGCGATCCGGGCATAGAAGTCCGCCCATTTCTCCACCGGCCAGTTGAACAGGACGGGTCCGAGCGTGAGCAATGCTTGTCCGGCCACGGTTACACCTCTTATCGTTTTGTGAGACCGGCGCTCAGCGCCAGGTCTTGCTGTAAGCGCCGGAGGTCGTCGTCTGACCCTCCGTCAGCCGCTGGAGTTCGTTCGCCATGATCGGCAGGCCCTTGGCCTGTGCCTCCACCGCTTTGCGGAAGGTGTGCACCACGGTCTTCGTATAGGAGCGGCTGCGCTGCCGGCCCTCGATCTTGAGCGCCGTCACGCCGGCGGAGGCGAATTCGGTGATCAGCGTCGCCGCGTCGAGGCTCGCCGGATCCTCGAACACATGCCCCTGATAATCGCCGGCCTGGAAGCAGCCCTTGCACAGCGTCGGATAAGGCGCCGGCGCGTCCTTCTTCACCCGGTTGATGGTGAAATCGCCAAGCCCGCAGACGAGCTCGCTGCCCTCTTCCTTGTAATGCACGTGGCTTGCCGGCGAACAGGCGCCGTTCATGTTGGGCGAGCGCCCGGTCGCGTAAGCGGACAGCGCGCAGCGCCCCTCCGCCATCACGCACAGCCCGCCGAAGACGAACACCTCCGTCTCGCATTCGATCTCGCGGTTGATCGCGGCGATCTCCTGCACGGTCAAAACGCGCGGCAGCACCACGCGCCGCACGCCGAAAGTCTCGGCATAGAAATTGATCGCGTCGGGATTGGCGGCGGCCGCCTGCACCGAAAGATGCCGGCGCAGCCCCGGCTGATGGTTGGCGGCGTAATCGAGCAGCCCGACATCGGCAAGGATCACCGCGTCGGCGCCGAACCGGGCCGCATCGTCAACGGCCGCCCGCCAGAGTTCGGGCGCGCCGGCGCGGGGAAAGGTGTTGATGGCGACGAGAACCTTCGAGCCGCGCCGATGCGCGTAGTCGATCGATTCTTCCATCTCGGCCCGCGAGAAATTCAGGCCCGGGAAGTTGCGCGCATTGGTTTCGTCGCGGAAGCCGCAATAGACCGTGTCGGCGCCCGCCTCGACGGCGGCGCGAAGCGCGGCCGGAGTGCCGGCCGGGCAGACGAGCTCAAGGGGTTTCACGTAAAGGCCTCGTTCTCATCGCTGCGGGAAAGGGGAAGCCCGGTGATCCGGGCGGCAACGGGCGTCACGCCGCGCAGAAACGGCTCGATCGCCGGCCGGAACGGCCCGAAGGCGATCGCCGCCTCCTCCATCAGATCGATTTCGGCATCGTCGAGCGCATTGCGCAGCGCCAGCACCGCCTCCGTATCGCCCTCGATGATGATATCGCGCGAGAAGAACAGCGCGTCGCCATCGAAGGTGCCGTGGATCATGCCCATCAGCGCGCCGAGCGGACCGGCGATTCGGCCGTCCCACGCGCCTGCCCGCTCACGCCGCAGTGGCTCCACGGTCGGATGCTCCGGATCGGGCTTCAGACGAAAGACGAAAGGCAGATCCGTCGGATCGATCAAAAACACCTTCTCGGCATGATGATCGAGCCGCAGAAACAGCCCCGGGCGACGGCGAATCAGCCCGGAAACCAGCCTCTCCAGCATGAGCCGCAACGGCAGAAGCGGCAAAGGACGCATGAGCAGGCGCACGGGCGCCGGCACTGCGACGATATTGGGGGAAGTTTGCATCACCGTCCAATCCAGCGACAAACAAACGGGAACGTCCTTGATCTAGCTCAAAGCAGCCGCCCTGCCCCTGCCGCATCGAGCCACAGAGGAGGCGCCGGTGACCTTTCGAGACCTGCCACATTTCCGCAATCTGCGTGACTTCCTGAGGCATCTCGAAGGTGCGGGGGACTTCCGGCACATTTCGGCGCCGGTTTCCATGGTGCACGAAGTCACGGAGATCCACCGCCGCGTCCTGCAGGCGGGTGGACCGGCGCTGCAGCTCGACAATGCGCGCGATGCGGCAGGCGAGCCGGCCTCGATGCCGGTCGTCGTCAATCTCTTCGGCACGGTCGAGCGCGTCGCCGCCGGCTTCGGGGTGAAGAAGGAGCGCCTCGGAGAGCTCGGCGAGATGATGGCGTCGCTGCGCGCGCCACAGCCGCCGAGCGGCCTGCGCGATGCGATCGCGCATCTGCCCATGCTGAAGGCGGCGCTCAACACGCGCCCCGACAGCGTGCGCAACGCCCCCTGCCAGGCGGAGGTGCTGCGCGGGGCGGACGCAAAACTCTCCCGCCTGCCGATCCAGACCTGCTGGCCGGGCGAACCGGCACCGCTCATTTCCTGGCCGCTCGTCATCACCCGTCCGCCCGAGAACGGACCGCTCAATGTCGGCGTCTACCGGCTGCAGGTTCTCGACGACACGCATCTCATCACCCGCTGGCTTGCCCATCGCGGCGGCGCCGCCCATCACCGCGCCTGGGCGAAGCAGGGCAAGGACATGCCGGTAGCGATCGTCATCGGCGCCGATCCCGCCACCCTCCTCTCGGCCGTGATGCCGATCCCCGAAACCCTGTCGGAGCTCGATTTCGCCGGCCTCATCCGCGGCGAACGACCGAAAGTGGTGCAGGGGCTGACGGTCCCCCTCCCCGTGCCGTCGGAAGCGGAGATCGTCATCGAAGGCTATGTTTCGGCGGAAGAGACGGCACCCGAAGGGCCTTACGGCGACCACACCGGCTATTACAACGCCGTCGAGCCCTTCCCGGTGATGCGCGTGACGGCGATCACCCATCGCCGCGATCCCTTGTATCTTTCCACCTTCACCGGCCGCCCGCCGGACGAGCCATCGGTCATGGGCGAGGCGCTCAACTATCTCGCCAAGCCGCTCATCATTCAGCAGATGCCGGAAATCTCCGACGTCTGGCTGCCGCCGGACGCCTGCTCCTACCGGCTCGCCATCGTCTCCATCAAGAAGCGCTATCCGGGCCAGGCGCGGCGCGTCATGATGGGCATGTGGGGGATGCTGCCGCAGTTCAGCTACACCAAGGGCATCGTCGTCGTCGACGACGACATCGACGTCCACAACGGCGCCGACGTCCTGTGGGCCCTGTCGACGCGCATGGACCCTTCGCGCGACCTCGTGCAGCTGGAATCGACCCCCATCGACTATCTCGATTTCGCTTCGCCGGAATTCGGCCTCGGCGGCAAGCTCGGCATCGATGCGACCAACAAGATCGGCGCGGAGACGCACCGCGAATGGGGCACGGTTCTCGACATGTCGCCGGAGGTGAAGGCGCGCGTCGATCAGATGTGGCCAAAACTCGGCCTTTCCGGCCTCGATCAGATCCGCTCCCTGCGCAAGACCGGCTGAGCGCAGAACCTCTCTCTACTCCGGCAGCCGGAGCACTGCCTCGAACCCGTCTTCGCGCCCCGCGGCCGGCGAGGACAGCGTGAGCTCCGCGCCCGAGCCCGCCGCGATCGCCTGCGCGATGGCGAGACCGAGCCCGGCGCCCTTGGCGCGCGTCGCCCCGCGTTCAAAGCGCCCGCGCAGGCGTTTCAGCTCGTCGGAGCCGACGACGGCCCCACCATTGACGACCCGCACGACATTGTCGCTCGGCACCTCGATCTCGATCATCCCCTTCGGCTCGCCGTGCTTCAGCGCATTCTCGATGAGATTGCGCACAAGGATCGCAAACGCGTCGGCATCCATATGCGAGACGAGGCAGCCGTTTGTGACAAGCCGCAGACGCGCGTTTTCCGGTTCGGCGCGGCGGAATTCTTCGACGAGATGCTCAAGAACCACCGTCAGATCCTGCTCAACCTCGGCGATCAGCCCGGCGCCTTCGGCGCGTGCGAGCTGCATCAGCTTTTCCGAGAGGGACGACAGCCGCGTCAGCCCCGCCTCGATGTGGCGCCCACGCTCGCGCACCGCCTCGTCCTTGCTGACGGCGATGAGCCGCTGCGTGTGGGCGAGTGCCGCCGCGATCGGGGTGCGCAGCTCATGGGCGCTGTTCGCCGTGAAACTCCGCTCCGCCTCGAGCGCCCGCCGCAGCCGCTCCATCAGCCGGTTGACGGCATCGGCGATCGGTTCGATCTCCGCCGGCAGTCCACCGTCCGCGATCGGCGACAGATCGCCCTCGCCGCGCGCTTCGATGGCACCGCGAAACGACCGGATCGGCCGAATGCTGACGCGCACGAACCACCACACGCCAAAAAGACTTGCCGGGATGAGCCCGAGGAGCGGCAGGAACAGCGTTCCCGCGGCCTCGAGCGCCGCCTCGCGGCGATGGGCGAGCGTTTCGGCGACCTCCATGATGATCGTGCCGCTCACCGCCTTCTCGCCATAGATGCGATGCGTCTTCGTCGTGCGGAAACCATGCGCCGGCGTGTCGGGGAAATCCGCCGGGACGGCATCGTGCGATTGCATCAGAATCCGGCCCTTCGAATCGCGCACGAGATAGGTCAGAAACTCCTTGTGCTCGCCGATCGGCGTGACCCGGCGCCCACCCGCCCCCGCGCTCCTTTCCACGATATCGAGGACGGCGAGAGGCAACAGCCGTTGCGCGGTCTCCTGCAGCGCGCTGTCATAGGCCTCGTCCAGCTCTTCGCGGATCACCAAGCCGGCCGCGATCGCTGCCGCCAGCCACATCGCCGTGACCCCGATCGCCAGCCCGAGGCTCAGGCGGCGCTGCAGGCTCGGCGCACCCGTCCAGATCCGCCACATCATCGTTTCAGCCGGTAGCCCATGCCACGCACGGTCTCGATCCTGTCATGCCCGAGCTTCTTGCGCAGGCGGCTGATATGCACCTCGATCGTGTTGCTCTCCACCTCCGCGCCGAAGGGATAAAGCCGCTCTTCGAGCTGCGTCTTCGACAGAAGCGTCCCGGGATGCTGGAGAAGGCCTTCGAGCAGCGCCCACTCGCGCGCCGTCACCTCCACCGGACGCCCGCTGCGATAGACGGAGCGGCCGGCGAGATCGAATTCGATGTCGCCGAGCGTCACGAGCGGATTGGGATTTCCGGCATAGCGTCGTGACACGGCGGCAAGCCGCGCCGACAGCTCCGACAGATTGAACGGTTTGACGAGATAATCGTCGGCGCCGGAATTGAGCCCGGCGATCCGGTCGGAGATCTGGTCGCGCGCCGTCAGGATGATGACGGGCGTCACGTCTCCGCCGCTGCGCAGCCGGCGCAGCAGGCCGAGCCCCGGCCCGTCCGGCAGCATCAAATCGAGAAGCAAGAGATCGTAAGGCGTGGAATGGATCGCCGCGTCCGCATCGGCGATCGTCTCGACCCAGTCGATCGCATGTCCCTCATCGGCGATGTGTTCATGCACGGCGTCGCCGAGAAGCCGATCGTCTTCCACGAGCAGAACCCGCATCGTCGCCCCCGAACTTTATGCGCGAAACTTCCCCCGATACGGGGGGAACCTGAAGCCAGCCTGAAGCCCAGAAAATCGTGCTTCAGGCTGGCTTCAGGCACCACCCCCATCTTGCTCCCATGGCCGATGCGCAAAGGCCGATCCGACTGGAGAGCAAGATGAAGAAGCTTATCACCGCAACCGTTCTGACGCTCGGCGCAATGACCGCCGGCACCGCTTTCGCAAGCGACGACGCACGCTGCAACGCCCCGATGGCCGAATGGCAGCCGCGCGAAGCGCTGCAGCAGCAGCTTGAGAGCAAGGGCTGGGAAGTCCGCCAGATCAAGACCGAAGACGGCTGCTACGAAGCCTATGCGATCGACGATCAGGGCAAGCGCGTCGAAGCCTATTTCGACCCGAAGACCCTCGAGATGGTGCGCCAGGGCCGCGGGGACCGCGACTGAGATGGACGCACCGACGATCAAGGTCTGGGACCCCCTCGTCAGGCTCTTTCACTGGAGCCTGGTGGCGAGCTTCACCGTCGCCTGGCTCACCGGCGACGAAGTGATGTCGGTGCATGAATGGGCGGGATATGCGGCCGGCGCCCTCGTCGCCTTCCGCGTCCTTTGGGGTCTCGTCGGCCCCAAATATGCCCGCTTCGGCCAGTTCGTCCGCTCGCCTGGCAATGTCACCCGCTACCTCAAGGCGGCGGTGCGAGGCGATGAGCCCCGCTACATCGGTCACAACCCGCTCGGCGCCTTGATGGTCCTCGCTCTCATCCTGGCCATGGCCGCGACGGCCGTCACCGGCTGGATGATGACGCTCGATGCCTATTGGGGCGTGGACTGGGTGGAAGAGACCCATGAAGCCCTCGCCAACATCATGCTCGTCATGGTGCTCGCACATGTCGTCGGCGTGCTCTTCGAGAGCTACCGCCACAAGGAGAACCTCGTCAAAGCTATGATCGGCGGCAGCAAACGTGCCCCCCGCCCCGCCGACATCGCTTGACGAGCGTTGCGGCGCCCCGGCCTCGCCGGGGCGCCGTTTTCATGTCTCTCGCCATGTTCAGGTTTCGCCAAGCCGCGCACAGGCAAGACAGAGCCGCGCCATCGGATCGGCCTTCAGACGGCCGAAGGCGATCGGCTCCTCGCAGCTCGCGCAATAGCCGTATTCCCCGTCAGACAGTCGTCTGAGCGCCGCCTTCAGCCCGTCGATGCGGGCCGTCCTGCGTTTCTGGGAGGCAAGCGCCATCGCCTGCACCTGCATCGCATCCATACGCGAAATCCGTCCGACGCTCTGCTGGTCGAGTTCGACAGGCCGGCTTCCCTCCGACCCCGTCTCCGACAGCGCCTCAAGCTCGGCGAGTTCGTCTTCGATGCGCCGACGCAATTCGGCGATCTGTGTGGGATCGAAATCGTCCATGTTTCCCCCCGGGGCTCTTCGATCGAAATGTGTCGCGGTGCGGCGTCAGACGATGTCCTCGGCCGGCAGCGCCACTTTCTGCGACACGCCGAAAGCCGCAAGGACGGCCGCGGCGAGGCCGAGTGCGACGAAGCCCGTCGCGATCGTCGCAATCGACAGGCCGCTGTCGAGCGCTAGGCCGAGCACGGCCGGCCCCGCGGCCGTTCCTGCCACCATCAGCATCGCCGCAAAACTCCGCACCGTCCCGAGCCGGGCCACGCCGTAGACCTCCGCCCAGACCGAGCCGAAAGTCGTCTGCACCAAGCCTGACGACAAGCCGAGACAGACAAAGAAGGTAATGAGCGCAAAGACGCTCGACGACGATCCCATCACCGCGATTCCGACGAACAGCGGCAGATTCATCAGCGGCACCATGCGCCGCGCCGTCAACCGGTCGACAATGAAACCGGAGACGATGAGCCCGCAGAGGTCGCCCACCGCCATCAGCGTGAAACCGGTTGCGATCAATCCACCCGGCCATCCCTGCGCCTCGCCGATCGGCACGATGTGGAAGGTGAGCGCGGTCGCCGTGAAGGGCATGTAGACGAGGATCGGCAGCGCCAGCCAGAAATAGCGCGTCGTGGCGACGATCTTGAGCCCGTCGAGAACCCGCGGCGCCGGCGCACCCGCCGCCCGCGCGAGCGGCGTCGTGAAGCGCGATTGCTGGCGCGTCAGCCACAAAAGCCATGGCAGGGCGACGGCGATCAGGAAGACGCCGACGCTCGCATAGGCAGCGCGCCACCCGATCTCGCCGATCAGGAAGGCGGCGAGATTGGGCGTGACGGCGATCGCGAGCGGCAGGCCCATCGCCGTGATCGACAGCGCCAATCCGCGGCGATTGACGAAATAGCGCGCCACCGAGGTCGCCTGGATATGCGTCATCAGCCCCTGCCCGCACATCCGCAAAAACAGGAACGAGACGAAGAGCATGAGGCCGTTTTCGACCAGCGATGCGGACAGGCAGGCGGCGGCGAGACCGGCGAGCACGATCGTCACGTAAAGCCGGAGATCGACCCGGTCGATCCAATGCCCGACCGCCGGCAACAGGCTCGCAGACGTCAGCGTCGCGGCGAGATAGATGCCGCCCATTTCGGCGCTCGAATAGCCGAGGCTCGCCGCGATCGGCGCCACGAAGAGCGCGATGAAGAAGGTCTGCCCAGGGCTCGACAGAAAGGCCGAGGAGGCCCCGAAAGCGAGGATGCGCGGCTCGGCGCGAAACAAGTGCAGATGTCTGGAAAGCATGAGGTCCAAAAAGAGAGGGCGGCCCGGGGCACGGGAAATACCAGGAGAAGGGTATGAGGCTAAGCGGGCGGCGACCGCTTCCGGCCACCGCCACTCAACGACCTAAACCAATTTCCGCCGCAGCCAACCCCCGGCGCCGCCTCGACCTGCTCCCCTCAGCGCGCGCCGAGACCGACCTTCTCGCTCCAGGCCGGAAAATCCGGCCGCCGCAACACCGAGGTCACGATCGTGAGCCCGGCCCCGATCGCGCCCATCGTGAAGATGGCGCGCAAGGTGTATTCCACGGTGAAAAGCAGCGTCGCATGGGCGTCGACCGGCGCCTGCGCGGTCAATTCCATCAGCCCCATGATCCCTTGCGATGCGGCACTTCCCGGCACCATCGGGATGCAGCCGGCGACGGCGAGAACGTTTCCGGCAGGCCCGAAGCGATCCGGCAGAAGGTTGAGGAGGCGCACGGCGACGCCGACGGCGGCCGCCGCCATGAACGACGCGGCGGCAAGGCTCCAGCCGAGTTCGAGGCCGACCGTGCGCACGCTGAGCGCCAGCCCGCCGGCCAGCGCTGCCCAGAACAAGGTGCGCCAGCCGAAATTGAAGAGAATGCCGAAGCCGAAGGCGGCCGTCGCTCCAAAGAATGCCTGATGCAGAACCCCGTGCACGACCGGCGCCGCCCTGGGTCCGCCGACGCCGAGCGCCATCTGCGCGGCCCACACACCGATGGTGATGAAGACGAGGATCATCAGAACTGTCATGGCGCGGGCACTGCCCATCGTCGGATAGCCCTCCATGATGTCCGTCTGCGCATTGAGCACGGGCACGCCCGGCACCAGCAAAAGCACGGACGAGAACATCGCCGTCTGCAGCATCGGGCTCGCCAGGAGCTCCGAGCCGAAGCCGGCGGTGGTGGCCGCGACACAGGCGACGATCGCCGCCACCACGAAGGGATTGGTGTGCGCCTTGAGCAGGAAATGCCGCACCGCCTGACCCAGCGCCCCGCCGATGAGGACCGGCATGAAGGCCGACCAGTCGATGCCCAAAAGCCGTCCGAAGGAGGCGCAGGCGAGCCCGACGGCGAGCGCCACAAGATACCAGGGATGGCGCGGCGTCTTGGTGACGAGATGCGTCAGCGCCTCGATGGTCGAGGCGACCGTCATGTCATGATGCTTCACCCGCGTGCACAGCCGGCGCACGCCATGGTTCAGGCGCAGATTGACGCCATGGGCCCCGACCGTGCGCATGCGGGTGATGGTGTTGTCGCCGCTCGTCACCGTCAGCGACAGCGAGGCAAAGCCGATGCGGGCGTGGATCTGATCCGCGCCGAGCCCTTCGGCGACCATCGTCATGCCCTGGCGCACGACATCGGTCTTCGCCCCGGTTTCGACGAGCGTCCGCCCGACAGCCAACGCCGTCATGGCGATCTTTTCCAAATTTCTGTGGCGCATCACGACCGGATCGTTTCTGTCCGTCATTTCGTCTCCTGTGTCCGCCACGCGGCGGATTGATCCGAAGGCGCCCTCCCACGCCTGCCGCGTAGCACAAGATCGTGCGCGATTGAGATCGCGGATGACGAAGACGGAAAATTTTCTCAGAGAAATCGTCGCAAGCGAGGCTTGCCTGGACCGGAGATGCCCTCAGAGGAGGTGCATGTCGGCATGGCTCCAGCCGGAGACGATCATGAAGACGCCGATCGCGGCCACCAGCATCGCCGAAAGGTAGGGCGCCTTCGCCATCACCGCATCGAAGCGCGACGAGCGCGCGGAGATGAAGCCGATACCGAGCGCGGCGACGGCCCCGACGGCGACGAGCATCAAGGCGAGACCGGTGCTGAAAGCGGCCACCAGCGTGATGCCGAGCCAGAATTTTCCGATCTGCAGGCAGAGAAGCAGCACGGTGATCGCCGCGGCGCAGGGAATGAGCCCACCGGAAAGCCCGAACAGGATCGTCTGCCAGGTCGAGGTCTTGCCCGCCCCGATCCGCGTTTCGAGATCGCGCGCATGCGCGGCGGCATGCGCATCGAGCCCCGCATGATCATGCTCATGCGGGTGATCATGAGCGTGCGGGTGATCATGAGCGTGCGCGTGATCGTGCGGATGCGGGTGCTCGTGCTCATGCCCGTGACCATGATCGTGGTCGTGGTCATGCCCGTGATCATGCGCCCCATGCGAATGTGTTCTGCCCGTCCTGGCCGATCGTTGCGTCTGCCACAGCATCCACATCGCGATCGCCAGGATGATCGCACCCGAAATC
The DNA here is from genome assembly GCF_021462425.1 of Afifella sp. H1R. Lineage (NCBI taxonomy): Bacteria > Pseudomonadati > Pseudomonadota > Alphaproteobacteria > Hyphomicrobiales > Afifellaceae > Afifella > Afifella sp. H1R. Next base: position 2,208,408 of record NZ_JAKEDY010000001.1, read on the forward strand.
ATCACGAAGAAGGGTTCTGTCTTCTCGCCGATCAACTCGGACCCGAAGCGCATGCCGAGGATCGCCAGAACCCAGACGATGAGCGAATGCGACAGCGCCGCCGCAACGCCGAGAAGGGCCGCCTGCCCCACCGTGCCGCGGATCGCGACGATATAAGCGGCGATCATCGTCTTCGAATGCCCGGGCTCCAACCCGTGCAGCGCGCCGAGAACGAGCGCCATGGCCGCGAGAAGGACCGGATTGCTGCCGCCCGCGGCGATCATCCCGCTCATATCCATGGCGATCCCCTCACAGGTACTTCGAGATTTCCTTGAACTCTTCGACCAGGCTCGCGCGGTCCGCCCCGTCTTCGATGCTGCCGTCTAGGCAGTGGTCGATGTGGTCGTGGATATAGAGGCGCTTCGCCTGCTCGATCGCCTTGGAGACGGCGTGGAGCTGCTGGGCGACGTCCGGGCAGGGACGGCCCTCCTCGATCATCTCGATCGTATGCCTGAGATGCCCCTCGGCCCGTTTCAGCCGCATGACGACGTCGCCGTGTGAACCGTGCTTCATGCGAAGGATCCTATCCTCCGGGAGGGGATAGGACAATCAAAAAAGCTCACTGACGTTCGCCGCGCTCATGAGCCGATAAATGGCCTGGAATTGCCGGCGAAAAGGCTGAAAGCGTGAGGAGTTTTGGACGCCGGCCAACGCACGGTCCGGCCATCCGGTCCTGAAGCCCTAGCCGGCCTCGTCCGTTGCCGTGCAATGCATGTCGCGCTCCACCAGCCGGCCATGCGACATGACGACGGTGCGGGTCGAGACATCGCCGCGGAAACGGTGGTCGTGCGAGACGAGGATCATCGCCTGCGGCAGCGACAGGAGAATCTCTTTCAGCCGCGCCTTGTTGTCGACGTCGAGCGCGTTGGTCGGCTCGTCGAGAAGCAGGACCTCCGGCTCCATCGCCAGAACGGCGGCGAGCGTGACGAGCCGCTTCTCGCCGCCCGAGAGCTTGTGGGTGATGCGGTCGCGGAAACTGACGAGGTCGAGCCGCTCCAGAACGTCGTCGACGATCGCCATCGCCTCGTCGCGGCTCTTGCCGAGATTGAGCGGTCCGAAGGCGATGTCTTCCGCGACCGTCGGGCAGAAGAGCTGATCGTCGGGATCCTGGAAGACGAAGCCCGCGCGACAGCGCACCTCGTGGAAATCCTTCTCCTCGCGCCGCGGGGCGCCGAAGGCGGTGATGCGGCCGCGCGACGGCCGCAACAGCCCGACGATGATGTGCAGAAGCGTCGACTTGCCCGCACCGTTATGCCCGCCGATGCACAGCCTCTCGCCCGGCATCAGACACATATCGACGCCCTTGAGGACCGGCGGCCCCGAAGGATAGGCGAAATGGATATCTGAAAGGGCGATGAGTTCAGACATGCGTCATGGCCTCAGCGGATCGCCTGCGCGCCGATGAGACAGGCGAGGAAGACCGTCACGCCCGTCGCGAACACGACATCGCGGTAGGTGAAGGCGAGCGTGTCGAACAGCGGCATCCGGCCCGTGAATCCCCGGCATTTCATGGCGCCGAGAATGCGCTCCGAGCGCTCGATCGCCCGCACTAGCATCATCCCGACGAGATAGCCGACGGAGCGATAGGTGTGCCGGTTGTTCGAGGGGCGAAATCCGCGCGCCTTCATCGCCATGCGCAGGCGCTGATATTCCTGCTGCAGCACGTCGACATAGCGCACGGTGAACATCAGCAGGTAGATGAGCTTTTCCGGCACCATCAAACGCCGCAGCGCATGGCCGAGCGTCACCGGCTCGGTGGAGCCGACGAGCGCCATCAAGGCGAGGATGACGGCGTTCGCCGTCAGCGCGATCTCCGCCGCCTGCCGCAGCCCCTGCCAGCTCGCCGCAAAGCCGAAGACGGTGAACATCGCATCGCCCGGCACGGTGAAGGGCAGCATGGCGATCAGGAAGATGATGAAGCTGTCCATCATCGCCATGCGTTTGAGCGTCCGCGCGACCGGCAGCCGCGCCGACAGCATCAGGAAGAACGCCGCCAGAAGCCCGGTCGCCAAAACCGCGAGATCCTGCAGGCTCACCATCACGATGGCGAAGGCGACAGCAACGACGATGCGGGTGCGCACGTCGATGCCATCGATCAGCGTACCCTTGGCCTCGCCCGTATCGGTGAGCGCACGCCGTCCGGCTGAGAGAACGTGGCTCATCGTCAGGCCGCCGTCATCTTGCGCCGGGCCGCGATATAGAACGCGACGCCGAAGATGCCGAAGATATAGCCGATCCCGCCGAGGATGCTCTGCATGTCGTGCTTCTCCTTATAGGCGTCGATATCGCGCCGGAGCGGGATCACCTGTTTCTGCACCGCTTCGGTGATCATCTCGTGCTGTGCTTCAAGAAGCGCGGCGAGGTCGACGCCGGAGTTTTGGGCGGTCGCTCCCCCAGTCTCGTCGCCGGAAGACGCCGGCTCGGCGGCACCGGCCGCAGCTTCGGCAGCGACCAGCGCCGGCGATGAGGCCTCCGCACCGCCGATCTCCGGCAGCTCCTCGGCCGACATCCGCACCTGCGCCACATGGCCCGCGCCGAGATTGGCCTTGAAGACGAGCGGCACCGCCTTTTCGGGCTTGTAGGTGAAGGCTCCGGTCTCGTCGGTTACCGCCTCGCCGAGCTTGTTGCCGTTGTCGTCGAACACCTCGACCGTCGCATCGCTCGCCATGTCGCCATTGGAAAAGCCGACCTCGCCTTCCACGACATCGCCGGACGCATAGACCGACGCGATGACCTTGTGAGCGAGAGCCTGCGATGCGGGCAGAAGAGCCAGAAAAACGAGGGCTGCGCAGAGCTTTCTCATAGCGCGACCTCCTCGGCAGCGGACCGATTGAAAGTGGCGAAGAGCTCCGGCTTGACGCGGCGGGCGAGAACCACGGCCGCCCCCGTCACCAGCGCTTCGATGATCATGATCGGGATATGGGCGAAGAAGACGAGCTTGGCGGCCGGGATGAATTCGTCGCCGGACAGCGCCAGAGCGATCGCGACGAACGCCGTCGTCAGCGCGATCGCGAGCCCCCCGCCGATGGCGCCTGAAATCGCGGCGACCGTCAGCGAATTGGAGGCGATCCCCCGCCGGCACAGATAATAGACGATCACCGCCGGCAGCGCGATGTTGAGCGTATTCACCCCGAGCACGGTGAGCCCTCCGAAGCCGAAGAACACCGCTTGCAGAAGAAGCCCGACGAACAGCGCCGGAAAGGCGGCCCAGCCGAGCACCAGCCCGGCCAGACCGTTCATGATGAGATGGACGCTGGAGGGACCGATCGGAACATGGATGAGCGAGGCGACGAAGAACGTCGCGCTCAACACCCCGGCGGCCGGCATTTTTTCCGCCGTCAGCGATTTGAGGCCGAGCGCGATGCCCCCGGCCGCGAGCACCGCTCCCCCGATGACGACGTCATTGGCGAGAGCTCCGTCGACAATATGCATCGATCCCTCCTGCCGTCACTCGACGTCGTAGGCGCGCACCCAGATGACGGCGTCCTGCGAGAGCTCTTTGCCCTCGAACTCCGTCTTCGGACCCGTACCGAGCGCGGCAAAGCCCCAGAACCCGGCTTTCGGGACGCCGAAGGTGAAGTAGCCGTTCTCGTCGCTCATCGCGACGACGGCACCGCCCGGCATCGGCGAGGCTTTGGGTTCGGTGGGCTTGTTCTCGTCCATGGAGGGCTCGGCCGCCATGTATTCGACTTCGATCTCGGCGCCTGCGACCGGCTTGCCTTCCGACAGGACGCGCCCCGTGAAGGTGGAGCCGGCCAGAATGTTGGTCGGGCGATCGAGCGGCACGATTTCCGTCGCAAGCTCTTTGGGCTCGGCCCAGTCGGTCGGCAATTGCGCCCGGTTCAGATAGGCCTTGGCGATCTGCTGGATGTAGATGTCCTCGCTCTCCTCGTAATAGGGCTGAGGCACGACGACGAGCGTGTAATCGCCGGCGCGCTTGGCCGGCAGCGTGGCATCGAAGGCTTGCGCGCTGTTTTCGAGCCCCTCGAAGGAGATCGGCTTGAGGCTGTCCTTGAGATCGATCTTCTTGCCGCGGAAGACGGCGTAGAACTCTTCCGGCGCGCCCATATCCATGACATGGCCGTTCTCGAAGGGGTGCCAGAAGATCAGCTTCAGCGGCACGTCGCCCGGCTCGGCGAGGTTCACCTCGGGCGTATAGATCAGCTGAAAATGCGCTTCGGCTGCGGCGGGAAGAAGGAACGCCGCCGATGTGAGGGCGGCACAGGCAAACTTACGAAGTTTCATTCGTATCGTCTCTCCAATGACTGTGGCGGACGAACCGCGACAGTGATGCGGAAAGGACGATCGGGGTTTTGGCGTGGATTGGGCGCAAATGGGATTCCTGGCGCCGTTCCACCGCCAGACGCTCACCCCGGCGTCCGTTGCGGTGCGGCACCGGTGGCCCGGCGTCGCGCGTCAGCGGCAGGTCTCCTGGCTTGCGGGTCACAGCGTGGCTTCGTCTTCCCAGCGCATATGCGCCAGTGACATGTTGAAGCCCTGCTCGCCGCTCACAGTTGCGGGGGCAGCCACGGTTTCGGTCCCTGCTGGGTACGCCTCACCGTGTTCCCTTTTAATCCGGTCGCTTTGCGTCCGGAAACCGTTGACGCCCCATCTGCCGGCGAATGGCCATAATTGTCAATGCCGTGCACGTTGAGCAGCTATGCCCGGCACGACTTTCCTTTGCCGGCAACGGACGACGCCGAAGGGCGTGCAACGGCACAAAAAAGGCCGACCGCACATGGCGGCCGGCCCTCTCAAAATCAAACGTGTTCAGGCGTTCAGCGCGCGGCGACCTGCTTGTCGCCGGCCCCGGTTTTTGGTTTGCCGCTCTTGCGCAGCATCCGTTCCAGACCGGCCTGGGCGCCCTCGTTGCCGCGGCCGCCGTCGCGGCGGGGCCCGTCACGCCGGCCATCCGCGCCACTTTTGCGGCTCTTGGGCGCGCCGCCCTCGGCCCGCTTGGCCGAACGGCCTCCTTCGGCACCTTCCGGCCTGCGGTTGCGTCCGCCTTTCGGGGCATCGCCGTTGCGGCCTTCATTCCGCCCGTCGCTCCGCCCTTCGTTGCGCCCCTCGGAGCGAGCTTCGAAGGCCGCGGGTTTGTTGCCCGAGCGCCGGCGGTTGCGTGAGGGTGAAGTGCGCTTGCCGGGCTGGCGTGATCTTTCGTCGCGCCGCTCGCCCGCCTGCTGGCGCACGCCTGCAGACGGCGCCTCATCGGTTTCGCCGACCACCTCGGCCCCGGCCTGGGTCGCGACTGCCTCGCGCCGCGGGGCCGCACCATGCGCATCGATCCTCTTGCCGATCAGCTTTTCGATGTCGCGCAGAAGACCCCGCTCGGAATGATCGCACAGCGAGATCGCGATGCCGCTCTTGCCGGCGCGCGCGGTCCGCCCGATGCGGTGCACATAGGCCTCCGGCACGTTCGGCAGCTCGAAGTTGACGACATGCGAGACGTCGTCGATGTCGATGCCGCGCGCCGCGATATCGGTCGCGACCAGAACGGACACACGGCCGTTGCGGAAGGCACCGAGTGCCTTTTCGCGCTGATTCTGGCTCTTATTGCCGTGAATCGCAGCCGAGCGCAGGCCAGCCTTGTCGAGATGCTGGCTGACGCGGTCGGCCCCGCGCTTGGTGCGCGTGAAGACGATCGCCCGCTCCATATCGGCCGTGCCGAGAAGATCGACGAGCATGTCGCGCTTGCCGGCACTCGCCACGTTGATGACGCTTTGTGCGATCTGCTCGATCGGGCGCGACACCGGGGCGACGGAGATTTCCGCCGGCTGATGAAGAAAATCGCCCGCGAGCTTGCGGATCGCCGGCGGCATCGTCGCCGAGAGAAGAACCGTCTGGCGCTCACGCGGCATCTTCGCCAGGATCTTGCGGATCGCCGGCATGAAGCCGAGATCGAGCATCTGATCGGCCTCGTCGAGCACGACGACGTTGGTCTGGTCGAGGCGGACGGCGCCGGACTGCATATGGTCGAGAAGACGGCCAGGCGTCGCGATGATGAAATCGACACCGCGCGACAGGGCCTTCACCTGCGGCCCGGGCCGGGCGCCGCCGATGACGACCGCCGACGACATGTTCACGAAGCGCCCATAATTGCGCACGCTGTCGGCGACCTGCTGGGCAAGCTCGCGCGTCGGCACGACGATGAGGGCATGGCATGTGCGCGGCGCGGCCGGCACCATCGTGCGGCTGAGCTTGTCGAGCAGCGGCAGCACGAAGGACGCCGTCTTGCCGGTTCCCGTCTGCGCCGTGCCGAGAAGATCGCGGCCGGCAAGCATGGTCGGGATGACCTGCGCCTGAATCGGAGTCGGATTGGTATAGCCTTCGGCGGCGACGGCACGAAGGATCGGCTCGGCGAGGCCGAGTTCATTGAAAAGTGTCAATATGAGCTTTCTCGTCGCGGCCAGCCTGAGACGGCCGGCGCGAGCTGTGTCACTTGGTTTTGGAAGCCTGCGTAGATCAGCTGCCGGGAGCTTACGCCTCAGCGGGCGCCTTCGGGGCAACGATCGATACGGAAAGTTGCTTGTGACCACCGACGGCGACGAACGCCTCTACGCGCGGGGTCATCGCGCCCCTTGAACCACGCCTTGCGGCAATTGGCAACCGCAATCGCGTTCCCTGCCGCCGAAGCTTGCATGAGCGAGGCATGTGAGGCGGCCGCTTCTCTTGCCGGCACCCGCCGGCGCGCGTATCTCCGGTCCGTTCGCGCGCCGGCCGGACAGAGCGCCCTTGCCCGAGGCATTCCGCGGCCTCCGCACCGGCTGCCCATCGGCTTCGCCCCGGCCATTCAGAGGATCTCGTCTCGTGACCCGCCTTATCGCTCCGACCCGACTTTGGAAGGATGGCCGCTTTGAGACCGGCCTTGCCGTGGAGATCGAGGCGGGCAAGATCGCCCGCATCCGGCCACTTGGCCCGCATGAGACGCCCGACCTCGCGCCCCATCTCCTCATCCCCGCCCTCACCGACCTTCAGGTCAACGGCAGCGGTGGAATCATGCTCAATTCCGATGCGAGCCCCGCCGCGATCGAGACGATCATCGCGGCCCAGCGCCGCCTCGGCGTCGGCTTCCTGATGCCGACCCTCATCACCACCACGGCCGAACGCATGCGCGCGACCGCCGAGGCGGTGATCGAGGCCTGGGGCATGCCGGGTCTCCTCGGCCTGCATCTCGAAGGCCCGCACCTCAACCCGGAGCGCAAGGGCACCCACGACGCCACCCATATGCGCCCGATGGATCGCGCCACCCTGGCGATCTTGGAACGCCTTCGCGCCGCGGATATCCCGGTCATGCTGACGCTCGCGCCGGAAATCGTCCCGCCGGACCTCGTTCGTGAAATCGCGGCGATGGGCGTCGTCGTCTCCGCCGGCCACAGCGCCGCCGATGCCGCGGAGACGGAGGCGGGCCTTGCCGCCGGCATTGCCTGCTTCACGCATCTCTACAACGCCATGCCGCCCATGACCTCGCGCGCACCCGGCCTCCTCGGCACGGCGCTCGCGAGCGACGCCTATGCCGGCATCATCGTCGATGGCCATCATGTCGCCTGGCCGATGGTCGCGATCGCCTGCCGCGCCCGCCCGGTCAGAAACCGCACCTTCCTCGTTTCCGACGCCATGGCGACGGTCGGGGGGCCCGACCATTTCGTCCTCTATGGCGAGGAAATCCGCGTCCGCGACGGCGCCCTCGTCAACGCGGCGGGCGCTCTTGCCGGCGCCCATGTCGATCTTCTCACCTGCCTCAGGAACGCCATCTTCCATGTCGGCCTCTCGCTCGAAGAGGCCGTCGCCATGGCGACCGACATCCCGAACGCGGCGATGCGGCTCGTCCCTCCGACCCTCGGGCCCGGCCGCCCCGTCGCCGAAATCCTCGCCCTCGATACGAACCTGACCCGCATCGACATCTGAGGCGCTGCCGCATCCGCAAACCTGCGTGCGGCCTGACATCCCGACCGATCGGGCTGCCGCATCGCTGACATGATCGCGCGCCAAGCCTCGTCCCCATCGAGACATGCCGCAAACCGCGTAGAGAGGGACAAATGCAGCCTATCGAGACGGACCGGCTGATCCTCAGGCGTTTCGAGAAGCGCGACGCGCCGGGCCTCTTCGCCTATTTGCAGGAGCCGGCCGTGAGCTGCTTTTTCTCCATGCGGCTCGCCGATCTCGCCGCGGCGGAAGACGAGGTGAAAAAGCGCGCCGAAAGCGACAGCGAGATCGCCGTCTGCCTGCGCGACACGGGCGAGCTCATCGGCGATCTCTTCGCCGTTTTGGAAGGCGACGACACCTATGCGCTTGGCTGGAACTTCAACAAGGCTTTCTCCGGCGCGGGATATGCGACGGAGGCCGCCCGCGCCCTCTTCGCGCATCTCTTCACGACAAAAGGCGCGCGCCGTCTCTATGCCTATGTCGAGGACACGAATTATCCCTCACAGCACCTCTGCGAACGGCTCGGCATGCGCAGGGAGGGCCTCTTCATCGAATACGTCTCGTTCATGAAGGACGAGGCCGGCAATCCGATCTTCGAAAACACCATGCAATACGCGATCCTGCGCAAGGAATGGGAGAGCAGGGCCGGGCTCTGACACGCCGCGGACAGCGCCGGGCCGCGCTCCGGCGCCACGCCGTCACGCCCTTCCGGGTGCGAAAGACACCTCATCGAGCCCGAGCCACGCCGCCATCTTTTCGAGTTCGCCGGAGAGCGCGTCACGGCTTTCGTCCGGCGCATCCTCCTCGAAATGCACCGCCTGCACGAGAAGCCGTGCGTTCGGTCGGTCCGCCTTGAGATCGACGCGGGCCACCAGATTGTCGCCGAAGAGGAACGGCAGCACATAATAGCCGTACTGGCGCTTGTCCGCCGGGACATAGATCTCGATGCGGTAGCGGAAGCCGAAGAGCCGCTCGGCGCGGTCTCTTTCCCAGACGAGCGGATCGAACGGGGCAAGCAGTGCCGTCGCATTGATCCGGCGCGGACGGCGGGCCTCGCGATGGAGCCAGGCGTGACGCCAGCCCGGCACGCTCACGGGCAACAGGACCCCGTCCTCGGCAAGCGAGGATATCGCCTCTTGTGCCGGTCCCGGCGGTTGGCGGAAATAATCCCGCAATTCGCGATCCGTCGCGATGCCGTGCGCCCGTGCGGCGCGTTCGATCAAGGCGCGATGGGCATCCGCCTCCGAAGGCGTCGGCTGATCGAGGACAGAGGCGGGCAGGACGCGCTCGGGAAGGTCGTAGACGCGCTGGAAATTTCCGCGTCGCGTCGCCGTCGTCAGGTGACCTGCCCAGAACAGCCATTCGAGCGCCCGCTTGGTGCCGCTCCATTCCCACCAGCCGGGACGCCCTTTGTGCGCCTCGAAGTCGGAGACGGAAAGCGGCCCCTCCTCCCGGATCCGCTGCAGCAGCGCCATCGCTTCCGCCCGATGCTCGGTCGCGAACTGGCGCATCCAGCTCCAAACCGCCTCGCCGCGATCGGCCTGCGCCATGCGCCAGCGCAGCAAAGGCTGCACCTCGAACGGCACGAGCGAGGCTTCGTGCGCCCAGTATTCGAACAATTTGCGCTGCCGCTTCGGTCCCCAGGCGAGCTTGTCCAGAAGCTCACGGTCGTAGGCGCCGAGCCGGGAAAAGGCCGGAAGATAATGCGCCCGCGCCAGAACGTTGACGCTGTCGATCTGGTGAAGCTGAACCCGGTCAAGAACCCGGCGCAAACTGGCAGAGGTCGGATTGGCCGAACGGGCGGCACCAAAGCCCTGTGCCCCGAGCGCGATCCGGCGCGCTTCGGCCATGCTGATCCTGTCGAGATGATCCATTCGGTTCCTGCGGCGTCCTTATCTTTCCTGACACCCTAGCAGACCGTCTCGCATACCCGGCACGGGCCGGAAACGTTCTTCGGGCGGAAAAAGCCGTTGACTATTATTCTTATTATATGAACAAACTGGCGGACATATTTCGCATTGGAGAATTTCTTTGGATCTGGCATCGCTCGCCATCTTCCGCACCGTGGCCAGGGAAGGGAGCATCACCCGCACGGCTCATCTCCTTGGGCGGGTGCCTTCGAACGTCACCACGCGCATTCAGCAGCTCGAGGCCGAGATCGGCGTGCCGCTGTTCCAGCGCGACAGAAAGGCCATGACACTCACGGCCGAGGGCGTGGCGTATCTCGACTATGCCGAACGCATCCTCAATCTCGCGGAGGAAGCAGAACAGGTCGTCAATCCGAAAGAGCCCGTCGGCACTTTGCGCATCGGCTCGATGGAATCGACGGTCGCGGCCCGCCTGCCCCTGCCCTTGGCCGAGTTCAACGCGAACTGGCCGGAGGTGACGATCGAGCTCGTCACGGCGCCGACCCGCCAGCTCGTCGACGCCCTGCTCGCGCATCGGATCGACTGCGCCTTGATCGCCCTGCCGCCGGACGACGCGGGGTTTGGAGCCGACGAGGTCGCGACGACGCCGCTCTTCCGAGAAGAGCTCGTGCTCCTGCTGCCACCCGGGCACCCGGAGATCGAACACGCCAAAGAGATCAAGCCCCGCGCGCTCGCCGCATTCGCGCCCGGCTGCACCTATCGCCGGCTCGCCGAGGAATGGGTGACGGATGGCGGCACCAGATCCGCACGGCTTCAGTTCCACGAGGTCAGATCCTATCACGCCATGGTCGCCCTGACCGCGGCAGGAACCTGCTTCTCGCTGCTGCCGCGCAGCGTTCTCGATCTCGTGCCGGACGCCGATCGATTCACGATCAAGCCGTTGATGACGGTCGACACCTGTCTCGCCGAAAGGCCGGGCTTTAAGACCCCGGCTGTCCTGCAATTCCGCGAGACGCTTCGTGCGTTCGCAGACATCGCCGAGATCGCCGATGCCTCGCATTGAGATGCCCCGCAATAAGATGCCACCCAATGAACGGCTGGCGGGGATCGCGGCCGCCCTCATCCTCGTCATCGGCATGGGTTTCGGCCGCTTCGCCTTCACCGGCCTCTATCCGTTGATGGTCAAGAGCGGCCAGATCTCCGTCGAAGGCGGTTCCTACGCCGCATCCGCCAATTATGCGGGCTACCTCATCGGAGCGCTGCTCTTGGGCCTCGTCACGGGCGCAGCCGGCCGCAAGCTCTGCGCCTTTTCCGCCATCGCGACCGTCGCCTCGCTGGCCGCACTCGGCCTGCCGCTGCCGGAATGGCTCATCGTCGCCGTGCGCGGCTTCGCCGGAATCTTCAGCGCCGTCGCCATGGTCGCCGCCTCGCATTGGCTGATCCATGAACGCGGGCATCACGACGGCGCCCCGGCCCTCTTCGCCGGCGTTGGCCTCGGCATCCTCGTCTCCGCCGAACTCGTCGCTGCGGGCGATGTCCTGGCTCTGCAAAGCCCCGCCATCTGGCTCGTTCTCGCAGCCGCGGCACTGGCACTCACGGTTCTCACGATCATCCTGCAGGCCCGCGTCGACAGTGCCCCGGCGCCGGCCTTGCCGCATGAAGCCGACGGCGAGGCCTCGGTCCCGTTCGGGGCAGGCCGCCTCGTCCTCGTCTACGGGCTCGCGGGCTTCGGCTACATCATCACCGCGACCTACCTGCCGCTTCTCGTGCGCACCTCGTTTGCGGACCTCAATCCGCTGCACATCTGGGCCGTGTTCGGGCTCGGCGCCGTGCCGTCCTGCTTTTTCTGGCACGCCCTTCATCGCCGGCTCGGAACCGGAAGGAGCCTCGTCGCCAATCTGCTGGTCCAGGCCGTCGGCGTCGGCCTGCCGGTCGTCCATATGCCGGCGGCCTCGCTCGCGAGCGCACTTCTCGTCGGCGGCACTTTTATGGGGACGGTGACCATCGCCATGCCCGCCGCCCGCAAGATCGCAGCCAAGGCCCGCGTCAACATCCTGGCGGTGATGACGGCCTCCTACGGGGTCGGTCAGATCGTCGGACCCCTCGTCACCAATGCGCTCTATCGGCAGAGCCAGTCCTTCGACGCGCCGCTCCTGATCGCAAGCGCCGCGCTCTTCATCGCCACCCTGATCTGCATGAGACGAGCGACGCCCGGAACCGCCACGGTGTTCAACGCAGATCGCGCCTGAACGAGGTCAGGGGAGCGAACGACCAGAGAGCGCATCCCTCTCCGATGCGGCTTGCGGCCGCCGGTCGATCCGCGCGCCCGTGCCTGCGACGGGCAGCCGGATTTCGACAACAAGGCCAGGTCCGTCGGACGGAAGGATCAGCGCGTCACCGCCATGCGCCTGCGCGATCGCCTTGACGATGGGCAGGCCCAGGCCGGAACCGCCGCCGCTCCGCCCTCGCGACTCGTCGGCCCGCCAGAACCGCTCGAAAGCGCGCGGGCGGGCCTCGTCGGAAAGGCCGGGCCCGGTGTCGCTGCAGCGGAAGAAGACATGCTGCCCGGCGACGCCGGTCTCGACACGGACGGTGCTTTGCGGCGCATAGCGGCAGCAGTTTTCGAGAAGTGCCACGAAGGCCTGTCGCACGCGCGAGCGGTCGGCGCTCGTGACGGCGCTCCTCAACGCCAGGGTCGTGGCGATCCCGGCCTTGCCGAGCTGATCCTCGAGCGAGGTCAGCGCCGCCTCGGCCTCCACCGCCAGATCGAGACGCGAAGATTGCAGATCGAGCTGACCCGCATTGCTCAGCGCCAGGGTCCGCAATTCCTCTACGATCGCCGACAGATCGTCCACATGCTCGATGAGCCTTTCGTAGAGCGCGGCACTGGGGGCGAAGGCACCGTCCAGCAGGCCCTGCAATCGCCCGCGCAGGATGGTCAAAGGCGTGCGCAGTTCATGCGCGATCGCGGAATTCGAATATTGCAGTTCGGCCTCGGCCCGCTGCAGCCGTTCTGCCATCTGGTTGAAGTCGTCGACCAGATCGCTCGCCTCGCCGAAATTACCCCGACGCAGGGAGGCGCGTGCGGAGAAATCCCCCTCCGCGACCCGGCGCGCGGCCCCGGCCACCGATTTCAACGGTTCCACAATCCGCCGCGCGAGGATCCAGCCGAGCAACGAGGCCGTCGATATGCCGATCCCCAGAAGCAGCCCCAACGTCACGACGTCGCCGGTGCGCAGGAAATCGTCTTCGGTGAACTCCGGATAGAGCCATTCGTAGATGAAGAAGAAATATGCGGTCAGCCCGAAATAGACGACGGCGAAGGCCAAGAGGGTCAATGCGATCATCGCGCGGACGATCAGGGAATTCAGGTTTCTAGACATGAGGGCTGTCCAGCCGGTAGCCGACGCCACGCACACCCGTAAGCAACCCGTCGGCCCCGACCGCCGCCAATTTGCGCCGCAGATTGCTGATATGGCTGTCCACCGTCCGGTCGAGCGCCTCGCCTTCCGGCAGGCAGGCATCGACCAGTTCGGAGCGCTCGAACACCTTGCCGAGGCTCGCGGCCATATGCGCGAGAATGCGAAATTCGGTGCGCGTCAGCTCGAGCGCCACGGGGCCGGTCGGACTTTCCACCGCGACGCGATAAGCCTGCGGGTCCACGCTCAGCGGCCCGACGCGCAGCACCTGCTCGCTGCCGCGCCCCATGCTTCGCCGCAGCACGGCCTTGGCGCGGGCCACCACCTCCAGCGGGTTGAACGGTTTGACGACATAATCGTCGGCACCGATGCGCAGAGCCTGAAGCTTGTCGAGATCCTCTGCCAGCGCCGTGACCATGATCACCGGCGTATCGCCGCGCCGGCGGATCGCCGCGAGCACCTCATAACCGTCCTGTCCCGGCAGCTTGATGTCGAGGACCACGAGATCGGGCCGCAGGCGCAGATGATGCTCGAGCCCGACACGCCCATCGCCCGCGGTGATGGTCCGAAACCCTTCGCGCGACATGTAGGTCCCGATGATGTCGGCGATCTCGGGCTCGTCTTCGACGATCAAAATCAAAGCGTTGTTGATGGCCATTCTTCGATTCCCGACCCCCGCACCTGCAGCTTCACTTGCCCGAGCCCCCCTGCTTCAGGTCTTTCGCCACGATTTCGGCACGCTCAGCTTGCTGACGGCAACGTAGAGCATGGGCACGAAGAACACCGCCAGCACCGTCGCGGAAAGCATCCCGCCGAACACGCCGGTCCCGATGGCATTCTGGATTTCGGACCCGGCGCCCTGTGCGATCATCAACGGCACGACGCCCAGAATGAAGGCGAGCGAGGTCATCACGATCGGCCGAAGCCGCAACCGGGATGCCCGCAGCAGCGCCCGATAGAGGCTCATTCCGTCGTTCCTGAGGTGTCGGGCGTACTCGACGAGCAGAATGGCGTTCTTGGCGGACAGTCCGATGATGGTGATCAGCCCCACCTTGAAGAACACGTCGTTCTCCATCCCCCGCGCCAGCACGGCCATGACCGCACCCAGGACGCCGAGGGGCACCACCAACATGACCGCGAGCGGGATCGACCAGCTTTCGTAGAGGGCCGCGAGCACTAGGAAGACCACCAGCATCGAGGCGGCCAGGAGCATGGGAGCCTGCGCCGCGGATTGCCTTTCCTGCAGCGATTGCCCGGTCCATTCGAGCGCGAAGCCTTTTGGCAGCTGTTGCGCCAGGCGCTCCATCTCGGCCATCGCCGCGCCGCTCGACACCCCCGGCGCGGCCGAACCTGAGATGCGCGCAGCCGGATAGCCGTTGTAACGCTCCAATTGCAGGGGTGATGTCTCCCATACGGGTTCGACGACTTCGGACAACGTCACCATGCCGCCTTCGATGTTGCGGACCTGAAGACGCAGGACATCCTCGACATGCATCCGGGCCGGCGCATCGGCCTGCACCACCACCTGCTGAAGCCGGCCTTTGTTCGGGAAATCGTTGACGTAGTTCGATCCGATCGCGGTCGAAATCATGTCGCTGATCGCCGAGAAGGAAACGCCGAGCGCCAGCGCCTTCTGACGATCGATCCTGAGCGCGATGCTTTGGCCGTCGGGCAGACCCTCCGTCATCACGCCGGTCAAAAGCCTGCTCTCGGATGCGAGCCCGATCAGCTGGTTTTCAGCCGCCTTCAGCGCGGCCGGACCGGAATTGGCGCGATCCTCCAGCCGGAGAGCGAAGCCGGATGTGGTGCCGAGAGATTCGATCGCCGGCGGCTTCATGATCATCGCCGTGCCTTCGGGAATATCCGCCATCGCCGCCTCGGCCGCCGCGATCTCTTCGTTCACCGTGGTCTCGCGCTCGCTCCAATCCTTCAGGCTGGTGAAGGCTTGCGCCGCGTTGGGGCCGGAGCCGGAAAATCCGAAGCCCAGAATGACGATGCTCTCGACGATATCGGGACGGGACGCGGTGTGGGCCTCATATGTTGCGACGATCTCGCGCGTGCGCTCGGCGGTGGCACCGGCCGGCAGCTCGAACATCGCCATGAAGTTTCCCTGATCCTCTTCCGGGACGAACGACGTCGGCACCCGCGCATAGCCGATGCCGAGCCCCACCAACAGCACGGCATAGACGACCAGCATCCGCCCGCCCCGCCGCAGCATCCAGCCGACGACGCCGGTGTAGCCAGCGCTCAAGGCATCGAACTTTCTGTTGAACCAGCCAAAGAACCCGCTTGTGGCATGCGTGTTCGAAGGCCTCAGGATCGTCGCGCAGAGTGCGGGCGTCAGGGTCAGCGCGAGGAAGGCGGAGAACAGGATCGATACCGCCATCGACACGGTGAACTGGCGATAGATCGCACCGACGGAACCGCCGGCCATCCCCATCGGAATGAAGACGGCGGCCAGAACCAGCGTGATCCCGACGATGGCGCCTGAAATCTCGCGCATCGCCTGACGGGTGGCATCCCTCGGCGAGAGGCCCTGGCGCGACATGATCCGCTCGACGTTTTCGACGACGACGATGGCATCGTCGACGATGATGCCGATGGCGAGCACCATGCCGAACATGGTCAGGACGTTGATCGAATAGCCCACGACCATCATCACCGCGAAGGTGCCCAGAAGCGCGATGGGCGCGACGATGGTCGGGATCAGCGTATAGCGGATCTTCTGTAGGAACAGCAGAATGACCAGGAAGACCAGCACCATCGCCTCGACCAGCGTCTGCACGACTTTGCTGATCGACACTTTCACGAATGGTGCGGTGTTGTAGGAGATCGTGACCGCCATATCCCTCGGCATCGCGAGCTGCAGCTCGGCCAGGCGCCTCTCGATCGCGGCGGCGGTGCTGACGGCATTGGCGCCGGGCGTCATCTGGATCGCGGCGGCGGCCGCGGGCTTGCCATTGCTGCTGACACTGAAGGCAAGGGTCTGAGCGCCGAGTTCCACCCGCGCGACATCCGACAGGAGAAGACGCGAGCCGTCGAGTTGTGCCCTGAGCGGGATCGCGGCGAACTCCTCCGGCGTGGTCAACTGACCATGCACCGTCAGCGGCGTCGAGATCTTCGTCCCCGGAACTGTCGGCTCGTCTCCGACCCGTCCGGGCGAGACTTGCGCGTTTTCGCGCGTGATGGCCTCCGTGACGTCGGCCATGGTGAGGTCGTAGGCCGCCAGCTTCGCCGGATCGACCCAGACGCGCATGGCGCGTTCGGAGCCGAACTGCTGGACGCGGCCGACGCCCGGCACCCGCTTCAATTCTTCGCTGATGTTGCGGGTCAGATAGTCGCCGAGGGCCAGCTCTTCGGTCTCGCCACTGAGAGACTTCAGTGTGATGACCATGAGAAAGCCGGTTTCTGCCGCCTCGACACTGATGCCGGCGCGCCGGACGGCCTCCGGAAGGCGCGGTTCGGCGTCCTTCAGGCGGTTCTGAACGTCCACTTGTGCCAATTCCGGATTGGTTCCGGGTTTGAACGTCACCGTGATGTTGGCACCACCGGTCGAGTCGGCACTGGATTCGTAATAGAGCACGTTCTTGACGCTCGAGAGCTCCTTCTCGATGGGCGTCACCACGCTGTCGTTGACGGTCTTCACCGTCGCGCCGGTATAGGTCGCGAAAATGCTGATGCTCGGCGGCGCGATGACGGGAAACCGGGCCACCGGCAGTTGCGGAATGGCGACAAGTCCGGCGAGCGCGATGAAGATCGCAATCACCCAGGCAAAGACCGGGCGGTCGATGAAAAACTGCGGCATGGGATCTGATCTCTAGAGCTTGTCGGTGGCCGGTGAGGCAGCCTGCGTGGCGGCGACCCTTTTCACGCTCATCCCGTCCTGCACGCGGTCCTGTCCACGAACGACGATGGCTTCTCCGGCTTTCAGCCCGGAGGTGACGACGAGACGCCGTCCGATGGCATCGCCGAGAACCACATCGCGCCGCGAGGCCCGCCCGTCGTCGGCGACGACCACGATCTGCGCCTCGCCGGCACCGTTGCGGACGACGGCATCTTCCGGCACCAGCAACGCATCGGGCAGGAGCCCGCGCGGCAGTCTTGCCCGAACATACATTCCAGGCAGAAGCCGCAAGCCGGGGTTTTCCACCTCGACACGGACCGTCGTGTTGCCGGTCCCCGTATCCACCGTCACGTCCGACAAAACGAGCTTGCCGGGACGGGGATGCGGCCTGCCCTCCGCATCCAGGATCTCGATCGGCCCGAGCCCCTGCCTCGCGGCCCTTTGCAACCCGTCGAGCTTGGTTGCCGGTACGCGCAGATCGACATAGACGCGGTCCAGTTCCTGCACCACGGCGAGTTCCGTCTGACTGGACGTCGATGCGAGAGCCCCCTCGTCGGCGAGCGTGCGCCCGACATAGCCTTTGATCGGCGACCTGATGGTGGCAAAATCGAGGTCGAGCTGGCGCCGGTGAAAGACCGCGCGCGCCTCGGCGAGATTGGCCTGCGCCATGGTCAGCTCGTTGAGGGCGTCTTCGTAATCCTTGCGGCTCGTCGCCTTGCTCGCCACGAGCTTTTCGGCCCGCTTCAGGCCGCGTTGCGTATGCTCCAGCGCCCCTTCGGCACGCGTCACGCCGGCGCGCGCGGTTTCGCGATCGGCAAGAAGCAGGGCCGGATCGATTTCAAACAGGATATCGCCTGCCTCGACCTGCGTCCCACCTTCCGCAAACCGCTTCTTGATGATCCCGCCGACCTGAGGCCGGATCTCGACCCTTCGGTAGGCGGCCACGCGCCCGGGCAATTCGTCGATCAAGACGACGCGCTCCGGCGCAAGCGTCACGGTGGTGACCTGCGTCGGTCCCTGCGCCTCAGACGACGCGCTTTGGAGCTCTGATCCCGCCTCGCCGCGAAACATCAAGAACAACGACAGCCCGGCGGCGCAAAGGCCGAAGGCGATGATCGAAAGGCGGGGCGACATGCAACATATCCGTTTCGGGGTCCGGTCCCCTCACTGGCATGCGCCCTTCGACACCCGGTCGAGAAACGGTGGAGATTTCGTGGAGACGCCACCGGCCTCGCCGACCGGATGGTTGGGATCGAGACCTGTTCTGACCGCAAAGAGCTCGGCATCGTGCGAGGCTGTTGAGGATTGCCGGGGGACCGCGCAGGCGCAATCCGCACACATCGGGATTGACGATGAGGCTGATAGCGCCCTACGCTTTTGAATAGCGAATATATTCAAACTTCCACTTCAGGAATCGATAAGTGAATCCAGCCTTCGATATCGAGGCTTTGCGGGCCGTGGTGGCCGGCATCGAGTTGCGCAGTTTCGCGCGGGCGGCTGTCGAACTCGGACGGTCGCAGTCGGCGATCAGCATGCAGCTCAAAAAGCTCGAGCAACAGGCCGGCACCCAGCTCTTCGTCCGAAAAGGCAGAGGCCTGGTTCCGACCGAAGCCGGAGAGGCTCTGGCCGCCTATGCCCGCCAGATCGTCGCCCTCAATGACGAAGCCGCGCGCACATTGGGTGCGGCAGTCGCCTCGGAGACCGTGCGTCTGGGTTTGCCGCAGGATTTCTTCGACGATGTGATGCCGGCCACGCTCACCGCGTTTGCGGCGGACCACCCCGAGGCGCATGTGGAAGTCCGCGCCGGTCCGAACCACACTCTGAGTGATGAAATCCGGGCCGGGCGTCTCGATGGGGCGATCGTCTTTTACCCGGAAGGCGCCGGCGGCGACGGAGAGCCTCTCGGCCGTCTGCCGATGCGATGGCTCATGCACGAAGCCGTTGCCGACCAGAGCATGCAGGACCGGCTTCCGCTGGTGATGTTCGATCATCCCTGTCTCTTCCGGCAGGCGACCCTTGCCGCGCTCGACCAGGCGGACAGGCGCTGGCGCGTGTCGGTGACGACACCGAGCCTCCCCGGGATCTGGGGCGCGTTGCGCTCAAAGCTCGGGATCGCGGTCAGAACCGGGCATGGTCTGCCCGACGACATCGTTTGCGCCGACGATGGTCTCGGATTGCCGCCCCTCCCTGCGATCGAGCTGAGGCTCCTCAGGTCGCAAAACGCGACGCCCGCCGCGCATGATCTGTGCGAGGCCCTGCGCCGGGAAACGATCGATCGCGTGGCGCCGCACTGAGAGACGCGGTGCGATGCGTCTGCTGCCGTCTCATCGGATCGGATGCGTCGGCGTCTCGCACACCGGATCATGCCGGCGAAAGGACAGGTCCGACCGCCTCGCTGTCTTTGCCGCCCCCGATCGAGAGGCCTTATGCCAGCAACGCCACACCACACCTCCAGGGCTCTTCCCATCGCCGCCACGATTGCCGCCGTCTTCCATGAAGAACGGATACTTCTGGTCCGTCGGGCCAATCCGCCGGATGCCGGCCGTTGGGGCTTTCCCGGCGGCAAGATCGAAGCCGGCGAGCCGATCGAGGCAGCCGCGGTTCGCGAACTCTTCGAGGAAACCGGGATTTATGGGCAGGCGCGCCAGGTCTTCACCGCGGTCGATGCCTTCGACCACGACGACGACGGTCGGCTGCGCCGGCATTTCGTGCTGATCGCGGTCCTCTGCACCTACGTTGCCGGGGAACCCATCGCCGGCGATGACGCGCTTGAGGCGCGCTGGTTTCGCCTCGACGAACTGGACGGCGCCGGACTTGCCCTCAGTCTCGATGTCGCCAGGGTTGCCCGCCTTGCCGCCGACCTCACCCTGCAGCAGGCCCGGTCATGACCGGGAGCATCCGGCAGGCAAGGCGCACCGGCACGAGGCCGCAGACATACCCGTTTTTCTGAACTGACAATCCACAAACATTCGTTTTTCCGCGTGGCGGGCGGCGTGTAGATTTTCGTGAAGAGACAATCACGATGTCACGCGTCGGGGCGAGCCGAGCCTCTATGGGTCAGCACCGGAATTCCACCCCATGACGACGGATACGATCTGGCAGCACCTGCCGAACCTCCTCGTCATTCTGTCGATCTTCACGGTGGGCGTCGCAAGCCCGGGTCCGGCGACGTTGATGATCATGGGAACGGCCATGGGGAGAGGCCGCGCCCCGGCCGTCGCACTGTCCTGCGGCGTGGTTCTCGGTTCCATGGTCTGGGCCTCGGTCGCGGCACTGGGGTTTGTCGCGGCGCTCAAGGCCTCCGCAACGCTCTTCCTGGCGCTGAAAATGGCCGGGGGCCTCTACCTGATCTTCCTCGCGGCGAGATCCGCGCGCTCGGCCTTCACGGCGGGGCCCGCAGCCACGCCCAAATCGGCCGGAACGGGCAGCCTCAAGCGCTGCTTCGCGCAGGGGCTCTTGCTCCACCTGACAAATCCCAAGGCGCCTCTGGTCTGGCTCGCGACCTTGTCCGTGGGTGTCGGCGAAACGGCGCCCGCCGCCTTCCTGATGACCGTCATCCTCATTTGCGCGTTCGTCGCGATGACGGTCTTCGTCGGCTACGCCTATCTGTTCTCCACGCAAACCGCCTCGCGATTCTACCTCTCGATCCGACGCCCGATCGATGCCTTGCTCGGCGTTCTGTTCGGTGCGGCCGCGGTCAAGATCCTCACCTACCGGCCGAGCTGGTAGGCGCCCGCCCGGCGCCATGCTCTGCCGCGTCGGTCATCGCCACAGCGTCCGGAGATGTCTCTCATCGCAGATCACCCCTGTGAACGATGTGGACTTTGTTGCCGTCCGGATCGCGGAGATAGGCACCGTAATATCCATCACCATAATGCAGCCGCGGGCCGGGGCGCCCGGCATCCACTCCCCCCGAAGCCAGTCCCGCGTCATAGGCACCGTCGACCGCCGCGTGGGATGGCGCTTCAAAAGCCACCATCGTGCCATTGCCAGCGCTCGCCGGTGCCCCGTCGAACGGGGCATAGACATAAAAGCGCGGCAATTGCTGACCTCCGGCAATCCAGCAACGTGTCTCAGGCCCCCCATCCGGCTCGACAACGCGCTGCCGCAGCCCGAGCGGCGCGAGCACGGCGTCGTAAAAAGCTGCCGCCCGTTCCATGTCGTTCGTTCCGAGCGTCACGTGGCTGAACATGCACCAATCCTCACGGCTCCGGACGCGACCGGGCGTTCACCCGGAGACGGCCTCGCTGAGCGGCGGCGTGTCGAACTGGGGGCGGGCCAGGTGACAGATCTCGTAGCGCGTCGCCTTCGGATCTGCACTCTCCCCCTCCGTGATCAAAACCCGCACCGTCCGCCACGAACGCGTGTCCACGCCCACCGTCGCCACCACGGTGCCGCTGGCCGAAGCGGCCTCGCGGCACCACGCCCCCTCGCCCGCCAGAGCCGCCGTCAAATCGGCATCGACCGGAATGTCGCTCTCGCTCATCGCAAGGAACTTCGCGGCCACACCGGCGCCGCGCCGAGCCTCCAAGGCGACGTAGGTCGCTACGGACGGACGACCGAACGAACGGGTCACGACGTCGAACCCGCCATCGCTCAGAAACGTCCGAAAGGCGTCCTCCTGGCGCCAGAGATAGAGGGAAGAATACTCGTTCGCGACGGCGCCGAGGCGGCCGATCTCCCGCACGAGAAAAGCCTTGAAATACAAATCCGGCACCGCCGACCACTGGCCGCTGCGGTCATTCACCCGCGAGCGGACAAGGCCCATGTCGTAGCTGGCGGGCAGACGGTGGGAGTAGTGGGCGATCATCATGACGGGGTCTTTCGTATCGGGTGAAGCCTCTGCCGCATCGCTTTCCGGTGAAGGCGCTCCCCCTCAAAACGTCGCCGTTCCCAACCGCCTGGCGCCGACCTGGAAGACCGAACACGCTTCACGAAATCAAAATCCGCACTTCATCAATATTCGTTATTAAAAAGTCTAGGGCGCTGCTAGCTTCCCCGTCAATCCCGATATTGGGATCAATCTGCCCACGCGCGGTTCAGACAGGTGATGTGAGAAGGCGGACGCGAGATGACCGCGAACAGACCGACCATTGGCACCGACAATCGCGGCACCGACAATCGTAGCAGTGACGATCGCGGCAACCTGATCATCGTGCTCGCCGGCAGCGTCGTGCTCGCCTTGGCCTTCGGCGTAAGATCGGTCTTCGGCGGCATCATCGAGCCCCTGTCGCGCGACCTTTTTGGCGGCAGCATCGAAGTCTTCTCGCTGTCGATCGCAATCCAGAACCTCGTCTGGGGCCTAGCGCAGCCGGGCTTCGGGATCATCGCCGACAAGTTCGGGGACCGGCGCGCCCTGTGGCTCGGCTTCCTCTGCTATGTCGCCGGCATGCTGGTGACCGTCGTCGGCACCACGCCGCTGGCGCAGCATCTGGGCGCCGGCCTCCTCGTCGGCATGGGGATTTCCGGCACGGCGTTCGGGGTCGTCCTGGCGGTGGTCGGACGGGCGGCGCCCGTGGAGAAACGCGCTCGCTATCTCGGCATCACCTCGGCCATGGGGTCGACGGGACAGGTCGTCCTGCCGCTTCTGGTCTCCTGGTTGATCGAATGGCTCGACTGGCGGATGACGCTGGTCGTCGTCACCTTCGCGCTCGCCCCCATGGCCCTGTGCATTCCGTTTCTGCGTGCACACGTCACCGACGGCAGCCCGAGGATCGGCGACGCCGACAGCGCGTCGATCGCGCAAACCGTCCGAAAAGCCTTCGGGCATTCGAGCTATACGTTGCTCAGTGCCGGCTTCTTCGTCTGCGGCTTCCATCTCGCTTTCATCACCGCGCACCTTCCGAACTACGTGCAGAATTTCTGCGTCTCGACGGCCTCTGCGGCGGAGCTGCGGGCGCTCGGGCTCCAGGCGCTCGCCCTGGCCGGCTTCGCCAACATCTTCGGCACGCTCTTTGCGTCGCATCTCGGGACGCGATTTCCGAAGCCCTATGTGCTTGCCGCGATTTATGCGCTGCGGGCGCTCGCGATCCTCGTCTTCATCTCGCTTCCGGTGACGCCCGCTTCTGTCATGGTCTTCGCACTCGTCATGGGCGGCCTCTGGCTGTCGACCGTGCCTCTGACGAGCGCGCTGGTTTTGACGATGTTCGGCCCGCGCGCGATGGGAACCCTGTTCGGCTTCGTCTTCCTGAGCCACCAGCTCGGCGGCTTCGCCGGGGTCTGGCTCGGCGGCGTGTTCTTTGATCGCTACGGAAGTTACGATCAGATCTGGTATCTTGCGATCGGCCTTGGCATCCTCTCGGCCGTCGCGCATCTTCTCGTTCAGGAGCGCGCGGCTCCCCGCATGGGCCTCGCCTATGGCGAATGAAATTCTTCTGCTCTGGCTCGCGGCGCTTCCGCTCATGGGAAGTCCCGGCCCCGCCACGATGAGCCTTGCCGGTCTCGGCATGGCCTTCGGCTTTCGCTCCAGCCTCGGCTACCTTGTCGGCATCATCACGGGTACAGCCGGTGTCCTCTTGATGATCGCAACCGGCGTGACCACGCTGATCCTGGCCCAGCCGGTCTTGCTCACGGCGCTGACGATCCTCGCCGGGATCTACATCCTCTATCTCGCCTGGAAAATCGCCACCGCGCCCGTCGGGCCCCTCGCGCCGCGCGCGCAAGAGGCGCCGGCCTTCGTGCCGGGCTTCAGTCTGGCGATTGCAAATCCGAAGGCCTTTGCCGCGATCGGGGCGGTCTATGCGGGCCACACCGTCGTCGCGGACGATCTCACGGCCGATGCCGTCTACAAGCTCGCCGCACTCGCGCTCGTCATCGTCATCGTCAACACGGCATGGCTCGCCTTTGGCGCGGTCTTTTCACGAATTCTGACGGACCCCGCGATCGGACGCGCCGTGAATGTCGTCTTTGCGGTCATGCTGGTGGCATCCGTCGGTTTTGCCCTCCTTTCCGCGGAGGGATGATATCCGGCGCTGCGCCCGTCAACGTCGCGCCGTCGCGGGCGCGATGATCGACATGACACACCTCAGGGCAGAAGGACCAGGCTGCCGGTCGTGCCGCCAGCCTCGAGCTCGGCCTGCGCTTTCGCCGCCTCGTTCAGTCGGTAGCGTCCGCCGATCTCTGCGGTAATCCCAGATCCGAACGCCGCGATGACCGCATTCGCGGCTTCCGGATAGCACGCCTGATCGGCCGCATAGGCCATGACGCTTGGTTTCGCCAATGTCGCCGTTCCCAGTTCATCGATCCCGATCGGCGGGACCGGGCCCGCGACCCAGCCGATGCTGGCGACGGCGCCAAAAGGCCGGACGCTCCTCAGCGATTGTCGCAGCATGTCCCCGCCGATGCCATCGATCGCAAAATCCGCGCCCCGTCCGCCCGTCAGATCCGAAACCTCGCGCACCACATCGGCGGTGCGCCCGAGGATGACGTGATCGACGCCATTGGCTGTGGCGAAAGCCGCCTTCTCCGGCGTACTGACGGTTCCGATCACCACGGCCCCGAGCGTTTTGGCCCAGCGGGTCAGCATCACGCCGAGGCCACCGGCGGCGGCATGAACGAGAAGGACGGATCCGTCCCGCACCGGATGGCTGACCGTGAGCAACATATGCGCGGTCAGGCCACGCAGCATCGACGCCGCGGCAATCTCGAAAGGGATCTCCGGCGGCAGCCGGACGGCTCGCCAGGCGGGCACGAGCCGCATTGAAGCATAGCCGCCGGGGGCGCTAGCATAGACGACACGATCCCCGACCCGAAGTCCCTCGACATCCGGCCCGATGGCCTCGACGATCCCCGCACCCTCGACACCGGGAACCCCTGGCGCCGGCAACGGATAAAGCCCCCGTCGGTGATAGATGTCGATGAAACTGACGCCGATGGCGTGCTGGCGCAGGCAAATCTCGCCCGGACCCGGCTCCCTGGGCGCCGCCTTTACGACCTCGAGCACCTCCGGCCCGCCGGGCGCTGCAATCCGAACCTCAAACTCCACCATCTGGGCCTCCATCTGTTCGGCACGATGATGGCGGTTCACAGAACGTGAGAAAATTGCCTTTTTCCGCACTCGCCTTGTGAATATATTGACATATGGATTGGGAGAACCTCCGCCATTATTCGGTTTTTGCCACCCACGGCAGTCTCGCAGGCGCTGCGCGCATCCTCGGGGTGGAGCATGCAACGGTCGCCCGCCGGATCGCCGCGCTCGAGGCGCATCTTCACGTCAAGCTGGTCGACCGGCGCGGTCGGCGTCTGACACTGACGCCGGACGGAGAGCGGATCGCGGCCCTCGCCCGGACGATGGAATCGGGCGCCGAAGCGGTCGCACGCGCGGCGGCCGGAGCGCGCGCCGAATTGAGCGGAGACGTCGCCGTCAGCGCCCCGCCGGCTTACGCGGCCGCCCGGCTTGCCGCGCCGCTCGCAGCTTTGCGACAACGCCATCCCAGACTGGAGATCCGTCTCCTCGGCGAATTCCGCAGTTCCGCCCTGGAAAGACGCGAGGCCGATATCGCCGTCCGCCTGAGCCGCCCTGAGACGGGGGATTTTACGATCACGAAGCTCGGCGTGATGGCGTTTCGTCTCTATGCGAGCCCGGCCTATCTGGAGGAGACGCCGGAGCCAGACTGGACGTTCATCGGCTATGACGGGTCCATGGCGACCGCGCCGCAAGAGGTGAGACTTCGCGAAATCGCCGCAGGCAGACCCATCGCCTTCACCGCCAGCACCGCGGAAATCCAGCTCGCCGCAGCAAAGGCGGGCGCCGGCATCGCGATCTTGCCGGATTTCATGGCCGAACAGGACGGGAGGCTTGTCGCCGTGAGCGGCGATGGACCCGTCTTCCGGCGCGACATCTGGCTGGTGGTTCACTCCGACATGAAGGCCGCGGAACGGATCCGCGTCACGATCGAGGCTTTAAAGGCCGCGCTTGCTCAAGAGCATGGAACCAGCTGAGGCCGCAGGCTCTCAGAATGGCCTCCGGGGGCCTTCGCCCCTGACGCTTGAAAGCGAAACTCCGATCCCATGTCTGCCCACGACGACCCGTCATTGGGCGCAATCGGAACGGACGCCCGGGCGTTTTGCGTCTGCCGATGGCCACATCGCACAGCCGGAAAGCTCCTCCGGTCCATGAAACGCCACCGGTCGCGCCCCCCGCAGAAACCTCTCATGCCCGTCGCCTGTCTCCCCGCGCTCGGATCGGAGGCCGCGCCCCGTTTCTCGCCCGGGGTTCTCCCCCCGTTCCTCGGGCGTCTAGAAAGTCGTCAGATAGAGTTTCAGCTTCCCGTCTTCGGCCAGATCCTTCGGCGTGACGATCGCCTCCGCTTGGATACGTTCCCAGCACGCTTGCCGAGACATGCCTCCCGATTGGCACTCGGGGCGCGCACGCCAGTCGTTCAGGAGAAATCGGCGACCCGCCTCCGTGTCGAAGTTCAGATCCGCGATCTTGCGCATATGTCCGATCGGATGACCGATATCCCGGAAGATCTTGAAAATCAGCTCCGCGCTGTAAACCG